>NZ_JAQQWU010000001.1 GCF_028610625.1 Guptibacillus spartinae
CTTAGCCATTTACTCACTCCGTTCCTCTGCTTTGTTTCATTATAAACGGGTTTTATTTCTAGAAACAGAAATAACCCGAATAACGGGGCACTTTTTTATAAGTGTCCATTATTCGGGTTACAGTTCATATAAGGATGGGGCTTTCTTTACCCAAGGTATTGCTTGGAAGGTGTGAATTCATCATTCATTAATACATAAGGATGTGTTTCCATTAAGATGGTAACGAGATAATCTGGCATTCTTTCTCCATCATAAGCACAAACAAGTGGAAATGAAAGGTCGTTCACAGCATCATCAACAATTTTCTCGAAGTCTTCTATTAGATAGAGCGGCTCTTCCATTGAAGCCCATTCTACGTGTGCCCAGGAACGGAAGGAAAGGTTGTTTTCTACGTAAGGTTCTACAGTTTCCTTGAAATACTCGTGAATGGCAGGGGGATGATAGCTTCCACTTGAGAAGTAAAAATCAAAGCTATTCACACGGTGAACAAAGCGCAATTGATCCTCCGTTAATCTTACCTTTAATTCTTTTAAAATCATGAGATACAGGCGATCATTTTCAATGAGAATCGTATATTCGCCGTGCAATACGCCTTCTTCAATGTAATCGCAAACTTCTTCGATGTAGCTTTTCGTCCCTTGATAAGCATAAAGCACATGAACACTTTTTTTCTCTATGAATAGCTGCTTCATTTTACTTTTCAACAAATCACTCCCCGCGTTTGATTTTATATTTAGTTTACTACAGTTTCCAAAAGATGAAAAACCCACTTCTTGTAAGAAGCGGGAGCCTTCTTTAATCAATAGGGTCAACGGATTTTCCATATCGGAGAACATCAAAGACAGCCATTCCGTCACTTGGTCTGCCGTCGTCATTACGAAAAGGCATAAGAGAGAAGAAGATAAAGTAGATAGAGAAATACGTAAATTGATAGAAAAAGAGCGTTACGGGAATGGTGTTGGATGTGATTAAAAAGTTAATGATTAAAATGACGATTAAGTTAAATAAACTTCCGCTTAAATAGATGGAAATGTGAGCCCAAGTCTTGTTATATTTTAATTCTTCGTATTGACACCAGCCTTCCATGAAATACTTGCGTTTTATTTCAAGGGGTCCAATATGGAACAATGTTGGACCAGTCCCAATACAAAATTTCACTTTGCCTCCAAATAGTCTTGCTACAAGCACGTGACCAGCTTCATGCACGAGTGTGACAATTGGTAGGATAACGAAGAAATTCACTAGAAACATTGGAATATCATTTAATGTAAACATGTCTTACCTCCATAAGGTGTTGGGTTTTCTATAAAGTAAGACGTTCCCGTATGAAAGCATTCCTAACGTTTTTTCAGTAAGTAACATAAAACGGTAATAAACGAAATCATCACGATACATTTATGGATGATTGTGGTGAATTTTACAGAATGGCGACATTCCACTCGAAAGAGCTAAAAATCAAGAAATCAACCATACAAGCTAACATAGTTTACAGAATCGAGAAGGACATTTGGACAATATGGCGTAAATGTTTTAGTAGAGACCATAAAGGGAGGTGCCTTATGTACGAGTTAAAAACGAAAGAAACAGACAATAGCGTGATTGAATTTATCGAAAGGGTCGACCATCCGAAGAAAAAGGAAGATGCGTATCGCTTGTTAGATCTCTTTACAGAAACAACAGGATATGAAGCGAAAATGTGGGGGCCAAGTATCATTGGGTTTGGCTCTTATCACTATAAATACGCGACTGGGCATGAAGGAGATGCTCCGCTCGTTGGATTTTCTCCACGAAAAGCAAAGATAAGTTTGTATCTTGCGCAAGGGGAACCAGAACGAGAAAAAGCGCTTGAACGATTAGGGAAGCATAAGACAGGAAAAGCATGTGTGTACGTCAATAAAGTAGAGGATATTGATCAAGATGTATTAAAGGAATTGATTGCGCAGTCTGTGCAGCATTTGCAAAAATTATATCCTTCTAACTAGTAGAGAGCCGCTTTTCTTACAAGCGGCTCTCTTCCTTATTGATCGATGACTCTTCTCGATGGATGGGCCATTGTTTGCTAGATTATAAAAATGTTCTTTCATCTAACCACTGGCCCATTCGACTAAAGGGCTGTTTAGATTCGGAAGTGTTGTTTTCATTTGGGGTGCAAAAGGCATAATAATCAACTTCCTCAATAAACGTTATTAAACGGATCACGGCATAAAGAAAGGCAAGAGAGGATCCGATTGAAAAGCTGAGCCCGTATCCATCATAGCCCATTGGTAGAAAGATGAAGGATAGTATGAAGTTAAAACCAAAGAACAAAATCGACGTGATCATGGCCCCTTTGCGATCTTCAAAATATAAAAGAATTAGCGTGATAACTAACACCATGGCATTTGAAAAAGCACCAAGTGTCGTGAAACGGAAAATCGAAATAATGTTAGGCTCGAGTGCAAGGGAGCTAAGAAGATAACCTGCTGTAATGATTATTAAAAGAGTGAAAACGCCCTGACTTCGCAATAAGCGTTCCATTTCTTGTTTTAGCACCAATTGCATGCTTGTTTTTGCTCGCTTGATTTGTTGCAATGTACCGCCTTCGTTGATATAGCCATAAAAAACGCGATAGCGCTCATAAAATCTCGTTTCGACAGAGACTACAAAAATAATGAGTGTAGGTATGATCGTTAAGTATGACCAGAAGATCGCTGTATCGTACGTGCGATTATAAATAAATGAATCAACTAGCGTAGCACTTCCTTCTCCAAACCAAATGACCCAATTGCATACCCAAATCCCAATGTTGTATAAAAACCCAGTCCAGAAGAGAGCAGGAAAGCGATCAAAGTAGCTTAAGTAAGTAAATTGTTTCTTCATTTCTCTATCTGGAAATGTCATTAGCATCGCCATCAGGAGACCAAACAACGTGACCACCATCCCTAATGTAAATCCAATAAGTAAGAACAAACTTGGTGCGTGTTCAAAACTTGGGAGGCGGTCAATGTTTACACCAAAGAGATAGACAAGTCCAACAGAAATGGTGCCGCCTATAAGAAAGCTATAGGCAACAGCTTGATAGAATTTAGCGGCGCTTAGAAATAAGAAGAGTACCCAAATTAAATTGATTGTAATAAATAAAGAGAAAATCACAAGTTCAAACACAAATGGCAAAGGTGAGATCCAGATAAAGATTAGCCAGGCGGTTGTCGCAATGAGAAGCGTAAATTTCGTCATCCCGATAAACGTGGCAAAAATCTCTTTGAATTTTTTTTCATAGAACAGATCTGCGACGTATCTCGTGACAATGAGCTGCTGAATTCCAAGAATGACTTGCGAAAAGATAAAGCAATAAGAGACAGAGAGATTGAAAATGGCTCGCTCTTCAAGAGATAAAATCGAAAAGTAAGAGGTTAGCCACTGAATAAGGGCGATTGTAACGATCACGATGAGCCATGGTCCTGATGTGACAAGCCCCGCAAATGCATAAGCTTTTAAACGGGATGAAAAGTAGTCTTCTTGAAATAGCTTTTGTAATTTAAATCCGATTCCGGCCATATTCAGCACCTCTCTTTTCATATAGGTCAACGTACTGATTAATAAACTGGTGCACTTGATAAAATGTTTTGGTACGATTTTGTCCGTTACGACCAAATTTCTCTGCTTCGATCGGATGATGATAAAACCATGTGCAATGTTCGGCGATTTTCTTAGGATTAACAGGTGGAACGACGAATCCTGCTGGACCATATGGATCATGATCCCGGCCATATATTAGCTCAGAGCAAGAGCCTACATCTGTGACAATCCATGGAATCCCAGCGGCCATACCCTCGAGAACGGCTAAGGGCTGTCCTTCTGAAATGCTTGTTAAAAGGCACAAATCAAAGTTTGGTAAATAGTCGATAATGTTTACTTTTCCAACAAGGAAGACGCATTGATTGAGTTCATGCTGATCGATTAACTGCTGACATTCAGCCGCGTAATCTTCTTCTTCATCAAGTGGGCCCATAATGGTAAGCTTAAACGGAGTTCCGATCTCTTGCAGTAGTTTAGCAGCGTGAATCATCGTTTTAATATCTTTAATTGGAACAACTCGAACAATCGCTCCGATACGGAGTAACTTTTTATCTCCATTTATTTTTGTAACTCCTGATAAACGATCATATTGAATACCATTTGGGATAATCGAGAGTTTATCCTGTGCAGCACCAAGCTCACTTTGGAGGCCACTGTTTTTATCGAATAGGGTAATAATGTCATCTGCTTCTTCGTAAGCCTGTTTTGAAAGGTGGTGGAAGAACGAGATCCAACGTTTTTTATAATAATCTGGAATCCAGGAAGCTTGAAGAATTTCCTCTTCTCTTTCTCTTGAATAAATGCCATGCTCTGTTAAGAGAAAAGGAATGTTCTGTTGCTGCTTGATTGCAGCTGAAATCAGGCCGGCATACCCGGTAGAAGCAGAGTGGATCAGATCCACTTCAGGAAACTTGAATTGAAGCAATTCTAAAACCGGCGTAAACATACCACGCCACATCCAGAAGTAATCAATAAAGGAGCCAGTTTGGCTTTCCTTCTGGTAACTTTCTTGAACAGTCTTCCAGAAAATTCTGCTGGAGAAAAAAGAGTTTGTCCCACCAAGCCTATTCGTGAAAACGTCAATTGCTTCTGGTGTAACCTTGCGAAACATCATCCAGTCCGTAATAGCCTCCTCTTCGAAAGGGGTAAGCTGGATCCTTCGTTTATGATTTGGTTGTTTCATATTTAAAGGTAAATTCGTAACCCCTGTTATGTTAGTAGGTAACTCATAAAGATAGTCTTTTTCTGTAAGCTGAACCGGTGTGATCGCGATGATTTGAAATTCAAACTGAGGCATCCGATTTGCAATCATATGCACCCAGCTCGCAACACCGCCGCTTACATAAGGGTAGCTTCCTTCGACAACGATTCCAATTTTCATCATGTAACATCCTTTATCGATAAGTCTGCATCTGGCTTTGTGAGAGTGAGTTGATAAAGAGAGCTTTCTTTACTCAACAAACTCACTTCTCCATATGGAAAAGAACCTGTTTCTAGTTGTTTACCTTCCTGCACTCGAATGAGGAATGTAGAGGGATTTAATAGTTTTTTTCCAGATATATGAATCTGATCTTCTTTATACGTGACCTCAATGTTTGCTTCCTCATATTTTTTGTATTTTTTTACAGCGTTGTGTTGTGTTAATGGTTCTAGATAGGGATAGAGCTCATTTGTTTTCTTCAACATGGCTTCAAGATTTGTTTTCATACCTTCCCAGCCATCTCCTGTGGATCGAGCAGAGTCTAGCACATCGTCTGGATGAACAAAATGGGACATCATGCCAAAGTTCGCAATCGCATCAATTTGGAAAAATTGATCCTCTTCGCCTTCAAGGTAACCACTAGAAATCCTTGGGAAGTTATATAAGTGATCAAATGTTTCATCTTGGCCGAACTCCTGTATATAGCTTCCTTCTTCGTCACTCCCTGAATAGAGAGCAGCGATGACTTCTAAGTTAGGGAGGCCCTCTTCAAGTGCCGCAATCCCTGTTTTATTAATAATATTGGAAGGAGGGACGTAGGTTTGAATTTCTTCATTTGGAAAGAAATAATCAAACGATGATTTGATGCGTTTTATACCGACGAGCATTTCTTCCAGGCTACTCCATGGTTTGTACCCAAGCGTGGGGTCGATCCGCTCGTCTTTCAAAACAAGTGATTGATGGTTGTATCCATGCAACCCAATTTCGCCATCATGTTTCAATAAATCTCTACCGAAGTAAAGCATCGGATAGCGACTTCGTTCCTTAATATCTTCACTCGTTTGCTCAGTTGTATCTTGATAAGTTCCAATCATTACGCCTGTATATCGCACATGATAATCTTTAGCTAGTTGCTTCATATCCTGCCACCAAACATTGGAATAGAAATCCTTAATCGACATATCATACTTCTTTCGAATGGCGTCTGTTGTTTCATAAGGAACAGGAGACGGAAAATCATCCAGATACATGACTTTAATGCCAGCCTGGCTGCTAACAAAAGCAGGTGTTAAAAAGGACATAGCTTGCAACAATAGGCCACGTGAATTTTTCTCCGCTACGGAAGTGGTGTTCCAGAATAGAACTTTTCCCTTACCGAATTCATGAGTCCACATGATTGGTTCATCCTGGGCTGTAATGAATACTTCAGAAGTCTTTGCGAGCTCTACATCAGCAATACTATGAGCAAACAACGTTGAACTGCTGTCTAAATCTATGTAACCCGGAAACAGTTCTTTCTGAAACGAAAGCCCGTTTATCCCATCCAAGAAATCGCCAAAATCGGTTACACCAATAAGGTCACTCCATTCATCATTAATAAAACGAGAACCGATATAAAGTCTTCCGCCATCTTCGACAAACGATTTAATTTCATCATATGGCCAGTCCTTCGAATGCTCTCCTGCTAGGACGAGGACATTGTACGGGGAAGCCTCGATTGAAGAAATGTCATCTATTGAAATGGGCTCGTAAGCTATTTTGGCGTAATCAAGAGCGTATAGAAGATTTGAGAGAACCGATTTTGATAGGTCGCTATCATCTTCATGGATATAGATCTTCATTTTTTCTCCTTTCAACTCATTGGATGATGAACTCATTGTTGCAAAAGCTACTTCTTTCGATTCTTTTGCAGGAAGGAGCTGTTGAAAGAGGTCAAGGCGAACCATCTGTAAGCCGCCAATAAAGATCAGAAGAAGGGCAAAGATGGCGATCACATATTGGTACGATTGCTTTTTCATTCTGCATTTCCCCCAAGTTGTTTTAGTACAAAGCGCTGATTGTCAGGTATTTTCGATTCTGGCACATATTTTTCTATCGCATTAAGGAGTGGCTTGATCATTGCCCAACTCCGCTTTCCATAATAAAATTCAATTAATTTAAGGTACCCATCTGGTTCATTAGGAAAGGCATTGGAAACGTAAGCATACGTTTTGATTGCTTTTTCTTCATAATCCATTGCTAAATAAAGATTGCCAAGATAAAGGTACCGTTGCTTATCATTTGAGGGGGTTTTTGTTTCATTTTCTAATAAAGTAGCATATTCTTTCTGTACGTTAAGAAGAGAGCTATCTTCAAGCAATCCGCTTTTTAAATAACGCTCGTACACATCAGCAACTTTCAGAAAGCTACTGTCATCATGAAGACGATAAAGTTCTTTCGCTTTCTGGAGTTCTTTTTCATACCGATCAAGAAGAATGTTCATTGTTGCTGCAGCATAATGAACGGTTTCAGAATCACTATTATTTAAGCCAAGGTTTAAATATTTTCCTTGGTTCGTAATGTTTGAATTGATAAGACGGACAATCAAATCTTTTCTAGTCGAATGTTCATGATCGTTGAGTGCTTCTGCTAAAGGGACTAAGTCAAGGCTTGTTGCCGCTTCGTGACGAAGAGATTCAAGGTTTAAAACATCGAAGGTTACATATTCTCCATAGTCAACGAGTATTTTATCTGACACCCAGCGTTTCGCTAGCATCCACGAAATTAGACCAAATAACTCACCGATGAGGGGGAGAAAACATGAAACAATCGAGACCCAAGTCAGCACACCATGATGGTTTTGATCGACTATTCGTTTCAGGAAGTTGGATAAGACGATCATGATCATTGCATGAACGAAATAAAGTAGGAGGAGTGTCATTGGGTGTAAGATATTATCCAGCATGCAACCCACCCTTTTCGGTTAATGCTTTCTTAATTCTTTCTTTTACGGTTTGGGCATTTTCTGGAGCGGTCCCTGGCAATAAGAAAGAGAAAATGTTTTCTGATGGATCATATCCCATAAGATCGATTTCTCGTAGATAAGATCTGAGAATGATTTCAGCTTCTATAGGCGTAATTTGATCAAATTCAGCAAATTGTACGTGAATCACACTAAAGGATTGATCAAATTTCTCACTTCGCTTCTTTTGTATTTGTACCTTTTGCTCGAACGCTTCTTTAAAATAAATATTTGTTCCTTGAAACATCTTTATTTTCTCTTCTTTCAGTTCGAGCTCAGTTGCTTTTTCAATCCTCGATGACATCCAATCAAGGACTAGTGACATGATTTGAATTTCATAAGTTGTTAGTTTCGCAAAATCAACTTGATAAATGACAAGGACTTCTTTGATTTCGTTACCGTAAATAATTGGACCTACGAGAACCGGGGAATTATTCTCATCTTCTATCGTTCGTAGGGTAATCGTTTTATTACGGAAGAGTCGTTTGTAAACGGCAGAGTCTTCTTCAATAAAAACCGTTTGTGGAAGATGATTTGAATCGCCCTTTCGAATATGTAGACGCAACGTCCTTTTAGAAGAATCTAAATGGTAAATCGCTAATTCCTTCGCTTTAAAGAGATTCGAGATGATCGAAATGGCTTCATTTCGAATGAGTTCAGGTGATGACTGATCAAGTGCTTTCCCCACTTGGTAGATCCGCGTTAAACTATGCTCAAATTCGAGCATTTTTTCTTGCATGGTTTTCTGAGAGTGTTCTAAGAGTTTGATAGACTCTGTTAATTGTTCATTCTCGTCTTTTAACTCGTCGTGTCGATAATGAAGGCTTTCATATCGTTCCTGGAAGGATGTGCTAGATAAGCCACAAACAATGGCTAATAATAAGCTAAATATAATCCATGAGGCCTCACTCATATCATAGAAAAGCAGGTAGATATCCCCACCGTTAAACCCGATTGCCATCATATGATAAATAAGGGCTAGAAAGAAGCTGAGCAACCCCAGGGTTAACCCATAACGTAGCGAGAAAAGGAGAACAAAGAAAAATAATGGATCAAGCTCCCAGGTAGTTAAGTGAAGCTGGAAGAGTTGGTCACTCATACCGATAAGTACAATCACTACGATGACCTCTATTAATTTCCTTGCCGTATTTTTTTGTGTGTAAATCATTAAATCATCCTCTTCGAATAAATTAAATACTTTTATGCAAAAAATATTGTGGAATTAATTCCAATGTCTGATATACTATTTTTGACAACTAAATATAGAGAAGGGCAAACTTATTGAAAAATAAGGGCGCAAAGACATGGGTCGTCGATTCTATTCTGTGAATACCGATCGCCAGTCTACAATGCCAGAGCCGCTCTCTGATTAATCAGGAGGCCAACCAATGGGTATTATCTCAACAAAGCAAATTGTTGCCATGTCATGTGCTGTTCTGTTCACTTTAGTCTTGATTTCTCCACTTACCTCTCATGCCACCAGTCATCCACTTTCTGACGTTACATCTTACAAAGTTTATTATGATGCCCCAACAACTCGATTAATTGCAAAAATGAAGCAATACGACGTGATGATCATAGAACCTGTTTACTATAGTAAACAACAAATTTCAGAGATAAAAAGTTCTGGTACAAAAGTTTACGGCTACATTAATACAATGGAAGCTGACAATTGGAATACAGCGCTTATCAATCAATTAAATGAAGATGATTTCTTTCACCGTAACGGAGAAAGAGTACACTATACCGAATGGGATTCCTATCTCACAGATATCACTTCTGTTCACTACCGTGACGTTCTTCTATCAGAAGTGACCAAGCAAATCGCCGATAAGGGACTTGATGGTGTTTTCCTTGATACAGTTGGAGATATAGATGATGAGCATTGGGAAAACCCCGCTGTTTTACAAGCGCAACAAGAAGGAATGGTCACTTTTCTCCAACAAATAAAACAAGAGCATCCTTCGCTTTCTCTTATTCAAAACTGGGGCTTTCAAACGTTGAAAGATTACACAATCCCTTACATTGATGCCATTATGTGGGAAAATTTCAATTATACAACCGTATCGAAAGATGAGTGGTCTAAGGATCGCATGGCTGATTTAAAAAACATCCAACAAGAAACCAATCTAGCCGTTTTTACTGTTTCAACAGAGCAAAAATGGAAGAGCACTGCCTATGCTAAGTCGAATGGGTTTGTTCATTTCCACACAAGAAATGGTTACAATAGCTGGTAAGTTCTTAATATTAGAATTGCATATAAATTAATAAAATACCATATTTTATGTGGAAAATTCGTTAAAATTTAGCATAAATCCGACAGCGTTCGTCAAAAACGAACGCTGTTTTTATATTAAGAACATTCTCGTCTGATTCTAGCTTCGTATCGGCTTTCTGCTTAAAAAGCAGTGTCACACCAATAAAAAAAGGCCTGGCGTATGCCAGACCTTATTAATGTAAGCGAAATCCCGCGACTATTGAACTTGCATTGTTTCAAGTGCTACTGCAGTAATGGCACCTTCCTTTGATTCTGAAACAAACGAAAGCTTGTTTTTACCCGTATAATACACGTGAAGATACTCATTATCGAGTTCGTTAAAAGTTACCTCATCTGGCTCACCAAATTGACAAACCAAATCTGAATAGGGAATAGCTGGTCCTTCTGATAACGCATTATAGCGTAACTGACTTAAGGCTTCATTTGGAGTGAAGTAAGCGTACTTATCATCATAAAAACCAGGCGTTCCTTCATAAAACGTTTTATCATAAGTCAAGTCAGGTTTTATTTTCTTTAATGCTTCTTCTGACATACCTAGGAAAATCGACGCATCTTTTAAATGACCCTGCTCGGCAAATTGTAACAGTTCAGAATGAAACGGTGCCTTCTCGCACGTTGCGGTTTCGTTTGTGGCAGTAGGGTTTTCATCTGAAAGAGCATATTCCCCATTAAAACCGACTGCTGCATCATGGTACTTTAAGCAGGAGTCCTCAATAAATGAAATGACCTCATTTGATAGAACGAATGTACCTGTACAGGAAGGGTCTTCCGGATCCTTAAACGTTGCTTCACTTCCATTGATTGTTGCTGTCCCATTCATTTCTCCAACCTGATCATCGTTGCTAATATTAAATGTAAATTCAAAGGATTCCTTCGTTACGTTTGATAAAGTAAGCTCGCCCTGATCGAAGGTTGGATTAATATAAAGAGCTTCTTGCCAGTTCGCTTCTTCGGCTATTGTTTTTTCTTCAGTCTGGGAAGAAGGGGAGTTACCAACTTCAATCTTTGTATAAACGCCTGTAAAGGAAACGGGGGTTTCATTTAGGCTCTCACACGCTTCGCTCGTGTCGATTGTTAACCGGTCTTCTTTCCAACCAAAGGATACTTTGCATGCTGTGTTTTCAGCATGAATAAATGTTGCAGTTTCCCCGTTAACCTGAGCTGTGCCTGATAATTCACCTACATTCTGACCGTCGTAAGCTTGTAGCATAAACGTAAAAGAATCAGTGTTAGGATCCGTTATATCAAGCCCGCCAAGTATCTCCCCATCTTTTTCCCATTTGTACGTCCCTTCTTGAAAGAGAGCATCACTAGCAGTCTCCGTCGAAGACTTGTCCACCACTTCTTTTTCAGCTTCTGCTTTTTCAGCAGGGTCTGAGGTTGTAAGGAAATTACAGGCGGAAACTGTGAGCAGCAAGATAAATAAAAACACCAAACGAAGGGTTTTCATACGATTCCTCCCTAGTAAAGTAAGTTGATGTCATTATTATACATAAGGTTATCTGAAAGAAAGGAATATTGGTGTCGAGACAGAAAAAAATCTCTTGTCTAGTTTAAGCGAATATTCGTGTAAACTAGTTGTCCATTTCCGGGGAAATTAATGGAAGAAGTCGAAAGGGTTTTTCAATTAGGATTGAAAGGAAGATTGTGTTGAAATAAGCTGTTCTTTCAAAAGATAATGAACGGTTATTCGTGCTAGAGAGGATGGGAAAATCGTGCACAGTTCAGAATGATGGTCCTAAAATGACGACTGCGAAACGGAGTGTCTGTGATGAAATATGATAAGCTAGAAAAAGAATGGAGGAGAGGAGTTGAGTAATGCTGGATTTTATTTCAAATAATGTAATATGGCTAGGGATAGGCTGTATTGTCATCGCTCTATTACTTGCAAAATTCACAAAAAAGAAGTGATGTAACGAAATAAAGAAAGGAACAGACAATCATCTGTTCCGTGTATTCATTATTAGCATTCAGACAATAAAAGGAGTGAACATATTTTGGGGAAATGTACGATTGATCACTCACAAAATGATGTGATGACGAAGCTTGAGGAACAGTCGCCCTATATGCCAGATCACCTTGTGCAGGAAACAAGGAAATTTTTAAAACAAAGGCTTAATCAAGAAACATTAAATGAAGTCTTTCATTTATTAAAAAAATACGACCTTGCATCAGAGGAAGAACGAGAAAAACGAAATGCTGAACTTCAAAAACGCTTCTTCCAAACTAGCTAGCTTTTTTTATTTAGTCTCACTTAGGGAAGACATCGTCTCATGATCATAGACAATTTTTCCACCGTAATGCCCTGTTAATGACAGTGTGATAATGCCAGATAAACAGAGAATTAGAACAAGTGGCTTTATCCATTTTAATGGTATGATTAAGTTAAGTAGCTTCAAAGCGGTAATAGCACCAAAAACTACTAACGTGATCAGGGCGTATGTTTCATGTGTGTGGATGAGGTATTCAACCTGCCTTCCCCAGTGGTCAAAGGCATATCCTTCTGCAGAATCACCCGTAACGTATGAAATAACCGCAAAGACAAATCCGGTAGGGAGAAGGAATAATGCTATTTTTTCAAAATAGTCCTCTTTCCAAAAAGTTAAAAATTGTGCAACCACTCCAATGAACAATAATGCAATCGGAAAATGGACAAGTAAGGGGTGCAAAGGTGATGATAACATAGCTTGAGCTCCTTTCCATATCGTGTGTCATTCATGATTGTAGCTGCTAAATCTGAAATTGGGCTGAAAAAATGCATGGCAAAATTTAGAGAGAAAGAAGTTTTTTTTATGACCATTAAATTATTCTATGAAGACTCCTACATAACGAACTTTACTGCTCATACTTGGGAACAGTTTACGGATGAAGCAAACCGTTCCTACATTGTTCTCGATCAAACAGCTTTTTATCCAACTGGTGGAGGGCAGCCATATGATACTGGGACACTTAATGGTGTTCAAGTACTTGAAGTAGAAGACGTAGATGGCCAAATTCGTCACTACGTTGATGAACCACTGCCTCAACAAGATGCTGTACAAGGTCAAATTAACTGGAAACGCCGTTTTGATCATATGCAGCAACATGCGGGGCAACATATTCTTTCGGCGGCTTTTGAAGACCAGCTTGGATACAGTACGGTCAGCTTTCATCTTGGACAAGACGTTTGCACAATTGATTTAGAGGTTGCTCAATTGAGCGAAAAAGATGTCGCAGTTGTAGAAGCGTTTGCGAATGACATCATACAACAAAACTTGCCGATTGAAACAAAATGGGTAACTGAAGAAGAACTGTCGCAGTATTCTCTTCGCAAGCAGCTTGCTGTGTCGGAAAATATTCGTCTAGTGATCATCCCAAATGTTGACTATAGCGGTTGTGGTGGGACCCACCCTTCTTCGACTGGCCAGGTTAGTGCCATTTCGGTTTTAAAAATTGAAAAGCAGAAAAACCAAACGCGCGTTTACTTTGTTTGTGGACACCGTGTGACCAATGAATTGCGAACAAAACAAGCTGTTGTGCAAGGCCTAACGAACCTATTGAACGTTCCAGAATCTAAGCTTGTTTCGGCAGCTGAGCGCGTTCTGCTTCAATCAAAAGAATATGAAAAAACAATTGATGAGTTAAATGAAAAGCTCCTTGCAATTGAGGCGAAAGATTTACTACACGAGGCAAGTTCAATCCACGATCTAAAGATCGTTCAAATGATATCATACGAATATAGGATGAAAGATCTTCAAAAGCTTGCGAAAATGGTTCTAAAGGAAGATCCTGCGGTTGTTGTCTTTTTTGTTAGTGAACGTGATAATAAGATGCAAATCGTTTGCGGTAGAGGAGAGACCGATCTTGATATGAATCTCGCCTTAAAAGGTGTACTTCCACTAATTAACGGAAAAGGTGGAGGGAAAAAAGACTTTGCACAGGGTGGGGGAGAACCTATACGTTCTGCAGAGGAAGTAATGATGGAACTTGTGAAAACAGTACGATAAAGGGCGCTGAGAAATCAGCGTTTTTTTATAGGAATAACTCTTGTCATACAAGGTAGTGGTGTGTATACTGTGAGTATACCTTGTTTTACAAGATAGCTAACCAACCCTATAACTCTTGCATAACAAGTGTTATAGGGTTAAAGGAAAAGGTGAAGCATATGCAAACAACGCAAATGTTAAAAGGAATCATCGATGGATGTATTTTATCCATTATTCAGGAGGGGGAGGTTTATGGATATGAGCTTGCTTCAAAACTAGATGATTACGGTTTTGAGTCGTTTAGTGAAGGGACGATTTATCCCATTCTCATTCGTCTCCAAAAGGATAAGCTCATTCAGTCCACTTTAAAGAAATCAACCGCAGGGCCAAAACGCAAGTATTATTCTTTAACGGAAAAAGGCGAGGGTGAATTAGCAAGTTTTCACATGCGGTGGAATCAATTAAGTAACACTGTGAATCAAATCTTGCATAAGGGGGAGTAAGAAGATGATGAAAGAAAATGAGAAATTTATTCAAGAGATGCGCGTCTATCTTATCGCTAAAGGTGTGGATGAAGGAGATATGAATAGCTTTCTTATGGAAGCGGAAGATCATTTAATGGAAGGGGAAAAAGAAGGGAAAACGGCAGCTGATATTTTTGGTCGATCACCAAAAGCATATGCAAAAGAGCTTATCGCTTCGATGGATCAGTCTCCACGAGAGAATCGAAATTTGATTGCACGCATCATCGCTGGTGTGTTTGGGATCTTTTTAGTTTCTCAGTTCATTGAAGGGAATACCGCTTTTTCACTAATCGAAATTATTGGTTATCCTGTTTCATCCATTATTTGGTTGATAGCATTAGTTGGTGCGATGCGTCTCAGTTCATTTCACAATGGTGTCAAAAGCTTTCTTATCGTTTATGCGCTCACGATGATTCCCATGCTGTTTACAGTAGGTGTAACGCTTCTTCATATGAGGTATGGAACTGACGTTTTATTTCTAAGTCAACCAGTTGTTTTCATTGTCGGTGGTGTTATCATACTAGGCTTGATTGCTAACTTTACTTCTTTAATTGGCATTTTAACAAGCCTAGTATTGATGGTGATTCTTTTTGGTGGTCAGCTGCTCATTCGTTTCCTTCAATTGGAAGGTTTTGGTTGGGAGTTAGGTGCTTATGCGGTGAGTGTTATTGGACTTCTTGTAATGATAAGCTTTCATAAGGAAGGACCACGAACATTTGTTAAAGATTAGATGAAATGCCTTCTTTGTTATAACGGCTTTGTTATTTCACTTGGTAATCGATTCATCATCTTTACTCGAAAGCTATGCAAAATAATGCCTAGAATAATGAGGATAATTCCAATCCACGCGATTGAGTTCGGAAGCGGACTGGAAAGAAGCAACCCTTCCCCAGCGATCACGAACAACACTTGTGTGGACTGAGTAGCTTCAACGGAAGCAAGTTTTGCCTGGTTTAATCTTACCCGATCGGTGGCGATGAAAAATAACGTTGTCGCGATAACTCCAGAACTAATCGCGACGATAAAGGTTTGAAGCAGTTGACCTGATGAAGGAAAGCCAACAGTGGGAATCGCGAAAAAACTTAAGATGATCCAAAACGGTAGGCTTGAAAGCGTCATACCAAACACACGTTGAAACGTATCAAGGTTATCCCCGCAAAGCTCCATCATCTTACGATTACCGAGAGGATAGGCAAATGAGGCAATAATGACTGGAAGTATCCCTACAAAAATTTCATGAAGTGAAAGGTCGTTAGCTTTTTGCAACTGAATAAGCGCGACACCAGCTAGAATAATGGTAGATATAAGAAGCGCTCTCGTTTGAATACGATGGCGTTTTCTTATTTTCCCTTCCTTAGTATGTATTGTTGTGAAAAAGAGTGGGGTAACTAGAATGCCACCGACGATTGTCATTTGCCATGTACCAGCCACTAGCCAGCCTGCACCATATGAGGCCGCATAGGTTAAAGGGGCATAAAACAAAACGAAACCAACAAAACTCCAGATGAACCATTGGAGAGGTCTCTTCCTGATTTCTCGAATAACTTGTTTTAAATTACGTCTAATGAGTACAATGATAAGAAGAAAAGGAATCATAAATAGAAAGCGAAGGGAAGCACTCCACATCCAGCTCCCGCCTGCTAATTCCATTGATCGATTTAGTATAAATGTAATGGCAAAAAACACTGAGGCGAGAATACCGAGACCAATTTCCTTCATTCCTACCACTTCCTTTTAGTATATTATCATTTACTGTTTATATATTATAATATACTAAATGAGGTAATGAAAAAATACAAGAAAAATCAGTAGAGAGGATTATTTCGTGAGTAATCAAAAAAGCATCGAGGCAGAAAAACTTGCTCAGCAAGTTGGCGCAACGTTAAGGTTTATTCGTAAAGAGCGAGAGATGAGTTTACAGGATCTTGCTGAGAAAACAGACGTTAGTAAACTGACATTAGGTAAAATAGAAAGGGGAGAAGCAAACCCTTCTTTAACGGTAATATGGAAAATTGCAAATGGACTTTCCATTCCAATCTCAAGTTTACTAGCTGAGAAAGAAGAAGTAGTCATTTCGAGAAAAAATGAAGGAAATAAAGTGTTGAGCTCTAATGAGGATTTGACCCTTGAGCCGATGTTTACTAACAGTGGCTACGGTTCTCTTGAAACACATCGGGCTTTTCTTAAACCAGGTGGCACCTATTATACGGAGGCACATCAGGATGATGTAATTGAATATGTCACCGTAATGGAAGGGAAGGCGACCGTTCAAGTTCAGGAGCAAAGGTACGAATTAAACACGTATGATTCCATTAAGTTTAAAGCAGATCAGCGACATGGTTATTTGAATCCCAATCAGGAACCTGCCGTGCTTCATTTCGTTATGATTTACCCAAATGCTAAGCTATGACAATAAAAAAAAGCCACAGCGGTGGCTTTTTTCTATTTGCTTCTTTAATTATTTATTATAGACGGCTAAACGATCAATGAGCTGTGAACTTTCCTGGTTAACACCAGTTACTTTCACGTCGATATCGTTTTGCCTGAATTTCATAATCACTTTATCAACGGCACCAACACCTGAGTCATCCCAGACGTGAGCATCTGATAAGTCAATTTCAACTGTTTTAATGCCTTCTTCTTTGTAATCGAAGCTATTTACAAAGTCAGTAACTGATGCAAAGAAAAGTTGACCGTGAATGTGATAGATTTTTTTCTCAGTCATTTCGTCGATTTTTTCTTCCACACGTACTTTAGAGATCTTAGCAGCGAAGAAGAGCGCGCTTAGTATAACACCAGCAAGAACACCTTTTGATAAATCATGGGTAGTGACAACGGTAATAACCGTTACAATCATGACCGCTGCGTCAGACCGCGGCATTTTATGAAGGTTTTTAATCGATGCCCAATCAAATGTGCCGATCGATACCATAATCATAACGCCGACAAGGGCTGCCATTGGTATTTTGGCTAGCAAGTCATTTAACAAAAGAATAAGAATCATTAAGAAAACACCAGCGACAAATGTGGATAGTCGTCCGCGTCCGCCTGACTTTACGTTAATAACCGATTGTCCAATCATCGCACAACCAGCCATTCCTCCGAAAAATCCAGCGACAACGTTTGCCATACCCTGACCTTTTGCTTCTTTGTTTTTATTGCTGTCTGTGTCTGTTAAATCATCCACGATTTGAGCGGTTAAGAACGTTTCAAGTAAACCAACAATAGCTAGAGCCATTGAATAAGGAAAGACGATCGCAAGCGTTTCAAAGTTCAATGGAATGCTTGGTAGTAAAAACATTGGTAGTGCCTGAGTTAATTCTCCCATATCCCCTACGGTTCGGACGCCGCTTCCTGTCGTGATTGCAATAATGGTAATGACGACGATTGCGATAAGCGGTGACGGAATCGCTTTGGTAAAGCGAGGGACAATATAAATAATCGCGAGTGCGCCTGCTACCATGGCATACATTGGCCATGACTCACCAGAAAAGTGTGGCAGTTGCGCAGTGAAAATAAGAATAGCTAGTGAATTTACAAAACCAATCATTACAGACCGTGGCACAAATTTCATAAAGCGAGCTAACTTAAATACACCTAAGAAAAATTGAATGACACCGGTAAGGATTGTAGCAGCTAGTAGGTATTGTAATCCGTGCTCTGCGACAAGCGTCACCATAAGTAACGCCATCGCTCCTGTTGCAGCAGAAATCATACCTGGTCTACCACCAACAAAAGAAATCACTACGGCAATACAAAAGCTTGCATAGAGTCCAACCATCGGATCGACGCCCGCGATAATGGAAAATGCAATCGCTTCTGGAATTAAGGCAAGTCCAACTACGATGCCGGCTAGGGTATCGTTTTTCACATTGCCAAACCAATCTTGTTTAATAGAAGATAAATTCAATGTTGCACCTCTTTCTAAGTCTAGTATTTTGATGACTCCTAACTCTCATAGAAGTCGGGTCCGTTTACAACAAGATGAAGTTTAGCACAGAAACTATGAAAATGGAAATAGGTATGTAAGCGAAAGTCATCGGTATTTTACTTGGAAATTCTCTTGTATACGTTGATATACGACCGTATTTGTTTTTGATAATTTACTAGTAGCTTTATGAAAACAAGTGATTGTATCTATTTTTAATCTAATTGAACCTAATTTGATATAACCTGTTATAATGAGTTATCGTATTACTAGAGTTTTGATCCATTGTCGAAAGAACTTTGTTAGAATAGGGTGATAGATTGATAAGGAGCGATAACATGAGTCAGGATAATGAGCACCATGATATTATGACGATCTCTCAAGTGGCGAAGTATTTTCAAATAAGTGAGATGACCACATATAAATTGGTTCAGGATGGCAAAATCCCAGCTTTTAAAATTGGCAGTCATTGGCGTATCCAAAAGTCGGATCTAACTGAATTAATTAAGAAACTTAAAAATGGCGAGCGAATTTAATGGAGGCGGCAAACAGAAAGACAGCCCGATGATTTGAAATCATCGGGCTGTCTTTTTTGATTAAGCAGAGGCTTCTCCTCTCAGTTTATTCTCAATGTCTTCTAGACTTTTTCCTTTCGTTTCAGGAACAAATTTTAAGACAAAGAAGAAGGCAAATACTCCAATGATGGCAAAGATGACAAACACCCAAGCCGTGCCTAGTGCGCCAAGTAAAACAGGGAAGAATAGGGAAACAACCAGGTTTGAGGCGGAGAGTAGGAGCGTTGTAAATCCTGTCGCAGCCCCGCGTGCCTTATTAGGGAATAATTCGGGCAGCATGACCCAAACAACCGGCCCCCATGTAGCTGAGAAAAAGACGATAAAGAGACCGAGAAAGACAACCGTTAGCCAGGCAATTGTCGTAGTAAGTTCTGCTGTAAAAAGAATGGTTGCAAGAACGGCTAAGCTTAATGACATCCCTACATTCCCAAGTAGAAGTAACTTCTTCCGTCCAAGCTTATCAATCGTCGCGATGGCAACTAACGTCATTAATACGTTGACGATTCCAATTCCAAGAGTTCCAAGAATAGAAGCTGAATCGCCAAGACCAGCTTTGGTGAAAATCGTTGGCGCATAATAGATGACCGCATTAATGCCGATGAGCTGTTGAAAAATCGCGATACCACTCCCAACGAGAAGCATGGGACGAATCCATTTTGATTTCAACACATCCCAAGTGCTTTCTTCCACTTCTTCGATCTTTTTCATTTGTTTCATTTCTTCATCAATTTCACTTTCTTTACGTGTTAACGACATGACCTTGCGTGCTTCCTCTTCACGATTTCGTTTAATGAGCCAACGAGGACTTTCTGGCATAAAGAGAACACCGATCATGAGGACAATTGCCGGGACGGATGCGAGACCAAGCATCCAGCGCCAACCTTCAATAGGTGCAAAAGCATAATTGATAAGATAAGCAAGCACAATTCCAATAGTAATCATTAATTGGTTAAGCGAAGCAAGCGCACCTCTTGACCTGGTTGGTGCCATTTCCGATAAGTACACAGGTACAATCGCTGTTGAACCACCAACCGCTAGTCCGAGAATAATACGGCCGATAATTAAGATCACCGCGTTAGGTGAAAAAGCTAATACGAGCGATCCAATCATGTAAATGAGGGCGATCGCAAACACTACTCGTCTTCGCCCAAACCGATCAGAGACATATCCACTCATTCCAGCACCTACAATGGCGCCGCCTAACAATGAACTAACTACGACCCCTTGTAGGAAATCCGATAACGGGATGTCCTGTTCAATAAATAATAATGCGCCGGAAATGACACCGGTATCATATCCGTACAATAGTCCTCCGAGTGCCCCAAAGAAAAAAATCCAACCTTTGCTTATGTTTTTTTTCATGAAAGAACCCACCTTTTGATAACTTCATTCTTTCGAATATTTTCCACTCTTTTGTAAAACGCAAACCTGAGATAAAGAAAACAGTGTGCTGAAGCTCAATTCTTGACTTGTGACACAGTGTCACATATAGTAGGTATGGTGATGTGACACCGTGTCATAATTTTTGTGGTAGGTGAGTGATTGTGCCAAAGGCAACATTTTTTAATTTAAAAGAAGAAAAGAAGCAAATATTAATTGATGCAGCGAAGCAGGAGTTCTCTAGGAATTCTCTCTATGATGCATCCATTTCAAATATCCTGAAAACAGCTGGCATTCCACGCGGCAGTTTTTATCAATACTTTGAAGATAAAGAGGATGCGTTCTTTTACTTACTAAATGAACATGCAAAAGAGCGTCACGAGAATTTAATTTCAAACTTAAAGAAGTTTGAAGGAGATTTGTTTAAAGCGATTAGTGAGATTTTTAGATCAACGCTCGAGCATTCGGAGGATACAGGCCAAAGAGATTTCATTCGAAATGTCTTGCTTAACATGAACTATAAAATTGAAAACACCTTTTCGCAGTATTTATCAGATGATGTTGCGAATGAGCGATACGATGACATATATGATCTTGTTAACGTTGAACAGTTAAATGTGTCAAACAGAAAAGAAATGTTTCATGTCGTGCAAATCATCTCAGCAGTAACCTTTCATAATTTGATTCACAGCGTGTCAAACAACTTATCCATCTCAGATGCCATGAGGAAATATGAGACCGAACTCGGGCTGCTTAAATCCGGGCTATTGCGATCGTCTTCTTAATGAACATCGGTAGAACAAACAAACAGGAAGAAAGAAGGGAGAACATGAACGACAAACAATCAGCACAAGAAACTGAGTCTTTTAACAAAGTGCCGCTATTAATCGTATTGTTATCAGGAGCTTTTGCAGCGATACTAAATCAGACGTTATTAGCAACCGCTTTGCCACATATCATGGTGGATCTGGACTTGGAGGCGAGTACGGCTCAATGGTTAACATCGATCTTCATGCTAGTAAATGGAGTGATGATCCCGATTACCGCATTTCTAATTGGGAAATTTACAACGAGGACCCTCTTTTTGACAGCCATCGGGTTATTTGCGGTTGGTACGGCTATTTGTGCGGTAGCACCGAACTTTGCGCTGCTTATGGTAGGGCGGATTATTCAAGCGTCAGGGGCAGGGATCATTATTCCACTCATGCAAACGATCCTCTTTTTAATTTTCCCAGTTGAAAAGCGAGGAGCGGCAATGGGGATGTTCGGTCTCGTCATTTCCTTTGCCCCTGCTATTGGTCCAACGTTATCAGGTTGGCTTGTTGAACAATACCCTTGGAGAAGTTTATTCTATGTCATTCTTCCGATTGTCATCATTGATTTCATCATTGCTTACTTCATTCTTAAAAATGTAACAGAGCAGACGAATCCGAAGCTTGATCTTTTATCCATACTGCTTTCCTCATTAGGATTTGGTGGTTTATTGTATGGCTTTAGTAGTGCAGGTACTAATGGATGGGCAAGCGAACAAGTCCTGATTTCTATGGGTATTGGGACAGTGACGCTCTGTTGGTTCATCTTACGACAGTTAAAATTGAAACAGCCTGTCCTTCAATTTAGAGTATTTCAATACAAACTATTCACCTTAACCACGGTATTAGGGATGGTCGTGTTTATTGCGATGATCGGGGCTGCAACAGTTCTGCCTCTTCTTATGCAAAATATGCTTGGGTTCACTGCGTTTGAATCAGGCTTAATGCTTCTACCAGGGGCACTCATTATGGGCTTTATGAACCCAATTACCGGGCGCATTTTCGATAAGTTCGGTGCAAAATGGCTTGCCATTATCGGGCTAATTATCGTGACCGTCACAACCTTTATGTTTACGAACTTAACCCCTCAAACGACATTCACCTATCTTGCCATTGTGAATGCGGTAAGAATGTTTGGGGTAGCTATGGTGATGATGCCGGTGACAACTGCTGGTCTTAATCAGCTTCCAGCTCATCTTATTCCGCATGGTACAGCGATGAACAACACGATGCGTCAGGTTTCTGGTGCAGTAGGTACGGCGCTTCTTGTAACCGTGATGTCACAGGCAGCCCAGCCATCTCGTGGTGTGGAAGGTCTTGTTCACGGTGTGAATGTCTCCTTTATTGTGGCAGGCATATCTGCGATCGTGGGGCTAGTAATGGCTTTCTTTATCAGACAACCAAAAGCAGAACAAGAATCGGCTAAGCAGACGAAAGTAGCGACTGACAATTAATGCGGTTACTTCTAAACTAACTTGAGATTGAATCATATGGCTAAAACTCTTCCTATAAACAGTAGGAAGAGTTTTTTTGTAATAGATGAAACGATTATCCAACTCAATCGTATAGATAAGATCATCATTAAAAAGGAGCAGTTTTATGAAAAAGTCTACGAATGAAAGTAAGATGGGCGTAGGGATCGGACTTGGAGTTGCAATAGGAGCAGGGATAGGTGTTGCGCTCGGTAATATGGCCGTTGGAATTGGTGTTGGCATTGCGCTAGGAGTGGCTTATGGTTCTAGTAAAGATCGAAAGAAGAAATAGCTCAACCTCGAATAGGTTGAGCTGCCTTATTAGTTGTTTCGGTTTGCATACACGTTCATGGCATCTCGCATAAAGAGAGCAAGACCTTCACCATATTGGTCAATATTTTTCGTGAATCGTGGATCATCGACATACATTTGACCAAGGCCACGAAATGCTTCAAGTGTATAATGATAGCCAAAATTATTGTTTAAGAACTCGTACCATTCATGGATCGCTTTCTGTGCTTCCTCTGAAGCAGGAGAACCATGTCTTATCGTAGCGAGCTTTTGATAAATTCGACGAAATGACTGATTCAGCGCCTCCTTTTCTTTATGACTTAAGCTGTTTACCTTTTGGCTCGAACGATTGACGGCTTCTTCTCCGTACTTTTCGCGGGCTTCTTGTTCATAGTGGTTGTTTGAAAAATCTAATCCGTTGAATTTTTCTTTATCTGTCATGGGTTGTTCTCCTTTCGTATGTTGAATGGTGTGCTCAATCGTATGAATAATGGTTTCTAAACGATCTTTCTTTTGCTGCAAACATTCTTTCTGATAGTACAGAGCTTCAAGGTGATTAAAGTCAGGACGATCCATGATGTTTTTTATTTTTTTTAATGGAAAATCTAGGGCTCTATAAAACAAAATTTGCTGGAGCTTTTCTAGATCTTCTTCTGTATAAACACGATAGCCGTTATCTGTCGTTTCTGGAGACAAAAGACCAATCTGATCGTAGTAATGAAGTGTTCGAACACTAATGCCCGTTAGTGTAGCTACTTCTTTTACGTGCTTCATGAACAATTTCCTCCTTTCCATTTTTACTTTAGACGGTAACGTAACGTAAGAGTCAATAGCCATTCTTTCATTTCTTTATAAGTTTACTTTTGTAATCCCTTCACCTTAAAAAATGTTATTATTTAGAAAACTGTTGGTGTGTCCTATTGAGATATCTCATTTCCTTTTGCGATATGACATTCATAAGGAGGAGCAGATGCAGGAAAAAGCAATGGTATTAAGTGATGGGAGAAAACTTGGTTATTGGGAGTATGGCGATCAGACAGGGATTCCGATTATGCTATTTCATGGAACACCTGGGTCACGCATTTGGTTTTTAGAAGATGATGAACTTGCCAGAGCAAAAGGTGTGCACTTAATTTCAACGGATCGACCTGGATACGGCCTTTCGACCTTTCAAAAAAACAGGACGATTCTTGACTGGGCTGTAGACGTTGAGGAACTCGCAACCCACCTTAATTTTACACGTTTTTCTGTACTTGGCGTCTCTGGAGGAGGACCATTCGCAGCTGCGTGTGCTTTCGCAATTCCTGAGCGTGTTATTCGGACAGCGCTTGTTTCGACGGCTACACCTTTTTATAATGGAAAGGCGCCAAAAGAGATGGGGAAGGAAAATCGTGTTGCGTTCTTTCTAACAAAGTATTTTCCATGGGTGATGAAGAGAGCGAACTTAGCTCAAAAGAAAATGTTAGAGAGAGAACCTGAGAAATACATGGATTCCATGCGATCATCAAATCACCGCCATCTCTCTGAATGGGATCGTGAGTTGTTAAAAACGGAAGCCCTCATTGAGATAAGTTATTATCATGCGAAAGAAGCCTATCGTCAAGGAGTAGAGGGAGTATTATATGAAACGCAGCTCTTAGCGAAGGATTGGGGATTTGAGCTAAATGAAATTCGGAACCCACTTAAAATTTGGCATGGTGAAAAAGACACGTTGTCACCAGTAAATGAAGTCCAGAAATTGGCTAACCATTTAGTGGAAAGTGAAGTGACGGTTGTGTCGCAAGGCGGTCACTTTTTAACCGAAAAAGAAGATCTTTGGGAGGATATGTTACACTATCTTTCTGTAAAACAGGAAGTGTTTATGTAAAGGAGACTAGAAGATGAAAACAGAACGAGAAAAAATGATTAACGGGGAGCTTTACCGTCCCGATGACCGGGAACTAGTAAAGGATCGCCTTCATGCGCGTCAAATCACGAGGCTATATAATCAAACAATGGAGACAGATCTGGAAGAAAGAACAAGACTGTTAAAAAAATTCTTTGGTTCAACAAAAGAGAACGTATACATAGAACCTACATTGAAATGTGACTATGGTTATAACATTCACGTAGGTGAGAATTTTTTCGCGAATTTTGACTGTGTGTTTCTCGATATTTGTGAGATTCGGTTTGGAGACAACTGTATGTTAGCCCCGGGTGTTCATATATACGCTGCTACACATCCATTAAATCCAACCGAACGCAATTCAGGTCAAGAATATGGGAAACCTGTTTTCATTGGAGATAATGTATGGATTGGTGGAGGAGCCATTATTAATCCAGGTGTGACAATTGGAAACAATGCTGTGATTGCTTCAGGAGCGGTTGTTGTGAAAGACGTCCCTGAAAATGTAGTCGTTGGCGGGAATCCTGCTAAGGTCATTAAGGCTATTGAAAAATAAATTATTAGAAAATTCTCGTAAAACTATTGAAAACCCTTTAAAAGTAGGTTATAGTTTTGGATATCAAAGTTACCAAAACGTTTCGGTAAAATGTTGAAGATTGTGAGAGAAGCTAATGGCGACGATTAAAGATATTGCAAAAGCAGCAGGTGTGTCCGTCACAACTGTCTCAAGAGCTTTAAATGGGTATTCAGATGTGAGTGAGCGGACAAGAAAAAAAATTAAGCAGATTGCTGATGATCTTTCCTACAGCCCTAACGCGTTAGCAAGAAGCCTTGTGATGAACAAAACGAAGACAATTGGTTTGCTTGTATCGGGGATCTCAAGAGAAGGTGCGAAGGATAACATTGTTTTCGAAGTGTTAACTGGCGTAAATGAGTATTGTGGTCAAGTTGAATATGATATTGTTCTATTCAATACATCAAGTAGTCAGCAAAAAAAGAAAACCTATACCCAGCTTTGTCGGGAGCGACGGGTTGATGGAGTTGTCATTCAAGGAATTAAAAACGATGATCCTTATTTAATTGAAGTAATTGAAAGTGATATTCCATGTGTGCTTGTCGATATTCCCATTCAAGGTGACACTGTTGGCTATGTTGCAACAGATAATGTAGCAGGGGCTAAAGAGGCCGTTCAACATCTTGTTGATCTTGGGCATAAACAAATCGGCATGATTAATGGTCATGATCGCGCTTTTGTTAGTCAAGAACGCATTCAGGGTTATATAGAAGGTTTAGAAAGAAATCACCTTATCTATAATAAGAGTCTTGTTTATAATGGCGGCTTTTCTGAAAAACAAGCAGAAGCAGCAGCAGTTTCATTACTAGAAAATTATCCTGATACAACCGCTATTTTTTGTGCCAGTGATTTGATGGCATTTGGTGTTATGAGGGGAGCGAAACGACTAGGGAAAGAAGTACCTAAAGATTTATCAATTGTTGGATACGATAATATCAATCTCTCTAGTTATGTGACGCCTTCTTTGACGACAATTTCTCAAGATATGTATCAAATCGGTTACTCTGCAGCGAGTTTATTGATTGAATTATTGGAAGGCGGAGACCCGAAAAGAAGCAAAATTGTTTCTCATGAGCTCGTTATAAGAGAATCAACAGGGGAGCGTAACCAGCCATTTTAAAAACCTGAGTGATCAGGTTTCTTTTTGGAAGAAAATCCGAAACGTTTAGGAATTTCTTTACCCCCTTTCCAAAACGTTTAAGTAGGAGGATAAGATGGAGTACAGAGTAATAAAAGAGAATGACTTATTTCTATTAACTGATGAAAAAGGTAATATTCCAAACGATCACCCTTATGGTCCAGGTCTTTATAAAAAAGACACAAGATTTCTGAGTGAATTTGAGATTAAGATCAATGGTGAAGAACTAATCTTACTTTCTTCAGAAGGAGACAAAAGCTATGAAAATGAAATGATACTAACTAATCCACATATGGAGGAAAATGGACAACTCATTTTATGGAGGGAGTCTATTGAACTGAAACGTAAGCGCTTTATTTATGATGGTGTTTTATATGAACAAGTCGTAGTGAAAAACTATTATCCAAAACCTTTAACATTCCGGATAAGCTTAAATATTGATGTTGATTTTGCGGATATGTTTTTGGTGAGAGGATTTCAAAGCGGGGAAGTAGGGACGTTAGCAGGAGTGGAGCTGGGAAAACGTTCTATGACCTATAACTATAGAGGCGCTGACAGTGTTGTTCGCTCGTCGGTTGTAAGCTGGGATCATGAAGCGGTAGAAGTTAAGGATGGCTATGTTGAGTTTGAATGCCATCTTCTTCACGGTGATGAGCAGAAAATAACGTTCAAAGTTAATCCTGTCATCGATGGAGTAAGTGGCAAAGAGTATGCTGCTGATGTGGCATACACGAAACTTGTTACTTCCTATCACTCTTGGAACGACAAAACGACGAAAGTCCAGACAGACTATCTTCCTTTACAGCGGATGGTTGAGCGAGGTGTTAGTGATTTAAGGGTGCTATTAACTGATGTTGGCTATGGACCGTTTCCTGTAGCTGGGTTACCTTGGTTTGGTGTACCGTTTGGCAGGGATAGTCTGATTGCTGCCCTGCAAATGCTCTCATTCAATCCAGACGTAGCGAAAGGCACCCTTAGAACATTGGCGCATTATCAGGGGATAAACAATGATCCGTGGAGAGATGAACAACCCGGAAAAATCATGCACGAAATTCGTTACGGAGAATTAGCCAATACCAATCAAATCCCATTTACACCTTACTATGGATCTGTCGATTCGACCCCTTTGTTTCTTGTGTTGCTTGTGGAATATGCGAAGTGGACAAATGACCTTACGCTTGTGAGAGAACTTATACCAAATATTCTTGCGGCGCTAAATTGGATTGATCAATATGGCGATCTAGACGGAGATGGACTTGTGGAATATCATCAGGAATCAAGTAAGGGAATTGCGAATCAAGGATGGAAAGATTCAGGTGATTCCATCGTTCATCGAAATGGAGATTACGCAAAAACCCCGATTGCTTTAGTAGAAGTGCAGGGATATGTCTATCAAGCAAAAATAGGGTTAGCGGATTTGTTTGAAGCCTTGAATGATCATCAAATGGCAGAGGAATTAAGGAAGCAAGCTGAAATTCTTAAGGTGACATTTCATAATGCATTTTGGATGGAAGAACACGGTTTTTATGCGATTGCACTTGATAAAGATAAAAACCAGGTTGGCACGTTAACATCAAACCCTGGCCACTTGCTTTATTCAGGCATTTTGGATGAGGAAAGAATCAAGTCTGTCTCAAGCATGCTAATATCAGAAAAAATGTTCTCGGGGTATGGCATCCGGACAATGGGTGAGGGAGAAGCAGCCTACAATCCCATGAGTTATCACGATGGAAGTGTATGGCCTCATGACAACAGTATGATCTTGCTTGGAATGGGGAAAAACGATCGAGCCAAGGAAGCTGCCCTTATAATGGACGGTCTTATCGAGGCATCCAGACATTTTGAATATGATCGTCTTGCTGAATTGTTTTGTGGCTATTCCCATCGTGTACGCAAGCTGATTAAATATCCGGTGGCATGTTCACCACAAGCATGGGCAGCAGGGACACCACTAACCTTTATTCAAACTTTACTCGGCTGTTTTCCAAATAATTTGAAGGATGAAATCACGTTAAATCCTATTCTGCTTGATGGTATGAATGAACTACATGTTGAACAACTTCGGATTGGCAAGGGCATTCTTTCGATATCGCTGTATCGAATGACGAATGGAATGACCGAACTAAAGGTTCATGAAAATACAACTGGTTTAAGAATTGCTGTTGCAGAAACTTCCCTGAGCTAGTTATTCAACTGTTCAGGGTCACTTATATTAATTGTTGAAAGGGGATTCATTATTATGAATAAGAAAAAATGGTTGTCTGCTACTGTTATCTCTTCCTTTTTAATCGGCTCTATTCTAACAGGGTGTAGCAGTGGAGAGGAATCAGGAAGTGAAAGTTCAAATGGAAAAACAGTTGTTGAAATGAGTGGGTGGGGCGCTAGTCCAGAAGAACAAGAATTGCTTGAAGAGACGCTTGCTTCTTTCGAAGAAGAACATCCAGACATCGATGTCGAGTTCCAAACAATTTCGGATCAGTATATGGATGTCATGAAGACACGTTTAATTGGTGGAGAAGCGGCGGATGTGTTTTACCTTGATGCTTCTGAAGCACCAGGTCTCATGAGTAAGGGAGTACTTGAGCCATTAGATGAGTATGTCACGGATGATTTTGATGTAGACGATTTTGAGCAGCCATTAGTAGATGCATTTAAACAAGATGGACGAACATACGGCTTTCCGAAAGACTTTTCTACGTTAGCTCTTTTCTATAATAAAAAAGCATTTAAGGAAGCAGGTTTGTCGGGACCGCCAAAAACAATGGAAGAGCTTAGAGAGTATGCAAAGAAACTAACAGTTGATGAAGATGGTGATGGGAAACCAGAACAGTATGGTCTAGGTTTAGCAAAGGAACTTGCTCGCCAGTTTTACAAGCTAGATGCTTATGGAGCAAAACTGGTTGATAAAGACGGAAATGCCGCATTTGCAAGTAATGAAGCGATTGAAGCGCTTCAACCTGTTGTCGATCAATATCGTAAAGATAAGACATCTGCCCTGCCAAGTGATGTTGGAGCAGGCTGGGGCGGAGAGATGTTTGGACAGGGAGAAGCTGCTATGGTGATTGAAGGCAACTGGGCAGTTCCTTTTCTTGAAAATAACTTCGCTGACCTTGAATTTGGTACAGCTGAAGTTCCTATGATTAAAGGTGAACAGGCTACGGCAGCTTTCCCAGTAGCTTATGTGATGAACAAAGAGTCCAAGAAGAAAGATGCTGCCTGGGAGCTAATATCTTACCTGACGGGTAAAGAGGGAATGAAAATTTGGACGAGTAAAGGATTTGCGCTTCCAACAAGAAAATCAGTTGCGGAAGAATTAGGATATGCAGATGATGAAATTCGCGGAGCATTAGTGGAAGGGGCGTCTTATGCTCAACCTTGGCAGGCAGGTGAAAACCTCCCAACAATCTCTAATAACTTTGATAACCAATTTACAAGTGCATTACTAGGCGAACAACCTCTTGAAAAAGCTCTAAAGAAAGCAGAAGATACAGCTAATCAAGAAATTAGTGCTGGAAATTAATTGAGCATGGGGGAGTCATTCCCCCTTCTTAGATGGAACGTATCTTTGAAAGGAAGTGACACACTTGAGTAAGGGTCATCCTTCTAACCAACCTTTAGAAAAAAATAATGTAAATCCAAACTATGGAAAACGAAAGCCGATTGGGAAAGCATTAAAAGAAACGATGACAGGTTATTTTTTTATGGGGCCAGCTATTTTTGTGATTGGGATATTTATTTTAATTCCCATTTTTTACGCTATTTTTCTTTCGTTTAATAAAGTAGAACTTCTTGGAGGAACAAGCTATCAATTTACAGGACTGGACAACTTCTTAAGGATGGAAGTTGACAGCAGAGCATTAATTTCATTAAAGAATACGGCAGAATATGTGGCAATCGTCGTACCCATTCAAACCTTCCTAGCTTTGATACTCGCGGCAGTTCTAAATTCGGATATTAAAGGAAAAAACTTATTTCGTATTATCTTCTTCTTACCAACGGTTACTTCATCTGCTGTACTAACTCTAATCTTTATGTGGATGTATAATCCAGATGGCTTAATCAATCATGTTCTCGCTTTCGTCAACCTTCCAACATATAACTGGCTAGCTGATCCAGCGATCGCATTGAAATCGATTATGATTATGAATATATGGGCAACAGCTCCATTTTTTATGATCATTTATTTAGCAGCCATGCAAGATATTTCAGATTCAATTTATGAAGCGGCAACGATCGACGGGGCTAATTGGTGGCAGAAGTTCTTTAAAATCACCATTCCAATGTTGAAACCTGTTACCTTTTTTGTTGTGGTTATGTCTGTGATTGGGACATTTCAGCTATTTGACCAATCGTATATTTTTTCAGGTGGATCAGGCGGTCCTAATAACTCAACGTTGACGATCGTGTTATTAATCTATCAGTATGCTTTTAAACTATTAGATATGGGATATGCATCAGCGCTCGCAGTCGTATTGGCTATTATTATACTGGTAGTGACAATCATACAGAGGAAATTCTTTGCGGAAGAAAAACTACATGATTAGGGGGTGCTCAATTTGAAGAAAAAAGGATTTTCGAAACCTCTTTTATATACGGTCCTAATTATCTATGCGGTCATTACATTTATTCCATTTATTTGGGCGATTTCTTCATCCTTTAAGCCACTTCCTGAAATTGTTTCTGGTGAACTTTCACTAATACCAAAAGATTTTACAATTGATAATTATACAGAACTATTTAAACAGGAGCCTTTGTTCTTTAGATGGATGTTGAATAGCTTGGTAGTAACCGGGTCGATGGTGATTCTAAATCTTATTTTTAACTCAATGGCTGGATATGCATTGGCAAGGATTAAATTCTCCGGTCAGAAAGTATGGTTCTTTCTCATTCTAGCTGTTCTTATGATCCCTGGACAGGTAACGATGATACCCAGCTACCTTATTCTAAAAGCATTTGGGTGGCTAAATACTTATCAAGGATTGATCGTTCCAGGCATGGTCAATGCTACCTTTATTTTTATGATGCGCCAGTTCTTTATTAATTTCCCTAAAGAACTTGAAGAAGCTGCTCAAATGGATGGACTTAGTAGAATTGGAACCTTTTTTAGGATTGTTCTTCCTCTTGCCAAGCCTGCATTAGCAGCACAGGCTGTCTTTACGTTTATGGCAGGATGGAATGATTTTATGCGACCGCTCATTGTGATGTCAGACAAAGAGATGTTTACCCTAACGCTTGGATTGAATGCGTTTAAAGGACAATATATTAGTTTCTGGAACTACATTATGGCCGCTTCTACATTGATGACGATTCCTTCTCTATTAATTTACGCCTTCTTTAATCGGTTTTTTATTAAAGGAGTTACTTTTACAGGTGGAAAATAATATATGGTAGTGAAAAGGGGGGAACCTTTCTATTAGAGGGTTTCTCTTTTTCTATTCTTACACAGAAAGATGTTTTTCATGATAGAATGGAAATGATATGTAACATTTTTTCTTACATGCAATTAATTTGATTGAAGTGTTTTTTATATAGTTTTTTCAATAGAATAAATAATCACTTTTTTAATACGCTTGAGTGCTAATCACAAAAAAAACGATATATAGTTCAACTTCCTAATTTATTGGAACTTAGAAATCATTGGAAAGGAAAGGGTGTGCGGGCTTTGACTGTGCGAGAGCAACTACTAGACTACCTCGATCAAAATCTAGAAAGCTACCTTAGAACATGGAAAGAAAAAATTCGAATCTCGGATACAGATGTTCATCGAGATAAGGTAGAAGCCAACGGCATCCTCATGTACCGCCTGGTGCAGAAAAATATTGAAAAGCCCATTAGTGAGGAGAAAATCATTTCTCTCGCACATAAGGTCGCGATTGAGCGAGCAGAAGCAAATGTGAATATTGGCGATTTTATTTACAATGTGAATGCTGGGCGAAGTGTTCTCATGAAGCATGTGACTTATTCAGATATTCAGGTGAATGATTTGCAGGCGATATTGGATGCCATTAATGAATTATTTGATCAATTTTCTTATCACGCTGTGACCGAATACACGAAGCTAAAAGAAAATGAACTTCAGGAGAAAATTTCATTTATTGATGAAACACATCAAGAAAAGCTTTCCATTTTGGGGCAGATGTCTTCTAGCTTCGTACACGAATTTCGAAATCCCCTTACTGCGATTATGGGTTTTGTGAAGTTATTACAAAAAGATTATCCAACGCTTAATTATCTCGATGTTATTGACCACGAACTTCAGCAGTTGAATTTTCGTATTGCTCAGTTTCTTCATGTCTCAAAGAAGGAGATTGATAGCGGTCACGAGGAGTGGCTAGACGTCAATGACATTTTTGAGTCTATTCTCGACTTTATCTACCCGAGTATTGTAGATATTGATGTAGAAATCCAAAACGATTTTCCAGAAGGCATCTCCATATTTGGACAGCAGGATAAACTGCGCCAAGTTTTTCTTAATATTCTGATGAATTCATTAGATGCATTGAAAGCTGTAGGGTTTCCAAGATGCATTCACATTTATGGTGAGAAAGTAAACGGCACAGTTGATATTCATATTACGAACAATGGACCTGAAATTCCAACAAAAACCCTAGACAGAATTTTTGAACCTTTTTATACTACAAAAGAATTGGGTACTGGAATTGGTTTGTATGTTTGTCAGAAGATCATTCAGAATCATAGCGGTTACATTAGTTGCCATTCGGACGAACATGAAACAACTTTTACAATTCGCTTACCTTATGTAGAAAAGAATGAACAAGAAAAAACACTATGAATGGCGCTTTGAGGATAAGTCCGTTTATACTGTGTCCAGGGTTCATTTAATTTCGCTACATAGATGGGAGTGACAAATATTGATTACAAAAAATGCAGGGAAATTAAGCAAAGCTTACTTTAAATCTTATCTGAACCTCGTGATGAGTACACGAAACTTTACGGTAGATGAGGCAAAGTGGTTTGCGTTTGAAGAGCTTTTCCAATCTGATGAAATGAAAAACGGAGAGGAAACATATGAGAGATTTATGCAAGCCTATGCGGAGCTTTTGGATGAAGGTAAGACTTAAGATAAGCTAGAGACTCGGTGCAGTCTCTTTTTTATTGTTGTGTTTTGAAAGGAGGGACTACCATGTTTGGGTGGGAGTATGTACCTGATTGGTTTCCATGGTTTGCTGGGCTTGTGGTCGTATTGTTTCTGATACTTAGTGAATGGTGGATCCGAAGATAGAAAAACAGGCCAAGAATAAAATCCTGACCTGCTATTATTAAAGCATCTTGTATTCTTCGTGTCTTACAACGATTCGTTTCTCTTCGTCTTCTGAGTATTCTTCCCATTCAGCTACAATCGTATTGTTTAATAAGCTAATGACTTTAGCTTTTCGATTATCGATTTCAACGACACTACCGATTTCAGGGAGAATGATTTCCTGTTCTTCCTCCATGCAAATCCCTCTTTTCCATTTAAACTGATTTATATAATAACATAATTCATTTCTAATGCCTAACAATCTGAAGAAATTGATTTTCCTTTTTGCTTAAGAAGCCAAATGGGGGCTCACTGTCGATAGAGAGAGGTGGAATTGGACAGAGATGAGTAGCGTTTTTACGATCATATAAAAAGGTCGTCACGCATATGCTGAATCATAGCCTATTCTCTCCCCCCTCCTTGTGAGGGGTATTTTTTTGTGTAGGAAATGTTAAAGAAAACAGGCATTTTCTCTCTTTTTTGTTGGTGGAATGAGATGTAAAATAAGGAGAGAGAAAATGAATACATATTCAGGAGGTAATGAAATGTTTCGATCACTTGAAGATTTTGTTTCTGTATGGGAACGAGAAACGGCACAAACAACTAAACTATTGCGTCACTTAACAGATGAGTCTCTTTCACAACAGGTTGCGCCAAATCATTTTACACTTGAGAAATTAGGCATCCACTTATCACAGGCGATTACGTTTATGATGAGCAGTGCTGGACTAGATTTAGCTCCATTAGAAGAGCGTGAGTCATACAACGCCAAGGATATTGCGACATTGTACCAACAAACTGCGGAAGGTTTTGTTCGGGTGCTGCAAGAGCAGTGGAGTGATGAGAAATTATTAGAAACGACAACGTTCTTTGGTAGCGAAACGACTTATGGCAGTATCCTACTTCTATTACTTCAGCATCAGACGCATCATCGAGGCCAAATGACGGTTTTGATGCGTCAGGCAGGTTTAACAGTCCCTGGTATGGTGGGGCCATCTCGTGAAGAATGGGCAGCAATGAAAGGATAAGAATCGAGTTGAAGAGGCTTTCTCATTTTAGAGAACAGCCTCTTTTGTTTAGTCGTAAAAAAAATGACAATAATCCCACTTTCCTCACATATACTGCCTGTGAAAAGAGGTGGAGACGTGGAGCGTGAGAATTGCCATCTTCCAAACTGTGCACAAACGAACGATCCAGCCCCTTTGTTTCGAGCTGAAGCTTATGATCCTATTAATAAGAAGATAAAGGAAATCAGTCTTGAAGATTATAAGGGGAAATGGGTTATTCTCTTTTTTTATTCAAGTGATTTTACATTTGTTTGACCAACAGAACTTGCAGCGGTCGCTGCAATTCAGCCTGAGCTTCAGGCGATGAACACTGTCGTACTGGGAATTAGTACTGACAGCGTCTATGCGCATAAAGTTTTTACAGAGGTTTCTCCTGCCGCATCTAAAGTGACTTATCCTCTTGTTAGTGATCGAAATCATCGAATCAGTCGGGATTACCGTGTCTTAAATGAAGAGGCAGGTGCGACGTATCGAGGAACGGTAATTGTTAATCCAGAAGGCGTAATTGTTTCGAAAATGACGTATCCTGTTAAGGTTGGGAGAAATGCATTTGAAATTCTCAGATTAATGCAGGCACTGCAGTACAATCAAAAAACAGGTGAAGCCGTACCGGCAAATTGGATCCCAGGTCAAACGGGTATCCCTCCTCGGTCAAGGTATATAGGAAGAGTATGAACAGAGCCTTTTCGGGCTCTTTTTCTTTGGAATGACTATCATTCATTACATAAATCATCTTACGACAAAAGTGCTTTTCGGTTGCATGTTAGAAGATTGGAAGAAAAGGGAAGGATAAACCTATCGGATATTGTTATAAAAATAGTCCTTTAGCTAACATACCACTTCAGAAATGAAACATACAATGGAGCGTTCATCACTTCCCAAAAGATCGAGAGCGTTGACATCGGAAGGAATGTTTCACAATGAATCAAATGAAACAATCCAAAATATTTGATACTCATGCGAAAATATTTGAAAAAAGAAGAAACAAAAAAACCGTTGATACGAAATGGCGTCACAAGTTGTTAGCTACAGCTAGCGGAGATATTTTAGAACTGTCTGCCGGCACGGGCACAAATTTTCCCATCTATCAAAATGTGACATCACTCACAGCAGTCGATTTTAGTTTAGAAATGGTTCGGTATGCAAGAGAGGCTGCAAAAGAAATGACTTTTCCATGTGAAGTTCTTCTCGAGAACGTGGAAAAACTTGATTTTGAAGAAAACAGGTTTCATACTGTCGTTTCAACGTTATCTATGTGTTCTTATCCACAACCAGGGTTTGTTCTTGAACAAATGGTGAAATGGTGTAAACCAGGTGGACAGGTTTTGTTATTTGAACACGGCGTAAGTTCAAAACCCATTATCGCTAACTTACAGAAAAAGCTAGATCCGTTTTTATCAGAGAGAATTGGCTGTCATATTGATCGAGATATGTTGGAAATCCTTCAACATTCGAGTTTGCATGTCACCAAGATTGAAAGTCACTTTTTTGGAATGTTTCACCTAGTTTTTGCAACTGTATAAGTCCTCCTGAAGTGGACCATCATCGCTAAATATGTCGAATGATGACTTGTTTTAGGAAGCGGTTACGCTAAGTGTTAGATTGTGATTTAATAAAAGAAGTGCCGTTCTGGATTGAGATAAATCAAAACCTTTCGTGTTTCGGTTTCTTCATTCTTTAATCGTAGAACGATGAAACTTTTCACATGATTAAAACGTTCTATAAGATGAATGGCTTAAAGTAAGATAGGATGAAGCAACATAAAATGACTTTTGTGTAACAAATAGTCACTTTATGTAACATTAATATTACATTAATGTTACAATGGCTATATTAATTTAATAGAAAGTGTGGCTAGGATTATGTGTGGTTTTGTTGGCGTGTTACGTACAGAACCAGGAAAAACGGATCATCATAATCATGCTGATTTTGTAAAAAGAAATCAGATTATTACGCATAGAGGCCCAGATGACGAGGGCTATTATACAGATGAATCAATTTCTCTTGGTTTTAGAAGACTAAGCATTATCGATCTTGAAAGTGGACATCAGCCTTATCACTATGAAGATAAGCGCTATTGGATGGTTTTTAATGGAGAAGTTTATAACTATGTAGAACTTCGTGAACGGTTAAAGAAAGAAGGTTATTCGTTTCAAACGGAGTCTGACACCGAAGTGGTGCTCACTCTTTTTGTGCACAAGGGTGTAAAGGCCTTCGCTGAACTAAGAGGAATGTTTTCCATTCTCATTTGGGACAAGCTGGAGAAGAAACTAGTTGGCGCACGTGATCCTTTTGGGATTAAACCACTCTATTATAAGCAAACGGACGAAGACATGGTTTTTGCTTCAGAGAAAAAAAGCATTACGATGATCGATCAGTTCGAGGCTGTGAATCCGGCAGCTCTTCAACATTATTTAAGTTTTCAATACGTGCCAGAACCGCAAACAATGACAGAGGGAATCAAAAAAGTTGAACCTGGTCATTATTTTGTGAAAAAACAACATGAACCAATGATTTTAAAGCGTTACTTTCATGCTACATTTAGCCCGATAACAGCTGAACGAAACTGGGTGAAGGATATTCAACAAGTCCTTTATGATTCGGTTAATCTACACATGCGAAGTGATGTTCCAGTTGGATCGTTCTTATCGGGTGGAATTGACTCAACGATTATCGTTTCGATGGCAAAGAAATTCAATCCGCAAATCAAAACATTTTCTGTAGGATTTGAGCGAGAAGGATATTCTGAAGTCGATGTTGCGAAGGAAACAGCTGATAAGCTTGAGGTTCCGAACTACTCTTACATGATTTCAGCCAAAGAGTACGTTCAAAAACTTCCTAAAATTATGTGGCATATGGATGATCCTCTAGCTGATCCAGCATGTGTACCGCTCTATTTTGTTGCGCGAGAAGCGCGGAAACACGTAACGGTCGTTTTATCAGGAGAAGGAGCAGATGAACTCTTCGGTGGATATAACATCTACCGTGAACCAGATGCACTTCGCCTCTTTCAACCAATGCCTGGTGTGATGAAGAAGATGGTCAATCGTGTAGCCAATGTGCTACCTGAAGGGATGCGGGGGAAGAGTTTCCTTGAACGAGGCTCAACGCCACTTTCGGAACGATATATTGGTAATGCGAAGATGTTTGAAGAGAGTGAAAAGGAAAAGCTGCTGACCACTTACTATCAGAATGAGCATTATCAAAAAATCACTAAGCCTTTTTATCAAAACGTGAAGCGTGACAACCCGGTCAATCAGATGCAATACATCGATATTCAAACGTGGTTAAGAGGGGATATTCTTCTAAAAGCGGATAAGATGACGATGGCGAATGCGCTTGAACTTCGGGTGCCATTCTTAGATAAAGAAGTGTTTCGAGTCGCTCGGGAAATACCTGTGCATGAAAAAATTGCAGATGGAACGACAAAATCTATCTTACGCAAAGCGGCTCGTGGCATTGTACCAGATCATGTTCTAGATCGTAAAAAACTTGGATTCCCAGTGCCAATTCGTCATTGGTTAAGAAATGAATTATACGATTGGGCGAAGCAGTTGATTCATGTAAGTGAAACAGATTATTTACTCGATAAAACAGTTGTCATAAAGCTTCTTGAGGCACATCAAGCTGAAAAAGGGGATTATTCGCGCAAAATATGGACCGTGCTTGTATTTATGCTCTGGCATCAGATTTTTGTGGAAGGTGTTTATTCCTTCGAAGAGCTTCAAGAAGAAGATGAAATTGTAAGCAAAGTAGCGACATATCGATAATCAAAAAAAGGTGACTCTCTAGGGTCACCTTTTTCATGTCTTCTCACCTAAGAGTGATTTTCTTCAATCTCAAGAAGACGTTTTTCAATTGGACCGTAATCCTCTTGATGTCCTGTAAAGACGGCAAGATCATAGAGGCGGTTTAGTAAGTAGTCTCGATCGAGACGGTAGATAAATTCTTTTGGGATATGGTCCATTGAATTTTTAGCAAAATCCCAAACAACATCCAGTTTATCTTTGCTAATGGATTGGGCAACCATGCTAAGAGCCGAGATGATTTCTGTAATAATGGGGTAGTTGTCGCCTGCATAATGCCTAAGATAACCAAATCCTCGATACAAATAATAACTAAAATCTTCTGCATCCATGACCACTCTGACTTGCTTTTCTTGATCGGCAAGATAAGGAGTGAAGGTAATATCTCGCTCTACTTCAAGAAGGAGGTCAGCCATTTGGTGAATGATGGTAATCGCTGTTTGAGGATCATCGTTACCTAATGACTTTACTCCGATTTCAGAGAGTTTTGTCATCCCCATCTTTAAATCCTGAATTTCTGTTTCTTTATAACCCAGTTCAATATGCTCACAGTACTTCTCAACATTCACGCGTTCGGCACCAGCTCCCCAGTAGGAAAAGAATCGATTCCCTTTTAACACGTAATCCCCGACTTTGTTGTGGAGCTTAATAATGATTTGATCCTTTTTTGCTTCATCAATCATCGCTTTAAAATCAATAAGCTGAATATATCCTGAGTCAGGAGCGGTAATCAGCGTTTCTGTTTCTCGTTCTTTATCCATTAGGTCGCCGGGCTCTTCGCAACGAAATTGTTCTAGATCATTGCGGAGCGTTTTTCTTACAATCGAAATGGATTCTTCCTTCATGTTTGTAGCAATGTTATGTACCTGCATCCAACTCGTCGCGTGATTGATAAAAAAGATAAACGTCACCACCGTGACAAATGCGAGAAAAACGGTCGTAGCTGGAATCGCAACGAAATATTCGTCTTCTTTACTAGTAATAAATAAGAAAATGACAAGAACGTAAACAAAGCTACCGTGGAAAATACCGATAAAATGCTGAGTGGTTCGGTCAGCAACGAAATTAAGGAGCATTCTAGGTGAAAACTGTCCACTAAACGTTGTGAGAACAACGAGCAAGGAGTTTAGTGTAAAGGCACTTAGCGTTAAAATTCCACCGATAAGGGCGCTAATGAGTAGCCTTGTTGGTTGCGCTGTTGTTCGAATCATGTTTGGGGTGTATTGAGAAAGTTCAAGAACTAAATCCAAATATAAGGTTAGCGCTACAAATACAAAGGCGCCTAAAATATATAAGCCTGGCATATACCAGAGTGTTGCCTGAAGTTCATGCTTTCGAATACGCTTTGACATCTCAAAATACTTCCGCAGTTGCCAGGGTAAAAGGTTCTTAATCATGACTGGGGAGCTCCCTTCTAATTCAATTGTTAACACTTTAGAATTCCCCTAAGAATAGATCATTAAACAAAAAAACACATTTTAAAAACGGTAGGGAAAGAAGGGGTCATTCTCTTTAGTCCATTTACCCGGTTATGCATAGGTTTCAAAGGCAGGGGGATAATAAAAGGATAGAGGAAATGCAATGAAGGTGATGAACAATGATGATTGAAAAGACAATTCTATGGCTATTAGTTCTAATAGGGGTGGGTTTGTTTGTTTTCAGTATGCGAAAGCCACCAATTAAAGAGTGGCTTCTCTTTTTTTTACTGACAGGTTATTTCTCTTCTATTATTGGAGTTATAGTAGTAGAAGAAGGAATGCTAACCTATCCTGTCAATTTATTCAATCGCCATTTCGATTCTAGTCTTACATATGAGTATGTGCTTTTTCCGGTAGTCGGAGTGTATTATTATCAATCGACTTTTCGTTCAGGATGGACCGGTTACTTTGTGAAAGGATTTATCTATTCGGGGATTATTACCATCACAGAGTTTTTTCTCGAAAAGTATACCGACTTAATTCATTACGAGAGCTGGACATGGTACTACACCTTTTTTAGCACAATACTATTGTTACTGATTATAAGAATCATCGTTAACTATCTACCTGGTATGGAACAAGAGAGGTAACGTTTTCAGGATGTATGTTTTTTATAAAAGGAATGAATACTACCTTCAGAGCATACAAAATGGAGGTAGTCGAATTGCTAAGAAAAGTGATGTTATTATTCAGTCTATTGATTATGGTCCTGTTGCCATCCCATGTTTACGGAGAAGCTCCCTCTTATGCGAAATGGGGGAAAATCGCGATTGAACAAACGACAAAAAAATATCCAAATCAACAAGTTACAGACTACAGATATGATGGAAAGGTATTTATCTCTAATGTAAGAGAGCAATATGATTTTGAATTTACGTTAAAACAAAACGGTCAGTCACGAGAGATACGAGTGTATGTGCTTGTTAATCCTCAAAGTGATGAATTAATTGATGTGAAATATGATGAAATTGAAGAATTTCAATGAGTGAGGTCATGAAAAGCCAGTCTTGGTGACTGGCTTTTTGCTATGGACCCTGTAAAAAAGGGTTTTAGCGTGTTAAATCGAATAATAGTATCTATAGATAGAGAGCGATTTTGCCTTTAAGGAGAGGAAACCATGAACATTATTAAACGTAAGGCAGATGTGGAAGCGTTGTTGAAAGCTTTTGATCAGTTTGCCGAATTTGATCAGCTGGGTCAAAAGCATTATTTTGTTTTTGAAGATACTGAAAAAGATGGTCGATGTACTGTGATGAAATATGAGAATGAATCCTTTTCTATCCATTGCAAAGGCGCTTCTTATTGTGATAGTGAAGAAGTGTTTTTAGAAATAGATGAACTGATCAATCTTCTATGGAAGCGTCGAAAAGCAGTGAATGCCGTACTTCGAGAGACGCTGAAGGAAAAAGTTTCTTGATGTCTGTATGATAATTTACGTGGGGCTTATCCTCTCTATGAGTGTGATTCCTAGTTTGATTGAGCAAGAGTACTGAAGAGTTTCTTACATTCGTGTAAACTGTAAAGGGTAAAAGAATGCAGTTATGAATTGAGGGGCTCTTGTGTTAGGTGTATTTATCGAAATTATTGTACCCGTATTTATTCTAATTGGGATTGGGGTGTTGCTTCATCGCATTTTTCACTTTGATTTATACACGCTTGCGAAAGTGAACATTTATTTCATTGTGCCAGGATTTATTTTCTTGAAGCTTTATGAAACGTCTTTTTCTTTATCTTTATTTTTATCGGTGTTAACGTTCTTTAGTATTTTGATTGTGGTGCTTTACGTGGTATCCAATGTGATTAGTCGGTTATTTGGTTACAGTAGAAGCGTTAGGGCTTCGTTTACAAACAGTATTTTATTCTATAATTCTGGAAACTACGGCGTACCTGTGAATGATCTCGTTTTTAAGCAGGATCCTTTTGCGATGTCGATCCAGGTGATTATCTTAACGTTCCAGAACATCCTCACGTTTTCATGGGGGATTTTTTCATTAAAAACAGTCGAAGGAAGCAAATTAAGTGCGCTACTCGGTTATTTTAAGATGCCAGTCTTGTATGCCATGTTGCTTGGGATTGGCTTCAACCTGATAGACGTTTCGATTCCTGAATTCGTTCTTATTCCGGCAGAGTACATTGCAGACTCAATGATTGCGATTGCCTTATTAACGCTCGGAGCTCAGGTTGCTCAGCTGCGATTATCGAAGAATTTATCTGTGGTGTATGTCAGCTTGATTATACGTCTGTTACTTGGCCCTGCGATCGCGCTTGGTATTATTTACGTGTTAGGAGTCGATGGCGTCACAGCACAAGCATTGTTCATTTCATCTGCGATGCCAACAGCTGTAAATAGTGCGATTATCGCACAAGAATATGAAAATGAGCCAGAGCTTTCTGCCCAAATTGTTCTTGCTTCCACAGTGTTTAGTATGATTACGGTGACCGCAGTTATTTCGTTTGGTCGGTTGTTATTTTAACGGAGATTGTTCAGGGGAGGTTGAATGGAAACCTAATAAAGAGTTTGGAACTGGAAATCGGAACCATTGATTTTATTCGATGGAAGGTGTAGAGTATAAGCATAAGCAATACCCATTTCCTGCAACGCACGTTAACAACGGTTGTCTCAAACCGATGCTAGTTTTCCGGGAACTCTACATCCAGTTGCTGATAACAAGCCGGCCTACTGAGCGGGACGTTAAAGGTAGCTGTGCGGGTACCCACCTGCTTTTACGCGGGCTTTGAGACACTTATAGTGACGACGAAGCGGGTTTGGGTTTAAACTTGCTTATGATCTTACATAGAATGATGCACGTTCATAGATGAAAGGCATGGGAGCGATTCGCTTCCATGCCTTTTTGATGTGTGTCTCTTTTGTTCGACACTGTTCGAGCTAAAACGGGTGGTGACAGGCACTTAAGTAAAGTACTCTAATTTTGCATCAGGGAAGAACTTGTCAATATATCCACCCAGCGTATCTTTCATATCTTGCTGCTGGTCTTTTTGGTAGACGTATTTTCCAATGCCGTATTTTCCCCATTTGTACATGCGGTCTTCTTCTTCCATTTCGAGTTTGGTCATCGGATAGTTTTTTTGAATCACGCGTTTTGCTGGTTTCGTAAAGCGATGCTGAATGAGTTCAAATGTTAAATCTTTTGTTGCGCTTTTTGGAAGCTTAGCTTCTAGTTTCTCAAATAAAGTAAGATAACCTTCTTTCCAATCCTCATACAAGTAAATAGGCGCAACGATAAAACCGAGTGGATATCCTGCTTCTGCCACTTTCGCTGCTGCTTCAATTCGCTCATCCAGGCGTGAGGTTCCTGGTTCTAGAAACTTAATCACGTAATCTGCATTCATACTAAAACGAAAACGAGTTCGTCCCTGATGATCAGCATCAAGCAGATGATCAACGTGTGCGAACTTTGTTACAAAACGAAGGCGGCCATGATCTGATTTGCCAAAGTATTCGATCGCTCGCTTTAGGGTATGCGTTAAATGATCGATGCCAACGATATCTGACGTACAAGAAGCCTCAAAACGAGTAGGTTCTGGTGCTCTCTCCTGCATATACTTTTCAGCCGCTTCGAAAATGTCATCTGTATTCACATATGTTCGAATGTATGGTTTACTCCCCATTGTCGTTTGGAGATAGCAGTAATGACAGTGACCCATGCAACCAGTAGCAAACGGAATCGCATATTCAGCAGACGGTTTGGATGTATCAAACTTCAGTGTTTTTCTTACCCCAACAACAAGCGTTGATTTTGCGACACGATATTGCTGGAAGTGGTTATCCCCTGGTAGATTTCGAACCTGATTGTGAGAGGTTGTTTCTCTAATCTCAATGTTCATTTTTGAAAATTTGTCATGAAGCTCTCGTCCTAATGGATACTCTAAGGCACGTGGTTCCATATAGACGAGTTGAGGCACAAATGGCTTAACCAACAAAATTCCTCCTATTCAATTGATCCGAAATATGTGGCATATGCTTGTTCGGCTTCTGCTTCTGAGCGGTAAATCGCAATGTCAGAATCAAGAGGGTAGTAAGTTTCATATAAGAACAAGGCAAGCTGACCTGGTTGGTCAGGATCGTTTACAACGGCTGCTTCCTGAATATTCGCTACGTTATAGGTATGTGGGTTTCGATACATCACGTAAACTACATCACCTGCGTGATACCCTTGTCCTGAATCATAATTTGAATCATGTAAATCCATTTCATCACTCCTTTACGTTCTACTACCTCATTGTTCCACAAGAGAATGAATTCCTTTCTGGTAAATAACGCCTATTTCAGTCATAAAGCATTGGAATCGTGCATACGATGTTCTGTTGACTTAAAGATGAGGGAGGTGTGTGAAGGCATGTTGAAATGGTTAAAGAATTTGTTGCCTTCACAGAAGGTGACAGATCAACTATTTGCTCGGTTTAAGGGATACAGAAAATGGAGAGGCGGAGCATGGTATAAAGTATCTGATCGTGTTGCCCCTAAAAAGAGCGTGTGGATGAGAGAAGTAAAAGATCCAAATGCTTATTATGTATGGAGTCGTGAAATTTACGATTAAATCCATTAGTCAAAGGCGCCGTGCTCATTCCGGCGCCTTTGACTAATGGATCGACATACTTTGACATATTACGGGTGGTGACAGGCACCATTCATGAATATTGACTCGCAAACTACGTATACTATTTTGTATAATTATGTAAAATGTCAAGGCGCGGAGAGATGACTTTGAAAAAAAGGACGTGCTTCTAGAAGCAAACAATGCTAGCAAATAGGAGAATACAATGAATATTGTACTTGCCACTACCCTAATCATTGCTGTTTTTTTGAAAAGCGATTGGAGAAGTTGGGAAAAATATTATCCGGAGATGCTCTATATTGCGTTAGCAGCATCGGTATATGAACTTATTGCTTATAAAGAATTTCATCTTTGGGAATTTAAAGAAACAGCTATGCTAAGCAAATTCAATGTTCATTTACTTCACAATCTTGTCGTCAATCCGATCGTTGTTTTACTCTACTTGTCGAATTACCCCACACAGGGAAAAAAGCTTTTTTATAATCTAAAATGGATCTTTGGGTTTTGGGTGATCGAATGGTTTGCTTCGATCTTCCATGTGATTTCCTATCATAACGGGTGGAACCTTATATTGTCACTCCTATTTATTATGGTTATGTTTCCAATGATACGTCTCCATCATTCCAACAAAACCCTTGCACTTCCTTTATCAGTTGTGATCTCCATCACCCTGTTGCTACTGTTTGGATATATCTAATCAAACGATAAGAAAAAAGGTGCATTTGTTATACCTACATAGGAAGATGATCGATCGTATTAAAAGTAAATGGCAGCGTATGGTACCGAGTGGTATTGCCCGCTGCCTTTTCCTATGAATAAAAAACAATTATACTAAAGGAAATATCAGTAAAAAAAGAAGTAGTGCTAAACGTTTTTATTTGAATCCATCCTTAATCGAAACGTTGTTTGAATGAAGAGAAACTTCTTTAGTCGATGATGGAAAAACAACGGGAGTTGGGACGAAAACAGGTTCTCCTACATATAAAGTACAATGAGCGCCACTTTTGTAAAAGGTGCATCAACATGAAGGTTTCAAGGTTATTGAAAGAGGAGGACTAACAGAATGAACGCTTTTCATATGATAACCTTTATTAAAGAATTAGAACGTTTAAAAGAGACAACCCGGACGGCATACATGAGAAGCGGAAGGCGCGAGAGTGTGGCAGAACATTCCTGGCGTCTCGCGATGTTTGCTTTTGCCCTAAGTGACGAATTCCCTGAACTCGATCGCTATCGTGTTCTGTCTATGTGTCTGGTGCACGACCTTGGTGAAGCTTATGACGGCGATGTGTCTGCAACTATTCCTGTAGATCAACAAGAAAAGATCAAAAAAGAGGAAGAGGCTGTACAGCGTCTTACTTCTTCGCTTGAGGAGAGAGAAAAAGCCTCCATACTTTCTCTATGTCAGGAGTATAATCGTGGAAAAACGAAAGAAGCCCGCTTTGTAAAAGCACTTGATAAAATGGAGACGATCATTCAGCATACACAGGGCACGAATCCACCAGGCTTTGATTATGAGTTTAACCTTACTTATGGAAAAGAGTACGCCGAATATGATGAATTAGTAAAATTAATCCGCAAGGAAATTGATAAGGAAACGGTTAAAAAAATGAATGAAGATGCTTAACAGCTAACATAAAGGAGAATGCCAGTGAAAATTAAACTGATTCGTCATGGGAAATCTGCATGTGATTTTTCAAAACGTTTAACAAGTCAGAATTATCGTGAATGGGTGAGAAAATACGGGGAGGAAGGAATCTGTGATTTAGCCCCTGCTGATGTACAACTCGCTTTGAGCGAGTCCACACTTGTTTTAACTAGTGACTTAAAACGTGCCATCGATTCCGCGAAAACAGCGGATACCATACAAAGCGATCCCCTCTACCGAGAACTGGATCTTCCTCATTTCCACGTGAACTTTCTTAAGCTCACTCCCCGTATCTGGACAGTCCTTTATCGTTCCCTTTGGCTAATTGGTTTTTCAAAACAGGCTGAAACTCGAAAGCAAGCGAAGAAACGAGCAGCAGTGGCAGCGGAACAATTAGAGAATCACGCGATCACATATGGTACTGTCGCTCTGGTCGGGCACGGCTTTTTTAATCGCTACCTTGGCCGTTCATTAAAAAAACGAGGCTGGGAGATGGATGGCAATAAAGGATCTGCAAACTGGACAATCCATACGTATGATAAAAAAAGATAAGCCGTTCATTGAATTCTTTCTTATTATGTTGAAATATTTTTAGCTGTACGGGTAGAAGTAACATGGAAAACGAAAGATTGTCGAGAGAACTTTGATCATACAGAATGATTTGGGTAACGGGCTATCGATGAGAGCGTTTACGCAATTTTAATCTTCAGTTAAGTAAAGTACCTTTCAACAAAAGCATCGATGACACACATTTTAATTTTACCGACCCTACTTCTGACGATTATCATGATGGACAACCCAACAATGTTATCGCAGCAAAGCATAAACGATGAAGCTTAAGAGCCTTGAGCAGATTGCTTAAAAATCAAGGGGTTGTCAAAAATAAAAAAGCAGGTAAAATGGACGCAAGGTTTAAGAAATCATCTGTTTAGCATCATAGAAAAACAGGCGAAACATATCATGGAAGTATAGAGAACAAACTGTTCCAATGAGGAACCATTACATGCTAGAAAGGGGAAAGAAATCATGAATCGTTCAGTGGTCTGTCCATGTGAGGGTGTTATTGAAAAGATCTTTGTCAATCATTCCTCCCGAGTTTATGAGTGGGAGCCTATGTTTGTCATTCGAAACGGACAGGGCAATATTGAGAAAATTACGCTAGGAGTAAGCGGAGAAATTTCTGAACTTCATGTGAAAGAGAATGATCGCGTGACAGGCGGGCACATTCTTGCATCAATGAAAGAAGATGATTTTGTAACAGGAAGCGATTAATGATCGGTTGATGCCGAACACATTTTAAATAAGAATGAAACCAGCTGGCGCAAGCATCTTACGGGCTACCGTAATGCTTGTGCCTTTTTTTGAACGTGGTCCGATTAACAAAAGTTTCTTTTGAATTTCTAATGAATTTGTCTTGCAGGATCACCCGTTTTTTAGTAAAGTACACATATATTACACCCCAGATGGACAAATGTTTTTGTATGGAGGACACTATGAAGAAGATTGGACTATTACCACGTATTCTTATTGCTATTGCACTTGGTATCGTAATCGGCGCTTTTCTCCCAGACTGGATCGTGCGACTATTTGCGACATTCAACGGGATTTTTGGGAATTTCCTCGGTTTTGCGATTCCATTAATCATTATCGGGTTTATTGCACCTGGAATCGGTGAGATCGGAAAAGGCGCAGGAAAGTTAATCGGAATTACAACATCGGTTGCCTATCTTTCTACGTTTCTTGCTGGTTTGCTTGCGTTCTTTGCGGCAAGAAATCTTTATCCGTTCTTTCTTGAAACCGGTGGAGCTGCATCAGAAATGGCAAACCCAGAAGAGTCATTGTTAAAACCGTTTTTTGAAGTTGAAATTCCGCCAATTATGGGTGTAATGACAGCACTCGTTCTGGCGTTTACACTCGGTCTTGGCATGGCAGCGATGAAGGGAACCATGTTAAAAGGCGTGATGGGTGAGTTTCGCACAATTGTGGAGAAAGTGATTAGCTTCGTCATTATTCCTTTACTACCGCTTCATATTCTTGGTATCTTTGCGAACATGACAAGCGCTGGGCAAGTTCAAACGATCTTAAGCGTCTTCGCAAAAGTATTCGTCATGATTATCCTTCTTCACCTGACAATGCTATTGATACAATATAGCGTAACTGGTGCCGCTACTTCACGGAATCCGTTTAAGCTTCTAAAAGGGATGATGCCGGCGTATTTTACAGCTCTTGGTACACAGTCTTCTGCTTCAACGATTCCTGTAACGTTAAGACAAACGAAAAAGAATGGTGTACGTGAGAAAATTGCGGATTTTAGCGTACCGCTTCTCGCAACCATTCATCTTTCAGGAAGTACCATTACCATCGTATCTTGTGCGATGGCGGTGATGATGCTAAATGGACAAGATCCAACTTTTGCATCAATCATTCCATTTATCCTGATGCTAGGTGTGACGATGATTGCGGCACCTGGCGTACCGGGTGGGGCTGTAATGGCTGCGATTGGGTTACTAGAAACGATGCTAGGATTTGATTCAACGATGATCTCTCTTATGATCGCGTTGTATCTCGCCCAAGATAGCTTCGGCACAGCCTGCAACGTAACAGGTGATGGCGCCTTATCGGGTCTTGTTGATCGATTAACGAGAAAGAAAACATCAATCAAAAGAGCAGTGAAAGCTGGATAAAGGTTTTGAAGTGGACAGGCATTCGCCTGTCCACTTTTTTTGTATACTCATCTCATTATTCATAAGGTAAAAAGGATTTCGCTCTGATGCTCTTGAATTGAATGGAGTTGAGGGGGAGAAAGTGATGAAAAAGACAATTTTAAACGAAAATAAAAAGAGCTGGGATAAAGTGGCGCATCATTTTAATGGCATAGACGCACTTCCTGCTTATGGTCCTTATGCACAAACAGAAGACGAACTACACCTCTTTAGTGAAGTGGAAAATGCAAAAGTCCTTGAAATCGGCTATGGTAGTGGCCATTCGCTTCGCTATATGGCGAATAGGGGAGCATCTGAACTTTGGGGAGTCGATTTGTCTGAAGAACAAAGAAGGATCGCTGAAAATACGCTAGCTGGTTTATCAGCTAACTTATATTGTGCGCCAATGGAACAAGAGATCCATCTACCGAAAAATTATTTCGATTACGTTTATTCGATCTATGCGATTGGGTGGACGACGGATCTGAAAAGTACATTTGAACTAATTTATTCTTACTTAAAGAAGGGAGGAAGCTTTATTTTTAGCTGGGACCATCCTCTCTATGTACATTTAAAAAGTGAGAATGGGGAGATCAAGCTAAACGGTTCTTATCAAAAGGAAGGTCTCCATACGTTTGAAGATTTTAAAGGAGAAGGCGTATCGATGGGGATTCATAAGCGGAAAATGGCCACTTATATTAATGAGTTAATTCAGGCTGGTTTTACCATTGATGAAATGATTGAAAGTGATGTAGGCGAGGAATATAGTGGAAAAGAGTGCGCGTCATCTGATCGTTACTATTCTCTTTATAAAGCGAGAAAATTTCCAACCACAATGATTCTTAAAGCAGGTAAATAGAGGCTGGAGTAGACTAGGAAAAGCACGGCTGATTCTTTTGGAAGAAAACGGAACTTTACTTAGGCCAATTCGTAACCTTTAAGAAGAGTCTCTTATGAAGGATGTGAATTGGTTTGATAGTGAAATTTCTCGCAAGCTTTTGCTTCCTAGTTATGGCCGTTGTTTTTGCGTTCGTCTTTAGCAAGGTGTCTTCTTTTGTTGAAAAGCACATATTAAATAGACTTTGTGTGCAAGAGCAGATAATTGTTATAACAATAGGAACAGTTCTCTTTGAAGCAGGACTTGTGCTACTTTTAGCGAAAGTGATTGCATGGTCTATTATTGATTCTTTGTTTGTGGCAAGTCTATTGCTACTTGCAATGATCTGGTTACCTGCTTATTTTAGACCCTATCAAGAGAATGCTAGTCGGACTGTTGGGAAGTTTCATAGAGGTATTCACTCAGGTGAAATCGAGGTACATAAGTTCGGTTCGATGCATCCATTTTTTATTGGAACGTTGATCTTTTGTGCGGTAGGCTTGCTTACTGTCTTTGGCTATTATTTTTCATATTTTATATAGAAAATCGGATGAAGAACATATTCATACAAGGTGCCACCTTTAGGTATTCGACTAAGGAGATAAAAATAGATGGCATCATCACAAAAAAATAAAAATATGTAACGCAGTTTCGATTGAATTCATGCTTTTACCTCTCCTTCATAGCGTGTTGTTCAGTATTGGCAGTGGGGAAGGTTTTATACGTTTGACAGGGGATGAATCAAATAGCTAGACGAATGAATTGTAACCTTTTAAGATGTAGGTACTGAATCATAAAGGAGCTTCGATATGAATTTTGTCGCATTAGATTTTGAAACCGCCAACTCGTCAAGAGGAAGTGTATGTTCGATTGGCCTTGTAGAATATGAACATGGTCAACTTGTTCGAGAATATTACCGTTTGGTCAAACCGAAACAAAATGTCTTTTCAGGGATCAACGTGAGCATTCACGGGATTACAAAAGAGGATGTAGCGAATGAGCCGGAATTTGATGTTCTTTGGAAAGAGGAAATTCGAGATCTAGTGGAGGGGAAATTTTTGATTGCTCATAATGCCCAGTTTGATATGAGCGTACTACGAGCAGTTCTTGATCAGTATAACCTGCCTTATCCGATGCTGGCTTATAATTGTACGGTGAATCTATCAAAAAAGACGTGGACGCTACCAAAGTATAAATTAAATGTAGTCTCCGATTATCTTGGTATCCAACTCGACCATCACCATGCACTAGATGATGCAAGAGCTTCTGCTCAAATTTTCCTGAAAATAGCTGAGGCGTTAAATACCAACGATGTCAAAGAAGTCATTGAGAAGACTGGTACAGCGAATGGCGTTCTTTTTGATAGCGGTTATGAATCCGCAAAATTGCATAAGAAGAACACAAAGAAAACCCCTGCATCCAAAATTCGCTCATGAATTTTGGTGAGGGGTTTTTTGTTTAAAACGTTAAAAGAAATGAATGAGAAATGAGAGGGTATCAAGCTCTCTGGCTAAATCAATTTGCTGAAGATGGACGTTAGCCGGAAGTTTAAGATAGGCAGAAGAAAAGTTCATAATGCCAAGAATACCGGTTTCGGATAGTTTTTCAGAAATCATCTGCGCCGAAGCAGCAGGAATCGCCAGGATTGCTACGGTTACACTAGCGGTTAAGCGATCATTCATTTCATCAATATGATAGACTGGAACACCGGCAATCGTTTTACCAACTAATTTTGGATTGTTATCAAAAACCATTTTTATTTTTGGAGACGATTTTCTTAAATGATTGTAGTGGAGAAGCGCAGTCCCCAGGCGACCAGCGCCAATCAAAGCCGCTTCTGGCTCAGTATTCTCGTTTACGATCAGGTGAAGATGATTCACAAGTTTTTTGACTTCATATCCTGCCCCTTTACGTCCTGGGGCTTTTATCTTAGAGAAATCTCTTCTCACAAGATCGGATTTATAATTAAGCGCGTTTCCTATCTCTACGGAGGAAATCGATTTTTGACCAGATTTCTTCACGCTTTTTAAATAAGAAAGGTAGAGTGGAAGCCGCTTGATGGTTGCATTTGGAAGCTTGTTCTCTTCCTTTTTCATACTATTACCTCCGTCGAACTAATCCGCTTACTTCTCTATTATAATCTTAATCTAGCAAAGTGCAATTTGGAAAATAATCCAAAAGAACTAGTGAGGGCTTATTTTCACCTCTTATCCCGACGCTGAGGCATTTATACATGACTAACAGAAAAAGAACCGGTCATGTGGCCGGTTCTTTCAAGCAGTTATTGATTGAGTTCTTGTTTACATAAATACCAGTCAATACATTCAAGACCGTCTTCGTTCTCGCGTTTTTTCATATCCTCTTGTGTTTTAGGAGGAGAAACGAGTACTTTGTCTCCAGGCTCCCAATTCGCAGGTGTTGGCGCACCATGTTCATCCGTTGTTTTCAGTGCCTTTACTAGCCGCATAATTTCCTTCATATTACGTCCTGTCGTAAGAGGATAGTAGATAACAGCTCGCACAACCTGTTTATCATCCACAACGAAAACAGCACGGCTCGTTTCTGTTTGACTTTCTTCTGGCATAATCATCCCATAGCGTGTAGCCACTTTTCGATCTAGATCAGCGATAACTGGAAATTCAATTTCGGTATCAAAATTTTTCTCGATATTACGAACCCATGCGAGATGGGAAGAAACGCTATCAACACTTAGACCGATTAGCTCTACATCGAGCTTTCGTAATTCAGGATAGATTTCTTGAAATGCGACAAATTCTGTTGTGCATACCGGCGTGAAGTCAGCTGGATGGGAAAACAACACAAACCATTTTCCTTTATAATCATTTAGGGAAAGCTGACCGTGTGTAGTGTTTGCCGTAAAGTCAGGGGCAAGTGAACCAATTCGTGGTAGCTGATAAGCTGTTTCAGTTTGTTGCTCTGACATAATGAAACATCCTCCTTCTTTTTTTATCTATGATCGTTTTTCCCTCCTATTTTCTAACTAAACTGTCTTTTTTGTGACGAATTTTTTAAAAATTCCTTTTTCAATCGAATGAAAATGATAGAATGAAGCGAAGGAAAAGAATACCAAATTGAAGAGAGGAGAAGGTAAATGAAAATTGAGTTTCTTGGTACCGGTGGCGCGATGGCCATTCCCCGCCCACTTTGTCAATGTGCTGTTTGCATTGAAGCGAGAAAGAAAGGCGTTCCATACAGTCGATCAGGTCCGAGTGTTTTTGTTCATGGGCCAAATGTGCTCATTGATACGCCTGAAGATAGCTATATGCAACTAAACCGATCGCAAATTTCTACGATTGACGGTGTATTTTATTCCCACTGGCATCCGGATCATGTGATGGGAAGGCGTGTGCTAGAATCAGTGAATGCGGATTGGTGCAACTATCCTCCAAAAGGGACAACGACGGACGTTTATTTGCCTGAGCAAGTGGCAATTGATTTTCAATCCAGATTAGGTACAGGGGAGCATCTCGCTTTCTTTGAAAGTCAAGATTACATAGCGCTACATAAGCTGAAAGATGGTCAAAAAGTCACCATTAATGATGTGACGATTACACCTTTTCGTTTATCAGAGGACTATGTCTATGCTTTTTTATTTGAAGGGGACGGTAAGCGTGTTTTGATTGCTCCGGATGAACTTTATGGTTGGGAGCCACCAGAGCTTGGTGATTTAGATCTTGCGATATTGCCGACTGGCATTTGCGAATTTCACCCTTTAACAGGAGAGAGACAGATTAGTCCCGATCACCCTGTTTTGAAAGAAGAAGCGACATTCCGTCAAACACTGGCGATCATTGAGAAACTCCAGGTGAAAGAAGTGTATTTAACACATCTTGAAGAACCTGATCAATTGAGCTATGACGATCTAAAAATAGTGGAAGACACGTTTCAGTATGATAAAAAGATTTCGTTTGCGTTCGATACGTTAACGATTAATCTAGAGAAAGACCTTGTTTAAAAAAAGGGACTTTAGGGAAACATTTTTTTAGAATAGAAACGAGGTGAGCGAGTGGAACTTTCATTTGGATTAATTCTTAATATTGTTATTGCCATTTATTTATTTGTAGATGCGAAGAAACGTGATAAAAGCTCTTTTTTCTGGGCGATTCTCGGCTTGATTTTCGGTCCGATCGTTCTTGGTATCTATTTTATTCAAACTGGTAGAAAAGGCATCGGTTGGTTGATCATTGTCCTTGCATTAATCTGGTTTATCCTTGCCATTGTGCTAGGTATTTTGGCGGGGATCCTTGGTCTCTTATTTTAAGGTGAAACCTGAAGCGCACGCGCTTCAGGTTTTCCTTTGTGTTTAGGAAGGCTTAGAATGTGGAAGAGTGGGAGAGACATCAATACATGATATGAGCGCTTAAGTTGAATGCGTCAAACAGCATTAAGCGTTGCTGCTACTATTCATAGATAAGTAATGTCTCAAGGGGGAAGCGATGGATGATGAAGCAAAAGTGATAGAGTGGATCACTTCCGAAATCGAAGTAGAATCATGCACCATGCAAGATTATCCGGTCTACCAATCGGGTAAACGAATCATCGACCGAAGCGGAGATTATCTAATTGTCTACTTTCATCCGTTGCTTGAGAAAGTTGTTTATACGTTTAAAGGTGTAGAGGATATCTATTTTATAGCCCGCGGTTAAACACTGTAGAATAAGGTGATCTAGATCGTTATAAGAAAGAGGAGCGCAACTGAAGTTGCGCTCCTCTACATTTATGAGACTAGGTGAATGGTTTCCTCTATGTCCTTTGAGGTTATAAGAGAAAGTTGATTTAAAAGGGCAATTTGAAAATCTCCCGGACGATTTTCAATATGATCTGCCGCTTTTTCACTTGCGACCCCATAAAAAGCAAGCGCACCATATGCAGCAAGCATTGGGTCTTCTTCAACTGCTGCAAAAGCGCCGAGAAGAGAGGAGAGGAGACAGCCAGTGCCAGTTACTTTCGTTAAGATTGGGTGGCCATTGCCAAGCTTAAGGGTTGCATCTCCATTAGAAATCACATCGATTGCACCGGTAACGATCACCGTACAGCCGAACATCTTAGCTGCTTTTTTTGCAAGAAATTCGGTGTTTCCTTCTCCTTCCGTGGCATCTACCCCTTTAATTGTCCACTGTTTTCCTGCAATATTTGCAATTTCTGCGGCGTTTCCTCGTAGATACTGCACGTCCACTTCTTTAAGAAGTCGCCGAGCTGTTGATGTGCGATAAGGAGTAGCACCAGCTCCAACAGGATCGAGAATCACGGGGATGTGCATTTCATTTGCCGCTTTTCCAGCAATAATCATTGCATCTACCAGATCCTTCGTTAAGGTACCGATATTTAAAACAAGTGCGCCAGAAATTTTCACCATATCAGCCACTTCTTCTTTTGCATAAGCCATGACTGGACTTGCTCCGGCAGCTAGTAAGCCGTTCGCTGTAAAGTTCGTCACGACAGTATTTGTTATATTATGAATGAGAGGGGATTCCTCTCTTACCTTTGTAATGAGAGCAGCAGCCTGAGATTTTTCCACGATCAACATCCTTTCCTACTTGTCATTTCTTTCACTAAGGCCTTTCCCTTATTTTTTCATTGTATCAATAAGGTGCGAGTGTGGAAATAAAAAATGAGAGGGTGCTCCTGTTTACGGTTTCGAATACCGATTCCAAAAACGTAAGATCCAAGAAAAAGGAAAGGGTAATCGGTAGCCCGCTTTTTCAAGTTGTTTTAAAAGGTTAATAAACGCACCACCTACCCGGCGATTTTGCTTTAATTTTTCCTCGTTTTCTTTTACTGTAATGCGATAGCCGTTTTGAAGACCTTCTATTTTGACCTCTTTTCCACCTAGCTTTTCAGTTGTCTCCTTCATTACTTTAGAATGATCCATTATGATTTCTCCTTTTTGTTCCATAGTCGTTTTTCCATAGCAACGATGAAAAAAATGATAATAAAAGAAATGCCTCCAGTTATGCTAGTAGGGAGGATGAGGGAGTGCATGTCAAGAGCTAGACTTATAAAGAACCCAATGAAACTGAAGCAAAAGAGGATAAACGCATAATGTTTATTCCAGAGCATGCTTTTTGATTGAACTTCACGTTGTTTTAAGCTTTCCTTCCATTGTCGATGGTCTTGAAATTCATCTGATAGTCGATCAAGCGGATTCTCGATGGATGAGATTCTAGCATAAAGCTGCTTAAGAAGCTTTTTCGGGTCATAGCGATGGTCAGCCTCTTCTTCGCGATTGATCCATTCTTGAACGATCGGCTTGCCTTCTTCGATTAAATCAATTTCAGGATCTAACGTATAAAGAATACCGACAATAGTGGAAATGGCTCGTCCGAGAAATGCGAATTCACTCGGTAATTGGATGGGTTGCTTATTGACGAGTGTTTGAACTTCTTTTAATACTTGCTCTGCCGTATCTTCATCCATCATCGTTAGATCCTGTTCAATAAATAAGGTAACGAGCGTTTGAATGGCTTTCTCGATCTGTCTTTTATCTGAATTAGGAAGAAGGAAGCGCAATTCGTCAAGCGCCTCAGTAACTTCAGTATACTGACTAAGCACAATTCCTGTGATGAGCTTTCGAATGGACAGAGCATCTTTTGCTTCAATGTGTCCAACCATCCCAAAATCGATGAAAACAATTGTGCCGTCTTCTTGTATAAGAAGATTACCAGAGTGAGGATCAGCGTGAAACTGACCTTCTTGAAGAAGCTGTTCAAGATACCCTTTTAACAGCTTACGGGCCAGTTCTTTCCGATCAAGTTTCTTCTCATCAATATAAGAAAGGTTTGTGATGCGTGCGCCTTCCATCCATTCCATGACGAGTACTTTTTTCGTTGACCATTCTGGCACGTAATTTGGTACCCGATAGCCTGGATGATCACTGTAGCGCTCCTTAAAGTGAAGCCCATTGTTCAATTCTTTCTTAAAATCAAGTTCATCTTCAATCACATGACGAACTTCATCATATAACCTGCTTAAATCAAGCTGCTTACCGTATGACGTAAATGTATCCATGAGCCAGAATACGATGCGAAGAGCTTGGAAATCAGCTCGAATAATCTTGCGAATGTTTGGTCGACGTATTTTAATTGCCACATCTTCTCCAGATGTTAATGTTGCTCGGTAAACTTGCCCAATAGAGGCCGAGGCGACTGGACGATCCGATAGTTGATCAATGACATCCTTATAATCAGCTGACCATTCTTTTTCAAGAATATGTTTGGCTTTTTCCCAGGGGAAAGAAGGAACGCGATCCACAAGATCTTCAATTTCTTCCAGAAAAACTTTTGGAAGAATGTCAGCTCTCGTTGCAAGAAATTGACCAAGTTTTACGAGTAATCCCTCAAGACGAATCGCTTTTTCCTTGTATTCTCTCGCTTGTTTTTTTAATAACTTCTGCCAGCGTTCCTGGTCCCAGGAATGTTTGCTTTTTCTACGGAACCGTTCTAGTTGAAGAAAGAACTTAACGGACATCCAAACGATGACACTAATCCGATACAGCGATTGATATTTCATAGACGACTCCTACTCCTGAATAAGTTGTTTAGTGTTTAACATAGCCTATTTCCACCTTTTAGAAACAATTTTCATGATTGAAGTGCACATCAAACACCCCTATCGCAACTAACGATAGGGGTGTTGTTTGAATGCGCCAATCAGACTGGTGCATTCACTTCCAGATCTTCGATTACTTTCTCCTGGTATTGCACATCTTTTCTAGCGTTAAAGCGATCCGCTTTTTCAACGGTTACCGTAATGTTGTAATCGGGGATGCCGGCGTATTTTTCATACCGACCTCTTGGTAAGAGGAAGTTTCCTTCAGGAAAATGCACCTCAAGATTTCCACTTGCGATATCCACAAACTTCGCTCTTCCTTGAAAAACACCAAATCCATTGTAAACGACGATTCCTTCCCCTTCCGTGATGCTTAGTCTGCTTGCATCATCGGCATTGATCAGTACATCGTATCGCTCTGCTTTGTTGAAAGGATCGGTTTCTTTATAAACCATTGAGTTAAATTGCTTTCCGCGTCTTGAGGTGACAATAAACTGACCATCTTTTTTCCCAAGATCCGGAATCTCAACAGGAACAAGATTTCCTTTTCCATCTGGAGTTGGGCAGATACCGCCTTCACATAACCAGGCGCCACCCCATTGAAAGACGTCACCTTTCTCCGATAAATGTTGAACACCGTCATAATCACGATTGGCAATCGCTATTTCATTACGAATATCCTGTCCCGTTTTGAAGTCAATAAAGTGGGCTTTCTCTGGCTTAACGCGCTTAGCAAGGTCAAGATAGATTTTCCATTCTGAACGCGCTTCTTCCACTTGATTTTGATTTCCTTCTATTTCGGGCGAAAAGTAAACCATTCGCTCGGTTGAAGTAGAGGTGCCACCACCTTCTTGTTCATATCTAGTTCGAGCGGGTAGCACAATGACTGCTTCTTTCGCATCGACCAGAGTAGAGGTGTTCAGAATAATATCCTGATGAACGCGTACCTCTAACTCCGACAGGGCTTTTTCGATAAAATCAGGATCAGGCATCGTTTCGAGGAAGTTTCCACCTGATAAGTAATAAAGCTTAATCTTTCGCTCGTGATCTTCTGGAAGGACGATGTTTTCTAAGGTCACACCAACGATATCCCCTTGCCATTTTGGTAGCTCAAATCCCCATACTTGTTCCATGCGTCGAATGCTGTTGGCGTCAAACCCGCCCCCAGGTAATACAAACGGATCGGCGCCCATTTCTCCTGAACCTTGCACAGACGAGTGGCCGCGGAAAGGCATGAGGCCACTATTTTTCTTTCCAAGAAAACCTCGGAGTAGAGCGAGATTAGCGACTTGGGAAATGTTATCTGTCGCAAAGGAATGCATGGTTAAACCAAGCGCCCATGCAAAAACAGCACTTTTGCTTTTAGCTAAAAGAAGAGAGAGTTCAATGATGCGCTCTTCTGCTATGCCAGAAAAGCGAACGATCTCCTCCCATGATTGAAGTTGAACGCTTGATTTTAACTCTTCATACCCATTCACATGCTCTTGAACAAATGCGTGGTTAATGGCTGAGCTATGTTCCTCTTCTTCCATATCGAACCAATGTTTCATTATGCCGTGCATAAAGGCAATATCTCCACCAACGTTTACTTGGTAAAAGTCGTCCGCTAATTTCGTTCCAAATAAAGCCGATTCGCCGTTAGAAGGAATCCAATATTTATCCATGGCAGGCTCTTTATAAGGATTGACCATAATGATTTTCGTGCCTCTTTTTTTCGCTTCAAGCATGTATTTTGTGGAGACAGGGGAACTATTCGATGCGACACTTCCCCAGAACATTAATACGTCCGTTCCAAACCAGTCTTGATAGTTCACTGTAGACGCACCGACACCGATTGAACGTTTTAAAGCGGTTTTACTCGGTGAATGACAAATACGTGACGCATTATCAATATGATTTGTGCCAAGGAATCGAGCGACTTTTGCTGCAACGTAATAGGATTCATTTGTAATACCTCGTGATGTTAAATAAAAAGCGTACTGCTTCGGATCAAGCTTTTTCATCTTATTGGCGATCAGGTCCAGTGCATCGTCCCAAGTTAGACGAGAAAACCGATTCTCGCCTTTACGACGAATTAACGGATAAGGGATGCGCCCTAATTTCCTGAGCTCGGTACTGCTGTATTGACGAAGTTCGTTCATATCAGAATGTAAAATACCTTCATTAATCGCAGGCATTGTGTTCAGTCTTAGTACATTGAGCCTTGTTGTACAGACGTGAGGTCCTTTTAATGTTTGATCGTATAATCCTGAAACCCCTAGTGCACATCCATCGCAAACGCCCTGTGTTAAAATTCGCGTCGCATATCCAATATTGTCTCGGTTTTCCCAGGCGATTTTGGCAGTATCACGGAAATGCTGAGGTTTTACTTTTCCTAAGCCAAAAGGGATGGGGCTTACCCAATGCTTTGGCTGCGGTTTTTTAGTTGCTTTAATTGGTCCTTGATGCTTTGTTTCACCCATGTGATTCACTCCTCTAAATGATGTCTAACATAATAAAAACCACCGTTTCCCCGTCGTGTGAAACGGAAAAACGGTGGTTGAGTCTTTAGCAGGGTCGCTACCAAGTGCCTAACCATTTTGGTTTTTATTAAGTAATTTTCATTTTTTCTTCGATGTTTTGATCAAATACAAAGATCGACATTCCGAAATCGCGGTCAATATCGATATCGACAAAGAGGTCAAGAAATTTACTCCCTAGAAACTCTTCCATCTGAACGGGAGGATTGTTTCGATACATTTCTTTTACCATTTCCGTTCTTGCAGCACGCAGCATTTGCTTCCCATCATCTGCGCTAGCAATAAATTTTTCAACGGGTGAAAGATTACCTTCCATCTCACAAATTGCCCAGTTTTTGCAAAACGTTGTTGTGATTTTACTAGGTCCTTTGCCCATATGTTTCTTGCGAAAAGAGCGTACAAGGTTGCTGAATTCTGCTTCATACTTAGTCATACTGTCCTACTTTCTTATCGAGATGGTCATTACCTTACAACTGAATTTACATATTTACAGCTGTAGGCATCTCATTTTCTTTACGAAGCCTACGAATGTCTTTCCGAATGACGATTGATATAATGAGTGCGACGACAAACATACCTGCAAAGAACGTTAAACTCGCAGCATAACTACCTGTTGTATCTTTCATCCAGGCAGCAAACATCGGTCCGACAAGTCCAGCGGCTGCCCAGGCTGTAAGAATGTACCCGTGAATGGCCCCAAGTTGTTTTGTTCCGAACATGTCGCCGATATAAGCAGGAATGGAAGCAAATCCTCCACCATAGCATGTGTACACGATTGCAAGCATGATTTGAAACAAGATTGCGGTCGTCGTATGAGGAAGTAGGGCAAACAGAGCAATTTGTAGAACAAAGAACGTGGTATACGTATTTGGACGCCCAATATAATCGGAAACCGATGCCCATCCGATTCTGCCAAGACCATTAAAGATCCCAAGGACACCAACGAGCGCAGCCGCCTCCGTGGTTGTTAATCCGATACTTTCCTGTGCAAGTGGTTTTGCAGCAGAAAGAATCGCAATTCCGCACGTCACATTGATAAAAAGCATGAGCCATAAGTAATAAAATCGTGATGTTTTAATCGCTTCATTCGCAGTGAGCTGAGAAAGATCTCCTGATTTTTTCGATTGCTTTTGTTTTTCTTTAAACCCTTTTGGGGCCCATTCTTCAGGAGGTTTCTCTAAATACAAAGAAGAAGCGACCATAAGGATAAAGTAACTTGCTCCAAGTATGTAAAAGGTGTTGGCAGTTCCAACTGATTTAATTAACGAATCCATAACAGGACTTGCGATCGCTGCGGCGAAGCCGAACCCCATAATGGCAAGACCAGTTGCAAGACCACGTCGATCTGGAAACCACTTTACTAATGTTGAGACAGGGGCGATATAGCCAACGCCAAGACCAATTCCTCCAAGCGCTCCATAAAAGATATAGAGTAGGGGAAGAGAGCCCATATTGACAGCGAATCCTGAACCGAAAATACCAATTCCAAAAAAACTAGCTGCAAGAAGTCCCGCTTTCCTTGGACCGTATTTTTCTACAAAATGACCGAGAAATGCTGCTGAAAGCCCTAAAAATAAAATGGCAAGACTAAATGTAAACTGTACTTGCTTAGCAGACCAGCCAAATTCGTTAATAAGTGGATCGGTAAAATTACTCCATGCATAAACAGAACCGATTGAAATATGAATTCCAACTGCAGATGCTGCGATTAGCCACCTGTTCTTAACCTTTTTCATCCACTTCATCTCCTTTAGTTCGTTAACAAGCTAACTAATGAAACAAAATAAAAACTGTCGATCGACCAAATAAGAGAATGGGCATTCTCTTGGAGGTGATTGACAGTTAGCCGATAGCAGGTACGCTACTAGACATAACCAACAGTTAATCGCTTTCACTATTGTTATAACCATCAGAACCTGAGGCAGGTTCGCTACCCCGTATCCTTAATTGTTACAACATCATGAACTTTTATAAATAATAGCATAAAATTTTACAACCTATCAATATATTCTTACAGTTTAGGAGAATGGAGTGAATTAATTGGAACGGTTTTTTAACTTTTTTTGAATGAAATATGCAAGTATAGCAGAGATTACTAAAACAATGACGGTTACTAAAAAAGAATTTTCTGCACTTGTGTAATTCCCAGTGCTAGTGTAAGACGATTGGTCATAGAAAATGGCGAAAAATATTCCTGATAAGAGTTGTAAACAAAAGAATAATACGATAAAACTGCTAACGAATGAGAAGTAATTTTTCATTACTATTGTTCCTTCCTATGTTCAGTAAAGCTAGTTAAAGTGACTTCCTTTATATTACTTCGCGCTTCGAATTGATTACTAGGGGAGAAAACGCAAAGATACAATGACGATTGAAAGGAACTACTGTTTCACGTTTCGATAAGAGGGGAATGGTAGGAAAAGACTTTGCAATTTCTGTTTAGGGAGGACAAAATCGTGAAACGTGCTATGCTCATTATCAATCCATCTTCGGGTAAAGAAAAAGCAATGAATTACGAAGAAGAAGCAGTAAACATTTTACAGGAAAATCATGTAGACGTCACAGTAAAATATACAGAAAAAGAAGGAGATGCTGTCCGTTTTGCTAAAGCGGCATGCGAAAATCATTTTAATACGCTCGTTGCAATGGGGGGAGATGGAACAATTAATGAAGCGATTAACGGTTTAGCGAGTCAGTCAGAGCGTCCAAATTTCGGCTTCATTCCTTTAGGGACGGTTAATGATTTCGCTAGAGCGCTCGGCATTCCAATGCAACCGAAAAAGGCGCTAAAAGTCCTGGCACAACAGCATACAAAACCGGTTGATATCGGGCACATTAATGATCAATATTTTATGAATGTGCTTGCTGTAGGAGCCATTGCAGAAGCAGTATATGATGTGACACCTGAGCAAAAATCCAAATTTGGACCGCTTGCTTATTTAATTGAAGGGGGAAGAGCGCTAAAAGATAAAACGCCATTTGACCTGAAAGTGACGTATGATGGGAAACAATGGAATGGAGAAGCGTATATTATGCTGATTGCATTAACGAATTCAGTAGGTGGGATTCAGTCTTTTGCCCAGCATGCCGAAGTGAATGATGGCTATTTTCACGTCTTTATTTTAAGAGAATTTTCTCTCCCAAAAGTATTTAAGATTATTCCAGATCTGTTTACTGGGCATTTACAAGACAACGCTCAAGTGGAATATTTCCCTGCATCTACTCTGAAAGTAGAGTCAGACCATGAGCTTGTCGTCAATATTGACGGGGACGAGGGTGTCCATCTTCCATTTGAAGCAGAAGTGATGCACAATGAATTACATATTTTTGTTCCTAAAGAGTAGGGAGTCTACTCTTTTTTACTTCTTAAAGGAAAAAACCTTTGCAGCTGTTCGCTTAAACCCCGTACTTCTTATTCTAGTGCTACGTGAATATGCTAGTGGTGATGAAAACTGGGATGAGGTGGAAAGTATGGGACAAAAAGTGCTTTTTTTTGGAGACGTTGGGATCGATGACACCATTGCTTTATTATTTGCTTATTTATCAAAAGATGTAGAGGTTGTTGGTATAGTAGCATGTTATGGTAACGTATCGAAGAAGCAAACAACGAGGAATGTTCGTTATTTACTTAAAGAAGTAGGGAGAACGGATATCCCTGTAATGGGTGGGGCGGAAAAACCAATGACAGGGGAGGTACCAACGTATTACCCGAATGTTCACGGTCCAGAAGGTTTAGGTCCGATTACGCCACCACCAAATGAAGCTGAGCCGTTAGAAAACTTCTTTGAAGTGATCCCTCTCATAGAAAAGTATCGAGAAGATTTAGTTATCGTTAATGTAGGCAGAATGACTTCCCTCGCAACGTTGTTTCTTCTCTATCCTGATACGATGAAAATGATTAAATCTTTCTATATTATGGGGGGAGCATTTAATGTGCCAGGGAATGTCACTCCGAGTGCAGAAGCGAACTTTTATGCGGATCCCGTTGCAGGCAATATCGTCATGAAGTACGCAGAGAATGTTTTTTTATTTCCACTAAACGTAACGATGCATGCTATTGTCACACCAGGAATGGTAAATTATATAGAAGCTAAAAGCAAGCCGCCTTTTCTTAAGGCGCTTTTAGATTATTATTATGAGAATTTCTATCAAAAGATGGTCCCGAATATTGAAGGAAGTCCTGTTCATGATGCGCTCACTTTAATGAGTGTTAAAAATAATAGTATCTGTACTTTTTACCGTACGCCAGTTGCAGTAGAAATAACTGGAGAGGCACGAGGCCTTACTATAGGAGATTTCAGAAAATCATTTGAGCAAGCAAAATTTGATAAAAGGCCTGCTCATTTTGTGGCGATCGAACTGAATTACTTCAAATTTTATAAATTATTTATGGAAAACATGACGGGAGAGCCATTCTAGGAGAATGAAACCTTTTCTTGTCATTTTTCGTAAAGAGAGTAAAATCGATAAGAAAACACCATTTTTTAGTAGCTGATCTCTGTACCCACTAAGTGACGAGTCGATTTCGATTACGTATGGACGTTATTTCCCCTTATATATATAATCTGTTGCGAATAGATTAAAAGCTTAGCGTAGCAAATGTAAGAAATGAAGAGGGTGCTTGTGCTTGAACGACATGGAGAGATTATTGATAAACATCAAAATAGAAGGGACAAGTGTTCTTCAGAAGCCAGATGACTTAACGATCATTGGTAGAGGAAGAAGTGCGGTCGTTTTTAAGCTCCCGAGTGTGCCAAAAGTGCTGAAAGTTTTTTACCCTGATTTTGTTCACCTCGCAAAACTAGAAGCATCGATTTATCAAGAATTAGCTAATCGTGATTACTACCCCTCTTTCTATGAAGGAGGAGAGGGGTATGTCGTATTAGAATATCTAGAAGGACGGACGTTCTACGAGTGTTTAATTCAAGGAATCGTGATTACAGATGAAATGATTGCGAAAGTGGATGACGCCCTCAACTACGCTCGTAAGAAAGGTCTAAATCCATCAGACACACATCTTCAGAATGTCATGCTTTTATCCAATGGGGATGTACGCGTTATTGATGTCGTTCGCTTTCGTCAAAGTAAGGTCTGTACCCACTGGGAAGATTTAAAAGTAGCTTATGATTCCCTTTATTCGTTTCGTTTCTTTCCAAAAAAATATCCAGTATGGTTCGTTGAAATGATTATTCGCCTTTATCGTAAAGGCTTGATACGATTGAAAAAAAGGAAGTGATGACATAGTGCAAAAATCGCGCTTATTTCGTTTTTTTATATGGCTTCTTCTCATATTCACAGTGATCTGGGTTGGAAGTAAAATTGAATTTATTTTTCGTCCCCTTGTTATCCTTGTCACAACATTAGCGTTTCCAATTATTGCAGCAGGAGTCTTCTATTACATTCTAAGACCAGTCATTGCCCTTTTAGAAAAATGGAAAATTCCAAGGCCGCTCGGAATTCTTCTCGTGTATCTTGCGCTTGCCGGTGGCGTAACCGGCCTTGTTTTAAGCATTGGCCCAGTGCTTGTTGAACAATTTAATAGTCTTGTAGAGGGTGCCCCGACGCTTGTGAACGATTTGCAAAATGCAATTAATAGCTGGCAGAAGAATCCATACATAGCTAGAATTCTTCAAAGTGAAATGATCGACATACAGGGATTGACTGATCGAATCTCAGGTTCAATTGGAGAAATTAGCTCTTCTTTCGGGAATTATCTCTTTTCAATTTTAAATATAGTTACAAATGTTCTAGTTGGTATTGTGCTTCTTCCATTCATTTTGTTTTTTATGTTGAAAGATGGAAAAAAACTGATGCCCTCTTTACTTAAAGTCGTTCCAAAAGCTCATCGGAAAGAAGGAGCGAAAATACTTGAAGACATGGATGATGCATTAAGTGGGTTTATTCAGGGGCAGCTCATCGTAAGTGTCTTTATCGGGACATTTGTTTATATCTGGTATGTGATTATTGACCTAGATTATGCCTTAATTCTTGCACTTATTGCTCTTTTTCTTAACGTTGTCCCGTTTATTGGGCCGATTATTGGTACGGCACCAGGTGTCATTGTCGGTTTAATTGAATCACCGCTTACAGCTCTTTGGGTGGTTCTGGGGGTAATCGTCATTCAACAAATTGAAAGCAATTTAGTTTCACCGCTTGTAATGGGACGTAAACTGGATATCCATCCTTTGACGATCATTTTACTATTATTGGTGGCAAGTAGTCTTGCAGGTTTCCTTGGGCTTATTCTTGCTATCCCAACGTACGCAGTGTTAAAAGTAATCTTTACGCATACGTATCGTTTAATAAAGCTGCAGCAGCGGGGCAAGCATTCAACAAACGAATAAAAGAAAGACAGGTTCCGAGAGAACCTGTCTTTTTACTATTCAATGACGCGGACCGTTACGTCTTTGCGACCCCAGTTTAGAGCGTCTTGTTGCCCCGGAATAAAAACATCAATTCGATTGTGATTGATGTCACCACCGATGTCAGCTGCAATGGCAGTTCCGTAACCTTCTACCTCAACAATTGATCCTAACGGGATTTGATCTGGATCAACTGCAATGACTTTCGCATCAGGGTACTTTTCTAAATCAATTCCCATTTTCGTAACCCCAGAGCAACCTGTGCAGTCAGCCGTATAAGCCGTACTTTCAACGGTAACTTCTTTACCTGCAGCAGAACGTGGTGAGGCAATTCGATCTAACGCTCTACGTGTAGCAGGTCCAGCAATTCCATCAGCCGTTAGCCCTTTGTTACGCTGAAACTGTTCGACCGTAGCGACTGTTCCGGAACCGTAGATTCCATCAATTTGACTTTCATAGCCAGCTTCCTGAAGCTGACTTTGAATATGTATAACCTGCTTTCCAATGTCTCCTCTTCTGAGGACTTGAATCGCGTGGTTTGTTTCAGAACCAGCGAGCCCATCGACCTGCAAATTTCGGTTTTCTTGAAATGCAGCAACGGCATTTTCCGTAATAGGACCAAAATAACCTGTTGCTGTATGGTAAGGAAACATTCCCTTTGTCATTAAATAGTCTTGAAGCTCTTTCACATCTTCCCCAGAGCTCCCCTTTTGCATTGTTCGATCTCCAATTGCTGCTGAAGCAAAGGAAGGTGTAGCAACAAAAATAGCGCTTGCGATTAGCAGCACTACCATGCTTCTCATTTTTTGAATCATCGTTTCTCCTCCTTAAATGATTTTACATTACAAGTGAAACCATTCGGTTGGAAGAAAAGATATCCGACGTTTTTCTATCAATACACGACAATCTAATTATGAAACAACCACTTAATGGAAAGAGAATGGAATCATACGTTGACTCTTTGCTTCAAGAAACGGAGAATAGAAGAGGGTAAAAAAAGAACGGGTTGTTAAGAAAGGAGAAACGAGTGGCGTGAAAGAGCTTGATCCAAAATGGATACACCTTATTAATATTGTTCTTGGAGTGATTATCGTTCCGTATTCTGCTCTAGAATTTGTTGCTGTCCTTAAGTTAGCTGACAACAACCGATTCCTATTCGTTCCAATTGGACTATTTGCACTCTGGCTAATTTTATATTTTATTCAGTTAAAGCAGATGAAAACCCTCCTTGTCATGGGTGCTGTTTTTCTAAATGTGTTCTACTTATTTTTTGTTATCCCACAATTGCTATATTAGAAAACTTTCTGGACTTAAATAGGATGAATACTTTTATGAAAAGCGGGTATTGTACTAAAGTGGTCATCGTGATCAACAAAGTACTTAGAAGATAAAGGAGAGGAATTCAAATGACTAAAGTATTAATGGTCGTAACAAATCATACAGAAATCGACTCAGAACACAAAACAGGGTTATGGCTTGAGGAGTTCGCTGTCCCTTATAACATCTTCAAGGAAAAAGGATATGATATTAAAGTAACTTCGATCCAGGGCGGCGAAGTTGAACTTGATCCAAATAGTATTCCAGAGGAAGATCCGAAGGAATGGGAAGATGCGCAAAACCAGCTTAAGAATACTACAAAAGTAACAAAAGAAGACGCAAATAACTTCGATGTTGTATTCCTACCAGGTGGTCATGGTACGATGTTTGATTTCCCGAATAGTGAGGTTCTCCAGCACATTCTTCAGGAACAAGCTGAAGCAAATAAACTTATCGGCTCTGTTTGCCACGGTCCAGCTGGACTAGTGAACGTTACGTATAAAGATGGTACGCCTTTAGTAAAAGGGAAGAAAGTCAGTGCCTTTACTGATTCAGAGGAACGTGAAATGGGTCTTGTTGAACAAATGCCATTCTTGCTAGAATCAAAACTTCGCGAAAAAGGTGCGAACTTTGAACTAGCGGATAACTGGTCCGTTTTCTCTGTTCGTGATGGTAATTTGATTACAGGCCAAAACCCTCAATCAAGTGAAAGTGCAGCGAATAAAATTATCGAAGCAATTGAAGGAAAATAAGCGATAACCTTATTTTAATAAAGCGAAATGCTTTTAACGAGTGAGGAGTGAAAGGGAGTGGGCCAGTATTGGTTCGCTCCTTTTCTACGTTTGAACTTTTTCCTAAAGAGGAACTGAGCAAGCATGTGTAGAATGAAAGAAAGATGAGGATGATCAGTTTGAAATTTATATTATCTCACCCCTTTATTGAGGTGACACGCAAAATAGAACGAAACGAACAGAAAACGCTGGAACAGGAGTACGACTTAGAATTATATGAAGATCGTATTATCGTTGGACAGGATCACTTTCCCATTCAACATGTCTTTGATATGTCGTATCGTTTTCAATCAACGCTTTATGGTTTTTTGTACCTTCATACCAATCGAGGTGTGGTGTCCTTTATCATTAAAGAGGATCCAACCGTCTTTATTAATGAATACCGTAAGCTCGTATAAGGTTATAGGAAGCAAAATAAAAAAATAAATTAACAATAGCTTCGTTTTTTAACGCAATTAAAAAGAGAGAAGGAGGTAGATGTGATGGGTATCGAAAAAAGAGTAGTCCTTTCAAATGGCGTTAAAATGCCTTATTTGGGTTACGGTGTTTTTAAAATGAGCCATGATGAAGCGATAAAAGGTGTTAAGGTTGCTTTGGGAACAGGTTATCGAGGAATTGATACGGCATCCTATTATCAAAACGAAGAAGCGGTTGGAAGGGCGATAAAGGATTCCGGTGTTCCGAGGGAGGAAATCTTTCTAACTTCTAAAGTTTGGAATGATGAACAGGGATACAACGCCACATTATCCGCATTTGAGCGGTCACTCGAGCGCCTTGGCACTGATTATCTTGATCTCTATTTAATTCATTGGCCCGTCCCACACTTATTCATTGAAACGTGGCAGGCGCTCGAAAAACTTTATCATGAAGGAAAAGTTTGTGCGATTGGCGTTAGCAACTTTGAAACCCATCATCTTGAAGCCATTTCTCGTATTTCAACTGTGACGCCGGTCGTTAATCAAATTGAGCTTCATCCAGAATTAATTCAGGGTGAATTGCGTGATTATTGTCGTTCAAAAGGAATACGTGTTCAAGCATGGTCTCCTTTAAAACGAGGCCAGGTGCTCGCTCATTCTGTTATTCAAGCCATCAGTGATCGTTATGGGAAAACCCCTGCGCAGGTTGTTATAAGATGGTGTTTACAACATGATCTCCTTTTAAATGTAAAATCTTCTAAAGAAGAACGAATAAAAGAAAATGCAGATGTGTATGACTTCCAATTAACGGATGAAGAGATGACGTCAATTGATTCTCTCCATGCAAACAGCCGTATTGCCCATCATCCAGATGATTTAGATTTCTATGAAAGAACGGTTCCGGGATTCAAAAAATCAACATCGACCACCTAAAAAGGCGCCTGCAAAGGGCGCCTTTTTTATTGATAAATGACTATTTGATCCATTTCTTTTTTAAGGGGCCGTCTACGCCGAAAACCGGATCACATTCAGGTATGGGCACTTTTCGAATGTTTTCAAGAACAGCAGGCCGCTCGTTTCGTTCCCCTGTTTTTAGGTCATGATCGCGGCCATTTGGATAGGCGCCGACGACAAGAAAATCGGAAGAAGCCTGTTCTTTTTTGTGCCCAACTCCTGCGGGTATGACCACAACATCTCCTTTCTTCACATGAATCGTTTCTCCCTGCTCACCCCCAAACGTGATTGAAGCTTCTCCTTTGGCGATGCCAAGTACTTCGTGTGTATTGCTGTGATAGTGATGATAAGGAAAGACCCCATTTTGCCATGCGTTCGTCCAATTGTTATTGTTAAAAAGGGTCATTGCATCATGATTTTCTAAAACAGCACGGTAAAGGGTAAGTGGATAAAAAGGGTTGTTTGGAATTGTACCGTCATCATCAAAGTAAATGGTTTTCATCATTTCTTTTTCCATTGTCATCTCTCCTTTTTTGTTATGTATACGTTTTTAAGCAAAGTGAAACATGAGCGTTTAGGAAATGGAGTAGAGGGAATTTATCTACGAATCTATCCTTCCCCCTTAGATTGAAATAGTTGAGCTTTGGAGTTGACTAACTTGTCTATACAAGATAAACTACAAAGTGAAAGTTGAACTTGTCTATACAAGATATTGAATAAATGAAAGCGGTTGAAAGGAGAAGATAGCGATGTTGAAAAAACTATTTGGTAAAAAAGAAAAACCATCAGAAGAGGTTATTTATGCACCATTAAACGGTAAAGTTGTTGAACTTGAAACGGTCCCTGATCCGACATTCTCACAAAAAATGATGGGAGACGGCGTTGCGATTGAACCGACAGATGGCAAAGTGGTATCACCAGTAAACGGAAAGGTTATTCAGTTTTTCCACACGAAGCATGCAGTTGGAATTGAATCTGAATCTGGTCTGGAAATTTTAATCCATGTTGGGCTTGAAACAGTTGGCATGGGAGGCGAAGGTTTTGAAGGTCACGTGAAAGAAGGCGACAAAGTAAAAGTTGGGGATCCTCTTATTACGGTTGACCTTGATCTTGTGAAAGAAAAAGCAGCAAGCACGATTACACCTGTCATCATTACGAACGCTGATGTTCTTGAAAATGTTGAGAAGAAATACGCAGCAGGCGCTTCAAACGAAACAGAAATCATGACGACGAAAGTGAAAGCCTAAGAATGGCCTTAGAGAGTACATGTCTCATCGTGCTCTCTAAGTAATTAACTGTTTTTCTAAGGGGGAAGAAAACATGGCGATTAATCGAGAGTCCGTTGAGCAAATTCTTGAAGCCATTGGTGGAAAAGAAAACATTTCGACTGCCACACATTGTGTGACTCGTCTCCGTCTTGTTTTACATGACGAAAGTAAAGTAGATACAAAAGCATTGGAAGACAACGAACTTGTAAAAGGATCGTTTTCAGCGAATGGACAGTTCCAGGTTGTCATTGGACAGGGAACCGTTGATAAAGTATATAAGATTTTTGCAGAGTTGGCAGAAATTGAAAGCGCGTCCAAACAGGATGTGAAGGATGCGGCTGCAAGCAAACAAAACATCCTTCAGCGAGGCGTGAAGACGCTTGCCGACATTTTTATTCCGATTTTACCTGCGATTGTAACCGCTGGCTTGCTTCTTGGGATTAATAATATTCTCACAGCACCAGATATTTTCTTTAACGACCCGCTTGTCGAAGTGTATCCGCAATGGGCGGATTTGGCGAGTATTATTAACCTGATTGCCAATACAGCCTTCGTCTTTTTACCAGGTCTAATCGGTTGGTCAGCCGCCAAGCAATTTGGGGGAAGTCCACTGCTCGGTATTGTACTAGGTCTCATTCTCGTCCATCCGGACTTATTGAATGCATGGGCATATGGTGAGGCAGATGATATCCCAACGTGGAACTTATTTGGACTTGAAATTGAAAAAATCGGCTATCAAGGTCAAGTATTACCAGTACTTGTATCAGCCTATATCTTAGCGAAAATCGAAACGTTCTTAAATAAACGAATACCCGATTCGATTCAGATGTTGATCGTAGCGCCTGTAGCGTTACTTGTCACTGGTTTTCTTGCATTTACTCTAATTGGTCCCGTTACATTCTGGATTGCAAATCTCTTAACAGATGGCTTTATTGGTCTGTTTGATTTTGCACCAGCCATTGGTGGACTAGTCTATGGTGCGCTTTATGCACCACTCGTTATTACAGGAATGCACCACACGTTCCTTGCTGTTGACTTACAGTTAATTGGTAGTACGGGTAGCACATTTTTATGGCCAATGCTCGCTCTATCGAATATTGCGCAGGGTGCTGCTGCACTTGCGATGATGCTCATTACACGTAATGAAAAAACAAAAGGTCTTGCAGGAACATCAGCCGTATCTGCCTTCCTTGGCGTCACCGAACCCGCTTTATTTGGAGTGAACTTACGCTTTAAATTTCCATTCTTCGCTGCAATCATCGGATCAGCGATTGCTGGTCTTGTGATTACCGTTAGTGGCGTTGAAGCTACATCAATTGGTGTAGGTGGTATACCAGGATTCCTTTCCATTTTCAAAGAATACTGGGCTGCTTTCTTTACAGGTATGGCGATTGCAATTGTTGTGCCATTTGTTTTAACATTCTTATATGGAAAAGTGAGAAAAGTAAGCGAGCAATGAAAAGGAGCGATATCATCAGGTGCGTAGAAGCTCCGGTGGTATCGCCTTTGTTTTTGATGATTTAATCTAATAATAGGAGTGGAATCAGATGCAACCATGGTGGAAGAAATCTGTTGTTTATCAAATTTATCCGAAAAGCTTTAATGATACGACGGGTAGTGGAACAGGAGATATTCAGGGGATTATTGAAAAGCTTGATTATTTACAAAAGCTAGGAGTAGATGTTGTTTGGTTAACGCCGATCTATGATTCTCCTCAAAATGATAATGGGTACGACATTCGTGATTATTTTAGTATTTATGAAGAGTATGGCACGATGGAAGACTTTGATCGCCTTTTAACAGAAGCTCATGCAAGAGACATTAAAATTATTATGGATATCGTTGTCAACCATACGTCAACGGAACATCAATGGTTTGTCGAATCTCGTAAATCAAAAGATAATCCTTATCGTGATTATTACATTTGGAAAGACGGCGTTGATGGAGCAGAACCGACAAATTGGCAGTCAAAGTTTGGCGGCAATGCCTGGCAGTTTGATAAGGAAACGGGTCAATATTATTTACATCTTTTTGATGTCACGCAAGCTGATTTGAACTGGGAAAATGAGAAAGTACGCGATGAAGTGTATGATATGATGACATACTGGTTTGAAAAAGGGGTAGATGGTTTCAGGCTAGACGTCATTAACTTAATCTCAAAAAATCAGAAGTTCCCAAATGATGACGGATCGGTAGCACCTGGCGACGGACGCAAATTCTATACAGATGGTCCTCGCGCTCATGAATTTATGAACGAAATGAATCGGAATGTCTTTATGAAATATAACAGCATGACAGTTGGTGAGATGTCGTCTACGACAATTGAAGACTGCATCCAATATTCAAACCCTGAGCGTAACGAACTAAGCATGACGTTCAATTTCCATCATTTAAAAGTCGACTATCCTAATGGAGAAAAGTGGTCTGTTGCTGACTTTGATTTCTTGAAGCTTAAAGAAATTCTTTCGACATGGCAAACGGAAATGATCAAAGGTGGCGGGTGGAATGCTCTGTTCTGGTGCAACCATGACCAGCCTCGCATTGTATCGCGCTATGGAAATGACGGAGAGTACAGACGAGAATCCGCAAAAATGCTCGCTACCACGATGCATCTGATGCAGGGTACTCCTTATATTTATCAGGGTGAAGAAATTGGGATGACAAATCCGAAGTTTGATGCGATTTCTTCTTACCGCGATGTGGAGTCTTTGAACATTTTCTCGATCTTAAAAGAGGAAAAAGGGTATAGTGAGGAAGAAGTTCTTGAGATTCTACGCCATAAATCAAGAGATAACTCAAGAACGCCAGTGCAATGGACTTCCGAGCCTCATGCTGGTTTTACGACAGGTGAGCCGTGGATTCCAGTAGCAAAAAACTATGAGACAATTAACGTAGAAGAGACATTGAAAGAAAGAAATTCGGTTTTCGAACATTATCAACAGCTGATCTCACTGAGAAAAAATGTGGATCTCATCACAAATGGCGATTTTGAACTCCTTTTAGCTGAAGATCCTCAATTGTTTGCCTATGTGCGCAATGGGGAAAATGAAAAGCTACTAGTTATTAATAATTTCTATGAAACGGAAGCGACTTTTGAACTACCTGCTCAAGTAGACGTAAACGAATATCATGCAAAGGTGCTCATTTCAAACTATGTCGATTCACCTTCATCCTTTGAAAAAATGACGTTACGACCTTATGAGTCGGTTGCTTATCATCTAACTAAGGCAAGGTGAGGATATGAAGCAAACAAAGTATCAACAAATCTACAACGAGTTATCTGAACGGATTCTAGAAGGTACGTATGAACCGAATAGTAAATTGCCTTCTGAACATGAACTCGCTGAAGCTTATGGCACCTCTCGAGAAACCATTCGGAAAGCTCTGAATTTGCTTTCTCAAAACGGAATGATTCAAAAGATTAAAGCGAGAGGATCTGTTGTTCTTGATCTTGATCGCTATGAGTTTCCGGTATCTGGATTGGTTAGTTTCAAAGAAATCTCACAAAAAATGAACCGCGCATCACGAACAATTGTCCATCATCTTGAAAAAAAGTTGCCAGATCAATGGATCCGTGAGCAGCTTGAGCTTGAGGAAGGGAAAGAAGTTTGGCACGTGATTCGTGCGCGTGAAATTGATGGGGAAAAAATCATCTTAGATCGTGACTTTTTTACAGCTAAATGGGTTCCCAAGCTAACTAAAACAATATGTGAAAATTCCATCTACGACTATCTAGAAAACGATCTTGGGCTTTCCATTAGCTATGCGAAAAAAGACATTATTGTGGAAGAAGCCAACGAAGAAGATCACCGCTATCTGGATTTACATGAGTACAAGCATGTCGTGGTTGTTCGAAATTATGTTTATTTAAATGATACAACCTTAATTGAATATACTGAATCACGACATCGTCTTGATAAGTTTCGATTTGTCGATTTTGCTAGACGTGAAAAACAATAGAGGAAGCGCTCCATGCGGGGCGCTTTTTTTTGATCATTTTTCTCGATGGGAAGGAATTATTTATGTAAGCACGAATGGAGAAAAGGGTAAGAAATCGTAGAAAGGAGCTACAAGTTTGAAAAAAATCGAGGACCGTGTATCGCTAACGAAAGTAGCCCCTCAACATATCGAACCATTAAGGGAATTTACGTTACATAAACAGCAGCTTGCTTTTACTTCTATGCCGATTCTAGCTTACGAAAAATGCTTGCTCGATCAAAAGCGGTTTCCTGTAGCCATATTGGAAGGAGACCGGCCAGTTGGTTTTTTCGTCCTCGATCAGGGGGCAGATGTATGGGCATATTCAAAGAGTACTCATGCGATCTTATTAAGGGCATTTTCGATTAATCTCCCCTATCAGGGCCGAGGTATCGCTAAAGCTTCCCTTCAACAATTAAAACCGTTTGTGAAAACTCACCTCCCTCATTGTCGAGAAGTCGTTCTAGGTGTAAATCAAAATAACCCTTCAGCAAAGAAAGTCTATCTTGGCGCCGGGTTTATCGATACTGGTAAGGAGAAAATTGGACGATCCGGTCCAATGGCGATTTTAAAATTCTTTATTTAATTGCCGTACACATTCATCATACGGGTAGTTAGAAATAAGTGTGGACAAAGGAGGAAAACAACGTGTGGTATGATACGCCAATTACGTCGAAATTAATGATAACGTATCCTATTATTCAAGCCGGCATGGCAGGTGGTGTCACGACACCCGAACTAGTGGCGTCTGTTTCAAATGCAGGAGGACTAGGAAGTTTAGGCGCTGGGTATATGACCCCTGCCCAAATGCAGAAGGCAATACGTGACATAAAGAGGCTCACAACAAAACCTTTTGCGGTTAATCTATTTATTCCAGAGGACGATCGATCTTCAGAAGAGAGTATTGCGAACGCGCAAATCAAGCTTCAATACTTTGAAGCTGAACTGGATATTTCTGATCAAGAACGGAAGAGAAAGTCGTATTTAGAAGCTCAAATGGACTATCAAGATAAGCTTCAGGTGATCATGGATGAAGGCGTTCCAGTATGCAGTTTTACATTCGGCGTTCCTTCTAAAGAAGATGTCAGTCGATTAAAGACGGCAGAAATGATTCTAATCGGGACGGCTACGACGGTTGAAGAAGCAAGGATGAATGAAGAGCGTGGGCTAGATATGGTTGTGTTGCAGGGAATGGAAGCAGGTGGTCACCGAGGGACGTTTAAAGCTGACTTTCAGGAAGCACTCATCGGAATTGCTTCGCTCATTCCTCAAGCTGTAGATGCTGTTAGCATTCCTGTCATTGCAGCAGGGGGAATCATGGACGGTAGAGGAGTGTTAAGTATGCTTGCTCTCGGTGCAGACGCTGTTCAAATGGGCACAGCGTTTGTTACGTGTCAGGAAAGTGGCGCTCATCCGCTTCATCAACATGCCATTTTAACAACTAAAGAAGATCAGACAGTCATAACCTCAGTATTTAGTGGCAAGCCCGCACGTGGTATAAAGAATGATTTCATTACTAGAATGGCCGGACTAAAGGATTTACCAGGATACCCGACGTTAAATACGTTAACAAAAGATATTCGGAAACAAGCAGCGATCGCGAAACGTCCTGAGTGGATGTCGCTTTGGTCTGGGCAAAGTTCTCGCCTTAGTACAACGAAATCAGCTAGGGAGATCATTCATGACAGCGTCCAACAAGTTAACGCTATCCTTAAAAGGCTCTCTACTTCTTAAACAAGATCAGGCCCCTCTCACTATGTGAGAAGGGCCTTTTCAATGACTTGCATTGGTACGGCCGGTCATCTGACAGCATCTTTTGTTATGAAAAGATAATGACCGGCTGTATCATGAAGTGTGGTCATAAATTGGTCAGACAATACCTGTTTGTTTAGAAAGTTAACAGGGAAATGTAAAAAGAACAACACAATGTAGTGGAAAATGAAGGAGGACGTTTAACAATGAAAGCAGTCGTTATAAAGGAATTTGGAAGTCCTTCCAAATTCCAAGTGGAAGAACTCTCTGCAAGAGATTTGAAGCCAGGTGAACTAAAGATTAATGTAAAAGCGACGAGTGTAAATCCTGTTGATACAAAGGTTCGTTCTGGTCAAGCTGAGGCGTTTGCACCAGACTTTCCAGCGGTACTTCATGGAGATGTAGCAGGAATTGTAGAAGAAGTAACCGAGGGAAGTCCTTTTCAAAAGGGAGATGAAGTGTATGCTTGTGCTGGCGGTGTAAAGGGTGTTGACGGAGCCTTACGCGAGCAAATGATTGTCGATCAAAAGCTTGTTGCTAGAAAGCCTGAACGATTATCCATGTCGGAAGCGGCAGCCCTTCCGCTCGTTTCCATCACCGCATGGGAAGCCCTTGTTGATCGCATGAACGTAAGACCTGGTCAAAAAGTGCTCATCCATGGTGCCACTGGAGGCGTTGGTCATATTGCCATTCAGCTAGCAAAATCACTAGGAGCGATCGTATACACAACCGCATCTACTTCCATGAAGATGAACATTGGTAAAGAGTTAGGTGCAGATTATGCGATTAACTATAAAGAAACGTCGGTAGAAGACTATGTTAACCAGTATACAAATGGTAAAGGGTTTGACGCTGTATTCGATACGGTCGGCGGCGATAATATGGAGAAGTCGTTCCAGGCAGTAAAAAACGGAGGACAAGTTGCTTGTATCGTTGGAAGTGGTGAACATGATATGACGCCGCTTTACGTAAAAAGCGCTACCTATCACGGTGTGTTAATGCTTGTTCCTATGTTAACGAATGAAGGAAGAGAGCACCATGGTGATATCTTGACTAATGTGGCTCGAATGGTGGATCACAATGTTATAAAACCTGTCTTAGATGAAGAAAGCTTTACGTTTTCTACCATTGCTGATGCGCATGCTCGTCTTGAATCTGGAAAGACGATCGGGAAAGTTGTCGCAGTAAATGACCTTTCACAATCATAAGGATATTCACAAAAAAGGAACCCTTTCCACAACTGGAGGGTTCCTTTTCTATTAGATAAAGAATTCGAAGATGAGTCGCGCTATTCCGTCCATTCAGAGACGAGTTCTTCGTTCTCTTCGACCCACTGCTGTGCCCCTTTTTCAGCATCATCAGCATCTTTAATCGTAGCCATTAAACTACCAAGAGAATCATCATCCATCTGCCAATTGTTCATCCACTCAACAATTTCAGGGTGTTCGTCACTGAAATCTGTTCTTGTCATGAAGAAGATATCATCTGCTTCACCGTAAACTTTCTTTGGATCTTCAAGATACTTTAAGTCATATTCAGCAAAAGCCCAATGAGGATTCCAGAGAGTGACGATAATTGGCTCTTTGTCTTCATACGCTTTTTTCAATTCACTCATCATCGCCGGTCCTGAACTGTCAACAAGGTCATACTTTAAGTCGTATTCTTTAAGAGCAGTTCGACTCATTTCCATTAAACTAGCACCTGGGTCAATTCCGACAATTTCTTCTAAGCCCAGCTCATCTTTTTTGTTATTTAGTTCATCAATGCTTGTAATGTCCATATAAGAGGGAACAACAAGTCCTAGACCAGTTCCTTCATACCAAGCATCTTCTAAGACAACATCTTCTTTGTACTCTTCGTATAATGGCTTATCTGTGGTCGGTAGCCAAACTTCTGCAGCTACATCAAGATCACCTTGAGAGACCCCTGCCCAGACTGGGGATTTTTCCATTGATTTTAGTTCGATATCGTAGCCTTTATCTTCTAAAATGACCTTCCACATATTTGATACAGCAATGTTCTCTGCCCAGTTGTTTAAACCAAACGTCACTGTCCCTTTCGATTCTGCATCATCTTCTGAACCGCTACACGCAGCTAAAATGGATAGTGCTGCAATGACCATTAGTAAAATTCCTCTTCTCATCGATACACTCCTCTTTCTCTCTTTATTGTGCAAAATTGCACATGTTTCTTATCATAACAAATCTGTCACAGTTTTGCAGGTTTATTACAAAATCAGGACAGTGTATGATTAGAGAAAAGGAGGGGTGGGGAATGATCACAATCGCAACGACGCTTATTGTTATTTTTCTTGTAATTATCTTAATTGGTACATTAATGGTTGCTGGTAAGAGTGATCCTGGTTATGGGAAGAAGGCCAAAAATACGACTGTCACGATCTCCGCTATTTACCTTTTTGTAACCGTTTTAGCAGTAGCTGGAATTGCTGCTTATGTATATTTTAGCTAAACCAAGAAAGCTCCAGAATAGGGCTGGTTAGTCAGTCCTATTTTGAAGCAACAAAGATCATTTCAGCTGCAAGGTAGCCAAATCGTAATCCAAAGAATAATAAAACGATACTTGCGGTTACACTAATGGCACGTAACGTACGTGGTTTCATTAATGTCTTTCCAAAATGGACCGTCATACATAGATTGATATTCCAGAGACCGATTCCTATAAAAACGAGAGCGGATAAAAAGAACGCCTGCCATTTGTCAGGTTGTTGAAGGGATACACTTAATACAGAGCCATAGATCCCTAACCAAAATAAGAGGTTCATTGGATTGAATGCAGCAATCATAAAGCCAGTGAGGTAAGAATGAAAGAGGCCAGCTCCTTCTTTGTCGTTTTCTTCTTCTAAACTTACTCGTGATAAAAATCCTTGAACACCAGAAACCGTTAAAATAATGGCACCTAATATCATGAGGGAGATTTGAACAGCGGTTAACTTTACAAAGGTTGCAATCCCAAAATACATTAAGTACATAAGAATAAGATCAGCGCTCATCCCTCCTGCCCCTACGAGAAGTGATGACCAAAACCCTTTATGTATGCCCCTTTTCATAATTTCAATATTAATTGGTCCAAGGGGTGCAGCTATAGATAAGCCTAGAACGATGTGAGTAAGTGCAATCTCTAACATGCTCGGCATTCTCCTTATTCATCACCCTTTTTTGGAAGATGACCTTATTTAGAAAAAGTGACTGAAAACCGATATTCTCTCTTACTTAAATACATGTCCAAACCATTTAAATTAGAAGTGTAATTTTGAATTTGTTCGAAAATATGCTATTATGCTTTTTTGGGTCGCTCAATATTTTGAAGAAGATGTGGAAAATTGTATAATGAAGGTTACTACTACCATTGGAATTGATGTGATGTGGATATGAAGCATTTTTCGATGTTTACCAAAAGTGAAATAAAAGAACGTTTTCCAGTCAGCTTCTATCAAAGGGGGCTAACGTATTATCAGAATGGACGCGTTTCTGAGCTTACATATGATCAAGAAGATCAATCCTACCGAGCTTATGTAAACGGCAGTTTAGAATATGGCGTGTTAATTGAGCTACTTGGTGATAATTGGTTTGGATCTTGTGAATGTCAGGCATTTGAGACCTACGGGACATGCAAGCATCTCGCCGCCGTTCTCATTGCGATAAGTGAAGAAGGTCCGCCAGAAGAAGAAAGCGAGAAATCATCGCAGGTAACTCAATCACCACGAAGTTATAATGAAACGAATCAGCTTATCCAGGTGTTAAGTGATTATCAACCGGAACCGGGTCGTTCCAATGCAAGAGCAGATGAGCTAAAAGTTGAATTCACGGTAAAAGCAAGCTCGTACCCTACATTACGTAAATCACAGGGTGATTCACCATGGACGCTCGAGCTCAAAGTAGGGGTTAATCGGTTGTATGTTGTAAAAGATATCCGGTCCTTTCTTGATGCAGTCCTAGAAGAGCAGTCGTATTGGTTTACGAAAAAGTTCAGCTATGAACCCGATGAACACACCTTTCATGAAGCAGATAAGTCGCTTATGGAAATTCTCCTTGCGATTAGACGAAACGAAAAGGTTTACTTGGATTTACCTGATAATTGGGGACGGTTTACTGAAAATCGGGAGTTGATTTTACCGCCTTTAACGGCAAATGAATTTCTAACTGAGTTTGTCAAACAAGGTCGCTTACTACGTTTTGAATACAATCGAACGCTTTATGAAGAAACATCACTTGTCGAGAGTGGTCTGCCCTTTTCCTTTGAAATTGATGAGATGGATAACGAGTATGTGATTCAGTTAAATGGTTTTCAAAGTGCAGCTTACTTTCCTACTTATGGTTGGTTATTTCATGAGGAAAAACTTTATAAGCTCTCCAAAAAGCAGCAATCTCTATTAAGAGACCTAACCGCTTTTCGGAATGCGGCTAGAAAGAGTGAACTTTCGATTTCAACAGCGCAAATTGAGCCTTTTCTATCTCAGGTTGTACCTGGATTAAAGAAGCTTGGAAGTGTTGTTATTTCTGAGCAAATCAATGATAAAATCATCAATCCAGAGCTACAGGCAAAAGTCTATGTAAATGCTGAAGGAGACCGATTACTTGTCACGGTAGAGTATGAATATGGTGATGATGTCATCAATCCATTTAAAGATAATAACCGGATTGTCAATGAGCAAGGAATCGTTCTTAGAGACAGTGAAAAAGAACAAGCCATTATGTCCTTAATTGAGCAGGCCTCTTTGAAATTTAACGGTAAAGAACTTTACGCTGAAGATGAAGCGCTCATTTTTGATTTTCTCTATTGGACGATTCCAGAGCTAAATGACCTTGCGGCCGTTTTTCTGACTGAATCAGCACGTGCCTGGTTGTTAGATGAATCGTCTGCCCCTGTGACGTCCGTTGATATGGACAATAGTGGAAACTGGCTTGACGTTAGCTTTGACATGAAAGGGCTCGATGATGAAGAAATATCCAATATTCTAAAAGCGGTTATTGAAAAGGACCGTTATTATCGCCTTTCAAATGGTACCTTTGTTTCAATGGAAAATGAAGATTTTCAACACGTGAGTCAATTATTCGACGACCTGAATATTAAACAAAATGATATCGATCGAGGAGAGCTCCATCTTCCGCTCTACCGAGGATTACAGCTGGATGAAAGAATGAGTGGAGGGAAGCATGGATCTCGCTACAGCAAAGCTTTCCGAGATCTCGTTTCCCGATTGAAACATCCAGAGGATCTCCAATTTGATCTTCCGTCTGGCTTAGAGGCAGATTTGCGTTCTTACCAGATGACGGGCTTTCAATGGTTAAAAGCGCTGGCGCATTATCACCTTGGAGGTATTCTTGCAGATGACATGGGGCTAGGTAAGACGCTGCAGAGTATTGCGTATTTACTTTCTGAGAAACAAGAGAATCCCGAGGCTACTGCACTCGTTGTTGCCCCAGCTTCGCTTATTTACAATTGGAAGAAAGAATTTGAAAAATTTGCACCTGACCTTACGATTGCAGTTAATACAGGAACACCAACAGAACGAAAAGAGCTTCTTAGTCAGGGACTACAGCCGGATGTATGGATCACTTCCTATCCAACGCTTCGCCAGGACATTGACCATTATGAAACAGTACAGTTTGATTCGGTTATTCTTGACGAAGCACAGGCTATCAAAAATCCTGCAACCAAGACGTCACAGGCAGTCAGAATGCTTCGTGCGAAGAAACGCTTTGCCTTAAGTGGAACGCCAATTGAAAATTCACTTGATGAACTATGGGCGCTATTTCATTCGATCATGCCAGGTTTCTTCCCTGATCAAGCGACATTTCGAAATTTACCTCATGAGCGGATCTCGCGAATGGTCAAACCGTTTATTTTAAGACGGGTCAAGAAAGATGTTCTAAAAGAACTTCCTGATAAAATTGAAACGGTTCAAGTATCTGAGTTAACGAAACAGCAGAAAGAGCTGTATATTGGTTATTTGCACCGCATTCAACAAGAAACGAAAGAAAGTCTTGCTGGTGACGGTTTTCAAAAGAATCGCATGAAAATTCTAGCTGGTCTTACGCGACTTCGTCAGCTGTGCTGTCATCCATCACTTTTTGTTGAGAACTATCAGGGGCAATCAGGAAAACTTGAGCAGCTCTTGGATATTGTGACAACATCCATTGACAATAAAAAGCGACTGCTTATTTTCTCACAGTTTTCTAGCATGTTGAAAATCATTCATCAAAAGCTCGCTGATCTTGGATACTCCGTATTTTATCTAGATGGGCAAACCCCATCGAAAGATCGTGTTGAAATGACAGAACGGTTTAATGGGGGAGAAAATGACATTTTTCTAATCTCATTAAAAGCAGGCGGTACAGGATTGAACTTAACGGGCGCGGATACCGTCATCTTATATGATCTTTGGTGGAACCCAGCTGTCGAAGAGCAAGCAGCAGGTCGAGCTCATCGAATTGGACAGAAAAAAGTCGTTCAAGTGATGAGGTTAATTACACAGGGAACGATTGAAGAAAAAATTTATGAACTTCAACAAAAGAAAAAAGAACTCATTGAGAAGGTCATTCAGCCTGGTGAAACGATGATTTCCAGTTTATCTGAAGAGGAAATTAAAGATATTCTAAGCATTCAATAAGGATGCCTTCATCTAACTGTATAGTGTATGAGGAACTAACAAACACTAGCTATTGGAGGATATAAGTATGGATGTATGTGAATTATGTGGAAGAAGTGGCGTCACGTGTACCATTCATCATTTGACCCCAAAGGAAGAGGGCGGAGCGCATAAACCAACCGCATCTCTTTGCATTCCGTGTCACAAGCAAATCCATGCTTTATATACGAACCAGGAATTAGCGATGAGACTTGATTCCATTTCAAAGCTAAAGCAAGACGAGCAAATTCGTCGCTACTTGAAATGGATTAGAAAACAACCTTCAACAAAGAGCGTAAAAATGAAAAAGTCAAATAATCGCAAGCAAAAAAAATAAATTTTCGATTTATTTTTTTATCATCAACCCTTGAGGTCAGCAGGTTTTACCAACTAATTGAGACAAGCAGTTATTTAGTACTAGAAATTACGCGTTTCGACATTTTTTCTCGTGGTATAAATAGGTAGAGGTAAGATTGTACTAATTTATACGGTATGAGAAACAGAAATTATTTTAAGATGAGGTGAAGTGTATGAGGGAAAAAGTATCCTCCGTGTTTTGGAGCACGCTGGTTATTAGTTTGATTATGGTGATCTGGGGGGCAATTTCTCCAGATACGTTAGGTTCGATGTCAGCAAGTGCACAGTCATTTATTTCTAACAAGTTAGGGTGGTATTACCTCATTCTTGTTACGCTATTAGTTATTTTTTGTATTTTTATTATTTTCACGCCGTATGGAAAAATCAAGCTTGGGAAGCCTGATGAAAAACCAGAATTCACAAGATTAAGCTGGTTTGCCATGCTATTTAGTGCTGGAATGGGTATTGGACTCGTCTTCTGGGGAACAGCTGAGCCGATGTCTCACTACGCTGTTAATGCACCAACAGCAGAAACAGGAACACCCGCTGCTATTAAAGAAGCAATGCAGTATTCATACTTTCATTGGGGTATTCATGCTTGGGCGATTTATGCAATTGTCGCGCTCGTACTAGCCTACTTTAAATTCAGACATGACCGTCCTGGTTTGATTAGTGCAACGTTGTACCCGATCTTTGGTGAGCGAGTAAACGGTCTACTCGGTAAAGTCATTGATGTACTTGCCGTTTTTGCTACAATTGTTGGTGTTGCTACGACACTAGGATTTGGAGCTGTTCAAATCAACGGTGGGCTTTCCTATTTAACCGATATACCTAATAGTTTTAGTACACAATTGGTTATTATCGGTGTTGTCACTGTCCTGTTTATGATTTCAGCCTGGACGGGAATTGGGAAGGGTATTAAATACTTAAGTAATGCGAATTTAGGACTTGCAGGGGTTCTTTTCCTAGCGGTCTTTATCCTGGGTCCAACCATTTATATTTTAAATATGTTTACAGATACGATTGGTGCTTATATTACAAACTTTATGGCAATGAGTTTCCGTATTGCACCATTGAATCCAGAAAATAGAGAATGGATTAACAACTGGACGATTTTCTATTGGGCATGGTGGATCTCTTGGTCACCATTCGTAGGAATCTTCATTGCGCGTGTTTCACGCGGAAGAACCATTCGAGAGTTTCTTGTAGGCGTTCTTCTTGTACCTTCTATCGTTGGTTTCCTATGGTTTTCAACGTTTGGTGTCTCAGCGATCAATATTCAACAGCAAGGAATTGCTGATATTGCCTCTCTTGCAACAGAGGAATCGTTGTTTGGTACATTGCAAAATTACCCATTGGGTACCGTGTTATCGATTGTAGCGATTACGCTTATTGGGACTTTCTTTATTACATCAGCTGATTCGGCAACGTTTGTACTTGGGATGCAGACCACATATGGTTCATTAAATCCTGGTTCAAATGTGAAGCTAACTTGGGGAATTATCCAATCTTCCATGGCTGCTGTACTTCTTTATACAGGTGGTCTACAAGCGTTACAGAACGTACTGATTTTAGCAGCCTTACCGTTTTCGGTCATCATGATTCTCATGACCGTCTCGTTCTACAAGGCGCTTAAGAAAGAGAAGTATCTAGTTGCGAAAGATCCAAAGCCACGCAAAGAAAAACGAAAAGAGAAGAAATCTGGCGTTGAAAATGCAGATCACACTGCTCCCGCAACAAAATAGTTAGGAAAAGACGATGAGACATTCTCATCGTCTTTTTTTTCATACGTTAAATCTTTACAATTAGGAAATCTCAGGATAAAATAATTGAGATTATTTATTAAAACTAAGTGGGGATGAACGATGAGCGTTAGCGTCACATTGCAAGTTAGCGAACGAATTTTGGGTCAAAAAGAACACATTGCTATGCAAGTTACGAAGGCACAAAATAAAAAATATTCAACTCTGCTCAAAGATAAAACAGAGCAACTTTTTCCTTTGCGTGTTGAATTAGTGTCAATCTATGCAAAAGCACTTGCACTTGAGGAAGCAGAAGCAGAAAAAAGCATCGAAGCGTGGGGGTTAGAAACAGGTAGGCTGTGTGCACGATTGGAAACAACTCTTGATTCGATGCTAGGAGAAGTCCCTCACTATCGTACCTACATAGGCGAAGTATTAAAAGAAGTGGCGATAGAGCAGGAGATGAGTCTTCAGGAGTTTTACGTTCTGATTTCTAAGCTAGATCATGCTATGAATCTTGTCGTGTATTATTTTAGCGTTCCGTTTGTTGAGTATCAAACCAACTTACTCGAGCAATCGCGCAACGAAATTCTTGAGTTATCTGCGCCAGTCGTGCCAATTATGGAGGGCGTTGCGGTATTGCCTTTGATTGGCACAATTGATACGTATCGAGCAAAAATGATTATGGAAGAGTCGCTAAATCAAAGTGTTCACCTTCGTCTAAATTATTTTGTTTTAGACTTATCTGGTGTTCCGATTGTAGATACGTTTGTTATTCAGCAGATTTTTCAAATTATCGAAGCGCTTAGACTTGTTGGTGTTGAAGCACGAGTGAGTGGGATCAAACCAGAAATTGCTCTTTCTGTTGTAAAACTGGATACCAATTTCAACAAGGTCAACACGTATTCGACGTTGAAACAAGCACTTGCAGATTTATTGATTCAATGCTAATTAGAAAGTGTCATGGAAGAAAGAAATCCTTATCAAATCTTTCAATTCTGTAAACAAATCAGGTAGTTGATTAACTTTAGTTAACAAATATCACGACCTTGGGTTTAGAAAAGCGAATATACGTGAATGGTTAACTATTGGATAAATGAAAGCTGGTGATTTGATGCTTACAGAATTGTTTGAAAAGTCCAGACACACTGTCGTTCTTACAGGTGCAGGAATGAGTACAGAAAGCGGTTTGCCTGACTTTCGATCTGCGCTTGATGGCATATGGAACGAGGTGGACCCGCTCCAGCTTGCAAGCAGAGACGCAATGCAGTACGAACGAAATATGTTTGTTCGTTTTTATAAACAGCGTATTAAAAAGTTGAAAGAAACTTCACCGCATCAGGGTTATTATCATCTCGCTGAATGGGAGCGAAATGGTAAGGTTGGCTCGATTCTTACACAAAATGTTGATGGATTCCATCAGTTAGCAGGAAGTCAAAATGTCGCAGAAATGCATGGATCATTAAGACGCATGTATTGTGATGATTGTGGAGAACAAGCGTCGAGTGATTCGTATTGGAATGATGATCTCATCTGCAAATGTGGCGGATTTAATCGTCCCGGGGTTGTGCTTTTTGGTGAACCTTTGCCGCTGAATGCAATCCACCAGGCTAAGATCGAAGCAAAAAAAGCTGATCTCTTTATTGTTCTCGGATCTTCTCTTCAAGTTTCGCCGGCTAATGTGTTTCCTATGGAGGCAAAACGAAACGGAGCAAAGCTTGTTATTGTTAATGATGAAGAAACAAGTTATGACAAAGTAGCGGATCTTGTTATCCATGATAAGATCGGAAAAGTCCTCAATGATTTAGCATAAGCAAAAGCGTTATAAGTTTGAATGAGGTACCGACACAAGTCGGTATTTTTTTTGACTCTATTCCTCTATTTTTCTAACTGTAGAAATAGTAAGATAATAGAAGGAAGGAGCTGGAGAGTATTGATTAAACTTGTACCAATGAGTGAAATGGATTATAAATTATTCCTAGACACTTCCATTCAAACTTATGCAAAAGAAAAAGTAGCTGCAGGAAACTGGAAAGCGGAGGATGCAGTGGAGAAGTCAAGTCAGGAGTTTCAACGTTTGCTCCCTGAGGGCAAGGAAACGGATAGCCATAGCCTCTATACAATTGTAGTAAAGGCGACTGAAGAGAAGGTAGGAAGTCTCTGGGTGAAAAAAGACACTAAACAAAAGGAAGCATTCATTTATGAATTTAACATTCATGATGATAAACAAGGAAAAGGTTTTGGAACAGAAGCGATCAACGTTCTGGAAAGAATTTTGATGAAACAGGGAATAAGTGGGCTGTCTCTTCATGTTTTTGCTCATAATAAACAAGCCATTCGTCTATATGAACGACTCGGATTTGAAACGACCAACATTAATATGAAGAAAAGGTTACTGGATAGGCAATAGAGAGGAGGATAAAAAAGGTGAACAAGTTAAAAAAAATAACGGTTTTCTGTGGTTCAAGTAACAATGTCGACCAAAACTATTTCCATGCAGTAGAAGAATTGGGAACGTTTCTTGCGGAAAACAACATAGAAGTCATTTACGGAGGCGGAAATGTTGGGTTGATGGGTGCCCTTGCCAGAACGGTACTGAAAAAAGGGGGACAAGTAACTGGGATTATTCCGAGAAAAATCTACGAAAATGTGAGTCACATCGAGTTAACCGATCTGATCATCGTGGAAACTATGCATGAAAGGAAGGCTAAAATGTATGAGTCAGGCGATGCTTTTCTCGCTCTTCCAGGGGGAATTGGTACGCTTGAAGAATTGACGGAGATTTTCACGTGGTATCAATTGGAGTACCACAATAAGCCAATAGGTCTTTTAAATACGAATGGCTATTATGATCCTTTTTATCGGATGCTTGAACATATGGTGAAAGAAGGTTTTCTACATCAACGCTACATGGAACCGCTACTTACAGAGGAAGATCCTAAAAAGTTAGTCGTTAATATTCGTTCACACTCGGTTCCGTTAATGAATAAATGGAAGCAGGATGACATTGGCGATCGTATTTAAATACCGGAATTTCCGGTATTTTTTTAGTGGTCATAAGAATGTTTGTTTGAATTTTCAGTCAAAAAGAGGTTTTTTCATTGTGAGAATGGAACTATACATACGCTACCCAAAACTTAATCATAAGTAAATGGAGGGGTTAAGATGTCTGGTACGATTGGTTCTTTATTTCTTCAAACGGTTAGAAAGTATGGAAAAGAAGAAGCCATTGTAGATGTCGATCGGGGCGTTAGGTGGACTTATTATGAATGGAACATAGAGGTAAACCGGCTTTCTAATGCTCTTCTCGATGCTGGCGTAAAAAAGGGGGATCGTGTATCCACCTTTTTGTTTAATACGATTGAGCTAGCAACTTTATTTTTCTCCTGCGCAAAAATAGGTGCAGTCTTAAATCCAATAAACTTTCGATTAAAATCAAATGAGATCGCTTACATTATTGAGGATGCAAAACCAACTGTTTTCGTATTTGAAAATACGCTTGAACCAATCGTCGCAGAAATACAATCGCGTTATCCAAATGTCTCATTCTGGTCAATCGAGGAAAACGTACCAGCGTATGCTGATAGCTACAAAAAACAAGTTCGCCTTTCTCATAGTGATGAACCATCTTGTGAAGTCGATGAAAATGATACGTATGCCATTATGTACACAAGCGGGACGACAGGACGACCAAAAGGTGTCATGCATCGCCATCGGAATATGCTTGAGCAAAGTATTCTCTGTGGAGCTTCTCTCAATTTGAAACAAGCGGATCGAGGACTCGTTGCTGCGCCGATGTTTCATTGTGCGGAACTACACTGTAATTTTCTACCGAGGGTTCATTTTGGCGCTACTAATATCATCATTCACCATTTTGAACCTAAAAAAGCGCTTCAGGTGATTGAAAGTGAAAAAATATCCGTGTTCTTCGCAGCCCCAACGATGTGGAATATGGTTTTACAAGAAGACTATTCAGCGTTTGATCGAAGCAGCTTAAGAGTAGGATTATATGGTGCTGCCCCAATGGCTCCATCACTTGTTGTGGCCGTGAAAGAAAAGCTCGGTATTAATCTTATTCAAGCGTATGGCATGACTGAAATGGGTCCTGCGGTGACCTTTCTTGATGAGCATGAGCAGTTAACAAAAGTTGGATCAGCAGGAAGAGCCGCACTGAATCACGAGGTAAGAATCGTGAGACCAAATGAGCAAGGATCCTCTGAGCCAGATGATGAGCTATCTGCTTTCGAAATTGGGGAAATCATTGTAAAAGGACCATGTATGATGACCGGCTATTACAATCGTCCAGACGCAACGAAGGACGCTATGTATAAGGGGTGGTACCATTCAGGAGACCTTGGTTATATGGATGAAGATGGCTATGTCTATATCTCTGATCGTGTCGATGATATGATCATTTCCGGAGGAGAAAACGTTTATCCAAGAGAAGTAGAAGATGTCCTACATGGGCACGAGGGAGTCCTTGATGTTGCAGTGCTCGGGCAGCCGGATGAAAAGTGGGGAGAAATTGTTACGGCTATTATTGTAAGAAAACAGGCATCGCTCACTGAAGCTGATTTAGATCAATTCTGTAAAAAAAGTCCAAATCTTGCACATTATAAACGACCGCGAAACTATTTGTTCCTTGAAGAGTTACCTCGCAATGCAAGTGGTAAAATCCAAAAGTTTCGACTCCGTGAACAATTTCAAGTAAATTCAAATTCCTAAGTCTCCACTTAGAACACAGGTGGAGTGAAGAACAATTGGACATGATGCGGGATTGCCCTGTATAATTGAAAAATTGCAAGAAAAAAGCGGGCAGAAGCTCGCTTTTTTCTGTCGTATGAGTTTTCATGAATAACAATTTGGCGTACATACTACTAGGGAATAGGAGGAATGAAAGAATGATAAAATTATTTACTGACAGCGATCTTGATGGAACAGCCTGCGCGCTTATAGCTGAACTGGCTTTTGAGAAAGAGGTAGATGTGACCCATTGTACATATCGTAATTTAGATGACCGGGTGGAAGGATTTATCCAACAAAACAAGAGAGAACCCATCTTTATTACTGACTTATCAGTAAACAAGCACGTTGAAAAGCTTTTAGATGAACGGTTTCGAGAAGGGTCTCATATTCAAATGATTGATCATCATGCAACAGCCATGCATTTTAATGAGTATAAATGGGGGTATGTGGATCCAGGAGAAGATCAAAAAACGTGTGCCGCTACTCTTTTTTATGAATATCTACGAGAAAAAGAAAAGATCGAGCGGTTGGAAAGTCTTGAAGAATTTCTTGAGCTTGTTCGAAAGTATGATACGTGGGAATGGGAAGAAGAAAACGAAGTAGATGCGAAACGCTTAAACGATTTGTTTTCGATCATGGGAAGAGAAACGTTTAAGGCGGAAATGATCAGGCGTTTAACGCGAGAACCTGATTCCTTTAAGTTTAATGAGGCAGAGGAAATGATCCTTGACCTTGAAGAACGTAAGATTGAAAGGTACATTCATCAAAAAAACCGTCAGCTTGTGCAAATGTTTGTCGATGAATATTGTATTGGTCTTGTACATGCTGAGTCCTATCATTCAGAACTTGGAAATGAATTAAATAAGCGAAATCCACATCTTGATTTCATTACAATCATGAATCCGGGTAGCAGACGCTTAGGTTTTCGGACGATCCATGACAGCGCAGATGTATCTGAATTTGCTTCTCGTTATGGTGGTGGTGGCCATCCCAAAGCCGCAGGCTGTGAACTAAATGATGACACGTTCCATATTTTTGTTGAGCCTTCTTTTAAGTTAAAGCCAGTTCGAAAAGATCCTGAACGGAATAAGCTGAATGAGCGTAACAGTGAAAGCGGGTCTTTTTATGAAAATCATGATGGCGTAATCATCTATATTCGTCCTGGACGTGAAGGAAAGTGGGAAGTGATGTGTCGAGGTGTTGTAGAGGATATTGTATTTGACCAGTTTGACGATGCCGAGCGTTTTGTAAAACGATCTTACCATGCATGGCTTCGTTCAGATAAAGATGTAGTGGAAGATTTTGTTCGCGTTCTCCCACTCACTAAAGAGCAAATGATGGACCGGTACCACTTGATGATAAAAGTAATGCTGGATCAAGAAGAAGACGCACTAATTTAGAGTTGTGGTTTTTCTGTGACTACCCCACCTGGTCAATCTTCGGTTATGAAGGAAGTAGAAATTTGTAAAGCACACAAGAAAAATTGTGGTTGCTGTGTAAATAAAAGACTGTTTCTATTTCCTACCACCGGGGTATAGGTATATACATGCCCATGGCACTCAACCGTAGCGTTGCGAGCATGCATTATGGGTGTGAAAGGAGAAAACAGTGAAGCGAATCGTGTTTAACAATCGCTACTCGCAAGTCCTTTACCAGACACAGAAAGCCAGGGCACGATGCATAAAGTTAGAGAAAAGACCGTACATCAGGACGATCGCGACGGCAACTGGATTCTCAGAGGAAGAGATCTTAGAGTCTCTCGAATTTGGTGATGTCGACTACATCATGAAGCTGCGTTTGCACTATAGCTAGATGCAACGTTATGCGTTGTAGCGCCATTAGGGCATGCCAATTCTTTTTTGACCTAAGTTCAAAAAGAGGAGCAGCTATTCATCAAAATAATTGGAGGCTGATTATTTCTTAAAATAATCGGCTTTTTTTATTTGATAAAAAAACAATCTATTAAAATGATTTAACTTTTTTTCAAAAACATGGAACCTTTTAATACAAGAGTCGTAGAAAGAGGTGACATTATTTTGAAAGGTTGTGTACATAATGAACGAAACGTTTGAAGAAACAGGTAAAGCAGAAAAACCATCGGTATTTGGGATGATTTGGAGCCCAGGAGAACAGTTTGCTACCATACGCTCCAATCCGAAAATATGGGTACCCCTTATCATTGTAACGTTGCTTTCATTAATTGGAGGCTGGCTAATGGTGATCGGTCCAGGCTTTGAAGAGCAATTTGCTAAAGCGGAGTTAGAAGGAGAAAACATGGACGGAATTATCTTATTTTCAAAGATTTCAACCGTTGTTTTTTCTGCGCTCGGTCCGATTTTTGGCATTCTCTTTTCAAGCTTTATTTTTTGGTTAATTAATAAAGCAACTAGCTCTGAGGCTACATTTAAGCAATTTTTCTCTATGAATACGTATATCAGCTTTATAAGTGCGATTGGCTTAGTGTTAAATGGTCTTCTTCTTGCGTTGTTAGGTGGATCACCGAATGAGCTTTATACAAGTCTTGGCGCGCTCGTTGGTTCAGAAGGGTCCGTTGGTGCTTTTCTTAATGGAATTGAAATCTTTGGTATCTGGACGATTGTCTTAACGGGTATTGGACTTCGAATAACAGCAAAGTGGCCGAAGGGACTTGCCTGGACGATCGCCATTATCTTTCTTGTCTTTACAGTGGGTGCTGCAGCGGTTGGTGGTATGATGAATACCATGTCAGGAATGTAAGCAATGAAAAAGAAAGTATGGATGATCATTGCTGTAATAACAATCATTATTATAATAGTAGGTGCAAATATCTATCGTACGTATGCAGATCGAACGGCCACTGTTGAAACCGAACAGGCGAAATTAGAAGAAATGAAGTCAACCATCATGACACCTGGAACACTGGCCATGGCTGAGGAAAGTACCGTTTATCAGGACGCGAGTAAAGGCGCAGTGAAAGAGGTTCTTGTTAAAGAAGGAGATTCAGTTAAAAAAGGTGATCCGGTTGTTAAATATGAGAACCAGGATTTAGAGATGGAGAAAGAGCAAAATGAAATAAACATTGAGTCGCTTTATTTACGAATCAACTCACTTGATAAACAAGAAAAGCGACTTAAGGAAAAACAAAATGATTTAGCTGATGATGTTGGAGAAGATGAAGCAGAAGAAACGATGGAAGCTGAAATCGATCAGGTAAAGATGGATAAACGGATGGCGAATCTAGATTTACGTCAGGCACTACTTCAGCGAGATCGTTTAAAACAGAAGGTTAGTGAGCTTGACGTAACAAGTGAGATTAGCGGTATCGTACTCGAAGCAAATGATTCAAGTGTGCCGGAGTCAACCCAAATGGAGAAACCTCTTTTACGGATCGGAAGTATGGAAAATCTTATCGTAGAAGGCACGCTTTCGGAATACGATACGTTAAATATCGAAGCAGGTCAAAAGGTAACGATAACAACAGATGTTCTCCCTGATGAAAAGTGGGAAGCAGAAATTATGGAAGTAGGTTATTTACCACAAGCGTCTTCACCTGAAGCGAATACGTCAGCTGTTCAATATCCATTTTCTGTTAAATTTAATCATCCAGAGGATGTGGATTTAAAGCCTGGTTTCCAAATGATCCTTGAAATTGAAACAGAATCACATGAAGCTCTAACGTTACCATTAGATGCGGTGCAACAAGATGGAGAAGAATCCTTTGTCTTTATCGTAGAAGATGGAAAGGCCATTAAACGCCAAATTGAAACGGGCTCTTCCACTACAAAACGAATTGAAGTAGCTAAAGGAATATCTCAGAAAACTAAAGTTATCGTCAATGCACCTGATCATCTTAAAAACAAAATGGACGTGTCCGTAAAATGATCCAACTTGAAGAAATAACAAAAAGTTATACACTTGGCAAGGAGTCGGTAAATGTACTGAGAGGTATAAGTCTTGTCATTAATAGTGGAGAATTTGTCGCTATTATGGGACCATCAGGATCGGGGAAATCAACCTTGATGAATATCATTGGTTGCCTCGATCGCCCGACGACGGGTTCTTACTTATTAAATGAAGAAGATGTCTCTCAACATAAAGATCAAGAGTTAGCAAAAGTTCGAAATCAGTCCATTGGTTTTGTGTTTCAACAGTTTCAATTGCTCCCAAGACTTACTGCGCTTAAAAATGTCGAGCTTCCTATGGTCTACGCAGGTGCTTCTAAAAAAGAGCGGGAAGAACGCGCGCGCGATGCATTAGCGAAAGTAGGATTGCAAGATCGAGTTGAACACCTTCCAAATGAGCTCTCAGGGGGTCAAAAGCAACGGGTGGCCATTGCGAGAGCTCTAGTGAATAATCCATCGCTTATTCTTGCGGATGAGCCCACAGGTGCTCTTGATACGGCGACAAGTGTTGCGATAATGGATTTGTTTGTTCAGCTTAATCAAGAAGGAACCACAATTGTCGTTGTGACTCATGAACCAGAAGTAGCTGAATACGCAAATCGAGTAATTTATGTAAGAGATGGCTTACTGGGCCAGAACCCTTTCGAGAAAGGGGGACAAACACGTTGAGTCTTTGGGAAAATATCAAAATGGCTCTCATGTCAGTCAAAGCCCATAAGATGCGATCGATTTTAACGATGCTTGGGATTATCATCGGTGTCGCAGCCGTCATCGTTGTTGTGGCGATCGGTCAAGGTGGAGAAGCAATGTTGAAATCCCAAATTGCTGGGGATGGGAATACGATCGAAGTCTTTTACCAGCCATCTGAAGAAGAAATGCAGCAGGGGAAATGGGAGGAGAATCCCTTTACCCAAGAAGACATTCGACAGCTAGAGGGAATCGAAAAAGTTTCAAATGTGGTTGCTTCTTCTTCAGAATTTTCAACAGCTAATCTCCGCGATGAAGAAGCAGAAACGTCCATTACTGGCATTAATGAAGCGTACTTGGACGTGAATCAGTTGAAAGTGGAGAAGGGCCGCTCCTTTACGAACGCTGATTTTCTCGGCGGTCGTAGGGTAGCGATCGTCAGTGCAGCGATGCAGGAAGAGTTGTTTGATGGGAAATCACCAATAGGAGAAATTATTCGCATTGGTGTTCAGCCTGTGGAAGTGATCGGTGTTTTAGAGAAACCAACTGGTCTTTTTGCGTTCGGTTCCGTAGAAACTTATATTCCTTGGACGGCAATGCGAAATATGCTTGGTACAAATAACTATAGTCAAGTTACGCTCCAAGTGGAAAATGCAGATGACATTCAGCCTATAGGAGAGCGTGCTACGACGGTTTTAAATCAACTTCATGACACAGAGGATTCCTATCAAGTCATTAATATGGAAGAAATTGCTCAAGGGATTGGGCAGGTGACAACCATCATGACAACGATTATCGGTAGCATTGCTGGTATTTCACTACTAGTTGGTGGCATAGGTGTAATGAACATTATGCTCGTTTCTGTTACAGAGCGAACGCGTGAAATTGGGATTCGAAAGTCACTAGGAGCGACGAGACAGCAAATTCTTCTTCAGTTTCTGGTTGAATCAATTATACTAACTTTAATTGGTGGAATCATTGGTATCATACTTGGAGCAGGAACGGCGTATCTGGTGTCGTTCTTTGCGGACTGGCCATCGTTGATTTCGTGGCAGGTTGTTCTTGGAGCCGTTCTATTTTCAATGCTTATTGGGATTGCCTTTGGTCTCTTGCCTGCTAACAAAGCTTCAAGACTGGATCCAATTGATTCGCTTCGCTATGAATAAACAAAAAAGAGGATGACTCATCCTCTTTTTTTGTTGTTATTTTTTTGTAGCTAAACGATTTTTCGTTAAAGCGACTTTTATTTGAAAGTAAGTGAACGATTCAGGAAGTGCTTCTTTTATTGGTTTTAATTTATCAAATCCTACTGATTCTGCTTTTTCTAAAATCGCATTTTCTATTTCTTGATCAAGCAGTCGAGTGGTGTCTTGAAACAATCCTTCTTCCAGGGCTTTTAGCAAGTGACTTTCAACAGTAGTAGGACTTAACGATCGAGCAGCGGCGATGTTTACGATGTCTTTGCCCTCTTCAAATAATTTTAGTGAAGCCCTATGACTTGCATCTTCTGAAGAAGATGGCGTTGATTTAGCCGAAAGCAAAAGTTCTAAAAAAGCTTCCCCGTATTTCTCAAACTTCATCTCTCCAATACCTTTAATTTGAAGCATTTCTTCACGAGATGTCGGCATGTGAGCACTCATTTCTCGCAATGTACTGTCAGCAAACACAACATATGGCGGAACGTTGTCGCGGTCAGCTATTTGCTTCCTTAACGTGCGTAGTTGTGTAAAGAGCTGATCATCTTCCCCGGATGCAACCGGTTTTCGAGCAACTTTCTTAAAAATCGTTTCTTGTCCTTTTAAAACAGGGAGCGTTTTTTCTTGGAGGATTAATGTTGGGTATTTGCTTTCTGTTAAAAGGAGGTACTGTTCTGCTGTTAGAAAGTCAATCATATCAACGATTTCCTGCTGAGTAAGGTGTTTTAATAGTCCAAACGTGGAAACACTAGTTAACTTTAACTCACTAATCCGCTTCGACTTTGAGCCTTTTAAAATCTGTGCGATCATCGTTTTGCCAAAACGTTCGTTGACCCGTTTTATAGTAGAAAATATCATCTGGGCTTCACGTGTAATGTCCATCGATTCTCTGTCATCGATACAATTGCTACACTTGCCACATCGATAGCCAGGTCGTTCATCACCAAAATAGTGAAGAATGGTTCCTTGGAGACATTTCTCAGTATGACAATAATCCACCATCGCTTTTAATTTCGCGAGATCAGCTGATTTTCGTTCATCTTCGTGCTGGTTCTGATCAATGAGAAATTTTTGTACGTGGATATCACCTGCGGAAAAGAGAATAAAACAATCACTTTCTTCACCATCACGTCCAGCACGACCAGCTTCCTGATAGTATGATTCCATATTCTTTGGCAGGTTATGATGAATAACAAATCGAACGTTAGATTTATCTATCCCCATTCCAAAAGCATTCGTAGCGACCATCACCGAAATATTATCGAATAAAAAGGCTTCTTGAGCAGATTTTCGTTCATTCTCCGTCATGCCGGCGTGATACTTGCCTACTTTTATTCCCTGCTTTAAAAGGGCGTTATACAGCTGGTCTGCTTCTTTTCTGGTCGCTGTGTAGATGATGCCGGATTCCGTTCGGTTTTGACTGAGGTATTTGTCGATAAACGATTTTTTCTTTTCGCCTTTAACTACCGAGAAATGAAGATTTTCTCTTGCGAAACCAGAGATAAACGTCTGTTCAGGTTCAATGTTAAGAAGACGCTGAATATCTTGAATAACTTCAGGCGTAGCTGTCGCCGTTAGGGCAACGACAGGAGGCTGAACTTCAAAATGCCGGAGCATCTGGCTAATCTTCATATAACTTGGTCTAAAATCATGTCCCCACTGAGAAATACAGTGTGCTTCATCCACAGCAATAAGAGAAATGCTCGTTCGCTGCAACAAACGTTGAAAACTCGGTGCTTCCAGACGTTCAGGGGCGACATATAAGAGCGTTAGTTCTCCACTTTCTGCTTCTAGCATTCGCTCTCTTATTTCTGTTTCTGTAAGAGAACTGTTTATGTATGCCGCGTCTATCCCGTAACTTGCGAGAGCATCTACCTGGTCTTTCATTAAAGAGATAAGTGGAGAGACAACAAGTGTTAATCCATCTGAGATGAGTGCCGGTATTTGATAACAGATTGATTTTCCTCCACCAGTAGGCATAATGCCGAGCGTATTATAGTGGGAGAGCACACTAGAGATGATCTCTTCTTGCCCCCCTCGAAATTCATCATATCCAAAGTGCTGTTTCAGCTGTTCTTTTGCTTTTAAAAGCATCCTATCTTCCTTTCTCATTCGCCAGTTCCTTTGTTTTTTCATCTTACCGTATCTATTGAACTGTGTATAGACACAACACCATCCAATGTAAAGTCTATCTCCTGCATATTCTAGCTCGCAGAACACAGGGGGAAATGACACTTCGAAAGTTGTGTATAAAGGTTCATTTCAGGACAAACTACTACAATATGGAAAAAATAAGTGGTTTTACGTCAAAAAAAAGGGGAATATTCTTATGGGCGACTTGATAGAAGTTATTTTAAGATCACTGTTCATTCTTATTGGACTTTTTATCATTACAAAGCTACTTGGTAAAAAACAGTTATCGAAGTTATCTTACTTTGAATATATTGTAGGTATTATTATTGGTGATATTGCAGGCAGTTTATCGATGGACGTTAAAGTTAGCGTGCTTCATGGCGTCACAAGTATTATGATTTGGACAATCATTTCTATTTTCTTAAGCTACATTTCACTGAAAAATAAAAAGGTAAGGGATTTTGTAGAGGGAAAGGCGAGAGTATTTATTAAAGATGGAAAGATACTTGAAGAAAACCTGAAGAAGGAGCGGTTTACCACAGATGAACTGCTGGAGATGCTGCGAAAAAAGAGCGTCTTTTCGGCCAATGAAGTTGAATTTGCACTTCTTGAATCAGATGGAGAGCTTAGCGTTTTATTAAAACGAGATTATCGAACGGTCAAGCCAGCTGAGCTTTGGCTTCATCTACCTGCTGATAAAGAACCGAAAACGGTCATTATGGATGGCGAAATCATGAACGAAGCAATAACTGAAGTCGGGCATAATGAGGCATGGCTTAGAAAAATGTTATCTGATAAAAGTGTGGCTATAGATGAAGTTTTTCTAGCACAGCTACATTCAGATGGTAAGTTAACGCTTGATTATTATGATGATGGCAAGTTAGAAGTTGAGTAGAACCATGGAGGAAAATCATGAAAAAGGAATTTTCTTATCGATCAAAGGATGAACTGATTGTTCTTCTTCTAGATCGAGGTATATATAAAGTAAAGCATAAGCAGTTATATGAATGTTCACAAACCGAATTGTTTTATTACTATCTTTCGATTACAAGGGAATCCTTGCAACAAGTAAAATCAAAGGTGAGTTCTTAACAGCTTCTTAAAAGAAGCTGTTATTTTTAAGTTAAATGGTCTTATATGAAAGTACAGTTCGAATACTATAATTGTGTCCTTTAACAGAGATAATAAATGATTTTGTCTAGTTTTGACGAAACCCTTCACAAGACGACTGATAATTTGGATAATAGAGCTTGTACTTATAAGAGGAGGGGGTGGCGAGCCTTGTTATATGTGAAACAGGATGCAAAAGAAGAATTGCTTCATTGGATTAAGCGTAAGCAAGAGGAAATGATCGAGATTGGCACTGCAAAAGGCATTTCGCATAAAGAAACATTACAGTGTAGTCAAGAGTTAGATGATTTGCTAACTTCTTATCAACGTTTGACCTCCGTCAACCAATTGAGAAGTTAACCTTTGAATCGAGTGGAAAATGGCTTCTTTGACGACTGGTGGATAATCGTTTTGGAATTCAGAAATACAATCACGAATTTGTTGAATTAGTAGGATCTCCTCATGACTCGCATCTTTCATCTCAACATCCTCCTCAAGAATCGATTGATACACCAATCATGACAAATTAGAGTCGTTTTCGTCAATGCTTTTTCTTAAAATTCGTCCAAATGATATCGGAAATTTCTTTATTTTCTGTTAAATGAGGACTTATTACCCACAAGTGAGCAAGGCATACATACGTAATCAATAAATTCTTAAAAAAACTTTCATACAATGTTTGAACTAATCGCATAAAGATTATATACTAGAAAGGACGGGTTTTGGTGCCCAAAGATTTCAGGGTCCAAACCTCTGTTTATTTCTATACCATTCATTTTAACGTAAATGATGATTTGATCGATAAAGGAGGTCTAGCAATGAAGGAAGGAATCCATCCAAAATACCAGCAAGTTGTATTTTTAGACGTTAGTACTGGTTTTAAATTTCTAACTGGTTCTACAATGGGATCTAATGAAACAATTGAGTGGGAAGACGGTAGCGAATATCCACTAATTAAAGTTGATATTAGTTCTGAATCTCACCCATTCTACACTGGTCAACAGCGCTTTAACGATGCTGGTGGTCGTGTTGAAAAGTTCAAAAAGAAATACAACCGCTAATAAAAGTAGAAAACACTCCCCTGGAGTGTTTTCTTTTTTATTACCAAAACGAATCGATACAATCAATCTCCTGTCCTTTTTGTTGAACTTAAGGCAAAGATTTAACTAATTGGAGAGGAAGATCGCGCCTTGTTTTCGTAATTTAGTAATCGCGCTTTTTCTCCACGATTTTACAGCTTCTACACTAACTCCTTCTGCAGCAGCCACACTTTTGAGGGATCTCCCTTCAAGGACTACCTTTTCGACCCATTTTCTTTGATTATTAGAAAGAGAAGTTAAGTCAACGGTATGCGGTTCAACTGGAAGAGGAGCACTGAAAATCTCTTCATGTTCGCTCCAATTTAGAGAACGCTGATTGTAAGCGCGGATTTCCTTTCTTCTTTCATCAAGTAGCTTACCGCGTACTTTTATATAAGCATAAGCGGAGAAGCTTCCTTTTTCCACGCGATAATTCTCTACACATTCCCAAAGTGCAATTAACCCCGCCTGCTCGTATAATGAATAATTCGTTGTAAGGTTTAATTTGTGAATTTGACTTTTAATAAGTGGAATATACTGATCTACTATTCTTTCAAAAGAAGCATCTTGCACAACATGAATCTCCCAAGTGAGGGTGCACCCATCTTTATTCCGTCGGTAAAGATCACAATACGGTAATCATATGCACGTGTCATATGGGTGGATTGATTGTTTTACGATCTGAAAGTGGGGCATACTTCTCGTTTCGTCTTAGGAGATATTAAGTTTAAGAAGACTAACCGTATCCTTATTCTTCGTAAGAACTGTCTTTTCACTTTAAACCCAAGAGGAGCTCTTATATACTGAATTTGGTGAAAAATGCAAACAAAAAAACGATCTGCAGTTAGATCGTTTTTGAGGGAGAGGACTTATGCTTTTCGATAGCATAGCTGTGCGTTAATTCCTTTTAATTGAAGTTCGCGTACAATACGTCTCAATTCTTCTTTTGTCAGGAGCGGTTCCTTCACAATCTTCCACCTCCACTAATTTCTAATTACTAATCCAGGTTTAGCGAGTTCACTAGAGCACTTTTATGTGAGTTAAGTTCAGAGTATCCTTCAAATTGATGAAGCATTCCTTTAAAAATAAAGCGTCTTGGGTTCGGTTCATTTATTTCTTTTAATAAAAAATTGACCGTTTCAAGCAGTTCTTTTCTTTTGTTTTCTTCTACTTTCATCTGTTTAATGGTTGAAGCCATATTCGTTAAAATAAAGGATGGTGACTGCTTTTGACATCCCTCCGATTGACTGCTTTTTTCAAAAATAGCAGAAGCTTGTTTCATCGTTAGAAATGGCTCAGTATTTCTTTCCATCATGCCATACACCAAGTCATTTAACCGATTTAAAATAAATCGAGGAAGCTCTTCTAAATCAAAATCTGCATTCTGCAATACAATTAGTTTGATGTAAGAAGAGAACATGCCATCAAGCAGCAAGACGCAATCTGGTAAGATAGGCGTAACGCGCTGACCATATAAATCATGGATACTACTTGCGAGCGTTTCAAGAGACTCCATTCTAATCTTCAAAATAAGTTCATCTATTTCTTTGTTCATCGAAATAGCCTGTTCCCTGAATTGCATAATAATAAACTCTTTATGCTGTACAATTTCTCTAGCTTGCACATACAGTAACTTTTCAAGTCGTTCTTCAGGGGTAAAAGACTCCAGTTTAGCATCGGATAATTTCTTTTTTAACATCTCATAATAGTAAGAAAAGATGGAATATAGCACATCATCTTTTGATTGGAAATGAAGATAGACGGCTCCTTTAGAAATTCCGCTTTCATTGGCAATTTCCTGTATCGAAGTGGAATGAAATCCTTTACGTGCAAAAAGCTGCATAGCTGATTCAAGAATGAGTTTCTTTTTTTCGTTCATCGTACACCTCTGTTTGTCAGAGTGAACTGACCAGTATTTACTGACCAATTGGTCATAACCATTATATCACGTTCACCGTTTTTTCATAACCCATTAAATACTTTGTAAAATCTCTGTATATTCTCTATAATGCCTTGAATTATATCGTGTTATTCAGTATAGTGATCATGTAATGACCAGTCAGTCATAAAAGCGTAGAGAAAAAAGGAGTGGAAGTTGCTTGAGAAAGCTGATTCAATTTTCGTTAAATAATAAGTTTGCAGTTTGGCTGCTAACGATTATTATTACAGTTGCTGGATTGTATTCAGGTTTTAATATGAAAATGGAAACAATTCCAAATATTAATACCCCATTAGTATCAGTAACAACTGTCTATCCAGGGGCTACACCTGAAGAAGTATCGGATAAAGTATCAGAGCCGATCGAAAATAAAGTGGAAAGTCTTCCGGGGGTAAATGTTGTAAGTTCTTCTTCATTTGAAAACGCCTCGAATGTCCAAATTGAATATAACTTTAGCAAAAACATGGATGAGGCTGAAGATGAAGTTCGTGAAACTCTGCAGTCGCTTTCATTACCTGATGAAGTGCAAGATCCGGATGTATCACGATTAAGTTTTAATGCATTCCCTGTCATGTCACTAAGTGTGTCAGAAGATAACAGTTCACTTACTGAATTAACACAGCGTGTTGAAGAAAAAGTCCTGCCTGCCATTGAAGGTGTAGAAGGGGTTTCATCTGTTTCGATTGCTGGACAAGAAGTAGAAGAAATTTCTTTTTCATTTAAAGAAGATAAGATGAAAGAGTATGGCCTGGATGAAGAGACAGTGAAAAATCTGATTAAAGGTTCATCTGTCAACATCCCACTAGGTTTATATAACTTTGAAGATAATCAAAAGGCTGTCGTAGTAGATGGCAATGTTTCTTCATTGGAAGATCTAAAAGAGCTTGAAATTCCAGCGATTCCGGCTCAGCAAGCACAAGCACCAAGTCAAGCGCCAAACAATTCAGCGCAAGGCCAGGCACCTGCTACAGGAGCTAACGGAGGTCAACCTCAAGTGCCAACGGTTCAGCTTCAGGAAATTGCAGACATTGAATTAGTTGGTGAAGCTGAATCGATTTCCCGAACAAATGGGAAAGAATCAATTGGGATTCAAGTAACAAAAAGCGCCGATGCCAATACGGTGGATGTTGTTAACGGTGTAAAAGATCAAATTGCATCGCTTGAAGATGCAAATGATAAATTGAGTATTGTGACCATTTTTGATCAAGGAGAGCCGATCGAGGAATCAGTTAGTACTATGCTGAACAAAGCCATTATTGGTGCTATATTTGCAGTACTAATTATCCTATTATTCTTGCGTAACATTCGCTCAACATTGATTTCAGTTATTTCGATCCCTTTAAGTCTATTAATTGCTCTATTGGTGTTAAACCAGTTAGACATCACCTTAAACATCATGACCTTAGGAGCGATGACGGTTGCCATTGGTCGTGTTGTTGATGATTCGATTGTGGTGATCGAGAATATTTATCGACGAATGGCCATTAAGGGCGAACAATTAAAAGGAAAAGAACTCATCACGGAAGCAACAAAAGAGATGTTCCTTCCAATCATGTCTTCAACGATCGTAACAATCGCCGTCTTTTTACCGCTTGGATTGGTTCAAGGGCCTGTAGGCGAACTGTTCCTACCTTTTGCTTTAACAATTGTATTTGCACTACTAGCTTCGTTACTTGTTGCCATTACAATTGTACCAGCGATGGCTCATTCACTGTTTAAAAAAGGTTTGTCGAAAAAAGGAAAAGAAATAGAGCAAAAGGAAGAAGGCAATGGCCGCCTTGCTCACCGCTATAAAAAGATATTAAATTGGACGTTAAACCATAAGCTCATCACATTTGGAGCAAGCATTCTTCTGTTAGTCGGTAGTTTATTCCTGGCACCGATTGTAGGTGTAAGCTTCTTGCCATCGGATCAACAGAAAATGATTGTGGCAACGTATAATCCAGAGCCTGGTGAAACGACTGAAAGCATTAACGATCTTGCTCTAGAGGCGGAGGACTACTTCCTTGATAAAGAAGATGTCGAAACCATTCAATATTCAGTTGGTGGAGAAAATCCGATGAATCCGGGAGCTAGTAATCAAGTTCTTTTCTTTGTTAGCTATGATGAAGAAACAGAAGGATTTGATGACGAACGTAAATCAGTTCTAGAAGATTTAAAGCAAATGAGTGATAAAGGGGAATGGGGCTACCAGGATATCTCAGCTTCTGGTGGAAGCAATCAGATTACCCTAGTTGTTAATGAAGAGAATATGGATGATCTAGGTCCAGTTGTAAAAGACGTCACTTCGGTTCTTGAGAAAGAGGATAACCTCTCGAACATTAGTTCAAGTATTTCAGAATCCTATGATCAGTACACAATTGTAGCGAACGATGAAAAGCTAAGTGAATTTGGATTAACAGCTGGCCAAATCGGAATGGAGCTTCGCAATACGGGAGAAGCGCCAGTGCTCACAACTGTTGAAAAAGATGGAGAAGAATTGAATGTCGTTCTTCAGGTTAACGAAAAGACCTTTAAGGACAAAAGTGAGTTAGAAGAGACGACCATTCAGTCACCGCTTGGTATGGAAGTACCACTTAGTGAAGTGACGAAAATCGAGGAAGGGCAATCTTCGAATACGATTACTCGTCGTGATGGAAAAGTATATGCGAACGTGACTGCTGAAGTACTTGATGACAATATTGGTCAGGTTTCAAGCGATGTTCAAGAAGCCATAGATGAGATGGATTTGCCTGACTCTTCAGAAGTCACTCTTGGTGGCGTAACAGAGGATATTAACGAATCCTTCACTCAGCTAGGACTAGCCATGCTAGCAGCGATTGCCATTGTTTATCTCGTACTTGTTGTTACATTTGGTGGCGGTCTTGCGCCACTTGCGATCTTGTTCTCGCTTCCGTTTACGGTTATTGGGGGACTTGTTGGCCTTCTGGTTGCTGGTGAAACGATTAGCATCTCCTCATTAATTGGGATGCTCATGTTAATAGGTATCGTCGTAACGAATGCCATTGTATTGATTGACCGCGTGATTCATAAAGAGAAAGAAGGTTTAACAACAAGAGAAGCACTGATCGAAGCCGCTGGTACGCGTCTACGTCCGATCTTAATGACTGCTCTTGCCACAATTGGGGCTTTAGCACCGCTTGCGTTTGGCTTAGAAGGTGGAGCACTTATTTCAAAAGGTCTAGGTGTAACCGTTATTGGAGGGTTAACAAGCTCAACTCTTCTAACACTCATCATTGTGCCTGTTGTGTATGAATTCTTTATGAAGTTTAGAAGGAAACCAAAAAGCGAATAGAGAATAAGAAAACGGAGGCCTCTTGTACAAGGAGCCTCCGTTTTATCATTTGCTAGCGGGGTGCGTTTAGACAAGTAAGTGTTCACCCCTTCATCGGCACTTAGGCCGATGGAAAAGGTGTACAATCTTCCAATTACGGGAATCAATAAATTATCAATGATCAATAGGAGAGACATAACAATGGATAAAGTTGAAACAATGTATGTCGAATACTTTCATGAACGGCTTGAAGAAATAGGAGAAAAGTGGACAAACAGACTTCAACTACTTGTGGATGAGAAAGAAGCGACAGACACAGCTGTTCTGAAAGTTCCGGAATTAAAAAACGAAATAAAATTATTTTGTTCTGATTTTGTTAAACAAATGATCTTTCAAGAATCAAACAACCGAGACGTACAAGAATGGGCAGGGCGTATTGTTGAAATTTTCTCGAGCCATACGTTTTCCCTGCAACAATCGGTAGCTAGTCTAACGAATTTGAGACAAATACTTTGGGATGTGATGGTCGACTTCAGTGAGGAGCATGAACGTTTAATTGAAGCAAGTCGATTAGCAGGATGGGGCAGTTACATGAATAAATCGTTTGATCTACTGCTTCATAAAGTCACAGTTTATACCAATCAACTAAACGAAGAACAATTAGCTTCGCAGCAAACCAAAATCACTGAGCTAAGCGTTCCGATTATTTTAATCGGAAAAGACACTGGCGTTTTGCCTTTGATCGGAACAATTGACACTTATCGTGCCTCACTGATTCAACGAAAAGGGATTGAACGAAGCTCAGAACTTCGACTCTCTTACCTGGTCATTGACCTATCGGGAGTTGCCATTATGGATACGATGGTTGCGAATGAAATCTTTCAACTCATCAAGATGCTAGAATTGTCAGGTGTGGAGTCCATTTTAACAGGAATCCGTCCTGAAATAGCTCAAACAGCTGTTCAGCTTGGGATTGATTTTACAAATGTCACGACTTACGCTCATCTTCATCAAGCGTTAAAAGTCATCTCACCGCATTCTTAAGGTATAGCAAAAGCCTCATAGGAAATTTTCCTTTGAGGCTTTAAGCTAGGCAATTTAAATGGTTTTGAAGACAACTGTAATCTCCGTGTTTAAGTAGGAAGAGAGCCAAGATGTATTTGCTATGCTGTTTGAGGATTCCAATGTTAAAGAAAAATTGTTTAGAAAGGTCTCGATATGGTAGCTTTTTTGATTTAAATACTTTTGCTACCAGTGTTTCGGTTGCTGCTAGTTTCCAGGCGGCATCTTTACACAAATTCCGAATGTTGTTCTCGCTTGGCATTTTTGCAGGAAGCTTTTGAAGCGAGATACGAAAGACACGAAGCTGTTCCTGATAGCGAATGATTTCATTCTGAAGTAAATAGTCGACCTTTATCATAATTCGAATACCTGGCTACTTTCTATTAGTTTTTAGTGAATAAACACTGCAATGTGTTGATTATACGATTATGGCGCGTACTGGTCAATGGGCCTATTTTGGTAAAAAAACAGATGCTTCATAGGTATATAGTACGGTTCTTCAACAAGAACAAATGAACCTGCACGGCAGTTCAGAAAATACAGAGTATGCAAAGTTAGTTAACCCAATTGAGTATGTCCTTTAAGTCATCATAGATCGCATCTGGGGGAAGATTTAGATATTCAACTGGAAGGTCATTTCGATTGATCCACGCAGTATGAAAGCCGAAATTTTTTGCTCCTGAAATATCCCATCCATTTGAAGACATAAAGAGAATATTTTCTCGCTTTAATTCAAGAAAGTTAAGTGCATGGGTATAGGAAGCAGGAGTCGGTTTAAACTGTTTAATATCGTCTGCACTGATGACATAATCAAGATATTCAGCAAGTGGCGATTGTTTTACTAATGGATCGAGCATATCGTGTGATCCATTTGAGAAAATAGCTAGAGTGACGCCTTTCTCTTTAAGATCTTTCAGTACTTGGGGAACCTCTTTATATACAGATAGATGTTGATAAGCATGGAGAAGGGAGTCTTCTTTCTCCTGTGTTAGTTCTGCACCTGCTTCTTCAACAGCATAGCGAAGGGCCTTTCGCGTTACTTCTGAGAATGGTCGATAGTTTCCCATCATTTGTCGTAAATAGCTATACTCAAGCTGTTTCTTTCGCCACGTTTGGCTTATTTGGTTACCCTTATTCGGATATAGCTCTTCACATTTTTCAATAACAGAAAAAACGTCAAATAAGGTTCCATATGCATCGAATACAAAAGCTTTCACTTGGTTCATATCCATCCTCCTTTTATCCATCACTCTTCATACCCTGATTAGTCTCATGTAAAACCATTCTTCAATCGTAGTTCGGTTTCCAACTTTACCTGTTCAATTGAAAGTGTAAAACAAAGATCATTTTATGTTTTCCTTCATTATTTAACAAAAAATAGTTCAATTGACCGTGGCGTTTCGATGGAATAGTATAGGAAAATTATGCTAGACTTATCATAGAAATTTCGTTTGTGGAGGGTCATATGAAAAGTGATGGAGAATCAAACTGGTTAAAAGAGTGGGGGACCCCGCTTTTATTCGCTGTTATTCTAGCTTTCGTCGTAAAGATGTTTGTCATGGCCCCTTATATTGTAGAAGGGGCTTCCATGGATCCCACCCTGCATGACGGTGATCGTCTCCTGGTTAATAAATTTATATCTTACGTTCAGGAAGAACCTGAACGAGGAGACATCATTATTATTAAGGATGAAGATGCCGAAAAGCATTATGTGAAACGCGTGATTGGTTTACCGGGGGATATCGTTGAAATGAAGCAGGATAAGCTCTATGTGAATGAAAACGAGCTAAAGGAACCTTATCTTGAGTCTAATCGAGATGATGCTGAGAACATGGGGATGAGATTAACAGAGGATTTTGGACCTGTAGAAGTACCGAAAGACCAGCTGTTTGTAATGGGGGATAATCGCTTAAGAAGCATGGATAGTCGAAACGGTCTTGGTAAAATAGAGCTTAAAGAAGTTGTAGGAAAAGCGGAAGTGGTTTGGTATCCATTTAAGGATGTGAGACCTACTAAGTGAGTTAAGAGGGAAGGGCATGGTGCTCTCCCTCTTTTTGTTACCGTTCTGAAACACTTGAAACAAAACGTTAATGGTTTCTCATTTCCTAAAATGTGGATTTCTTTCCATTCGAAAAAAAAGCATACTGGTTAATGAAGTGACGCGAAAGCCTTGATATGAAAAGCTTTAGGAACGAATCGCCTCCTAATCTCTGAAAACTACTTTTGGTATGGATTACCGGTACAGGAAGTTATTATGGTCTTTTAGACTAGCAATCTTGTGATATTCTCATGGTGTAAGAAATTTCACCAATCAGGGAGGAATCACATTGAAAAAGTCAATTATTCTAGGTGTCACAGCGGCAGCGGCCCTGCTGGCAACAAACCCAACATCAAGTTCTGCAAGCACTCAGCCTGCAAACGTAGAAGTAAAGGCTCAAACATTCCAGGTCAGCAATATGGATGAGCTTCAATCCATTCTTGACCGTTTTGAAAAACAATATAACCTTTCAATTAACGATACTATTAATTTAGATCAGCTAGATCATCTTCTTCAACAAAAAGAAATGAAGAAGCAAGCACCAGAGAAACAAGCAGAAAAAGCCGCGGCTCCTGAAAAAGTAGAAGCACCTGCAGAGCAAAAAGCAGAAGCCCCGGCTCCAGCGAAGCAACAAGCAGAAGCCCCAGCTCCAGCGCAGCAAGAAGCTGAACCAGCGAAAGAGACAACAGCAGACAATGGTCTATCAGAATTTGAACAGCAAGTTGTAAACCTAACAAACGATGAGCGTGCAAAAGCTGGACTACCTGCCCTTGAAGTAGATACAGAACTTAGTAAAGTGGCGCAGGCAAAATCAGAAGATATGAGAGACAACAACTATTTTGCACACAATAGCCCAACTTACGGCTCTCCTTTTGACATGATGAATCAGTTTGGCGTAGACTATCAATCTGCTGGTGAGAATATTGCCAAAGGCCAGCAGACTCCAGAAGAAGTTGTCAATGCATGGATGAACAGTGAAGGTCACCGTAAAAATATTATGAACGGTAGCTTTACTCACATTGGTGTTGGTTATGTAGAAGAAGGCAACATCTGGACACAGCAATTTATTGGGAAATAAATAGAGTGAACCCATCCGTATGGATGGGTTTTTTTAGGTATTACTTTAACTCCTCCGTTTTGTTCTTTTTAAGTATTTTGCTACCCTCTCTTTTACTAAGGGGAGCTAAAGGATATTCATTAATGAAAGTTTCAACAGTTTGAGGTGCTGTCTTTGAGTATTCACGAAGAGACCATCCAATGGCTTTTTGGATAAAAAATTCGTTTGAATCGGAATGCATTAAAATCACTTGTTTTAAAAGCGGCCAGTCTGTATTTTCTTTATAAGAAAGTTGGAAGAGGATGGCGCTTCGATTTAACCACATGTTCTCGCTTTTTATCCAATTATCAATAACAGGCTTCCTCTCATCTGGATGTTGTTTGAAATAATTTCCTGCACTGTTCCCGGAAAGGCTATCAACTGTATCCCACCATGACTTTGTCACGATCAGCTGTTCCATAAAAGTGATAGACTCTTTTGGGAAATACTTAACATGGCCGAGTAAGTCTAGCGCTACATTTTGATATTCGCGCTCTGGTAACAACCATAGTTGCTGAAGTAAAGGACGAATTTCCTGAAAATCAAGGGTACGCTCCTGTTTTAAAACCGTTTTAACAGCTTTCCTTCTTTCAGGCGTTTTAACCCCGAGGAAGGGAAATTGATTTCGCATATACTTTTCCATCTTTTTAGCTTGTTCTTTATTCTGTACCGCTTCAAGCTCTTCTTGTATTCGATTTAAATTAATCACATTAAAGCTCCTCTCTCTATAAAGATTCCTTCGCTTAATATGTCTGATCTCCTGTATCAATCGTAAGAAAATAGAAAAAGCAGCGGCCATGGCCGCTGCTTTTTCAAACTAAAATAAGGAGGTTTCCCGGGGGAGGGAAGGGATGCATTATTTTACTATACGTTGGATTCCAGAAGCTTTCCGGGTTGGGGAGAAAGCTGACCTGGAATACGTTCAGTATAGCAGGCTTCAATTAAAAAATGAGCAATATGGGATGTTTTTGATAAGAATGACAGAAATGTGAACGGAATAAGGTTACGTTGTAGGAGTTGAAAGAACTGCGAGATCTGTTAAAGCATTATGAAGACTCGATTTGATTGTTAACTTATGAAGATCAATCCCTAACTGGACCGCAGAAATCGAAATCGAAGGGCTAATGCCTGTTAGCGTTACCTGAACGCCCATAAGACTGAGTGCTTCTGTAATATCAAACAAATGTTTTGCCACCATGGTGTCCATTGTGACAACTCCTGATAAGTCAATGATCATATGATTTAACTGCAATTTGCGCGTTTGTACTAACGTTTTTTCCATGATGAGCGTTGCTCGATACGTATCGATATTCCCAACAAGCGGAAGAATGGCCAGGTTTTTAATAATTGGAATGATGGGAGTAGACAGTTCTTCTAGGGTGGAATCATATTTCGTTTTAAGCTGTTGATTACTTGTAATATAAGTGCTTCCGTAACTATATACAAACTGATCTAGGAGAGGATCGATTTTTCCTGGTAACTTAATGACCTCGCGTGGCTTCATGTTGAGTTCATCGACGATCGGTTCAATTGCCTCCCAAATGGCCTCGCGAATTAGTGGTACCGTCACGATAAGGGATACGATCATCTCATTTTCATCTTGAACCAGTTCACCTGATTCCTCCCCAAATTCTTCAATCGCAACCATGGTATTGGTCGTGTATTGCTGCAAGCTTTTACCAATCAACTTAATTAAGTAGGTTGTATTTGCCAGGGATAATTTAGACTCATTTAAAAAATTAGCTTCATCAAGGTCATGTCGTTGTCTTTCATATGTACTTTGTGCAATCTCCGAAGCCTGTGCAAGAATAAAAGCCCCTACTTTTTGAGTGGATGTCTCAGTAGTCACGATATTTCCTCCCTTAAAGGTTGGTCCATAAACGAATCGTGTTAACGGAATAGATTGGACAGTTAACACGATTCAGTAACAGGACCTTATTTCTTTTAGCTACTTGTTATTAGTACAGTGTGTGCTAATTCATCACTGGAATAAATCGTTCGTGAAAAGCTTTGTACTTGCTAGAAATACTGGAAGCTGATGTTCCGTACTTTTTAGCAAGTGCACTTTGGCTGACTGACGAATCAAAGACTTTAGAGGCGAGGTACTCAAGGGCAGCGGCAAAGATCGCAGGTTTTCTAACAGACGGTTGTTCTTCTTGAGTGTATTTTCTCCAGAAATGAAGAATTTCCTGAACTTGTTCGCTTGAGAATGCATCACTGATCTTTTCAGTAAAGAGAGAAGCAACTTCAGCATCTTCTTTTCTAGACCAGATCATTTCAATTGATTCCGCTTCTTCTGATCCATTGCCATGCTTCACAATTTCACTAAGAATTTCTGGGAAGTCGCTTTGCATCATGGAACGAACGTTGGTAGAAACGTCTCCAGTTGCTAATTTGTTTTCTACTAATTCCATTGCATCCGGCGCAATTTTTAGTAGTTCGATAAATGGCATTGCACCATTTTTAACTGGGAGAAGAATACCTGCTAAGCTTTCTCCTTTAGATACGATCACTTCTTCATGTAAAAGAATGCTAATTGGTTGATTTGAGCTTAGCTCTTTTACAACGGCGGTGTTTCCTGCAACTTCTTCCACCGTATAGATGGACATATAAGCATCACGCCACTCGTTAACGGTTTCTTTTACTTTCTCAGTGGAGAAGGTATGGGAGTAAAGCTGAATATACTCTTTTACGATAGTCTTATTCCATTGATTAACGGCTTGATGGAAAATCGCCCAAGGGAATATCCCGTGCATATAAGCTTCCTCAAGATTTTGAGGAATATCATATCGCGTAAATAAATCGTTTGCTAAAGAAACCATTTTTTGGTCATGTTGGCTCATCGCATATTCAACGAGCTGAGCTTGAACGGTGTAAAGTTCCTGAGTGTATAGCTGTTCTTCTAGTTGATCCTGCGCACTTTCAGATGTCATACAGCATTTTTTATATTTTTTGCCGCTGCCACATGGACAGGGATCATTTCGTTTCGGTTTTTGCAATGTTGCTTCCTCCTTCAGGTCTAACTTATTCAACAATAAGAGACGAATGATATTTTAGCACACAAAGGGTTGGAAGCACAAAAAAATAGACAAAAAGACCTATTTTCCTAATAAAAGATTTTACGTCATAAGTAAGCTTGAATTAAGTGCTGGGAGAATTGTTTTTTGGGAAATGGAGAGTGACAGTCGTTCCGATTCCGACTTCGCTATTAAAAGCAATCCTTCCATTATGGTTTTCAATAATTTTAAAGCTGGATAAAAGTCCGAGACCGGTACCCTCTTCTTTCGTCGTATAAAATGGTTCTCCGAGCGTTTTTAACTTATGATCAGGAATGCCCACTCCTTCATCAGTTATCGTTACTTCAATTAAATCTCCTGTTGCAAAGGTTCTTAAGCTGACGCTTCCCCCTTCTGGCATTGATTCAATCGCATTTTTAATTAAGTTAATGAAAACTTGTTTAAGCTGATTCTCTTCCCCATATAAAGTGTCATCTTTCTCTGTAAAGTGTTTAATGAAAGTAATATTGTACAGATTGGCCTGCGTACTTAATAACTGTAGAACATAGGAAATTAACTTATTTAAACTAAAAAAAGTAAAGTGGGAGGCCTGTGGTTTCGCTAACACGAGCAAGTCTTTAATAATCGCATCCATTCGATCAATTTCTGAAAGCATAATGGGTAGAAACGGCGTTTTTTCTGCGATTGATTGATCGTCGTTTAGAAGCTGGATAAATCCTTTTACAGAAGTAAGTGGGTTTCGTATTTCATGAGCAACGCTTGCCGCTAATTGACCTACTGCCGATAACTTTTCAGTTTTTAGCAAAGCTTCTTCCGTTTTCTTTTTATCTGTGATATCCAAAAAAGCTGCCATAATGCCATCAATCTTCCCGTTTTCATCTACAATTGGAGCGGTAGAGAGCGCTGTGTGAACAATTGATCCATCTTTTCTCAGGCGTTGCACTTCTTTATTGACAATATGACCATGAGAAATGATTTCAGGTATCGTAATATCTTTTTCACCTTGAGGTACAATGGGACTTTTCTTGCCCATTACTTCCTCACTTTTCCATCCAAATATCTTTTCTGCAGCTGGATTCCATAGGCGAATATTGGCATCCATATCAAGAGCGAGAGTTGCAATTGGGGAGGCGCTAATAATGGCATGGATGAGTTGCTTTGCTTCCCATAACTCTTTTACGGCTTGTTTTCGTTCTGTAATGTCACGGGTTTGAATAATCGTCATTACTTTTTGATCAAAACGTATCGGGATGAGCGTTGATTCTACATCCATTATGTCATTGTTCGAGCGCAACAATTGGTATTCAATTGTTTCTGAATCCTTGTTTTGATTCGTATGAATGTTGTGCAAAATTTCCTTGATCTTTCTTTGATCCTCTGGATTGACGACGAGAGAATCACGATGCAGATAGAGATCACTAAGAGAATTAACACCAGCCATTCTTAAACCTGTGTGGTTTGTGTAAGTGATTTCTCCATCTTTTAACAAACAAATGGCATAGGGAGAAGACTCAACAAGACGACGATATCGCTCTTCGCTTTCTAAAAGTTGATTTTCCATTTCTTTATTTTTTTGCAAAAGATATTTTAAAAGAAAATAAAGAAATAAACTTGTTAAAAAAATGAAAAACCATCCTTTATAAAGGCCGATCTGTTTGTTTGTAATAAAATCAAAGGAAAAGCGGTAAAGAATCATATCTGAAAGTAAAATCCACAATGATCCAAATAGAAAGTAGCTACCAATAATAATCCATGGGATTGATTTTGTTTTTATATGCAAGAGAGTTTGTCCTTTCTCAAGGTCTTCATTTTTTATTTTACTGATGTGGTAAGTGAATGACAAAGTGCACGGAAGATTGGAAAAATATTTAGGTAGATAGTAATAAGAAAGAATGGTACATTTATAGCTAGGGTTAACGCAAATAAACGGATTTACCCATTTTTTGATGAATGATTGACCGTCGATCATCCTGGTGGTGACACGAATGGTCTATAAATAACGAATGATGATTTATATTGAAGGAGATAAAATTTCTATGAATGACAAACAAATGGAACCTCGTCGTCGATATAAACCGAAGAAAAAACGCCGAGGCTTACGAATCACGCTTTTGCTATTATTACTTATTATAGTCGGTATTGGTGGATACGGTGGATATCTTTATTATAAAGTATCAAGCGTTTCTGACAAATCATTAATGCAACCAAATCGAGGCGAACAGTCTGATCTTAGAGACAGTGCAGTCGATATAGGAAAAGATCATTTTTCAGTGTTACTACTTGGTGTTGACGATGAAGAAAATACATCGAACGGTCGCAGTGATTCCATGATGGTCGCAACTTTCAATCAAGATGATAAATCCATGAAGCTTCTCAGTATCCCGCGCGATTCCTACGTTCAGATTCCGGGTAGAGGGATGGACAAAATTACTCATGCTCACGCGTTTGGTGGCATTGACTTAACAATTGACACAGTTGAAGGCTTGCTCGGCATTCCGATTGATGAAGTCGTTCGAGTTAACTTTGATGCGTTTAAAACAGCCATTGATGAGCTTGGCGGAATTGATGTTACGATTGAATCGCAACTTATAGCTGATCAATTATATAAAGAATCAAAAGGTAAAATTGATTTGGAGGTTGGTGAGCAAACGCTAAATGGTAAAGAGGCACTTGCTTTTGCAAGGACACGTAAGGCAGATTCAGATTTGAAACGTGGACAGCGCCAGATGGAAGTGATTACAGCTGCGATCGACAAAGTAAGCTCCCTTTCCTCTATACCAAAATATGGCGATGTTGTGGATCGAATTGGAGAAAACTTAACGATGAGTTTTACGTTTAATGAAGCTCTCGGCCTATATCCGTTTATTTCTAAGATTGATTCAATTGAAAAGCTTCAGCTAACAGGAACCGACTTCCAACCAGCTGGAACCTATTACTTTAAGCTTGATGATCAGTCGTTAGCTACTGCTAAATCAGAACTTCGATCTCATCTTAATCTAGAAGACCAAATGGATGATCCAAATGGGAATATGAATGCTTTAGATGGAGAACAGGGTGAAACAACGCCTTAGAGAAATAGTTAAATCGAAAGGAGCAGACATCGCGTCTGTTCCTTTTTGATTGGGAGTATGATTACACCACAACAATATCGGGAAAGGGGTTGGAGAATGTTAGAAAGGGGTTAACGAAATGGCGGGATTAACGTTTGTTAAAAAGCTTGGGAAAGAAATAGGTGAGGATCGCGTGACGAGTCTTGCAGCTGAATTGGCCTATTATTTTATGTTATCGATCTTTCCATTACTTATTCTTATTCTCTCAATCCTTCCTTATCTGTCCATTGACAAGCAGGAAGCGGTGAGTTTTCTAACGAAATATGCTCCCGGAGAGACAGGGAGCATCCTTCAGGACAATGTTCTCTCCATTATCAGTGAGCCGCAGGGAGGGTTATTAACAGTCGGGATACTTGGCACAATCTGGTCAGCTTCAAATGGTATGATGGCATTAATGAGAGCATTGAACCTTGCGTATGATGTAGAAGAAACAAGATCGTTTATTAAAGCACGCCTTCTCTCCATTGTTCTTACAATAGGGCTTGTGCTTGTCTTTATTGTCACACTCGTATTACCTGTTTTTGGAGATGTGATTATTGATGCCGTCACATCTGCTCTGAATCTTCCGAGCTCGACGGAATTTCTTTTTCGTATTCTTCGCTGGGTCATTGCTGTGGCAATCATGGCATGCATTCTTGCAGCGTTATATCGCTTTGCACCAAATAAACATTTCCCTTTTAAAGAAGTTATTATTGGAGCTATCGTTGCAACCGTAGGCTGGCAGGTGATTTCCCTGGCGTTTGCTTTCTACGTAAGTAATTTCGGTAATTATTCTGCAACTTATGGAAGTCTTGGTGGCGTTATTATTCTAATGCTGTGGTTTTATTTAACTGGCATGATTCTGCTCATAGGCGGCGAGGTAAATGCGCTTCTTCATAAAAGGAAGCGAACGGCTAGTGTTAGTGAGCAGGAGCAAATTGGTTTTTAAATCAAGTGCAGCAAAGGCAGTTGAATTGAAAAGGTTGTACCGAAAGATGGAGAACTTTTCACATTCATCGACCCGTTATGACTTTGAATAATTTGTTTGCTAAGGAACAGGCCAAGGCCAGTTCCTTTTTCTTTTGTTGTATAAAAAGGATTAAAAACACTATCTTGTGTGGAAGCGTCCATCCCGATCCCATTGTCTCGTATGTTGATTGTCACAAAATGAAAATGTTGATGAACTGATAGTGAAATGAGCCCATCCTTTCGGTTCGTTATGCGGATCGCTTCGAGCCCATTCTTTATCACATTTAAAAAAACTTGCTTTAGCTGTCCTTGATTCATCATAACTTCAATTGGCTGTTTGAACTTCTGGAGATTGTTGGTTAATTCGCATTTATTTAATTTTGCTTCGCTCTGAAAAAGAAGCAGCATATCTTTAAGGAATGGGATAAGGTCCATACGCTCTGTCGTCTGTTTTGCTGGTCGAGCGAGCTGTAGGAACTCTTCTACTAGATTGGTTGTACGTTGTATTTCTGCTAATAATAAATCGGCTATCTCACTTTTTTGCAACTTATCAAGATCAGGTTTGATTAGTTGTAGAAACCCTTTCATGATCGTAAGAGGGTTTTTAATTTCATGGGCCACGCCCGCTACAAGGATATGGATGCTACTTAAAGCGTGATTTTCAAAAGCTAACGTTTCCAATTGATGTATCAAGTGATTGTGTTCTTCTATTGTTGGCGATGGGTCGTGTCGTGGAATCAACGGGCGAATCCCTTTCGTATTTAATTTAGGCTGCTCCAAGTCCGTTACCCCTTTCGTTAACTATTTCTAAACGGATAATTATAGAGTAACACCCAAAAATTGCGAAAATTGAAAGTTTGTCGGAAATAATTCAAGTGTTTTTGAAAAAAGTTGTTTGATTTTGACATAAAAAAGAACCTGCACGGTACAGGTTCTTTTTGAGTTAAGCAGGTTCATAACCTGCTTCTTCAATTGTTTGCATAATCGTCGATTGCTCAACCGCTTCTTCATCAAATAAAATCGTGACCGTTTCTTTTTTCAGATCGGCTAACGCGCGTTCTATTCCATTTAAAGAGAGAAGGGCAGATTCGATTTTCTGAATGCAGTTCTCACCCTTCATACCTGCTACAGAGATCGTCATTTCATTCATTTGGCTAAACTCCTTTCTTTATCTAGAAACCATTACCCGAATGAAGAGGAGTTTAATCTGGTGTAGCTAAGGCTTATTCGGAGTTTCACTTGAAAGCTGCTCTAAAGATTTGATTTTACCATGTGGATTTTGTGCTTCTTTTCTTTTGCGAAATTGTCTTTCTCGTTGTCCTTTCGACTGACTCATGCGTTTTTCACCCCTTATGATTGTGTTCTTTCATAAGGTGGCCTCAAGAACAAAATGTACTCACTGCAAATTATGGGAGTGTAGTTGAACAAAAGTGTACCCTTTTTTCTGTAAGGCGGGTATCGCTTTTTTCACGCCTTCTGCCGTTCCTCCGGTCGGTTGATTCATATGAAGAAGAGCAATATCTCCGGGTTGTGCTTGCAACAGAGCATCGTTTACCTGTTTGGCGGTAAATGTTGCGCCGGCATCTCCAAGTATGGTGTAATTCACAATTTGAATACCAAGTTCGTGAGCAACTTGAACGGCTACGTCATCATAATAAGCTGTTCCTGAACGGAAAAGTGTCGGTGATTCACCTGTAAGTCCCTCGATTTTCTCTTGATTCTCTTTCATTTCTTCAATTACTTCTTTAACCGAGGTTGTTCCCGAGATGCCCCAAGCTGACTCTCCGTTTACAGATAGCGGTTTGTGAAGCGTACCGTGATTTTCAATTTGAAAGAGTGGATCATGAGCAAGTTCTTGGAAGAGCGCAGTGTTTTGATCAATCCATCTGCTGTTAATAAAAAGAGTGGAAGGCACTTGCTTTTCTTTTAAATAAGTAATCAATTCCTCATCAACACCATTGCCGTGAGCACCGCCACAAGCATCAAATGTTAAGGCGATTTCCTTTTTAGATGAATGAAAATGAGTGTAAACACCAGCTACATTTTCACCAAATTCAGTTGGGATTTTGTTTTCGTATTTTGCAATGAGTTGTTCCTTGCTATTTTCCACAAGAAAAGAAGGGACAGATCTTTTCGTATTCGTCTCCTCTAGAAGTGATAGGTTATCTGCTTGTTGAATCTGACAACCCATTAGAAAGAAGAAAAGAAGGATCAATCCAATTTGTTTTACGAATGTCATAGTCATCACCAGAACTTAGCATATCATAGAAAAGATAGGATGAAATGGAAAAAACCTCCTTAGATGAAGATCAAGGAGGTTTGTCGAACTTTCTTACCCTCTAGATGGTGTGTAAGAAAAAGTTTATAAAAAACAGGCCTGCGATAATGTACATCGGTACAGGTACTTCTTTCCCTTTTCCTAAAGCAATTTTTAGGAACGGATAAGCAATGAAACCAAAAGCAATGCCGTCCACGATGCTGTAGGTGAGCGGAATCATTACAATGATCAAGAAGGCAGGAAATCCTTCAGAAAAATCCTGTAGGGAAATGTTTTGAATGGATGTAATCATCAGACCGCCAATAATAATCAGAACTGGTGCAATAGCCGAGTCAGGTATGATTTTGAAAATAGGGATAAAGAATAGCGACGTTAAGAACAATAACCCTGTTGTAATAGCTGTCATTCCTGTTCGACCACCAGCTGAGATGCCTGAAGCACTTTCAACGGTAGAAACTGTTGGACTTGTACCGAACAAACCAGAGGAGATAGCTGATATTGCGTTTGCCTGGTAAGACTTAGCGAACTTTCGCTGATCCGGTAGTAATCCAGTTAACAAACCCATATTCTCAAAGACAAGAATCATCGCCATTGAGAAAGTCGCGATCCAGAATGGAAGCATGAGAATGTCATCGAATGACATGGCAGCAAATACCGATCCATAGGATGAGAATGAAAAGCGATCTTGTTGACCAGTTTCAATTAATCCAAGCGACCACGCAAGTGCAGTGCCCGCTAACATACTGATAAGAAAGTGGCCTTTCACATTTCGGATGAAGAGAATGGCAGCTAATGCTAGCGTGGCGAGAGTAGCAATCACATGAGCGGACCCGAGGTTTCCAAGTGCCACAAATGTAGAATCGCTGGAAACGACGATCCCGCCTTTTTGTAAACCGATGAATGTAAGAAATAAACCAATTCCGACGGTAATCGCTTCTTTTAATGAACGTGGGATTGCTTTTGAAAGAACACCAGAGAGCGGTGTAAAAGCGGTTATCGCAAATAATATCCCTGCAACAAAGACAGAAGCGAGCGCCACCTCCCATCTTAGTCCCATTGATTCAACCATTGTATACGTAAAGAACGCATTTACACCCATCCCTGGAACGAGGATAATTGGTGCATTTGCGTAAAAACCAATTAACAGGCAGCCGACCACTGACGTCAGGACTGTTGCAATCATTCCTGCTTCAAAAGGAATTCCTGCATCAGCAAGTATTGACGCGTTAACCGCTGCAATATAAACAATTGTAAAAAATGACGTAATGCCGGCAAGAATTTCTTTCTTCAGTGAAGTATCGTGAGCCTGAAAATCAAAATGAATTTTCGTTTTCACTTTATTCCCTTCTTACTTGTGTTTCCCTCTCCCACCCGTGTATTTGAAAAATCAAATCACCAATAAAACAGTATATCAGAGCAAGAGATGTTTTTATAGTGGAAAAAAACGTAATGACCTGTGCGAACCGCTTTGATAAGATGAAGGTGTACATAATTCGTTTTGATGAAAGAAGGCTTTTACATGCGTAATACGTTATCTGCTCTTCAATGGGCGATCTTTATGATTGCAGGCTCGATCGTGGCGCCTGTTGCGATTGCAAGCTTGTTCCATCTAGATCCTGCGATGGCAGCAGGATTCGTTCAGAGAACAATGTTTGTTCTAGGCGTAGCTGGAATTTTGCAGGCTACGCTCGGTCACCGTCTGCCGATTAATGAAGGTCCTGCAGGGTTATGGTGGGGCGTCTTTGTTTTATATGCAGGATTAAGCTCCACGCTATTTGGGTCGGAGGTAGAGACACTTCAAGCGCTCGAACTTGCCATGATTGTTAGCGGAATTGTTTTTATCTTACTTAGCGCATTTGGTTTAGTAGAGAAGCTATCCCGTCTTTTTACTCCAGTCGTAACAGGGATTTATCTATTACTTCTTGTCGCTCAGTTAAGTGGCTCCTTTCTCAATGGAATGATGGGGGTAGGTTATCTGAAAGAGGGGATTGACCTTCGAATTGCAGGGCTATCTCTACTGCTAGTCATTGTATCCATCTGGTTTTCGAGATCCATGCCTGCAATGATTCAGCAGTATAGTATCCTGATTATTTTAATTGTCGGATGGATTTTATTTGCTGTGCTTGGATTAGCAAAACCAGTCGTTCTTCCAGAGGGAGGGTTCATTCAATTACCAGAGGTATTTGCGTTTGGTTATCCAACTTGGGATTCTGGAATGATTGTCACGGCGCTCCTTGTCACACTTCTTTTACTTACAAATATGATTGCAAGTATTAGGGTCGTGGAAGAAGTATTAAATAAGTTATCAAATTCTAAGCCAATGGGTCGGTACAGACAAGCAGGATTTATATCTGGGATTAATCAACTATTAGGTGGCGTCTTTTCGGCAGTGGGAAGTGTTCCCATATCGGGTGCTGCAGGATTTATTTTAACGACAGGGCTTAAACGAAAGTTACCGTTTATTTTGGGTAGTGGATTTATTATCGTCATTAGCTTATTCCCAGCGCTGATGGCGTTCTTTGCCGCATTACCCGAACCGGTTGGCTATGCTGTTATTTTTATTGTTTTCGTAAACATGGTCGGCATTGCGTTTAACGAGTTTAAAAAGGATGAAACAGAGGGAAAACCATTTATAATAGGCATTTCTTTTATGGTTGGGATTGGGACGATGTTTATCCCGCCAGAAGCTTTTCAGCAAGCCCCGCCTATTGCCGCTTCCATTTTAAATAACGGTCTGATTCTTGGCTCTATTACGGCGATTTTCACAGAGCAGCTCCTATTCAAAAAGAATCGTGATTAAAGTCACAGGACTTGTCTCGCTAAAGTGGTAAGCTGAAATCAGATCAGGGGAGGAGAATGGTGAGATGAAAAAATATAGTAAAATCCTTGTTGCTTTTGATGGATCTGAACTAAGTGTAAAAGCACTAAATGAAGCTATAGCCATGGGTAAAGAAAATGAGGCACTTGAAATTGATGTGGTTACGGCTCTAAATCCGACTGCTCAGATTAGCTCTGCCCTTGTTTATGCAAGTATCCTGAATGAACTTAGAAAAGAAGCTGTTGATATGTTAGAAGGAATTAGTGAAAAGTTATCCGTACAGCTACCAAATCATAAGATAAAAACAAAGGTTCTAGAAGGTAACCCTGGGAACGAAATAGTAGAATATGCAGATGAAAACGACCGTGATCTTATTATTATGGGGAGCAGAGGACTGAATGGGATACGAGAATGGTTTCTTGGAAGCGTTAGTCATGCGGTACTTCAAAGGTCTCATTGTCCCGTTCTAATCGTAAAATAATGAATGTGCGCCCGGCTTTATTAGCCGGGCGCTTTTTCTATTTTTCAATGTATGTAATGGTGTTTTCTTGTCCAATAATGGCTTTTGCTGCATAGCCTATAAACAGTCCGTTCTCCACTACTCCTGGAATTTGATTCAGTGTATCATGAAGCGTGGTTGGGTAATGAATTTCACCGAACGAGCAATCTACAATATAGTTGCCATTGTCAGTTAGAAAATTCGATTCATTTTCTTTACGAAGTGATGCGGCACACCCTAACTTTTCTAGCGCATTCACTGTTTTGGCATAGCCAAAGGGAGTGATTTCTACGGGTAGAGGAAACGTTCCCAGTTGGTTGACAAATTTACTTGAATCAGCAACAACAATCATATGTGTTGAATGGTAAGCAATCATTTTTTCGCGAAGTAAAGCACCTCCGCCTCCTTTAATAAGAGTTAGATCCTCTGTCAGCTCATCCGCTCCATCAATCGTAAGGTCGATGGAAGAAACATCTTCTAGTGATACGAGTGGAATGCCAAGTTCTTGAGCAAGTTTTTCCGTGTTATTCGATGTTGCAACACCTGTGATTTTCATCCCCTCTTTCACCATCCTGGCAATTTCAAGAATTGTCCAATAAACCGTACTCCCAGTTCCGAGTCCAACAGTCATGCCTTCTTGAACATAGGATGCTGCTTTTTTGCCAGCTAGTTGTTTTTCGTTCATAAACCCTTCACTCCTTCACTTATTCCAATATATTATTAATTATAATCGTTATAGGGCGTGTTTCCCAATGATGACGATTGAAAGCGCCTTCTTTGTTGTGAAGGTGGGATATTGAAAGATCTTGACTCGAAAGATCATCGATAAAATCGAGTGGAAACCACCTTTTTCTTAGTTACTAATCTTTGCACGCTTTCGTGGAAAGACGTATAATGCATACTGTCAGGCTGTTCGCGTGACTAGCTTAATGGCAAGTGCACATAATAGTGAAAGTGTATGAGTATCTTGAGTTCATGAAGTTCGCGGCAGTGGGTTCACGAAATTTTAGGGAAAAGAGTTGGAGGGAATAAGATGTCAAAACAACAAATTGGTGTAATTGGATTAGCCGTCATGGGGAAGAACCTCGCGATGAACATCGAAAGTCGCGGCTATTCTGTTTCCGTGTATAACCGCTCGGAAGAAAAAACGAAAGAAATGATGTCTGAAGTTGAGGGACGAAACTTTCAGGATACATACAGCATTGAAGAATTCGTTCAATCACTTGAAGCACCTAGAAAGATCTTGCTAATGGTAAAAGCAGGTATGCCAACAGATGCAACGATTGATCAGCTTCTTCCACATCTTGATAAAGATGATATTATCATTGATGGCGGGAATGCGTTCTTTAAAGACACGCAGAAGCGTAGCGAAGATTTGAAAGAAAAAGGTATTCGCTTTATTGGTACTGGCGTTTCAGGTGGAGAAGAAGGCGCATTAAACGGTCCTTCAATCATGCCTGGTGGACAACCGGATGCGTTTCGTGAAGTTGAAGATATCTTTAAAGCAATCGCTGCAAACGTTGATGGTGATCCTTGTACAACTTACATTGGTCCAGACGGCGCTGGTCACTATGTGAAAATGGTGCATAACGGCATTGAGTATGGTGACATGCAGTTAATCGGCGAAGCTTATTACATGATGAAGAACGTGCTTGGTCTTTCGACTGACGAGCTTCACGAAGTCTTTAAAGAATGGAATAAAGGTGAGCTTGATAGCTACCTCATTGAAATCACAGCTGACATCTTTACAAAGAAAGATCCTGAAACTGGCAAAGCTCTTGTTGATGTCATTCTTGATACAGCTGGACAAAAAGGGACTGGTAAATGGACAAGTCAAAGTGCACTTGATCTTGGTGTACCGCTTTCCATCATTACGGAATCTGTTTTTTCACGCTTCATTTCTGCAATGAAAGAAGAGCGCGTAAAAGCAAGCAAGCTTCTTTCAGGACCAAACGTGCCAGCGTTTGATGGCAATAAAGAAGAGTTAATTGAAAAGATTCGTAAAGCCCTTTATATGAGTAAGATTTGTTCGTATGCTCAAGGATTTGCTCAAATGCGCTACGCTTCTGATGAGTATGACTGGGATCTAGACTACGGCTCAATCGCGATGATCTTCCGCGGTGGATGTATTATCCGTGCTGGCTTCCTGCAAAATATTAAAGAAGCATACGACCGTGAGCCTAGCTTAACAAATCTTCTTCTTGATCCTTACTTCAAAGAGATCGTTGAATCTTACCAGAGCGCTACTCGTGATATCGTATCACTTGCTGTACAGCGCGGAATTCCGGTTCCTGGTCTTGCTAGTGCGATTGCATACTATGATAGCTACCGTAGTGAAACGCTACCAGCCAACCTACTTCAAGCGCAGCGCGACTACTTTGGTGCTCATACGTACCAACGTATTGACCGTGAAGGCGTGTTCCACACAGAATGGCTTGAAGACTAAGAGCTAAACTAAACCGCTAATCACTTCCTTTATCGTAAGGAGGGAATTAGCGGTTTTTTACGTTGTACACGATTTTTCTGAAAGTGAGAATGATCTTCCAGATAACACCAATTATAATCAGGACAAAACTAGCATAAATGCATACCCATTTGATCGAGGTGAAGAAAGGGGCAGTCCATGAGATGACGGGCACTTTATTGGGATAAAAGAACATCACAGCGGATGTTGATAGATTCTCTAAGTAATCAAATAGAATACCGAAAAAGGGAAGTAGGTTTAGGAGTTGCCATTTTGCGCTGGTAATAGACTGATAGAGAACAGTAAGGGAAGCGGTTAAAAAGAACCAGTAAACGAGTGGCCAGATAACATCGAAGCTAAAGCGCTCTTTAATGTAATAGCTTCTTCCGCTTTCTCCATATTGTTCTGCAACGCTATATAGTTTTTTTGGAGTATAAAAGAAAGAACCATCTGGAGAATCACTCGTTTGGGTGACTTCATAAGATCGATCTGATACTTCGGGAAGAATAAAAATGAGGAATAGGGCGAAAATGATCACAGAGAGGAAGCACATGCCTGGCGTTAAGTGAGAACTTAATTTTTTTGATAGAGAAGTTAGGAACTTCATAAAACCCCTCCTGTAAGGTTAGATAAATTTTAGAATAGAAAGCAAGCCAGGGAACCTCCCTGGCTTGCTTTCTTTGTATTAGGCTTCTTTTAATCCTTCAAACAAGAGAACGCGTGCAGGGGATGCATCTGTTCCTTGTAACTTCAATGGGGCAGCAACCATGAAGTATTCTCCAGCTGCCACGTCTTTTAGACGTAAGCCCTCCATGATGATAACATCTTTTTCAAATAAAGAGCGGTGCGTAGGATGTTCTGGTTGGCTACGCTCAATGCCAAGACCATCTACCCCTACGCCTCGAATGTTACGTTCAGCGAGATAGCGGGCTGCATCTTCCCCAACGAAAACGAAGTCAAAATTAAATTCTTCCTCAAAAGAATTTTGTGATTTGAAAAGGATGAAGTCGCCTTCTTGAATGTCTTCTGCTTCGATATCTTTATCAGAGATCGCACCTTTTACATTCGTCACGTCAATTACTTTTGCTTGGCCTACTAAATCTTCTTGGTTGATTGATTCAAATGTTGCTCCATCGTTCATCATGTGAAGAGGCGCATCAACGTGTGTACCAGTATGTACATCGAGAGAGAGACGAGACTCTGTTACGTGTCCATTCGTTGTTGTGTTGATTTCAGGCTGCTTTTCTTCTTTGTTTTTATAAACCGCCATACCATTAAATATAGGTGCACTAACATCGTACATTTTCATATATAAGCACTTCCTTTCAAGTAGTAGTGTATATGATAAAGAAAGATACGTGAAGCACGTATCTTTCTTTTGTCATTTAAAATTGCGCGCTTGACCAGCGCTTGTCGACCCTAAGCGGCCACTTCCGCTTTTACTCTTTCGGTAATGGCCACCAGTGGAGGTTGTCTTTCTCTAGAAGCTCATCTGCTGCTTTTGGTCCCATTGAACCAGCTGGGTAGTTCGGGAAGTCTTTTTCTTTCTCGTTTGCCCATGTAACCGAAATAGGATCAATGAACTGCCATGAGAGCGCCACTTCATCCCAGCGTGCAAAGTTTGTAGCATCACCGCGCATAACATCATGAAGAAGACGTTCATACGCTTCTGGCGAGTTCATGTTATTTTCTTGATCGTTGTTAAAGCTCAACTGGATTGGCGTTGTTTTTCGCATATCGCCTGTATCCTTGGCATTCAAGTGAAGGGTAATGCCTTCTTCAGGTTGAATATGAATCACAAGAATGTTTGGTCCTAGTTTACCACTTTCATTTTTATACAGATTCATTGGTAAGTCTTTAAACTCAATGAGAATCTTAGTGGATTTGTTCGTCATACGTTTACCAGTTCGAATATAGAACGGCACGCCTGCCCAGCGGAAGTTATCAATCATGAGCTTGGCAGCTACAAAAGTTTCTGTATTGGATTCCTCGTCAACGTTGTCTTCTTCGCGATAGCCAGGAAGGGTTTCTCCGTCAACTTCTCCTTGCTTGTATTGGCCACGAACGAAGTAATCATTTACTTCTTCTGGTTTTACAGCTCGAAGGGAGCGAAGAACTTTCACCTTTTCACCGCGAATTTCTTCTGTTGAGAGACTAACAGGTGGTTCCATCGCAAGTAGTGAGACCATTTGAAGAATGTGGTTTTGAACCATATCACGAAGGGCGCCGGACTTTTCGTAGTATCCTCCGCGTGTTTCAACACCAACCGTTTCACTAGATGTGATTTGGATATTGGAGATGTGTCGACTGTTCCATAGAGGTTCAAACATTGAGTTTGCGAAACGAATCGCTTCAATATTTTGGACCATTTCTTTTCCTAAGTAGTGGTCAATACGATAAACTTCATCTTCAGAAAAGACCTGGCGAATTTCATCATTCAACTTTTGAGCCGATGGGAAATTGTGGCCAAACGGTTTTTCAATAACAAGACGATTAAAGCCTTCTCCATCAGTTAATCCTTCAGAATCCAAATTCAATGCAATTGTTCCAAAGAATTCTGGAGCCATCGCCATATAAAAGATGCGGTTTCCTGGAATATTGAATTTTTCATCGAGTGTTTTTGTTAATTCATTTAATTCTTGATAAGATTCTTTCTTCGTTACATCAAATGGTTGATAGAAGAAGTGACTGCTAAATTCCTCATGTTTGTCATTTTTATCCATGCAAGCTGTATGTATCACAGAATCATGAACGTTTGCACGGAATTCTTCATTTGTAAGCTGTCTTCTTGCTACTCCCACTACAGCGAAATCCTCAGCAAGTACACCTTTGCAATAGAGGTTATACAGTGATGGGAATAGCTTGCGTTTGGCAAGATCTCCTGTTGCACCGAAAATAACGATAACAGAAGCCTGTTTTGATGGTTGATTCATCTTTGTGACCTCACTTTTTCATTATTGCTGTTCCAGAGGGAACGTATGGACGGAACAGTGAATTCCCTACTTCATTTAGTAAAGATAAGACTAATCAAATGCTGATCAGATGATATCGATCCCGTAACAGAACAAGTTACCGGGTTCCCAAGTAAAAATTTTATAGCTTTTTCGCGTTAAAATCAAATTGTGTGATTGAATGAAATCAATACATAAACGCTGTAAGCGATACCATGGTGATTACCGTGGGGAGAAAGATAGGTATGACTTTTGTAAGGGGAATTTTCAACTTTTCCCTGAGAATTAGAATGGTTGTCTTTATTTGTGGCGAATATAAGTAGAAAGGGAATGAGAGTGAACGGGGAGGATGAGTAAGATGATTCGAGCACTGATAATCTTCTTCCTGCTTTTTAGCATGATGATAGGGTGTGCCATTGAGAAACCCAAGGATCCTGGAGTAGCAGAGGCAGATCGTCCGGCATCTGTTCAAGCCATCGCTATGGAAAAAGCGTATCTTGTGTTAAATGCCCTGAAAGAAAAGAACATGGAAGAAATTTCTGGCTCTGTTCATCCGCAAAAAGGAGTGTTATTTTCTCCTTTTGGAATGGTCGATAAGAAACGATCGCAGGTATTGATGCCTGCTCAAGTAAAAGAGTTATTTCAGGTGAAAAATCAGAAGCAGCTCGAATGGGGAAAGGAACCGAGAAAAGGAGAACCAATTCGCCTCACCCCTGAGGCTTATTTTAATCAATATGTGTATGATGCAGAATATAGTGAGACAGAGCTCGTAACATATGATGACACTTATCAAAATACGAATGACATACAAAACATGAAAGATACTTTTCCAAACAGTCATTTTGTTGAGTTTTTTGTACCTGGATCGGAAGAATTTGAAGAAATGGATTGGAAAAGTCTTAAGCTGGTCTTTTCCGAACATGATCAAGAACTCTATCTAGTTGGGATTGTTCACGATCAATGGATGCCTTAATGTGAACAAAACGTGTCATTGCATGTATTTTTATGTGTGAGATGAATCACATAGGTTGCTCATTTCAAAAAACTTTCTTATCCTTAATAAGTAGATTAATGTGATAAGGAGAAGGACTCTAATGAATGATGTAAAACAACGGAACTATACACCATGGATTGTAGGACTTTCCATTGCAGTCAATGTGCTTGTGGTCATCCTTTTCTTCCTACCAGAATATAGCGGAGATGTAGGATTCGATATTACGCTACTGCCTTTGCTTAATGCGGTGTTTAATAGCTTTACTTTTGTTTTTTTAGTAGCTGCACTTATCTTTATTAAGCAGAAAAACATTAAGTTGCACAAGCGCTTTATTTTTGCGGCCTTTACAACGACAGCGCTATTTTTAGTATCTTATGTCACGTATCATGGATTGTCTGAATCCACTTCTTTTGGTGGCGAAGGCCTGATTCGACCTATCTATTTCTTTATTTTAATCACACATATCATTCTAGCAGCAGCGATTGTTCCTCTTGCTTTAATTACAGTAACTCGCGGACTAAATATGCGGGTTGAGAAGCACAAGAAAATTGCAAGATGGACAATGCCTTTATGGTTATATGTGAGCATTACGGGAGTCGTCGTTTATCTCATGATCTCACCATACTATTGATGTAGCAAAAAACAGGCAATCGCCTGTTTTTTTATATTAAAAAAGAACTGCATGGTCCAGAAGTGCAGGGGAGAGACTAACATTGTACGAATGCATGTAGCAAATCCTCTCATCTTATGCTACTTTTGATAGGAAACGTATTTATTCAAGGAGGTATGACAATGAGTGTACATATTGGAGCAAAACAAGGAGAAATTGCAGAAACAATTCTATTACCTGGAGATCCGCTTCGTGCCAAGTATATTGCAGAAACATTCCTAGAAGATGTTGTTTGCTATAACGAAGTAAGAGGGATGCTTGGGTATACGGGTACATATAAAGGGGAACGGATTTCTGTACAGGGAACAGGAATGGGTGTACCTTCCATTTCAATTTACGTTAATGAGCTTATCCAAAGCTATGGCGTAAAGAACTTAATTCGAGTGGGCACATGTGGCGCCTTAAAGAAAGAAGTGAAAGTGAGAGACGTCATTCTTGCGATGAGCGCGACTTCCGATTCTGGTGTAAATCGTCTACAATTCAATGGCATGGACTTTGCCCCAACAGCTGATTTTAATCTTCTAAAAAATGCTTATGATGCTGCAGCTGAAAAAGAAATGAGTGTGCATGTGGGGAATGTGTTTACAAGTGATTCGTTCTATCGGGACAATCCGGAAATTTTCCAGCAGCTTGCTGATTATCAAGTGCTAGGTGTCGAAATGGAAACTTCCGCACTTTATACAATCGCCGCAAAATACGGTGTAAATGCACTAACGGTTTTAACGGTGAGTGATCATATCGTAACAGGCGAAGAAACGACTTCTGAAGAGCGTCAAACAACATTTAAAGAAATGATGATTATCGCGCTTGAAGCGGCTTTAAAACAGAAATAAGTGAAAGAGAAGACGAGCATACCGCTCGTCTTTTTTGAAGCTGTTAAAGTTAATTAACGTCACCATGATCGATTCAGGCAAGTAGCTAGTAAGCGATTCCGACCCTTTTTCCAATATGGTTCTTCTCAATCAACTCTTGGTAGACAAAGTTAGCTGTGTCTCCGGTTGAAATTTCTCGTCCATTTTCAGGCAAGTACTCTTCTTCGATCCGATAACCACCGCGCGCCTCACCTTCTGGTAAATAGGTAGGGCATATGATTGTCCAATCTAACTCACTCTTGTTGAGCATTTCATAGACAGCGAGATGCTCTCTTGCTGCTCGGGTTGTTTTCCGCTTTGATTCAGAAGACTCAAAACGGTAAATGCTAGGATCCGTGCGGCTGTTTAGTATACCTGCTGTCCCAACGGTAATGATGCGCTTTATTCCATGTTTCTTCATCGCTCTAATGAGGATTGGTGTGCTCTCAGATAAGGTTGTCGTTTTATCTGTTCCGAGTGCACTAATAATTACGTCACTTCCCTCACTTGCTTTCAAAACGTCCTCTTCGTTTAACACATTACCTTCAATAATGGCTAATCCTTTTTGAAAAGGAAGCTTTTCTGGTGAGCGAACAAGAACGGTAACTCTATGGTGATCTCTAAGAGCTTGTGTTAAGACTTTGCTACCAACCCTGCCTGTAGCCCCTAAAATGAATACATTCATCTTGTTTCCTCCTCATTAACGCTTTCACTTCATTTTAGAAAACGATCGGAACCATTGCAAATATGAGAGTTGCATTTTTTTATTATGATTGAACTGCTCTAAGAAAGTTAATGGATTACATAATATTTCACAACAGATTTGCAAGAATTACTTATAAAGTTCAGAATTTTTGTTAAAATACTCATAACGTATACCGCATTGAGGAAGTCATGCTTGATTGAGATAGAGGAGAAGGAGAGATCTTACATGAGAACAGCACTTTTTGAGAGATTAGAAGAGTTATACCCACAAATGGTTGAACTGAGAAGAGAGCTTCATCAGCACCCCGAGCTATCTTTCCATGAAGTTCGTACGCCGAAACGAATCGCTGATTTTTATAAGCAGCTGGGGATACCTATTCGAACGGAAGTTGGGGGAAGAGGTGTAGTGGCAGTTCTTGAGGGAGCATTACCAGGGAAAACAGTTGGCCTACGAGCGGATTTCGACGCTTTACCGATCAATGATGAAAAATCAGTATCTTATAAATCGACTGTTCCTGGGGTGATGCATGCGTGTGGACATGACGGGCATACTTCTACACTCCTACACCTTGCGAAAGCCCTATATGAAGAGCGACACCAGTTAGAAGGACGCATTGTTTTTATCCATCAATTCGCAGAAGAAATCACGCCAGGTGGAGCAAAACCGATGATTGAAGATGGATGCCTTGATGGAGTTGATGTACTATTTGGCACTCACCTCTGGTCTGGCTTCCCGACAGGAACGGTTGCGTATAAAACGGGACGAATTATGGCCGCTGCTGATTCATTCGAGATCGTTGTTAAAGGTAGAGGCGGGCATGGAGGGATCCCCCATGAAGCAGTTGATGCAATTGTTGTAGCGAGTCAATTAGTTAGTCAGTTGCAGCAAATCGTCAGTCGATTCATCAACCCTGGCCATACAGCTGTATTATCAATTGGCTCATTTCATGCTGGGTCGGCATTTAATGTCATTTCAGAAACGGCAACGTTGAAAGGAACCGTTCGTACCTTTGATCGAGAGGTTAGAGAAAGAATCATTACATTAATGGAGCGCATGATTAAAGGCACGTGTGACAGCAGCGGGGCTGACTATTCATTTACTTATGATCGAGGGTATCCGCCCGTTGTGAACCATGAAAAAGAAACGGTCTTGTTAAAAGAAGCGGCTGAAAGAGTAGCGGATGTGAAAGAGGTTGTGGAAACAGAAGCATTAATGGTAGGAGAGGATGTCGCCTATTACCTTGAAGAGGTACCTGGCACCTTCTTTCTAACTGGGGCAGGAAATGCGGAGTTAGAGGCAACTTATCCACATCACCATCCCAGATTTGATATAGATGAGAAGGCCATGTTGATTGCTGCAAAAACGCTTGGTGAAGCTACCCTATCTTATCTAGAGCAAAAAGTAGAAAAGGTTTATCAGTAAAGAAAAGGGGGAGGAAATGAATGGCGAGAGGGTTGCTTGAAAATGAAGCAGAACTAAGTAAAAGACAGCTACATGTATTAATGCAAGTATCTACAATTTTTAACACCTCACTTGATTTCTATGCCGTTATTCAGTCTGTCATTGAAGAAGCCGTCTCAGTCATCGATGCTGCAGATGGTGGCGTCCTTTTTTTATATGATGAGGAGAAAGAAAGATTAAAAGTAGCCGGATCAACTGGCTTTCGAAAGAAAACGGTCAATGAAGTATTGCTTCATTCTGGAGAATCCATGACAGGACAAGCATTTCAACAAAAGAAAACCTTACATTTTAAAACAAATCTTGAAGTTGAAGAAGCTATGAAAACAATGACGCCTCAGAATGCGACCCTCTACCATCAGTCGGCCGATAACTTGCCAACGAGCACGATCTGCATTCCAATTATGAAGGAAGAGAATTGTACAGGTGTGATCGTGTTAGATCGCTTTAATCAAGAAAAGTTTTTTACGGAAGACGATATTCGATTAGTTGAAGCAATCTCTTCTCAAGCAGCGATTGCCATTATGAATGCGAAGTTGTATCGAAATAAGGAAGCCTCTTTGCAACAATTAAAGCAGTTTAATCAAAAGATGATCAACCAAAATGAACGTTTATCAAGATCAGTAGAAACGCATCATGCTTTATCAGATATTGGGATGAACGAAGGGTCTTTTCAAGAAATTTGTTCTTATCTGACGAAATCGATTGGAAAGTACGTGGTGATTTTTGATCCATTCGGTGATGTGAAAGCGTCCAGTCATGAGGATGGGTCTTTAAACACTCATATCCAAACAACCATTCTTAAGCATTTAAATATGATTCAGTATAAAAAACATGAGGTTGAATTCGTTCATGTGAAAGAAGATCTTTTGTTATTTCCACTCGGTAGACTTACGTTTCCGCTTGGGTACATGGCCATTATTTCTGAATCGTTACCCCTCACAAGGTTTGAACACTCCGCCGTTTTCCATGCATGTACGGTGGCTGGACTTCAATTAATGAAACAAGAAGCAGAACATAAAGAACAGCAACGATTAACCGGCGAACTTCTCATTCACTTACTTTCCACTCAGGAGGAGGAAGTCGATTTAAGCTTTTTTGCGGATCGTCTTCATACAGATTGGGAAGATTATTTTTCAGTTGCCATTCTCGATGTGCCCCAATGTGAGCAAGGTCATGAAGAGTGGATGCGTAGCTGTATTCATGCGTCCATTCGACATCTACTTCATAAAAACAATACTAAATTGCTTGTTACGGAGTGGGGAAGACAGATTGTTATTTTGTTTCATAAAGATCGTTATAGTGGAATCGAGTCCTGTGTTGGTTCAATCAATTGCTTTATTCAAGATTTTAAACAATTAATCTCAAAGATTACGGTTGAAAAAATGTGTAGAATCGGCATTGGCAAACCCGTTAAAGGGGTACTTACGGTGGGAGAATCATTTGAGGAAGCTAAGAAAACGATTAAATTTCTGGAACGGTTTACGTTCGCTGGGCATTCGTCGTGGTATGGAGAAATAGGCGCCCTTCGCCTTCTCTTAAATAACAATGAGGATGATCTAGCGAATTATGCGCTTGAGTATCTCTCCCCCTTACTTGCTTACGAAAAGCGACGCAAAGGAGAGCTTTTTCAAACATTGTTTGTCTACTTATCAACCGGACAGGATCTGAAAAACGCTTCTGAACAGCTTCATGTTCATGTGAATACGATGAATTATCGTATTCAGCGCATTCAAGAAATCTTAGCTATTAACTTTAACGAACCATCCGATCTGATGAATATTCAAGTAGCTTGTACAATTTATCGCTATTTGTTTGAAGCGTAAATTATTCATCATCCGGCTCTAGATAAGGACGCAGTTTTCGAACATACCTTCGAATATCAAATAAAAGTTTTGCTTGTAACTTTTTATTTTCTTCAAAAGTTTGGATATGGGCGATGGAAGGGAAGGAACCATGTTCGTTGAATTGAACTGGAATTTGCCCTGTTTTTTCTAACTCTCCATTTTCTCGATTGATAACTTCAACTTCGACAGAAGCTTCATATGTATCTGGGATGTGATGGTCTTTGAGTCGTTTCACGTGCTGAACTTTGAATAATATTTGAGCCATTGACAAATCCTCCTTCTCATACCTTTACCCATTCTTATAAAGAAATAGCCGTGAAACTTGTGAAAACAGCCGATTCAATTTCGGCTGTTTTTACTTGTTAAAATAAAAATTTAATTAAAACAACTTATATGCAAAAGTGGAAGGATTTTGAAGGTTTATGTCTAATTGGTAATAGGCATACAGCAAATCAAAAAAGTAGAATGTCGGTATTAAAAATGGAGTGGAGTACATAATGGAAAGTCTCACTTATGAGTTTCATTTTTTTCTTATTGTCATTTCGATTTTGATGGTTGTGAGCTATACTTATGTGGCTTTTGATTTTCATGAAAAAGCTTGCAGCATGACACAAACCTATCGAAAACTATGGATATTTGGAAGTTCACTAGCGATGGGCGCTGGGATATGGATTTTGCAATACCTTGTTCTATTGGGACTATCTACAGCAGATGCTTCTTTTTATGCACCATGGTTTGTAGGTATATCGTTGGTTGTTCCGGTGGTTGGATCTCTCTTAGGCTTTTTAACGCTCTCATCTAACTGGAAAATTAAACAAATTGTAGGAGCAAGCATATCAATTGCCTTATCACTATTACTATTGCAAACCATTAGCTCCTATTATTTGTTAGGGGTTACTTACCAAAAAGAGGACTGGTGGAGAATCGTTCTTCCCTTTCTAATGGCTTTTTTCTCAACATTAAGCAGCTTATGGCTTGTTTATGGCACTTTCAATGAAAGGAACAACTACTGGGGAAAAGTATTTGGTGCCATTACCTTTGGGCTCGGAACGCTTGCAGTTCATTATTTTACTATGATGACTTCATCGGTTGAAACTAGATTTCAAATAGAGAGCTATAGTGAAAACCCCCTTTTACAATATGTTGCTTTAACTGGAATTTTCATTATTTCTGTACTTATTTTAATTCGCATGGTTCGAAATCAAAAGCTTGAAAGTCAAGCGTCCATGCTTCGAGAAAGCGAAAGAAAGTATCACTCCCTTGTTGAAAATAGTCCAGACGGCATCATGTTATTAGATGTAAATGGTCGTATTTTAAATATCAATCCCTCACTAGAACGAATGAGTGGGTATACGGTAAAAGATGTTCAGGATAAATCCAGTCTGCACTTTCTGGAAAAACGATACTTTGAGCAAACCACCAATTGTTTTGAGAAAACAAAAGAAGGCGTTCCCCAAAAATGTGAATCGGCAATCGTTCATCGAAATGGTCATTCCATACAGGTGAAATTAATTTCTATCCCTCATATCGTCGATCATCAGGTGCAGGGTGTGATCGTTATCGTAGAGGATATTACGGAATTAAAGGAAACAGAAGCGTTGCTGAGACGCTCTGAAAAATTAACTGCTGTCGGAGAACTTGCTGCAGGAGTGGCCCATGAAATACGCAACCCCCTTACGTCATTAAAAGGGTTTGCAAACCTAGTTTATAACGCTTCTTCTGATGAGAAATCAAAAGAATTTCTGCAAATAATGCTATCTGAAATTGATCGTATTAATTTCATCGTTAGTGAATTTATGATTCTAGCGAGACCACAGGAGAAAGAGTTTGCTAAGAGTGACTTGGTTTCACTTCTCAGGCACGTCATTTCGTTGTTGAAATCTCAAGCAATCTTAAAAAATATTGAGATCCGCACACAGTATGACTTCGAAGAGTTTCCTGTACTAGGAGAAGAAAATCAATTAAAACAAGTGTTTGTAAACATTCTAAAGAACGCCATTGAAGCGACTGACAGCGGTGTGATCTTTGTAAAAGTAACTAAAAATGATAAAGGTGATGCTCTTATTATTATCCGCGATCAGGGAGTGGGAATCCCTGAACATCAATTGCCTAGAATAGGAGAACCGTTCTATACATTAAAGGAGAATGGCACTGGCCTAGGGCTTATGGTAAGCTTTAGCATTATTGATAATCATAATGGGAAGATAAATTTAACAAGTGTAGAGGGTGAGGGAACAACGGTCGAAGTTTCACTACCGCTCTATGAAAGAAAGTTAGTGGAGGTATAAGAAAAAGCGCTGTCATGACAGCGCTTTTTCTTAAGGTTTTACTTAGATTGCATTCCTGTGTCTGCTTGTTTTAACGCATCAATCGTATCCTTTTCAAGAAATTCAGAAGCTGGAATGTCGAGAGCAGTCGAGATCTTTAACAAGGTTTGGACATCGGGCTGATACCGATTCTCCTCGATTTTTTGCATAAGGCCAGCGCCAATCCGAACTTTTACAGCCAATTCCTGAATCGTCATATTTGCTTCCAGACGATGTTTACGTATTTTGTCTGCTATGTTCATTTTGTTGCTCCTCCTTATCAGAAACTTTTACGCTTCGTACAATCATCACATCACAAGTAGCATGTCGTGTAATGTGTTCAGAAACACTGCCCATAAGCAATCTTTCAACACGGTTCATCCCAGTTGCCCCACATACAATTAAATCGACTTTGTTTTGCGGAGCAATGGTTTTGGCGATTTTGACTTTTGGTGATCCATATTCAATCACGGTTTTAATCGTTTTTACTCCGGCAATCATAGCCTTTTCTTCGTATTCTTTTAATAACCGCTTCGCGAAATCCTCAGCTCTTTCAGTTGCGATATCATAAAGTTCAAAAGTGGAAAAATTTCTCGTGTCAATGACATGGGCAATGATTAGGGATGCCTGATCTTGGATACAAAGTTCAACCGCTCGTGAAAAAGCGACCTCAGCAGATTCAGAACCGTCAACAGCAACAAGTATGTTTGTGTGTTTTACACTCATTTGCAATCCCTCCAATATAAATTCTTTTACTTTCTATTTATAGTTTAGATGATTTTGCTGTAAAAAACTGTGATGTTTCTCACACCACTATCAAAAACCTTCTACTTTTTCATTAGTATTCAAGCAGTGCTTTTCGATGCTAAGAATCCGATTGTTTTGTATGGCATTACGCTGTGAGCAGCTCAAAACTCAAATGACTGTCAAAGATACTCGCATGGAATAGCTTGCTCACTGTATGATCTTAATAGTTTAACGCGATGAATTAGAAAAGAAATGATTCGAAACTATATGAAAATTTCGTGATCTATAGTATAGTAAAGAAACGCGATAGCTTGTGCCCACAAGTCTATCTCCTCAACTAGCAGCCTTGTAAGCGAATGCTGGATTCGCTTACAAGGCTATTTTTTGTAGAAAAACCCCTAAATAATGGATAGAAAAAAATATACCCTTTTAGATTGAAAGTAATGATAACTGGGAATAGAGAGAGTGGATATACGATTCGAGTAAATGGAAGGGGAATTATTAAGATGGAAACAGGTACAGCTGCAAAACACAAAGCGAAGCAGGCATCAAACGATGTAAAGCCTTGGATTAGAGGGCTAGCAAGAATGGGGTACGCAGCCAAAGGTGTGGTTTATTTAATTATTGGTATTCTAGCATTTCAGGCAGCGCTTGGTCCTGGAGGAAAAACCACCGATTCAAAAGGGGCATTCGTAACGATCGCTGGAAAACCTTTTGGAGAAGTACTTTTATGGATTCTGATTGTTGGATTAATCGGTTACTCTGTATGGAAGATGCTTCAGGCAATTAAGGACCCCGACAACTATGGAAATGATGTGAAAGGTATTTTAATTCGAATTGGATTTTTTGGCGCTGGCATTATTCATTTATTTCTTGCTTATAACGCTGTTTCCATCATTACAAGAGCTGGAAGTTCATCTTCTGGTGGGAAACAATCGATGTCTGCTAAACTATTAGAACAGCCATTTGGTCAATGGATTATTGGATTTATCGGTTTATGTTTTATCGGATTTGGTGTTTACCAGGTGATCAGAGGGTATAAGAAGTCATTTATGAAGCAACTAAAACAATATGAAATGCATAATCAAGAAGAGTGGTGGGGCAAGCGTGCCGGACAAATTGGGCTTGCAGCACGAGGTGTCGTTTTTACCATGATGGGTGTTTTCTTTATTCAAACGGCGATTTCAGCTGATCCGGATAAAACGAAAGGGCTTGATGGTGCGCTTGCTGAACTAGCAAAACAACCATATGGTGCAATATTGCTAGGTTTAGTCGCTATTGGTTTTATTGCTTATGGCATCTTTATGTTCGTTAAAGGAAAGAATAGACGAATGAATCTTTCTTAATCAGGATGATGTTAGAAGGTGAGGAAACTGAAACAAATTTCGCTTGATGAAGCATATGAGGGTATCGAACAGAATCGCCTTTACTTTCTTTACCTATACGGGACGAATTGCTCAGTGTGTCATGCCTTGTTGCCTCAGGTAGAAGAAGTAATGAAAGATTTCCCTCAAATCATTCGAGAAAAGCTCAATGTTCATGAAATCCCAGCAGCGGCAGGCGCGTTTTCAGTGTTTACAATCCCAGTCCTTCTTCTTTATGTGAATGGAAAGGAAAGCATAAGAGAAGCAAGGTTTGTAAATATAGATTCGTTCCGTTCTTCGCTAAATCGTATTGTATCGATGTTGGACTGAAAAACACTCTAAAAGGGTGTTTTTTTGTTTGAAAACATATACACTTTAATGGAAAATTCAGTATACTGAACATATCTCATTAAAGAAAGGAATTATGTGACAGTAGAATGAATGATTCGAAACAATTAACTTCAAACTCTGAAACATCTCTTTTTGTGATCTTACTCGTTTTTAGTATCATGGCCTATATTTTTCTGTTATTTTCTGTCATTGGGATTGCCATCATCTTATTTCTTTGGCTTATCTCCTTTATGAGTAATGGACTGTTTCTTGGACAAATTCGAAGCAACGGTGTGAAAATATCAGACAGCCAGTACCCTCTCATTCATCAAAGGGTACAAGAGTTGTGTAGGGACATGGACATTCTAAAAACGCCCGATGTTTATGTCATTGAATCTGCTGGGATTTTAAATGCATTTGCGACACGGTTATTAGGAAAAAATTTCGTCGTGCTTTACTCTGATATTTTTGAGCTAATTGAAGAAGAAGCGGAAGAAGAGGTCACATTCATTCTTGCTCATGAACTAGCTCATATTAAACGCAATCATATTATGAAACAACTTCTTCTTTTACCAGGAAATCTTGTGCCATTTCTTGGCTCTGCTTATTCTAGGGCATGTGAATTCACATGTGATCGAATGGGGGCGCATTATATTAAGAACGGCGAGCGTGCAGGAAATGCATTAATGATTCTCGCTGTCGGAAAGCGTTTGTATCAAAGTGTTAACAAGGATATCTATATCAAACAGCTTCAATCAGAGAAAAGCTTTTTTGTATGGCTAAGTGAAATGCTTTCAACTCACCCACCGTTACCAAAACGAATAGCGGCAGTTGAGTCTTTTATGAAGATACGAGAAACGACGTATTTTCCTTCACCTCGAAAGAAGTTACTCATTCTTTCACTTGTTCTATTTCTTTTCATAGTAGGAGGTATTGGGTCCGCAGTCATTGCCTCAGTATTGTTTCCTTCGCTAGCTTCAATAAGTGAAGAGGAAAGTACATATACGGACGGAGATGTGACAGAGGTCACCCCACTAATGGAGGCCATTATGTCACAAGATGAATCGGAATTTGATGAGCATCTTTCAGCAGGTAATTTAGAGGCTACTGATTCCGAAGGGTGGAATGCGCTACATTATGCGGCACAGTATCCAGAGAGGGAGCAGATGCTTGAATCGTTACTGGATCTCGGGATGGAGCCTAATGCCGTAGATTTGTATGGAATCACCCCTTTAATGATATCCAGTCAAAATGGTGATGTTACTAAAGTTGAACTTCTTCTTGATGCTGGCGCAGACCCTAATCTTAAGGATCAAGATGGTTGGACATCACTTATCTATACAGCTTATATGGAACCAGAGAATCGCGAGGATATTTATGAGACACTCCTTTCTGGCGGAGCGGACCCTTTTCAGGTAGATGAATCAGGTTATACAGCTATGGATTATGCCCAAGAGGCAGGCAACGATAAAGACATTAGGCTTCTTACGGAATAATTTTTGGAAAAAGACCCATAGAAATAATACAAAAGGCGGGATTAAAATGAATGATTCTCAACTAGTAAAGCAGTTTACGTTTTGGCGTTACCGTACGATTCAGTCTTTAGAGGCAACGACTGAAGAGCAAGCCGATCGTCTTCCCGAAGGTTTTACAAATACTGTTCGGTGGAATTTGGGGCATATTTTAGTAACTGCTGAGTTTGCTTTAGAGCGTTTTACTGAAATGGAAAATAATCTCCCTGTATTTTATACTTCTTTATTCAAAGCTGGGACAAGGCCGGACGAATGGACGGAAACCCCGCCATTACTTAGTGAAATGAAGCACCACCTACTAGAGCAGAATACTCGTATGAACGAACTGAAAGGTCAATTAAGCGATCCACTACAGAGTGAATTTTCAATCGGTTCTTATTTGAAACTCGAAACCATTGGAGAGCTTCTGTTATTTTTAATGAACCATGAAAATCTTCATCTAGGCACAATTAGTGGAATAAAAAGGGCCCAGGGAATAAAAGAACTTTGGAAAAAAGAAACTGTATGAGTACAGAAAAAAACGCGTGTCTAGCACGCGTTTTTTTGTTTGTTTACAAATATAAGGCAAAAAAGCGGCTTAAATGAAGGCTTAATTTGTCAAAATCACATGTTTTTAAAATTTTCTAAAAAAAGGTTGAACACTTTTGAAAGGTTGTTATATAATACTAACAAATAAAATAAATTGTATTATAACAGATGGAGGGAAGTAAAAATGGATTGTTATACTTGTTATGGAAATGGCGAGCTTGAATGTCCACATTGTCATGGGAAAGAAAGAAAGAGTGAAGGCTGTCACCACTGCGAAGGAGAAGGGTGTATTGGGTGTCATCGCTGTAACAGTAGCGGAAGACTTGAATAGGAGGGAAAGCTGTGCTTGATGAAGTAATTGAAAGCGCTAACGTTCATGGAAGTAGCTTACTCACACAGGAGGCGATGGTGTTTTTAGAGAGGCTCCATCGTCACTTTCATCAAGATTTGCAACAATTAGATGAACAGCAACATCGAACAAATAATAGGCAAATGACGAAAGCGCAAATAAAGAATGCGAATTGGGAAGTTAAGCCTGTTCGAAAAGATCTACAAGATCGACGTATTGTTCTCAAAAACTCAGCCACTAATTTAGAAACCGTATTGGACTCCATGCAACCTGGACCCAATCTTTTCATAGCTGATTATTCCTATGCGTCATTTTCTCTTAATGATCGTTTGATCGCACAGGAACTTGTGAAAATGTTTCTTCATCAAAATTTTTTCTACACCGTTCCGAAACCAATGGCGGTTATGATTACGCCTTCTGACTGGAGAAAAAGTGATGATATCAATGGTTTATGTCTGTCAGCTTGCCTTGTAGATGTTGGTCTTTATCTCTTTCATCATACCGAAACATTAGTAAGAAACGGTTCGGCTCCATACCTTTGCTTAAAAGGATTGGCAACTTATGAAGAAGCACGATGGTGGAATAGCGTGATTTCTTATTTAGAGAGAGAACAGAATTTGAAAGAAGGAACGATTAAAGCGAGTATCTCAATTACGGAGGAAAACGTTCACCAGCTAGAAGGAATGCTTTATGAGTTACGTGATCATTGTGCGGGGATTCATTTAGTAGAAGAAGGCAGGGGGGTATCGGACGTCGCAAGGTACGTTATTAGTATTGGTCACAAGCGAAAAACACATGTGATCCGAGAAAATCTTGGTAGCGAAACAAACTCCAATGCAGCTCTTTTTGAACAGGGAACGCGTGAAGCGGTAGAGGGGTTTGATGGTAAATGCGTGACAGATGCCAATTTAATTAAAATGATGAAGGGGATCTGGAATCATTATATGCCTGAACCAAATCAAATCTGGAAAAGGCGCCAGGAATACTTAAGTTTAGTTAATGAATCAACGGTAGTATAAAAATTTAATGAAATCTAGGGGGAAATCATAATGACAAAGCAAACGGCAGCAACAATTCAAGAAAACTGGAAGCAAGAGCGTTTTAAAGGAATTGAACGTCCATATTCACCTGAAGACGTACTAAAGTTACAGGGATCTATTCAAATTGAGTACACCCTTGCCAAAAGAGGGGCAGAACGCTTATGGAAGCTTGTGAATGGTGAGGATTTCATTAATGCGTTAGGCGCTTTAACTGGTAACCAGGCTGTTCAACAGGTGAAAGCTGGCTTAAAAGCCATATACTTAAGCGGTTGGCAAGTAGCTGCCGATGCAAATGTATCAGGGCAAATGTATCCGGACCAAAGTTTGTATCCTGTAAACAGCGTACCGCAAGTCGTAAAACGGATTAATCAAGCCCTTCAACGTGCGGATCAAATTGAACATTCAGAGGGGGTTCACGATCGTGATTGGTTTGTCCCCATTGTAGCTGATGCGGAAGCTGGATTTGGCGGTGCGCTAAACGTATTTGAACTGATGAAGTCGATGATTGAAGCAGGTGCAGCAGCTGTTCATTTTGAAGATCAACTTTCTTCTGAGAAGAAATGTGGTCATCTTGGAGGAAAGGTTCTTCTTCCAACTCAGCAGGCAGTGAAAAACTTAATTTCAGCACGTTTAGCCGCAGATGTCATGGGCGTGCCAACGTTAATCATTGCAAGAACGGATGCGAACGCGGCGAACTTAATTACAAGTGATGTCGATCAATATGATAATGAATTTCTAACAGGAGAACGTACGCCGGAAGGTTTCTTTTATACGAAACCTGGACTTGATCAAGCGATTGCAAGAGGTCTTGCTTATGCGCCTTACGCTGATCTTATCTGGTGTGAAACGTCTGAACCTAATTTAGAAGAAGCACAGAAATTCGCAAATGCGATTCATGAGCGCTTCCCTGGTAAACTTCTCGCCTATAACTGTTCTCCTTCATTCAACTGGAAGAAGAAGCTTGATGATGAAACGATTGCTAAATTCCAACGTGAGCTAGGAAAAATGGGCTACAAGTTCCAATTTGTTACACTTGCTGGCTTCCATGCTCTAAACCACAGCATGTTCGAGCTTGCAAGAGATTACAAGGACCATGGTATGGCAGCCTATTCAAGACTTCAGCAAGCTGAATTTGCGAGCGAAGCAGATGGCTATTCGGCTACAAGACATCAGCGTGAAGTAGGAACAGGTTACTTTGATGCTGTCTCACAAGTGATTACAGGTGGAACTTCATCAACTACTGCTTTAAAAGGATCAACGGAGGAAGAACAGTTCACTTCATCAAAATAAAAGTAAAAACCGGCTGAAATTCAGCCGGTTTTTGTATGGAATTCGTTTACATAAAGAAAGCGGGTGAAAATGAGCGCTTGAAAACGGAAGTACAATGAGTGAAAAATACTTATTTCCGCGATACTTCAAAGAATTCCGCGAAGTTGGTTTTGGATAAGCTCCAACACCCTGCGGATTTAACCGCCCACTTTCGCATTCCATTATTTAAACTTAATTCCCGATTCTTCAACAATTCCACCTTCGTTCGCTTCGACTAGGACGTCGAGGGCTTTGTTTAGGACTTGTTTGTGTTGGTCTTTGTTGTTAGGTTGTCCTACGGCGCTGCCGAATGGGAAGCGATTATAGAGAGAGCGTGGGACATTTACGTATTCGCTAATTTCTTTTGACATCGTTAATGTGATTGTTGGGATACCGTTTTCTTCAAGTACGCGAGCGACCAGACCGGCCGACTGTTGACAGACTGGTCAGGAAGGCACCAACAAAGCGAAGTCTACATGTTCTTTCAGTAGTTTTTGTGCCACCTCTTGCGCAGTTACGTTTTTTAACGGGTGAGGTGTTGGGATATATCCCATAAAGCTATAGTGTGTTTCAGCAAGTTCACCAATACGACCTTCTTCTTGAAGTTCTTTCATCACATCAAGAGGAAAGAGGACGTTCGCATCTTGTCGTGCATTTGTTTGATCGTAATGTTCATGAGAAATGGAAAGATCTTTTAAAGCTGTTGAAACTGGAATCTCTCGATAAGATGGATCGCCAAGACCGAAGTTGTCATTAAAAGGGGTTTGACCTTTTACATAAAAACCACCAGTTGAAATCACGGCGCCTTTGGCATTACTCAAGTCTTTAGTAAATGGTGTAAAGGGTGTTGATTCATTCTTTTCATATTGAAAAGACGGAACCCAGTTTTTTTGAACGGCTTGTTCAACTTTTTCAATCATATTTTCTCCTCCTTCTTGCATGGTTTATGATACCTTTTTGTTTTAGCATGTATGTAAAAAAAACAAAAGGAAAAGGTCCTAAACAGCATAAACGTCTTTTTTTTGAAATAGGATGGATAGTAAATGAGCAAGGAGGGACAGGCCGCTATGAAAAAGAGAAGGAACGCCTTAGTCAAATGATCATTCGCTTCTTCACTTTCTTAATAGGTTTTGGTCTCTCCGTTGCTGGTGGTGTTACGTTAATTCTTGAACTTAATTTAATGATCATTGGACATAGCTTGCTTGAATATCTTGCTTATATTTCTAAAACACCTGAGCTTTATTTATTTGTATCAGGCGTGGCTGTCGTTTGGGTTAGTGTGTATTGGCCAAGGTTATAGCCCTTAAGAATTCGTATTTCTCCGCTAATGCCCCTTCCCGAATAAGAAACTTCTCATACCCTATACTGTAGGCAACTATCATGATAGCCAACGGGAAAGGGAGGAGACTATGGACAATTATCTCCCCTCACAGGGGAACTTCTATCATTATCCAGAAACACGAATGACTCATGAAATAAGGCAATATGCTTATCAACGGCCATATCCCTTTATTGGTGGATTTGCAGGTGGGCTTGCAGGGGGACTTGCAGGAGGGTTGTTAGGTGCTGCTTTCCTAATTCCAGGACTATACGGTGGATATGGCTATCCTCCGCCACGACCTGGATACGGTTATCCAGGCCCCGGTTATGGTGGTTATCCAGGTCCCGGATATGGATACCCCGGAAATCCAGGAAACCCTGGAGGTCGACCACCTTATGGATACGGACCATACCGCACATAAACGTAATAAAAAGCAAAGGATACCCTTTGCTTTTTCCTTTGTCTTTTTTTAGAACGGTTTCCATTTTAATTGACGAGCTTTCGCAAATCGTTTGTTTACTTCATTCCAATTTACGATTTTCCACCAGTTTTCGATGTAGTTCTTTCGTTTATTCTCATACTGCAAATAATAGGCATGTTCCCATACATCAATCGCGAGGAGGGGAACAATATCCCATTGGCTCAAATTCTGGTGCTTTTCAGCTTGTAGTATTTCAAGTCTTCTGGAGACGGGAGACCAGACGAGAATTGCCCAACCTGAACCTTCTACTTTATTCGCTGCATTCGTAAACTGCAGCTTGAATTGATCGAATGATCCAAAGCTATTTTGAATCTCAGTTAAAAGTTCACGATCTGGTTTGCCACCATTTGGACTCATAATCCGCCAAAATAACGTGTGAAGATAGTGACCTGCTCCATTGAAAGCTAATTCTCGTTCCCAATGTTTAATAAGTTCATAGTCATTGTTCTTTCTAGCTTTTTGTAAAGCAAGTTCAGCCTTATTTAAGCCATCTACGTAACTTTGATGGTGAATATCGTGATGTAGTTTCATAATTCTTTCACTAATGACTGGTTCGAGTGCATTGTAATTGTATGGCAATGGCGGTAAGGTATGCCCTCCTATCGGTACAGAAGTTTCTTGCAAGTTTCGCCACTCTTGATATAAGGAGTGAGCAACTTCATAGAGCTCTTTTTCTTTTTCTTCTTCTAGCGGTTGAGTAGAATGTTGCATTTCATCTAACCAATTTTCTATTCGAATAAGCAGTGAGGAAGTGATACTTTTGTTTCTAGCTAAGACACGGTTTCTAAAAAGATATCCCCAATCAAGCAGTTTATCGGACACTTCCTTCACCCTCTCCTATATTAAGTAGACGTTAATACTATATGAGGCATGTTAATAAATTGTTTCAATCTCTTAATAAATGTTTTTAATATGAAACATTTGGGTAACCCCTCTCTATGGAGAGTTACGTTAAGGGGGATTATAATGGAAAAAAATATGAAGGAAGAACCAAATACAGGTAAAAAGGAAGGTCGAAAGAAAAAGAAGCATTTTGTACGGAACGTTTTATTAACAGCAGCTTTTCTAATGGTGTTTGTCCTTACTTTTGGAGGTTACCAAACGTATGCCTACATAAATGAAGCTCCGACGCTTGAAGGGAATAAATTAAGTTTACCGCAATCATCTACTTTATTTGATGCAGAGGGAAAGAAAATAACGGACATTGTCGGAAAAGAACATCGGAAAGTGGTTTCATTTGATCAAATACCTGAACATGTCGTGAATGCATTTATTGCTGTAGAAGATGTTAGGTACTGGGAGCATAATGGCGTGGACTTGAAACGGATCGGTGGAGCAGTCGTCGCTAATATTCAAGATGGCTTTGGGGCAGAAGGAGCAAGTACAATTACCCAGCAGGTCGTTAAGAATATGCTTCTTGAACCAGATAAAACCGTCAAACGAAAAGTTCAGGAAGCTTATCTTGCAATGGAATTAGAAAAACAATATTCAAAAGAAGAAATTTTAGAAATGTATTTAAATAAAATTTATTTTGGAGAGGGAGCTTATGGCGTTGCCACAGCAGCTGAGACGTATTTTAATAAATCGTTGGACGAGTTAACGACAGCTGAAGCGGCATTGTTAGCAGGTCTTCCGCAACGTCCTTCTGGATACGATCCATATAAACACCCAAAAGTTGCACAAGATCGTCGAGCAATCGTATTAAGTTTAATGGAGCAACATGGGTTTATCTCTGAAAAAGAACGCCAAGAAGCGGCAGCCGTCTCCATTCAAGATTCAATCGTTGAAAAGAAAGAGCAGTCTACAACAAATGATGCTTTTATTGATCAAGTGATTGATGACCTTGAGAAAGCAGGTATCCCTGAAGATGCCCTCTATTCAGGAGGACTGGAAATTTATACGACGCTCGATCCAAAAGCACAGACCATTGTCGATGAGGCGCTCACAACAAATCAGGTAGTCGACTATCCAGACGAGAAATTCAGAGCTGGTATTTCACTTATTGATACCCAGTCAGGTGCTATCCGCGCCATTGGAGGAAATCGCCAAACAGGTGATGACGATGTTCAAAAAGGGTTTAATTACGCGACTCAATTGCAACGTTCACCAGGCTCAACCATTAAACCAATCCTTGATTATGCTCCTGGTATCGAAAAGTTGAAATGGTCAACAAATCAACAGTTTATCGATGAAGAACTTGAGCTAAATGGAAAAGAATTTCGGAACTGGAATGACGAGTTTCAAGGTAGTGTTTCGATTCGAGAAGCTCTTCAATGGTCATATAACATTCCAGCGATTAAGGCCTTTATGGAAGTAGGAGGAGAAGAAGCGCAAGGCTTTGCTAAGAAGCTAGGGATCTCAATTGAAGAAACGTATCCTGCCTACGCGATCGGTGGATTCGCGAAAGGAATCTCTCCTTTACAGCTTTCTGGAGCTTATGCAACATTTGGTTCGGGCGGTACGTTCCATAAACCTTATAGCGTAGAAAAAGTAGTCTATCCAAATGGAAAGGAACTGAAGCTTTCGTCCAAACCAGAAAAAGCAATGAGTGAAGGAACAGCTTATATGATTACGGACATGCTACGAACGGTCGTTAAAGAAGGAACTGGTATGCAGGCAGCAGTTAAAGGTCTAGATTTAGCCGGAAAAACAGGGACAACTAGTCTTGAAGAAGGCATTCATGGAGATGGTGTTTCAGACGCATGGTTCTCTGGGTACACAACAAATTATACTGCAGCGGTGTGGACAGGGTATGACAAGACAACTCAGGATACTTACATTCATAAAGAAGATGATGACATTGCAAAATTGCTGTTCCGTCATGTGATGAGTGAAGTATCCAAAGGTAAAGATACACCTGCTTTTGAACAGCCAGATTCCATTGAAGAAGTAGAAATTGATAAGACGACTGGATTACAGGCTAATAAAGCAACGCCTTCTTCCAATATTAGTAAAGAGCTGTATTTTAAAGGAGAAGAGCCGAAAAAAGCACCATTGCCCAAAAAGAAAAAAACATCAAATGATTCGGTAGAAAAGAATTCTGAGCCTACTGTAAAAAAGGTGGAGAAAGAGAAAAAGGAGAAGGTAGAAGAAAAACCTAAGAAAAAGACAGAGGACACTGTTAAGGAAAAAGCAAAGACAGAGCCTAAGAATAAGCAAGAAGAAAAACAAGAACCTAAGGAAAAGAAAGAGTCAAACAAACAGAAAGAACAGAAAGAACAGAAAGAACAGAAAGAACCATCTCAGCCATCCAATGAGCCTGATGAAAATTCAGCGCCTGATGAAACTACGGAATCCGAGAGTACCGACGGAAGTGAGACTACACCAGAAACGAACAATGAAGATTCTGGTAACGAGGACTCAGGTAATGATGGTACGGATGGAGAAGAATCTGGCACAGAAGAAGATGGTTCAAGTTCAGACACCCAGCCAGATGATACGGAAGCAAGTGAGAATGAAGAGAACGCCACGAATGAAGCTTCATCTAATACAGAGGAAGCCAACGGTAGCAATGAAAATGACCGGACTTCAGGATCCGGTGGAGATAATGAAACAAGTAACTCAAGTGACGCAAGTTCAAACACGTCTGCTGCAGACTCTTCACAGTCAACTGAGGACTCTGCAGGAACCAAAACAAAGGAACAAAAGGCAGAAGAATAATCATAACTTGTGACAAATGTAACAGTCATCCCAAAACGCCTCCATTATGATGAAGAAGGAAACAAAAATTCATTCATCAAATGGAGGTTTTTACTATGAAAGCAGCCGTTGTACATGCCTTTAAAGAACCGCTATCAGTAAAAAACGTGGACAAACCTGTCATTGGACATGGAGAAATATTAGTACGCATTAAAGCATGTGGTGTGTGTCACACGGATTTACACGCTGCTCATGGAGATTGGCCAGTAAAACCAAAACTTCCACTCATTCCCGGTCACGAAGGGGCTGGTGTTATTGAAGAAGTAGGGGAAGGGGTTACGCATCTTAAAGTAGGAGACCGTGTTGGAGTACCATGGCTATACTCCGCATGTGGTCACTGTGATTACTGTTTAACAGGACGTGAAACGCTTTGTAAAGAACAGCAAAATGCAGGATACTCTGTGGATGGAGGATACGCGCAATATTGTAAAGCGGACGCTGATTACGCTGTGAGAATTCCAGATAACTTAAGTTTTGAAGAAGTGGCCCCGATCTTTTGTGCTGGTGTCACAACATACAAAGCATTAAAAGTAACCGAGGCAAAACCTGGACAATGGGTAGCTATTTATGGAATTGGCGGTTTGGGACATGTAGCTGTTCAATATGCAAAAGCGATGGGCCTTCATGTTGTAGCCGTCGATACTCATAATGAGAAGTTAACTTTGGCGAAAGAACTTGGTGCAGACCTTACTGTTAATCCTTTAGAAGAAAACTCTGCAGAATTTATTCATAGAGAAATTGGCGGCGCCCATGCAACGGTATGTACAGCCGTTTCTAAACCCGCATTTAGCGAAGCATATGCTGCAGTCCGTCGAGGTGGAACAGTGGTAGCTGTGGGGTTACCTCCAGAAGAAATGCCAATCCCGATTTTTGATACAGTGCTAAATGGCGTAAAAGTGATAGGGTCTATTGTAGGTACCCGTAAAGATTTAATGGAAGCTTTGCAATTTGCAGCTGAAGGAAAAGTGAAAACGATTATTGAGACTCGTCCACTAGAAGAAATTAATCAAATTTTTGAAGAACTCGAGAATGGAGATATTAATGGAAGAGTTGTCCTTACCTTTGAATAAAAAAACCGCCAAATGGCGGTTTTTTTATGTTGGTGGGGCAAGTGGCACATATGGTGTCTCTTCAGAAACTTGTGCGGATGATAGCTCAGGAGCAGGTTCTGTATATCCCCCTGTGTTATAGAGGTTTGAAAGTGGTTTAATGATACCAGCACTGCCAATTTGGAGAACAGATGAATTCGCGATTCCATCGACCCTGAGCTGGTGAATGACAATGTTTTGGTTCACAAAGAAATTCACGAATTTTCAGCTCCCTAATTGTTAGCGGTGATGTTTTCATCCGAAACATCTGGATCAAGGGAATTCGTTAAGCTGAACCCGTTGTTCACAATATGAAAATCCCCTGTATTGAATCCTCCTGAACCAGTATATGTTTTCGATGTTGATTTTGGTGTAGTGTTAAAACTATCCCCAAAGTTTACAACGCCACCTGCACTATTAATTTTAACTGGTCCTACGATTGAAGGCATAAATGAACACCCTTTGATTCGTTATATCGTAGTGTATGTGTTCGTAAGCCATTGCGTTCTTAATCTTCATCTCCATAAGGGTCAGAGAAATATTCCCGATTATGTTTCACTCGAGCTTCTGATCGAATGAATTTTGTAGAACCTACGTGTAGCACGGATGAAGCAGCGACACCTGTGACGCGTATACTGCCAACCTTAATAATAGGATGCTCGTGAATGGTTGTTTGCCTTACGTTTTCTGTTAGAAGAGGGAGTGGAAGTGGCTGTGAGTATATAGGGAATTGTGAGAGGTCTTCCACTTCATTTCCGTTAAAAATAGGCTGTTCTCTTTGTAAGGCATAGATTTTAGTTTCTGGCGTTATCTGATTACTATCCCCAATTTGCACTGTCCCACTACTGTCAACAGAAGTAACGTAAATCCAGTTCACTAACGAAGAGCGACTATACATTTAATCAATTCCTTATGAGGTGGATAATGGTACAAATGGTCTTGAGATAATTAACGATTCAGGGGGTGTATCAAATATGGAGGAACAAACGATTGATTCGGTGTCACCAACAAGCAACACAGACGAGCTTGCGACAGCTGTAATCTCGATGTGGCCTACTGATAATCCCCTGTTAATAACGGTGTAATTCAATTTAAGTCAGCCCTTCCCGGTAAGTTTTTTAGAAAAGCTTCCATACCATTCGAAATATCTCTTTTGATTTTTTCTGATACATCATTTACAAGTTGCTCAACATCCCCGTTTGGTGTACGCGACATTTGTTGATTCACGTAATAATTGATTCTCTGATCAAGCTGTTTTTGAATATCATTCAAGATAAAATGGCGATAAGGATCATCAAGCGGATAGTTGAATTTGTTTTCTAATTCACCAAGCTTCTGCAAGGCACCATTTTGCATATAAGATTGCACATTTTGTTGAATGGATTGAACCGCTTCAGGCGGGACATTCGAAGGATTCATTCCGTTTCCACCGTTAACGGTAAAGTCATCAAGCACATCAGCTCCTCCATTAGGAGTAAGGCCGATATTCAAGGTGCCATCCAGTCTTTCGATCTTTAACTGATCAAATTTGTATTCGATCTTTTCAATGTTTGTTTTAGGCGATTTTGATAACTCATTGCAGTTATCTCTTAACTCATCAATCATATCTTCAAGCATTTTGATACGATTGTTTTGCTGTTCAATGCTTTGTTGCATCCGTTGCAAGATCGCGTAGAAATTATCGTTTGGATACATTGACCATCAACTCCCGTATCAAAATGTTGGTCTCACCTTATTTAATTGTATGTTGTGAACATAATTAGGTGAATGCCCTCTTAAATATTCGCAACCACATTTTGATCCGCAACATCACTATCGTTCACACTTGTGACGCTATAAGAACTGCTCACGTTTAACCCATCTCCGGTATTAAATGAACCCCCACCAGCAAATGTCCGTACGGCACTCGTTGGAGAAACAATAAAGACATCGCCGACATGGAAAACACCACTACTTCCAATCGTGTTTACTTTAATAGCTCCGACGATTGCCGGCATGATTTCACATCCTTACAAACAGATTTCATTACTACTGTATGCGAAAAAATAGCGTTCGTTCGAAATAAGAGATGTGAAGAATCTCTCGTAAATTCATGAATAATAATTCCCTTTCAGTAAAAAATAGGCAAGTCAACAAACAAAAAGAAAGGGATGTCGTTTATGAAGTGGTTATGGAGTTTTATAATGGTTGTAGCAATTTGTATAGCAATTTCTCCACAAAGCTTAGCGTCAGAAAAAAATAATAATGCCAATGTTCGAGTGATTCATGCTTCACCTGATGCACCAGCAGTAGATATTTATGTAGATGGTCAGCCTGCTTTTGAAGATGTAGCGTTTAAAGATGTCACGGACTATGCAAGTCTTGCTCCAGGAGAAAAAACGATTCAGGTCTATGCTTCATCAGCAAATGGAGAAGGTAAGCCGGTTCTTGAACAAAAGCTTGCTGTTGAAGCCGGTAAGAATTATTCAGTGCTTGCCGTTGGAAAGCTTGAGAACCTATCCCTAAAAGTATTAGAAGATAAAAAAGGATCAGGGGAAAAAGCTGGTTTGCGAGCAGTCCATGCTTCGCCAAATGCACCAGCAGTTGACATTGGTATAAAAGGCGGAGATGCTCTCATCAAAAATCTAGCTTTTACTCAAAACTCAGAGTATCAATTCATTGATCCAGGCACGTACAATTTAGAAATCCGAGCAGCCGGAACGGATAAAGCTGTGTTAGATCTTCCTAATTTACCAGTGGAAGCAGGAGTAAACTACACAGCAATTGCATTAGGATTATTAGATGAAGATCCAGCGTTAAACGTTATTCTTCTAAAAGATGGGAAATAATAAGAAGACCGCAGCTCAGCTGCGGTTTTATTCATGAATCAAGATAGGAAAGGAACATTGGAGGATGCATACAAAACAAACCGTACGCTACATCTGTGAACGTTACATGAGTGGAAATTGTTATTACTATAAACAAGAGCTCATTACGCATGATTCCTGGCAAAACCCAGCTTCAATCAAGTGGTCAGCTAAACGACCAATCACAAGTAAGACATTTCTAGTGAAAGAGAAAGAGGGGTATAAGACACTCACAATTGTCCATCAAAAAAAGCCAGCTGAAATCCTTCCATTTTCAAGAGCATAGGTTTATGTGCACATAAAGAATGGTATGTGGTAGTTGAGGAGGTATATAATATATGAAAGCAAAAACCACTTATCACATTCAAAATGGATCAACAGGTTCATGGGAATTAAAGAAAGAGGGCGCAGACCGCGCAACAAAAACGTTTGATACGAAAGAAGAAGCTTACCAATATGGAAGAAAGGTTTGTGATGACAATCGGCCAGCAGAGCTAGTTGTTCATCAACAAAACGGACAGATTGAAGATCGAAGTTTATATAACAGTTAGAGATTTCTGTTCGAGTCGTACATATTTTCTAGCAAATGAATAAACATAGTACTAACTACTATCCTGATGAAAGAAGGGAATATTCATGGATTTTATAAGTCCAACAGCTGGAAAAGTAACGATCGAACAGGTCACACAGTTAATTGAAAACTATACGAAGGAAGATCCTAAAGGAACCTATCGCATTGTGATTGGAACTGATTCTCAGACAAGCCGCAAAGCAACGCAGTTTGTAACAGCCCTCATTATTCACCGAGTAGGTAAAGGCGCACGAATTTTCTACCGTAAAGTGAAGCAAAAACCGATTCATGAGCTCAGGCATCGTATTTATAAAGAGACTGAAATGAGTCTTGAGCTCATGGAATCGTTAAAAAATGAAGGCTTTGCAAAGTTGTTAGAAGCGTGGCCAATTGAAATCCATCTAGATGTTGGGACACAGGGTGAAACGAGAAAAGTCATCCAAGAAGTAGTGGGTTGGGTCACCTCTGTGGGATACATTGCACGCATTAAACCTGATTCTTATGGAGCTAGTAGCGTTGCAGATCGGTATACAAAGTCCATTAGTTAATCAAAGCTGGCAATTTAGCCGGTTTTTTTGTGTTATTTAGCTGGAATGAACTGTTTTTATGTGAAACTTCTTCCTATTTGACTCGTATTACTAGTAGATAAAAAATGAGGAGGAGAGGCAAATGAAATTTAAAATGATTGCTTTAGTTAGTGCGCTCATGCTTGTTTTAGCAGCGTGTAGTGGAACAACAGAATCAGGCGGGGAAGTAAAAGTTGAGGAAGGCATTGATGCAAAAGATGTGTTTGAGAAATCGATTGCTGCCCAGGAAGAGATTGAGAACTTCCACATGAGTGCCGATATGTCGCAAATCCTTGGATCAGGCGAGGAAGAGATGGAAGTGAATACTGTTATTGATTCAGACATGAGTCTGGAGCCGATGGCTTTTCATCAAATGTTGGAGATGACAGCGAATGGGGAGAGCATGGAAGCAGAACAGTACTTTACTGAAGAAGGCTTTTATATGAAACAGGGAGAGCAGTGGATGAAGCTTCCTGATGAAATGACAGATGAGATGCTTACTCTCCAAGAAACACAAGGTGATCCTGCCGAGCAAATGGAAATGATGGTAGACTATGTTGATGAATTTTCGTTAACAGAAGAAGATGGATCGTACGTGATGTCCCTTAAAGCATCAGGTGAGAAATTTCAGGGCTTAATGGAAAAAACAGCTGAAGAAATGGGTTCACAAAATCAAATGATGCAAGAAGCGATGGACCAAATGAAAGTGAATGAAGTCGCCTACACGTATACAGTTGATAAGGAAACTTTCCTTCCAACGAACTTGAAAATGAAGATGGACAGTGAAATAAGTATGGAAGGAGAAACAATATCTACTAAAATGGAAATGGATTCAACTTATGATCAGTACAATGAAGTGGAAGATGTGAAGGTGCCAAAAGAAGTAATGGAGCAAGCACAGGAAATGCCAGGGATGAGTGAGTAATCTTTCAGGAGTGCGTGATGCCGCACTCCTTTTTTATGTAAGAACGGCGTTATTACTGGAAAAATGTGCACGAAAGCGTTACGATTAGCACATTAGGATTGTTTGAAAGGAGCGAAGATAATGGCAACAGAAAATTTCGTGTATGATGAGTTCAAACGCCCGCTTCGGGATCTTCGCATATCGGTTACAGATCGCTGTAATTTCCGCTGTCGGTATTGTATGCCGGAAGAAACGTTCGGTCCAGATTATGAATTCCTTCCAAAAACAAGTCTTCTTCAATTCGAAGAAATTACAAGGCTTGCTCATTTGTTTGTTGAAATGGGGGTTGAAAAGATCCGTCTTACTGGAGGTGAGCCTCTTCTAAGAAGAGATCTTGACGTTTTAATTAAAATGTTAGCTGATATAAAAGGCTTAAATGATATTGCACTGACAACTAACGCTTCTCTCTTAAAAAAGCAGGCACTCAAATTAAAAGAGGCTGGTTTAACACGAGTGAATGTCAGTTTAGATGCCATTCATGATGAAACATTCGGCAAGATGAATGGACGAGGCACGAAAATCAAACCTGTCCTTGAAGGGATTCAAGCTGCAGCAGATGCCGGCCTACAGGTGAAAATCAATATGGTGGTGCAAAAAGGCGTTAATGACCATGAAATTGTTCCTATGGCATCTTATTTTAGAAATAGTGGCCATATCGTTCGGTTCATTGAATATATGGACGTCGGCAATTCGAATGGCTGGAAGTTTGATCACGTGATGAGCAAAAAGGAAATTATTGATCAGTTATCTGAAGTATATGATCTAGAACCAGTGGATGCATCTTATTTTGGAGAGGTGGCATCGCGCTATCAGTATCTTGATGGGTCCGGAGAGATTGGCGTCATTTCATCTGTTAGCGATTCATTTTGTTCAAGCTGCACAAGGGCACGCCTTTCTGCAGATGGGGCGCTGTACACATGTTTATTTGCTTCAAAAGGGACAAGTCTTCGAAATCCATTACGAAACGGTGCTACCGATGAAGAGCTAAGGAGCATGTTAGCAAAATTATGGCATGGACGGGATGATCGCTATTCAGATGAACGAACGGAAGAAAGTGTGTTAACCCGAGAAAAGATTGAAATGTCCTTTATAGGTGGGTAATCATGGAGAATGAATCAAAACATTTAACAGATCGAATGGTTTTGAGCTATCAAGCAGGCGAATGGATTGAACAAGAAGATCAAATCGCTCTTGAAAAGCCGTTAACGCTTCGGATTAATGACACAGAATTTGCAACACTCGTGTGTACACCAGAGCATTTAGAAGACATGGTAACTGGGTTTTTAGCTTCAGAGGGAGTGATTTGGTCTTCTCTAGATATTGAAGAAATGCTCTTTAATGAAAGTCAGGGAATTGTAAACGTAAAAGCAAGCGTTCACGTACCTTTAACTTCTGATACATATACAAAAAGAGTCATTGGATCATGCTGTGGGAAGAGTAGACACTTTTACCTGCAAAGTGATTCAAAGACGGCTAGAACCATTATGAAGGCACCAGAGCTAACGGCAGACGAGTGTCTGGAAAACATGAAAACCCTCCAAAATCAATCTACCACTTTTAAAACAACTGGTGGTGTGCATAATGCGGCCATCTTTAGAAACGGCGAACTTTTAGCTTCAAGAACGGATATAGGGAGACATAATGCCCTAGATAAATTATACGGTTATGTTCTTCGTCATCAGCTTAAATCGTCTGAGCTTAGCGTCGCTTTTAGCGGGAGAATCTCATCTGAAGTAGTGATTAAGCTTTCAAAAATGGGAATTGGCGTTCTCCTTTCGAAATCTGCGCCGACTGAGCTCGCCATTCAATTAGCAGATGATTTAAACATCACCACCGTTGGCTTTATTCGTCACGGAAGATTCAATGTGTATACCAAGTCAGAACGAATCAAACGCTAAACACCTCACAGACTGAGGTGTTTTTTTTGTGAAAGTCGTTCATACTACTGAACAAACAGGCGTTTTAAAGAAAGGAGAATCACGTATGGCTTGGACAATAGCTGTGATTTTTTGGATTGCTGGTGTTGCGTTTGTAGGTAGTCCCAGATATTTGTTTCATCGTCTTGAGGCTGCAAAGTCAAATACAGCTGGTCGATCAAGAGCCTCTGAGAACACTAATAAAGAAGAAAGTATATTTTTCTTTATTGAAACAAAAGCTCTTGACTCAATCCCTTGGTGGGTCGTGACGATGTCCTGTGTCATGATCGGACTCTTTTTAATTGCGTTTGGTGTCATTGCTCTTGTTTTTTCTTACTGAATTTGAAACTTTCTCGTTCTATTATTCGTCTTTAATGAAGGGAGGATATTGCGATCGGTTTGGCTACCCTCCATTAGTGGTAAAGAAAGAGAAAGCTCGTTTGAGATAGGGAGATATGAGAGGTGCATAATTCATGGATGTAAAGAGTAAAGAAGAGAGGGCAGTGTGGCGTTTTTATTTTTTATTAGTAGCGTTACTTGTCCTAAAAACTTACCTTGTTTATCGGTTTGAATTTACGTTTTCGTTAAATGGTATAGGGGAAGAGTTATTCCTCATGATTAATTCAATTGGATCAATCGCATTACTGCTAGGTATCGGTCTTTTTAGAAAGCAATCAAAACCAGGCCTGATGCTAGCAGTTTATTTTGTTTTATCTGCCCTTCTATATTGCAACATTTTATATTATCGCTTTTACATAGACTTTGTAACAGTACCTGTCCTTTTTCAGTTTGGAAATGTAGGTGGACTTGGACAAAGTACAGTTGAGTTATTGAACTTATATGATCCATTCATTGTTTTTGATTCAATCGTTTTATTTTGGCTGCTAAAGCGGAAAGGACTACATAAAGTCGCTCTTTCCAAAACACTGAAGAAGAGAACGGCAGTCGGTAGCGTAGGAGTCCTTCTCTTTACAGCTGTTTTGGCACTGATCATGCATCCTCTTTTATTTGAGAAATCATATGATCGAGAACTTTTTGTGAAGTCTCTCGGAGCGTATACGTATCATATCTATGACATAGGATTTAATTCTTTTACTTCAATTAACAGCGCATTTGCAGATGATACGGAGCTCTCTGAGATTGAAGACTATGTAAAAGATAAGAAAGTTAAACCTTCCTCCTATGAGGGCATTGCTGAAGGGAAGAACCTTATTATTATTTCGCTTGAATCGACTCAGGCATTTATGCTTGATCAAAGCATTGACGGAGAGGAAGCGACTCCCTTCTTAAATAAGCTAAAGGAAGACAGCTACTTTTTTCCGAATTTCTATCATCAAACAGCTCAAGGGAAAACATCCGATGCGGAATTTATGATTGACAATAGTTTATACCCTCTATCAGGTGGATCTGTTTTTGTAAGAAAGCCACAAAATGAATTTTTCTCTCTCCCTGAAGCGTTAAATCAAGAAGGGTATACCACAACTTCATTTCATGGAAACGATCGCGACTTCTGGAATCGTTCTGAAATGTATGAGACGCTCGGTTATGATCGATTTTATTCTAAAAAAGATTTTGATGTGAGTGATGATAATTCCATTAACTACGGTTTGAAAGACATCCCATTTTTTGAACAGTCTATTCCCTATTTAAAAGAGTTGGATCAGCCGTATTCGGCCAAGTTTTTAACGCTCACAAACCATTTTCCGTATTTATTAGAGAAGGAAGATACGATGATTCCCTTACCAGAAACAGAAGAAGAAGTGGTGAATCGCTATTTTGCGACTGTCCGTTACGAAGATGAAGCCATTAAAACCTTTTTTGAGGAAATGAAAGCTGCTGGTTTATATGAAGATTCCATTTTTGTTCTATATGGTGATCACTATGGTCTATCTGAAACATACGATACCGCCCTTGGTAATTATTTAGGTGAAGATATTGGGCCAGTTGAACACATTGATCTTCAAAAAGTGCCTCTTATCATTCACATACCTGAACAAGAGGGAAAAGTCATTAATACCGTTGGTGGACAAGTTGATTTAAAACCAACTATATTAGAACTTTTAGGTGTTAAAGAGGATCCAAGTTTAAACTTTGGCACGAGTCTCTTCTCAAAAAAACGCAAAGACCTTGTGATCTTTCGTGATGGAAGCTTTGTAACAAAGAACCTGATATATGCGAAGAACACGTGTTATAACAAAGAGACAGGATCAAAAACAAATCGTAACAAATGCGCCCGTTATTTTGGTGATGTACAGGATGAACTGGACTTTTCAGATCAAATTATTTATGGGGATTTATTGCGGTTTATTAACTAGTCATGGTGTTTTTTCCGAACCATTCATGGTACGCTTTTTAAGGATAAATCTTGCAAAGGGATGAGAATAGATGGACTTAGAAAGATTGCAAATATTAACAGAAGTTGTAAGAGAATACAAAACGGCGATTCATATGGATCAGAACAAAGAAGAAGTCGGGAGAGAAGTGCTTGATATTGTGATGAACTCACAGGATCTAGTGTTATATGGCCACGTAAAGAGAGCGAGGGAAATTGAAAAATTCCCCGATGAAGCTATTAAGCACCTTGATCAGGCAACGTCATACCTTCATGAAAAAATAGATGAACAGTTAAAACACTCCTAGCAGTAGGAGTGTTTTCTTTTCAATTGCCATTTTTTGTTGAACGAAAAATAGGAATAGTTTGTATTTTAAAGAGTGTGTTGTAACAGTTGCAATGCATTGTAATAAAGTGATAAGCTTTTGCTGTTTACTAGATTAAAGGAGAGTGAAATGAATGACTAATTTAATAAAACGCCTGACTCCTGTTCTTCTAATGGGACTGGTTGTTTTTGTTATAAGTGCTTGTTCGAACGGAAATGAATCGAACGAAGCCAATAGTGAGAAAGAAAAAGAGACTAGCACTTGGGAAAAAATACAAGATGAAGGAAAACTTGTTGTCGCTACGTCTGGAACACTTTATCCGACTTCTTATTATGAAGAAGGGTCTGATGAAGTGACGGGTTATGAAGTGGAAGTTGTGAAAGAAATGGCAAAGCGACTAAATCTTGACGTTGAATTTGAAGAAATGGGCTTTGATGGCATGTTAACAAGCCTTAATTCAGGCAAGGTGGATCTTGCTGCTAATGATATTACCTCCACGGAAGAAAGAAAAGAAAAGTTCACTTTCTCAGAACCTTTGAAGTATTCTTATGGAACAGCGATTGTAAGAAAAGACGATCTTTCTGGTATAAAATCACTGGATGATCTTGATGGAAAGATTGCAGCTGGTGCTTCTACGACAGTTTATATGAAGGTAGCGCGTGAGCACGGAGCCGAAGAGAAGATTTATGATAATGCGACGAACGAACAATACTTGCGTGATGTATCAAATGGAAGAACGGATATTATTCTAAATGATTATTATCTACAAACGCTGGCTCTTGCGGCTTTTCCAGACTTAAACATTACGATTCATCCTGATATTCAATACTACCCAAATAATCAGCACATTGTGATGAAAAAGGGTAGTGGAGAACTAGAAACAAAAGTAAATGAGACGTTGAAAGAAATGAAAGAAGATGGCACGATGAAAGAATTATCAGAAAAATTCTTCAATGGAGCTGACGTGTCGGTTAAACCAGATCTTGATATCGAAAATTAAGTGGGAGTTGTCATAAGTGGGGGAAATACACTGGGAATATTTATTTGATGCGGGTCTTGCGTTAAAGTCATTTCCCTATGTGATTCAGGGCCTTGGATTAACATTATTAATTGCATTTGTTGGAATGATCATTGGAATGGTAATGGGCTTATTTCTTGCTCTTGGTAGAATGTCCAAATGGAAAGCGCTCAGATGGCCAGCGCGTCTCTACATTTCGTTTATGAGAGGAACGCCAATTCTTGTTTTTCTTTATATTTTGTATTTTGGTCTGCCCGTGGTAGGCATTCAATTCTCAGCACTAACGTGTGCGTTAATTGGTTTTAGCTTAAATAGCGCCGCTTATATTGCGGAAATTCAGCGTTCGGCTCTTTCATCCGTTGAAAATGGCCAATGGGAAGCTTCGACTGCTCTCGGCATGTCTTATTGGACGACGATGAGAGAAGTGGTTCTCCCACAAGCAACGCGAATCGCTATACCACCGCTATCGAACGTGATGCTCGATCTTATCAAAGCGTCTTCTTTAGCAGCAGTAATCACCGTTCCAGAACTGCTCCACCATGCGAAGATCGTTGGCGGCAGAGAGTTTGATTTTATGACGATGTATATTCTCGTTGCGCTTATTTATTGGGGAGTATGCGTTTGTGTCTCATTTTTCCAAGAACGATTAGAAAAACGCTATTATTATCTACACTAATCCTGGTTTTTTTCCAGGATTCTTTTTTTTATCTATTTTTACTGTTTGAAGCATGCGTTTTTTCTGCTTTATAGGAAACACCTCCTCGAATCGAAACCATCAAAAAAACAAAAATATCCCATATTCTTCATGAAGTTTTTTTAAGAATGTTATACTATGGACAATAAGCAACATAGACGATTCGTCATATTTGAAGGGAGTTCATCAATTGCATGAAAAAATATCTTAGTTTAATGCTAATTATTGGGGTTCTATTACTTGCTGCTTGTAGTAATAATAGTGAGGCGACGAATGAAGAAACTGCTTCTGAAGATTCAGCAACTATAGAAACAGAAAAAGAATTAGAAGCGATGAAAGTAGATGAAGACAAAGTCGTCGCAACTGTAAATGATAAGGAGATTAAAGGAAAAGATTATAATTCAATGCTTGTGCAGACCCAGCTTCGCTATACAATGAGTGGCGAAGATCCATCAGACGCAGAAGTAGCGAAATCGATCGAGCAAGAGGTGATGGATAATTTAATTGGGCAAGAACTTTTACTTCAAAAAGCGAAGGAAGAAGGGTTCACAGCATCCGATAAAGAAGTAGAAACAGAACTTGAGCAAATTAAAGCTCAGTTTGATGGAGAAGAAGAGCTAAAGAAAGCGTTAGAAGGTCAGGGCATGACGCTTGAGCAACTCGAAAGCCAGTATGCCGACATTGTCGTCGTGGATAAATTTGTGAAAGATAAAATTGGCACTCCGGATGTTTCTGAAAAAGAAGTGAAAGCATTTTATGACGATCAATTCTCCAAAGATGCTGAAAACCCACCTTCTTTTGATGAAATGAAAAAGCGAATTAAAGATTATTTAGTAGAAAAGAAAACGCAGGAAAAGGTTCAGGAAATGAAAGCTGAACTGATGAAAAAAGCCGAAGTGAAAGAGAACTTATAGGTCAGCCTCGTGCTGGCCTTTTTCTATGATAAACTAGCCTAAAAGATGTAGAAACGGGACGAAAAAAAACGCAGGGAGAGAGAATAGAATGAATCAGGTCGTCAATGAAATACAAATTTATGTTCGTAAAAAATTAGAAATGGAAGGAAGTGGGCATGATTGGTATCACATCGAACGAGTTCTGAAGCAAGCGCGTCGAATTGCAAAAGAAGAAAATGCCAATCTCTTTATTTGTGAAGTTGCCGCTCTTGTTCATGATCTTGCAGATGATAAAATCGCTTCTTCTGAGAAGGCAGGATTGGAAGAAGTTGAGCAGTTGCTAGTACCTTTACATAAATCAGATCAAGCTCACGTTTTGGAAATTATTACAACGATGTCCTTTAAGGGAGGAAACCGTCAGCCTGTTCGAACACTTGAAGCACAAGTTGTGCAAGATGCTGATCGCCTGGATGCGATAGGAGCTATCGGAATTGCCCGTACGTTTGTCTATGCCGGTTCTAAAGGCGATTTAATCTATGATCCATCGATCCAGCCCCGACAGCACATGACATCAAGCGCTTATCGTCATGAACAGTCAACAGCGATTAATCATTTTTATGAAAAGCTATTGAAGTTGAAAGATTTAATGAATACGAAAACAGGATTAAAGATAGCTGAAGAGCGCCATGCTTTTTTGGCGTCATTTCTAACTCAATTTCATCGAGAGTGGGAGGGGTCTAACTGATGGTCATTCAGCCGATGACAGAAGAAATAGCAAAAAGAATTCAAACGTGGCAATATGAGGAGCCATATTCTTTATATAGTCTAAAAGGAGATCCGGACGTATTCTCTGAGCTCATGAATGGCTCTTATGTTTTTGTTGAAGATAATGATGCGTTAATCGGCTATTTTTGCTTTGGATCATCAGCACAGGTTCCTGCAGGTCATGAGGTAAATGCTTATTCAGATCCTATGCTTGACTTAGGATTGGGACTCCATCCAAAGCATACAGGGAAAGGAATCGGACTACGCTTTGTTCAGGCAGGTTTGGATTATACATATAAAACATATGGTCAAAAGAATGTTCGTCTATCGGTAGCTTCCTTTAATAAACGAGCAAAAAAAGTGTATGAACGAGCAGGATTTAGCTATTTACGATCGTTTACTAAGACGAATAAAAAAAGTTCGACAACTTTTGAAATTATGGTAAAAAGGTATGAAGTTGAATAGAAAAGTAAGATTTAGAAGAAGTTTGGATTAAACAATGTAAAAGGGGGAATAAAAGAAGTATACAAGCAAGAAAGAACAGGAGGAAGGTTTCATATTCATAGCTAGATAACTAAATAAGCATCGGGTTCAGCGGGATTACTTGTCTTATTCCTACTATTTCTGACAGACTATAGGAAGTTTAGTCGAATGCGTTTTGATTCCTCCGAGATTTGGGCATAATGATAATGTATTGCCGTGAGGAGGAATGAGGGATGTATGATGCAATCGAAAAAAAAAGGAAAGAAATGTTTGATATGGCGGGACGTTATGGTTTTGCATCAGAGAGAACCATTCGCTGTAGTCAAGAGCTGGACCGATTATTAAATGCTTTAATGCAAACGAAACAACATAATGAGGAAGTATTGTGAAACTTAAATCTAATTTTTCTTCCTGTGGGGTAAAATAAAGGAGGAAACCGTATGAAGTTTGATCTTAAAGCAATTCTCACAAAAGAGTTGTTTGATTGGATAGAAGAGCATCCTAAGCGCAATCAATTGATTGAATCAATCCAGGGAGAGATCTTCCAATCCGTCGTCCATTTCCGTGAGTGGAATGACTCTGACTATAATGGGAACGATGACTGGATTCTGTATGCGCTTCGAAATGAAGAAGCGTGGCGAGATGAAGTGGGTCCGATTGATCAATGCGAAAGCCGTTAGGAATGCGGCTTTTTTTTTGTGGAAATTTAGAACTTAATGTAGATTATAGCAGGAATCATTTGCTTTGAAAGAGAACACCTACATACTATGGAAATAATCCTGTGTACGTGGGGGGACTTTTAGTGAAACATTCACAAGATGTTCTTATAGATAAACACCAGCTTCAAGAACTTCACATCAATTATCAAACGTACAAATCTCTATTTGCTCACTATCCAGGTATGATGTATCTTCTAGATCATAATGGGTTAATTCAGAATATAAATCTTTATGGTGATTGGTTGTCACGCCATCATAACGTTAAAATTAATAAAAAGCATTATACAAAGTTTATTTTATCTTCCGAACATGATGAAGTGAATCATTATTTTTATGAAACGCTTAAAGGTAAAGTAACGCATTTTAATACGGTTTTTCTTACGCCAGATCAGGAACCTTTCGATGTTGAATTAATCAATATACCCGTTTATATTGATCATAAAGTGAGCGGTGTATTCACGCTTGTTCGAGATATTACAGAAGAAAGGGCAGCTGCTTTTGCTCTAAGAGAAAGTCAGGAAAAGTACCGACTGATTGCTGAGCATACGTCAGAATTAATAAGGTTGGTGAAGGTGGAGAGTGGTGTTATTACCTATGCTTCTCCGTCCCATGCGTCCATTCTTGGATTTCCAACTGAAAAATACACAGGTCGATCATTTTATGAAGACATTCATCCGGATGACCAAGAGGTAGGCATTCATTTGCTACATAGCACGAAAACAGAGCCATCTGTTGCGGAATTTCGTAGGAGACACAGGAATGGTACCTGGATTACGCTTGAAGACAGAGCCACATCTATTCCATACGGAATTAGTGGAGAGCGGATGATCGTGGTGGTTTCACGAGACATTACCGAGAAGAAACGAGCAGAACATGAACTTCAGCGCACATTAAAGCAGTTAAAAGATTTAAAATATGCGCTTGATGAGAGTGCTCTTGTATCTGTCACGGATGAGGCGGGCATCATCTCATCGGTAAATGATAAATTTTGTGAGATTACAGAGTACTCAGAAGTGGAACTTCTCGGTCAATCCCATATGATTCTAGATTCGGGGTATCATCCACAGTCGTTTTTTGATGAAATGGATAAGCAAATTCAATCCGGTGCAGTTTGGAAAGGTGAAATTAACAACAAAACGAAAAATGGAAACGATTTTTGGGTTGATACAACGATTGTGCCATTCATTGGAGAAAACGGCCTTCCTTACCAATATGTTTACATCAGAAAGGACATTACAGATCGAAAACGCGCAGAAGAATTATTGCGAACATCTGATAAATTATCGGTTATCGGTGAGCTTGCTGCTGGCGTGGCACATGAGATTCGGAACCCCTTAACTTCTCTTAAAGGCTTTACACAAATATTGAAATCTCGACTGAATAGTGAAAGTGATCAAGAGTTTATTAGCATTATGCTAGATGAATTAGATCGCATTAACATGATCGTGAATGAATTTATGGTCCTTGCGCGACCTCAGGCACTAACTCATGAAAAAGCGAATTTACAAGATTTGATTCAAAATGTTCTTACTTTAATAGAAACTCAGGCAACGTTAAATAATGTTCAAATTATCACAAGAGTAATTGAAAACATTCCTGACATTTCTTGTAATGAGAATCAGATCAAACAGGTTCTGATAAACGTTCTAAAAAATTCGATAGAAGCGATGCCAGAAGGCGGAGAAATTATTCTTTCCCTTTTTCCGATTCAAGATGAAGTTATCATTGAAGTAAGAGATAATGGAGAAGGTATTCCTGACCACCGATTAAGCCATTTAGGTGAGCCTTTTTACACGACGAAAAAAAAGGGGAATGGTCTGGGATTGATGATTTGTCGAAGAATTGTTCAAAACCACCAGGGTACCTTATTAATCGATAGTAAAGAAGGAGAAGGTACTGTTGTCTCGATAAAACTCCCCCATATGCTCTCAAATGAATTGCGCTGATCGAGCGCTTTTTTTCTTTGAGAAACGCTTTACTTTAAATAAGTAAGCGCTTACAATTAACCCAAGGAACCGTTAGACTAATCAAATAAGGGACGTGTTGAGAATGAGAAGCGAGACGAGTTATCGTATGCTTGCCTTTGAAAAATTCAACGCTGAAAAGAATTGGTCAGAAAACAATCGCCTTTTTAATTATTCGCTTGCGGGCCTAGGGACATTATTTTGTGTTTTTTCAATGTTATTTTGACGTATTGTACGATAAGACGAAATTCTAAAAAAGAGCTTTCTATTCTTAAATAGAGAAGCTCTTTTTTGAGAAGTTTTAGAATAGGAAAAGGGTAGCTTAGCTATGACAAAAGGAAAAGCTTCGAAGCTCAAATGAAGTTGTTTGATAGGCTTTAGCAATCCCTTCTGAAAAGACTAACTTTTTTGGAACTCGCTTCAGTTGAACTTGAAACGTCTGCTCTTCCTTAAATAAGGGATAGGAAAGATAGATGATTTCCTCAGATTTCCAATGTGTTAGGATCGGATTGTCTTTGGTTAGAAAATAGAAAGATTGCGGAAACCCTCTTTTAAACCATGAAATCTCATCCTCTTTTGACACACCTGGCTCTTGGAAGCAGGCATATAAGGACAAATCATCACAGAACTGGAGCAATTGATAATGAAATGTAAGAAGTGAATCAGTTAGATCAAAGCTTTCGCTAAGTTGATTTTGTCTTATCGTCTCTTCTTTATAAAATGTTTTAGCTAGATTAGAGGTAGCACCGTTAAAGAAAGATTGATAATGTTTGCTACAAAGAAAACCACCGTAATTTGTTTCTTTACTAACTTCGTCTATTCCTTTCTTATAAAACGTTAATTTAGGAGCGAGCGGGAAATCTAGAAAAGAATAAGGACTATTAAGGCGATCATTCCAAAACGGAACGTCATCAAGCGGCACCCAGCCGCAGTCATGATATTGAATGGCATGTATAACATCTTCACGATAAAGTGAGTCAGGCCAATAGTGTTCTCTTAACGCTGTTGCAAACTGCCCGGATAAAAGCGCATGATCATGCTGAGTAATCATAACAAAACAATCATTCTCCTCGTAAACAATCATCAAATCAATCCTTTCAAGAAAAGCGTATTTGACCGCTTACCCTGTATTAGGGGTAGAAGAGCTATCAAATGAATTGTAATAAAAAAGCGATTCCGTTAAGGAGCGCTTTTTTGAATCTCTTTAAAGTTAACGCGGGCATTTGTCATATCCACTTTCGCTATGACAATTGGTTTAGTAATCGCTTGTGTGACCATGTCATCTTTTTTTGGATCGGTATAATAATAAGAGACAACGAGTTCCTCATCGACTTTTTCGATACTTTTGATATTAACTGAATATCCGCCCGTTGGCATCTCGCCTCGAGTAATAATAATATAGAGGTCCTCGTCAGAAGGAATTGTAAAAGTCGATTTTTCTAACCATTTTTGTTGAACGGTTGCTTGAATGTCTTTGGGTGCACTTTTCATTTCCACCGTTTCAAAAGCGATTTTTTCTTTCATTTTTTCGCCCCCATTTGACTCGTTTTCTGACTCTGAGGCATTATTTCCACAACCTGCCAAAATCATAAAGACTACTGATAGTAGTAATAGTATTGAACGCAACTTCCTACCCCTTTCTGCTCATAACCCTTCCTACTAGGAAGATGATTATCTTAAGTTTAGCGAATTTTAATAAGCTTGGAAAGAGTAGGGTGATTAAACGATTACAAATTCGTAACATAGGGTAATAAATAGTGGTGAGCAAATGGCGTAACGAAAGGAGAATGGAGATGCAAAAAGAAATAGTAAGCTTTTTAAAAAACGTGGAAGAACCAGTCACAACTAGAGAGATTATGGAATACTTATCGGGTAAGGGGTTTAACCCTGATGAGGAAGAGCTCGTTCGAGCCATAAAGAATATGCCAAAGGGAGTAGTGAAGGAAGAATATGACGCATCGGTTATTGATCCTTCCCCATCCGTTGTATATAAAGCTGGACCGAACGCATAACGGTTTATTTTCGAAATCGATCAACAAAATACAACCCAAAAATGAGTAGAAATACGATTCCAACTCCATAGAGTAGATCGATGATAACTTCCATCTTAAGACATCCTTTCAAACTGTTTAGTTTAAGTGTACCAAATGTTCCTCCTCCCTTTAGATTTATTTGTTATGGAAGGGTAGAGAAATGATATAATAGGGTCATTGAGTGAAGCATGGAAGGATGTCGTCATGAAAAATTGGAAGTTGGATCGCTCAAAGTTGATCATCCTATTTTTTATTGCGTTTATTATTGTAGGCGCTGTCAACGTACTGTTTAGCGATCGTAAAATGAATACGAGTGAATACTTACTTAGTGAGAATCAGCGTGACGTTGTTTCGCGGTCTGAAACACAGCCGAAGATACCAGTAGGTGCGCTTGTCAATAGTAAGCTTGCTGAAAATGGTGCAATCACTCTTAAAGCTAAAATTAAATATGAAGGGGAAGAAGAGACAAAAATTGAGGTAGTCGATAATAGTATGTTAAATTATCAAATTACAGAAGAAAAGTCCGACAAAGTTATTGTCCCTTATGCGTCTTCAGACCCTTCCGTTCCAAAGTCAATCTCTACAGATGAAATTATTGAAGGAAAGTCTTTGACAACTGATCCACTTGATTCAGGGGTTTATCAAATTGAAGTGACGGTTCCGATTATAATGGACGAGAAGGAAGAGAGTTTCTTATTTCGCATACCTGTCGAGATTTCCTCATCATGAACACTAGAAAACTCCCAATTAGGGAGTTTTTTTATAGTAGTTCTTTTTATACTGGGTTAAACTGTCAGAAAGAAACTGATAGAATAGAAGGATACGACACAAGTGGAGGGTTTTTGTGAAGAAGCTGAATCTCTATAAAATTATCGCAATTTTCGTATCATTTGCTTTGTTTCTTATCATTTTTAATCACTTCCAACATGGTGAACCGAATTTTGAAGTAAATGACTCTATGTTTGATGTGTATGAATCAGTTCATGAATGGGAGAAGTCTATGAATAATAGTATTCCACAATTACAGTTAGCAAAAGAGATAGGGGCAATAAAAAATAATCAACATCGCATCCCTCTTCTCGCGGCTGAACGAGACCTAATGATCCATGATGTCATGGTTGTTCACTATGGCGCGGTCTATGTCACTTACTCCTTCTCCATGAAGGAAAAGGATGAACCGTATAATATACCTACGCTTCAAATTGGTTCCTTACGATTTAAAGGGAATGGGAACGCCGATCAATCCTATTTAGTAAATCAACAACAAATATCAAGTCAGACAAGTGGAAAGCCATCTGTGATTAATCATCGTATTTACCGTGCAGATATCTTATATCCGAATCTTGAGGAAACTGACTTTATTGAAGAATTTGATCAATTACCAGATGTTGATTCGGTTATGCTCGAAAATCTGGTCGTACAGGTGAGCGATGAGAAGGTGAAAGTCGATAATCAAGAGCTCGATTTGAGTAGTGATTACCCAAACCATCTTTATGGTGAAGCGGATTTGAATCAGAGGGTACATACAGAAGAAGGAAATTTTATTTTCACTCGTTTGGAGGCTGGGCTTAATTCAAATAAATTGTATATTGAAGGCATGGATAACCCACTTGCACGTATAGTGATGAAAAATACGAACCAAAAAGATTTTTATTCGTTTGAACGTCCTTTATTAAAAGATGATCGAGGGACTTTCGTGGCGCTTGAACCGTTTCGTTCGTTACAAGAGAAGTTTTCCTACAAAGTTAATGAAGTGATTTTCAATCAAGATGGCGTGATTCGTAAGGAGCTTACGAAAACGGATTGGAATGAGATGGAAAAGGATGAAAAGATTCCTCTGGGAGAATACAGTGGGCTAACCTATTCAATTCAAGCTGAAAATAAGGGGGACGGTAACCAGCTTGTTCTTTCAATTGATGCTAAGACAGGGGAGCCTCCACAATTATTGAGTCAGTTTTACATGGAAAGCAAGCAGGCTTATGAAGATCGTTTACGTTCAGTACCAGAAGAGGAACGAGCGATTTATGAAGAACAAAAACCGCCTTTATTAAGTATACAAGATAAAAATAAAAATGATGTTCTCATCTACCAAACGTCTTCTAGAGAGGTACCGAAAGAATTTCGGATTGATTTTGATTATGAACATTTTTCTTCAGGATTGCCTGCTGTGATCACCTTATCAAACTTACCTGATTTCGAGTCAGTGGATGTTAATTTAAAAGGGACTCTAGAATTAAACGAAAAAAATAAATAAAAAATTTAAATTTGAAGTTTGGTTTTTAGTGAATGGGGAATATTCTTTTCATAACCCCCTAAGTAGTTTGAAAGTGATTTTCCCCCTGTTAACCGTACTCATGTGAGTGCGGTTTTTTTATTTCATACATGAAATGGAGATGAAAGGATGAAGCGTTTCCATTAACCGGTATTCGTGGTAACCTTTTAGGAGAGACTCAATTATAGAAAGTGAGAGGATGAGGCATTTGGCGAAGAAAGGAATTTTGACTGAGCTTACTGAAGATCTTGTATCTTTTTTTGAAGGGGAGAAGCTTGTCATGCTTTCAACGATTGACCATGAAAGCGGGACTCCAAACGTATCAGCCATATCATGGGTGAAATGTTTAAATAAGAATAACATTCGCTTTTCAGTTACATCAAACTCACGTACGATTCAAAATGTAAGAGAGAATGCGAATGTTGTCTTAACCATCATTGGATTGGAAACCGTGTATTCCATTCACGGAAATGCCTCAATCCTTGAAGAAGCCATGAAAGGTGTTTCATTAAAACTTGCGAAAATTAATGTGAAGATCGATCAAGTAATGGAAACAATGTTTTGGGGAGCAAAAATTACAGCCGAACCCCAATATGAGAAAACGTATAACCAAAAAAAAGCAGAAGAATTAGATGAAGAAGTGTATGAAGCGTTATTGAAATAGCAACATACTTTCTTATCACAATTTTTTGTGATTTAATGAAAGAATAAGCATTTTGTGCTGTCGCTCTGACATATGCACCAGGAAACGAGGTTGATTCCCATATGGAGTGGGAAATGATTAAAGACTTTTTAAATGAAGAAACAATCAGACAATGGCTGGGGCAATATCGTGCGCTTGGGCCACTACCAGGAATTCTGCTTCCTATGCTTGAAGCGGTGATTCCAATCTTGCCGCTGTTTCTATTCGTAGCAGGGAATGCTGCAGCGTATGGATTTTGGTATGGTTCTTTGCTTTCATGGCTCGGTGCATCTCTTGGTGCTCTGATTGTTTTTATGGTGGTCAGACGGCTTGCAAGGCAGCGTTTCATGCGAGTAGTAACCAAACACGCTAAAATCGAAAAAACACTACGCTGGATCGAGCGACATGGATTTGGAATGGTGTTCCTGCTTCTATGCTTTCCATTTACACCTTCAGCATTAATTAATGTGGTGGCAGGTCTCTCCAATATGAGTATTCGAAGTTTTGTTCTAGCTGTTTTACTTGGGAAAATGGTGATGATCTTAATCGTCTCTTTTATTGGACATGATGTATTTGCGTTAATCCATCAACCACTGCAGTTAGTTCTCATTCTTGTGGCGATCGTCCTCCTTTGGGGAGCGGGTAAATTAATTGAAGTGAAACTAAATCAGCGTCCTCGCAAGCATCGCACTGAGGATCAGGCTAGATAAATAGAAAGCCATGCCGGTTTCGGCATGGCTTTTGTGTGCATCCGTTTCTAAACGCTCGTCTTCGCTTTTCGTGAGATCCAGCTACAGCGCCCAGACACTCGGTCACTTCACCCTATAACTCGAACACAAAAACCGTGTTCAATTTATAGGGTTCCAGTGCCTGCCGTGTCTAACCGCTCACTTCCGCTTCCTCTCGATCGCTTCACCTCCTAAAATGAACACAAAGACCGTGTTCTTTTGATAAGGCTCCAGCGCTTGTCGACCCTAACCGCCCACTTCCGCTTTTCAAATGATCCAGCTACGACTCGCAGAAACTGCGATATTTCACTCTTTCACCAGAACACAAAAAGCGTGTTCTAGTTCAAGAGTTCCAATATCTCCGTTTCTAAACGCTCGTCTTCGCTTTTCGTAGATCCAGCTGCAGTGGGCAGACACTCGGTCACTTCACCTTTTCATCCGAACACAAAAACCGTGTTCAAATGAAAAGGTTCCAGTGCCTGCCGTGTCTAACCGCCCACTTCCGCTTTTCTAGTTAAAATATCCTTTTTTTGTCTCTTTCTTCTTTAAGTATTTCAACGGCTTCTCGGAAGCGTTGGGAGTGGATGATTTCGCGTTCTCTTAGGAAGGCGAGGGAGTCGTTTAGGTCTGGGTCGTCTGAGAGGTCGATGATCCATTGGTAGGTGGCTCGTGCTTTTTCTTCTGCGGCGATGTCTTCGTACAGGTCAGCGATGGGATCGCCTTTAGCGGCGATGTAACTTGCTGTCCACGGTACGCCAGCTGCGTTGGAATAAAAGAGGGCACTGTCATGATTGGCGTAATGGGCGCCAAGTCCAGCTTCTTTCATTTGGTCGGCTGTGGCATCTTTGGTTAGTTTATAGATTGAAACCAATATGCAACTATGGTAAAGTATTGATACATCAACATTTATCAAACTTACAGAGGAGCATGAGAGTGGAAAATACATTGCCAATGACTAAAATAAAGAAGGTTGCCATTTACAGCAGGAAATCCAGACCAGATGAAACTGATGAGGTCATAAAAAGGCAGTTAGCTTATCTTGTTGATAAATGTGTAGAAAATAACTGGGAATTTGAGGTCTTTCAAGAAATTGGATCATCTCAACAAATGGATGTGAAGAATAGACCAGAATTAAATAAAATGTTAGATAAGGTAAAGGCATTTCATTATGATGCTGTTGTAGTAACTGATCAGGATAGACTTTCTAGAACTACAGTAGGCTTTTCTCAGATCAAAGAAATCCTTACTAATTATGGTGTACACCTTGTAACATCTTCTAAAATATATGACTACACTTCTCAAGAAGATGACTTGATGAGTGATATGCAGTCAATTGTAGCAAAGCAAGAGTACCTAAACATTAAGAAAAGACTGGTAAGAGGTAAGAGACAGTCAGCAAAAGAGGGTAACTGGGTAGGAGGCAAAACTCCTATAGGTTACAGCTATGACCATAAAACTAAAAAATTAGTGCCTGATGAAAATGCTCCTGTTATCAAAAGGATCTTTACATTATACCTTGCAGGCAACACCTCTACAGATATAGAGAGAATGTTTGACTTAGAAGGGATATTAACTCCTACAGGATCAAAGTGGAATAAGGCAAGAATATCTGTAGTACTGGCTAATCCAGTTTATAAGGGTACTGTTATCTATGGTAAGACAAGAATCTCTAAAACAAGTAAAAAACCAAGTGGATCTCCAAGACAGTTAAAGACAGAGAATGATGAGCAGATCATCTTTGAAAATGCTCATGAGCCTATAGTTTCTGTTGAGGATTGGGATAAAGCAAAAGCAATTAGAGAGGGAAGATTAACTAGACCTCCTAGTGCAAGGATTGGAAAAGTTATTTTTACTGGATTAATCAAGTGTGCCATCTGTGGAAGGACTCACAGTTTCCAAAGAAGAAAAGGTAAAGAGTTGAGAGTTACATCCTGTCAAACAAGAAACTATAGTGAGGATGGGATTAAGTACACCACCTGTAAGAATAAAGGAGTTAAACTAGAGAATTTTGAAGCAGTATTCTTTTCAAAGTTTGCTCAGTTTGTAGATAGGTTGGAGCTGTATCTAGAGGATGTTAAAGGAAACATTAAGGAAGATGAGACTAATCCTGTAGATGAAAAAAATGTACTAACTAACAATCTAAAGAGGATAGAGGCAAGTATTAAAAAGGTACAGCAAGGTTATATAGCTGAGATTTTCACTGAGGAAGATGCCCAGAAACAGATAAAGCAGTTAAAAGCTCAGAGAGAGCATACTGAGGCTCAGTTAGAAAGATTGAATAGTAGGACTAATGATGAGAAGGTAAAAGAGCTAGAGGCTGTCTTGGAAAGGCTAAAGAGCTTGCTAAAAGGTGAGTCTGAATTAGAAACAAAAGAAATGAATCAATTGCTTACATCTGTAATAGATAGGATTGAGTATAAGAGGGTTGGCGATCACAAAGCAGAGATTGATATGAAAATACACTATAAAGGGCAGGCAGAGGAGCTAGAGCAGTAATTCTAGCTTCTTTTTTATAGGTATAAAGCTCTGAATATTGTTATATTTTCTGTTATTATAAAGATATGAAGATTTTGGCAATAGGAGTGTAGTGAATGTATCAGGATGATATAGATAAAATCTTAAAGGAAAGCTCATTGTATGACAGATATGAAATTACATCTCAAAACAAAGAATTATTGAATACTATGTTTAAAGATGAAGTAACAATAGATACATATTGTAAAGACTGTGGAAAGGAAAGCACATTCAAAGCAAAAATGCATAACTCACAATTAAAGACTATAAATGGTCTTACTAAAGAAGGGATTGGAAGATCACATCTTATGGGATCTACTGTATCTGAGGATGGAACTGTTGATGTCCAGGAGGATATTGATAGTTACATATTAAAAAGGTTTTGGAATAATGTAGCTCCTCTGGTTCATAGATTCACATGTCAAAGAGATGAAAGTCACAAAATGTTTTTTATATTTTTAGTCAGGGATAATGCTCTTATGAAAATAGGACAATACCCTTCCACAGCTACTATTGATAATGCTGACTTACAGAAATACAGAAAGATTCTAGGAAATGATAAATACAAGGAGTTAAGTAAGGGAGTAGGCTTAGCCTCTCATGGGGTAGGTATAGGCTCTTTTGTTTATCTGAGAAGGATATTTGAGGGGTTAATTGAAGAGAGTCATCACAAGGCAAAGAATGAGCTTAGCGACTGGAATGAGGATGATTATAGACAGGCTAGGATGAATGAAAGAATAAAATTATTGGAGGATTACTTACCACCCTTTTTAGTAGAGAATAGTGTACTGTATGGCATTCTTAGTAAGGGTGTCCATGAGTTAGATGAGGATACATGTTTGCAGATGTTCCCTAATATTCAGGTAGCGATTGAAATAATATTAGATGAGAAGATAGCTGAAAGGGAGAAAGAGAGTAAACTAAAAAAGGCATCAAGATTTCTAAAAGAAACACATGAAAATTTTAAGTGAAGCAAGCAAAACAAAGAGGCTTTTTAGTCTCTTTTTACTTAGATATGAAGTTGTTAAATGGAGATAGCATAGATTTTAGTTTTATAGACTTTTGTGTCAAAGGTGGTGTGTTTTAAATGCCTAAGAGAAGAAAACCAACTGAAAATGAGAATGCAATACTTCTTGCAGAAGTAGAAAATATGTGCCCTCTATGTACAAGACCCCTTATGTATGAAAAGGGTGGGAAAAAATATAAAATATTTCAAGGTGCTCATATCTATCCTCTTAATCCTACTGAACAAGAAAAAGAATTATTAAAGAATGAGGAAGTAATTCATGAGGATGTAAATGACCTAACAAATTTCATCGCATTATGTACTGAATGCCATACAAAGTTTGATAATCCTAGAACTGTCAAAGAATATAGGTTGTTATTAAGCATGAAGAAAAACATTTTGTCTAAAAGTGAGTCCAGAGCTAAGTACCATGATTATCAAATAGAATCAGAAATAAAGGAAGTTATTGCCACCCTTGTAGAGGAGTTTAATGAAGGATCTCTAAAACCATTGGAATTAAAGGCATTAAGGCTGGATGAAAAATCTGATGAAACATTAACAGGTATAACCAAAATAAGAATTAGAACTGAAATCACTGAATATTACTATTATATACAGGAGCAGTTTTTCCAGTTAGATAGTCAATACCCTAGATCATTTAATGCAATAGCCTCACAAGTTAGCGCATTCTATAACAGTTTAAGCAGAACTGAATCTTCCCAAGAAATAATATATGAGCAACTTACTGAATGGCTCTCTAAAAAAACTGGTAATACTTCTTCTGGAGCATGTGCAATTGTTATTTCATTTTTCATACAAAATTGTGAGGTGTTTTCATGATAGTACCTAACAAGGTTATAAGGTTTAGTGATTCAATTATAGGTAAAATGCCTATTATTCTTGAGTATATCTCAACAAAAGAAATGACAATAAAGGAATTATACTTTTCTACACAGAATCACTTTGAAGAGATTGATGAGTTTATTTACTCAATAGATGTTTTATATCTACTTGATGCCATAAGGGTAGATTTTGATAAAGGAGTAGTCAAATATGTTAGTAAGGATTAAAAGCGCAATATTTGCAGAAGATAAAATTGAGTTTCATCAGGGATTGAATGTAGTCTTAGGCGATAATAAAGGCTCTAACTCTATAGGTAAATCAACTTTACTGATGATGATAGATTTTATCTATGGAGGTAATACATATCAAAATCATAATAGCGATGTTATAACTCATTTGGGTCATCATGATTTTGGGTTTACTTTTAAATTTGACAATTATGAATATCATTTTGTGAGAGGTACAGAAAATCCAGATATAGTTTATAAAAGTAATGAAAAATATGAAAAACTATATAAGATGAAGGTGAATGACTACACTAATAAGCTAAAGAGGTATTATGATTTAGCATCAGATCAAATAACTTTTAGAACTGCTGTAAGTACCTATTCAAGAGTATGGGGAAAAGAAAATTACAATGTTAATAAACCTCTGCATAGCTTTCATAAGCAAGTATTTAGTCAATCAGTTACAAATTTAATTAAATTATTTAATAAATATAATGCTATTGAATTGCAGGATAAGGAATTAAAAGACCTAGAGGATAAAAAGCAGGTATTAAATAAAGCTGGCAAGTATAAGTTGATCCCTAAGATAACTAAGAAAGAATTTGATAAAAACCTCAAAGAAATTAAATCTCTTAATAAAGAAATTGAAAGGTTGGGGAAAAGCGCTTATAGTACCTCAGGTGATATTAAAGAAATAGTCTCTGATGAAATGATTGATCTTAGAGAAAAGAAGAAAAAACTGATTGAAGAGAGAGAATATTACATATCTAGACTAAATAGGACAACAAGGACAATAAAAAAGTCAGCGGATGCTGGGTTTGAGAGCCTAATGGAGTTTTTCCCTGATGTTGATCTTGAGAAATTGCAAAATATTGAATCCTTCCATGAGGGAATAAGCTCGATACTTAGTAATGAGCTAGAAGATGCTCGAAAAGAATTATCAAATAAAATAGATGAGTTAGAGAAAGAAATCAATGCAGTTATTAAACAGCAAGATCACCTTCTTAACCCTGATGAAGAGCTTACAGTATTTATAGATACTTTAATTGAATATTCATCAAAGGTAAAGAATCTTAAGCTAGAAAATGAGTACTATAACAAGTTGACTAATGTTAGAGAAGATGCAAGTACCAAAAAGGGGGAGCTTGAAGAATTAAAGGAGAAAATTGTAGAGGAACTTAACAAGGCGATTAATACAAAATTAAAAGAAATCAATGACTTTATTCATGAGGACAAAAGGGCAGCACCAGAAATTAATTTAACCTACAATAAATATGATTTTAAAGTTTTTGATAATACTGGGACTGGTAAAGCATATACTAATTTAATTATTTTTGACCTAGCTATATTGTCATTAACTGATTTACCCTTTATCATGCATGACTCATTCTTATTTAAGAATATTGAGAAGGATGCAGTGGAGAAAATTATTAAGTTTTATAGCTCAATGTCTAAGCAAGTGTTTATTGCTATTGATATTATTGATATGTACAATCAAGAAACCCAAGATATTTTACAAAGAAATAAAGTAATACAATTGTCTGAGGATAATTTACTGACAAAATTGGATTGGAGAGATAGTAAATAAGGAAAGATTCTCTCCTTTTTAAAGGCAGGGTTTAGCAATTAGCTAAGCGCTGTCTTTTTTGTTCATTCTAGATAATTCCTTAATGCAATTTCCAGACTAAGGATTTGAAATTTGTAAAAGAAAGAGGAAGAAAGGTAAATAAGATAATGAATTACACTATACTGGAATACATTGACATATATTTGTTTTTTGCTAAGATCTAGCTTAGCTAACTAAAAAAAGGTGTGAATGCAAAATGTATATTGACAAAGGAATACTTACTAAGGATGAGCTGACATTAATAGCCAGGTACCCTGATAAGATACAGAGTAGGTTAGAGGAGGAGGTACTTAAAGCAAAGGAAGTAGAAATTAGCTCATTTTCATATGATAATTGGATTAAGTGGATGGAGACAGGCAAGCAAATTTCTTTTGATGGAAATGTAACAAGCATAGGGGATCTAAATACATACAGGCTTGCAAGGAAAGCAGTTGAAATGGAAGAAGGTTTCAGTATTGAACCCCATGAAAAAGAAATTGACTTTGATGACAGAATAGAAAGTTTCAAACAGTATCCTAAAGGCTCAAGAGTTAGAGCTAATGGTGATTTAATTAAGAGGGAGGAGTGATCCTCTCTTTTTTATTTATAGGAAAGTATTCCTGCTATATTCAAAAAATAGGAAACAGAATTTTCTCAGAGGATACAACAAATAATTGGAAGGGGGTGCTACATGCCTCTAATTCCTTTAAAAATGGAATATGTATATATGGTACACAACTTGCACTGGATATTAGCCCTCTGTCCCCCTTTGGGTGGGGTAAAGTTTACAAATAGGATTGCTATATCAAACAGAAAAAGCTCCCTAAACAGAGAGCCTTATCAGTTATATTCCTATAGACATTGTAGAGGTTACTTTATTAGCCTCATCTTGAGTGATTCCAATATACCTTAATGTAACTGCTTGTGTGCTGTGATTAAATATGTACTGTAGCAAGGACAGATCCACACCATTCTTATAAGCCATGTAGCCAAAAGTCTTTCTGAGGCTATGACAGCTAAGAGTAATACCTATCATATCTCCTGCCTTAGCTACAATCCTATGAGCCTGTACTCTGCTTATTGGCTTGCTCCTATCCTTATTACTGTAGAAAAGGAAGTCATCAGGCTGTAGATTATTAGCCTCTACATAATCCCTTATCAGTAACTGTAGCTTTGCATTAAGCTGTATGATCTTCTCTTTACCTGTTTTCTCTTCTCTGTCCTTCCAGATCCCTTGCGAGCTATCCTGTACATTAGCCCTCAATATATCAGATATCCTAAGCCCTGTATTTAAGCTGTAGGCTAAGAGCAGATACTGCTTAGATCCTTTCTTATATACCTCCATTACTTCTCTTATCATTACTGGATCAGTTATAGGCTGAGCTGTATTCATTTATGTACCTCCTGTATGTAATGTAAATACTCATTGTGTTACTTTTCAACCCCTACAAAACAACAGTAGCAATAAAACCTCTACAAATCAATGTTTAACAGGTAACACAATGCAATTAAGTTACATTTTTTCTTGATACTCATTCATTCCAGTTATATAAGAATGTTTATTATTCCTACTGAAACAAGGGAGGATACACTACAGGAATGGATCAGATTGTAGGCAGGGCAAGGGCTGAGGTCTCTTGCTTGTGGATAACCTGTGGATAACTTATGCAAAAGGGCAGGTACTTGCAGGGCTTGTTTCTTGGATATTTTAAGCATTATTCCCCTCCTACAATAACTACCCCTGCTACCTAACTGGATCTTATACTGCTCTCTTACTGATCTCTTACAGTCCTCTTTAAGTTATTCTCCTCCTTGAGCTACATTACTTACTGGATCTGTATAGAAATAAGACATAAAAAAAGCCCCTCACTATAGCAATTAAGCTACAGCAAGGGGGGGCTACAGTATTTTATTACACTACATATATAAAAAACTGCTATCTAAACAGATATTAAAAGAGACTAGGAGGAGAGTACTGCCAACTGCTTTCCCACAGAAAGAAATTGCTTTCCTCATCCTGCCTACATCCAATCAAGATAAGAGCTATGCACACCAACAGCACACAGCCTTTAGGAGAGTGTACAGAGAATTAATCTAACAAAAGATTAAAGCTCCCTACATTTATTTATCCTGCTGTATGACTATTTTTAAAGGCTCAGTACAATATTTACTTACTGTTATTTAGTCAGGCATGTAGCTGTCTTTTTTAACCCTGTACCACATCCTGCGACTGAATCAATTACTTAATAATAAAGAGTAAGAGATAGTAAAGCAGGTAGTTCAGTATAAATTTTTTGTACACAATGACTGCTATCCCTGTCATGGCAGTTATTAAGACCTAAAGAGATTAGAGATAGGAGCTAAAGCTCCACAACTACTTAGAAAAGATCTGAGTAACTTAAAACATAACTACAATAACTCCTGTACTACCTCCCTGACTGTCTTTACTGCTCCTAACTGCTTAGAGAGCTCCTGACTGCCTCAACTGGGTATAAGCCCTTATATTGTAGCTACTAAAGTTATTAAGACATTCCCTTTATTGTATGAGGACTGACCATAGGGAAGGACTTAGGCTTTAGCCTATACTACCTTTAACTATGTCAAGACTAAGAAGAAACTTTTGCCTTAAAATGGCTGTACCTCTTGTGGCTCTAAGGCTCAAGCCTCTTTTTTTTATGTTCACAAAATACCCCCAATCAAGCCTGTTTATGTTCACAAAATACCCCCAATCAAATCAGAGTATTAATCCTACCCCCTGTCATGTTTTTATATTTAACTCTAATCATAGTAATGAGACCGCTAAAAAAACTTTTTATAACTTTTTTACTCAAAGTACTTGTTAAGTACCCCATGCAGCTGGATGTATTAGTGAACAAAAGAAAGGAGCTGATTAGCTCACTTAAAAACACATGGAGGGTTATACAATGAAACAAGTAAGAGGCACAGAATATATCAATAGAGATACAGGAGAGATACATGAATTTGCTTATGCTAGGACAGTAGATCAGGAGAAAGCATATCAGGAGAAAAAGCAGAGAGAGGACAGCAGAAAGAAAGCTAAAGCTTTTACCTTCTCAAATATGGAAAATGCTAAGGAGGCTATTGAGGTGCTAACAACAGTAGAGCTAGGATATTTTCTGGTATTACAGACTTATGTAAGGTATGAGGATAATGTATTGATTAAATCCAGTCATAATCCTGTACCAATGAATAGAGGAGACATTGGAGAGGTCTTAGGTATCAATAACAGGAGTCAGATTAAGAAACATATTGATAACTTTTTAGATAAAGAAATGATGTCAACTAAGGCAATTACAGTAGAAGGTAAGCAGGTAGATGCTTTTGTTATTAATAATAAATATCACTTTAAAGGCAGGACAGAAAATAAAAGAGTAGTCAAGGCTTTCTCAGAGCAGATCAGAAAGCTGTATCAGGCTAACATCAATAAAAAGAATAAGAAAAAACCTGCTGATATGGGCTTTTTATATTTAATCTTGCCTTACATCAACTATGAAAATAATGTACTTTGTACTAATCCTTTTGAAACTGAGGGAGAGGTTATTGAGGCACTATCAATAGCAGATATTTGTAAGATTACAGGGCTAGATAAGAAGAATGTACAGGCTAAAATAAACAATCTTAAATGGGATGGGATGACAGTTTTTGCTAAGGTCTTAAAAGGCAGAAAAACACATCTAAAACTTAATCCTTTTGTATTTTACAGAAAAGATGGAGAGCCTGATAAGTCATTACAAGCAGATTTCTTAATCAGAGGAAACTAAGGAGGATCTACAGCATGGAGAATATAAAGCCTTTAACAGAGACAACTAAAAAAGCATTAATGTATTTAGTACAGATTGAGGGCATTACTCAGACTTATGATCCTGTATTGAAAAAAGTAGATTTCATGGAGGTAGCTGAGGCTATTGGATTGCCTCCTGAGGTCACTATGTCAGAGATATGTAACTCTATATTAAAGGAGCTTAATGCTAGAAATATAACTATTGCTTTTGTACCTGATAAGAAAGATAAAAATTGTATTTATATAGGGCTTAGACCTATCTTACTCAATACCCATCATGAGTTTTTAGAGGATGGTCTAGAGATTAAGACAAAAGATAGAGACTATGTAGCTCAGGTAGTAAATATATAAAACTTTTTAAATTTTTTTGGATTAAACACTTTACTAATGTTCATCCAGTAGCACTAGAGGGTGGAAAAGGTAACAGGCTACTTTAGCTAGTAGCTTGCTATCTTTCCTGAGTATTACACTACACTACATTTATAAGAAACTGAAAGCAGAAAGGGGTAACACAGCATGACAGACAAGCAAACAGAATTAATTGAGGAGTATCTTGCAGAGGTTATGCCTAGTCAGGCTATTGAACATGCTATAGCTTTTGGATATTTAAAAGGTACTGACTCACAGATTACACAGACAATGTACTCAGAGAGAGCAGGTATAAACTCTAGGACTCTCAGAAAGTACATTGCAGAGAATAAGCAAGCATATGAGGAGGAGCTAGAGAGGGCTAAGGAAAATGCTGAGCCTGAAATTGACATTTCTAACTTAGACAGTAGGAGCTTATCAGAGGAGCAGATTGATAAGTTTATTGAGGTATTGTATCAGTCTGCTATTACAGGCAATGCAAGAGATAGACAGCTTTTGATTGACTTTACAGGCATGACTGCTACTGATGTTATGACATTCCAGAATACAAAAGCATCAAGCCTCAGGTGGTTTGTTAAGTCTACACTCTCAACAATTAGTAAGCATATGGATGCAAGGGCTTTAGGGATCAACTTAGCAGAAAGCTCCTATTTGTACAGAGGTGATAAGTCCAGTAATGGAAATGCTCAAAACTTTATCAATGCAGATCTTGAGGATGAGAGCTTTAAACTTGAGCTTATGTATTGGGGAATGGCTTTTATGTCTCTATACAATCAGACAGAGCATCCTGACATTAAACTACTTGAGAAAGTAGTAAGACTAGAGAGAATGGAGCAGGAGACAGCTCAGGAGATCAATAAAGCTGAGGTTAAGAAGTATGAGGCAGGTAAAGACATCAAGGCAGATAAAAAGCCTTTAAGTAGGGAGGCATTATACAGCAAACTTAGTGAGGTCTTTACTGATGAGGAAATAGATGAAATGAGAGCTAAACAGAAAGAGGCAGACAGAGTAACTAAGCCTCCTGAGCTAGACAAGGAAAAAGTAGAGCAGAGAGCTTCACAGCATGAGGACAAGTTAGAAGTACTATTGTCTATTGAGGATGAGCTTAAAGCTATGATGAAAAAGGCAGACCTTAAAAACAGAGCAAGAAAATACCAACAATAAAAAGGAGAATGGTTATTATGAATTCACAAACAGCTATGAAAGATATGCAGGAAAAGGTACAGGAGCTATTAACAGCTAAGGATGCAGTAGAGGCAACAGTAGATAATATGGAGGAGCAGAAAGAGCAAGGTAAGAAGGCTTTACAAGAAATGCAGGAGGATCTACAGCAGGCTCAGGAGACTAAAGAAACAGCTACAGATGTTACTGAGGTAAAAGAGGCAGTAAAAGCTATTAATCAATTAAATGAGGATATTGAGCTACAGGAGTCAGTAAATGTAGCTATGAATAACAAAGGTAAGCAGGAGCTATTTAATGTATCTGATGAGTTTTATCAAGTATTCAATCAGGCGAAAATGATGTATTCCCCTCTTTATAAGTCAGTTATTGCAGAAGCATCTATTAATAGTGTTGATGAAGATATTGAGAAGATGAATGCAGTAGCTAATCCTATTAATGTAACTTTTGGATCTGTAAAAAACATCTTAGAGGATAAGGGAGTTATTGATAGAGGACAGAATCAGTTTAAAGCTAGTGGAAAGCCTGTACATCTTAAACAGAGAGGACTGGATACAGCAGACTTAAAGGAGCTAAAGCATTCTTTTAGACCTCTGATTGACAAGTATTTCACTACAGCAAGGTAAGAGGTAAAGAGATCCAACTATTGTAAAGAGACAGATCCTTATAAGGAGAGAGAGTTAGGAGCAATACACTACATCAGGAGGGCTACCAACATGGCACATGCAATTCTTGAGGGAGTTATTGTCCTATCTCTAATTAAGACTATGACACTCATTTTCAGTATTAAATCATAAGAGCAGGAGCAGGGCTTAAACAGTCTTGCTCTTTTTACATTCAGAGGGGAGAAAACTAAACATGATGAATTATAAAATTAACACTTGGATTCAATCAGGAGAGCAAGCAAAAGAGATCAGCAGTAAAGGGTATGAGCTTTTGAGGGCAGGTAATCAATCTTACTCAGGTCAAACCATTGGCTACATCCTATATTGTCACTACATTAAAGGCGATTCTTTCAATGTTATTAACAGAGAAAACAAAAGTATGCCTGCTAACATTATTAAGGGTATTCTTACAGGTACTTATAGTCCTAAAACCTTCAATGCTTTTATGGAACTAGCAGATGCTGAGCCTGAGACATTAGAGGCTATTTATTCAGATGTAAAAGAAGGTGAGAATATTGGCTAAGGTAAACAGGCTTGAGTTTATGGATCTTAAAAGCAGATACTTGTCTAAATTAAGAGATAACAATATTCCAATGGATCAGGTAAAGCATTATATTTCTAGGGATATTACAGACAGCAAACAAGCTGAGAAGATGATTAAAGAGCTAGATAAAGAATTTACAAAGATCAAAGAGGATGATTTAGATCTATTGCTATTTAATGTATTGGAGATCTTACAGGAGACTCCTACTAAGTGGACAGTAGATAAGGGTGATAACTTGTATGTAGTTTATCCTCATCCAGTAGTAAGCAATGGCAGGGTAACAGGAGTAGAGTACAAGCCTCATAAGAGTTATTACTTTGAAGATACTGAGCTTTTTGAAAGGTACATTGTTTTACAGAATGACATTGCTAAAGCAAGTAAAAAGAAAAAAGGATCAGGAGGCAGAGGTAGACCTTCTAAGTTTTCTGTTGAGCAGGTAGCTGAGTGGGTTAAGCTAAAAGATCAGGGCTACAGTTATAAGGATATAGCAGAAAGTAATGATGTATATGCTACTACTATAGGTAGCTATGTAAGGAAATATAAAAAAGAGCAACAGGCAGGGTAGATAAGCCCTGTCTTTTTTTATGTATAAGAAGTCACACCAACACTACACAAAAATAAAAGGGGAGCTTATAAATGATTAGATTAAATGCAGAAAGACTACAGCACAGGATAGAGCTAGTTAAGGAGTATATGGATCTTGAGGGCAGTAACTACAATTTAGAGGCAGGCAGTATTACAATAGCTAAGAAAGCAGGGAAAGGATCTAGCAAGGCATCTATTTCTACAGATGGATATGCTAACTACTCTTTAAGGGATGGATCTAGAGGTAAAAGCTATACAGTTTACTTACATCATATTGTAATGATCCTAGCAGATCCAGAGGAGTATATTAGGCAGATGCAGGAGGGTATGACTATTAACCATAAGTCAGGAGATAAGACAGACAACAGCCTGAGTAACTTAGAGTACCTGACATTAGAGGATAATCAGACACATTCTTATATTAATGGCTTAGGGTTAAGCAACAGGCACAGTATAGAGGATCTTATTAGCTACAAGGATGCTTACTTTATTTTAAGATCTTACTATGTAGATCAGGAGAGCATCAGGGATATTGCAACAAGGACAGATCTTACTGAGTATGCTGTAAGAAAGATTATAAGAGGTAAGGTATATACAGGGATAAAAGCTATGTTTACTGCTTTAAATGATGATGTAAGAAACTCAAGAAAGTCTACATTGAGAAAGACAGAGGTAAGAGACATATTAAGCCTGTACTATACTTTAAAAATGCCTCAGACAGAAATAGCTAAAAGGTACCATATCAGTAGATCATCTGTGGCAATGATCTGCAATGGTGCAAGGTGGAGAGAAGTATATAAGGAATTTAAACAAGTGGGAGCTTAGAGGCTCCTGCTTTTTTTTTATAGATTTATAATTACATTCCCTCTCTGGTGTCACAGTTACAAAATCTCCTCTTAATCATAAGTGAGAGCAGTTATTCAAGTTATTAGGACAAACAGGACTCACATATAGATTTTGTAACAGCAGAGGGGGAGACATCATGAGCAAGCAACAAGTTTTAGAATCAAAAGGTAAACTGGAATTAGTTGAAATAATTGATGAGAAGACAATTTATATAGAAGGAAAAGGAAAGGCAACTGATGTAGGGGAGCTGGATATGAGGAAGTTTATACATGAAGCAATGAATTTAAATTCCTTTTGGAAGTAGGGTAAGGCTTAAAGCCTTGCTCTTTTTTTTATGCTTTTTTAAAAGTTTTATTTAGAGGTATATAATAAGGAAGTTTTTTGTATAATGTATTGTAGCATTTTAGTTATGTTCTATTTGTATACCATCGTGGCAATCATTTCTAGATGAGCGAATTCTTCTGTGCCGATATCGGTTAATAACCCGACCACTTTATCAGGAATGGTATAGCGCTGATTCAGGTAGCGGAGAGCTGCAGCCAGCTCACCATCAGCTCCTCCGTATTGCTCAATTAAAAACTTGGCTAGCATAGGGTTACACGTACTCACCTTGACGGGGTATTGTAATTTTTTTTCATATATCCACAAATTTGTTCACCCTTTCGGAATTAGACTTGCCACGGCCATGGGGCATCTTTCCAATCCCATGGGTAGTTGGAATAGCTGTTGCCATATTGTTGCAATGGACCATATTCTTTTTCATACCGTTTCTTAAGCTGTTTCTTCATTTTTGCATACTCATTGAATTGTTGAATGGCTTCATAATCATTCGGATGGGTATCAAGATAGAGCGTTAATTCGACAAGTACAAAATCAACAGCTTGAAGCTCTTCTAACAGCTCATAATATTCTTTTGGCAATTGTTTTTGAGACATGAGTTATTCCTCCCTCTTTGAAGGATAAGGATAAGGATCATAAAAGGCTTTCCAGAGTGTCCCTTTCTGTAGGGCTTCGCGAGCAGAATATTGTTCAAGACCTGGCGGTTGAAATCCCATATACAAATTTGGTGGAGTCGAGTAAGATTTCACACGGATTGGAGGACACGGATCAAACGGACTGACATATGGCTCGTAAAATTTTCGGTTTGTATGCATTTCTTGACCTCCTTCTTTACAAATCTCTACTCTTAAGTTGTATGAACGAAATAAGAAAACATGAATCTCAAATAAAGAAGCACTTCCATTTTGGAAGTGCTCCTATCCTTTACATTTTATTAACGGTATTGTTCCATCTTGCCAGCATGTTTTTTAAGTCGTGAAGATCAGATTTGAACGGAAAATCTGCTGCAACACTGCGCTTTTGGCCATCATCTAATTTTTCATAACTATGAACAAACTCAGTCATGTCTCGTGTTAATCGGTTTAATTCCCATTTAAACGTTTCAAATTCTTTTTCCATCACGAAAACTCCTTTATCAATTCATTCTTATGAGTTCTATACCCGAGTACATAAAGAGGGAAACCAAAGAGTGTTCGATTTGGTAGTAAATGTCGTTTCACATACGAACGTGTTTTCTTATTTCTATTCAATTGATCGAAAACATGAGATAATAGATGAAGAATTTACGTTGTAGGAGGTAGAACAAATGACCGTGCAATTTGTCATTGGTCGATCAGGAAGCGGAAAATCGGACCATTGTTTAACAGAAATGCAACATGAACTGAGCAACCGACCGATTGGACAGGATATGATTTACCTCGTTCCAGAGCAAATGACTTTTCAATCAGAGTATGAATTGGTACATAATAGAGGTTTAAAAGGAATGATTCGCGCGCAAGTTTTTAGTTTTACAAGACTAGCATGGAAAGTCCTTCAGGAAACCGGGGGCATGGCTCGTCCTCATTTAACAAGCGTCGGCACAAGTATGATGCTGCGTCAGATTATTGAGGAGAAAAAATCGGAATTAAGAATTTATCAGCGCTCTTCTGAGAAAACGGGATACGTGGAACAGCTTAATGATATGGTAACCGAGTTTAAACGATATTGTCTTGAACCAGGTGATATTAAGAGCTTTGCAGATGACCTTTATCTAGAGAATGAGAGAAGTCTCCTTCGGGATAAACTTTATGATTTGCATCTTGTTTACGAAGCTTTTCAAAAGAAAATGATTGGTCATTATCTGGATTCAGAAGACTATCTAGCACTATTGGCTGAGAAAATTGAGGAATCCGATTATCTGACAGATGCAACCATTTGGATAGACGGATTTCATAGTTTTACACCTCAAGAACTACTCGTCATTGAAGCTTTAATGAAAAAAGGCACTGCGCTCTCATTCACGTTGACAATGGATCCGGAAATGATTCCATCTGCCATACATGAACTTGATCTTTTTCATGAACCAGGCAAAACGTATCAAACACTCCAGGGAATGGCGAATGAAGCCGGGGTTGAAATCAAGGAACCTCTTATCCTTACCACGCAGAAGCGTTATCAAAATAGTGAGATGGCTCATTTAGAAGCGAATTATGGTGAACGTCCACCTGTCCTATACCGTGGGGAGCTGAACCATATACAAGTTCATCATGCGGTTAATATACGTTCTGAAGTGGAGGCTGCAGCACGCGAAACGCTCAGGCTTGTTCGAGATGAAGGATATCGGTACAGAGATGTTTCCATCATGGTGCGAAACATGTCCACTTATTATGAACTTGTAGAAACGATATTTGCAGATCATGGGATTCCGATTTTCTCAGACCAAAAGCGGACAATGCTTCACCATCCTCTGATTGAGCTAATTCGTTCAAGTCTGGACATTATTCAATTCAACTGGCGCTATGAATCGGTTTTTCGTTGTGTGAAAACGGAGCTCTTGTTTCCTGACGATACGGGCGAGAGTCTTGAAATGATTCGTGAGCGCATGGATGAGCTCGAAAACTACGTGATAGCAAAAGGGATTAAAGGCTATCGGTGGAAAACCGGTGAACGCTTTAAAGCCAATATTTATCGTCAATTAGAAGATAAGGAAGTTATTACTTCAGATCAACTGGAAGAAATGGAAGATCGATTGAATGAAACGAAAGATTGGATTGCAACCCCGCTTGAGAAGTTTGAGCGAAAAATGAAGAAAGCGACCACTGTTCAAGATATGTGTGAAGTCCTTTATTATCATCTTGAAAACTGTCAAGCTGCAGAGAAGATTGATCGATTGAAAGAGCAGGCAGAAAAGTCAGGACAGCTTTCAAAAGCACGTGAACATGATCAGGTATGGGATGCGGTGATTTCACTACTTGATGAAACGGTTGAATTAATTGGGCAACAGAATCTTTCAGTAGAACAATTTACGAAATTACTAGAAGCGGGAATGGAGAACATGAAATTTGCTCTCGTCCCTGCTTCTCTTGATCAGGTCGTCATGGGAAGTATTGATCGGACGAGATTTACTGATGTGAAATGTGGTTTTCTCCTGGGTGTAAATGAAGGGGTTATTCCAGCAAGAATACAAGAAGACGGCTTGTTGAATGAGCAAGATCGAGAGAAATTAGAAGAACAAGGCATTCAGCTTGCTCCAGGGTTAAAGCGACGTTTGCTTGATGAAGAATTTCTGATTTACCATTCGTTGTCTACTCCGTCAGATTCTTTATGGATTAGCTGTCCGCTTGCTGACGAAGAAGGAAAAGGACTACAGCCTTCTATTGTCATGAATCGATTGCAGGAAATGTACCCTGATCTTAACATCGGACTAAAGTTTGCAGAGCCTGGTGAAGAGGTGACCGAAGAGCTATCATTTATTACGAATCCATCTAAAACGATTGGACGGTTAACGGGGCAGCTTCGCCAGTGGCATCGTGGTTATCCAATTGATCCAATCTGGTGGGATGCCTACAATTGGTTTATTGAGGCACCTTCAGAGAAAGATCGCATTCGCTTAATTGATAGTTTATTTTACCGTAACAAAGCGGATCGTCTAACAGAATCAACGAGTAGAAAGCTGTATGGGAATCAATTTCAAACGAGCGTATCCAGAATGGAAAGATACAAGTCTTGTGCGTTCTCTCAATTTGCTTCGCATGGTCTCAAGTTAAAGGAACGTGCAACATTTAAGCTTGAAGCCCCTGATATTGGACAGCTTTTCCATGCGGCATTGAATATGATGGCGGAAACGATTAAGCAGCGACATTGGGACTGGGCGAAGCTTTCGGCTAATCAATACTATGAGCTTTCAGGACAAATTGTGGAACAGCTCGCACCAAAGCTGCAAAATGAAATTCTATTAAGCTCAAATCGCTATCACTATATCATGAGAAAGTTAACGCAGGTAGTTGGCCGCGCTTCATCCGTTCTTGGACAGCAGGCAAAGAAAAGCGGGTTTCAACCAGCCGGCCTTGAATTAGGATTTGGTCCAAATCAAGAACTACCTCCGATTGAGTTTACGCTTAAAAACGGTGTGAAAATCCAGCTTGTTGGTCGAGTCGATCGAGTTGATCAGGCTTTGAATGGAGAGGAACTTCTTCTTCGCATTATCGACTATAAGTCTAGCGGTACTTCTCTTGACCTTTCAGAAGTGTACTTTGGGCTTGCTTTACAAATGTTGACGTATTTGGATGTGGTGATTACGAATGCACCTATCTGGCTTGGAAAAGAAGCTACTGCAGCAGGTATGCTGTATTTTCATGTCCACAATCCTATGCTTCAAACTTCCTCTCCAGGACAGGCGGCCATCCAACAGGAGCTTTTCAGAAAATTTAAGATGAAGGGGCTTTTACTTGCGGATAAAGACGTCGTGAGTTTAATGGACAATGACATCGAGACAAAGAAATCCGATATTATTCCAGCTGCATTGAAAAAAGATGGGAGCTTTTACAAAAACTCCTCCGTTTTATCCTCGGATGACTTTCAAGCGCTTCGTTCCTATACTCGGAAGACCATCCAAACGATCGGAACTGAAATCTCAGATGGGCGCATTGAGATTGATCCTTATAAAATGAAGGATCGCATACCATGTACGTTTTGTTCTTACCGATCATTTTGCCAATTTGATCAGGCAATGGAAGATAATGCGTATCGTCCTATTGCTGCTCAAGATGATGAAACGATATTAAGACGAATGCGAGAGGAGGCAGATGATGATCAATAAACCAGAAGGGTCAAGATGGACCGATGAACAGTGGGAAGCCATTGCTTCAAGAAATCAGGATGTGTTAGTAGCCGCAGCGGCGGGCTCGGGCAAAACAGCTGTTTTAGTGGAAAGGATCATCAGAAGATTGGCAGACGAGAAGGATCCAGCTGAAGTTGATCGCATCCTAGTCGTGACATTTACAAATGCGGCAGCAGCTGAAATGCGTCACCGAATAGGGGAAGCCCTTGAAGAAAAACTGAAAGAAGACCCTTCTTCGCTTTATTTAAGAAGACAGCTTTCGATGTTAAATCGTGCTTCTATTTCAACTTTACATTCATTTTGTATGGAAGTTTTGCGTCGGTATTATTATGAGATTGATCTTGATCCTGCTTTTCGGGTAGCAGACCAAACAGAAGCTGCACTACTGCGAGAAGAAGCGATGGAAGAGCTCTTTGAAGAGCATTATAGTCAGAAAGAAAATGAAGCTTTTTATGACCTGGTCGATCGCTATAGTAGCGATCGTAGCGATGTGGATCTTCAGCTTCTAGTAGAGCGACTTTTTCATTTCTCTTCAAGCCATCCGTGGCCAAAGCAGTGGTTGCTTGATAGTGTCGCGTTGTATAAGAATGCCGGTGACAAAAGCTTCGATGAGCTTGTCTGGGTCGAAGAATTAAAGAAGGATGTTGTCCTTCAGTTAGAAGGGATGCGTGAAGTGCAAGACAAGGCGAGGACCATGTCTTCTTCTCCAGGTGGACCGGAACCTTATTTATCAACAATAGAAGCAGAACGCGAAATGGTGAATGGGCTTCTTGAAGCTTCGAACCAATCATGGGAAGCGTTAAGAACCGCGTTTGAAGCTGTTTCATTTGGTCGTTTGAAGCCCTGTAAAGGTGATCAATATGACCCTGAAGTCGTTGAGACCGTAAAAGGAATGCGTGATCGCGTTAAGAAAACCGTTCAAAGCATGAAAGAAGACCTTTTTCAAAGGGAAGCTCATGAGTACGTGGAGGATATCCAGAAGCTTGCGCCTGTTCTTGAAACGTTAGCTTCTCTCGTTAATGAATTTAGAGAGAAGTATGCAGAGCTGAAGAAAGAAAAGGGACTCGTTGACTATAGCGATCTCGAACACTACTGTCTTTCCATACTATTAGATGACGCATCAACACCAGAAAACCCTGTTCCTTCTAGTGCAGCGAAAGAATACCAAACGCAATTTGCTGAAGTGCTTATTGATGAATATCAAGATACAAACTCTGTACAAGAAACGATTCTAAATGCGATTAGTCGAACATCAGAAAACGGCGGAAATCGCTTCATGGTGGGGGATGTGAAACAAAGTATTTATCGATTTAGACTGGCTGAGCCCGGATTGTTTCTTGAAAAATATAAATCGTTTGGTCGCACTGTCGAGTCTCCTTCCAAACGAATCGACCTTGCACGAAACTTTCGAAGTCGCGAGGAAGTGCTAAATGGGACCAACTTTATTTTTAAACAAATTATGGATGAGCGTGTAGGTGAAATTAACTATGACAGTGCAGCAGAGCTGATTCCAGGAGCGGATTATCCAAAGTCACAGACGGTTACCCCGGAAGTTCACGTCATCGATCAAAGCTCTAGTGAAGAGGAAGAGATTGAGAAAGTTCAGCTTGAAGCGCGTTTGATTGCAGCCAACATTAAATCTATGATGGGTAAAAGCGAAAGAGAACGCACCAAAATCTATGATCGAAAAGAAGATCGTATGAGACCGATTCAGTATCGCGATATGGTGATCTTAATGCGGGCTACTTCAAGCTGGGCTCCTGTGATGATGGAGGAATTGAAAGAGGCAGGGATCCCGTCTTATTCAGACCTTGCTACAGGTTATTTTGAAGCGACAGAAGTAGCGATTATGATGAGTCTACTAAACGTCATCGATAACCCCTATCAGGATATCCCTCTCGCTTCAGTCCTGCGTTCTCCGATTATTGGTTTATCGGAAGAAGAGCTTGCCTTGATTCGAATTAATGAGAAACAATCAAGTTATTACAATGCTCTACAGATATATTGTGAGACCGAATCAAATGAGCTTTCTGAAAAGCTTCTCCGATTCATTGAGAAATTAAATCGATGGCGAGAACAAGCAAGACAGTCATCTTTAAGTGAGTTAATTTGGCAATTGTATCGTGAAACGAACTATTACGAATTTGTTGGCGGAATGCCTGCTGGCTTACAGCGCCAGGCGAATTTGCGCGCCTTATATGATCGTGCTAGACAGTATGAAGCAACTTCTTTCCGTGGCTTGTTTCGCTTTCTTCGTTTCATAGACAGAATGAAAGAACGAGGAAGCGATCTTGGTACAGCACGGGCATTAGGAGAGCAGGAAGACGTCGTACGTGTTATGACCATCCATAAAAGTAAAGGACTTGAATTTCCTGTCGTCTTTGTAGCCGGGATCGCAAAGCAATTTAATATGAGAGATATGGCCAATCAAATGCTTCTGCATAAGGAGTTCGGATTAGCAACGAAATACATTGATCCACTCAACCGGATTAGCTATCCGACCTTACCCTACTTTACTTTGCAAAAGCGCATGAAGCTTGAGCTGTTGGCTGAAGAGATGCGAGTGCTGTACGTCGCCTTAACGAGAGCAAAAGAGAAATTGATTTTAGTTGGTACGGTGAATGATTGGGAGAAAGAATTGCTTTCTTGGGCGGAAGCTCCAGGAGAAGAGTGGCTCCTATCCGATTATGAACGTTCCACAAGTAAAACGTACTTAAGCTGGATCGGACCAGCGATTATAAGGCATCAGGATCTGACCTCTCTAACAGAAGGAGTCGTTCACTTTCCTAAACATGAAGATGTTTTTCAGCATCCGTCAAAATGGTCTTTAACGTTGCATCAAGCTTCCGATTTTTCTCAAATTGAATCAGAAGACGTGAAGAAACACGACGAATATGAGAAACTGCTTCAAAGGAAAGAACCTATTCCTGAAGAGAGTGTCTTTAAGAAAATCGTGAACGATCGTTTGAATTGGACATATCCACACCAGGCAGCGGCTGAAACTAGGTCAAAGCAATCAGTAACGGAAGTAAAGCGCCAGCGTGAAATTTTCCAGGATGAACGGAGTGACGATCGCTTAGTAAGAGGATTCAGCCAATCACTAAAGGAACGTCCTCGCTTTCTCCAAAGTAAAAAGCTGACTCCCGCTGAGCGTGGAACTGCCATGCACATCGTGATGCAGCACATTGATCTGCACAAACAGCATGAGGAAAAAAACATTAAAGAATTAATTGCAAAACTTGAAACAAAAGAGTTGCTAACGAGTGATCAGGCATTAGCGATTGACATTAAGCAAATTAAAAAGCTAATTGATTCTGAACTTGGTGAAAAGATGAGAAGTGCCATCGACATTTATAAAGAAGTTCCTTTTAGTCTCGGTGTGAATTCAAAATGGATTTATCCTGACTTCAATGGAGAAGACGAAACCGTCGTATTGCAGGGAGTGATTGATTGTATTCTGCGTGATCAACATGGGGAATTGCTTTTAGTCGATTATAAAACAGACGTGATTGAAAATCGTTTTTCTTCAGAAGACCAAGCAATGGAAACGATGAAACGTCGCTATTCAACACAGCTTCAACTCTATGAAAAAGCGATTAATGAGATTTGGGGGTTGCCATGCAAAGAGAAAATCCTTTTCTTCTTTGATGGTGGCAGGTCACTCTTAATCGATTAAAAATAGCCGGGCAAATGTCCGGCTTCTTTCATTCAATGTATCTAAACGATAAGGAGTGAAAAACATGAAATTGCTTCATACCGCTGACTGGCATCTCGGTAAAACATTAGAAGGTAGAAGCCGTCTCCCTGAACAGCGAGAGTTTCTGGAGGAGCTGCAAACCATTGCGGAAGAAGAAAATGTAGACGCCATTTTAATGGCCGGTGACGTATTTGATACCGTAAATCCACCGGCAGCCGCAGAGACCCTTTTTTATGACGCAGCTGTAAAATTAACAAGCCGTGGGGAACGGCCCCTCATTATTATTTCTGGCAACCACGATAATCCAGAACGATTATCGGCAGCTCGGCCTCTTGCACATACTAGCGGCATCACCATTATTGGATTCCCGACAACAAATCCGATTGAAGTAACCGTGCGGAATGGTCAAAACCTTTCCATCGCCGCTCTTCCATACCCGTCGGAATCACGCTTAAATGAATGTTTAACAGAAGGTCAGGAAGAAGATGCGCTACAGCTTGCATATGACGATCGGGTGAAGAAGCTGTTTAGCGATTTAGCGGAGGCTGGGAAAGAGGATGCCGTTCATATTGCGATGAGTCATATTTACGTGGCAGGAAGCCGTGAAAGTGATTCAGAAAGGCCGATTCAAGTAGGTGGGGCCTATACCGTTTCAGCTAATTCGTTACCTGAACAGGCGCAATATGTAGCGCTTGGACATTTACACCGTCCTCAGACGATTACGAAGGGTTCTGCACTTGCTCGCTATTCCGGCTCGCCCCTTGCTTATAGCTTTTCGGAGGCGAATCAAGCGAAATCCGTGACGATCATTGATGTGGAGCCGAAAGGCCTTGCTCATATTAGTGAAATTCCGTTGCAATCTGGTAAACCGCTCGTGCGCTGGATCGCAAAGCAGGGAATTGAACAAGTGTATACATGGCTTGAAGAAGGAAAAGATCAGGATGCGTGGATCGATCTTGAAGTCCATTTAAATGATACGCTGTCCATTGAGGAAATACATCGGCTTCGCAATCAACACAAAGGCTTTATACATATCCGACCTGTGTTTAAAAAGAAAGAAGAGCAGCGAGAAGTGTCATATGCCAATTTACCAATAGAGGAACTTTTTAAACGGTTTTATGAAAAGCAAACGGACGGTGCTGAACCAGATGATGAGCTTGTGCAGCTTTTTCTAGATTTATCACAGGAAGATGAAGAGTAAGAAAGGAGTGAGAACATGAGACCGATTACCTTATCCGTTTCAGGACTGCATAGTTTTCGTGAAAAGCAAGAAATAGACTTTGAAACGCTTTGTCAGGGAGGAATCTTCGGGATTTTTGGTCCCACAGGAAGTGGGAAATCCTCTCTCCTTGATGCAATGACCCTTGCTCTTTATGGAAAAGTGGAGCGGGCGACAAATAACACTCAGGGGATTATGAACCATGCGGAAGATACGCTTTCTGTTTCTTTTACGTTCGCACTGAGCGACTTACGCTACCGCGTTGAGCGCACGTATAAGCGGTCAGGGGATGTATCCATTCGCTCAGCTAATTCTCGTCTTATTGAAATAGGAGATGAGAATACTGTGCTCGCGGATAAAGACCGGGACGTATCACAAAGAATTCAGGAAATTCTCGGCTTAACGATTGATGACTTTACTCGTGCTGTTGTTTTACCCCAAGGGAAATTTGCGGAGTTTTTATCGTTAAAGGGAACGGAAAGAAGGCAGATGCTTCAGCGTCTCTTTCAACTTGAAAAATATGGTGATCAATTTAATCGTCGTCTTAGATCTAGAGTGGATGAGAAAAAACATCACTTAAATGAAGTCACCGCAGAGCAAACAGGCCTCGGTGATGCCTCAAAAGAATTTCTGAAAGAAGCGAAGGAAGCTGTAAATACAGCAGATCAAGCAGCTCAAAAAGCGAAAGAAGACCTTCTTTTAGCGGAAAAGCAAAAAGAAAACGTCATCGAAATCTGGAACCTTCAACAGCAGCTTGCTGACCTCCAAACGAAAAAAAACACGCTAGCAAAAACGCAGGATGAAATCAGTACACTTGAAGAAAAGATATCTCAAGCAACAGCGGCTGCTCAACTAAAACCTTACCTCGATGCGGTTGAAGCGACTGAGAAAGAAGTTCAAGATGCGAAGCGCCGTTTTGAAGAGACGAAACGGGTTCTAAGTGAAATGAAATCTTTGTACCAATCATCGAAAAACAACTACGAGGATAAACGAACGCAGAAAGAGAAAGAAGAGCCGCTTTTCATGAAACAATTGAATGATCTTGAACGCGGATTAGCGCTTGAAAACGAAATCAAACAGATTAGCGATCAGTTAAAAGATCGTGAAGAGCAGTCTTCATCGCATGACCAAAAAGCAAAAACGGTGGAAGAAGAAACGACGAAAGCCCAACAGGATTTAAAAAAGGCGCGCACGCTACAGTCTGATTTAAATCAAGAACTAACGAGCCTCCAGGTCACGCCAGAAAAACGAAAGAAAATGGGAAGAGCTCAAAGCTTGAAACAGGAGTTCCAATCACTGAATAAACAGCTTGATACGGCTGTTAAGGAAGTAGAGAAACAAATTAGTGAACAAAAGGCACTTCACCCTACTTATGAAGAATTAGTGAAAGATGTAAACCAGATGCGAGAGCGCTATATAGGATACTATCAGGCTGTGCTTTCAACGTATCATGCTGTTTCCTCCCATAAATTAACGCTCGAACAGCATATTCGTAAAGTTCAAGAAGAAATTGAGCAAGGGCAGCGTAAATTAGATGAAAGCCGAACTCATGCCATTGCCATTCGTCTGGCAAAAGGGTTAGAAGATGGCGACGCTTGCCCCGTTTGTGGTGCGACAGAGCACGTTTCTCTTGCAGACGGTGAGGATCAGACAGAGCAAATCAATGAACTTCTGAATCAAAAGGAACAAACACGTGAAAGGTTAAAAGAGATGCTTCAATCGGCGAATCAACTGCAGTATCAGTTAGAACAAACGTCAGATACGATGACAGCCCAAGAAGATCTGTTTCACGTTCAGAAGAATGACATGCCTGAAGTGAAGCGTAATCTTTCAGCAGAAGAGTTGATGACAGAGATTAAGTCACTTACTCAAGACGTTCGTGAATTAGAAGAGAAAATCAAACATACTGGTAAAATCATCCAAGAGAAGCAATCTAAAGAGACAGAGTACCGCTACCAACTGACCCAAATTCAAAAGGATCTTGATTCAAAGAATGAGAAACAAACGAATCTAAAGGAAGAAATGACTTTAATAGAGGAAACGATTCAGAAGGAAATCTCTCTTTCTATTGAACAAATTGAATTAGAAATGGATCACATTGAAAAAATGGATCAACAAGCAAACGTAATTCGCGACAGACTTGCAAAAAGTGGTCCCTACATTGAAGCGAAAGAGCAACATGTTCAGGAACTTCATGAAAAAATGCAGGAGCATTCTGTTCGAAAAGTAGAATTAAGAAGTGCCACACAGCAGCTTTCTGAACAAATTCAAAAGGCAAAGTCAGAACACAAAGCCCTCGTAGGAAATACAACGGCTAAAGAAGGATTATCGCAGGTAAACGAACAGCTTAATGCCATTCGTCAGGCTGAAAAGCGTGCGCTCGAGCAACTACAGCAAACCGAAGAACGGTACCAGCAAGCTGAAAGACGTGCTGCTGCTGATGAAAATTATCATAACGATGCCCACCTTCGCTTAAAAAAAGCAGTTGAAACGTATGAAGCAGCTGAAGCAGCTTCGATTTTTGAAAATCGCTCTCAAATAAGGCATGCCGAAGTACCACAGGAGCAGAAAATGAGTTGGGAAAAGCGTGTGGAAACGTATCGGAAGGAATGGAGTCAAACAGAGCATTCGATCAGTGAGATGAATGAAAAGCTTGCTGGTAGAGGAATCTCAGAAGAAGCTTATAAAGAAACAATCAACCAGGCGGAACAGGCAGGTCTCATACGGGAAGAAACGCTTTCTCGGTTTGCTGCTGCAAAACATCATCTAGAAGACGTCACGAACCGGCATGAACGATACATGGATCTCGAGACGGTTCGTAATTCTGTCAGTGAAGAGCTCGAAAAGCTCGGTAAGCTGCAAACGGTTTTCCGAGGAAATAGTTTTGTTGAGTTTATTGCTTCCGAGCAGCTTGAACAAGTGAGCCTCGATGCGTCTCAAAAACTTGGTGACCTTACCTCACAGCGATATGCGATTGAAGTGGATTCTAGCGGAGGTTTCCTCATCCGGGATGATGCGAATGGTGGTGTGAAGCGTCCTGTTTCCACGTTATCTGGTGGAGAAACGTTCTTAACATCTCTTGCGCTCGCGCTTGCTCTCTCGGGTCAGATTCAATTAAGAGGCGCACACCCACTACAATTTTTCTTCCTCGATGAAGGATTTGGAACCCTTGATGAATCTTTATTAGATACGGTGATTACTGCACTTGAAAAGTTACAGAATGAGAGCTTGTCTGTAGGTGTGATCAGCCACGTGCCAGAACTAAGGGCAAGACTTCCGAGAAAAGTGGTTGTTTCTCCTTCTGAACCTTCAGGACGAGGGAGTCGAATTAAGCTGGAAACCTTGTAACTTGTCATTAGGGTGCAAGAATGATTCTCGTTAGACAATAAATTGTTCATTTAGCCAATATATTACGAGTATGGACAATAAAAATAAAAAATGGCCAATATATCACGGATTTAGCCAAAAAAGAGTCATGGCCATCTCCTTAACGTCATGAGGCATTGTTAGGCTGGGGTCATATGTTCATTCATAAAGAGAAAAACGATCTGAAAGGATATGTTTTCTCTTTTTTTCTTGAAAGATACTGTCAAAATACGAGAGTTTATGTAAAAATATGAATAGTAGTTGAGGTAACTTACATAGGAGGAACATGGATGTCGCATTCTATGAGACTAGTTTTAGGAAGCTTTAAACCTTTTTCACACTTTCGGCCGCTTCAGTCAGCTTATCGGTTGAAAGGGTCGTGGTGGCGCATCATTTTACTTGCCATTTTTTCATTCATCATTGTAGGATTCACATCGTTTATGAACATCAAATATGCTGGTGACATGCCGGAATATACGGGGATTGCATCCGATGACCGCTTGCTTTTTGTGCTAAGCGAAGTAATCACAGATGGTTTGATAGGTGTCCTAACAATGATTGTCATCGTATTAGGAGGAGCACTCCTATACTGGCCATTTTTTCAGCAGGTTGGCTTTAAAAGACTTGCCTACATACATAGCTATGTTGTCTTTATTCTATTAATCGGTATGCTCCTTCAATTACCGTTTATTCCTTTTCTTCATGAGCCGTCACTCGTTTCTCCTTATAGCCTGGGTGTATACGTGGATCTCATAACAAATGTCCCATTTTGGTTATATTTCAGCTATAGTCTGTCCCTTTTTTTAGCGTGGGGGACCTTCGTTCAGTATGTAGCGATTAGGCAAAGCTCATCGGTTTCAAAAGGGTATGTCATTTTTTGGACGATTGCCTTGAATCTATTAATAGCAGCGATTATTGCTTACATGAGGACGGCATTTTGAAAAAGGTGGAGGGTCAAATCGTGAATCGTAAGTCACTTTGGATTAGTATTAGCGCTACACTTATCCTGCTTCTTTTTATTACCGTCAACACCTTGATCATACAGAGTGTCATCGCAGGTGAAAAGAAGCTTGAAACCGTTACTGTAAAAGGAAAAACATATGAGGAACTTGTGACGTTTGAAGGCGTTCTTATTCCTGAAGTGGAGGAGTCTTACTATTATCAATCTTCACGTGGGAATATGTCAGATGTTCTAGTGAATGAAGGGGATGATGTTTCAACGGGAACTTCTCTTTTTGAATATGAAAAAAGTGAAACCGTTGATGTATCTGATTTGAATTCACAGCGGAACAAGGCAGAAACAGCTGTTTCTGTACTTGATGATCAGCTTAGTGATCTTGCCGTTCAGTCATCACGTATTGCCTCTAATGAAGATCTTGAAGATGAGCAAAAGCTTCAATTGCAGCTTGATGTCGAAGAGCAAATACGAGATACCGAGTATAAGAAAAGACTAGCGGAGCTTGACGTAAAAGAGTTGGAGCGTCAAATCGCAGAAGCTGAGACGAATAAAGAGGAGACTTCCGTTGATGCCACGTTTAATGGTGTTGTAGAGGAAGTGAATCGAACGCCTGAAGATGGTGAAGCCGTGGTTAAAGTATTGTCGAAAGACTTAACTGTACAAGGAGCTGTTAACGAAATAGACTATCCGACACTAGCCGTTGATCAGGAAGTTCTCATTCGTTCCGCTGCTTATCCGGGACAACCCGCTAAAGGACGTATTACAATCCTCGAAGATCGACCTTACGAAGTAGAGGATGAAGCAGGTATTAGTATGTATCATTTTAACGTTATGTTAAGTGAAGAAAGTGACATGAAGGTTGGAACACATGTGGTTATTGACGTTCCACTTCATCAGAATACCAATGCGCCGTCTGTCCCTGAAGAAAGCATCATTGAGAAGGATGATAAGAGTTATGTCGTCGTTTTCGAGAAAGACGAAATTCATTTACGAAAAGTAGAGCGAAGACGAATCGAAGATGGTCGCGTTGAAATCCTTTCAGGACTTAACTTAAAGGAAAAGGTTTTAACTGAACCTAGAGAAGCTTTTACAGAATTGCTTTCCGAGAAAAAAGATCAGAAGAAAGAAACAGAAGAAGATCAGCAGCCTGCTTCGGATAATGAAAGCAAAGGCTGAGTGAAAAGACCTGTTGCCATACAGGTCTTTTTTGTATGCATTCGTTTCTTTAATCGACTCTTTATTAACACACTATTCGTGAAATTAAATCCCCTTTCATGTCATAATAGGTGTAATGTTCATAAATCTGTTTCTAAATGCAAAGGAGTGGTTGGTTTTATGAAATTTGTTTCATTTCAAGCAAAAGAAGAATCTGGGTTTGGTATTTTAGATGAAGAGAATCAGCAGATTGTAAACTTGAAAGACTACTATTTTGATCAGGGGGTGGACATACCAGATTTACAAACGTTCATTCGACAAGGTGCACCTGAGTTTGATCAGCTTGATAACCTTTCAGCTCAATACTATCTTTCAGTTGAAAGGGTGGAGATCCTAGCGCCTATTACGAGACCAGCTAAAAATATTTTCTGTGTCGGAAAAAATTATCGAGATCATGCGATTGAAATGGGGAGCGAGAAAGATATTCCGCAACACCCGATGATTTTTACGAAAGCGCCAACAACCGTCTCAGCGCCTAATCGCGTTCTTACGTTTGGACGTGAGTTATCTGAAACGCTTGATTATGAAGGTGAGCTTGCTGTTGTGATTGGTAAGAAAGGAAAAGGAATAAGCAAGGATGATGCGATGGACTATGTGTTTGGCTATACAATCATCAATGATCTTACAGCACGGGATCTTCAAAAAAAACACGGCCAATTTTTTATAGGTAAAAGTCTGGATGCTTCTTGTCCAATGGGTCCAGTTGTCTTACATACCTCAGCAGTTCCTGAGCCGCATGAACTATCCATCGTGACGAAAGTAAATGGAGAAGTAAGACAAAACGGAAGCACATCCGATTTTATTTTTGCGATTCCTGAGCTTATCCATGTTCTCTCTAAAGGGATGACGTTAGAACCTGGTGATATTATTGCAACCGGAACTCCAGCGGGAGTTGGAAAAGGATTCAACCCGCCTAAATATCTTATGGATGGGGACGTAATTGAAGTAACCATTGAAGGAATTGGCACATTACGTAATGAAATAAGAAAAAGATAACGTTCTGGTGTTTATATTAGTCTAAAAAAAGGAATTGTTATCCAGAGAACCGACTAGGAGGGTTTAGCAAATGGAAAAGTTTCATTACATTAATGGTGAATGGACAGGTCAGGATCTTGAAAAGCTTGAAGTGAATAACCCGGCAACTGGTGAACTCGTTGGGACTGTTCCAGTAGGAGGGAAGTCGGAAACGAAGAAGGCAATTGACGCTGCCCATCAAGCATTCCCGGAGTGGTCAAGCCTCACCGCATATGAGCGGTCTTCATACTTAAAGAAACTTCATGGCCTTATGATGGATCACGAAGATGAACTCGCTGAACTTATGACACTTGAAATGGGAAAGCCGCTTCATGAATCAAAAGGAGAAGTTGCGTACTCTGCTTCATTCGTTGAATGGTTTGCAGAAGAAGGAAAGCGTATTTATGGTCGTACGATTCCTCCCCATAAAGAAGAGCGGATGATGGAAGTACGTAAGCAGCCAGTAGGGGTTGTTGGTGCCATCACACCGTGGAACTTCCCAGCAGCTATGATTGCGAGGAAACTTGCCCCGGCTTTAGCAGCAGGATGTACATTTGTTGTAAAGCCACCGTCCGCAACACCACTAACGGCTGTGCGTCTCGTAGAACTTTGTGAGGAAGCCGGTATACCGAAGGGGGTTGTTAATCTCGTTACAGGTAAATCTTCAGAGGTAGCTGGTGAACTCATGAGTAACCCGCACGTTCGGAAAATCACTTTTACTGGCTCAACGGAAGTGGGTAAGAAACTAATGGAACAAGCAGCTGAAACGGTGAAAAATATTTCGCTTGAACTTGGTGGACATGCCCCAATTATCGTTCTTGACGATGCAGACATCGACAAAGCGGTTGACGGCGTTATTGCATCTAAGTTCCGTAATGGCGGTCAAACGTGTATTTGTGGGAATCGCGTCTATGTTCAAGAGAAAATTTATGATGAATTTATTTCGAAATTTGCTGATAAGACGAAGGACCTTAAAGTTGGAAACGGATTAGAAGAGGGAACAGATATTGGTCCGATGATTGACAAAGATGGCTACGAGAAAGTAGAAAAACATGTTCAAAATGCGCTTAGTCAAGGAGCTGAATGTGTCGTAGGTGGAGAAGGGTATGAAGAAAATGGCTCTTATTTCTACCGTCCTACTATCTTAAAAGATGTCACGCCAGGCATGTTAATTATGAATGAAGAAACATTTGGACCGGTTGCTCCCATTCAGAAAGTGACAACAGATGACGAAGCAATTAAATATGCGAACCAAACGCCGTTTGGACTTGCCGCATACGTATTTAGTGAAAGCGTTCGAAGAGGAAACTACGTTGTGAATGGTCTTGACTACGGCATTGTAGGCTGGAATGATGGCGTTCCTTCAGCGGCACAGGCACCATTTGGTGGGATGAAGCAAAGTGGTATTGGTCGTGAAGGCGGTCACGAAGGGATAGAAGCTTATCTTGAAACAAAATACGTTTCGATCGGATTATAAAACACAAGAAAACCTCGCTACATGTAGCGAGGTTTTCTTATTTCTATCTATTGGACTGATAACACTTCTGTAATTTGCTCAATCGCCCAATTTAAATCTTCTTCGCTAATAATGAGTGGAGGGGCGAAGCGAATAACCGTTTCGTGCGTTTCCTTACAGAGTAGACCTTTTTCTTTTAGCTTCTCACAATATGGACGAGCCGCTTCATGAAGTTCAACTCCGATAAAGAGGCCGCGTCCGCGCACTTCTTTAATAATAGGGTTGTTGATTTCTTTTAACTTCTCTTGAAAGTAGTTTCCAAGTTTAAGAGAGCGATCGGCTAGTTTTTCATCTTCAAGCACTTCTAACGATGCCACCGACACGGCGCACGCTAGCGGGTTACCTCCGAATGTGGACCCGTGAGAGCCAGGTGTAAATACGCCAAGCACTTCTTCGTTAGCGGCTACACACGAAATTGGAAACACGCCGCCACCAAGTGCTTTCCCTAGAATGTACATATCCGGTTCTACGTTATCCCAATCACATGCGAAGCGTTTACCAGATCGACATAGACCAGCTTGAATTTCATCCGCAACGAATAGAACCCGTTGTTCCTTACAATAATCATAAGCTTCTTTAAGAAATCCTTCAGGAGGAATGTTTATACCTGCTTCGCCCTGAATCGGTTCGAATAAGAAGCCAGCTGTATTTGGCGTGATCGCTTTTTTCAAAGCATCTAAGTCACCGTAAGGAATTAACTTGATTCCTGGTAACATAGGACCAAATCCTCGCTGGTACTCTTCTTCAGAAGAAAGTGAGACAGCCGTCATTGTACGGCCGTGGAAATTCCCTTCGCAGGCAATAATTTCGGCTTTATCTTTCTCAACGCCTTTCACTTCATAAGCCCAGCGCCGCATCGCTTTAACAGCTGTTTCAACTGCCTCAGCGCCGGTGTTCATCGGAAGAATCATTTCTTTGTTAGTAAATTCAGAAACTTTTTGGTAAAAAGGAGCCAGTTGGTCATTATGGAAAGCGCGAGAAGTTAATGTCACGCGATCAGCCTGATCCTTTAAAGCTTGAATAATTTTTGGATGTCGATGTCCTTGATTAACCGCGGAATACGCACTAAGCATATCCATGTAACGATTGCCTTCAGGATCTTTTACCCAAACACCCTCAGCTTCTGCAATAACGATTGGCAGTGGATGATAATTGTGCGCACCGTATTGCTCCGTCATTTCAATAATATCTTTTGTTTGTACCATATGACCCTTCACTCCCATTCTTTTAGTTTTCCATACTAGTATAACAATGAAATCGTTTCCTTCCTATCGTTTAAGGAAATTTAGGGAGGATATTCCATTATCACTCGGAATAAATTTTCATGATATGATTTAGGAGAGACTGTCATAAAGGAGAGATTGTCAATGCTTCATGCCCATTATACTGCCTGGGGGCTAACTCTTATTCTTTTTCTAGTAAGCTACTATTTCATGAGAGCTGGAAAAGAAAAAGCGCAAACGAGAGTCCACATGATCCTTCGTTTATTTTATATTTTCACAGTGATTACCGGCATGTTCCTCGTTGTTGGGTATCAATTCTGGGGACCATCTATTGTAAAAGGTGTAGTCGCTTTATGGCTCATTTTCTCAATGGAAATGATTCTGGTGAGAGGGAAAAAAGAAAAAATCATATGGCCTTTTTGGCTTCAATTTATGTTCGCTTTTCTCCTCGTTATTTTTTATGGGTATTCTGTACTGCACCTTTATCAGCTATAAGTCCTAAAACCACCTCTAATCAGGTGGTTTTTTTCTATTAAAAGTTTGAATTGATTATGCCGATATAAGAAGTAGGGTCGATTGGCATATTTCTGGAATAGATGTATTCGTCTATTTTAGTTTTTGATATGATAGATATAATAAAAACTTTCGAATTAAAGGCATTGAAGGTTGAGGTGTGTAAAGCTTGAGAACATTTTCAGTTAAAGTTTCTAATGAAGACAACTTGTTTGACGATATGATGAATCACTCGAATTTGTTTCAAGCGCATGCCGTCCTCGTTCAATTATTTTGTTTTTCTCATAATAAAGAACGTACGGCTCGTGTTGCAAAAATCATTTCAGAATTTCTACCTCATGCCGTTCTGATTGGTACAACTGCAGAAGGCGCCTATTGCGAAAATAGCCTGGAAACAGAAGGCATTCTTGTTTCGTTCACAACGTTTCAGGATGCAGAGTTGAAACCATTCGAAATGGAAGGTTCCAATTTGCGTAAGCCGTTTGCCGATCCAAAAGAGCTTGTTATTCTTTTTAACAGCGAGATTGATGATCGTACTGTATTGGAAACAATGGAGCAGACACCATTCATTGGAGGAAAAGCAACGAAGAGAAACGGGATCTCTTTTGTGGTATCAGGTCAACATGTACGAACAAAAGGCATAGTAGGAGTTCGCATTAGTGGTGAGAGTGTGGAAATGAATCATCATCGTGAAGCGTTTTGGAAGCCGGCAGGAAGATCCTTTGAAGTGACACAAGCATTAGGGTCTCGTCTCTTTGAAGTGGAAGGGTTAAGCGCGGTCAAGTTCTATGAGAAATATTTAGGCTATGACGTGGCAAATCGATTACCTGAATCATCCACTTATGTGCCGTTGATTCAGTTGTTAAATGGGAAAGAAAAGCCAATTTCCGTTCTAGAAAAGCATCGAGATGGATCGGTAACAGTCAATACGTTACTCAATCAAGGATCAAAATTGCAATTTTTCTATGGTGATGTCACACAAATGTCTATGTCTTATGAGCGGTTAAAACAGAACGTTGAAATGGATGGCTTAAAAACCCTCTTTTCTTTTTCATCCGCCTCTTTACCTAAACTTTTAAACAGTGGAATTGTTCACTATTTTGATCGTCTTGAGAAGGTCTGCACACATACATCGATTTTGCTTGAATCTGAATACTACTCAGATGGCTCTTCGTTTTATTATAATGAAAATCAGATGGTATTTGCGCATTTCAACGAAAAACATGACAAACAAAAAGGTGTAAGGCTTCTGCCATTACACAATCAGGAGATGAATGACTTGGATGGTTTAATGGCACTTTCGCATTTAATTAAAGCTTCTACAGAAGAATTAGAGACGTTAAACACCAATCTACAACAGTCAGAGCAGCGCTTTAAATCTCTTTTTGAGCAAAATCCAAATCTTGTTTATTCGGTTGATGTATTCGGTAAGATCACGAGTGTTAACCCTGCATTAAAATCATTGCTTGGCTATTCGTCTGAAGAAGTAATGAGTAAACACTCCCTTCAGTTTGTCTCCCCTTCAGATGTAGAAATGACAAGAGATAAATTTCATCAGACGTTTCAGGGAATGGCTCAGACTTATGACGCGCATCTTGTTCATAAGACTGGAGTGGACGTGTTATTTACCATTACAAATATTCCAATTTTAGTAAACGGAGAAATTACCGGGGCATATGGGGTTGCCAAAAGTATCATGAATCAGCGAAAAGCTGAAGAGAAAATTGCACATCTTGCCTATTATGATGTACTAACAGAACTACCCAATCGCCTGCTGTTTGAGAAACTATTAAATGAATCGTTAAAAAATACAGAAGAAAAATTAGCTGTCATGTTTATTGATCTTGATCGCTTTAAATTGATTAATGATAGCTTAGGACACCAACGGGGAGACCAAATTCTGAAGCAGGTGACCACCCGTATTAAAGAAGCGATTAAAGATGATGCTGTGCTTGCAAGATTTGGTGGAGACGAATTTACTGTTCTTCTTCCCGGGCTCACGTGTGAAAAAGATGCATTGATGCTGGCAAAACGCGTTGTTGAACATTTAAAACAACCGATTCTTTTTGATGATGTCGAATACTTTATGACGGTTGGCATCGGAATTAGTCTGTTTCCACTTGATGGCCAGGATCTCGACACGCTCATGAAAAATGCTTATATTGCTTTAGATCGTGCGAAACAGCAAGGGGCAAACTATATTGAGTTTTATACGGATGAAATGACCGATGAAGCGTTTGAACGATTGGAGCTTGAAAGTTATTTAAGAAGAGCGATTGAAAAAGACGAGCTGACACTATTCTATCAGCCTCAGGTAAACTTAGATGAGAAGAAAATTTACGCTTGTGAAGCATTAATCCGCTGGAACCATCCGAAGCTGGGGCTCGTTTCACCAGCTCAATTTATTCCTCTCGCAGAAGAAACCGGTTTGATTGAAGAAATAGGCATATGGGTGTTAAATGAAGCGTGCATGCAAACAAGCAGGTGGCAGGCACTTGGATATGATGATTTATCAATTAGTGTAAACGTGTCTGGACGCCAGTTCCAAAGTGAGAAGTTCGTAGGATCTGTTCGTGAAGCCCTACGAGCATCGGGTCTCTCGCCTCATTCGCTCCATCTTGAAGTAACAGAAAGTACCACGCTTGTGAATACGGATTATAGTATTTCAATGTTAAATGAATTGCGTGGCATGGGCATTAAAGTATCGATTGACGATTTTGGAACAGGCTATTCTTCCCTTAGTTACTTGAAGGACTTTCCTCTAGATATTCTGAAAATCGATCAATCCTTCATTCGAAATCTTCAAGAAAATAATGCTGATGCGGCCATTGTTAAAGCCGTTATTACGATGTGTGAAGGGTTAAATTTATCCATCGTCGCAGAGGGCATTGAAACGAAAGAGCAGGGTGACATTATACGTAGCTTTGGCTGTAACTTTGCTCAAGGATTTTTTTATAGTAAACCATTGAATAAGGATCGTTTTGAAAAACTACTTTTATCAAAACGATTCCCACTAGCAACTTAGCGAATCGACCCCTGTGGTCGATTTTTTTGTTTTTTTGAGTAGGGAAGAATGAGCTGCAGCAATGTGTTATGCCTGTTTCAAGCAACAATTGGAAGGGAATAGAAATGTAGCGAAGAAGAGGTGATGGTAGATGGATTATGATGTGATGATCATTGGCGGAGGGATATCAGGACTTACGCTGGCTGTTAAATTAGGGCAGTGTCAAGTGAAAACGCTATTAATCGAAAAAGATCGAAAGAGCGGTTTAATTTATAAAGGGGAACTCCTGCAGCCAAAAAGCCTTGAAGTACTTGATCGGATCAATGTATTAGACGTTGTAAAGGAAAATGGTTTTTTGCTACCTTCTATTGAATTCTATGAGTATAACCAAAAAGACGATGGCACGATGGAGCAGCTAAGCGCAAATGAATTCCGTTATGATGTGATTCCATCTCCTTATAATACGTCATTGATGATTCCACACGAACGGCTAAAAGAGCTTTTATTCGAAGAAGCTTCAAAATACGACTCCGTTGATTATATCCAGCCGGCAAAATTGACTGGTTTTACCGAAGGGCCGCCCGAGAAAAGGAAAGCGATTATTCAAACAAAAGAAGGAGAGCGTGAAATTCACGCAAACTTTTATATTGGTTCTGAGGGAAGGGCTTCTCCAACTCGAACAGCAATGGAAGTTGAGATGAAAAACACAAAGTACAATCATCATTTTTTAACGGTTTCCTTCCCGAGACCAGAGACGCTCAATCAGTCGACAATTATTACCACACAAAATAAATTCGTTGGCCTTTTTCCACTCCCTAATAATCAGGTAAGAAGCGTTCTTCTCATAAAACCTGGTGAGTTTAAAACGATGCGTGAAGAAGGATTAGAATCATTCTACCGTGCTTATTGCGAGCTTATGCCTGAGCTTGAAGGATACGTGCATCAAATTGATACGTGGAAAAAAATTCAGCTCATGATTCCGGTCAGACACAATGTTTCAAACTACGTGAAGAACAATTTGATTTTAACGGGGGATGCGGCTCACAGTGTTCACCCTATGGCTGGGGAAGGGATGAATCTCGCTATTCAGGACTCAGATGTATTAGGCGAACTGCTTTGCTGGATGTTTCAGACAAAACAAACGGAATGGAAGCAGTTGAAATGGTATGAGAAAGTAAGAAAGCCGCGAGCGGAATACGTCTCAACTTTAAGTCATCAGGCTGCATTGCTTTATTCGTTTCCATATCGCCCTTGGCAAAAGCTTCGCATCAAGGGCGTCAAACAAACAGAGCACTCCCCGCTTTTGCATTATAAACAAATGCTGAACACATCCGGTCTTGGAATTTGGAAATTCAACTTAGTGGATCGTATGAAACAAGCAGGGTTCATTCCAGCTTCCGTAGGGAATGGAAAAATAAGTAATCATCCTAAAAAAAATGTAATGTTTACGAAGGAAGATGACTATCCATGGTATCGCAAATGAGATGGGAGGAAACAAAATGAAAGAAGTAAAAAAGATCTGGCGTGCTAGGAAATGGATGAAAAGCAATGAACCGTTTTTATATGCCTGGCACGCTCACGTTGGCTATGTACACGATTTATTTGATGAATTTGAGTCCAGCACAACCGTCTCAAGCGTTGCCAGCAAACGAAATATGAATGAACTGCTCTTAACAAGGTGGGCCGATGTCGGTGTGGCAATTGGTCACTTAACGAGTGGTAAAGATGGTAAAATTCGTTCAAAAAAACACATGGTGGAATCAATATCGAAGAACAGCGAGCAGTCTGTTGGAATTCTATTGAAAGAAATGATGGAATTACATATCCCGATTCTGCTTTCTTACCCGGACTTATTAAATAAAGAACATCGTGCGCTCTATCAGGATGAAGATTATGGAGGGACCGTTGCGGCAACCTCTAGTTTTATTGAACGGTTTGCTTTCCCTAAAATTTATCAAGCCATTAAATCGACAAATGCAACATCGGTCATTGATTTTGGTGCTGGTTACGCGGGATATTTATCGCGCATTGGAGCAAAGCTTGAAAATATGAAACTTGTAGGCATTGAAAAGAATCGTTCCGTTTGTCTAGATGCTGAGGCCAACATTCATTTTCCGTTAAAATCACCCATTAACTTGTATCCAGATGATATGATGACGTGGAAGTGGGATGGCAAGCCGTTTGATGTGGCGATGATGAATAATTTACTTTACTACTTTGCCCCTGAAGAGAGGCGTCATCTCTTCCAAAAAGCTTATGAGGTAACCGGAAAAAAAGGCCAGCTACTTATTATTACCCCGATGCATGAATCCAAACATGGACACGCTTTCTCAGCTGCTTTTAACAGTTTTATGAGTGCACATGATAATTTGTATCCTTTACCGAGCCGTAAGGAAATGACGGAGCTCGCATCAGAAACAGGATTTCAATTAAAGCAGGTAAAGCCAGTAGTAAAAGAAGGCGCATGGTACTTCTTGCGTTTTCAAAAAGTGTGAGACCTTAGTGAAGGTCTCTTTTTTTCGTTGTTCCTAACATTTTGCACGAAACTTGGGCGTATGCATATTGTGAACAGAGAGCAACGAGGGGAGGAAGATCTTTTTGTGTGGAATAACGGGATGGGTTGATTGGAAACAGAACCTTACTGGTGAACAGAAAGTCCTTCAGCATATGGCACAGACCTTATCAAAACGAGGGCCGGATGCTTCCAATTGCTGGGTCAACGGACATTGCGGGTTTGGTCATACGCGATTGATTGTGGTCGATCCAGCGGGTGGAAGTCAGCCGATGACAAGAAAACATGGTGAAACCGACTACACCATTTGTTATAACGGTGAATTGTACAATACGGAAGATCTGCGCAAAATCCTCCTTGGAAAAGGGTATACGTTTCAATCACATTCGGATACAGAAGTGCTTTTAACGTGCTATATCGAGTGGGGAGAAAAATGCGTTGAGCATTTAAATGGCATATTTGCATTTGGCATATGGGATGGGGAAAGGCTTTTTCTGGCGAGAGACCGTCTCGGAGTCAAGCCACTATTTTATAGACAAAGTGGAGCGTCCCTTCAATTCGGTTCGGAATTAAAAGCTATACTTGCTCATCCAGACGTCAAAACGGAGATTGACCGAGGAGGATTACAAGAAATTTTTGGATTAGGTCCATCTCGAACGCCAGGTCACGGTGTTTTTCGTGGAATCAATGAGCTACGGCCGGGCTTTGCTATGAAGTTTGAACGAAGCGGCGTTCGAATTTGGCGCTACTGGGATGTGGTTAGTCGTGAACACACCGATGATCTTGATACGACTGTAGAAAAAGTTGGCAATCTATTAAAAGATTCCATTCGAAGACAGCTTGTGGCGGACGTACCTGTTTGTACATTTTTATCGGGTGGTGTTGACTCAAGCGCGATTACTTCTGTTGCAAGAAGCGCATTTCAAGAGGAAGGGAAGGGCACGTTACGCTCTTTTTCCGTTGACTATGTTGATAATGATAAGTACTTTAAGAGCAGTGAATTTCAGCCTAATTCAGATGCACCTTGGATCAAAAAAGTGTCTTCTGAGCTTGCAACCGATCATACGAACTGTGTGATTGATACCGCTCAGCTTGTTTACCATCTCAAAGAAGCGATTGAATGTCGTGATCTTCCTGGTATGGCAGATGTGGATTCTTCCTTACTATGGTTTTCGAAGGAGATCAAAAAGCATGCTACTGTTGCGCTTTCAGGTGAATGTGCGGATGAAATATTTGGAGGGTATCCATGGTTTCACAAGCCTGAACTACTTGATAAGGAACAGTTTCCGTGGATGCGATCGACGAGGGAAAGACAGGCGATGCTAAAAGAAGAAGTTCGTACGAAATTAAAACTAGAAGATTACGTGACGGAAAGATATCGCGAATCAATGAAAGAAACCCCAGTACTTGATGGAGAAAGTGAAATCGAAGCCAAGCGAAGAGCACTCTTTTATTTGAACTTAAATTGGTTTATGACCACACTCCTTGAACGAAAAGATCGTATGAGCATGGGAGCTAGTTTAGAAGTAAGGGTGCCGTTTTCAGATCATCGTATCATTGAATATGTTTGGAATGTACCGTGGGAAATGAAAATGCTTGATGGACGAGAGAAAGGGTTATTACGAAAAGCGATGACTGGCACGCTCTCACACGATGTCCTTTACAGGAAAAAGAGTCCTTATCCTAAGACCTATCATCCTGCTTATACGAAAGCTGTATCCGCATGGCTTCAAGATACGCTTAATCATAAGCAGGCGCCACTGCTTGAGTTAATTGATGCTAAAGTGGTCCAGGATATTGTCGACTCAGAAGGGAAAGCGTTTAAAGTTCCATGGTTTGGGCAACTGATGGCAGGCCCTCAACTCATCGCGCATCTCGCTCAGATTAATTATTGGATGGAGCATCACAAGGTAGACCTCGTTGATTAAAAAAGAACCGAAGCAGATGGCTTCGGTCCTTTTTTTTGAGATAATCTTAATAAAAAATTTGTTTGCGTTATGAAATCTTAAAAGGTGAGCCTCATGCCTTGTAAACCTTATACGCTCGTTTCCGCTTTTCTCTCCTTCGGCGGTTCGAGTCCGTTTAGTCGTTCGACTAATCCATGACCAAATGGTGAGCTAGAAGAGGGACTTTCATTGTTATTGAGGATTCCGCCTCTAACCTCGTAAGCAGTAGATCCGTGCTCTGCGAAATCAAGTCCTTGAATTTCTTCTTCACGGGAAACACGTATAGAAGAAAAACGAGTGTAAATGAATAAAAAGATACCAACCGTTCCTAATGTCCAGGCCATAACGGCTAGAATACCGATTGCTTGAACAAGCAGAAGAGATGCGCCGCCTCCGTAGAACAAGCCGCCATCAATGGCGAAGAGTCCAACAGCAAGGGTTCCCCATACTCCGCATACACCGTGAACTGCTATTGCACCCACTGGATCATCTAATTTGACGCGACGATCAATCAGTTGAACCGCTTCAATTAAAATAACTCCTGAGATCAGACCGATAAACATCGCACCAATTGGGGAGACGCTTGCAGTACCAGCTGTAATCCCTACGAGACCGGCGAGTGCGCCATTTAATGTTAAGGAAGCATCAATTTGCTTATAGCGAATGTAAGAGTAAAAGGCACTACCGATCACACCACTTGAAGCTGAAAGAAGCGTGGTCGCTACAATTGTAGGAATAAGTGCATCGCTTGCAGATAGAGTACTACCTGCATTAAATCCAAACCAACCAAACCAGAGAATGAAGACGCCGAGAGCGCCTAGTGGAATGTTATGTCCCTGAATAACGTTAACTTTGCCGTTTGAGTATTTTCCAAGACGTCCACCAAGGAAGGCAACTGCAACGACGGCACCAAGGGCACCAGTCATATGGACGACGGTTGAACCTGCAAAGTCTGTAAATCCTAATTCTGCAAGCCATCCGCCACCCCAGATCCAATGACCGACAACAGGGTATACAAATCCGATCATAACAACTGTAACAGCGATATAGCTAATTAATTTCATTCGTTCAGCTACTGCTCCAGAAATAATCGTGGCACAAGTTGCTGCAAAGACGGCCTGGAAAACAAAGAAGCCGATATTATCAGATTGTCCAAAGAGTAGGAAACCGTCAGATCCGATAAACCCACCGGCAGATGTACCGAACATTAATCCATATCCCACAATAAAATAAAGAACAGCACCGATCGACATGGTAAGTAAGTTTTTCATTAAAATGTTTAACGCGTTTTTGGAGCGAGTAAATCCCGTTTCAACCATTGCGAATCCTGCATGCATAAAAAACACAAGAAACGCAGCAATCATTATCCAAACCGTATCCATTGAAGCACTTAGTGCGGCTACCTCGGAGGTATCCCCTGCAGCAAACACATGCCCACCTGAAAAAAGAAAGAGAAGTGCGAACAAACCAGTCATTTTTTTCATACCGTTACCATCCTTTTAAGTTTATTTAAATGCTGTGAGCCCGTGCTCACCAGAACGTATGCGGATCACATCTTCTACTGGATAGACGAATATTTTACCGTCGCCCACTTCGCCAGTTGCACAGACATCACGAATGGTCTTGGCCACATGGTCTAGAAGGTGATCATCAAAAACGAGCTCGACTTTGATTTTTGCCTGTAGTGATACTTCGAAGTGGCTTCCCCGGAATACACCAGTTTGCTTTTTCTGTAATCCGCATCCAGCTACTTCAGATACGGTCATGCCAGTGATCCCCTCATCTCTTAATCGATCTCTCAAATCCTGGAATGCTTCAGGACGAATAATAGCTTCTACTTTTTTCATATAAGACCCTCCATGTCAGTTTTTCTAACATTGCCTTTTTTCTATATCCTCATGTTATGCTGAGAAAAAGCGAAATTCAAGTATATTTTTAGAAAATTTAAAATACTTTGTTATATAATCTACCGTAATAGAATTAGGATTATCAGAATAGTGTAGAAGTGGTAAGGGTGGTTGCGCTTCCAAAGTAAAATGCCCTATGAAGACATAAAAAGCTCCTGGACCAAGGTCCAGGAGCTTTTTATTTAGGAATAACTTAATATGGCATAACCATACGGATTTAGATTAAGAGGAGAGTTTGATTCATATTGACTACCTAGAATAAGAGTCATATTTTTGTTCGATGGAGAAAGAGTAAGAGATACTTTATTAGGTGAGTTGTTTAATAAAAAGAGTAAGGTTTCGTTCGCTCCATGTTTTTTGTACTGAATAAGTGTTTCATCTGCATCCACGATCTCGAAATGTCCCTCATTGCCAAAGGCGGAATGTTGTTTTCTTAGTGAAATAAGCGTTTGTAGAAACTGAAATAGTTCTGTATCTTGCTTATTATCATTCCAAATCATACATTCACGACATCCGGGATCAGCGCCACCTGACATTCCTATTTCATCGCCATAGTAAATGCAGGGTGTTCCTGGAAAAGAGAATTGTAGGATATACATGAGTTTCACAACTTCTTTTTTTCCATTTGCCAATGTCAAAAGTCGCGGGGTATCATGACTTCCTAGCAAATTAAATGCGACTTCATTTACGTTAGCCGGATAGGAATGAAGAAGGGAGGAGAGACGATTTCCCATCGTTTCGGCTGTGATTTTATTATGTGCATAATGATCGAGAAGGGCTGATGTTAGAGGATAGTTCATCACCGCATCAAACTGATCTCCCTCGAGCCACGGCATTGCATCATGCCAGATCTCCCCGAGAATATAGATTTCAGGTTTCACTTTTTTGATCTCTCTCCTGAATTCCCGCCAAAATCGGTGATCAATTTCGTTCGCAACATCTAAGCGCCACCCGTCAATATCAAATTCTTCGACCCAATAGCGGCCTACTTGAAGTAAGTATTCTTTTACTTCAGGATTTTCTGTATTTAGTTTAGGCATTTTTGCTTCAAAAGCAAAAGCATCATAGGAGGGAATAGGCTTTGTCTCGATCGGATACGAACGCACGTGAAACCAGTCTTTGTAACGGGAACGCTCTCCGTTCTTTAGCAAATCTTGAAACGGTTTAAAATAATAGCCACTATGATTAAAAACCGCATCAAGCATCACTTTAATTCCTCGTTCGTGACACGCCTGAACGAGTTTTTTAAACATTTCTTTATTCCCAAATTGAGGATCGATCTCCATATAATCAATAGTGTCATATTTATGGTTCGATTCTGCTTTAAAAATAGGGGTGAAATAAATTCCGCTTATTCCAAGTGCTGTTAAATGGTCCAGGTGATCAAGAACTCCTTGAAAGTCACCACCAAAAAAGTTGTTTTGCTTTGGAGGATATTCTCCCCATGGAAGGGTGCCTTCAGGATTAAGAGAAGCATCACCGTTTGCAAATCTTTCAGGAAAAATTTGATACCAAACTGTCTCCTTTACCCAGGCAGGGGCAGTAAAAACATCAGCAGAATTTAAAAAAGGGAAACTAAAATAGTCATTCGTATCTTCAGGTTGCTTAGTAAAGAAGCCTTTTTCTGTATAAACATAAGCTTCTTTGTCATCTTCAAGATAGAAACCGTATCGCAATCGGCGATAAGGGGGTTGGATTGAAATACTCCAATAGTCGAACAGTGAATCCGAACCGCTTACTTTCATTGATTGAGAAGTAAATTGCCATTTGTTGTTTTGCCAATCATAAGGATCGCCATAAATAAGGGAAACGGAAGTAAGGTTGTCTTTCTTCGTCCGTATCATCAATTGAAGGGTGTCTTGATTATAAGCATAGGCATAGTTGTTCTTCGGACGGTGATAAATAGCTTCTTTGATCATTCAGGTGAACCTCCTTGTGCAATCGCTTGCAATAAATTGTATGAAAAGCTCTCAAGGCTTTTGACATGAAGGGAAGAGGATATTGCGATCCTTCTCTATCAAATGTAGAAGATCAATCGCTTTTAGTCAAATGGCAAAAAACAAGTGGATTAGGTATTTCGAAAAAATTTTGAAAAAACTTTGTGCAAACGGTTGCGAAAAAAGTTTAGGCATGTATAATAGGTTATAGAAAGTCAGTGCAATCGTTTTCACGAAATGGATGAAAGCGCTTGTATGATGATCGTAAATTTAAGAGGGGGTTAACACATGAAACGCTTTTTCGCTTTGTTTCTTACTCTAGTTCTTGCAATCGGCGTTCTTGCAGCATGCGGACCGCAAAACAATGAGAACGCTTCAAGTAACGGTGGGGGCGGTGATTCCGAAGGGGACGACGCTAACAAACCTGAGAAGCTCGTTGTTTGGGAAGATACAGATAAAGGGATTGCACTTGAACCTGCTATTGCTAGTTTTGAAGAAGAGTATGGCATTAAAGTAGAATTTAAAGAACTAGGGATGGCGGATGAAATTAGAGAACAAATTCGTCTTGACGGCCCAGCAGGTACTGGACCTGACGTTATTACACTTCCACACGACCAAATTGGACAAGCTGCAGTTGAAGGACTTATTTCTCCAATTGAAGTTGACCAGTCAGTTGTCGATACGTTTACAGAGTCTTCTATTCAAGCAGAAAATTTTGATGGAAAGCTTTACGGACTTCCAAAAGCGACAGAAACACCAGTATTTATTTACAACAAAGAACTAATGGACAAAGCTCCTGAATCAATGGATGAGGTTTATGATTTTGCAAAAGATTATACAAAAGATAAGCAATATGGTTTCCTTGCACTCTGGGATAATTTCTATTTTGCAAACGCTGTATTAGCTGGTTATGGCGGTTATGTTTTTGATCGTACAGATGAAGGCTTAAATCCACAGGATCTTGGTCTTAATAATGAAGGTGCAGTAGAAGGTACAGAATATATTCAAAAATGGTACAAAGAAGGTCTATTCCCTAAAGGTCTAATTGGGGAAAATGGTGGATCAACTATGGACGGTCTCTTTAATGAAGGAAAAGCCGCTTCTGTTATGAACGGACCATGGTCATTCCAGGGCTATAAAGACGCTGGTATTGATATTGGTGTAGCTCCAATGCCGAAACTACCAAATGGTGAAAACTTTAAAACTTTCATCGGTGTTAAAGGCTGGCACGTAAGTAACTTCTCAGAAAACAAAGAATGGGCAACTAAGCTTGTAGAATGGATTACAAATGAGGAAAATGCGAAGATTCGTTATGAAAAAACGGCAGAAATTCCTCCAGTGAAATCACTGATTGAAGATCCAGTTATTGCTGACAATGAAGGTGCTTCTGCAGTAGCGGTTCAATCTCAATATGGTGTGCCAATGCCTAACATTCCAGAAATGGCAGAGGTATGGGAGCCAGCAGCATCTGCACTTCAACTTGTTGCAACTAACAAGCAAGAACCAAAAGCAGCACTAGATGAAGCTACCAAAACGATCAAGTCACAAATTGAACAAAATCACAGTAACTAATGATTTGAAAATTCAAAGCGGTACTCCGGAAACGGGGTACTGCTTCTCACTTTAAAGCTAGAAAAGTGAGGAGAAGAAAGGGGATTGCCATCACGATGGAGGCAACTGAACGTCAAACGAAGCATCGCAAAACAGCATTAGCACTCTCAATCATACCTGGATTTGGTCAGTTTTATAACAAGCAAATTCTCAAAGGACTAATGTTTTTCATTCTAACCGTTTCCTTTGCAGTTGCTTTTGCTGACTTAATCAACATTGGACTATGGGGGATCGTTACGTTAGGAGAAAAGCTCCCTCGGGATCATTCCATCTTCTTATTAACACAGGGAATTATCGCTGTTCTTGTTATCCTAATCGGATTAGTCATTTACTTCTTAAATTTGAGGGATGCATACTTGAACGGAAGAAATCGTGATCTCGGCATTCCTCTAAATTCAGTTAAAGAGCAGTACCGAAATGTTACGGAGCAAGGCTTTCCATATTTGATGTTATCACCAGGGTTTTTCCTATTAATCTTTGTGGTTATCTTTCCAATTTTGTTCGTTATTTTATTATCGTTTACAAACTATGATCTTTACCATTCACCTCCAGCTAACTTAGTAGACTGGATTGGGGTTCAGAACTATATTGATATATTTAAATTAGATATATGGCGCGATACATTCTTGGATGTATTTTCTTGGACGATCGTGTGGACATTTGTAGCTACTACTGGACAAATCGCGATCGGAATTTTCCTAGCTGTTTTAATGAATCAAAAAGACCTTAAATTCAAAGGCATATTTAGAACAATCTTTATCTTGCCATGGGCAGTACCGGCGTTCGTATCCATTCTTGTCTTTGCTGGAATGTTTAATGAAACGTTTGGTGCCATTAACAATGACATCTTAGCAGCTTTCGGGATTGATGCCATTCCATGGCTAACAGAGCCATTTTGGACGAAGGTTGCTTTAATACTCATACAGTTCTGGCTTGGGTTCCCGTTCATTTTCGCAATGGTAACAGGGGTGCTACAATCCATTCCAGATGAATTATATGAAGCCGCGACGGTTGATGGAGCGAATATGTGGCAGAAATTCAGAGGGATCACGCTTCCGATGGTACTGTTTGCGATCGCTCCCATCTTAATTACGCAATACACATTTAACTTCAATAACTTTAATGTGATTTACCTGTTTAATGGTGGGGGGCCTGCAGTCTCAGGTCAAACAGCTGGTTCCACTGATATTTTGATTTCGTGGATTTATAAACTAACCTTTACATCCGCACAATATGGTAAAGCTGCTGCAATTACAATGATTCTATCGGCTATTGTTATTGGCGTTGCTCTGTGGCAGTTTAGAAGAACGAAATCATTCCAAGAAGAGGATATGATGTAATATGAGTCCAAAAATGCAGAATACCGTACGCTTAACATTGTCCTATATTGCAATCGCAATTGCATGTGTCATTATTTTGTATCCAGTTCTCTGGATTGTAGGTTCTTCCTTTAACCCTGGTGACAGTCTATCGGGATCATCGATTATTCCGAAAGATGCGACACTTGATCATTACAAGTCGTTATTTAACACCGCTGAAAGTGACTACCTACTGTGGTACTGGAACACGCTGAAGATTTGTATCATTACAATGATTCTAGCTGTAGCTATGATCTCTTGTATGGCCTATGCTTTCTCCCGCTATCGTTTTGTTGGTCGTAAAAATGGGTTGATGACTTTCTTAATCCTTCAAATGATCCCAAACTTTGCGGCACTAATTGCCATTTACGTTTTGGCTTACATTACCGGATTATTAGATACGCATTTTGCGTTAATCCTTGTTTATGCGGGTGGGTTACTTCCGATGAATACATGGTTAGCCAAAGGGTATTTTGATACAATTCCAAAAGAACTAGATGAGTCAGCACGTATTGACGGAGCAGGGCACTTTCGGATTTTTTGGCAAATTATTTTGCCACTTGCGAAACCAATTCTTGCTGTAGTAGCACTATTTAGCTTCATTACGCCATTTACGGACTTTATCCTTGCGCAAGTGATCCTAAGAAGTGAAGAAAAATTCACGCTTGCTGTAGGACTTTACAAAATGATTTCAGATCAGTTCGGTAATGAATTTACAACATTTGCTGCTGGGTCCGTATTAATCGCTATTCCAATTTCCATCCTATTCCTATCGCTTCAACGCTATTTTATTTCTGGCCTAACTGCCGGAGGAACAAAAGGCTAAATCGTGACTAGAGAAAGAAGATGAAGAGGAAAGCTTCTCTTATTCCTTCTTTCTCTTTTTATGAGATGTCTTTTTAGGAAGAAATCGTTTACAATAAATGATTAGGTCATTCTAAATGTAAGATGGATTAGCACTAAAGCGCTAGCTTTGTATAGGAGGATTTCCAATGGCTGTAACGATAAAAGATGTAGCAAAACTTGCGAATGTCGCGCCATCGACTGTATCACGCGTCATCGCAAATAACCCCCGTATTAGTGAACGAACGAAACGACGTGTAAGAGAAGCGATGGAAGACCTTGGTTACCATCCTAACTATAATGCAAGAAGCCTTGCCAATCGAAGCACCCAAACGCTTGGCCTTGTGATGCCTAGTTCGGCAGATAAAGCGTTACAAAATCCGTTTTTTCCTGAAGTGCTTCGTGGGATTAGCACAAAGGCTCATGAGAAAGAATACACGCTTTATCTTTCAACGGGCGCTACAGAAGAAGAGATGCTAGAAGGCGTTATGGGAATGGTTCACGGGCGTAGAGTGGATGGCATTGTCATGCTTTACTCAAGAATCGATGATAAGATCATGGCCTTTTTAGAGCAACAGAACTTTCCATTTACGGTGATTGGAAAGCCGTTAGTAAACCCAGATTCCATTACTCATGTGGATAACGATAACTTTCGAGCTGCAAAAGATGTAACCGATCATTTTATTAAAAAAGGCCATACGCATATTGCGTTCGTCGGAGGGAATTTAGATCTCGTTGTTACCGTGGATCGACTAAATGGGTATGAAAAAGCCCTTCGTGAAGCCGATATACCTTATGAAGAAGATTACGTGGTTCACGTAGAATTTCTAAAAGAGGGTGGGCAAGAAGCGGTTATGGAGTTGTTTTCATTAGAAAAGCCACCAACTGCACTTGTGGTTGCTGATGATTTGATGGCACTTGGTATAATGAGCAAACTTGATGAAATGGGGCTATCTGTCCCTGAAGATGTTTCTATCATTAGCTTTAACAATGTCATGCTAGCGGAATATTCCAGCCCGCCGCTTACCTCAGTCGATATCAACATTTTCCAACTAGGCTATCAGGCAGTCAATTGCTTGCTAGAAAAAATTAACGATCCTGATTCAGGAAATAAGCGTGTTTGTGTTCCGCATAAAGTAGTCGAGCGATGGACGGTGAAAACGTTAGATGAAAAGAAAGAAGTAAAATAATCGCCGTTATAGGCGGTTATTTTTTTCTTGGCCGATAAGCCAATTGAGAATCTGTTGGAAGGGTTGTACAATCCTTGCTTCCTCATAGCTTTCAAAAGGATTGGCCTTTCTATTTAATACTTTTTCCATTGAAAATTGGAGTGGGGATAGCTCATCTGTTAATTCGCTCCACTCAATCGGGACAGCTACAAGTCCGTTCTGATTACCTCGTACTGAATAAGGAGCAATAATCGTTTTCCCACTAGCATGTTGAACATAATCAATGTAAAGGCGGCCGTGGCGCTTCTTTTTAAGTCGTTCAACTGTAAACTTTTCAGGGTTCATTTCCACTAAGTAATGGGCTATGAAAGATGTGAAAATTTTAGTTTGATCATATGTGAAAGTATTCTGTGGAAGAGGAATGTGGATCTGGAGACCTTTGTTTCCAGATAATTTCAAAAATCCCGTTATATGAAGGCGATCAAGAGTGATTTTAATTTGCTTTGCTGCTTCAACAGCTAAGTAAAATGCTTCTTGCGAAGGTGGATCAAGGTCAAAGACGATTTCGGAAGGTTGTTCACTTTGATAGGGAGCAAATGGAACATGAAATTCAAGGGCAGCCTGGTTCCCAAGCCAGAGTAAGGTCGGTAAATTTGAACAGATGATGGCTCTATGGTCATGATACTGGACCGTTTGAATGAAATGTGGAGCATATTCAGGACAGTTCTTTTGGTAGAAGGCTTCCCCGTTAACTCCATCAGGATAGCGAATAACGGTTAATGGTTTATCATGCAGAAATGGAAGCATTTGTGAAGAAATCTTTGTTAAATAATGTAGATAGTCTGCTTTGGTGATTCCCATCCACAAAAGCTTTTCAGGATTGGTAATCGTAATATCTATTTCGCCCACTGTGATTGAATGTTTATCCATGTGCAATCCTCCCAAGACTTTTCAAAACAAAACTGACCAAATCTGGGTTGTCTTAATTTTTCTTTATAAAGATCCATGTATTTAAGAGCTAATACGATTCCGGGGTTTACATAAGTAACTCCTGACTTTTCCAACACTTGATTACGTTTCACGACCTCAATTAAAACGGATCTTTCTTCAGAATGAAGTCCATGTGAAAACGTTCCTACCTGATAAATTTCGCCACTTCGATTAACTGCTACGTGAAAATACCCATTACTTTGATCAAACGCGTGTAAAAAAACGTAAGCGATTTTCCAGTTTTTTAACTTTAACCATTGTTTAGAACGTTTTGCAGGGGTATAAGTACTGTTCGTTTTTTTACATATCATTCCTTCCCCATTATTGGCAGTAATGCTTTCCCAAAGAGGATCCGCTTCACTGTATGATTTAACGTAATAAACACTTTTACTTGAAGGGAGTTTATCGATAACTTGCTTAAGATGCGTTTTTCTCTCTTGAAGTGGAGTCGTTAAAAAGACTTCTTGCTTTAACTCTAAAAGATCAAATGCCATAAACGAGAGGTCTTTCTTCTCACCGGTATGGAGGGCTTGAAAGTTAGCCAAATACATATTTTCTATGACACATATTTCACCATCTAAAATACATGTGGGTATAGAGGCTTCTTGAAATAATTTAGTGAGCGAACATGATAAGAGTTGAAATTTCTGATCAAAGCTATAACCATTCCGGCTCGTCAAGATGATCTGATGACCATTCCAATTTAAAATGGCCCGATACCCATCGTATTTCACCTCGTACAACCAGTTCGTTGTATGAGGCACTGAGGTAGTAAGTGTAAGTAGCATAGGAAGATAAGGTGAGGTCATTTAGCAACCTTCTTTTTTCTAGGTGCTGCTTTTTTCTTTTTAGGCGGCGCTTTCGGGCTTGTATCAAGGCTTGCTTGTAAAGCATCCATGAGATCAGCCACATTTTTTTTTGGCTTTTCTTCAACCACTTTAATTTCATTCCCCGAAATTTTACTTTCGATCAGAGCCATCATCGCTTCACGTCGTTCATCCTTGTATTGAGAAGGATCAAATTTAGTTGTCAGCTGTTCGATTAACTGCTTTGCTAATTTTTTTTCTTTATCACTAACTTCTAGTTCTTCTGGAATATCCGGAACATTTCCAATCTCTCTTACTTCATCAGGGAAATACATCGTCTCAAGTATTAATCCCTTGTCATAAACCCGTACAGCCGCAAGGTGTTCTTTCGATCGTATTGTGATTTTCGCGAGTCCAATTCTACCGGACTCTTCCATTGCTTGCTTTAACAACATATAAGGCTTCGTCCCTTGCTCATTAGGTCCAATAAAATATGAACGATTGAAGTAGATGGGGTCTATATCACTTAGCTCAACGAAATCGACAATTTCAACGGACTTGTTTTTTTCATGGGCTAGTGCTTCAATTTCATCTTTTTCCATAATGACGAATTTGCCATCTTCATATTCATATCCACGCACAATGTCTTCCGATTCCAGAGGGCGATCACAAGTAGGGCAACGCTTCTCATATTGAATCGGAGTATGGCATTCTTTATGAAGGTAGCGCATCTTTATGTCCTTATCTTCCGTCGCAGCATAGAGCTTAACAGGAATATTCACTAACCCGAAGCTAATGGCCCCCTTCCACATCGTATGCATTTCACTCACCCTTTCCAATTCTTTTCCTTAGTTTCTCATGAGAATGAAAAATCATAATAGAAAATGGTGGGAAGTGTTCGGGAAGGAAATAAAAAAACCTCCGATGGAGGTTTTTAAGTGGTGATGAATTGTCCACCATTAATGTGAATGGTTTGGCCGGTCATATACGAAGAGCCATCTGAACCAAGAAGCACGTAAGCGGAAGCTAATTCTTCGGGCTGTCCAGGGCGCCCCATTGGTGTGTTGGTTCCAAAATTCTTAACCTTTTCTGCAGAAAAGGTAGAAGGAATGAGGGGTGTCCAGATTGGTCCAGGAGCTACGCTGTTCACTCGGATTCCCTTGCCAACAAGAGATTTAGCAAGACTTCTCGTAAAGGTTGTAATCGCTCCTTTTGTACTTGAGTAGTCAATTAGCTGTTCATTCCCTTCATAGGCCGTAACGGACGATGTGTTAATAATTGCACTACCTTTCTTGAGGTGAGGTAGTGCTGCTTTCGTTAAGTAAAACATGGAAAAGACGTTTGTGCGAAACGTTTTCTCAAGTTGCTCGGCTGAAATCTTTTCAATTCCCATTTGAGGATGCTGCTCTGCTGCATTATTAATTAAAATATCGAGCCTCCCAAAATGTTCAATGACTTGCTGGACCACATTGGTTGCAAAAGCTTCGTCTCCAATGTCACCGGGCAATAAGAGGCATGCTTGTCCCTCTTCTTCAATTTGTTTCTTCGTATTCTGAGCATCTTCATGTTCGTTAAGATAGACGATCGCTATATCAGCGCCTTCTTTTGCATAAGCAATGGCAACTGCTTCTCCAATCCCGCTATCTCCCCCAGTAATAAGGGCAACTTTACTTGCCAACTTTCCTGATCCTTTGTAATCGTTATCCTCTGTTAAAGGGAGAGGATTCATTTCTTTTTCGGTTCCAGGTTGGTGATTTTGATGCTGAGCAGGCTGTCCGTCTGTTTGTCTAAAATCGGGACGCATATCATCACTCCTTTCAGATTGTTTCATGTAAAAGTTTGCCAATTTATATGTTTTCTAAACCTAATCAAAGAGAAGTAATGATGAGCGGTACATTACATGATAAAATGAATCGTACCTAAATGTAGTTTGTGAGGCGAGAGACATGAACGTTGGTCTAAAAGAATCTGAATTTAAAGAGCAGCTTGCTTCTTTTTTAGAAAAGAGTCAGCCAATCATTGTTGAAAAATGGCTAATTGGAGCAAAGATTTCTGAGGATGATCCTTATTATGAAGAGATTATAAAAAATGGAAAGCGGACGGTTGAGCTGATTTCTCGCTATATTCGAGTGCAGGATGAAAGTTGGATCATTACGCTAACAAAAAAAATCGCCAATGAACGAATTGAGGCAAATGTCAATATAGGCGAATTTATTGCGAATATTAACTTTGGGCGATCCGTTGTGCTATCTGTTCTAAATGAATCCTCTTTTAACAGAGATGAACTGTCAGAAGGTCTACAAATTATAAATAATTACTTTAATGCTTATTCTTATCATTCAGTTACGGAATATACGAAGTTGAAAGATAGTATTATCCAGGATAAAAATAAATTTATACAGGAAATGCATAGCGATCGGTTAACGATCCTTGGTCAACTTGGAGCAAGTTTTGCACATGAGTTTCGGAATCCCTTAACTTCTATAAAAGGCTTTTTGAAACTTATTGAAGATGAATGTGAAGCAAGTTCAGCCAATCATTATTTTGAAATTCTAAACAGTGAAATGAAGAGTCTTGAAGAAAAGGTTAGCCAATTTCTCTTCTTATCGAAAATGCGAGGAATCGATGATCGACCTCTTTCTTTAAACTTAAGTGGCTTATTAAGGTATACAATTGAGATTCTTTACCCCCGACTTCTAGAATCGAATATAGAAGTGGAGACTGAAATTATGCCGGATATTCCGTTATTTGGTGTTGAGGAACAAATCAAACAAGTCATCTTGAATATTGTGATTAATTCGATCGAAGAATTAAATGAAAATATTATTGAAAATCGTAAAATTACTTTAAGAGCACAAGAAAATCAGGGGCGAATCATCATTGAAATTTCGAATAATGGAAGAGAAATTTCTTCCCATCTCGTTGAGAGTATCTTCCAACCGTTTATTAGTACGAAAAAGCTCGGTACTGGACTTGGCTTGTCAGTTTGCAAACAAATCATTGAAAAACATGAGGGCATGATTTCTGTTCAATCTAACCCTCAACGAACAACATTTGTCATCGAGCTTCCGGTAATGGTTGACAAAGGTGTGAAAGAAGAGTAGCTTAATAGTTATCAAACTAACATTCAAAAAGCTTTTTATATATCCACTAGGGGAGTCATTTTAATGACTGAGACAGGCATGCCTGGACCCTTTGAACCTGATCTGGTTAGCGCCAGCGGAGGAAAGTGGAGACGGATGCCATCGCAGCCGCTCCATTTCTGGAGCGGCTTTTTAACGTAGTAAAAAACGTTGAATCGCTTTAGAAATGACGGGATTATCGGCATTCAAGCTCCTTTCCTCTTTATCAGTTGGATGAAAAGCGGAGAGGAGTTTTTTTATGTCATTTACAGAACAGTTAAGAGAGGAAGCTGCACCAATTTTTGAGGCGATTTTTAAACATCCTTTTGTGAGAGGGATCGCGGAAGGAAAGTTAGGAAAGGAACAATTGGTACATTACGTCAAGCAGGATTTTGAGTATTTGAATACGTTCGTACGAATTTATGGAATTGCGTTATCAAAATGTGATACTCGCGAGGAAATGACTCTTTTTCAGGAGCAAATTTCTTTTGTCCTCCATAGTGAAATTCATCCACATAACAATTTATGTCGCGCAGCAGGCGTTTCATATGAAGAGCTACAAGGCTACCCACTTGCACCGACTGCACACCATTATACGAGACATATGCTTGATGCGGCACACTCTGGAACGCTAGGTGAAATTGTTGCGGCTCTCCTACCATGTCCGTGGACATACCTTGAAATAGGCCAGCGTTTAATGGAAGAGGTCGATCCTAAACGAGATCATCCTTTTTATGATTGGATTACGTTTTATGGAGAGAAGTCAATGGAACCGGTGACGGATCAGCTAAGAAAGATACTTGATGATTGGGCGGAGACAGCACCAGAACGAGAATTGAAGCGAATGAAAGACTATTTTATTCTTAGCTGTCAGCTAGAGTACGGTTTCTGGGAAATGGCATATCAAGTAGAAGAGTGGCCTGTTTCGTTACAGGAAGGTGAGCATGTATGAAACGTTTAAAGCTTTCGGACATTTTGATTACAATTGTGATTGCCCTTGTTTTTGGGATTATTTATAAATTGTGGGGGCCGGTCTATAACATCTTTAAACCATTTGGCCTCCATATTGGTGATGTGATTTACGGAATGTGGTTTATTGCGGGTACAGTGGCCGTTCTTCTTCTACGTAAGCCAGGTGTGGCACTACTTGCAGAAACGGCTGCAGCTTCTGGTGAATTTTTGGTTGGTTCTGAATATGGATTATCTGTTCTTCTATATGGAGTTGTTCAAGGATTAGGAACGGAATTAATGTTTGCCTTATTTGGATATAAACGATACACCGCATTTGTTGCGGCGCTTGGAGGCATAGCGGCAGCAGTAGGCTCTATTGTAATGGATGCTGCCTATGGATACGTGATGGATCTTGCGCTATGGAAATTACTTCTTCTCATTGGTGCTCGTTTAATCGGTGGTTTTCTATTAGCTGGACTTCTTGCTTATTTCCTTGTAGAGGCTTTAGAGAAAACAGGCGTGACTAGCTTGATTAGACCAGCAAGTGATGAGGATTATAAAGCATTGGATCAGTAAGGAGTGATGAGATGAAAGTAGGTGTATCTAACCTTCGTGTGAAATACGCGGGAGCGGACACGCTGTTATTCAATCGATTGTCTCTTGAAATTAAAGAAGGGGAAAAGGTCTTATTTCTTGGTCCGAGCGGGTGTGGGAAATCAACTCTTCTCCAAATATTATCCGGTTTAATACCACATGCCGTTCCAGTGCCTATGAAGGCTGACGCAAAAAGCATTCCAACATCTTCAGGTGTCGTATTTCAAGATCCAGATTCTCAGTTTTGTATGCCATATGTGGATGAAGAAATGGCCTTCGTATTGGAAAACCGCGCTGTCCCTCAACCTGAAATGGAAGGATTGATTCGTCATTATCTTGAAAAGGTGGGTCTTACCTTTAAAGATCCGCATATTGAGATTGGTTCCCTTTCACAAGGGATGAAACAGCGACTTGCCATTGCCTCGATGCTTGCACTTGAGCCAGACGTCATTTTTTTGGATGAACCAACAGCATTACTTGATTCTGCAGGAACATCAGATGTATGGAAAACAATTAAGCTAATGAATGCCAAACAAACGATGATTATCGTAGAGCACAAAATTGATGAAGTGATCGATTTTGTAGATCGCATCGTCCTTTTTGATTCAGAGGGGATGATGATCGCAGATGCTGACCCAATAAGTGTCTTTTCATTTTATAAACATAAGATGAAGGAATATGGGATCTGGTATCCAGGCGTATGGGATGAGCATGCAAAGGAAAAAAAACTTCCTGCTCCATATGTGAAAGGGAAAGAAATTCTTGAAATCAATCAGTTAAAAGGGTATCGAGGCAAAATACCTAAGATTGAAGTGCAGCATAAAACAGCTCATGAAGGAGAGTGGATTGTTCTAACCGGAAAGAATGGAGCCGGAAAAACCTCTTTTCTTTTAAGTTTAATGAATGTGATGAAAACGTCTGGTAAAAAGAGAGTTATGAATAAGGAATTAAAAACCATCAAAGCCTCCCGTGAACAACTTGCATTTGTTTTTCAAAATCCAGAATTTCAGTTTGTCACAAATTCTGTCTACGATGAGCTGGCGTATTCCCTTGAAATGATGGAAGACATAGGTGTCGAACAAAAAGTACACCAATGGCTTGAGAACTATGATCTTAAGCAAGTTCGAACGCTTCATCCGTACCAGCTTTCTACAGGTCAAAAAAGAAGGTTAAGTGTTGGAACGGCTATGTTTGGTGCACAACCGATCCTTTTGTTAGACGAGCCGACATTTGGTCAGGATGCACGCAATACCTTTAAGTTACTCGCTTTATTTGAACAATTAAGGGAGAATGGAATGCTTATTTTGATGGTAACGCATGATGAGATGATTGTTCGAAATTATGGAACACGAGAATGGGTCATTGAAGAGGGTAAGCTAACAGTTGATCGAGATCTTAGGAGAAGGGAAGAGAGGCAGCATCATGCAGTGGACTTTACAGTATAAAGAAACGTGGCTTCATCGTTTAAATCCATCTTTCAAATTGGTGTTCATTTTAGCGTTATTTCTCCTTCTTTTGTTTGTTCACAATCCGAACTTCATTAGTAATGTAACAGTGGTTCCATTCATACTCGTCATGTTCGCAACAGGACATCGAAAGAAGATACTAGCCATTTTAATGATTCCATTCTTGTTATTATTTTTCTCAAGCGCATCTAGCATGATGTTTTTCGGTCAAGGGACAACGACTTGGTGGAAGTGGGGAATCGTTCATATGACCGAAGAGAGCTTTTTTCGAGGTCTTCATATCGGATTTCGAGCTTTAAATTTCGCATTGCTTGGACTCTTATTCGCTCTTACAACGAGGCCAGTATTTCTCTTCTATTCCCTCATTCAACAGTTAAAAGTACCGCCTCGTTTTGCCTATAGCTTTATGGCGGCAGTTCGCATTCTTCCAGTTATGATGGAGGAATTTCATCAGCTAAGAGCTGCGTTGCTTATTAGAGGAATCAAAAAGAAAAAAGGGTTCGCTCGGATCATGCAGTCAGTGTCACTTTACGCGGTGCCATTGCTTTCTCAAAGTATTCGAAGGGCTCATCGGATTGCAGTTGCCATGGAGGCGAAGCAATTTAATAATAAAGAAAGAACGTATTATTACAAACAGACTCTCTCTAGAGTAGACGTCTACTTTCTCATCTACATCACGATAGGTTTTTCCCTTGCTTATTGGGTAGGAACAACATTTCCTTACTTTGATCTAACAGATGTTAGAAATTAAAAACCGGCTAAAAATAGCCGGTTTTTTGATTCCTTGATTCCTACAAATGGTCAGTATCCTTAGAATACTGATGCTTTCCGCCTTCACGGTTTTCTTCTTTTAACCTGTTTTTTAACATCCGTTTGGCATTCTTATCAACTGCTTTTTTATTATTATCTTTGGTCGATGACACGTTAAGTCCTCCCTTGTTGTTAGGATTGCCATGCACAATAATAGAGTACACGATTATGCGACATCCTATGTAATAGGGAGTTATTTATTTAAGAAAAACAAAGCAAGTGTTCCTGGTCCTGAGTGAGAACCAATTGTGGCGCCAACTTCATGAATGACAAAGTGCTCACTTCCATATGTGTCTTGAATGGCACTTTTGAGTTTTTCTGCACTTTCAAGGTCATCTCCATGTGAAATGCCGATTAATTGCGACTGAAGATTAACGCCGCGTTCCTGCATGATATCAACCATACGCTTGGTGACTTTGTTTTTACCCCGTATTTTCTCAATCGGAACGAGCTTTCCATCATCGACATGGAGCACCGGCTTGATTTTTAACATGCCGCCAAAGAAAGCAGAAGCTTTACTTACTCGACCACCACGCTGGAGAAATTCAAGGTCGTCTACTGTAAAGATGTGCTCCATGTGTGTGAGGTAGTGACTGTGTAAGCTCTCGGAAATCTGTTCGAATGATTCGCCATTCTCAGCAAGCTCAGCAGCATGAATGGCCATTAGACCATAACCAAGGGAAGCTGCTTTTGAATCAATCACTTCCATTTGAACGTCTGGAAATTCTTCCTGCACTTCGTTTTTGATAACTGCAGCAGATTGATAAGTACCTGAGATCCCAGATGAAAGGGCAATATAGATAAAAGGTTGTCCTTTTTTGGCATATTTCGTAAAGGTTTCTCTCATTCTTGCTGGTGGAATTTGCGACGTCTTCGCCATTGTTCCTTCACGTAACGTTTTATATAATTCTTTTGCTTGAATTTCTTCTCGGTCGTAATATTCTTGGTCACCGATGATAACCATCAAAGGCATAATGTCAATTTGATGCTTAACTACAAGATCCTCTGGTAAGTCTGAAGCACTATCTGTAATAATTTTAACGTTCATAATGGACCATCGTCCCTTCTTCATTTAATAAAATACGTATGTAGCTTTCCACTTGTTTTCTTAAAGTTTATCCCGTTGTCCGAGTGAAATCAATCCTATTGCATGAGTGGAATAGAAAACAGTTGACGTAGATAAAATTGTTTGTTTAGATAAACATGGCAAAGTCGAAATGATTTGTTCTTCCCTTAACGTTGAACAAAAACGATTCTAAATTAAAAAAGTTTTTTAGCTCTCATTTAAAATTCTGTAAACGGGTTTAGCTCTGTTTCAAAAAAGAAGGTGTATGAATTGGAAGAAGTAAAAAAAATAATTGTTATTCTCTTAGGTGCAATTCTAGGAGCTGTATCTCTAAACTTGTTTCTCATTCCCGCAAACGTTTATGCAAGTGGGTTTACAGGGATTGCACAGCTCATTTCAAGTGTACTAAGTGACTATACACCGATTAATATATCCACTGGTATCTTACTCATGTTGCTCAATATTCCTGTTGCGATTCTTGGGTGGAAGAAAGTAGGGAAGTCCTTTACATTATATAGTGTGATTAGTGTAGGAGCCACCACTATTTTCCTAGAAATCATTCCAGTTCAAGCACTTTCAGAAGATATCCTGTTAAATGCAGTGTTCGGTGGTGTGATTGCAGCAATCGGAATTGGTTTCACATTAAAGTGGGGGGCTTCTACAGGCGGAATGGACATCGTAGCGATGATTCTTTCTAGAATGAAAGACCGTCCAATTGGAACGTACTTTTTTAGCATGAATGCCATGATTATTCTAACAGCAGGTATGCTATACGGTTGGGAAAAAGCGCTATACACGCTCGTCACGTTATATGTATCTTCCCGTGTGATTGATGTTATTCATACTCGTCACGAAAAACTAACTGCTATGATCGTTACATCAAAAGGTGATGAGATGCAAAAAGCTATCCACGATCGGTTGGTAAGAGGAATTACCAAACTTCCTGCTAAAGGAGCTTATCGTGGCGAGCCAAAAGAAATGCTGATGATCGTTGTCACAAGGTATGAACTTTATGACCTGGAGCATATTATTCAGGACATCGATCCAACCGCCTTTACCAACATCGTCAACACCACAGGCATTTTCGGATTCTTCAGAACAGAATAGAAAAGCGAAGACGAGCGTTTAGAAACGGTGATATTGGAGCTCATGAACTAGAACCCGCTTTTTGTGTTCTGGTGAAAGAGCGAAATATCGCAGTTTCTGCGAGTCGTAGCTAGATCTCAAGAAAAGCGGAAGCGTCCGTTTAGCCTCGAAAAGCGCTGGAGCCTCATAAAAAGAACACGTTCTTTGTGTTCATTTTAAGGGGTGAAGCGATCGAGAGGCTGGGCGCTGCAGCTAGATCTCAAGAAAAGCGAAAGCGTCCGTTTAGCCTCGAAAAGCGCTGGAGCCTCATAAAAAGAACACGTTCTTTGTGTTCATTTTAAGGGGTGAAGCGATCGAGAGGCTGGGCGCTACAGCTAGATCAAGAAAAGTGAAAGCGCGCCGGTTATCGGCCACAACCTAAAAAAGTTCCCCAGGGCTTGTCCTGAGGAACTTTTTTTATGCGTTATTAGAGATGGTTTCCTTCACTTCAGGAAGTAAAGTATCCCAATCAGCTTCAGGCATTTTGTTAATTGTAATAAAATCCTGGTAACCAAATACATTATCAACGCCATCTAATTTTAGAAGGGCAGCTGCCATCGCATGGTCAGGGGTATCATTCTTCTTAAAAGAGTGACTGGAAGATCCTTCGAAAAGCTGTTGGTCAGCTGTGATTTTAACGGCATTTGGGTTTGGTGTACGGTCTACGCGTAGTTCCATAGTATACGCCTCCTTTCGCTATCACCTATTAGTGTATCAGAAATGCTCTTACCAGCAAATAACCATTCCAATTAAGAAGAGAACGTAAAGCCGTATCGTTTTGAAACGATGTCGTGAAAACCAAGTGAATTATACAAATGTTTCGTAACCGCATTATTAATTCCCGTTTCAAGTTCGATCCCTTTAATGCCCTCATTTTCTGCCCAATAAATGACGTGAAGAAGTAGCTTTCGACCAATCCCTTGGTTTCGTGTATCTGGATCAACGAACAATTCATTTAACCAAATATAAGGTCCTCCACTAGCTAGACTAACTCCGATATTAAAAAAGGCTACGCCAAGTACGTCATCGTCAGATTCTGCAATGACAATTCTAGATGCTGTTTGTTCTTCAAGGGCAAGCTTTACTCCTTTAACAAGCTTTTCATAGCTTCCATTCTGATCAGAACGGGTAATTTGCTTCATTAATAAGTTTGAGACCTTTTCAATCATTTCTTCATCTGTCTGGCTCGATAATTGGTACACATTCATTACCGTTCCACCTCCGTCATACTGTTTCGACCCCATTACCTTCAATCCCTTTTAAGAGGTCAGGAATAAAATATTAATTTAATTGCTGGATATTTGAAACATTCAGCCATTTCTATTCGTCTATAAGAGTAGGGAAGGAGCTTATAAGATGAATATCGTTTTTTCATGGAGCTCTGGAAAAGATAGCGCCATGGCATTATATGATTGTTTGACAAATTCTCAATTACAAGTGAAAAAATTATGGACAACGGTGAATGAAACGAATAGATCCATTCCATTTCACGGAGTCGATACAACATTGTTAAAAAAACAGGCAGCTGCCATTGAACTCCCTCTAACGTTAACCAATTTACCAGATAACTGTACAAATAAGCAATACGAGGAGCTTGTAGGGGAACAATATGACTTGTTTCTGAGAGAAGGGATGGGTGGCGTTGCGTTTGCCGATTTGTATTTGGAGGACATTCGGCACTACCGAAATGCGCTACTACAAGATCATCATCTTAAAGGTATCTATCCCTTATGGCAACAATCAACTCTACATACAGCGAGACGATTTCTCTCAAATGGATTTAAAGCAATTATTACGTGTGTTGATGAATCGTACCTTAAGGCTGATTGGGTAGGAAAACCATTTGATTCTGCTTTTTTAGAAAGACTTCCTCAACACGTCGATCCGTGTGGAGAGAATGGGGAATTTCATACATTTGTTTATGATGGACCGCTATTTTCTAAGGCTGTTTCTTTTGAGATTCTCGAAATCATGCAACAGGGATCATATCAAACAGCACGTTTAACTTTTTAGGCAAGGAAAGAAAGGAGGAGGAAGAAATGCCTGTACTTGTTTGTTTTGGGGATTGTCTAACTGCTAGAGAAGTGGACGATAAAGGAAATGAGCGACTAACATCTAGAATTAGAGGAGCTCTTGATGAATGGATTGTCATCAATGCAGGTTCAACCCCGACTTCACGAGAGGGAGTTTCAAGGTTTCAATCAGATGTGTTAAGTTACCAACCTGACTATGTCACGATTTTCTTTGGTACGCAGGAAGCATGCCTCATTGATGGTTCAGACATAGGGGAGTTTGAAAGAAATATAGGATATATGGTGAACAATCTTCCTCCTGAACGAGTGATTCTTATTTCACCCTCACCGGTAATAAACGAGGAGAATGCTTCAGTAACAAATCAGAAAATTGAAGGGTATGCAGAAAAAATTCGTTTTCTGGCAAAGAAATTTGGAACGAGACATATTGATCTCTGGAAACTGATTCATGAAAATCGAAAAAGCAACACGCTTTATGAGAAGGATGGTGTTCAGCTAAGTTCAAAAGGGTATAAACTGATCACAAAAGAAGTATTGAGGTCTCTGGGGCGAAAAGCAAGAATGAAACCGATCATTAAATTATTCTAAAGAAGTGACTGCATGCAATTGCCGTTATGAACGAAGAAAGCCCGTCACTTAGTGACGGGCTTTCTTCGTTAGGAAACTTAAAAGGGTTTATTGGATGCTTCATGGCTAAGTTCTTCAATGACTTCCTGGTAGGAAGTGAGCTGTTCTTTTTCAGCGCTAGTTGATTGATGGAAAGCTGCAGAAAGATTGTTTAGGGCAACGTTAATTTGATTCTGTGTATCTGGATGTCCACTCGAAGCCATTTGTTCTGCTCTTTCTACTGCTTCACGGGCAAGTTGGAAATATCGATTTCCCATCTTCATTCACCACCAGATAAGTTTTCTTGTTGTTGTTTTTTTCTTTGCTGACTGCTTAAACTTGTCAAGTCGTGCTGATCCATGTTTTGCACGGCACGATCCGCACCTTCTTTAATCATCCGTTTCCCTTTGCTGTTCTTTGCCATGATTGAATCCCTCCCTTTCCTTTATAGGATGAGTTCAACGAACGGTTATTATTCCGCATTACTTGACCTATATAGAAAAAAAGACAGCTTATGATAGCTGTCTTTTATCCGAAGTTGAGAGTTTCAATCTTTCTTCAAGAAAAGTGGCAATCCCATCTTCTTCATTTGTTATGGTCACTTCATTAGCGATGTTTTTCAACTCGTCAATTGCATTCCCCATCGCAACGCCTGTACCCGCATATTCGATCATTTCAAGATCATTGTCTTCATCACCAAAAGCAATAATTCTCTCTTGGGGGACGTTGAAGTGAGCGGCTAAGCGCTGTAAACCGACTGCTTTATTTAACCCTGCTCGAACAATTTCAATAATATTCAACGGAGCAGCCCAGACTCTGTGTTCTATCATTTCCGCATGATGATCCCTTAACATTTGCCTTAGATCGGCAAGCTGCTGCTCATGAGGATGGATAAGAAGAGACGTTGGGTCATCCTTTAGATTCTTATGAATCTCCCCCGTAAAAATGGAGGAATCATTCATGATCATATTCTGCATAATAAGCTCGTCATGCTGATGAAGGTAAACATCATCAAGCACTTCCGCCATCATATTTTTCACATTAATCTCTTTACAGGAAGAAACGATTGATTTTGCCGTCGTTAAGTCCATTGGAGAATGATGAGTTCCAAAAGAGGGATCGAGGGGGTGATGAACAAATGCCCCGTTAAAATTAACGATCGGAGAATCAAGTGCTAGTTCATTATAATAGCGAACGCTAGCTCGATAAGGACGACCTGTTGCGATCGCGACGTGATGACCTTGCCTTTTCGCTTCAAAGATAACAGATTTCGTACGTTCTGAAATATTCTTTTCGCTGTTTAACAACGTGCCATCAAGATCAATTGCGATTAGATGTGGTTTAGTTGTCATAGAAGCTCCTTTGAAAAGTGTCTTTTTGGTATAGCACCTACAAGCTTATTGTACATGGCATAAGATTAAGTGTCTATTTTGTCATATTAAAATTTTGACAAGAATGTTAAAAGGAAACGATAGTCGTTTGAGGAATAATTAAGAAGGGTACACTTTAACTATCATTCCATTGGAGGTGGCAGTCGATTATGACTAAGAAACAAACATGGCTAATATCAAGTATTGCGGCAGGGACAATCGGCATTTCATCCTATTTGTTAAAGGATGAAGAAAAGAGAGCGAAATTAAAAACAAAAGCAAACGGATTGCGTAAGCAGGTGACAAAGAAATTCAGTGACAGCTTGCCAATCGAAAAAGCAGGAAACCCTACAACTCCTGATCAATCTGAGGATAGCGGAGATAGCAAGATGGTTTATGAAGGATCACAGTTTCCAACGCAGTACTATAATAAATTAGAAAACATGAAATCAGTTGAAAAAAGTCACGAAGAGCAAGTGAAAAATTAATGAACTTGACATGCAAGCGTAGCTTGCATGTTTTTCTTTGCTAGTCCTCCTTTAAATTTCTCATGTAACCATATGAGTGGTACGATAGATAGGACGGTTACAAGAGGAAAGGGGTAAGTTCATGATTACAATTGTAAATGAATACATAGAGAATATACCCGTTCTACATATCGTAGACAGGGAACTTGCGGAGAAGAAACTTCCGCTCGTTATGTTTCAACACGGTTTTACTAGTGCAAAAGAACACAACCTCCATATAGCTTATCTTCTAGCGGAAGAGGGATATCGCGTTCTACTTCCTGATGCTGTTCATCACGGAGAACGTGAAAATGATTTATCTGGGAAAAAGCGTCAGTATGTGTTTTGGGAAATTGTCATTCAAAGTTTAACGGAACTTGACCAACTGAGACAGCATCTCGTTGATCGCAATCTTGTCCAAGAAGACCGAATCGGCATGTCCGGAACCTCAATGGGAGGCATTCTTACGTTCGGGGCCCTTACGCAATACCCATGGATTAAGGCGGCTGTGTCATTAATGGGTTCACCGTCTTACTTCAAGTTGGCAAACGCTCAAATTCGTTATTTGAAAGAAGAAGGATTCAGTCTACCAATTTCTGAAGAAGAAATGAAAAAACAAATTGAAGGCTTACAATCTTATGACCTTTCTTTACAAGAAGATAAACTTGATGGACGTCCACTTATGATGTGGCACAGTACGGTTGACAAGGTCGTTCCATACACCCTTACTTATGATTTCTATCATCAAATTAAACCGCTTTATAAAGGGAAGGAAGAGGATCTTAAATTTATTAAAGATGAGACATCCGGCCATAAAGTTTCAAGAGAAGCCGTTCTGGCCTTAGTGGATTGGTTTAAAACTCATTTATAGAATTAAGGCTTTTCGGTTTAAGTTAAATCTGAATTTGTTATAATGAAAGTTGGAAGCACTTGAATGAAAGGAGAGATTGCCATGTCTGATCAAACTGATCAAGAAATGAGAGATAAATTATTTGAAGCTCTTGAGAACGTGATTGACCCTGAGCTTGGTATAGACATCGTAAACCTTGGTCTCGTCTACGAAGCCGATCTTAACGATGAAGGTGTAGCGCAAGTCGTTATGACACTAACTGCAATGGGTTGCCCATTAGCAGGTACTATCGTCAACGATGTAAAGCGTGCCCTATCCGATGTGGAGGAAGTGAACGATGCTGATGTTAACATCGTTTGGAACCCACCTTGGTCTAAAGATAATATGTCACGCTACGCTAAGATTGCACTTGGTATTACGTGATCATATGAGAAAAGGAAGAGGGAGCTCCCTCTTCCTTTTTGTATGGTGAAGGAATGTAATTAAGCAAATATAATAAAATGACATTTCTATTCTGTGCGCTCAACGATGATTTTTTCATTAATCATCTTCCAAATCGCAGGGTCCTCCATCCCGAGTCGCCATAAGGCTACGCCCTGGACACCAAGTTCATCGGCTAAGCGAATTTTCGCTTCAATACTTTGTTCGTTTTCAAACCAGACTTCGTGCTTATTTCCTTCCTCGTCAGTATAGCGAAAGAAAGGCGTTTTCCGTTCTTCATCAAATTTAACTTCTGCGTTATATTTCTTTTGTAATTTCATTGCCATATCATACGTAACGTACGTGCTTTTATCCTTATCGAGATTAAAGTCAAATCCAAACACAGATATAGCGGAAACTAACTTTTCAGGTGGAATTCTCGTTTTGGCATATGTCATGACTTTTTCCATCCATCCGGCCGTCACGGCGGGACCTGGAGGGCTACCTGGCCAGCCAAATTCGTTGTATAGCATCACGATAAACTGATCCACAGCTTTGCCGATCTCAGCATAATTAAATGGATCTGAAAATGGGTTGACCAGTTCATCCGAAGCTCTTGATGGAACACTTGCTGAGAAGAAATACCCTTTCTTATGAAGTTCTTCCCCGATTGTCTGGTAAAGAAGCGTTAGTTTATCTGCATCTTCAATATAGACATCTTCAATGTCAATATCGACTCCATCAAAATTATATTTTTCGATTAATTTCACGAGGTTCTTTGCAAATGCTCTTCGGTTTTCCTCGCTTGAAACGAGTGTCTGGACCACTTTCTTACTTGGTTCGGTGTCTCCCCTTTTATACAGTAAGTTATGCACAACTGGCATGATTTTGATGTTTTGATCGTGAGCTAGCTGAACAAGCTTCTCGATTTCTCTGTCGCTAAACTTACCGAACTTCTCAATCGTTGTTGGATTTTCCTGGCTAATCCGAAAAAGAAACAGTGCCAGCTGCGAAAGTGCGGAACGATTTGATACAAATGATTTATAAGATGACGGGAGCGACGGGCCTTCTTCGAGCGTATAGTAACCGATAATCCGAGATACCGGCTTTTCATCTCCATGCGGTTTAAATGTAACGAGGCTATCTGATATCCACCCAGTCGTACCATCATAAAGCTGTACTTTGTACCAATTTCCTCGAATGCCTTCAACCGCAAATTTCGCTCCAGTCCTCATTTGAGCAATGATGTTATACCCTTTACCTGGACCCGTTCTCACGTTCGCTCGATCTGCTTTTACTACGACTTCTGTATAGATTGGGATCTTTAACGTTTGCCCGATCGAAAGGGCATCTGATGATAAATCATTTAACGACTGAATGCTTTGAACTGTTGTACCATAATTTTGGGCAATGCTGTAGAGGCTATCTCCTGCTTTAACTGTATAGTCAATTCGCATTGACCGAGTACGATTAAGAGGGATTTCAAGCTGTTGCCCAACATAAATGAGATTAGAGGGGAGTTGATTTAGCTCTCTCACTTCTTCGACTGGAACTTGATAACGCTCTGATATGCTTAGTAATGTATCGCCTTGTTTCACTGTATACGAATAATTTCTTGAAGATGAAGGGATGCGAAGCATTTGTCCGACATAAATAATGTTTGAATTAAGCTGATTTATTTGTTTGATTTCATTGACGGATTGCTCGTGCGTTTCTGCAATTTTAAGTAGCGTATCGCCAGGTTGAACCCAGTACTCTCTTTGAGGCATGATCCTCACTCCTTTCCATATAAGATGCATCACTAACAATCTATTCACCACCCTCTCCGTTCATTCAAGTTTTCCATTGAAACGAATGCGTAAATCTTTGTTACAATGAAGAGGAAAATGTGAACAGATGGAGATGAGATGATGGTCGAGAGAAGAAAACCAATCACTGTGGAGGAAGCTGTTCAAAAGGTAATGAAACTCTCTTATGAGGGCTCGATTGAAACGATTCCTTTAGAAGAAAGCGATGGGCGTTATCTAGGTGTTTCGCTTAAAGCCGATCATGACGTTCCACCGTTTGATCGTTCTCCTTATGACGGGTTTGCAATTCGAGCAGAAGATACATATGAGGCTTCGAAAGAAAGTCCAGTGAAGTTAAAAGTAATCGAGAAAATAGGAGCGGGGTCGGTTGCTTCCAAAGTTCCAAAGAAGAATGAGGCAATCCGGATTATGACGGGTGCGGCCATACCTGAAGGAACAAACGCAGTCATTATGCTTGAGCTCGTTCGAGAAATGGAGGAAGAGGAGCAGCCGTTTATACAGGTGAAACGAAAAGTAGGGAAAGGAGATAACCTTTCTCTTCGAGGAGAAGATACGCAGGAAGGAACCGTCCTTATCGAAAAAGGAACACGTATTTCTCCTGGTGTGAAAGCTCTCCTGGCAACATTTGGTTATGCCAATGTTCCAGTAGCTCGTAAACCTGAAGTGGGTATATTCGCGACTGGTACAGAGCTTCTCGATCCAGAAGAAGAACTTCAACCGGGGAAAATTCGAAACAGCAACTCTCCAATGATAGAAGGACAGGTGAAGGATGCAGGGGCCACGCCGCTTTATTTTGGAAAGTTAGAAGATGATTTTGACACTTGTTTTTCATCCATCAAAAGCGCATTAAATAAAGTGGATCTCCTTATTACAACAGGAGGCGTATCCGTAGGCGATTACGATTACCTGCCAGCCATTTATGAAAAACTCGGTGCTACTGTGTTATTTAATAAAGTAGGCATGAGACCAGGAAGCGTGACAACCGTTGCTGAATGGAATGGAAAATTGTTATTTGGTCTTTCGGGAAATCCTTCTGCATGTTTTGTAGGATTTGAATTGTTCACAAGACCGATCATCAGGCGGGCGCTTTTTTCGAAGTATCCATATCGTCAGAAAAGCAAAGGAGAACTGTTAACAGACTTTCCAAAACCCAATCCTTTCACAAGGTTTGTACGAAGTCGGACAGAGGAGAAGAATGGACGAATTTACGTAAAGCCGACAGGACTTGATAAATCAGGAAGCGTGACCTCTCTTGCTGAAGCAAATGCGTTTACCGTTTTACCAGGTGGAACGCGTGGTTTTGCAGCTGGTGATACGGTTGAACTCCTTCACCTACGTGAGGAAGGATCAGCTACGTGGTAAAAACACCGGTCATTCAAGTGGTAGGCTATCAGAATAGTGGAAAGACGCTTTTTGCTGAAAAATTTATTGAACAAGCTACAGCTCAAGATATAAAAGTAGGCGTGATCAAGCATCATGGGCACGGCACGCCTGATGTGTACGATCAGAAAAAGGATAGTGGCCGCCATCGGAGAGCTGGGGCTGTGGTTACGGGGGTAAGTGGTGGTGGAATGATCTCCGTTCAAGCTACCCAAGAAACAGAGTGGGAGCTTGAAAAGTTAGTTCCTTTATATGATTCCTTTGATCTTGATCTTATTTTAGTGGAAGGGTTTAAGGAAGAGAGATATCCGAAAATTGTGCTACTACGAGATAAAAGAGACATGAACTTGCTGAACAAAAAACACGTCATAGCAACGATCCTGAAAGAAGTTCTCGATGTTTCTGTAGACAATAGCTACCACTATGATCAAATGAATGACTGTATAAAACATGTGTTGAAAGATGTTAGGGGAGGGTAAGAATGGAATTTTATAAGATAACCGCTGATGAAATTGATGTCAATCAAGTGATAACGAGCGTAATCCGCCCTGAGGCCGGGGCAATCAACACGTTTATTGGGACTGTAAGAGAATTTACTGGCGAAAAGCAGACTGTTTCGCTACAGTATGAAGCCTATCCTTCAATGGCTGAAAAACAGCTGACACGAATTGGAGTAGAAATTCATGAGCAGTGGCCTGGTGTCCAAACATCGATTGTTCATCGAATCGGAAAATTAGCGATAAGTGATATTGCCGTAGTGATTGCTGTCGCATCCCCACATCGTGCGGAAAGTTATGAAGCAAGTCGCTATGCGATTGAGCGGATTAAGGAGATCGTCCCCATTTGGAAAAAGGAATACTGGACTGATGGAGAAGAATGGATTGGAGATCAACTTGAAACTACATCATTCAAAAACGGAGTGCCGAAGGAGGAGAAAGAATGATTACCGTTCTTTTCTTTGCGAAACAGCAGGAACAAATAGGATTAGACAAGATCGAACGTGCCGAATCACAACTCGCTGTAGCGGAACTGAAACAAAAACTAATTGAGGACTATCCACAGTTAACTCTCGATCATACAATGATCGCGATTAATGAAGAATACGCGGATGAGGATCAAGTTGTAAACGATCAAGATGTTGTTGCGTTTATACCTCCAGTGAGTGGAGGATGAAAAGGAAAAACACCCCTCGGGGTGTTTTTTTGTTAATTTACGGTTTCGCGGAATTATTTGTTTTTTCGCGGAAATATCATTCAATTTCGCGGAATAAATCAGGATATCGCGGAATTATTTGAAATATCGCGGAAATACGAGACTCCGCTTTTTCCTGAGATCCAGCTGCAGCGCCCAGACACTCGGTCACTTCACCTTTTCATCCGAACACAAAGACCGTGTTCAAATGAAAAGGCTCCAGTGCCTGCCGTGTCTAAACGGGCGCTTCCGCTTTTCCTGAGATCCAGCTGCGCGGGCCAAATCCTCCGGCTGTTTCGCTCTGTAGATTGAGACAAAAAGCGTCTCATTCGACAGAGCTCCAACATCCTGCGGATTTAAGCAGGCCCGCTCCGCTCTTCAATGATCCAGCTGCGACTCGCAGAAACTGCGATATTTCGCTCTTTCACCAGAACACAAAGGGCGTGTTCTAGTTCAAGAGCTCCAATATCTCCGTTTCTAAACGCTTGTCTCCGCTTTTCTGTCTAGCTGCAGTGGGCAGGGTCTCGATCGCTTCACCCCATAAAATGAACACAAAGACCGTGTTCTTTTTATGGGGCTCCAGCGCTTGTCGACCCTAAGCGCCCACTTCCGCTTTTCAATGATCCAGCTGCAGCGCCCAGACACTCGGTCACTTCACCTTTTCATCCGAACACAAAGACCGTGTTCAAATGAAAAGGTTCCAGTGCCTGCCGTGTCTAAACGGGCGCTTCCGCTTTTCCTACAACCTACAAATTGTGATTGGGCAGTCTTCGCAGTGGATGGCGCAGCGGAGGAATTCGAGGTTGTGGATGGTGATTTTTCCCTGGTTGACGGTGATGATGTTGGCTTTTTTAAGTTCACTTAGGATACGGTTGACGCTTTCTCTCGTTAGACCACAAAAGTTACCTAGTTCCTGATTGGTTAGTGGAATATCAATGAGAATATCGTCTTGCTGATGGACGCCGTATGTATTGGATAATCGGATGAGGGTGGAGTAAAGAGCTCCTTTTTTACCGTGTAGCAAAAGGTCTCGGAATTTTGATTGGTTTTTTCTGAAATTTTCTCCCATGAATTTCATGAACTCGGTAGCGAGCAAGGCATCGTTTGTGAGTGTTTTTTCAAGATGAGCTTGTTTAACGAAAGTCGCTTTTACCTCATCGACCGCCCATGCATTTGCAGAGAAGTTAAGTTGGCCTGTATATAGCGCGAGTTCACCGATGAGGTCACCGGGCTGACAAATTTGAAGTGTTAGTTCTCTGCCTTCTGATGTGATTTTATTTAACCGCACATTTCCAGATTGAATCAGAAAAAGGCGATCTGCTTTCATTCCATCCATATAAAGTGGTTCGTCTTTTTGAAATAAAGTGGACTCGCCTTCTTCCGCAATCCACTTTTTCAGGGCGTCAGAGTTGATTGGATCTTTATTCATTTTTAGCCTCCCTGGATCAATTTACGTACTAGTATCCTACTTCACCTTTCTCCACGACAACCGTGATCTCCTTGCCGTTGTCATATTCTATATACAAAAAAACCGGCTTAAGCCGGTTAAAAAATAAGTACGAGCGCTCCTACAATAAAGCAGTAGATCGAGAAATAAATTAAATTTCCTCGTGCCATAATATTCATAAACCATTTCAACGAGTAGTAAGAAGCGGTAAGTGACAATAAAAAGGCTACGATGTAGGGAATGAGCATGTCACCAAATTGAAGATCCCCTATGCTTAAGATCATGGAACCTACGCTAACTGGGATGAACAATAGAAATGAAAAACGGAGCGCTGTTTCTTGTTTCATTCCTAGTCCCATGGCGGCTACAATCGTGGCCCCAGAACGACTAATTCCAGGAATCAAAGCAACAGCTTGAGCTAATCCTACAATGAATGCATCTTTAAAGTTAAGAGAAGATTCGCCTTTTGATCCGCGTAAGTTACGGATAAGCCAAAGCGCGATACCTGTAACAATCAAAGTAGCTCCGACTACTTTAAGACCTTTTAAATGCTCACCAATAAAGTCATCGAACAAAATGCCAAGAACAGCTGCCGGAATTGTAGCAACGATCAGATATACGATGAACATAAATTCGCTTTTTGATTCTTTATCACGTGAAACGACATAGCGTACACCATGAGAAGTGAGACGAATGAGATCGTTTCGGTAAATGAGAAGTACCGCAAGTAAAGAGGCGAAATTCATTAATATCTCGAAGCTTAGTCCTTTGATTTCCAATCCAAATAGTTTTTGCGCTATGACGAGATGTCCACTTGATGAAATCGGAATGGGTTCAGTGAAGCCTTGTAGTAAACCAAGAAATGCGTATTTAAGTAATTCCAACAGTTCCATGAGTATTGTTCCTCCAGTAATTGTTACAAGATAAATTGACACATGTAACCATTAAACACCAGTCCTTCCATTTTTGTAAAGGGAAATTTTAAGTCCAGTTACATAAAAGAGTATTCGGTGATAGATGCTGATAAAGGGGGCAAATTTCGAAGAGTGGAAGGAGGCAGATGTATGGGCGGAGAAAATCGTCAGTTTACACCGGGGCAAAAAGCACCAAATAATGGGGTATACATTGAAATTGGTGAAACAGGTGGAATGGTTAAAGATCCAAAACAAATTGAGCTTCGTGCCGGTGAGGCGTTTCCTGAATGTTCTAACCAAAATCGAAAATGGTCAAGAGAGCCAAAGCCGCATCATTAATTGTAAGAAGCGACAACATAAAAAAACAAGCGCCGCTAGAGGCGCTTGTTTTTATTGTTCAGCGGGGTCCGAGATAAGTCCTTCTCCAACAACCATTGCTGCAATCGCTAAGATCACTCCGAAAAGTGATGCTGGTCCAAATTCGTAATGGCCCCCTTGCATCGACGCAAGTACGTAGAAGATCATATTACTAAGTAGAAATCCCCAAATAATTGCCCATAGATAACGCACGAAATTCACCTCATTTGTAAACGTATTCTATCGAATATCATACCACAAAACGATCGTATTCAACATCTATCAATTTTAATTCATCGTATAAAATAGCCACGATAAATAAGTAGCGAACGCTGTCCAAAGAAAATAAGGGACCAATAACCATCCAGCAAAACGGTTCTGTCTCCCTGCAAGGAAGATCAGAAGGAGGGTAGTAATGGTGATGAACAGGGCATCCATAAATGTCGCAAAAAGCGCGTGGAGGTTAAATTGTAAGTAACTAAACGCTTGATTCAATATGTAGTTGATCCCAAGCAGGGAGATGTACTCACTATTGTGACGACCGAAGCCACTTTTTTGATAGACAATGGCTGTTGATAACGCAATGAATCCGAAGAGAATAGCCCAAATAATGCCAATGACAGAGCCATCTGGCGTCCAATCAGGCTTTGAGAGTGTACGATACCAATCCGCATCAAATGGAAATAGGAAACCGGAGATACTAAAAAGAAGATAAACAATAGCAAAGACGAATAAAGTTGATTTTTTCATTTTATCACCTCTTCTTTTCCATACCCCTTTCATTTCTAATTGATGCAAGGGTATAGTTTAAAGAAGGGAACATATACTGGTTGAGGGACTTTTCTATTGTTTTCAGAGAAGGAGATAAGAAGGTGAAATTCCCGATAAATAGGCACTTCACCCTTTCTTCCATATGCAACTTGCATAGGTTATACAGAAAGTGATAAAAGGGCGAGGGGAGAGTATGTGTATTCGTAAACGAGCCTATCAATTAGACGGGGAGTGGACGATCGTTCTTGTCCCTGAACGGCCTAACGGGTTTGGCGTTTTTATAATCGGGGGTTTGACGCATTTTGTAGATGCTAAAACAAGTTTTTGGTTGCAAAATCATACGCGTCAGGGGATAATCACTGACTTCCTTGAAGCGGGTTACACAGTTTATACGAGTAACTTGTATGGCAGGCACTGGGGCTCCCCGAAAGCGGTCAAATTGACGGAAAGAATTTATAATCTGGTCCATAAACAAGAAATCCTTAATCCAAGAATCCATGTTGTTGCTGAAGGAATGGGGGTTCTTGCTGCAGGTGCTTTTTTAAACAATCGAGAGCCTATGATCCGTTCTGCGGCGCTATTAAATCCATGTTTTGATGTGAAAAGTCTTGTTCATCAAGAGCAAATGAATCGCCTGTTTTATAAAAGGTTAGTAAAAGAAATGGCGAATGCATATGAAATTGAAAATGAACAAGTTATTTCTGAAATAGAGAAAAAAGAAATCATCACTTCTACCGTTCCAATTAAAGTGTGGCATCACTCGCTTAAGAGTCCTTATTCGTTAGATCAAATTCGCGCGTATGAACGGGTTCAAAGAGAGACTGGTTTTCCCATTGAGCTTGCGCTTTTAAGCGATAGTTACCAATCACTCGGTAAGAAAATGATTCGCTTCTTTCACGAATTTGAAAAGCTGTAACGACCTATCTCTTAAGCTTTGTGATATCCATCGCAGGATGATGCCCGTATAAAATCAAGTCTTTAAGAATTTCAGCACCGAGCATACTGTAAACCGTACCGTTGCCACCATAACCTAGCATAAAATAGACGCCGTCGTATTTAGGGTGTTTCCCTATATAGGGTAGACCATCTTTTGTAGAGCCAAAAATAGCGCTCCATTCATAGGCAATTGACGTTTTAATGGAAGGAAACAGTTCGTGCAATTTCGTTAACAGCTGCTGACTTTTCTCTTTCAATTCTTCTTCATTTGTTAAATCTGTATCCAACCCTCCAATAAGGATCCGTCTATCTTCTGTTGTTCTTAAATAATGGTAAGGGCGAGCGGTTTCCCAAATAAGTGATTGATTGTGCCAACCAGGAAAATGTTCGATCGGATCTGTTGCAATCGTATAAGTGCGCTCCAAAAGGGCGCCTTTTGTTTGGGCGAACTCCTGCGTACCATATCCTGTAGCGTAGATGACGTGTTTGGTACGTATTTCTCCTTTTTCAGTCTGAAAGAGAAGCTCTTCTTTATTAAACTGATGAGATAGAACCTCGGTATGTTCAAAAATGCTGACCCCGAGATCTGCTGCATGTCTGGCAAGCGCCAGGGCAAATTGATAGGGGTTTACTTCTGCTTCCGTTTTAGTATAAATTCCTGCAGGAGCGGTGAAAGAATAAAGGTTCTCAATGGCATGCCGATCTAAATAATCCGCCTGAAAACCATGCTCCTTTAAGGCTTCATATTCCTTTTTTAACTTTTTAACATCGTGATCATTGCTTGCGAAATAAAAACTATCCGCTCGCTTGAAGCTAGTCTTGTCCTTTAACGTGGCGTTGTATTTATCAAGTTCATCAATGGCTTTCAAACAAAGCTTATAGAAATAGACAGCTTTTTCTTTGCCAAACCGATCGATAAGGTCGATAAGCATGGCATCATTTGAAAATTGGAGGAGTCCTGTGTTTGCCGAAGTGCTTCCAGAGCCGATTGTTTTCTTTTCGATTAATACTGTTTCAAGATGATAGTCTGCAAGCATTCTTGCCATAATCGAGCCTGACATACCGCCACCAATAATTAACACGTCACAAGTGATCGGGGTTGTAAGTTCTGGGAACGTTCTTGCATTCGTCACAGTAGTTGGCCAAAATAACTCGCCATGATGAAGTTTCATGATAACGCCTCCTTTTCATTCTGCAGCATTAACAACGTTATTAGAATGAACGCCATGCGCCAAAAGTATTCTTAAAGAGTTGAGGTGGGAAGATGAAAAAAGTATTTATTACAGGTGGCTTAGGGTTTATTGGGTACCATTTAACAGAGTTTCTTTTAAACGAAGGGATCGAAGTTGTAGCGATGGATGGGAAAGTTGATAAAAGAAGGATAGGCGAGTATGAAATGAAAGAAATGATGCTTCTTCGCAATGCGAATTACAAACAAATCAATAGTCGTATCGAGGAAGCTTCGCTGGCTCATCTAACGAGAGATTGTGATACGATTTTTCATCTTAGTACACCGAAGCTTCTAAATGATAAACGTCGTGGAAAAATGATTGAAGAAAGTCTGGAATGTACACGAAAAGTGATGCAAGCGGCCGGTGGAAAAGTACTTGTATATGTGTCAAGCACAGAAGTATTTGGTACACGTTATGGAAGCATCACAGAAAGAACCCCCCACCACCCACGTTCTGTTGGTGGAAAGCTAAACTCGGCAGAAGAACGAATTGCTTCAAATCGTAAAGACGAAACTGTTAAAATTTTGCGCCTACCTCTTGTCTATGGTCCTTGGCAGCCGTCTCATTATGCTTTTCAATACGCTCTTTTACATCATAAGCTTCCACAAAAATATGAAGAGGAAGGCAGCAATTTTCATTTTGATGCCGTTTATGTAAAAGATGTTTGTCACGCCATTTATCAAGCAGCCACAAGACGTGAACACTCAGAAACGTTCAATCTAACAAGTGGAAGAGAAGGAGAATGGCAAAGAGGAGTCGAATGGTGTATAGAAGAATCCATAGACTTACAAGATGAAAAGAATTTAAGGTGTGGGATTTCAAGCAAACAATGTGCAAGTAAGCTTGGTTTTACTAATATTACTTCTATCGAAGAAGGACTGCACCAACAGCGTTTGCACACGGAAAAAATGATGGCAATTGATCCTTCGATCTACTTAATGTAATTTCACTGACTGAGAAGGGAGGGTTCTGTATGATTGAAAAAACACTTGGTAATTATGATGTACACGATTCCTCTCATGGCCTTCAAGCTTTAAAGGAAACGCGGGAAAAACTTCTTTCAATGGTTAGTGACATTGAATTTCAGGAACTTCACTATGGATACTCGAATTTTCCTACAGTTGGAGGCTATTTACTTCATATTGCACAAATTGAGCTTTGGTGGGTAAAAAATGCGCTTATGGGTGAAAGTGTAACGGAAGAAGAAAAAGAACGGTTCTATTTTCAGGAAAAGCAAGTGATCGCTGCACCTGACGACAAAGAGCTTTCCTGGTTTTTAGCTCGTCTTGCTGAAGCGCGTGATTACATACGTGCGTATTTTAACCAACTCTCAGATGTAGAATACCGCAAGCTAGGACCGGAAATTACGATAAATGGAGAAACGCATCGCTATTCTCCTGAATGGATTATTAGCCATTTAATTGATCATGAAGCTTACCATAGAGGACAGGCTGCTATGGTATTAAAAATGGTATCCGGACAGCGAGAAGCATGGGAGCATTTCAATACGCCGTATTTGTCGTTATAATAGAAGATGAGCCTTTTAGGCGAAAGTGAATTAGGAGTGAATGGAATGGATCAAAACATGAAATTTATGCAAATTGCAATGAAGTATTTACCCGAAGCGAAGCAATCGCTCGGAGAACAGGACATTGAACTTGATCTTGAAAAAATGCAGCCGCTGCTTCAGCTCTTTCTTAAAGCAATGGAAGATGCTTATGAGCTTGGAAAGCAGGATGCACAGGAATAAGGGGAGAACAAAATGGGCCGTAAAGCTTTCTGGATATGGTTTGTCCCACTAGGTGGCTTATTGATAGGCATTTTGATCGGTAGTTTTAGTTTAATGGTCATCTCTGGCATTTTATTATGTATTAGTGCAGGAAGCATGCTGTTTCTTTCAAAATAAATTGAAAAGACGTGGAGGCACGTCTTTTCAATTATTTTACGAAAAAGTTGAGCAATGATCCCATTTGTTTTACCATTGGTGTGATTTGTTGCACTGTATTCATCATCTTAGGAAAGTCGTATTGACCATTTTGCTTTTTGAACTGATTCATAAATGGGTGCCCACCAGGATACCCTTGATAAGGTCCATATGGTTGTTGGTAATAAGGATGGGGGTAGGGTGGCCCGCCAGGATGATAATTTTGTCCCTGATAGGGTGGATAAGGCGGATAAGGTGTGAATGGCTGTTGTTGATAAGGCTGATAGCCAGGTTGTTGGTAGAAAAACGGCTGTTGTTGGTTATACGGATACATCCATCTATCCTCCTTTAATTCAAGTTAACTTATGAATAGCTTATGAATCTTAAGTATAAATGGTGTGGGGAGCAGTCAGGTAGACAAACAAATCAATATGGATTAAAATTAGTACCAGCTACTAAAGATTGGTTTTAAGTAAGAAAATATCCTATAAAGGGGAAATTCAAGATGAACGCTGGTTTACTAGGTGTAGGACATTATGTACCAGAACGTGTATTAACAAACCATGATCTAGAGAAAATGGTTGATACGTCTGACGAATGGATCCGCACACGAACTGGAATTGAAGAAAGAAGAATTGCAGACGATGATATGAATACTTCAGATATGGCTTATTTGGCTTCAAAAAAAGCCCTTGAAGATGCTAATATAAAAGCGGAAGAGTTAGATCTTATTTTAGTTGCAACCGTAACCCCAGACTATCCATTTCCATCAGTAGGATGTTTGCTTCAAGAAAAACTTGGTGCAACAAATGCAGCTGCGATGGATTTAAGTGCAGCTTGTGCAGGCTTCATGTATGGCATGATTACAGCTGGACAGTACATTAACAATGATACTTATAAAAACATTCTAGTAGTTGGGGTTGAAAAGCTCTCTAAAATTACCGATTGGGAAGATCGAAACACAGCTGTTCTCTTTGGTGATGGAGCTGGGGCGGCAGTCGTTGGCCCTGTTACGGAAGGCAGAGGGATTCTATCCTTTGAACTTGGATCAGATGGTGCAGGGGCAAAGCATCTCTACCAGGAGCCGAATGGCTTTATGGCCATGAACGGCAGAGAAGTGTTCAAGTTTGCAGTAAGACAAATGGGTCAGTCAGCGATTAACGTGATCGACAAAGCGGGGTTAACGAAGGAAGATGTTGACTTTTTAATTCCCCATCAGGCAAACATACGCATTATGGAAGCATCCAGACAACGACTGGAACTCCCAGTTGAAAAGATGGCAACAACGGTGAAAAAATATGGAAATACATCATCATCAACCATTCCAATTGCGCTTTCAGAAGCAATAGAAGAAGGTAGAGTAAAGGATGACGATGTTGTCATTCTTGTTGGTTTCGGAGGCGGTTTAACTTGGGGAGCTGTGGCCCTCAAATTAGGACGTTAAAACGGTAGTAGTGAAAAAAGGAGCGCTGGTATAAATGAAGAGAAGAGTTGTTATTACTGGGTTGGGGACGGTTTCCCCACTTGGAAATTCATTAGAGGAAACGTGGACAAATGTATTGAATGGAGTTTCTGGGATTAATCCATTAACTCGTTTAGATAAAGATCTGTTCGCAGCAAAAGTATCCGGGGAAGCACTTGAATTTGACCCTGAGAAATTTATGGACCGTAAAGAAGCTCGGAAAATGGACCGTTTCACACAATTTGCGGTAGCTGCTTCTCAAATGGCAGTAGACGATGCTGGTTTGAAAATTAATGAAGAAAATGCCGAAAGAGTGGGCGTTTGGATCGGATCAGGTATCGGTGGTATGGAAACGTATGAATCTCAATTCCGTACGTTTATGGATAAAGGCGCTCGTCGTGTTAGTCCATTTTTTGTGCCGATGATGATTCCAGATATGGCATCTGGTCAAGTTTCAATTATGCTTGGAGCAAAAGGAATTAACTCATGCACCGTAACTGCCTGTGCTTCAGGAACAAACTCAATTGGTGATTCCTTTAAAGTGATTCAGCGTGGTGACGCGGATGTGATGATCACCGGTGGATCTGAAGCACCAATTACAAGCATGAGCGTAGCAGGGTTTGGTTCGATGAAAGCTCTCTCAACAAATCCAGATCCGGCTTCTGCAAGTCGTCCATTTGATGCGAATCGTGATGGTTTTGTTATTGGTGAGGGTGCTGGAATTCTTGTCATTGAAAGCCTTGAATCTGCAGAAAAACGCGGCGCTAAGATTTACGCGGAAATCGTAGGCTATGGTTCGACAGGGGATGCTTATCACGTGACCCAACCTGCACCTGAAGGAGAAGGCGGCGCAAGAGCCATGAAACAAGCAATTGATGATGCAGGTCTTTCTCCCACTGATATAGGCTACATTAATGCACACGGAACAAGTACAGATTACAATGATAAATATGAAACGGCTGCGATTAAGTCGGTATTTGGAGAGCATGCTTATAAGCTTGCTGTTAGTTCAACTAAGTCGATGACAGGTCATTTACTTGGAGCTGCTGGTGCTGTTGAAGGTGTCTTCTGTGCAAAAGTATTAGAAGAAGGTATCCTTCCTCCTACAATTAACTATGAAACGCCTGATCCAAACTGTGACCTTGACTATGTGCCAAATAAAGCACGTAAAGCGGAAGTGACTGCTGTGATGAATAACTCACTTGGTTTTGGCGGTCACAATGCGACACTAGTGTTTAAGAAATTCGCGAAGTAACGACTGTAACCTCTGGAGAAATCCAGGGGTTATTTTTATTTGTCTTGTCTTCCGCTTTTTAGTGTCTAGCTGCAGTGGGCAGGGTCTCGATCGCTTCACCTTATCAAAAGAACACAAAGACCGTGTTCTTTTGATAAGGCTCCAGCGCTTGTCGACCCTAAACGCCCACTTCCGCTTTTCGTGATCCAGCTGCAGTGGGCAGACACTCGGTCACTTCACCCTATAACTCGAACACAAAGACCGTGTTCAATTTATAGGGCTCCAGTGCCTGCCGTGTCTAACCGCCCACTTCCGCTTTTCATAGATCCAGCTACGACTCACAGAAACTGCGATATTTCGCACTTTCACCAGAACACAAAAATCGTGTTCTAGTTCAAGCGCTCCAATATCTCCGTTTCTAAACGCTCGTCTTCGCTTTTCATAGATCCAGCTGCAATGGGCAGGGTCTCGATCGCTTCACCATTTCAAATGAACACAAAGAGCGTGTTCTTTTGAAATGCTTCCAGCGCTTGTCGACCCTAACCGCCCATTTCCGCTTTTCAGTGTTCTATTAATCTTTTCTTAATAATATATTGATTATGGAATAATTTAACTTGGTCCTGACTATACTGTTTTTACAAACAGTAGCGAAGTGAGGGGTAGCCAGATGTTGTATTTGCGAGATGTTTGGGTGAATTGGTTTGAGGGTGAAGAGAATGGATATAACGTTTGTGATTTTCATGAGTGGCGTAAAGACGATTTCATTGAACTTTTGGATCAGGTGCCTGTCATTAAGGTAGAGTCTGTTTTGTATCATTATATCGAGAATGATTTAAGTGAGCTTCCGGAGAGTTTACTTAGTGATGTCTTTCAACAAAGCTATATTCGTAAAAATAATGAACGATCACCGTTAGAATATTGCTTCCTGGCTACGGATGGCAGAGGGGTTATCGTGATTGATACATTAGGATACAAAATTCCGATTCGCAAAAGCCGTGTGATTCCAAGACAAGAAAAAGCGGTTTATGAAATGGTTGCCGATATTGAAGCTACGTCTTATCCATTTGAAACGGACCAGCCGGTGAAAGAGCACCATATTCTCTCTCCAGGTCCAGACATCATGATGGGGCTAACACGAAAGGAAAGACAACTAAAGCAGCTCTTGTTTATGGCACTCGATCAACTTTACTCGAGTGGAAATTCAGCAGAGATTCGGTATTGGTTCACAGAGTGTCAACCAAAAAAATATGTTCAGATTCAGAACATGGAAATGGACGAGGCATGGGAAGGGCTATACCGAGAAGTAAAAGCAGGTTGGTCAGCAAAACATGAGCAAATCTGTGAACGTATCATTAAAGGGCAACCGTATTTTGAAAAAATATGGGAACTTGAAAAAGGTACACATGTGAACTAAAGAAAGAAGGCTGCCGGATGGGCAGCCTTCTTTTATTTATCTTATCTTCTTCTTCGTTCAAGTCCCATTGCACGTTCTGCTTTTGTCAGCATTTTTGAAGCTTTACGGTTCGCTTTCTCAGCACCAAGATCAAGAATATCATCTAATTCTGAAGAAGTAATTAGCTCATTGTATCGTTCTTGAATTGGCTTTAATGTTTCAGCAATCACTTCCCCAAGTTCTGCTTTAAAGTCGCCATAACCTCGACCTTCATAAAGTGATTCAATTTCTTCAACACTTTTTCCAGAGCAAAGAGAATAAATAGTTAACAGGTTTGAAATGGCTGGTTTTTCTTCTTTGTCATAACGAACAACACCATCAGAATCCGTCACGGCTCGCTTTACTTTTTTAACAATGGTAGAAGGCTCATCAAGCATAGAAATATAAGCGTTTTGATTAGAATCTGATTTACTCATTTTCTTTGATGGATCCTGTAGCGACATAATGCGAGCACCGACTTTTGGAATGCGAGCATCCGGCATCACAAAGATGTCGTTGTATTTACGGTTAAACCGCTCAGCAAGATTTCTCGTAAGTTCAATGTGCTGTTTCTGATCATCACCAACAGGAACAATTTCTGTGCCATATAAAAGAATGTCAGCTGCCATTAGAGGTGGATAGGTTAGAAGACCGGCGCTAACTGCGTCTTTACCAGTAGACTTATCTTTAAACTGGGTCATGCGCTCAAGTTCCCCGATATAGGATACGCATTGTAGCATCCAGGCGAGTTGGGCGTGAGCAGGTACTTCAGATTGAATAAACAGCGTGGATTTTTCAGGATTGATTCCAGATGCCAAGTAAAGGGCAGCAAGGCTCCTTGAATTTTGTTTTAACGCCTGCTTTTCCTGAGGTACAGTAATCGCGTGCTGGTTAACAACACAAAAGTAACACTCATTATCGTCTTGTAGATCAGTAAAATGTTTCATTGCTCCGAGGTAGTTTCCAATTGTTAATGTTCCACTCGGTTGAATTCCGGAAAAAATAACACTCATTGTGTCTTGCTCCTCTCTAAATATATAAAATTGAATACAAAAAGGTCCATTCATCCCTCAATTGCTAGGGACGAATGGACCGTGGTGCCACCCTGCTTATCCAGTAAGACTGAATCACTTATGGTAATCAATACCGCTAGTGGTAACGTGAATGCTCACGCCAATGCCTACTTACTTGTTTCAGCAAAGGGGCTCAGAAGTCCATTCCAAACTGTGTGATACCTGTTTTCACCATCCACAGGCTCTCTAGAAACACTACAATTTGTACTACTCTTCCTCATAGCCGTTCTGTATTCTTAATGTTTACTATTATAGCGTAAAGATTTATTTTGATGCAACAAGTTAGCCAATTATGATTGCAATCGAAATGATGACTGTCATAACCGTACAAAAACCACCGGCAATTAAGAACGGATAGGTAATTGGATTATCATAATCTAACTTATATTTGATCTCAGATTGATCTTCTTCAATCATTTGGCGTTTTGCCGTACTTCGAAAATAACGTTTAAATGAGTAAACAATACCGTCGAAAAATCCGGTTTGAATAACATGAAGAGCAGCACCAATCAGCAACATAGCGAGAGCAATCATAAAGAGTATATCCGAAACAGGCTGTAAACCTAAGCCTTGATCGGAAGTAATAGATATGATCATTGAAGCAACAATAGCCAGAAAAACCAAGATACCTGCCTTAAGTGTAAGTGATTTCATAATAACCCCCAATTTTGTTTCTATCGTATAGTATAAAAAAAGAATGAGCCAAGAACAATATATAGCAGTGAGAAATACGAAACACATTTACACACTGTTCACCTGTCGGAATATTTCGCCATATGCATACGATATACACGAAAGTATACTATATACTTTTAGGTAAGGGGCGTAGATAGATTTTCATACATTTATCTGTAAAATTTTAAAGTGTACCCGTAAACCAGAGAATTTATACCAGGACTAAAGAACTATTTTCTGTTATGCAAACGTAATGCTGACGCGGTTTTTGTAAATCAGTGTAAAAATTGTGTATGCAAAATAGTTAGAAAACTTGTATAATATGATTTGTGGGCGAAACGAATCAAGAAAATCTCGCGTAAATTGTTGGATAATTTGATGAATTTCGTCATGCGGATTACTAGCTTTTATAGCTACATATTTTAAGGGAGGTCACACAGCATGAAGAAATCAAGATGGACACTTGTCCTATCTCTTGTGCTTGTATTGAGCGTATTCCTGTCGGCTTGCGGCGGCGGCTCAAACAACGGGGGGAACAGTGGCGGTGAAGGAGAAGGCGGTTCTGCTGAACAGGTTCTTAACTTAACTGAAACTGCAGAAATTCCTTCAATGGACACAACACAAGCTACTGATAACACATCTTTTAAAGCAATGAACCAGGTTTTCGAAGGACTTTATCGTCTAGATGAAAACAACGAGCCTACACTTGGTATGGCTGCTGAAGAGCCAAAAGAAGAAGAAAAAGACGGTGAAACTGTTTATACATTCACAATTCGTGATGACGCTAAATGGTCTGACGGATCTGATGTTGTAGCAGGCGACTTCATCTATGCATGGCATAAAGCACTAAACCCAGATACAATTTCTCCTTATGCTTCTATGTTTGGTACTGCAGGAATCAAAAACGGTAATGCAATCATTACTGAAGGCGATCCTCTTTACGGTAAAGTAGAAGAGCTTGGAGCTAAAGCAGTAGATGATAAAACTCTTGAAATCACTGTTGAAAACCAAGTTCCATATTTCAAATCGTTGCTAACTTTCGCAACTTTCTATCCACAACCAGAAGCATACGCTGAAGAGCAAGGCGACAAGTTCGCGCTAGAAGCTGACACAATGCTTTACAACGGACCATTCGTATTCTCTGAATGGAACCATGGTGAAGGCTGGACTTACGAAAAGAACACTGAATATTGGGATGCTGACACTGTAAACCTTGAAAAGATCACTACTAAAATCGTTCAAGACGTTGCAACTACAGTTAACCTTTACGAAACTGGTAAGATCGACCGCGCTGGTCTATCTGCTGACTTCGTAGATCAGTTCAAAGACAATGAAGAGTTCTCGACTCTTGTAGATCCGACAATGTACTTCATGCGTCTAAACCAGGGAACTGAAGCACTAGCTAACAAAGACATTCGTAAAGCACTTTACCTTGCATATGACCGTGAAGGACTTGTAAACGTTCTTCTTAACAACGGATCAATTGCTGCTAAATATTTCGTACCAAAAGACTTTGTTAAAGGTCCTGAAGGTGATGACTTCCGCGAATTCGCTCCAGACGGCTTCTATGCTGATCAAGGCGAAGAAGAAGCGAAAGAAGCTTGGAAATCTGGTCTAGAAGCACTAGGAAAAGATTCTGTTGAACTAGAATTCCTAACAACTGATAATGAGCTTGCTGCGAAAATTGCAGAATATGCAAAAGATCAGTTTGAATCAAAACTAGATGGCCTTACAATCACAATCAACAAGCAACCTTGGAAGCAGTTCCTTGAGCTTGAAGATTCAGGTGACTTTGATATCTCAACTGGTGGTTGGGGACCTGACTATCCAGATCCAATGACGTTCCTTTATATGTTTGAAACAGATGGCGAGTACAACCGCATGGGTTACTCAAGCGAGAAGTACGACGAGCTAGTTTCAGGAGCTAAGAAAGAAACAGATGAAGCGAAGCGTTGGAAAATGATGCAAGATGCTGAGAAAGTTCTAATGGAAGAGGACGTTGCAATCGTTCCTACTTACCAAAAAGGTAACGCAATCCTTCAAAAAGATTACGTGAAGAACTATTACGTTCATTCCTTTGGTGCTGACTCATCTTACAAATGGATCAAGATTGAGAAATAATTTAAGATTTTCAGGAGAGTATATGTCATCCTGACATATGCTCTCTTTTTTACCTGTAATAAGAAATATGTCGAAAAGTAAGCTAGAAACGAAATAGATAGAAAATTTAATCTAGTGAAATTCCATTTTTCGACTTATAATAAACAAGCAGGTATCTTTTGAGGAGGTTGGTTGTAGTGGGACGTTATATTGGCGGAAGAATCATCTCAATGTTGATTACCTTCCTAATTATTGCTTCGCTAACATTTTTTCTAATGAAGCTTCTCCCTGGTACACCGTTTAATAACCAGGATAAGTTAACAGAAACACAAATTGTTCAGTTAAATGATAAGTATGGTTTGAACGATCCAGTTCCTGTACAATACTTCAATTACATGAAGAATTTATTATCAGGTGACCTCGGCGTTTCCTTCCAGCAGGATGGTCGTGAAGTATCTACTATTATTGGTGAACGTATTGGTCCATCTGCTTACCTAGGATTACAATCCTTAGTAGTGGGTACCATAATTGGTCTTTTCCTAGGAATCATTGCAGCATTAAAACACAATTCGTTCCTTGATTATGGAACAATGGTTATTGCCGTTCTTGGTATTTCAATTCCAAACTTCGTTATCGCTGGCCTAATGCAATACTGGCTAGGTGTGAAATGGCAGTTACTACCCGTAGCTTATTGGGATGGCTTCGCCTATACCATCATGCCAACGATTGCAATCGCGTCTATTGTTGTTGCAACTATTGCTCGTTTTATGAGAACTGAGATGTTAGAAGTTCTTGGACAAGACTATATTACAACAGCAAAGGCAAAAGGCTTAAGTAGCACAGCGGTTGTTATTAGACATACAATCCGTAATGCTTCTATACCTATCATAACTATTATGGGACCACTGGTTGTAGGTCTAATGACAGGTACTCTCGTAATTGAGCAAATTTTTGTTATTCCAGGACTTGGTGAAAAATTCGTTAACTCGATCTTAACAAACGATTTCCCGATTATTATGGGTACAACGCTTTTCTTTAGTTTATTATTTATCATTGTTATTTTAATTGTCGATATTATGTACGGCATTATTGATCCACGAATTCGTCTAGCGGGAGGTAAGAGTTAATGAGTATGAAACAAGAAAAACTACATGATATCTCAGACGACATGTTTCAACCCGCTAAAATTGATTCTTCGGAGAATGAATTAATTGCTCGTGAAAGTACAGGGTTTTGGAAAGATGCTTGGAGAAGATTAACCAAAAACCCTGGTGCAATAACAGGCTTAATCATTATCGTTGCCATCATTATTCTTGCCATTTTTGGTCCAGGAATGAATGAACACTCATATTCTGAACAGGAATTAACGCGAGCGAAGCTCCCAGCAAGAGTTCCTGTCCTTGAAAATATTGATTTCCTCGGAGTGAATGGTGTTGATATTCGCGGAACAAATCAATATGAAGCAAAAGGTTATGAAGACGAATATTTCTGGTTTGGTACCGATGAGTTTGGTCGAGACCAGTGGACACGAGTATGGCAGGGGACACGTATTTCACTCTTTATCGCAGCAGCTGCAGCATTTATTGATTTTGCAATTGGGGTAGCTTACGGAGGAATTTCAGCTTATTACGGTGGACGTGTTGATAACATCTTACAACGTATCATTGAAGTTCTGATCGGTATCCCGAACTTAATTTTGATTATTCTCTTTATTCTAATTTTTGAGCCGGGGATATTCTCAATTATTTTAGCCCTGTCCGTGACAGGTTGGATAGGAATGTCGCGGATTGTGCGGGGACAAGTACTAAAGCTTAAAACACAAGAGTTTGTCCTTGCTTCACGTACTTTAGGCGCAACAAGCGGTCGGGTCATTGGAAAGCACTTAATTCCGAACGTACTTGGTCAAATTATTATTACAACAATGTTTACAATTCCAAATGCGATCTTCTTCGAGGCGTTTCTAAGCTTTATCGGTTTAGGGTTACGTCCACCGGAAGCATCGCTAGGTTCGATTATTAATAACGGATTTAAGAGTCTACAAATTTATCCGCATCTTGTGCTATGGCCTTCTATTATCATTTCCTTGATTATGATTGCCTTTAACCTTCTTGGTGATGGCCTGCGAGATGCATTTGATCCAAAGCTACGTAAATAGGGGGAATTCGAATGGAAAAGATTCTAGAAGTAAACGATTTGCACGTCTCCTTTGATACGTTTGCTGGAGAGGTACAAGCTGTTCGTGGCGTAAACTTCCATTTAAATAAAGGTGAAACATTAGCAATCGTAGGAGAGTCTGGATCAGGTAAGTCCGTAACATCGAAAGCCGTTATGCGCTTGATCCCAAACCCTCCAGGACGTATTAAAGAAGGTGAGATCAAGTTCGGTGATCGTGATCTTGCTCAACTGTCCGAAAAGGAAATGCAAAAAATTCGTGGATCTGAAATCTCAATGATTTTCCAGGATCCTATGACATCTCTTAACCCGACCATGACCATTGGTAAACAAATCATGGAAGGGCTAGTAAAACACCAAAACATGAGTAAGTCTGAAGCAAAAGAACGTGCTGTTGAGCTTTTAAAACTTGTTGGTATTCCCAATGCTGAAGGAAGAGTCAATGAGTTTCCTCACCAATTCTCTGGTGGTATGAGACAGCGTGTTGTTATCGCCATTGCCCTTGCATGTAATCCACGCGTATTGATCGCGGATGAGCCAACTACGGCACTGGATGTAACAATCCAGGCTCAAATTCTTGAACTTCTGAATGACCTTCAAGAAAAAATGGGTACATCGATTATCTTTATTACTCATGATCTAGGTGTTGTAGCGAATATTGCAGATCGTGTAGCTGTTATGTATGCAGGTAAAATTGTTGAAACAGGAACAGTCGATGAGATTTTCTATAATCCTCAACATCCTTACACATGGGGGTTACTTGGATCAATGCCGAGCCTTGATTCAACGGACGAAGAGCTCATTGCCATTCCAGGTTCACCTCCCGATCTTCTTGATCCGCCTAAAGGCGATGCTTTTGCACCGCGTAATCCTTACGCAATGAAGATTGATACAGAAATGGAGCCACCGTTGTTTAAGATCTCAGATACGCATTATGCAGCAACGTGGCTATTGCACGAAAAAGCACCGAAAGTAGAACCGCCTGGAGCGATTAAAAAGCGAATGCAGGGAATGGCTCCAAGTGAGCCGATCATTGGCGCGAAAGATGGTGGGAAAAATGTCTAGTCAAGAAAAACTATTAGAAATTAAAAACTTGAAACAGCATTTTAAAGTAGGAAAAAGTACTGTGAAAGCTGTTGATGGGTTAACGTTTGATATTTATAAAGGTGAGACATTCGGTCTTGTAGGAGAGTCTGGTTGTGGGAAATCAACAACTGGACGTACTATTATTCGTCTTTATGATGCAACTGATGGTGAAGTTCGATTTAATGGCGAAGATGTACATGGTAAGAAGTCTGCAAAAGAGCTTAAAAAGTTTAACCAAAAAATGCAGATGATTTTCCAGGATCCTTATGCTTCCTTAAATCCAAGAATGACCGTTTCTGATATTATTGCAGAAGGTATTGATATTCACGGTCTTTCTACGTCCAAAAAAGCTCGTATGGATAAAGTAGTTGATCTTCTTGAAACGGTAGGGTTGAACAAAGAGCATGCGAATCGTTATCCTCATGAATTTAGTGGGGGACAAAGACAGCGTATCGGAATCGCCCGTGCGCTTGCAGTAGATCCGGAATTTATCATTGCGGATGAGCCAATATCTGCATTGGATGTTTCGATTCAAGCGCAGGTCGTTAACTTAATGAAGAAGCTACAGCGCGAAAAAGGCTTAACGTATTTGTTTATTGCGCATGACCTTTCTATGGTAAAGTACATTAGTGATCGTATTGGGGTAATGTATCGTGGACAAATCGTAGAGCTTGCTGAAAGTGAAGAGCTTTACCGTAACCCGCTCCATCCATATACGCAATCATTACTATCTGCGATTCCTCTTCCGGATCCAGAATATGAGCGTTCAAGAAAGCGTAAAGTTTACGATCCTGAAAAACATCTTCCTAAAGATGGGGAAGAACGCGTCCTTCGTGAAGTGATGGAGGGCCATTGGATCGCTTGTACAGAAGAAGAGTATCAAAAATATCAGGTAACAATATAAACCGTTAAGGACCGCATTTCAATTGAAATGCGGTCCTTTTATCGTTCTTTTTTGTTTTTAACTTTTGTCAAAAGATGAGCGACATACAGAATAACAGGAACAAACAGAAATCCTTTTATGTAAAGGGATAAGTCTTTAGGTAGCGAATAGTCTACTAAAATAAGACCGCTAAGAATAAAAGTAGAAACAAGTAAACTAAATTTTAATTTTGACATAACAAACTCCTTTAACAGATACAGTCGGTCGTAGCTTAATGAAAACAATGAGGAGGAATTATATGATTTTCTACCCATTTAATCCTGAATTTGATCTTGAAACACTAAAATTAATTAGGTTAGAAAATGGAGTGGATCATAAGAAACCTTCCTTCCATTCTACAATATACCTTTTCGAAGAAAAAGACCAAACAGTCGGTTACGTATGGCTTGAGAATGGTATTGCACTGGTTGAATTAATGGAGTTTTATTATAAAGGAGCAGAAGAAAAAAAATGGGGTCTTTATGAGTTTATCGTGAAGTTAGCTAAGACACAAAATGAAGAAGGAATAAGCATGCGTATTCCAGCTACTCCTTTAGGAGAGAAATTCCTAAAAAAATGGGAGGGGAAGGTGGTGGAAAGGGATGAAAGGGAATGGCGGATTGAGATCCCTTTCCTTCGTGAAATGGCATAATTAACCTGACACACTTTGTTGCCATTTCGTTTGGTTGTTCAAAGTCTTTTCGACGAGTTGGTCTAATGAATAAAGTTCTAAGCTTGCCTCTTCTTCAGTCATCACTTTATAGTGATGATTGCCACCCGGCTCTTCATCAGCTTCATCAGCCATTGCAACAACTTCTTGAAGTGCATTGCGATTCACGGTGCCAAGGAAGTAGGAGTCAGTATGAAAGAGAATGGCTACAGCAATTTCTTTCGCTGCTACGGGATTTTCTCCTAAGCGAATCAGCATTTTATGTGCTCGTTCAGCACCTTTAATCGCGTGAATATCATTTTGTTTATATAAGTTATAATCCCACTTTCCGTTTCGGTACCACGTATAATGACCGATATCATGAAGCAAAGCTGCTTTAGTAGCAAGATCTGGATTTACTTCTAGTTTGTTTGCAAAATGATAAGCATGTTTGGCCACAGTTATCGCATGAGCCAGTCCAGCTCGCTTGAGGTATTTGCGTGCAAATGGAAGTTGGAATATATCTGTTAAAGTTACATTTCTCATGGTAATGGCCTCCTAACCGCCTTAAATTTATTTTTCTAATCATCATACCAGCTAGTGAAAAATAAATCAATTATGAACGTTCAAGAAAAAGACTTGAGAAATTTTACTGGAAGTTCTTTCAAAGACCGTATATTCATCTTATAATAGAGGAGGCAAACTAATAAAGGGGAGAGAAGCTGTGCGTATTTTTAAACTTGGGTTGAAAAGCCTGCTCGCATCGGTTTTGTTATTTTCTGTGTTCGGACAATCTGTTTTAGCAGAAGATGCACGATCAGCGACAAATCTTAAAGGTTTTGAGGTAGAAAAGAAAGAATTAACACTTCCGGATCGCCTTCCAAGGTTCGTTTATGATTCTGGACTCGATTTTAAGTATCCTGATGCTGTAAGAGGTATTTATGTAACAGGTAATTCTGCTGGAGGAAGTCGTTTTAGTAAATTGACGAAATTTGTGAATTCAACAGACTTAAATGCGATGGTCATCGATTTTAAAGATGATTTTGGTAACCTTACATATGAACCGAAGAAGGATTCTCCATTAGCAGAGTATGAGATTGGTAAACCTTATATGAAAGATCCACGCAGCGTATTGGAAGAGATGGAGAAAAACAATATTTATCCAATTGCGAGAGTAGTAGTATTCAAGGATACGGTTCTCGCAGAAGCAAGACCTGAACTATCTTATAAAGAAGGCGGATCGATTTGGAAAAATGGACGTGGTGAAGCGTTTGTCAATCCGTTTAAAGAAGAAGTTTGGGACTATAATGTCCAAATCGCAATTGAAGCTGCGAAAATGGGCTTTAAAGAAATCCAATTTGACTACGTTCGTTTCCCTGAAGGGTTTGAAACACGAGAAGATACTTTGGAATATACGATGGGTAAATATGCCGACATGGACATGGACAATGTGCAAAAACGAGTTCAGGCTGTAACAGATTTTGTTGCGTATGCAAACTCAAAACTTGAACAGTACGATGTTGATGTGTCTGTCGATATTTTTGGATACTCAGCAACGATTCCTGAAGCTCCAGGAATTGGACAAAACTTCTCGAAAATTTCTAGCAACGTTGATGTGATTTCATCAATGATTTATCCAAGTCACTGGGGATCTTACTTTGGCATTGCTAAGCCAGACCTTGAGCCTTATAACTTAGTAAACGAATATGCAAAAGTTGAGAATGAAGTGTTAGGAAAGCTTGATGATGCGCCTACAAGTCGCCCTTGGATTCAGGATTTCACTGCAAGTTATTTAGGTAGCGGCAACTACCTCAACTATGGTAAAGCAGAAGTGGAAGCACAGATTAAAGCTTTGAAAGATAATGGCATTAACGAGTTCCTTCTATGGGACGCGAGCAATAGTTATACGAAAAATGTTGATTATACTCCTTAATTTATTCGACAGAAGACCGCCAATATGGCGGTCTTTTGATATTAAGAGTGATTTCTTAATAAAGTTTTCCAGTTTTTTTGACTGTTTTGCAGGGGTTTTTGATAAGTATTCTTATTCTTATTAAATAAAAGATGACCAAATGTGTTTAAAACGATGGCTACAAAAGCAGTAAAGCTAATGATTAGAATGGCTAACAAAATAAATTCACTATAGAAATTCATGTCCAACCTCCTTAATCTTATTTAGCTTAAGTGTACGAGATGTTTACTTATGAAAGAAGAGGGGAAAATATCGAATAGCCCGTCTAGCACTATCTTACTGGATAAATGTGTTATACTTATAGGGAATAATTAATTATAAGGGAGTAGATCAATGAACTGGTATGAGAAGCTGAAGCAATATTTCCCCATTGAAGAGATGAAATCAAAAGAGCATATGGACTTGCTATTGGAAGAAAAGGGTGACATTTACAATAAGGACGAGGGACCGCACCATGTTCTAATGTATGCCGATCTTCCTGATTTCATATTCGTGGACTATATTTTCGTTTCCAGGGATGCCAGAGGTCAGGGGCTAGGAAAGAAACTAATTGAACAACTGAAAGAAAAGAAGAAACCAATTATTCTTGAAGTAGAGCCAGTTGATTACGAAGAAACAGATACTGAAAAAAGACAGCGCTTTTATTTGCGAGAAGGTTTCAAACATGCGAAGTCAATTGGGTATCGTAGAAGGTCTCTTGCTACGAATGAAATCAATGAAATGGAGATCTTGTACTGGTCGCCAAGTGAAGCTGGTGAGAAAGAAATATATGAAGCCATGAAGCATACGTATCAAGAAATTCACACCTATAAGGATAAACAGCTATACGGTGCGTCTTATCAGCCTGTAGAAGAGGTGCTAAGCCTTAAAGAACAGAAGGAACTTATCGAAGAGTAAGAGAATGGTTTTCGATCAGGAGGGAAACTTCTTATGAAGAATCGTGAGAAGAAAAAGCAAAAGAAGCGCGAATGGTTGAAGGATTTACTAAAAAGACGCTGGAAAACCTGGAAACCGCAGTCTTCGAAAGAGCCCGCCTCAAATACGAGAACATCTGCTTAACGCTAGCACAATTATCAAAAACCGAAAGCCATTAATGGCTTTCGGTTTTTTCATTGGATTCCATTTTCTTCGCTAATCGTTTTTGACGGCGAAGGTCAATTAAATAATATACCACGGGAATGAATACCAGCGTAATAAATGTAGCAACGCTTAACCCGAACACGATGACGATCGCCATAGGCTGTTGAATTTCTGTTCCCTCTCCAAAGCCTAATGATAACGGTACAAGCCCAAGGATTGTAGTTAAGGCTGTCATCAGGATGGGGCGTAATCGAATGGGACCAGCTTCAAGTATCGCTTCACGCGTGTTCATTCCTGTCTCACGAAGCTTATTAATATAATCAACAAGAACGATGGCGTTATTGACAACAATCCCTGTTAGAATCAACATACCCACGAGTGACCCTACTCCAAGCGGCTGGAAGGAGATCAGCAAACCAAAGATAATGCCAATGGCGGTTAATGGAACTGAAAACATGATAATGAAGGGATAGAGAAAGGATTCAAATTGTCCTGCCATTACCATGTAAACAAGAACGATGGCGAGAGCAAGTGCCCCTGATAGCTTAAAGAAAGCATCGTTCATTTGTTCATCCTGGCCACCAAACGTAATCTTATATGAATTACCAGGCAAAGGAACATCTTTCACGAGTTTTTCCCGAATTTCATCAGTTACTGTTCCAAGATCTCTCCCTAACAAACTAGCCGTGATTTCCACTTGTCTCAGTCGATCGGTACGAGTAATTTCAGAAGGACCTAGCCCCCGTTCAATCTCAGCTACTGCAGAGAGAGGAATTTTTTCACCAGTCTGAGTTTCAATTAAGAGACTTGAAAGCGAATCAAGTGAATCTGTATATTTGTCTTCCACTGCGAGGCGAATATCGAGTTGATTCCCATCTCGCGCTAGGTTGCTCGCTACAAGTCCTTTTGTTGCATTTGAGATCGCTGTTGAAATTTGAGAACTTCCGATTCCATAACTAGCTGCTTTCTCCCGATCGATCAGAATTTGAACCTCTGGATTATTGGATTCAATACTTGAAGCTGGTTCTCTGACACCATCTACTTCTGAAATACTTTCCATCACATCATCTGAAAGCTCTTTTAAAACATCAAGATCAGGACCGATGATATTAATAGAAATGGGATCAGCACTAAATCCTGAATCACTTGCCGAAACAGAAATATCAGCATTTGGTATACTCTTCAGTTCCTTTCGTATATCTTCTGCTACCTCTAAATCGGACTGATCTCGCTCGCCAATAGGAACAAGAAGTACACTATAAGAAGCACGATTCGTCTGACTTCCTGCACCAACACTGAAATTATCAGTACCGCCTGCCGTTAGATAGGATAGGTCTACTTCAGGAATTGACTTTAACACCTTATCAATTTCTTCAGTAACGTTCTCAGTTGCTTCTAACGAGCTTCCCGCCGGAAGATTGGCAGATATGTTAACGAAGCTTTGGTCCTGAGCAGGCAGAAATTCAGTTCCTATAAAAGGCGCTCCTGCAGCTGAAATAGCTAAGAGTAAAACAGTAACACCAACGGTTTTTTTAGGATGTGTTAATGTTTTATCCAATACGCGTCTGTACCAGTTGTTCACACGATCGAATCTTAATTGGAAAATAGATTTTGATTCGTTTCGATTCATTAAAAGTGAAGATAGTAACGGAACGATAATAAGTGCTGTAAAGAGTGAGGCTAGTAGGGAATAGGTCACTGCCAGTGCTAGTGGCTTAAAGAGCTGAGCCGCAAGCCCTGTTACAAAAACAATTGGTAGAAAGACGACAACGGTCGTCAGTGTAGAAGCGATAATGGCACTACCTACTTCTTTCGTCCCCTCTACAGCAGCATCTTTAAGAGATTTTCCCTCTTGCCTTAGTCGATAAATGTTCTCAAGAATAACGATCGAATTATCCACCATCATTCCGACCCCAAGAGCTAGTCCTCCGAGTGTAAGAAGGTTAATGGTTTGACCTGAGAAGTACATTAATATAAATGCACCTACGATCGAAATTGGGATGGAAAGTCCAATAATCAACGTGCTACGAATATTTCGTAAAAATAAATATAGGACTGCAGCAGCTAATAGACTTCCAATAATAATGTTCCATACAACTGCTCGAATCGATTGGTTGATAAATTTGGCTTGATCAAACACTGTTTTGATTTCCATGTTTTCTGGAAGGGAAGGTTGTATTTCGTCAAGCTTATCATTGATTTGGTTAACAACTTGAACTGTGTTTGCGCCCGATTGCTTCTGAATTGAAAAGCCGATTGCTGGCTCACCGTTTAAGTAACTTTCTTGAACAGCAGGTTTCATTTTCTCTTCTATGTCAACGAGCTGATCTAGTTTTACCGTACCGTTCTTCGTTGGCACAGCCAAGTTTTTTAGATCATCTACAGATTCAAATTCACCAGTCACTCGTAGCGGCAGATTTTTATTCTCGGTTTCGATGGATCCACTCGGTAAGTTAAGATTTTCTGATCCGATAAGCTGTTGTAAGTTGGTTAGTGTCACCCCGTATTGACTAAGTTTATCAGGATCAGCCGTTAGACGAATTTCTTTTTCAAGCTGCCCTTCAATATTAACGGCAGCAACGCCTGGGACGGAATCGAGTGAAGGTTTGATTTGATCTTCAATTACTTTTTTAACAGCGGTTAGATCTTCTTCTGAGCCAGCGACCCCGAGTTGCATAATTGGAATGTCACTTGGATTAAACCGCAAAACTTTAGGGATGGGAACTTCAGATGGAAGAGAGTCCCGCACCGCATCAATTTGTTCTCGCATATTGAGGGTTGCAAAATCCATATCTGTCCCCCATTCAAAGGAGACAAGAATTAATGCTCCGCCATTTTGTGAGACAGAAGAGATGCTTTCGACATTTGGAAGAGTACCCATTACATTTTCTAGAGGGGAGGCAAGTAGGTTTTCAACTTCCTCTGGTCCAGCGCCTTCATATGTAACAGTTACAGCAGCTACAGGAAAGGTTAAATCTGGAAAAAGATCGACTGGCATGTTTCGAAGTGAAACGGTTCCGATAATGAGAATGAAAATAATGACCATCCCCATGGCAATGGGGCGAAACACGGAAAGCTTAGCAATATTCATTTGGACTCAACTCACTTCTGTACCTGGATTTCGGATGCCTCATTTAAGCGGTCTTTTCCTTTTGTAATCACTTGATCTCCTTTAGAAAGGCCGCTTGTAATCTGGATGTTATCGCTCGTTTCTGTGCCAAGTTCGACATTTACTTGTTTTACTTTCTTACCCTGAGGTATGTACACAAACGTTTCTTCATCACCATAGACGATCGATTCTTTTGGTACAATGATGGCATTCTCAATGACATCCGTTTGAATGGTGGCCGTTGCTTTCATCCCGCCTTTAATTTTTAAGTCTTTATTATCAAGAGGGATTTCAATGAGAAACGAGCCAGTTTGTTCATTGGCGGTCGGAGGAATCGCATTTAATTTTCCATCAAAAGTTCCGTCAACTCCGTCGAACGTAATTTTTACTTCCTGCTCCTTTTTTAACTGTGAGATTTGAAAGCTATTCACTTGAAATGTTGCTTTAATTGGATTCAAATTAACGACGACGGCAAGAGGTGTACTTGGAACAGCCGCTGCGTTTTCCTCCGCATTAATTTGAGAAACAATCCCATTGATAGGAGATTCAATCGTCGTTGCATTTAATACATCTTGTGCTTGATTTAAACTTGCCTTGGTTTCAGAAAGCTGTGTTTCTAACTGAGTCACATTTCCAGCTGACATCGAAGGTACCTGTGTAGCTGCCTGGGATAACTGCGCTTGTTTAATCGTTACTTCAAGGCTTTCTTTTAAAACATCAGCTGCTGTCACCTCTTCAGAGTCTAACTCACTTAGAAGTTCTTTTGAGCGTTCAAGAGATTGATTTAAATCTGCTTGAAGGTTATTCAGTTCTTGAGCACTTTTCTCAGCTTGTCCTGATAATTCTTTCGCTTGATTAACCGCTTTTTCTAGTTCATCCACCGCATTTGCAAGCTGATTCACATTTTCTCTTGCTGTTGAGTCGTCAAGAGCAGCGATTAGATCTCCTTTTTCAACCTTGCTTCCAACTGAAACGTTAAGTTCCGTTACTTTAAGGGGAGAAGGAGCAGCGAGAGGGATCGTGACACCAGGAGTAGCTTGTCCAGATAATTCAAGGTCGTTTGAAATGTCTTTTTGTTCGACTGATGCTACTTCTACAGGTATAGGTTCATTTGACGTTTCTTCATTGGTAATCTCTTCTGTCGTACAAGCGCTTGCAAAGACAAGCATGCTGGCAAGAAGAACGGCCTTTTTCATATTATTCACCTCAATATTAGTGTATCTCTTACGAATCGTATCATGTGAACAAAACTTTTTTAGCATGAAATTTAAACATTTTTAAAACAATACAGGTTTGGATAGTCAGGAATGGGGAATATAGGAGTTAGGTTTAAGTAATTGTATAGCTATTGTATAGCTTTTATGTAATTTTTGTCATCCCCTATTTATTTGATAAGAATTGTAGTATAATACAAATTGTGAAAAGATAATTTTTCTAATGTGGATTTGACGTTTACTTATAGAAAGGAGCAATTCCTTATGGTAACACTCTATACATCTCCAAGCTGCACATCTTGCCGTAAAGCAAAAGCATGGTTGCAAGAGCATGATATTCCGTTTACAGAACGAAATATTTTTTCTGAGCCTCTAACGATCGAAGAAGTGAAAGAAATTTTACGTATGACGGAAGATGGAACAGATGAAATTATATCAACTCGCTCTAAAACATTCCAGGAATTGAACTTAAATCTAGATACGGTTTCTTTGCAGGAATTGTTTGAGCTAATTAGCGAGCATCCAGGATTACTTCGCCGTCCAATTATATTGGACGAAAAACGACTTCAGGTTGGTTATAATGAAGACGAAATTCGTCGTTTTCTACCAAGAAAAGTTCGTACGTTTCAACTTCAAGAGGCACAACGTCTCGTTAACTAATAAAAAACTTCTACAGTTTACCCTGTAGAAGTTTTTTTTGTGGAGTCTTTCACCTCATTTAATGTAAGGTTGAAAGTATATAATGTTTCCTTTCATCTTTTTTAAAAACCATCCTCCAATAATCACAATTAAAACGAAAACAAATTCAGTCACTTTCTCCATCGAAGGGTAAGTATAGAAAAACGTTTTTAGTTCAGCTGCGCTAGTTAACATTCTGGCGGATGTGAAAGCTAAAATGCCAGCACCGAGGTAAATTAATATCGGAAAATGATCAAGGGCATGCATGATCATACGACTACCCCATACGATAATAGGGATAGAGATCAATAATCCGAAAACGACAAGAGGTAATTTCCCTTCCGATGCGCCTGCTATGGCGAGCACATTATCAAGTCCCATGATCAGGTCCGCTACCACGATTGTTCGAATTGCCCCCCAAAATGAAAAAGTGGAATGAATCGTTTCACTGCTATCGCTATCGATCACCAGTTTAAACGAAATGTAGAGAAGAAAGAGGCTACCTACGATGAGTAAGTATGGGAGCATCAATAAATAGACAGCGACTATTGTTAGTGCTATTCTAAGTCCAACAGCAATCGCTGTACCCATCATAATCGCTTTACTTCGATGAGATGGAGGGAGATTACGACAGGCTAGTGCAATCACAACTGCGTTATCACCACCCAGCACAAGATCAATTCCAATGATAAAGAAAACCTGAGTAATCGTTTCTGCATTAAACACGGAATCCACTCCCGAGTAGCGAATTTTTAACCTCATGACAGGAGCACTTTTGGGCAAGCTATACACATAAATAAATATATCGTGTATATGGTTTAATATGAGTGAAAAAATCAAACGATTTTTTATTTCCATTCTTTGATGGTTTATCATAGAATGGTATTACAAGAGAAAAGTGGTTAATAAGAGCCGCTTAAGGGAATGAAGAAATTAGGAGTATCCCAGAGGGAATAGCCTTCCGGTTAACTAAACAGGAGGGAGAGAGTGCACATGGAAATCGAACGTGTCAACGCGAATACACTGAAATTCTTTATTACGTATAGAGACATTGAAAATAGAGGATTCGATCGAGAAGAAATTTGGTACGACAGAGAAAGAGGAGAAGAATTGTTCTGGGAAATGATGGATGAAGCGCATCAAAGAGAACAATTTTCACTAGAAGGTCCTCTATGGATTCAAGTTCAGGCTCTTGAAAAAGGTCTTGAAATCATTGTTACACGTGCTCAAATGTCAAACGACGGATCAAAACTTGAACTACCGATTTCAGAAGAAAAGCAGCTTGATCTTCCACTTGATGAGAACATGGATAAAATTCTTGATGATAAATTTGCGCTTCAGAATAATTATGAACCAGAAGACGAGCCTGAACCTCTCGAAGGAGAAGAGCTTTCCTTTATGATCGCGTTTAGAGATTTTGAAGACGTCATTTCGTTATCACATGGATTTGATCCAGTTGGAGTTGAAAATGGCTTGTACCATTTTGAGGATCGATACTATCTCCACGTTGTCTTTGATGATACATTGATAGAAGAAGATCAAGACAACCGATTAAGTCAGCTGTTGGAATATGGCTATGAGACAGACTTGACCATTCACCGCATACAAGAATACGGTAAGGAGATTCTCTCTGAGGAAGCTCTAGAACAACTCCGCGGACACTTCCCACTCTTATAAAATGATGCCGATTTCCAATGGGAATCGGCCTTTTTATATGTAACTTCCCAAATCCTGTAACGAATAAAGAAGGAATTTAGGTCTTAATAGCGAATAAAGGTTAAGGAACGATGGAGAGAGAGGTGTTGTGATGTTAACAGCTGAAACGATGAATGGCACACTGCTGAACCTGGCAGATCAGCAATATCGTCTAAAAGAACTTATGCAGCTTAGGCGATCGACTTCGTATTTTTGTCCTGGGTGTCGACAACCTGTAGTCATGAAACTAGGTCATAAGCGGACCTGGCATTTTGCTCATCAAGGATCTCCTCCTTGTGAAGCGCTTTGGGAACGCGAATCGAATTATCATCTCACTGGAAAACTGCAGCTTTATGAATGGCTGAATAAAGAGAATGACGTTAAAGTAGAACATTACTTAACAAAAACCAATCAACGCCCCGATTTATTTCTACCCCATGCTCAAACCGCACTCGAATTTCAATGTTCTTCCATTCAAGCAACCTTACTTTCTGAGCGAACTTCTTCTTATCATGAAGCCAACATCGAGGTACAGTGGATTTTAAGTGCAAAGCGTTTGAAACGATCATACCAATCGGTTTATACGATGTCTTCCATGGAGTGGGCTTCAGCCTGCCATCAGCACCGCTACCCAACCTTATATTATTATTGTCCTCTGGAACGCACGTTTGCAACTGTCATTATTCATCAAAGCTTAACCCCTACTAAATTTATATGTTCCGCTTTTTATACCCCTATATCTACAACTTCCTTCAATTGTCTATTTAAAAAACTCTCTGTTGTAAAAGAAAAGCTTAACTCTCATCCAATTTGGTTAAAACAAAAATTAATTTGGCGTCAAAACCCTCATGGAGAAAAGTCCTTTGCTTATTTTTATTTACGTAAACTTTTTTATAGCAAAGGGCATTCCATCCGCTTTTTTCCTTCCGAAGCTGGCATACCATCTGAAAACAACTATTGGATTGAAACCCCTTCTTACTTATGGCAAACCTGGATTCTCATTTGCTACCTTCCGACAATTCCGCGAAGCTTTACATTTCACTCCCTCGTCCAAGCGTTTGAACGTGTGATCCCTTCTGGTTTATTTAGGACAAGATCAACCCCTATGCACATAAATGGAATAAGTGATGCCCTTCGTGGTTACGTTAGACAATTAGTTCGGTTAAAAGTGTTAAAAGAATGGGATAATGAACGATATGAAAAACTTTATCAACCACTGATTCATCGTCATTCGGAAGAAAGTATACAAATGGATCACATAATTAGTAAAAAGCTCATGTGAACTTGCAAGGTTTGTCGAGCGAAATTGTAAGCATCATATGGAGAATATGGTACGATAATGTATGTGAGGAAATCATTTGATGGAGGTGTCGATTCATGGAAGAGAAAAAAAACGCTCTACCTAAACGAGACGAAATTCCGGTCGAAGATACGTGGGCATTAGAAGCGATTTATGAAAGCGATCAGCAGTGGGAAGAAGAATTTAAAGAAATTAAAGCGCTACTTCCTGAAATGAAGGAATATAAAGGAAAACTTGCGGAGTCAGCTGATAAGCTGTATCGCGCTCTTCAACAGCAAGATGAAATTACAATGAAGCTGGGTAAGCTGTATACATACGCCCATATGCGCTATGACCAGGATACGACGAATTCGCATTACCAGGGGCTAAATGACCGAGCAGCGAACCTTGCAACGCAGGTAAGCAGTGAGTTAGCGTTTGTTGTTCCTGAAATTTTAAGTGTACCTGAAGAAACGATTAAGCAATATTTGAATGAAAAGAAAGAACTGAAGCTTTATGAGCATGCCCTTGATGAAATCAATCGGGAGCGTCCACACGTTCTTTCAAAAGAAGAAGAAGCCATTCTCGCAGGGGTTAGTGATGTAACAAGCAGTTCAAGCAACACGTTTGGAATGCTGAATAATGCAGATATGAAGTTTCCAACCATTAAAGATGAGAATGGGGAAGAAGTAGAAGTAACGCACGGGCGCTACATTCGTTTTCTTGAGAGCAGTGATCGTCGCGTCAGACAGGATGCATTTAAAGCGGTCTATGATACGTATGGTAAATTTAAAAATACGTTTGCATCTACGTTAAGTGGAACAGTTAAAAAAGATAATTATTATGCAAAAGTGAGAAACTACGATTCCGCAAGACAGGCTGCGCTTGATAGTAACAATATTCCAGAAGATGTTTACGACAATCTGCTTGAAACGGTGCATAACCGCCTAGATTTGCTACATCGGTATGTCAGTCTTCGGAAAAAAGCACTTGGACTTGACGAGCTTCATATGTATGATATGTATACGCCGCTTGTCCCTGAAGTAAAGATGGAAGTTTCTTATAATGAAGCGAAAGAATATATTTTAAAGGGGTTAACACCACTCGGTGAAGAATACAAAGGGATTCTTGAAGAAGGCTTTGCTAATCGCTGGGTAGATGTTCAGGAGAACGTGGGCAAACGAAGTGGAGCTTATTCTTCTGGAACTTACGGCACGCGTCCTTATATTCTAATGAACTGGCAAGACAATGTGAATAACCTCTTTACGCTAGCTCATGAGTTTGGTCACTCAGTTCATAGTTATTATACGAGAGAAAATCAGCCATACCCTTATGCCAATTATTCAATCTTTGTAGCAGAAGTGGCTTCTACGACAAACGAATCGTTGTTAAACCATTATCTACTTGAAAATACTTCAGATAAAAAAGAAAAGCTCTATTTATTAAACCATTATCTAGAAGGATTTCGAGGTACTGTGTTTAGACAAACGATGTTTGCAGAATTTGAGCACATGATTCATCAAAAAGCACAGGATGGTGAGCCGCTAACGCCTGATCTCCTTTCATCTCTTTACTATGACTTAAACAAGAAGTACTTTGGTGAAGATCTCGTCATTGATGAAGAGATTGCGCTTGAGTGGGCGAGAATTCCTCATTTCTATTACAACTACTATGTATTCCAGTATGCGACAGGATATAGTGCAGCTGCGTCACTATCAAATCAAATTCTTGAAGAAGGCGATCAAGCCGTCTCTAGGTATATTGATTTCTTAAAAGCAGGTAGCTCGGACTATCCTATTGAGGTATTAAAGAAGGCTGGAGTGGATATGACATCGTCTAAGCCGATCAGCGATGCGTTAGACGTTTTTGAATCCATCCTAAACGAAATGGAAAATTTACTGTTTGAAGACTAATAAAAAGGCTTTCTCCATGTTGGAGAAGGCCTTTTTAGCGATTGAAACCTTTAAACTGATTGCGGGAATTGAAGAGGCTAACTGTCATAAGAATGGAGGCGAATAAAAGGGCAGCTCCGATTGGGATCGGGATAAATTTAAGTAGTCCCATGATAAACATCACAAAGCTAATCGCAATAAAAACAATACCGATGAAAAGATAGAAGCGCATCATTTCCCCTCCTCGTGTTATACGTATGAAAACTTTTAATACTTATACCGGTTAGAAAAGCAAAAAAAAGAATGGTGCCTACAGCACCATTCTTTCTTAAATTTATCCATTTGTTACAGTACGCCAAAATGAACCGTGTTTAGCAGGTACTTTCTCAACCTTTTGCTTTAGGGCAAGCTTCTTCATCGCTGCGTCAGCTTCTTCACAGCTCATGTCATACACGACAGCGACTTCTTTAGTTGCAACGAACCGATAGCGATCCATAAATGCATCTAAAGACGGAAGCGGTTCTGGCGTTGGCTTTGTCTTTAACATTTCAGTCAGAATGCGAACATAAACATCATATTCATAAAGACCTGTAATTTTAAGACCTTCTTCTTCAATATTTTCATTGAAAAAAACGAGCGTAGGTAGTTCATTCACTTCCATCTCAGATGAAATTTTTAAATCGCACTGAAAAGCTTTGACAGCTGCTTGTGAATGAAGGTCTTTTTGGAATTCGTGAACATCCAGACCCGTTTCTTTTGCGGCTTGAACAAGATTTTCTTCTTTCGTCATATTTTGTTTTTGTATAAAAAGTAATTCTCGCATTTTACGAAGGAAGTTAAAGCCAGGGAGCTTTCCCTGTAGCTCTGCTGCCTTTATCGCAATCGATGCAATATAAGGGGTATCCATAGGGTCCTCATACCATAAATCACCGTCACAGGACATGCCAGAGCGACTAGCGGTACGTTCCCAGCGTTCAGCTACATCGGCGTGGGTTGTAATCCCTTCATTTTTTCGCTTGAACGAATTAAATGTTTTAATATTGCCTCCAACAAGGTGGCGAATACGAAAAGTATGTCCATATTCAAGTTGTAGTTTTTTAATCATTGGCTCAAGACCCCAACAGTCAGGGCAGAGCGGGTCGATAAATGAATAAATTTCGATCGGTTTGCCCTTTTGAGTCTGGGCTGAACAAGCTACATCGGATTGTCCATTTGGATTGTAAGAATCGCAATAGGAACCAGTTACATTCGGCGTCAATTCGATTCTCCTTTCTCTTCCTGATCACCCGAGTTAACCATGTGATGGGCAGTAAACGTTAAACGTGTTAATAGATGTTCTTGTAACTCTTTGTCTAGTTGTACCTCATCCATCGCTTCTTGCATGCACGTAAGCCATGCTGAAGCCCGTCTCGGTGTAATTTCAAATGGGAGGTGTCTCGCTCTAAGCATAGGGTGCCCATGTTCTTCTGAATATAGAGAAGGACCTCCAAGAAATTGAGTTAGGAATTGCGTTTGTTTTCGAGCAGTTTCAGTTAAATCTTCTGGAAAGATTAATGTTAATTCGGGATGTTTCGCAACCCGATTATAAAAAGCAGTCACAAGCTGTTCTAGCTTTGCACCGCCAATATGATCATACATGTTTTGCTTCATAATGATTTTCCCCTTTGGCAGGTAGAACCTTATTTCAACTTCATTTTAGCAACCTCCCTACATAACAGCAAATAATCCGATTTGAAATGATTCCCATACAAAAAAAGAACAGGCTGTTTAGGCCTGTTCTTGCGAGGCGAGAAAGAAGCGGAGAATCTTGTTTTTCGCTGCTCGCTTTGGGATCTGATGCTGCTGAAGAAGGTGATTAAAAGCACGTTCTCCGGCTTCGTAGGCGCATACTTCAAATTCAAGCTCAAAATCTTCTCGGTTCAGATATTCGCTATGATCAAGAACGAGTAGCCCTTTATCCGTAGCGAATTCCGCACGGTGTGTTGTTAATCGTCCTAGATGGAGAAGCTGATCTTGAATACCAAGCTCTTGAAGTTGCGATCGTACTTCACCTTCAGGTAAAGAGCCATTTTTCTTAATCGCTTTAAAGGTTTCAAGTGAAATGGACTGATGAGTTTCAAGTAAACCTTCGTTAGCGGGTTGTTTTAACGTTAAGACGAGCGAATCTTTTTTATTTCGAACGCGTAGAGCCGCCCCTTTTTCTCTTATCAGAAAATCAACTGTATCAAAATAGTCATTTGTTTGGGTTTTGATGTTATTTTCTAACTGATAGGTCGTAAGCAATGAGGCATATTCTTCTTTTGTCAGCATATTTTTAAATTCAATTTCGAGTTCTTGTGCCAAATACGAGTCCTCCATTTTCATTGGATATAAAAGAATTATGGCATATGTCTTGAATCAGAACAACAACGATGAAATCAACCATTGCATTATGATAAACTATTAGGTGATACATAATGGAAAGATTGAGAGGAGAGGTATTTGTGCCAGAACAATACTACATCATAACAGGGGAATTAACCGATCACACACTTACCTTTGGTTTGAATGAAAACGTTGATTTAAACCACTACACTGCGACTGGAAACATGTTAGTGGATTCAGATTCCTTATCGTTTGTTTATTTACTTGACGGGGGAGAAGGGTATACATACATTCGATTCCAGGAAGAAGTTTGGCCGATGTTAGCAAATGTTCTTGAAAAAGACGTAAACGTTACGGTTACTTCAGATCAAGGATCATCATTAGAACTTGTTGACTTAAAAGAGGAACTTGGCTACCTCATTGAGAATATTAAAGGTAATTCAAACTATGGAGAAGACATGAATCAAGCTGTAGAGAAAGCCTTTCTAACAGCCTCATAATAGATATTGTCGGTGGTGGTTGGATGAAAAATTGGGAAGAATTTTTAGCCCCTTATAAACAAGCAGTCAATGAACTGAAAATAAAATTAAAAGGTCTTCGTGAGCAATTCGAAAAAGCGGATGATCATTCTCCTGTAGAATTTGTAACAGGACGAGTGAAACCTATATCCAGTATCCTTGATAAGGCAAAGAATAAGAAGATTTCGCTCGACCGGTTACAAGAGGAGATGCATGACATTGCAGGGGTACGTGTCATGTGCCAGTTTGTGGAGGATATTAATAAGGTGATTCATCACCTTAGGGGAAGAAAAGACTTCGATATTATTGAAGAACGCGACTATGTGACGAATCAAAAAGTAAGTGGCTACCGTTCTTATCATGTGGTCGTGCAATATCCAGTTCAAACTATCCAAGGTGAAAAAATGCTTCTTGTCGAAATTCAAATACGCACCTTAGCGATGAATTTCTGGGCAACAATTGAGCATTCGCTTAATTATAAATACAACAAGAAAATTCCAGAAGACGTTAAGAAACGACTTCAGCGTGCAGCTGAAGCGGCATCTAAATTAGATGACGAGATGTCTGAAATACGCGGTGAGATCAAGGAAGCCCAAAAAGTGTTTATGCAAAAAAAAGAAAACGAACAAAAGAAAGCTGAAAACTAAAGTAGACGAGGTGCCTATAGTGAAATTTGCGGTAAAGTCCAAAGGGGATCAAACCTCCAACCAACTTCAGCAGCGAATTAAAAATTATTTGCGTGATTTTGACCTGGATTATGACGAAGCAGAACCAGATATTGTGATTTCTGTTGGTGGGGATGGAACGCTGCTTCATGCTTTTCATCATTATCAGGACCGACTGGCAGATACAGCGTTTGTTGGTGTTCATACTGGGCACCTCGGTTTTTACGCTGATTGGACTCCTGAAGAAGTTGAAAAGCTGGTCATTCATATTGCAAGAACACCATTTCAGATTGTCGAATACCCACTTCTTGAGGTGACGGTTCGCTATTTGAATAGCTCGAAAGAAAATCGATACCTTGCCCTTAATGAATGTACAGTAAAGAGTGTAGAAGGCTCTCTCGTCATGAATGTGGAAATTAAAGGGGATTTGTTTGAAACGTTTCGTGGTGATGGACTTTGCATTTCCACTCCGTCCGGGAGTACTGCTTATAATAAAGCGTTAGGAGGAGCGATCATCCACCCAGCGCTTCCATCGATCCAGCTTTCTGAAATGGCGTCGATTAATAATCGCGTCTTCCGTACGGTTGGCTCACCACTTGTTCTCCCTCAGCATCATACATGTCTTTTAAGACCTGTAAACGACGCTGATTTTCAAATTACAATTGATCATCTTTTCCTTCTACAAAAAGATGTGAAGTCGATTCAATATCGAGTGGCTGAAGAGAAAGTGCGTTTCGCACGATTCAGGCCGTTTCCATTTTGGAAAAGGGTGAAAGAGTCTTTTGTCGATGAAGTATATTAAAGACAGACAGTACTGTTCAACATTTGAGCGGTGCTGTTTTTTTACTAATTGAGAAATGAGGTGCCCTTAAGTGGCAGTTAAAATGACCTGGTTGGTTGTAGAAAGTGAAGCAGGAATGGGTTTAAGAGAATTTCTTTTAAGGGAGAAAAACATGTCTCGAAGCATGTTAACGGATATTAAATTCAAAGGAGGCGACCTGTTGGTCAATGGCATTCACCAAAATGTGCGGACTGTATTATGTAAAGGGGATGTCGTGGAAGCCGTTTTTCCTGAAGAAAAGGTAAGTGAAACGATGGTACCTAAAGAAGTGCCACTACGGATTTGCTATGAAGATGACCACTTTTTGTTGATTAATAAGCAAGCGAATCTTCCCACCATCCCTTCTCGCCATTCAACAGAATCCTTAGCGGAGGGAGTATTGTATTATTATCAAACAAAAAAATGGAAGAGGACCATTCATGCAGTTAATCGCCTCGATCGCGATACTTCAGGACTCGTTCTATTTGCGAAACATCGTTATGCCCACGATCTCCTTTCACAACAGCAGAAAAGGAAAGAAATGAAGCGATCTTATTTAGCAGTAGTTCATGGTGAGGTCAATGGACAAGGAGAGGTAGAAGCACCGATCGGAAGAAAGGAAGGAAGTATTATTGAAAGAGCCGTTCGTCCGGATGGGCAGTATGCCTTAACCCGCTATCACTCCGTGGAACGATACAGCAATTTCTCTCTTCTTCAACTTTCCTTACAAACAGGACGGACGCACCAAATTCGAGTGCATATGGCTTATTTAGGTCATCCACTTTTAGGAGATGATTTATATGGGGGGACAAAGGAGCTTATCTCAAGACAGGCGTTACATAGTGCCAAGCTCGAGTTTTATCATCCTTTCTTACAGAAAAAGCTCCGATTTGAAGCGGAGCTTGATGATGATATGAAAACTCTTACTGAAATGAGGTGAATTTTTCTGCAACATAAGGCATAGAGGATGGGACCGATGTCGTTTTCAACTCGGGGTAGCTAAGCGCTGTTAATTTCCCACCAAAGACGCAGCCGGTATCGATATTCACGGTATGATTGACCCACCTTGGTTCTAAGACGGGAGTATGACCATAGACAACGAGCGCACTCCCTTCATATTGACTTGCCCAGTCTTTACGAATGGGCATTCCGTTTGGATGGCATTCACCAGTAATATCTCCGTAAAGCACGAATGTTTTAACCTTTTTTCCTACTTGTCCAATGTATTTCTCCGGTATGCCAGCGTGTGCAGCAATTAATTCCCCATCATCAAGGGACAAATAAAGCGGGGCTTTTTCATATAACGAGATAAACGATTCTGTTAACCTCGTTCGCTTTTCCTTAGAGAGTGATTCAAGTTCAGCAATCGTAGTCTCAAGACCATGAGTTTGTTGAACGTTTCTACCAATCAGATAGCGATAGAATTTGTTGCAATGATTTCCAGGGCAATAGAATGCCTGACCCATTGTCACAAGTTTAGTAACGATTTCAACCACGCCAAGGGAGTTTTTACCACGGTCTGTGATATCTCCAGGGAAAACAAGCTTTCTTCCATCAGGGTGATGGGGAACGCCGTTTTTCCAATCATACCCAAGACGCTTCGTGAGCGTCTTCATTTCCTCATAGCATCCATGGATATCACTAATGATGTCGAACAATTCTTTTTCCCTCCTTCTCTTTTCTAACTTTTCCCTAAAGTTAGAACCAGTATCAGCATTTACATAAAAAATAACCTGCCCGAGAGGCAGGTTATTCAAACATATACGTTTTTGTTCGAGACCGTACATTTAATACAAGACCAACTGCAATCATATAAGTTAAGAGGGCACTTCCTCCATAGCTAACAAAAGGTAATGGAATTCCCGTAATCGGGAGAATTCGAATCGTCATTCCAATGTTTTGAAATACCTGGAATGTTAGCATTCCGATAACTCCTGCACAGAGGTAGCTTCCAAATGATTCATTGCTTTCAAGAGCTGTATGGATCATACGGTAAATGAGCATAAAGAAAATGGAGATTGTGATGCTTGCACCGATAAAACCAAATTCTTCACCGATCACAGCGAAAATAAAGTCCGTATGTGCTTCAGGGAAGTAAACTGTTCCATCGGCATAGCCTTTTCCTTCTAATTTACCAGAGCCAATGGCAAGAATGGCTTTCGTTGCTTGGTATCCAGCATCAGCATATTCTTCAGGAGCTAGCCAGCCGTAAAAGCGGGCAAGTTGATACTCATCAAGTAAGTACGCTTTAAAAAATGCCGGAAACTTGAAGAAGATAAACACTAATGCCGAAACCCCAGCAACACCTATTAAACTTAAAAGTGAGAGAAGTCTCCAGCGTACGCCAGATACTAGCGTAATGCTAACGACGATCGCCGTAAATACCATGGCGGTCCCAAGGTCAGGCTGAGCCATCACAATAAGCAAAGGAGCTGCGGCAATGCCGAAAATTTTTGCTAATAAAATCAGATCTGTTTGAATGGTTTTTGTTGGATGTTTTTCATGATGGGAAACAGATGCTGACGCAATGGTGATGATTAAGAAAATTTTCATAAACTCAGAGGGTTGCACACTTCCGAGACCTGGAAGAACAAACCAACTTTTAGCACCATTTCGGATTGGTGCGATTTGATAGCTTCCAATGAACTCAGGACTAACAGCTAGTAAGATCAGAAGAAGAATCCCAAATCCATAGAGATACCAGGAAAGCTGTCTAAAGCGATCAAAATCAATGACCAGTGTAAGAGAAAGCACGAACGCACCTACGAAATACCATGTAAGCTGTCTTCCTGCAAAGTTAAAGTTTTTTAATTCTCCGGGTAGTGAAGCCTGTGCGCTGTAAATGGCAACAGTACTGATACACATCAGTAGAAATACAAAGAACAAAAGGGTGAAATCTATTTGTTGCCATGGTGTTTGATTGTCATTGTTCATGATATAATCCTTTCTAAAGAAAAGCGTTCCTTCTTTTAATCACATTTCCTATCTTATCTGAAATCCTTCCGTTTGCAAATCGGTTCCTGTATTTATTTTTGACAAAATAACTACACACCGACTAAGATAGGAAGGTAATTTTACTTTCTTGTAGCATAAGTACAAAGATATAACCGCTTAAGCAAAGCTTATCGAAACTTTACAATAAATGATATAGCCATATTTGAGCATTTGTAACTTTGTGATTAAAAAACAATAGGGAGGTGTGCAAAGTGGCTTACCAGGAGCAAGAAACGCAGGATTTATACGACGCACTCATACATCATTTAGAACAGGAAGAAATAGACGCATTTCGTGAGCTATTTCTCGATATACACCCATATGAACAATCGCAGTTCTTTTTAACTGTATCCGAACAAATCAGGCTACTCGTGTACACCTATTTATCACCGCGTGAAATGGCTGAGATTTTCCAGAACTTCGACATTGAAGAGCAAGAAGAGTACATTTCAGAAATGGAACCTGGTTACGCAGCAAAGATGCTTGCCGAAATGTATGCGGATGACGCCGTTGACGTATTGAATGAGTTAAATCCAGAACAAATCGCAAGCTACTTAACGATTATGGATGATGATGCAGCGGACGAAATTAAAGAGTTGCTTCATTATGAAGAAAAAACGGCTGGTAGTATTATGACAACCGAGTTTGTGTCGATTCGCGCTCACCAAACGGTAAAGCGTGCGATGCAAATTTTAAGACAGGAAGCCCCTGAGGCTGAGACGATCTACTATATATTCGTATTAGATGAGCAAAAAAGGCTCGTTGGCGTTATTTCTTTACGTGATTTAATTATTGCGGAAGAAGATACATTAATTGAAGAAATTATGAATGAACGCGTTGTTTCCATTTCGGTGGGAGAAGATCAGGAAGAAGCGGCTAGAATTATGAGAGACTATGACTTTCTCGCCCTTCCTGTTCTCGATTTTCAAAACCATTTACTTGGGATTATTACGCATGATGATATCGTCGATGTTATTGAAGAAGAAGCATCAGAGGATTATTCGAAGCTTGCGGCCATTTCAGATGATGGTTCGTTTGATCGTAATCCATTTTCATCAGCCAAAAAAAGACTTCCCTGGCTCATCATCCTTTTATTTCTTGGGATGATGACAGCGAGTTTAATTGGTCAATTTGAAGTCACGCTCGATAAAGTACCGCTCTTAGCTGTCTTTATTCCTCTTATTGCCGGAATGGCAGGAAACACAGGAACGCAGGCACTAGCAGTAGTTGTTAGAGGACTTGCAACAGGAGATTTTGAAGAGAATAGTAAATGGGCACTCATTGCTCGAGAAGCTGGAACTGGCCTGATCACAGGGGCAACGTCTGGTATTCTCGTTACAATTATCATCTTTTTATGGAAAGGGACCTTTTTACTTGGCTTATTGGTTGGCTTTTCGTTATTATTTACGTTGATTGTTGCAACGCTTGCTGGTGCACTTGTCCCATTACTGATGCACAAGCTGAACATAGACCCTGCTGTTGCCTCAGGGCCATTCATCACGACAATTAATGACATTATTAGTATACTTATTTATTTTGGAATGGCGACTGCATTTATGAGCCAGCTTGTTTAACGCTTAAATGCAGACGTTTGGAGGAGGAAAGAAATGGAACACGGTGCATCCGTATCATCACTTGTAATCGTAGTCGTTATCGCATTTTTAATACCGTTTATCTTACATCGCTTCCGATTGAACTTCTTACCCGTTGTAGTGGCAGAAATTATCGCTGGGATCTTTATTGGACAGAGTGGATTTAACCTCGTCCAAGGAGATACATGGCTTGATACATTATCAACCCTTGGCTTTATTTTCCTTATGTTTCTAAGCGGTCTCGAAATTGATTTTACGGTTTTTGCGAATAAAAAGAAAAAAGTGAAGCTCCCGAGCGGTAAGTTTGAACCAAACCGTGTTCTTGTGTCGTTCATTGTCTTTGTTCTTGTGTTCGTTGTATCCTACCTCCTTTCATTACTGTTTGTGGTTCTTGGATACACCGACAATGCATTCTTCATGACGCTGATTATTTCGACCATTTCACTTGGTGTTGTGGTGCCGACATTGAAGGACGCCAATATTATGAAAAGCAGCATTGGGCAAACGATTCTTCTTATTGCCGTTATTGCCGATCTTGCTACGATGATTTTATTGGCTATTTTCGTTTCCCTTAATTCAGGAGGAGAAGGGAATATGTGGCTGCTCCTCATTCTATTTGGAGCTGGGATTCTTCTTTACTTCCTTGGTGCCTATTTTAGACATCTTTCCTTTATCGAAACGATGTCAAAAGGAACGATCCAAATTGGAACAAGAGCTGTATTTACATTAATTATTGTATTAGTCGGGATTTCTGAAACCGTTGGTGCTGAAAACATTTTAGGGGCGTTCCTTGCAGGCGCACTCGTTTCATTACTTTCACCAAACACAGAGCTTGTTCAAAAGCTCGATTCCTTTGGGTACGGGTTTCTGATCCCTATTTTCTTCGTAATGGTTGGAGTAGAGCTTGATATCTGGTCACTATTCCAGGATCCTAAAGTGTTAATTCTTATTCCATTACTGTTGATTGCGCTTTTTGCTTCAAAATTAGTACCAGTGGTTGTCTTGAAAAAATGGTATGACACAAAAACAGTGGTTGGGTCTGGTATGTTGCTGACTTCGACACTTTCACTTGTGATTGCAGCTGCTGAAATCGGTGAGCGCATTAACATTATTGATGACCAATTGTCATCTGCATTAATCTTGGTTGCGATTATTAGCTGTATTCTAGCACCAATTCTTTTTAAGAAATTAATGCCGAAACCAGAAGAAAGTTCTCATGCTAAAAAGCTAGCGATTATAGGGGCAAACCAAATTACGTTACCGATTTCGCTTGAGCTGAATCCTGCCAATTATGAAACATCCATTTATCATACGAAGCAGGAAAAAGTGGATTCAGAGAAACAAAGTAGTCACTTCAAAGTCATCGAACTATCTGATTATAGTATCGATACATTAAAAAATAGTTCCGTTTTTGATGCAGATATTCTCCTTATTTCGTCAGGAGATGATGAAACGAATTCGGACATTGCAGTATTTGCAAAAGAATATGGAACCGAGCGAGTCATTGCCCGAATTGAACTTACTGAAATAGCGGATCAGTTAAGAGAACTAAACATTGATGTCTTCTCTGTCTTCTTCTCCACGAAAGCCTTGTTAAAAGCGCTCATTGAATCTCCGGGTGTTGTTAACATTTTTACGAGAGAAGAAAACGCGCTCTATCAAATCAATATGAACAACGTGGAATACAACGGTGTGCCTTTGCGTAGCTTCCCGTACCTTGGAGATACGATCATCGTTCGGATTTTCCGTGGAAAAGATTCGATTGTGCCACACGGTGACACAGAGCTTCGTATTGGTGACCGCTTGATTGTGACAGGAAGTAGCGAGAGTGTCGATGAAGTGCGATCGCTGTTAAGCTATTAGCGCCGACCCCTTTCTCATGATGAGAGAGGGGTTTTCTTATGTTTGTGAGGTTAGGGAATAAATGTTAGGGACAAGGTGATACTTTTGATAATAGACGGATTAGGAGGCGAAAAGAATGAATACTGAAATTCCTAAAGTCATTTGTCCTGTTTGTGGAAGATCCACTGAAATGGAGGAGTCGATCACAGCTCAGTCAAATCAGAACATCATCTTTGAATGTCCTGCATGTGGATATGAGAGACGCAATATTCAAACAAGCAAAGGGTGAAAAATCCTCATGGTGCATCTTCGGCAAACCATGTTATACTTAGGACGTGGTGCTAATAACTAATAATAAATTCGAGGAGGAGCATGGATATGAACCTGTCTCTTGAGAACCGTACATATGTTGTGATGGGCGTTGCCAATAAACGAAGCATTGCCTGGGGGATTGCGCAGGCATTAAGCAGTGCCGGTGCACGATTGATTTTTACTTACGCAGGTGAGCGTCTTGAGAAGAACGTTCGCGACCTTGCAGGAACGCTAGATCGTGATGATTCTGTCATTTTACCGTGTGATATTACAAATGATGAGGAAATCGAAGCGACATTTGCTCAAATTAAAGAAGAAGTCGGTGTCATTCACGGACTCGCTCACTGTATTGCATTCGCGAAAACAGAAGAATTAAAAGGGGAGTACCTTGAAACCACGCGTGAAGGTTTCTTGCTAGCACATAACATTAGTTCGTATTCCCTAACAGCTGTATCAAAAGCAGCGCGTCCACTTATGACGGAAGGTGGAAGCATCCTTACAATGACATACCTTGGTGGCGAGCGTGTTGTCAATAACTACAACGTCATGGGCGTAGCAAAAGCATCGCTTGATGCAAGTGTGAAGTACCTTGCGAATGACCTTGGCAAAGACAACATCCGTGTTAACGCGATTTCAGCTGGTCCGATTCGTACGCTTGCAGCAAAAGGAATTGGCGACTTTAATTCGGTTATTAAAGAAATTGAAGAGAAATCTCCAATGCGTCGCACGGTAACGAAGGAAGACGTAGGAAACACAGCACTATTCTTAATGAGTGATCTTTCTGGTGGAATTACTGGTGAGATGATTCATGTAGATAGCGGATATAACATCATCGCAACTTGATAACAAAAAAGACAATGAGAAGTTAAAGGTTGTACATGTATACCGTGTATAATTCTTTAACTTCTTTTTTTACATAAGGGTAAGAATGAGCTATGTTCTCCCGCAACCCCCAGTTGCATGAGGTTGCAACTAGCGTTATCTTTACTATTATTCATTTTTTCTATAATAATGGAGAAGAAGAAAAGGGGTGATAGGTGAAATGGTTTTCTGTGAGAAATTAAAAAGTGAACGAAAGAATAAAGGCTGGTCCCAAGAAGAGTTAGCTGAACAGCTATTTGTAAGTCGACAGTCCGTATCGAAATGGGAGAATGGTCAGAACTATCCAAGCATTGAAATCATTATCAAAATTAGTGATCTTTTGGGTATTACAATTGACGAATTGTTAAGAAGCGACGAAGACTTGAAAGAAAAGGTTATTCTTGATAGTCAGCAGTTAGCACATCCGAAGTTAAAATTTTTATTTGATGTTTTGTTTTTAATAGGTGTGACTCTTTTGATCATCAAAATAGGTCTTGTGCTTCTATCAAAATTCACTACTTTAGACATTACCTTATCTGGCGGGAGGTTTTTATGGAATTTTGGGCCTTTGATACTGATGGTTGGTGCAGGGATTGGGTCAGGCATCCTTAAAGAACAATACATAAAAGAGTGATGCATCGCAAAGAAAATTTTGAATACAAAAAGAGCAAGCCGTTAACGACGACTTGCTCTTTTATATGTCTTCTATGGTCATAGATTAAAGAAATTGAGAAAGATGTCCTTTCTTACGCTCTTCATACTGGAATGCAGCCATTAACTCTTCCGGCATGATTTCATTCTTCCTTCCAAAGCGTTCACTTGCTGTTTCATATAGTTCATATGGGAAGAGCATATCAATGTACATGACGTTTTTTTGTTCGGAAGTGAGTGGGGAGCGTTCTTCATAAGAAGCAAGCATCAGATCGAACAACTCCTGATCCCATGTACCAGTGTCCCCCATTAAAGGGATAATGACTTTGCGCAGGTCGCGTATGGGCAGATCAAACGTCGTCGTGTCTAAATCAATAATCCAAATTTGGTCGTTCGATAACAGCGTATTCCCAGTACCATAGTCCTGGTGGCAAAGGTTCGGCTTTTGTTTACACTGTTTTACCCATTCAGGATAATGGGATTGTTGAAGTAATGTTAGCGTATCTCTTCCTGAAGCAATATAGGTGTCGATTTCGTTTAAATATAGCTGACAAAATGGATCATCTGGCGATTTCTCAGCAATCAACTTCCAACTTTCCATCTGTTGACACCTTTTTATATAATGTTTTGGCCATTTTCCTAGCTTTGAGAAAATAGGAGCGGCGGGTGGAGGCGTATACCCAACGGATTCTGTATGATAATCAGCTAGGCCTTTCATGATCCACTGGAGGTCAGTAGGGACAGTTAAATCAAATGGTCTGCCTTCAATCCAATCATAAACCACAAAAAGAAACGGGCCATGCTTTGTATACAAGTGGCCATCACGATTGGGAATGATGGCAGGAACGCGCATTCCCTTTTTAGCTAAATAATCTTGAGCATGGATCGAGAAGAGGGCCTTCTTCTCCGGACGGTGAATCCTTTTTAAACATTTTGGTCCTTCATCCGTCATGAATTTCCACACTAAGGCCATTTGTCCTCCTTGAATTACTTCAATTGATTGGACGTTTACATTCCAGTTAGGAAGTAAAAGTTCAGCCAATTTAATCAGCTTTTCCTGCATTTCAGGGGTAAGCTCTTGCACAGTTTCTTCTTTCTTTTCTTCTTTCACTTCTACTTTCTTTCGTTCGCTCTGCTTCTTGATGCTCTCCTCCCTTTTTAAAGAAGGCGCGTCACTTGAGCGATAGATCGTCTGATTATTGGTCGGAATGTTCCTTCTCTGCTGCCAGTTTGTCATAAACTTCACCTACCAATTAAGTCTTTTCATATTACCGTATGGAATTATCTAAAGTCATGACACAACTTTCAAAGGATTTAGTAGAAAGTTGGATAATCAAGCCCTTTTTCATAAATAAGAAAATGAATTCGCACAACCCTGAAATCCGCTCCGTATCATGGCTAATAAACGTCTATTTGTTAGTTATAGGTATATCCCTTGCTCGACGACAAAATGCTGGCGTGACATAGGAGAAAAGCGGTTCTTCTTTGTATTTAAAGGAGGGTGAAAATGAAAATTGCTTTAATTGCGACTGAAAAATTGCCTGTGCCAGCCATTAGAGGTGGCGCAATCCAAATTTACCTTGAAGCTGTCTCACAACTATTGGCCAAACATCATCATGTGACAGTAATATCGATTAACGATCCAGATCTTAAGCAGTCAGAGACGACTCAAGGGGTCCATTATGAGCGACTAAATAAAGACAACTATGTGGCTGATATCAAACAATTTATACATTCGAATCATTTTGATGTGATTCATGTTTGCAATCGACCGCTATGGATTGAAGAATTAAAAGCGGCGTCACCAAATAGTAAGTTTATTTTAAGTGTGCATAATGAAATGTTTGCTCAAGGAAAAATGACCGATGAAGAGGGGAATCAATGTCTTTCCCATCTTTCGAAGGTCGTAACAGTAAGTGATTATATCGGTAAGACGATAACGAGTCGTTTTCCAACTGCAAAAGGAAAGGTTCAAACCGTCTATTCTGGCGTTGATTTAAGCACTTATCATCCAAGATGGACAAATGAAGGAAGAAAGTTAAGAGAAGCCATTCGCTCTCAATTAAATCTAACTGATGAGAAAATCGTCCTTTTTGTAGGGAGACTTAGTAAAGTAAAGGGTCCGCATATCCTCTTGCATTCATTACCAGAAATTATTGAGAAGCATCCTGATGCCCATATGGTGTTTATCGGATCCAAGTGGTTTGGCGAAAATGATGTCAACAACTATGTCAAGCATCTCTATACACTTGGCGCAATGTATCCTGAAAACATCACGTTTATTAAATTTGTGGAACCAAAAGATATTCCTAAACTCTATTCAATGGCAGATGTGTTCGTCTGCTGTTCACAGTGGCAGGAACCGCTAGCACGTGTTCATTATGAAGCAATGGCGGCTGGTCTTCCTCTTATCACAAGTGATCGTGGGGGGAACCCTGAGGTAATTGATGAAGGGAAAAATGGTTATGTGGTTCACCAATTTGACCAGCCAGAAGCCTATGCGCAAATGATTCAATCTCTCTTTTCTAGTGACTCATTACGTGAAAAATTAGGAAAAAATGGGCGTCTTAAGGTAGAAGGCGAATTTGGATGGAATCGCGTAGCGAGTAATTTAAAAACGGTCTATGAAAATGCAGTGAAACGTTAGAGGAAGGTGAGGGAGAAGAAGTGGGGGAAGAAAACAATTTTGACCTAGAGGAAAACGAAGAAAGATCAAAAAAGCATGCTATTCCGCATATGGAAGAGTTGGAAAATGTCTTAAGCTTTTACCCAATTGAGGTAAAAGACATCTCTTTACTTTTCAGTCGAGGCGGAAGAACAAAGTGGGTAATCGAGTCAAACGATCGTTCCTATATGTTAAAGCAAGAATACATTCGACCTGACCGGATGTTATATATAGCAGGAGCTCATTGGCACTTACAAGAAAACGGACTACCAATCGCGAGATTAATTCCAACAAAAAATAATGGATTATGTTTATCTGGTGAAGACCATGCTTATGTTTTATATGAACATTTTGATGGGGAGCCAATGCTCTATTACGATACGGAACAGGTGATGAAAACAATGGCCTTTATTGGTCAATTTCATCATGCCTCCAAAGGTTATAAACAACCTGAAGGGAGCAAGAAAAGAAGTCGTATCGATAAATGGCATAAGCTGTATCGATGGAAAATTCAAGAATTAGAAGGGTATCAAAAACTGGCAGCCAATTACCTTGACGATCCTTTTTCCATTCTTTTTCTAGAAAATGTTGACCGTATGCTTACTCGTGCCAGAGAATCATTAGCTGAATTAGATCAACCAGATTTTAATAGCTGGACGAAGGAAGTATTTGAGAGTAAATCATTTTGTCAGCAGGATTTTACGATGGCTCGAATGATTGAAAAAGATGAAAAAGCGTTTATGAAAGATCTTCATTCTGTTAATGCAGACTTACCTGCCCGTGATTTGCGTATTTTACTAAACAAAGTTATGAAGAAGCTAGCGGTATGGGATGATCAGCTTGCAACTGAAATGTTAACAAATTATGATCAGGTCCATCCCTTAACCGAAGGGCAATACCGTGTGGTTTGGTCAGATTTGAAATTCCCTCACTTGTTTTGCGCGATCGCTCATAAATATTATCTCAGTCAGAAGAGGTCATGGTCTGATGAGAAGTATATGATGCATATTCGGAATGTTGTATCGGTTGAAAATTCAAAAGAAGATTTCCTTCATTCATTTGATGAAACTTTTCAAAAGATTAAAGGGGGGAGTCAATAAGTGGCACAGACAACTCAACACATGTCCATTCCTAAATTGGACTTAGAAGAATTCCACTTTTCTCCACCTGGGTCAATGGGGTGGAGCTATGCTGAATATGAAAAAATTGTAGATCATAACGATGAAAAGTTAGAAATAACGACGACTTCAGCCTTACCTACGACAATAGCTAGCAAAAACTTAGTTGAGCTCCCAGTTGGATCGGCTGTAGAAATTCACGAAGAAGTGGAAGAAGAGAAACAGATTGAAGAAGAAGTGGCTCATGTTGAAAACTCTTTAGAAGAAGCCACTGAGGGATCTGTTGAAGAAAAACCAAAAGTAGTCGTTTTCAATGAGAATGCGTTAAAGGTAAAGACCATCTCACGACCACTTCAATTATTTAATAAAAAACTGAAACCCCACACACAAGAAATTCATTCTGCGAAAAATGCTTTTAGAAATGTGAGCTTGGAGCATGAGACTACGGTGAAAGATTTAGAAGAAGAAACGGAAAGCTCTCCTGCAACGAACGAATTGGAACAGGAATTGTCTTACGAAACGAATGATGAAACTGAAAATGACCCTACCTTCGTCGATTTAGAGCAGTATGAAAATGATGATGAAGATCATGATGATGAAGAGCCAGAAGAAGTAATCCACTACGATTATGAAATTAAAACGAAAGGTTCCACAAAAGCACCATGGCTTTCCATAAAAATAAAATAAATAAAGGCGATATTGAATCAATTGACCTATACAACTCAATTGAATAAACATATCTTATAAAGAATTCTTTTATAGAATACTAAAAGCAAACGGGAGGAACGAAAAATGTCTGAAAATGCAAAGCATCAAGAGGTATTGGCTAAGTTACAAGAATTACTTGCAACGAATGAAGTAGAGGAGATTACTCTTAAATTAGAAATGGTGAATGGTGAAGAGCATAAGTTTGAATTTGATTTAATTGAAGAAGAAGAAGAAGAAGAGGAAGAAGAGGAAGAAGACGAAGAAGAGGAAGACGAAGAAGAGGAAGACGAAGAGGACGAAGAAGACGAAGACGAAGAGGACGAAGAAGACGAAGACGAATAAACAGAAGAAGAGATAGAACCCCACGGTTCTATCTCTTTCGTTTTTTGTAGGATCGATCAACGATCCATCTTTCGTGTATGAATTTAGGGGGTTTCTCGATTTCGATTTCAATGTTAGGTTGTAGAGCTGCCTCATCTTTCGACTCTTCGATCGGAGGTTCGTTTGTTTGCCTAGAGAGATGAACGGCATAAGCTTTTAAATAAATTGTCTCTAATCGCTGTGCAACATGAAAATATTGGTGATTCGCTTCAACGATCTTTCTTCCGTTTAAGCTAAATTCAAGTGCCTGATCGGGATGGCTAAACAGATCACAGATCGCATTAGCAAAGTTAGCTGGGTTGGAATAATTTTTCAACACAACACCATTGTGCATATGCGTGATCACCTCTGCGTTGCCACCACGTTTTGTGGTAATGAGAGGGACGCCTGCTGCCATGGCTTCATAATGAACTCTGGCGAGTGGCTCTTGCCATTGTGAGCTACATACAAAGACATCACCAAGTAAAAAGGAGGATGGAATTTGATCATGCGGGACGTACTGCGTAAAGCGAACATGTTCACCTAATGGCTCAGCCATTTTGTGCAACATCTTCACATATTTATTCGGACGATTATCACTAAACCATTTCCCACCACAAATGACGAGTACCGCATCAGGATATTTTTTAAGCACGTGTGGCATGGCTTGAATGAGAAGGTGGGGTCCTTTTGTTTTACTTAATCTTCCTATAAATAAAATGACTTTTTTTCCTGATAAATTGTTTTTTTGTTTAAGATACGAGCTTATTTCCTGGCCCCGTTTTGTCCACTTTGGTTCAAATTGTTTTAAGTCTACCCCAGAATAAACGACATGCGTTTTTTCAGTTGCCTCGGGAAATCGTAAGATCACTGTCCTACGTATATATTCACTCACCGTCATGATTGAGCTTACCGTTTCAACAACCTGCTTCCCTTCTTCGTCTGAAAGCTTATGTTCCGCAAACATTTCATTATGAAGACTTAACACAAACTGACTTTCTGGACTGGCAGCTTTGTAGATCGGAATGGCTTTTGGACGATTGAAGACATGAATAACGTCAAAAGGTTCCTCCTTAGTTAGATGCGAGGCAACATGGTAATAATAGTTTGCTCTGGGAACGCGAATATACTTAATCTGATCTATCTCCTCGGTTGTAGGGAGAGAAGGATCACTAACGGAGAAGATGGTTAGGTTATAGTTTTCGGATAAAAAAGGACTGACGCCATCAATCATCATTTGAATAGCGCCGCCTTTAATGGCTGGAGAAGGAAGTTTCTCGGTACAGACGAATGCTAAGTTCACAAAGGATTCCCCCCAGAAAGATAGAGTTCCTTTAAATCTTCAATTTCATAACGCAACCCTTCTTTAAGAGAAATCTGAGGTTGATAGTTTAACAATGTTTGTGCTTTTGTAATGTCTGCCCAAGTTTGCAGTGGTTCACCTATTGCTTTCTCGCTAAATGACACTTGCGCTTCTTTATTCATTAATTGTTCCAAAAGCTGAATAATTTCAAGGACGGATGCGCGTTCTTTTCCTCCTATGTTAATCGTTTCTCCTATCACATCTCGAGCACGGCACACAGAAGCTGTTGCCTTCACACAGTCCCTCACAAAAGTGAAATCTCTTGTCTGCTGACCATCTCCGTAAACCGTGAGAGGCTGATCGAGAAGCAGTTGTTTAATAAACCGATGAAAGGCCATATCTGGACGTTGTCGAGGGCCATACACGGTGAAATAACGAAGGATAACAGCGGGTACCCCATAATAGTGATGATAAACCCTACAAAGATGTTCACCTGTTAGCTTTGTAATGCCGTATGGCGATAAAGGAATTGGTCTCATCTGTTCTGAGACACTGCCGCTTTTTTCCCCATAGACGGAAGACGTAGAGATATAGATGAATTTCTTGAGGGAATGATTTTTACAGGCATCTAATAAGTTCTGGGTCAATAACGCATTATGAAGAAGATAAGTCTCAAAATCCTTTCCCCAACTTGAGCGAACCCCAGGAATACCGGCAAGATGATAAATGACATCCACGTTGTGAATAAGGTCTGAAAGGTTGCACGTCAATAGGTCAAGTTCGATTGAGGTAAAACGGTCATTTTTTAGAAGGGTTGTATTTCTGTTTTTCATGTTTCGATCAACGCCAATTATGGAGTCATGTGGATTTTGTTGCAATAATTCCATACATAAATGTGACCCTATAAAACCTCCAGCTCCTGTTACTAAAATGTTCATGGTCGGGCCACCCCCAGGTAGCGTAATCCAGAAGCACGGACGGCTTCTTGGTCAAGAGAATTTCTTCCGTCCACTACAATATTTCCTTTCATCAAGCCATTAACTTTATGCCAATCAGCCTGGTTAAATTCATCCCACTCAGTCGCCACAATTAACGCGTCGGATTGATGCACAGCAGTGTATAGATCTTTTTTTTCTTTAATGTGATTGTTATGAGAGGTCGCTTTAGGGTCATAAGCGATAACCGTACATCCTTTTTCAATCAGCCGTTCACAGAGCATAATTGCTCTAGAGTCTCGTATGTCATCCGTATTCGGTTTAAAGGAAAGTCCCCAAACGGTAATTTGTTTCCCTTTAAAGCCATTTAATGTTTCAGCAAGTTTGTTTACATAAATGTCAACTTGTTGATGATTAACTTTCTTAACAGCATCTAGCAAACTTGTTTTGATCCTTTTTTTATGAGCTGCATAGGTGATGGCGTCCAAATCTTTAGGGAAGCAAGATCCGCCATAGCCTAATCCTGATTGGAGAAAGTGGGGACCAATTCTGGGATCAAGCCCAATTGCTTTCGTAATATCAAGGATGTTTACGTTGTACCCATCACAGATTCGCGCAAATTCATTAACGAATGAAATTTTCGTTGCAAGAAAAGCGTTAGACGCATATTTTACCAATTCAGCCCCAGTTAAACTTGTTTCAATATAGGGTGCTTGTAAACTCTTATAGAGGTGCTTTACCTCGTCTCTTGCTTGTTTCGATTTTGATCCGACCACGACTTTATCGGGATGAAACGAGTCATAGACAGCGGTGCCTTCTCTCAGAAATTCAGGGTTGGATACAATATCGAACATTTTCTCATCTACTCCCTGATCGAGTAGGTACTGATGAAACCATTCGTTACTTCCCGGTGGCACTGTGCTTTTGACAATAATCAATTTATAAGAAGTAATGTTCATTGCAATATGTTCAAACACTTTTTTAATAGCGGTTAAATCACTATCTCCATTCGGTTTAGAAGGAGTTCCGACAGCAATCAAAAGAATCGGTGAGTTAAGAATACAGGCTTCCCGGTCATCAGAAAAAACCAACCGGCCACACTGATGATTTTTTACTAATAACTCTTCTAAGCCTGGTTCGTGGATTGGAGATTTCCCTTTATTTAAAATCTCAATTTTTGAGATATCTTTATCAATCACATGGACGTTATGACCAAGATCTGAAAGTAGGGCAGAAGTTGTTAATCCAACATAACCTGCTCCAACAGTACAAATTTCCATCTAGAATTCCCTCCAGTAGCATCTCTCTTTACCATACTCCTTTATATCGTATTAGGCCTTAGGGGGAAGGTGTGTTGAAATAGCCGTTTTGGAGATAATTAGGCGACTAACTGAGGGGAAAGCAGTTGAAAGAGGAGAATACAGCAGTCTATATAAGAATATTAGCTAAAAATAAAGAAGCAAGCCTGGATCATAGCTCCAGGCTTGCATAAATAAACAATTTATCCATTTAATAAGCGAATCGCTTCAATTTTATTACAATCTACAATAAATGTACCTGTATCATCCATCAACGTAACGCAGCACGATTTTAGATCAACACACGTAAAGACAAGATCTGTAAATTCTACACCTGATAAAATGACGTCCACTGTTCTTCCAGCAGTAAAACTTCTAAACTGATTGCACATACAGCTGTTGCAATGATCATTTGACTTTTTCAAAGTCTTTCCACATTCATCAAATAAACTCATTCTATATCCCCCTTTTCCAAAACTCATAATTATTAGAGATACTATACTGTATTTACGTGATGAGAAATTGCTTGTTTATAAGCCTATTGAAATTTTAATAAATTTTTGTGATTAAGCAGGTATTGTCCTATACAGATTTTTGTTGGCTACATAAGTATGGAAGGAGTAGACTTTTTACTTATTTCAAAAGGAGGCTACAACATTGGCAAGTTCACCAATTGTGAAGTTTCGTACCTTAATTGGCGTACCCCTAACTGAAGTAATTGTTATCGGAGCTGATGAAGATTTAGTATTAATGAACGTCGTAATTGTGGAAGTGGGACGGGATTACGCCGTTTTAAATCAAGCTGGTTCTGGTGGTTTAGGTACAGTTATCGTTCCGCTAGACAAAATAGTCGCCGTTCTATAAATGAAAAAGCTCCTAGGATGGAGCTTTTTTTATTCAGAAAGGAGCGATTTTAATGGATAAACTTAAACTATTATTTATCACGAAAGACTTCACTAACTTCATTGATAAAAGCACGTTTTATTTAATTGAGGAGTTAAGAAAATTAACTGATTTAATGATATGGTCAAATAATGGACATATAGATACGATCATAAAGGAAGCAGGGTTCACTCCTGATTTTATCTTACTGAATGATTTCAAGTCAGACTACTCCCCACAAATTCAAGGCTTAAAATATTGTAGTATTCCAAATGCTATAATCATGCATGATTTGCATTACAAAAGATCTTCTCGAAAAAAATTTATTGAGAAAGAAAAAATCAACCACATTTTTTCTATCTATAGAGATAAATTTCATGAATGGTACCCTGAGTATAGCTCAGTTATGACATGGCTTCCTCATCATGTCCCTACATCAATTTTTAAAGATTATCAATTAGAAAAAAATCATAAATTTTTGTTGATGGGCAGCACTTTTCGAGAACTCTATCCACTTCGTTACTTTATTGTCGATCAGCTTAAGGGTAATCCGGATTTTGTTCACTATCCCCACCCTGGATATGACTTAATGGATCATAAGAAGCTAGGGTATAAAGTTCAAAAGGAATATGCTCAGGAAATAAATCGATCTCGCATTTTCTTTACGTGCGACTCAAATTTTCATTTTCCCGTATTAAAGTATTTTGAAGTACTTGGCTGTCGAACATTATTATTAGCCTCTGGGTCACGGGAACTAAAAGACTTGGGTTTTATTGATGGAAAAACATTTGTAGAAATAAATTCTAGGAATTTTATGGAGAAAGCTAACTATTATTTGAATGAAGAAAAGATAAGCCAAGAAATTGTAACGAATGGCGCAAAATTAATTGAGGAGAGGCACTCAACTAAAATACGTGCGAAGGAACTTCTTCAACATATCATGTCCCTAATAAATGAAGAAAAATGAAACTAAAAAAACTTTCCGACAGATTCTGTGGGAAAGTTTTTTAGTCAGTAGATCAGGGTCTTATTGATAGTTCTTCTAGCATTTTAATAAAATTTCGACTATATTCCTTTGGATTAAGGTTGATTTTAATTCGTTCTTTCGCCTGTTGAACGAAGCGATCCCTCTTCTTCCTATTATTTATTAGTTCAAGACATTCTTCCGTTGCTGTCTGTAAATGGAGAAGGTCGATGAGTTTTCCAGTTTCATTATGAATAAGGAAGCTTCGGATCCCATCGGAATCTGTACTAACGACAGGACAAAGGCAACTCATTGCTTCTACTACTGCATATCCAAACCCTTCGACTTGTGAAGTTGAACAAAGAAATCCCCCTGAGTCTGCAATCATAGAATAATAAAGCGCCATGTTTTGGTGTGGAATATTGGAGTGAGTTGTTATGATCTTTTCTAGATCTTCTTTTTGAATATACTGTTGAAACTTGGCTTTTTCCTTTGTAGAAGCGAGGGTGGGGTCTTGAAACATCCAAACTCGTATATTGGCATGTTTCCGCTTTAATTCATTTATCAACTGGAGAAATCCATGCCAATTTTTATTTGGTTCTAAGCGTCCTACCCAACCAATAATTGGATCTTCCATTTTATTATTTGAAGATACGTATTGAAAATGATCCGTATCAAAACAATTATGAAAAGAGAATGAACGGAAGTCCGGTAAAAAAACCTGGCATAACTTCTCTAGGTGAGAAGTTTTTGGATAAAAAACGGCATCAGCATAAGTGTGAACATAAGGTTTTGCCTCATTCATCCAGTTTTTTGCCTCTTGTTCCGTTCCAAGTCCTTGTAATTCATATAGCAGAGGACCAGAATAGCCTAATTCACGGATTCGCTTAAGAAACAGATGATCCGAGCAGACCATAACAGCGGAGTATGCTTTTCTATCCAAAAGTAATTTGATTTCTTCATTATCGTTCGTCACATACACGGGGATATCAGTTATGTTACTAAACCCAGCTCCTGAATGCATGTAGAGAAGTTCACAAGAAATACCAGCCTCCTTTAATGCCACACATCTTTGCCGGTTTAATGTTTCGACACCTCCGCTTGGTAAGTAGTAAACAAATAAAATCTTCATTCACGTTTGCCTCCTATCGCATCTCTTTTATAACGTATGCTAAAAAGTATTCTTTTCCACCAAAAACGAAACAAGAGGGGTCTCGTTTTTCGGTTCGCCAAATGATATACCAGTACACGTCATGGGTCTTACACTCGGAAAATGTTAATTTAAACTTTAGGATTAAATAGTGTTGCGCGAATACCGAACGATGCTGGGGTTGCCATGGAAAAAGAGCGGGGGGGTATGACGAATGATTGATAAACGACTAGCGAGTGGGACACCTTGGTTGTACTTGAATATTTGGATGTAAATTTATACAAAGCATTTTTTAAAATTAGGAGATTGTCCCTTGCAACCTAATCCAATCATCATAAATTATCTAGTACAACAAAATACTGTAGAAACGAGGTCAGAGATGAAAGTTGCGACAATACTCGGAACGCGTCCAGAAATTATTCGTTTAAGCCTTATTATTGAAAAACTTGATCGTTTAGCAGAAGAGCATATCGTCATTCATACAGGTCAGAATTCCGCGCATTCACTGAAAGAAGTTTTCTTTCAAGAAATGGGAATTCGCACACCTGATTATACTTTGAATAGTCATACATCTTCTCTGGGAGAACAGCTTTCCGTTATGTTTAAAAACGTTGAACAAATTCTATTACAGCATCGTCCAGATCGTATCTTAATCCTTGGCGATACGAATTCTGCCCTCTGTGCCTTATTAGGTGAAAGGCTCAATATCCCAGTCATTCACTTGGAGGCTGGGAATCGATGTTTTGATTTAAACGTACCAGAAGAAAAAAATCGGAAAGTAATTGATGCGATTTCAAGCTATAACCTTCCTTATACCGTTCAAAGTAAGGAAAACTTACTACGAGAAGGTTTTCCTTCAAACCGTATCTATGTAACTGGTAATCCGATCTTTGAGGTGCTCACAAATTATAACGAAGAAATTGAGCGAAGTCAGATCCTTGACACGCTCAACTTACAAAACCAAGATTACTTTTTAGTGACGGTGCATCGGGCTGAGAATGTAGATCATGCGAAGAACCTTTCTGAAATTCTTAAAGGCTTATCAATGATTGCGGATCAGCACAATAAAAGAATCATTTGTAGTATCCATCCAAGAACGAGATCAAAGCTAACTTCAGATCAATTAAATAATCTAAACTCATTAATTGAATTACATGAACCATTTGGCTTTTTCGATTTCATTCAACTTGAAAAATCAGCTTTTTGTGTATTAACAGATAGCGGTACAGTTCAAGAAGAATGCTGCTTGTTTCATATTCCAGCCGTAACCGTGAGAACGACTACAGAAAGACCTGAAACCATTTCTTGTGGAAGTAATATCGTTTCAGGACTCGATGCGAAGCAAATAAAAGAAGCTACAAATGTCATGATTAATAGTCAGCGGAATTGGTCATTTCCAACAGGCTATGATGACCTGGATGTATCGGACCGAGTTGTGAAATTTGTATTAGGAGGAATGAAGATTGTTCCGTAATAAAGTTATTTTAGTTACAGGAGGGACGGGGTCCTGGGGAAATGAGCTGGTTAAGCAGCTCTTGCAAAAATCTCCTGCAGAAATTAGGATCTTTTCTCGTAATGAAACAAGTCAGGTTGAAATGAAGAGGAAATTTCAACAGAATCCCCTGCTCACCTTTGTCATTGGTGATATTAAAGAACGAGAAGCACTACTTGAAGCGAGTAAAGATGTTGACTATATCTTCCATCTAGCGGCGCTTAAACACGTTCCCGTTTGTGAAGATCAACCGATTGAAGCATTAAATACAAATGTGATTGGCACGCAAAATGTAATACGCGTGGCGATTGATAATAAAGTGAAGAAAGTGATCTATATCTCAACAGACAAAGCAGCTAATCCTTCCAATTTCTACGGTTTTTCCAAAGCAATGGGTGAGCGTTTAATTATCCATGCGAATACGTTGAAATCGGATACAACATTTGTTTGCGTTCGTGGAGGAAACGTATTGGGGACGAACGGAAGTGTGATTCATGTTTTTAATAATCAAATTCGCTCAAATAAAGAGATTGGGATTACACATCCGGATATGACTCGCTTTTTCTTAACGCTTGAAGATGCAATAAAGTTATTATTTAAAGCTACCTATGAAAGTCGCGGTGGAGAGATCTTCGTAATGAAGATGCCAACATGCAAAATTTATGACCTTGCTGAAGTGTTAATCGATGCATCAGGCGTTCAGGGGGTTAAGATCGTGGAGCAGGGAATACGGCCAGGTGAAAAACTTCATGAAATCTTATTTTCTGAATATGAAAGTCAAACAACTGTTTATTATGATCAAGAATATTTTGTCATTCTCCCAACTATCGAAATTAAAGGTCTTGAAGAACACTATTCAGCATTTAAGCCGGTTAAGTTAACAAACTATAATTCAAGCGAAGATCTTATGACAAAGGATGAAATAAAAGCAATGCTGATCAAAGGTGGTTTTATGTAATGAAAATTCTTGTGCTCGGTGGAAAAGGAATGGCGGGGCACGTGATCGTTAAATACTTGAAAGATCAACGGAAATCAGATCAAATTCTCTATACTTCAAGGGATTCATTGGATCATGAAGGATTCTATCTTGATGTTTTAAATCAAAGCGAGTTAGAGGTGCTCATTGACAAAACAGAGCCAGATTTAGTGATTAATGCAATTGGCGTCTTAAATGAGGATGCAGAAAAAAATGAACAGAAGGCATTTCAAATAAATGCGCTACTGCCACACCAGCTTGCAACCCTTATGAACCGAAGAGGTGGTAGAGTCATTCATATTAGTACAGACTGCGTTTTTTCCGGAAAGAAAGGGAGTTATACTGAGTCAGATGCTCCTGATGGAGATAGCGTATATGCACGTACAAAAGCCATAGGGGAGATTACTCAAGCACCACACTTAACGATACGAACCTCCATTATTGGACCCGAATTAAAAGGGGATGGGATTGGTTTATTTCTATGGTTTATGAGCCAACAAGGAGAAGTATCAGGGTATGAAAGGGTTTATTGGAATGGAGTTACAACGTTAGAACTAGCCAAGGTGATCAACAAGTTAATCGATGAACAGGTGGAAGGACTCATTCATCTCCATTCAAAAAACAGGATTTCAAAATATGATCTGTTAAAATTGATGAAGGAAACATTTGAGAAAAAAGATGTCACGATTATTCCTTCAAATCCCTTTTTTTTAGATCGCACCATCTTAAACACTCGTCAGGACTTTCAATATAAGGTTCCCTCATACCGAGAAATGCTAATCGAACTTAATAAATGGATGAACCACAATGGGTAAGCCCATTCTTCTGATTACAGGGGCTGGTGGATATACAGGTAAACACGCTGTAAACTATTTTAAAGATTATGACGTTATTGGCGTAACGAGAAAAAAGAATGAATCAAAAAAGAACTATTTCGCTGATTTAACGAATGAAGAGGAAGTTAACCGTTTGATTGAGCTCACAAAGCCGGATAGGATCCTTCATTTAGCTGGTCAGAACCATGTCGGAAAGTCCTGGGAATTCCCCGTATCTACCATTCAAACCAACTTTATGTCAACGTTGTATTTGCTATCTGCCGTAAAAACATATGCTTCAAAAGCTAAAGTTTTAGTAGTCGGATCAGCTTTGCAGACGGACCATTCCTATCCCCATCCTTATAGTTATAGCAAGTCACTTCAGGGAGAGCTCTTACATGTTTGGCAACAATTTTATGGAGGCAATGCGATATTTGTTAAAACAACAAATTTGATTGGGCCGGGACCATCGACGGGTGTTTGTGCAAATATTGCAAGGAAAATCGTTGAGTTTGAACAAAAAAAAGTAGAGGAAGAGGCAATCCTTTTCCTTCAAAATAAACAAGTGATGAGAGATTATGTGGACGTTCGTGATGCCGTTCGTGCTTATCTTCTCATTTTAGAAAAAGGGAAGCCTGGCCAAGAATTTGAAATTAGCTCAGGAGACGTGCGGTCACTTGAAGAGATTGCACGTATTTTTCAGGAAATATCTAAGGTTCCATTTCGAGTTCAATTTGCTGAAAATAAGCATGAGCAACCCAAACGACTAACAAGTGTAGCTTTGAAGGAACTGGGATGGAAACCAGAATTCGATATACGTACTTCTTTAGAAGATACGTTAAATTATTTTAGTGAGATTTATAGAAATGAAGGAGGAGATGATACTTGAAGAAAGTCTCCATTATTATTCCTTTTTATAATTGTGAATACATCGATAAAGCAATTGACAGTGCATTAGAGCAAACGTATCACAATATTGAAGTCATAGTGGTTAACGATGGATCAACGAGTTTCGCTGAAAAAATTGTTCCCTATTACAATTCAATTCGTTATATTGAACAAAGCAATAAAGGGACTGCAGGGGCTTTGAACACAGGAATAAAAGCAGCTACAGGTGATTACTTCACCTGGCTGAGTGCCGATGACATTTACACAAAAGATAAAGTGGAAAAGCAAGTAGCTTTTTTAGAAAAAAATAAAGCAGTCATCGGGTATACGTCTTACAAATTAATTGACAACAATGGAGATCTAACGAGTGGATCGATTGGCGTATCGTTTCCAAGTCGACTTGATTTCCTTAGACATTTAAAAAAAGGCTGTGCTATTAATGGATGCACCGTTATGGTTGAAATGCATCTATTACGTGAGCTGAATGGCTTTGATGAAAGCCTGCCTTATACGCATGATTATGATCTTTGGGTAAGAATTGCTGAGCGACATCACTTTGCTTACTTGGATGAATGCCTTGTCTACTATCGTGTTCATAATGAGATGGGAACGAAAAAATTTCCGGAGGCAATTCGAGCGGAATTAGCAAATGTTCGACGAAAGCATCGGCCTACGCTTCGTTTGGCGATACAAGCGGAAAGGAGAAAGTTATGAAATTCACCTTTCCGATCCTTACGCTTTGCAAAGGCGGAGCACAGCGAATGCTTGCTGAACTAGCCAATGGATTAGTTGATCGAGGACATGAGGTGATGATTCTCATGCCTTCATCAGGAGTAATTGAATATCCGGTTCAAGCAGATATAAAACGTATTCCCAATTCTTACGAGTTAAAAGAACAGGATTATCCTAAAGCAGATGTCATCGTATCTAATTACTATACGTTAGTAAAGGAAGCTCAAAAAGCGAGTTTAAACCAAAAAGGCATTCATATTAGACTAAGCCTCTGCTATGAACCTACTTTTTTACCTGAACAAGAGCTTTCGTTTCCAAGCTATCACGTAACCCCCCATCTGCTGGTGCTGTCAAAATGGCATCGTGACTTAATTCAACTCAATCATGGCATTACCGGGAAAATCGTTCCTGTAGGAATAAGTAAAGAGTTTTACAATCAAAAGATAAAGTCACAGAACAAAGTTCCTAATGTAACAGCGATTATTCGAAAGCCTGAGGGTGGTTTTTCTTGGCATCGAGAACAAGAATATTTGTTAAATCAATTCATGGTTGTGCGAAAAGCCATTCCAGAGGTTCAGTTAACCTTAATTACGCCACCAAATGAACTATACACTTCGCCTGCCCTTCAATCGATAAAAGCTTCAGGATTGTATACGTTTCGAACACCTGCAGACGATCGAGAATTGGCGTACTATTATAATCAAGCGGACATCTTTGTGAACTCTTCCACGTATGACACGGCATCACTTCCAGGACTTGAAGCGATGAAGTGCGGTGCTGCTCTCGTGACAACCTATAATGGTGGCAATGCTGATTATTGTATCGACGGTACTAATGCATTCATTTCGTATCGTTATGAAGATCGCCTTTCATCCGACATTCTAAAGCTTCTAAATCAACCTAATTTACGAAAAGAACTAGCGAAAAAAGGAGAAGAAGAGGCGTCAAAGTGGACCTGGGACCGAAGTGTTCAAGCGATGGAAGACGCTGTTACACACCTATTAAAAACGACGTAATCGGTCGTTTTTTTTTATGTCGACTGATTAACCGCCTGTTTATGAACGTACAAGTTACTGTCATGATTTCTCTCGAATAAGTTAGAAGGAAAGATGAAGGGAGAGAATGGCTTGATTAAGAAGGCAATCATACCGGCGGCTGGATATGGAACGAGGAGCCTGCCAATTACAAAAGTGATCCCTAAAGAGATGTTTCCAATCGGTGGAAAACCAGCCATTCAATATGTCGTCGAGGAAGCCGTTGCTGCAGGGATTGAAGAAATTTTAATCGTAGTCTCCAGATCCAAAAATTTAATTATGGATTATTTCGATGAGTCATTAGAGCTTGAAGCCTTCCTAAAGAAAATGAATAAAATTCATTTATTAGAGAAAACGAAATTACCAGATGTTCACATTCAGTATATTAGACAGCCTTATGCAAGAGGACTTGGTGATGCGATCTTACACGGGAAGCATTTTGCCAACAACCAACCTGTAGCTGTCCTTTTACCCGATGATATTTTTATTGGGAAAGGTAAACTGGCGCTTGAGGAATTGCTTGATTTATATAAGAAAAAAACAACGAATGTCATTGGTATAAAAAGCGTTCATAAACAGAATTTAAAAGATTATGGCGTTATTGAAGGTAAAGAAGTGGCAACCAACGTTTATCAACTATCTAACATCATTGAAAAGCCTGTTCATAACCCTCCTTCAAATCTTGCTGTAACAGGTAGGTACATTTTTAATCCTTCTATTTTTCGTTATCTTGAAGGGTTAACAACTGGAAAAAATGGAGAAATACAGCTAACCGATGCCATCAATGCTTCATTAAAAGAAGAAGCTTGCTTTGCAGTCGAATGTCTGTCAGAACGATATGATATTGGGAAAGAAAAAGAGTATATTACCCTTGTGAATAAGATACTAGAAAGTTGATTGCCAAAACGCTTTGTGAAAGGACTGTGGTTAGTTTGAAAGGAGTTATATTGGCGGGAGGAAGCGGGACACGACTTTCACCAATAACGAAAATCGTGAATAAACATTTCCTACCTGTAGGAAAGTATCCGATGATTTATTGGTCATTACTTAAACTGAAGGAAGCTAACATAGAAAACGTACTTTTAATTATCAATCAAGACGATCGGCCTCTCTATGACAAGTTAATTGGTGATGGGAGGGAGCTAGAATTGAAGGTTACTTATAAAATTCAAGATGAACCATTAGGAATTGCTCATGGCGTCTCCTTAGCGCAATCGTTTGTTGGGAATTCTCCATTTATCGTCTTGTTAGGTGATAATTTATTTCAAGATTCGTTAAGAAAGGCAGTAAATGATTTTGATGTCGATCCAAAAATGGGTCATGTTTTTTTAAAGAAAGTGACGAACCCTATGGCTTATGGAATTGCTGAAATTGATTCGAAAACAAATAAGATTAAAGCCATTGAAGAGAAACCTGCGAACCCTAAATCCGATCTTTGTGTGACTGGAATCTATCTGTATGAGGCCAGTGTTTTTCGCTATATGAAGCAACTGGTGCCTTCAAATCGAGGAGAATTAGAGATTACGGACTTAAACAATCAACTTATTAAAGAAGGGCAATTAGGTTATCAAATGCTAAATGGATGGTGGATTGATGCAGGTACTCATGAGAGCCTTTACTATGCGAATCAGCTAATTAACGGAGATCGAAAGGAGCCTAATCATGAGTAAACAAATACTTGTAACAGGAGGAGCAGGTTTTATAGGGTCTAATTTTGTTCGGCTACTTTTAGAGACAACTGATTGGTATGTCACCAATATCGATGCCTTAACTTATGCGGCCCATCCAACCGTATGGAGTGAATGGTCAACCCGTAAGAATTATCGGTTCATGAAAATCGATATCGCTGACATAGAACAATTAGAAAAAGCATTTGATGTAACCTATGATGTGGTCTTCAACTTTGCTGCTGAAACGCACGTTGATCGAAGTATTGAGGATGCCAATGCTTTTGTTCGTTCAAACGTGATTGGTGTCTCAAATTTGCTCCATTTGGTGAAGCAAGGCAAAGCAAAAAAGTATATTCAAGTCTCCACAGATGAGGTATACGGATCCTTAACTGCTAAGAAGAAGCCTTTCAAAGAAACTTCTAAGCTGTCACCGAATAACCCTTATTCAGCAACAAAAGCAAGTGCAGACCTACTTGTTCAATCCTTCTATCGCACTTATCATCTTCCGGTCATTATCACGAGATGCTCAAATAATTATGGACCGTATCAAAATAAAGAAAAGCTTATCCCAAAAATTATTGAGCATATATCGTTAAATAAAAAAATACCTATTTATGGAGATGGATTAAATATTCGCGAGTGGCTTTATGTAGAAGATCATTGCCGAGCGATTAAAAAAGTGATGTTGTCCGGAAAAGTCGGAGAAGTATACAATATCGGCTGTCATCAGGAGAGAACGAATCTTGAGGTCGTTCGCTTTATTTTAAATTATATGGGAGGGAAGGAAGAGTTAATCGAGTTTGTGAAGGATCGTCAGGGTCATGATTTTAGGTACGCACTGAACTACAGTAAGCTTAGTAAGCTTGGGTGGATGCCACTCGTCTCTTTTGAAGAAGGAATGGCAAAAACGATTGATTGGTATGTTCAAGAGCAGAACAGCTAACCCTCTTTCAGAAGGAGGAGATCAATTGAGAATACTCATTACTGGTGCAGAAGGTCAAGTCGGGAGAGCTTTATGTCACAAATTCTCCGGTAAAGATGTTATCGCTCTTGGAAAAAGTAAGTTAGATATCACGAAGAAAGATCAACTGACGACTCTTTTGCTAGATGTAAAACCCGATGTCGTTTTTCACTGCGCGGCATACACTCAAGTCGATCAGTGTGAAAAAGATAAGAAAAAGCCTTATGAAGTAAATGCTATTGCAACAGGGCTAATGGCTCAAGCATGTGAATTAGTTGGAGCAAAGCTTATTTATTATAGCAGTGATTATGTGTTTAATGGAGAAAAAAAGACGCCTTATATGGAAAATGATCAAACAGATCCCCTATCAACCTATGGAATGAGTAAATGGATCGGAGAGAGACTTGTGCAGCAGTTATCTTCGAAGGCAACCATTATTCGTACTTCATGGGTTTTTGGTCATGGAGGGAAAAATTTTGTGAATACGATGGTGAATTTGGCTAAACAAAAAAAGGTGATCCAAGTCATAGAGGATCAAGTCGGTTCTCCAACCTATGCAGAAGATTTAGCAGCGTATTCTGCATCCATCATGCTTCACCCTCCCGGCATCTATCATGTGACGAATGGGGGATCATGTAGCTGGTATGACTTTGCAAAAAGGATTTACGAAGAGAGCGGGTATGATCCATCACTCATTCAACCGATTTCTTCAGTAGACTATGGAGTTCAAACGAAACGACCATATTATTCTGTTCTTGATCATAAAAGGCTTCTGGAGCAAGGCTTACAGGCTCCTCGAAAATGGGAAGCTGCTTTAAAGGAATATTTAAGGAAGGAGTTTGCCAATGATTGAAGGTGTGAAAATAAAGCCAATCCAAAGACACTGTGATGACAGAGGTTTTTTCGCTGAGCTCGTTCGAGATGATGAACCGGAATTATTAACGAAATTCGGGCAAGCCTCGTGGTCCATGAGTTATCCAGGCGTGATTAAAGCCTTTCATTACCATGAAAAGCAAGACGATTTGTGGTTTTTTCCTTCTGGTCACGCTCAGGTAGTGTTGTTTGATCTCAGAAAGGAAGCTTCCTCTTATGGGATGACAGATGTTTATTATATGGGGGAATCCAATCAATGTCTGCTCCTTATACCTAAAGGAGTCGCGCATGGGTATCGGGTTTTAGGTGAGGTGCCTGCCACCATTATTTATTTTACTACTGAATCATACGATGCTGAAAAACCGGATGAATTTCGAATTCCCTGGAATTCAGAGGAAATAGGGTTTGACTGGGAAACGAGATTTAAATAAAAACGATGAAAGACGTAGGATATTATAATTGAGGTGGTAAATGATGAATCGCTTCTGGGGACCTGTCATTAAGCCGATATTACTTTCAATGAGACTTAATAACATCATTGAGATAGGAGCATACAAAGGTGAAACGACTATTCAATTATTGAACTACTGCCAAAAAACAGGAGGGACCTTACGTATTATTGATCCATTGCCTTTGTTTGATGAAGGTGCATTGAATAAATTATACAAAGGATACTATCAACTATACAAAAAAACGAGCTTAGAAGTTTTACCAATGTTGAAGGATTATGAGGTCGTTTTGATTGACGGGGATCATAACTGGTATACCGTTTATTACGAGCTCAAATTAATAGAAAAAGAGACTCTTGCCAGCGGTAAAACGTTTCCTTTAGTGATCTTGCATGATACGGAGTGGCCATACGGGAGAAGGGATATGTATTATAATCCTGACCAAATACCAATGGAATTTAGAAATCCCTATGCGAAGAGTGGCATAAGGCAAGGACAATCAGAGTTAATACAAAGTGCTGATGCCGTTAACGCTCAATTGAACAATGCCCGAACTGAAGGAGGAATCAGAAATGGTGTATTAACGGCAATTGAGGATTTTATGAAAGATTCTCAATTACCTTTAGAGCTATTTAGAATCCACTCTAATAATGGATTAGGGATATTGTGTCAAGTTGAAGAATATGAGAAAAAAGTGATTAATTATATAATGAATGATTCTAATCTTTAAATTGAATTTACGGATAAAACGATGTTCAAAACTCAGTCCAATATAGAAAGAGGGTGTGGCCATGCCGGGTAAGTATGATCAGTCGGCATTTGATGAGAATTATTATAAAAAGAGCTTAGGACATCTACCCTATGATAGAGAAGTACAGGGGGGAAGATGGCTTCACTTCTTTTCTAAAATTGCAGACCAAATTTTATTAAATCATAACACGAACAGGGTGCTAGAAGTTGGATGTGCAAAAGGGTTTTTAGTTGAATGTTTAAGAGATCGGGGTGTGGAAGCATACGGATTCGATATTTCAGAGTATGCGATAGCTAATGTGCGCAGCGATATGAAGCCTTATTGTTTTGTGGGGTCTGCTGATGATCCTCGTCATTTTAAAGGGATATATGACCTAGTTATCTGTATAGAAGTAGTAGAGCATATTACTGAAGAGATGGGAACAAAAGCAATCGAGTTAATGTGCCAGCATGCTAAACAAATCCTTTTTTCATCTTCCCCTGATGATTTCGAGGAAGAAACACACATTAATGTTCAACCTTCTGAATATTGGGACCTTCTGTTTGCAAAACATGGATTTATCAGGAGTCTAGAAGAGTGGCCAGAGCAAGTCGTTGCAACACATACTGTTCTTTATATAAAAGAAGAAAAATTAAGTATCCCTGATGGATTTCATACAATTGAACAAGAACGTAAACGAATAGAAGAATTGTATCCTCTTCGTGGCCAAGAAGAAGAATTTGATATTATTAAAGCACAATTAGCATATGAGTTAAATACGATCATTAGCAAAAAAAACGTAGTTACGAAAAAACTCCATTACATTGAAGTTGAAATCGAAACAATGGAGAAATTAGATAAAAATCTTGTATCGCACGGTGTTGATGTAGAAAAGATGAAAGCGCTCATCAGAGAAAAAGAATTGATTCTAATGAAAACTAAAACGAGCCTAATGAATTTATTGCAAGTGGTTAATAAAAAATTGGTTTATTGTCACCAATCTCTTGACGAGAAAACCTCGCTTTGGGAGAAAGGCAAAAACAATTGGCTAATGAATACTTGGATCCACGATCCATTAGAGAAGGTCTTACATGAGAACGCGATTAAACAATTTAATCGAAAACCTTTAATAAGTATTTTAATCCCCGTTTATAAAATTGACCAGCGCATTTTAAGAGAAGCAATTGCAAGTGTAATGAACCAAACATATCAAAATTGGCAGCTGTGTATAACTTTATCTGATAAAGAAGCAGAAGAAAATTTGAGATATTTAGAGGAAATGGCTAACAAAGATAAACGTATTCAATTAAAGTGTCTAGAAAATGAAGGTATCTCAAAAAATACAAATCATTGTTTGAAAATGGCGAAAGGAGAATTTATTGCATTTCTTGATCATGATGACCTTATTACCGAGAACGCTTTATTTGAGGTTGTCAGGGCAGTAAATGAAAACCCAAGGGCAGATTTTATTTATTCAGATCGAGATTTGATCGATGAAAACTCAGAAGTAAGGTCGTCTCCATTATTCAAACATGCTTGGTCCTGGGTAACCATGTTATCCGCTAATTACGCTATCCATTTTACCGTAGTTCGGAAAGACTTGTTCAAAAAGGCAGGCGAACTGGATGCGAGTTGTGATGGTGCACAAGATTTGGACCTATTCTTAAGGATTTCAGAATTCTCACAAGAAATTGTTCACATACCAAAAATTCTCTACCATTGGAGAGTTATCCCCACTTCTGCAAGCTCTGGCATACAAGCGAAGCCCTATGCATTAGAAGCTCAAATGAAAGCTCTAACTCGTTACGTGAAAAGACGCAAGCTTGATGCAAGTATTGGCAGGAACAATAAGGGATTGATTCAATTGGATTGGCAATTGAAAACCAATAGGTCGTTTGAAGTAGTGATTTATTTTGATGGAAAGTATGATCTTAATTTTTTAAGGAAAACTTTGATTTCGCTTGAAAATCAGTACTGTAAACCAAGAAAAATCACCCTTATTTTACCGTCTGGAGTAGAGGGTTCGAAAGAAATAGACGATCAAGGAATCACCGTTATTACAGAAGGATCGATTCAGACAATAGGAGAATTAGAAGCTTTCAAAAAAGGTGAAGGTTATCTAATGGTTTTGTGTGCAGGGGTCATTTTTAAAGACAAAAACACAACGAGTCATTTAATAGCGTGGTTAGAACATGGGGGCTTTGAAGGTGCTTCGGGTAAAGTAATGAATCAAAATCATTTGATAGAAAATGCAGGGTATGTCATAAACCACGATGATGAATTGATTATGCCTTACAGAAAATTAGATGAAAACGCTAATACCACTTACGGAAGTGTGAATTGGTATCGAGAATACCTTGCTGTTTCAGAATGTTGCTTAATGGTTAAACGAAAACATTTTTCTGAAGTCATGTCGAATCAACGAACATTGACAAGAGAGAACATTCTTGAAGCTCAATTAGTAATATGCCAAAAGTATGGAGCAAAAATGGTTTTTGATCCGTTTATTAAATTTGAAACTTTTACTCCTCTAAGCACGCCAAACATGAATCCAAAGATAACCATACAAGATCGCAATTATAATGACAGTGTATGGGATTGGAATAAAGATTACCTTAAAAGAAATAAGTTAGATAGGAATAAGAAATTGTTGTCAAAAGTTGATCTGAGAACCGATGTGGGTGTCGAAATCGGCCCCTTAACGAATCCAGTTGTTACAAAAAAAGAAAGCTCTGTCTATTATATTGACCATACAAGTAAGGACGAACTTATCAAAAAATATACAAATGACCCTAACATAGATGTTACAAAAATTAATGATGTAGACTTCATTTGGGGAGAAAAAACCTTAAGAGAAGCCATATCTGATGATTTAACATTCGACTACGTAGTGGCTTCACATGTCATTGAACATGTGCCAGATGTTATCGGTTGGTTGTCCGAAATGAATGAAATATTACATGTGGGAGGATACGTTTGTCTTGCCATTCCCGACAAACGCTATACATTTGATATCAAAAGGCAACTGACTACTGTTGCTGACCTGGTTGATTCTTACTTGAATAAAGTAAGACGTCCTAGTCCCAGACAAATCATTGATTTTTATGCGAATGCAATTAAAATTGATACCTACGAAGCTTGGAATAATAAAGTTGAAATAGAGAAGTGTCAGCGATTTGGTTCAGAGAGTTCAGGTTTGGAGTTAGCAAGAAAAAGTATGGAAGAAGGGGTATATGTCGATGTTCATTGTTCTGTCTTCACTTATGATTCATTTTTGAAGTTATTAAGAGATTTGTTTTCGCTTAATCTCTTAAACTTCAGAGTAGCAAAAACATATGAACCAGAAATTTTTTCAAATGAGTTTATTGTTATTTTGGAGAAGCTGCCACCATTTAAGGATTTGGAAGAAAAAAAACGTATTCAACTCCATTCAATTCTTCGATTAAAAAACCTATAGTTTCTGTTCACTTTCTAATAAAGGACTACTCATAGATTTCTATGATTAGTCTTTTGTTTTATAAAAGCTAGTTAGTTTTTTCAATAGGTAAAGGAGGGATTTGTTTGTCGGATATGGTGACGATTATCCTTACAAGCTATAACAAACCAAAATTATTAGAACAAAGTCTTCAAAGCGTTCTTAATCAAACCATACCAAATTGGGAATTGTGGATAATGGATGACAATTCAAATAAACAAACACAAGACGTCATCCAAACGTTTTTAGATGATAAAAGGATCACTTACTTGAATAGTAAGGTTAAAGATGAAGAGCGGTATAAAAAAACAAGATACGCGACTTTAATTAATCAAGCACTCTCTCTTTCATCGGGGAAATATATTACTTACCTTACTGATGACACAACCTATTTTTCGAATCGCTTACAAGCTATGACTGAATATTTCCATGAGAACCCTTCCAGAAATATTGTGTATGGAGGTCAATTGCTACGATATGTAGATGGAAATTTGAATGTGTTCTACGAAAGTAAGATAGCTGCCAAAGAGAAGTTGAAGAATGCAAGTAATAAGGTGGATCATTGTTCTGTTATGCACACTCGGCAAATTGCAGAAAATGTATATTCCAAATATGGAAGTTACTGGAATGACGATCCGATTTTCTGGCACAATGCCGATGCAGAGTTCTGGAGCAGGTTAACTGAAATTGAACCATTTTACCCTATAGATGGAATTTTTGAAATAGCATTAAAAACCCCATCTTCATTTCAAGTTCTTAACAGGCATGTACCTGATCCATTACCTAATGGAATTCTGGTTCGGGGATTAACGAAAGAAGTTTATTTAATAGATAATCAGAAAAAAAGACTCATAAGCGAAAAATGGTTTAACTATTTTCAATACCCCACCTCTAAAATCATTCAAATTCCTGATCCCCTGTTGTTTAAGTATCAAACTGGAATACCAATTAATGAGAGTGATTTACCAAACCAACTTGTTATAAAGGAAGACGGGGGAAGGAACTATTACTTTATTCAAGAGAATAAAAAAAGGAAGGTTCCTAATCCTCAAGTATTCGAATTTTATTCATTCAATCAGTCGCATGTACCAGAACTACCTAAGAAGATGATTGATTCAATTCCTCCGGGTCGAGTTCTTTCAACAGAAATGACTCCCCATCATCTTTTGCCCGACGGAAGGTTATTTTCTTATAAACAAGAACTCTATTTAAGTCAAAAAAATCGGCTACACCTTATTGATGTAAATGTTGCATTAAAATTAAAATTCAACGTAAGAGACGCAATTGAGTTGAAAGAAAAAGATTTTAAACGCTTCAAACAAGGGAATCCATTCCATTGGGAATTTAAAACTTATTAGTCTTCTTTCTGTTCTACGATGTCAAATATTTTCTCTAAGGATCGGGTAATCGTATAATGTTCTAAAACGTTATTCCTTGCATTCTTGGCCATTGTTTCTCGCAAATGATCATTTTTTACGTAATCGTTCACTTTATCTAATAATTCTTGATTTGTTTCAAAGAATAGAATGTCTTTTGTATTTTCTAAATGAGGAGGTAAAGTAAGAATTGGTGTGATCAGTTGAAACGATTGACACGCAGCGATATCGAATGTACGGTTATTCACACTTTTAGGTATGACTCCATTAGAGTTTGCATTTGCTTTCAGATCAAAAGGACGATGAATATTCAAATTAATTTTAGCATTTGAAAAGTAATGAGCTGCAAGTTTTGGTGGAATCCAAGAAACAATGGTCAAATTACTACGGTGTGAGTAGTCCTTTAATATTTCTTCCCAGTGGGGGCCAGCAATGATCATTTTATAATTCGAGTGATCTAACAAATATTTAATCGATTCAATTCTATTTGGATAGGGGCTTCCGATAAAGCAAATGTCACTTGTATATTCTGCTTCTTTGGTCATATTTCTGTTTATTTCACTATCTGTGCCAAGTGGCAAATAATAAACCTGCTTATGATCCATTTCTATATAACGTTCGTATGCGGCTGTGTCGATGGTGAAAACGTAGTTATATTTATGAATAATGGGAAGGGTCAAATCGATATAATAGGGATCTTCTGTTAACCAAACAGCAATTGGTAAATCTCGATCGTATATCCAGTTTCTTAATTGCGGTGGAAAAGTGTATCCGACAGTTGTAAGAATAAGAGCTGGTTTAAAAGACATTATTTCAGTTTTTATGTGATTTAACCCACTAAATAACGAAGCTGTGCTGCATTCATGTTTACACTCTTGAATTGATTTAATAATTTTTTGATCAATGTCATTATAAATTCCCTGAAAACCAGAAGATATATAAAATACTTTCAAAGTAGATTGCCTCCGCCTCCGATAATATAAAAAGCAGGCTGTAGAAACAGCCTGCAAAAGTATTAAAGTGGAGTTACTGAAATACTTGCAATGTCTCTGCAGTCTACAACTGTTACAGCGCCACTTGTAGAAGCCTGGCTAATAAACGTTGCACAGCATGTCTCAGGATCAAAACAAGCAAATGTAACAGGACCAAGTGGTGTAGCGACTCCTACGATATTGATTGTTACAATTCGACCTGGATCCAAGTTTCTTAGTGTGTCACAAGCACACCCGTCGCACTTATTGCATTTTTGTGTCTTGTGTCCGTGATTATCATCAAAAAGACTCATAACTATGTCCTCCTTTTTTCGAATCTCACCTGAATTTTTCAGGGTTAATACACTATATTCTTTTGGTAACCAATGGAATAGATTGATACCTAGTTATCACAGTAATTGGATTAACAACCAGATGATTTTCGAAGAGTTGTTTCCATGCAGCAGCGGTTCGTTCTGCGATTGCGATAACGGTCTCGGCGATTCGTTACTTGCTTGTCTGAACATGGTTTAAGTTTTTTTACCTGCTTTTTATTGCATAAACAAGCCATTTTATTCCCTCCTTCGTACAAGCCATACTATATGTTATTGATCATCTGTTCAGATGTGATAATGATTACGTGGATTTTTAAAAGTAAATGAAAAAGGAGAAAGATCCTCTTTCTCCAGGAAGTACTCATTATGCAAAATTAAAAGGGAAAACCTCAGGAGCAAAACTAAACGAATAAACTTCTCGACAATCAGCGGTTATGAATTCAGTGAATGGCGCTTCGTTAAATTGAAACGCAATTTTTGCGCAGCAAGTCGTAGGGTCAATCGAGAACAATGTGATTCCACTAATACGGCGTGTACCAGTAGGGATAGGGGGTTGTTGAAGTCCCAGCGTAAAGGCTTGATTTGCTATTTGTATGGCCCCAAGCGCTACGTTTGATTTACCCGAGAAAGTTTTGCAAAAACAGCTATTACAAGCTGTGGAAAAAGATTCGCTCTTATGGCAACAGCTCATTTTTTATCCTCCTTTCTTGATGGTTATGCTGGTAATGTTTGATAAGCTTGGATGCGATTACAATCAATCACGGTTTCTGCTGTATAAACGCCATTTGGGAATCCTGGTACATCCACTGGAGCATTAAAAAGCGTAACCACTACAAAATGCGCACAGCACGTTTCTTTATCAACTTTCGATAAAGTGATACTTGCAACGACAAGCGTGCCCCCTGTTCCTGGAACTGGACCAACCGCAACTGGGAATGGGGCATCTTGTACATAAATCGCTGAGAAGTTTGGCGATTTCCCTCTCGTATCTTCAAAGTTGTCACAAAAACAGCTATTGCAAGTACTGCGTTTACCTTCTTCTTCCATCTGGATTCTCTCCTTTCCATAAAGGATGGATGATCATTTACTTATAATAAGGTATGTCTTCTATCGACTAATGTATAGTTGAGAGTCTAGGTAAGGGGACTAATCTCAAGCCGAATCAGTTGTCATCAATAAAAAGAGATGAGGGAACATTTCCTCATCTCTTTTTATTGATCCTTATTTGGTTTCCATGTTACTTTTCCACAAGATTTACAGCCTGATTTCTTAATTGTAGGCTGTGTCGTTTCTTGTAAACCTGATCTCCTTCTTCTCTTTACTTCTTTATACAAAGCCTGTATATCTTTCTTTTTCATAGTTAGCCTCCTGCTCTCATAACAAATCATAAGGTTAGAATAGCTTATTCGAGCAGGAGGGACGGGGTGCCGGCCAATTAAGGTTTATTTTGGAAAGGATTAATGATTTTAACTTCTTTTGATTTTGTTTGAAATTTAAATGGATTAAATGTAGTGGCTTCTTGATTATTTTGGGGAGTAGAAAACGGAAATAGGGAATGATCTTCCGGTGGAATAGGTGTTGTCTCATTTAAGTGTGATGGCATCTTTGGAAGATCTGGCCATTCATTTAAAGCAGTTCGATGATCAAGTTGAAGCTTGGCGAAGTCACGATTGATCGTCATTAATACCCGATCCACTAATCTTCTGTAAGTAGAAAGAGAAATTCCGTCGAGAGATTGGAACGTTTTACGAAGGAAAGTCTGTATAATTAAGTAGTTAAGCCATTGAACGGTATCGCGTTTGGCTTTGGGATGAATTCGCACGATGATTGGTGAAAAAACGGTTGGGAGCCATATTTGTTGGTGAATCACATTTTTTAAGTCAGTATATCTTCCAGATGGTCTTAGATTATAAGTCATGTTCATAAGGGTTAATGAAATGGGATAGGATAGTTTCTCTTCATATAAAATATAAAAGTCAAATTCATTTAAGATACCTTTATCGCCTGTACTTAATGAAATCTCTGTATGGCGCAACGTCTTAACGAGATCTCTAAATGAGGAGGGATCTAATCCACTCACTCCAACTTTACAACCTGTTAAGGCAGGGATGATTTTGGATTGATCTAGATGACTTTTGAGACCCCAATAAGGTAGGAATACTTTCAGGACTTTTATTTCTTCAGTAGATAATGTAAGCTTTGTTTCTTTCCAAAATAAACGATTCATTGAAAACCTCTCCCTCAATAAATGCATGACAATTGTTTTTTTCATCCTAATAAAATTTGGGCAGCCCCGGTAGTTGCAAATCTGTGCTCTTTCCATACTATGTAGGGAATCAACCTATCATGAGAAAGAAAGGAAGGAACGATATATGGGTCACAAACCACATAAGAATCGCACATCACCAACAGCTGCTAACAGCTTACAGGATGAGTGTATTCGCGTTCAAAAAGTATACGACTGGGTGACTGATCAGTTATCTGTAAGAAAGACAATTCATTTTACAGATGAGCAGATCGCTTTGATTGAAGCAGCCATGGAAGATCCAACGAGACGTCCGTTACGTATCGTTTGTAACGTACCAGAAACACCACCTTTGTTCCCGCTTTCTGGGAGCGACCAGGAAGGAGAAGGGTTCCTTTGTGAACAAATCGGCGATAAGAGAGATGTCAATGTGGCACTTCCTGGGGGAGGATTAGCAGACGCTCAGCTAGTGGATTTACTATTTACTGCTGATTTACAAGTTCTCGTCGTTGACCGAAATGGTGTCGTAGTAACAGAAGTGGATTGCAGTACATCAATATTAGAGTCATTTGTTCTTTGTTTTCCGGATGGAACTGATTTGTTCTGCCGCATCACAAAAATTGTATGCCGAATTCCTTCGGGAACGGTGCTTTTAAACTGTCCGTCACCAACTTCATTCGATCTAGAAGTGATCTTCTGTGTGGATATCCAAGTAGAAGCTGAAGTGAAGCTAGAAGTACTTGCGAAATTCTGTTCACCACGTGACAACGACTTGACAGCTGGTATTGATGATATTATTGACGAATGTCCACCGATCGAATTCCCAGCTCAGTGTCCTGATATCTTCCCTAGACCGAACTGTGATTGCTCGCTAACTGGAGAAGCAAGTGGCAGAACGACAGGAGAAGATGAAGGAACAGCAACTCTACTTGCTAACATTTGTGGAGATTGTAGTTTAAATGGAAGTACATTAAAACTGAATTTCCATGATACAGACTCGAGTGATGGAGGACACGACTTTACCTTTACAGCTACACGTTTTGAACAGGACACTTTGCACTGCAACGAATGTGAAGGCGGACTAAAGTTTGTCATTGAAGGCTCAGGTGTGACGGATTCAGGTAAATTACTTGATTTCAAACTAGCTGTTGTCGGAGATCGACATGAGCAAGCGTTTGAAATGCATCTTATAAATCGTCGTGGAAAAACCGTATTTAATACTGGAACCGTCGAAGTTCACGAAGGCGCATTGGAGATTGAAGACTGTATTAATTTTGATGATGTCAAGTTTAAAAAGCAGTCATAATATCTAAGTGCAGGAGATCTCTTCCTGCACTTTTTTGTTATGAATAGGGTTTTCTTTCATACATATAGTATAGTGAAAGTTTGTTTGCGAGGGGGAGAACTGTATGCAAGGAGAAAAGCTAAGTTATTCTCGACTCGTTACCCGAACGAAGTATTTTCAGGAGAAGTCACTCGAGCTTGAAAAGGAACTGATATTCGCTAATGATCAGGTCAGCGCCTTAAAAGGGAAATTATCTTCTATGGAAGAAAGTGATAAAGAACGGATTCACTTAAAAAAAGAATTGGAGCAATTACAGGAGGACATTGAGCGAAAGACAAAAGAAAACGTGGCTAAGATCGTCGAGATCGAAAAAAGAAGTGCCGTACAAGAAAGCACCAAAAGTTATCTCAATAAGATCAAGGGGTACGAAACACTTTTAGCAGAGATGCAAATTGATATTAACGAGAAGGATAAACTGATTAATCATTTACAAGGTAAAATAAAGAATTTAGAAAAAAGAGCGAAATTCTTAACAAAACCAAACGAGGTGGATGGAGATACGGAGTCAACCGATGTAGATGAATCTTATGCAGTAGCCTATTTTAATACTTCTGTTATTTTAAATGGGGAAAACTCCTTCATTATTCGAGGTTCATTGCAAATAGAGAATTGCGGAACGAGGAAGCTGCATAATCCTATTATCTGTTTCCGGTTCAATCCTCCTAATGTTGCTGTGTTAAAAGGAAAAATATTTCCTATCGATGAGGCAGAAACGCGTTCAAAATCAAATAGTGAGCAGACGCAGTGGGTTTTTACTGAACATGACTGGCTTGAAAAGGCGAAAGAAAGTGGCGAGATTTGGGTAGCACCCTTACATCCAGTAACTCTTTTGCCAGGTGAACAGATTGGGTTTGACAGTTTTCAAATTCCTATAAAATCAGAATTTAAAGAGTCAATTAACATTGAAGGATTTGTTTACTTCCAGCAGGATAACTATCGGATCAAGGTTTCGAATCAAATTGCAGTTAGCTATTAAAAGGGGTGCCCAAACCTAATAAGGAAAGTGTGCATAGGATACTACGTACTAGGAGTAAAAAAGGGAGGGCATCAAATGTCAGAAAAGAAAAGAAAGCCGCAAGTTATCCATGTAAATAAGTTAATTGTAAAAGCTGATGAAGTGATCATTCAAAATGAAAGAGAGCATCATCATAAAGAGGAAAAGCACAGGGAAGAAAGAAGAGAAGAAAGAAGAGAAGAAAGAAGAGACCCATGGGGATTTTTTAATCATCGAAAGAACAATGAAGTGGCAGAGGATAATGAAGATAGATATAAAGAAGAGGATAAAGGTTCAGAAGGATTTTCTTGGTTCTAAGAGCAGAAGTTACCTGCTCTTTTTTTGCTTGTTCTTCTTATCCATCTTTTGCAAAAACACTCCTTCATCCTCTTTCCATTCAAGGACTAATACGTCCTTAGGATTGTCCACTTTATGTTCTTTAAGGATCTTATCAAGCCACGCTTCATTAAATCCTGCATCTTTTAAATTCTCAAGATCAACTTTCCCATCAGAAATGATATCTACTGAAAGGTATCCCTGTTCTTTTTTTAGGTTAAAATCTTGTTTTGTAGGCTGTAAGTACTCTGACTTTTTTAGTACGCTGATGCTACCGTTTGTTTCCAGTATCGCAAATTCAACTTCTCGAAGGGAAAAGACATCTTTTTGTCTTAATAAATTTTGCAGTTGGTTAATATCGAGCTTGCTTTTTTTTAATTGGTCTCGATCAATTTTTCCCTTATGAATCACAATGGAAGGGTTCCCTTCTAGAATGTTGCGCGTTCCTCTAAATTTCTGCGTAATCCATTCTACAACGTAAATTAATACGCCCCATAAAAGAACCGCATACAAAATAGATTTGATGTTCACATGCTTATCATAAATCGCATTTCCAACCAATTCTCCTAGCACGAGAGAAGAAATAAAATCAAATGGAGTAATTTGTGTAATCTGAGTTTTCCCAAGTACTTTCGTTAAGATAAGTAAAGCAAAAAATCCAACAAGAAGTTCAACCGTTATCGATCCAATTGCCAAAGGATCACCTTCTTCTCTTCAATTTACAGTCTTTCTTAGGATGTACGGAAACGGAGAAAATATCATTCATTCCAATGATCGAGGGCAAAAAAAAAGACACTGGAAGCTCCAGCGTCATAAATCCTTTGTCATCGTTATATGCGGAATGCCTGCATCCATGAATTCCTCTGAAATGATGTGATAACCAAGTTTTTTATAAAATCCTACTGCGGAAACCTGAGCATTCAGCTTTAGTTTGCCGAGCTTTAGCTCATTAGCACACCGTTCAATCTCTTTCATTAACATCTGGCCAAGACCAGTTCTACGATAAGAACCCAGTACACAAATGCGTTCAATCTTAGCCATACCTTCAAGCGTTCGAAAACGTCCCGCTGCAACAGGGCGTGCGTGATCATACGCTATAAAGTGAACAGCTTCATTCTCGTGTTCATCAATTTCTAATTCAGCAGGTACTTTTTGTTCTTCCACAAAGACAGATTGTCTTACTTGAAAAGCATCCTGGAGTTCTTGGTCTGTCTCTACAACCTTAATTTCCATTAGCGAACTTTACCAAGGTGGAAGGTTTCAAACACTGTCCACATGCCATTTTCAAGTTGGTAAAGAAGTTGGAAACGGTCGATCATTTCTTCATGGTTAACGTCCTTCATTTGCAAACTGCCATAAACATCAGAATGCTCATCATCGGATAAGTTCTGTGCAATTGTGATGTGTGGAACAAAATTATAATCGCGTTCAGAGAGCGCCTCTTCAGGGTTAAGTTGTCGATGCAAGTCATCCAGTACGTCATTTTCTTTCACTTTAAAGTAGATGACGTTGTTGACAGGGTTAAAAGAACCAACTTTATAAACATGCATTGAAAAAGGTTTAGATTCATCAGAGATTTTGTGTAGAACGGGCGTTAATTTCTCAATCTCTTCTTCTGTTGCTTCAAAGCCTTCACGTAGCGTTAAATGCGGTGGAATGAGCGCATAGTGCGGGTCATATCGTTTGCGAAAGGAGTTAGCGACGTCTTGTAGTTTTTTCGATGGGAAAATTGCAATGCCGTATTTCATATTCCATTCCCTCCTGGTTGATAGTCTCGATTGACCTATATAGACAAGTCATATAATGTTCCATTTATAATTATACCAAAAATTCGAAAATAAGAAACGATAGACTGATTTAGAGTTTAAACATGTGTAAAAGCGAACGTTTCATGTCTGGTTGCCAGTTCTTCCAAAGGTGACCGCCTTCAAATTCATCATAGAAGTAATCAAATTCTTTCTCTTTAATGACTTTATTTAATTCTCGATTTGGCTCGATAAAATTCTTTGTTTTTCCATCAGTGGTAGGAACCTCTGTTTCTTCTTTACCGATTATGTGATAAAGCGAAAGAAGCTCAGGTTCAGAGAATTGTTTTACTTGTTCCATGATGGTCTCATCTACATAGGGAGAATGAAGAATAGCTCGACCAAATGTACGTGGATAATCAAGAGCTGCTCGTAACGCAACGGTAGCGGCCAAAGAATCACCGATAAGACCGCGACCATAACCTAGATGATACGTAGCATATTCTTCATCTAAATAAGGAACTAGTTCATTCGCAAGAAAGCGTAGATAATTATCGCTTTGCTCGCCTTCCGGATGATATTTACGCCAGCGATCTTCTACACTTTTGTAAGGAATGCCAACGATAATAAGTTCTTCAATTTCATCATTTTCAATCAGTTCATCCGCTGTTCGTCCGAGTCGTCCTAATTTAAAGTAATCGCTACCATCGTTGGCGATTAAAAAGGAATATTTGTATAAGGGAGAATAGTTGTATGGTAAATAAACTTGAAATGGAATTTCTTCTCTTAAATACTCGCTATAAATGGTTTCATCTTTATATGTACCTCGGTTCATTGTGATGCCTCCTATAAATTGTTGCAATTGTTAGATTGTTTGACAATATAAAAAACATTAGTGATATAATGATTCTAACACATAAGTATTTATTGTTGACAGAGAGGGGTCTTATTATGAAGAAACGCATCCATAGTAGAGAGACAGAAGCAGCAGCAAAAGCCCTAATAAAAGAACGTGGCGTGACAATAGAGGATATTGCCGAAATTGTTTACGAAATGCAATATCCTTATGTAGATGAGCTATCCATGGATGATTGTTTGGAAAGTGTTGAAGCCGTTTTAACGAAGCGTGAAATTCAGCATGCTGTTCTTGTAGGCGTTGAGTTGGACAAGCTAGCTGAGCAGGGAAAACTTTCAGAACCACTTCAATCAATCGTGGAAACGGATGAAGGCTTATTTGGCGTTGATGAAACAATTGCCCTCGGTGCCGTGTTTGGCTACGGTAGTATTGCCGTAACGACATTTGGTCACCTTGATAAACAAAAGTTTGGTATTATTGAAAAGCTTGATACGAAAGTGGGCGAAAGCGTCCATACTTTCCTTGATGATCTCATTGCAAGCATTGCCGCAAACGCCTCAAGTCGCCTTGCACATCGCCTTCGAGATCGAGAAGAAGCATTAGATAAGGAAGAACGTGAAAAGCGGGATAAAGAAGAACGAATTGGCTAAACAAAAGGGCATCATCTTGGTGCCCTTTTTCTATTATTTTCTAAAGAAAGGATTGACAATGATTTATCGATTCCTGTATATTAATAGATGTCCTTACATAAATTGATCCGTTAGCTCAGTTGGGAGAGCGCTACCTTGACAGGGTAGAGGTCGTTGGTTCGAGCCCAATACGGATCACCATACATAACAATTCCAAGCTGCAACTCAATTGAGTTGCAGCTTTTTTATAATGTCTAAAACTCTGGTAAATGATCAAAGTTGTTTTCTTTCATTCCATCAGGTTCGCTACAGATGATTTCTCTTCCATACTTTTCGAAAACATCTACACCAGAAATCATCCCGTTCTTTGCTTCTTCTAGGGCTTGAAGGTAATCGAGCTCTTCACCCGTATTGGTTTTAAACGCTATGAGATCCCCATCATCATTTTTTCTAACTGCGGTAATCATTCGAGCATTTTCTTTCGTTTTTCGTTGATTGTCATTTGCCGCATTTCGAATATATTCTTCGTATACTTCATTAAATCGGTCCATTTTCTTCACATCCTTCTAATGATTTGCGATCTTCAATAAACTTGGGCTTTCAAGTTCCCATCGATTTGAAATCGGATTCTTTGTTGCAGTCAGTTTAATCGTAGTATGAATAACCCCGGTATCTATAATATAAACTTCAACCTTTGCTTGGAGATGATGAACATGAGGGGTTGTTGCGCTTCTATGAACCGTCCATTTTGTTACTGTTAGTCGTGAAAGTGAATCGTAATCCTGAGATGTTAAATTTTTAGAAAGGACTTTCCTAAGTACGGTAGTATCTGAATTATTTATGGCAAGCATCATTATTTCAACCAGTTGTTCTGGAGTTGCTGACATGATGCCTTCATCTAGCTTACCAGCAGCTTTAAGAATCATTAACTGATGAGCTGGATCAGGAGTTGGCGTTTTATGGGTGGTGCTATTAAGAAAGTGGAGACAGAAGTGCCCGTTGAATCCATTATCCAGTGCTCCAGCCCCGTGAGGCATACCGTTCATTGAAGCCGCTATCGTTCTTCCTTTATGAAGAACAATAACGGCTCGTCGTTTCCAACTCCACTCTTTATAAATATCTTTTAATATTTCTGTATCTTCTTTCGTAAGAGGTTGTATATCGGCATGGTGACTACCAGCGCGTCGTTGTACTCGAAATGTTTGTCCACTTTCAATATCAGTTATGGTAAAAATCGCTTTTCGTGGGATTACTTTATCTACTTTTTCCCAGGGGAGAAGCGCAATTTCACTATCAATCGGCACAAGATCATAGAAGGGTTCTATTGCAAAAATACTTTCAGAAAAGTAAAAAATGAAAATGATGGTTGGAAATATGAATACCCGTTTCATTAGCTCCCCCTTTTCTTGTTCATCCTCTTTATTTTGCTCAAGCGATTTTGAACTATTCGATTTTATAAAATTGACTTATGACGCATACTACAACCGAGTTCGAAAGGGGGACGAGAAATGATTTCTTTATTATTAGCGTTATCACTCGCCTATTCTGATGCAGAACAGATGATTATTCATAAGGAAGAAAGCAAACCGATTGTTATTAAAAAAAGTAATCTATTTCATGAATGGATTGGCTATCCTTTTTACGATGAAAATCAACTGAATGCTTTAATGAATAAAGTGGATTCATCGATTCAAAAGCAGCCCCAAAATGCCTACCTTGATGATGGGGGAGTGATTAGAGAAGGGGTTAACGGCTATCGCTTAAACAAAGAAAAATTTCAAATGAAGATGTTAGAAACGATCTACCAAGAGGGAACAACGTGGATGGTACCTGAGGTTAAAGTTCAATATCCAAGAGTGAATGCAGAGTTACTTGCCTCCATTCAAAGAAAACAACTAGGTGCTTTTGTGACTCACTTTAAAAAAGCAAACATTGAACGAACGACTAATATTGTATTAGCTGCCCAAGCGATTAATAATACCGTTGTGTTTCCGGGTGAAACGTTTTCGTTTAATCAGACGGTTGGGAAACGAACAAAGGAGAGAGGCTATTTACCTGCTCCAATCATTATTAGAGGTGAATTGTCTGAAGGAATCGGTGGTGGAATTTGTCAAGTATCCTCTACTTTATTTAATGCCGTTGATCGGGCAGGCGTACAGATTGTGGAACGCTATTCTCACAGTCGGAGTGTTCCCTACGTGAAGCCAGGTCGAGATGCAACCGTAAGCTGGTATGGACCTGATTTTTCTTTCCGAAACGATCGTCATCAGCCCCTGCTTATCAGAGCTAAAGTCGTAAACGGATCTGTGGTGATTCGTATTTTTTCAACTGAAGATGAGTGACGGTTATTAACAGTCTTTATCTGTTAAGTTCTCAAGGAGTAGTGGTATAATTGAATTATTATACTTAAAGGAGACCGCGTATGGAAAATGAAAAGAAACAAAAACCAAAATACTCCATACTGATAAACGGTTCTGAGATGGAAAGGGAAGATTTGGCCCTTGAACTAATGGAGAAAAGCCAAAAGCTTGATCATATTTTTAATCATTCAAGAGATGGTATGACTCTCTCCGATCAACATGGAAGCCTGATTGAAATCAATCAGGCTTGTTGCGATATTTTTGAATTGGATATGGAATCGATACATTCAAAAAAAATCGGGCATCATGTGGCTCCTGAAGGTATAAGGACGTTTCGTCAAATGAAAAGAGAGTTAGTCGAAAAAGGATATGTCATTGAAACCCTACCTGTCATACTTGAAAATGGAAAGTGTAAATCTGTGGAATTATCAATTACTTATAAGGTTTATCGAGATTTGAATTTATCCATCATTCGGGATGTCACGGATGAACAGATGTTGCTAGCTCAGTTGGTAGAAAATAAAGATAAATTAGCAAGTATTTTTGAAAATGCGCTTGATGGTATCTTAATCTGGAATAATGAGCGAATGATCATTGATGCTAATCCTGCAGCGTGCCAGCTATTTAACACGACTCTAGAAAGAATGAAAACCTATAATTTATTTGATTTTCTGGAAGGGAACAACCTATCCATTGGGAAGGCTTTTCAGGAAAAGCTAGAGCGTGAAGGAGAGGTACGAGGCGACATTCAGTTTACCATGCCTGGGGGAGAAAAAAAGCAACTTGAATTCACAACGAAAAAAAGTGTTGCAGGAAATATGTATTTAACGATTTACCGTGATATTACCCCTACAACCCAAATGATTCAAGAGCTACAGCGGAGTGAAGAGCGATTTCGTCATCTATTTGAAAAAGCGTTAGATGGGATGGCTATTCTAAATGAAAATGGTCATTTCATTAAGGTGAATAGCGCCTTTTGTAAAATATTTGAAGTCGAAGAAGAGCAAATACGATCTAGACATTATTCTCATCTTGAAAATGGCTGTGATATTATTTGGGATAATGCTGCCGAGTTAGGAAGGAGTGGGGAAGGACAAAGAGTTTCGAGCAATGACGAACTGAACTATTTCAGCTTTACATTAAGTTATCATATTTATCCCAATCATCATCTTGTTATTGTTCGTGACATAACAGAGATCAAGAATGCAGAGGAAGATCTGCGTCAGACAGAAACGAGTAATGTTCTCGGCGATCTTGCTGCAAGCGTTGCACATGAAATTCGAAATCCTTTATCTACGATTAAAGGGTTTCTTCAATTACTTGATGGAAATGAAGGTGTGAATCAGGAGCTTCTAAACGTGGTTGGGGAAGAGATGAATGAATTAGAAGGAACTATAAACGAATTCCTCCTTCTTTCAAAACGAGAATATGTAACATACGAAGTGGTAAATTTGAATGAATTAATTGCTGAATTGGTAGAGCACTTATCTCAGAAAGCGGCTGATCGAAATATTAATATCATTGAGATTTATCAAAATGTGGATATCGAGTGCGTTTGTATTCGTTCTCACGTGAAGCAAGTATTGACTAATCTGATCAATAATGGAATAGAGGCTATGCCAAATGGTGGTCAGTTAAAGACAACGTTGATGAAAGCTGAGAACGGCGATATTATAATTGAAGTGATTGACCATGGAGAAGGAATACCTGAGCATTTAATTAATCGTTTAGGAGAGCCGTATTATCAAACCACTGAAAAGGGAACAGGCCTTGGATTAATGGTGAGCTATAAAGTTATTAAAGAACACGGTGGTCGAATTGAGGTAACGAGTCGAGAAGGCAAAGGAACGGTTTTTCGTATTAGGTTACCAGCAAATCAGCCATTCGTTTATACAGAGGGGGAAGAGAATTGATCGAAATTCAACGGATACACCATGTTAGCTTAGCCGTTACAGACATTGAGCAGGCGAAAAATTTTTATAAAGACATCTTATGTTTAGAAGAGATAGAACGGCCACAATTTGGTTTTCCTGGCGCCTGGTACCAAATTGGCAATCAGCAACTTCACCTTATTGTTCATCCGGAGGCGGAGACGCTTCGTGCAACAAATGAATTATCCTCTAAGGAAGGTCATTTCGCCTTTCGCGTGAAGAGCTATGATGAGACGGTCCGCTGGCTGAAAGAAAAAGGTGTAGAAATTTATGAAAATCCAACGAGTAAAAGTGGTTTTGCTCAAATTTTTGTTGCCGATCCTGATGGCAATTTAATTGAATTAAATACCGAACAATAGCAAAGAAGACGCCTCACAGGAGGCGTCTTCTTTGCTATTGATGGGAAGAAAATTCGTTGTTTTCACGTTGGGGATTAGCGCTTTTCTTCGCTTCCTTTACAACTTCCTTCGCTTTTTGAGCCCGGCGTTGGTCTTCTTTTGCTTTTTCTTCCATTTTTTTAATTTCTGCTCTCGTGTGCTCCACTTAGTTTGCCTCCTATATTTTATCTAGAATAAGATAAATGTTTATTTTACGAACTTTACCTTAATTTCTTATATGAATCAAGTGTTTTCTGTTTATTCCGACATTTAAATGGTTCTCTGAACATACAATGGAAGGGAATAAACAGAGGAGGATGATGATGGTAGGTGTAGTGCTTACGTTGGTCGTACTTTTTCTCGGACTAGCTTTGTTTATAGGAGTAGTATGGACTGCCATAAAAGCCGATTCTGCAAAATCAGATTTAGAAATGATATGGGAAAAATATGAAGATGTGATTCGTAAGGAAGATGTGCTCTAGCCCATTAAAGGGCTTTTTTTTATGGAGCTGTCTCGTGTAGCTACAAAGATCACGATTCGCGTGTTTTCATTCCAATGAAACGGGGTATTTTAAATAAGAATTGAGGTGAGTGTAGTGGGGATACGGACGAAATTAAGAAGAAATCGTACTCAGAAAAAAGGCATGCCCCCAGGTTCTCTTGTATATATAGGAGACGATCAAACAGAAGAAGTGACAATGTCAGCTATGGCCTTTGATGCGAATGGAATGGACGCTTACGAAGATCTATCCATTGAAGAAATAAAAACGGTAATTGATTCCGATAAAGTCACATGGGTAAATGTAAATGGTGTACATAATGTTCAACTGGTTGATCAGATAAGCAAACATGTGGGGCTTCATCCCCTAACAACAGAAGATATTTTAAATACGGAACATCGACCAAAAATCGATTTTTTTGAAGATCATCTATTGGCGATTGTGAAAATGCTTCATTTACCTGAAGAAAGTCCAGATCTAGATGACGAGCAGGTTAGTTTTATATTAATGGAAAATACCGTGATCACCTTCCAGGAAAAGCGAGGCGATTTATTTGATCCCGTTCGTCTCCAACTTCAGGAAAGCAAAGGACGCATAAGGAAAAGCGGAGCTGATTTTCTTTTCTATTCATTACTCGATCTCATTTTTGACCAATACCTGATTATCATGGATGAGATGGATGATCGTATTGCTCAGCTAGAAGGAATGATCATGGAAGATCCTGATAATCATTCGCTTCAAGATATTAATCAATATAAAAATACAATTCTTCAACTAAAGAAAACCGTGTGGCCGGTAAGGGAAGTGGTCAATAAGTTAATCAATCGTAAAGTTTCTTACATAAAAGAAGATATCTCATTTTACTTACAGGACATTCATGATCATATTGTTCAAGCAAACGATATGGTAGAAACTTCGAGAGGACAACTCTATGGTTTATTAGATGTGTATTATTCTAGTTTAAGTATGAAAATGAATGAAATTATGAAAGTCTTAACGATTGTCTCGACTATTTTTATTCCTCTCACGTTCATTGCAGGGATCTATGGCATGAATTTCGCCAATATGCCTGAACTAGATTGGAAGTGGAGCTACCCTGCTGTATGGATTGTCATGCTCGTCATTACTGGATTAATGCTCGTTTACTTTAAACGCAAAAAATGGTTTTAGGAGGAAAAGTTGATGGGAAAAGTTGCTGTTGTTACAGGTGCTGGTCATGGAATAGGGAGAGGCGTAGCGATTGCTTATAGCAAGCAGGGGTATATGGTGATCCTTGCTGATGTGAATGAAGAAGGATGCAAAGAAACTAAGAGTTTAATGGAAAAAAATGCTGCAGATATTATTCTAACGGATGTGAGTGACCCCGAGTCAATCACTAATCTTTTTTATAAAATAGAAGAGAAATATGGACGCATCGATGTTTTAATTAATAACGCAGGCTTATCAGAATTTAAGCAAATGGATGAGCTAAGTGTTGATGAATGGGACAAAGTGATCAATACAAATTTACGAAGCGTTTTTCTTGGCTCACGTGCGGCAGCACGAGTCATGAGAAAACATAATGGAGGATCAATCGTTAATATCGCATCTACTAGAGCAACGATGTCAGAACCAAATAGTGAAGCATATGCTGCTACGAAGGGTGGTATTGTAGCGCTTTCACATGCGCTTGCCATTTCACTTGCAGATGATCACATTACCGTTAATTCAATAAGCCCTGGTTGGATTGAAGTGGAAAATTATCATTCTCTACGAGAAGTGGATCATGAGCAGCACCCATCAAAAAGAGTGGGGAAGCCGTCTGATATTGGACGTGCTTGTCTCTTTCTCACAAATGAAGAAAATGATTTCGTGACTGGAGAAAATCTTGTCGTCGACGGAGGCATGACTCGAAAAATGATTTATGAGCATTAATTGACTAACAGTTAACGGACAATCCCCATTCATGTTACTATAAGAGCAGACCTTCATTAGAGAAAATTTACAGGGCGAATCATGCTTGAGGGGACGTTTTAAATGGCAAAACATATGGAATTACCTAATTTGTATGAAACAGGAATTGAAGATCTTGTGATTTCAGCAGAAAAAGTGGCTCATGTACAGCTGACGAATCCTTTGGAGCACGCGATGCTTATCTTGATCAAGTCAGGCTATTCATCGATACCCGTATTAGATACAGAATATCGGCTAAAAGGATTGATCAGTCAGCCGCTCATCCTCGATTCAATTTTAGGAATTGAACGCATTGAATTTGAGAAGTTAAGTGAATTAGTCGTCGAAGAAGTCATGAATACGGATATACCATGTATTAATGAAAAGGATGGCTTTTTCAAAGGCTTGAAATTAGCCATTGATCATCCATTCCTTTGTGTTGTCGATGATGAAAATATCTTTAAAGGCATATTGACGAGAAGAGCACTTCTCAAGTTCGTTAATCGCTATTTGCACGAATCTTCTGTTCGACAGTCGTAATGGTTTACCCGGTTCTTTAACCGGGCTTTTTTACATAAGTGGAGATGAGAAAAATGAAATCGCTAACAAATCAAATATCATGTAGTATTCGAAAAAAAGAGACAAATCGCCCTCTTGTTCTAGGTGCCATTATTATTGGGATGTTTATGGCAGCAATTGAAGGAACGATCGTGTCTACAGCTATGCCTGGAATTGTTGGAGATCTTGGAGGTTTTTCAACATTTAGTTGGGTGTTTTCTGCCTATTTACTCATGTCTGCGATTACCGTTCTTATTTTTGGGAAACTGTCTGATTTATTTGGGAGAAAGCCGATCTATACAATTGGGGTCATCATTTTTCTAGTTGGATCTCTTTTATGTGGGTTTGCAGAGTCAATGGAGGCGCTCATCTTATTCAGACTGATCCAAGGTATTGGTGCAGGAGCCGTTCAGCCAATTGCTCTTACGATTGTAGGGGATATGTATACGATGGAGGAACGAGCAAAAATTCAAGGCTACCTTGCGAGCGTATGGGGGATTTCAGCTATTGCAGGACCAGCACTTGGCGGTGTTTTTGTTCAATATCTGGATTGGGCATGGGTTTTCTGGATGAACATCCCACTTGGTTTATTGTCGTTAATTGGGATTGTGCTACTTCTTCATGAATCCATTGATAAAGAAAGAAAATCCATTGATTACGCTGGAGCGGCGCTATTACTTGTGTCAATCAGTGCGCTTATGGTTGTTTTAATTGAAGGTGGCGTTCATTGGGCTTGGACTTCTTCTCCAATTGTTATTCTTGTATCTATATCGCTTGCAGCCATGGTGTTCTTTTTTAAAGTAGAACAGAAAGCGAAAGAACCGCTCATGCCACTTGGGATTTGGCGAGACCCGGTGATCGCCATTTCGAATTCCGTTACTTTTACAACGGGTATGATCTTAATTGGCGTTTCTAGTTTTCTTCCAACCTTTGTCCAAGGGGTAATGGAGAAGTCTCCTATTGTAGCAGGCTTTACGCTCACGACCATGTCAATTGGATGGCCAATTGCTTCAACCATTGCAGGAAAGCTTGTCATAAAGATTGGGTTTAGGCCGACTTCAGTGGTGGGAGGGGTATCTCTTATTAGTGGATCTTTGATCTATCTTTTGATGTCTCCATCGCTAGGTCCACTTTTTGCAGGCTTTGGTTCTTTTCTAATTGGTGTAGGGATGGGCTTAACGTCAACAACCTTCATTGTAGCGATCCAAAGTTCCGTTTCCTGGAAGCAAAGAGGAATTGCGACCGCCTCTAATATGTTTATGAGAACACTTGGAAGTGCAGTTGGTGCGGCGCTTCTCGGAGGGATTTTAAATAGCCGACTACAACAGTACCTCATCAATCATGCTTCTAGTAAAGAGGTGACGATTAATACAGCGAATCAATTACTTGATGAATCAAAACGTAGTAGTCTTGATCCTGCCGTGCTTGAGCTTCTCCAAAACGGACTAACGATCTCATTAAAATGGGTTTACGGTGGCGTAGGGGTGATGGCCCTCTTAAGCTTCATGCTCGTACTCTTTCTTCCTAAACCTAATAAAAAAGAACGCCCGGCTCAATTATAAGCCGGGCATTTCTATGCGTGAAATGAATTCAATTCGGTTCTGGAAAGGGTCACGAAAGCTAAAGCGTTCGTATCCTTCAATTGGTGTTTCCTGTTGGAGCGAAATGTTGTGTTTCTCTAATTGTGTTTTGGCATCGTTCAGGTTTTGAATTTCGAACGCAGGGTGTCGTTTGCCCGGGAGAATGATGTCTTCGGTACCTACGTGTAATTCAATGTCCGCCGCTCTTAGCCAGAAACCTCCATTTTTCTTTAAAGCTTCTGGTTTTTCGATTTCAACAAAGTTGAGTTTCCGGATATAAAAATCTCTCGCCGTATTTTCAGTCCCTTTTGGAATACAAATTTGAACGTGATGAAGACGAATATAATCAATACTCATGACTGTTCACTCCTAAAAATGTGTTTTGAAAATGCTGTAGCAAACCTGAAAAATAAGTAGAATTGTCATCGAACGCAGTAGCCAGTTTACCTGGCCAAGTGAAAGCTTATTTGCCAGTCGAACTGAAATTTGAGCGCCTGTTATCGACCCGGCAGCAAGTGGGAGAGCAATAGCCATGGAAAGGTGATCGCTTAAGAAATAGACAGCTACGGCACCGGTACAGCTTAAAAACGTATTAAAGCGAGTTAACCCTATGGAGGTAAGGTAGGAGATACCGCTCTGACGAAAGATGTGCATTTGTAATGTCGCCTGTCCAGGACCGAATGTACCGTCATACCATCCGATTAATACGATAAATGGTAAAGTGCGCATGGGAACTTTACGAGAAGTATGAGTAGATTGCTTCTTTTTCTTAAAAGATAGCGCTAATGCAAGCAGGAGCATTCCACCAGCAAAAAATTGCAGGGCCTGTTCTGAAAGGGATGAGGCAAACAGGCCACCCAGCACCCCACCACTAAGTGCAATTGGCCCAGTTTTTAATGCTTCCTTCATCGATAGCTCTTTACGCTTCAATAATACATAAAAGCTAGAGAAGGAGCTCAGCATATTAGAAAATTTGTTAGCCGAAATAATGGAGTGAACGGGAAAACCAAGTAACATCATGGCGGGAACATTAATAAGTCCACCGCTTCCTGATAACGTACCGACAAATGTCGCAATTAGACCTATAGCAAACAAGAAGACTGTTTCCATCTCTATCATCTCCAGTTGGTTGATCTCACTACTAGTATAGTTACCTTTCCATCATAATGAAATTAGATTATAATGATGAAATCCAATAAGTTTTTCTTATGGATAGGGTGGAGAAAGGGGGATTTCAATGAGTTCGGAATATCAAGTGCTATCGATTCTTGCAGAAGAAGCAAATATGCGCAGAGCGGCTGAAAGACTATATGTATCTCAACCTGCATTAAGTCAAAGGCTACAATCAATTGAAAAGGCATGGGGTGTTCCCATTTTTCTTCGGTCACAGAAAGGATTAACGATTACTCCTGCAGGTGAGCGGATTATTGCTTTTGCGAATGATACGATTCGTAGAGAAGAAAAAGTGTTTGAGGCATTAACGGCTTTAAGTTCAGAAGTTCATGGAACGTTAAAACTAGCCGTTGCATCAATTATTGGCCAGTACTGGCTTCCGGCTGTGTTAAAAAAGTTTGTTGAACATTATCCAAGTGTGAAGATATCACTTGTTACAGGGTGGAGTAGCGATATTTTACGCTACTTGTACGAAGATGATATTCACATAGGCATCATACGAGGAAAGCCAGATTGGCGTGGAAGAAGTCAGTACTTGCTTTCAGATGAGCTTTACCTAGTAGATACGGCGATACAGTCAATGGAAGAATTAAAGCAAACGGAAAAACCGTTTATTCAGTTTAAAAGTGATTCTACTTATTTTCAGGAAATACAAGAATGGTGGCAAACCCAGTCATTTGCACCACCTAAAAAGACAATTGTGGTCGATCAAATTGAAACGTGTAAACAAATGGCCCTTAATGGGATTGGCTATGCCATTTTACCTTCCATTAGCATAACAGAAAATGATAAAGAGTATTTTCGTATACCGCTAAAAGATGGGGAAGGATTGCCGTTAAAGAGAGACACCTGGCTATTAACAAATGATACGGCCATGCAGTTGAAACAAGTTCAAAAGTTTGTAGAATTATTAAGTGAGTAGCCTGTAAGATTAGACTTCACGTAAGCGATCATGTACGATAAAATGAGAAACATGCTATTTATGTTAAGCATGATGAACAAAGGAGGAATTATCCAATGAAAATGATGGATGCAAACGAAATTATTAGCTTTATTCAAAACAGTGAGAAATCAACTCCTGTGAAAGTACATATTAAAGGAAACCTTGAGGGAATCGACTTTGGTAGCAATACTAAGTCATTCATTACAGGGAATACAGGTGTTCTTTTCGGAGAGTGGAAAGACATTAAGAAAGCCCTTGAGGGTGAAGCTTCCAATATTGAAGATTACGTAGTAGAAAATGATCGCCGTAATTCAGCAATTCCAATGCTTGACCTTAAAGGTATTCAAGCTCGTATTGAGCCTGGTGCCGTGATTCGCGATCAAGTAGAAATTGGCAACAATGCTGTCATCATGATGGGTGCAATGATCAATATCGGTTCCGTTGTAGGTGAAGGAACAATGATCGATATGAACGTTGTACTTGGTGGACGCGCAACAGTAGGGAAAAACTGTCATATCGGTGCAGGTTCTGTTCTTGCTGGCGTTATTGAGCCACCATCTGCTAGCCCTGTTGTTATTGAAGACGACGTTGTGATTGGTGCAAACGCAGTCGTTCTTGAAGGCGTAAAGGTAGGAAAAGGTTCAGTAGTCGCTGCAGGTGCGATTGTGACAGAAGATGTTCCTGAGTATACGCTTGTAGCTGGAACACCAGCACGTGTACTTAAGAAAATTGATGATCAAACCCGTTCGAAAACAGAAATCAAAAAAGAGCTTCGTCAGCTACAAAACGACTAATTCCGATGGATATGGATATCACATCTGTTCGAAGAGATTTACATCGTATTCCTGAACAAGGTTTCAAGGAATTTAAGACCCAGCGTTATTTGCTTCATTTTATTGAAAATTTGCCACAGGACCGTCTTCAGGTGAAAACCTGGAGAACGGGTATTCTTGTGCTGGTGAAGGGCGAGCATCCTTCAAAAACAATAGGGTATCGTACTGATATAGATGGACTTCCGATTAAGGAAGAGACAGGGTATGAGTTTACATCGGAGCATGAAGGCTATATGCATGCATGTGGTCATGATCTTCATATGACGATCGCCCTTTCCATTCTTGAATATTATGCGTCTCATACCTTGAAAGACAATTTACTGTTCGTCTTTCAGCCGGCAGAAGAAGGCCCGGGTGGTGCTCTCCCAATGCTAGAAAGTGACGAGTTTAACGCGTGGAAGCCTGATCAAATGATTGCTCTTCACATTGCACCTGAATATCCAGTTGGCACAATTGCCACTAGGCCAGGGTTGCTTTTTGCGAACACATCTGAGTTATTTATTGATTTGACAGGTAAAGGAGGACACGCTGCGTATCCGCACCATACACGTGATATGGTCGTTGCAGCTAGTCATCTTGTTACTCAGTTCCAATCCATTGTAGCGAGGAATGTTGATCCACTCGATTCAGCTGTTGTGACAGTTGGGAAAATTGATGGTGGGACGAAGCAAAACATCATTGCAGAAAAAGCGAGACTAGAAGGTACGATTCGGACGCTTTCGGCTGCTTCCATGACTAAAGTAAAAAATCGCATTGAAGCAACGGTAAAAGGGATTGAAGCATCATTTGAGTGTGAAGCTTCCATTGATTATGGTTCAAACTACTATCAAGTGAACAATACGCCAGAACTCGTGAAACCGTTTATGGATAAAATGAAGGGTCTCTCTGACGTATCATTAGTGGAATGTCGGGAAGCCATGACTGGTGAAGATTTTGGTTATTTCTTAAAAGAAATTCCTGGATTTATGTTCTGGCTTGGTGTGAATTCTTCATCAGGTCTTCATACATCTACATTAAAACCAGATGAATCGGCAATCGAAACAGCGCACCTTGCGCTAACATCTTATTTAAATGAATTAGCAAATTGAATTTTTAAGCCTTCAGGTTTTTTTATGCCTGAAGGCTTTTATTGTTTGGCGTATAAATTAACGAACGTTGGTGAACATAGAAGGGTAGCAGTTACATAATAAAAGAGGGAAGGATTGATTAGAATGAAACGGATCGCAGTAGAAGATACGCTTTCTGATGTAGCGCAAGCTTTACAAGCAAAAGGATATGAGGTTGTATCCTTAAAACAAGAAAGTGATGCAAATGGCTGTGATTGTTGCGTTGTCTCCGGCCAGGATCAAAACGTAATGGGGATGCAGTCTGTTAGCACACAAGGATCAGTCATAAATGCGGATGGTATGACAGCTGATCAAGTATGTCAGCAGGTAGACAGTCGCTACCAATAGAATCAAAAACAAAAACCCCTAATACGACATTAGGGGTTTTTGCTTAGTTCTCTTCTTTTTTTACCCAGTTTCCATTGTCGTTCTTTTGATACTTTTCTTCCACCGCGCTCCATGCGACTTTAAATGCCGTTTTCTCCGAATCATATTGTTCAGAAGCAGAGTTAAAGGCTTCTTTAAAAATATCTTGAGCATGGCTAGGCAAGTTGTCTTTCACTTGATCGGGTAAATCACTTTTAGAATTGTAAGGCAAATGAATCACACTCCTTCTGTGTGTTATCATTACCCAGAGTAAAACACTGCTAAACTATTGTTCTTTCTTTTCAATAAATACTTGATGAGGGAATGGGATTTCAATTCCGTTAGCGTCAAGCGCCTCTTTAATTTCTTTACGGAGCTGACGTTCAACACCCCATTGCTCCATATTCTGAGTCCGGCACAGAACGCGTAGGACAACATCAGATGATCCAAGACTTTGAACACCAAGCACATCCGGTCCCTCGACAACGGCTTCATTTGTTGCCGCAACGTTGTCACAAACTTTCTGAATGACACGAATGGCTTCGTCAATGTTATCCCCATAAGAGATCCCAATATCGACAAGAGCACGCATATTGCCGCGTGAATGGTTGCTTAAAGAACTTATCTCGCGATTTGGAACATAGTTTAACGTTCCATCAAAGGAGCGGATGTGTGTGGTACGAAGACCAACTTCCTCTACGATACCGCCAAAACCACCTGCAGTGACATAATCCCCAACATCCATCTGCTTCTCAAGAAGAATGAAGAATCCTGTTACAACGTCACTCACAAGACCTTGAGCACCAAACCCGACGGCAAGGCCGATAATACCAGCACCAGCAATTAACGCTTTAATATCAAAACCAAATGTTTCGAAAATAATTGCAACAGCCATAAAGAGTAGAACGTACGTAAAGATGCTTTTTGACAAGTTTTTCAGCGTATTTGCTCTTCCAGGACTCATGTTTTGTTTTTCAGATACTTGCGTAAACGTTCTTTCAATAAATCGGTTTCCGATTGCTTTTACGATGGCGTAAATGATTAAGATTGCAATAAGCTTTAGAACAATTATCCCCGTATCCACTAAGAAACCTTCCCAGTTAATTTCGTCAAATAAATTCAATAGACTTCCTCCTTTAGTTCCCACTACATAAATAAGATAAGCTCACGGTCAAATTATAGCGAAAATTGTCATCCTAATTCAAGTAAAGCGTTAATAGAAGACGAATAAAATGATTTTCGCTATACTAAAACTACCCTGTTTAGACCAGTGTAAACGTGGGTACGATAGTGGGGGAAGGTAATTAGCCCACATTAAATTAATTATTATTTAACATTGACTAAAAATAAAACGTGTACTATAATGTCATTTGTGGGCGAAAGCCGCAGGATATTTTCTAGGAGGGATTTACACATGGTAGAACGCATGGTAGGTAAACAAGCACCTCGCTTCGAAATGGAAGCAGTGATGACAAACAAAGAATTTGGCAAAGTAAGCCTTGAAGAAAATATGAAGAACGATAAATGGACAGTCCTTTTCTTCTATCCAATGGACTTTACATTCGTATGCCCAACTGAAATTACAGCACTAAGCGATCGTTTCGAAGAATTCGACGATCTTGATGCTGAAGTAATCGGTGTATCAACGGATACAATTCATACACACCTTGCATGGATCAATACAGACCGTAACGATAATGGTCTTGGTGATCTTAACTATGCACTAGCTGCTGACACTAACCACAAAGTTTCAAAAGAATACGGCGTATTCATTGAAGATGAAGGTGTTGCACTTCGCGGACTATTCATCATCAACCCTGAAGGTGAGCTTCAGTACTCTGTTGTGAACCATAACAATATTGGCCGTGACGTAGATGAAACACTTCGCGTGCTTCAAGCACTACAAACTGGTGGACTTTGCCCAGCTAACTGGAAGCCAGGTCAAGAAACACTTAAATAGAATGAACGAAGTCCAGAGAGCCATTGCTCTCTGGTTTTTTTTATGGTTATTCATTTGTATTTCCTTCACAAAGAAAGCCTCGAATCGTACTAGCGTGAAAAAGCCGATTTCAATACAAAAGTTATCCCCCCTCAAAAGACAATGCTCTTCTTCGATTAGAAAAATTCCGAATTTTAGGCCGAATAGGTGGTTATTTATTTCGAATTCCGATATATTATGTATATTGTCACTATTTTTTTAATTACATACTGTCAAAAGGTGGTGTTGGAATGGAAACGTTCAAAAGATTAAAAGACTTTTATTGGCCGTATAAGAAACTTTTTCTATGGTCGGTGTTTTCCCTTCTATTTGTAACAGGTATTACGGTCTTATATCCTATGCTTCTTCAATTTACGATTGATGACGTTATCCTTAAGCAAGAATACAAATGGGTTCCGTATCTTGCGTTTGGTTTTATAGGAATCATGATTGTCAAAGGGATCGCTACATTTTTTCAACAATATTTAGGCGATCTGTTTGGTGTAACAGCGGTCTATAGACTGAGAGAAGAGCTATATAAAAAACTTCAATATTTACCTTTTCGTTACTATGATAACGCAAAAACGGGAGACTTAATGTCTCGCTTAACCGCTGATGTAGAAGGGTTTCGCTTTTTCTTATCATTTGGATTTGCGCAAGTGATCAATTTTGTTCTAATTGTAAGCTTTAGTTTAATCGTCATGTTTAGCTACTCTGTTCCACTTGCCTTCGTTACGTTAGGGATGCTTCCGTTTCTTGCCATTGTCGTCTATCAGTTTGATAAGCGGGTGCATCCTGCATTCCGTGGAATCCGAAAATCGATGGCTCGTTTAAATACGAAGGTACAAGAAAATATTAGCGGTATTAATACTGTTAAATCGTTATCAAGAGAAGACTTTGAAATAAATAAGTTTGTAGATAGCAACACAGACTACCGGGATAACTATTTAACTACTTCCTATATTTGGGCTAAATTTTTCCCGTTAATGGAGTTTATCGGGAATTTATGTGTGGTGTTCCTTCTCTCTTATGGGGGATACCTTGTGTTTCAAAATCAACTTCAGCCAGGTGAATTAGTCGCTTTCTTTAGCCTCGTTTGGTATATTATCTGGCCAATTATGAACCTTGGATTTGTGATCAACACTTTCTCTCAATCGAAAGCGTCAGGTGAAAGATTACTTGAAATTTTGGATGAACCGGAAGACATTTATAATCGCGAAGGTGCTATTGAAGTAGACCACCTTGAAGGTCATGTCGCTTTTCAAAATGTGACACACCAGTATGCTTCAGAAGACGATGAAGCATTAAAAAACATTACATTTGATGCGCCGAAAGGATCGACAGTTGGGTTATTAGGCGCTACTGGGGCTGGGAAAACGACCATTACTCAACTAATCGCTCGTTTTTATGAACCGAACGAGGGTGAAGTCATCATTGATGGTCGTAATATTAATGAGTATAGTTTGAAATCACTTAGAAAAAATATCGGGGTCGTGCTCCAAGAAACTTTTCTATTCTCATCCACTATTCGGGACAATATTGCTTATGGTGATCCAGATATCTCGTTTGAAGCGATTGAAGATGCAGCAAAGAGAGCCCAGGCCCATGACTTTATTATGGAAATGCCAAACGGATACGATACCGTTTTAGGAGAGCGGGGTATGGGACTTTCTGGTGGTCAAAAACAGAGAATTGCGATTGCGCGGGCAATCTTAACGGATCCGAGTATTTTGATCCTAGATGATGCGACAAGCGCAGTGGATATGCAGACGGAAGTGAAAATTCAGAAAGCATTTGAAGAAGTGATGAAAGGAAGAACCACCTTTATCATTGCCCATCGGATTTCTTCCCTTAAACACGCAGATGAAATCCTTGTGTTAAATGAAGGGGAGATTGTGGAACGCGGGAAACATCACGAACTGATTGAACAGAATGGCTATTACCGAAGTATTTATGATATTCAATACCAAGATCGTAAAGAGATTATGGCCAAACAGACTGGTTGAAATGGGGTGTAGGGTTGAAGCAAAATCGAAGAGAACGGTTCCATTATTCACAGGATACAGCGATCGAAAAGCAGTTTAATTGGAAGCAGATGTCACGTTTGCTTGGATATATGGATCCTTATAAGAAGAAATTATTACCAAAAGCCATTATTTCCATGTTACTCGCAACAGCAGTTCGATTAATTGTCCCAATTTTCATCGGGGTCCTCTTGTTTGATCATGCTATAAAAAACCAAAATCAAACGTTACTTATTCAATTGATTTTTGGGATAGCGGGTTTGTATTTGCTGTCATGGATTGCGAATACGTATCGGATCAAATGGACCAATCAGCTGGGGCAATACATTATTTATGACATAAGACAGGGGTTATTTAAACACATCCAGCGGCTTTCACACGGCTTTTTCGATAAACGATCTGCTGGTTCAATCCTGGTTCGGATTATCAATGATGTGAATTCCATGCAGGAGCTTTTTACAAATGGTGTTATTAACTTACTGATGGATATCATTTTATTACTCGGAATAGTTGTGATTATGTTTGTTTTAAGTCCTCAGCTAACACTGGCGATTATGATCATTTTGCCACTTATGTTTTTAATTTCAACGAGCTTAAGAAAACGAATCCGTCGATCCTGGCAAGATGTTCGGATTAAGCAGGCGAAAATAAATTCTCACTTAAATGAAAGCATCCAGGGAATTCGGGTAACTCAGTCCTATACGCAGGAAAAAGGGAACATGGAATTTTTCCAAGGTGTCAATCAGGAGAATTATGCAAGTTGGAAAGAAGCCACACAAAAAAGTGCCATTTTTAGACCGTTTGTTGAAATGTCTAACGCAATTGGAACGGCCATATTAATTTGGTTCGGTGTATACTTAATTCAAAACGGAATGGATTATGGGGTATTTGTCACATTTGCCTTTTACTTAGGAATGTTTTGGGAACCCATTTCTCGACTAGGTCAAGTCTACAACCAATTGCTCGTGGCGATGGCTTCTTCAGAAAGAATCTTTGAGTTTTTGGATGAACAGCCAAACGTTCCTGAAAAGAAAGATGCCATTAATCTCAACGATATTAAAGGGGAAATTACGTTTGAAAAAGTTGAATTTTCTTATGATGAAAGTCGAAAAGCACTCCATGAGCTAAGTCTTACGATGAAAGCAGGAGATACGGTTGCGCTTGTCGGACATACCGGTTCAGGAAAATCAACGATTGCAAACTTAATTAGTCGTTTCTATGATCCTACCAGCGGCACTGTGCGAATTGACGGGAAGGATTTAAAAGATGTCAAGCTCGATAGTTTACGTGAGCAGGTGAGTGTTGTTCTTCAAGATACGTTCATATTTTCTGGAACTATAATGGAAAACATTCGCTTTGGTCGGCCAGATGCAAGTGATGAAGAAGTGATGGAAGCAGCGAAAGCAGTAGGAGCTGACCACTTTATTCAGCGATTAAGCAACGGTTATGAAACAGAAGTAGAGGAGCGAGGGAATGTGCTATCCGTTGGTGAGCGCCAGCTGCTTTCATTTTCTAGAGCGTTACTCGCCGATCCACGCATTCTCATATTAGACGAAGCGACTGCAAGTATTGATACCGAAACAGAGCTGAAAATTCAAAAAGCGTTGAATGTTGTCCTAGAAGGACGAACGGCTATTATGATTGCGCACAGACTTTCCACTATTCGTGAAGCGGACAATATTATTGTTCTGGACCACGGACGAATCATTGAACAAGGTAATCACAGTGAGCTGATGCATAAAGGCGGTACCTACTATGAACTTGTAAAATCCCAGTTCAATATGATGGATGCCGTTTAGAAAAAGAAGCCCAGGAGGCTTCTTTTTTTGTGCGGAATAATGAAACAAGCTTTTGAAATGTGAACAGAATATTAACAAGGAGGCAATAAGTTTTGATAAAAAAGATTGTGATACTTGTCACAATCTCGGCGATGATTCATAATAAAGATGTAAACGAAAGGTTCACTGTTTTTATGTGCAATGATAAGGGAAGATGGGTAACAGATGATGAGAAATTGGTAAAAAGGGGTTGAACAATGTGGAACTAGATTCAGCGATGCTAAGTCGTCTTTTAACAAGTCTAACGTTAGGCTTTCATATTATTTTTGCGACGTTAGGTGTCGGTGTCCCGCTATTAATTAGTCTTGCTGAGTGGATTGGGATTAAACGAAACGATCCCTATTACACCTTACTTGCTCGAAGATGGGCTAGAGGGTTCGTTGTCACCGTAGCTGTGGGGGTTGTTACAGGGACAGCAATAGGATTACAACTTTCATTGTTATGGCCAAACTTCATGCAGTTGGCGGGTCAAGTGATTAGTTTACCGCTCTTCCTTGAAACATTTGCCTTCTTTTTTGAAGCAATCTTTCTAGGAATCTATCTTTATACGTGGGACCGGTTTAAAAAGCCCATCTATCACTGGTTAATATCAATTCCAGTTGTCATTGGATCAACTTTATCAGCTGTCTTTATCTCTACTGTGAATGCTTTTATGAACTCACCACAGGGATTTGATATGGTGGACGGCGTTTTAACGAATATTCAACCACTAGCAGCGATGTTTAATCCCGCAACCCCAACGAAGGTTGGACACGTGGTCATGTCTGCCTATTTAACTTCTGCTATCGTATTGGCAGCTATTACAGCTTTTCATATGTTAAAAGGTAAACGGAGTACGTATTATCGAAAAGCGCTAAAACTAACAATGACGGCCGGTTTTATTTTTGCAATCGGAACAGCTGTTATTGGCGATTTTTCAGGAAAATATTTAGCTGAATATCAACCGAGTAAGCTTGCTGCTGCAGAGTGGCACTTTGAAACTTCAGAAAATGCAGATCTTGTAGTCGGCGGTTTTCTAGATAACGAGACGAAAGAAGTAAACTATGGTCTGGTATTACCTAATTTCTTAAGTATTCTCGCGCATGGGGATCCGAATGCAGAGGTAATGGGGCTCGATCAAGTGCCGGAAGATGAAGTACCGCCTCTATACATTCACTATTTATTTGATGGAATGGTCGGTATCGGAATGTTTTTAGCTGCTTTAACCTTCTTTTATGTCATAGCTCTTCGATTAAAACGATTTAATCCTGAAAATAAATGGTTTTTACGACTGATTGTCCTCGCTGGTCCACTCTCTGTTCTTGCGATCGAATTTGGTTGGATTTTCTCTGAAGTAGGGAGGCAACCGTGGATTTTGTGGGACATAATGAGAACGGGTCATGCTGCTACGACTGCCAATAGTGTAGGCTGGATGTTTGTTCTCTTCCTTCTATTGTATGTTGTACTTGGAACGCTTTGTGTGACGGTACTTCGAAAAATGTTTAAAACCAATCCTGCTGAAAACGAGTTAGAAGAAATCGCTAGAACGAAATAAGGGGTTTGATTGAGAGGGGTGAAATAATGGATATTCAATTACTAGGAATAACTGTACTGTGGGTTTTCCTTTACGGTTATCTGATTACAGCTTCCATTGATTTTGGAGCCGGATTTTTTGCTTATTACGGAGAATTGACCGGACGAGATCACATTATTAACAAAATCATTAGCCGCTACTTATCACCTGTATGGGAAGTGACAAACGTCTTTTTTGTATTTTTCTTCGTAGGACTTGTTGGTTTCTTTCCTGACACGGCTTATTATTATGGAACGGCTTTACTCGTACCAGGCAGTATCGCGATTATTTTACTGGCGATTCGAGGTTCATTTTATGCTTTTGGTAACTATGGAGCGAAAAAAAGCCGAGTTTATACGTTTTTATATGGGGTTACCGGTTTGTTAATACCGGCCTCTCTTTCTACAGCTTTAACGCTATCAGAAGGTGGGTTTATTGAAGAAGTCAATGGAGAAGTGAAGTTCCTTGCAGGAGAATTATTTTCAAGCTTTTATTCATGGTCCGTTGTCCTACTTGCCATTGTCTCAGTGCTCTTTATTAGTGCAGCATTTCTCACATACTATGCTAGCCGGGCGAATGATGAGCCTGCGCTTGAGCTGCTTAGAAAGTATGCCTTGTTTTGGAGTGCTCCAACAATTCTATCGAGTATCCTAGTTTTCGTAGCACTTCAACAGCACAATCCTATTCATTTCGAACGAACGCTTGATTATGCCTGGTTCTTTATTGCTTCACTGTTTTGCTTTTTAATAGCAACCTATTTGATTTTTTACCGTAAACGATATGGAACGGCTTTTATTTTCGTCATGCTACAGTTCTTTTTCGCATTCTTCGGTTATGGCATTTCTCACTTACCATGGATTTTGTACGATCACATTACCATTTATTCAGGCTATACGAACGAAACAACTGGGGTGTATCTTGTTCTTGCTTTTATCGCAGGTCTTTGCTTACTCGTGCCTTCCCTCGTATTGTTAATGAGACTATTCTTATTTGATGCAGAATATGTAAAGGGAAATAAGTCCTGAAGAAGACATATTGACACTGATGATAAGAGTGGTAGGATAGATATGATAGTGCGTCAGCAATTTTGCTGACGCTCGTTTCTTTCTGAATGAGTAGGAGGAGTGTGCGTTGAAAAAGCAATTTGCCGTTATTGGACTCGGTCGTTTTGGAGGAAGCATATGTAAGTCATTAAGTCAGCAGGGCATGGAAGTCCTTGCAATTGATATGGATGAAGATAAAGTGAATGAGTTTTCATCTGTAGCAACACATGCGGTTATCGCTGATTCAACTGACGAAAGTGTTTTGAAAAACCTCGGTATTCGTAACTTTGACCACGTTATTGTTGCGATTGGTGATAACATTCAATCGAGTATCTTAACGACGCTAATTTTAAAAGAATTGGGTGTAAGTAAAATTACAGTGAAAGCCCAGAATGATTATCATGAAAAAGTATTAAATAAAATTGGTGCAGATAAAATTGTGCATCCAGAACGTGATATGGGCGTTCGAATTGCTCACAGTATGGTTTCGAACAGCGTATTAGACTATTTAGAACTGTCTGATGAGCACAGTATCGTGGAACTAATTGCAAACTCTAGAATGGACAATAAGACAATTATTGAACTTGATATTCGCGCAAAATACGGTGCCAATATTGTAGCCATTAAAAAGGGTGATGAGATCATCGTTTCTCCTCAAGCAGATCAAAAGATTTCTAAAGGCGATATTCTCATTGTGATTGGATCAGATCAGGACATTAATCGTCTGGAGAGACAAATTTTAAATCGTGATTAAAAGTCAATAAAAAAAGTAGCCTGTCGAATTTTCGACAGGCTGCTTTTTATTTTATTAGATTTCCATAATGATCGGAAGGATCATCGGGCGACGCTTCGTTTTTTCGTATAGGAAAGGTGCTAGCGTATCTGTAATTTCATTCTTAATTTCAGACCACTGGCTTGTACGCTTTTCCATCACGCCGTTAAGGTGTTTTGATAAGAGCTCTTGAGCATCATTGATTAAATCACCGGATTCTCTCATGTACACAAACCCACGAGAAATAATGTCCGGACCAGAAAGAATCTTAAACTCTTTCATGTTAATGGAAACAACCACAATAACAAGACCTTCTTCAGAAAGAATTTTACGGTCTCTTAGGACGATGTTTCCGATATCACCAATACCTTTACCATCTACATAAACAGATCCAGAAGGAATTTTGCCGCTAATCGAAGCTTCATTTTCACTTAGTGCCAGAACTTCACCGTTATCCATGATGAAAGAATGGTCTTGTGGAATGCCACAATCCTGTGCAAGTTTCGTATGCATCTTAAGCATGCGATACTCACCGTGAATCGGCATAAAGAATTTAGGCTTAATGAGACGAAGCATTAGCTTCTGCTCGTCTTGACCACCGTGACCAGAAGTATGGATGTCACTTAATTTATGGTGAATGACATCAGCACCTGCACGAGATAGTTGGTTAATGATTCGCGATACACTTACCTGGTTTCCAGGAATAGGTGAAGAAGAGAACACAACCGTATCTCCAGGAATGATTTGAATTTGACGATGAGTGGCATTGGCAATACGTGATAGAGCAGCCATCGGTTCGCCCTGGCTTCCTGTACAAAGAATAGTCACTTTGTTTTCCGGAAGACGATTGATTTGATTTGCATCAATAAACGTATCTTTAGGTGCATTAATGTACCCAAGTTCCTGACCAATTGTAATATTGGATTCCATACTGCGTCCGAAGACGGCCACTTTACGACCGTTTTCAACTGCTGCTTCTACAACTTGTTGAAGACGGTGAATATTCGATGCGAATGTTGCAAAAATAACACGTCCGTCCACTTTTCTAAAGATGTCTTGAATGGTTTCGCCTACGCGACGTTCTGACATGGTAAAGCCAGGAACTTCACTATTTGTACTATCAGAGAGAAGAGCAAGCACGCCTTCTTTCCCGATCTCAGCCATCTTTGTTAAGTTGGCTGGTTCGCCAACAGGAGTGAAATCGAACTTGAAGTCTCCTGTATGAACGATGTTACCAGGAGGTGTTTTCACCACAACACCAAAGGAGTCTGGAATACTGTGAGTCGTTCTAAAGAACATGACCGATGTTTTTCTGAATTTGATAATGTCTTCTTCTGTGATTTCATTTAGTGAAGCGCCACGAAGAAGGCCATGCTCTTCAAGTTTATTACGGATAAAACCTAATGCTAGCTTACCACCATAGATTGGTACATTAATTTCACGAAGTAAATAAGGGATGCCGCCTATATGGTCTTCGTGTCCGTGAGTGATAAATAACCCTTTGATTTTATCCTGGTTTTTAACGAGATAAGAATAATCAGGAATAACGTAGTCAATCCCTAATAATTCTTCTTCTGGAAATTTAATCCCAGCGTCAACAAGAATAATTTCATCCTGAAACTGAATACCGTACATGTTTTTACCGATTTCTCCGAGTCCACCCAAAGCGAACACGGCTGTTTGATGATTTTTAACAAATTTCATAGTCTATACATTCTCCAATTCAAAGTGCTCTGATTTTTGCTCAAACGCTAGGAAGTCATCTTCCACAGTTTGAATAAATTCAATATTAAGGTTGCGGTCCTTTAATTTGTAGCGAACTTCCCGTTCAGAAGTAGCCTCTACGTAAAGGCTCATTGTTCGCTCTCTTACAGGAACCTCCTTTTTTGTCTCTTGATAAAATACTTTATAAATCATTCTAAATCTCTCCTTAACTCAGACAATTTGTGTGCATCTTCGTTTATTATATAGGAAATTGGTTTCTTTTTCATGTTTCTAACCACATTTCCATAAGAAATAGGAGAATTTGCACGAATTTAAGGGTAGAAAAGGTTAATCAATGGAATATTTAGGCTGTGGAAAAAGCATGTTCCTCCACGTTTTTTTTAATTTGCGCTTCATTTTTCGATACATTGAGCTCATCCTTTCTTTTTTTATGCCTATCCCTATTATTGTTCACTGGGTAAAGAAATAGTTTGGAAAAAGATGGAGAGTTTTAAGGACAGGTTTTTCTATTTCATGTAACATAGTGAGGATAAGTTAGCTTGGAAGGAGAATGAGAATTGAAACTATATGGGGCGCTTATTTCATTAAGCTTAATATGGGGCATGTCTTTCATGTTCATTAAATTGATTGTTCCATATGTGGGACCGTGGGGCGTGGTGTTTTTTCGGTGTTTGCTTGGTGCCCTAGCGATTTTGATTTATTTAGTGGTAAAAGGAAGATTAAGAAAGTTAAAGGGAAAGCTAAAGTGGCGAAGTCTTATTTTAGTAGGTATTATGAATGCCCTCATTCCGTGGGGAATGATTGCACTGAGTGAGGAGCGCATTTCAAGTAGCCTCGCCTCAACCTTAAATGCTACGACGCCATTATTTACAAGTATTCTTGGAGCTGTTTTATTTGGCCGAATACTATCTTTTAAGCAATGGTCTGGTATTCTTGTTGGATTTATTGGGGTTCTTTTTTTAATTAATCTTGACTTCCAAGCTTTGTTACAAGGCGAGTGGAGAGGGATTTTACCAATGCTAATCGCCACGTGTTGTTATGGTTTCGCTTCACAATACACAAAAAAGTATTTAATAGGAGTACCCGTCGATGTATTATCATTCATTACTTTAACGAGTGGGGCAATTGGTGGGCTTTTGATAATGCTTGTTAGTGGAGAGGGGGCTATTCAGTTTACGATGCTGCTTCAACGTGATATTCTAATATCGCTAATTGGACTAGGTGTGTTTGGCTCAGGTCTTGCTTATTTGCTTTTCTACTATATGATTCAACATGGTAGTGCAGAGTTTGCGTCGTTAGTGACCTACCTTGTTCCTGTCACTGCCTTAATCTGGGGAGGCCTTTATTTAAATGAGACGATCACGCTACCAATGATTATAGGTTTGCTAGGCGTGTTTACTGGCGTTTATTTATCTGGTAAACAACAAAGAGTAGAAACGAAGAATATAAGCGAATCAGCCTGACGTTATCAGGTTTCTTTCGTTGAATAAAAGTGGAAACAGGTGAATGAAGATGCATAATGAAAAAATTGTTTTCTTTGATATTGATGGCACACTTCTAGATCATGATAAAAAAATTCCGCCTTCAGCGCGCGAATCCTTAAAAAAGCTCACAGACAACGGCGTGCATGTGGCGATAGCAACAGGCAGAGCACCGTTCATGTTTGCCGATTTAAGAGAGGAGCTTGGAATTGACACGTTTATTAGCTTTAACGGTCAATATGTAAAGCACCAGGACAAAGTCGTGGTAACAAACCCGTTAAGTCGGGATGAAATTACGGCTCTTGAAGAAGAAGCAAGAAAAAATGGGCATCCAATGGTTTTCCTTGATCATGAAGCGATGATGAGTAACCATCACGATCACCCACACATTATGAAAAGTATGGATGATCTTAAAATGCATTATCCTGGGTATGATCCTTCCTATTATCATGATAGAGAAATTTATCAGGCCCTTCTTTTTTGCCAAAGTAAAGAAGAGACTGGTTATCGTAATGCGTATGGGAATTTGGACTTTATTCGTTGGCATGACTATTCAATGGATGTCATTCCACCGGGAGGCTCAAAAGCACGAGGGATAGAAGCTATGATTGATCATCTTGGATTTAAACGAGAAAATACGTATGCATTTGGGGATGCATTAAATGACCTTGAAATGTTAAAGTTTGCAGGGACCGGAATAGCAATGGGAAACGGTTATGATGAAGTGAAAGAAGTAGCTGACATCATTACAGATCCAGTAGATGAAGATGGAATTAAAAAAGGATTAGAAAAAGTAGGCTTATTATAAAAAAAGGGGGGCGCCGTATAAAACGGTGCTCCCTTTTTTTCAAATTCAAGAACGTATCTTGTTTATCGGCCTAAAGGCGTTAATTCATTGGCTTCTTCGTTGTTAATACGATCATAAAACATAATACCATCCAAATGATCAATTTCATGTTGCACAACAATGGAAGGAAGGCCCTTCAATCTTAGCTTGAGCGGATTACCTTCAGCATCAACGCCCTTGACTGTAATTCGCGCATATCTTGGTACAGCCCCAGGCACTTCTCGATCAACTGATAAACAGCCTTCGCCGCCATCTAAATAAGTCTTCTCCACGGAATGGCTAATGATTTTGGGATTCATGATTCCATAACTATATTGTGTACCCCTTTGATCCGTGACATGTACTGCAATCATGCGTTTGCTAATACCGATTTGCGGGGCAGCAATCCCAATACCTGAACGCAACTCATACTTTAAAGCTGTTTCAGGATCCTGACTATTGATAAGAAATTGTAGCATTTCCTTTAACGTTTGTTTTTCATCTTCAGTTGCAGGAAGGGAAATCTCAGTTGCAACTTCAGTGAGAATCGGATCTCCTTCTCTACGGATATCTTTCATTGTTAGCACGATGATTCACTCCTATTCAAACGGTCTACCATAAGTATATTCAACTTTTTGTAAGGGTTAAAGCATTTGCTCTTCTCCTTACTAGCTGATTTTGAAATGTAAACAAGTGATTCCTTACTTAGCGTTAAGTGGAACCTTACAATAGTGATAGTTTAGCATAACACCCCTTAACAGGAAATCCTATTCCACGTTTTCATGAAAGAGAGCATGTAGCTGTTTCTTTGACGGTTGGAAAAAGCGATGTTAAAACTTCTTTAACTATCCTCTATAGATTGAAATGGAGTATTCTATTGAGTTCTGTATTATGGTATAGTAATCAGGGATGTAAATATTATGGAATGAATTGGATATGTGGGGGGACTTTTTTTGCTACGTAAATATCGTTTAGGAATACTTTCTCTATTTTTCTGTTTTCTAATGGTTGGATTAGTCGGTTGTCAATTTGGTGGAAGCCCAGGAGAAAAAATGTACGACCACCTTGAAGAAGCTGTAGCTCTTGAAGATCAATTTAGAGAACAGCAAAAACCTTTAGCGAAAGCAGAAAAGAAGGAACAAGACATTTATAATGAAATTGTTGCATTAAGTATGGAAGAATTTGATCAGATTGAAAAGCTTTCGAAAGAAGCAGAAGGCAACGCAGATCAGCGACTTGAGTACTTAAAAAAAGAAAAAGAAAGCATTGATGAAGCTTATGAAGAGTTTGAAGAGGTAAAGGATTTAACAGAAGACCTTGAAGCTGATGCAGCTAAGAAAGACGCCAAAAACTTGATCAACATTATGGATAAGCGTTATGAAGCTTATGGAAAGTTACATAAGGAATACAAAGCAGCTGTCGAACAAGACAAAAAGTTATATAGCTCATTACAAGATAAAGAACTTACTTTAGAGCAGTTGCAGGACCAAATCAAATCGGTTAATGAAAAATATGGTAAAGTTGCTGAGCATAAAGAAAACTTTAACAAATATACGTCAGAGTTCAACGAAGCGAAAAAAGCTTTTTATGAATCAGCTGAATTGAACGTAAATTACGGGGAATAAAAAAACCGCTCAAATGAGCGGTTTTTTTCTATAGATAAATGCCAAAAGCTGAAAAACTGGTATTTCCATTCGTAAAAGAAGTATTCTCCTCCTAATAATTGACACTGATACAGTATCTTCAAACAGAATGTAACAGTTTTTCTTTTCCTGCTTTACATGCGTTTAATAAATCAATTAATTGACTTGAAACTTACTGTATTGTAAACTTAAAAACGAACTTACTCATGAAGAGAAGCACTCCCTTAATCTTACTGATACAGACTATTATTCGCAGTAATACATAGCACTAGGGATTATTTCTCCAGAATTAAGGGTATGACATTGAGTGTTGTCTTAAGTAATGCAAATTAATGAATGGTATTTGTCATTTAATAACGTTGAAATGGACATGCTAGTGATGTCTGTAAACTGAACGACCCACTCACAATTGCAACATTTGCAATTCAATAATCTATCTCTTTATGAATGAAAGGATGAGGTGAAAGGTATGGGAACTAAAACCATCGAAAACATCGAAGGCCAATTCGAAATGTTCCAGATTCTAAATGAAAATGGCGAAATCGTTAATGAAGAAGCAATGCCTGAACTATCAGATGAGCAGCTTCAAGAATTAATGCGCCGCATGGTGTACACACGTATTCTTGATCAACGTTCAATTTCGTTGAACCGTCAAGGACGTCTTGGCTTCTACGCACCAACTGCAGGACAGGAAGCTTCACAGCTAGGAAGTCAATTTGCTCTTGATAAAGAGGACTGGATTCTTCCAGGTTACCGTGATGTACCACAGATTATCTGGCACGGTCTTCCATTATATAAAGCATTCTTATTCTCACGTGGTCACTATGTAGGAAACCAGGCTGACGGCCTGAATGTATTGAGCCCTCAAATCATCATCGGTGCTCAAATTACACAAACTGCTGGTGTTGCACTTGGACTTAAGAAAAAAGGTAAGAAAAACGTAGCAATCACTTACACTGGTGATGGTGGTGCGTCTCAAGGGGATTTCTATGAAGGAATGAACTTTGCAGGTGCTTACAGTGCTCCAGCAATCTTTGTTGTGCAAAACAACCGTTTCGCAATCTCTGTTCCAGTTGAAAAGCAATCTGCAGCGAAAACAATCGCTCAAAAAGCAGTTGCGGCTGGTATTCAGGGTGTTCAAGTAGACGGTATGGACGTTCTTGCAGTTTATAAAGCAGTTACTGACGCTCGTGAGCGCGCAATTAACGGCGAAGGTCCGACACTAATTGAAACAATGACTTACCGCTATGGACCACATACAATGGCTGGTGACGATCCAACTCGCTACCGTTCTGAAGATCAAGATAGCGAATGGGAAAAGAAAGATCCAATTGTTCGTTTCCGCAAGTATCTTGAGAGCAAAAACCTTTGGTCTGAAGAGAAAGAAAACGAAGTAGTCGATAAAGCGAAGGAAGAAATCAAAGCTGCAATCAAGAAAGCTGATAGTACTCCTAAGCAAAAAGTAACGGATCTTATTTCAAACATGTACGAAGAGCTTCCACAGAACCTTCGTGAACAATATGAAGAATATAGTGCAAAGGAGTCGAAGTAAGCTATGGCGCAAATGACAATGATTCAAGCAATCACTGATGCGATGCGTACGGAGTTGAAAAATGACGAGAACGTACTCGTGTTTGGTGAAGACGTAGGTCAAAACGGCGGCGTTTTCCGTGCGACAGAAGGACTTCAAAAGGAATTTGGCGAAGATCGCGTATTCGATACTCCGCTTGCTGAATCTGGTATCGGTGGTATGTCTATCGGACTTGCACTAACTGGATTCCGTCCAGTACCTGAAGTTCAGTTCTTTGGATTTGTATATGAAGTAATGGATGCTATTTCTGGTCAAATGGCACGCCTTCGTTACCGTTCTGGTGGCTCTTTCCATGCGCCAATCACAGTTCGTTCACCATTTGGTGGTGGCGTTAAAACACCTGAACTTCATGCGGATAGCCTTGAAGGTCTAATGGCTCAACAGCCAGGACTAAAAGTTGTAATTCCTTCAAACCCATATGATGCTAAAGGACTTCTTATTTCTGCGATCCGTGATAACGATCCAGTTATTTTCCTTGAGCACATGAAGCTTTATCGTTCTTTCCGTCAGGAAGTTCCTGAAGAAGAATACACAATTGAAATTGGTAAAGCTGAAGTGAAACGTGAAGGTACTGACATCACAATCGTAACTTACGGTGCGATGGTACAAGCTTCTCTTAAAGCTGCTGAAGAGCTTGAAAAAGATGGCATCAGTGCAGAGGTTATTGACCTTCGTACCGTTAGCCCACTTGATATCGATACAATTATTGGATCTGTTGAAAAAACAAATCGTGCAATTGTTGTTCAAGAAGCTCAGAAGCAAGCTGGTATTGCGGCTAACGTTGTTGCAGAAATTAACGACCGCGCAATTCTAAGCCTTGAAGCACCAGTTCTTCGCGTAGCTGCACCTGATACTGTATTTGCATTCTCAGCTGCTGAAGATGTATGGCTTCCTGATCACACTGATATCATCGAAAAAGCTACACAAGTTGTTAATTTCTAATTAACCTTTTATAAAAAAACATGAAGTGAAGCCGCATCCTGCGCTTCGCTTCAGATCTTATATCAGCAAAATTTTTCTACAATTAGGAGGCGAAATCCCGTGGCATTTCAATTTAAGATGCCGGATATCGGTGAAGGTATCCATGAAGGCGAAATCGTAAAATGGTTTGTTAAATCCGGAGATGAAGTAAAAGAAGACGATATTCTTGCAGAAGTGCAAAACGACAAAGCGGTTGTTGAAATTCCTTCTCCAGTAGATGGAACTGTTAAAGAAGTTCACGCTGAAGAAGGCGCAACTGTAATTGTTGGAGACGTAGTGATTACTTTTGATGCTGAAGGATATGAAGATGCTGAAGAAGAACCTGCAGCTGAACAACCTCAAGCAGAAGAAGAAGCTCCAAAAGCAGAAGCTAAATCAGAAGCGAAAGAAGATAGTGCTGGATCAAAACCTCTTCCTGAAGATGACGAAGAAACTGATCCTACAAAACGCGTAATCGCTATGCCTGCTGTACGTAAGTATGCTCGCGAAAATGGCGTAAGCATCTCTAAAGTATCTGGTTCAGGTAAAAATGGTCGTGTTGTAAAAGAAGACATCGACAAGCATATGAACGGTGGAGGCGAAGCAGCTTCTGAAGCGCCAGCAGCGTCAGAAGAAAAAGCTGAAGCGAAGCAAGAAGCGACTGCATCTGCACAACCACAAGCATCTGCTCAACCAGAAACTCGTGAGAAAATGAAAGGTATGCGTAAAGCTATTGCAAAAGCGATGGTTAACTCGAAGCATACTGCACCACACGTTACTCACATGGATGAAGTTGTTGTAACGGATCTTGTTGCTCACCGTAAGAAGTTCAAACAATATGCTGCAGACAAAGATGTGAAGCTAACTTATCTTCCATACGTTGTAAAAGCGCTTGTTTCTGCACTTCGCGAATTCCCAATGTTGAATGCGTCAATTGATGATTCTACTGAGGAAATCGTACACAAGCATTACTACAACATCGGTATCGCTGCTAACACTGACGCTGGACTCGTTGTTCCAGTTGTGAAAGAAGCAGACCGTAAGCCACTTCTTAATGTTTCATCTGAAATTAATGAGTTGGCTAAAAAAGCTCGCGATGGTAAACTATCAGGGGACGATATGAAAGGTAGCACATGTACAATTTCTAACCTGGGATCTGCTGGTGGTCAATGGTTCACACCAATCATCAACAACCCGGATGCTGCTATTCTTGGTATTGGTCGTATTGAAGAGAAGCCGGTTGTTATCGACGGAGAAATCGTTGCTGCACCTGTGCTTGCTCTATCAATCAGCTACGACCACAGACTTATTGATGGCGTAACAGCACAACTTGCTCTTAACCACATCAAACGTCTGTTGAACGATCCACAACTCTTAATGATGGAGGCGTAATAACATGGTAGTAGGAGATTTTCCAATCGAATTAGACACACTTGTAGTAGGAGCTGGACCAGGTGGATATGTTGCTGCAATTCGTGCAGCACAGCTTGGTCAGAAAGTTGCCATTGCTGATAAAGGAACTCTTGGCGGAGTATGCTTAAACGTTGGTTGTATTCCTTCTAAAGCAATGATCAATGCATCTCACAAATATGAGTCTGCAAAGCATTCCGATGATATCGGAATCACTGCTGAGAACGTAAGCGTGGACATGAAAAAAGTTCAGGAGTGGAAATCTTCTGTTGTTGACAAGCTTACTGGTGGCGTAGCAGGACTTATGAAATCAAATAAAGTTGAAGTAATTAGCGGTGAAGTTTATTTCGTCGATAAGAACACAGTTCGTATCATGGATGAAAAGAACTCTCAAACGTATACATTCAACAACTGCATCATCGCAACTGGTTCTCGTCCAATCGAACTTCCAAGCTTTAAATGGAGCAAGCGCGTTATTTCTTCAACAGGGGCACTTGCACTTGATGAAGTTCCTAAGAAAATGGTTGTGATCGGCGGCGGATACATTGGAATTGAACTTGGTACTGTATATGCAAACTTCGGTACTGAAGTAACAATCCTAGAAGGTACGAAGCAAATTCTACCTGGATTCGAAAAACAAATGAGTTCTCTTGTTTCTCGTCGCCTGAAGAAGAAAGGTAATGTAGAAATCATTACTGAAGCTCTTGCACAAGGCGTTGAAGAAACAGAAGAAGGCGTAACCGTAACAGCAGAAATCAAAGGTGAAACGAAATCGTTTGACGCTGATTATGTTCTTGTTACAGTTGGCCGTAAGCCAAACACAAATGAAATTGGTCTTGAAGAGCTTGGCGTTGAAATGACGGATAAAGGTCTTGTGAAGATCGACAAGCAGTGTCGTACAAACTTCGATAACATCTATGCAATTGGTGATATCGTAGAAGGTCCTGCACTTGCTCATAAAGCTTCCTACGAAGGTAAAGTAGCAGCAGAAGCGATTAGCGGTGAAAGCTCTGTGATTGATTATCTTGCAATCCCAGCGGTTGTTTTCTCTGATCCGGAACTCGCTTCAGTTGGCTACACTGAAAAAGAAGCAAAAGATCAAGGATTCGATGTGAAAGCATCTAAATTCCCATTCGGCGCTAATGGCCGTGCATTGTCTCTTAATGACAGTGAAGGATTTATGAAGCTTATCACTCGTAAAGAAGATGGCCTAGTGATCGGTGCTCAAATTGCTGGTCCTAACGCTTCTGATATGATTGCTGAGCTTGGTCTTGCAATTGAAGCTGGTATGACAGCTGAAGATATTGCACTTACAATCCATGCTCACCCAACTCTTGGAGAGATTACTATGGAAGCTGCTGAAGTAGCTCTAGGTACTCCAATCCATATTGGTTAATTAGCAAAAGCTCCGAAGACATGTGTCTTCGGAGCTTTTATATATTATTCAGGGTTACATAGGTAGGGTTCATTAGCAGTTCATCATGAACCTAAAGGTATAAGAGAGATGATTAGCAGTCATGAAAGTGAATTGGGAGAGGATTCGGACATACATATTAGGATAGACGCTTATTGGTGGGAGGGCTGTTCATGTATGGACGAGTTATTTTTACTCAGGTCTTGATTTGGTTCGCTTACTATATGATTATTCATTTTTCACCACATGACCATGTTGGTTATAAGATTGTATTATTTCTTGTTTTTTTATATCTCAATTGGACGGTTTCATTTCAGTTATTAAAAAGAGAAAAAGAACTTTTCATTCTTCTCATGATGACAACCTTTGGATCATTTGTTATAGAAGTTCTTTTCTTCGTAATCGCATAAAGAGTATGTAACTATTGCGAAACGGTCATAAAGCGCCAAAAAAACGCACTACCAATTGTGGTAGTGCGTTTTTTTATTACTTTGATTGATCTTTGTGAGGCGGTCTAGGCGGAATTTTTTCATCTTTAAAGGCCTTTACAAGAGAAATGATCATACCAATAATGATGATTGCAAATGGAAATGCAGCTATGATTGACGCCGTTTGCAGGGCTCCAAGACCACCAGACCAAAGCAATACTGCTGCTGCAGAAGATTGAATGACACCCCAAGTTAATTTCACTTTAGTGGATGGATTCATGCTCCCGTTTGTGGTTTGCATACCAAGTACAAACGTTGCAGAGTCAGCAGATGTAATGAAGAATGTACTGATAAGCAAAATGGCAATGATGGACATGATGGTTCCGAGTGGATATTGCTCAAGGACAGCAAATAGAGCAACTTCCATTCCTTGGTTATTAATAATGTCATAGATACCTGTGCCTGCCATATCGAGAGAAATAGCCGATCCTCCAAATACAGAGAACCATAGAGCACCGAAAATGGTTGGAACGAGAAGGACACCTAAAACAAATTCTCGAATTGTTCTTCCTTTCGATACGCGGGCAATAAACGTACCGACAAAGGGTGCCCAGGCAATCCACCATGCCCAGTAGAAGATCGTCCAACTCTGAATCCAAGACGACCCTTCAAATGGTCTCATACGTAGACTCATGCTAGGAAGGTTTTGAATGTAAGAACCAAGCGTAGATGTAAAGAGATCCATAATAAAGTTTGTTGGTCCTGCAAAGAGCAAAAAGAACATGAGTAAAATGGCAAGTACGATATTTGTATTACTTAAATATTTAATTCCTTTTGAAATGCCTGTTGAAGCAGAAATCATATAAAGTACTGTAACAATTAAAATAATGATCAATTGGGTAGTAAACGAATTTTCAATGCCTGTTAAATAAGAGATTCCTCCACCAATTTGGGAAGCTCCGAATCCAAGTGAAGTTGCTACACCAAATACAGTAGCAATAACAGCAATGACATCAATTAACGTACCAATTGGACCTTTTACTCGTTCACCTAAAATCGGGTAGAAAATCGCACTAATTAGGCCAGGAGCACCTTTTCTAAATTTAAAGAATGCTAATGCAAGGGCTACAACTGTATAGATTCCCCAAGGATGTAGACCCCAGTGGAAGAAACTATACTGAAACGCGAGTCGAGCAGCTTCATCAGACTGACCAGCTGCACCAGCTGGAGGATCATAATAATGGAACATTGGTTCTGCTACGCCCCAGAAGACAAGACCAATTCCCATACCAGCAGAGAAAAGCATGGCAAACCACGTAATCAGGTTATACTCAGGAACATCGGTTTCCTTTCCGAGTCGAAGTCTCCCGTATTTCGAAAAAATAAGGTAGATCGCAAAAATAAGAAAGCCTGACGCTGCTAATAAATAAAACCATCCGAACTTCACCTGAAGAAAGCTTTGAAGCGAGGATGTCGTTGTATCTAATGAATCTGGAGAAATGGTTCCCCAAGAAATAAAAATAAGAGACAATACGACAGAGATTATAAAGACTGCTGTAAGCTTATTCAAATTTCATCATCACCTTTCTAAATATTTTCATTACTATTCACCCGAGAAATTTCTTTATAAATAAGAAATAGAAGCTTGTGTATTCAATGTTACCTTGCGGTGTGAAAACTATGCAGAAAAGTGCTCTATTCCCTATTATTGACAGGCTTCATAACGGATCGCCAAAATTGCCACGTTTTCTAGTATATTTGTTGAAATTAACGTTGTAAAGGAAAATACCATGTCAGAACGTTAGTCAGAATTGTAGGATAATAAATAGGAATTTGTTGGTTAATTGTGACATTCTGCTCTTTCTCCTTCTACGTAATTGGTTTATGATGGAATGAGACTACATAAGGGGAGAGAGAAATGACAAATACTTTAAAATGGATGACGTTGGCACTTCTGCTTTTTGCAGCAGCTTGCTCAACAAATGCAGGATCAGAAACAAATAGCACAGCTAACAGTGCAAGCAATAATGAACAAGCTTCAAACGAAAAAGAGGCGAACGAGGGCACATCTAATGCAGAAACAGATTCAGAAGAAGCAAACGATGGCGAAGAACAAAAGAAACAAGAAGAGGCTACTGCCAAAGAGACAGAGCCTGAATATCGCTTAAATGAAGCATTTTGGGGATTTGAACCGATAAATGATGCTCCAGCTGAAGCCGTTCTCTTAACGATTGATGATGCACCAGACAAAAATGCAGTTGAAATGGCAAAAACATTAAAAGAACTTGATGCGCCCGCCATTTTCTTTGTTAATGGGCACTTCATTGATACTGAGGAAGAAAAGGCTAGATTAAAGGAAATTCACGACATGGGCTTTGAAATTGGAAATCACACGATGACCCATGCTGATTTGAAATCTTTATCTGAAGATGAGCAAAGAGAAGAGATTCTGAAGTTAAATGACATGATTGAAGAAGTAATCGGGGAAAAGCCGAAGTTCTTTAGAGCTCCTTTTGGTTCAAACACTGACTTCTCTAAATCACTTGCTGAAGAAGAAGGCATGCTCGTGATGAACTGGACTTATGGATATGACTGGGTAAAGGAATATCAGAATAAAGCAGCCATTACAGACATCATGGTGAATTCCCCACTTCTTCAAAACGGGGCTAACTTACTGATGCATGACCGCGATTGGACAGCTGCCGCTTTGAGTGACATTGTTAAAGGTCTTCGAGACAAAGATTATGCATTGATTAATCCGAAGGAAATAGAACCACTACAAAAATAAACAGCCTATTGGCTGTTTATTTTTTTGTGTATAACATTTTTCTTCCATTAAAAAGAATAAGATCAGCTTTCAATTTAGTAGCAAGAAATTTAGATAGTTCATTTGCTTTTGCTTTATCTCCGTGAGTCGAATAATCGGGTAAAACAATCTGTAGGGTATTGTTTATAATTCCTATGACAATTGTTCGAAAGTCATCGTTTTTTCCTTTTAAATAGAACCAATTGCCTGACTCCGCTTTTTCAACAAGGGAATAAGGGAAAGCGAAGTTGCCGTACGACCAGGATAGTTGTTCACCAGTTTTGGACGTAATATCCATGTAGTAAGTAAGAAGGCTTTTAACATGATCAAGAGAAAGAGCCTCATCTGTAGTCGGAGTGAGATAAGCGCTTTGTGGCATAAAAATCCTCCTTTCTTCATCTCTATAAGTGTACAATTAAAATAGTTTTCTGACAATTGCTATATAAGAACACATATTAACGCTAAAAGAATACAATGTGATATACAATATAGTGTTGACAAAACAATTGTGACACACTATTATGGAATTAAGCGAAACGGAAGCGTTTTCAAAACTAACTTAAGGGGTGTTGAGAATGGGTATTATCATTTGCCAAACTTGCGAAAAAACGATTGATCACGTTATGGAAGAGAAAGTAAGCACGCTTTACAGCAGATGCCCAGAATGTAATAAGAAAGATAAGAAATAATTCTTAATAAACAAAAGAGGCGGCCACTTGGGCGCCTCTTATTTAATAGCTTTGTATTCTTTAATAACTCGAATAAATTTTAATTCGTCATCTTCCGGTCCTTGAACGGGAAGTCCCGCTTCAATATTTTCCTCAATGTACTGCAAATTTTCTTCCGTGATAATTTCTCCAGGAATAAAGATTGGAATGCCTGGAGGATATACCATAACGAATTCGGCTATGACACGTCCAGCAGACTCACTAAATGGGATGATTTCCGTTTCGGAATAAAAAGCATCCCTTGGTGAAACGGCCAGCGTTGGGATATCAGGCGCATGAACATCAAATTTTTCAGCAACAGTACCATCCGACCCTTTGAACGCTTCTACCATATCCTTTAAAGCGTAGACGAGAGCATCGACAGATTCTCCATCATCACCAGGCGTTACAATACAAAGTAAGTTATACAAATCTGAAAGCTCTACTTCTAGATTCGCTTCCTTTCGCAGCCATACCTCCGCCTCATAGCCTGTAATTCCTAAATCATGGACAGAAATAATGAGTTTTGTTGGGTCATAATCATAGGTGGCATTAGTACCGAGAATTTCATTTCCAACACAGTAGAGTGGGGAGATTTCATTAATTTGTTTTCGTGCTTGCTCGGCTAGTTGGATAGCATTTTCTACTAATTCGTACCCTTCCATAAAGAGTCTCTTTCTTGCAACATCAAGAGAAGCGAGAAGAATATAAGAAGTAGAGGTCGTTGTTAACATACTAATAATGGTTTGCACGCGTTTAGCTGAAATAAGCCCTTCTTTTACATTGAGAACAGAGCTTTGCGTCATAGAACCGCCAAGTTTATGGACGCTGGTTGCTGCCATGTCCGCGCCTGCTTGCATGGCGGAAACTGGTAAGCGATCATGGAAGTGTATGTGCACTCCGTGTGCTTCATCTACTAAAACGGGTACGTCATATGCATGGGAAATGGAGACAATTTCTTCTAGGTTTGCTGAGATACCAAAATAAGTTGGGTTAATCACAAGTACCCCTTTTGCATCTGGATGTTGTTCAAGTGCTTTCTTAACGGCTACTGGGGTAATGCCATGCGAAATGCCGAGCTTAGGATCAATTTCAGGATGAATGAACACGGGCGTAGCCCCTGAAAAAATAATCGCAGACATAACCGATTTATGAACATTTCTTGGTACGATGATCTTATCGCCAGGAGAGCAAACGGTCATAACCATTGTCATGATCGCTCCACTCGTACCTTGAACGGAGAAAAATGTGGCATCGGCCCCAAAAGCTTCCGCTGCTAAATCTTGTGCTTGTTTAATCATGCCATTTGGATGATGAAGATCATCAAGTGGCTGAATGTTTATTAAATCAATTGATAGAGCATTATCACCGATGAATTCACGGAATTCAGGATCCATTCCATTTCCTTTTTTATGACCTGGAATATGAAATTGAATCGGATTTTTATTTGCGTGATTCACTAAACCAGTGAATAATGGTGTTTCGTTTTGTTGCAAATCAAGCACCTCTTTATTTATACTTTAGTATGCTAAGCTTCTTACGATCGATTGTAAAAAGCGAAATGGCTTTTCGATAGCCGTATTTGAATAAGTAGCTGTTCAAGGTCAACGAGAACATTTTCTTCCTTAAACAAACTGAGTATAATCACATGAGTGCTATTTTGCAAGTTTTATTTTATTGTTTGAACGTCTATTGTGCTTTTGGAAGAGGAGATTCTTTTTCCTTCTCGAAATGGATTATGAGAAGGAGAGGATAAGGGATGAAATGGAATACGCGCATAACTGAGTTGCTAGGTATTCAGAGACCGATTGTTCAGGGTGGACTTGCTTACCTTGCTTATCATGAGTTAGCTTCTGCTGTTAGTAACGCCGGTGGACTTGGTCAGCTCACAGCCATGTCTATGGAGTCGGCAACGCAGCTTAAAAAAGAAATCAATCTTACAAGAAGTCTTACCGATCAACCATTCGGAGTTAATTTTGCTATTGGCCAACACGGGAGACCTTTTGAACACATGCTCGAAGCCGCTATTCAAGAAGGCGTGGAAATCATCTCGGTAACGGGTGGAAATCCTAAACCCGTCTTTGAACTTGTAAAGGGAACGAACGTAAAAGTACTTGTGTTAACCGCTGGTAAGCGACAGGCCATTAAGGCAGAAGAGCTTGGCGCAGCTGCTGTTATGGTGGTTGGACAAGAAGGAGGGGGGCACCTTGGAAAGGAAGATACTGGTACGATGGTACTCGTGCCTCAAGTTGTTGATTCAGTTTCCATCCCCGTTATTGCATCCGGAGGAATAGGAGATGGACGGGGCTTGATGGCATCACTTGCACTTGGCGCTGAAGGAGTAGAAATGGGAACACGATTTATCGCTACAAAAGAGTGTACTCACGCTCATCAAGGTTACAAACAACGCTTGTTGCAGGGCACTGAGACCGATACAATGATTATAAAGCGAAGCCTAGGAGCGCCTGCGCGAGTTATCCGAAATGTGTTTGCTGAACAAATTACGAGGATGGAAGCAAGTGGTGGAGGATATGAACTACTAAAAGAATACATAAGTGGTGAAGCGAACAGAAAGTTTATATATGAAGGAAAAGAAGAAGAAGGGTTTGCATGGGCAGGTCAGGTGATGGGAAGAATTCATGATGTCCCTTCAGTAAATGAGTTATTTGAACGTATGGATCAAGAAGCAAATGAAATTCGAGTAAAATGGCAGCAGTAGAGAGGAGTGAGAAAATGGAAGTGCACTATCCCATTTCAATTGATTGGAGTAAAGAAGAAGTCATTAAGGTGGTACAATTTTTTGAATTAATTGAGCAAGCATATGATCGTGGTGTCCATAAGGGTGAATTAATTAGTAGCTATCACGCATTTAAAGATGTCGTCCCCTCTAAATCAGAGGAAAAGCAAATCTTTAAGCAATTTGATCATGAAACAGGATACTCTACTTATCATGTGGTGAAAGAAGCGAAACAAACCGAACGTGAAAAAGTAAAAATGGCAAAATAAAAACCAGGGGAGAACCCCTGGTTTTTATTTTGTGGCTTGGAGTGAAAGATGATAAAACGGCATAAGCGTCTCAAAAGTGTTTTTTACTTCATCAATATATTGTTCCCCATTTTGCAAGAGGGGATCATTGCTTGCAAAATGACGTCCAACAAGAAACTCCCCTTTTTTTACATCTCGAAAGCGTGTTAGGACTTTCTCAAGTTCTACCTCTATGATTGGCTGACTGGCCGTTTTCTTTGTATGATCAGTCGAAATCCAATAGGACTCAGGGATGTTTGTTTGAAGCTCATTCATATGCTCCAGAAGTAGTGATGCCATATGTGGTTTTCCAGGTAACTCGTAAATATAGGCAAGCCACACAAACACGTGATCATCGAATAAGCCAATTTGAAAGTGAGGATGCATTTTATACCCTCGCTTATTATGAGAAAATGCCATCCATGTATCAACTGGCGGGTTCTTTGTTCTTCTAGCATGCCTAGCAATGTGAAGGTACATTTCATTACCTGCAAGAATTTCAAGGTCACTTTTTAGATCTTCACTAATGGCAGCAAATTTTGGTTGGATTCGATCCTGAATGGCTTCCATTCTTGCATCAAGTCCTTCGATTTGAAAGGCGTTAAAATCGTGTTGAGTAAATCCCTTAAATGACATAATATCCTCCATTGCGACAATATTTTATACGTTTATAGTAACATAGAACTGCAATTTATATGAAAAGTGACGATTGATGTGTAACGATAGGTTTGAAAAAGAAGCAAAAGAGGAAAAATAGTAACAAATATAGAGGTTGCATAGTGAGCAAGTCAGGCATAGGATATAGTAATCAAAGCAGAAATATCAGAATATTCCGTCTTATAGGTTTCTCTGATAACCATGACTGCTTAATCGAAAAGAAGAGGGGTGTAGGTTACCATGAAACAGGTGATTCAGTCATTACAAAGAAACGAAGCAGAGAAGCGGATTCCGGTATTGAGAATGGAAATTGACTATGAGCTGGCAACGCTACACGATGCAATGACGGCTAGTGATCAAGATGAAATGACAAGATGTAAAGTGAAGCTTGAAGAGCTTCGTAAAGAAATGGTTAGATTAGAAGCTTAGTGAAGCGAACCTTGCAAAAAGGTTCGTTTTTTCTTCTTTTCCTGTCATAATAAGAAATAGAATGAAATTTAAGGTAAAAGGAGATCGAACCATGTCACAGCAGACGAACTGGAATCAAGTATATGATGATACTATCAGATGGATTAGAGAAGCAGGTAATGAGATTGTGTCTTCCTTTACGACATCCTTTAACATTGAGTCAAAAAGCAATCCAAATGATCTCGTTACAGATATTGATAAGCAAACTGAAAAATTTTTCATTGAGAAAATTAAAGGTACATATCCAACTCATCGTATCATGGGAGAAGAAGGATTTGGAGATGAAATAGAGGATTTAGATGGTGTTATTTGGTTTCTCGATCCAATCGATGGAACGATGAATTTTGTTCACCAACAAACCAATTTTGCAATATCGATCGGCATTTACGAAGACGGCATAGGAAAAATGGCCTTTATCTATGATGTAACAAAGGACGAGCTTTATCATTGTAAGAAAGGTTCTGGCGTTTACTTGAATGAAGAACGGATAAGACCATTAAAGCAAACAAATCTTTCGGAATCACTACTAGCGATAAATGCAACATGGGTAACGGAGAATCACCGTATCGATCCTCGTACTTTCTCGCCACTTCTCAAAAAAATTAGAGGAACACGATCCTACGGAAGTGCTGCGATTGAAATGGCCTACGTAGCAGCAGGTCGTCTCGACGGATATGTTTCTTTACGACTGGCCCCCTGGGATTTTGCTGCAGGTAAACTGTTGATTGAGGAAGCGGGTGGTGTTTGTACAACAGTTGATAACAAGGAAATCGATTTGTTAGACAAAAACACCATCTTTGTTGGTACTCAGTTATTTCACACACAAGTTCAAAAAGACTACATCCAACCCGCACTTGATCAAAACTTCTACTTAAGGGCGCCTTCTACAAAATGAGATATGTGACGAACCACCATTTGAATGAACGCTTCGCTGAACTTCTTTTTAAATGGACGACCGAAGATGAATCATGGTTGATGGAAGAATTCGGTCGAATTCCGGTTGTAGAAGACATGCTTTCCTATTTCCAAACCTATGAAGGAATAGGGTGTGAATTTAGACTTTGGTACAAAAATGATGCACCTGTAGCCATTACAGCTGTTCTAGAACGGGCTCCATCGAATCAAAAGACATGGTTAGGAATGATTGTTGTTGATCCGTCTCAGCGGTCAGCAGGGATAGGGCGCACTGTTATTCATTCCATATTATCTGAAACGAGAGAAGTGTTGTTTGCTGGTATTCCATATGATAGGAATGGGTGGAGTGTATTTTTGGGGAAATGTGGATTTGAACAATATAATGTTGAAGGGGAAGAAAAAAAGTATTTAATCTTCGTTCACCCTAATGAAATATAAATAAAAAAAAGGCGTTCAGCTTGAACGCCTTTTTTGCTGTTATTGTTCAGCTTTTCGTTTAATTCGAAAACCCATTCCCATAAAGAATCCTACTCCAATAAATGAAAGAAGTCCGCCGATCCAGCTTTGTTCAGCTATAGAAATCCCGATTGCACACATGCTTGCAACCGCCAGGATGGCCATTAAGAGTAAAAGGAATTGATGCTTATTCATGTGAAGCGCCCCCTTTATAATACTAGTGTACAATAACGTAGGGGATGGTGAAAGAAGAGAAATTTCGCCTAAAGCGATATCTGTGTTATAATGGTCTAGTTATTGAGTTTATCGTCAGAAATAAGACGAGAATACGAGGAGAGAATAATTAATGGCAATAAGAGAAGATATTCGTAACATCGCAATCATTGCCCACGTTGACCACGGTAAAACGACGCTGGTAGACCAAATGCTTCATCAGTCTGGTACGTTTCGTGACAATGAGCAAGTAAGCGAACGTGCGATGGATTCGAATGACCTTGAAAGAGAACGCGGGATTACGATCCTAGCTAAAAATACGGCAATTAACTATGAAGACAAACGAATCAACATCATGGATACACCTGGTCACGCCGACTTTGGTGGTGAAGTTGAACGTATCATGAAAATGGTAGATGGTGTTCTTCTTGTCGTTGACGCTTATGAAGGCTGTATGCCACAAACGCGTTTCGTATTAAAGAAAGCACTTGAACAAAAATTAACACCGATTGTTGTTCTTAACAAAATTGACCGTCCAGCTGCACGTCCTGCAGAAGTAGTTGATGAAGTAATTGATTTATTTATTGATCTTGGAGCAGATGAGGATCAGCTAGACTTCCCTGTTGTTTATGCTTCAGCAATCAATGGTACAGCTAGTCTTGATCCTGAAGTACAGGATGACGATATGAAAGTTCTTATGAACACAATCATTGATAACATTCCTGCACCTCTAGATAATAGTGACGAGCCTCTTCAATTCCAGATTACACTTCTTGATTACAACGACTATCTTGGAAGAATTGGAATCGGTCGTGTGTTCAGAGGAACGATGAAAGTTGGCCAACAGGTAGCCCTAATGAAGGTCGATGGAACAGTGAAGCAATTCAGAGTTACTAAGCTCTTTGGTTTCATTGGATTGAAGCGTACCGAGATCGAAGAAGCGAAAGCTGGCGACCTTGTAGCGGTTTCTGGTATGGAAGAAATCAACGTTGGAGAAACAGTTTGTCCTTACGATCATCAGGAAGCACTGCCTATTCTTCGTATTGATGAGCCAACCCTTCAGATGACGTTCCTTGTAAACAATAGTCCTTTTGCTGGTAAAGAAGGTAAATACATTACAAGTCGTAAAATTGAAGAACGTCTTAGAGCTCAGCTTGAAACAGACGTTTCACTTCGTGTTGAAAACACAGAATCACCAGATGCGTGGGTTGTCTCAGGACGCGGTGAGCTTCACCTTTCCATCTTAATTGAAAACATGCGTCGTGAAGGGTACGAGCTTCAAGTATCTAAACCTGAAGTTATCGTTCGTGAAATCGATGGTGTGGCAAGTGAGCCTGTTGAGCGCGTTCAAATTGACGTACCTGAAGACTACACTGGTTCTGTAATGGAATCACTTGGTGAGCGTAAAGGTGAAATGGTCAACATGGTGAACAACGGTTCAGGTCAAGTTCGTCTTGAGTTTATGGTTCCTGCTCGTGGTTTGATTGGTTACTCTACTGAGTTCCTTACACAAACACGTGGATACGGAATTATTAACCATACATTCGAATCATACATGCCTCTTATTAGCGGTCGTGTAGGTGGACGTCGTGCTGGTGTGCTTGTTTCTATGGAAAAAGGAAAAGCATCAGAATACGGAATTATGGGTGTTGAAGACCGTGGTACAATCTTCGTAGCTCCAGGTACTGAAGTATATGAAGGCATGATTGTTGGAGAGCATACGCGTGAAAATGACATTACTGTTAACATCGTTAAGGTGAAGCAGATGACTAACATGCGTTCTGCTAACAAAGATCAAACGGTATCTATGAAGAAACCTCGCGTCCTTACGCTTGAAGAAGCGCTTGAGTACTTGAACGATGATGAGTACTGCGAAGTAACTCCAGAATCAATTCGTCTTCGTAAGAAAATCCTTGATAAAAACGAACGTGAAAAGCACGCTAAAAAGAAAAAAACAGCCCAATAAGGGTGTCTGAGGCGATTCAAAAGGGGCATCCCTTTTGAATCGCTTTTTATATATACTTACGAAATTTTCCTCTATGTAGGATTTTTTTCGAATTGTAAAGAAATCGTTTACTTTTATTTATGACTTCATTTATTATGCTTTTATACTGGGGGTGGAAAAATGAATACAGAACCTACTATTGCACCTGAAGATTTATCTTTTTTCGCGAAGCTAGTTGGCATCGAAGATAATATGACGTTGGGATTTTATTTGCTTTATGCAATTATTGTTTTCCTTTGTATTATCGTCTATCGTCTTGGATTTGCTAAAAAACTTCCGCTCCTTAAGAATGTCATTGTTTATGCTGTTTTAGTGATTGGCTGTTTTCCATTAACCTTTTTTGGGATAGGATTGCCTGTTGCTGAAGGATTAGTGGCTTCCGCTGTCGTATTAATTATTTATAAGGTGCGACTCAATCAGTCGAAGAAAAAAGAAGCCTAACGTGTTAAAGGAGGGAAGCTTTGAATCTTCAGGATACATTGTACAATTGGCTCAGTATTAAAGTCGTGGCCAACGAAAGGAAAGGCGATCAGGCGGCTCAAGATACGTACGAATTCTTTCATGAAATATTAAAGGAAGATCATCAGTTGTCGAATTTGAATGTGGAAGTGTCACAAGGCTATTACGTTGTACGCTATCGTCAAAATGGAGAAGAAGATTCAAAGAAATTTCCTGTAGAGCTGATCGAAGCGTTGTTAGCTTCGATTGAAAATGAACCGAAATATAATCATCAGTAAAAGAAAGACGTGCTCGCGGCACGTCTTTCTTAATCAAAGTTATGTTTACCCTTATAGGCACCAAACAATATCGCTGCATAAATCAAATGTCCGAGCGTCCAGTAGGATATGGCTGTAAAATCCCATAAGCCCGGAGTTGGCTTGATTGCTAGGTACGTGAGAGGAAAGTATAGAAAAACGGTGGGTAGCGTTAAGACGAAAGCAAAAATCGCCTGTGCTTTTCGTTGATGAAAAAAGTATCGTGAGCTGCCAATACTGTATACAACACCGATGATCAAAGAAATGAAAAGGTGAAAACCGAATTCAATCCATTCTGGCCAGTTAATCTGCCCGATAACTGGTACGAAGTCAATGTTGAGTAGAAGCGTATATACAAGCTTTCCTGTTACAGCTTCGATTCCTTTTAGGAGGAATCCAAGAGCAATTCCTGAAATCGCACCAGCAAAAAGACCAGACTTGATTTTACCACTCATCGTTTGTTTCATCCTGATGAAACAGCTTGAAATTCCCCGTATCTTTACGTTCTTTCGTGCGCGTTTCGATTCGCTCATCACAGGTGTCGCACATATAAGTGTGAATCGGCCTGTTGCGTAGTTTTTTAGCTAGTGGACTACCGCTTTCAATTTTTTCTATTTTATCACATAGGACACATTTGACACGCATTGTTAACACCTCTCATTCCATGTTGTTAGTATAGCACGAATAAACGGATCCTTTGCAGTATAATGCGTTAGATTAAAGGAATTAATTGGAGGGAAAAGATATGCCAAATAAAGTAGACGGTTCGCTATCAAATGATCTTCTAACACTTCTTAAAAGGGAGCAATATGTTCTTCTTTCAACAATTGATCACGAAACAAAAGGGCCAAATGTAAGTGCTATTTCCTGGTTGTATGCGGTGGATGATCAATCGATTGTGTTTGCAGTCGATCAAAAATCGAGGATTGTATCCAACATCAAGGGGAATGATCAAATTTCTATAACGCTAATTGGAAATGAAAGCACGTATGCGATCAATGGAAAAGCTTCTTTGATAGAAGAAAAGATGGAAAACGTCCCACTTAAGCTGACGAAGTATAAACTTTCCATTCAAGAAGTCCGGGATGTCATGTTTTATGGTGCGAAAATGTCGGTTGAGCCTGCCTATGAAAAGATTTATGATCCAGAAGCAGCCGCTAAGTTAGACCGTTCGGTTATGGCGGAACTAAAAAAAGACTTGAGCCGTTAAGCTCAAGTTTTTTTAGTTAGCGTCGATTTACCTATCCAAATCTTGCTTTTCCTGCTGCTGTTTTAATTCTTTCTCTTTTGTTCCAGGTAGCTGCTTGTCATTTGAGCGTACCGGCTCTGGTTCAGACTTATTTGGGGTGGAAGGTACTTCAGGCATTAATCGACCGACGATATCTGCGAGCTCTTCCATAATCCCCCCTATAGGATGTCCTCGTTTAATTTCAGTGGCCATCTGTTTTAACCGGTAAGTCGTGTCCGCATCGGCTGTTATCACGGCATTTGCCCCGTAAGGATCTTTTTGAAGCGCTTCTGCGACCGTGTATTTGATTGAGCTAACACGAGAGCGATCGAGCTTTTGATTGACATCAATGCCAACCACTGCATATTTCCCAGTAACAATCGCAGTGGCATCATTTACATCAGGAACCTGCTTTGCAACTGTAACGAGATGTTCTGAGATCTCTGTAGCTGATAATTTTTCATTTTTAGGCGTGCGCACAGACTGCTTTACATATTGTACTCGCTCTGTTTGCTCCTTTTTTTCAGCAACAGGTTCATCATTTGCCTGACATGCTACAAGAAGAAAAAGGGCGATACTCCATCGCATTATTTTCAAATCGATTACCTCCGTATTGAGCGATTAGAAACAAATCACTGCAGTTTGTTAATTATTTTCTGAATAACCGTCTAACTTTATACACCCGTTCATAGATTATAGAAAACGTAGATAGTCCCAACTGTTTTTCGTACCTGTTATAGCAATTTAAATTTGGTCAGGAGGCGAAGTGTTGGATAAGGTTTACGTCCTAGATACTAACGTGTTACTCCAGGATCCAAATGCGATTTATTCGTTTGATACGAATGAAATTGTCATTCCGGCAGTCGTATTAGAGGAAGTGGATTCAAAGAAAAGGTATATGGATGAAATTGGGAGAAATGCAAGGCAAGTTTCTCGTATGATTGATGGTTTCCGTGAAAGAGGGAAGCTTCATGAGTCGATCCCTTTAGAAAATGGAGGGACGCTTCGAATCGAACTCAACCATCGATCATTTCAATATTTACAAGATAAATTTGTTGAAAAAACCAATGACAATCGTATTCTAGCTGTAGCGTTAAATTTATTTTTAGAAGAGGGAAAATTAAAATCAGGACGGACCGTCATTCTCGTTAGCAAGGATGCGTTAGTTCGAGTTAAAGCAGATGCGATGGGAATACAGGCGGAGGATTTTTTAACCGACCGAGTTGTTGAGTTTAATCAAATATACACAGGATATGAAGAAAGGTATGTTGATTCAGAACTATTGAATCAATTTTTTGAGCAACATTTTATTGATGTTAAGAAATTAAAGGGGAGACCTTTATATCCGAATCAGTATGTGATTCTTAAAGATCCTGTACAGGCATCCTCTTCTGGCATCGGGAAAGTGGATAAAAACGGAAAAAGAATTGAAAAAACAGCGATGGAAACAGAGTATATGTGGGGGATCGGTCCAAGGAACGTCCAGCAAAGAATGGCATTAGATCTGCTTATCCGAAATGATATCCCTCTCGTTACTTTAGTAGGGAAGGCGGGGACAGGGAAGACGCTTCTTGCAATGGCGGCGGGTTTAATGCAAACAGAAGATATGAATCGATATAAGAAGCTTTTTATTGCAAGGCCTATTGTCCCTGTTGGGAAAGATATTGGTTTTTTACCGGGTGAAAAAGAAGAGAAGTTACGGCCCTGGATGCAGCCTATTTATGATAATTTGGAGTATCTGTTTAATGTTAAAAAAACAGGTGAACTTGAAAAGATCTTATCGGGAATCGGTTCCATTCAAGTAGAAGCACTGACGTATATTCGAGGTAGAAGTTTACCTGATCAATATATTATTATCGATGAGGCGCAGAACTTAACGAAGCATGAAGTGAAAACCATTTTAACAAGAGTGGGAGAGGGAAGTAAGATCGTTCTTCTCGGAGATCCACAGCAAATCGATCACCCTTATTTAGATGAATACACAAATGGACTTACTTATGTAGTAGAAAAATTTAAAGATCAGCCGCTCAGCGGACATGTTAAGCTCGAAAAAGGTGAGCGATCTTTACTTGCCCGAATTGCAGCTGATCTCCTTTAAATGACTGTGATGGCTGAAACGTTTTTAACAGGTTCAGAAGCGTTAGAACCGTCTCCAAAATAGAAATGGGTCGGCCCATCCTCTCTGAGCGGCTTTCCGTCTTTAGAAAAGCGAAGAAAGCCGTTCATCGCTTCTTCTAACGATAAAACATGCTGCTGACCATCCTTCGATTCAAGTTGAACCCTGTCACTTTCGGGTTCAGCATTTGAGAGAAACGGTTGTAACGGAATAACAAAGCTCCCAGTTAGTACGCGTTCTTTCTCGAAACGTTTAATGCTTTTGTTAACGGGAGGTTTAATCCCAGTGCGTTCTCTTTCCCACCGCTCTGCCTGAGTGCGGATGTAATCGTTCTCATTCTTTTTGTTCGAATCGTCAAATTTCAAAAATTCATCCAGTTCAATCTTGCGATCATCAAAAATCCATACGCTTGCATCTAAGGTAATGGCGTAATTGACTTTCCCCTTTATGGGTAGAATCGTTTCCATCTAATACACCCCGCTATCAAAATCTTTTGCAAACCAAGTATACCGGTTATGCTTGCATTTGTCACATTTGGGGAACAGTAGGGTGAGAGTCAATTTGTTACGAGCGGGAGGATTTTATATGAGATGTCGTACAGAAGAAGAATTAGTAGAACTAGTTAGGCGAAGCAAACCTTATACGAAGGATGGGAAAGTAGCGGACTACATTCCAGCTCTAGCAAAGGCTGAGCCTGATAAACTCGCCATAGCCATTTACTCTAAAGAAGAAGGGTGCTTGTCTGCGGGTGATGTGGCGGAAACCTTCACGCTACAGAGCATCTCTAAAGTTCTGACGTTAGCTCTTGCCATTATGGACGCAGGAGAGGATCACGTTTTTTCGAGAGTCGGAATGGAACCGACGGGAGATCCATTTAATTCAATTGCGAAGCTTGAGACAATGGTGCCATCAAAACCTCTTAATCCGATGATTAATGCTGGGGCATTGGTGGTGACTAATATGATTCACGGAAGTTCTGTTGAAGAAAAAGTTGGACGTATTTTGCAGCTGATTCATGACATGACCAATAACTCAAGCATCGGAATTAATATGGAAGTAGCAGACTCAGAATATGAGTCTGCAAACCTTAACCGAGCCTTAAGCTATTTCATGAAGCAACATGGAATCATTGATGACGATGTAGAAATGCTTCTTGAAGCCTACACAAAGCAGTGCGCAATAGAAGTGAATTGTAAAGATTTAGCAAGGATTGGAATGGTTTTAGCGAATGAAGGCAGGGATCCTGAAACAGAGCGACGCATTATTCCTAGATACATTGCGAGAATTGTCAAAACCTTTATGGTGACGTGTGGTATGTACAACGCTTCAGGTGAATTTGCTATTAATGTGGCCATACCTGCAAAAAGTGGCGTTTCAGGTGGGATTTTAAGTCTAGTACCTAATGAAATGGGGATAGGCGTGTACAGTCCACCTCTTGACGCAAAAGGAAATAGTATTGCAGGAAATAAGCTTCTTGAAAATTTATCTTCACAATACGGACTTAGTATTTTCTAAACATGGTTGCGTTTACTCTGCTTTTTCTTGCAATTTTTTTATATTCCTTTTATGATAAGAGAAGGAATGGGAAAGGGAACGGAGGGATCAGATTTGTCAACTGGTATGGCAACAGGACATCGTGAAAAAGCATATGAGCTGTTAAAGGCTGATGCTCATAAGATCCTAAAACTTATCGAAGTTCAAATGGAGAATTTAACGATGCCTCAGTGTCCTCTGTATGAAGAGGTTCTAGATACGCAAATGTTTGGTTTATCTCGCGAAATTGACTTCGCGGTTCGTCTTGGATTGGTAAACGAAGAGGATGGAAAAGAATTGCTTGAGTCACTTGAGCGTCAGCTTTCAGCTCTTCATGAAGCTAGTATGAGGAAATAATGAAAGCTCAAACTATCGTGGATAGTTTGAGCTTTTTGTTTTTTCGTAAAAGCTTTCCGTTTAATTGAAGAGGTATTCAGTGATGCTGGTCTATGCCCTATATAAACGACACATAAATTTCCGATAATAAAAAGAAAATATGATAGAATACGAGTAGGTTATGAAAGAATTCAGAAGATTGTAGGAGTAGATACGTATGAATGATTTGCTCATGGTGCTCCTGATCATTGCTCCCATCAGCTTGTTATTGCACGAAGCAGGTCATACGCTGGCAGCAAACATCTTTACTTCCGCCAGTGTGAAACTCCATCTTGGATTCGGGCCAAGGATCTTAACATGGAAACATTCAAGAGGAGAAGTAGTCGTTAACGCCTTCTATTTTGTAGGAGGAATGACTATCAGTTCACCACCTGAAAAAGTCTATGGAAAAATAGCCATTGCCATAGCTGGGCCGCTCGTTAACTTAATCATAGCTGCCCTCACATTTCTCTTTCCGTACCAGCCATCGATCACAATTTGGATACTATATTTTAACCTATGGCTTGGATTAACGAATCTCATTCCTTTCAAACTGTTAGGAAAAGAATCAGACGGTTGGACCATCCTCAGAGCCATCATCAAAAAAACTTAATTTTTATTGGACAGGCAGGTTTCAAACAAAAACCATCGAAACCTATACATACTTCGAAAAGCGGAGACGAGCGTTTAAATCCGCAGGATGTTGGAGCCCTTTAATCAGGAAACAATCATTTAAAGCTAACTTTGAGCGGATACAAACTTCTTAAGAGAAAATAAACAGGTAGGATGACGTCTATGATTAAAAAATTATTTAAGCATTATGATTACTCGTTAATCATTAGTGTATTACTTTTGTGTGGATTTGGACTTGTGATGGTGTATAGTGCAAGCATGGTATGGGCGGTTATGAGGCATGAGACAAATAGTGCTTATTTCTTTAATAGGCAAATGATTTGGCTAGCTGCTTCCCTTATTATGTTTGTTCTTGCAATGATCTTCCCATATAAAGCTTATCGGAAGTTTATTGTACCCATCCTTGGATTGTCCGTTATTTCTCTATTACTTGTAAAAGTAATTGGTTCTACAACGAATAATGCTCAGAGTTGGATTGAAATCGGCTCCTTTAGCTTCCAGCCATCGGAGTTTGTTAAACTCGGATTAATTATTTATCTGGCTGCCATTTACTCAAAAAAGCAGGCTTATATTTCTAATTTTGTAAGAGGAGCTATGCCGCCACTTCTCGTAATTGGCTTGATTTTTGCATTAGTTGCATCACAGCCTGACCTTGGTACAGCGATGATTATTGCCTTAACTTCTGGCATTGTGATTTTTTGCTCTGGTATGAAGTGGAGCCATATTTTTGGCCTCATCATTATAGGTGGCATCGTATTCGGCCTTGCATGGATGTCCCTTTCACCTGAACAAGCCTCTAGATTCACAGGAGCGTATGATCCATTTTCAGATCCAGAGGATAGCGGTTTCCATCTGATTAACTCTTATATTGCGATAGCATCTGGTGGGGTTACAGGGCAAGGATTTGGTCAAAGTATACAGAAATACGGTTTTCTTCCTGAGCCTCACACAGATTTTATTATGGCGATCGTCGCTGAAGAGCTAGGGCTATTAGGGGTCGTATTTGTCATAGGCTTGTTAGGCTATATCGTCTTTAAAGGCTTCGTTATTGGAATCAGATGTAAGGATACTTTTGGCAGTCTGTTAGCGATTGGAATTTCTGGAATGATTGGTGTTCAAACAGCTGTAAACCTCGGGGCTATTACTGGCTGGTTACCGGTTACAGGCGTTCCTCTTCCGTTTATTAGTTATGGAGGCTCATCATTAATTTTACTTATGATATCAGTAGGGATATTAATAAACGTTTCTGCGTTTGTAAATATAAGAAAAGAGCAAAAAACTGGCTATATCAACAAAGAAAGTAGCGTTCAAATGGAGCTTTAGCTTAAGGAGGAATTAGGATGACAGCTATTTCAAAAATTCTTGTTGCTAACCGCGGGGAAATCGCTATTCGTATTTTTCGCGCCTGTACAGAGTTAAACATTCGAACCGTCGCGATTTACTCCAAAGAAGACAGTGGTTCCTATCATCGCTATAAAGCAGATGAAGCGTATCTTGTAGGTGAAGATAAAAAGCCTATTGATGCATATTTGGATATTGAAGGTATTATTGAAATTGCCAAAACAAACAATATTGATGCCATCCATCCAGGTTACGGCTTTCTTTCTGAAAATCTTCAGTTTGCCAAACGCTGTCAAGAAGAAGGCATGATCTTTATTGGTCCAGAGCTTGAACACTTGAGAATGTTTGGAGATAAGGTGGAGGCGAGAAAGCAAGCCATTTTAGCAGGTCTTCCGGTTATTCCCGGAACTGATGGTCCTGTCCATGATCTAGATGAAGTGAAAGTGTTTGCTGAAGAAAATGGCTACCCTCTCATGATAAAAGCCGCACTCGGCGGCGGGGGAAGAGGGATGCGAATTGTGCGAAGTCAGGAAGCACTTGCGGACGCGTATGATCGTGCTAAATCAGAAGCGAAGGCAGCTTTTGGAGCAGATGACATTTATGTTGAGAAATTTGTGGAAAATCCTAAGCATATTGAAGTGCAAATCCTTGGAGATAAGCATGGAAACACGATTCACCTTTATGAAAGAGACTGCTCTGTTCAGCGTCGCCATCAAAAAGTCGTTGAGGTTGCACCAAGCGTTTCGTTAAGTGAAGATTCCAGGAAAGAAATTTGTGAAGCGGCCGTGAAACTGATGGAAAATGTCCAATATGTGAACGCTGGAACAGTTGAATTCCTTGTAAATCAAACGGGAGAGTTTTATTTTATTGAAGTGAATCCTCGTGTGCAGGTTGAGCATACCATTACAGAAATGATTACGGGAATTGATATTGTGCAATCACAAATTATGATTGCAGAAGGCGAACATATACATAGTGAGCGTCTTGGTATTCCTGTGCAGGAAGCGATTGACTGTCATGGCTATGCTATTCAATGTCGTGTTACAACAGAAGATCCAGAAAACAATTTTATGCCAGACACTGGAAAGCTTATGGCTTATCGATCAGGTGGTGGCTTTGGTGTACGTCTTGATGCAGGGAATGCTTATCAGGGCGCGGTTATCACACCCTATTATGATTCATTGCTTGTTAAGCTATCAACGTGGGCATTAAGTTTTGACCATGCTTCTTCTAAAATGGTCAGAAACTTAAAAGAATTCCGGATTAGAGGAATTAAAACGAATATTGCCTTTCTTGAAAATGTGATGAAACACGAGAACTTTCGAACTGGCGTTTATGATACGTCATTTATTGATTCATCTCCAGAGTTGTTTGTTTTTCCGAAACGAAAGGACCGCGGAACGAAAATGCTGTCTTATATTGGGAATATTACAGTTAATGGATTTCCAGGTCTTGATAAAAAGAAAAAACCAGCATTTTCAAAACGAAGGGTGCCACATTTAAAATATAGTGAAGAAATCACTCGAGGAACTAAGCAAATTTTAGATGAAGAAGGCGCAGAGGGCCTTGTACAATGGGTGAAAGATCAGAAGAAGACGCTTCTAACTGATACGACGTTCCGAGACGGACATCAATCACTTTTAGCCACAAGAATGCGTACAACAGATTTACTTCATATTGCTGGCCCAACAGCTCGAATGACGCCAAATTTATTTTCAATGGAAATGTGGGGCGGAGCAACGTTTGACGTTTCGTTACGCTATCTTAAAGAAGATCCGTGGGATCGCTTAATAAAACTGAGAAAGCAAGTACCGAACGTTATGTTCCAAATGTTACTACGCGCATCCAATGCTGTTGGATATAAAAACTATCCAGATAACTTAATTCGTGAATTTGTTCAAAAGTCTGCAGATGCTGGTATTGACGTCTTCCGGATATTTGACAGTTTGAACTGGGTAGAAGGAATGACTAAAGCCATTGAAGCGGTTCGTGAAACAGGAAAGATAGCTGAGGCATCGATTTGTTACACGGGCGATATTTCTAATCCATCTAAATCAAAGTATAATCTAAGCTATTATCAAGAGCTTGCTAAAGAGCTAGAACAAGCTGGAGCCCATATTCTTGGCATAAAAGACATGGCTGGGCTCCTTAAACCACACGCTGCTTATGAACTTATATCAACGTTGAAAGAGACCGTTTCGATTCCGATCCATCTTCATACACACGATACGAGCGGTAATGGAATCTATACTTATGCAAAGGCCATCGAGGCAGGCGTGGATATTGTAGATGTAGCTGTAAGCTCAATGGCAGGGTTAACGTCTCAACCGAGTGCCAATTCCTTATATTATGCACTCGATGGTTCAGAAAGGCAGCCTGACATTGATATTCAAGCGTTAGAGCAATTGTCTCATTACTGGGAGGATACGCGTAAATACTATAGCGGCTTTGAAAGCGGCATGACAGCTCCGCACACCGAAGTGTATGAGCATGAAATGCCAGGCGGACAATATAGTAATCTTCAGCAACAGGCAAAGGGCGTTGGTTTAGGAGAACGTTGGGATGAAGTTAAGCGGATGTACCGAAGAGTGAATGAAATGTTTGGTGATATTGTTAAGGTCACACCATCTTCAAAAGTTGTTGGTGATATGGCACTTTACATGGTTCAAAATAGTTTAACTGAGGATGACATTTATGAACGTGGTGAAACGCTTGATTTTCCTGATTCCGTTGTTGAGCTATTTCAGGGCTTCCTAGGACAACCGTATCAAGGTTTTCCAAAAGAGCTTCAACAAATCATCTTAAAAGGGAGAGAGCCCATTACGACGCGGCCAGGTGAACTGCTCGAACCTGTTCATTTTACAGATCTGAAAGAAACGCTTTACCATAAATTAAATCGTCAAGTCACAAGTCATGATCTTATCTCCTATGCGCTTTATCCGAAGGTTTATTTAGAATATGAAGAAGTTCAGGAAATGTTTGGAGATGTTTCTGTTCTTGATACACCAACCTTCCTATATGGTATGCGTCTTGGGGAAGAGATCGAGGTGGAGATTGAACAGGGGAAAACACTAATTGTGAAGTTAGTATCCATTGGAGAGCCAAACATAGAAGGGAAGCGTACGCTTTACTTTGAATTGAATGGCCAACCACGTGAAGTTGTGATTAAAGATGAAAACATTAAGACAGCGATAGCTGCTAAGCCAAAAGCAGATCGCACCAATGCGAACCATATTGGAGCAACAATGCCAGGAACAGTCATAAAGGTACTTGTTGAAAAAGGTGAGAGAGTAAATAAAGGCGATCATCTCATGATTACAGAAGCCATGAAAATGGAAACAACAGTTCAGGCTCCTCGAAGTGGAATTGTCGAACATATTCATGTAGCAAATGGTGAGGGTATTGAATCAGGAGATTTATTGTTGGAAATGAACGAATAGAAAAAGCTGCGCATTTTTGCGCAGCTTTTTTTCTATTGTCTGCCACTGCGAAGAGAAAGCATGACAAGGTAGAGTAGTACGGTAAAGAGCCCGGAAATAAAAAGTCCATGGAAAAGGGCAAGGAATAAATTTAAATTTGAAACGACAACAAGCATACCGCTCAAAGCTTGTAAACAAATAAAGATAAAAGCAACAATAAGGCCGGTACGCATTGTGCCTTTAGATTTAAATTCTTTTAATCCAATGATTAGGATGTAAAGCAACCATACAAAAATGAAAACAGCCGCCGACCGGTGTAACATTTGAATTCCTTGTGGTCCAGAAAAAGCGAGCAGTTGACCATCCGTACAAAAAGGGACATTGTCACATGCCATGCTAGCACCTGTATGGCGGACTAGTGCGCCAGTATATACCACAATATAAGAATAAATGGTGATCGCATATAAATGAATGCGAATTCGTTTAGGTACAAAAGGCGTCTTTTTTTCACCAGAAGCTTCAAATACGAGAATGGTTAAGAGAACGACACTTGCAAAACTAGCTAGTGAAAAACCAAAGTGGGAAGCAAGGATAATATCTGACTGCCCCCAAACAACAGCAGCAGCGCCGAGCAATCCCTGAAAGACAATTAAAAATACGGAAGCAATCGCTAGAAATTTTGTTTCTCGCAGATCTCCAATTTTTCTCCATGTCCAAATCGCCAGAATAATCACTAGGAGACCAAGAGCTGCTGAAACCATCCTGTGACTTACTTCAATAATCGTTTCAATCTGTGGTGCCTCAGGTAGAACCTTTCCATAGCAGAGTGGCCAGGAGTTACCACAACCGTCACCTGAACCTGTTTTCGTCACAACTGCTCCCATTAAAAGAACAAGTAGCATGCCGAACGAGGTTAGAATCCCGAACAATTTCAACAATTTATTCACAAATAACACCTTCTTATCTAATTGTGTGGAAACCATAGTACAATGAAAGTGTGAAAGGATACGACATCATTGTACGAATGAAAGGATGAACCATTACGAAACGACGTATACAAAACAATTAGATTCGTTTATAATGGATAAGGATTGCGGATACTGCTTCCTTTCACAAAACCAACATTATCTTACCATAGCTGTTAGCAAGATATAATAGTAAGATGTGAAGATTGATTTACATTTTCCTTAACAGTATGGAAGAAACCTGGAGGGGTAATCGTGATAGCATATAACAAACAGGGCTTACACAGTCTTCTAATAAGATTGTCTACCAAGATTGACAGAGAAACTGATGTACTTCAGTTGATTGTAAAAGGAGGTGTGTAGATTGAGTAAAGCGAGAACGGCTTATGAAGCTTCAAATCGGGTTATGGAACCAGGTCCACTATCAGAGGCAAATCCTACTGGTACATGGAAAGACTTCTTAACCCTTACGAAATTAGGAATTGTATTTGACAACTTAATTACGGCATTTACTGGTTTATGGGTTGCGTCAGTTGCGGCAGGATTTGATTTATTCGGGAATCCAATGGTTCTTATTCTCACGATGTTGGGAACAGCTTTTGTTGTTGCCGGGGGAACATCGTTAAATAACTACATTGACCGGGATATTGATCAGGTGATGGCCAGAACGAATACTCGTCCCTCTGTAACTGGTAAAATACCTGCAAACCAGGTATTATTCGTAGGTCTCGGGCTAGCCATAGTGGGTACCATTATGTTGCTCATCGTTGAACCGATGGCCGCACTGTTAGGTCTACTGGGGCTTGTGATTTACGTTGTGCTTTATACAATGTGGACAAAGCGGACAACTTCATTAAATACGGTGGTTGGTTCGTTTTCAGGTGCACTTCCACCACTTATTGGTTGGGCAGCCATCGATCCGAACTTAAGCCCAGTTGCTTGGGGCATGTTCTTAATTATGTTTATCTGGCAGCCGCCTCATTTCCTTGCACTCGCTATGAAGCGGGTTGATGATTACCGAGATGCAGGCATTCCAATGTTACCTGTTGTAGCAGGATTTCCAATGACCAAGCGCCAAATTGTATTGTATACGGCTGCGCTAGTGCCAGTTTCACTTTTGCTTTACAGCTTTGGTCCTGTATACATTACCGTTGCCTCCATTCTTGGCTTCGGTTGGCTTGCAATAGGAATAGCAGGATTTTTTATGAAGGATGATATAAAATGGGCGCGAATTATGTTTGTATACTCGCTCAATTATATTACAATCCTATTTATTGTCATGATTGCAGTAAATATTAACCCTTAAAAGGTTCATTATGTATGGTCAGACAAGGTGGGTAGGGATGCCCTCCTTGTCTTCCTATAACTCAATTTTGAGTAAAAGCTATTATGAAAGTGAGGTTTAAGGTGCAAATGAAACGTTGGAGAAATGTTTGGCGTTTTTTACCACTGCTATCGGTAATTGCGTTAGCGCTTACGGGTTGCGGGAACGAACAGCTAACAGCTATGCTCCCTAAGGGAGAAGGGGCTGAAATGCAATTTAATCTCATGATGTTAAGCCTTTACATCATGATCGGGGTTTTCGTTGTAGTAGCACTCATTTATACAGTTGTGCTTGTTCGTTTTAGACGACGTGGTGAAAGCGACAATGAAATTCCAGAGCAAACGGAAGGAAACGTAGTTCTTGAGATTCTGTGGACAGTTGTCCCGATTATTCTTCTTTTGATCCTTGCTGTACCTACCGTTATGACGACGTTCGCATTGGATGAAGGGACTGAAAAAGTACCTAAAGATGCAACCGTTATCAAGGTAACCGCACACCAATACTGGTGGGAATTTGAATATCCAGATCTTGAAGTGAAAACTTCTCAAGATTTACATATTCCAACCGGGGAGAGAGTTTATTTTGAACTCGTTTCAAAAGACGTGACGCATTCATTTTGGGTACCAACTCTAGGTGGGAAAATGGATACGAACACAGCTACAGAGAACAAAATGTGGCTAAATGCTCAGGAACCTGGTACATATTATGGTAAATGTGCTGAGCTATGTGGGCCATCACACGCATTGATGGACTTTAAAGTAATCGCTCAAGAAAAAGAAGACTTTGAAGCATGGGCAAAAAGCATGAAAGAAGCTGGATCACAAGCAGCTTCTGACCAAGCAGCTCAAGGGGAAGAAATCTTCGCAAACAGCTGTATTGGATGTCACGCTGTAGGTAGTGAAGGCGGTAACACTGGTCCAAACTTAACGAACTTTGGAGATCGCGAAAGAGTTGCTGGTGTTCTGGATCACACAGACAAGAACATTAAAAACTGGATCAGCAATCCATCAGAATTCAAACCAGGTAATAACATGCCTGCATTTGGTGACCAGTTAAATGATGAAGAGCTTGATGCTTTAGTAGTTTATTTACAAGGACTAAAAGTTGAAGAATAGTCATCGGAAATAAGGAGGTTTCATTCGTGTCAGCACATGCTTATAAAAAGAAAAATCCTGTATGGGATTGGCTTACTACCGTTGACCATAAGAAGATCGGGATTCTCTATCTCGCTTCCGGTGCTTTCTTCTTTCTAATCGGTGGTTTAGAAGCAATCTTACTGCGGGTGCAGTTGCTTTACCCGGAATTTGATTTCGTCGGAGCTGAAACATTTAATCAGCTACTTACGATGCACGGGACGACAATGATTTTCTTGGCAGCCATGCCGCTTATATTTGGGTTTATGAATGCCATTGTTCCGCTCCAAATTGGGGCACGAGATGTAGCATTCCCATTTGTGAATTCACTAGGTTTTTGGTTATTTACAGCAGGCGGGATTCTACTCAATCTTGGTTGGTTCCTCGGTGGCGCTCCGGATGCAGGTTGGACCGGATATGCTCCACTATCAACAACTAGTCCAGGGAACGGGGTTGACTTTTATGTTCTTGGACTACAGATTTCAGGTATTGGAACGTTAATTGGGGGAATTAACTTCCTAGTTACGATCATTAACATGCGAGCACCAGGTATGACATTTATGCGGATGCCTCTGTTCACATGGTCAAGTTTTATTACATCTGGTCTTATTCTTTTCGCTTTCCCTGCACTAACAATTGGTCTTGCGCTTCTTATGTTTGATCGTTTGTTTGGTTCTCAGTTCTTTGCAGCTGAAGCCGGTGGGAATCCAATTATCTATGAACATCTTTTCTGGATCTTCGGGCACCCGGAAGTTTACATTCTTGTACTTCCCGCTTTCGGAATGTTCTCAGAAATCATTGCAACGTTTGCACGAAAGCGCCTATTCGGTTATTCTGCAATGGTTTTCGCAACAGCGCTCATTGGTTTCTTAGGTTTCATGGTATGGGTTCACCATATGTTTACGGTTGGACTTGGACCAATTGCAAACTCCATCTTTGCGGTGGCAACGATGTTAATTGCTGTGCCTACTGGGGTAAAGATCTTTAACTGGCTTTTCACTATGTGGGGAGGAAAGGTAAGTTTCCCAACAGCTAACCTTTTCGCTGTAGGATTTATTCCTTCATTCGTACTTGGTGGGATGACAGGGGTCATGCTAAGTGTGCCACCTGCTGACTATCAATACCATGACAGTTATTTCGTAGTTGCTCACTTCCACTACGTTATCGTTGGCGGGGTTGTGTTTGGTCTCTTTGCTGGTATGTATTACTGGTGGCCAAAAATTTTCGGAACGGTTCTAAACGAATTTCTTGGAAAGCTTCATTTCTGGTTATTCTTTATTGGCTTCCACCTTACATTCTTCCCGATGCACTTCTTAGGTCTTATGGGAATGCCGCGTCGAGTGTATACGTATCTTTCTGGTCAAAGTCTTGACGAGGCAAACTTTGCAGCAACAATGGGAGCCTTTCTAATGGGTCTTGCAACAATCATAATGGTTTGGAACATCATCCAAACTTCCGTTAAAGGGAAAAAAGCTGGAAACGATCCGTGGGATGGTCGTACGCTTGAATGGGCGATTTCATCTCCTGCTCCAGAATATAACTTTGCTCAAACGCCACTTGTTCGTGGACTTGATGCATGGTGGTTAGAAAAACGTGCAGGTAATACACAAATGGTTGCAGCTGAACCTTTGGATGATATTCATATGCCTGACTCATCTATTTTACCTGTCCTATTATCACTAGGATTATTTACTGCAGCACTTTCTGCCATTTATTCAAATTGGGTGCTTGCAATTGGAGGGCTCGCTCTTGCAGCTCTATCAATGATTTTACGTTCAGTTATTGATTACCATGGATATCATATCCATAAAGAAGACCTGCCTGCTGAAGGGAGGGAAGACAAATGAAATCGAACGAAGCAATGACTAAGTTGCCTGCCAATCCGGAACGGGCTACGCTAGAAGGTAAAAATAAATTTCTAGGTTTCTGGTTCTTCCTTGGAGGCGAAACCGTGCTTTTCGCCTCGCTATTTGGGGTATACTTAGGATTAAGAAATGCAACAAACGGTGGAGTTACAGCAAATGAACTATTTGAACTTCCACTTGTCTTTATTGCTACAATGTTGCTTTTAACAAGTAGTTTAACATCCGTATTTGCAACAATGGCTCTTAAAACAAATCATTTTAAGCGTATGATTGGTTGGTTTGTGGTGACTGGACTTCTAGGACTTGGGTTTCTTGGACTAGAGATTTATGAGTTTAACCACTATGTACATGAATATGGTCATACCATTAAAAGTAGCGCATGGGGATCTGCTTTCTACACGCTAGTAGGAACTCACGGAGCTCACGTATTTATGGGGATTTCCTGGATTACGCTTTTGATTATTCGTAATTTAAGAAGAGGAATGGATCTCTATACGGCACCTAAATTTTATCTCTTTGCGCTTTACTGGCACTTTATCGATGTTGTATGGATTTTCATCTTTACAGTCGTTTACCTAATGGGAAAGGTGGGTTAATTAAATGGCACATCATGAAGGTCACGATACACTGTCAGAGCACGACCAAAGTCATCTCGACATTCATCACAAGATTGCTCATGAAAAGGAATTTAAGCAACAAATTGTTTCCTTTGCCATGATGATTTTCCTAACGATGATTGCGTTCGTTGCGGTAGCTAGCGATGCGATCTCAGATGCTTTCACCGTTGTTTTCATCATGATTCTGGCTGGTATCCAACTGGTATTCCAACTTTATATGTTCATGCACTTAAGTCACAAAGGGCATCAGTATCCTGCTTGGGGAATATTCTTCGGAGTATTCGTCGCTGGGACTTGTGTCGTCGCGTTAATGGGCATGATTTGGTAATTTACTTAGAAGCTGTTCACATTGAACAGCTTCTTTTTTGAACAAGAAAAAGCGCAGCAAACGCTGCGCTTTTGATTAAACTTTGAAATTAATTTTTATTAGCCCCGCTTCTCTTGCTGAATTAAAGGCAATGAGAAGAATCGGTCCAATAATAAAGCCCATAATACCAAGAAGTTTTAAGCCAATATACATTGAAATTAGCGTAGACAAAGGAGAAAGTCCAATGTGTCGACCCATTACTTTTGGTTCAACTGTTCTACGAATAACAAGCAGTACGACGGCTAGGATCGCCATTTGACTTCCTGTTGCAATGTCGCCTGTTAGGAGATAATAAATGGCCCAGGGACCAAGAATAACAATAGAACCGATGATTGGTATGAAGTCGATAACCCATATAATAAAAGCCATTAAAAGGGCCACTTTTGGTGTAATGAATAACAAGCCAATTAAACTAACAACAAAAATAATGATACTTACAAGAAACTGGGCTTTAAAAAAACCAAAAATCACGTAAGACAAACGACTCGTCATAAATTGTACTTTCTCTGCCGTTTGTTCAGATAAATAAGAATAAGATTTCTTCTTAAGTCTTGGTAAGTCCATTAAAAATAAGAAGAGGGCAATTAAGTAAACGAGAATACTGACTAAGTAATTTGGGATACCTGTCACAATGATGGTAATGATTTTCAGATAATCAATGCTGCTGATTGTATTCTTCGTATTTTCGAGGAATCGATCAACTTGATTGGTGAATTCCTGAACAAATTCAGGTGGGAAACTTTTTGATACGGCTTCCATATTCGATTCCATGCTATCCCACATCTGAGTAATATTTTGTATGTACAGTGGGGAGTTTTCGACTAACGCTATTCCTTCGGTAATAACCTTTGTTATGAGAAAATAGCCTAATAATGCAATGAGGATAACAAATAAGGTGAACACAATAATAACTGGAAAATACCGCTTCAGCTTCGTATTCTTTTGAATCAGTTTAACAGCTGGATCTAGGGCAAGAGCACTGAGAAACGCGAGAATAAGAGGTATAGAGACGGGTAAGATCCAGAAAGCAAGCACTGCTAAAAGCGCAATGACCAATAAAATAAGTAAGAATCGTTTTGTGAGGAACTTCGGCAATCTTGTTCTCCTTTCTAAGTCAAACCATCTTTCTCTATTATAGTACGGACTTATACGCTTTACCAGTAGAGAGAAATGAATTATTTGACGAATAATTCATTTTCTCTCACTCATATAGTAGTAAAAGAGAAGGCTAGAGGGGGGAAGGAACATCATGAGAAAGTCACTACATCAAGGAAGCCTGACCATCTCAGAAAGCGTGATCGATTTCATTTTAGAAGTTGCGATCAAGGAAACAGAAGGCGTGCATTTAGTAAAAAAAACGCTGAGAAAGATGGTTGGAAAAGGAAAGCGTTCCTCTTTTCAGTATGATAATATTCATGAAGATGGCGGATTAGCGTTAAAGGTAGAAATAGCGATTGACTTTGGCGAGATTATCCCATATACCTGTTTTGTCCTACAGGAGAGAATCAAAAATGATGTTGAAAAAATGACTGGATTACAAGTCGACGAGGTTAACGTAGTTGTTTCAAGCTTATCTATACAAGCAGATGAAGAATAGAAAACTCCCTCCATAGGTGGAGGGAGTTTTCTATTCCTTACTTTGAAATGAACATTTGTGTCCAATAATGTCCGTATGAACCACCATTGACGTATCCTACGCCAATCTGAGTATACCCGGGATTTAAAATGTTTTTTCGATGCCCTTCACTATTCATCCACGCCTTTACCACTTCTTCAGGAGTAGCTTGTCCGGCAGCGATGTTTTCGCCAGCGCTTCTATAGGACACGCCAAAATCTTTAAGCATGGAAAATGGAGAACCGTAAGTTGGAGATTGATGAGAGAAATAATTTTTATCTCTCATATCAGCTGACTTATATCTGGCTACTCTGGCAACTTGCCAATTCCAGGTTAAAGGCGAGAGACCATTTTTCGCACGTTCTTTATTCGTTAAATCCATTACTTGTTTTCCGACATCTTTTGATTTTTCGATTGAGGGATTAGCCGTCGGCACGTTTACTTGATCTCCAGGATAAATCAGGTCTGGATTTTCAAATTGTGGATTTGCACTAATTATTTCGGTAAGACCAATTTTATAGCGTTTTGAAATTTTCCATAAAGTATCTCCAGATCTCACGGTATATGTAGTTTGACCATGTGCTACATCTGGAATAAATAGCGTCGTTACGAGCAGAAATACGAGTAAAAATGGGATTGTTTTTTTCAAATGATCATCTCCTTTCAATCGTAGTTTGACCAGAAGAAAAAATAATAATCGTCCTTGAAATAACTTCGTTTGACATCGCTTCCTTTGGACATGCTAAAAAAGGAGTAATAAAGGGTATTAAACCAAGTAAACATTGCAACTACAGTGCACGTTATACTATTATTAAAGAGTGAACATGTTGTGAATTACAAAGGAGGCAAACGAATTATGAAATTTGATAAAACTGGTCTTGAATCGACGATCGTTCAATTTTCGATTCTTGATCACATCATGCATGAAAACGGTTTAGTTCTTGCTGGACAGTGGGATTATGAACGTGTTACATACGATTATAAATTTGAGGATATGACGAATGGAGATGTCTACTACCTTCGAGTACCTGGTGTAGCAATTGAAGGCATGGTTGAATCTTCGTATGCCGTTATCAAACTAGGCAAGCCTTATCTTGGAAAGCACTACTACCCTCATGGCGTAGAGTATGATGAAGAGTTCCCAGAAACAATTCTAAACACGTGCTATAAGAAATTGGAAATCCTTCGTGACCAACTAGGTTCAGCGCTCCAAAGAAGCATGGTTTCAGTTGGAGATTTGGCACAACATGTGACTCCTGCAAAACCTTCAGATAGTGTAGCAGAAGCAGCTGCTATTATGAAGAAGGAAAATGTTACAATCGTTCCCGTCTGTGACGGTGAAAACCTTGTAGGAATTGTAACGGATCGTGCCATAGCTGTTGGCGGATTTGCAGATAATCAGGCAGGAATGACAAAAGTAGAAGAACTCGTAGAAAAACCATCAATGACCCTTTCACCCGATATGAAACCAGAACAAGCTGCCGATCTCATGAATGAGTCGCGCCTGACTGAAGTAATTGTATTAGATGGAGAGCGCTTTGTCGGCATTGTTTCTTACTTCCAATTAAAAGAAAAAATGAACGCATAAAAAGAAGAGCCGGGGAGCTCTTCTTTTTTTGTTGTTAGCAAGAAATACGCCAGATCACGTCTTGACTGAGACTTGAATCAGTGAAATCATTGCAGTTTTTACAAGGGATAAGGCATAATAGATACAACGAAATGGAGGCGACTGGAATATGAAAAATCTCATTCGGTTCGCTTTGTTGATTGTCGTAATCGTTATAGGAATAAACGTTTACGAGAAAATCGAATGGAGTCAAATTGGCTCAGAAGCAGAACGAATCATTAATGAAGAGAAATTCGTGTTAGAAGACACAATAAAAAGTTCAGAGAAGCAAGCCATTAAAAAAGATGAACCGTTGCCTGAATTAACAGGTGTTGAAAAGTGGGTTGGGCAAGGGGTTGAGACGATAGAATCCAATCTTGGTGAGCCTGACCGTATTGACCCAAGCTCATACGGTTATGATTGGTGGATTTATGAACAGTCCAATTCTGCCTATCTCCAAGTTGGAGTGGAAGACAATCGAGTGGTTACGATCTTTTTTATGGGAGATGTAGATGCCGGTGAACGATATCCAATGGGGGAACAGGCAGCAGCTGTTTTTACTGAAGAGAAACCACTTGAGCAAGTTCCAGTAAAAGTAGACACCTACGATTATCGTTTTCAGCTTACAAAAGAAGAACAGCAGCTCAAACCTTTAGTTTCCATCCATGACAACTTATATGCTCAGTATTATTTCGATAAATTTAATGGAAGTTTACGGGCAGTTCGAATTGCAGAGCCAGGTGTGCTGGTCAAACAAAGACCCTATGCTGTATCTTATCGTGGTGAATTGCTAGAGCCGGAGAAATTGTCAGGAGAAGAATGGCAGGACGTCCAGGCGGGAATGGAAAAGCAAATCTATGCCATGACAAATGTCCTTCGTAACCTTTCAGACAAGAAACCACTTGGTTATAACGATGAAGTGGCAAACGTGGCGTTAGGTCATAGTAAAGATATGGAAGAGAACAGTTATTTTTCGCATACATCTCCATCTGAAGGAGAGCTTTCTGACCGATTAAAACAAGGGGACGTGCTGTATAGTTATGCTGGAGAAAACATCGCAGCTAGATATCCTGATGCAGGGGCTGCGATGATTGGATGGTTAAACAGTAAAGGGCATCGTGAAGCGCTTCTCAACGAAGAATTCACTGAAATTGGAGTTGGCGTTTTCCGAGACTATTATACACAAAATTTTATTAAACCTTTCTAGGAATAACCATGAAATTACCGGTGGCTGTGGCAACAATGGTTTCATCATCACGATAAACGTTTGCTTTTACGACCCACCTAGTATCGCTTTTAAAAACGATATGAGAGCGGCATCTTAATTCATTCCCTTCGCCTTTAGATAAAAAGTGGATGTTCATCTCTGAAGTTACTGCTGCTTGATTAGATGGGAGCGATTGGTGAACGAGCGAGCCCATCGCAATATCGATTAAGGATGCCGTGATGCCACCATGTACCATTTTTAATGGATTATGAACGAGCTGCCTAACAGGAATGATGCTTTCGTATGTATCCTCATCGAGAAGTTTGCTCTTTATTCCCATAAATCCTGCCAAATAGGTTTTATAGTCATCTGTCTGCTTCTTTTTCACTCCTTCTAATAAGAATAGAAGAGATTGTTTTTCTTGTTCGCTTGCTTCTTCTAAAATATTGGAGAAAAGCTGATGTAGTTGAGTGTCCATAATAAGAATCAATCCTTTTCAAGAATTACCTGCCATTCCAGTTTACCAGTAATGGTCGCATTCCCCAATAAATAGGCGCACAATTGTTAAAAGTCTAATTATGATGTAGTAAGACCATTAAGTTTTGATTGAAATGGAGGTGGCGAATTTGCCTGAAGCAAAGGAAAAAGGAAGTCAAAAAGTTCAGGAATTTAAAACATTCGTCAAAGCTCATCCTCACGTGTTGAAAAAAGTGAAGCAGAAGGAAAAAACGCTTCAAGAGTTGTTTGAGGAGTGGATGCTTTTTGGTGAAGAAGATTCAAGTTGGTATGAGGAAGATGATCAGGAAGAAGAACGTGAAGTTCCAAGTGAAAAAGGTATTGGGAGTATGCTCGGTGCCATTAAACAAATGAACTTTGAAGAGGTTCAAAAAGGCATTGAGCAATTTAGCGGCGCTGTTTATTCCATTCAAGAAGTGTTATCACAATTTCGTTCTAAACCAAAGCCTCCTCCATACAACCAGTCTCATTCACCTTTTCCGTTTCGACATGACTAGGAGGGCTTGCGATGCGTGAGGAAGTACAGGAGTTTTTAGCCAATCGTCAAGATCTTGTGATATTTCTAAGGAATCAGCCTGTTTGGTATCGAAGGTTAAGTAGAGAACCGTATGCCTTAAAAGAGTTTGAAGAAGCGTCAAAAACGTTTTACGGCCAAACTTTTCCTCAGAAAGTAGACCGTTTTCAGAACCAACTCAATATGGTGAATATGATGCTTGCTTTAATGACCCAATTAAAAAATTAGGGTCTTTTTTTATTATTCTTTTCTCTCATGGGCACACTTAAGAAAGAAGGAGTGTGGATGAGTATGTTTGTAAAACGCGGAGGAAAGCACTTAATTGTTTTGCTCGTAATGATTAGCTGCTGTGTTCCAGTAGTTGGGTTCAGTCAAGCGCTGCAAGAGAATGTCTCAGCAAAAGAAAGCACAGAGCCGGTCGTTTTAAACCATCGTGTAAAAGGCGCTAATGTTTTTATAGAGTGCTTGATTCCAAATTTTTCATTTGATGAAAGCAATCAAACCAAAGAGTATCATGGATACTTAGATGTTTATCTAGATGGTGAGAAGTATCAAACGGTTGAACGGGCTGCATTTGTTTTACGAAATTTACCTGAAGGAAAGCACTCCATACGTCTTGATATTATGAGAGAAGATGGAGGAAGGTATCTGTCACTAAAGGAAATGAATGTGGAAATAAAATAAGCCTCTTTTGGAGGCTATCGGTTAGGATATTTGTTTAAATGGCGTTGGCGGAACGAGTGGTGGAAATTGTTCTTGAATATAGGTGTAAATCAATTTCTCCACTTGAATTCCTTGCTGAATGAGAGCCTGGTTTCTAAATAGACAATTAAATTCAAGAAAGTAATATTTGCCGTTTGAGTAAACAACGTCAAAACCAGCATGATTAATGCCAAGCGCTTTGGCAGTCTGATCCACTAACTGAAGCGCTTCTTCAGGTATGTTATGAAAAGAAAGTTTCCCACCCTGTGCGACATTATTTAGAAACGACTCGCCTCCAACACGCCAGTAGGCGGACACGACTTTATTACCTACATAGACCACGCGAAGATCTTTCTCAATCGGTAAGTATTCTTGCACATAGAGAACCTCATTGCGCTCCGCATAAGAGCGGAAATCTTCCTCAGTCCGGATTAGAAAAACCCCATTCCCCATTGAGCTTCTCACTTCTTTAGCTACAAAAGGAAAAGGGAACGTGTTTAGAATGCGTTCAATGGACTCGTTGGATCTTCCAGCTATTTCGGTATAAGGCATAAGATCTGGCGAAAGCGACCAAAATGCTCTCGTCATTTCCACTTTATCAAAGCCGAGTTGAATGGATTGGATTGAAGGGAAAATCTTTTTATTTAACCCATAGACTAGAGAATTCACTTGCCACTTTTCGGGGAATAGAAGCATATCTGCTTCTCTAATCAGATGGATATCCTTAAACATATGATCGGGTTTAACATAAGACACGCCAGTCATACCAAGAGTTCGAAATGGATTGAACGTAATAAGTTTCACAGTTTTCTTTGTCTTCCTTTCTTAGATGAAAACATATAAATCTAGAAAATTATAGAGCTGATTACATAAAAAGTCAATAACCAAATCGTGGGTATTCACTTTACTACTATAGTAGAGGACTGGTCAGGGGGTTCCTAAAAGTGGTAAGATAAGGGTGGAGGTGTAAGTATGATTGCTACTCTAGATAGTGTAATGATTTTAGATCAGGCTGAAGAGCTTGGATTTTTGATAAAAGATTCAGAAGTCGCTCATGAATATCATGAGGCAAAGAAGCAGTTATCGAAAAATCGGGAGGCGCAGCGTTTAATTAAACGCTTTACGGAAATGAAAGAACTTTATGATGAAGTTCAACGTTTCGGCCGTTATCATCCGGACTTTATGACGATTACTGTGAAAGTACGTGAAGCGAAGCGGGATATGGACCTTCACGAAGCCGTAGCAGCATTTAAGAAAGCAGAAACGGAGCTCGAGGGGCTACTTGTAGAGGTTAGTTCCCTTTTAGCTGGTGAAGTTTCTCCTTCTATTAAAGTTCCATCAGGCAATCCTTTCTTTGATAACCAATCTTGCGGAGGTGGCTGCGGCTCAGGCGGCAGCTGCGGATGTGGATAACCAGAGCACTTGCTCTGGTTTTTCAATTTCGAAAGCGAATGCAATCGGGACAAAGGTTCCCGCAACAAAACATTTTTTCTTGAGGAACTAAAAAGCGGACGCGGTAGACGAGGAGCTGCTCTTCTTCACGAACGAAGGAATATTCCATTCGTAGTTGTTTCCCTCTCATGCTTCTAGCAGCTTCCAATTTAATTAACATTTCAATCTCAGCTTTTCTGATATTCGAATTTACTGTAAGATAGAGAAAGGGAATACCAGTGATCGTTTTTTTTGAAACAGTATTCACATAAGTTGAAGTGGCCAGTCGATTTAGAAATGGATTCCATATCTCATCAAGGTTCATTTTTAGAGCATCCTTTCTTAAAGACGGTCTACTCATATCGTAACGGAAACATTAGTAAATGACCATCACTCTGTTTAAGAGCCGATGGAGTTTATAGTAAAGGGGAAACGCACCATGTTTGTAGAACGAGTTGGCCTGGCAGTTTATATTCAGTCACTTAAGCACGCCAAACAGCTAAGAAGGTTTGGGAATGTTCACTACGTTTCCTCAAAACAAAAATATGTCGTGATTTATATTAATCTCGATCAATTAGAAACCACGAAAGAGCGTCTGAATTCTCTTCACTTTGTAAAGCGAGTAGAGCCTTCAAAGCGTCCAGAGGTGCAGACTGAATATCAAAATGCTAAGCCTGATAAAGCCAAACAGTATGATTACAAAATGGGTCTCTAAAAAGCCAATCCTTAAAGGAGGCTTTTTTTTATGTTTATGTTACATAAGTAGAGCCAAAATGGTTGATTATTTCGGTAACCGAAGTATATAATGGTCGAATTAAAGGAAGTGACATAATGGAAAATTGGAAACGAAATGTTTGGATTTTGTTTGGTAGTCAATTTTTAGTCCTTGGTGCCATGACCATGATTATGCCCTTTCTGCCTTTATATGTGCAAGAACTAGGTGTAGAAGGAGAAAGTCAAATTAGCCTCTGGTCAGGCGTTATTTTCGGTGCGAACTTTTTAACCGCTTTTTTATTTTCACCATTCTGGGGACGTATGGCAGATCGACATGGACGAAAGCTGATGCTCCTTCGTTCTGGCTTCGGTATGGCAATCGTAATTATTTTAACCGGATTTGCCACAGGTCCCTGGTCTTTACTTGGTTTACGTTTGCTTAATGGAGTAGTATCAGGATTCATTCCTGCTGCGATTGCTCTCGTAGCAACGAATACACCAAAAGAGCATGTTGGTTACGCCCTAGGAACGCTCAATTCAGGGGCGGTTGCTGGTGCAATTTGTGGTCCTTTATTCGGAGGATTAATGGCAGAAACGTTAGGGTTTCGCATGATATTCAATATCACTGGAGTTGTCATTTTACTTGCAGGTTTTGTTGTCTTATTTTTAGTGAAAGAAGAGACAAAACCAGAACCATCTGCGAAAAAAGAGAAAAGCAATGCTGTAAAAGATTTTAAAAAAGTAACGGTTCACTCTCCGATGGTATCTTTAATGCTCGTTGGTTTTCTTGTCCAGTTTGCGCTTTTAGGTATGAATCCACTCATTCCACTTTTTGTGCAACAGCTGACAACTGGTTCGAATGTGGCTTTATTTGCAGGGATTGCTGCTTCTGTTATGGGGGTTGCTAATATGCTGGCTTCTCCTAAACTAGGAAAAGTGGGAGATCGAAAAGGGTCTCATCACGTTCTCTATTATTCGTTAATAGGCGCTGCGATTTTTTCAATACCACAGGCGTTTGTTCAAGAACTCTGGCAACTCATCGCCCTTCGCTTTTTGTTAGGGTTATGTATCGGCGGTTTACTGCCTTCAGTTAATTCGTTAGTTAAGACGCTATCGCCTGCTGGGATGGAAAGTAGAACATATAGTTTCTCAAATAGCGCCGTTTACTTAGGAAACCTACTTGGTCCCGTAACGGGAGGCGCAATTGTTGCAATGGTAGGGACAAGGGGGCTCTTCTTATTTGCTGGGATCATTTTGTTGATTAGCGTAGCTTATGTAAAAAGAAAAGTCCTCCCCATTCTTGATCGAAAACGTGCGGTTTACGAAGCGAAAGAAATCCCATCATAAAAAGCAGGAGCCGTTGGCTCCTGCTTTTTTCATAGTATTAACCTATTGGAGTGGTGGAATCAAATGATTTAACCGGAGTATCCCAATAATATAATTGAAGTAAAGATCTCCTTCATTAAATTCACTTGAAGGTTTTACCTCAATAGGGATAATCGGTGACTCGACCTCCTTACTTAAATCTTCAAAAAGTTGTAAGCGTTGTACGGAGGGCTCCTTTACAGGAATGCCTTCTCGACATATGTAGAGAGGTTGAAGATTTCCTTCCCCAGCTGGTTTTAAAACGACCACTGGTGACACAACTTCCCGATCATTTTTGACTGTCTTAAGTACAAGCAAACGATGGAGCCGATGAGAATTCGTTCTCGCGAGTTCGACTAATTCATATATATCAGAATAGCCTTCACCAAGCTCAATAAAGCGTTGAATCATAAGGTTGTTCTCCTTTCATTTAAAACAGAAATCCTATCATAATGTAGCATGAATTCTTTCTAATGGAAAGGATGAAGCGTTTGCATTAAAATGAAAAGAAAGGAGGTTCTTCGATGGTCTCGATTCTTCTTCTGGTAGGTTTAGTAGGCGGGTTGCTTTTTCTATACTGGAAAGGAAGACATGCTAAAGAGGAAACCATGGATAAAAAGCTAATACAGGGCTTGATAATTGCTGATATTTTAGCAGCGCTTGTGCTACATGGTATCATCACGGCAGCAGAGGCTGAAATGCTTTCTGGGCAATCACTTTCAGAGGTAGAGGATTATTTGTTTAGTACTACAGATATTACCGAAGGAGCATTTGGAGATTGGATCCATCATGACTGGGGCGGCGTTCCGGTAATTGACGGGCATGACCTTGATTTAGGATAAAAAAACAGAAACCTTCCGAATAAAAAAACCCGCAGGAAATCCTGCGGGTGCCTTAAGCTTTGAAGCTAAGGCAAATGGGAGAGGAGAAACCGGAGGAAGAACTTATGGGGAAACGTAAGTCTTCTTCCGCGGTTGGCAACATCGTTCTAAACGATGCTACTACGTTTAGTATCGCCATCCCAAAATGGTTTATACATGGATTTTAGCTTTCCACTTTTTTGTGGTAGGATAAGTAGGAATATGGAAACGATAAGGTTGTGAGAGAGATGCGCATTATTGCAGGAGAATGTAAAGGAAGGCAAATAAAGCCCGTTCCAGGGACTTCCACAAGACCAACAACAGATAAAGTAAGAGAATCGATTTATAACATCATTGGGCCCTTTTTTGAAGGGGGTTTAGCTCTTGATCTTTACGGAGGGAGTGGCGCATTAGGGATTGAAGCGTTAAGTCGTGGGATTGAAAAGTGTGTGTTTGTTGATCGAGAAAGCAAGGCAATTGAAACGATCAAATGGAATCTTGAACAAACAAAATACACCGAATCCGCTGAGGTCTTTCGTAATGATTCCAAACGTGCCCTAAAAGCGCTTCAAAAGCGAGAGATTCATTTTTCGCTAGTGTTGCTAGATCCTCCTTATCATAAAGAGCAAATTCTACATGATCTTGAGAAACTAACGGCTTATCAGTTATTAGAGGACAAAGCAACCATCGTAGTTGAACACAAAAAAGAAGTACAGCTCCCAGAATCATATGCCGGATTACGAATGATTCGTGAAGAAACGTATAGCGGGAAAACAACGATATCCATTTATACATATGAACAGATGCAGGTTGAGAAGGAGGAATAGTCATGGCAAAAATTGCAGTATGTCCAGGCAGCTTTGATCCAGTGACGTTTGGTCACCTGGATATTATTAAACGAGGTGCCAGAGTTTTTGATGATATTAAAGTAGTCGTACTCAATAACCAGAGTAAGTCCACGTTATTTTCAGTTGAAGAACGCGTATCGTTGTTAAAAGAAGCCACAAAAGATATTCCAAACGTTACCGTAGATTCACATCATGGATTATTAATCGAATATGCTAAAAAAGTGGAAGCTTCCACGATTTTACGCGGATTGCGTGCGGTGTCCGACTTTGAATATGAGATGAAAATTGCTTCCATTAACCGAAAGCTAGAAGATGAAATTGAAACCTTCTTTATGATGACGAATAATCAGTACTCCTTTTTAAGCTCAAGTATTGTAAAAGAAATAGCGAAATACCACGCACCTGTCTCAGATCTGGTTCCTGAGATCGTTGAAAGTGCGCTTAAACAAAAATATGCAGAATCCCCGTTAAGTTAACGGGGGTCTTTTTCTACTTTGCCTGTGCGGTAAGCAACAAGAATAATAAAGGTAAGTAAGGAAAAGAGGGTGATCCAGGATCCCGTTTGTGTAAAAAAGGAATAAACGTGTTCGATAAAGGATGGAGCATCTTCTCGATTTAATACAGGAAGTGATCCATTATCCGTGGATAAATAATTCAAATAGACCGGCTTCCATAGTGCAAGTGTTAGAAATGCGGCGAAAAACCCATGAAGCAATCTAGCCATAAAAAATGGTTTAAACCGAATATCGGTGTCCGCGAGTATGCTTGCTACTTGTGCTTGGACGGAAAAACCGTTGAAAGCAAGAATGAAGCTTGTCACGATAGCTTGAGCAAGTAAAGTAGTAGAGCTTTCACTTGCTAGGCGACTTCCTAACGTAATTTCAAACATACCTGATAGTAGTGGGATGTCTAACTCTGGTGAGAGTTGAAACAATAATAGAATGGATCTTAGGGCTGTTGCAAGTATAGCTGCAAGCCCAATGACGCCCAGTAGCTCATTTAAAACAGAAAATAGAATGATGAATCCACCTACCATTAATAACGTTTTAATCGAAGAATGAACGGCATCACCCATCATTTTTCCGAAAGGACGACGCTCCATAAGCCTTGTTTCATGTAGCGCTGAAAAGGCACGTCCGAGTCTTGACTGATTGAAGTCTCTCTCATCTATTGCATGGTCGGATTCAGGGTGGTGGAAGCGCATCACTAAACCAACCATTATATTACCAGCATAATGAGCGATTGCGAGAATAACACCTAGTGCGGGATTATGGAAGAATCCGACTGCGACTGCTCCAAAAATAAAGAGGGGGTTAGAGCAGTTCGTAAACGAGACGAGACGTTCTCCCTCTATGGCAGAGATGTCGTGATTTTGTCGAAGATGAGCAGTATACTTCGCACCGGCTGGAAAGCCTGATGCAATGCCCATGGCAAACACAAAAGCCCCTGCACCTGGTACTCGGAATAGAGGTCTCATCAATGGCTCTAGTAAAATCCCAATGAATCGAACCACGCCTATACCAATTAAGATTTCAGAAATGATAAAAAAGGGTAATAAAGATGGGAAGACAATGTTCCACCACATGGATAAACCGCTTTTTGATGCCTCTAGTGTATGAGCTGGGAATAAGATGACGGCGAGAGCAACGAATGTGACGGACGTTGCAAGCATTATTGTTTTTGCTACTTGAACGTTCATAGTTGCTGCCCTCCTACTTTTTGAGTCAAACGTTAATGAAAAGATTCTCTAACCTGTCCGATAATTAAAATATACGTATGTGAGGCACAATTAGACCATATGATTAAGCAGGTATAGACAGGGAGGCGTTCTTTATGAACCGTCCGAAGATTGGATTAGCTCTAGGATCAGGAGGAGCTAGAGGATTCGCACATTTAGGCGTTCTGAAGGTCCTGCTCCAAGAAAAAATCCCCATTGATTTCATCGCCGGAAGTAGCATGGGATCGTTAGTCGGTGCGATATATGGATCAGGACATGATGTAGCGACTATGGAAAAAATGGCATCGCTTTTTCGGAGAAAGTATTATTTAGACTTTACTGTGCCAAAGATGGGGTTTATTGCAGGGAACAAAGTGAGAAGTTTGATTGAAACATTAACTCATGGAAAAAAGATTGAGGATATGGATCCCCCGCTTGCGATCGTAGCAACAGATATCATTAAAGGAGAAAAGGTCGTTTTTCGAACCGGATCGGTTGCGCAAGCGGTTAGAGCAAGTATAGCCATACCGGGAATATTGGTTCCTGAAAAGATTGGAGACCGCCTTTTAGTCGATGGGGGTGTAATTGATCGCGTGCCCGTTTCAGTTGCAAGGGAGATGGGGGCCGATCTTGTAATTGCAGTTGACGTTTCGAATGTAAAAAAAGAACCAGATGTGACCTCCATTATCGACGTCATAATGCAAAGTATTGATATTATGCAAAACGAAATGGTACGTCTCCACGAGATTAATGCGGATGTTATGATCAAACCAGGTTTGGAATCCTTTCAATCACGAGCTTTTACAAACGTACTGGATATTATTAAAATCGGAGAGGAAGAAGCCTATCGCCACCTTGAGCAAATTCATCAAGTGGTGAAGGTGTGGAAGGAGAAAAACAAATGAATCGAAGCACCAAGAAATTCACCTATGTGTGGGCAATTATCCTCGTTTTGGTGGCTGCCTTTACCTTTATTGACTTGCCTTATTATGTCACTACACCTGGGGAAGCGAGAGTATTAGATGAAGTCATTAATGTAGATGGTGGTTCACAAGATGGTGGTGACTTTATGCTAACCACCGTTCGAGTAGGTGAAGCGAATGTGATCCAATACATTTGGGCACAATTCAACGAATACCATGAGTTAATCAATGAAGATTTAATCAAGCGTGAAGGCGAGTCAGACGAAGAATATCATCAAAGACAGTTGGATGTAATGGCTAACTCACAAACGAGTGCTACGATTGTAGCCTATCAGGCAGCTAATAAAGAGATAACCATTACGAAAAACGGTGTGCTGGTTACTGGCATCATTGAAGGAATGCCAGCTGATGGGAAATTACAAGTAGGTGATTTGATTGTGAAGGTTGATGGAGAAAAGATTGAAGAAACAGAGCAACTTCTTGATCTACTTGGCGCTTTTGAAAAGGAAGATAAAGTTCAATTGACGATCAAGAGAGATGATAAAGAAAAAGAAATTGAGCTTGGTTTTTCGGAGTTTCCAGAGGCTTACAATACAGAGGATGGAAAAGTAGGCGTTGGCATTACCGGTCCTGTCACAGCAACTACCATCAAGACGGACCCTTCGATTAAAATTAACACGGACGAAATTGGAGGGCCATCAGCAGGATTAATGTTTACTCTAGAAATCTATAATCAACTAACGGAAGAAGATTGGACAAAAGGGTATGAAATCGCTGGAACGGGTACCATTAATGAAAAAGGTGAAGTGGGACCAATTGGTGGCATAAAGCAAAAGATTGTAGCCGCAGATGGATCTGGAGCAGAAATTTTCTTTGCACCAGTAGCGCATTCCAACTATGATGATGCGTTAGAAGCGGCAAAAGATATTGAAACTGACATGAAGGTTGTTCCAGTTGAGACGTTTGATGATGCACGTGAATATTTAAACCAGTTGAAACAAAAGTAAAAGAAAGCAGCCTGGCGATAACCGCCAGGCTGCTTTCACTTCATTATTGGTACAGATTTGTACTCTTTTTGTAGAAAACTTTCTTGATGTTGCCCGTGGTAGCCAAGTGCATACACGAGACTTGCCCGTCTTTCAATCGTTAGAAAGGGATGCTCATACTGATTAATATTGGAGACGAGGGGAACAGAGAGAGAACCTTTTTTTTGGTTAAGAAACGCGCGACCTGCTTTCGTCATGCCAAGAATGCGAATGTATGGTGCTTCCCCTTGAAGTGAGGGTTTCATTTCCTCCTTTGTTGTCTGTGTAAGGATATGAAGAGCAAAGCGTTGAATTCTTGTCCATGTATAGCGCTTCGTTTTGACAAGTTCCATAAATGATTGAAAGGTTGGCGCTTTTTTCGCCATTGCGCTAAGTCGATTTTCAAGCCCTTCTTCCGCTTCATAGATTGAAGCAAGATCTCGACTATTTGTCGTAAGAAGTTTATACCTGAGCAGGTGATAAAGCTTATGCCAGCCGTGAAACATGTTATATGTATGGTGATAGTGATGTAACGCTTCATAAGTTGGGGCGGGAATATAATTGTTTACTTGATCAAGAGAATGGCCTTTTAACAGTTCCGCTCGAATACTTGTTGCACTCGCAATTTTCGTATCAACAAATTCTTTATCATGATAGCCCGCCTTGGTTCGTAAAATGGTAAATGGTTCTATGTGAGAATGAAGATCTTGAATTGCTTTAACATAGTGATACCCAAGTATGTTATTAGGTTGAGAAAGATCAAGAACGTTTTCATGCCCCTCTAGCGTTTCAAAAGCAAGCGATGACGCTTTCGGATAGCTATACCCTTTGCCCATATAGTACTTAATTCGTTCGTCATACCCCTTTTGATGATGATGTATAAATGAGGTTGTTTTTTTGAATTCTTCGATCTCACCAGATTCACTTCCAAAACAAACGGTATCCACGCCAAGTGAGGTTAAGAGAGAGAGGGCCCCTTTTGCAAAAATTTCCGCTTTTTGGGTAGCATATACGTAAGGAAGTTCAATCACAAGATCCACGCCATTGTTAAGCGCCATTTTTGTACGCGTCCATTTATCAACGAGAGCCGGTTCTCCGCGTTGAAGGAAAGAGCCGCTCATAACGGCTACAACGACTTCTGCATTAGTGGCTTTCTTTGATTCTTGGAGATGGTAGAGATGACCATTGTGAAAAGGATTGTATTCCACAACTAAGCCAGCAGATTTCATACAGTTACTCCTTCCGATTCAAACGGATTGGACATCCATTTTTATTAGTTGAATTCAAGGTTTTTTCTCTGGTATGATTAACATTATACCAAGATTACCAATGAAACAACTGGTGTAAAGAAAAAATATTGACATTTGCTTGATTTGTAGCTATAATACTTTTGTTGCCTTGAGGTGATACACAGATGAAATGGTCAATTGAACAATTGAAGTCCTATAAATTAAAAGGCCTTACAATTGACGAAGAAGTGAATGTAGAGGAACTGAAGCAACGTAATGCTGACATTCGTGAGATTACGCCAGTTCATGTTACCGGTGAAACATCGTTTCATGGTAATAAGGTTACCTTTCATCTTACAGTGAAAGGCAAAATGGTTCTACCATGTGCCAATACACTTGAAGATGTTGATTTTCCGTTCGTACTTCGCCCAATGGAGACATTTGTGCTTGAAGCAAACACAAGTGGCGTTGATTTTGAGGTGGAAGATGAAGAAATTCATCAAGTTTCGGGAAATACGGTTGACTTAGTTCCGTATATTAAGGAAAATATACTTTTGGAGATTCCGATTCGCGTAGTGAAATATAGCTCTGAATCGGAAGAAATGCCAAAAAAATCGGGTAATGGTTGGGAAGTGATTACGAAGGAACAGCCGAAAGAAAAGGTTGATCCTCGTATGGCCGGTTTAGCTGATTTTTTCAATAAGGAAAATGAAGATAACTAGATCAAAATTTCCGTAAGACTGTTAACTTTTTAAGGAGGTGGAAACAATGGCAGTACCAGCTAGAAGAACTTCTAAAACGCGTAAAAACAAGCGTCGTACTCATTATAAATTAGAAGTACCAGGAATGGTAAAATGCCCTAATTGCGGCGAATACAAACTTTCTCACCGTGTTTGTAAAGAGTGTGGAAATTACAAAGGTGAAAACGTAGTAAGCAAGTAATCTTGCGAAACAGAGAGAGTAATCTCTCTGTTTTTTTTACGTGTTAAATTGTTTGACTTTTCGGAATAAGGGGTGAAGTAAAATGACGAGTGTAATCGTTACGCGACGGAATCAAGCTGCCATCATCACCATTTATCGGCCAAAACAAAGGAATGCGATTAATTATGAGGTAATGGATCAGTTGTCACAAGCAATTGAAACGGCTGAAGCAGACGAAGGGATCAACTATATTGTCCTCACTGGTAGCGGGGATAAAGTATTTTGTAGTGGCGGAGATGTAAAAGCATTTCAAGAACTTCAGACAGAAGATCAGGCTTATCCAATGCTACGTAAAATGGGCGATGTCCTTGATCGATTGTTTTTCTGCAAAAAACCGACTGTAGCGCTTTTGAATGGTCACGCAGTGGGTGGTGGGCTCGAGCTTGCGATGGCATGCGACTTTCGTGTGGCTCGAGCTAATATACAAGTGGGGTTTATCCAAGGCTCAATCGGACTAACAACAGGGTGGGGAGGCTCAACGTATGCTTTAACAAGAATGAATCAATCGGAAGCGTTAACGATGCTAATGAGTGCTGATCGTTATTCAAGCGAAGAAGCACTCAAGAACGGTTGCCTGACTTATGTCACTCATGACGACCAATGGGAAGAAAGTGCTTATCTTTACATAGAAAATCTTTTAAAGCGGGCTCCTCTCATTCTCTCAGCTTATAAAAATTATTGGCTAAATAGTCTCGATTGTCATTCGATTCGTCTTCGAGTTGAAGAAGAAATTAAAAGCTGTGCATGCTTATGGGCGACTGATGAACATCATCGTGCAGTAGAGGCATTTTTAAACCGGTGATCGTTTGAAAAAACGGGAGCAGGTTTAGCTGTTTTTCCTGTTTTCTAGCAAGAAGAGAAGGTCATTCCTTCCACTGGCAGGATATTAGAAGCTCAATTCTTTCTAAAATAGAAGAGTCTACTATATCTAGTAAATGCATATGATGACTGTAAAACAGTTATTGGGGGGATTGTGAGTGGTACCGATTCGCCAGGATGCTTGGTCGAAAGATGAAGATGTATTATTAGCTGAGGTTGTGTTACGTCATATTAGAGACTCAAGTACACAGCTAGCAGCATTTGAAGAGGTGGGAAAGACGCTGTCTCGAACGCCTGCTGCCTGTGGGTTTCGATGGAATTCGCTTATTCGGAAACAGTATGAGGCGGCGATTGCATTAGCAAAGAAACAGCGGAAAGAACAAAAGAAACAGCAGGTAACAAAACCAGGTTCTGTTGAAGAAGATCGGAGTATTGATTTAATCGATGAAGCGATTAGCCTGTTAATCACCTCGAAAAGCTATCTTTCTGAATCAAATAAGAGTGAAGCATCGCTACAAGAAGCGCTTGCTGAAAACCTTATGCTAAAACAAAATCTTCATCAACTAGAAAAAGAGTACCTCACTGTACAGGAAGATTATCAATCCCTATTAGAGATTATGGAAAAGGCGAGGAAAATGGTAATCTTTCAAGAAGAAGATGCGGGTAGTTTGCGATTTCAAATGGATGCGAATGGTAACTTAGAAAAAATAAAGAAATAGGAGCTCTTAAGCTCCTATTTCTTCGTTACTCCTGTTCAGTTACCCCTTCTGGATACCATACATAAGGATTTTCGCCGCGATCACGTTCGGGTTGATAGGTAACTGCTTCGAAACCCATCTTTTCCCAGAATTCACCAGAACCTTGTCTTGCGTTCGTTTTTACAGGCAAATTAAAGGTCTTAGCAAAATTCACAAGCGTGGATCCATAATCACGATTATGGTATTGCGGAAGGACTTCAAGTTTCCAAAGTTCAAGATAATCCTGTGGAGGATCAAAATAGCGATCGTATTTGCCATCGATACGATACAAACTCATTCTAGCAACGAGCTTATCCCCATAGTAAATACCGTAGAATGGCGATTCACTATCATTCTCAATGATGTTGTCTTGAAGATCCTCCATCATGGAAAGTTCTTGAATGCCAAACTCTTTAAACTTCTTAAACTCTTCCAGAGTTTTGTAATTAATGACAAGTGGACGAACTGTTAAATCTACCATAGCGGCCCCCTCCAAACATGCTTCTTATACTCTAAGATGATTAGAAGTAAAAACTTCTTCCTCTTTATTATAACCGAAAACACGAAACTTTTCTTCATTTCAAAAAACAAAGTATAAAAGGAATAATTTGAATATTTGTTGAAACGAAGAGGTCATTTAATGATATGATAAATGTAAGGGTTTTCAAACCTGTTAGTTTATTATTGTGGTGAGAGGGGCGATACTTTGAAAAAAATCCTAATAGCAAATCGTGGCGAAATTGCGGAACGGATTATAAGGACATGCAGCAAACTTAATATTGAGACAGTTGCTGTTTATTCCAGCGCGGATAAGGATCTACCTTATGTAAAGAAAGCAACGGTCGCATATGAGATCGGCGATCCACCTGCAGCCAAATCTTACTTGAATCAAGAAGAAATTCTTCGCGTGGCAAAAGAAGAGAATGTTGATGCCATTCATCCTGGCTATGGGTTTTTATCTGAGAATGCTTCATTTGTCAGAAGGGTCAGTGAACAGGGAATCACGTTTATAGGACCTTCAGCAGAAGTTGTAGAGGCAATGGGCGATAAGATTACAGCGAGAAAAACAATGCAGGAAGCTGGAGTCCCAGTTGTACCTGGTAGCGGCGAAATTCTCGATGTAACAGAAGCGATTGCCTATGCGAATGAAATTAACTACCCCATTATGTTAAAGGCAGCTGCAGGTGGTGGTGGAATTGGTATGCAGCGATGTGAAAATGATCAAGAGCTAGAGAAAGCGTTCGTATCCAGCCAAAACCGTGCGAAAGCTTATTTTGGCAGTGGCGCAATGTTTGTAGAAAAATTCATTGACGATGCACGTCATATTGAGGTTCAAGTTGTAGGAGATATCCATGGACATGTTGTTCATCTTTATGAGCGCGATTGTTCGATTCAAAGGCGTAATCAGAAAGTTCTAGAAGAAACACCGTCACCATTTCTATCAGAAGAGACGCGCCGTCAAATTGGTGAAGCTGCTTTACTTGCCGCTAAGCACGTTAACTATACGAATGCTGGCACGGTCGAATTTGTTATGGACCAAGAGGAAAATTTTTATTTTCTAGAAATGAACACGAGATTGCAAGTGGAGCACCCCATTACAGAAGAGACCATTGGTGTCGATTTAGTCGAATGGCAAATCATCGTTGCAAAAGGGGAAGAGCTTCCACTTAAACAGGAGGAAATTAAGCCCACTGGCCATAGCATTGAACATAGACTATATGCGGAAGACCCAACTTCATTTATGCCTTCACCTGGCAAGATTGAAGCACTTGAATTTCCTGAAATAGAAGGGGTTCGCATTGATTCAGGTTATGAAAGCGGGTCAACGGTGACCCCATTCTATGATCCTATGATAGCGAAAATCATCGTATCTGGATCCAGTCGTGAAGAAGCCATTAAAAGAAGTATCGATTTCTTTACAGGATTTTCGCTAACGGGCATCAAGCATAATGGACCGTTATTTACACAATTACTTAAAGAAAATCATTTTCAACAAGGAAACTATTCAACGTCTTATTTAGCAAAAATTCTTGTGAAAAAATAACACTACTGAAAAGGACTGATGAACATGCAAGAAATTAAAGCATCAATGGCGGGTACGGTTTTAAATGTAATGGTAGGGGAAGGCGATACGATTACTGCAGGGCAGGAGCTCGTTATGCTTGAATCAATGAAAATGGAGATTCCGATTGAAGGTGTGGAAGAAGGCACTGTAGCAGAGGTTAAAGTGAATGTTGGCGATTTTGTTAACGAAGGTGACGTACTCGTTACTGTGAAGTAAGTGTGTATTCTGAACGAGCGCTCGATCTAACCCCAGCTGAAGGAGGATTTTTACTATGAATCATCTAGAAGAGCTTTTAGCGTCTAGAGCATCAGAAGTTGAATCAGGCGGTGCTGAGAAATATCACCAGAAGTTAAAGGACTCGAACAAACTGTTTGTTCGTGATCGCCTGAAGCTTCTGTTTGACGATGGTGAATACACAGAAGACGGGAAATTTGCAAATAACTTAGCGAAAGAGCTACCGGCTGATGGAGTGGTAACAGCGATCGGTAGGGTAAATGGCGAAAAGGTATGCGTGATGGCGAATGATTCCACTGTTAAAGCAGGCTCATGGGGAGCAAGAACCGTCGAAAAAATTATTCGCATTCAAGAAACAGCGATGAACCTTAAAGTGCCTCTATTGTATCTTGTGGATTCAGCAGGCGCGCGCATTACGGATCAGCTAGAAATGTTTCCGAATCGTCGCGGAGCCGGAAGAATATTTCATAATCAAGTAAAAATGTCTGGGATGGTACCGCAAGTTTGCTTGCTGTTCGGTCCATCAGCGGCAGGAGGAGCTTACATACCAGCATTCTGTGATATCGTCATTATGGTGGATAAAAATGCCTCGATGTATCTTGGCTCTCCAAGAATGGCTGAAAAAGTAATTGGAGAAAAAGTGACGTTAGAGCAAATGGGGGGAGCACGCATGCACTGCAGTACGAGTGGGTGCGGTGATGTTCTTGCTGAAAATGAAGAGCATGCAATTGAACTTGGAAGAAGCTATCTGAGTTATTTTCCGGGGAATTTCCATAAACAAACACCACGTCTAGATGGAAAGCTTCCTTCTCTTGAGAAATCGATTAGTGAAATTGTACCTGAAAATCAAAATGCGCCATTTAATATGTATGAGTTAATCGATGCCCTCGTTGATGGTGAGAGTTTTTTTGAAATAAAAAAACTTTTTGCACCAGAATTAATTACGGGTTTTGCGAGAATTGATGGACGAGTGGTAGGGTTAATCGCTAATCAGCCTAAAGTAAAAGGTGGCGTGCTTTTTGTAGACTCGGCGGATAAAGGGGCAAAATTTATTCAGCTTTGCGATGCGTACCATATTCCGCTGATTTTTCTCGCTGATGTTCCAGGCTTTATGATCGGGACGAAGGTGGAGAGCGCTGGAATTATAAGACATGGAGCAAAACTTATTGCAGCTATGAGTTCTGCGACCGTTCCGAAAATTTCAGTTGTCGTAAGAAAAGCCTATGGGGCAGGTTTGTACGCGATGGCTGGTCCTGCATTTGAACCGGACTGTTGCATTGCCCTTCCAACGGCACAGATTGCAGTCATGGGTCCCGAGGCGGCAGTTAACGCCGTATACGCAAATAAGATTAATGCAATTGAAGATCCCAAAGAGCGTATCGAGTATGTGAAAGAAAAACATCAGGAATATAAAGAACACATTGACATTTATAAATTAGCTTCTGAGTTAATCGTCGACGATATCGTACCTGGAAGTGAACTGCGTAACGTGTTAATCGATCGGTTAAGTTATTATGAATCCAAAGAAATGGAAGCACCAGCTAAGAAACATCCCGTTTATCCTGTATAAACTGTTGGAAAATCCCTTAACTTAACTGTTAAGGGATTTTTTTCTCATCAACAGGATCAACCTGTGCTAAACTTTAAATGATACACATCCCACGAGAAGGTGGCGGAGAAGTTGAACGTAACGATTATTGGTGCCGGGTCAATTGGTTTACTAGCGGCTGCCAAGTTGGCATTGAATGGACATGTTATATCGGTCGTATGCCGTCGTAACCATCAGGCGGATGAGATAAATAAAGGTATCATCTACATAAATGGAAAAAAATCGCAGCGGGTTGATGTTCATGGAACGAATCGTTTACGTCCAGAGCAGACAGATTTACTCGTGGTGGCTGTCAAATCAAATCATGTTCCTTCAGTGATATCGATGATTCAAAGCGTGTATCAAGGAGCGAATTTGCCTGATGTTCTTTTTATTCAAAATGGAATGGGGCATCTTTCATCGATCGATTTGTTAGCTCATCATGTACTTGTGGGCGTAGTAGAGCATGGGGCTAGAAAGATCAATGATCGTACAGTTGAACATACAGGGAGCGGCATCTTAAAAGTTAGCGCTTATGCAGGTGTGCCAAATAAAGTAACAGCTCTTTCAAGCGAGGATTTTCCAATTTGTTATGAAAATGATTGGTACACGATGCTCGCAAAAAAACTCGTCATAAACTGTGCCATTAATCCACTTAGTAGTATCTATCATGTTTTAAATGGAGAGCTTCTGAATAATGCAAGGTTTTATAGCTTAATGAGAGAAATAGTAAAAGAAACGTGCGAAGTTCTTCAGCTAGAATATGAACATTCATGGAATGAGGTGCAGCTTATCTGCAGGCGTACAAGTGCGAATACTTCTTCCATGCTTGCGGATATAAAAGCAGGAAGGGTAACAGAAATTGATGCAATCACAGGTTTTATACTGAAAGAAGCGGAAGCACGCGGCAAGCATGTCCCTTTTTCAAGATTTGTCTATGATAGCGTGAAGGGTCTTGAGATGGTAACGAGATAGAGAAGGGAGTCTCCTGAAATGGAAAACCTCTTATCATGGATTGTAGCAACGGCCGTAACTGCCCCACTGCTCGCATGGTACCTGGTCTATATTATTACAGTGAAAATGACACGAAAGAAAAAATTCTCCTTTCGTCTTGCAGTAGATCTTTCTACAATCTTTTTTATTTTAAGCGTGCATTTTATTTTACTTGAATTAGTTGGAAAATCTTTTCTCTGGATCATTTTATTGATGATTATTGGAGCTGCAGGAGCTTTTACTGTTCTGCACTGGAAAACGAAAGATGATATTCAAATTCATAAAGTGATTAAAGGTGCGTGGCGATTTAATTTTTTACTGTTTTCGACAGGGTATGTTCTTCTTTTGCTTATTGGGTTAGTGCACCGAATTATTTCGGTCTAACTCATAAGCTTTTTTTTTGGTACCAATGAGGAAGTTTGATATACTAACTAAGGATAAATAGGCGGAATTTAGTAACGGTGTCAAGAAAGGAAGAAATATTAATGAGACTCAAAGAAACATTCCTTCCAGGATCAAACGCAATCGCAACAGATTATATTGCTGAGAAACCAACAATCTCAGCTTTTTTTGACTATACATACCAAAACGACTCTTCTTACGAACAGCGATACAAAGAGTTAATGGAACGTCATCAAGATCGTACCAAGCTTACGCAACACTTGATGTCATTTAATGAGAAATTCGAAGCAGAAGAACCTGCTCTTACAAATATTGAGCGGTTAAAGCAACCAGAAGCGGTTACGGTAGTGACGGGTCAGCAGGCTGGCGTGTTAACCGGGCCACTCTATACAATTAATAAGGCGATATCTGTCATTAAATTAGCAGAAGAGAAGGAACAAAAGTTGGGTGTTCCTGTTATACCTGTTTTTTGGGTAGCGGGTGAAGATCATGATTATCATGAAGTGAATCATATTTATTTATACGATGAGGGGCGCGAGAAGAAAGAAGCCGTTCCTCAAAAGCAATTAACAAAGCAGGCATTATCAGATATTCCACTTGATAAGAAGACGGTTAACTCATGGACACGTGAGATGATCAGACACTTTGGGGAGACCTCCTATACGAAAGATATTGAGCGGTTTCTTGAGGGAGTCGCTGAAAAATCGAACACTTATGTTGATCATTTTTGTTACTTGATGACAAAGTTATTTTCTAAGCATGGCCTGGTGCTCGTTGATTCGGGTAACCATGATTTTCGCCAGCTTCAAACGGATGCGTTTAAGCAAATCATTCATCAAAATGAATCAATCAATGAAGGGGTGATCGGACAGGCGGTTCATCTTCGTGAAGAAGATTACCCAATCGGAGTGGATCTTGATGATCAACAGGCGAATCTATTCGTAAAGGTAAACGGCGAGCGGATTTTACTAGAACGAATAAACGGAAAGTTTGAGGGCAAATCGGCTTCCGTTTCCTATTCAAAAGAGGAGCTACTTGAACTAGCAGAACGACAGCCTGAAGATTTAAGCAATAACGTTGTAACACGGCCGATCATGCAGGATTTCATGTTTCCTGTGTTAGGTTTTGTAGCTGGACCAGGCGAACTTGCCTACTGGGCGTTATTAAAACCTGCATTTCGTGCACTTGAGATAAAAATGCCTGTGATTGTACCGAGATTGACATTTACGTTTGTTGAGCGGCATGTTCAAAAATATTTAGATGACCTCTCCCTATCACTTGAAGAAATACTAAAGTCAGGGATTGATCATTCGAAAGAAACGTACGTGCGTCATTTAGATGATGTGGGGATTGGCGCCACTTTTAACGATGCAAAATTAAAAGTCGAGGAAATTCATCAGAACCTTAGGGATCTAACGGAGTCTGTAGATCGTGGTCTTAATCGTTACGCTGAAAAAAATGGACGTTTCCTCCAAAGACAGCTTGATCTTCTCCAGCAGAAGCTCTATCATTCACTTGAATATCAGCATGAAAATACGCTGGCAAAGTTTGATGAAGTTGGTCTCGCCTTAAAACCTAATGGTGCGCCACAAGAGCGGAAGTGGAATGCTGTTTATTATCTAAACTGGCATGGATTTGATTTCGTTGATCAAATGATGGGACTTGAGCTTCCCTTTAATGATATGCATAAGGTGGTTTATCTATAGTAAGGAAGAAAAGCTGTCGGAGGATTCCGGCAGCTTTTTTGAATTGGCCAATATATTAGAGATTTGGCCAATAAAAATAGAATTTAGCCAATATATTTCGAATTTGGCCAATATCCTCAGGATTTGGCCAATAAACCGCTATAAGGCATCATTTTATTCGACAAATAGCGGGTGGTGACAGGCACTCGCGAAATCACATGCAACCCACTTGTTCTAAAATAAAATTTTTTCTAAGAAATATCCTGCTGAACAGCAGGATATTTGTATTGTGTTACGAATTAATTTTTTAGTGGTGAAAAGTGGGGAGTTGTGGTAACTTAGAGGTAGAAAGTGGGAGAGGTGGAGGAAGCCATGTTTATGGGGGAATATCAGCATACTGTTGATGAAAAAGGCAGAATGATTATTCCCGCTAAGTTCCGTGAAGAACTTGGTGATTCCTTCGTCCTCACTCGCGGGTTAGATAAATGCATTTTCGGCTACCCAATGACGGAATGGGAAGTTCTTGAAGAGAAAATGAAATCACTCCCTTTTACAAAGAAAGATGCTCGTGCTTTTACCCGATTCTTTTTCTCTGGTGCGACTGAATGCCAACTAGATAAACAGGGCAGGGTAAATATTGCCGGAACTTTACGCCAGTATGCAGGCCTTGAGAAAGAATGCGTTGTAATTGGTGTATCAAATCGATTGGAAATTTGGGACAAAGCGGTTTGGGAAGAGTATTTCAATGCATCTGAAGAATCTTTTTCAGAAATCGCGGAGAGTATGATGGATTTCGATTTGTAGAAGGGCAATATGGAATGAAGGTTAAGGTGTCGCTATGTTTGAACACATTACAGTATTAAAAGAAGAAGCAGTAAACGCACTAAACATTAAAGAGGATGGCATTTATGTTGATTGTACGCTTGGTGGTGGTGGACATTCAAAAGCGATTTTGGATCAGCTAACCACAGGGCATCTCTATGCATTTGATCAAGATCAATGGGCAATTGATAATGCCAAAACAACACTTGCAGGATATGAGGACAAGCTTACGGTTATCGAACGAAATTTCAGCTTTATTAAAGAAGCGTTAGCTGACCTCGGTGTTGAAGGCGTTGATGGAATTTTATTTGACCTTGGTGTTTCCTCTCCGCAGCTTGATAAGGGTGAGCGGGGGTTTAGTTATCAACATGATGCACAGCTGGATATGAGGATGGATCAATCTTCCAGTTTATCAGCGTACGAAGTGGTGAATGAGTGGGAGTATGAACGTCTCGTCTCGATTTTTTTCAAATTTGGTGAAGAAAAGTTTTCAAAACAAATCGCTCGCAAAATTGAAAAAGCAAGAGACTTAAAACCGATTGAAACCACATTTGAACTCGTTGATCTCATTAAAGATGCTATTCCTGCACCTGCGAGAAGGAAAGGGGGACATCCCGCGAAAAGAATTTTTCAAGCGATTCGTATAGCGGTAAATGATGAGCTAAAAGTATTTGAGCAGGCTCTTATTGACGGAATGTCCATTTTGAATCCCGGCGGACGCATGAGTGTGATTACATTCCATTCACTTGAAGACCGGATATGTAAAACGACAATGAAAGAAGCAGCTTCAGGACCAGAACTTCCACCTGGAATGCCGATTATTCCAGATGCTTACCAGCCAGATATGAAGCTAGTGACAAGAAAGCCAATTCTACCATCTGAAGAAGAGCAGGAAGCAAACAGACGTGCACGATCAGCGAAGCTTCGTGTGGCAGAGAAAATGTAAAGATAAAAATATAAGAAGGTGCAAGGGGGAAAATGATGAGTAACCTGGCGTATAAGTATCAGCAGCAGCAACAAACGCAAAAGCAAGTTGAAACAAAAAAGCAAGCCGTTTATGTAGAACGTGGACGCATAACAAAGGGAGAGAAAATGCTCTGGATGATGCTTGTACTTACATTTGTGGCCGCGTCAATCTTTATGGTTTCGAATTATGCTACAATTTATAATTTGAATACGAGCCTGCAACAAGCAGAAGCAGACCAACGTGTTCAAAGTAAACAAAACGAAGAGCTTCAAGTAAAAGTAACTGAGCTAAGTGCACCCGGTCGAATTGTGAACATTGCCGAAGAAAAATTAGGCATGGAACTAAATGATCAAAACGTAGAAGTGATCAACAAGGGATCATAATTTTCGGAGGTTTGCACTGTCATGAAAGAAACAAACAAGAACTCACATATTAATGTTGGAGCAGCGATTTTAATGTCACTATTTGTCCTGCTCTTTTTTGCTTTTATTGGAAGGTTTTTCTATATTGAGTGGACACAGGCCATTTCTGGTTCCGATGGTGAAAAAGTCGACTTAATGGAGCTTGGAAAAGATAAGTGGACCCGAAGCAAAATTCTTGAAGCGGATCGCGGTACCATTTATGACCGAACAGGAGAAAACGCGCTTGCTACTGACATTCCTTCCTTTACACTTCGAGCGATCTTGGATAAAGAATATGAGGATCATGTAGAAGATGTTTCAAAAACTGCGGCTGCCCTTGCGCCGATTTTAGAGATGAAGCAATCCGACGTTTCCGAAGTGTTATCTAGAGAAGGATTGTTTCAAGTTGAATTCGGAGCATCAGGGAAAAACTTGAGTCTGACACAGAAAGAGAAAATTGAAAAGCTTGATTTACCTGGAGTCGGCTTTATTCCTACGAAAACGCGCCTCTATCCTAATGAAGAATTTGCTTCCCATCTTCTTGGGTTTACAAACGAAAATGATGACGGGGTTCAGGAAGGCTTGTTAGGTTTAGAAAAGGAATTGAACAAGTATCTTGTCCCACAAGAAGGAAAAGAAACGTACCAGAGTGATCGAGAAGGATTTAAACTTCCCTATGGTAATGAAAACATTACTCCTTCTAAAAGTGGGAACGACGTTTATTTAACAATTGATCAAAAAATCCAGGTATTAATGGAAAACGCCTTGAACGAAGCACAGGAGAAATTTAACCCTGAGCGAATGACAGCGATTGTCGCTGATCCAGACACTGGGAAAATTCTAGCGATGGGAAATCGCCCAACGTTCGATCCTAATTTAAGAAATGTATCAAATTATACGAATATGGCGCTTACTGCTTTTGAACCGGGCTCCACGATGAAGGTTTTTACTGTTGCGGCAGCGATTGAAGAAGGGGTGTATCAAGGAGACGAACTTTTTCAATCAGGGCAATACTCCGTGCCAGGTGGTCGAATAAGTGATCATAATGGTGGAGAAGGCTGGGGGATGATTAGCTTTGATGAGGGAATTCGCCAGTCCTCCAACGTAGCAGCTTCTATTTTAGTGAAAGAAAAGCTAGGTTATGAAAAGTATGAAGATTATTTAACGAAATTTGGATTGGATGCTAAAACTGGAATAGATCTCCCTGGAGAAGCTTCATCTAGAATTACCTATAGTGGGGAGCTTGAACGAATTACAACTGGTTTCGGACAGGGATCCACAATAACTCCAATTCAACAAGTTCAAGCGATTTCCGCTATTGCAAACGGTGGGAAAATGATGAAGCCTTACGTGATTGAGAAAATTGTTGATCCCGAATCAAATGAGGTGAAACTCAATCACGAGCCAAAAGTAGCTGGTGAGCCTATTTCGAAGGAAACTGCAAAACAAACACGGGATCTTCTTCGGACGGTTGTGACTGATGGAACGGGTACTCCTTATAACATAGAAGGTTACGATATTGCGGGAAAAACAGGTACAGCTCAAATTTCTGAAGGCTCAAAAGGATATATGAGTGGCTATGGCAATAACATCTTCTCCTTTATTGGGATGGCTCCAGCTGATGACCCAGAGTTAGTCGTTTATGTGGCAGTTGATCGTCCTAAACTCGAGTATCCAGAACTGGGAAGTGATCCGGTTTCTCTCATCTTTAATACAGTAATGAAGAACAGTCTTCAATATTTAAATATTGATCCGATCGAGAAAAAAGAGAAGCCTTCAGAGCAAGCTAAAGAGTCAGAGTCTGGTCAAGTTTTAAAAGATGTGACGGGCATGAGTCTAGAAGAAGCAAAGAAACAGCTTGAAGAAAAAGGTTTATCAGTCGTATCGCTAGGTGAGGGAAAAGTTATTAGTCAATCACCGCGCCCAAGTACGAAAATCCTTAATGGCGAACGAATTATTTTGCAAACGGAAGATCAAGCAACCATGCCTGATATAACTGGATGGTCGCTTGCCGATGTTATGAAACTGGTTGAGCTGGTCGACTTAAAACCAAATATCATGGGATCGGGTTACGTGACGAAGCAAGGAATTGAGAAGGGAAGCACGATTAAAAAAGACGACTATCTTGTAGCTGAATTAAAGTCTCCATCATCTGAAGTTGACCAGGCAGAACCTGAGGATGAAGCAGAACCAATTACGGACTAGCAGGTCTATCTTTCGAACATAAAACATATAGTGGAACGAGCATAATCAGGGAGGATGAGTTTATGCGCGTTTCCAATGTCACTGTTCGAAGAAGACTAGTGATAGCCCTTATCGTTGGACTATTTGTTTTTGCTGTAGTCGTTGTAAGACTTGGTTATGTACAACTGGTGATGGGGAGCTGGCTTAGCGAGAAAGCAAAAGATTCTTGGAGTCGTAATATTCCTTTTGAACCGAGTAGAGGAGAGATCCTTGATCGTAACGGTGTGGCACTCGCAACGAACATTAGTGCCCCATCTGTCTTAATTGTTCCAAGGCAGCTCGTAAATCCAGCAGCTACAGCCGAAGCTCTTGCAGCTTCCCTCAATACTAGTAAAGAAAAAGTCTATGAAACAATTACTCAGAATGAATCGATGGTTTGGATCCGCCCTGAAGGAAAGAAAATGACGAATGAGAAAGCAAATGAAATTCGAAAGTTGAATCTTGCAGGTGTCTACATCGCTGAAGATAACAAACGTCATTATCCAAATGGAGATTTTTTAGCGCATGTACTAGGTTTTAGTGGGATTGACAATCAAGGTTTAACAGGTATTGAACTTTACTATGATGAAGAATTAAGTGGCGAAAAGGGACAGGTTGAATATTACGCAGATGCAAAAGGAAAGCGAATGCCATCGCTCGCAGATGATTATACAGAACCTGTTGATGGACTCGATCTTCGCTTAACAATTGATTCTAAAATCCAAACGATTATGGAACGAGAACTTGATATTGCAGAAGCGACTTATCATCCAGATGGAGCAGCAGCGATCGCCATGGATCCAAATACAGGTGAAATACTTGGTATGTCTTCAAGACCAGATTTTAACCCTGAAGAATTTCAAGAAGTCTCTCCCGACGTATGGAACCAAAATAAACCCGTTTGGAGCACGTATGAACCGGGATCCACTTTTAAAATCATCACCCTGGCTGCAGCGCTTGAAGAAGGAGAAGTTGATCTAGAAAACGATCACTTTCATGACCCAGGGAGCATTGAAGTAGCAGGGACAAAGTTACGGTGTTGGAAAGCGGGAGGCCATGGAAGTCAGACCTTTTTAGAAGGCGTTCAAAACTCCTGTAACCCTGGGTTTGTTCTACTAGGGGAACGTCTTGGTAAGGAGAAGCTCTTTTCCTATATTGATAAATTTGGTTTCGGCGAGAAAACAGGTATCGATTTACAGGGTGAAGCAAGTGGCATTCTATTCGATGTTGATAACGTAGGACCACTCGAGCTTGCAACGACAGCATTCGGTCAAGGAGTTTCGGTAACTCCAATTCAGCAAGTGACGGCAGTCTCGGCTGCTGTAAATGGTGGCACACTCTATGAACCGTATATTGCAAAAGAATGGTTAGATCCAGAAACTGGGGCAGTGGTGAGCAAAAATACGCCTATAGCGAAACGTCAGGTAATCTCTGAGGAAACATCTAAAGAAGTGAGACATGCACTTGAAACCGTTGTAGCACTTGGAACTGGTAAGAATGCCTATGTAGACGGCTACCGTGTAGGTGGAAAAACCGGAACGGCTCAGAAGGCCAAAAACGGTGCCTATTTAAAAAACAACCACATTGTTTCCTTTATCGGATTTGCACCAGCTGATGATCCGCAAATTGTTGTGTATGTAGCAATAGACAATCCGAAAGACACCCTCCAATTTGGGGGTATTGTTGCAGCGCCGATCGTAGGTAACATTATCCAGGATAGTTTGACGGTTATGGGTGTAGAAAAAAGGGAAGACCAGATTGAGAAAGAAAAGACATGGCAAGATGAAGAGATGATCGAAATGCCGAATTTAGTGGGAATGTCATCAAAAGAAATTCGTGAAGCCATGTATAATTTGAAAATTGATTCAAGTGGCGAAGGCGATATTGTGATCGCTCAGGCGCCGGAACCTGGAGTGAAATTATCGGTAGGTGCAGAAATACGACTTTATATGGGTGACAAATAAGCAACCGGTGAGTACAATAAGTAGTGAACAAGCCAAGGCGTATGCTCTTGGCTTGTTTTCTGAAAATATGTCAGCAAACTAGAAAGGTTTGAAAGAGATGAAATTACACGATCTTCTCCATGCATTACTTACATATAAACAGGTAGGAAAAGGGAATCCCGAAATTAGTAAGATTGAAAGTGATAGCCGAGAAGTAACATCTGGCAGTCTTTTCGTCTGCATTCCAGGTTATACCGTAGATGGCCATGATTTTGCCGAACAAGCTGTTCAACAGGGAGCTGTTGCGCTCGTTTCAGAAAAAGAACTGTCTGTATCCGTGCCGGTTATTCTAGTTCGAGATGCCCATCGCGCTCTCGCAGAACTGGCCAATTGTTTCTATCAACACCCGACGAAATCATTTTCATTAATTGGTATTACAGGTACAAATGGAAAAACAACCGTTTCTCATTTAATTGAACAGATTCACAGAGATAAAAAGCAGACAACCGGCTTAATCGGAACAATCAATATGAAAATAGCCGATGAAGAATTTGAAACAAAGAACACAACCCCCGAGCCGCTGTTACTTCAAAAACAATTTGCAAGAATGCGTGATCGTCATGTACATACGGCAGTTATGGAAGTTTCCTCTCATGCTTTAACGCTCGGGCGCGTAAGAGGATGTGACTATGATATTGCTGTATTTACCAATTTAACTCAGGATCATCTCGACTATCATGGGACGATGGAAGAATATCGCCAGGCCAAAGGTCTTCTTTTTTCACAATTAGGTAATACATATGATACAGGAAGAAAAAAGGTCGCTGTACTAAATGCGGATGATGACGCTAGCCTTCAATATGAGAAAATGACTTCGGCGTATATATTAAGATATGGCATTGATAATGACGCAGATATTCGAGCTGAAGAAATTTCCTTTTCTGCTAATGGGACAAGATTTCGTTTAATCACGCCTGAAGACATTCGTGATGTTAAACTGATGCTTACGGGTAAATTCAGCGTATACAACGCACTCGCTGCAATTGCAGCATGTCTTGCGAACGGATTGGAACTAGATCATATTCTTAATAGCCTTGAAAAAATCTCGGGGGTACCTGGTCGCTTTGAATTGGTCGATGAGGGACAACAATTCCCTGTTATCGTCGATTATGCTCATACACCGGACAGTCTAGAAAATGTTTTATTAACCGTCAAAGAAATGGCAGAAGGAAACGTTTTTGCAGTGGTTGGATGTGGGGGAGACCGTGATCGAACGAAGCGTCCACTTATGGCTAAGATTGCAACGGAATTAGCTGATACCGCCGTTTTAACATCAGATAACCCACGAAGTGAAGACCCTGAACGTATTTTAGACGATATGGTTGAAGGTGTAAAAGGTCATTATATAAGAATCTCGGATCGAGCAGAAGCAATTCAACACGCCATTACACATGCCGTTGATGGGGATGTTGTTCTAATTGCAGGGAAAGGGCATGAAACCTATCAAATTGTTGGAGATCAGGTTCTAGATTTTGATGATCGACAAATTGCACGTCAAGCCATAAAGGAGCGAAAAGGATGAAGTTCTCATCGAATTTACTAAACGAAATCAGTCAAGGACCAGTTGATCAGGAACTGGTTTTTGAAGGTGTCGCGACGGACACTCGTAAGAATTGCACAAATAAACTATTCGTTCCAATCGTTGGTGACGTTTTTGATGGGCATCGATTTATTGATGCGGCGATTGTAAATGGAGCGACAGGAACCCTTTGGGAGAAAAACAAGCCTTTTCCTAAAGACCTTGTAGGTAAAATTAATGTGTATGAAGTAGACGATACGACTGTCGGTTTTCAAGAACTCGCGAAACAGGTGCTTAAACAGCAAAAACCTTATGTCATTGGTGTTACTGGAAGTAATGGAAAAACGACTGTGAAAGATATGCTTGAAGCTGTCCTTAGTCCAAAGTATAAAACGTTTAAAACACAAGGGAATTTAAACAATCATTGGGGACTACCCATGACCGTGCTTGCGATGCCTGAAGACACTGACGTGTTGATTCTGGAAATGGGGATGAGTGGACTTGGCGAAATTTCACTTCTAACCCAAATTGCACAACCTGATGTAGCTGTTATTACGAATATTGGTGAGTCACACTTACTACAACTTGGTAGCCGTGAAAATATTGCTAAAGCAAAGATGGAAATAGCTGAAGGACTTAAGTCTGACGGCGTTCTCGTTATCGATGGTGATGAGCCACTCCTAACGCCGACTCATAAAAACGTGATTTCATGCGGATACGAAGATAAAAATGCGCTTCAAATTGATCAGGTCGAAAAGCGAGAAAATGGCTATGTGTTTACTCTAAAAAATGAAGAAGAGCCGTTCGAAATTTCATTATTAGGTAAACATAACATTAAAAACGCCGTCTATAGCATTGCTTCTGCCAGAAAGTTAGGGATGACAGAGGAACAAATTCGAAAATCTCTCTCTTCCTTAAAACTAACCGGAATGAGACTTGAACAATTTCGATTATCAACTGGTGCGCTCATTATTAACGATGCGTATAACGCCAGTCCAACTTCAATGAAAGCAGCATTAGAAACGCTCGCTGAATTAGAAGGGTTTCAGAAAAAAATTGCTATTCTTGGGGATATGTATGAACTTGGGGATCAGGAAGAATTTCTTCACCGGAACATTGCAACCTCGGTAAGACCAGCGATTACAGAAGTGATTACCGTTGGTGACAAAGCAAAGTGGATTTATGATGGGATGAAAGAAAATGAAACGCAAGTACCTGCTGTTTCCTTTGACAACAAAGAAGATGCCGCATCCTATTTATCGGGTCGACTTGATGAACAAACAGCTGTTTTATTAAAAGCATCAAGAGGACTTGGGCTCGAGACCATAATACAGGCATTAGGGAAAGAATCATAAGGAGGCAGTACAGTGATTGAACAATTATTAATTTTTAGTTTGCTAACATCTTTTATTATAGCGGTGCTTGTATCACCGGTATTTATCCCTTATTTAAGAAGACTTAAATTTGGACAGAGTATTCGGGAAGAAGGACCAAAATCACACCAAAAGAAATCTGGTACGCCAACTATGGGTGGCTTGATTATTATTCTCGCGATTATTCTAGGTACGGTCATCATTGCATTAAAATATGATGAAATATCAACCCAAATTTGGCTGCTTTTGTTTGTGACCGTAGGGTATGGTCTCATTGGCTTTTTAGATGATTTTATTAAAGTAGTAAAAAAACGAAACCTTGGCTTAACTTCAAAACAGAAGCTACTAGGTCAAATGGTTATTGCAATTCTCGTTTATTTTGGTTTAAGAACGGTTGGATTTGATACGGCCATTCGCGTACCTGGTACAGAAATAAGCTTTGATATTGGCATTGGATATGTCGTGCTACTATTTGTGATGCTGGTTGGTGCTTCCAATGCGGTGAATTTAACGGATGGTTTAGATGGTCTCGTTGCTGGAACAGCAGCTATTGCTTTTGGAGCTTTTGCCATTTTAGCAGCTGCAGTTTACATGTACGACGTAGCGATCTTCTCGGTAAGTGTCGTTGGAGCGGTACTTGGATTTCTCGTTTTTAATGCTCACCCGGCAAAAGTATTCATGGGTGATACCGGGTCGCTTGCTCTTGGTGGAGCGCTTGCTGCTGTTGCTATTATGACCAAGCTTGAGCTTCTTCTTGTCATCGTTGGTGGCGTTTTTGTCATCGAAACATTGTCAGTGATTATTCAAGTTGCCTCATTTAAAACAACAGGGAAGCGCGTGTTTAAAATGAGCCCGCTTCATCACCACTACGAACTTTCTGGTTGGACAGAATGGCGCGTTGTCGCTACATTTTGGACAGTAGGGTTAATTTGTGCAGCGTTTGGAATCTATCTTGAGGTGTGGATGTAATGAGAAAAGTAAACTATGAAAATAAATCAGTACTCGTATTAGGTATAGCGAAAAGCGGTTTTGCTGCAGCCAAGTTGCTTCGCTCTCTTGGCGCAACTGTTACAGTGAATGATCGAGAAGAAATTTCGAACAATCCAAAAGCGAAAGAACTTCAGCAGTTAGGGTTTAACGTGGTTGGTGGGGGACATCCGCTCGAGCTACTTGAGGGAATTGACTTGATTGTTAAAAATCCTGGCATTCCCTACCAAAATCCGCTTCTTGAAGAAGCCGTAAAGAAAAATATTCCGATCGTAACTGAAGTAGAAATTGCTGGAGAGGTTTCTGAAGCACCATTTATTGCGATTACGGGTTCGAACGGAAAAACAACGACAACCACCTTAATCGGCCAACTATTAAACCATACACCTGCAAATCCAATCGTTGCTGGTAATATCGGTACAGTTGTTTGTGAAGTAGCTGCTGAAGCAACTCCTGATCAAACGCTTGTGACGGAACTATCAAGTTTTCAATTACAAGGTACAGTCAATTTCCATCCGCATATTTCTGTCCTACTTAATATTTATGAAGCGCATCTTGATTATCATGGTACAAAGGACGCTTATGCTGCAGCAAAAGCTCGTATGTTCCAAAATCAAACGAGTGCAGATTTTGCCGTTTATAATGCTGATGATTCGCTAGTTTCTTCGTATGCTGAAGCATCAAAAGCTTCGCTTGTTCCATTTTCTGCTACAAAAAAACTCGATACCGGAGTTTGTATTGAAGGAGAATGGATCGTTTTTCAAGAGGAGAAAGTGATAAAAATTAATGAGCTTTCGATGAAGCAAAATATCGAAAACACGCTTGCAGCTATTGCGGTAGCGAAGTTATCCGGTGTTTCAAATGAAAAAATTCATGAGGAACTGACGAATTTCCACGGAGTGAAACACCGTCTTCAATTTGTAGGAGAAGTGCGTGGGCGGAAATTCTTCAACGATTCAAAAGCAACGAACTCCATTGCGACAAAAAAAGCGTTGGATTCATTCGATAAGCCTGTCATTCTTCTTGCAGGTGGTCTCGATCGCGGGAATGGTTTCGATGATTTAGCCACCTATTTCAAGTCAAAAGTAAAGCATCTTATTACGTTTGGCCAAACGGCACCAAAATTGAAGACGACGGCCAATCAAGCAGGACTGAATTCTGTCACAGTTGTCGATAATGTAGAAGAAGCTGTTTCAACAGCGTATCATCTATCCGAATCGGGAGATGTTATTCTTCTTTCACCAGCGTGCGCAAGCTGGGATCAGTTCAAAACATTTGAAGAACGAGGAGACATCTTTATCGAGGCAATGCATAGACTCTAATAAGGGGTTGTCTTGCTTATCCGGTAAGTTCGGTTAGGTAAAATCGACATAACGGAGCGTGGGTCCATTGCCGAAAACCAAATCAACGCCAGACCTGGTCTTTTTAACTGCAACACTTGTCCTGTTAGCAATTGGATTAATCATGGTTTACAGTGCAAGCGCCGTTTGGGCCTCCTATAAATTTGACGACGCGTTTTTCTTTGCGAAAAGACAGCTTCTTTTTGCAGGGGTAGGGGTGGCTGCCATGTTTTTCGTTATGAACGTAGAATATTGGACGTGGCGTACTTGGTCTAAAGTAGGTGTGCTTGTCTGCTTCATTCTGCTCATTCTTGTCCTTATTCCTGGAGTGGGACTCGTTCGAGGGGGAGCGAGAAGCTGGCTTGGCGTTGGTGCATTTTCAATTCAACCTTCTGAGTTTACTAAGCTTGCGATGATTGCGTTTCTTGCAAAATACTTATCTGAAAATCAGAAGCGAATTACCTCATTTAAAAAGGGTCTTGTTCCGTCACTTGGCCTTGTTTTTCTTGCTTTTGGCATGATTATGCTTCAACCTGACCTTGGTACAGGCGCGGTGATGGTGGGAACGTGTGTTGTCATGATCTTTATATCAGGCGCAAGAATTGCCCATTTCGTTTGGCTGGGCATGCTCGGTTTAGCAGGGTTTGCAGTGCTCATATTGTCTGCACCGTACCGAATTGCCAGGATTACGTCTTATCTGGATCCCTGGAGTGACCCATTAGGAAGCGGCTTCCAAATTATTCAGTCTCTTTATGCGATTGGGCCAGGTGGTTTGATGGGACTTGGTCTTGGACAAAGTAGACAGAAGTTTTATTATTTGCCTGAACCACAAACGGACTTTATTTTTGCCATTCTTTCAGAAGAACTTGGATTTATCGGAGGAACCTTTGTCATTCTATTGTTTGCTCTTCTTCTATGGAGGGGGATCCGTATCGCCTTACGAGCACCTGATTTGTTTGGGAGTCTTCTGGCAGTAGGGATCATTGGGATGCTTGCGATTCAAGTGATGATTAATATTGGTGTTGTAACTGGCTTAATGCCAGTAACGGGGATTACGTTACCCTTTCTAAGCTATGGAGGCTCTTCATTAACTCTTATGCTTGTTGCCATGGGGGTTCTACTTAACATCAGTCGTTACGCAAAGTTTTAACAGTAAACGATAGCCTTAAAGCGCTCATTTATGAGCGCTTTTTTCTATACTATATTGAGGGACATGTGATGGAGCAATCCGTGTGAATCAAAGAAAAGTACCTTTAAGTAGCATCATAATATTTCTCTGGGATGAATTTCCTTCAAGTGGATAATAAGCATCAAACTTATGCTATAATGATTGAAATGAGTACTAACTGCTGGATCATGCCGTTCGGTTGCCATGATAAGCATTTTATACATCTTAAGGGTAGACAGAAGTTCAATTACCGGAGACGGAGGCAAGACAATGGAAGATCGCAAAGTGGTAACAATTGAAGACCGGATCCCCACACTGAAAGCGCAGAGAAAGCAGCGCGCTAATCGAAGGTTGGTTGTATATCTATCAATCTTTTTCTTTTTAATTTTGCTGATCATATACTTCCAATCTTCCTTAAGTCATATTCGGAACGTTGAAGTTTCTGGCAACAATTACGTTTCTGATAAAGAAATCATTCAATTGAGCGAGCTTGATAATAGCGTAAGCTTTTGGAATTTAAACAAAGAGAAAGTTGAGGAGAAAGTAGAGCAGTCCAAAGAAATTGCGGAAGTCACTGTCACGAGACAATTTCCTGCGACAGCAAAAGTGAAGGTAGTTGAGAATGCGCGGGTCGCTTACTTGAAAAAGGGGAGCGAATATTTCCCGATTCTACAATCAGGGGCAATTCTTGGAGCACTTCCTAAAGGGGACACACCAGTGAACGCTCCTATATTGATGCAGTGGAATGAAAGTACGGAGCTAACTGATATGGCTGGTGAGCTTCGAAAGGTAAATTTAAGTATTATTAATCGTATTTCTGAGATTCACTACACACCGGACGGAGATAAAGCGTTTAACTTAACGCTGTATATGACGGATGGCTACGAAGTGAAAACAAGCATTGCAGATTTTGCTGAGAAGATGAACAGTTATCCGTTAATCGTTGAGAAGTTGAAGGATAAAGCTAAGGGAATTCTTTATTTGAATGAGGGAAGTTGGCTTGAGCCATACGAAGGGGCTCCAACGGACGAGGAGAAGAAAAAAGAGACTTCATAAAAATCTTTGATAATACTTGTTTTAATGGACAGGGAATCACCTTCATCAACGAACGTTTATAAGCAGGGTATCGCACAGAAAACCCACTAAATAACATAGCAGAATAGAAGAAAACAAAGAATTTCTTGTAAATACGTGAAACAGTGACTTTTCTACTGCTTTCACATGGTGTAGACTAATACTTACGCACTGCTTTAGACTGACTCGCCTTAAGAATAGAAAGCTTGCGAGGAGAGTAGGGGTTCGTTACCCAAAAAAATAAGAGTAATTCTCGTATAAAAGAAGGGAAATAACCGGATTTGTGGAATAGAGTCCTTATATCACATTCTTCCCGGGACTTCATGATGCAAGGCTTGAGGAAGTTTAATTCAAATCAATGTTGTGTATATAAAGGTGTTGGGCATTTTTTCAACCCTAATATAGAGAAACTATTAATACCTGAACATGGTAGGATTTTGAAGGAGGTGCCAGGAGAATGAACAGCAATGAGATTTATGTGAGTCTAGACATCGGTACATCCAATGTGAAAGTAATCATTGGCCAGATGACGAACGATTCTTTAAATATTCTAGGAGTTGGCAGTGCGCCTTCCGATGGAATCCGTAAAGGATCGATTGTGGATATAGATGAAACTGTTCGTTCAATTAAACAGGCAGTAGAAAACGCAGAAAGAATGGTAGGTTTATCAGTTCGTTCTGTGATTGTGGGGATTAACGGCAATCACGTTCAGCTACAGCCCTGTCATGGGGTAGTGGCGGTATCAAGTGAGGATCGTGAAATTCATGATGAAGATATTGCTAGAGTAATTGACGCAGCACAGGTTGTTTCTATCCCTCCTGAGCGAGAAATTATTGATGTCATTCCAGGACAGTTCGTGGTCGATGGACTGGACGGAATTACGGATCCGCGTGGTATGATTGGTGTACGCCTGGAAATGGAAGGGACAATCATTACAGGTTCAAAAACAGTATTACATAATTTGTTAAGATGCGTAGAAAAAGCGGGTCTTGAAATTGCTGATATTTGTCTACAACCGCTTGCATGTGGATCGATGGCTTTATCAAAAGATGAGCGTAATTTAGGCGTAGCTCTCGTTAACATGGGGGCTGGTTCTACTACGATTTCCATCTTTGAAGAAGGAAATTTGAAAGCTACTTCTGTTCTACAAATTGGTGGCGATCATGTAACAAAAGATATTTCGATTGGTCTCAGAACAACGACTGAAGAAGCTGAGCGAATTAAGATCAAGCACGGCAATGCTTTCGTTGATCTAGCTTCAGAAGAGGAAGCTTTCACTGTATCGACTATTGGCAGTTCGGCTGAACAAGAATTTAATCAGTACGAATTAGCTCATATTATAGAACCTCGGATCGAAGAGATGTTAGAATTGATAGAAGACGAAATTAAGCGAATGGGAATTCGTGAATTGCCGGGCGGATTTGTTCTAACCGGTGGTATGGTCGGAATGGATGGCGTACTTGAACTTGCTCGTGAAATTTTGCAACATAACGTACGTGTTGCCGTCCCTGACTATATCGGCGTACGCGAACCGCAATATACAACTGGCATTGGTCTTATCCAATTCACGTATAAAAACGTGAAGATTCAGGGGAAAGAAGTGGCAGCATCACTTAACCCTGAAGAAGAAGTGAAGCCCAAGCGTAGAACAAAAGCCGAACCTCAACCAGGTGAGAAATCTTCTTCACCAGGTATGAAAGAGAAAGTGAAGAATTTCTTTAATCTATTTGTTGAATAAAGGGCTATTACAAGATTAGGAGGACCTGAGATGTTAGAGTTTGATATGAATATGGAACAATTAGCACAGATAAAAGTAATCGGTGTCGGTGGAGGCGGAAGCAACGCTGTAAATCGTATGATTGAAAATGGTGTACAAGGTGTTGAATTTATTGCCGTTAACACGGATGCACAGGCATTAAACCTCGCGAAGGCAGAGGTAAAGATGCAAATTGGTGGTAAATTAACAAGAGGTCTTGGAGCTGGAGCTAATCCTGAGATTGGTAAGAAAGCTGCTGAAGAAAGCAAAGAACAGATTCAGGAAGCACTAAGCGGTGCCGATATGGTATTCGTAACGGCAGGAATGGGTGGCGGAACAGGTACTGGAGCGGCCCCCGTTATTGCTGAAATCGCAAAAGAGCTTGGCGCTTTAACCGTAGGTGTTGTCACACGCCCGTTTACTTTTGAAGGTAAGAAGCGTTCAACACAAGCTGTAACTGGAATTGCTATGTTGAAAGAAAAAGTCGATACGTTAATTGTTATCCCTAACGATCGTCTACTTGAAATCGTAGATAAGAATACGCCAATGCTTGAAGCATTCCGTGAAGCGGATAACGTTCTTCGCCAGGGTGTGCAAGGTATTTCTGACCTTATTGCCGTACCAGGACTCATTAACCTTGACTTTGCGGATGTGAAGACCATCATGACAGAACGAGGTTCTGCATTAATGGGAATTGGTATTGCAACAGGGGAAAATCGCGCTTCTGAAGCTGCCAAGAAGGCTATATCAAGTCCACTTCTCGAAACTTCGATTGATGGTGCCAAGGGTGTACTAATGAACATTACAGGTGGATCAAACTTGAGTCTTTACGAAGTAAACGAAGCAGCAGATATTGTTTCTTCTGCATCTGATGAGAATGTGAATATGATTTTTGGTTCCGTAATTAACGAAGATTTAAAAGACGAAATTCTTGTGACTGTCATTGCGACAGGATTTGACGAGAATGAGAATAAGAAAAAGACGGTTCCACGTCCTTCAGCTCAGTCGAAGCAAAGCGCTCCGATTCAGCAACCTAAGCATGAAGAAGAAGAAGTACAGCCTGAACCCTCTAAATTCGGCGCACGCGTAGACGAATCCAATGACACATTGGACATCCCTACGTTCCTACGTAATCGTAAACGTAACCGTCGTTAATAGGAGAAACCAGCTCTTTTGAGAGCTGGTTTTTTTTACTTAAACTTCGCTTTTCCACAAAACGCACCACCCGAAAATGAATACGCTTTCATTAAAAAGGCCGCTATTGCTTTCTTCTTCACACTTTTGTTAACATAGATAAAATTATATTTTTTCTGAAAATGGTGTTGTGTTCATGGGCAATCACACGTATAATGTCCATTATATAAAAACAAGTGTCCTCACCAGGTGGACAAAAGGAGTGGAAGGAATATGAAGGATTGCGTATCAGTTGGATTATTAGGATTAGGAACCGTTGGTAGTGGTGTGGTACATATGATTGATTCCCATCAAAAGGAGTTACAGCAGCGAGTGGGCTGTCAGGTGAAAGTAGCCAAAGTCTTAGTGAGGGATATCGATAAAGACCGTAGCGTCGATTTGGATGAGAGTGTTCTAACACTTGATCCAGAAGAGGTTATTAATAATCCTGAAGTTGACGTGGTGATTGAAGTCATTGGTGGAATTGATCAAGCAAAAGAATTCATTCTTTCTTCCCTTCAAAACCATAAACATGTCGTAACGGCAAATAAAGATTTAATGGCCATTCACGGCAGAGAATTACTAAGTGCTGCAGTAGAAAATGAAAGTGATCTATTCTACGAAGCTAGTGTAGCAGGTGGCATTCCAATTCTTAGAAGTTTAGTAGAAGGGTTATCTTCTGACCGAATTACGAAATTAATGGGGATTGTAAATGGTACAACAAATTATATCTTAACAAAGATGACGAAAAACAATGTTCCATACGAAAGCGTGTTGAAAGAGGCACAGGATTTAGGTTTTGCAGAAGCAGATCCTACGGCAGATGTAGAAGGGCTCGATGCGGCCAGGAAAATGGTGATTCTAGGAACGCTCGGATTTTCAATGAAAGTCGGATTAGATGATGTCAAAGTAGAGGGCATCACTCGCGTCGATGAAGATGATATTGCGTACAGTAAGAAATTAGGTTATACCATAAAACTATTAGGAATTGCTAGTTCTACAGATGGTTCCATCGAGCTATCCGTCCAACCGACATTGCTTCCTTCAAGGCACCCACTAGCTTCAGTAAACGACGAATATAATGCTGTTTATGTCTACGGTGAAGCGGTTGGTGAAACAATGTTCTATGGCCCTGGTGCTGGACAATTACCAACTGCAACTGCGGTTGTATCGGACCTTGTTGCAGTCATTAAGAATATGAGGTTAGGAGTAAATGGAAAAAGTGTTATCCTACCTCAGCATGATCGCAAGCTTAAAGAAGACGAGCAGATCAAAAGTAAGCATTTTATTCGCTTGATCGTTAAAGATGAACCTGGGGCGTTTTCTAAAATTTCCCACTTGTTTCAGGATCGAGGGCTAAGTTTAGAGAAATTAATTCAGGAACCTGTCGTTAATAAAGGAACAGCTGAGCTTGTGATCATCACTCATGAAACAAATCAAAGAGCATTTGAAGATGTTCATAATCGATTGAGAGATCTTGATGTTGTAGTAGAAGTGAAAAGTCGCTATCGTGTGGAGGGAATGTAATGAGCTGGAATGGACTAATTAAGCATTATAAAGAGTATTTACCTCTTACGGAGGAAACGCCGCAGCTCACTTTAAACGAAGGGAATACCCCTCTCTTAAAGCTCGATCAGCTTTCAAACGAACTTGGCATTTCACTTTATGTCAAAATTGAAGGAGCAAACCCAACAGGCTCCTTTAAAGACCGTGGAATGGTCATGGCAGTGGCTAAAGCGAAAGAGGAAGGTAGCGATGCCATCATTTGTGCATCAACTGGTAATACGGCAGCAGCAGCAGCAGCATACGGTGCAAGAGCAGGCTTGCGTTGTATCATTGTTATTCCCAAAGGGAAAGTAGCGCTTGGAAAGCTAGCTCAAGCGATGATCTATGGCGCAGAGATATTTGAGATTGATGGGAATTTCGATGAAGCTTTGAAAATGGTTCGCGATATAGCTGAAACAGAGCCTATTGCCCTCGTGAATTCTGTTAATCCTTATCGTTTAGAGGGACAAAAAACAGCAGCTTTTGAAGTTTGTGACCAGCTCGGTGGAGCTCCTGATGTGCTCGCGATTCCTGTGGGGAATGCCGGTAACATTTCTGCTTATTGGAAAGGATTTAAAGAATATGTTTCAGAAGAAAGGCGCCCGCAAATGCGTGGATTTGAAGCGGAAGGATCTGCGGCAATTGTGCAAAAGAAAATTATTCCGAATCCCGAAACGATTGCAACGGCGATCCGGATCGGAAATCCAGCTAGTTGGCATCTAGCTGAAGAGGCTGTTATTGAATCCAAGGGGAAGATCGATAGCGTCACAGATGATGAAATTCTTTCTGCCTATCAAGAACTCGCAAAAAAAGAAGGCGTCTTCGCAGAACCAGCTTCATGTGCTTCCGTTGCAGGCGTAATGAAGCAAGTGGAAAAGGGTGAAATTAAGAAAGGTGCAAAAGTAGTTGCTGTCTTAACTGGTAATGGATTGAAAGATCCTGCAACTGCGATGGACAATGTGGTTGCAAAACCACGGGTAGTCGCAGCAAATAAAACAGCGTTTCTTGAAGAACTTAAGGGATGTGTCAGCCATTGATCAAAGACGAATGTTTCTACTTGAAAGTACCAGGAAGTACGTCGAATCTTGGGCCAGGGTTTGATTCCATTGGCCTAGCGATTGATCGACATTTATACGTGAGGATTGAACCTTCCTCAGAATGGTCTTTTCACTATATTGATTTTGATGAACCCTTTCCATCTGGAAAAGAAAACATGATTTATCAAACAATTGAAGAAATTGAGCGAAAGTATGGAAAAGGAAAAGAATCGATGCCTCTTGCAGTCACGATGAGGAGCGAATTACCTTTGGAAAGAGGTCTTGGAAGTAGTGCGGCAGCTATTGTAGCCGCAGTTGAAATAGCAAATTATGTCATGGACCTTGAGCTTACTCTTGAAGAGAAAGTTCAAATTGCAACAGTTTTTGAAGGCCACGCCGATAATGTAGCTGCCTCTCTTTATGGTGGGTTAGTCATCGCTACAGGGCAAGAGGGGTTAGAAACCATCTCACATAAAGTTAAGAATTTAGAAATGGTAGCCTTAATTCCCAATCATAAGTTAAAAACGACAGATTCTCGCTCTGTCCTTCCTAATATAATTCCTTACGAGGAAGCTGTGGAAGCGAGTAGCATTGCTAATCTTTTCGTTGGAGCAGCCCTTCAAAACGATTGGAAGTTTGCTGGAAAATTAATGGCCCATGACCTTTTTCATCAGCCATATCGAAAGCATCTTGTACCTGACCTAGAACAAGTGCATAAATTAGCTATCAGTCATGGCGGATATGGTGCTGCATTAAGTGGAGCTGGACCTACAGTCATTGTCTTTGTTCCAAGTGGCTCTTCAAAGTATCTACAAGAAGCATTAGCAAAACGTTTTCCAATTTATCAGTGTGAGGTGCTCCATCCTACGTCTTCTGGAGTCGAGGTAACTGTTGGAGCTTATGAAAATCAATCGATCTAATTAAAGTCGTCCTGAAAAGGACGACTTTTTCTATTTTTAAGAGCTTGATGATGGCTGACAAAACTAGTGATAATTATCCAAAATAACCTCACCCTAACCTGCACAATCTGACAGGTTTATCTATCAAATTAGTCTATACTTAGTATCAAAATCGCAAGGGGGGAGGCACTCTGTGGCAGTATACCTTGATGTGATTTGGCTTTTGAATTTTTGTTTTGATTACTTGCTACTCGCGCTAACTGGGATACTGCTCAAAAAAAGTGTGAAGAAAAGAAGACTTGCGACAGGTGCATTGGTTGCTTCTTTTTACGTTCTTTTTCTTTTTGTTCCGTCTCTAACCTTTATGACACAGCCATTGATGAAATTACTTTACTCTGTTTTGATCGTTTACTTAACGTTTGGATTTACTCGTTTTCGTAGTTTCTTTCAGTGCTGGCTGCTCTTTTATTTTGTAACATTTATGATCGGTGGAGGGATGATGGGAGCGCATTACTTTTTTCAGCAGGACATGACGGTCGTGAATGGAGCCATCGCGACAAAGAGCACGGGATTTGGAGATCCTGTGAGCTGGACGTTTGTACTAATAGGGTTTCCGCTTGTTTGGTTTTTTTCAAAGAAAAGAGTGGAGAACCTCGAAACAACACGCATTCATTTTGATCAATTAGCAAGCGTTACCATCCGAATTGATGAAGTGAGTATTTCAGCAAAGGGTCTCATTGATAGCGGCAACCAGCTTCAAGATCCGTTAAGTGGCTGTCCGGTGATGATTCTCGACATGACCGTTCATGAAGCGAACTTTTCACCAGCGTTCATTAAGAAAGCAAAAAACATTACTGAATTTCAAGAAGAGGGAGAGGGGGAACGTTGGGAACACAGGCTACGGATCGTTCCGTTTCGAGCAGTCGGACAAGATCACCAATTCTTGTGTGCTGTAAAGCCGGATGAAGTGATGATCTCATTGGAAGGTCGGTCATTCATAATAAAAAAAGTTCTTGTTGGGTTAAGCTTTCATTCCATTTCTGGGGAAAAAGACTATACGTGTATACTTCATCCGAAAATGCTGACAGGACATAAGGCGACTGCGTCATAGAAATCACTATAAGACGATCAAGGAGGAGTTTTGGATGGGGAAATTCAGAATTAAGGTTGTTCTCTGGTGGCAGCGCATTCTAATGAAACTAGGGATTAAACCTGATGAAATTTATTACATAGGAGGAAGCGAAGCACTACCTCCTCCTCTATCAAAAGATGAAGAAGCACATCTGTTAATACAATTACCAAAAGGGGATAAGGCAGCAAGGTCTATTTTAATTGAAAGGAATCTTCGTTTGGTTGTGTATATTGCACGGAAATTTGAAAACACAGGAATCAACATTGAAGATTTGATTAGTATAGGCACAATTGGCTTAATTAAAGCCGTAAATACGTTTAATCCTGAGAAAAAGATTAAGCTTGCCACATATGCGTCAAGGTGCATTGAGAATGAGATTTTAATGTTTTTAAGACGTAACAACAAAATTCGGTCTGAAGTCTCGTTTGATGAGCCGTTGAATGTAGACTGGGACGGAAATGAATTGCTTCTATCTGATGTGTTAGGAACAGATGAAGATATTATTACGAGAGGCATTGAAGCGCGAGTTGATCGGCGCCTCCTTGTTAAAGCGTTGGAAACCCTCAATCCAAGAGAAAAACAAATCATGGAACTTAGGTTTGGTCTAGCTGGGGAGGAAGAGAAAACGCAAAAAGATGTAGCTGACCTTCTTGGTATTTCTCAATCTTATATTTCTAGGCTCGAAAAGCGCATCATTAAGCGACTTCGAAAAGAGTTTAATAAAATGGTCTAAGCATGTTGAACAAATAGATGCATAAAATTCCCACTCGCGGAGATACTTTACTTTGACAGCATCTCCGATGAGGAGGGAATGAGTTGACACGAAATAAAGTCGAGATTTGTGGAGTAGATACATCCAAACTTCCTGTGCTTAAAAATGAGAAAATGAGAGTGCTTTTTAAGCAGATGCAGGAAGGGGATATCTCAGCACGTGAAGAATTAGTTAACGGAAATTTAAGGCTAGTTCTGAGCGTGATCCAGCGATTCAATAATCGAGGAGAATATGTGGATGATCTCTTTCAGGTAGGATGCATTGGCCTGATGAAATCCATAGATAACTTTGATTTAGGGCAAAACGTGAAATTCTCTACTTATGCAGTGCCGATGATCATCGGTGAAATTCGTCGGTATCTCCGTGATAATAATCCGATTCGGGTCTCACGATCATTACGAGATATCGCCTATAAGTCTCTCCAGATTAGAGATAAGTTAATGACGAAGAACTCGAAAGAACCGAATCCTACCGAAATTGCAAAGGAGCTCGGGGTAACGAAAGAAGAAGTGGTGTTTGCGCTTGACGCTATTCAAGATCCAGTTTCGTTATTTGAACCGATCTATAATGATGGCGGCGATCCAATCTTTGTAATGGATCAAATTAGTGATGACAAGCAAAAAGATATCCAGTGGCTAGAGGATATTGCGCTTAAAGAAGCGATGACTCGGTTGAATCAGCGGGAAAATATGATTTTACAAATGCGCTTTTTCCAGGGGAAAACCCAAATGGAAGTAGCAGATGAAATTGGGATTTCGCAAGCCCAGGTATCTAGACTTGAAAAGGCAGCGATCCATCAAATGAATAAAAATATTCAAAGTTAGAATGAGACCTGAGAAACAGGTCTTTTCTTTTGCCTGCATTTCATATAATGAGTTGAAAGGTGGGTGCGTCATGATAAAAATTTCTGAATTTCAGGTTAAAGATGTTGTGAACGTATCAAACGGACGAAAACTTGGTCACATCGCTGATCTGGAAATTAATTTAACGACTGGTAAAATAGAAGCGATTGTGATTCCAGGTGCGGGAAAGATGATGGGGTTATTTGCAAGAGAAAGCGATGTGGTTATTCCTTGGCGAAACATTGTAAAAATTGGTTCGGATGTGATTTTAGTACGACATCATGATACGGCTGATGGCGAATCGTTTCAGAAAGAATCGTAAGTAAGAAAGATGTAACAATCTATATCCCTTAGTATCAACATATTATGATAAAATAAGGTATAAACTGTATCATGGTATAAAGGGGTGCAACTGTGGCGAAAGAACCGTTTCAAGCAACAATGAAGGAAACTTCACTGGAACTGAAATTTCCAGGTCAAGCTGAGCGGGATGATCAACCGATTGCTGGTTTTTCGACTCGTAGAAACGGAGTTAGCCAGACTCCGTTTTCTAGCTTGAATCTCGGATTTCACGTACCAGACGATGCAAAAGATGTGCTAGCAAATCGACAGATACTTGCTGATGATATTGGACAACCACTTAGCAAGTGGGTCGTTGGAGAACAAATACATGGTTCTTCACTTGTTAAAATAACTTCAAAAGATCAAGGACGGGGAACAACAGATCATCACGATGCGATTCCGGCAGTTGATGGGCTATATACTGATGATCGTAGTGTTCTTCTAACAGCACTTTATGCCGACTGCGTTCCATTATATTTTTATGCTCCAAAGGAGAATCGCGTTGGACTTGCCCACGCAGGTTGGAAAGGAACGACGAAGAATATTGCTGGAGAGATGATGGAAGCGTGGAAACAAGATGGCATAAAGCCAGAAGATATTTATGTGGCAATCGGGCCATCGATTGGGAAATGCTGTTACGAAGTGAATGATAGCGTGATCGATCATGTTAAAGTGTTATGCTTAAATACAGACTCACTGTTCGAACAGACGTCTAATGAGAAATATCAGCTTGATTTAAAATCAGTGAATCGGGAATTACTCCTTAAAGCTGGAGTTCAAAGGAGCCATCTATCTATTAGCCATTACTGCACAAGTTGTAGCAACCTGTTTTTCTCTCACCGTAGAGAAAATGGGAAAACAGGAAGAATGATGGCATACATAGGACTCGGGGAGGTATAGCATTACCGTGAATGTAAGGGATAGTCTAGCTATAATAAAAAAACAAATAAATGTAGCAGCTGAAAGGTCTGGTCGCAATCCAGAACGTATCAACGTGGTAGCTGTGACAAAATATGTCAGTGTAGAACGTACAAAGGAAGCACTTGATGCTGGTATCACCCATCTGGGGGAAAGTCGAGATGAAGGGCTTTTAAAGAAAGTAGAATCTCTTGGATCAACGCCTTCCTGGCACTTTATTGGAACGCTACAATCTCGTAAAGTAAAGGAAGTCCTTCCTTTTGTAGACTATATTCACTCACTTGATCGTCGCTCTCTGGCTAAAGAAATACACAAGAGAGCCGAAAAAGAAATAAACTGTTTTGTACAGGTAAATGTGTCTGGAGAAGAATCGAAACATGGCCTATCATTAGAAGCTACAATTCCTTTTATTGAATCGCTACAAGAGTTTTCTTCGATTAAAGTTATAGGGTTAATGACGATGGCTCCCCATACAGATAATCCAGAAGAAATTCGAGCTGTCTTTAAGCAACTTAGGGAGCTTGCAGAACGGATTCAAACGCTCTCACTCGCTCATGCTCCGTGCAAGGAGCTTTCAATGGGGATGTCGAACGATTATGAAATTGCTGTTGAAGAAGGCGCAACCTATGTTCGAATTGGCTCGTCACTTGTCGGTAATGAAAAATAAATTAAGCTCTCCAGGAGGTGCAGGGAATTGGGTATTAAGACAAAATTCAAACAGTTCTTTGAACTTGATGATGAAACAATAGAATTGGATGAGCAGCAGGAGCACGAAGCCTATATGGAGGAAGAAGAACCTGAAGTGACCCGGGCAAGTCGTAAAAGTAAACAAAATGTTGTTAGTCTCCAAAGCGTTCATAAGAACTCAAGAGTTGTGCTAGTGGAGCCTAGAGTGTATGCTGAAGCTCAGGATATTGCTGATCATGTGAAAAATCGGAAGTCTGTTGTGATGAATTTGCAACGGATTCCGCAGGATCAGGCAAGACGGATCGTCGACTTTTTAAGCGGAACTGTCTATGCTGTTGGTGGCGATATTCAAAAGCTAGGTCCGGAAACATTTTTATGTACACCGGATAACGTTGAGATTTCAGGAAACATCACAGATGAAATTTATGAAGATGAGTAAGTAAGAAAGGGTGAAAAGTTTGAACATTGCTTCAATCTTAATTTCAGCAGTACAAATTTATACGTGGATCCTCATTATTTATATCTTTATGTCTTGGATTCCAAATGCAAGAGAATCGTCCATTGGCCAGATGATTGCTTCGATTGCTGAGCCGTACCTTGCACCATTCCGTCGTTTCATTCCACCAATCGGTGGCATGCTTGATATTTCACCGATTGTCGCGATTTTTGCGCTTCAATTCGTTCAGTATGGAATTGCAGCTCTCTTTAGTTTCGCAAGTTAATGTCGATCTATGAGCATTACCGTCCTGCGGAACGAACATTTGTTGATCGCGTTTTGCGATGGCAAGATGAGGTTCAGGAAAGATATGCACCCAGATTAACCGATTTTCTAGATCCCCGAGAGCAGGATATAGTGAACCAAATCATAGGAAATCATCCTGATGTGCGTGTGTTTTTCTCAGGTGGAGTAGAAGGGTCAGAACGTCAAAGGGCTCTTCTTGTTCCACCTTACTTTGAGCCTTCAAATGAAGATTTCGACATAACAGCATTTGAAATTACATACCCAGCTAAGTTCGTTTCATTGACTCATCCAGATTTATTAGGAGCCATGATGGGCCTCGGGATTAAGCGTGAAAAATTTGGGGATATCATCGTCAAGGATAGTGTTGCTCATCTAGTTGTCGCAAAGGAAATTGCTGACTTTGTGAAAATGAATCTTACGCAAGCTGGTAAGGCTTCTCTTTCTCCAGTAGAAATTTCACTTGAGCATTTACGTTTACCTGAAGCAGAATGGGACGAGCTGGTTGGTACTGTAACAAGTCTGCGATTAGATACTGTTTTGGCAGAAGTTTACAATATTTCGAGAGCAAAAGTTAGTACAATGATTGAACATGATCGAGCGAAATTGAACTGGAAGATTGTGAGTCAACCTTCAGCTGAAGTAAAAGAGGGAGATTACTTGTCTCTTAGAGGTTCAGGTAGAAGTAAAATCGTCTCCGTTAATGGAAAAACGAAGCGAGATAAATGGCGGATTACTTATCACATTCGTAAATAGTTTGTCACAAATAGAAGGAATATCCAAATCGCTGTCGAAACAAGATTAAGCCGGGTATATGAAAAGAGAGTAAATCGGAGGTGGCTGAATTGCCTTTAACACCATTAGATATTCATAACAAAGAGTTTACTCGCGGATTCCGCGGTTATGATGAAGATGAGGTCAATGAATTTCTTGATCAGGTAATCAAAGATTATGAAACAGTGATCAGAGAAAAGAAAGAACTGAATGAAAGAGTGAAACTACTAGAAGAACGACTGGGACATTTCTCTAACCTGGAAGAAACGTTAAATAAGTCGATTTTAGTGGCACAAGAATCAGCAGAAGAAGTGAGACAAAATGCAAAAAAAGAATCTCAGCTTATTGTAAAAGAAGCAGAAAAAAATGCGGATCGCATTATTAATGATTCACTTGCAAAAGCACGGAAGATTTCAATGGATAATGAAGAGCTGAAAAAACAAGCAGCCGTCTATCGCACGCGTTTCCGGATGTTAGTTGAGGCACAACTTGAAATGCTTAACAACGAAGACTGGGATGGCCTTGTTGCTCGATTTGAAGAAGAGGAAGAAGAGCAGCAAGAACAAATCGAAGAAAAAGCATAATGCACTTATTTATTTTTTTGTCATTTCCTTGACTTCTTAATTTTATTTAAACTATACTTCTAGTAATAGCAATAACGATCGACGAAGAAGGGAAGAGTACCTGATTCTTACTTAACAAAGCGAGCCGGGAATGGTGTGAGCCGGTGTTAAGCAATTAGGGAAAATCGCCCCGGAGTCCCGTGCTGAACGATAAGTAAGCCTCGGCGGATCATTCACGTTACGAATGCAAAGTGAGCGCAAAGCTTAATTTGGGTGGTACCACGGGAAAAACCTTCTCGTCCCTATTCGGGGACGAGAAGGTTTTTTGCATTTGACGGAAGAGATGCCAGGGATATTCGCGCTACGGATGTTGGTCGTTATAAGTTGAAGGAGGAAACCTCATGAGCTTTAAAGAAACGCTCTTAATGCCAAAAACAAAATTTCCGATGAGAGGAAATTTACCTAATAAAGAGCCTGATATGCAAAAAGAATGGGAAAACATTAATCTTTATGAAAAAGTACAAGAAAGAACGAAAGATCGTCCTTTGTTTGTGCTACATGATGGCCCTCCATATGCGAATGGGGACATTCATATGGGGCACGCTGAAAACAAAGTGTTGAAGGATATGATCGTCCGTTATAAATCAATGAACGGTTTCAACGCCCCTTACGTTCCTGGTTGGGATACCCACGGCCTTCCAATTGAGCAGGCGTTAACGAAAAAAGGCGTAGATCGTAAAAAGTTAACGGTAGCTGAATTTAGAAAAAAATGTGAAGAATACGCATTAAAACAAGTGGATCGCCAGCGTGAACAGTTTAAGCGTCTAGGTGTAAGAGGCGATTGGGATAACCCATACATCACGCTTCATAAAGGGTATGAAGCGCAACAAATCAAAGTGTTCGGTGAAATGGCGAAGCGCGGTTATATCTACAAAGATAAGAAAACCGTTTATTGGTCTCCAACATCTGAATCTGCATTAGCAGAAGCTGAAATCGAGTATCATGATAAGCGCTCTCCTTCCATCTATGTTGCGTTTGATGTGAAGGATGGAAAAGGTGTTCTTGATGGCGATGAGAAGTTTATTATCTGGACAACAACGCCGTGGACGATCCCATCCAACCTTGCGATTGCGTTAAACGAGAAATTTGAGTACAGCGTAGTTGATGCTGATGGAACAAAATACGTTGTTGCAACAGAGCTGGTAGATCAGTTAAAAGAAGAGTTTGAATGGACGAACGTAAGTGAAGTGAAGCGTGTCAAAGGTAGCGAACTTGAATACGTGACAGCACAACATCCGTTCTATGAGCGTGAGTCACTCGTTATTCTTGGAGATCACGTTACGCTTGACGCAGGGACAGGTTGCGTTCACACAGCTCCAGGACACGGTGAAGATGACTATTTGATCGGAAGAAAGTATAAGTTAGATATTCTTTGTCCGGTTGATGAAAAAGGTGTCTTCACAGAGGAAGCTCCTGGATTTGAAGGAATGTTCTATGACAAAGCGAATAAGCCAATTACAGAGAAGCTTGAAGAAGCGGGCGCACTTGTAAAGCTGACATTCTTTACGCACTCTTATCCACACGATTGGCGTACGAAGAAACCGATTATCTTCCGTGCAACAGAACAATGGTTTGCTTCGATTAAAGAATTCCGTCCGGAGCTACTTCAAGCGGTAGCAGATGTCAATTGGTTCCCTTCATGGGGTGAGATTCGCCTTCATAATATGGTGAAGGATCGGGAAGATTGGTGTATCTCTCGTCAGCGTGCGTGGGGCGTTCCAATCCCAGTATTCTACGGCGAAAACAATGAGCCGATCATTACAGATGAAACGATTGAACACGTATCAGACCTATTCCGTAAGCATGGATCAAACATCTGGTTTGAGTGGGATGCAAAAGACCTTCTACCAGAAGGATTTACTTCGGAGCATAGTCCGAATGGTGAATTCCGTAAAGAAATGGACATCATGGATGTATGGTTTGATTCAGGTTCATCTCACCAGGCAGTACTAGAAGAGCGTAGTGATCTTGTTCGCCCGGCTGATTTGTATCTTGAAGGTTCTGACCAGTATCGTGGTTGGTTTAACTCATCTCTTTCTACAGCTGTAGCTGTCACAGGAAAAGCTCCTTATAAAGCCGTTCTTAGCCATGGCTTTATCCTTGACGGTGAAGGGAAGAAAATGAGCAAATCGCTTGGTAACACAATGGTACCAAACGATGTAATGAAGCAATTAGGCGCAGATATTCTTCGTCTTTGGGTTTCTTCTGCAGACTATCAAGCTGACGTACGCGTTTCAGATGATATCTTAAAACAAGTAGCTGAAGTATACCGTAAGATTCGCAATACGTTCCGCTTTATGCTTGGTAACCTTGAAGGATTTGACCCAGCACAGCATCAGGTAGCGTATGAGAATCTTGGTGAACTTGATCAATATATGCTTGTGAAGTTAAACAACTTAGTATCAAAAGTGAAGAAAGCATACGATGAGTATCAATTCTTAACGGTTTATAACACCATTCATAACTTTTTCACGATTGAAATGAGTTCCTTCTACCTTGATATTGCAAAAGATACGCTTTATATCGAGCATGAAGATCATCCAAAACGCCGTGCGATTCAAACCGTTCTTTATCAGACAGCTGTAGCATTAACAAAACTTCTTTCTCCAATTATCCCACATACGGCTGAGGAAGTTTGGCAGTATGTTCCTGGTGAGAAGGAAGAGTTTGTACAGCTATCCGATATGCCAGAAGTAAAGAATTTTGAAGGGACAGCTGATCTTGAACAGAAATGGGATCATGTCATGGAGCTTCGAGATGAAGTGCTTAAGGCATTAGAAGAAGCGCGTAACGAGAAAGTGATTGGTAAATCATTAACAGCTCAGCTTCATATTTACGCTGATAATGGTACGAAAGAGTTGCTTGAAGGCGTAGCAAATCTTGAGAAGCTCTTTATCGTATCTGGAGCAACCGTTGCTGGTACAAAGGCCGAGGCTCCAGCAGAAGCAAAAGTATATGAGGAGCTTGCGATTTCTGTTTCGCCTGCTGAGGGTGAAACGTGTGAACGTTGCTGGCAAGTAAAAACTGATGTTGGCGCTGATAGCGAATACCCAACGCTTTGCGCTAGCTGTGCTGAAACGGTTAAAAACCACTACTAAAATTGAAAAATCGAAAAGACGCTTTGCGCTGCAAAGCGTCTTTTCAATATGGTAACTTCAGTTTCGATTGTCTGCTGAAGCAAGCTGTGCTAAACTTTCATAGGAAGTAACATTTGATCGGAGGAGCGCTCGTGTGGAAATATCTCATAGCCATTGGCATCATTGTACTTGATCAGTGGACCAAATGGCTTGTTGTGAAGTATATGGAATATGGTGAAAACATTACATTAATCGATGGTTTTCTTTCTATCACATCTCATCGAAATCGGGGCGCAGCCTTCGGAATCCTTCAAGGACAGATGATTTTCTTTTACATCATTACGATTTTCGTCATTGGTGCGGTTATTTATTATATGAGACAGTATAAACATAGCCGCTTCGTAAGCGTAACCCTCGCGCTCATACTTGGTGGCGCAATCGGGAACTTTATTGATCGAGCCCTTCGTGGAGAAGTAGTGGATTTTGTGAACACGTTTATCTTTTCTTATGATTTTCCGATCTTTAACGTTGCCGACGCCTCTCTTGTGGTAGGGGTTATTCTCATTTTTATCGGAACCATTTTTGAAAGTAAGCAGGCTAAAGGGGAAAACTAATGGAAAAATTCACATTTAAAGTAGCAGAAGAAGAAAAAGGGGAGCGAATTGATAAGCTCATTACTTCTTATGAAAGCGACTGGTCACGTAGCCAGGTTCAAACCTGGATCAAAGAAAGAAACATTCAAGTAAATGGAGAGCCAGTGAAAGGTAATTATAAAGCAACTGCAGGAGATGAAATTGAAGTATCTGTTCCAGAACCGGAAGAATTAGAAATTGTTGCAGAGAATTTAAACCTGGATATCGTTTATGAAGATGCGGATGTTCTTGTTGTGAATAAGCCTCGTGGTATGGTAGTTCATCCCGCACCTGGCCACGCAAGCGGCACTCTCGTGAACGGTCTTATGTATCAAGTGAGCGATTTGAGTGGGATCAATGGTGTCGTTCGACCAGGAATTGTGCACCGAATTGATAAGGATACATCAGGCTTGTTAATGGTTGCAAAAAACGATAAAGCACATGAATCACTTGTAAAACAACTGCAAGCAAAAACGGTTAATAGACTCTATACGGCGATTGTACATGGCAATATCCAGCACGATGTCGGGACAATTGATGCGCCAATTGGACGAGATAAGCAAGACCGTCAAAAAATGACGGTAACTGATGAGCATAGTCGTGATGCTGTAACGCATTTTCGTGTACTTGAGCGTTATAAGCAATATACGTACGTGGAATGTAAGCTTGAGACAGGCCGTACACATCAAATTCGCGTGCACATGAAGTATATCGATCATCCAGTTGCTGGTGACCCGAAGTATGGTCCAAGAAGAAAGTCACTGCCAATTGACGGACAAGCGCTTCACGCAGGTGTTCTTGGCTTCCGGCACCCTGTAACAGAAGAGTGGCTTGAATTCTCCGCGCCTATTCCAGAGGATATTGAACGCTTATTAAAGAGACTTAGACAAGATTAAGGTTGACAATAGCAGAGATCTTTGCGATACTCTTTTTAGACAACAGCATACCCTTTAACGACAGTCCCGTGAGGCTGCAAAGGAAAATCGGCTGCGCAACGCTACATTTGTATGCCCAAAAACCCTTTTGCCCTCATGGCAAAAGGGTTTTTTTACTGCTTAAGAACGAGATAGAGAGAGGGGCGATCATGATGGAAAACAAGCGAATCTTGCTTGATGATCAGGCGATTCGAAGAGCGCTCACACGAATTGCGCATGAAATACTTGAGCGCAATAAAGGCATTGAAAATACAATGCTTGTTGGAATTAAAACTCGAGGCATTTATTTAGCTGAGAGGTTAGCTGAACGAATTGAGCAAATCGAAGGCTCAGCGATTTCAGTAGGAGAAGTGGACATCACGATGTACCGTGATGACTTAACTCACAAAAATGAAGATCAGGACCCGCTAATTAAAGGCACAAGCATCTCAAAAGATGTAAATGATCAGAAAGTGATACTCATTGACGACGTCCTTTATACCGGTAGAACCGTTCGTGCCGCAATGGACGCTTTAATGGATCTCGGTCGTCCATCACAAATTCAACTAGCTGTGCTAGTGGATCGCGGACATCGAGAATTACCGATCCGGCCTGATTATGTTGGGAAAAACGTACCAACATCAAAAGAAGAAATCATTGAAGTCGCTCTTACAGAAGTAGATGACTTTGATCAAGTTAGCTTAACACAATCATAAATCGTGCTCCCTTTAATTCCGTCCAGAGAGACGGCCAAGGGAGGAACCGCGTTCCATTAGGACACGCGTGTACCTCCTTGCGGCCATGCAAGGAGTTTTTTTATAAGCATGGCCGGGACACGCACAATCAAGGAGGAAAACATCATGAAACAAGTACTAGGTATTCGAGACGTTCCAAAACCATCAAGCTGGCTCACATTAAGCCTACAGCATTTATTCGCCATGTTTGGCGCAACGATATTAGTTCCATTCCTCGTCGGACTTGATCCGGCGGTCGCTCTTGTATCAAGTGGACTTGGTACACTTGCATATCTTGCGATTACAAAAGGAAGAATTCCAGCTTACCTAGGCTCATCCTTCGCTTTTATCGCACCGATCATATCAGCGGTATCCTTACACGGACCTGAAGGAGCGATGATCGGAAGCTTTTTTGCAGGCATTGTTTATGGATTAGTTGCCATTGGCATACGAGCACTTGGGTTAAACTGGCTGTTAAAGCTTCTTCCACCGATCGTCGTGGGCCCGGTCATCATGGTCATCGGGCTTGGTCTTGCCGGAACGGCGATCGACATGGCAATGAACAATCCTGCAACTGAAGCCTATAGCGGGACACACTTTACGGTAGCACTTGTTACACTTGGGGTTACCATTCTCGCTTCCATGTTTTTAAGAGGATTTTTCAGCCTGATTCCCATCTTAATCGGAATTGTATCAGGATATACATTTGCTTACTTTATGGGCATTGTTGATCTCACACCAGTCAAGGAAGCTTCCTTCTTCCAAATGCCGGATTTCATTATCCCATTTGCGGATTACAACCCGGTAGATGTCTTCTCATGGGAAATCCTGTTCATCATGGTACCCATTGCAGTCGTCACAATAGCTGAACACATTGGCGATCAAATGGTTTTAAGTAAAGTAGCCGGTAAGAATTTCTTGAAAACGCCAGGACTTCATCGTTCCATCCTTGGAGATGGAGTGGCAACAATGATTGCCTCTTGCCTTGGCGGACCACCGAATACGACCTATGGGGAGAACATTGGTGTGCTTGCGATTACACGAGTATTCAGTGTGTTTGTGATCGGCGGAGCTGCTGTCCTTGCCCTCATGTTCGGATTTGTAGGAAAGGTCACAGCCCTCATCTCAACGATTCCGACTGCTGTGATGGGCGGAGTATCAATCCTTCTCTTCGGAATTATTGCTTCATCTGGACTACGCATGCTGATTGATAACAAAATTGACCTTGGTGAAAAGCGTAACTTGATTATCTCCTCCGTTATCCTAGTGATCGGTGTAGGCGGTGCTTTCATCCAGGTTAGTGATAACTTGCAAATTGCGGGGATGGCGCTTGCGACGATCATCGGTATTGCGCTGAACCTGATTTTGCCTGGCGGAAGCTCACAACAATCGGTTGAGAAAATGTTTGAAGAAGATCTTGAAAATAACGAACCAGCTGCATAGCATCATCCTTTAAAAAGGTACAGAGAGACCTAAAAGGGTGGGAAAGAGATGCGATGACACAACGCGTCTATCCTTCTGCACCCTGACAACGCTCAGGGTGCTTTTTTTTGAGAAAAATATGGACGAATTGGAGTGAGTGATGTGAAGCATTTACTTGATATGACCTCTCTTACATTAGATGAAATTGATAACATTTTACTGCAGGCCGAACGTTTCAAGAATGGAAAAAGTATTCAAAGACAGGAACCGGTGTTTATTGCGAATCTTTTCTTCGAACCATCGACCCGAACAAGGTTCAGCTTTGAAGTAGCAGAAAAGAGACTGGGATATGAAGTCTTGAATTTTGAAACATCCTCGTCAAGTGTTCAAAAAGGAGAGACGCTATACGACACAATTAAAACGCTTGAATCGATCGGAGCAAGCGCTGTCGTTGTGAGGCACAAAGAGGAAAAATATTTTGATCCGTTGCTTGAAAAAACGTCCATGTCCATTATTAATGCAGGCGATGGATGCGGACATCACCCTACCCAATCGTTGCTCGATCTTCTAACGATTAGGCAAGAGTTCAAGCGGTTTGAAGACCTTAACATTGTGATCGCTGGTGATATAAAGCACAGCCGGGTAGCAAGGTCAAATGCTAACGTGTTAAGTAGGCTAGGTGCAAACGTGAGCTTTTCCGGACCACGTGAATGGCAAGATGAAACAATGGATGAAACCCCATACCTCACAATAGATGAAGCGATTGAACAGGCGGATGTGCTCATGCTACTACGCATTCAAAATGAGCGTCACGAAAGGAAAAGCGAGACGGATTCTTACCTTCAGACATTTGGGCTTACAGTAGAGCGAGAAAAACGCATGAAAAAACATAGTATTATCATGCATCCTGCCCCGGTAAATCGAGGCGTTGAAATTGATACATCATTAGTGGAATGTGAGCGCTCAAGAATTTTCAAACAAATGGAAAATGGTGTTTATGTCCGAATGGCCTGCTTGAACATGGTTCTACAACCTACTAAGAAAGGAATGGTCGTGTAATGCTAATCCAAAATGCGAGACTACTAAACGAAGCTGGAGATTTAATCGAGCGGGAGGTTCTTATCAATGAGGCTGGACGAATTGAAAAAATCGAAAAAAAGATTGAGGTAGAAGCGCACCAAACTTTTGATGCAAAAGGGAATCTCTTATCTCCAGGGCTCGTTGATCTTCACGTGCATCTAAGAGAACCTGGCGGCGAGCATAAAGAAACGATTGAGACTGGAACTAAAGCAGCGGCAAAAGGTGGATTTACAACAATCGCTGCCATGCCGAATACAAGACCTGTTCCTGACAACGTAGAAACGATGCAAACGTTAATGAATCGAATCAAAGAAACTGCAAGCGTTCGTGTCTTACCATATGGAGCGATTACTACTAGACAGCTAGGCGAAGAGCTGACGAATTTTGAAGGATTGAAAACAAACGGCGCGTTTGCCTTAACCGACGATGGTGTTGGTGTTCAAAATGCGGGAATGATGCTAGAAGCAATGAAGCGTGCGGCAGCTAGTAACCTAGCAATTGTTGCTCACTGCGAAGAAAACACGTTGATTAACGGTGGAAGCGTGCATGAGGGGCATTTCTCAAAAGAGAATGGACTAAACGGCATTCCGTCCGTTTGTGAAGCGGTACATATTGCAAGAGATGTTCTGCTAGCCGAGGCAGCAGGCGCACATTATCATGTTTGCCATATTAGTACGAAAGAGTCCGTTCGCGTTGTAAGAGATGCGAAGCGGGCTGGGATTAACGTAACAGCTGAAGTGACACCCCATCATCTTCTTTTATCAGAAGATGATATACCGGGGCTTGATACGCATTACAAAATGAATCCGCCTCTTCGATCAAAAGAAGATCGAGAAGCACTTATCGAAGGCCTGCTCGATGGCACAATTGATTTTATAGCAACAGATCATGCCCCTCACTCTGAGGATGAAAAAGCACAATCAATGGAAAAAGCGCCATTCGGTATTGTCGGACTGGAAACGGCTTTTCCCCTGCTATACACCCATTTTGTTGAGAAAGGAACATTTACCCTTAAGCAGCTTGTTGATTGGCTAACGGTGAAACCAGCACGTGCATTTGAACTTGAATACGGTACTCTCGATATTGGCGCATTCGCTGATATAACAATCATCAATTTAACGGCGAAAGAAGACATTCTTCCTGAGTCATTTGTATCAAAAGGTAAAAATACGCCTTTTACTGGATGGACATGTAAAGGATGGCCTACAGCAACATTTGTAAATGGCAAAATCGTGTTTGAAAAGGGGAGCGATCAATGATGAAAAGACAGTTGATTTTAGAAGATGGATCTATTTTTGTAGGGAAAGCATTTGGTAGTGACATTGAGAAAAGTGGGGAGGTTGTTTTCAACACAGGAATGACCGGCTATCAGGAAATTTTATCTGATCCATCTTACTGTGCCCAAATCGTTACGCTTACGTATCCATTAATCGGTAACTACGGCATTAACCGGGATGATTTCGAATCGATTAACCCATCTGTACACGGACTAATTGTAAAAGAAGCAACAGAAGTACCAAGCTATTGGAGAAATGAAATGACGCTTGATGAACTGCTTCGTGTAAAAGGAATCCCTGGTCTTGAAGGCATTGATACAAGGAAGCTGACAAAGCTGATCCGCTCAAATGGAACGTTAAAAGGAAAAATGTGTAGCATAGATGTCGATCCTGAGAAAATCGCGCGTGACCTAAGGGATACGCCCTTGAAAAGAGATCAAGTACAGCAGGTTTCCATTAAAGCACCTTATGCAAGTCCAGGTCGTGGATTCCGTATCGTTCTTGTCGATTTTGGGATGAAGCACGGTATCTTAAGAGAATTAACAAAGCGGAAATGTGATGTGGTTGTTGTCCCATACAATACGACCGCAGAAGAAATTCTTCGTCTCAATCCTGATGGGGTGATGCTTAGTAACGGCCCTGGAGATCCGAAAGACGTACCTGAGGCTGTAGAGATGATTAACGGAATCCTTGGTAAAATCCCACTCTTTGGCATCTGCCTGGGTCATCAGTTGTTTGCTCTTGCTTGCGGAGCAGATTCAGAGAAAATGAAGTTTGGTCATAGAGGATCGAACCACCCGGTAATGGACTTATCAACTCAGCGCGTGGCCATTACTTCGCAAAATCATGGTTATACGATTGCACCTAATACGCTAGAGAATACGGAGTTAGTTGTCACACATGTTGCCGTAAACGACGGCTCCATTGAAGGCGTTAAACATAAGGAATATGCCGCTTTCAGTGTGCAGTATCATCCAGAAGCATCCCCTGGACCTGAAGATTCCAATGAACTTTTTGACGACTTTATCGCGATGATTACAACATTCAAGGGGGAAAAAACATATGCCTAAACGTACAGATATTCAAAAAATCCTTGTGATCGGATCAGGACCAATTGTCATCGGGCAAGCAGCAGAATTTGACTATGCAGGAACGCAGGCGTGTCAGGCGTTAAAAGAAGAAGGATATGAAGTGATTCTCGTAAACTCAAATCCTGCAACCATTATGACGGATACCACAATCGCGGACGAAGTATACATCGAACCACTAACGCTTGATTTTGTTAGCCGGATTATCAGAAAAGAACGACCGGATGCTCTTCTTGCAACACTTGGAGGGCAAACTGGACTAAATATGGCAATGGAATTATCAGAAGCAGGTGTTTTAAAAGACTATGAAGTCGAACTTTTAGGTACGAAACTTGATGCAATTCAGCAGGCGGAGGATCGCGATCTGTTTCGTACGCTTATGAATGAGCTAAACGAACCAGTACCGGAAAGTGATATTATTCATAATCTCGAAGAAGCGTATCAATTTGTGAAACGAATCGGATACCCGGTAATCGTTCGCCCTGCCTATACGCTTGGAGGAACAGGCGGCGGAATTGTAAACAATGATGAAGAGCTCGAAGAAATTGTTTCAAGTGGACTGAAATATAGTCCGGTGACCCAATGTCTACTTGAGAAAAGCATTGCTGGATTCAAAGAAGTGGAATATGAAGTGATGCGTGACGGTCAAGATCAGGCGATCGTCGTTTGTAACATGGAGAACATTGACCCAGTTGGCATTCATACAGGTGACTCCATTGTTGTGGCACCGAGTCAAACGCTATCAGATCGCGATTATCAAATGCTACGAAACGTCGCACTAAAAGTCATTCGCGCCTTGAAAATTGAGGGAGGCTGTAACATTCAGCTTGCGCTTGACCCATACAGCTTCCAATATTACATCATTGAAGTAAATCCAAGGGTTAGCCGTTCCTCCGCTCTTGCATCGAAAGCAACGGGCTATCCTATTGCAAAGCTTGCAGCGAAAATCGCAGTCGGGCTGTCTCTTGCAGAAATGAAAAACCCTGTTACAGGAAAAACATATGCAAGCTTCGAACCGGCTTTAGACTATGTTGTATCTAAGATTCCAAGATGGCCTTTTGATAAATTTGAAAGTGCAAATCGTAAATTAGGAACGCAAATGAAGGCAACGGGTGAAGTGATGGCGATCGGTCGTACGCTAGAAGAGTCGCTGTTAAAAGCAGTGCGTTCACTAGAGTCAAATGTCAGTCATTTATCCATTCCAGAGTTAGTGGATCTTGATGACGAAACGCTAGAGAAACGAATTCGCTTCGCAGATGATGAGCGTATCTTCGTTGTAGCGGAAGCATTTAGAAGAGGAAAGACAATGAAACAAATTCATGACTGGAGCATGATTGATCATTATTTCCTCGTAAAGATACAAGGAATGGTTGAGCTTGAAAACAAGCTAAAAGAGAATAAAGGGAATCTTGATCTTTTACTTGAAGCAAAACAAAAAGGATTTTCAGATGACATCATAGCCACTCTCTGGAATCAAACAGAGCTTGAAATATATGAATTGCGTATGCAAGAAGCAATCCGGCCCGTTTATAAGATGGTTGACACCTGTGCAGGGGAATTTGAATCTGAAACGCCTTATTACTACTCCACTTATGAGGATGAGAATGAATCACTTGAAACGTCGAAAGAAAGTGTACTCGTTCTAGGTTCTGGTCCGATTCGAATCGGTCAGGGGATTGAGTTTGATTACGCGACAGTGCATAGTGTTTGGGCCATTCGAGAAGCAGGATATGAAGCCATTATCATTAACAATAACCCGGAAACCGTATCGACGGATTTCAGTATCTCAGATAAGCTTTATTTTGAACCATTAACAGTGGAAGATGTGATGCACGTCATCGATCTTGAAAAGCCTAAAGGCGTAGTCGTTCAGTTCGGAGGCCAGACGGCTATTAATCTCGCAGACGAACTAGCAGCTCGAGGAGTAAAAATTCTAGGAACATCTTTAGAAGATATGGATCGTGCTGAGAACCGAGATAAATTCGAAATGGCGATGGCTGAGCTAAACATCCCTCAACCAGAAGGCAAGACAGCAACATCCGTTGATCAAGCTGTCACAATTGCTGAGAGAATTGGCTATCCAGTCCTTGTTCGTCCATCCTATGTACTCGGCGGCAGAGCAATGGAAATTGTCTACAAAGAAAGCGAGCTGCTTCATTACATGGAAAATGCGGTGAAAGTGAATCCACAGCATCCTGTTTTAATCGATCGCTATTTGATGGGGAAAGAAATCGAAGTTGATGCGATCTCTGATGGAGAAACGGTGTTTATACCGGGCATTATGGAACACATCGAACGAGCAGGAATTCACTCAGGAGATTCGATTGCAGTATATCCTCCACAGAGCTTATCAAGTGAAGTGAAACAAACGCTTATTGATCAAACGATCACGCTTGCGAGAGGATTGAAAATCAAAGGTCTTCTAAATATCCAATATGTCATTCAGAACGACCAGGTGTATGTGCTCGAAGTAAATCCGCGTTCAAGTCGCACCGTCCCATTCTTAAGTAAGATCACAGGGGTACCAATGGCGAATCTCGCAACGAAAGTCATTTTAGGCGCATCCCTTACTTCTCTAGGTTATGAAACGGGGTATGGAACGGAACGAGACGATGTGTATGTAAAAGTACCGGTCTTCTCATTTGCGAAACTGCGTCGCGTGGATATTACGCTTGGACCAGAAATGAAGTCAACCGGGGAGGTAATGGGTCGTGATTATACGCTTGAGAAAGCTCTATATAAAGGGCTTGTTGCTTCGGGTATGAAGATTCCTACGCACGGATCAGTCTTGTTCACGATCGCCGATAAAGACAAAGAAGAAGCAATCGATCTTGTCAAACGGTTCAATGCAATCGGCTACCACATTCTTGCAACAGAAGGAACGGCTCAGATCATACGTGATCTTGGAATCCCTGTGACAGTCGTAAATAAAATTGGGGCAGAAAAGCCGAATCTATTACATGTTATTCGTGAAGGGCAGGCGCAATTTGTCATTAACACGCTCACAAGAGGGAAGCAGCCTGCTCGTGACGGCTTCCGCATTCGACGCGAGTCAGTCGAAAATGGTGTTGTATGTTTCACATCACTTGATACAGCAAAAGCGTTGCTACGGGTCATTGAGACGATGACGTTTACAAGCACAAGCATGCCGAAGTTTCATGAAAAAGAAGTGGTTCGTTCATGAAGCAGTTAAAAACCGAGCTTGTTTCTCAAAAAGAAATTGCAGCTTCGATTTATGAAGCGGTCGTTTTTCATAAGGAGATCAATGAAAGCTTCCAACCTGGACAGTTTGTTCATGTGAAAACGGGATTCGGATCAGACCCCTTGCTAAGAAGACCTATCAGTATTTGTCATGTTGATCCTAACAAGCATGAGTTAACGATGATTTATCGAGCAGAAGGTAAAGGAACAAAAGTATTAGCTGAGATGGTACCAGGGGTCGAAGTGGACCTCCTTGGCCCACTCGGGAATGGTTTTCCAGTTGAGAGGACAAAGGAGGGCGAAACAGCTCTACTTGTGGGGGGCGGGATCGGCGTTCCCCCCCTCTATTACCTTTCGCAGGAACTAACCAAGCGTGGGGTGAACGTAAAGCATGTACACGGTTTTCAAACAAGTTCAGTCGTTTTCTATGAAGAAAAATTTAAAGCATATGGCCCTGTAACGATCACAACAGCAGATGGAACATATGGAGAAAAAGGATTTGTAACAAACCAGCTTGACATGAACGCTGACTACCTTTTTGCCTGCGGACCATCGCCTATGTTAAAAGCACTTGAAAATTACCGTGCCAAAAAAGGTGTTTATCTCTCACTCGAACAGCGAATGGGATGTGGGATTGGTGCATGTCTCGCATGTGTGTGTCACGTTCAGGGAGACGAAACAGGTTTTGCTTATCGTAAAGTATGTAGTGATGGGCCAGTATTTCAGGCGGGGGAGGTTGTTCTATGAGCCGATTACGAGTAGAGCTTCCAGGCCTAGATCTAAAAAATCCGATCATGCCAGCATCAGGATGCTTTGGGTTTGGGAAAGAATATAGTCAGTTTTATAACCTGGATCAGCTTGGAGCCATTATGGTAAAAGCAACAACGCATGAGCCGCGCTTCGGTAATCCAACTCCACGCGTTGCGGAAACAACTTCAGGAATGTTAAATGCGATTGGCCTCCAAAACCCTGGACTTGATCGAGTGATGGCAGAGGAGTTACCGTGGTTGTCAAGATTTGATGTGCCAATTATTGCAAATGTTGCGGGATCGACGATAGAAGACTACGTGACGGTTGCGAAGGAAATTTCAACAGCCGAGAACGTACATGCGCTTGAGTTGAATATTTCTTGCCCAAATGTGAAAGAAGGTGGTCTAGCATTTGGAACGGTTCCCGAAACAGCCTATGAGGTCACGAAAGCAGTGAAAGACGTGTCATCGGTTCCTGTTTATGTCAAGCTCTCACCAAACGTAACCGATATTGTCCAGATGGCAAAAGTCGTTGAGCATGCAGGCGCAGATGGGTTAACAATGATTAATACGCTTCTTGGTATGCGAATTGACTTAAAAACAGGGAAGCCAATCCTTGCTAATGGAGCGGGAGGTTTATCCGGACCAGCCATTAAACCTGTGGCGATTCGTATGATTCATCAAGTGAGTCAGCAGGTCAACATTCCGATCATTGGAATGGGTGGTGTTCAGTCGGCGGAAGATGTAATTGAGTATTTCCTTGCTGGAGCGAGCGCTGTTGCCGTTGGTACAGCAAACTTTGTTGATCCATTCGCTTGTCCTACCATTATTGACGCCTTACCAGCTTTGCTAGATAAATTAGACGTGCAACATATTTCAGAGCTGACAGGAAGGAGCTGGAAAACAGAATGGAATCTTCAATCATCCTCGCACTAGATTTTTCGGACAAGGAAGAGTTAAAGGATTTCCTTAAGCAATTTGAAGGGGAGAAGCTTTTTGTAAAAGTGGGAATGGAAGCATTTTATCAATACGGCCCCAAGCTTGTAGATGAATTAAAACAGCGAGGTCATCACGTTTTCCTAGATTTAAAACTACATGATATTCCAAATACAGTGAATAAAGCGATGAAGGGTCTTGCGGGTCTAGGTGTTGACTTAATTAACGTTCATGCGAGCGGAGGATCACGAATGATGCAGGCGGCGTTGGAAGGACTAGAAGCAGGTACTCGCGGTGGTCAAAAACGGCCTTTGTGCATCGGTGTCACACAATTAACGAGCACATCAGAAGAAATGCTTCGAAGCGAATTGCATATTGCAACAAATATGAAAAATAGTGTTGTGTCTCTTGCAGAGCTTGCAAAGGGAAGCGGACTTGATGGGGTCGTCAGTTCAGCTCTTGAGGTTCCGATGATCAAAGAAGCATGCGGAGAATCGTTCTTAACGGTAACACCAGGCATTCGATTAGAAGGCGATCTTGCTGGTGATCAAAATCGCGTCTGCTCTCCAAAGAAAGCACGATCTTTAGGAAGCGATTTTATTGTGGTCGGACGTAGTATCACAGGCGCGAACAACCCATTATCGGCATATGACATCTTAAAATCAGAGTGGAGGAGTTCTCATGAAATCAATCGCTAAAGCACTTTTGGAAATTGAAGCTGTCAGCTTACAGCCTACTAATCCTTTTACATGGTCTTCAGGTTTATTGTCACCGATTTATTGTGATAATCGTCTAACCCTCTCTTATCCAAACGTAAGAAAAGAGATCGCACGTGGGCTTGTCGCTATGGTGAAAGAAAAATACGCTGATGTAGAAGTGATTGCCGGAACAGCCACCGCTGGGATTCCTCACGCTGCCTGGGTAAGTGACCTTCTCGATCTTCCAATGGTATATGTTCGCGGTAGTGCAAAAGGTCATGGAAAAGGAAATGTAATTGAAGGAAAAGTAGAGGAAGGGCAAAAGGTCGTTGTGATTGAAGATTTGGTTTCAACAGGTGGTAGTGCGATTGATGCTGTGAAACAATTAGAAGCTGCTGGTGCTAAAGTGCTCGGTGTTGCCGCCATTTTTACATATGGAATGAAAAAAGGAGCAGAGCAGTTTGCGAGCGCGAAAATTGCCTGGGATACGCTTACGAATTTCGATGAATTATTAACATGTGCCGTAGAAACAGGTATGATTGAAGAAAGAGAGGTTCAATCACTGCTTCACTGGCGTGACAATCCATCCTCGAAAGAATGGTTGGAGCAGTTGAAAGACCTCTCCGTTTAGGAGGGGTAAGATGAGAAAAATGCAGGGAGAAGAGTTCGATTCACTCGTATCCTTTTTTGATGATATGGCACGAACAAACTGGCTTGGGGCCATACATGATGAATTAAAACAAGCTTCTGGTTCATGGGAAGAGAAATCCGTACTCGATGTAGGGTGTGGAACGGGAAGACTTCTTCTTCGTGGGGTCGAGGAAGCGAACATGTTGACAGGTGTGGATCTATCATCTGAAATGGTGAAAGCAAGCAAACAAAATTTCTTCTTTTTGAATCGGTCGAACAAAAGTCACTTTTTAGAAGGTGACGCATGCAATCTTTCGTTTGAGGATAACACGTTTGATTTTGCCCTTTCAACGTGCGTCATGTTCCTTTTACCAGAGCCAGAAGCAGGCATGAAAGAAATGATACGGGTTACAAAAGAAGGCGGAAAAATTGTTATGTTAAACCCATCTCTTCAAATGGATCAAATGGCTGCTTTTGAGTATGCAAAAAAGTATGGAATGAGTGGTTTTGAACAAACTTCTCTACTAAAATGGTCAAATGTATCAACAAAAAGACATCGTTATACGCCTGATCAGCTAAGCGAGAAGCTGAAAGGGCTTGGTGCTAAAGAGACGAAACATGTTGAGGTACTTGATGGTTTAGCGATTATTACGGTTGCAGATTTATAATAATTGACGGTTATCAAAAACATTACTTTTATAAAAGTGAGGATTTCCGTTCCAATCAGTTAAGTGTCTTCTCTTTCCAAAAATGATTTCAAAAGCAACTCTCTTGCAGAAGATAGCTAAGTAAATAAAAGGTTCCTGCTAGTTAATTAGCAGGAACCTTTTTGTTGTTAAAAAGGGGACTTTTAATTAGTACTTTCTGCAGAGGCAAATATAAAAGACAATCACGAACAGAAACCTTGAAAAAAGGAATAGTATGTTGAATAATTGTAAATTTCATAACGATATCATTAAAATTATAACGATTATTTACTTGAGTGTAATAATTGAAACGAAATTTACAAAAAGTTTAAGCTGTGTTAATCTAGTAAATTGAGTCCTGCTATGTTATAAAAAGGGTTTTATACCAAAAATATGGTTGGTGCAATTGTGTGAAATATCCAAATAAAACCAACATAAAAATCGATAGTGATTGAGAAGAGATAGTTTATAGCGTGGACTCAATATCATAGATAAAGGTGAAATGTTATGAAAAATAAAATATCAATTATCATTCCTGTATACAATACAGAAGTTTACTTGGAAAATTGTATTGAATCATTAATTGATCAAACATATTCCAATTGGGAGGCTATTTTAATTAACGATGGATCAACGGACAAGAGTCTAGAGATCATTAGGAATTATGAAAACCAAGATCCCCGAATAAAATCCATAGATTTAAAGGTTAATAAAGGAGTAGCGCATGCACGAAACAGGGGATTAGATGCAGCAACAGGAGAGTATATCTACTTTTTAGATAGTGACGATAGTTTAGATCAATATGCTCTAGGACTTCTTATTAGCAACATCACCCATCATGAAGTTATATTTGGTTCATTCAACAAACAAAATAAAAAAGCCAATCTTACTTTACCTGTTAAACATCGAATGAAATATTCGAAATCTAAATTTCGAAATGAATCTGTACTTAACCGATTGTTTAAACGTACGTTAGTTGATGAACTAAATCTACGCTTTGATGAGGACTACAGATACTACAGTGATTTAACATTTTTGTTACCACTCCTAGACTACTTCAAAACCGTACCTACGATAACGGGTTATATTTATAAAAAACAATGGCGAAAAGACCCTGATTCTCCCGAGTCATTAACACAACACGATGACGTAGTTAAAATAAAAGAATATGTAGAGAGATTTCATAAACTAACAGAAGTTTATTCAGAAAATCCAAAAGTAATTAAATTCCTATGCAATCAATTCATTTCTTATTATTGTCAATACGTCATCTTCGTTCTTCAAGAACAAGACATCTATTCAGAAGTCCTAGAGGATTTATCCTCCGTCCTCATATTTATAAATAGCCATGCTTATTCTAGAAGAATTAGTTTCTTTATTAAAAGGGAGCTAAAAGCAATCAGAAATAAAGATGAGAAAAAGCTTAGGAAGTTATTGAAACTCCATAAATTTTTAAGAATAACTTCAAGATCCTTAAAGGGTCGCCAAAAACTTTATCGATCGTTATACAACTATGTATTTACTAAACTACCAATGCAGAACAAAACAATTGTATTTGAAAGTTTCTTAGGAAAAAATTATTCAGATAGCCCTAAAAACATTTATGAGGAGCTCATTAACGAAAATAAAGACTATAAATATATATGGGTATTCGCTAAACCAGGTAAGGATATACCTGGGAAGGCTAAGCAAGTGAAGCGACTGTCATTAGCTTATTTTTATTATATGGCGAGGGCAAAATATTGGGTTTCGAATTCTCGGATTCCCAAAGCTTTAAAGAAACGTGAGGGGAATATCTACCTTCAAACTTGGCATGGCACTCCATTAAAAAAACTAGTGTTTGATATGAATGATGTCCATTCAGCCAATCCGAATTATAAAGTAGACTTTTATGAACAATCTAGAAGATGGGATTATTTAATATCAGCAAATTCTTATTCAAGTGAGATTTTTAAGCGTGCGTTTAAATTTAACAATCGTATGTTTGAATATGGGTATCCTAGAAATGATATTTTACACAGTGAGAACAAAACACAGCTTATGAAAAGATTTAAAACGCAGTTAAATATTCCATTAGATAAAAAGGTCATTTTATATGCGCCTACTTGGCGCGATGACGAATTTTATAAACCTGGTCAATACAAGTTTTCGCTAAGATTTGATCTTGAGCGAATGCAAGAAGAGTTGGGTGATGAGTATGTGGTGCTTCTTCGTACACATTACTTTATAGCGGATCATCTTAATACTGAGGATTTTGAAGGATTTGCTTTCAATGTTTCGAAATATGATGATATCTCAGAACTATATCTCATAGCTGATATCTTAATCACAGATTATTCATCTGTTTTCTTTGACTATGCAAACTTGAAGCGACCAATTCTTTTCTTCACATATGATTTAGAAAAATATCGTGATACCTTAAGAGGATTTTATATTGATATGGAGTCTGAATTACCTGGTCCGTTAGTGTTTACAAACGATGAAATTATTGATTCGATTAAGAACATTGATCAAGTAAAAGAACAGTATCAAGATAAATATGATCAATTCTATAATCGTTTCTGTGGATGGGATCATGGAGATGCTTCTAAGAAAATTTCTGGCGAAGTATTCAGCTGAGTCTCTTAACTTCTAACTTAATATAGAAAATTAATCCAGGTGGAATTTAGTACTACTGGTATTAAGAAATCTTTTAGAACGAATGAAAAAGAAGGGCAGATCGCAAAACAATTGCGATCTGCCCTTTTTCCTTATAGATTAGAAATTATTTCTTCATCCTAAAAATAAGATCCTGATCAGGCGTCACATACAGAGTGTTTTGCTGATCATACGTCACAAATCCTGGCTTGGCCCCGTTTGGCTTTTTGACATGTCGTACTTCCGTATAATCCACTGGTACAGAACCAGATTCACGTGCTTTACTGAAGTAGGCCGCGAGATTGGCAGCTTCAAGTAGCGTCTCCTCTGTAAAATCCTTACTTCGAATCACAACGTGTGATCCAGGAATATCTTTCGTATGCAGCCATGTTTCGCTTCGTGCCGCAAGCTTGTTCGTTAAATACTCATTTTGTTTATTATTCTTCCCAACAAGAATTTCGGTTCCGTCAGTTGAAAGATAAACATCAAGCTGAGGTTTCGTTGGTTTTGATTTTTTCTTTTTGCGACGCTTTTTAATGTAACCTTCTTCTTCAAGCTCTTCGCGAATTTCTTCGATATCACGAGGTGATGCAGAAGTAAGCTGCTGAATGAGCTGTTCAAGGTATGCAATTTCTTGATGAGCCATCGTAATTTGCTCTTCAAGAACGGAAATGGAATTCTTTGCTTTATTATAGCGTTTAAAATAAGCTTGAGCGTTCTCAGATGGTGTCTTTTGTGGGTTCAGCTCGATAGGAACTGTTCCACCATCTTCATCATAATAATTTTGAACTTCTACCTGCTTGTCGCCACGTTTCACCAGATGCATATTTGCTGTTAATAGCTCACCAAGCAGCTGGTATGTGTCAGCTGCCTGTGCTTGTTCAATTGTTCGCGATAACTTTTTGATTTTCTTCTCGTTTTTCTTTAACTCATTAGATAGAAAGCGTTCGAGATCATTCGATTGCTGTTTCACACGATCGCGATCTGCTTTTCCATAATAGAACCGGTCAAGTAGTTCACTAGCCGAATCAAATTCCCTACTTTCTCCTGTTAAATGAGTAAGTTCAACGACTGAGAAGAACTCCTTAGAACCGCTTACCATCTGAGGAGTGTAGTCGTGTTGCTCGAGCTTTCCAAATACATCAAAGAAAGCTTCAGGTAATGTTGTTCGATTGGCTAGGCCAGCTCGATGGATTACTTCATTCGCAATAAGCGGGGAGAGACCACCAAAGGAATGTACGAGCTGTTGGCTCAATTTCCCAGCGTTAAAATCAATTTGTTTTAGAAAATCATCTCTCGTTAAGCCAAATGGCGAAACTTTGTTTTGCGCAGGAGGAGCGATATAATCCTGCCCGGGAAGAACCGTTCGATGTCTGTTCACAGACGGGGAAAGGTGCTTAATGCTATCTAAAATCATGTTCGATTCATTCAATAAAATCACATTGCTATGGCGCCCCATAATTTCTGCAATCAATGTTCGTGTTGTGAGATCGCCGAGGTCATTACGCGCTTTAAACGTCACGTGAATGATTCGTTCATTTTCGATTTGTTTAATATCTTCCACAATGCTACCTTCTAAGTGCTTACGAAGCAGCATGCAGAACATTGGTGGTTCTTTTGGATTCGCATAAGATTCCTGCGTAATTTGAATTCTTGCGTAAGATGGGTTAGCTGATAAAAGGAGCTGATGGTTTTTCCCACCAGAACGAATTACTAGCAATAAATCAGTCGCATAGGGCTGATAGATTTTTGTTACGCGCCCACCCTTTAGTTGTTCATTTGTTTCATGTGCAACGGCTCTCATTACCATACCGTCAAAAGACATATTGTTCACCTACATTCCTATCACTAGACATTATTCTTAGTATAGCATTTTTTTGAGCTTGTCTGAATATAGTTGAATTATTAGCGACATTACGTGCAGGATCGGGGTGTAGATCATGAACTGGTATAACATGACAAAGGGAGAAGTGTTAGAGGAATTGGAGACAAGCGAGGGGGGGATTAGTTCCGATGAAGTAGAGAGAAGGAGAAGAGTTTTTGGATTAAATCAATTAGACGAAGCAGAACGACCTTCGATGATCTTAATGTTTTTAGCTCAATTCAAAGATTTTATGGTCGTCGTCCTCCTGGCGGCCACGCTTATCTCGGGATTACTTGGAGAGTATCTTGATGCAATCGCCATTATCCTAATCATACTCATGAACGGGATTCTTGGATTTGTACAAGAACGAAAAGCAGAAAAATCACTACAGGCATTAAAACAGTTATCTTCCCCAAAGATGAAGGTACTACGTAATGGAGAATGGACGAACATTCCTGCATTAGAAGCAGTTGTAGGGGATATTGTTCGAATTGAGAGCGGAGATCGGATTGGGGCTGATTTGCGTCTTTTCACTTGTCAGGGATTGCAAATAGAAGAATCAGCTTTAACGGGTGAGTCGTTACCTGTGAACAAGCATCCTGAGGCAATCCGAGAAGAACAAGCTGGCCCGGGCGATCAACAAAACATGGGTTTTATGGGAACACTCGTAACGAAAGGAAAGGGCGTTGGAATCGTAACTGCGACTGGGATGAAAACAGAAATGGGGAAAATTGCCCACCTCATTCAATCAGCTGATACGATGGAAACGCCACTCCAAAATCGATTGGAGCAGCTTGGAAAGGTGTTAATCGCTGCAGCGCTCCTTTTAACAGCACTGGTTGTGGTCCTTGGGATTATACAGGGACGCGATGTCTATAGCATGTTTTTAGCTGGTGTGTCACTTGCTGTCGCAGCGATTCCTGAAGGATTACCAGCAATCGTGACGATTGCCCTTGCGATCGGCATGCAGAAAATGAGTAAACGAAAAGCCATTGTTCGAAAACTGCCATCTGTTGAAACACTCGGATGTGCAACCGTTATCTGTTCAGATAAGACGGGAACGCTCACACAAAATAAAATGATGGTCACAAAGCTATGGGCAGGAGGAGAGACATGGGATGTCACCGGGTCTGGCTACTCTCCATATGGTGACTTTTTTAAAGGAAATACGCGCGTATATTCTGATGAAGAGCGGTCATTAAAACAGCTCCTAACGTTTGGCTTACTTTGTAGTAATGCGCGAGTGATGGAAAGAAACGGAGAATACATTCTTGACGGTGATCCAACAGAAGGAGCACTTGTTGCCGCTGCAATGAAGGCTGGATTAACGGAAGATGTGAGGGAAGAAGAATTTACAATCATTCAGGAATTTCCCTTTGATTCCAATCGGAAAATGATGAGTATTGTAGTGGAAGATTCAGTAGGAAAAAGGTATGTCATCGCAAAAGGTGCACCTGATATTGTGTTAAAACAATGTGAATCGGTATTATGGAGTGAGAAAAAAGCGCCGCTTCGTAAAAGCTATGAACGAGAAATACAAGAACAGCTTAATGCGTTTGGAGAATTAGCTTTAAGAACGATTGCCGTAGCGTTTAAACCAATCCAAAATGAAGACAACATGCTTCACAGCGTACAAGCCGAATCTCGCTTAACCTTTGTTGGTCTGGAAGGAATGATTGATCCGCCACGTGAAGAAGTGAAACAAGCGGTAGCTGATTGTAAAACGGCTGGAATCAAGACGATTATGATTACTGGTGATCATGTCACAACAGCCAAAGCGATTGCGCATAATCTAGGGATTCTTCCTGAGCGAGGCAAAGTAATGGAAGGAAGTAAGCTCTCTTCGTTAAGCGTTGAAGAACTAGAAAATCAGGTGGAAGACATTTATGTGTTTGCACGCGTATCGCCAGAACATAAATTGAAGATTGTTAAAGCTCTTCAGAATAGAGGACATATTGTTGCGATGACTGGTGATGGGGTGAATGATGCTCCAGCGATCAAAGCCTCAAATATTGGCATTTCTATGGGGGTAACAGGAACAGACGTAGCAAAAGAATCATCCTCTCTTATATTAAGCGATGACAATTTCGCTACGATAAGAGCGGCTGTAGAAGAAGGAAGAAATATCTATGAAAATATTCGGAAATTCATCCGTTATTTGTTAGCATCGAACGTTGGTGAAATCCTTGTGATGCTTTTTGCGATCTTGCTAATGTTGCCGCTTCCGCTCGTTCCAATTCAAATTCTGTGGGTGAATCTTGTTACTGACGGATTGCCAGCGATGGCGCTTGGACTTGATCCTGCAGAAGGAAATGTCATGAGAAGAGATCCGCGAAAGCCAAAAGAAGGAGTTTTTGCGAGAGGATTAGGATGGAAAATTATCTCTCGAGGAATTATGATCGGTGCCTGTACACTTGCAGCCTTTATGATTTGCTATAGTGAGAATCCGAGTGACCTTGTCCAAGCTCAAACCGTTGCATTTTCTACACTCGTACTCGCCCAATTAATTCATGTGTTTGACTGTCGAAGTGAACGGTCGATTTTTCATCGAAACCCTTTTGAAAATAAAGCACTTGTTCTAGCTGTTCTCTCTTCCGTCGGTTTATTGCTTGTCGTTATCTATTATGAACCGCTTCAGCCGATTTTCCATACAACGTATCTATCAATGAGAGAATGGATGCTGATCTTAGTCTTTTCTAGCATTCCAACATTTCTATTAGCAGGTACCACCTTATTTAAGCGGCACAGAGGGTAAAGACCCTCTGTTTTTTCTATTTAAGATTGATGAACAGAAAGAGATATCCCTTTGTTTCAGTTTGATGAAGTGGTACAATTGGTTAGAATAGCTATTGGATGTGATAATATGGTTAAGAGTATGACCGGATTTGGAAGAGCATCGCATGAGGGCGAAGACATTCAAGTAACGGTAGAAATAAAATCCGTTAACCATCGTTACTTCGATGGTACATTTCGCATGCCAAAAGCGCTCGTTCATCTCGAAGGTAAAATGAAGCAAGCCATTCAGCGCAGCATTATGCGAGGGAAAGTAGAACTTTATTTAACCATTGAGGGAGCTGGTTTACGTTCATCGGACGTGAAGGTGGATTGGAATCTGCTCGACCAATACATAACGATTTTAAAACAAGCCTCTAAACGATACGATTTGCAAGATGATTTGTCTGCTTCTACGCTTTTGAACATGGATGTTTACCAAGTGATCGAGAAGGAGCAACAGATTGATCAGCTAGAGCATGAGGTATTTGACACCTTACATATAGCCATCAATCGACTTGTAGAGATGCGACAAATTGAAGGTGAAGCACTTGAGCAAGATATAAGGAATAAGCTTCAAGAAATGACAGCTGCCTTAACTTCTATTTCCATTCTTTCAAAAGAAGTAACCTCAGCATTTGAAGCGCGAATACGCGCGAAACTTGAAGGGTTTAAAGAGTTAGAAGATCTTGATGAAGCTAGAATCCTAACGGAAGTAGCGCATCTTGCCGATAAAGCAAGTATCGATGAAGAAATCATAAGGCTCCGTAGTCATCTCGACCAATTCCATGATATTCTTAGTAATGATGGTGTCGTAGGAAGGAAACTTGATTTCTTAGTGCAGGAAATCAATAGGGAGCTGAATACGATCGGTTCCAAGTCTCAACACCATAAGATCAGTCAGCATGTGGTTGATCTTAAGAGCGAAGTGGAAAAGGTTCGTGAACAGGTTCAAAATATTGAATAGCCTGAGCGCTTTGTTTAAAATCACCTTACTGGTGTAAAAATAGAATCGTGATTCCTGGGAGGAACGACCATGAGTATTAAATTAATCAATATCGGATTCGGTAACATTGTGAATGCGAATCGAATTGTTTCAATTGTTAGTCCAGAGTCGGCACCAATCAAACGAATTATTACTGTTGCAAGGGACCGCAATATGCTAGTGGACGCAACATATGGAAGAAGAACGCGTGCTGTTATTATTTCTGATAGTGACCACGTCATTCTTTCGGCTGTCCAGCCTGAAACAGTCGCACAGCGTCTCGTGAACAAAGACGAGCTTTCTGACGAGTAGCATCTATAAAGTGGAGGTTAGTATGGATAAAGAACGTGGATTGTTAATTGTTCTTTCTGGCCCTTCTGGTGTTGGAAAAGGAACAGTAAGAAAAGCTTTCATGCATAATGCGGACGAAGTACAGTATTCCATTTCTGTAACGACGCGCAAACCGCGTGAAGGTGAAGTAAATGGGGTTGATTATTTCTTTAAATCTCATGAAGAGTTTGAGGATATGATCGAAAATAATAAGCTGCTTGAATATGCCCACTATGTAGGCAACTACTATGGTACGCCTGTTGACTATGTAGAAGAAACCCTGCAGTCTGGAAAAGACGTCCTGCTTGAAATTGAAGTGCAGGGAGCGAAGCAAGTTCGCAAACATTTTCCAGAAGGTGCTTTTATCTTCTTAATGCCTCCTAGCTTAACGGAGCTTAGGAATCGCATTGTTAACCGCGGCACGGAATCAAACGATTTAATTGATAATCGTATGGGTGTTGCGAAAGAAGAGATCGAATTGATTGATGAATACGATTATATCGTTGAAAATGATCAAGTCGAATTAGCATGTGAGCGAATTCGTGCTATTATTACAGCAGAGCACTTAAGACGTGATCGTCTTGCCCATAAATATAAAAATGTAACGGAGGTTTAATAATGATTTTATACCCATCGATTGACTCACTAATGGACCGCATTGATTCAAAGTACACGCTTGCTACGCTTTCTGCAAAACGCGCACGCACGATTCAGCAAACAGGTAATGTTTACGTGGATCGTCCACAGTCAGTAAAGGCTGTGGGGAAAGCACTTGAAGAAGTACTTGATGGCAAACTACTTGCAGACGGCATGATAGAAGACTGAGTGGAAAGTAACAACCTATGAGAATAGGTTGTTATTTTTTTCTTAACTTAATAGTGATTTACTATAATTATATTATGTTAACTATTTGGACGGAAGGTGAATCTTATGAGTCTAAAGGGAAAGAAGATCTTGCTCTGTGTCAGTGGTGGCATTGCTGTATTTAAGGCAGCCGCTCTAACAAGTAAGCTCTATCAAACGGGTGCGGAAGTGAAGGTGTTAATGACAAAATCTGCTACAGAATTTGTTACACCATTAACGTTTCAAACGCTTTCCAGAAATGATATTTATAAGGATACCTTTGAAGAAAAGGACCCTACATCAGTGGCACATATTGACGTAGCGGATTGGGCAGACCTCGTATTGATTGCACCTGCTACAGCGAACATCATTGGTAAGTTTGCAAATGGGATTGCAGACGATATGATGTCAACGACGTTACTAGCTACAGAAGCTCCTGTTTGGGTAGCTCCAGCGATGAATGTTCACATGTATGACCATCCTGCTGTTAAGAAAAACATGGACGTCCTCCGTTCGTTTGGCTGTCATTTTCTTGAACCTGGAGAAGGTTTGCTTGCATGCGGCTATGTTGGTAAAGGACGCATGGCGGAGCCTGAAGATATCCTTGAAACGTTAGAAACGTACTTTAAAGAGGATACGAACGATTTAGCTGGGAAAAAAGTAGTCGTCACCGCCGGCCCTACGCGAGAACCAGTTGACCCTGTTCGCTATTTTACAAATTACTCTTCTGGAAAAATGGGATTTGCTTTAGCAGAACAGGCGGCGAGCCGTGGTGCGGATGTCACATTAGTAGCAGGTCCAGTCTCACTTCCTACACCTCAAGGTGTTAATCGAATTGATGTTGTGACTGCGGAAGAAATGTTTACGTCTGTCCTTAATGAAGCTGAAACGGCTGACATTGTGATTAAAGCGGCAGCCGTTGCTGATTATCGCCCCGCTACCGTTTCTTCAGAAAAAGTGAAGAAATCTGATGACGAAATGATGATCGAGATGGAGCGGACGAAAGATATTCTCTGGACTCTAGGCCAGCAAAAGAAAAATCAAATTTTAGTTGGCTTTGCGGCAGAGTCAGAGCGGTTAGACGAATATGCACAAAAGAAACTAGTAAAGAAAAATTTGGATTTGATTTGTGCAAACAATATTAAGGCTGAAGGCGCAGGGTTTGATAAAGACACGAATGTTATGACGCTACTCCACCGAGATGGCGAACGAGTTGAACTTCCTCTCCAATCAAAGCATGATGCAGCGAACCGCATTCTCGATGAAGTAAAGCGATTGGACGTGACTCGTTCATGATTGCGAAAGTCATAGTCGATGTACCGGCGAATCAAACTGATCGCCTGTTTGATTATGCGATTCCAAAAGAATGGGAAGAAATGATAGAACCTGGGATGAGGGTCGTAGTTCCTTTTGGACCGCGAAAAATCCAGGGGTTTGTGATCTCGGTAGCTGAAGAATCGGAGCATGCGAAATTAAAAGAAGTTAGTGAAGTAAAAGATGTGACGCCTATTTTAACGAAAGAATTACTCGATCTTGGGTTCTGGCTAACAGAAAAAACGCTTTGCTACGCAGTTTCAGCTCTTCAAGCAATGTTACCAGCCGCGATGAAAGCAAATGTGACCAAAACGATTGTGCTAGGAAATCGTGTAAATGATGAAGCGATCTGGCATCGAATGGTATCCTCTGGCGGAGTGAAATGGGACGATTTTCTTTCACATTTTAGCCATAAAGAATTAAATCGTGCGATCAAAAATGATGAACTTGAAGTTAGGTACGATGTAAAAGAGAAAACGGCGCCTAAAACCATTCTTTCTGTATCACCAGCGCTTTCAAAGGACGAGCTTCAAGTGGTAAGGGATAAGATGGGGAATCGTGCGCTGAAGCAGCAGGAAATCATCACACATTTTATCGAGCAAGAAGGCGCTGTTTCTTATAAAGAGCTAATGGATATGCTTGACACAACCAGGTCAACAATCAAGTCACTTGTTTCAAAAGAAATATTAAGAGAAGAGGAAATTGAGCTTTACCGGGACCCGTATAAAGGTCGTGAATTTATGCCTTCAACGGCCCTTGAGTTAACGGATCTTCAAGAACAAGCGATAAGACCGATCCTAAAAAGTATTAATGAGCACCATCATGAGACTTTTCTCATTCACGGCGTAACCGGAAGTGGGAAAACAGAGATTTATTTGCAATCGATTCATCGCGTTCTCGAACAAGGGAAAGAAGCGATTGTGCTTGTTCCTGAAATTTCATTAACACCACAAATGGTGACCAGGTTTAAAAGTCGTTTTGGTTCAGAAGTTGCCGTGTTACATAGCGGCCTTTCACGCGGAGAAAAGTATGATGAATGGCGCAAAATTCATCGGAAAGAAGTGAAAGTGGTTGTAGGGGCACGTTCAGCTGTATTTGCACCATTTACAAACCTTGGCATTATCATTATTGATGAAGAACATGAAAGTAGCTACAAACAAGAAGAAAACCCACGCTATCATGCGAGAGATGTAGCCATTAAGCGCGGAGAGCATTATAAATGTCCTGTTGTGCTTGGCAGTGCCACGCCATCACTAGAATCATATGCACGCGCAACGAAAGGCGTCTATACCCTTCTTGAATTGTTAGACCGAGTCAACAAACAGGCGATGCCAGCTGTAGCGATCGTTGATATGAGAGAAGAATTACGAGCGGGGAACCGATCGATGTTTTCGAACGATCTTTACGATAAGCTGAAAGACCGACTAGAAAAGAAGGAGCAAACCGTGCTCTTTTTAAATCGTAGAGGTTATTCTACTTTCGTGATGTGTCGAGACTGCGGGTATGTAGCTGAATGTCCTCACTGCGACATAAGCTTAACGTATCATAAAATCAACGGAACGATGCGCTGTCACTATTGCGGTCATGAAGAACGTTTTCCAAGTCAATGTCCGGAGTGTGAAAGTGAACATATCCGCTTTTTTGGGACGGGAACACAGCGAGTAGAAGAGGAATTAACTAAAATTCTTCCCGAAGCAAGGGTAGTTCGAATGGATGTTGATACAACGAGACGAAAAGGCTCTCATGAAAAGCTTTTAAATCAATTCGGAGAAGGAAAAGCCGATATTTTACTTGGAACTCAGATGATCGCGAAAGGTCTAGACTTTCCTAACGTTACGCTCGTTGGCGTATTAGCAGGGGATGCCATGCTTCATATTCCTGACTTCCGAGCGTCTGAGAAAACATTCCAACTGCTAACGCAAGTAAGTGGACGCGCAGGACGTCATTTATTACCAGGTGAAGTAATCGTTCAATCCTATACACCAGAACATTACAGCATTGAAATGGCCGCTGATCACGACTATCAGTCCTTTTACCATCGGGAAATGGTCACAAGGAAACAATTTGGCTATCCGCCATTTTATTTTCTGGCCATGGTAAACGTTTCTCATGAAGAGTTAACGAAAACGGTTGATGTAACAGAGAAAATTGCAGGATATTTAAAAGATCAGTTATCAAAACAGAGTGTTGTATTAGGGCCGGTTGCATCCCCTATTCCACGGATCAAAGATAGATATCGCTACCAATGCATGATAAAATACAAAACTGAACCGAATTTAACACATTACTTAAAAGAAATTCAAAAGCATTTTTCAAAGGAAATTAGTCGTGGAGGATTACAAATATCCATTGATACACAACCTTATATGATGATGTAGTGAATGTGAAAGGGAGAATACACATGGCTATAAGAGAAATTGTGATGCACCCAAACGAGGTGCTCGAAGTAGAATGTGATCCAGTAAAGGATTTTAATAAAGACTTGCACCAGTTACTCGATGATATGTTTGAAACGATGTACGCTGCAGATGGCGTTGGGCTTGCTGCACCACAGATCGGCATTCGAAAACAGGTGGCCGTTGTTGATACGAGAGAAGAAGATGCGTTAGAACTAATTAACCCAACGATTGTTAAATCTTCTGGAAAAGCAGAGATCGATCTTGAAGGTTGCTTAAGCTTTCCAGGTTTATATGGAGAAGTCGAGCGCCCTTATACGATTACCTTAAAAGCGCAAAATCGTTTTGGTAAAGAATTTAAATTGAAAGCGGAGGGCTTCTTTGCACGAGCTATTCAACATGAAATTGATCATCTTCACGGAGTACTCTTTACAGAGAAAGTGATTCGTTATGTTGATCTTGAACAGGAAGGAGAGCGTGAATAATATGACAAAAATTGTTTTTATGGGCACACCGGATTTTTCGGTTCCAGTCCTTAATATGTTGGTAGAGGAAGGTTATGAAATTGTTGGTGTTGTCACACAGCCTGACCGTCCTAAGGGTAGAAAAAGAGTGCTCACTCCTCCTCCTGTTAAGGTCGCAGCTGAAAAACACGGTCTTCCCGTGCTTCAGCCAGAGAAAGTGAAAGATCCTGCCGAACTTCAGCCGATTCTTGATTTACATCCTGATTTAATTGTAACGGCAGCTTTTGGACAAATCCTTCCGAAGCAGCTTCTAGAGGCACCGAAGCACGGCTGTATTAATGTGCATGCGTCATTGTTACCCGAACTTCGCGGTGGGGCACCGATTCATTATTCCATTCTACAAGGCAAGAAAGAAACGGGCATTACCATCATGTATATGGTAGAAAAACTAGACGCGGGCGATATTTTAACACAGTCAGTCGTTCCAATTGAAGAACGCGACCATACAGGAAGCCTTCATGATAAACTAAGCGCATCTGGATCGGCGCTTTTGAAAGAAACATTACCAAAGCTTCTTAATCATGAGTTAACGCCAGTAAAGCAAAATGATGAAGAGGCAACATTTGCACCGAATATTAAACGTGATCAAGAGAAGATTGATTGGACAAAGACAGGTGAAGAAATTTATAACCAGATCCGAGGTTTACATCCTTGGCCTGTTGCGTTCACACAATATGATGGCAAAGTAATGAAGATATGGTGGGGAGAGAAGGTAGAAAGTGCGGAACAGGCTGACGCAGGATCTGTTCTTTACACAGACGCGGATGGCCCTGTTGTAGCGACTGGGAATACCACAGCCATTAAGTTAACAGAAATTCAACCAGCAGGGAAGAAGCGTATGACCTCTGCACAGTATTTACAAGGTAGAACATTCGAGAAAAATGAGAGATTTGGTGAATAGTATGGCAAATGTAAGAGAAGCAGCACTTGATGTAATAGAAAAGATCAATAAAAACCAGGCATATAGCAACCTTTTATTAAACGAAACGATTAAAAAGCATCAGCTAAGTCGTAAAGATACTGGATTGTTAACAGAAATTGTTTACGGTACAATCCAGCGAAAGAATACACTCGATTTCTACCTCGATGATTTTCTAACAAACCGAAAGAGAATGCAGACGTGGGTGATTTCCCTCTTGCAACTTTCGCTTTATCAAATGGTTTATCTCGATCGAGTACCGGATCGTGCGATTATTCATGAAGCTGTTGAAATTGCTAAAAAACGTGGTCATAAAGGAATTAGCGGGATGGTAAATGGCGTTCTCCGCAATACGCAACGAAAAGGTTTGAAAAACCCTGAGGCGATTGAAGATGTAGCAGAACGTATCTCGATCGCTAAAAGTCATCCGCTTTGGCTCGTACAGCGTTGGATTGATCAGCTTGGTGTTGAATCGACGGAAGCAATGTGTGAAGAGAACCTTCTTGCTCCTTATGTAACGGCACGTGTGAATGTGACACGATCTTCGGTTAATCAAGTGATTGACGATCTATTAAAAGAAGGGGTAGAGGCAGTCCCGGGAAGTTTATCCGAAGATGCGATTAAAGTCATTCATGGAAAGGTACTTGATACAGAGGTTTACAAGCGTGGAGATTTAACGATACAAGACGAAAGTTCGATGCTCGTAGCGCGAGCATTAGGCATTGAGCCAGGTCAGAAAGTTCTTGATGCGTGTGCGGCACCTGGAGGTAAATCCACGCACATTGCAGAACGACTAAACGGTTCAGGACATGTGAATTCGCTTGACCTTCATGCTCATAAAGTGAAATTAATTAAGAAGCAGGCACAGCGTTTGAGCTTACGTGCAATTGAAGCCGAAACACTGGATAGTCGAAATGTAGGCGAGCGTTTTAAAGCAAAATCGTTTGACCGCATTCTCGTTGACGCTCCATGTACTGGTTTCGGTGTTCTAAGGAGAAAACCAGATATTAAATGGGCAAAGAAGGAAGAAGATATCGATCGCATTACCGTTGTACAAAAAGCGATTCTTGAAGCTCAGGCTACACTTTTAAAACCAGGTGGAAAATTGGTTTACAGTACGTGTACAATAGAAGGAGCAGAAAACCAGGAAGTGGTAAAACAATTTCTGGAAGAGCATCCTGAATTTTCGTTCGATCAAACACTCTCCAACCGATTGCCTGAGAAAGTCGCAGAGTACTGTGAAGGTGGACAGCTACAGCTTCTACCACATTATTTTGGCACGGATGGATTTTATATCGCATGTCTAGTTAAAAAATAATGCTGGGTGCTGGTGAATCGCCTCTTTAAAGGCGGTTCTTCCCGCATTCTTGTGATAAGAGGAGACGGGGTAATCACATGCAAGCAATCGCATTGACAGATCAAGGCCAGGTAAGAGCATACAATGAAGATAGCACAACATTTCTCCGCAATCATCAAGATGAATACCTGGTGGTTGTAGCAGATGGAATGGGCGGTCACCAGGCAGGTGACGTGGCAAGCGCATTAGCAGTGGAATCCATGGAGATAGGTTGGAAAGAAGAAAAAGCGGGATTCCGCCCGGGAAGAGCGGAAGCTTGGCTCCTACATACCATCCGAAAAGCAAACGAAACCATCCTCGCTTTTTCGAAAGAGAAGCCAGAATATGCTGGCATGGGAACCACACTTGTTGCAGCAGTTTGCACGGATGAATTTATTACGATTGGTCACGTCGGTGATAGTCGTGCCTATCTATTCGGTGATCGTGTCCTCGATCAAAAAACGAGTGACCATTCTCTTGTAAATGAACTTGTCAAAAGCGGCCAGCTCTCTGAAGAAGAAGCAGAAGATCATCCACGTAAAAACGTACTTTTACGTGCACTTGGAACAGATGAAGATGTGAAAGTGGATGTTCATACGTTCGAGTGGGACGAACATCAAGCAGCTCTTTTTTGCTCCGATGGTTTAACGAATAAAGTTTCTGATCGGGATTTGGAAAAAGTGATGAATTCAGATCAGTCTCTTAAAGAGAAGGCAACAGAGCTGATTCGATTAGCGAACGAAGCAGGAGGAGAGGACAACATTACGGTTGCCATTATTGAGAACTCTCCAACTTCTGGAAGTGAATCCTCATGCTAGGAAAGCATATTAATGGACGTTACAAACTGCTTGAAGTCATTGGTGACGGCGGGATGGCTATCGTCTATCGAGCTTTAGATTTAATTCTAGATCGGACCGTTGCTGTTAAATTGCTTCGTCCTGAATTCTCACAAGATGATGATTTTATTAAGCGGTTTCGGAGGGAAGCAGAAGCAGCGACAAGTCTTGCACATCCTAATGTGGTGTCAATCTATGACGTTGGAGAAGAAGAAGACTTTTACTACATCGTTATGGAATACGTGGCAGGGACAACGCTAAAGCAAAAAATTCGTGATCGTGGCGCTCTACCTATTGAAGAGGCTCTAGATATTATGAAACAAATGACATCTGCGATTGAGCATGCCCATGAGAATCACATTATCCATCGAGATATTAAGCCTCATAATATTCTGATTGATGAGTATGGAGATGCGAAGGTAACAGATTTTGGGATTGCAATGGCGATGACTTCTGCAACGATTACACACACAAATTCGGTTCTCGGCTCGGTTCATTACTTTTCACCTGAACAGGCGCGAGGAGCACTAGCGAATGAACGCTCAGATATTTATTCTCTTGGTGTTGTCCTATACGAAATGGTAACAGGAGTACTTCCTTTTTCAGGTGATTCCCCTGTATCTGTGGCGCTAAAGCACCTACAAGATCGCTTTCCTAAGCCCAGTCTCATTAATACTTCTTTACCTAAAAATGTTGAGCATATTATTATGAAGGCGATGGCGAAAGAGCCAGTTCAACGCTATCAAAGTGCGCAAGAAATGTATGATGCGCTAGACATGGCCCTTGATCCAACAAAAGTTTATGGAAAACCGCCGGAGCCGGACGATGAGGAAGCGACAAAAATCCTCACTCCAGTCACTCCAGATCATCAAAATGTGACAGAAAATACGATGCCGCAACAACCTGTTCAACACGATGAACCGAGTGAGCCTCCTCCCAAAAAGAAAAAGAAAGCAGGAAAGATCGCAATGATCGTGATGCTCATCCTTTTACTTCTTGGGGGCGCAGGTGCGCTAGCATTTGCATTTATGCCCGATCTCTTTTATGTAAGTGATGTGGAAGTTCCGGATGTAACAGGAATGGAATACGAGGAAGCAAGATCCACCTTAATTGACCAAAATCTTGATGTGAAAAAAGAAGAGCAGTTTAGTGAAGAAGTAGAGGAAGATGATGTTATCAGTCAGGATCCTACTTCTGGAACAATGGTGAAAGAAGATAGTACAGTTACCCTTTATGTGAGTATGGGGGCTGAAAAAACAGAGCTCGGCGATTATATAGGAAAACAAAAAGATGACGTGGAAGCTTTATTAAAAGAACAAGGATTCAAAGGCGTAAAATATGAGGGCGAATTTAGTGAGGATTATCCTGAGGGGGAAATTTATGATCAAAACCCTGAGGCAGGAAAAATGGTTCTGCCAACAGAAGATACAATTGTCATTTGGTATAGTCTAGGGCGTGAATCTTTTCCTCTTCAAGATCTAAAAGATAAGACGAAAGAAGAAGTAGAGGAATATGCGCAAGATAAAAAACTAACCCTCTCTTATGATGAACCGGAATTTAGTGATTCAGTAGATGAAGGGAGCGTCCTCTCACAATCGCCAAGTACTGCAGCTGAGGTTAAAGAGGGTGATGAGATCACGATAACCTTATCGAAAGGTCCCGAGCCAGAGCCAGAGCCAGAGCCAGAACCTGAGCCGGAACCAGAGCCGGAACCAGAACCAGAACCAGAACCAGAACCTGAACCTTCTCCTGAAGATGAGGCAATTGTTGTTCCAAACTCCTTTAAGGTCGATGTGAAAAAAGGTGAAGAACATTTAGTTGAAATTCTTTACAAGGATTCCACAACAGAAGGTGAAGAAATCTCGGAAACTGTTACAGAAACGAAAGAAATTAACTTTGATTTAACGATCTATCCTGGCGAGGAAGCATCGTATAAAACATTAGTGGATGGCAAAGAGAAGAAAGAAAACTCGAAAACCATCACATATGAAGAAGCAAAACAAAAATATGGAAAAAATGAGTAAGGAGTCCTACATGGCAGATGGAAGAATTATTAAAGCGCTAAGCGGCTTTTATTACGTGCAGGATGAATTGAATAAAGAAATTTATCAGTGTAGAGGGAGAGGGAATTTTAGAAAGAGAAAGATTACCCCTCTTGTAGGCGATTATGTTGTGTATGAAGCCGAAAATAAAACGGATGGCTATGTTCTTGAAATTAAAGAAAGAGAAAATGAGTTAGTACGTCCTCCAATAGCTAACGTCGATCAGGCATTTCTCGTTTTTTCAGCGACTCAACCGACGTTTAATACGCAACTTCTGGATAAATTTCTAGTTCATATTGAAGCAAGTGATATTCGACCGATCATCTGCATTTCAAAGATCGATCTTGTTTCAAATGTTGAAGAAAATGAAATCATGGCGTATGCGGATGATTACCGAGATGTAGGGTACGATGTGATTGTTTCATCTGCCCAGAGTCTTTCCGGAGTAGCAGAAATCGAACCTTATTTTCAAGAGAAAGTCACAGTGTTTGCTGGACAATCTGGTGTTGGAAAGTCGTCACTCTTAAATGCCATAAATCCTGATCTTGAGCTTGATACAAGTGATATTTCTACCCATCTTGGTCGAGGAAAGCACACGACGAGACATGTTGAGCTTATTCCTTTTGGGTCGGGGCTTGTTGCTGACACGCCTGGTTTTAGTTCACTTGATTTTAGAGGGATTGAAGCAGACGATCTATGGCTTTACTTTCCCGAGATACAAGAAAAAAGTAGTGCATGTAAGTTTCGAGCGTGTACACATCAATCAGAACCAGGCTGCGCGGTTAAAACTGCAGTAGAAAATGAAGAGATTAAGGCGTATCGCTACGACCATTATTCTTCTTTTTTTCAAGAAATAAAGGATACAAAACGGAGGTATTAACATGATAAAAATTGCCCCTTCTATTCTAGCATCAGATTTTGCTCGATTAGGTGAGGAAGTGAAAGATGTCGAAGCAGCTGGAGCTGACTATATTCACGTTGACGTTATGGACGGACATTTTGTTCCGAATATTACAATTGGTGCACCGATTGTACGCGCACTCCGTCCGGTCACGTCCCTGCCTTTAGATGTTCATCTTATGATTGAAAATCCCGATCAGTACATTGAAGAGTTTGCGGATGCTGGAGCAGATATTCTAACGGTCCACGCTGAAGCATGTCCACATCTTCACCGTACGATTCAGCTAATAAAAAGTAAAGGTGTGAAAGCGGGCGTTGTCCTTAATCCAGCTACACCTGTCGATGCGATCAAACATGTCATTGAGGATGTGGATCTTGTCCTTTTAATGACAGTAAATCCTGGCTTTGGAGGACAGGCATTTATTGAACGAGTGCTTTCTAAGATTTCCGAGACGAAACAGCTCGCCGATTCATTAGGCGTTACACCTGAAATTGAAGTAGATGGTGGCGTGAATGCTGAAACAGCTCGTGCGTGTATTGAAGCAGGCGCAACTGTTCTCGTTGCAGGATCAGCTATTTATAATCAATCTGATCGGAAAGCAGCCATTGATCAGATTCGTCAATCGTAAAACAGCGGGGCTTTTCCCGCTGCTTTTTTAATAAGGGTTTACCCAGGTTTGGAGGAATTAGGATTCATGAAGAAAGACAATCGACTTCTTTTGCTTGTAGAAATCGCTTTAATGGCTGCCGTTGGCGTGATACTAGATTTATTGTCCATTAGACTATGGCCAAATGGCGGCTCCGTATCGCTTGCGATGGTGCCCATCTTTCTAATCGCTTATCGAAGGGGATTAGGTGCAGGATTAACGACAGGACTTTTAGTTGGTATTTTGCAACCTCTAATTGTTCCGCCATTTTATGTTCACCCGATTCAATTTTTACTAGATTACCCGATCGCCTTCATGGTAGTAGGGATGGCAGGGATTTTTAGCGTGCGAGTGGAGGCACCGAAACGAAAGCGCCTGACAATGATCGTTCTTGGTTGCTTAACGGGGTCATTACTACGATTGGTCAGTCATTTTATATCTGGTGTCATCTGGTTCGGCGATATGGCGCCAGAAGGAACGCCAGTGGCTTTGTATTCATTCCTTTACAACGCGTCTTATTTACTACCCACAGCTGTCGTGTCCATCATCGTGCTTGCTTTGCTCTCTCATCAAGCGCCAAAACTGGTGCATAAAGGATGAAGTCTAAGCACATTTATATCGTAGCAGGAGGACCGGAAGAAGACCTCCCTGCGCATCTTCTTAATGAAAAAGACGTTAGGTGGATTGGTGTGGATCGCGGTGTCTATACTCTTTTGAAAAATGGCGTCATTCCTGAACATGGATTTGGGGATTTTGATTCCGTAAGCTTAGAAGAACGTCAATGGATGGAAACGCATGATTTATCTTTTACAGTCTATCCATCTGAAAAAGACCACACAGATCTTGAAATAGCACTCGATTGGGCGATCGATGAAAAACCAGAGACGATTACAATGTTTGGCGTCACAGGCGGGAGACTTGATCATAGCTGGATGAACGTTCAAATGCTGATCAAGGGCGTGAAAGCAAATGTACAACTAACGATAGAAGATAAATTAAATCGGTTAGAAATGAAAAAACCAGGCACTTACTCCGCTCATAAGGATCACCGTTTTCCTTATATGTCTTTCCTTTCATTTACTCCGGAAGTAACGGGTTTAACGTTAATTGGTTACCGTTATCCACTCGAAGAAAGGCACATTTCATGGGGATCAAGTCTTTGTATTAGCAATGAACTGACTGAGGAAATTGGGTCTTATTCATTTAATAGCGGCATACTATTGGTGGTAAGAAGTTCGGACGCCGAGCAGGTTTAGGTACTATTTTAATTTCGGCGAATATAATAGTAATGCATCTTATATTCTCATATTGTTCATCCTGGGGTCCATCTTTGACTTTCTGAGGAGGGGGAAATATGAAGTTTTATACGATTAAATTGCCAAAATTTCTCGGTGGTTTTGTGAGAGCGGTGCTCGGGTCTTTCAAAAAAAATGAATAGCAGGCATGAAAAAAGCACCCAATTGGGTGCTTTTTTTACGTTTACTATGCGCGTTCGATTTTGCCTGATTTAAGAGCACGAGCAGATACATAAACTTTCTTAGGTTTACCATCTACCATGATGCGTACCTTTTGAAGGTTAGCACCAAATTTACGTTTTGTTGTATTCAACGCGTGAGAACGCTTGTTACCAAACGAAGTCTTGCGTCCAGTGATTGCACATTTAGCCATTGTTTCTACCTCCTTACTGTCCTACATTGCACAAAAAGTGCAGGATAAATCCTCCACTATAGTATCATGTAGGTTTGGTGAATGCAAGATGTTTAACACGTCTTATCAAGAAAAAAACTTAACAGTAAAAGCTTATCACAATACAGGTTTTTCATGATGAACTTTTATTATACGTGATATTGTAGTAAAATAACGTTAGCTCTGCAAAGGATTTATTTTACTTTATAATTTTATGAACACAATCTTTATTGAGGATAGAGTGGTCAATTCTTAAATCGCTAAGGGAGGAAATATAATGGCAATTGAAATGAAAACCCAATACGGACAAATCGATATTTCGACGGAAGTAGTCGCTGCAATTGCAGGTGGCGCAGCAATTGATTGTTATGGTATCGTTGGAATGGCTTCGCAAAAGCAATTAAAAGACGGCATTACTGAGCTGTTGGGGAAAGATAACTTTAGTAGAGGAATTGTCGTTCGCAAAGATGAAGATGAGCTTAACATTGATATGTATATTATTGTCAGCTACGGCACGAAAATTTCGGAAGTAGCTCACAATGTCCAAACGAAAGTAAAATACCAGCTTGATCAAATGCTCGGGCTGTCAGTTGATTCAGTAAACATCTACGTCCAAGGGGTTAGAGTAACAAACCCTTAAGTGGAGTTAGGAGGAAAAGTCTGTGACGATTCAAAAGATTGATGGGAAGCGTTTTGCGCAAATGGTCCTTGAAGGGGCGAATAACCTTTCGAAAAATGCCAAAATGGTCGATGCGCTGAATGTTTTCCCTGTGCCAGATGGAGATACTGGTACGAATATGAACTTAACGATTACATCAGGAGCTAGTGAAGTAAAATCAAGCAGCTCAGATAAAGTAGGAGATGTGGCCTCTCTTTTTGCAAGAGGCTTATTAATGGGGGCACGTGGTAATTCTGGCGTGATTCTTTCTCAGTTATTTCGCGGGTTTTCTAAAGCAATTGAAGGAAAGTCTGAGATTACAAGCATAGAATTAGCTGCTGCACTTGAAAATGGAGTGGATTCTGCCTATAAAGCGGTTATGAAGCCGGTTGAAGGCACAATTCTTACTGTTGCTAAGGATGCGGCTCGTAAAGCAGTAAAGTCTGCCAAGAAAATACCTGATGTCGTGGAGCTCATGCAGGTTGTAGTGAAAGAAGGAAAAGAATCTTTAAACCGCACACCTGATCTACTTCCCGTATTAAAAGAAGTTGGCGTTGTCGATTCTGGCGGTCAAGGCCTATTGCTTATCTATGAAGGATTCCTTGCCGTTTTAGAAGGAAAAGAAACGCCTGATTCTTCCGTTGATGAAGAAAAGATGGACGAGCTCGTGCGTGCTGAGCACCACAAAAGTGCTCAGGGGCATATGAAAACAGAGGATATCGAATTCGGATACTGTACGGAGTTCATGGTTCAATTCGAAGAAGATAAGCTGGCAAAATCGCCATATGATGAAGAGGCATTTCGAAATGAACTTGATAAGCACGGCGACTCCTTGTTAGTTGTTTCTGATGATGATCTCGTGAAAGTACATATGCATACAGAGTATCCAGGGAATATTATGACGTATGCACAAAATTACGGGAGCTTAATCAAGATTAAGATCGAGAACATGCGTGAGCAGCACTCAACGATCGTCAATGAAGAGCGTCCAAAGCCACAGCAGACAGCAAAACCTGCTGAACGTAAGAAATACGGAATTATTACAGTTTCAATGGGCGAAGGAATTGCTGCGCTTTTTGAAAGTCTTGGTGCTAATTTTGTGATTCCAGGCGGACAGACAATGAATCCAAGTACAGAAGATATCATTAAAGCAATTGAAGAAGTATACGCTGAGAACATTATCATCTTGCCAAATAATAGCAATATTGTGATGACGGCACAGCAGGCTGCTACTGTTGTAGATGAAAATGTGATAGTCATTCCTTCTAAAACGGTTCCACAAGGGATTTCGAGTCTCCTTGGGTTTAACCCTTCTGTAGATGCTGAGGCGAACGAAAGTGCAATGAAAGAAAGCCTTTCAGCCGTTAAATCTGGTCAAGTCACGTTTGCAGTGCGCGACACTAAGATAGACGGGATTGATATTGCAAAAGACGATTTTATGGGGATTGCTGATGGTAAAATCGTTGTTTCCGAAAAAGATCGTTTGGAAGTAGCGAAATCCCTTTTATCCACGATGATTTCAGAAGACGATGAAATTGTAACGGTTATTTACGGGGAAGACGCTGAGCAAGAAGAAGCAGAAAATCTTGTAGCCTATCTTGAAGAACAGTTCGAAGATGTTGAAGTGGAACTTCATGAAGGCAAACAACCGATATATGCGTATATTATGGCCGTAGAGTAAAATTGATAAAATAGTTGCGGAAAAAGAAACGTGGCATTAGCCAGGTTTTCTTTTTCTGTATAGAACTCCTTTTGTTAAATAAAGCAAGCAGAGAGGTGGCAACAACGTGAAGTTTCGCAGTGTATTTGATATTATTGGTCCTGTGATGATTGGTCCATCAAGCTCCCATACCGCTGGAGCCGCAAGAATTGGTCGTGTGGCAAGACACCTTTTTGGTCGTGAGCCTAAAGCGATCACAGTTTCACTATACGGATCCTTCGCAAGAACCTATAAAGGCCATGGTACAGACGTAGCACTGATCGGTGGAGTGCTCGATTTTGATACTTATGATGAGAGAATCGTGAATGCGCTTACAATCGCGAAAGAAAAGAAAATCAAAGTTCGTTTTACAGAGGAAGATGCCGTTACCGATCATCCGAATACGGCCCGTATTCATCTCTCTGATGAAAAGGGGGAACTTGAGCTTGTTGGCATTTCCATCGGTGGAGGTAAAATAGAGGTCATTGAGCTAAACGGATTTGCGTTAGGTCTATCTGGGAATAGTCCAGCTATACTTGTTGTTCACAATGACCGTTTTGGAGCCATTGCAGGCGTATCAAATACGTTGGCTAAGCATGAGATAAATATTGGTCATATGAATGTTTCTCGTAAAGAAAAAGGGAAAGAAGCTCTAATGACGATTGAAGTTGATCAGAACATTCCACAAGTCGTGTTAGATGAAGTAGAGTCATTACCGAATATTATTCAAGTCGCAAAAATTAGCGATTAAGGTATAGAGGAGGAATGGGTATGTTTCGTAACGTAGCAGAATTAGTAGAACTAGCACAATCGAAAAATAAGCCAATTTCAGAAATTATGATTGAACAGGAAATGGATTTCAGAGGCAATACACGTGAAGAAGTATACAATCAAATGAAGAACAACCTTGTTGTCATGGAGCAGGCAGTTGAACGTGGCATTACGGAAGACGTTCGCTCTCACTCGGGATTAACAGGAGGAGATGCTGTCCTTCTTCAAGACTATATGAAATCTGGAAATTCTTTGTCCGGTCACACGATGCTTGATGCAGTGAGTAAAGCGATTGCAACAAACGAAGTGAACGCAGCGATGGGAACAATCTGCGCGACCCCAACAGCAGGATCAGCAGGAGTTGTACCTGGTACGCTATTTGCGATACGTGAGAAAGTAAATCCTACGGAAGAGCAAATGGTAAGATACCTCTTTACTTCTGGTGCATTTGGATTTGTTGTAGCGAATAATGCTTCGATTTCTGGTGCTGCTGGAGGCTGTCAGGCTGAAGTCGGTTCGGCCACAGGCATGGCAGCAGCAGCGATTGTAGAGTTAATGGGTGGGACTCCTGAACAGTCTTCTCATGCATTTGCGATTGCGCTTAAAAACATGCTTGGTCTCGTTTGTGATCCTGTAGCAGGTCTTGTAGAAGTGCCGTGTGTTAAGCGTAATGCAATGGGAGCCTCTAATGCATTAGTTGCAGCAGATATGTCTTTAGCTGGTATTACAAGTCGCATTCCCTGTGATGAAGTCATCGATGCGATGTATAAAATTGGCCAAACCATGCCATCTGCTCTTCGAGAAACAGCGCAAGGGGGGCTTGCAGCAACCCCAACAGGTCGTGAGCTCGAAGCGAAGATTTTTGGAGTATCTCTTGATAGGAAATGAGTGAGAAGGAATGGACGATCGGATTACACAAATAAAAGGGATTGGTGATGAGAAAGCGGCTTCTCTCTCATCGATTGGAATTCATAAAATACAAGATTTAATTGAATATTTCCCGTTTCGTTATGAAGATTATGAACTCAAAGATTTGGCTGATGTAAAGCACGAAGAACGAGCAACACTTGAAGGTAAAGTTCATAGTGAACCAGTAGTCCGCTTTTATGGAAAGAAGAAATCACGATTGTCCGTAAGGCTGTTAGTAGGAAAATTCCTCATAACAGCCGTTTTTTTTAATCGTGCGTTCTTAAAAAAGCAGTTTACTTTAGGTCAGATCGTTACGGTAACAGGAAAATGGGATCAGCATAAAATGACGCTTTCAGCAAACGAAATTACGTTTTCAAGTCATAATCCTGACGGAACGATTGAGCCAATCTACCATGTTGGCGGAGACGTAACGGTTAAAGCGATGAAACGTTATATTCAGCTAGCGCTGAACCAGTTTGGAGAGCAAATCAAAGAAAACCTCCCGCCGCAAATGCTCGAACGATATAAGTTGATGCCACGAAAAGATGCGGTTATGATCATGCATGCTCCACCATCCCATGAAGGACTTAAACAGGCGAGACGCCGATTTGTTTATGAGGAGTTACTTCAGTTTCAGCTTAAGATGCAAGTGTTCAGAAAAAGGGAGCGGGAAAGCACAAAAGGGGCTTCCCAAGTTTTTGAGAAAAAGAAGTTAGATGAGTTTGTTCAAAGTCTTCCTTTCCCATTAACAGGAGCTCAGAATCGTGTTGTGGACGAGATATTGAAAGACATGGAGAGTTCTTATCGTATGAACCGTTTGCTTCAAGGGGATGTTGGCTCTGGTAAAACGGTGGTAGCTGCAATTGGGTTATACGCATCTAACCTTGCAGGGCATCAAGGTGCCTTAATGGTACCGACAGAAATTTTAGCTGAACAGCATTTTGAATCTTTTCAGGAGCTTCTTGGTGAAAGACTGAATGTAGAATTGTTAACGGGGTCTGTAAAAGGGAAGAAACGTCGCGAAATCTTAGAGCGTCTTGCAAGTGGAGAAGTAGACCTCCTAATCGGTACACACGCGTTGATACAAGATGAAGTGGTATTCCAAAATCTTGGGCTTGTCATTACAGATGAACAGCACAGGTTTGGAGTGAATCAGCGAAGAGTGTTAAGAGAAAAAGGACTAAGCCCTGACGTTCTGTATATGACGGCAACCCCTATTCCAAGAACGCTCGCTATTTCCGTGTTCGGAGACATGGATGTGTCAACGATCGATGAAATGCCTGCGGGACGTAAACCGATCGAAACGTATTGGGCAAAGCCAGACATGCTAACTCGTGTCATTGATTTTATGAAAAAAGAACTAGATCAGGGAAGGCAGGGCTATGTTATTTGCCCACTAATTGAAGAATCGGAAAAGCTTGATGTGCAAAATGCGATCGACGTCCATTTTCAAATGCAAACGGCCCTCCCAGATTATCAAGTAGGATTAATGCATGGCAGATTAAGTTCAGATGAAAAAGAAGAAGTGATGGAAGAGTTTAGTACAAGTGCTGTCCAGCTTCTCGTATCTACTACTGTTGTAGAAGTAGGAGTAAACGTTCCAAATGCAACGATTATGGTCATCTATGATGCAGAACGCTTTGGCCTGGCGCAACTCCATCAACTGCGAGGGCGCGTTGGTCGAGGTAGTGAGCAATCTTACTGTGTGCTACTTGCTGATCCAAAATCAGAAGTTGGGAAAGAGCGTATGCAAATCATGACGGAATCCAATGATGGGTTCGTTCTTTCACAGCGTGATTTAGAGCTTCGTGGTCCTGGCGATTTTTTTGGTCGAAAGCAAAGTGGGCTACCTGAATTTAAAGTCGCTGATTTAATTCATGATTATCGCGTACTTGAAGTGGCTCGAAATGATGCCGCCGCTCTTGTTGACTCTACCGCTTTCTGGGAAGATGAAACCTATCGTAGTTTACGAGACTATCTCACTGAGCAAGGCGTTTTAAGTGGGGAAAAGCTGGATTAACTTGCATAATCATACCTCACAGTATATACTACCTTTTAGGACCTAGTCATAAGACTGAGATAAAGAGGATCACGTGATCCTCTTTATCCGTTTATTAATGCTAGATAGGCGGCGGTAGTAGATGAAAAGGAGTAAGAAAGATCGGCAAAGTCAGCTAAAGGAAACGATTGAGAGCACCCCTTTTATTACAGACGAAGAGCTTGCTGAAAAATTCAGCGTAAGCATTCAAACCATCAGACTTGACCGTTTAGAGCTTTCCATTCCAGAGCTTAGAGAAAGAATTAAGTATGTGGCTCAACAACAGCTTGATGAAGTCAAGGCTCTCCCGATTGATGAAGTGATCGGCCAAATCATTGATCTTCAGCTTGATGAAAGTGCCATTTCAATCCTTGATATTCGACCAGAACACGTTTTTTCTCGTAACAAAATCGCAAGAGGGCACCATCTTTTTGCCCAGGCGAATTCACTTGCGGTAGCTATTATTAATGATGAGCTCGCTTTGACAGCGAAAGCAAACATTCGTTTTTCCAGTCAGGTGAAAGAAGGAGAACGAGTCGTCGCAAAAGCTGTCGTGACTGATCAACAAAAAGATAGAACGACGGTCGAAGTGAATAGCTATGTCCAGAATGAGAATGTGTTTTCTGGAGAATTTGTGATGTATCGCTCGACTAAATCCTGAAGGGAAGTTGTTTGAAAATGAGACTTGCAATTGACGCAATGGGTGGAGACAATGCCCCCGATGCGATAATAGAAGGTGTATATGAAGCGATTGAAACTTTTAATGATTTATCTGTTACCATTATTGGTGATGAAGAAAAGATCAATCCGCTTTTAAAAGGAAACAAAGATCGGGTAACAATTTTACATACAGAGGAATATATCTCTTCAGAGGATCAGCCAGTTAAAGCTGTTCGACGCAAGAAGAATGCTTCAATGGTACTGGCTGTTAATGAAGTGAAAGAAGGACGCGCAGACGCCGCTATATCGGCAGGGAATACTGGCGCACTCATGGCAGCTGGCTTACTGTACGTAGGACGTATTAAAGGAATTGATCGACCCGGCTTAGCTCCGACGCTTCCAACGATCGATGAAGCTGGATTTGTTCTCCTTGATGTCGGTGCCAATATGGATGCTAAACCAGAGCACCTCCTTCAATATGCTCATATGGGTTCTGTTTATGCCGAGAAAGTGCGTGGTGTCAAAAATCCTCGCGTTGGTTTATTAAATATCGGTACAGAAGAAGGAAAAGGAAATGAGTTAAGCAAGCAGGCGTTTACCCTTTTACAGGACAGTGGCCTGAACTTTGTAGGTAACGTGGAATCAAGAGATATTCTTGGTAACGAAGCGGATGTAGTCGTATGCGATGGCTTTTCTGGGAATTTAGTTCTAAAAACCATCGAAGGTACCGCTTTAACGATGTTTAAAATGCTAAAGGAAGAGCTTACAAGCTCGTTTACTAGTAAAGTCGCGGCTGGTGTTTTGAAGCCTAAACTTAAAAACTTATCAACAAAGCTCGATTATTCTGAGTATGGGGGCGCAGGGTTGTTTGGCCTTAATGCTCCTGTCATTAAAGCACACGGCTCCTCCAATGGAAGAGCAGTGTATAGCGCGATTAAGCAAGCTAGAATGATGGTAACGGGTAATGTAGTGTCTGCAATACAAACATCTCTTGTTAAAAAGGAAGGAGATCAATAATGGGTAAAACGGCATTTCTATTTCCAGGGCAAGGTTCACAGGCTGTAGGCATGGGACAGGAGTTTATGGAAGCTTACGAGGTTTCGAAAGATGTGTTTACAGAGGCAGACAATCGCCTTAACTTTGAACTAACAAAATTAATTATGAACGGTCCAATTGAGACGTTAACGCGAACTGAAAACGCACAGCCTGCGCTCTTAACAACGAGTGTGGCCGTTCTTGAAGCACTTCGTGAAAAAGGAATTACAGCAGACTATACGGCTGGTCATAGTCTTGGAGAATACTCGGCACTTGTTGCTTCTGGTGCGCTTTCGTTTTCAGATGCTGTTTTCGCTGTAAGAAACCGTGGATTATACATGGAAGAAGCTGTTCCTTCAGGCGAAGGAGCAATGGCAGCGGTTATGGGGATGGAAAGAGAAGAATTGCAAAAAGTAGTTGATGAGGTTTCCGCTTCCACTGCGACAGTTCAACTTGCAAACTTGAATAGTCCGGGACAAATCGTAATATCCGGTGCAAAAGCTGGTGTTGAAAAAGCGTCAGAAGTTGCCAAAGAAAATGGCGCTAGACGGGTGATTCCACTTCAAGTAAGTGGACCGTTTCATTCTAGTCTGATGAAGCCAGCGGCAGATCAACTAGAAGCGATTCTAGAAGCGATTGATGTTAAAGACGCTTCGATTCCAGTGATTGCAAATGTAACAGCTGAACCATCAACTTCAGGTGAAGAGATTCAAAAACATCTATTGGAACAAATTTATTCTCCTGTACTCTGGGAAGATACTGTAAGAAAGCTAATGGATCTTGGCGTGGATACCTTTATCGAAATCGGTCCAGGTAATGTCCTTTCGGGTCTCGTTAAAAAAGTAAACCGTCGTGCATCGGTTCATGCAGTTGGAACACCAGAACAGCTCGATCAACTCATTGAAAAGTTAGGAGAGGAATAATCGATGGCTGAAAACAAAACGGCACTTGTAACAGGTGCTTCTCGTGGAATTGGACGTGCTATAGCCTTAGAACTAGCAAAAGAAGGTATGAATGTAGCGGTGAACTATGCAGGCAGTGAGGCAAAAGCAAATAGCGTAGTGGATGAAATTAAAGCAGCTGGTGGGAATGCGATTGCGATTAAAGCAAACGTAGCAAGTATGGAAGAAGTTCAGGGCATGATTAAAGAAGTTGTTTCAACCTTTGGAAGTCTTGAAGTGCTTGTGAATAATGCCGGCATTACGCGTGATAACCTGATTATGCGAATGAAGGAAGAAGAGTGGGATTCCGTGATCGACACAAACTTAAAAGGTGTCTTTAACTGCACGAAGTCTGTTACTCGTCAAATGATGAAACAGCGCTACGGACGCATTGTCAATGTAGCGTCTGTCGTAGGTGTAGCCGGGAATGCTGGTCAAGCGAACTATGTAGCAGCTAAAGCTGGTGTCATCGGTTTAACAAAAACGACGGCGAAAGAGCTTGCAAGTCGTAACATTACGGTCAACGCTCTAGCACCTGGATTTATTGAAACGGACATGACGGATGACCTTTCTGACGAAGTGAAAAGTGGGATGAAAGGGCAAATTCCACTCGGGAGACTTGGGGCAGCAGAGGACATTGCCAAAGCAACGAAGTTTCTTGTTTCGGATGACGCCAATTATATTACTGGCCAAACACTTCATATTGATGGCGGCATGATCATGTAACTTTTTGATCAACATCTAGTTTTTTTGTTTTATATATCCTATAATAGCTTGAGGGGAGGTGAGTCTAATGGCAGATACACTAGAGCGTGTAACAAAGATTATCGTTGATCGTCTTGGAGTTGAAGAATCTGAGATTAAACCAGAAGCTTCTTTCAAAGACGACCTTGGTGCCGATTCCCTTGATGTAGTGGAATTAGTCATGGAACTTGAAGATGAGTTTGATCTTGAAATTTCTGATGAAGATGCTGAGAAAATTGTAACAGTTGGCGATGTAATTGATTACATAAACAGCCATCAATAATCTTCGGGTGATCCTGAAGTGATGGAATAAGCCCCGCTTGACGGGGTTTTATTCCTGTTATGTAAGCTCCAGAGTACAAAGATGAAAGTGATAAGTCGTGGAGGTATCTATGTCCAAATCAAAACATTCACCAAAAACGAGAGCCAGACGATTCAAACCTAAGCATTCACGACAACTCGTGGTTGGAGAGGCAATCAGATCGCAATTCACTGCTTTTCAAGAGGAAATTGGTGTATCGTTCGAAAATGAACAGCTTCTTTTTCAAGCTTTTACCCATTCATCCTATGTGAATGAGCATCGACTGCATCCGCAAATGGATAATGAACGTCTCGAATTTCTTGGAGATGCCGTACTTGAACTCACAATATCAAGATACTTGTATGAGAAGTACCCAAATATGAGTGAAGGACAGTTAACGAAGCTTAGAGCAGCAATTGTATGTGAACCATCACTTGTACAATTTGCGAACGACCTGAATTTTGGGCATCTTGTGTTACTAGGCAAGGGAGAAGAAATGACAGGTGGAAGAATGCGCCCAGCTCTTCTAGCGGATGTATTTGAATCATTCGTCTGTGCTTTGTATCTTGATCGTGGTCTTGAAGTCGTCTTTGAATTTCTTGAGAAGTTTGTTTATCCGAAAATTAATGCCGGTGCTTTTTCTCATGTGATGGATTACAAAAGCCAGCTTCAGGAAGTGATTCAGCGTGAAAGCCTTGGAGTCATTGATTATGTCATTACCGATGAAAAAGGACCCGCACATAACCGAGAGTTTTCATCGAAAGTTATGTTGAATGGCAATGACCTTGGTGTAGGGGTCGGACGCTCAAAGAAAGAAGCTGAGCAAATGGCTGCACAAAAAGCACTTTTAAATTTAAAAGAACGTAATGAAAAAGAATCCTGAGCTCAGGATTCTTTTTCATTAGTATTCTCTTTGTTTAAGAAGCGCGCATTTTACCAAGCTCAGCTAAAATGGCTTGCATTTCTGCTACGCTAAGTGATTGCTTCTTGTTTAGCATGACATAGATTTCATGAATGTCATCATAAGAAGATAAATCGAATGATTCGGGTTTAATCATCCCAGCATTGATCACTTGCATTTTTTCTTTAATGCTTTCGACCATAAACGCGAGGTTTTCTTCTGATTTAATCGTAAGATCCATTAGTTCCACCTGCCTTATTCGTAATTCAATGACGCTGCGTCATATTATGTACAAACCCTACAGTGTAGTCTTCCTTATGGGTTTTCCTTATTGTAACATGTCTTTGCCCAGTATCGTAGTGGTCATTGTTTTATGATAAAATAAGACAGTTAGAGAAATGAAAAGTGCTTTTATTGCATACATAGATGAAACAGATGAGGGGGAAAGATGATGTTCCTCAAACGATTAGATGTAGTCGGCTTTAAATCATTTGCCGATCGTATTTCAGTTGAGTTTGTCCCAGGAGTAACATCAGTTGTCGGTCCAAACGGAAGCGGCAAAAGTAATATTAATGACGCAATTAGGTGGGTGCTTGGTGAACAGTCTGCGAGGTCACTAAGAGGCGCCAAAATGGAAGATATTATTTTCGCAGGAAGCGATACAAGAAAAGCGGTTAATTTAGCGGAAGTAACGCTCACACTTGATAATACGAATCAATATTTACCGATTGACTATAATGAAGTTAGTGTCACGAGACGCGTTTATCGCTCGGGAGATAGTGAGTATCTCTTAAATAACCAAACGTGTCGGCTAAAAGATATTATTGAATTGTTCATGGACTCAGGTCTTGGGAAGGAATCCTTCTCCATTATCGGTCAGGGAAGAATTGAAGAGATACTAAGTAGTAAATCGGAAGAACGTCGTAAAATATTCGAAGAAGCGGCAGGGGTTTTAAAATACAAAACTCGGAAAACAAAGGCAGAAACGCGTTTAAAGGAAACGGAAGATAACTTGCATCGGGTTGAGGATATTTTATATGAATTAGAAGATCAAGTAGAGCCACTTCGGATGCAGGCATCCATCGCAAAGGATTATTTGCAGAAACGCGAGGATCTCGAGAAGATTGAAGCAGCTCTCACCGTCCATGAAATTGAAGAGTATCACCAAGCATGGAACTTAAAGAAGGAAGAGCTTGAGTCTTTAAAATCGAAGGAACGTACGCTAAATGACGCAATCGCTGAAAAGAAGAACGCGTTAGCAAGTGGGAGACAAAAGCTTGACCAATCTGAGCATAACCTAGAGACCTATCAGCAACAGCTTCTTGATACAAGTGAAGAGCTTGAGAAACTTGAAGGAAAAAAAGAAGTTCTAAAAGAACGAAAAAAAAATGCGCACCAAAATCGATCAAATCTTCAGGAGCGCATCACGTTCTTACAAGAGAAAAAAAGATATTACGAAAAAGAAATCGCGCATCATCGCAGCCGATTTGATCACCAAAAGAAAGAATTAGGTGATTTAAAGACTAGTTTGAAAAAAGAAACGGAACTTCTATCTGATATTGAGCAGGATATTGAACAAGAGCTTGATCGAATGAAATCGGATTACTTTGAACTGCTAAACGAGCAGGCGTCTATCCGAAACGAACATCGTTATCTTCAAGATCAGCTGTCAATACTCAATCAGCGTAAAGAGCGCCTCGATGGGGATAATCATAAATATATTGAAGAGCGAAGCGCGGTTGACGAAAAGAAAGCAGAACGTTCAGCCAAGTTAGCTCAGTCAAAACAAGAGCTCGAAGCTCACGTGTCCCACTTTTATAAAAGTAAACATGATGTAGAAGAGAAAAAGAAGGCGCTAGGGGAGAAAGAATCGAAGCTCTATCAAGCGTATCAATATATTCAACAATATAAATCAAAAAAAGAAATGTTAGAAGAGATGCAGGACGATTATGCTGGATTCTTCCAGGGCGTTAAAGAAGTGCTGAAAGCTCGTGACGAGCTATCGGGTATTGAAGGAGCGGTAGCCGAATTGATTACGGTGCCAAAGGAAGTCGAAACGGCGCTTGAAACGGCCCTCGGCGGCGCCATGCAAAATGTTGTCGTACACGATGAGGCAGCGGGGAGACAGGCGATCGCGTTTTTGAAAAAAAATCGTTCCGGACGAGCTACTTTCCTGCCGCTCTCAGTCGTGAAGTCACGCAAGATATCAAGCTATGACTTAGAACGTGTGAAACAAAACGAGGCGTTCGTAGGCGTTGCGTCTGACCTCATCACCTATAATACGAAGTATCAGGCTGTCATGGAAAATTTACTAGGATCAGTTCTTGTTGCCAAAGAACTAAAAGGCGCGAATGAACTAGCGAAAATCATGCAATATCGCACGAGGATTGTTACGCTAGAAGGAGATGTTGTCAATCCAGGCGGCTCCATGAGTGGTGGTAGTGCTAAGCAGAAATCTTCATCTCTACTTAGCCGTCAGCGTGATCTTGAAATTCTGATTAAAAAACTTGAAGACATGCAGAAAAAGACAACGGGTGTCGAGCAAGAGATCAAGAAGGATAAAGTCGCTTTAGCTAATCTAGAAGAAAAGCTAGATGAGATGCGAGAGCGTGGTGAAAATCTCAGATTAGAAGAGCAGTCTCTCTTAGGAGACTTACGAGCAATTGAAGGAGACGAACGAAATTCGAACGAACGTCTTCAGCTATATGATCGTGAGAAAAAAGCGATTGAAGAGGAAATTGAAACGCATCAAAAGCGTCATGTCTATCTTACTGAGCGCCTCGAAACGATTACGAAACAAGCAGCAACTCTAGAAAGTAAAATAGATAACTTAACTGCAAAGAAACAAACTCAGCAAACCTCTCGTGAAACAATTCAAACGGAGATTACTGAGTTGAAAGTAAAAGTTGCTGAGCATCAGCAATCGTTCCAAAATCAAAAAGAAACGCTCGATCGTTTAACAACAGAACAAAATGAGACGAATACGCAGCTCTCTGAAACGACAGAAGAATTCACGCTCTTAACGGAAGCCATGTCTTCTAATTCTAATGGAGAAGAGAAACTGGACCAAAACATTGTATCGTTTCGAGCTGAGAAAGATAAATTGCTTCAGTCGCTTCAAAACGAGCGAGAAATAAAACTTGCTTTGCAACAAGACATTGAAGCAGTTAGTGCGAAACTTGATTCTCTTATGGCGGAGGACAAGCAGCTCTCAGGATTAATGCAGGCTGTTGAAGTTAGCATTAATCGTTTGGATGTTGAACTTGAGAACAGGTTGGCGATTTTAAGTGAAGAATATGAGTTAACATACGAAGCCGCAAAGGAAAAACATGTTCTTTCGCTCGAACCCGAAGATGCAAGGCGAAAGCTAAAGCTTATTAAATTAGAAATTGATGAGCTTGGCACGGTGAACCTTGGCGCAATTGATGAATACGATCGGGTTAATGAACGTTATACATTTCTTAGTGAACAGCAAGCGGACCTTCTACAGGCAAAAGAAACGCTTTATGCGGTTATTGACGAAATGGATCAGGAAATGAAAAAAAGATTTGAAGAGACGTTTACAAAAATACGTGCGCAGTTCCAAATCGTTTTCAAAGAATTATTTGGTGGAGGAAAGGCAGACCTTGTCCTCACTGATCCGGATAACCTCCTTTCGACAGGGGTCGATATACTGGCGCAGCCACCGGGGAAGAAACTGCAGCATCTCGCTCTCCTTTCAGGAGGAGAGCGAGCCTTTACGGCCATTGCTCTTCTATTTTCGATCTTAAAAGTACGTCCCGTACCGTTCTGTGTACTGGATGAAGTAGAAGCGGCATTAGATGATGCGAACGTAGGACGCTTTGCAAAATATTTAAAGCAATTTAGTGAAAAAACGCAGTTTATTGTGATTACGCACAGAAAAGGTACAATGGAAGAGTCTGATGTTCTTTACGGGGTAACGATGCAGGAGTCAGGAGTGTCCCGACTCGTTTCTGTCAGGCTTGAAGAATCGAAGCAACTAATATCGCAATAACAAGTAGGGGGATGCAAAGTGAGTTTTTTTAAAAAGTTAAAAGATAAGTTCACGACACAAACAGATGACGTAACAGGAAAATTTAAAGACGGTCTTGAGAAAACGAGGACGTCTTTCTCAACAAAAATGAATAACCTCGTTAAAAACTATCGAAAAGTAGATGAAGAGTTTTTTGAAGAACTTGAGGAGCTGCTCATTAGTGCTGACGTTGGAGTAGCGACAGTAATGGACCTGATTGACGTCTTAAAAGATGAGGCAAGAACGCGTAACATCAAAGATACGAAAGAGCTTCAGAGTGTCATTTCAGAAAAGTTAGCAGAGCTTCTTCATAAATCTGACGAAGATGGTTCGCTTAATATCCAAGAAGAAGGGCTAACGGTTTTCTTATTTGTGGGGGTTAATGGGGTCGGAAAGACAACGACAATCGGTAAGCTTGCTCATAAGTTTAAACAAGAAGGCAAGAAAGTTGTCCTAGCAGCGGGAGATACGTTCCGGGCTGGTGCCATTGAGCAGCTAGATGTTTGGGGACAACGAGCTGGTGTTGATGTGATTAAGCACCAGGCGGGTTCAGATCCAGCGGCCGTTGTGTTTGATGCTGTGCAATCAGCCAAATCTCGCGGAGCAGATATTTTACTTTGTGATACGGCAGGACGACTGCAAAACAAAGTGAATCTAATGAATGAACTTGAAAAAGTAAAGCGTGTTATTCAGCGTGAAGTGCCGTCTGGCCCACATGAGGTTATTCTCGTTTTGGATGCGACAACGGGACAAAATGCGATGAGTCAGGCAAAGCAGTTTGGTCAATCAACTGACGTTTCTGGCATTGCACTTACGAAGTTAGATGGAACGGCAAAAGGTGGCATTGTGCTGGCAATTCGACATGAACTTGATATTCCTGTTAAACTCGTAGGGCTTGGTGAGCAAATGGACGATCTGCAAGAGTTTGATCCAGACACATTTGTCTATGGATTGTTCTCTTCCATCATTGAAGAAGAAGAAGAAAACGAGGAATAAAATCCTTAATTAATTGTGTTAAGAAAAAATCTTGACAAATAAAATGACGCATAGTAATATAATTAACGTAAAGGTGATTACCTTAACAAGGGGCTGTTAACAATGCTAGAGAAAACGATGAGAATTAACTCGTTATTCGACTTTTATCAGTCGCTTTTAACACCGAAACAGCGTAATTATATGGCATTGTATTACCTTGATGATTATTCACTTGGTGAAATCGCAGAAGAATTTCAAGTTAGCCGTCAGGCTGTCTATGATAACATTAAGCGAACAGAACAAATGATAGAAGAATATGAAGCAAAACTGTTGCTATTCGAGCGATACATCAAAAGGCAGGAGCTACTAGAAAAGCTCAGGGAAGCGATTATGAGTGAGAATGAAGACTCAAAGGCGCTGCCGTTGATTACATCTCTTGAAAAACTGGATTAGGAGGCGGCGAACATGGCATTTGAAGGGTTAGCCGACCGACTGCAAGACACCCTGCAGAAGATTCGCGGTAAAGGGAAAGTAACGGAAGCAGACGTAAAAGAAATGATGCGTGAAGTAAGGCTAGCCTTGCTTGAAGCGGACGTTAACTTTAAAGTCGTAAAACAGTTTATCAACAAGGTCAAAGAGCGCGCCGTCGGACAGGAAGTTATGAAAAGCCTGACCCCAGGGCAGCAGGTCATTAAAGTCGTTAATGAAGAGCTGACAGCGCTTATGGGTGGAGAACAGAGTAAGATTGCTGTTTCTAGTCGCCCGCCGACTGTTATTATGATGGCCGGTCTACAGGGTGCGGGTAAAACGACAACTGTCGGTAAGCTTGCAAACCATTTACGTAAAAATCATAACCGTAAACCACTGTTAGTAGCGGCGGATATCTACCGTCCTGCAGCGATTAACCAGCTTGAAACACTCGGTAAACAGCTAAGTATGCCGGTATTCTCGATGGGTGATCAGGTGAGTCCGGTTGAGATTGCTACCAAAGCAATTGAAAAAGCAAAAGAAGAACATCTCGACTATGTCATCATTGACACAGCCGGACGCTTGCATATTGATGAGAATCTGATGCAAGAGCTAAAAGATGTGAAAGAAGCTGTTACGCCTGATGAGATCTTCCTTGTGGTTGATTCCATGACGGGACAGGATGCTGTAAATGTTGCTGAAAGCTTCAATGAAGCACTTGATATTACAGGTGTTGTTTTAACGAAGCTTGATGGTGACACGCGCGGTGGTGCTGCACTGTCAATCAAGTCTGTAACAGATAAACCGATCAAGTTCGCAGGTATGGGTGAAAAACTTGATGCGCTAGAACCGTTTCATCCTGAGAGAATGGCATCACGTATTCTCGGCATGGGTGACGTCCTAACGCTTATTGAAAAAGCTCAAACTTCTGTTGATGAAGACAAAGCGAAAGAGCTTGAGAAAAAGATGCGAACGATGAGCTTTACGTTCGATGATTTCCTTGATCAGCTTGGTCAGGTTCGTAGTATGGGGCCGCTTGATGAGTTGATGGACATGATTCCTGGTATGAATAAGAAAGCCATGAAAAATGTAAGTGTTGATGAAAAACAAATTGGCCGAGTAGAAGCGATCATTCAGTCAATGACAACACGTGAAAAAGAAGAACCAGATCTTATCAATGCAAGTCGCAAAAAGCGAATTGCTCTCGGCAGTGGTACGTCTGTTCAAGATGTGAATCGTCTCTTAAAGCAGTTTGATGAGATGAAGAAGATGATGAAGCAGATGACCAATATGTCTAAAGGCGGTAAGAAAAAAGGTAAGGGCATGAATTTCCCATTCATGCAATAAAAATGAAGTAAATTTTCTCTTTACAAGAGTATAAATTTATGATAATATATTGATTTATGTGAACATTTTTTTGGAGGTGAAAGACATGGCAGTTAAAATTCGTTTAAAGCGTATGGGTGCTAAAAGAGCTCCTTACTATCGCGTAGTTGTTGCTGATTCACGTGCACCACGTGACGGACGCTTCATCGAGGAAATCGGAACTTACAATCCGGTTGCTAATCCAGTTGAAGTGAAAATCAACGAAGAGAAAGCTCTTGATTGGATGCTTAAAGGCGCTAAGCCTTCTGATACAGTACGTAACTTATTCTCCACTGCAGGACTTATGGAGAAGCTTCACAACGCAAAAAACACAAAGTAATGTAACACCTTAGAGGAGGCTTTCAAGAAAGCCTCCTTTGGTGTATCCTGGTCCATCATATCGTAAAAGGTGGGAAACGAATATGGAAGCCCTAGTTGAAACAATTGTAAAAGCTCTTGTCGATCATCCTGATGAAGTCCGAGTCGAAAAAGAAGCAACAACCACTCTGGATATTTACAAACTTCATGTTCATACAGAAGATACAGGTAAAGTGATCGGAAAGCAGGGGAAAGTTGCTAGATCAATCCGTACGGTGATGAATGCTGCTGCCGTTCAATCAAACAAGCGAGTACAGTTGGAGATACTTTAGGGGAGCTTATACTCCTCTTTTTTATTTGTCACGTTTGCTAGAGATTAATAATGAGATTACATACGGAGGGGCAGAGCGATGAAAATCATTGTAACGTATGACGTGAAACAAATCTTAACGGAGCAAAGCAGGGCTTCCTATTTTAATAAATGGCAAAAAGAACGCGCTACTCTTCAACAAGAAGTCGAGCATCTTCAATTTGAGATGAAACGATTGCAAAAAAAACGTCCGGCTGATCATACATGGATTGCCGAGCAGTTCGAGAAAGAAATCCGTTCAAGAACGGAGCGGATTTCTTTTCTTGATTTTAAAGTGGACCAGCTTGAAGAGTTATCGTTAGGATCTGAGATTCACGATGGAGAAATCGAATCGATTCAACATGTGCAGGTTGGAGATCAGTGGTATGCGCGCGAGCAAAAGGGTAAAATAGTGGTGAAAGACGGGATCGTGCAAAGCATTGTTCCTGACGACAAAGGAAAGGATATCACGATATGACAGAATGGCTTAATGTAGGAAAAATCGTAAACACTCACGGCGTGCGAGGTGAAGTACGTGTCATTTCAAGAACGGATTTCCCTGAGGAACGTTATGCAGTAGGTAGCAAGTTATATTTATTTAAGGATGATCAACCGATTTCATTAACAGTGGCTTCTCACCGTAAGCATAAGCAATTTGATTTGCTTACATTTGAGGGGTATCCTAACATAAACGATGTCGTTCAGATGAAAGAAGGCATCCTAAAGGTCAAGGAAGACCAAGGCGGACAGCTTGCCGAAGAAGAATTCTATTACCGGGATATTATTGGACTTGAGGTATATACGGAAGAAGGAGAATTTCTAGGGAAAATCAAAGAAATCCTATCACCTGGCGCAAACGATGTGTGGGTCGTTCAAACTGCTGGAGGTGGTAAAGATCTCTTATTGCCTTATATCGAACAAGTTGTGAAGCAAGTTGATTTAGCGGAAGGGAAAGTTACTGTTCATTTGTTGGAAGGACTTCGTGATTAGTATGAAGATTGACGTGCTTTCGCTGTTTCCAGAAATGTTTACGGGCGTGTTTAATCATTCGATTTTAAAACGTGCGCAGGAAAATGGCGCGGTGTCATATCATATAACCAACTTCAGAGATTACAGTACAAATAAACATAAAAGCGTCGATGATTATCCTTATGGCGGTGGAGCGGGAATGGTTTTAACCCCACAGCCTGTTTTTGATGCGGTCGCTAATCTTTCAGAAGGAAAGCGTCCGCGCGTCATTCTGATGTGTCCTCAAGGAGAGCGATTTACTCAGAAGAAGGCGGAAGAATTGGCGAAAGAAGAGCACCTTATTTTTATTTGTGGTCATTATGAGGGGTACGATGAGCGGATTCGAGAAAATCTTGTCACGGATGAAATCTCAATCGGAGATTTTGTCCTAACCGGCGGTGAACTCGGTAGTATGGTTGTCATTGATAGTGTAACGAGGCTTCTTCCGGGCGTTCTTGGAAATGATACGTCAGCTCCAATGGATTCCTTTAGCAGTGGGTTACTAGAACATCCTCATTATACTCGTCCTGCTGAATACGAAGGGATGAATGTGCCGGATGTCCTTATGTCAGGAAATCATGAAGCGATACGAAAATGGCGTCTTAAAGAGTCTTTACGACGCACCTGGAATAGAAGATCAGATCTTCTAGATGGGAGAAACTTAACAAAGGAAGAGCAGAAGTTGCTCAATGAAATAAAGAATGAAAAAGAGTGAATTCATTCTTGTAATCTAAAAAGTGCTATGCTATGATAACAGTTGTGGCATTAGTCACGTATTACGATGTTCCGCTGTAATGCAAGATGATTTATAAGAGCATCTGTGTGGAAGGAGGGTTACTTGATGCACAAGTTAATCCAGGATATCACAAAAGACCAACTTAAGTCGGATCTTCCGAATTTCCGACCAGGAGATACTGTCAAAGTTCACGTTAAAGTTGTCGAAGGCACTCGTGAGCGTATTCAGTTATTCGAAGGTGTTGTGATTAAACGACGTGGTGGTGGAATTAGCGAAACGTTTACAGTTCGTAAGATTTCTTACGGAGTAGGTGTTGAGCGTACATTCCCAGTACATTCACCGAAAGTTGCTAAGCTTGAAGTTGCTCGTCGCGGTAAAGTTCGCCGTGCTAAGCTATACTACTTGCGTGCACTTCGTGGTAAAGCCGCTCGTATTAAAGAAATTCGATAAAGTAAGACACGGAGAAGGAGCTTGCATTGCCAGGCTCCTTTTTTCTATTGAAAATCGCCATATAAAAAAACGTCACTCTATGATAAAATAAAGCGAATTACGAAGGTTTGTAGGAAAGGCATGAGGGGAAAGAAGTAGGTAAAAAAGACCCTTTCATTAGGAGGAACAATCATGAAAAGCACCAGATCAGCAGAGAAAAAAGATTCCTGGGAATGGATACGTGCGCTCATTATTGCTTTTATTCTGGCAGGAGCCGTTCGCTATTTTATTTTTGCTCCTATCGTGGTGGATGGAGAAAGTATGATGCCAACGCTACAGGACCGTGATCGGATGATCGTGAACAAAATCAGTTATAACATTGGTGATGCCGAACGTTTCGATATTGTTGTATTTGAGGCGCCTGAAGGGAAAGATTACATTAAGCGCGTGATCGGTCTCCCGGGAGATAAAGTAGAGTACAAAGATGATATGCTTTATGTAAACGGGGAAGCGATAAAGGAACCTTACTTAGAGCCATATAAAGATGATTTGTTAGAAGGAAACCTTACCTACGATTTTGATTTAACCGGCGTTACCGGTGAAGCAACCGTTCCAGAAGGACATTTGTTTGTTATGGGTGATAATCGACAGCATAGTAAAGACAGTCGATCCATTGGCTTCGTTCCTGTAGAGAAAGTGGTGGGAGAAGCAAATGTCATTTTCTGGCCGTTAAATGATATACAAGTAATGGAATAGCGGGTATTTCGCCCGCATGATTTAAGAATAGGTGGAGATGGCATGACGATTCAATGGTTTCCCGGACACATGGCAAAAGCAAGACGGGAGATTACAGAGAAGCTTAAAATGATTGACGTTGTAATTGAATTAGTGGATGCTCGCATCCCCCTCGCTTCAAGAAATCCGATGATTGATGAGATTGTCTCCTCAAAACCAAGATTGATACTGCTCAATAAGGCAGACATGGCAGATGATCAAAAAACAACGGAATGGAAGCATTACTTTCAATCACAGGGTCATAAAGCCTTAGCGATTGATTCACAAACGGGTAAAGGTGTAAAAAGCATCCCTGCTGCTGCTCGAGAGCTGATGAGTGATAAAATTGATCGCATGATTGAGAAAGGCATGAAGCCGCGTGCGGTTCGCGCCTTAATCTTGGGAATTCCGAACGTTGGAAAATCCACGTTGATTAACCGGTTAGCAGGTAAGAAAATCGCCAAAACAGGAGACCGTCCTGGTATCACGAAAAAACAGCAGTGGATCAAAGTAGGCGATGAGATGGATCTTCTCGATACGCCTGGGATTCTATGGCCAAAATTTGAAGATCAGATGACAGGGTACAAGCTTGCTGCGACGGGTGCAATTAAAGATGAAATTCTTGATTTTCAAGACATTTCAGTATTCGTGCTTAAGTTTATGAGCCAACATTATCCCGACAGACTAATGGAGCGTTATCACCTTGATCACATTCCGGAAGATGTTGTCGAGCTGTTTGATGACATCGGCAAGAAACGAGGGTTTTTAATGAGCGGGGGCTGGATTGATTATGATAAAACAGCTGAAACCGTTCTTCGAGAACTGAGAAGTGGTAAGTTAGGCGATGTATCGCTAGAAACGCCAGAAAGGTAAGGCTATGAGCCTTACCTTTTTTAAGTGAAGAAAGGAAAAGGGGATACGATGAGCGGTCAATCAAAATCGATTAAAGAAATTGAACGGATGTTAGAAGAAGAGCATTATACGAACGAAGATTGGGAAGATTGGAAGCAAGATACCCGAAAAGGCGTTATACGCTTACTAGCTAGAGAAGACAAAAAAAAGCAAGAAAAAAGAAAAGTACTTAAAATGCATGAAAACATGAGTGTCCTAGAAGCTCATTACAGAGAGAAAGGACGTCTATCCATAGCAGGAGTCGATGAAGTAGGAAGAGGCCCTCTAGCAGGCCCTGTCGTTGCTTCAGCGGTCATATTAGATCCCGAGGTTCCGATTCTTGGCTTGCAGGATTCAAAAAAACTATCCCGAGCCAAACTCAATGACCTTTTTGATAAAATACAAAAAAACGCAATAGCGATTGGTGTTGGGGTCGTAAAGGCCACTGAAATTGATGAATTGAATATATACCAGGCGACAAAGAAAGCGATGAGACAAGCCGTTGAGGGTTTAGATGTACAAGCGGACTTTTTACTCGTCGATGCGATGCATATTCCGGTTCAGATTGGTCAAGAGTCGCTTATTAAAGGAGATGCACGAAGTGTAAGCATCGCAGCTGCTTCCATCGTTGCTAAAGTGACACGTGACCGTATGATGGCGAGGTTAGCAGAAACTTATCCGGATTATGGATTTGAGCGGCATGTCGGTTATGGAACAAAAGAGCATCTTAGTGCTCTTGATAAATTTGGTATTACCAACGAGCATCGAAAGTCTTTTGCGCCTGTAAGAGATCGGTTAAACGTATGAAACGATAGAAAAGGTTGATACTAAACCTATTCTATTGTGAAGGAGCTATTATACGTGAAAGATCCAGGAAGACAAGAAAAAAATGATTCTTTCTATGAAGAAGCTGGAGAAGAGTTTGGCGTTTACACCCCAGCGGCAGCAAGAGAGTTAACGATTACGGATCATAAGAAGAGAGAACAACAAGAGACCGCGCCAAAAAAAGCGGGTCGAAACGAGCAGGAAGAGGGCAGGTAGCCCTCTTCCTTTATTCATTTCTAGACGTGATGAAAAAAGAAATGAGGGAGTGAATTTCGTTTTAATGGATAAATTGGAACAATTTTTGCAAGAAAAGAAAAGAGACTTTATGCAAAAGGGTAGACAATCGGTGTGAATTTTCTATACAATGAAAACGTCGTCAAAGATTTGATTGACTAGGATAGGAGGATGAGAGAATGAATATCCATGAATATCAAGGAAAAGAAGTCCTAAGAAGCTACGGGGTATCCGTCCCTAATGGACAAGTCGCATACTCCGCGAAAGAAGCTGTGGACGTTGCAAAACAATTAGACAGCAGTGTTTATGTTGTAAAAGCACAAATCCATGCAGGTGGTCGAGGAAAAGCTGGCGGTGTTAAAATCGCTAAGAACCTTGAGGAAGTTCGTACATATGCTGAGGAAATCCTCGGAAAAACACTTGTTACTCATCAAACGGGACCAGAAGGTAAGGAAGTAAAGCGCTTACTTATCGAAGAAGGTTGCGATATTAAACAGGAATATTACGTTGGCCTAGTACTTGATCGCGTGACGTCTCGTGTCGTTATGATGGCATCTGAAGAAGGCGGAACTGAAATTGAAGAAGTGGCTGAACATAGCCCTGAAAAGATCTTCAAAGAAGTGATCGATCCTGCCGTTGGTCTTCAAGGTTATCAAGCTAGAAGACTAGCATTTAACATTAATATTCCGAAAGAACAAATCAACAAAGCAGTGAAATTCATGCTTGGTTTGTATACCGTTTTTGTTGAAAAGGATGCTTCAATTGCGGAAATCAACCCGCTAGTTACAACGGGTGATGGTAACGTCATGGCACTTGATGCAAAACTAAATTTTGATCCAAATGCACTTTATCGTCATAAAGATATTCTTGAACTTCGTGACCTTGACGAAGAAGATACAAAGGAAATCGAAGCGTCAAAATATGAATTAAGCTATATCGCACTTGATGGCAATATCGGCTGTATGGTTAACGGTGCTGGTCTTGCGATGGCAACGATGGATATTATCAAGCACTACGGCGGCGACCCCGCTAACTTCCTTGACGTTGGGGGCGGCGCAACAGCTGAGAAAGTAACGGAAGCCTTCAAAATTATCCTTTCTGATAAAAACGTAAAAGGCATTTACGTAAACATTTTCGGTGGAATCATGAAATGTGACGTTATCGCTGAAGGTGTCGTAGAAGCTACGAAACAAGTTGGTCTTGAAATTCCGCTTGTTGTACGTCTTGAAGGAACAAATGTTGATCTTGGAAAGCAAATCCTGAAAGATTCAGGATTAAATATTACCGCTGCTGAGTCTATGGCTGACGGCGCGGAAAAAATCGTTTCATTAGTTAAGTAGAAAGGCGGGACTAGGAATGAGCGTATACATTAATCAAGATACAAAAGTCATCGTTCAAGGGATTACAGGATCTGTTGGTTTATTTCATACACAGCAAATGCTTGAGTATGGTACGAAAATTGTTGGTGGTGTAACGCCAGGTAAAGGCGGCACTGAAGTAGAAGGCGTTCCTGTATTTGATACAGTTGAACAAGCTGTACAAAAAACAGGCGCTAATGCTTCTGTCATTTATGTTCCGCCTGCTTTTGCAGCCGATGCGATTATGGAAGCGGTTGACGCTGAAATGGACCTTGCGATTTGTATTACGGAAGGAATCCCGGTCATCGACATGGTGAAAGTAAAGCGTTATATGGAAGGAAAGAAAACACGTCTTGTTGGTCCAAACTGTCCAGGCGTGATCACTCCTGAAGAATGTAAGATCGGTATTATGCCGGGCTATATTCACAAAAAAGGTCATGTAGGCGTTGTTTCTCGTTCTGGTACGTTAACATATGAAGCTGTTCATCAGCTTTCAGAATCAGGAATTGGCCAATCAACAGCTGTTGGTATTGGTGGTGACCCGGTCAATGGTACGAACTTTATCGATGTCTTGAAAGCATTTAACGAAGATGACGATACGTATGCGGTAATCATGATTGGTGAAATCGGCGGTACTGCTGAAGAAGAAGCAGCTGAATGGGTGAAAGCAAACATGACGAAGCCGGTTGTTGGCTTTATCGGAGGTCAAACGGCACCTCCAGGAAAACGTATGGGTCATGCCGGTGCGATTATTTCTGGCGGTAAAGGTACGGCTGATGAAAAGATCAAAACAATGGAGTCGTGTGGCATTAAAGTCGCTCCAACTCCTGCAGTAATGGGCGAAACGCTTATTTCAGTTTTAGAAGATAAAGGCTTACTAGAGAAGTGCACAACACATAAGGCTTAATCAAAATAGCTCCCGTATTGGGAGCTATTTCTCTTATACATAACGGGCATGAGAAAATTTTTATTCCTGATAGGAGAGGACCGTGATTGAGAACATTTAGGAGCAGGTTAATTCAGTTGCATCAGTGCCAGGGCTGCACCTGGAAAGTGATGCAATCCTTTCTCATATTTGACCCAACGCTTCAAAGCATATATGATATGTCTGCTACTCAGTTAAGACAATTTGGTTTATCAAACGAGCAAGCTGGTTATTTATATGAAGACTTACATGATCATCATCCGTGGAAATTATCACATTTTAAAGCGGGCGATATTCGCGTTATAACAAGATTTGATGAGGCATATCCTGAACAACTGACGCATATTTATGATGCACCATGGGTGCTCTATTGCATTGGGAATACTAACCTCCTTCATCAAAATCAACTGTTAAGCGTTGTAGGTTCAAGAAATCATTCACCTAATGCGTGCAACGTGATGAAACAGATCCTAACACCGCTCTTAGCAAGTGGATGGACAATCGTTAGCGGATTAGCTCTTGGAATTGATACTCTTGCTCATAAGCTCGCGTTAGAGCATGGTACGGGAACAATTGCAGTCCTTGGCGGCGGGTTTAAGTCAATTTATCCGAAGGAAAATGAGTTGCTTGCTTCTACCATTGCAAGAGATGGTCTCTTACTAACGGAATACCCACCTCATCGGCGCCCTGAAAAACATCAGTTTCCTGAGCGGAACCGCATTATTAGTGGATTATCTCCAGGAACTCTCATTATTGAAGCGCAAAAACGCAGTGGTTCACTGATTACAGCAGACCAGGCGATGGAGCAAGGTCGTGAAGTTTTTTGCTTGCCTGGAAACATCACAGACCCTTATGCTGAAGGGACAAATCGTCTTATTCAGCAAGGAGCCAAACTGGTTCTTGAAACAAATGATATCCTGAATGAATGGCCAAATTTTCATAAAACGGATACTAGCACTATTTGACAAACGAGTTTTGACTATTGAATAATAAGGAAGATTTTAAAATTTACCTCAATGGGGGGAGGAAACGTATTGTGGCAGATTATCTAGTAATTGTTGAATCTCCCGCTAAAGCAAAAACAATTGAAAAATATTTAGGAAAGAAATATCAAGTGAAAGCCTCATTAGGTCACGTCATTGACCTTCCTAGAAGTCAGATGGGCGTTGATGTGGAAAACAACTATGCTCCTAAATATATAACAATACGCGGGAAAGGCCCTGTTCTAAAAGAAATCAAAGATGCAGCAAAAAAAGCGAAGAAAGTCTATCTCGCAGCTGACCCCGATCGCGAAGGGGAAGCAATTGCATGGCATCTTGCTCACAGTTTAAAAATCGATGAGCAAACAGAGTGCAGGGTTGTCTTTAATGAAATTACAAAAGATGCGGTAAAGGATGCCTTCAAGCAACCGAGACCGATTAATATGGATCTTGTTGATGCTCAGCAAGCAAGACGTGTCTTAGACCGTTTAGTTGGGTACAACATTAGTCCATTATTATGGAAGAAAGTAAAAAAAGGTTTAAGTGCAGGACGAGTGCAATCCGTTGCCGTTCGTCTTATTATTGAAAGAGAAAAAGAAATTCAAAATTTTGAAGCAGAAGAATATTGGAAAATTAAAGCGTCATTTGAAAAAGATGGAGAACAATTCGAGGCTGGTTTCTACGGAGTAGATGGAAAGAAAACAGACCTGCAATCACGTGAAGATGTCGACAATGTTCTAAAACGCATTCAAGGCGATCGGTTTAATATCCAATCAGTTCAAAAGAAAGAACGCAAACGAAACCCGGCCCTACCGTTTACCACATCTTCTCTTCAACAGGAAGCAGCTAGAAAACTTAACTTCCGCGCGAAGAAAACGATGATGCTCGCTCAGCAACTTTATGAAGGGATTGCGATTGGAAAACAGGGAACAGTCGGTTTAATTACGTACATGAGAACGGATTCCACTCGCATCTCTGAAACAGCGAAGGATGAAGCGAAGGAATACATCCAGGGCAAATATGGAGACACCTATTTATCAGCTAAAAAGACTGCTAAGAAGCAGTCCGGTAAATCACAAGATGCACACGAAGCGGTTCGACCAACGTCCGTTATGCGAGATCCATCTGAAATGAAGGCATACTTAAAACGCGATCAGTTACGTTTATACAAACTCATTTGGGAGCGTTTTGTAGCGAGTCAGATGGCGCCGGCGATCATGGATACGATGAGTGTTGACCTAGGAAATAATGGTACAATTTTCCGCGCTACAGGGTCTAAAGTGAAATTTAAAGGGTTTATGAAAGTGTATGTGGAAGGCAATGACGACAATAAAAAGGAAGAAGATAAGATGCTTCCTGATCTTGAAGAAGGAATGAATGTTTCGACTTCAGAAATTGATCCGACACAGCACTTTACACAACCACCGCCGCGGTATTCGGAAGCGCGTCTTGTTAAAACGATGGAAGAACTCGGTATTGGGAGACCATCTACTTATGCACCGACGCTTGATACCATTCAGCGAAGAGGATACGTTGCATTAGAAGATAAGAAATTTGTTCCTACTGAGCTTGGCGAAATTGTGTTAGAGCTCATTCTTGAGTTCTTCCAGGATATTATCAACATTGAATTTACAGCCGGATTAGAAAATGATCTTGACAAAATCGAGGATGGCGAGGCAGAATGGATTTCTGTCATCAACGAATTTTATCAAAACTTCGAGAAGCGGTTGAAAGTAGCCGAAGAAGAAATGAAGGAAGTTGAAATCAAAGATGAACCAGCTGGAGAAGATTGTGAGAAATGCGGTTCTCCAATGGTCATCAAGATGGGGCGCTATGGAAAGTTTATGGCCTGCTCAAACTTTCCGGATTGTCGAAATACAAAACCGATTCTAAAAGAAGTTGGCGTTACTTGTCCGAAATGTAAAGAAGGTAATGTCGTAGAACGTAAAAGTAAAAAGAACCGCCTCTTTTATGGTTGCGATCGCTTCCCTGAATGTGATTTCTTATCATGGGATAAACCGATTAAACGTCCATGTCCTAAATGCGGTGATTTACTTGTCGAGAAGAAAACGAAGAAAAAGAAAGAAATCAAATGCGTAAACTGTGATTTCGTTGAAGAAGAAAACTAGTAAGGGGTTATGGTAATGAGTAAACATGTGACGGTAATCGGTGCCGGACTTGCTGGAAGTGAAGCGGCGTGGCAACTTGCAAAGCAAGGAGTGGACGTTCATCTCTATGAGATGCGTCCTAAGAAACAAACGCCTGCTCACCATACCGATAAATTTGCTGAACTAGTATGTAGTAACTCACTAAGAGCGAATACGTTAACAAATGCAGTAGGAGTCTTAAAGGAAGAAATGCGGAAGATGGACTCTGTGATCATTAAATCTGCTGACGAATGTGCGGTACCTGCTGGTGGTGCACTAGCAGTTGACCGCCATGAATTCGCTGCGAAAGTAACGGAGAATGTTAAAAACCATCCGAACGTAACGGTCTTTTCAGAGGAATGCACGAAAATTCCTGATGGCCCAACAATAATTGCGACGGGTCCGCTCACGTCGAAAGATTTATCTGATCAGTTGAAGGCGCTTAGTGGAGAAGAGTATTTATACTTCTATGATGCAGCTGCTCCGATTATTGAAACGGAAAGCATCGATATGGATAAAGTGTATAAGAAGTCTCGTTATGATAAGGGAGAAGCGGCGTACTTAAATTGTCCGATGACGGAGGAAGAATTTAACACGTTCTATGAAGCGCTTATATCTGCTGAAACGGTTCCGCTAAAAGAATTTGAAAAGGAAATTTTCTTTGAGGGCTGTATGCCGATTGAAGTGATGGCTCAACGAGGGCAGAAAACGATGACATTCGGACCCCTTAAGCCTGTTGGATTAGAAGATCCTCGTACAGGAAAACGTCCTTATGCAGTCGTGCAACTAAGACAGGATAATGCGTCTGGTACGCTTTACAATATTGTTGGATTCCAAACGCATCTGAAGTGGGGACCGCAAAAAGAAGTTATTCGCTTAATTCCAGGTCTCGAAAATGCGGATATCGTTCGTTATGGTGTCATGCATCGTAATACCTTTATTAATTCGCCGAATCTATTAAAACCAACCTATCAGTATAAAGATCGCGAGAATCTCTTCTTTGCAGGTCAAATGACTGGCGTTGAAGGTTATGTTGAATCAGCTGCGTCGGGCTTAATTGCAGGATTCAATGCTGCCCGTCTCATGAATGGTGATGAGCCAGTCGTATTCCCAGAAGAAACGGCACTTGGTAGTCTGGCGAATTATATTACGACGGCTAACCCAGATAACTTCCAACCGATGAATGCCAACTTTGGTTTGTTTCCGCCACTTGAAACGCGAATCAAAAGCAAGAAGGAACGCAATGAAACAATCGCGAATCGAGCCTTAGAAACAATTCAGAATTTTGTAAAAAGATTGTAAATTTCTATTGCTAAGGCTTCTAAATTGTGTTACGATTTAGAAGCCTTTTGAGGTGATGACGATGAATGACAATCAACTAGCTCATATTCAATCATTTTCTGAGTATCTACAGATTGAAAAGAATTGTTCACCACATACGATCTCAGGTTACTTACAGGATATTGAACATTTCGGGTCTTTTTTGAAGCAGCAGACTATCGATGTCTTTGCTGCTGTTTCTTATGCAGATGTTAGAATTTATTTAACTGAGCTCCATGAGCATGGTTACGCTAGAAAAACAGCAGCAAGAAAAATTTCAACGTTACGAAGCTTATATCGCTTCCTTTTACGTGAGAACATTGTTGAGATTAATCCCTTTACAATGAGTTCCCTACCAAAGCAAGAAAAGCGCCTTCCGCAATTTCTATATGAGAAAGAACTTAACGTGCTGTTTGACACACCTGATCGAACGAAGCCGCTTGGTCAAAGAGACAGAGCGCTGCTCGAAGTGTTATACGGATGTGGCATACGAGTTAGTGAGTGTGTTTCACTTAATATAGAAGACATTGATTTTGCGATCGGTACGATTTTTGTCATTGGAAAAGGGCGTAAGGAAAGATATGTACCAATTGGTAGTTTCGCTATAGATGCAGTGAAAGAGTATATACAAGATGGACGAGAACAGCTGCTTTCGTCAGGCAAAGAGCCAACTAAAGCCCTGTTTTTGAATTTTAGAGGTAGTCGTGTGACAGCAAGAGGCGTTCGTACAATTTTAGATAAGATTGTAAAAGATGCTTCATTGCATGTACATATTAGTCCCCATGTGATGAGACACACATTTGCAACGCATTTGCTTAATGAAGGGGCAGACTTACGTTCTGTACAGGAGCTTTTAGGACATTCTGATTTATCATCTACTCAGATCTATACCCACGTGACGGGAGATCGATTGCGAAATATATACATGAACCATCATCCAAGAGCTTAACGGCTCGGGAGGAGGAACTTATGGGAGACTTTCATTCAACGACGATATTTGCCGTACAGCATAATGGCGAGTGTGCAATGGCCGGTGATGGCCAGGTGACATTCGGCAATGCTGTTGTCATGAAGCATACAGCAAAGAAAGTAAGAAGACTTTTTCATGGTAAAGTCGTGGCGGGGTTTGCGGGATCTGTTGCAGATGCCTTCACACTTTTTGAAAAATTCGAAAGCAAGCTTGAAGAATTTGGTGGCAACCTTCAACGTGCCGCTGTAGAGCTTGCAAAAGAATGGCGCAGTGACCGAGTACTTAGAAAGCTTGAAGCAATGCTAATTGTTATGAATAAAGATGAGCTACTGCTTATCTCGGGTACTGGTGAAGTGATCGAACCTGATGATGGCATTCTTTCAATTGGTTCAGGCTCAAACTACGCTCTTTCAGCAGGGAGAGCACTCAAACGCTACAGTGATAACAAGACAGCAGAAGAAATTGCGCGGGCATCTATGGAAATAGCTTCTGAAATTTGCGTGTACACAAATGATCAAATAATCGTAGAAACCATTTAGTATATAAAATGTATCTTTGGAGGAGATCGTATGTCTAATCCATTAACACCGAGACAAATTGTTGAAAAGCTTGATCAGTATATTGTTGGTCAGAATGACGCCAAGAAGGCAGTTGCGGTGGCGTTAAGAAATCGATACCGCCGTGGCCTTTTGAGCGACAAACTGAAGGATGAAGTCAATCCAAAAAACATTTTAATGATCGGACCAACAGGAGTAGGGAAGACTGAAATTGCACGACGACTCGCTCGCCTTGTCAATGCTCCGTTTATTAAAGTAGAAGCAACAAAATTTACTGAAGTAGGTTATGTTGGTCGAGATGTAGAATCAATGGTTCGTGATCTTGTAGAAACATCGATCCGACTTGTTAAAGAAGATCGCATGGAACAGGTAAAGGGCAAAGCGGAAGAAAATGCGAACAAACGTATTGTGGAATTGCTCGTTCCATCTAGTAAAAAGCAAACTCAATACAAAAATCCGCTTGAAATGTTATTTGGGAATCAAGGACAAGAGGAAACAGCTAATCAGTCTACTAGTGAAGATCAATCGATCTCATCTAGACGGAAGCAAATAGCTCAACAGCTTGCGCTTGGGGAACTAGAAGATCGCATGATTACTGTAGAAGTAGAAGAACAAAACAACTCCATGATGGATATGTTCCAGGGCGCTGGTATGGAGCAAATGGGCATGAATATGCAGGATATGCTTGGTAATATCATGCCTAAAAAGAAGAAAAAACGAAAGCTTCCAGTCTCAGAAGCGCGTAAAGTGTTAACGCAAGATGAAGCAGCGAAACTCGTCGATATGGACGAAGTTGCGCAAGATGCTGTTTCAAAGACCGAACAATCGGGTATCATCTTCATTGATGAAATTGATAAGGTAGCTGGAAAAAGTCAACAATCAGCTGATGTATCAAGAGAAGGTGTTCAACGAGACATCTTACCTATTGTAGAAGGTTCAACAGTGACGACAAAATATGGACCTGTTAAAACAGATCACATTTTGTTTATGGCTGCAGGGGCATTTCATATGTCAAAACCGTCAGACCTCATTCCTGAGCTTCAGGGACGTTTCCCAATTCGTGTCGAGCTATCAAGCTTAACAGTAGATGACTTTAAGCGGATTTTAACTGAACCTGATAACGCTCTTGTGAAGCAATATACAGCTTTATTAGAAACAGAAGGTATTAAAGTTGAATTTTCTGACGATGCTATTCTTAAAATTGCTACAATTGCTACTGAAGTGAATCAGGACACGGATAATATTGGTGCTCGAAGACTTCATACAATTTTAGAAAAGCTTTTAGAAGATCTATCATTCGAAGCACCGGACATTAATCTAGACAGCATTACAATTACACCAGAGTATGTTGAGGAAAAGTTAGCTTCTATTGCGAAGAACCGTGACCTCAGCCAATACATCCTATAATACATACAGGAGGATAAATCATGAATTTACTTGAAAAAACGAGAAAAATTAATGGCATGCTACAAAAATCAGAGGGGCCAGTTAACTTTACAGATATGGCTGAAACGCTACGCGACGTTATTATGGCTAACGTATATGTGGTAAGCCGTAGAGGGAAGCTACTTGGAATTGCGATTAATCAAGAAATTGAGAACGAACGTATGAAGAAAATGTTCTCAGAGCGTCAGTTCCCAGAAGAGTATACTCAAAACCTCTTTGGGATTACTGAAACATCTTCGAACCTTGATATTACAAGTGAGTACACAGCTTTCCCAGTAGAAAATCGCGATCTTTTCGAAAAAGGACTTACAACAATCGTACCGATCGTTGGTGGAGGAAGTCGTCTAGGTACGCTCATCCTTTCACGTTTAAGCGATTCTTTCTCAGATGATGATCTTTTGCTAGCTGAATACGGTGCGACAGTAGTAGGAATGGAGATTCTTCATGAGAAAGCGGAAGAAATTGAAGAAGAAGCAAGAAACAAAGCAGTCGTTCAAATGGCAATCTCTTCTCTTTCTTACAGTGAACTTGAAGCAATTGAGCACATTTTTGAAGAACTTGAAGGAAATGAAGGGCTTCTAGTGGCAAGTAAAATCGCTGACCGTGTAGGGATCACTCGCTCTGTCATCGTAAATGCTCTTCGTAAGCTTGAGAGTGCTGGTGTTATTGAATCCCGTTCTCTAGGAATGAAAGGAACTTACATTAAAGTTCTTAACGATAAGTTTCTAGTAGAACTTTCAAAATTGAAGACACAGTAATTTATCCAACGCTCCGGGAACGCTCCCGGAGCGTTTTTAAACGAATGTCTTCTTTACTTTTGCGAATGATGATGTAGGCATTTATGGAATTTAAGATTTAAACTTGCGACTTATCACATGATGTGATATATTAATCAACGGTGTTAATCACACACGCTTGTTGATTTGGAAAGTGGTGCTGCAGACGCAGTTTTTTCCGAAATAGATGCAAGCGGAGGATAAAAAAACCATTAGGAGGAACACAATCATGGCAGTAATCTCTATGAAACAGCTTCTTGAAGCTGGGGTACACTTCGGTCATCAGACTCGTCGTTGGAACCCGAAAATGAAACCTTATATCTTCACTGAAAGAAACGGTATCTACATTATCGATCTTCAAAAAACAGTGAAGAAAGTCGAAGAGGCTTATAACTTCGTTCGTGACATCGCTCAGGACGGTGGTAAAGTTCTTTTCGTCGGTACTAAAAAGCAAGCGCAAGATTCCGTTAAGGATGAAGCGATCCGTGCTGGTCAATACTACATCAACCAACGCTGGTTGGGTGGAACACTTACAAACTTTGAAACAATTCAAAAGCGTATTAACCGCCTGAAGAGCCTTGAGAAGATGCAAGAAGACGGTACTTTCGAAGTACTACCTAAGAAAGAAGTTATCCTTCTTAAAAAAGAAATGGATCGCCTTGAAAGATTCCTTGGTGGTATTAAAGATATGAACGGCGTTCCAGACGCATTGTTCGTAATCGACCCTCGCAAAGAGCGTATCGCTATTGCTGAGGCTCGTAAGCTTAATATCCCAATCGTTGCGATCGTGGATACAAACTGTGATCCAGATGAGATCGACTATATTATCCCTGGTAACGACGATGCAATCCGCGCTGTGAAACTTCTAACTGCTAAAATGGCTGACGCTGTGATCGAAGTTAGCAAAGTAGAAGAAGAAGCAGAAGTTGAAGCGGTAGAAACTGAAGAAACATCTGTATAAGAACACAAAGGGGTGATAAAGGGGAACTCTAACCCCTTTATCACCTTTTTTTAACCCAAAAGGGTATGATTACATATCATAATTCAAGGAGGAATTACTAATGGCAGTAACAGCTCAAATGGTAAAAGAATTGCGTGCACAAACTGGTGCAGGTATGATGGATTGCAAAAAAGCTCTAACAGAAAACGATGGTGACATGGACAAAGCGATCGACTGGCTTCGTGAGAAAGGAATTTCTAAAGCAGCTAAAAAGGCTGACCGCGTAGCAGCTGAAGGTCTTGCAAGCATCGCAGTTGAAGGGAATAAAGCGGTTATCGCTGAAATTAACTCAGAAACTGACTTTGTCGCTAAGAACGAAAGCTTCACAACGTTGATCAACGACATTGCACATCACCTACTTCAAGCTAACCCAGAGTCTGTTGATGCAGCTCTTGAAAGCAAAATGGAGAACGGACAAACTGTTACAGAATTCTTAAACAATGCAATTGCTAAAATCGGTGAGAAAATTTCTCTTCGTCGCTTCCAAATTATTGAGAAGACGGATGCAGATGCATTCGGCGCATACCTTCACATGGGAGGACGTATCGGCGTTCTAACACTTCTTGAAGGCACTACTGACGAAGAAGTAGCAAAAGACGTTGCAATGCACACAGCTGCTGTTAACCCTCGTTTCGTATCTCGTGATGCTGTTCCAGCTGAAGAAGTTGAGCGCGAGCGCGAAGTACTTAAGCAACAAGCTTTAAACGAAGGTAAGCCAGAGAAAATTGTTGAGAAAATGGTAGAAGGCCGTATTAACAAATTCTTCGAAGAAATTTCTCTTGTTGATCAGCCGTTTGTTAAAGACACTGATCAAAAAGTAGGGAAGTACGTTGAATCTAAAGGCGCTACTGTAAAAGGCTTCATCCGCTACGAAGTTGGCGAAGGCATGGAGAAACGTGAAGATAACTTCGCTGAAGAAGTTATGTCTCAAGTGAAGAAGTAAAACAATGATAGGGAACACGCCGTGTTCCCTATTTTTCAAGAACAAATACTGATAAACATGCTGGAGGGTTAAAATGAGCGGAGCCAAGTATGAACGCGTTGTGTTAAAATTAAGCGGAGAAGCATTGTCCGGTGGAGAAGGTCAAGGAATCTCACCTTCAATCGTTCAATCAATCGCATCACAGGTGAAGGAAATTCATGAAATGGGTGTAGAAGTTGCCGTCGTTGTTGGTGGTGGAAACATCTGGCGTGGAAAAGTAGGCAGTGAAATGGGAATGGATCGTGCTACTGCTGATTATATGGGAATGCTTGCAACCGTAATGAATTCACTTGCTATGCAGGATAGCTTAGAGAGCATTGGAGTTGAAACACGTGTTCAAACTTCAATCGAAATGAGACAGGTAGCAGAACCCTATATCCGTCGTAAAGCCATTCGTCACCTTGAGAAAAAACGCGTTGTTATTTTTGCGGCAGGTACTGGTAACCCATACTTCTCAACAGATACAACGGCAGCTCTTCGGGCAGCAGAGATTGAAGCGGACGTTATTTTAATGGCGAAGAACAATGTAGATGGTGTATATACGGCAGATCCAACTGTTGACGCGACTGCGAAGAAGTATGACACACTGTCTTACCTTGATGTCCTCAAAGAAGGATTGGCTGTTATGGACTCTACAGCTTCGTCACTTTGTATGGATAACGATATTCCACTTGTTGTCTTCTCAATTATGGAAGAAGGTAATATTAAGCGCGCCATTTGTGGCGAAGAAATTGGAACAGTAGTAAAGGGGAGAAATTAAGATGACGAAAGAAATCTTGAAAAACGCTGAAGAACGTATGCAGAATGGAATTTCAAGCTTAAAGCGTGAGCTAGCGACACTACGAGCAGGAAGAGCAAATGCGTCTCTACTTGATAAAGTTCAAGTGGATTACTACGGTGCTCCAACACCTGTTAACCAGCTTGCTGGTGTTTCTGTTCCAGAAGCGCGTATGCTATTGATCCAACCTTACGACAAAACGGCAATTGGCGATATTGAAAAAGCTATTCTTAAATCCGATCTTGGTCTTACACCTTCGAATGATGGAAATGTGATTCGTCTTACAATCCCAGCCCTTACGGAAGAGCGACGTAAAGATCTAGTTAAACTCGTTAAGAAATATGCTGAAGAAGGCAAAGTTGTTATCCGTAATATTCGCCGTGATGCAAATGATGAATTAAAGAAACAAGAAAAAGACGGCGACATTACAGAAGATGAGCTTCGCCGTGGAAACGACGATGTGCAGAAGCTTACTGACAAATATGTGGCCGAAGCTGACAGCATTGCTGCTGATAAAGAAAAAGAAATCATGGAAGTCTAATTCAATAACATGTAAAATAAGATAATAAAAGGACCCTCTTTTCCCACAGGGGGTTTTTTTGTTAAGTAAGTGACACAATGGAGGATTTGCAATGCTTGGGAAGTTCTCGAACTGGATGAGAAAGAATGAAGATGAGGAACAATTAGAAATTAACACATCTGCTAATATCCCAGGGCATATTGCGATCATTATGGATGGCAATGGACGCTGGGCCAAGAAGCGAGGTCTCCCACGTGTGGCTGGCCACCGTGAAGGTGTGAAGGTTGTGAAGAAAATTGTTCGAAAAGCAAATGACTTAGGTGTTCAATACTTAACGCTTTATGCCTTTTCAACTGAAAATTGGAAGCGACCGAAAGAGGAAGTAGACTTTTTGATGAAGCTCCCAGAACAATTTTTACTTAGTCATCTGCCCGAATTAATTGAGCAGAATGTTCAAGTACGAATAATGGGAGAACGAGAGCAGCTGCCCCCCCACACGTTCAAAGCCATTAGTAAGGCAGTGAATGAAACGAAAGACAATACCGGATTAATTCTTAATTTCGCACTCAATTATGGCAGTCGTCATGAAATGAAAACAGCCATGCAGCGGTTATTAAGTGACGTGAAAAAGGGGATACTGACGGAAGAAGAGATTACGGAAGAGAAAATTTCTTCCTATTTACTCAGCAGTCAATACCCGGATCCGGATTTACTTATACGGACAAGCGGAGAAATTCGCTTGAGTAACTTTATGCTCTGGCAGTTGGCTTATACAGAACTTTGGTTTACAGAAGTTCTTTGGCCAGATTTCACAGAGCACCATTTTCTTGAGGCCGTACAGGAATATCAACGAAGAGGTAGACGTTACGGCGGGGTGTAAGTGTAGGAGGACATTAACGTAATGAAACAACGTGTTATTACGGGTGTGATTTTTGGCGCCCTTTTGTTAGGAATGATTGTTGTAGGAGACTGGCCATTCATTCTATTAATGGCGCTGGTTGCCACAATTGGGATGGTGGAACTGTTACTAATGAAGAAAATCACATTGGTTTCACTTCCTGGTTTACTTGCCATCGTTGGAACGTGGATCCTAGTCATGCCTGATGCTTGGATTGCCTCAATAACATCATCTGTATTTACCAAAATCGATCTCTTATTCTTCGGATTGCTTATTTTACTGGCAATGACGGTTTTAACGAAGAATAAGTATAGCTTCGATGAAAGCTCTTTTATTATGATGGCATCACTCTATGTTGGTTTAGGTTTCTATTACTTCACAGCAACAAGATACTTAGGTGAAAGTAATTTAGATGGCATGATCCATTTGTTTTTTATTATCTTTTTAATATGGGCGTCTGATTCCGGAGCCTATTTTGTAGGACGATCACTTGGCAAGAAAAAACTTTGGCCACATATCTCCCCGAACAAAACAGTAGAAGGTGCCATTGGTGGAGTAGTGATGGCAGTCATTGTGGGGGTTGTGTTCCAACTGATCTATCCGGTATATGATTCCATGATTGTCGTTCTGATTGTATCTGTGTTAACGTCTGTTTTTGGACAGATTGGGGACCTTGTTGAATCTGCATTTAAGCGTCATTATGGAGTGAAAGATTCAGGCAGTATCTTACCAGGACACGGAGGGATACTCGATCGATTTGATAGTCTCATATTCGTTCTCCCCCTTCTGCATTTACTTAACCTGGTTTAGACGAAACAGAGTGGATTGGAGGAACGGTTCGTTTGAAGAAAATTAGCTTACTAGGAGCATCTGGTTCGATCGGTGTTCAGACTCTCGATATTGTGAGAATGCATCCTGACAAGTTTTCTCTAGTAGCGATTTCAGTAGGGAAAAATGTCAAGAAAGCGATAGAAATAGCTGAGGAATTTAAGCCGAAGTTATTATCTGTCCAAAAGAAAGAAGATGCTGAATCGCTCAGAAGAACCATTTCAAGAAAAACGAAAATTGTCTATGGCGAGGAAGGATTAGTAGAAGTAGCCTGCCATCATGAAACAACCGTTCTCGTTAATGCAATTCTAGGAAGTATCGGACTTTCTCCGACTCTTTCAGCAATTGAACAGGGAAAAACAATTGCGATTGCAAATAAAGAAACGTTAGTAACAGCAGGTCACCTTGTAACGGAAGCTGCCAAAAAACATGGCTCTGCTCTTTTGCCAGTAGATAGTGAGCATTCAGCACTCTTTCAGTGTTTAAATGGGGAAAAGCAGGATCAGATGGAACGGCTTATATTAACTGCATCAGGCGGTAGCTTTCGAGATAAAAAACGCGAAGAACTAGCGGGTGTTAGTGTCAATGATGCCCTCAATCATCCTAACTGGTCAATGGGAGCAAAGATTACAATTGACTCAGCTACAATGATGAATAAGGGGCTTGAAGTGATTGAAGCGCATTGGTTGTTTGGCACGCCTTATGATCAAATTGATGTATTGCTTCACAAAGAAAGTATTATTCATTCAATGGTAGAGTACATAGACGGAAGCGTCATGGCGCATCTAGGTACTCCGGATATGCGAATTCCAATTCAATATGCACTTAGCTATCCTGATCGACTTGAAATCAGAAATGCAAAACGGTTAAACTTATGGGAAGTCGGTCAATTACATTTTGATAAAGTAGATTTTGACCGCTTTCGTGCATTGAAGCTGGCTTATGAAGCTGGTCGTGCTGGAGGTTCTCTTCCAGCTGTATTAAATGCAGCAAATGAAACAGCCGTTGCCGCATTTCTAGAGGGTAAGATCGATTTCTTAACGATCGAAGAGCTCGTAGAAACAGCGATGGAGAAGCATGAAATTATTCAAAATGCGTCGCTTGAAGAAATCCTTGCAGTTGATTCTGAAACAAGATTACGAGTTCAGTCATTAATTAAATAAAGGTGGTAAGTGAATATGAACACTGTGATTTCGATCATTATCATATTCGGAGCACTCGTTTTTATCCATGAATTGGGTCACTTGCTTCTCGCAAAACGTGCGGGGATCCTGTGTCGAGAATTCGCAATAGGCTTCGGACCAAAAATCTTCACATTTAAAAAAGGGGAGACGGTTTACACAATCAGACTTCTTCCTCTCGGTGGATTTGTCCGGATGGCGGGCGAAGATCCTGAAATGATTGAATTGAAACCTGGCCAGCGCGTCGGTCTTCTTTTCAACGCTGAAAACAAAGTAGAAAAGATTGTGATTAACCAAAAATCTGCTTATTCTAATCTTAAAGATGTAACAGTTGAAGAAGCGGATCTTGAGCGTGGCCTTTATATTAAAGGATACGAGGGAGAAGATGAACCAGCGGTTGTTTACACGATTGATGAGACCTCTCATTATGTAATGGACGGTTCTGAGTTTCAAATTGCACCATACGACCGTCAATTTGGATCGAAATCGCTTTGGGATCGCTTCCTTGCTATTTTTGCTGGTCCAGTTATGAACTTTTTGTTAGCAATTGTTATTTTCATTGCGCTAGGTTTATTACAGGGAACACCGACGAACCAGGTAAAAGAAGTGGTTGATGGAAGTCCTGCTGAACAAGCAGGGATGGTCAATGGTGATGTTATTACTGAAATCAATGGAACTGAAATAACGGGGTGGAATCAAATGACCTCGATTATTCAGGAAAATGCGAATAATCAGCTTGGTTTTAACGTTGATCGAAATGGAGAAAATGTATCTCTATCGATTACGCCTGAGAAACAAGAGCTATCAGAGAACCAGTCAGTAGGTCGGATTGGTGTGGCACCTGAATATCAGGTGAACTTCTTAGATTCGATTGTCTTTGGATTTACCTCAACCTACGAATTTGGAAAGGCGATCTTTGTAGGACTTGGGCAACTAGTTACTGGCCAACTTTCAATTGATGCTTTTTCTGGACCAGTAGGTATTTATAGTTATACGGAAGAAGCTGCTTCAGGAGGTCTATATGTCTTAATGAGATGGGCCGGCTTCTTAAGCATTAATCTTGGGATCTTTAACCTGTTGCCGCTTCCTGCACTAGATGGAGGAAGACTTCTCTTCATTGGTGTTGAAGCGTTACGAGGAAAGCCTATTGATCCTCAAAAGGAAAGCCTTGTTCACTTTATTGGCTTTTCGTTCCTTATGTTGCTGATGTTAGTTGTAACATGGAATGATATCCAGCGCTTCTTTTTATAAGAGCGACAGGACCTGTTTTAAGAATGAAATGAGGTGCAGGAATGAAACAATCAAAATACTTTAATCCAACCCTTCGTGACAATCCAGCTGATGCGGAAATTAAAAGTCATCAGCTTCTTGTCCGAGCGGGTTTTATGCGTCAAAATGCGTCTGGGATTTATTCATACCTTCCACTAGGGAAAAAAGTATTAATGAAAATTGAAGAAGTGATCCGAAAAGAGCTTGATGGTGTTGGGGCACAGGAGCTTTTAATGCCAGCTATTCAGCCGGCGGAATTGTGGCAAGAAACAGGACGTTGGGATGTGTACGGACCTGAATTAATGCGACTAAAAGACCGTCATGGTAGACCGTTTGCGCTAGGTGCAACACACGAGGAATTAATTACTAGTCTTGTACGCGATGAGCTAAAATCGTACAAACAGCTACCGGTCACGCTCTACCAGATCCAAACAAAGTATCGCGACGAGCGTCGTCCGCGTTTTGGATTGTTACGAGGAAGAGAGTTCATTATGAAAGATGCATACTCTTTCCATTCTTCCGATGAACAGCTTGATGAGGCTTATCAAACGATGCATAGCGCATATAGCCGTATCTTTACAACGCTTGGTTTAAACTTCCGACCAGTTGTAGCAGATTCAGGCGCCATGGGCGGTAAAGATACAGAAGAATTTATGGCCCTTTCTAGCGTTGGGGAAGATACGATTGCCTACAGTGACTCTTCTGATTATGCTGCCAATATTGAAATGGCAGAAGTTCACGTTACTTATGAGAAATCAGATGAGGCAGAAGCGCCTTTAGCTGAAGGGAAAGGTGAGGCTTCAGCAGATCGCCAAATTCATGCAACGCTACTTAAAGTACAAGAGGAAACCATTCTTGTCTTAGTAAGAGGGGATCATGAATTAAATGACATCAAGGTCAAAAATCTTTTTGGCACCGATTTGGTGGAAGTCATAAATGAAGAAGTAGATGTAAAAACATTTGGTGGAAAGATGATGGCCGATCATGCTGTTCGTTCGATTGTAAATGGTTCATTAACCGGTAAGCATGCTTATCAAAATGTGAATCCAGACCGTGACCTTAATATCGAACGTTATGAAGACCTTCGCTTTATTCAAGAAGGAGATCCATCTCCTGATGGGAACGGATCGATTGTATTTGCAGAAGGCATTGAAATTGGACAGGTCTTTAAACTCGGTACGAAATATAGTGAAACCATGGGAGCTACTTACCTTGATGAAGGTGGGAAAGCGAAACCGATGATTATGGGTTGCTACGGCATTGGCGTCTCAAGAACACTTGCGGCGATTGCAGAACAAAACGCAGATGACAATGGACTAAGATGGCCACTTGCTGTCACTCCGTTTCATGTTCACTTAATTACGATTAACGTGAAAGATGACGAACAAACCGCTTTATCTGATCGCCTCTATGATTCTCTACGTGATCAGCGTTACGATGTCCTTTATGACGATCGAAAAGAGCGCGCGGGTGTTAAGTTTAAAGATGCCGACCTTATCGGACTTCCGATCCGAGTGATTGTTGGGAAGAAAGCGAACGAAGAGATAGTCGAAGTAAAGCGAAGAGATACTGGTGAGTCTATGGAAGTTTCAATGAATGACCTGAACGAGACAATCCAGCAGCTTTTAACACAAATGAACTAAAACTGTGGATAGGTGCCAGTGGTACCTTCCACCTTTTTTTTCGCTACCTCTTCATATTTTAAGAAGGAGGAAGAATGGAATGGACCAGGATTTAAACATACGGAAAGAACGTCTTCAGCTGCTCCTTCAACAAATATCGGTTCCGGATAAATTCGTTGACTATTTCAAGGATGGTTACATCTCAAAGTTAACGGTATATAAAGAAACAAGAAAGTGGCATTTTGATTTTCACTTTTCTGATGTTCTTCCTTTTCATGTTTACGAGTTATTTAGAAGTCGTTTACAAGACGGATTAAAACACATTGCCGAGGTTACCTATAGCATTGCAACGGATTCAGGTGGTAATGAAGACCTTGCAATGGCCTATTGGGAAAATGTTGTGGAGTTGATGCAGGACCATTCTGCGTCATTAACGAATGTCTTAAAAAGTCAAACGCCGAAAATAAGTGGAAACAAGCTGATTGTTACAGTACGTAATGAAACAGAGGCGGCGATTGCCAGAAGAAAGTTATCAGCGCCACTAGCAGACTGTTACACAAATGCTGGCTTTCCGAAATACATGCTTGAAGTAGAAGTGAAGGCGTCTGAGCAAGATTATCAGAAGTTTGTTGAACAAAAGCAGCAGGAAGATCAGTCAAAAATGATGGAAGCGTTGATTGAAAAAGAAAAGGCAGATAAATCTTCAAGCAAGAATGTACCGGATTCCCTTGTTATTGGGTACAAAATTAAAGAAGATCCTGTACCGATTGAAACGATTCAGGATGAAGAGCGTCGAATTGCTGTTCAGGGGTACGTCTTTCACGCTGAAACAAAGGAACTTAGAAGTGGTCGCACATTATTAACCTTTAAAATAACAGATTACACTGATTCGATTCTCGTAAAAATGTTCTCTCGAGATAAAGAAGATGTCCCAATCTTAGAAGCTGTTCGAAAAGGCATTTGGGTAAAGGTACGCGGTGGCATTCAAAACGATACGTTCGTCCGTGATCTTGTCATGATCGGGAATGATCTAACGGAAATCAAACCAGAATTGCGACAGGACGAAGCGCCTGAAGATGAAAAACGGATTGAACTGCATGCTCATACGCAAATGAGTCAAATGGACGCGGTAAGCACAGCTGGTGGACTAATCTCCCAGGCAGCTAAATGGGGACATCCAGCGATTGCCATTACAGATCATAATGTTGTTCAATCATTTCCTGATGCTTACGCTGCTGGTCAAAAGCATGGCGTAAAAGTGATTTATGGTCTTGAAGCTGATCTTGTCGATGATGGTGTACCGATGGCTTATAATGAAGCCGACCGCGATCTTGAAACGGGCACTTACATCGTTTTTGACGTTGAAACAACCGGGCTTTCAGCTGTTTACAATAAAATTATTGAGCTGGCCGCAGTGAAATTGAAAGATGGAGAAATTGTAGATAAATTTGAGCGGTTTGCGAATCCACATCACCCGCTATCGTCCACAACCATTGAACTCACGGGAATTACCGACGATATGGTCATGAATGCACCTGAAATTGAAGATGTTATTAAAGATTTTCATGAATTTATGGGGGATGATATTCTCGTTGCCCATAATGCTAGCTTTGATATGGGATTTTTAAATGTGGGCTTGCGTAATGTCGGTTTAGGAGAAGCGACTAATCCGGTCATTGATACGCTCGAATTGGCACGTTTTCTTTATCCAGAAATGCGAAATCACCGTTTAAATACGCTTTGTAAAAAGTTTGATATTGACTTAACACAACATCACCGAGCGATTTATGATGCGGAAGCAACAGGCTATTTATTGTGGAAGTTAGTGAAAGATGCGCTTGAGCGAGAGATCACGAATCACAACATGCTAAATGACAATATGGGTCAAACCGGTTTTCAGCGCACGCGTCCATCTCATACCATTATTTTGGCGAAAAATGACGTTGGCTTAAAGAACTTATTTAAACTCGTTTCTTTATCGCATATTGATTATTTTTATCGAACGGCTAGAATTCCACGATCAAAGCTTGAGAAGTACCGAGAAGGCCTACTGATTGGTTCCGGATGCGATAAAGGTGAAGTTTTTGAAGGAATGATGCAGAAGTCTCCTGAAGAAGTAGAGGACATCGCAAAGTTCTATGATTACCTAGAAGTGCAACCTCCTCAAAATTACATGCATTTAATTGAGAAAGAACTTGTTCAGGACGAAATGGCTTTAAGAGAGATTATCGGTAAAATCGTTAAGCTTGGTGAGAAGTTGAATAAACCCGTTGTAGCGACTGGTAATGTACATTATCTTGAGCCTGAAGATCATATCTATCGAAAAATTTTAATTAAAGCCCAGGCGGGTAACCCGTTAAATCGCCAAACACTGCCACAAGTTCACTTTAGAACGACGAACGAGATGCTCGATTGCTTTCATTTCCTTGGCGCAGAAAAAGCGAAGGAGATCGTCGTTCAGAAGCCTCAGGTAGTGGCCGATTTAATCGATGATATAAAACCAATTAAAGACGATCTATTCACACCGCGAATTGAAGGCGCTGATGAAGAAATGCGTCAAATGAGCTATGGGATGGCTAGAAGTATATATGGCGATGAGCTTCCTACTATTGTGGAAGAAAGACTTGAAAAAGAACTAAAGAGTATTATCGGTCACGGATTCGCTGTTATTTATCTGATCTCTCATAAGCTTGTAAAAAAATCGCTAAACGACGGCTATCTAGTAGGATCTCGTGGTTCAGTAGGGTCTTCTTTTGTTGCGACAATGACAGAAATTACGGAAGTGAACCCATTGCCGCCGCATTACGTCTGTCCTTCTTGTAAGAAATCACAGTTCTTTGATGATGGATCAGTAGGCTCTGGATTCGATCTTCCTGATAAAAACTGTGAAGATTGCAATATCCCTCTTACAAAAGATGGTCACGACATTCCATTTGAAACGTTCCTTGGTTTTAAAGGAGATAAGGTGCCCGATATTGATCTAAACTTCTCAGGTGAATATCAGCCTCGTGCTCATAACTACACGAAGGAACTGTTCGGGGAAGATAACGTGTTCCGAGCAGGAACAATTGGTACGGTTGCTGAGAAAACGGCGTATGGGTATGTAAAAGGGTACATGGGCGACCATGATCTTCACTATCGCGGAGCTGAGATTGATCGGCTTGTATCAGGTTGTACGGGCGTGAAACGGACTTCCGGTCAGCATCCGGGTGGGATAATCGTTGTGCCAGACTATATGGATATTTATGATTTCTCACCAATTCAATTCCCTGCTGATGATAAAACGTCGGCTTGGAAAACAACGCATTTTGATTTCCATTCTATCCACGATAATCTACTAAAGCTTGATATTCTTGGACACGATGATCCAACGGTTATTCGGATGCTTCAAGATTTAAGTGGGATTGATCCAAAAACCATTCCGACTGATGATGCTGAAGTTATGAAGCTCTTCAGCGGAACCGAGTCACTTGGCGTTACACAAGATCAGATTATGTGTAAAACAGGAACTTACGGTATTCCAGAATTCGGAACCCGTTTTGTTCGTCAAATGCTTGAAGATACGAAACCAAGCACCTTCTCTGAACTTGTACAGATTTCAGGTCTATCGCATGGTACTGATGTATGGTTAGGAAATGCGCAGGAGCTCATCCAGGCTGGAACATGTAACTTGAGTGAAGTGATTGGTTGTCGTGATGACATTATGGTTTACTTGATTTATAAAGGTCTTGATCCCTCCCTTGCGTTTAAAATCATGGAGTTTGTGCGTAAAGGGAAAGGGCTACAAGAAGAATGGGTAGCGGAAATGAAAAAGCATGACGTGCCTGACTGGTACATTGATTCTTGTTTGAAAATCAAGTATATGTTCCCGAAAGCCCACGCAGCTGCCTACGTCTTAATGGCTGTTCGGATTGCTTATTTCAAAGTGCATCATCCGATTTTATTCTATGCGGCTTATTTAACGGTAAGAGCAGATGATTTTGATATCGATACAATGGCAAAAGGTTCGAATGCGATTCGAGCGAAAATCGAAGAGATTAACGAAAAGGGACTTGATGCGTCACCGAAGGAGAAAAACCTCTTAACCGTGATGGAGATTGCGCTCGAAATGTCAGAGCGCGGACTGCGGATGCAGAAAGTTGATCTCTATCGATCGAAAGCCGCTGAATTTGTCGTTGATGGGGATTCACTGATACCTCCATTTAACTCTCTACCAGGTGTTGGAACGAATGCGGCGATTAATATTGAAAATGCGAAAGAAGCTGGCGAGTTTCTTTCAAAAGAAGATTTACAACAGCGAAGTAAGATTTCAAAGACCGTCCTTGAGTATTTAGATGACCATGGATGTCTTGAAGGTCTACCAGATGCGAACCAGCTAAGCTTGTTCTAAAGAAGCGCCTTCGCTTCTCTGTTGAATTGGTTATATGAGTATGGTATAGTAATTGTGGAAATACTAGTGAATACACACGCGACGGAAGAGTGGGGCTATCCCACTCTTTCGTTTTCGATTGGGACCCTGCTGTACAGGATCAGAAAGGAGGACAACCAATGAACGAAAATGTGATTACGGTTACTGAAGAACTAGTAAAACCAATAGTAGATGAAATGAACCTGGAACTTGTAGATATAGAATTCACGCAGGAAGGCAAGAATTGGTTTCTCCGTGTCTATGTCGATTCTCCTCGGGGTGTTGATATTGAGGAGTGCGGGACAATTAGCGAAAAGCTAAGTGAACAGCTTGATAAACATGATCCAATTACACAACCTTATTTCCTAGAAGTTTCCTCTCCGGGTGCTGAACGTCCGTTGAAGAAAAAGACGGACTTTGAAAAAGCGGTAGGGAAGCAAGTCTATATGACTACTTACGAGCCAATAGACGGAGAGAAAAGCTTCGAAGGTAAGCTCTCTGAATTTAATGGTGAAACGGTTGTGATTGAACAGCGAGTGAAAACGAGAGTGAAAAAGGTAGAATTACCTTATGAAAAAGTAGCAAGCGCAAGGCTTGCGGTTGTTTTTTAATTAAAGGGGAGAATGAAAAATGAAGAGTAGTGAGTTATTAGATGCGCTAACCATTCTTGAAAAAGAAAAGGGCATCAGCAAGGATATTATCGTTGAGGCGATTGAAGCAGCCCTTATTTCCGCATATAAGCGAAACTTCCACCAGGCACAAAATGTAAGAGTGGACTTTAATCAGGACACCGGTTCGATCCGCGTATTTGCTCGAAAAGATGTTGTTGAAGAAGTGGAAGATTCTCGCCTTGAGATTTCACTAGAAGACGCGAAAGACATTGATCGTCAATATGAACTAGAAGATATCGTGGAAATCGAAGTGACGCCTCGTAATTTCGGTCGTATTGCAGCTCAAACAGCAAAGCAAGTCGTTACTCAGCGTGTCCGTGAAGCTGAGCGTGGGATCATATTTAGCGAATTTATTGAACGCGAAGACGATATCATGACTGGAATTGTTCAGCGTCAGGATCATCGTTTTATTTATGTTGACCTCGGACGAATTGAAGCACTTCTCCCTGCAGGTGAACAAATGCCTAACGAAACGTATCATTCTCATGATCGTATTAAGGTATATGTAACGAAAGTTGAAAAAACAACCAAAGGGCCACAGGTGATGGTTTCAAGAACTCATCCTGGTCTTCTTAAGCGTTTATTTGAACTTGAAGTGCCAGAAATTTTTGACGGCACAGTAGAAGTGAAGTCCATTTCACGTGAAGCCGGCGATCGTTCTAAGATTGCGGTTCACGCAGAAGATCCTGAAGTGGATCCGGTTGGCTCTTGTGTAGGGCAGCGTGGACAACGTGTTCAAGCGATTGTAAATGAGCTAAAAGGCGAGAAAATCGATATCGTTAGCTGGTCTGAAGATATCGTCGAGTACGTAGCTAATGCGTTAAGCCCTTCTAAAGTACTTAAAGTGAATGTTGATGAAGAAAATAAGATGACTCAGGTTATCGTTCCAGACTACCAGCTCTCTCTTGCGATCGGGAAGCGCGGTCAAAATGCGCGACTAGCAGCTAAGCTAACGGGATGGAAAATTGACATTAAGAGTCAATCTGAAGCGGAAGAGCTCGGCATTTATAGTGCTGATGAAGCTCCTCTTTTTGAAGAGAACGACGCGGAAGATTCAGATCTAGATTAAGCAAGATCGGGAGAGGTGTCCATCGTGCAAAAACGTAAAATTCCGATGCGAAAATGTGTCGCCTGTCAAGAAATGAAGCCAAAAAAAGAGCTTGTTCGAATTGTTCGTTCACCTGAAGGGGTTATATCAATTGACCAAACGGGTAAAAAGAATGGACGAGGCGCTTACCTTTGCAATAAAGAAGAGTGCTTCACTCTTGCTAAGAAGCGTAATTCTTTAGCGGCTCATCTTAAAGCAGAAGTGACAGAAGATATTTATGCTGACCTCGCAGAATCGCGGTCAAAATAAATGAACAATAAGAATTGGGAGTCACTTTTAGGACTGGCTCAGCGCGCTGGCAAAGTCGTATCAGGAGAAGAGCTTGTGGTGAAGGAAATTCAGCGCAAGAGCGCCAGACTTGTTCTAGTTGCGAATGACGCATCTGACAACACGAGAAAGAAAATCACGGATAAAGCAACTACTTATAAAGTCCCAGTATGTTTTGTAACAGGGCGCTATGAACTTGGCCATGCGATAGGAAAAGTTCAACGAGTCACGATAGCCGTTACTGATGCAGGGTTTGCGAAAAAGCTACACGCAATGCTCGATCAATAACTCGGGGGTGATCGTATGAGTAAGATGCGAATTCATGAATATGCAAAAGAACATAATACTACTAGTAAGGATGTTATCGAAAAGTTAAAAAGCATGAATATTACGGTAAACAATCATATGTCTGTGATTGACGATCAGGCAATAGATAAGCTTAATAACAATTCGAAACAATCCAAAAAGGGAAGCGACAAAAACAGTATGGAAAATAAAAACAATCGAAACAACCCAAAAGCAAATGCAAATCAAAAGAATAGTAAAAGCGCACCAAATAATCGCCGTGGTGGACGTCGTCCAAATCGACGTGGAAAAGGACAACCGCCTAAAAACACGGCCGCTCCAAGAAGATTGCCTTCTAAAGTAACGTTTATTGGTTCACTTACAGTTGGCCAATTGGCTGAAAAGCTAGGTAAAGATGCTTCTGAACTTATTAAAAAGCTAATGGGTCTTGGTGTAATGGCAACAATCAACCAGGAACTAGACAAGGACACAATGGAGCTCATTTGTGACGATTACGGCGTGAAAGTTGAAGAAGAAGAGCTGTTCGAAGTAACAGATCTTGATAATTACACTAGTGAAGACGAAGAAGGTAAGCTAGTTGAGCGTCCTGCTGTTGTAACGATCATGGGTCACGTTGACCACGGTAAAACAACACTACTTGACGGAATTCGCGATACAAAAGTAACGCAGGGTGAAGCAGGCGGTATTACACAGCACATTGGTGCATACCAGATTGAAGAGAATAATAAGAAAATCACGTTCCTTGATACTCCTGGACACGCAGCATTTACAACAATGCGCGCACGTGGAGCGAAAGTAACGGATATTACGGTTCTTGTTGTTGCAGCGGATGACGGCGTTATGCCACAAACAGTAGAAGCCATTAACCACGCAAAAGCAGCAGAAGTTCCAATTATCGTTGCAGTTAATAAGATGGATAAAGAAGGAGCAAATCCTGATCGCGTCATGCAGGAACTAACTGAGTATGAACTTGTTTCTGAAGCATGGGGTGGCGATACAATTTTCGTTAATCTTTCTGCTATTAAGCGTGAAGGAATTGACAATCTTCTTGAGACGATTCTTTTGATTTCTGAAGTAGAAGAATTTAAAGCAAATCCAGATAAGCTTGCTACTGGTACTGTAATCGAAGCTCAGCTTGATAAAGGACGCGGACCGGTTGCAACGCTTCTTGTTCAAGAAGGTACACTTAAAGTTGGCGATCCTGTCGTAGTAGGTAATACGTTTGGACGTGTCCGTGCTATGGTCAACGATCTCGGTAAACGTGTTGAAACTGCTGCACCTTCTACTCCTGTGGAGGTAACTGGATTAAGTGACGTTCCTAATGCGGGAGATCGTTTTGTAGCCTTTGAAGACGAGAAAACAGCCCGTCAAGTTGGGGAAGCGCGTAATCAGCAGCAAATTGAAGCTCAGCGTAAAGAATCTTCAAAAATGAATCTGGATGATTTATTTGAAAAGATTCAGCAAGGCGATGTGAAAGATATCAATGTTATCGTGAAAGCTGATGTACAGGGTTCTGTTGAAGCACTTGCTGGCTCACTTCAGAAGATTGAAGTAGAAGGTGTGAAGATCAACATTATTCATACAGCTGTTGGTGCGATTACAGAATCAGATATTATTCTTGCTTCTGCTTCTAATGCGATCATTATTGGATTTAACGTACGTCCTGATTCAAATGCGAAGAAAGTGGCTGATTCTGAGCAAGTAGAAATTCGCTTGCATCGTGTGATTTATACAGCGATTGAAGAAATCGAATCGGCTATGAAAGGAATGCTTGATCCAGTTTATGAAGAGAAAGTGATTGGTCAAGCAGAAGTACGTGAAACGTTTAAAGTTTCTAAAGTAGGTACAATTGCTGGTTCTTACGTAACTGAAGGTAAAATTACACGTAATTCTGGCGTTCGTGTGATTCGCGACGGCATTGTGGTCTTTGAAGGCGAAGTGGATACGTTGAAACGCTTTAAAGATGACGCAAAAGAAGTGGCAAAAGGATACGAATGTGGTATTACACTTGCGAAATTTAATGATGTAAAAGAAGGCGACATTATTGAAGCCTTTATCATGGAGGAAGTAAAGCCTAAGTGATTGGATACGTCGAATGTGAATGCATCATTTATGATGCGCAATCCTTGAAGGAAAAAAGAGCTGTGCTTCAGTCGGTCATAAGCCGTCTGAAGCACAACAACCTTGCTATTTCTGAGCTCGATAGTCAGGACTTATGGCAACGTACTGTCATCGGTATAGTCACAACGGCTTCGAGCAAAACGGCATGTGAGCGTGAGCTACAGCGTGCCATTTCATTGATTGATTCACGTCCTGATATCGAACTCACTCGAGCAACTTATGAGTGGCTTTAGGAAAGAAACGAGGTGTAACGATGAGTAATGTTCGCGCAAATCGTGTTGGTGAACAGATGAAGAAAGAACTTGGTGATATAATCAGCAGGAAGATTAAAGACCCGCGCGTAGGTTTCGTTACAGTAACAGCAGTAGAAGTTACGAATGATCTACAGCAAGCAACGGTATTTATTACTGTCCTTGGTGACGAAGAAAAGAAAGAAGCGACCCTTAACGGCCTTGCGAAAGCAACTGGTTTTATCCGTTCTGAAATCGGGAAGCGTATCCGTCTTCGTAAAACACCGGAAATTTATTTTGAATTTGATGAATCGATCGATTATGGTAACAAAATTGAACGACTTCTTGCAGATTTAAATCAAGCGGATGAGTAGAAATGAAGGGATAGGCAGGAATGTCTATCCTTTCTCTATGTCGTCAGACTGAAAGGAGGAAGAGAATGAACGGAATATTACCTTTAAAAAAACCGGCGGGAATGACTTCTCACGATTGTGTGGCCGTGACTAGAAAGCTTTTGCATACAAAAAAAGTTGGTCATACGGGTACGCTTGATCCTGACGTTACAGGTGTTTTACCGCTATGTATTGGAAGAGCCACAAAAGTAGCTCAATATATGACGGATTTTTCGAAAACGTACGAAGCCGTGATTAAACTTGGTTTTTCAACGACAACGGAAGATGCTTCTGGAGATAAGGTGGAGGAAAAGAAGGTAGAGAAAATACCTTCCGAGCACGAAATTGAAGAAGCACTAGCTGCATTCAGAGGAACCATTGAGCAAGTTCCGCCTATGTATTCAGCTGTTAAAATAAATGGGAAAAAACTATATGAGTATGCATTTAAAGGGGAAGTTGTAGAACGACCATCTCGTCAAGTAACCATTCACGAGCTTGATCGAATTGGTGAGGTAAGTGAAGATGATGGAACTGTTTCAATTCCTGTACGTGTCACTTGCAGTAAGGGAACTTATATCCGAACACTTGCGGTTGACATTGGTGAGCACCTTGGCTACCCAGCTCATATGTCTTTTTTGATTCGAACGGCTTCTGGCCCATTTAAACTAGAAGAATGTTTGACATTTGATCAGATAAAACAGATGATAGAAGAAGAAACGCTCTGTCTATTTCCAATGGAATATGCTCTTTCTACTATGCCATCATTAACAGTAACACCTGAGCTTGAAGCAAAACTCCAAAATGGAGCTGTTCTTCCTCAAGTCGATGAGATGACAGGTGATCGACTTGTTATGTACAATCATAGCGGAGAAGCAATTGCAATCTATCAAAAACATCCAGAGAAACCCGGCTTGATGAAGCCTGAGAAAGTATTTTCGAGATGAAGTAAGAAGGTGAAACCGTTGAAGACTATTTATTTATCGCATCCACATCAATTGAAAGCGGAGCATCCTACAGTCATGGCGCTTGGTTATTTTGATGGCATTCACCGTGGTCATCAGAAAGTGATTACGACTGCAAAGAAGATTGCAGATGAGAAAGGCGTCGAGTCAGCAGTAATGACGTTCTACCCTCACCCTTCAGTCGTTTTAGGAAAGTCCACTCCGCAAACAAAAGCCATTACGCCGCTTGATGATAAAATCGATCTTATTGAAGGTATGGGAATAGATGTTCTCTATATTGTGAAATTTGACCAAACCATTGCTGGCATCACCCCTCAACAGTTTGTTGACGATTATCTTATTGCTTTATCTGTCGTCCACGTTGTCGCTGGGTTTGATTATACATATGGAAGCAAAGGAAGAGGTACGATGGATTCACTTCCTTTCCATGCGCGAAATCAGTTTGATCAAACTGTTATTGAGAAAGTTTCACAGCAGGATGAAAAAGTTAGTTCAACTCTTATACGCTCTTATATCCGTAATGGTGCAGTGGAGAACGTTAAAGCCGTTCTGGGTCGTCGTTATGTCGTAAAAGGAACCGTAGTCGAGGGAGATCAGCGTGGTCGTACAATTGGTTTTCCGACTGCAAACGTGGACCTCAAAGATGACTACCTTGTTCCAGCTACAGGGGTCTATGCTGTTCGGATGCGCGTGAAAAATGAGTGGATGAAAGGTGTCTGTAACGTAGGTTATAAACCAACGTTTTATGAAGAAAAGCCAGACCAGCCGTCACTTGAAGTACACGTATTTGATTTTAGCGGTGATATATATGGTGAGAAGGTTGAGGTCGAATTTCATCAAAAAATCCGAGGTGAAGTTAAATTCTCTTCTGTTGATGATCTCATTGCTCAAATTGGTCAAGATGCGAAAGATGCAAAGAAAATCTTGAAATAGATTTCTCTTGCATTTTAGAACAAAAACCTGTAATCTATTATCTGTACGACAAGTACACAACCTATACTGGGCAATCGAGTCACCGACGTTTGCGCGGTATCAGGGGATTAGAAATTAAGGAGGTGAAACGGATGGCAATCACACAAGAACGTAAACAAGAGCTTATCACTAAGTTCAAAACTCACGAGAATGATACTGGTTCTCCAGAGGTTCAAATCGCTGTTCTTACTGAGGAAATCAACAATTTGAACGATCATCTACGTTTCCACAAGAAAGACCACCACTCTCGTCGCGGTCTTCTTAAGATGGTTGGTAAACGCCGTAATCTTTTAACGTATCTTCGTAACAAGGACGTTACTCGTTACCGCGAACTTATCAAAGAACTTGGTCTACGTCGATAATGATTCAGAAAAGCGGGATATTTCCCGCTTTTTTATTAGGTTAAAAATACATAGATTTCTTCCTTTCTTTTTAGAAGCAAAAAGGTTAGGGTATAATAAAAGAAATGATTTTATTGGATGAGAGGAGTTCTCACATTAATGGCACAAGAAAAGCAAGTGTTTTCAATTGATTGGGCTGGTCGCGAATTGTCAGTTGAGATTGGTCAGCTGGCCAAACAGGCGAGCGGTGCAGCTTTGATACGCTACGGCGATACAGCTGTACTAGCAACGGTTACAGGTTCTAAGGAACCGAAAGACCTTCCGTTTTTCCCACTAACGGTTAACTATGAAGAACGATTATATGCAGTAGGTAAGATTCCTGGAGGCTTCATCAAGCGTGAAGGCCGACCGAGTGAGAAGGCAATTCTTGCGAGTCGTTTAATTGACCGCCCGATTCGACCTTTATTCCCAGATGGTTTCCGTAACGAAGTTCAAGTCGTGAGCACAGTCATGAGCGTAGATCAGAACTGTTCTTCTGAGATGGCAGCAATGTTCGGTTCATCTCTAGCACTTGGAATTAGTGATCTTCCATTCGATGGTCCAATTGCAGGTGTACTCGTTGGACGTGTTGATGGAAAATTCATTGTGAATCCTAACTTGGATCAGCTTGAACAAAGCGATATTCACTTAACAGTAGCCGGTACGAAAGATGCCATCAATATGGTTGAAGCTGGCGCTGAAGAAGTTCCCGAAGAAACAATGCTTGAAGGGATTCTTTTTGGACACCAGGAAATCAAGCGTCTGATTTCATTCCAGGAAGAAATCATTGAAGCTGTTGGAAAAGAAAAGCGTGAAGTTGTGCTACAACAAGCGGACGAAACGCTTGAAGCGAAGCTTAGTGAGCAGTACCTTACTGATATTAAAGAAGCTGTAAAAGTCATTGAGAAGCATGCGAGACAGGAAGCAATTGATGCTGTTATGACGCGTGCAACGGAAGCTTATGATGAAAGTGAAGACTATAGCGCTGAAGAAGTGAAGTCTATTTTGAATAGCTTCGTAAAACAAGAAGTTCGTCGCTTAATTTTGAAAGATAAAGTAAGACCAGACGGACGAGGCGTTGATGAAATTCGCCCGCTAGATTCAGAAGTTGGCATTCTTTCAAGAACACACGGCTCAGGATTGTTCACTCGTGGACAAACTCAAGCGCTTAGCATTTGTACACTTGGAGCACTTGGGGACGTTCAGATCCTTGATGGCCTTGGGACAGAAGAATCGAAGCGATTCATGCATCACTATAACTTCCCTAAATTCAGTGTCGGTGAAACAGGACCAATGCGTGGACCAGGTCGTCGTGAAATTGGTCATGGTGCCCTTGGGGAACGTGCTCTTGAACAAGTGATCCCGTCAGAGAAAGACTTCCCGTATACGATTCGACTTGTATCAGAAGTACTTGAATCGAATGGTTCCACTTCTCAAGCAAGTATCTGTGCAAGTACGCTTGCGATGATGGATGCAGGTGTACCGATTAAAGCTCCAGTTGCAGGTATTGCTATGGGACTTGTTAGTGATGGCGAAGATGTAACAGTTCTAACTGACATTCAAGGTATGGAAGATGCCCTTGGTGATATGGACTTTAAAGTAGCTGGAACAAAGCAAGGTGTAACAGCTCTTCAAATGGATATAAAAATTTCTGGAATTAATGAAGACATTCTTCGTCAGGCTCTTGAACAGGCGAAAAATGGTCGTCTTGCCATTCTAGAAAATATGATGAGCGCGATCAACGAACCGCGTACAGAGCTTTCAGCTTATGCACCGAAGATCCTTACGATGTCAATTAAACCAGATAAAATTCGCGATGTAATTGGACCAAGCGGTAAAATTATCAATAAGATTATTGAAGAAACTGGCGTAAAAATTGATATTGAGCAGGACGGTTCAATCTTCATTTCTTCTACTGAGCAAGAAATGAACGCAAAAGCGAAGAAAATCATTGAAGATCTTGTTCGAGAAGTTGAAGTTGGCACAACTTACCTAGGTAAAGTGAAACGTGTAGAGAAATTTGGCGCATTCGTTGAGCTATTTGCTGGTAAAGAGGGCCTCGTTCATATTTCTGAACTAGCTGAAGAGCGCACAAACAAAGTAGAAGATGTTGTCTCAATCGGTGATGAAATTATGGTTAAAGTAAAAGAAATCGATAAGCAGGGTCGCGTTAACCTTTCACGCAAAGAGATTTTAAAAGAACAGCGTGAACGTGAAGAACAAAGTCAAAAGAGCTAAGGAATTCGGCTGAGGCCGGATTCTTTTTTTATTTCGATCGAGTAGTGACCACGCTTCAAAATTTTGATTCAAGTGATCATGGTTCTAGAGCTTGCCCCATCAACATATTTTTTTACAAAAGGGGGCAGATGAATGAAGAAATCCTGGGTACAATTCATTGTGTTTATTATGATCTTAGGCGTAGCAGCAGGTTCACTTCAGAACCCCTACACATCCATGTATTTGACTGATTTAAAAGAACAAGCAGCAATTAGCGTGAATGGTAGCCCTTTATATGAAGAAATTTTACAAGCAAAGGAACGAACGGATATTCCTCCTGCAAATGCAGTCATTGACCGTGTATGGAAAGGGATCCCTGGGTATAATGGAGTCGTTGTAGATGCAGAAGAATCATATGCGAAAATGAAAGGGAAAGCCTTTGATGAAGATATGCTTGTGCGAAAAGAAGTTGAACCAGAGATTCAGTTAGATGATCTTGAGCCGACTGCCGTCTACAAAGGAAATCCGAACAAGCCTATGGTAGCCTTTATGATTAACGTGGCATGGGGGGAAGAATATTTACCTAACATGCTACAGCAGTTAAAAAAGTATAACGTACATGCAACCTTTTTTCTCGATGGCTCGTGGGCAAAGAAAAATCCTGATATGGTACGTATGCTTGATGAAGAAGGGCATGAGATTGGAAATCATGCATACTCCCATCCCGACTTGAAACAGTTAAGTGATGCTGCCATTCGGAAAGAGCTTGAAGATACAAATCAAGTCATTGAAGCAACGTTGGATAAAAAGCCCGTTGTTTTTGCCCCTCCAAGTGGGAGCTATGCTAACAATGCTGTTCAGATTGCTGATGAGCTTGGCATGCAAACGGTGTTATGGTCAGTCGATACTGTAGATTGGAAAAAGCCTGCCCCACAAGCCTTAACAGCAAAGGTGTTGCAAAATGTGCATGCTGGAGCGCTTATTTTGATGCATCCGACTGAACCAACTGAAAAAAGTTTAGAAGCGCTCATTCGTGGAGTTGAAAAAAGAGGGTTTCAGTTAGGTACCGTTTCACAGGTATTAGATTCGAAGCGAGTAGAGAAAAGGTGATAGAATTGTGTCAATTCTACATTAATGATATAGTGATTTTGGAGTATTACGAAACATAATGGTTCGATACAGGAGGAACAAGCTTGATAAATAAAGTAACGTGTAAAAACGGTGTAAGAGTAGTGTTAGAAAATATCCCAACAGTTCGATCGGTTGCGATTGGAATTTGGATTGGAACCGGTTCACGTTTTGAGCCTAAAGAGTTAAACGGCGTATCGCATTTTCTTGAACATATGTTTTTTAAAGGGACAGAGAAGCGTAGTGCTAAAGAAATTGCTGAATCGTTTGATAGCATTGGCGGTCAAGTTAATGCGTTTACATCAAAAGAATATACGTGTTATTACGCAAAGGTTCTTGATGAGCATGCAGATTATGCGCTTGATGTGTTAACGGATATGTTTTTCCAGTCAACATTTGAAGCAGGAGAGCTTGCGAAAGAGAAGAACGTTGTGCACGAAGAAATTAAAATGTATGAAGATACACCAGATGATATTGTTCACGATATGCTCAGTCAAGCAAGCTATGGTGATCATGAGCTGGCGATGCCAATACTTGGAACAGAAGAGACATTAAAAGATTTTTCTGGAGATACGCTTCGTCAGTACATGCAAACGCACTACACTCCTGACAATATTGTGGTATCCATTGCTGGAAATATAGATGAGTCCTTTATGCAAAAAGTCGAAGCGGCATTTGAGCATTGGGAAACCCCTGCTGGAAAACCTGAAGTAGAGGCACCAACGTTCCATTCTGGGCAAATCGCCCGACAAAAAGAAACGGAGCAGGCCCACTTATGCCTGGGTTATGCTGGATTGCCGTTTGGAACAGAGGATATTTACAGCTTAATTGTGATGAACAATGTGCTTGGGGGAAGCATGAGTAGCCGTCTCTTCCAGGACGTTCGCGAAGATCAAGGTCTTGCTTATTCGGTGTTCTCCTACCATTCTGCTTATCAAGATAGCGGTTTACTTACGATTTATGCAGGCACAGCTCAGAATCAACTTGACCGTTTATATGAAACGATTCAAAAGACCCTTCAAGACTTTAAGCGGGATGGGATCACTTCGAAAGAATTAATGAACTGTAAAGAGCAGCTAAAAGGAAATTTAATGCTCAGTCTTGAAAGCACAAACAGTCGTATGAGTCGAAATGGAAAGAATGAATTGCTATTAAACCAGCATCGCTCGCTGGATGATATCATTACAAACATTGAAAGCGTGAATCATGAAAAAGTAAACGAAATGATTCAATCCATGTTCACAGATGAATTTTCATGTTCCCTTATTAGCCCAAATGGCAAATTGCCAAGTGGTATGAGGTCATAAGACAAAAACCCGCCTGAATGAGGCGGGTTTTTTCATGTCTTCCAAGAAAGGATCTCTCATAGACTAAGATTATCAACCTGTATATGAAGGAGGACCTATTATGCGATTAAGTCAGCTTAGCGGAAAGGAACTGATTGATATTGAAAAAGGGCGTAAGCTTGGCGTATTAGGACAGACTGATCTTTTGTTTGATGAGAAGACAGGCGTATTAAAAGAGTTAATCATTCCAAAATCTTCTTGGATGGGGTTAAAGCGAAAGGAACAAGAGGTCTCAATTCCGTGGGATCACATTGAAACCATCGGTCGCGATATGATCATTCTTCAAAATCATAAGAAGGAATAAAACGGGTACCCAACATGATTCACCAAGCGGGCATACACCACATAGAATGTTGAGAAATTACAATAATCCCCGTAGTAAGACGTGGAAAAGGAAAGGGGAGGAACGATGCTAACGAATCAACATATCGCTGTCATTGGCGGTGATGCCCGCCAGCTTGAAATTATTCGAAAGCTGACTGAACTAAATGCAAATTTGTATTTAATCGGTTTTGATCAGCTAGATCATGGTTTTACCGGTGCAACAAAATGCACGTTAGATGAAGTTAACCTAAATACCCTTGATGCAATTGTCCTTCCAGTTAGCGGTACAACGATTGAAGGAGAAGTTGATACCATTTTTTCAAACGAAAAAGTTGTGTTAACAGCCGATCAATTAAAACAAACTCCAGTGCATTGTACGATCTATAGTGGAATCAGTAACAGCTGTTTAAATGGTATGGTATCAGAGGCATCCAGAACATTGATTCGACTATTTGAACGAGATGATATAGCTATTTATAATTCCATTCCGACAGTTGAAGGAACGGTCATGATGGTTATCCAACATACAGACATTACCATCCATCAATCAAATATCGCTGTGCTAGGTCTCGGTCGTGTCGGGATGTCTGTTGCTAGAACCTTTGATGCGCTTGGCGCGAATGTAAGCGTAGGAGCTAGAAAGCCAGAACATCTTGCAAGGATAACGGAAATGGGATTAAAACCATTTCATTTATCTGACCTCGCCAATCACGTTTCTAATCTAGACGTTTGTATTAACACCATCCCAGCACAAATCGTCACATCACAGGTGATCGCTAAAATGCCGAGTCATACGCTTGTCATTGATTTAGCTTCAAAACCGGGTGGTACTGATTTTCGTTATGCCGAAAAAAGAGGAATTAAAGCCCTTCTGGCACCAGGACTCCCTGGAATTGTAGCTCCTAAAACAGCTGGTAAAATTATCGCGAATGTTCTGACACAGTTATTAATTGAACGGTCTCAGAAAGGAAAGGAGAACACGCCATGAGTTTGAAAGGAAAACACATTGGATTCGGCTTAACTGGCTCTCACTGTACGTATGATGCCGTTGTACCTCAAATCGAAGAACTTGTTCAATTAGGTGCGAAAGTGACTCCGTTTGTCTCTCATACGGTTATGAACACAAATACGCGTTTTGGTGAAGGTGAAGATTGGATTGCACGTATTGAAGAAATTACTGGAAATGAAGCTGTCAATTCAATTGTAAAAGCAGAACCGTTCGGCCCCAAGACCCCGCTTGATTGCATGGTGATTGCCCCCATAACAGGGAACTCAATTAGTAAATTTGCCAACGCTATGACGGAGTCTCCCGTCCTTATGGGAGCGAAGGCGACATTGAGAAATGAGAAACCTGTCGTGTTAGGTATCTCCACCAATGACGGACTTGGACTAAATGGTACGAATATTTTAAGGTTGATGTCCACAAAGAACATTTATTTTATCCCATTTGGTCAGGACGATCCAGTGAAAAAACCTAACTCATTAGTCGCTCGTATGCCTTCTTTAAGAGAAACAGTTGAAAAAGCCCTTCTCGGCAGACAGCTACAGCCAGTTCTAATCGAAAGGTATTTGGATTAACCAATTGATTTATCTTTCTTTAGAATAGGTTTATGATAGAATAGAGAATAAAATCACTAAGAATGGGGAGAAACCTCGGTTTCTCCTTCTGTTATGGTGGATTTGAATGGAATATGGGAGGAGAATAAGTCATGAGCGGGAAAAATTATCATGTAGCAGTAGTTGGAGCAACAGGGGCAGTCGGACAACAAATGATCAAAACACTAGAGGAACGAGATTTTCCGATATCGACCTTAACGCTCCTTTCATCATCGCGTTCAGCTGGTAAGAAAGTAACCTTCAAAGGGCAAGAGTTAACGGTAAAGGAAGCAAATCCTGAAGCGTTTGAAGGGGTACAGCTTGCCTTATTTAGTGCAGGTGGCAGTGTATCAAAAGCACTTGCTCCGGAAGCTGTTAAACACGGAGCGATCGTTGTTGACAATACAAGCGCATTCCGCATGGATCCTGAGGTTCCTCTTGTTGTACCAGAGGTGAACGAAGGGGATTTAAATGATCACAAGGGAATTATTGCAAACCCAAACTGTTCTACCATTCAAATGGTTGCAGCACTTGAGCCATTGAAACAAACATATGGCCTTTCTAAAATTATTGTTTCTACTTATCAAGCTGTTTCAGGTGCAGGTGCAAATGCCGTAACTGAAATGAAAGAGCAGTCTCAAGCGGTGCTAAATGGTGAAAACTATGAGCCACAAATATTACCGGTCAAAGGTGATAAAAAGCACTATCCGATCGCTTTCAATGCCATCCCACAAATCGATGTATTTGAAGAAAACGGATTTACTTATGAAGAAATGAAAATGATAAATGAAACAAAGAAAATTATGCATGATGCTGAGCTTCATGTGGCAGCTACTTGCGTGCGTCTCCCAATTGAAACCGGTCACGCTGAATCGGTATACGTTGAAATTGGGCAGGAAGATGTGAGCGTAGAAGATGTAAAAGCGCTCTTGAAAAATGCACCGGGTGTTACGCTGAAAGATGATCCGGCAAATCAGGTCTATCCAATGCCTGTGGATGCTGTAGGAAAATCAGATGTTTTTGTCGGTCGTATTCGAAAAGATTTAAATCAAAAAAATGGCTTCCATATGTGGATTGTCTCTGATAATCTACTGAAGGGGGCAGCGTGGAATTCTGTTCAAATTGCTGAAAGTCTAGCTGCCCTAAATATATTGAAATAGACATAAGAAGGTGTTCTGAATGAAAGTCATCGTGCAGAAGTTTGGCGGTACTTCATTAAAAAGTGAAGACTGCAGACTGAGAGCTGTTAATCATATTAAAGACGCAGTGAACGATGGATATAAAGTGGTTGTCGTTGTTTCCGCAATGGGTCGTAAAGGAGATCCTTATGCAACCGACACGCTTCTTGGCCTCATTGGCGACCGTGATCGAAAAGTAACATCAAGAGAGTATGATTTGTTAGTGTCATGTGGCGAAAGCATCTCTTCTGTTGTATTCTCGAATCTGCTTTTAAACGAAGGTTTAAAAGCAACGGCGTATACCGGTGGTCAGGCTGGCTTTATGACAACGGCTGAGCATAGCAAAGCAAGAATTTTAGAAATGAAATCTGAACGGTTAATGGAAGAGTTAAAATTGATTGACGTTGTTGTCGTTACAGGCTTCCAGGGTGTTACAAAAGACGGAGATGTGACAACTCTTGGTCGTGGCGGCAGTGACACATCAGCAGCGGCCCTTGGTGCAGCACTTTCAGCTGAATGGGTCGATATCTTTACTGATGTTGAAGGCATTATGACGGCTGATCCTAGGATCGTAGAAAAAGCCCGGCCTCTTTCCATTGTTACTTATAACGAAGTTTGCAATATGGCCTATCAGGGGGCGAAGGTCATTCATCCCCGCGCTGTTGAAATTGCCATGCAGGCTAAAATTCCGCTTAGAATTCGCTCAACGTATTCCTCGTCAACAGGGACACTTGTCACCTCTGCGACTGGTAAGCCAACAGGTGAACAAGTTATCGATCGACTAATAACGGGTATTGCACATGTGAGCGGCGTAACGCAAATTAAAGTATACGCAAAAGAAGGGCAATACGACTTACAATCACGCGTATTTAAAGCAATGGCTCTTGAAGGCATTAGCGTAGACTTCATCAATATTAGCTTAACTGGAGTAGTGTACACTGTTATGGAAGAAATGACGGAGCGCGCCGTGGCAACGCTACATGAAATGGGCTATAAGCCAGAAGTGATCGAAAATTGTGCGAAAGTTTCAGCGGTTGGTGCTGGCATGAGTGGTGTGCCTGGCGTAACGGCAAAGATTGTAGAATCATTAGCAGTAGAAAACATTGATATTCTCCAATCAGCTGATTCCCACACAACCATATGGGTACTCGTAAGACAGCGTGATCTTTCGGCGGCTGTAAACGCATTACATGAAACATTTAACCTTCATCTGGAGCCAGGGCAAGAAGTGGAACAGATAATGGATCAGCTTTAAGTGAAAGGCAAGGAGTGAACGAGATGAATTTTGGAAAAGTACTTACGGCAATGGTGACGCCATTTGACCGTAAAGGATACATTGATTTTGCAAAAACAGAGCAATTGATTAACTATTTAATCAATAATGGAACAGATGGACTTGTTGTCGCAGGTACAACAGGGGAATCACCAACTCTTTCTTCAGAAGAGAAAGTAGCGCTCTTTAAGCATTCTGTGAAAGTGGCAGATGGTAGAGTACCTATTATTGCAGGAACAGGTAGTAATAACACACACGCGTCTATTGAATTAACAAAAAAAGCAGAAGCTTCAGGTGTAGATGCGATTATGATCGTAGCTCCTTACTACAGTAAACCTGGGCAAAAAGGTCTTTATGAGCATTACAAAGCCATCGCTGAGTCAACGAAGCTTCCAGTAATGATTTATAACATTCCTGGTCGCTCGGTAGTTAACATGACTGCAGATACAATTGTTGAGCTTTCGCAAATTAGCAACATTGTCTCAGTTAAAGAAGCGAGCGGTGACTTAGATCAAATCACTGAAATTATTACCCGGACAGAAGAATCTTTTTCTGTTTATAGCGGTGACGATGGTTTAACATTACCGATTTTATCAATTGGCGGAGATGGCGTTATTTCGGTAGCTTCACACGTTCTTGGCAATGAAATGCAACAAATGATTTCTGCCTATGAATCGGGAGAAGTGAAGAAAGCAGCAGCCATCCACCAAAGAATCTTACCAATTATGAATGAGCTCTTTAAAGCACCAAGCCCATCTCCAGTGAAAACAGCGCTTCAACTAAAAGGAATGGACGTTGGAAGCGTTCGTTTGCCAATGGTTCCTCTTTCAGCTGAAGAACGCTCATCACTAGCGGCAGCACTAAATCAATAACGGTTTGAAACGGACGCAGCCGCGTCCGTTTTTGACGTTTTTGGCTATTTGTCCGTTGAAGCAATTCGAACGATCTTGTGTTCAATGACTGATCTGATGAATGGTAAAATAATCTCTCGTTCATACTACTAGTACCAGAGTAAGGAAGGGGTACCAGTATGAACAGTGAGTATCGTAATGAAAACCCAGGTCAAGACGATCCGAAAAAAGATGATCAATCAAAATCAACACTTGTGGATAAAATTCAGCAACTTGGACAAACAAACGTTCCAAGCATGGACCACTCAAATATTCATTGTTTAACGATCATCGGTCAAATTGAAGGGCATGTGCAGCTACCGCCTCAAAATAAAACAACGAAATATGAGCATCTCATCCCGCAAATTGTGGCAATTGAGCAAAACCCGAAAATTGAAGGTGTGCTCATTTTACTTAATACAGTTGGAGGCGATGTTGAAGCAGGACTCGCCATTTCTGAAATGATCGCGTCCCTCTCAAAACCGTCTGTATCAATTGTGCTTGGAGGTGGCCATTCAATAGGGGTTCCGATCGCCGTGGCGGCGAACTATTCTTTTGTTGCCGAGACAGCTACGATGACCATTCATCCCGTCCGCTTAACTGGATTGGTGATCGGCGTGCCACAGACATTTGAGTACTTGGATAAGATGCAAGAGCGAGTTGTGAGCTTTGTCACAAGGCATTCGAATATTACAGAAGAAAAATTTAAAGAGCTCATGTTTTCACGAGGAAATTTGACGAGAGATATTGGAACGAACGTGGTAGGAGATGACGCAGTCAGCTACGGTTTAATTGATGAGGTTGGTGCCGTAGGACCAGCGATGAAAAAGCTAAATGAACTAATTGACGAATACAAAGGCAAACAAGAAGGTGACATTGTCCAATGATTCTTTATACCATTCTTCCAAACGAAGCGGTCTTTCCTGTTGATCAAAGTGTATATGACCAACAAAAGATCATTGAATGGAATGGCGTACAGCTACTTGTTGAGCGAACGTCGCTTACCGAGTGTCGCGTCGTTCAGGTGCTGAGCACAGATCCACAAGACTATTTAAATGATGCCACTCAGCCAGGACAAATGTTAACGTTATCGACTTCTCCACTGAAATAGAGCCTATAGGACCACGGGAAGATGTGGTATACTAGGAATAGATTGGTGAACAAAAAGCAGCCGGAAATGGCTGCTTTTTTCACCAGCTATGGCTTGTATAGAGGTGAGGAAATGGCAAAACGAAAAAGAAAAAAAGCAACAAAGAAACAGGCCGCCTGGCAATCTCAGGTCAAAATTGAATTTATCGGTTTAACCGTTCTAGCATTTACCGTTTTGGGCGTTTTGAAGATGGGTGTTGTTGGACGAGCCATTTACCATATGTTTCGATTTTTTGCAGGAGAATGGTACGGCCTGATTATAGCAGGTCTTGTTCTGTTCGCAGGTTATTTAATTGTAAAGCGAAAGCTCCCGTCATTCTGGTCAAGAAGATTGGCTGGCTTTTACTTGCTTGGCACGTCCTTTTTATTGTTAAGTCACGTTGGTTTATTCGAAACGCTGTCTCGAGAAGGGCAATGGGATAGTCCATCGGTTATTGCCAATACATACGAACTCTTCCGAATGGATGTTAGCGATCCATCAGAATCTAGCCCGCTTGGCGGGGGGATGATCGGCGCGCTTCTCTTTGCTTTTTGTTACAGGCTTTTTGATGCAACTGGAACGCAGCTTATGGCGTTTCTCATGATTTTACTTTCGTTTGTTCTCATTACAGGAAAGTCATTCAGCGATGTTCTTGGTAAAGCTCTTGATTGGGTGAAAAACTTCGTATTAAACACCTACGATGAAGCAAAAGCCCTTTTATCTGAAAGTAAAAGCGCTAGAAGAGAGAAGAAAGAACAGCGTGCGGCATTAAGAGAACAAGAGGCATCGATGAACCAGGAGGAAACATATGAGGTGTCTACACCTCCTCAGGATCAAGGGGAAGAAGAAACCCCATTTGAACCTGAAATTCGAACGTTTACAGAAAGTGCTTATCCAACTCACTCAGAACCACCTGCAGAGAAAGAAGCGGTGGAAAGAAAAAGTAGTGAATCAAATCAGGAAACAGCGGATGGCACACCTATTCAGTCCCTAACTGTAGGCGAATTGGAAAACAAAGATTATCACCTTCCATCTTTGTCATTACTTCAGGCACCAAAAAAGGTCTCACAGGATAATGAGAGACAGCAGATTTCAGCCAACGCACGTAAATTAGAGAAAACATTTGAAAGTTTTGGCGTGAAAGCAAAGGTAATGAAAGTTCATCTTGGACCAGCTGTAACAAAATATGAGGTTTATCCAGATACTGGGGTAAAGGTTAGTAAAATCGTGAATCTAACGGATGACCTTGCTCTTGCGCTTGCCGCACGAGATCTTCGAATTGAGGCGCCAATTCCAGGCAAATCGGCGATCGGAATTGAAGTGCCAAATTCAGAAGTGGCGATGGTGACGCTGAGAGAAGTACTCGAATCGAAGGAGTACCAGTCCCATGCTTCCAAAGTTGCAATTGGCTTTGGACGCGATATTTCTGGTGAAGCTGTTGTATCTGATTTATCAAAAATGCCCCATCTCCTTGTCGCAGGTGCAACAGGTAGTGGGAAAAGTGTATGTATCAATGGCATTATCGCAAGTATCATGATGAAAGCTAAACCACACGAAGTGAAGATGATGATGATTGATCCTAAGATGGTAGAGCTTAATGTCTATAATGGGATCCCTCATCTTCTTGCCCCTGTAGTGACGGATCCGAAGAAAGCTTCTCAAGCACTAAAAAAAGTCGTGAATGAAATGGAACGTCGGTATGAGCTATTCTCTCATACAGGCACGCGAAATATTGAAGGCTATAACAATCATATTAAGCGCCATAATGAAACGTCGGAAGCGAAGCAGCCTTCACTTCCGTACATTGTTGTCATTGTTGATGAGCTAGCTGATTTAATGATGGTCGCATCAAGTGATGTAGAAGATGCGATTACACGACTTGCCCAAATGGCGCGTGCAGCGGGCATTCATTTAATTATCGCAACGCAACGCCCGTCTGTTGACGTTATAACAGGTGTCATTAAAGCAAATATTCCGTCTCGTATTGCGTTTAGTGTTTCTTCGATGACGGATTCTCGCACGATTCTTGACATGGGAGGTGCTGAGAAGCTACTAGGAAAAGGAGATATGCTCTTCCTTCCTGTTGGTGCCAATAAACCAAAACGTGTACAGGGTGCCTTTTTATCAGATGAAGAAGTCGAAGAACTCGTTGACTTTGTCATTGCTCAACAAAAAGCGCAGTATCAGGAAGAAATGATTCCAACAGATAAGCCTGAAGAGGCACAGCCTGAAGTGGATGATGATTTGTACGGTGATGCTGTTCAACTCATCACAGAAATGCAAACGGCATCGGTTTCGATGTTACAAAGAAGATTTCGAATCGGTTATACTCGAGCAGCCCGGCTGATTGATGCAATGGAAGCTCGAGGGGTGGTTGGGCCATATGAAGGCAGTAAACCAAGAGAAGTCCTCGTAAGTAAGGAAGAAGAAGCGCAATCTAGCTGATTGCGCTTCTTCTTTATTTATATTGAAATGCAAAAAGTAAAGTAAAAAGCCTTATGATGTGAGAAATGCTACCATTTAAAATATTGGTAATCGAGCTTTTTTTCAAAAAACTATTTCCTTATCTCCTTGAAAATGGTATAGTTATTGTCGAAATATGACTATTTATTTAAAAATATTTCATGCGTGTTTCATGGCCCATATTCATTCATAATATTTTTTTGGGATCCTTGAAAACGCAACCAAACAAAGCATAGCTCGATAGAGAGAAGAGAGAGCGGGCGGCGTTTAAAAAAATTGAGGGGGATTAAGATGAAAAAGAAGTACGGTTTTATGTTGTCAGCTGTTTTAGCGGCTGGAACGCTTTTATCTGCTTGTGGGACAAATGATGCGAACAATGAAAGTTCTGGCGGCGGAAGTAGTGAAGGTGGGAGCACTGATTTTAAAGTAGCTATGGTAACCGATACAGGCGGTGTAGATGATAAATCATTTAACCAATCTGCTTGGGAAGGACTTCAGCAGTTTGGTAAAGATAATGACTTAGAGAAAGACAAGGACTTTAAATACGTCCAATCAACTTCAGCTAGTGACTATCAACCAAACCTATCAGGTTTAATCCGTGAAGATTATAACTTGGTCTTTGGAATTGGGTTTCTCATGCAGCAAGACATTCAAACAATTGCCGCACAAAAACCTGACGCTCAACTGGCTCTAGTTGATAGTGTTGCGGTAAACGAAGATGGCGATCCGATGGAAAACGTGGCAAGCATCACATTTAAAGAACATCAAGGGTCATTCCTCGTAGGCGTTATTGCAGGAATGCAGTCTGAATCAAATAAAGTAGGCTTCATTGGTGGAGTTGACTCTGAATTAATTAAAAAGTTTGAGAGTGGCTTTAAAGCAGGCGTGAAATCCGTGAACCCGGATGCTGAGATCTTTACACAGTATGCGGATGATTTCAACGCAGCTGAAAAGGGTCAACAAATTGCGGCTACCCTTTATGATAAAGGTGCAGATATCATTTATCATGCTGCTGGTGGAACAGGTAACGGCGTCTTTACTGAAGCGAAGAACCGTGCGAAAAATGGTGAAAAGGTTTGGGTTATCGGTGTTGACCGCGATCAGCATGAAGAAGGAATGCCTGAAAACGTAACGCTTACTTCGATGATTAAGCGTGTGGATACCGCAGTAATCGAAGTCTCTAAACAAACAATGGATGGAAATTTCCCTGGTGGAAAAGTAACAGAATTTGGTCTTGAAGAAGATGGCGTAGGAATTGCTGAATCTCAGGAAAACGTTTCTGAAGAAGCACTACAAAAAGTAGAAGAGTATAAAGAGAAAATCCAGAGTGGCGATTTAGAAGTGCCAAGCACTGACGAAGAGTACGAAAAATTCGAGAGCTCTCTATAAGAGGTCGAGGAACACGTTTTCTTTAGTAGAAAACGCGCTCGATCTACTGGAAATCTCACCTACATTATAGCCAAATACGGAACGAAGGCTAGTATTTTCATAGACTAGCCTTTGTTTCATGTTTGGATAAGGGAGTGGCATCTACATGGAATACGTCATTGAAATGAGGAATATCCGTAAAGAATTTCCTGGTATTGTTGCAAATGACAATATTACGCTTCAGCTAAGAAAAGGAGAAATCCATGCCCTTCTTGGAGAAAATGGCGCTGGAAAATCGACATTAATGAACGTGCTGTTTGGTCTTTATCAACCTGAGAAAGGCGAGATACATGTTCGGGGGAAAAAAGTGAATATTACCGATCCGAACGTGGCTAATGAGCTAGGAATTGGGATGGTTCACCAGCACTTTATGCTTGTTGAGAAATTCACAGTGACAGAAAACATTATCCTTGGGAATGAGCCGACTGCAAAAGGTCAAGTTGACGTGAAGAAAGCCGCAAAAGATGTGGAAGCAATCTCAAAACAGTATGGTTTATCGGTAGATCCGAATGCCAAAATTGAAGATATCTCCGTAGGGATGCAGCAGCGTGTAGAAATTTTAAAAACGCTCTATCGCGGCGCAGATATTTTGATATTTGATGAACCAACAGCTGTATTAACACCACAGGAAATTAAAGAGCTCATTACGATTATGAAGAAGCTGATTTCAGAAGGGAAATCGATTATTCTAATCACTCATAAATTAAAAGAAATTATGGAAGTAAGCGACCGTTGTACAGTTATCCGTCGCGGTGTTGGGATCGGGACAGTAAACGTTGCGGAGACGAATCAGGATGAACTAGCATCCATGATGGTGGGACGAGAAGTGAACTTTTCGATTCAAAAAACACCTTCAAATCCTTCCAATGAAACACTTGAAATTAGTAGCCTTGTTGTAGAAGATGCGAGAAAAGTCCCGGTCGTTAATGGGATGAATTTATCCGTTCGTTCAGGCGAAATTGTAGGTATTGCAGGTGTAGATGGAAACGGACAGTCTGAGTTAATTGAAGCCATAACGGGATTACGTAAAGCGAAGTCAGGAAGCATTAAACTGAATGGAAAAGACGTAACAAACTGGAAACCGCGGCGCGTTACAGAAAGCGGTATTGGACATATTCCACAAGACAGGCATAAGCATGGGCTTGTTTTAGATTTTTCGATTGGCGAAAATATGGTTCTTCAGACCTATTATAAAAGGCCTTTTTCAAGGAATGGTATTTTAAACTTTTCTTCAATTATGGATAAAGCAAAATCATTAATTAAAGAGTATGACGTTCGCACACCTAGTGAAATGACTCCTGCTCGAGCTCTTTCAGGTGGGAATCAGCAAAAAGCAATCATTGCACGTGAAATCGATCGGAGTCCGAATTTATTAATTGCAGCTCAACCAACACGCGGACTAGACGTTGGGGCAATTGAGTTCATTCATGCAAAATTAGTTGAAGAGCGTGACAAAGGGAAAGCAGTTCTATTAATCTCCTTTGAACTAGAAGAGATTATGAATGTCAGTGATCGCATTGCTGTGATCTATGAAGGGAAAATCGTTGCTATTGTAAGGCCGGAAGAAACGACAGAGCAAGAGCTAGGTCTCTTAATGGCTGGTGCAAAACGCAAGAAGGCTGGTGAGACGACATGAAGTTATTAAAAGGGAAATGGGCGAGCATTACTGTACCGTTGCTTTCGGTAGCTCTTGGGTTACTCGTCGGTGGAGTGATTATGCTTGTAAGTGGCTATAATCCGATTGTTGCTTATGCAGCACTATTTAACGGAATTTTCTCAAATACGTATGTCATTGGTGAAACCATTAGGCAAATGACACCGCTTATCTTATCAGGATTAGCCGTAGCGTTCGCTTTCCGGACGGGACTATTTAATATTGGTGTAGAAGGACAGCTACTTGTAGGTTGGCTGGCATCCGTTTATGTAGGACTTCAGTTTGAAGGTTTAAGTCCTATCGTTCATATTCCTCTTGCGATTATTGCAGCGGCTTTAGCTGGTGCGATTTGGGCCTTTGTACCTGGTTTTCTGAAAGCAAAGTATCAAGTTCATGAAGTTATTACAACGATCATGATGAACTATGTTGCCCTTCATGTCGTTAATGCGATTATTCGTACGTATTTACTTGCTCCTGGTGAACGAACAGATCAAATTAATGCTTCAGCATCACTTCAATCACCTTTTTTGGAATCCATTACAGATTTTTCACGCCTACACTATGGGTTTGTCGTTGCGATTATTGGAGCTATTATTATGTGGTTCCTTCTTTGGAAGACGACGACTGGATATGAACTTCGGTCGGTTGGATTTAATAAATATGCTTCAGAATATGCGGGGATTAATGTGCAACGCAATATCGTCCTTTCAATGGTTATCTCAGGTGCTTTTGCAGGTGCGGCAGGGGCGATGGAAGGACTTGGAACATACGGTTACATGACCGTTATGGCTGACTTTACTGGAGTTGGTTTTGACGGAATCGCAGTTGCGCTATTAGGAGCAAATGGTGCGCTTGGTGTTGTACTTGCTTCCGCCTTGTTTGGTGGACTGAAAATAGGGGCACTTAACATGCAGTCTGTTGCCCAGGTGCCAACACAACTAGTTGAAATCGTAATTGCGATGATTATTTTCTTTGTCGCATCCAGTTACTTGATTCACTGGATCAGCAACAGGGTGAGCAAAAGGGGGAAAATTTAATGGATTTTATGCAGATTCTTCAGCTCATTATTCCTGCCGCTATCTTTTCAGCAGCTCCCCTGATTTTCACGGCTCTTGGTGGAGTATTCAGTGAACGATCAGGCGTTGTAAACATCGGTCTCGAAGGGTTAATGTTAATGGGTGCTTTCACAGGCGCATTGTTTACAATCCTTGGCGAACAGTGGGGGATGGGTGCTGCTTCTCCCTGGTTTTCACTAGTCGTTGCGATTATTATCGGCATGCTGTTTTCTTTGCTACATGCGGTCGCAAGTATTTCGTTTCGAGCCGATCAAGTTGTCAGTGGTGTGGCCCTTAACTTCCTTGCGGCTGGTCTTGCCATCTTCCTTGTGAAGAAAATCTTTGATGCAGGGCAAACGCCGATTATTCAAGAACGTATTTATAAAACGGATGTGCCGTTTCTAAGCGACATCCCATTTATTGGACCTCTGTTTTTTTCGAGTGCCTATTATACATCTTACATCGCTATAGCACTCGCATTCCTCGTATGGTGGGTTCTCTATAAAACGCCTTTCGGTCTTCGTCTACGTTCAGTAGGAGAGCATCCAATGGCTGCTGATACGATGGGGATTAATGTAACGAAAATGCGGTATGTGGCGGTTATGCTTAGTGGTGGTTTTGCTGGTCTTGGTGGTGCAGTTTATGCAACATCCATTGCAGGTAACTTCAGTCACGCAACAATTTCTGGACAGGGCTTTATGGCGCTGGCCGCGATGATCTTTGGAAAGTGGCATCCACTAGGGGCGATGGGAGCAGCGTTATTCTTTGGTCTTGCTCAATCGCTCAGTATCACTGGTCAACAAATTCCAGGATTAAAAGAAATTCCAGAAGTATATCTTCTCATTTCTCCTTACGTCTTAACGATTCTTGCCCTTGCAGGACTTGTTGGACGAGCGGATGCGCCAAAAGCAATTGGTCAACCGTATGAGAAAGGGAAGCGATAACGTTTAGAGAAAAGCTCTTCGTGAAAACGGAGGGCTTTTTGATTTGAGAATAGGAAAGACAGTAAATAACACTCTAAAAACTGCGTTCTAGTTAAAGAGCTCCAATATCTCCGTTTCTAAACGCTCGTCTTTGCTTTTTATGAGATCCAGCTGCAGTGGGCAGACACTCGGTCACTTCACCCTATAACTCGAACACAAAGACCGTGTTCAAATTATAGGGCTCCAGTGCCTGCCGTGTCTAAACGCCCACTTCCGCTTTTCATGATCCAGCTGTGACTCGCAGAAACTGCGATATTTCGCTCTTTCACCAGAACACAAAAAGCGTGTTCTAGTTCAAGAACTCCAATATCTCCGTTTCTAAACGCTCGTCTCCGCTTTTCTTTTAAAAAGTACTAATTGCTTACACTATGACACATACTATGGTATAAAGGGGGTAAGTTTTACTTTCCTCTAATGGTAGGTAATGGATTTAAAAAAGGAGTGAGGTCAATGGCGATTATCCCTCATGAGAAAACCTCGTGCGGCGGTTTGACGCTACATAGGATCCAGACGGATAAATATAAAACGACGACGGTTGTGGTGCAATTTAAAGCGCGTTTGACGAAGGAGACGGTGACAGAGCGGGCACTTTTGCCTTATGTCTTGCAAAGCGGTACAGAAAATTATCCTTCATCGAAAGCAGTGCGCACAGAACTTGAGAAGCTCTATGGTGCAACGTTAGGTGTGGATCTTGCCAAGAAGGGTGATTTTCATGTAATGACGTTCCGTATGGATTTTGCGAATGAAAAATTTCTTTCAGAAGATGAGCCTTTATTTAAGAAAGCTCTTTCTTTACTTTCAGAAGTGATTATGAATCCGAAGACGGATGGATCTCGTTTCGATTCTTCCATTGTTGATAAAGAAAAACGTACGATGAAACAGCGAATTCAATCCATTTACGATGATAAAATGCGCTATTCGAACATGAGACTGACACAAGAGATGTTCCCGAATGAGGCTTTTGGGTTGCATATTTACGGAGAAAAAGAAGAAGTAGACCGCGTGACGGCGCAGTCTCTTTATGATTATTATAAAAAAGTTTGTGCAGAAGATGAAATTGACCTCTATTTAGTTGGTAATTTAGAAGACGTGGATGCTGAAAACGTGGTTAAAGAGCTTTTTCCGTTTGATGCACGTCAGGATCGAAAGTCCGAAACAACCGAAAAAGCGTCCTTAGATGTAGAAGAGAAAGAAATTCTTGAAACGCAAGAAATAAAGCAAGGAAAACTTCATATGGGCTTCCGTTCTGGTATTGGCTATGCGGATGATAAGTACTTTGCCCTTCAGGTATTTAACGGTATGTTTGGAGGCTTTTCTCACTCCAAGCTTTTCCGCAATGTTCGTGAAAAGGAAAGTCTTGCTTATTATGCGGCCTCTCGCTATGAAAGTCACAAAGGGTTAATCATTGTCATGTCGGGCATTGAGTTTAAAAACTATAAGAAGACGGTTGATATCATTAAGGAACAGCTTACTGCGATGAGAGATGGAGATTTTAACGAAGACGAAATGAAGCAAACGAAAACAATGATTTGCAATCAGCTCCTAGAAACGGTCGATGATGCGAAGGGTATGGTCGAACTTCTCTATCACGGTGTCGTTTCACAAAAGCTCCGAACAATCGAAGAGTGGCTTGATGGAGTGGAAGCTGTGACAAAAGAAGATATTTTAGCGGTTGCAGATAAGGTTAAGCTTGATACCGTTTATTTCTTAAAAGGCGAGGAGGCTTAATCATGAAAACTATTCCATTTAATCAGTTGCAAGAAACGCTCTATCATCAAACGATGGACAATGGTCTTGATGTCTACGTTCTTCCTAAAAAGGGGTTCAACAAAACGTATGCCACATTTACGACAAAGTACGGATCAGTAGACAATCATTTTGTTCCATTAAACGGCTCAGAGGATGTGCAAGTTCCAGATGGTATTGCCCACTTCCTGGAGCACAAAATGTTCGAAAAAGAAGATCGTGATGTGTTTCAAGACTTTAGTAAGCAGGGGGCATCTTCGAACGCATTTACTTCGTTTACAAGAACCGCTTACTTGTTTTCAACTACTCAGAACGTCATGCAGAACCTTGAAACCCTCGTGAACTTTGTTCAAGATCCGTACTTTAGTGATCAAAGTGTTGAAAAAGAAAAAGGCATTATCGGCCAGGAAATTGAAATGTATAATGACAATTCTGACTGGCGTGCTTATTTCGGTGTTATTGAAAATATGTTTCACCACCATCCGGTAAAAATTGATATAGCTGGAACAATTGATTCAATCGCAAAAATTACGAAAGAATCGCTATATACGTGCTATGAAACGTTCTATCACCCTTCCAACATGGTGTTATTTGTTGTCGGTGCTGTAGAGCCGAATGAAATCATGTCATTTGTAGAGAAAAATCAGGCATCCAAATCGTATAAAGATCAGCCGCCAATCGAACGCTTTTTTGACAAAGAGCCGAAAAAAGTAGCGGAGCAGAAGAAAGTTCTCCCAATGTCTGTTCAAGTGGCGAAATGCCTGGTTGGATTTAAAGAACCGAATCCAGGACGCCAGGGAGAGGACTTATTAAAGCATGAGCTGTCCATTAATCTTGCGCTGGATTTAATGTTTGGTCAAAGCTCAGAGAATTATGAGAAGTTATACAACGAAGGATTAATCGATCAGAGCTTTTCGTATGATTTTACGGAAGAAGAGAAGTTCGGTTTTTCGATCGTGGGAAGTAATACAAGCTCACCTGATGAACTTGCAGATCGGTTATATGAGATGATTCAATCATTTAAGAATGAAGCAGTCAATACCGATCAGCTAGAACGTATCAGAAAGAAAAAAATCGGTAGCTTCTTAAGAGCCTTGAATTCTCCAGAATTTATTGCGAATCAGTTTACTCGCTATCGGTTTAATGATATGGATTTATTTGAAGTTGTTCCTATGCTTGAATCGATTACGGCGAAAGACATTGAAGAAGCGATAAAAGGTCACTTCGCTGAAGAGTCATTTACTGTTTGTCAAGTTGTTCCGAAGAGCTAAAAAGCACCCAGATGGGTGCTTTTTCACTGATGATTAAACTGTTTTCAGTTTCAAAAGAGAGGAAGAGTTTTGTGAAAGACGTTTTGATTACTGGAGCTAGTGGTGGGATTGGAAGAGCCATTACGATGAACTATTTGCAAAAAGGCGATCGCGTTTTTGCTCACTACAACACGAATGCTGTTTCGATACAAGAAATGGAAGGGGAATATCCTTATGCGGACCTTGTACCAGTTCAATCGAATTTAGCAAAAAAAGACGGGGTAGCCATTTTGACAGCTAAGGCAGAAGAAGTAGATACACTCATTCTAAATGCCGGAAACAGCTATTTTGGTTTATTAACGGATATGACATGTGATGAAATAGATGCCATGATTCAGCTTCATCTTACATCATCCATTAAGCTTGCAAAGCACTATATTTCTTCTATGGTGCAAAAGAAGCAAGGTTCCATTATCGTGGTGTCGTCTGTATTTGGCTTATCTGGAGCATCTTGCGAAGTCGTTTACTCTTCCGTAAAAGGAGGACTGAATGCCTTTGTGAAGGGGTTAGCGAAAGAATTAGGGCCGAGTGGGGTCCGGGTGAATGCTGTCGCGCCTGGCTATATTTCAACTGAAATGAATGCACGACTATCTGATGAAGATGAAGAAACGTTAGTTGATGAAATACCTATGGGAAGAGCCGGTCAGCCTGAAGAGGTAGCGGCATTGATATCATTTTTAGACTCAACAGAGGCTTCTTACATAAGCGGACAAATAATTTCCATTGATGGAGCCTGGCAATAAAAAACGATGCATAATGTCCTTTCCTTCGAGACAACATATAGGTGATGACTTGATAAAGGAGGGACATAGATGTCTGTACTAGATAATTTTGATTCATGGAAAGGGTTCTTGCACGATCGCTTAAGCCAAGGCGAACAGCAAGGACTTTCTCAAGAAGTTGTCTCAGATGTTGCTTATCAGATCGGCGGATACCTTGCTGATGGAGTGAAAGCAAAGAATGAGCAGGAACAGCTGCTTGCTGACCTATGGCATGTAGCAAGTCAAGAAGAACAGCATGCGATCGCAAATATGATGGTTAAGCTTGTTCAAAACGAAAGATAAATGATGATTTTTAAAAAGAAGGGTGCACCGTTACCCTTCTTTTTCTATGAAATTGTTCAAATGTTGTAAGAAAAGTAAACAAAATCCCTATTCATCTCTTTTAACCTTTATGAAAATCATTTATGATTAAAGGAACATAGGAAATTTGTGGCTAAAGGAGTTGGCGTATGGAGAAGAAGGAATGGTATCTGGAATACGAAATACATAAAAATAGGCCGGGTCTTTTAGGCGACGTCGCTTCCCTATTAGGCATGCTCGGTATTAATATCATAACGATTAATGGTGTTGATGATATGAGAAGGGGCCTGCTTCTTCTTGTAGATGAAATTGAGCAGATCGAGCGACTTGAGTCCATTCTAAATACGATGGATAATATTACTGTCACCAAAATGAGGGAACCAAAATTACGCGATCGTCTTGCTGTACGACATGGAAGATATATCCAACGTGACGCAGATGATAAGAAAACGTTTCGGTTTATTCGGGACGAACTTGGTTTGCTCGTTGATTTTCTAGCTGAAATTTTTAAGCAGGATGGTCATAAGCTCGTCGGTATTCGGGGAATGCCCCGAGTGGGCAAAACGGAATCGATCGTTGCTTCAAGCGTTTGTGCGAACAAACGATGGGTCTTTTTATCCTCTACGATGCTAAAACAAACGGTTCGTACTCAAATCGCGGACGACGAATTTAATAGCGATCATATTTTTTTAATTGATGGAATTGTTTCTGCAAGAAGAGCTTCAGAGCGGCACTGGCAGGTACTTCGTGATATCATGAGACTACCGGCAACGAAGGTTGTCGAACATCCAGATATATTTGTTCAAGAAACAGAGTATACGATGAACGATTTTGATTATATAATTGAATTGCGAGACGATCCGGATCAAGAAATTACATATCAGGTAATTGAAAATCGGTCTTCTGGATTTTCAAGCTTAGACTTTAACTAATTGGTAGGTGTTTTTCATTGACAGAGCTAGGTCAACGTCTGAAGGAAGCTCGAAATGATAAGGGATTATCGCTCGAGGAAATTCAGTCCATTACTAAGATTCAAAAACGCTATCTTCTTGCCATTGAAGAAGGAAATTACGAACTGCTTCCAGGTAATTTTTATACGCGTGCATTCATTAAAAACTATGCGGAAGCAGTTGGCCTTCACGGGGAAGAATTGCTTGAGGAGTACGCTTCTGAAATTCCAAAAGCAAATGCAGATGTGCCTGAAAGTTTACCACCAAGGAAAATGAGAAAGCCGTCAGCGCCGAGCAAATCTTCATCTGCCTCTTCGAAATGGTCATCCGTTTTTCCATCTGTTCTTGTTGTGCTCCTGATTGTAGGTGTGGCCGCGTTAATCTGGTATGTTGTTCAGAGCGGTGATCAGAAAACAAATCAGAACGCAACGACAAATCAGGCGGAAGAGCAAGTAACAAGTGATGAAAACAGTGGGAGTGCTCCTAACTCAGATGAAGTAAGTAAGGAAGATGAGTCAGCAGCATCAGATGACGCAGCCAAAGACGAGAAAGCAAAGTCTGACGATGAAAAAGCAAAGGATGAAGCTGAAGAAAAGCCTGCTGAAGAGAAAGAAGATGAACCAGCTCCTAAAATGGAGATTAAAAAAGTAAAAAGTGATACAGACCATTCAACGTATGAAATCGCTAACGCTGAAAAGTTTGAAGTGAAGTTAGAAGCATCAGGCTCTAGCTGGGTCGCTTTAACAGGGGCGAGTGATAAAAAGTACGTCTACGAGAGTCTTGCTAAAGGTAAAAACGTGACGGAAGATTTATCGAGTGAAACTTCTGCCACGCTTCGATTAGGAAGTTCACCTAACATTGAAGTGTATGTGAATGGTGAGAAAATCGACATTCCTAAAGAACCAGTTGTTCAAAATGTGACGTTTAACTTCAAAAAAGCAGAGTAAGCTCCCACGGAGTCATCTTTTCAGATGGCTCTTTTCTTTCGATTCTAGATTGGTGAAGTTTTCCTTTCTGCATGAAAGAAACAGTGATAGAATAGAATACGATTTAGTGGGGTTGTGACGATCCGCGCACGATCAATAGGTTACATGACATTTAGGAGGAACAAACGTGAATTTGCCTAATAAAATTACCGTATCACGCATTTTTTTAATTCCTGTCTTTCTTATTTTTCTCCTGGCTCCACTGCCGCTAGGTGAAACAGAAATTGCAGGTGTCGTTTTATTAAATTCTCATTTAATTGCAACCGCGATTTTTATTTTCGCCTCGGTAACCGATTGGATAGACGGTTACATAGCTAGAAAACATAACCTGGTTACAAATCTGGGGAAATTTCTCGATCCGCTTGCCGATAAGCTTCTCGTGACCTCAGCGTTTGTTTCACTTGTCGAGCTTGGAAGTGCGCCAGCGTGGATTGTGGTGATCATTCTTAGCCGTGAATTTGCTGTCACGGGATTAAGATTAGTTGCTTCATCAGAAGGAGAGGTTCTTGCAGCAAGCAATCTAGGAAAGTTAAAAACGTGGATTCAAATCATCGCGATTATTATGCTTTTGATTCAGAATGTTCCGTTTGAAGCCATTGGTTTTCCATTTGCCACAATTTCTCTGTGGGCGGCGCTTATTATTACCGTCTATTCAGGATGGGATTACTTTTCGAAGAATAAAGAGGTTCTACTTAAATCACGTTAACGCCTTTAGGGAACAGATTATTCTGTTCCCTTTTGAGCCCTCATAAAGCGAATAAATTCATACGTATCTTAGTTTCTTCAGTGCGCATCCTTATACGTATAGGCAAAACCATTGTATAATGGAAGTGGACGAATGATAAGCTATTGAATCAGTACCTTGATTCGAATAGAGGGGATGGTTAGAAATGAACGCTGAAATTATTGGAATCGGTTCAGAGTTATTACTTGGACAAATCGCAAACACGAATGCACAATTTATCTCAAAACGCCTGGCTGATCTTGGGATTAATGTTTTCTATCATACGGTAGTTGGGGATAATCACGAGCGCTTAAAACAGGCGATTGAAGTTGCAAAAACACGCTCAGACCTCCTCGTATTCACAGGTGGTCTTGGTCCGACAAAAGATGATCTTACGAAAGAAACGATCGCAGAAACGCTCAATAAAAAGCTTGTTTATAACGAAGAAGCAATGAACACCATTCAAGCCTACTATGATAAAACTGGTGCCCCAATGTCGGAAAACAATCGTAAACAGGCGCTAGTACTGGACGGTGCTGCCGTTCTTCGTAATGACAATGGAATGGCTCCTGGTATGGCTCTCACGGAAAATGATCATACGTATATGCTTTTCCCTGGACCTCCAAAAGAGCTTTATCCAATGTTTACAAACTATGCTGAGCCTTATTTACTTGGGCAGTTGAAACAGGGAGATACGATTGTCTCGCGTGTTCTTCGATTTTTTGGTATTGGAGAATCGAGACTTGAAACAGAACTTGAAGATTTAATTGATCAGCAAACAAACCCTACCATTGCGCCACTTGCAGGTGAGTGGGAAGTGACACTTCGTTTAACCGCGAAGGCTGATTCAAAAGAAGAAGCAAACAAGTTAATTGATGAAACAGAAAAGAAAATCAATGACCGCGTTGGATCGTTTTTATATGGGTATGGAGAAACGACGCTTGCAAAAGAAGTCTTTGCAATGCTAAAGGATCGTAACTGGTCAATTTCAACAGCAGAGAGCCTTACAGGCGGTATGTTTAGTCAGGAGTTAACAGATCTGCCAGGAGTATCATCACTTTTCTACGGAGGGGTTGTATGTTACTCTAACGAAGTAAAGCGAGAGATCGGCGTATCAAATGATACACTTAAAGCATACGGTGCCGTAAGTGAAGAGTGTGCAATTGAACTCGCAAGAAGCGTAAAAGCGAGATACAAAACCGACGTTGGTATCAGCTTCACAGGTGTTGCTGGTCCTGATTCTAGTGAAGGAAAAGACGCTGGAACCGTTTATATCGGCGTGGCCGCACCATCTGGTGAAAAAGTGGTTGCCTTAAATCTTGCTGGGAACCGCAATGCCATTCGCAAACGTACAGTAAAACATGGATTTAATACATTATTGAAGTTAGAAAGGTGAATGTCCTAAGTTATGAAGAATTTCGAAGACTTTGCATTATCAAATGAAGTAAAAAAAGCTGTGTTAGAGCTTGGCTTTAAAGAAGCCACTCCGATTCAGGAGAAAGCTCTTGAGCCAATTCTTGAAGGAAGAGATATGATCGGTCAGGCGCAAACCGGTACAGGGAAAACCGCTGCATTTGGTATTCCCGTCATTGAAAAAGTGAGGAAAATTGGGGGGCCTGAAGCAATCATTCTAACGCCAACGCGTGAGCTAGCGATGCAGGTAGCCCTTGAGCTTCAAAAACTTTCAAAATACAAAGGTTTAAATGTACTCGCTGTTTACGGCGGGGAACCAATCTATCATCAAATTCGCGCTTTAAAAAGAGGCGTTAACATCGTTGTTGGAACGCCCGGACGTATGCTTGACCATTTAAAGCGTAAGACGCTTCGTACGGATAATATTCACACAGCTATTTTGGATGAAGCTGATGAAATGCTTGATATGGGCTTTATTGACGATATTGAACTCATTTTTAAACAGCTTCCTGTTAAGCGTCAGTCGCTCTTATTTTCCGCTACTATTCCTGCACCAATCCGTAAGCTTTCAAGTAAATATTTGAAAGATCCGATTACCATTTCCGTTTCTAAAGGTGATGTAACCGCTGATACCGTGGAGCAGGTCTATTACCGCACATTTGAAAGTGATAAATTCGATACACTCTGTCGCGTCATTGAGAGTGAAGACATTCGTCTTGGGATCATTTTCACGAAAACGAAAAAAGGGGCTGCGCAAGTAACGGAATCATTGAAAAAGCGGGGTTATCGGGCGGAGGAACTCCACGGTGATCTTACTCAGCAACAGCGTTCGAAAGTCATGAATCTCTTTAGACGATCTCAAGTGAATTTCCTTGTAGCGACCGATATCGCAGCAAGAGGAATTGACGTCGCTCACGTGAGTCACGTGATTAACTATGATATCCCTGAAGATCCAGAACGCTATGTTCACCGTATTGGACGGACAGGACGCGCTGGCAACAAAGGAATTGCACTAACGCTTGTAACACCGAAGGATATGCGCTTTCTACAGTCCATTGAATCAAAGATTAAGTTGAACCTTTCAGCTGAGCCACTTCAGGATGAGACGGTAGATCTTGATAACATCGTTAAATCTGTTGAAAAGCAGCTAAAAAAACAGAAAACTGATTCAACAGCTCGCGAAACAGCTGATCTTCTCCTTGCAAAATACAACGCTGGAGATCTTGTTCAAGCATTCCTTGAAAATGCCATTCAAGAGAAGCAAAATACAACGCCTTCTGAATATAATTTTGGTGAAACGGGTGGACAGAACGGAATGGTTCGTTTCTTCTTGAACGTTGGACGAAATATTGATCTTCACCCTAAAAAATTGCTAAGTGAACTTTCAGCTATGGCGGGTGTTGAAACAGAATCCGTCGGTCGTATTGATATCTTCGAGAAATTCTCGTTCTTTGAAGTGCATGAAGACGTTGCCCCATTCGTCTACGAAGCCCTTCGTGCAGGTGGGATTGATGGTAAATCAATCCACTTAGAACCTGCCAAACCACAAAAAAGTAGAGTGTAAAGAGATAACGATCAGCCTCACCAAGGGGCTGATCGTTCTTCTTTCCTCATCAGGTGGTTTAAACATAGAGCTTTAGAAAATGTCAAGAGTCTTCCATAATAAAAAAAGACGAATAAATGTTCGGTTTTCTATTGGCAAATGACCAAAAAAGAGATATGATAGTGATAGCTTAATAACGAGGAGGAATTCATTCGTGAGTGATCGTAAAGCTGCCTTAGATATGGCACTTAGACAAATAGAAAAACAATTCGGTAAAGGTTCAATCATGAAGCTCGGCGAACAAGCGGAGCAAAGAGTCTCTACGGTATCCACTGGTTCACTGGCTCTTGATATTGCTCTTGGGGTAGGAGGATATCCAAGAGGTCGTGTCATCGAAGTATACGGCCCGGAATCTTCAGGTAAAACAACTGTTGCGCTTCATGCCATTGCAGAAGTTCAGCGTAACGGCGGTCAGGCCGCATTTATTGATGCTGAGCACGCCCTTGATCCGGTTTATGCAGAAAAGCTTGGGGTTAACATCGATGAGCTCTTGCTTTCTCAACCTGACACAGGAGAACAAGCCCTAGAAATTGCTGAAGCGCTCGTACGAAGCGGTGCAGTAGATATGGTTGTTGTTGACTCCGTAGCTGCCCTTGTACCAAAGGCTGAAATCGAAGGTGAAATGGGAGATGCACACGTTGGTTTGCAGGCACGTCTAATGTCTCAAGCGCTTCGTAAGCTATCAGGTGCAATTAATAAATCTAAAACGACCGCGGTCTTTATTAACCAGATTCGTGAAAAAGTTGGGGTTATGTTCGGAAATCCAGAAACAACTCCAGGCGGACGTGCGCTGAAATTCTATTCATCTGTTCGATTAGAAGTTCGTCGTGCTGAGACGCTGAAACAGGGTAATGACATGGTCGGTAACAAAACGCGTATTAAAGTTGTCAAGAATAAGGTCGCTCCGCCGTTTAAACAGGCAGAAGTTGACATCATGTACGGAGAAGGTATTTCCAAGCAGGGTGAGATTCTTGATATTGGTTCAAATCTTGAAATCGTTCAGAAGAGCGGCGCATGGTTCTCATTCGAAGGCGAACGCCTTGGACAGGGGCGCGAGAATGCAAAGCAATTCTTGAAAGAAAACCCGGCAATGGAAGCTGAGATTGAAGGGCGTATTCGCGCTCACCATAACCTTGATGCCGATAAGCAAGTGGATGAAGCAGCAGCAGGAAATGAAACGCTTCTTCCTGACGAAGAATAAAAACTTTGAAAAAGCCGGTCACTAAGACCGGCTTTTTCTCTAACTACATCGTCTTTGACTACTAGTTTTATCACCATAAAACTTACTGTGTTTCCATGATCAGGCAGTGAATACCTATTCATTCCCAACGTTTTTAAGAGAAAATAAAGGCGGAAAAATGAGCTATAATGAGATATTTGGAGGAATTTAACCTCTATGTGCTCTCTTGACAACCTTTACGCTGAAAGATACAATATTAATTGTATAATTATAATTTTCTAGTAAAATTATACTTTACTCTTAACAGATGACATGTGCTGGATTGAAATCTTGCAAGTGGTACTAAGTATTAACATGACAGCAAACCAACAAGTTGATAGCAGGAGGAGGTGAGTTCGATGGATATAGTGATCATCATCTCCACTATGCTGGTCTCTGCAGTCGTCGGAGCAGTTGTTGGATTTCTTGTTCGCAAAACGATTGCTGAAGCGAAAATCTCCAGTGCAGAAATGGAAGCGCAACGGATTATCAAAGAAGGTAAAAACGACGCTGAAGCTTTGAAAAAGGAAGCTATGCTTGAAGCGAAGGACGAGAATCATAATCTTCGCGTTGAAGCTGAGCGTGAAATTCGTGAACGCAGAAATGAGTTACAAAAACAAGAGAATCGTTTGGTACAAAAAGAAGAGGTCCTTGATCGTAAAAGTGAGACTCTTGACAAAAAAGAGGATTCCCTCGAAAGAAGAGAGGACTCTCTCACCAAAAAACAACGACAAATTGAAGAGATGGAAGGCAAAGTGGAGGAGTTGCTTCAAGAGCAACAACACGAGCTTCAGCGAATTTCCGGTTTAACGAGGGAAGAAGCGAAGCAAATCATCTTCCGTGAAAGCGAGCAGGAACTTGAGCATGAGCTTGCGCAAATGGTAAAAGAGCGCGAGAATTATGCGAAAGAAGAAGCTGATAAGAAGGCGAGAGAAGTATTGTCGCTTGCGATTCAGCGCTGTGCAGCGGATCATGTTGCAGAAACGACGGTTTCCGTTGTTAACCTGCCAAATGATGAGATGAAAGGTCGAATCATTGGTCGTGAAGGCCGAAACATTCGAACTCTTGAAACGTTAACGGGGATTGACCTCATTATCGATGATACACCTGAGGCAGTTATTTTGTCCGGTTTTGATCCGATACGTAGAGAAATTGCTCGTAATGCCCTGGATAAACTCGTACAGGATGGAAGAATTCACCCTGCACGAATTGAAGAAATGGTTGAGAAATCACGCAGGGAAGTGGATGAATACATTCGCGAAGTGGGTGAACAATCCACATTTGAAATTGGGGTTCACGGACTCCACCCGGATCTCATTAAGATCCTGGGCCGATTGAAGTTCCGTACAAGTTATGGACAGAATGTCTTGAAACATTCCATGGAAGTTGCCTACCTTACCGGTCTAATGGCCGCTGAGCTTGGGGAAGACGTACAGCTTGCACGTCGCGCTGGTCTCCTTCACGATCTTGGTAAAGCAATTGACCACGAGGTTGAAGGTAGTCACGTCGAAATTGGCGTTGAGCTTGCAACGAAGTATAAAGAGCATCCGGTTGTCATTAATGCAATCGCATCTCACCATGGTGATACGGAAGCAACATCAGTAATCTCTACGCTTGTGGCAGCAGCCGATGCCTTATCCGCTGCGCGTCCAGGAGCGCGTCGTGAAACGCTTGAGACGTACATTCGTCGTCTTGAGAAGCTCGAAGAAATTTCTGAGTCATTTGAAGGTGTTGAGAAATCGTTCGCCATTCAAGCGGGTCGAGAAATTCGGATCATGGTGAAACCTGATCTAGTCGACGACGTTTCCTCTTATCGTCTTGCGCGAGAGATTACAAAGAAAATCGAAAATGAATTGGACTACCCTGGGCACATTAAGGTCACGGTCATCCGTGAAACAAGGGCAGTTGAGTATGCAAAATAAAGCGATGCCGCGCGCATCGCTTTATTTAATTTCACCAAAAACTTACGAACGATACTTTCTTTTGATAAACTGATGAAGAATGAAAACAGAGATTGGAGCAGTTATATGAAGATTTTATTTATTGGAGACGTTGTTGGGTCTCCTGGACGTAATATGGTTTCAACCTATTTACCTCGCTTAAAGAAAAAATATAAACCTACCTTTACGATTGTAAATGGAGAGAACGCTGCGGGTGGTCGTGGCATAACTGAGAAAATTTATCGTGGCTTTCTTGAGTCTGGTGCTCAAGTAATTACAATGGGCAACCATACGTGGGATAACCGAGAGATTTTTGAATTTATTGATCGTGCACCGAAACTTGTCAGACCAGCGAATTATCCAGAAGGAACACCTGGAACGGGATCTACTCTTGTTAACATTAATGGTGTTGAAGTTGGCGTGATTAATCTTCAGGGTAGAACGTTCCTTCCTGCTATGGATGATCCATTTCGTAAAGCGGATGAACTAATTGAAGAAATGAGAGAAAGAACTCCAGTCATCTTTGTTGATTTTCATGCCGAAACAACAAGTGAAAAACAGGCAATGGGCTGGTACCTAGATGGGAGAGTTACAGCTGTTGTAGGAACACACACTCATGTACAGACGGCTGATGAACGCATTTTACCTGGTGGAACAGCTTATTTAACAGATGCTGGGATGACGGGGCCTTACGATGGCATTCTTGGGATGGAGCGAGAAGCCGTCATCAATAAGTTCCTAACGACGATGCCTGTAAGGTTTGAAGTGACGAAAGGGCGGGAACAACTTAGTGGGGTCTTTTTAACACTAGATCCAAAAACTGGTAAGGCCACTAAGATTGAACGGATTGCCATTAACGACGACCATCCATTCTATGATTAAAGAACGTTTAGAAAAAATGGCGGAAACAGCAGGAATACAAGCTTCTTACAAGGAATATAGTCTAGAGTGGTAATGGATGATCAAATTAAGGAGGGGCTATAATGGATATATTAAAAGTTTCAGCAAAATCCAATCCTAATTCTGTAGCTGGTGCACTTGCTGGCGTCCTTCGGGAACGCGGAAATGCCGAGATTCAAGCGATTGGAGCAGGTGCACTAAATCAGGCTGTGAAGGCAGTAGCCATCGCAAGAGGGTTTGTAGCACCTAGTGGCGTTGACCTCATTTGTATCCCTGCTTTCACCGATATCTTAATTGATGGTGAAGAGCGTACCGCAATTAAACTTATTGTAGAGCCTCGCTAAATAGTTCCGCCAGAAAAACCTGTTTGTTTTTACAAACAGGTTTTTTATACTTTGTATTGTAGGAAGAATGAAGGAGGAACATCATGAATATAGTAGATGCACATTGTGACGTACTGTGTAAAATGTGGCTTAATCCGTCTCTCTCATTTGAGGATGGTCAAAGTCTTCATACAAACCTTAATCAACTGAGAAAAGCAGGAGCAAGGCTACAACTCTTTGCGATCTACGTGCCAGAAAGCGTTCCAGATTCCGCAAAATTTGATTGCGCGCTAGAAATGGTTGATATTTTCCATGAGAAAATTGTAAAACCCTATGATGACGTTGTAGCAGTCTATTCAAAAAAAGAAGCAGAGCAACTTTCTAAAGGCAAAATTGGTGTCATGCTTACTCTAGAAGGTGTTGATGCCATCGGAAGAGAAGCAACAAGACTAAAAACCATGATCAGGCTCGGGGTGAGGTCTGTTGGTTTAACGTGGAACTACGGAAATTCGACCGCTGATGGTATTCTTGAATCAAGAGGCGCGGGATTAACCGATTTTGGGAGAAGTGTTGTTGATTTACATAACCAGCATCGGATCTGGACGGATGTTTCCCACCTTTCCGTGCGCGCCTTCTGGGATGTCGTGGAACATGGAAGATATGTGATCGCAACACATTCCAATGCAAAAGCCATTTGTACACATCCAAGAAACCTCGATAATCAACAGTTAACTGCACTGATTGAAAAAAATTCCTTAATCGGTGTTACTTTTGTGCCAAAGTTTTTGCGGAATGATCGAAATGCTAGTGTTTCGGATATTATCCATCATATTGAACACATTTGTAGCCTGGGGGGAGCTAGCAATATTGGACTTGGCTCTGATTTTGATGGGATTGATCAAGTTCCAAAAGATCTAACCTGCTACAGCGACTATCCTCGCCTTATTGAGGAGCTCCACCGCTATTACAATGATGACCAGGTAAAGGGCTTTTTAGGTGAAAATTTGATTGCTAGAATCCCTAGCTAAGTAAGAATTTAGTAATTGTGAGTTTTATGAGCAGGGAATTATCATCCTATTTCGAACTAGTAATATAAGCAAGCGGTTTCAGGTACTAGATTAGAAAGGGTGGGGCGTTATGATCGAACAACTTTCGTGGAAAGTTGGAGGACAGCAAGGTGAAGGAATAGACAGTACAGGAGAAATATTTGCAATTGCATTAAATCGACTTGGCTACTATTTATATGGTTACCGGCATTTTTCGTCCCGTATTAAAGGCGGGCATACGAATAATAAGATTCGCGTAAGTACGAAAGAAGTTCGAGCCGTTTCGGATGATCTCGACATGCTGATTGCGTTCGATCAAGAAACGATTGATGTCAATGCACATGAACTTCATAGCGGAGGAATCATTATAGCGGATGCCAAATTTAATCCAGTTAAACCAAATCATTGTCAGGCAACACTTGTGATCATTCCCTTTACTGAAATCGCAACGGAACTCGGCACTTCTCTCATGAAAAACATGGTAGCAATTGGTGCGACAAGTGCTGCTCTTGGGATAGATACGGCAACATATCAAGCTGTCGTAGATGAAATTTTTGGTCGAAAAGGCGAGAAAGTAGTTAACAACAACATGGAGGCTATTCAGCGTGGTGCTGATGCTTATATAGCTTCTGTTGGGGAAAGCGTCCAAACTCTTTCTCTCAAAAAAGCCGATGGTAAAAACCGCTTGTTCATGATTGGCAATGATGCAATTGCGCTAGGTGCGCTTGCCGGCGGAGCAAGACTAATGGCTGCCTATCCCATTACACCAGCGTCAGAAATCATGGAGTATTTAATTAAGAAACTTCCAGAATTCGGTGGAACCGTTGTCCAAACAGAGGATGAAATCGCGGCAGCCACGATGGCGATTGGTTCAAACTACGCAGGCGTAAGAACGTTAACGGCATCAGCAGGACCGGGGTTATCGCTTATGATGGAAGCGATCGGGTTATCTGGGATTACCGAAACGCCGCTCGTGATCGTCGACACCCAGCGTGGCGGACCAAGCACTGGGCTTCCAACGAAGCAGGAGCAGTCGGATTTGCTGGCGATGATTTATGGCACGCATGGCGAAATTCCTAAGATTGTCATCGCGCCAAGTACCGTGGAAGAAGCATTCTATGATGCTATTGAAGCGTTTAATCTTGCTGAGGAATACCAGTGTCCGGTTATTTTGCTTTCTGATTTGCAATTATCGCTTGGCAAACAATCCGTTGAGCCTCTTGATTACGATAAAATACAGATTCGAAGAGGAAAACTAAATGAGGAAGAAATTGCTGAGCGGGAAGATAAATCGTATTATAAGCGATTTGAACTAACCGATGATGGTGTATCTAATCGAGTGATTCCAGGAACGAAGAATGGAATCTTCCACGTTACCGGTGTGGAACATGACGAAACGGGTAAACCTTCGGAAGTGCCGCAAAACCGAAAAGACCAAATGGAGAAACGGTTGCGGAAAATTCATAACATCTCCTTTCAGAACCCAATATATAAAGCCGCGCCTCATCCAGAGCCGGATTTGCTCTTGATTGGCTTTAACTCAACGAGAGGAAGTATCGAAGAAGTGATGCCAAGACTTGAAGCAGATGGTTTAAAAGTAAATCATGCTCAAATTCGCCTTGTTCATCCTTTTCCTGCAGATGAGCTAAAGCCAATGTTACAGGCGGCAAAGAAAGTAATCGTCATTGAACACAATGCAACTGGACAGCTGGCAAGTCTCGTAAAAATGAACGTAGGATACGGTGAAAAGATTGAAAGTATATTAAAATACGACGGCAATCCATTTTTACCAGGTGATATCCATCAACAATGTAAGGAGATGTTCGCGAATGGCCACATTTAAAGATTTTCGTAATCAGGTAAAGCCAAACTGGTGTCCTGGCTGTGGAGATTTCTCCGTTCAAGCCGCCATTCAACGAGCTGCCGCAAATGTGGGACTAGAACCTGATGACCTCGCAGTTATTTCTGGTATTGGCTGTTCAGGTCGAATAAGTGGATATATTAATGCCTATGGCTTTCATGGCATTCATGGACGATCGCTTCCAATTGCACAGGGCGTTAAAATGGCCAATCGAGATTTAACCGTCATTGCTTCAGGTGGAGATGGAGATGGCTTTGCGATCGGAATGGGGCATACCATTCATGCGATGAGACGAAACATTGATGTGACGTATATCGTGATGGATAATCAAATTTATGGGCTCACGAAAGGGCAGACTTCGCCAACGAGCGCTGAAGGGTTTAAAACGAAAAGTACGCCTTCAGGCTCCATTGAATCTTCCCTCTCCATTATGGAACTCGCGCTCTCAAGCGGATGTGGTTTTGTAGCCCAAAGCTTTTCAACCGATTTAAAAGATTTAGTCGCAATCATTGAGCAAGGAATTCAACATAAAGGCTTTTCATTGATCAACGTATTTAGTCCGTGCGTCACGTTTAATAAAGTGAACACGTATGATTGGTTCAAACAAAATCTGGTTAGTTTAAAAGACATTGAAGACTATGATCCTCACAATCGAATGATGGCGATGCAAACGCTTATGGAGCACAATGGACTCGTCAAAGGATTGATTTATCAGAATCCGAACCGCCCTTCCTATCAAGAATCGGTTCGTGGATATAGTTCAAGTGCGCTATCCAAACAGGATCTGACTCTTCCAGAAGAAAAATTCAGCGAGCTAATGGCGGAATTTATGTGAAGCAAAAAACCCTTCAAGTTTGAAGGGTTTTTTTGTGAGGAATGAAGGAGAAAACATATTCCATAAATAAAACTATAAGTGTCCTCATATAGAGGACACATCATCTTTACGTAAAATATGATTAATGATACGATGGTTGTGATAACAGGAGTTAAAGAACGTTTTGGAAAAGTGAGGTGTACGCTGTGGAAGGAAAAATGAAGGCGATTGTAAAGCATGAACGAGGTAAAGGTGCTCAGCTACAAACCGTCGATATTCCACAAATTAATGATAATGAAGTATTAATTCAAGTGAAAGCAACTTCGATTTGCGGTACAGATGTACATATTTATACGTGGGATGAATGGTCCCAGAGTCGCGTGAATCCTCCTTATGTTTTTGGACATGAGTTTGCGGGAGTAGTCGTAGAAAAAGGGAAAAATGTTACGAATCTAGAAGTTGGAGACCACGTTTCAGCAGAAACACATATTGTTTGTAACCAATGTCCACAATGTTTAACAGGGAAGTTTCATATTTGTGAAAATACGAAGATTATCGGTGTGGATACAGACGGGTGCTTTGCAGAGTATGTCGCTCTCCCATCTCAAAACATATGGAAAAATCCTGAGTCGCTATCATTTGATGTCGCTTCTGTACAAGAGCCAATGGGAAATGCTGTTCATACAGTACTCGCTGGAGACGTTGCTGGAAAGACAGTAGCCATTATTGGTTGCGGACCAATTGGGATTATGGCGGTAGGTGTTGCTAAAGCAGCTGGTGCTTCACAGGTTATCGCACTGGATTTAAATGATTATCGTCTGAACCTTGCGAAAGAAATGGGCGCAACGACGGTCGTTAATTCTCGAAATGAAGATCCACTTCAAGTTGTGAATGAACTAACAAACGGTCACGGCGTTGACGTTGTCTGTGAAATGTCGGGACATCCAATCGCCATGAACCAGGGCTTTAAAATGGTAACAAACGGTGGACGTGTTTCCATTCTTAGTTTGCCAGTCCGTCCTGTCGAAATTGATGTAACGAATGACATTGTTTTTAAAGGCATCACGGTCCAAGGCATTACAGGAAGAAAAATGTTTGAAACCTGGCGCCAGGTTTCAGGATTATTGCAGTCAGGACAGGTCGATGTAGAACCGATGATTACGCATCATTTCCCGCTTGAAGACTTTGAAAAAGGCTTCGAATTAATGATTGAAGGTAAATGTGGTAAGGTAGTATTACATCCATAAGGCTCACAAGTGAGCCATTACATACTATTAAGGAGGCCGATCAATGAAAGGTTTTGAATATCTCCAAAAAGAGCTTGATCAAATGCAGGAGGAAGGCGTTTTTCGTAACTTGATTCCACTTGAGTCTGCTCAAGGATCACGCGTTACGATTAAAGGAAAAAATGTCATTCAGCTTTCGTCAAACAACTATCTAGGGCTAACGGACCATCCGAAAATGAAGCAAGCAGCGATTGAAGCGGTTGAAAAATACGGTGCAGGAACAGGGTCTGTACGTACGATTGCTGGGACGCTTTCTATGCATGAACAGTTTGAAGAAAAGCTTGCTGAATTTAAACATACGGAAGCGGCACTCGTTCTCCAATCCGGATTTGCCACCAATCAGGCAGTCCTTTCAGCGATTCTAACAAAAGAAGACGTCGTGATTTCGGATGAACTAAATCACGCTTCGATTATCGATGGCATTCGCTTAACAAAAGCGGGACGTCGTATTTACAAGCATACAGACATGGAAGACCTCGAGAATGCATTAAAAGAAACGCAAGATTATCGCACGCGTCTTGTTGTAACGGACGGCGTTTTCTCAATGGATGGAAACATTGCGCCACTTACTGAAATTGTGGAGCTTTGTGAGAAATACGATGCGCTTGTGATGGTGGATGACGCTCATGCAAGTGGTGTACTTGGTGAGAACGGTCGTGGAACGGTTGACCACTTCGGCTTAAACGGACGCGTTCACATTCAGGTTGGGACGCTTAGTAAGGCGATTGGCGTTCTTGGTGGTTACATTGCAAGTACGAAAACACTTCGCGATTATTTGATTCACAAAGGCCGTCCTTTCTTATTTAGTACATCTCACCCACCTGCAGTCACTGCTGCTTGCTCAGCTGCAATTGACGTTCTTGTAGAAGAACCTGAATTGATTGAGAAACTTTGGGATAACACGAAGTTCTTTAAAGCTGGTTTGAAAGAACTTGGTTTTGACACTGGTATAAGTGAAACACCGGTGACGCCAGTGATCATTGGTGATGAGGCACTTACGCACAAGTTTTCCGATAAACTGTTTGAAAACGGCGTTTTTGCGCAGGGTATTGCGTTCCCAACGGTTGCAAAAGGAAAAGGTCGCGTTCGTACGATCGTAACGGCGCAGCATTCAAAAGAAGATCTTCAAGAAGCTTTAGACGCATTTGAGAAGTCTGCAAAAGAGCTTGGAATCCTATAAATGAAAGAGAGAGGGGGGATGGTCCTCCTCTTTTTTTCGGCTAGTGAAGTCATTTTATAAATTGTTCACTAAATCGTGCTCTTAGGCTTTTCCAGGTTTTATTGATTAAATACTCTGAACCCCTTATAATAAAGGAATGTGCATTAGTTTCACATTTCTTAATTGACATTAAAGGATAACGAATAAAACGGAAGCTTTTATAGAATGGATTTCTATTAGCGAGGTTTTTCTAAGTTTAGGAGCATTAAGCTCTTTTTCATAGCAGGGTCATCCTTTTTAATTAGAAAGGGGTCGAGCGACATGAACGAACAGCAACGGCTGGATTCGCAGATCAATGTAAAGAAAACAGAGAAAACGACGGAAGATTACGCGAAGTATTTCCAGACAACGTATCAGGCACCTAACTTAAAAGATGCCAAGCGCAGAGGAAAAGAAAATGTAAACGTTCATTACGATTTTGAAATTCCAGAGAATATTAAAAACCTTGGGAAAGATAAGAAGTTTTTGATTCGTACGTACGGATGTCAAATGAATGAACATGATACGGAAGTAATGGCAGGAATTTTTGAAGAAATGGGCTTTGAAGCTACAACTGAGGTAACGGAAGCAGATGTTGTTCTCCTGAATACGTGTGCGATTCGCGAAAATGCGGAAAACAAAGTATTTGGTGAGCTAGGCCATTTAAAACCATTAAAGATGGAAAACCCGGACCTGATCATTGGCGTATGTGGTTGTATGTCACAGGAAGAATCTGTGGTCAACCGCATCATGCAGAAGCATCAGTTTGTTGATTTAATCTTTGGTACACATAACATTCACCGTCTTCCTGAACTAATGGAGCAGGCCGTCTTTGGGAAAGAAATGGTGATGGAAGTTTGGTCTAAAGAAGGCGACATTATTGAAAACCTTCCAAGAACGAGAAAAGGCGAAATCAAAGCGTGGGTTAACATCATGTACGGCTGTGATAAATTCTGTACATATTGCATCGTGCCTTATACACGAGGTAAAGAAAGAAGCCGTCGTCCTGAAGATATCATTCAGGAAGTACGCCATTTAGCCGCAAAAGGCTATAAAGAAGTGACGCTCCTCGGACAGAATGTAAACGCCTACGGGAAAGATTTAGAAGACATTGAATATGGTCTCGGTGACCTGATGAACGAGATTCATAAAATTGATATTCCTAGAGTTCGCTTCACAACGAGTCACCCACGTGACTTTGATGATCGTCTTGTAGAAGTACTTGGTCAGGGTGGCAATTTAGTCGATCATATCCATCTTCCTGTTCAAAGTGGAAGCAATGAGGTTCTGAAGTTAATGAACCGCCGCTATACGCGCGAAACGTATTTAGAGCTTGTTCGCAAGATTAAAAACGTAATGCCAAACGCAACCTTTACAACAGATATCATCGTAGGTTTCCCTAACGAAACGGATGAACAGTTCGAAGAGACGATGGAACTCGTGAAGGAAGTCGAGTATGACAGTGCGTATACGTTCATTTATTCGCAGCGTGATGGTACACCAGCTGCTAAAATGAAAGATAACGTCCCAATGGAAGTTAAGAAAGAACGCCTGCAACGCTTGAATGCACTCGTAAACGAAATGGCTGCGAAAAACAACGCTGTTTTTGAGGGTCAAATCGTGGAAGTGCTTGTTGAAGGGGAAAGTAAGAAAAACGCAGATGTGCTTTCTGGCTACACAAGCAAGAATAAAGTAGTAAACTTTAGAGGTCCAAAATCGTTAATTGGTCAAATCGTTCAAGTGAAAATCACAAAAGCAAAAACGTGGTCGCTTGATGGCGAATATATTGAAAAAACGGCTGAGGTGAATGCATAATGGTATCTAGAATGGAAGTTATTGCAAAAGCAAAAGATCTTGCGAAGCTCGTTTCTGAAACAGAAGAAGTCGATTTCTTCAAGCGTGCTGAAGAAAAGATCAATGAAAACAAAAAAGTGCAAAGCTTGATTGCGCGTATTAAATTAGAGCAAAAAGAAGCAGTGAACCTTCAGCACTACAGCAAGCATGAAGCGTTAAAGGAGAAAGATGAGCGCATTGATAAGCTGATGCAGCAGCTTGATGAGATTCCAGTTGTACAGGAATTCAAACGCTCGCAGTCAGATGTGAATGACCTTCTTCAGCTTGTCGCAAACACGATTTCTAACACGGTAACAGATGAGATCATCGAGTCCACTGGTGGAAATGTTCTTGAAGGAACAACTGGTTCAAGTCAGCAGGGACATGGATGTAAGTAAGCACAAATAAAATGAATCTAAAAGCCTTCCACTACACTGGAAGGCTTTTTTTCATGCCATACAAAGTATTTTTTCGAAATATTCTCTTAAATATCTGGATCATTATGCTAATATAAGCGAAGAGGATGTTCTAAGAAGTAGGGAGAATCGGGGGGATCGCGCGGTGAAACGATATAGTATTAAAAATGAAACGACGCATGTTCACCTCACTGAATGGGGAGAAAAAGAGTTTCCGGTTATCATCTGTTTGCACGGATTAGGAAGCACAAGTCTATCTTTTATCGAAATAGCCGAGGAGCTAAAAGATCACTATCACATCATTGCAATAGATGCGCCAGGTCATGGAAGCACACCACCTTTTAAGCATGCAGAAGAATATGAAATGCCTCAAATGGCTTGTTGGTTGGACAACATCATAGATGAGCTTCAAATACATGACTTTTATTTGTTATCCCATTCCTGGGGAAGTTTTCTAGCGCTATATTATCTCTATTATTATGGTGAACGCGTTATTGGAAGCATTTTAATTGATGGCGGCTATCAAACAAAACGTCTAGGGAATCAGTCGATGGAAGAAGAGGCTGCTTTCTATGAACAGGACTTTGAAGAGTATGTCGATTCGTGGAAAAAATTTTTAGATGAGGCGGCTTATGGAAGCGTAACAAGACGTTCGAAGCTGTTGGACCTGGCTGCAAAAGATCTCGCTATAGAGAAAAATGGTAATTTCTACTGGCATGCGAGAGGAAAGACGGCTGGGTACATCATTCAAGCCATGCACAAACATGAGACGATTGATCTTTATGACGCGTTACCTTCAACGATCATTTTATTAAGAGCAACGTTACCTGAGCATTTACAGGAGAAGCGGCAGCTAACTTCAACCATTTTTAAAGAGAAAACAGGTTGTTCGGTTAAACTTATACCGGAAACGACCCATATGTTGCATTGGGATAGCCCTGAAATAGTCATAAACGAAGTTAAATCAAATTGGGGAAGTAGGTAATTGAAGTGCAAAGAGAGGAAAGCACCCGAGTTGTCATTGGAGCAGGAGACTATTCGAATAACCCTGGCTGGATCGAAACACAGGAGTCCGAGCTCGATCTATTAAACGGGCTACAGTGGCAAGCACGTTTTGACGAGTCCTCCATTCGTGCTATTTTGGCGGAGCACGTATGGGAGCACTTAACCTATGAAGAAGGGAAGAAAGCAGCGGAAACCTGCTATCCGTATTTAATGAGAAACGGGTATATTCGTTGTGCCGTGCCGGACGGGTATTTTCCAGATAAAGCTTATCAAAAAGGTGTGCAAGTAGGAGGCCCAGGACCTAAGGATCATCCTGTTCATAATTACAAGACGCTAACATCCATGTTTGAAGAAGCAGGTTATCAAGTGCGTTTGCTTGAATATTGCAATGAACAAGGCGAGTTTATTTATAACGATTGGGATGAAAAAGATGGTTTTATCTATCGATCGAAGCGATTTGATCAAAGAAATGCTGAAGGGAAATTGGGATTTGTTTCGCTGATTGTTGATGCGATTAAATGGGAACAGAGTTAGGTTTCATTTGTATGAAGGGATGGTGAACTAATCATGTCTAACTGGCAAACCTGCTCCACTGAAGTAGCTGATTTTGTTAAACAACTAATGGAGGAAACGAAAAAAATACTTGGAAGTCATTACATAGGTTTCTATCTCCACGGTTCGTTAGCGATGGGTGGGTTTAATTCCAACCGAAGCGATGTCGATTTTTTAATCATAACCAAAAAGGGCGTTAGTGTTCAAGCGAAAAAAGAGTTAGCGCAATTGTATTTATTTTCCTCCAACAAGCCCTATCCGATCGAAATGAGTATCCTTCAGGAAAGGCACCTGAAGAATTGGGAACACCCGAGTGAGTACGATTTCCATTTTAGCGAATTTTGGAGAGAGCGTTATAAACGTGATTTAGAAACAAACGGAAGTGAATACTTAAATGCAGAAGTCTACAAAGACTCAGACCTTGCAGCTCATATAACAATCACGACAGAGCGAGGGATTTGTCTCGATGGGGAACCGATTGACCGAATTTTTCCTATTGTGCCTAAAGAAGATTATCTTTCTTCTATTTTAATTGACTTCGAGGAATGTGTAGAAGATATAAATCGTCACCCTATTTATAGCATCCATAACATGTTACGCGTTTATTGGTATGTGAAAGAGGAAGTGATTTCATCAAAAAAAGAAGCAGGTGACTGGGGAATAACTTCCCTTCCAAGAGAGCTTAGGTTAACTGTTGAAAAAGCCGTTCATTGTATTGAGGATGGAGAAAGCACTTATGAATTTAAGCAAGAAGAATTAATGACGTTCACTCATTACATAACGAAAGAAGTTCGCTCTCTTACTAAATAAGACCCGTTAAACTTAAAGGAGGCGCTCGTTTGCGCATTTTTCATGTTAGTGAAGAAGATGACATTCAAGAATTTCTGCCGCGCATTCCAACGCGTAAAGATCTTGACCAATCAAAAGGACTTGTATGGGCTGTTAACGAAACCTGTTTACCGAACTTTTTAACACCCCGGAATTGTCCACGCGTTTGTTTTCACATTGGGTCCAATACATCAGAAGCTGATAAGGAAATGTATCTCACGTCGTGCTCTCGCCATGTTGTCATCGTTGAGAACAGTTGGTTTGACAGGATGACTAACACCGAACTCTACGTGTATGAGTTTAATCCGGATTTTTTTTGCCTTCAGGATGACAATGCTGGCTATTACGTCAGTGAAAGGACTCAAGTGCCTATGAATAAATGGAAGGTTGAAAATCCTTTGGAGGAGTTATTCCGTCGCCAAGTCGAAGTGAGGTTTGTTGAGCATTTGTGGGACAGCTATGATGAAATACAACAAACAACGCTCCATTGGTCTATGTGTCGAATGAGAAATGCAAAGCCACGGAACTAGGAAGAGAGGGGAATTAGAATGAAACTTGGTCATCCAGTCGCTGAGGGAAATACAGCCACCATATACCAGATTCATGACAAGATTGTGAAGGTATTCCGCGAAGACCTCCCAGATGGAACCTCTTCCTATGAAGCGAAGAAGCAACGTTATGCCTTATCAAAAGGTCTTCCAGTCCCTAATATCTTTGAGGTAACGAAAATAGACGGTAAACAGGCCATTATCATGGAAAAAATGAGCGGCCGTACATTAGGTGATCTTCTTTTAGAAAATCGGGATCGTGCTGAGGTATATATGGAACTTTCCGTTAACATTCAACACAGCATTCACCAAATCAGCGCAGATTCGTTTGAACCGATGACTGAAAAATTAACGAGACAAATAGAAGAAGCGAACGAGTTAAGTCAAAAGCAAAAAGCAGCATTGCTCTGTAAGTTAAAGGAAATGCCTGTTAAGAAGCAGCTGTGCCACGGTGATTTGCATCTATTTAATCTGGTCATGGGCGATCAAGTGACGATCATTGATTGGGTAGATGCAAGTGCGGGGGATAGCCGAGCAGACGTATGCAGAACGTATCTCTTGTACACTCAATTTTCAAGTGATTTAGCGGATCTGTATTTAAAGCTTTACTGCATGAAAACCGGTGAATTAAAAGAAGTGATCCTGGAGTGGGCACCGATTATTGCTGGTGCACGGTTAGCTGAAGGGGTCCTATCAGAAGACTCTGATCGTTTGTTAAGGATTGTAGATCAGTACCTATAAGCCTGGAAGGAAAAAATTATTCTGAGGCTTCGTTTTATACTAATAATAATTTTCACATACCGTACTTTTTTAAAAAAATAACAAAAGGTTGTAAAGCATTGGACATTCGAGACATAGACTGATAGTGGAACAGCCTTTATATATAAAAAACTTTTATTCTATGGTGTTGGTTATGTTTTTTTGCTGTAAGAAAAAAAGAGGAACAATGGTCGTTTGTCTTGCATAGGATGAGAATGAAGATTGGAAGAGGAGGTATGATCGATGTCAGAGGAATATAATTACAGAGAGATATTCGCCAAAGCTGTTTGCGGAAAAGGGCGTAAATTTACACAGGATACAAACACAGTAACACCAACCCATAAGCCTTCTAGTATTCTGGGTTGCTGGATTATTAACAACCAATTCACTGCCAAAAAGCGTGGTGACGTTGTCCTAGTTGAAGGATCTTATGACATTAATATCTGGTATTCTTACAGCCATAATACCAAAACAGAAGTCGTAACCGAAACAGTTAAATACCATGAAGAAATTCCTCTTCGCTACAAAGACAAAGACTGTGTTGCTGATGAAGTAGTGGCAAAAGCAATTCAGGAGCCTAACTGTCTCGAAGCGACTATTGCGCCGAGCGGTCATAAGGTGATTGTACAAGTGGAAAGAGAATTTCTTGTAGAAGTTATCGGTGAAACGAAGATTTGCGTCTACGTAAATCCGGATGGCTGTGAAGACGATGACGATGATTGGGATTATGATGTAGATGATGAAGAGTTTGAGGATTTAGATCCGAACTTCTTAATTGGTGATCTTGAAGAATAGTGCGTCCAGGGAGAAGCAAACCTTCTTCCTGGTTTTTATTTTGTGGTAAAGTACGACTGATGAAACAGAAGCTTTCGTTTACTGATCCAGCTTTAGCCTCCAGACACCCGATCCCTTCACCTCTGAACACAATGCCCTAATGAAAAGGTTCCAGTGCTGTGCCTAAACCGAGGCTTCCGCTTTACTGATATGCTATACTGTTAGGTGACTAGATTTAAGATTGGTGGAGAAGAAACATGGCTCGTTATACCCCGATGATGGAACAATATTTGCGAATTAAGGCAGAGTACCAGGATGCCTTTTTATTTTTTCGTTTAGGCGATTTTTATGAAATGTTTTTTGATGACGCGATGCGTGCATCGAAGGAATTGGAAATTACATTAACAAGCAGAGATGGTGGGGGAGAAGGTCGGATTCCGATGTGTGGTGTCCCGTATCATTCTGCTGAAAACTATATATCCCAGCTTGTAACCAAAGGATACAAAATTGCGATATGTGAGCAAACGGAAGATCCGAAACAGGCGAAAGGTGTCGTTCGAAGAGAAGTTGTTCAGCTTATTACACCTGGAACGGTTATGTCAGACCATTTAATTAAAGAAAAAGAAAATAACTACATTGTCGCAATCTCATCGTTTGATGATGAGACGTTTGCGCTAGCAGCAAATGATTTAACGACGGGTGAATCCATGGCAACGATTTTAGCTGGTGACCATCATGAAGTGATTGGTGAGCTTTCAAATCTTGCCCCGCGTGAAGTAATTCTTGCGAGCGATAGCGAAGCGCTATCGAACGCGATTCAAGAGCGCATGACTGTGACTGTATCAATTGAGGATGACGTGACAATTCCAGATTCACTCAAAATGTTAAGCAACCATATCGATCAGCCTAAGCTTCTTCAAGTGTTTGGCAGACTGCTTCAGTACTTAATACGTACACAGAAGCGATCGATGGATCACCTCCAGCCGCTTCGTCACTACCATGTTTCTCAATACATGAAACTTGATGTGAATTCAAAACGTAACCTTGAACTTGTTGAGACGATTCGCGATAAAAAGCGGACAGGCTCTCTCGTTTGGTTCTTAGATAGTTCGGTAACGGCAATGGGAGGACGTTTATTAAAGCAGTGGGTAGAGCGACCACTCTTACAACAACGAGAAATTGAGAAGCGCCAGGAACTTGTTGAGACACTAATGAAGCAGTTTTTTGAACGTGAGACGATTCGTGAACAGCTTCAAGGGGTTTATGATCTGGAGCGACTTGCAGGAAAAGTAGCGTTTGGAAACCTCAATGCGCGTGACCTCGTCCAGCTACGAAAATCGCTTGAGAAAATTCCAGAGATCAAGCGAGCGGTGGGTTCTCTTGATAACCCGTATGCAAAAGAGCTTGCGGAAGAAATTCTTCCTTGTGATGACCTCGTTGGGCTACTGCAAGAAGCGATTGAAGACAATCCGCCGCTTTCAGTGAAAGAAGGGCAAATGATTCGAGACGGCTATCATGCTGATCTTGATAAATACCGTGATGCGAGCCGTAACGGCAAAGATTGGATCGCGGCGCTTCAAATGCAAGAGCGTGAGCGGACTGGCATTAAATCGCTTAAGATTGGCTACAACAAAGTATTTGGCTATTATATTGAAATAACGCGATCAAACCTAGCGAATCTCCCAGAAGGGCGCTATGAGCGGAAACAGACGCTTTCCAATGCGGAGCGTTTTATTACCCCGGAATTGAAAGAAAAAGAAACGCTTATTTTAGAAGCGGAAGAAAAGATTGTGGATCTAGAATATAGCTTGTTTACGAACCTGCGTGAAGAAGTAAAAGCCTATATCCCTGAGCTTCAACAACTTGCGAGAAAAATTAGCGAGCTTGACGTTCTTCAATCGTTTGCGGTTGTAAGTGAAGAAAATCGTTTCACCAAACCGATCTTTTCAAAAGAGCGTAAAGTAGCGGTTGAAGGCGGACGTCACCCGGTAGTTGAAAAAATGTTGAAAGGCAGAGAATATGTTGCGAATGACGTGATGATGGATCGTGATCGTGAAATCCTCTTAATTACAGGTCCTAACATGAGTGGTAAAAGTACGTATATGCGCCAGCTTGCGCTCATTTCCATTCTCGGTCAAATCGGCTGCTTCGTTCCGGCAGAATCCGCAGTACTTCCTGTGTTTGACCAGATTTTCACTCGAATTGGTGCGGCGGATGACCTTGCAGCGGGACAAAGTACGTTTATGGTGGAAATGCTTGAAGCGAACTACGCGATTACCCGTGCCACGCAAGATAGCTTGATATTGCTTGATGAAATTGGCCGCGGAACATCAACATATGACGGTATGGCGCTTGCACAGTCAATCATTGAATATGTGCATAGTGAAGTACGAGCAAAGACGCTGTTTTCCACACACTATCATGAACTGACATCGCTTGAGGAAGATCTTGATCGTGTAAAGAATGTTCACGTTAAAGCAGTTGAAGAAAAGGGACGAGTTGTTTTCCTTCACCGCGTGCATGACGGATCAGCTGATAAAAGTTACGGTATTCATGTAGCGCAACTTGCGAACTTACCCGATGCACTCATTCAGCGTGCAGAAGCTATACTAGCTGAGTTTGAGGCGGAAACGGATGTCGTGAAAGCGCCGAAAGTACCTGTAGAGAAACCTCGTCCTGAAGTAAAAGAAGACGAAGCGCAGCTTGCCTTCTTCGATCAGGAGGAGGATAAGAAAAAGCCCGCTCGTACATCAGGGGAGAAAGCGATCCTTGATCGATTAAAGTCAGTGGATATTATGGAAATGACGCCGATGGATGCGATTAATACGCTATACGAATTAAAGAAGCACTTAAAGTCATAGAGAAAGGGTGAGGAAGATGGGAAAGATCGTACAGCTTGATGATCAGCTTTCAAACAAAATAGCTGCCGGTGAAGTGGTGGAAAGACCGGCCTCTGTTGTGAAGGAACTTGTGGAGAATGCGATAGATGCACAAAGCAGTGAAATCACAATTGAAATTGAAGAGGGCGGTCTTTCCAAAATTCGCATCGTAGATAATGGAAGCGGCATGGACGAGGAAGACTGCAAACTCGCTTTCTTCCGTCATGCAACGAGCAAAATAAAAAACGAGCGTGACTTGTTTCAGATTGAAACGCTCGGCTTCCGAGGAGAAGCACTTCCAAGTATCGCGGCGGTGTCTCACTTAGAATTGAAAACCTCAACAGGTGATGAGGCTGGAACGTACGTCAAGATTGAAGCGGGAAAAGTAGCAGAGTTTAAAGCGACCGACAGTCGTAAAGGAACGGAAATGACAATTACGGGTTTGTTTTACAACACTCCTGCACGTCTGAAGCACATGAAAACCGTTCATACCGAGCTTGCGAACGTAGCGGACGTCATTAACCGTCAGGCGATGGCTCATCCGGACATTGCCTTCCGCTTCTTTCATAATGAGAAGAAGCTGTTATCAACAACAGGAAATGGTGATCTTCTACAAGTGATTGCGGCGATTTATGGCTATAACACGGCACGTAAAATGCTCCCACTAAAAGCAGAGACAATCGACTTTTCTGTTAGCGGCTATGCAGCAAAGCCAGAGTTAACGCGCGCTTCTCGTCAGTACATTTCACTCATCATTAACGGTCGTTACATCAAAAATTTTCCGATCTCAAAAGGGATACAGCAGGGCTACCATACGCTTCTTCCAATCGGACGCTATCCGATCGTTGTGCTTCATATTAAAATGAACCCAACGCTCATCGATGTAAACGTACATCCCTCAAAGTTGGAAGCGCGAATAAGTAAGGAACAGGACCTTGCTCTTGCGATTGAGAATGCGATAAAAGGTCTTTTTAAGAAAATTGAGCTCATTCCTGAGCAAGCTCCTCCAAAGAAAAAAGAAGAAGAAAGCGAGCAGCCGGCATTCCAGTTTCAACACAATGTTCATGAAAATGAGCCGGAAGAAATACCGATTCGTCAAGAATGGACGAAAGGGAAGGTGGAACATTCGGAAGAGCAGTCGAAGCCGCAGAATGATTTCCTTCAACCTTTTAGTATAAAAGAAGAAATGCAAACAGAGTCATACGAGTCGATGGCCCCTACCACACATTCCACGCGATCGGAAACCCGAGATGAGCTTGAGATGGCCATGGACTTTGTGAAGGAGACAAATAGTGATTCACGAATCCCGCCGCTTTACCCGATCGGTCAAATGCACGGAACGTATATCCTAGCACAGAATGAAAATGGGCTTTATATCATCGATCAGCACGCCGCTCAGGAACGAATAAAGTACGAGTTTTATCGTGAAAAAGTAGGTGAGATCGATCCAGTTGTACAAGAGCTTCTCGTTCCGATTACGCTTGAATACAACACGTCGGAGTCTGCAATCATTGATAGTCGGATTGATGACCTTGCGAAAGTTGGCGTTTTCTTAGAGTCATTCGGTCCCAACAGCTATATGGTCAGCGCTCACCCAGTTTGGTTCCCCAAAGGCGCTGAACAAAATACGATTGAGGAATTAATTCAGGAGGTCGTTGATAATCGCAGAATTGATGTGAAGAAGCTACGTGAAGAAGCGGCCATTATGATGTCCTGTAAGAAATCGATTAAGGCTAACCGTCATCTTCGTGATGACGAAGTGTTCACGCTATTAGAAACGCTTAGACAATCCGTTGATCCGTATACATGTCCACATGGACGACCGATTATTATTCATTATTCGACGTATGAAATGGAAAAAATGTTTAAGCGGGTTATGTAACGAGCACAATGAGAAAAGAATGCAGGAAAGTACGTGAGAGTAATGGATAAACAAAAACTAGTAACGGTTTTAGGTCCGACAGCTGTTGGTAAAACAAAGACAAGCATTGAACTTGCGAAGGCGCTTGACGGGGAAATCATTAGCGGTGATTCGATGCAAATTTACCGTGGCATGGACATAGGAACAGCGAAAGTCACGGAAGAAGAGATGGAAGGTATTCCCCATTATTTAATAGATATTAAGGAACCAAAGGAAAGCTTTTCAGCTGCTGAATTTCAAAAGCTTGCGACAGAGCTTGTTGCGGATATTAATAGCAGAGGCAAAGTGCCGATTATTGCTGGGGGAACGGGTCTTTACGTGAAATCCGTGACCCATCAGTACGCTTTTTCAGAAGCAAAGGAAGATCCGGCATACCGCCAGCAACTTGAGCAACAAGCAGAAGAAGAAGGGGCGGTAACGTTTCACGCGCGATTAAAAGATGTTGATCCAGTGAGCTATGAAGCAATCCATCCAAATAATGTACGAAGGGTCATTCGGGCATTAGAAGTGTATCACGTAACAGGTGAGCCCGTATCCGCTTCAAAAGATGCTTTGCCTGAGGAATCTCCCTATCATCTTGTAAATGTCGGTCTTACGATGGATCGTGATATCCTGTATGAGCGAATTAACAAGCGAGTCGACAATATGATGGAGGATGGGCTTCTTGAAGAAGCACAGCGGCTCTACAAGAATGGCATTCGTCACTGTCAATCCGTTCAGGCTATTGGCTACAAAGAAATCTACAATTATCTCGAAGATCGGATCTCATTAGAAGAGGCGGTCCTTGAGTTAAAGCAGAACTCAAGACGTTATGCAAAGAGGCAACTCACGTGGTTTCGTCATCAAATGGCGATGGACTGGTATGACATGACGGCGCATCGTGAAGAAAAAATTAACGAAATCTTGAAAGTTGTTGCAGGAAAGTTAGCAGAAAGATAGAAATGTAGTTAAGGAATGCCTTTAGAGAAAAAGAGGAGGACTGACAATGAAGCAGCAAATTAACATCCAGGATCAATTCCTGAACCAATTAAGAAAAGATAACGTTTTTGTAACCGTGTACCTGCTAAACGGATTCCAGCTAAAAGGGACAATTAAAGGATTTGATAATTTCACGATTATCCTTGAGTCCGACGGAAAACAACAGTTGATTTACAAACACGCCATTTCTACGTTCGCTCCACAGCGATCCGTTGAAATAAATTTTGAGTCTGACAAGTAAACACATAGTCCCTCGTTCTGGTTAAAGCAGGATGAGGGACTTTTTCATATTTACTATGATGAAATTTGCTGCTTTTCCATATAATCAAAATAGCGTTTCAGGGTAAGGTCGGCTTTAAGACCAAATTGCATCCGTAGCTGATCGACAGAAAGATCATTTTCAATGGCTTTGATGACGCATGTTCGTCTCATATGCTGAGCGGACACACCTTTACGGATTCCAGCTCGCTGAACTTCAAGGCGAATCATTTTTTGTACGGCAATTTCTGTTAACCGCTTCGGGCGATCAACTTCATAACTCCAGCGATACGTTTGCCGTTGAAAGTCGAACGAAACAAAAAGCGGATCGTCGCTATGAAGTCTTGGTCTAACCGGCGCTGGAATCGTGTGATAATAGTCGAACAAAATTTTCTTATGATCAGGATCTAACTGGATCGTTCGTTTTCCTAATGCCGAAGTGACGCTTAGTTCATTTTGTTCGAAAGAAATGTCTTTCATGGAAAGCGAACAGAGCTCTTGTAACGTTAATCCGTAATTCAGGAAGAGCCTGGCGATAATTAAATTTCGATCAATCAGAAATTCACGCGCTCTTAACTGGTTGTCCGTTAAATCGTCAAGCGATACGATCGTCTTAAGCAGCTTTTCAGCTTCTTCCTCTTTTAGAAAATCGGTTTCGATATAACCGGCGTCTTCGTTTGTTGGTAGGACGACTTCTTTCATTGGATTGGTCTTTGTTCGATTTAACGACATATAATAACGATATACTTGATTTAATACAGTCATAATTCTCTTTAACGTCCGCTCAGAATAATGACGCTCAAGATGCAAATAGCGCACGTACTCCTGAAGCTGCTCCGTTGTCAGATTACGAAAGTTCTCGAAATCGACCTTTCGATGGAGCGTTCGGTGCCAGACGGTATAATCGGCAAGGTCATAGCGATAGCGGCGAAGAGTAGAAGCCTTACGCCCTTTTCGTTCGAGCGACTGCAAGTACTCTTCTAGAAAGTCTGGAAGCGACTGATTAAAAAGCTCCATTCGATGATCACCTCTCATTTTGTTCCATTATAACAAAATCTTTGCACGACTTGTTTACAAAGGGTTACATGTTTTTGGGATAATTGGAAATACTAGTGATAACCAAATCGTAAAGGAGCGGTTAGACATGGCCTTTTTTTCAAAACAGCAGCAGGAACCTATTCCAGAAGTAGATACAGACGTCTGGTCTTGTTCGAGTGGAGATTGTGCTGGCTGGATGCGAGCCGATTACTCGTTTTCTGATACACCGGCTTGCCCATTATGTGGCGCTGAGATGATGAGTGAAGTTCGAAACCTTCCAGAAATTAAATAATGATGGAGAGGACACATGAATAAAATTGTAGAGAAAATTAGGAATAAAGCGGAACAAATTGTTAGCGTTACGAAAGCAGCAGGTAAAGGGAAACATGTTGCTTCGATGCAGCACTTTTATGACATTTTCACCGAGCTTCCTGAAGTGCAGAAGAAAGAGATTTCTCATTTGAGAAGTCGTTTTGTTTTATATACGCTTCACGAAGGCGATATATTCATGAAGATCCTCGAACGTTCAGATCGACACATACTTGAAATTGATGTCGTCGAAAAAGGCGAGGTCCTTACACACTACAGATCTTATAAAGCAAAGAAGGCTGAACCGAAAATTCATATTCCTGAATCGTTTGTTGAACGGATTGGGGCAAGTTAAACACTCCTAACGAGTGTTTTTCTTTTGGGCGTTTGTCACGGATTCTGGGCAGGTGCGTATACTATCGTGTGAGAATAAAGCGAGGTGAGCACCGTGCAGCAAACCGTAACGCAGCGAAAAGGTCAAATTAACATCGTCCTTCGACAAACCGAAGGGATTCAAGAGACGGCGGATGCCGCACTAAGTCAAGCAACGAAAAAGCATATGCCGCTTGAACGCATTCAGCAGGAAATGGAACAGCTAATCGGCTTAAAAGAGATGAAACATTTATTAAAAGAAGTGTATGCCTGGCTTTATGTGAACAAGTGCAGAGAGGAAAATGGCTTAAAACAAAATACGCAGGCGCTCCACATGATGTTCAAAGGAAATCCCGGCACCGGGAAAACAACGGTAGCTCGCCTGTTAGGAACGCTTTTTCTCGAGATGAATGTGCTTTCTAAAGGACACCTGATCGAGGTGGAAAGAGCCGATCTCGTTGGGGAATACATTGGTCATACCGCTCAAAAGACGAGAGAGCTTGTGAAAAAAGCAAAAGGCGGCATTTTGTTTATTGATGAAGCGTATTCGCTTGCGCGCGGAGGCGAAAAGGATTTTGGGAAAGAAGCGATTGATACGCTTGTGAAGGCGATGGAAGATCACCATAAAGATTTCATTCTTATCCTAGCAGGTTATTCAGATGAAATGGAGCACTTCCTTTCGCTAAATCCAGGCTTGCCGTCTCGTTTTCCGCTCGTCATTGATTTTCCGGACTATTCGAATGAGCAGCTGCTTGAGATCGCGAAAAAGATGGCAGCCGAGAGACAGTATCGTTTTTCAAGAGAGACAGAGTGGAAGCTAAAGCAAAGCTTTGTGAAAAAGCGTGAACGGGAAACAAGTACGTTTAGCAACGGTCGTTTCGTTCGAAACATCATTGAAAAAGCAATCCGTAAGCAAGCAGTCCGCTTGCTACAGGCAGACGTCATTGATCGCTCGGCGCTTGAGCTGCTCTTACCAGAAGACATCCCTATAGAAGATTAAATGCGCATCTGGTATGATGGGAACAGACTGATTGATAAAGGCAGGGAACGTACATTTGAATAAAGAACGAATTGAAGCAGCTGAACCGGCGATTTTAATCGGCATTCAGCTTCAAAATCAAACCGACGAACAGTTTGCCTATACGATGGATGAACTGGCTGCGTTAACAGAAACAGCTGGCGGCGTTGTAGAAGGCACCCTCTCACAAAAGCGGGAGCGGATTCATTCAGCTACTTTTATAGGAAAAGGAAAAGTCGAAGAGCTGGCAGAGTTAATTGAAGAAAAGGAAGCAACGATTGTCATCTTCAACAGTGAACTATCACCAAGTCAGCTTCGAAACTTATCCGAAGCGTTGGATGCGCGCGTCATTGACCGCACACAGCTTATCTTAGACATTTTCGCACAGCGAGCGAGATCACGAGAAGGCATGCTTCAGGTTGAACTCGCTCAGCTTCAATACATGCTGCCGCGCCTTGCAGGACAGGGGACGTCCTTATCAAGGCTTGGAGGCGGTATTGGGACAAGAGGACCAGGGGAAACAAAGCTTGAAACGGATCGTCGTTATATTCGTAACCGAATCACAGACCTGAAACGTCAGCTCGACAATACGGTGAAACACCGTGATCAGTACCGGGCGCGGCGAAAGCGGAACGAAACGCTTCAAGTAGCGTTAGTTGGGTATACGAACGCAGGGAAATCAACCATTTTTAATCGGTTAACAAAAGCTGATTCCTATGAAGAGGACAAGCTATTTGCGACACTTGATCCGATGACGAGACAGCTGAAGCTTCCGAATGGCTACAATGTGCTGTTAACAGACACGGTAGGGTTCATACAGGACCTACCAACAACGCTTGTCGCTTCGTTTAAATCAACGCTGGAAGAAGCAACAGAAGCGGATTTGATTCTTCATGTTATTGATGCGTCTCATCCTGATCGAGAGCGTCATGAAGAAATTGTACTTAAGCTATTAAAAGATTTAAAGGCATCACATATACCCGTCCTTACCGTCTTTAATAAGATTGATCGAGCCGATCCGTCTGTGCAAAGTAGCGTGAATGAACAAATTCTCATCTCAGCGCTAAAGCAGACTGATTTGAAGCGATTGAATGACCGTCTACAAAGTGAAGTGTTAAAGCAGATGGAGTATTTTTCGATTTCGATTAATGCGGACCAGGGCGACAAGCTCGCTTACTTGCAGCGGAATACGGTTCTAATTGAGCGTAAATGGGATGAAGAAAAAGATCACTATCGATGTAAGGGATACGCTCCTGAACATTTATACAAGCGCATTATTAACGAGTGGAACAACGACTAGGAGTAGAAAACTATGTTTATGAATTTTACACATCAAGAAGAACTGAAAACACTATCACAACAGGCAGAAGAAAAGATCCAGCCTGTTTTAAGAGAAATCGATACACGCGTCGAAGCAAATCAATACCGCGTTCTTGAGGCATTTCACAAAAATCGCATTAGCGACTTTCATTTCACACCTTCCACAGGGTACGGCTATGACGATACGGGTCGTGATACGCTCGAACAGCTTTATGCGGACGTATTCGGTGGCGAAGCAGGACTCGTGAGACCTCAAATCGTCTCTGGGACGCATGCGATTTCAACTGCGCTATTTGGCGTACTGCGCCCAAATGATGAACTTCTTTATATAACTGGTGCACCGTACGATACGTTAGAAGAAATCGTCGGAACGCGCGGTGAAGGAAACGGATCGTTAAAGGATTTTCATATTGGCTATCAAGCGATTCCGTTATCAAACGGAGCAGTGGATTTTGATGCTGTGAAGAATGCCATCACACCGCAAACAAAAATGATAGGGATTCAACGGTCCAAAGGATATGCGAATCGACCGTCATTTACCATCGCAGAAATCGAAGAAATGATTGGATTTGTTAAATCGCTCAAAGAAGATGTGATTGTTTTCGTTGATAACTGTTATGGAGAGTTTGTGGAAGAGCAAGAGCCATGTCACGTTGGGGCAGATCTTATCGCAGGATCGTTAATAAAAAACCCAGGAGCAGGTATCGTCAAAACGGGTGGTTACCTTGTAGGAAGAGAAGATCTCGTTGAGCTTTGCGGCTATCGTTTAACGTCCCCTGGAATCGGAAGAGAAGTAGGGGCATCGCTGTATTCGCTACAGGAAATGTATCAAGGCATCTTCCTCGCACCTCACACGGTAGGTCAAGCAGTGAAAGGAGCTGTGTATAGCTCTGCGCTTCTTGAAGTAGCAGGGTTTAACACAACCCCTCACTGGAACAGTAAGCGAACCGATCTGATTCAATCGGTTCAGTTCGATGACAGGGAACGAATGGTTGCGTTCTGTCAGGCAATCCAGGCAGCATCTCCAATTAATGCACACGTTCGCCCGGAACCTGCCTATATGCCAGGATACGAGGATGATGTCATCATGGCAGCTGGAACGTTTATTCAAGGTGCGAGCCTTGAATTATCAGCTGACGGACCGTTAAGACCGCCGTATGTTGCATATGTACAGGGCGGCCTAACATTTGAACACGTCAAAATCAGCGTGCTTCGTGCCGTCGATGATTTGTTAAAAAAAGGTTTGATCTCCGTTTCATAAGGGTAAAAGGTAGGAATTTCAGTCCCTGCCTTTTTTTGCGCGAAAAAGCATGTTAGATAATCTAACGTACGTTAACACGATAACGTAAATATTCGTGTATGATGAGAGTAAGTGAAGAAGGGAGCGGCAATTTCGAATGTTAATGCGATTCTGAATTTTGGGATTGCTTGAAACTGTCCTCAAGTGGAGAGAGCAAGCGTGTAGCACTCGGTATTCCTAAGGATTCACTAAATCTTTTTATTTCTTAAGGAGGATTCATTTTACATGGCGAACAAATTCACAGCAGACGATATTAAGAAAATGGCGCAAGACGAGAACGTTAAGTTCATTCGCTTGCAGTTTACTGACCTACTAGGGATTATTAAGAACGTTGAAATTCCAGTTGATCAGCTTGAGAAAGCTCTTGATAATAAAATGATGTTTGACGGTTCTTCGATCGAAGGCTTCGTGCGCATTGAGGAATCCGATATGTATCTTTACCCGGATCTTGATTCATGGGTTGTCTTCCCATGGTCATCTGAAAAAGGAAGAGTCGCTCGTCTTATTTGTGACATCTATAGCCCGGATGGCACGCCATTCGAAGGGGATCCTCGTTCAGTTCTAAAACGTGTTCTAAAAGAAATGGAAGACCTTGGATTCTCTGACTTCAATATTGGACCAGAGCCAGAATTCTTCCTATTCAAAATGGACGAAAACGGTGAACCAACGCTTGAACTTAACGACAAAGGCGGATACTTCGACCTTGCCCCAACAGACCTTGGTGAAAACTGCCGTCGTGATATCGTTCTTGAGCTTGAAGACATGGGCTTCGAAATCGAAGCATCTCACCATGAGGTAGCGCCAGGACAGCACGAAATCGACTTTAAATACGCTGATGCGATCACAACATGTGACAACATCCAGACGTTTAAGCTAGCGGTTAAAACAATCGCTCGTAAGCACGGCCTGCACGCAACGTTCATGCCGAAGCCACTATTCGGTGTTAACGGATCTGGTATGCATGCGAACATGTCCCTCTTTAAAGACGGAGAAAATGCATTCTATGAGCCAAAAGATGAGCTTGGCCTAAGCGAAACAGCACGTCAATTCATCGCAGGAACAATGAAGCATGCTGAAGCGTTCACAGCGATCACAAACCCTACAGTGAACTCTTACAAGCGTCTTGTACCTGGATACGAAGCGCCTTGCTACGTAGCGTGGTCTCTTCGTAACCGTAGCCCGCTTATCCGTGTTCCGGCTTCCCGCGGAATCAGCACACGTATCGAAGTACGTAGCGTAGATCCATCTGCAAACCCGTACCTTGCAATGGCAGCCCTACTTGCAGCTGGTCTTGACGGGATCAAGAACAAAATGACGCCACCAGCTCCAACAGAGCGCAACATCTACGTGATGGATAAGCAAGAACGTGTAGAAGAAGGCATCACAGACCTTCCAGCAACACTTCACGATGCGCTTGAACTTCTTAAGAAAGACGAAGTCATGATGAAAGCTCTAGGCGAGCACGCAGCCGAGCACTTCATCGAAGCAAAAGAAATCGAATGGGATATGTTCCGTACACAAGTACACCCTTGGGAACGCGAACAGTATATGACGACTTACTAAGATATAAGAATGACCCCTCGACACGATTGTGTTGAGGGTTTTTTGTTTTGAATCGCTGGGACGGTTCTCGCGATGCATAATCGAATAAAAGTGTAGAGTTGAGTTATATAATTTATATTAAACTTAAAAGTGGCTTACACTACCAAAATAATATGAGGTAGGGTAAGCCACTTTTATAATTATGGTATTCGAGTGAGGTGCATTATCTAGTAGGTAATTTGTAATACATTACAATTACAGGCAATATCTCTCGAAGCTCATTTGTTTTTACCTCATTGAAATACATAAGTTGCTAGTCCTTTATAACTTTTTCTTCATATACCTGCTCATAAGTCCGATACCCTCCATCAAGATTAACCGCCTGAAATCCATTCTCCCTAAGGATACGTGTCGCAATATACCCCCTTAACCCAACCTGACAGTGCACATAAATCGTTTCACCCTGCGGCAGCTCATGAAGCTTACTCCGTAATTCATCAACTGGAAGATTAATAGATCCCTTAATAAAACCTTTTTCAAATTCTGCAGGGTTTCGAACGTCAATGAGCGTACCCCCATTTTCCACGATTGCATCAATCTCATGCCACTGCACGGTTTCCATCATACCTTCAACGATGTTACTCGCTACATATCCGGCCATATTCACTGGATCTTTTGCAGAAGAGTAAGGAGGCGCGTAGGCAAGTTCTAAGTCAGGGAGGTCGAGAACGGTTAAATCTCCTTTAATCGCGGTGGCGATGACATCGATTCGCTTATCCACGCCATCCTTACCGACTGCTTGAACACCGAAGATCTTTCCGGTTTCTTTATCGAAAATAAGCTTCAAGGCAATAGGAGAGGCGTTTGGATAATATGCGGCGTGTGAACCTGGATGAACGTGCACAACTTCGTAAGCCATGCCAAGGCTTTTTAAGGTTTTTTCATTATTACCGGTCGTAGCAACCGTGTAGTCAAACACTTTGGCAATGGAGGTACCGAGTGTCCCTTTATACGGCGTTTTTTTGCCGTAAATGTTATCAGCAACGAGGCGCCCCTGTCTGTTTGCAGGCCATGCTAAAGGAATCATGGTTGGTTGCTTGTTAATGTAACATTTTACTTCAATGGCATCACCAATCGCATAAATGGAAGGATCACTCGTTTGGAGATATTCGTTTACTTGAATGCCACCTCGTGTTCCTACAGATAAACCGGCAAGGACAGCGAGTTCATTTTCAGGGCGGACGCCGATTGACAAAATGATCAGGTCCGTATCAATCTCTTTTCCGCTTACGGTGAGTACTTTCGTTCCATTGCCTTCAAACGACTTTACTCCGTCATTTAAAATCAGATCAATACCTTTATCTCTAAGGTGCTTGTGAACGATCGCGGCCATTTCATAATCGAGCGGTGGCATGATTTGATTTGCCATTTCAATTAGTGTGACGTTCATGCCAAGGTCGCTCAAGTTTTCAGCCATTTCCACTCCGATAAACCCTCCGCCTATGACAACTGCTTGTGATGGCTTCTCTACATCAACGTACGCTTTGATCCGATCGGTATCAGGAATATTGCGAAGTGTAAAGAGTGCCTTTGCTTCATTAAGACCAGGGATCGGTGGGACAATTGGACGCGCTCCTGGTGAAAGAATCAGTTGGTCATACGCTTCCTCGTAAGTTTGATCTGATTTTAAATCGTGCACAGAAATGGTTTTCTTTGTGCGATTAATCTGTGTCACTTCACTTAAGGTACGAATATCAAAGTTATACCTTGCTGCCATGCTTTCTGGTGTTTGGACAAGTAGTTTCTTTCGGTCTTCAATTGTTCTACCAATATAGTAAGGGAGCCCACAGTTGGCATAAGAAATATACTCACCTTTATCAAACATGACAATTTCTGCGGTTTCATCTAATCTTCTTAAACGAGCCGCTGCTGTTGATCCTCCTGCTACGCCACCAACAATGACTATTTTCTTACTCATATGATCGTCTCCTTTTTAATTACCGTAGGGGGTATTTATAATTTTATTATAGATCATTGAATCAAAAAGAAATGTGACATACCTCACGTTTTAATAGATTGTGGAGAAATGAAACGAAGGTATGGTCACTACTAATAGAGCTTCTAAATATTAATTAGACGGAAGAAAGTAGGATGAGTGATAAGGTATTACAGTGATACATCTTTTTGTAAAAAGTGATCATCTAGGCTTAATGACAGTGAAACCTCATTACAGAACTTTTCTGTTAGACTAAGTGAATCGGCTCGAAGGCGTGTGGAAATCACACGGCAACATCTGCCAATCGTTACATATCCTAAATTTTTATTTGTCTATCAAGTTGCAAACTTCAGCTAGAATCAATTACAGGAGGAATTTACGTGAAGTCAAGATTTACCCTACGAAAAACAGTAGTTTCATCTACTTTGGTGGCCGCGATGGTCTTTTCTCCATTCTTAAGTGAAGGGGCATTTGCGAAGGTCGATTCAAATGACGTGAAGCAAAGTGATACAGTTCGTTCATCAATCAATGTTCTGAGCGGGGATCGTGGCGAGGCTGTTACGGCGCTGCAATCAGAACTTGAATCACTCGGTTACTATACTTATCACGTCGATGGTATTTTTGGTCAGATCACAGAAGATGCCGTTGAAGATTTTCAAGCAGATAAGGGACTTACTGTAGACGGTATAGCTGGACCTGAGGTTATGGGTGCGCTATCTGCTAATGATAATTCCGGAGTTACAGAACCGACTTCAGATGAAGCACCTACTGAGTCTGTCTCCGAATCTGACGTCGTATCCACTGCGAAAAGCTTAATCGGAACGCCATATGTATGGGGAGGCACGACACCAGACGGGTTTGACAGCAGTGGCTTCATCCAATATGTGTTTAACGAAGCTGGCGTCGACATATCACGAACGGAACGTGATATGTGGAAATATGACGGAACAGAAGTAGCGTCTCCAGCAATCGGAGATGTAGTCTTTTTTGAAGGCACGTATGATGTAGAAGGTGCTTCACATAGTGGAATCTATATCGGTGACAACAAAATCATCCACGCTGGTAGCGAAGGTGTAGAAGTCACGGATCTTAGCTACGACTTTTGGCAAGACCATTATTTAGGCGTTAAATCATTCAAATAAATACGAAGCCAGTGCCCGGTGCACTGGCTTTTTTCTATGGAACAGAATAGCAATACATCCCTCATGCTCATTTACAGGCGCTTCAAATATGAATATAGTTGTAAGTGGTAAGTATGGAATGGAGGTCATTCATGGATTACATACAGCACTTACGCTCTATGGTAGGGCGCGAGAAAGTGATTATGGTCGTCGCGGGAGCAATGGTTTTTGATAAAGAGAATCGCCTTTTGCTGCAACTTCGTACGGATAGTGAGTCGTGGGGGTTGCCTGGTGGATTTATGGATTTTAATGAATCGGTTCAGGAAACGGCAAGGAGAGAAGTGTTAGAAGAGACTGGGCTAATGCTAAAGGAAATGTCGCTGTTTGGGATTTATTCAGGCCCGGATAAGGAAAAAACATTCGGTAACGGTGATCAGGTTTCGCCTGTTCAAATTCTTTTTCGCTGTCACGATTTTGAAGGTGAACTGCGCGGAAGTGATGAATCATTTAAGACAGCATTCTTTTCGCTTGATGCCCTTCCTGACCAGCTTTTTACTGAGCACAAACTGATGATCAATGATTTAATAATTGGTAAAGAACAGCCTATAATAGGGTAAGGTAAATCCATTGAAAAGGAGTAATTTAATGACAAAACGAAAAGTATCTGTTTATATCGCGACAAGCGTTGACGGCTATGTGGCAACAGAAGATGATTCACTTGACTGGCTTTTCAAAATCGAGCCTGAAGGAGACGCGGGGTACGAAGATTTCATGAAAGATGTGGACACCATGATTATGGGGCGACGGACGTATGACTGGGTCATGGAACAGGAGGATGGAGTAAACCCTTATGAAGGGAAAATGTCTTATGTGTATACAACTCAATCAAGAGAAAACACTGAAGATGTGATTTTCACATCTGAAGATCCGACGTCACTTATTGAACGATTAAACGAGCAGAGTGGTGGAACGATCTGGCTCATTGGTGGTGGTGTCCTTGTGCATGAATTTCTTGAGAAAAATTTGATTGATGAATTTATTATTTCGCTTGCTCCAACACTTATCGGAAAAGGGATTCCGCTGTTTCAGAAAAGCGACGTTACACATGATCTTGAATTAACCGATGTGCGTCAGTATGGTCAGTTTGCACAATTACATTACCTTGTGTTAAATAAGTAACTAATGAATAATAAACAGTTCTTTTGTGGAAACGATCCTCAACAAGAACTGTTTTTCTATAGGTCTTATTTGAAAACACTCTCGGAGGAGAAGCGAGATGGGAATTACTTATTTAGATAAAAATGATAACGGTTAACGAGTGAAGTAGAGGGTAAAGAACAGCATATGTAATGTAAAATTAAAAAAGGGGTCTATTGGAATGAAAAAGTTCTTGTATGTAAGTGGTGTTTGCCTCCTTTTCTTAGGATTATTCATGCTTTTTAAAGACCAGCTTCTTGGCACTTCTAACACTGAAGAGAACCATTCGACTGTGAACGAACAGTCCATTAGTGACCATGAAAATAATGAGGTAACCACTACGGTTAACGAGATTATCCAGCAGTCCGAACAAGGAAAAATTCCTTACTCTCCTATCGTAGTAGGCTCAACTAAAATGAGTAAATTAAAAGAAAAATGGGGGAACCCTGAACAAGTGACCCAAACTTCAGAGGGGCAATATGGAAGCTATCCAGGAGAAAAGATAGCGTTAGGCTTTCAAGAAGATACGATTTTTGATGTTCGGTATTTAGGTTCTTCTTTAAAAAAGATACATATGAAAGATATTAAACGAATCCAAGGAGAGCCGGATCAAGTAAACTATTATAAAGATAAAGAACATAATCAAATGATTCTTGTTTATCAAATGAATGATACTTATCAGCTGAAATGGATTTTGCCAAAGAATGAAAATGAAAATCCATCTGTCGATCATATTTCCGTATGGACAAAAGTACAAAGTAAAGCGGCCAAAATTGTTTCTAAAATGAGTCTTCAAGAAAAGATCGGTCAAATGATCATCGCAGGATTTTCGGGAACAACGTTAAATGAAGAAACCAAGGATTTAATCCAAAACAAACGTATTGGTGGCGTTATCTTTTATAGAAACAATATCGAATCAATCACACAAACCGTGACCCTTTTAAATGACATAAAGGCGATAAACGAACAGAATAAAACGCCTTTGTTTTTAAGCATTGATCAAGAAGGAGGAAGAGTATCGCGTCTTCCTGGGTCATTAAAAACGATACCTACAAACGAGTTGATTGGAAATGTAAATCAAACTAAATTTTCATATGGCATTGGAAAGGTAATTGGAAATGAATTAAAACAATTTGGTTTCAATTTAGATTATGCTCCGGTAATGGATGTCAATAGCAATCCCGATAACCCGGTTATTGGGGATCGTTCCTTTAGTAGTAATCCAAATGTTGTCAAAAAACTAGGCGTTGAAACGATGAAGGGGCTGCAGTCTGAAGATATTGTCACTGTCATTAAGCATTTTCCCGGTCATGGTGATACTTCAGTAGACTCTCACCTTCAGCTTCCTAAGGTGAATAAATCGGTTGAAGATCTTAAAAAGACGGAACTTATTCCTTTCAAAGGAGCGATTGAGGAAGGAGTAGATATGGTGATGATTGCCCATATTTTACTTCCTCAATTAGATGACAAGCCCGCTTCCCTATCTCCAAAAATCATTAACGGTTTGCTGCGGAATCAGATGGGCTATGAGGGTGTTGTGATAACAGATGATATGACAATGAAAGCCATTACAAACCATTATGGTATCGAACAAGCATCAGTGGATTCAATCAAAGCAGGAAGCGACCTGATTCTGGTGGCACATAATTATAATAAAGTAGTCGCTGTGATGAAAACGATAAAAGCTGCCGTAGAAAATGGAGAAATTTCAGAGGAGCGAATAAATGAAAGTGTTGAACGGATTATAGAATTGAAAGATCATTATCAATTAAACAACAAAGAACGTGAGAATGTGAATGTTAATGAGATTAATCAGTCGATTGAACAACTATTAAATACGTATATAAATGAATGAAAACATTCTTAGTGAACCTTGCGTTATACACCGATATAATCCTGAAGCTATATACCTTGACCGCTATCGTTTCTCCTTAGGAGTAGCGATCTTTTTTTTGTATAAAGAATGGCGCATGAAAGGATGAGAAAATGATATGCTTGAAACAACAGAAAATTCAGTCATCAGGATGATTGAGGGGAGGAGGAGGATAATGATGAGAAACTTTTATCTCGAGGATCCAAATTTGGGAGACTTATTAAAAAGTTATCTTGATCTTGATTTCTTTCAGTGGGCGAAAGAAGAATTAATAGAATACGGTGAACTGTGTGCCAATGAGATTGATGAACGTGCACGTCATACTGATCGTGAGGGACAGCCACGATTAGTGAAGTATGACAAAATGGGAAACGATATTTCCTATGTCTGGCGAAATGAAGGATATCTTAAAACGGTTAAACAAACATACGAGCGAGGAATAGTCGGTTATGTTCATAAAGAAATTCCTGAGATAAGTAAAAAAGGAAATTATATTTTTTCGTTTGCTCAAGGTTATCTGCTTTCGCAATCTGAACCAGGCTTTTATTGTCCTGTTACCTTAACGATGGCAACGGCTTATTTACTTGAACACTATGCGGATGAGAAGTTGAAGAACAAATTTTTGCCACACGTCATTGCGACAGGTGACGTCGAGTTATATGAAGGAGCCACTTTTCTAACGGAACGTCAGGGCGGATCGGACGTTGGGGCGAATGAAATGCGTGCTGTAAAAGAAGGAGACCATTACCGATTAACAGGAGAGAAATATTTTGCAAGTAATGCAGGCGCATGCGGTGTTGCGATGGTATTAGCTCGCATCGATGACCAAATACCAGGGACAAAGGGGCTAAGCTTGTTTTTAGTACCGTGGAAAAAAGAAGATGGATCGAACAATAACCTGACCATTAGAAGATTAAAAGATAAATTAGGAGTTAAAGCAGTTCCATCTGCTGAGGTCCTTCTTGAAGGATCGAAAGCATACCTTGTAGGGGAGGCAACAAAAGGGTTTTTTTACATGGCAGAAGCATTAAACTTGTCTCGCCTTTGCAATGCGATTGCGTCTGTGGGGATTATGCAGCGCGCTTATCTTGAAGCGAAAAGCTATGCGTATGAGCGAAGTGCTTTTAAACAAAAACTGAAAGACTTTCCTATGATACGTGAATCACTTGTGAATATGAAAGTGAAGCAAGAAGTAGAGATGAGTGCAATTTTCTCTAGTATTGCTCTTTTTGATAAAATCATAAGCGGTCAAAGTGTGAGTGAAGAAGATCAGGCGTTAAATCGGTTGCTAATTGCGCTAGTGAAAAAAGAATCGGCAGAGCAGGCTGTTCACTTTTCGCATGAAGCGATTGAAATGCATGGAGGAAATGGTTATATTGAGGATTTTGTAACACCTAGACTGCTTCGAGATGCACAAGTGTTAACGGTATGGGAGGGAACAGGAAATATCCTTGGACTTGAAGTCCTCCGGTTAATTCAGAAGTATGAGGTACATCATCTCTTTTTCGCTAAAATGAAGAAGGAACTTGATGATCTCCCTGAAGCCTTATCAGAGGAATCGAAAAAGGTGGTTACAGCGATTCATTCAGCCCACGTGCGGATCAACCAGATCTGTCAAATGGATGGTGAGAAGCAAGCATATCACTGTAAACGTGTTACAAAATGGTTAACCGATATTTTTGAGTGCACGGTTGCGTTAAAGGATGCGGCTAGGGGAGAAAGGAAGCGCGCTATTGCGAAAATCTTTATCGAGCAAACGCTGCAGAAAGATCTGTATGCGATTAGTGAGCTTGCGTTAAAGCATTTTGAGATTATCATTGAAAAGCAACTTGTTTATTCACAATGACAAAAGAACTACTAAAAAAACCACACCTTTACATGTAAGAAGGTGTGGTTTTTCTTGTGGCACAGAGGAACCTCATCCTGGCTGCCTTTGACCAAGTTCTTGATCGATCAGCAAGAGAGCTGACGTGTTATCTCCTGCTAATTTTAGTCTCTCGACAATCGTAAGTGCCTGTGCTTCTTCGTCAATCTGTTCTCGTAGGAAATCCTGCACGATGACAGCCGTTTGAGGATCAATTTTTTTAATATAGTTATAAGCCTGTCGATAAGAATTCGTTACATTTTGCTCGTGTTCTAAAACTTGCTGAAACGTTTCAAGTGGCGTTCCAAAGTCGGTCGATTGTTCTGGGAGAGCTCCTAATTCAACAACGCCATCTTTACCAGCTAGGTAATTAATCAAAGTAAGAAGATGTGTCCGTTCTTCATCAGATTGAATTTTTAACCAACTGGCCATTCCAGTATAATTTTTCCGATCCAGGTAAGCAGACATTGCTAAATATAATGTTGTTGAAACGTGTTCAATTTGAATGAGCGTGTTCAAAAGATCTTGAACTTCCTTTTGTACCACATTAATCACCTCATAAAGTTTGCTTCGTCACACAATATGATGGAAGTGGGTGTCTCGTTACTTCGAATTGACTAAATATAAGTATAAAAAAAAGAAGCGCAAATTGCGCTTCTAGTGGATGGAGCGGAATACGCCGACCACTTTACCGAGGATTGAAACAGAATCAAGAATAATCGGTTCCATCGATGAGTTTTCCGGCTGAAGTCGGAAGTAATTGCTTTCTTTAAAAAATCGTTTTACTGTTGCTTCACCATCGTCTGTCATCGCTACAACAATGTCTCCGTTGTTTGCGGTAGGCTGCTGTTTCACGATAACCATATCACCGTTATAGATACCAGCTTCAATCATACTATCCCCTTCAATGACGAGGATGAAAGTGTGCTCTTCATCTTGGGCAAACTGCTCAGGAAGTGGGAAGTACTCTTCAACATTTTCAATCGCTGTAATCGGTTGACCAGCTGTTACCTTACCGATGACAGGAACGTTCACTGTGTGTTGACGTGGAATGTCGATGGCTTCGTCAAGACCAAGCACTTCGATGGCTCTTGGTTTTGTTGGATCTCTCCTGATATATCCTTTTTTCTCGAGTCTTGCCAGGTGGCCATGAACAGTGGAGCTTGAAGCAAGTCCAACGGCTTCGCCAATTTCTCTCACAGAAGGTGGATATCCTTTTTGTTTTACTTCGACTTTAATAAAGTCCAGAATGTCCTGCTGACGCTTTGATAGTTTCATATTTCTGGCACCTCGTTCCAATCTATCTATTTGTTACTAGTATACCAGAATTTTTGTTCGCATACAAACATAAGTTCGAAAAAACCAGTTGACACGAACAGAGGTTCTTATTATACTAAAAACAGAACAAATATTCGTATATGGGGTGATTGGGATGAGAAAGCAAGCTGGGGGCTTGTCTGGAATTGATTTTCTTGTCATTATATCTTTTGTAGCTGTGTTAATTATCGTGTTCGTATCTTTGCGAACAGCTGCGGCGGAAGACTATGATCGTTACACAACGGTTCAATTGGAGCAGGGAGATACGGTGTTAGAAATTGCTGATGAATACCGTTCCGCACATGAATTATCTGATCAAAAATTTGTTAGCTGGGTTGAAGACGTTAATCGCATCGATGCCAATCGAATTACAGCAGGAGATACTCTCATCATCCCTGTTGAAGCGAACGCTACCGCACTTGGGGGTATAGAATAAAGAATGAACGCCGTTATTTATTGTCGGGTAAGCACAAAGAAAGAAGCGCAGGAGTCGTCTCTTGCAAGGCAAAAAGAAGAGTTGCAACGTTTTGCGTCAGAATCAGGTTTTTCCATTTACCGAATGATTGAAGAAAAGCACAGCGGCTATGATATTGACCGAGATGGCATTCTCGAAGTACTTGATTTGTTGAAAGAAGGGCAAGTTGAAGCACTGCTCATTCAAGATGAAACAAGGCTTGGAAGAGGCAACGCCAAGATTGCCCTTCTTCACGCAGTACATAAATATGGTGGAACCATTTATACGGTCAATCAAAACGGAGAGCTTCAATTGTCAGAAGCAGACTCAATGGTTCTTGAAATTGTGAGTATAGTTGAAGAGTTTCAGCGAAAACTTCATAATTTAAAGATTAAACGTGGTATGGATAAAGCTGTGAAAGAAGGCTATCGACCTCAGCGAAACTTAAGTCAACAACATCACGGCGGGCGAGATCGTGTGGAGGTGCCAATTGAAGAAATAGTAAATCTTCGTAATAGAGGTCTTACTTTTCATGAGGTAGCTGCAACACTTAAAGGCTTTGGCCACAACGTATCAAAAGCCACCGTCCATAGACGTTACAAGGAACATGTTGACGAACAGAGTGAGAAGCACTAAACTTGTCTGTGGTCAAAATATGCGTTAGCATAGAACATACAAGTTGCAGTAAAGGAGCGTTTTTACATGCTTTCTCAAGATAAAATTCAGCGAATTAACGAGCTTTCTCGTAAATCGAAAGAATCTTCTTTAACAGTGGAGGAGAAAAAAGAACAAAAGGATCTTCGTCAAGAATATCTAGCGAGTCTTCGTTCTTCTTTCAAAAATCAGCTCCATTCCATCAAAGTAGTGGATGAAGAAGGCACAGATGTAACACCAGAAAAATTGAAAGAAAGTAAGAAAAATCGAAGCTTTCTTCAGTGAAAAATAGCCTAATTTTGCTTTTAGCAAAATTAGGCTATTTTTATGGTTGCAATTTTTTAAATATTCGTTATACTGTACTATAACAAGATGTACTAATACAAAAACGGAGAGGGCGGATAGGATGTTTGTTGTAACTGATTCTGCAGCTGAGTTTTACAAAAACGAAATGGAACTTGGTAACGGTGATTGTCTAAGATTGTTTGTACGTTATGCAGGAAGTGGAGACAGCGGTGGATTTTCCCTTGGAGTCATGTCTGATCGGCCTTCATATGAAGATTATAAGCAAGAAATTGGAGGCGTTACTTACTTCGTCCGGCCGGATGATCAGTGGTTTGTTAATAAAATGAAGCTTGATTATGATGAGAGCTGCGGCGGCGTTCTTTGTGACCTGCCGAGTATGGCATAGCATTTAAGGAACCTGTACTATAACATTTATGTTATAGTACAGGTTTTTTGTTCGACAAAACTAGTGATGTCCCGCTCCAGGTTCAGACAAACCTTTTAAAAGAGATGGTGTAAACTATTTTTTATATGATTTGATTCTGATTTCCTGACAAGGGGGAAGTGGTATGAGGCATTATGAAATGTATTCTGTTAAACAACAAATCTCCGCTCATTATGCTGGCAAGGAGCACTTGTTGTTTCAACTTTTCCTCGAAAGAAAGCGGGCGGTCCAAACAGAAGAAAAAGACCTTCTCGGAAAACAGGTTGCCTTTATTACTGACCCTGTTGCAGAAGAAGAGTTAAATACCTATCTTGCCAATGAACTCGGAGGGTTCAGAACGTATGAATATAAAAACGCAGGACATCGGTTAAGTATTAAGCAGTCGAAAAGCGATGCATCGTTGTTTGTCAGAAGTGAGAAAATGAATATCTATGCGAGTGGTGGAACGGAAGCTGAAACAGTCTTTTTTGAAGTGATTCGAAAATTAACTCCTTCTTTTTTCGCGATCGACTTCCAATCAGGGCGATACGGATGGCTTAACCCGATCAAACAGCAGAAACTAGTTTAAACAAACTCCTACTATTTTAGTAGACGTTATTGTATAATCATTACGGGTTGTAGTACACTATTGGAAGAGAAAGAATAAGGAGGAAATCTAGAATGTGGTGGATGTACACGCTTGTGGGCGTGCTAGCGTTGATTGCTGGAGTAGCACTTGGCTTTTTTATTGCCCGCAAATATATGATGGACTATTTAAAGAAGAATCCCCCTATTAATGAAAACATGCTTCGTGTAATGATGATGCAAATGGGGCAGAAACCTTCTCAGAAGAAAATTAATCAGATGATGAAGGCTATGAATAGTCAAATGACGAACAACGATAAATAGCGTAATGGCACTCTGGTTGCAGAGTGCTTTTTGTATGGAGTAATTTTGGTTGACGGGTCTAATTGGTCAGATGGTATGATAGATTAGACTATAAAAAAATCAGGAAGTGTTTACATGACGATGAAGAATTTAGTAGTAGCTACAGGACTCTCATTTGCGCTTTTAGCAGGATGTCAGGCTGGAAGTGATGAGCAGACGTCTAACGAGCCACAGAATCAAGCAGAGAACGGCGGACAAACGAACAACGACTCCAAGACTCATTCTGGAAACGCAAATGAAAATCAAACGAAAGATAATCAAGAGAACGATCAAGCTAAGAATCAAGAAGATGACGCGAAACAAGATGATTCAGCAGCCTATCCTACGATGGCTGAAACTATTGAGAAGAAGGGTGACAATCTTACTGTCACAAATCCAGATAGCATCTATGTGGTAGCTAACAAGGAGCGTAATCTTCCTTCTGACTTCGTTCCAAAAAACCTTGTCGAACCCGATGTCCCTTCCTATGCACCAAAAGGTGATCCGAAAAGATTGATGGTTCAGGAAGCGGCTACCGCTCTCGAAAAAATGTTCGAAGGTGCAAAAGAAGATGGATTTGAGTTAAAGGCTGTTTCTGGCTACCGTTCCTATGAGCGTCAGGAAGCTATTTTTGCTTATAACGCTGAGCAGCGCGGGGCAGAAGTAGCGAACCAGGTGAGTGCTCAAGCTGGACAAAGTGAACATCAGACAGGTTTAACGATGGACATTAGCACACCTTCTATCGGAAGTTCTCTTACCGAAGACTTTGGGGATACACCAGAAGGGCAGTGGGTAGCGGAGCATGCACATGAATATGGGTTTGTTGTTCGTTACTTAAAAGGCAAAGAAGATATTACCGGCTATCAGTATGAACCATGGCACGTGCGCTATGTAGGGAAAGAAGCCGCTACTGAAGTACATAAGGCGGGCGTAACGCTTGAAGAATTTTTCTCTGAAGAAAAATAGTTATGGAATGTTCATAGTTTGAATAAGATAAATCGTTTACAATAAAGGTTGAAATGGTAATGACATGCACATGATAAGATCATGCATTAGACAGGGAGTAATTCTATGGCAGATTTGAACTTGTTTTTAGCGTTCGGTGCCGGCTTTTTATCGTTTATTTCACCGTGTGTACTACCGCTTTATCCTGCGTTTATTTCCTATATCACTGGGGTTTCTGTTGATGATTTAAAAGAAGAACGTGGTATGATGCAAAGGCGAGCTATTTTTCATACGATTTTCTTTCTCATTGGATTTTCGATTATATTCCTTGTGTTAGGGATGTCTACTACCCTGGTTGGTAATTTGTTTATTCAATACAAAGATCTTCTTCGTCAAGTTGGCGCCATCTTAATTGTGGTATTCGGACTTGTTGTCGTCGGTTTTTGGACACCAACCTTTCTAATGAAAGATCGCCGCTTAAAAATACGGAATCGACCATCTGGTTTTATAGGCTCAGTGTTAATTGGAATGGGATTTGCGGCAGGTTGGACACCCTGTACGGGGCCAATTTTAGCTGCCGTTATTGCGCTTGGTGTTTCAAATCCCGGTGCAGGGTTCATGTACATGGTGGCTTATACCCTTGGTTTTTCAGTTCCCTTTTTCATTTTGTCCTTTTTTATTGGGCGGATGCAGTGGATTAAGAAAAATAGTCGATTCATTATGAAGGCCGGCGGGTACTTAATGATTGTAATGGGTGTTTTACTATACTTTAATTTCATGACAATGTTTACGTCATTCCTTGTCAATAACCTGTTTGGTGGCTTTCAAGGATTTTAATCAGGAAAGGGTGCAATGGATTGAAAGGAACAAATGACCTCATTTTAAAAACGACGACAACCATTATCGTCTTTATCATTCTAGGATTTTCAATATACTTATTTTTCGCGGGTCATAATGCGCCTGGCGGTGGCTTTATCGGTGGTCTAATGACGGCTGGTGCCCTGGTCCTTCTCTATATTTCATACGGATTTAAAACGATGAACAGAGTGATTCGGATTGATTTTAAAAACTTTATTCCAGTTGGTCTTCTAATTGCTGTTTTAACTGGAGTTGGTTCGTTTCTTTTTGGTCAACCGTTTTTAAGTCATACGGATGCCTATTTTGAGCTGCCTATACTTGGGCATTCTCATCTGGCGACTGCGATGCTCTTTGATCTTGGCGTTTATTTCACTGTTGTTGGCGTAACGATGACGATTATTTTAAGTATTGCAGCGGATGAAGGAGAAGAACAGCTTTCAAGAGTAAATCGTTCGTGAAAAGAGGGCGGCTGATTGCCGTTCTTTTTTTCGTTCACTTGTATTTTTTGTCTCTTCCACATACAATGGGAATGATGGGTAGTACGGTATAGGTGAGGGATGAGTATATGCTTATTTTAAGTACAATTGTAGGAGCAATGATGGCTCTTGCCATGGTGGTAATCAGGTTGAAGGCATCAAGAAAACCTGCCACAATAAGAAAAATTATACTACCGCCATTTTTCATGGCAACTGGTTTTTTGATGTTTGTTGTTCCAGACGCGAGAGTACCGTGGTACGAAGCGATTGAAGCGCTATCAGTCGGTGCTGCTTTTTCATTATTGTTAATTCGAACCTCGAAGTTTGAAGTTAAGGATGATCAGATCTATTTAACTCGTTCAAAAGCGTTTGCGTTTATTTTGATTGGATTGCTATTAGTTCGGATTATCTTTAAGTTAATTATTGGGGAATCAATACCTGTTCTTCAGACGAGCTCACTTTTCTTTGTTCTTGCGTTTGGAATGATTTTACCTTGGAGAATTTCCATGTATTATCAATTCAAAAAGACGGAGCGAAGTAGAGGGCATGGAACAAGATTGCATGAAACATTACTATAAAAAAACTCGTTTAGCACTAGCTAAACGAGTTTTTTTATTGAAGCAAATGATGGTAAGGACTCATATCGATTCGCTTTTCATTTAATTTTTTAATAAGCCATTTGTGGTCACGCTTTGGAGTTGCCATAATATACCCTCGAATGATTAAATCCTGAGACATGTTATTTGCTTTTTCCCTTAGCGCTAACTCGCCTATTGTACCTGCAATTTTGTATTTCGCGATATCACGAAATAATTCAGGAACAGGTGCAACTAATTCATCTAAAAGTTTTTTCTGATCTTGACTCCACATATGTTTTGTTTGTTCAATATAATGCTCTTGCCAGTCGAGAATAGATTTGCCATCTTCTTTAGGAAGGCGCTTTAAAAACTTGCGAAACATAAAAAATCCACCAATTGCGATTAATGAAATTAAAATCACTGTCCACCCGACGATAAACCACTGAAACCATCCTGCCAACGCGCTCACCTCTTGGCAATTATAATGTTAAGAAATTTGTTTGAATACGGTCACATTATACGCCGAAAGCGCTTTTTAATCAAGAGGGCTAGTTTACGTTTCAACTGTAGAAGTTGATGTAGGAGTCATTGAACGAGAACGCCATTAGCAAACATTGAAATAACTATTATCTGTGGTGAGAGAGGGGAGAGTAGTGACGCCAGCTCCAGGATCATCAGTATCATCAAAAAAATCAGCTGCGTCGATCGTAAGGGTAGTTGGGACAGTCCAAAGGCCAGTTGTGTTGTAGAAAAAACGTTGTACGGTTGGAGCAGTCGTGATGGAAGTGGAGACATCCACGACAATGTTCATAATTTTTAAAGGCATACGATGCACCTACATGGGTTTACTGATCAAATAATATGTAAACATAAGGGGATTCAATGAGTGTATTTTCATCAATTATTGTGGATGGTCGGTTCAGCACACGTACTGAGTAAAGAGAAAGATTTGAAAGGGGGAGGGGAGTGAATAAGCAAAATGTGGTTAATGACACTGAGTTAAAACTTCCGAATGTTTCATTTCTTAAATTAAGAACACAAATCACCAAAACGAAAGTCCCCATAAAAGTATGTGTTTATGAATATTTTGCTTTGGCTAAGAAGAATCAATAAATTTATACAGATCGAGATGGAATATTGGCATCAGATGTATCTTATATAAACTTATTTATCAATGGAGTATTACAGCCGGAAATGAATTACCTTGTAAAGGAGGGGATGCTGATGATTCTCAGCGAGGATGCTCCAATCACTGGTACAACAATTAGTTTTCAGATGATTGTCGTTTAAGTGGCGGGACTGTGTGGGAATCGAACCCACCGAAGACGGCACGCGCCTCCCAGGCGGTTTTGAAGACCGTGGCACTCACCAGACGTACAACCAGCCCCATTTAAGTGTACTTTTAATATAGTAACGGAAGACATTCAGATGTGCAATGCATGTGCTCAAAAAGATGATGTTAAGAAAATGATGAGTAAATTTATAAGTAAAGTTTTACCTAGTACATTTTCCGGTTAGCCGTTTGGTGAAAACTTGTCGAATATAGTCTAATTAAGAACCAAACGAGGCAGCGGACGTTCTTGCTTTGTAAAAATCGACAAAAATCGTTTTGTATTTCGCTTTTTCCTTTTTCGACAAATTATCCATTGAAACAGTTTTTTATAACGAACTAATACAGTTTGGTGAATAGTACAGGTTGTAAATGGAGGTATAACAGTTTGCGCTGTGGATAGCTGTGAATAACTTTTCTGGTCATGCAGCAGTGTATAAAAATACGGAGATGCATAAAAGTGGTGAGTAAACTTTTAGGGAGGGCAATGGTTTAAATTTGCATCCTGTACTTACATTTATTACTGTTAATAGAGGATGGCAGGTGAGAATATGAACTATTATACAATTGGATTAGCAGGGCATATTGATCATGGGAAAACAACGTTAACGGGTGCATTAACAGGCGTTGACACGGATCGGTTGAAAGAAGAAAAAGAACGAAACATCTCGATCGAACCAGGATTCGCTCCGTTTCACTTATCGGATGACATGAACGTGTCCATTATCGACGTCCCTGGCCATGAACGTTTTATTAGACAAATGATAGCAGGCGTTGCTGGTATCGATCTTGTCGTTCCCGTTGTGGCGGCTGATGAAGGTGTCATGCCACAAACAAGAGAACATTTAGAGATTTTATCGCTTCTCGGTATTAAACGATCGATTATTGCGATTACGAAAGCAGACATGGTAGAGGAAGAGATGCTTGCTCTTGTTCGGGAAGATATCCGTGACTACATAAAAGGCACTGGATTTGAAGGATCCAGCATTCATATCGTAGATGCCAAAAGTGGGAGAGGCATGGAAGAGTTAAAAGAAAGCATTCATTCTTATCTTGCCAAAGTGCCTTCTAGAAATAAAGCTGGTGCATTAAGGATTCCAATTGACCAAGTGTTTACATTACAAGGGCACGGAACGATTGCAAGAGGAACGATTTTTGATGGAGAGTTAAAAGAAGGAGAGCTTGTTACGTTACTTCCTGATCGTATTGAAGCAAGAGTAAGGCAGGTACAAACACATAGCAAAAAAGTAGAGAGCGCTTTTGCGGGACAGCGCGTAGCGGTTAATTTGGCGGGGGTGGACCGGCATCAAATGGCTCGGGGCCAGGTGATTGTGAACTCTAATCACTATCCTGTTACGTCCACCATTGATCTTTCACTCACGAAAGCTCTCACCATGTCTCATGACTTAAAACAGAGAGCGGAAGTAACGGTCCACATTGGAACTGCAGAGGTACGAGGCACGATTGTATTTTTCGACCGTAACACGCTTGAGGTAGGAGAGCGAGAACCGCTTTTTTGCCAGATTCGACTCCAAGCCCCTATTACAGCTAAAAAAGGGGATCGGGTTATTTTGAGGCGCCCTTCTCCTGTAGAAACGATCGGTGGCGGCAGTATTCTCAATGTGTCAGGAGAGAAATATAAGTTTGGAACGGAAACGATCGCCAAGTTTGAACAAATGATGAAAGGGACTCCGGTTGAACAGCTTGTTCAGATTCTCGATCAGGTTCATCTTTTATCAAAAGAACAGGTGATGCAACAAATTGGGTTAAATGAGGAAGCTTTTCATCAGCTTGAAGAGAACGATCACCTCGTTTTTGTTAATGGAGGCGTGACTTCAATGAACGTTGTCACACGAGTCGTAGAAGGGATTCATACGTATTTAGAAGCGACCCATACAACGTACCCGATGCGAAAGGGTCCTCGAAAAGCAGAAGTCGTCCAGGAGTTATCTAAAAAGTATCCTAAGAAAGTAATTGATGCTGTTCTACAGGTACAGCTTGAAGAAACTTTACAGCAATCAGGACCATTTCTTGCCATGAGCTCATTCGAGCCAATTCTTCCAAACACATGGAAGAAGCGAATGACTAAGGTGCTGAACACATTAGAAGAGCAGGGAATGAACGTTTCACCAATTGATCGGTTAATGGATGAGCAAGAAATTCCCGTGACGTACCAAGCCGAGTTTAAGAGTTATGTTATTGAGGAAGGTATCGCCGTGAAATTAACCGATGAGCTTTACGTTCACACTGAAAATTGGAAAAAAGCAATTCAAGCGTTAAAAGCAGAAACAGAGCAGACCTTTACATTAAAGCAAGCGAAAGATGTCCTTCATGTGAGCCGTAAGTATTTAGTACCGATTCTTGAAAAACTTGATCATGAAGGCTATACCGTAAGAAAAGAACAGGAGAGATTTTGGAGAATAGAGAGCTAGGAAGATATGAGGGAGTGGAGAAAAATGAAAAAAGCAATTCTTTTTGTCATGGTGCTGATGTTAGGTGTTCTTGCCGCATGTAGCTCGAATGATAACGAAGATGGCGCTACAGATAGTAGTGAAAAAGAAGCGAGCGCCTTTACGATTGGGGTCATCCCAGTTCAAACAGAAGGTGAAATTGAAGAAGCGATGACAAAGCTCCAGGGCGAACTTTCCAAAAAGTTGGATCGTGACGTAGAAATCACAACGTATCCCGACTATAACGGTGTGGTTGAAGCGATGAATTATAATCAAATTGATATGGCCTATTTTGGACCGCTTACGTATGTCATTGCACATGAGAAAAGTGGAGCTAAGGCAATTGTAACGCAGCTAATTGATGGAGAGCCGTTCTATCATTCTTATATCATTACAAATAAAGAAAATGACTGGGACTCTCTTGAGGACTATCTTGAAAAAAGTGAAGAAAGAAGCTTTGCGTTTGGTGATCCAAACTCAACCTCTGGTTCTTTAATTCCTTCAATTGAACTCCAAGATCGAGGTGTTTTTGAAGATCAAGAAAACAATCGTTTTGCATCTGTATCGTACACAGGTTCACATGATGCAACAGCATTATCTGTACAAAATAAACAGGTTGATGCAGGGGCAATTGATAGTGCGATTTATAATCAACTTCTTGAATCAGGGAAAATTGATGGAGATAAGCTAAAGGTGATTTGGGAATCTGAAAAGCTTTTCCAATATCCGTGGGCAGTGTCTAAAGATACAGATGGAGAGACAATTGATCAACTACAAAATGCTTTCTTATCAATTGAAGACAAAACCATTTTAAATGCGTTTGGTGCGTCTGGATTTACGAAAGCCAGTAATGAAGATTACGAAAGCATCAGAAGTGCGGCTGATAAGCAAGGGATGTTAACGGAGTAAAATGGCTTGGTTTAAATGGAAGCACCTTATACTATTTCTACTAGTAGTAGCATTAATGGTGTGGAGCATAAATGTGACGGAGTTCGATATTCGGAAGTTTAGTCAATTTAACAATATGATTGATTTTCTATCGAACTGGTTTCCTTTCAATACATCTGTACTTCCGACGATGTTAAAAGCAAGTCTTGTGACATTAGGAATGGCGTTCCTTGGTAGTTTTGTTGGATTACTTGTTGCCTTACCTGTAAGCTTGCTAGCTGCCAAGAATACAGCAGGTCCCTTTTATGGATCTGTGCGTATTGGGTTAAGTTTTGTCCGGTCGATTCCCGAAATTGTACTAGGTTTAATGTTTCTTACCATCGTTGGGCCGGGTCCATTTGCCGCAACCATTGCGATTATCGTTCATAATGCAAGTGTATTATCAAAGCTGATTGCAGAATTGATTGAAGCGGCTGACAAAGGTCCACAGGAGGCAATGAAAGCGGTGGGAGCACGGCCGCTAATCGGCGCGCTTTTTTCTGTCTTTCCACAAATTTGGCCCAATGTCCTTTCCCACTATTTCTATCGATTCGAAGTAGCGATTCGAACGTCGCTGATGCTTGGTTTAGTCGGTGGAGGTGGTATAGGGCAGCAGCTGTTTGTCCATTTTAAAACATTTCAATATTCAACAGTTGCGGTCGATGTGATGCTGATTATGATCATTGTGATTGTCGTTGATTTTCTCGGAAGTAGGGTGAGGCAATATGTCATGTAATGAAGCGTTGTTAACGATAGAAAATGGAGCCGTTCGCTATCAAAAGGCTGAATCGTATGCGCTGGATCATGTTACTCTCACTTTTCAACGGGGCGAATTTGTTTGTATCCTAGGTAAAACAGGCGCTGGAAAGTCAACTTTCATTCGCACGCTAAATGGATTGCAGGCTTTAACTGAAGGTGATATTACCTACAACGGACGTTCTTACCAAACGCTTGATCGAGAAGGCTTAAGAAGACAAAGGCAAAAGATGGGGATGATTTTTCAGCATCATCAGTTGATTCCTCGGTTAACGGTTTTGCAAAATGTGTACACGGGATTATTTGGTTCACGATCAACCATACGCAATATCGCAGGTTTATTTAATGAAAGTGAAAGACAGCTTGCGAGGGATGTGGTTGAACAAGTTGAACTGTTACCTCATTTAAATAAGCGTGTGGATTTATTGAGCGGAGGACAGAGGCAACGAGTTGGTATCGCCAGAGCGCTTGCCCAATCACCTGATGTTTTTCTTGGGGATGAGCCTGTCGCAAGTCTTGATCCAGGCACAGCTAATCGCATCTTTCAGCTCATTCATCGTTTACATGAGGAGCGTAACTTGTTAACCGTTATTAACGTTCACGATGTGAAGTTAGCAAAAAGGTATGCTTCGCGGATCGTGGCCTTAAAGGACGGGCGTGTTGTTTTTGATGATCAACCTGAAGCATTGACTGAAGCAATCGAAGACATGCTGTATGAAAGTTAAAACGGAAGTAGGCAGAGCCCTACTTCCGTTTTGTTATTTCCTTGCGGTAATCGCAAAAGATTCTTTTTCAGTGACACACCCTACAATGCTGGCAGTCTTTCCTTTATCGCTCATTCGTGATTGATATTCCTTCGCTTGTTGTTTAGGAAGACTTATCAAAAGCCCCCCAGAGGTAACAGCATCACAAAGGATATATTGTTCAAGTTCGGATAGGTTTTCGTATTTAACCGCTTCAGATATCCAGCGATGATTTGCTTTAGATCCACCAGGGATAAACCCTTGTTCTGCTAGCTCCATCGTGCCAGGCAATACCGGTACGTTGTGATAATCGATCTGAATACTAACGTTGCTTCCTGTTGCCATTTCGTAGGCATGTCCAAGTAATCCAAAGCCAGTGACATCTGTTACGGCATTCGGTGACAAACCAGCTAGCTCTTCCGCTGCCGTTTTGTTTAACTCGGCCATCGTTTCCGTTACGAGCTGAAGCTGATCAGCTTTTAGCTTTTCGGGTTTAATGGCTGTTGTTTGGATGCCGACACCGATTGGCTTTGTTAAAACAATCGCGTCTCCAGGCTTAGCCCCAACGTTCATGAGAATTTTGTCTGGGTGTACGATTCCTGTTACAGATAATCCGAACTTTGGCTCTTGATCATCAATGGAATGTCCACCAGCTGTCACAGCGCCTGCTTCTTCGACTTTATCAGCTGCGCCCTTCAAAATCTCAGTAAGAATGGAAGGAGCTAACTTTTTAATTGGGAATCCGACTATGTTTAGAACGGTTTTCGGTACTCCGCCCATCGCGTAAACATCGCTTAATGAATTAGCCGCAGCAATCTGGCCAAACATATATGGATCATCAACGATAGGTGTAAAGAAGTCTACCGTTTGAATCATCGCAATTTCATCCGTTAGGCGGTATACGCCAGCATCGTCGGAAGTTTCAACTCCAACAAGCAAGTTTGGATCTATTTTCTTATTAGGTAGATGACGCAAAACTTGCGTCAGGTCCTCAGGACCGATTTTGCATCCTCAACCACCTTTTGTCGAAAGGGACGTTAATCGGATGTTTTCTTGATTTGACATATAACCACCTCCTTCTCTGAGTATAAATCTTTTCATCACTTTTTTGAAATGATATAGTATGTACAACTCAAATTTCAACAGAGGAGGTCGCTTATATGAAATATCGTGTAACGATCGAATTCTGCATGCAGTGAAACTATGCACCAAAAGCCGCGAGTTTCGCGGAAGCATTATTTAACCATTTTAGACATCAGATTGAATCACTTGAGTTAGTTCCTGGATCAGGTGGTGTGTTTGAGGTGACTGTAAATGGAAATCGAATTCATTCCAAAAAAGAATCAGGTCAGTACCCAGAAGTAGATTCATTTATTATAAAAATGGAAGGCAAAACATTCGAGTAGGGCACCCCGCGCGGGTGCCTTTCGTTTCGCAATAGGAGATGATCATGTTGAAATTACTTAGAGAACTTCCGCCGGTCCACCAGATTCAAGAAGCGTTGTTGAAAGAAGATCGTGGACGTGAATTACCTTATAATTTATTGAAGCAATTAATTCAGGAAGAAGTCAATAACCTGCGCGAGGCTTTAATTAAAGAAACATATACAGGAAAGGCTCGAGATCGTCACGGTTTTCAAGCTGAAATTATCGCGAGCATAAAAGAGAAGATGGCTTCTATGAAACTGAATAACTTAATCCCCGTTATAAATGCGACTGGCGTTGTTCTACATACGAATCTTGGAAGAGCAAGATTAAGCGAAGCTGCCATAGACCATATGACTAAAGTAGCCAAAAGTTATTCCACTCTCGAATATAACCTTTCAGAAGGAAAGCGAGGATCACGTCATAGCATTGTCGAAGAAGCGGTTTGTAAGGCAACCGGTGCAGAATCAGCTATGATCGTGAATAACAATGCTGCAGCCGTTTTCTTGATTTTGAGTGCTCTTGCAAAAGAAAAAGAAGTGGTTGTATCGCGAGGGGAACTTGTTGAAATTGGAGGATCCTTTCGGGTTTCTTCAATCATGGAAGAAAGTGGAGCGCGCTTGAAGGAAGTAGGCACGACGAATAAAACGCATGCTGCTGACTATGAACAAGCTGTGAGCGATGAAACAGCGATGTTCATGAAGGTACATCGTAGCAATTTTGCCATTGTTGGTTTTACGTCAGAAGTAGAGCGCGAGCAATTAGCATCCATTGCAAAAAAACAACAGGTCATTTTTTACGAAGATTTAGGTAGTGGCGCACTATACGATTTTCGGAAAAATGGGATTGGAGAAGAGCCTACCGTTCAAGAAACACTTTCTGCTGGAGCTGATTTAGTTTCTTTTAGCGGTGACAAGCTACTTGGTGGACCTCAGGCAGGGTTAATTGCTGGTAAAAAAGAGCTGGTTGATCGATTAAAGAAGCATCAGCTTGCTCGCGTATTACGAGTCGATAAGTTTACGCTTGCTGCTCTTGAGGCTACTTTATGGGAACAGTTATATGAAAATGAAACGAACATTCCAACGATAAGAGATATTACCGTAAAAGCAGAAGAAATACGACAACGGGCGAATCAGTTTAAGGTCCAACTTGAAAAGAAGTGTTCTCATTATAAGGTTGAGGTGGAAGCTAGTTTTTCTCAAGTAGGTGGAGGCACGATGCCAGCAGTTGAGCTGCCAACTTATGTTATAGCCATTCGTACGGATAAATACCGTGTAAATGAACTTGAAGAAAAGCTGAGACTTTCTGAACAACCAATTATTATGCGTATCAAAGAAGACAAATTGGTGATTGACTTAAGGACGGTCACGACGGTTGAGGAAGCTGTGATTTTAAGTGAGTTGGCGAATATTCATGACTGAATACTGAAAAGGCGGCCGGATTTGCCGCCTTTTGTCATTGAGTAAAAGGATTAAGATCCTTCACCATTTTTTTGTCTTGTATGATTTCTGTTTTTCACTTTGTGAGAGCCTTTCATTGGTTCAGGCTGTCCAGTGTGACCCTTAGGAGCGTTTTTCCTGATATCTTTAAACGTATTGCTTTCAGTCATTGCAATCCCTCCTTGTTGTTTAGTATGGACAGGTTAACCGTCCTTATTCTAATCGAATAGGACGCTGTTACCTGGTTACACTATGGTGAAAGTACATGAAAAGGAGGATGAATGAATGCCATATCATAAAAATAAACAGCAATCATTTCAGGCAGCTCAGCAGGGCTATGAACAAGCAATTGATGCCAAAAAAGAAATTGTGGTAAGTAGTAGTGGATATGGAAAAGACTTGAAGCATCTTCAACAAGAAGTTGGGGAAGCAAAACAACAAATTGAAAACGCGTTAGTCAATGCATCTGAACATCAGCGCGCACAGTTACAGCAATTCCAACAAGACTTGCAGTCGATTGAAGCAGAAATGAACAACGAGTAATTCAAAAAAAACCCGTCATCTTATAGTGACGGGTTTTGTATCTATTGGCGTTTTTTTGTCTTTTTATTGTATTGTCGCTGTTCTGCTGTCATATGCTCATGTGCATACTCATTATCATATCCAGCGCCGTTTCCCTGTGCGTCAGCGTCATTCATTCCTGGTCGAATACCATTTGCTTTTCGCTTTCCCATTGAGATCACCTCCTCATTCTAACTTGTCCTGAAGGAGGGAAAATATGTGGTGATAAGCTATACTTATCATTAGCAATAACAATCTTGTTATTTACTTATGTTTAGAAATTTACTAAACTGGATAAAGGGAAGTTGAAAACGTTTTTTCGACATCCGCTTTGTTATGCAATTTGGAGGAGGGAACTACATATGGCAAATCATGAACTTTATAATTCGAAAGCAACATTCGAGGCCAATGGTAAAACATATTCCTTCTATCGTCTTCAGGCGTTAGAAGAAGCAGGCATCGCTAAGGTAAGCAAGCTCCCTTACACGATCAAAATCTTGCTCGAGTCCGTTTTACGTCAGTATGACGGTAAAGTAATCAAAGAAGAGCATATCGAAAATCTCGCTAAATGGGGAACTAGCGAGCAAAACAAAGATATTGATGTACCATTTAAACCTTCACGCGTTATTCTTCAGGACTTCACAGGTGTGCCTGCTGTTGTTGACCTTGCGTCACTTCGTAAAGCAATGGCTGACATTGGTGGCGACCCTGACAAAATCAACCCTGAAATCCCTGTCGATCTTGTGATTGATCACTCGGTTCAGGTTGATAAATACGCATCCGAGGATGCGCTTGAATTTAATATGAACAAAGAATTTGAACGTAACCTTGAGCGCTATAAATTCCTTAAATGGGCTCAAGATGCATTTGATAACTACCGTGCTGTTCCACCAGCAACTGGAATCGTTCACCAAGTAAACTTGGAGTACGTTGCAAACGTGGTTCAAGAAAATACAGTTGATGGTGAGAATGTTGCTTATCCAGATACGTTATTTGGTACTGACTCTCATACAACCATGATTAACGGTCTTGGTGTTCTTGGATGGGGTGTTGGTGGTATTGAAGCTGAAGCTGGTATGCTAGGTCAGCCTTCTTACTTCCCAGTTCCTGAAGTAATCGGTGTGAAGCTTACTGGAGAACTTCCAAGCGGAACTACCGCAACGGATCTCGCACTTAAAGTAACTCAGCTTCTTCGCGAGAAAAAAGTAGTTGGTAAATTTGTTGAATTCTTCGGACCGGGTCTATCTGGCATGCCGCTTGCAGACCGTGCAACAATTTCCAATATGGCACCTGAGCAAGGTTCTACCTGTAGCTTCTTCCCTGTTGATGAAGAAGCGCTTGAATATATGCGCTTAACTGGTCGATCTGAAGAGCACATCAACCTTGTACGTGAATACTCAATCGCTAACGGGTTGTTCTACACGCCTGAATCTGAAGATCCTGAATTCTCAAGCGTTGTTGAACTTGATCTTGGAACAGTAGAACCAAGTCTTGCTGGTCCTAAGCGTCCACAAGATCTGATTCTTCTTTCAGATATGAAGAAAGAGTTTAATAAAGCGGTCGTTGCCCCTCAAGGTAACCAGGGTCTAGGTATGGATAAGAAAGAATTCGATAAGGAAGCTGTTGTTAAATTTAACGATGGAAAAGAAGTAACGATGAAAACCGGTGCAGTTGCAATTGCTGCGATTACAAGCTGTACAAATACTTCAAACCCATCCGTTATGCTTGGTGCGGCACTACTTGCGAAGAAAGCAGTTGAAAAAGGACTAAAAGTTCCTGAGTACGTTAAAACAAGTCTTGCTCCAGGATCTAAAGTTGTAACTGATTACCTTGATAAGTCTGGTCTTATGCCTTACCTTAGAGACCTTGGCTTCCACCTTGTTGGTTACGGCTGTACAACGTGTATCGGTAACTCAGGTCCTCTTAAAGAAGAGATTGAAGATGCGATTGCGAAGAGCGATCTTACAGTGACTTCTGTTCTTTCAGGTAACCGTAACTTTGAAGGACGTATCCATCCACTAGTAAAAGCAAATTACCTTGCATCACCACCGCTAGTCGTTGCTTATGCTCTTGCTGGTACTGTAGATTTTGATCTTCATTCTGATTCATTCGGTAAGGATAAAGATGGAAACGACGTATTCCTAAGCGATCTTTGGCCTTCACCTGAAGAAGTGAAACAAGCTGTTGCTGAAACAGTAACGCCAGAAATGTTTAAGCGTCAGTACAAAACTGTATTTGACGAAAACAAACGCTGGAACGAACTAAGCACAAGTGAAGGAGATCTTTATAACTGGGACGATCAGTCTACTTATATTCAGAACCCTCCATTCTTCGAAAATCTTTCGAAAGATCCAGAAGATATTCATGAGCTTAAAGATCTCAGAGCGATCGCGAAGTTTGGCGATTCTGTAACAACGGACCACATTTCACCAGCTGGTGCGATTGCGAAAGATATGCCTGCAGGTCAATATCTACAAAACAACGGCGTTCGTCCAATTGACTTTAACTCTTACGGCTCACGTCGTGGTAACCACGAAGTGATGATGCGCGGTACGTTTGGTAACATTCGTATTCGTAACGAAGTAGCTCCAGGCACTGAAGGCGGCTGGACAACATACTGGAATACAGATGAAGTGATGCCAATTTATGATGCTGCAATGAAGTACAAAGAAGAAGGAACAGGTCTTGTTGTTCTTGCTGGTAAAGATTACGGCATGGGAAGCTCACGTGACTGGGCTGCAAAAGGAACAAACCTACTTGGAATTAAAACGGTTATTGCAGAAAGCTATGAAAGAATTCACCGTAGTAACCTGGTTCTAATGGGTGTACTTCCTCTTCAATTTAGAGATGGTGAAAGTGCGGATACGTACAACCTTACTGGTAAGGAAACGTTTGCTGTCGAAATTACAGAAAACGTGAAGCCGCGTGATGAGATTAACGTTACGGCGACTACCCCAGAAGGCAAAACGCAAACATTTAAAGTACTTGCTCGTTTTGATAGTGAAGTTGAAATTGACTACTATCGTCACGGTGGTATTCTACAAATGGTTCTTCGCGACAAAATTGCAAATTAATGAAGAAAAGGGTGGCTCTTGCCATCCTTTTTTTGCGTTTTTTATAGGTAAACCATATCCAAGATTCTATATCGAGGTAGGATGGATGTTAATCTAATTAACAAAAAAATCGGATTTTTGTAATAAGTTTCTAAAAAACGGGAATACTGGTTTTAAAACCTGTTGAAAAGGAAAGGAGACTAATATGAGAAAATCTAAGAAAGTTTCGTTTAAAGAATTGGTCATGCAAAATAAATTGGAATTAATGAACGACAAGAAAGCGATTGAACGGATCGAAGAAAAATTCGAACAAAAGCATGCAAAAAATCTATAAACGGATAGATATTTCTCCTCTAGTTGCACAGCCTATAACGTAAAGGAGGAGATTGTGATGAGTAATCCCAAGAAGTTTCCTAAATCCTTTAAGCCCAATCATCTTGCTTCTGTCAATCCTGAGGCTGAGGGAAACAAAGGAAAACAAATGCAAACCAAAGGCAATGCTGAACCGGACTACGCCCCTCCAAAAGGGAAATAGGCTGATGACAACCAGAAAGGAATGCTCTTTCTGGTTTATTTCAATTTTAACAACTTCTTTTCATTTCATGTAAAGTTGTCCAAAAGGATGCATGTAGCGCGAAAGGTTAGGAGACAAACGTTTTCGGGGGGAACTATATGACAATTACAGCAAGAATTGAACCAATAACATCGATGGGCAGTATAGGAGAACAAAATGAAGAGCTTCTTGTAAAAGAACTTGAAATTAAAATGCAGCAAATGGGTTACCTTGTTCCTTATCGAGAGGAATTGAATTGGGAGCACACGATAGCGAGTCTCGAGTTAGGGGAAGCACAGACCCTTCATCAGCTAAAAAAAGCAGCGGCTCGTAATGATCGCGTTCTTCTTATCTATGCACGCCTTTTTAAGGGAACGATTTTTCAACATCTGATTCTTCATCCTAACCAGTCCGGAATTTATCTTCCCTTTCGATTTGAAGAACCGTTCGTTCTGCAAGTACAAGGGAAAAAAATATGGGTTGGTTCTTCTGTAAGGCTTCTTGAGGAATTATCATGGCTTCAAATTAGCTTTGATCAAGGAAATCATCAGGAAAGTGTGAAAGAATACTGGCAGAATTTGATAGAGATATCACAAAAAAGCGTCACTTACATGAGCCCGGTTATTTTTGAAGAAGCCATTTAGAAGATTTTAGGAGTAGAAGAAAGGGTATGGGACTCTAGGAGAGGTGATAAATGTGGATCATAAAGAATCGTTAGGGCATGACATTTACCGCATGCTTGATACTTCAGGACCGCCTTATGGCTGTGGGACTGCATCACTCGTAGGCGGTTTTGCAGCAAGACTTGCGGTTATGAGTCTCACAATTTCTGATATTGAGCATGACCTTCATGAGGTTCCAGGCTCTTTTTTTCTAATGTGTGATGAAGATGACCGCGAATTTCAATCATTTCTAGATGAGGGAGGAAACCATTCACCGAATGACGTGCCGAGTCGGTTGTTAGAATGTACGTATCGACTTCTCGTAGCTCTGTCTTCTTATGAAGAGCGAATTCAGGAAAATGTGGTCGTAGACTATCGGATGGGCATTCGAATGTTAAAGCAAGTCTTCACAGCTGCTGAAAACATCCTTTTATCAAATGGATGTTCGGCTGAAGTTCGGAAAGACATGCTGTATTATGAAGGAAAGCTAGAGGGAATCTTACCTAAAAGTCTCCAATCTTAAGCGCATATCACGTGAATCTGAAAGCCATAATAAGCACGTAACACCTTGTCACACACAACCGAGGAGGGCTTACTTTGAAAGCAAATCCAGATGATCGTCGTGATAATGCAGAAAAGTTACAGCGAATGGTAAAAGATACGAAAGAGAACATTCACGATGCAGAAGCATCTTTGGAATTTACAGATAGCAACCTACAAAAAAAGGCAATAAAAGAAAAGAATCAGCGTCGAAAGCAAAGTATACAGGCCATGAAAAACGAAATCAAAGATGAATCCAAGTAATAAAGAGCATAGAACTGAATGACGTTACGTCATTCAGTTCTTCTCATTCATGCTTCATAGGTGGTTTATGGTAAAATAAGAGCGACACCACGTTGAAGTTAGGAGAGGAAAGAGCATGTACATAGCAACTACACCAATCGATGTTCGTTATGCTGAAACTGATCAGATGGGGGTCGTTTATCACGCCAACTATCTTATTTGGTTTGAATTAGGACGCACAACTTTAATTAATGATTTAGGTTTTCGATATGCTGATATGGAAAAAGAGGGGATTCTTTCCCCCGTCATGGATATTCAAGCAAGCTACAAACGTCCGGTTCGATACGGCGATGAAGTTAAAGTGAAAACATGGGTAGATTCCTATGATGGCATTCGGGTTAATTACGGTTATGAAGTCATAAATGGAGACGGAGAGATTTGCGTGACGGGGCAATCGATGCACACTTGTGTCAAGCGAGATACGTTCCGTCCCGTATCAATCCGAAGAAAGTTTCCAGAATGGCATCAAGCGTATGAAAATGCCAAAAAGCAACCTGCAACTACTGGAGCTGAATAAATGGCTTTTGGATTGTCTAAGAGTGAGCTTGCAGAATGGAAAGCAAAGGTTAAAAGTGGGGAAGTCGCATTATTGACTCATTTTTGGTATGATCCTCGGTTTCCTCAGTTTCATTCGGTTACAAAAGCAGGTTGCAACGATAAAGAAAAGCTCGCGAGATGGGGCCGTAAGTATGGTTTAAAGCGTGAATGGATGCATGAACGAGAGAAGTTTCCTCACTTTGACTTGCTTGGAGATGACCAAATTCGCATTCTTGAACAAGAAGGCCTGCGATCCCATATTCATCGATTTCGATTAAAAAAGAGTCATTAAAAAACGCGAAAGCGAGAAGCTTTCGCGTTTTTCTAATTTCCGTGAACGAACTGAATCTCTTCGGTTTTGCGACTGAATTTCACTGTGAAGTCTTGATCCTCAAAGAACCAAACGTCCTTTTGCTCTATAAAAAAGGTGATCCCTTCTTCCTCAAGCATAAGAGCAGGCTCGATTGGCTCTTCAACCGTCATGCCAAGCGAAAATCCGTCTTGCACAGTACTGCAGCCGCCTACGCGTACAAAAAAACGGAGATGATCCCCTTTTTCCAGATCCATTTCTCTTTTAAACCAGTTTAATGCCGGTTTTGTGATTGTCATTTTCAAGTGTCGTTTCCTCCTTTGCCGAACGGGTCTACTCGTACTATTATAAAGAAGTAACGGGAACTTGCAAAAAGAAAAAGGTTATGAAGAGAAAAAAATGCCAAAAATTTAATAGCGTGTGTAACAGTATTTCGTATTTTACGTTAATTGCTCATACAATAAGGGTATAGTAGGAAGTGTAATGAGGAGGTTTTTTGTATGAAAAAACAGAGAGTATGGCTGTTTTTATTCCTCATTCTTGCTGGAGGTATTTTGCTTAGTGTGAAACCAATCATGGAATACCGCAGTCAGCGTATGAATGAAATAAAGCAAGCAGCATCTATGATGGTAATGAGTGAAGCACCAAATGAAACCGTTATTTCATCAATTGCAAATAAAAACGATCAAGCTAAAACGGATATAGTACCGGAAGTCACCACAACAGCAAAAGAGCAAAAACCCGAAGAGACTGAAGAAGCAGTGACGGATCCAGATGTTCGTATCGTAGGACTAGGGGATTCTCTCACAAAAGGGAGTGGAGACTCGACAGATCAAGGCTATATCGGCAGACTTGCTGCAAACCTTGAGCGAGATACGAATACATCGATACTAGTTGAAAACTACGCCGTCCATGGGAGACAAACGCCTAAATTATATAAAATGTTAGAAGAAGATCAAACGAAATCTTCGCTAGCTGAAGCTGATTTGGTTGTGATGAGTATTGGTGGTAATGATTTAATGAAAGTGGTAAAGGAACATTTCCTAGACTTACAGATCGACGTGTTTCAACAGGAACAAACGAATTATGTTGAGCGACTTGATGCGATAATGAAAAGGATCCGGAGCATTAATCCTGAAGCACCGATATTATTTATTGGCCTCTATAATCCTTTATTAGAGAATTTTCAATCGGTGACGGAAATTGACCAAATTGTGCAAAGGTGGAATGGTGCAAGTCAGGCCACAGTAGAGAAAGATGATCATACAACGTTTGTTCCCATCTATGAGTTGTTTAGTTCAGTAGATGAAAATTTGTTTTTTGAAGATGGATTTCATCCGAACGATCAGGGATATGAACTGATTGCGAGACAAATACAATATCGATTAAAGCAAGATGCTATTGTCGAAGAAATTCCTTTTGAATAGTGCGTGTACGAGTTCTGACTCATTTGATAGAATAGTAGTATCAATGGAATGTGAAAAGGATAATGACCATGAAACGATGGATGAAATGGATGCTCATAAGCCTAGTGCTCTTCATTTTTATTGGAGTTGGGGCATTTGCTTATTTTTATGTTAAGACGGATGATTCCGAACAAACGAATTCACTCCCAATGAGTGATGAAATACAAGAGGTCTTTCAAGATGAACCAGAGAGTGATGAACCGAAGAAAGTTCAAATTGTAGGACTTGGTGACTCCTTAACGAAAGGAGTAGGGGACAAGGATAAAAAAGGGTATATTGGGTATGTTAGTGACCAATATTTTGAAGATAGTCAGAATACAACGGTAACTCTTCAGAATTATGCCGTTACAGGAAATGAAACAGAAGATCTCTTGAAACGCCTAGAAGAAGAGACGGTGCAGAATGGAGTGAAAAAAGCTGACTATATTTTTTTAACGATTGGTGGTAATGATCTTTTTGGAGTTGTGAAAACTCATTTTATGAATTTAGATCAGCAGTATTTTACTCTTCAAAAGAAGATCTACCTTGAAAATCTGACAACGATCTTAGCGAACATTCGTTATCTTAATCCCGATGCCCCAATCTATTTTACTGGCTTATTCAATCCGTTCTCAAAAGCATTTGGAAATATTCCCGAAATGAATGATATTGTAGATGACTGGAATCAAGGGAGCCGATCGGTTATTGCCAAGACCTCTGGCGCCACCTTTGTCCCTGTTGCAGATTTATTTCTGGAGAGTGATGAGAATCTATTATACGAAGACGCCTTTCACCCTAACGAAGACGGCTATCATTTAATGGGAGATCGAATTGTAACTTATTTAAAAGAAAACAACGTAGCGAATCGATAAAGGTAGGGAATGGTTTATGGATACAGCAGAGAAATTTGAACAACAATATCAATCACTCGCACATAATTATGAAGTTCCAGAAATAATCTCACAGGAAACAAAGCTGATTTTTATATTGGAATCTCCACACGTAGCGGAAGTTCAAAACGGTGTGCCTGTGGCGGGTGCTTCAGGTGCAACGATGTCTAAAAAACTTTTTGGGCCGGAGTATGCAAAGCCTCTTGGACTTTTATTAAAAAAACACCAACAAGAAGTGTTGGAAAGACCTTCTCTTGATATTGTGGGATTGCTAAATGTGTGTAATATTCCTATGCAAGAGAGACCTTATTCCGCAAAAGACATGGAAAACAACCGTGAGTTGCTAGACTGTCTTGGTAAGATTCGAACGTCTGCTAAGAAAACTCCGTTTAAAGAGGAAGCATTAGTTGTGGTGGAAGATTTACTCTTAACCAAATTTAAAAACCGTTTGGAAAAACTAAGGGATCGAGAAGTAACGCTAATCCCGTGTGGCCGATTTGCGCAAAAATATTTTCAACTTGCTAACGTTTCAAGTCATAAATGGACGGTGTTAATGGATGTTCCTCATCCTAGCTATAATTCTTGGAGCCGTGATCGCTATCAACAGTCTGTCAATAAGGTGATTGAGGCGTTTAATCGTCATAAAATATAAGGATGTTTATGAAATAGAACGGAAAGCCCCATTCGAATTCGAATGGGGCTTTATTCATGAAGCAGAAGAACGCTCATGTCAAATGCATAAATATTGGCTCCGTTGTAATATAAATGTAATGAAAGGAGGGTTGACATAATGAAGAAATGGGCAGCTTTACTTCTCGTCTCATTGGTATTGGTAAGCGGCTATGCGATTACACCTCAGCACTCAACAGAAATGGTGCAAGGCTCAGCATATGTGGTTCAAGATGAAGATCTACCTTACTGTCATTAATTAATGAAAAGGGGTCTGTTGCGTGTCTGCACCTTTCCAGTATATCGTAAGTCGAATGAATAGCCCTTGATCTCTTTGAAAGGAGGACATGCTATGGAAGAGCTTACATTGTTTATTACGGCAGGACTTTTCTTCGTGTCTCTCTTTAATTTTATCGTTATCTTGATTGAAAAAACAAAACAAAAATAATTTAAGCATTTTGAATCAACCCAATTTTCTTTGCGTAGTGATCAACATGGTTTTTAAAGACTTGGTTTTGATCGAGTTCAAATATCGTTGAAGCAGTGGCAAGATATTCGTAAGCCAATTCTTGATTTCCGAGTAGATAGTGAAGCTTACCACATTGATAGCTAAGTTCACCAAATAGGTAAAGGCGTTGTTTTTCTCGACATAGTAAAAAACCTTCCCGTGCAATGGATAAAGCTTTCTCGTAATTTCTACAATTGGATAACGCTTTCGAATAATTATAATAGAGACGAATTTCAATCGTTTCATCATTAATAATGGGGAAAAAGCGGACATGATAGAGTGCCTTGTGAAATAACGGTAGCGAACGCTCCCAATCTTTTTCCTCACTATACAAAATCGCCATGCTAATGAGTAATTCAATTTCTCGTTCCGAGTAATTTTTGGAAGTAGTCGCTGTAAGGTGGAGGGCTTCATCTAGGAGCTGAAGTGCCGTATGAGTGTCATGATCTAGATAATAGGTGCAAATCGCTTTGTGCCAGAGATAGAACTGTTTATTCTTTACAGTTCGAAAAAGGGGGTTCGCTTCTTCAGCTTCAAGAATTTCTGCCACTTCATGGTATTCGCGTCGTTTGATATGTTTTCTAACCTGCCGAATCACTTCATTCACATAATCTAAGCGAGGTGTCTCCTTCATGTGAAAAAAATAGTTAATATCAACACCTAGTCTTGAGGCCAACTGATAAAGTAGCTCAGCAGAAGGTGAGACGTCATTATTTTCAATTTGGCTAATTAATGCTTGTGTACAGATGCCTTCCGATAAATCGGACTGTGAAAGTCCAAGGTACATTCGAAGTTCACGCAATGCATATCCGAGTGTATCCTGACGCACCTGCAATCCCCCTTTTTACCCTTATTGTATCATGAATCTCTTTTAAATACAGATTTTTCTAATTTTTACACCCATAATAATATTATGTAAACAAAAATCGTTGCAGGGTTTTTGCAAGTATAAGAGAATCTCTTATTTAAAGGCATTTCATCTAGAGGAGGAGACAGATTGTCTTATTTACCATCATTTGAATTAACCAATCAAGTCGTTGTCGTGACAGGGGCAGGAAAAGGAATTGGGAGAGCACTTGCGATCGGAGCGGCCGAAGCAGGGGCTGATGTAGTGGTCCTAGCAAGAACAGAAGAGGATATTCAGGAAACAGCTGGACTTGTACGTGATGTTGGTCGAAAGGCTTACCCTATTCGAGCAGACATAACAAAAGAGAGCGATTTAACAGAAGCTGTTCAACAAATTAAACAACAAGCTGGAAAGATTAACGTCCTCATTAATAACGCAGGTATGAATATTCGCTCAAAAGCGAGTGAAGTGACAGAGGATGAGTGGACGTCAATTTTCCAAACAAATTTGCGAGGTGCTTTTTTTATGTCGCAAAAGTGTTCAGAAGTGATGAAAGAAGTTGGAGGAGGAAAGATTATTAACATTTCTTCTGTTGCGGGTACCGTGGCGTTAAGAACTGGAGTTGCATACGCTGCATCTAAAGCAGGTATGATTCAGATGACGAAAAACCTTGCGCTAGAATGGGCTGAGAATGGGATTACTGTGAATGCAATTGGGCCGTGGTATTTTAAGACCCCGCTTACCGAAAAGTTACTACAAGATGAGCAGTACTTAGCAGATATTCTGAATGTCACTCCAATGAAACGCGTGGGTGAACTAAAAGATTTAGTTGGTGCAGCTGTCTTCTTAGCTTCAGAGGCATCAAATTACATAACAGGTCAGACGCTGTTTGTAGACGGTGGCATGACGAGCTATGGATTTTAGAAAAAACCGTTACTCAACAGAGTAACGGTTTTCTATTAGTCTACTAAATCAGCTGAAAAACTAGGTGCTGTCAGGCCAGCATCCTCGTAAACAGTAGCCATCTTTTCTTCGAAAGAAGCGAATTGTGCGTCTGATTCTTCATATGTTGCTTCAGGCTCGTCAGAAAGATTAGCGGCACGAGTTTCATATGATTTAGCAAGATCCTCTAATGCAGCTTCAATGTCACTTTTGTAAGTATCTAGTTCAGCTGGAACTTCAACACCACGAACATCTTCAGCTACTTTTTTAGCTGCAGCTTCAGCATCGGATTTCATTGTAGCTAGTTCTTCATCAGATGGTTTCTCCTCAGCTACCTTTGCTGCTTCAAAAGCGTAAATTGGGCTGTCGCTTTTATTAATGGTTTGAATTAAGTTCATTTGGAAGTCAAGAAGATCACTCTTTACGTCCGTTTCACTTGCTTCGCTTGCTTCTTCGGTGCTTCCTGAATTGTTAGCGTTTGTACTTGTATCGTTTGCTTCATTGTTGCTACAAGCAGCTACAAAAACGAAAACAAGCAGCATGACTAGGGGTAAAAATCTTTTCATTCAAAACCCTCCTAATTTTTAGAAAAATACCTTTCGAATACAAATTTTAGTGTATACAGTCCTGTTTGTAAACTAGAAAAAGAAAAACTTGTCATAAAATGTAATAAGTAAAACTATTCAGAAAAATACAGGTGAAGAGATCGCTTTTCATATGTTATTGTGAAGAGGGCTACTATTGGTTAAGGGAGTGAACATGATGATTTTATTTAATGAAGATTTAGTGAGTAGAGATGAGGCAACAATAGATATTGAAGATCGAGGTTACCAATTTGGTGACGGTGTCTATGAAGTGATACGCATTTATCATGGTGTTTTTTTTGAACTTGAGGCGCATCTTGATCGGTTGGAAAGAAGTGCAAGCGAAATAAAAATCGCTTTTCCATTTAGTCGGGAAGACCTTAAAGCTAATTTAGAGAAGCTTATTGAGAAAGAACCTGTCCAAAGTGGCCATGTCTACATGCAACTGACGAGAGGAGTTGCTCCACGCAACCACCCATTCCCAGAAAAGGCAGATCCGGTTTTTGTAGCGTATACAAAAGAATACGAAAAAGAGCCTTCAAGGGCACCCGGACGAGCTGTATTCACGGACGATATCCGCTGGTTAAGGTGTGACATTAAGAGCTTGAATTTACTCGGAAACGTTCTGGCAAAACAATTTGCAAATGACCAAAACGTAGAGGAAGCGATTTTTCATCGAGGAGAATGGATAACGGAAGGAAGCTCAACGAACGTATTTATTGTAAAAAACAAGACGCTTTATACCCATCCTGCTAATCATCTTATTCTTAACGGGATCACAAGAAGAGTCGTACTTTCTATCGCTAAAGATTTGGGGGTTAAGGTTAAAGAAGAAGCGTTTACAAAGCAAGACCTTCTTGATAGTGATGAAGTATTTATTTCCAGTACGACTCAAGAAGTAAGGCCAATTGTTGTCGTGGACGGGGTTCGAATCTCGGATGGAAAAGAAGGGGAAATAACCGCCTCTCTTCACGCAAAATTTGCTGGTCGTTTATCGTAGAAGCGACATTGATGCGAAAATATTTTTAGTTTGTGTAGTTGAATTTTGCACATAATAGTGTTACTGTTATCTTTGGCTATATGTGAATGAAGAGTTGCTTGTTCCGAGCGTTTTCAACATTAGGGAAATGCTTTTTTTGAACATTATCAGGAGATTTTTCTCCCGTCTATAGCATTTAATGCATTTTAAAAGTAAAAAGGAGTTTTTAAAAGTTGAAAAAATTTCAAGATCTAGGTTTAAGTAATACACTGCTAGAAGCAGTTAATCAAATGGGATTCGAAGAAACAACACCAATTCAAGCAGGTACGATTCCGCTAGCGCTTGAAGGCAACGATGTTATCGGTCAGGCACAAACTGGTACTGGTAAAACGGCTGCTTTTGGTATCCCAATGATTGAAAAGATCGACACTTCGCTATCTCATGTACAGGGAATCATACTTGCGCCAACACGTGAGCTTGCTGTACAGGTTGCAGAAGAATTGAACCGTATTGGTCAAGCAAAAGGCGTGCGTGCCCTTCCTATATATGGTGGACAGAGCATCGTTCACCAAATCAAAGCACTTAAAAAGAGACCACAGCTCGTAGTAGCGACGCCGGGTCGTCTTATTGATCATATGGAACGTAAAACGATTCGTCTTGCAGAAGTTTCATTTGTTGTTCTTGACGAAGCAGACGAAATGCTTAACATGGGATTCATTGAAGATATCGAAAAGATTCTTAAAGGTGTTCCAGAAAAGCGTCAAACGCTTCTATTCTCAGCAACAATGCCAAAACGCATTGCAATTCTTGCAGAGAAATTCATGAGCAACCCTGAAACAGTTAGAACGAAATCCAAAGAAATGACTGTTCCTTCAATCGAACAGCACTACTATGAAGTTCGTGATTCTAAGAAATTCGATATTCTTTGTCGCCTTCTTGATACTCAGTCTCCTGAGCTTGCGATTGTATTTGCAAGAACAAAGAAACGCGTTGATGAAGTATCTGAAGGACTTAAGAAGCGTGGATACATGGCTGAAGGTATTCATGGTGACCTTCCACAAGGGAAGCGTGACCAGGTTATTAAACAATTCAAGGACAGCACAATTGACATCATGGTAGCAACAGACGTTGCGGCTCGTGGTCTAGATATTAGTGGTGTGACGCACGTTTATAACTTTGACATTCCTCAAGACCCTGAAAGCTATGTTCACCGTATCGGTCGTACTGGCCGTGCAGGTAAGTCAGGCCTTGCTTCGACGTTCATTACTCCTCGTGAGTACGATCATCTTAAAGTGATTGAGAAAATTACGAAGAAGTCTATGCAAAAGCGTACGATCCCAAGCTTTGCTGAAGCGATGGAAGGCCAGCAGCAAATGGCGATTCAACAGCTTCAAAGCACAATTGAAGAGCAGGATCACGCAGGATACCGTTCATCTGCTGAACAGCTTCTTGACGATCATGATTCTGTAACACTTCTTTCTGCAGCACTTAAGTTGCTTACGAAAGAGCCGGATACAACACCAGTTAAGATTACTGAGATCGCACCACTACGTGCGAAGAAAGCTCATAATCGTGGCGGAGGCGGCAATCGCAACCGTAACCGCAGCAATGATCGCGGTCGCAAAGGTGGAAGCGGTGGCGGATATCGCGGAGACCGTAACAGCGGAGGCGCTAACAAGCGTCGTAAGTTTAACGACAAAGGAAATAAATAAGATACGCTAAAAGTCGGGAGAAATCCCGGCTTTTTTTATTTTATGATTGTTTTCTGTATTGGAAAAATCCAATCATATTCTTCTGCGCAGTCATTGACTATCATAAGAGATTATTTTAAGACAATACTGGGAAAATGTCATTGAAAGCGTTATTCTTAGAGAGACACTATTTACGGAAAGGCAGCGGGATACTATGAAGCATAATCACCAGTCAAAAACAAAAATAAAAGAAGACGCCCTGCTTGAACGTCTTGCCCTCATCGAGACAAAGGTAACGGCATCAGAAGCATCAAAAATCAAACAATTAAGTGATAAATTGAAGAGCGGTGAGCAGCACTTTCTTTTTTCTGGGCACTTTTCTGCAGGAAAGTCATCATTAATTAATGCTTTATTTGAAACCAATTTGCTGCCATCAAGTCCAATTCCAGCGAGCGCTAATACGGTACGGGTTCGTTCTGGAGAAGCCGGTGCAGCTGTTCATTTTATAAATGGTAAAAAGATGGTTTTTAAAGCACCATATGATATGGATCAAGTAAAAGGCTATTGTTTAAATGGAGAAGAAGTCGAACGGGTCGAATTATCTGCGCCGTCTTCAATTGAAGAAGACGTTATTTTCATTGATACACCTGGAATTGATTCAACTGACGAAGCACATAGGCTATCAACTGAATCATCGATGTATTTAGCGGACATTGTTTTCTATGTGATGGATTATAATCATGTTCAGTCAGAAGTGAACTATCAGTTTATTCGAGAGTTGTATCGTCAACATAAGAAGATCATTTTGATTGTGAACCAAATCGATAAACATAACGAAAGTGAAATTTCATTCAACGCATTTAAGAAGTCCGTGGTGGAGTCTTTTGAAACGTGGGGAATGTCTTTGGAATCCTTTTTCTTTATCTCTCTACGTGATCACCAGCATCCTCATAACCAATTTCATCAATTGAAAACCTATATTGAAGGTCTTTCTAAGAAAACAGCAGAGGATAAAATGAAGCGCGTGTCCAATGCTGCTATAGAATTAATTAACAATATGGATACAGTTATTGAAGATCAAGAAGTGATGCAGGCTTACGAAGAGATGGAGAAGAAACTTTCTTTTTCAGAGGAGCGGGTTAAACTTATTGAAGAAGAGTTTCAATCTGAAGGCGCTTCAATTCAAAAAAGCGCAATTTTAATGCCTTATGAAGTAAGGGAAGCTGGGCGTGACTATCTTGAATCATTGCAGCCTGGTTTTAAAGTTGGATTGGTTTTTCGCGATAAAAAAACACAGCAGGAACGTTCGAACCGTTATGAGTCATTTGTATCAGGATTAGAAGAACAAGTGAAGTCTCAGCTCGAATGGCATTACCAGGAATTACTGAAACAGCTCATCTCGACTGCAGCGTTAACAAAGGTGGAGCCTCCTGTTTTAGATGAAGCTTTTCATATTGATTTTAGCGTGATTCAAGAAGAAGCGAAAAAAGGAAACGGTGCAACGGGTGAAGCGGTACTTCATTACACTGAAAATATCGCTCATAGCATGAAGACTCAAATAAAACAGCAAGCAGAAAAACGAAAAAATTTGCTTATTGAGCAAGTTAATCTAGAACATAAGAAAATAGCAAGTGAGGTTCAAACATCCTTTAAAGAGCGCGTAGGGGAAAAGGAATCGGAAATGCTCCTAGCGGAGATGGAAGCGATCAGCGAGAAAGCAACTGAACTGATGTCAATTCTTCAAGGAGAACGAGATGAGGAGGCAAGCGCGGTTCAGAAGAGTGCCCAAAAAATTGAAGAGCCTGAAGAGGTCATCGTTGTGGAGCCTGTAAAAGAAATCCATTCAAAAGGTAAAAGTGAAAAAAGATCTATGGATGAAGCAGTGGCGGAAAAGAAGGATGCTGAACTTCCTGCTTCTGAAACGACGGCTCAGGCGCTTCAAAAGCTCGCAACAGAACTTACTGATCTGCCGGGCTTTCTTCATACAAAGCAAAACCTTATTAAGAAAGCGAGAAAGTTAACGGATAAATCCTACACGGTTGCGTTGTTCGGTGCCTTCAGTGCAGGAAAATCGTCATTTGCAAATGCTCTTATCGGTGAGAAGATTTTGCCATCCTCTCCGAATCCAACGACAGCAACGCTAAATCGAATTTGTCCTGTTTCAGAAGAGCATGTCCATAAAACTGCAATGATTCACTACAAAACGGAGGAAGAACTTCTTGAAGACTTAAATCATTCGCTTTCTTTCTTTGGGGAACAGGCTTTTTCACTTCGAGATTGTTTGCAAATCATTTCAGCCGGTAAGCTATTTAAGCGAGAGTCTGCTGAAACCAAGCCTCATGCGCTATTTCTACGTGCAGTTCTAAAAGGTGAAACCGAATTTTCGTATCTTGGAATGCAGCGTGAGGTGACGCTGGGAGAATACGAGGATATGGTTGTCAACGAATCAAAAGCGGCGTTTATCGCATCTATTTCGTTGTATTATGATTGCGCCCTTACACGAGAAGGGATTACGCTTGTAGACACACCGGGAGCGGATTCGATCAATGCGAGACATACGGGTGTTGCTTTTCAATATATGAAAGCAGCTGACGCTATCCTATATGTGACATATTACAATCATGCTTTTTCTAAAGCAGATCGGGAATTTTTAATTCAGCTAGGACGTGTGAAAGATGTGTTTGAGATGGATAAGATGTTCTTTCTTTTAAATGCCTCTGATTTGGCTGAAGACAACCAAGAGCTGCGCACTGTGCTTGATCATGTGAAAAAACAGCTACAACAGTATGGAATTCGATACCCAGCTCTTTATCCGGTCTCAAGTCTTGCAGGAATGCTTTCATCACAGGACCTTAGTGAAAAAGAGAGTGAGTTTCTTTCGAATTTACCTGAAAAACTTAAAAATAAAGGTGGTCTTGGGTCGTTTGAAGAACGATTTTACCGCTTTATCAAAACAGATTTATCAAAAATGGCTGTGGAGGCAAGCATTAGTGAGATAAACCAAGTGAAAGCAGAGATAGATGGATGGATCGAGAATTATGAATTAAATGCCGATGAAAAAGAGGAGCAGCTCGCTCGTTTGCAACGTGAAAGTGATGAAGCGATCGGAGTAGTAGAGCGTTACACGGTGTCATCCTCAGTGAAACAAATTGAACAGGAGCTTACAGAGCTCGTTCACTACATGCCACAACGTCTATTTTACCGCTTTAACGATTTCTTTAAGGAAGCCTTTAACCCTTCAGTCATCCAAGGCCGGGAAGGACTTCATCATGCGTCAGAGTCACTGCTAGAAGACATTACACAAGATTTGCTTCAAGAATTAAGGGCTGCTTCTCTTCGTATCGATCGATTTATTAATCGAGAGCTTCAAAAAAATGAGAAAGAAATGCAGCTTTCAATTCGGAAGCACTTATCAGACTTTCGCTATTCATTAAACGATTCAAAAGAGATGGAAACGCCTGACTTTACTGCTGCTCTATCAAAGTGGATTAGTAGTGAAACCATTCAAAAGCTAGCGCGAAGTTCATTTAAGTCTCCGAAGCAATTTTTTGAACAAAATGGAAGAGATGACTTACATGATGTGCTAAAAAAAGAGTTTCAACAGCCAGTAAGTAACTATTTAACTGCGGAGAAACAGGTGATTGAGTCCGTAGCGACGAATTTTTATGAAGAAAACCTAAATGACTTGAAGAGCGAGATTCAAAAAGAAATAAAGGTGTATATTGAAACTAGAAAAACGATGTTAACTAGTGAGCTATCGAAAGACTTCTTACTAACTAAACAAGGAAATGTAGCGAAAATCCAAACGAACTTATTGGAGGAATAGGCGATGAAAAATCTTGTTTCCGTTGAGTGGCTTGCACATCATTTACACGATGAACACCTTGTGATTGTTGATTGTCAGTTTGAACTAGGACAGCCTGAAAGAGGCTATGCTGCTTATTTAGAAGGACATATTCCTGGTGCTCTTTATGCAGATTTAGAAAAAGACCTATCAGGAGAAGTTGGGGAACACGGAGGGAGACATCCTTTGCCGGATCAAGAGCAGCTTCAGGATCTAGTAGAGAGATTAGGGATCGAGCAGGATTCGAAAGTCATTGTCTATGATCATGAATATGGAGCTATGGCAGCAAGGTTATGGTTTTTGCTTGGTTTTGCAGGTCATAAAGAACGTGCTGTCCTTGATGGAGGGCTAAGAGCCTGGAGAGGGGAGGGGCATAAACTCGAGACAAGGGTACCGAGTGTCAGTCGTTCAGAATATCCGATTAGTCTTGATAAGTCAATGATTGTTTCCATGAGTGATGTAAAGCAGGCGCAACAAGAAGGGCGAACCATCATAGATTCACGTGCCCCAGAACGCTATCGAGGAGAACATGAGCCAATGGATTCAAAAGCTGGGCATATTCCTGGTGCGATCAATTATTTCTGGAAAGATAACTTAAACGAAAAACATAAATGGAAAGACCCTGAGAAGAGAGTAGGGGGGAATGAACACGGTCAAGAGCCGATTGTGTACTGTGGTTCAGGCGTAACGGCTTGCGTGAACTTACTGGCTTTTCAGGAAGCTGGGATTCATGCAAAACTTTACCCAGGTAGCTATAGTGATTGGGTATCTTATGAAGAGAATTCAGTCGATTCAGACTAAATAAAAGCCAGCCTTTCGATGAAGGGCTGGCTTTTCTGTGGAATTTTTTAGTTGATTTCAAGTGTGTTTATGAATTGCTCTAATCGATCCATCCCTTCTTTTAACACATCGAGTGAATAAGCGAACGATATTCGAACAAATCCTTCTCCGTGTTTCGAGAAAGCGCTCCCCGGTACAACAGCTACATTGCCTTCCTTCGCAAGTTGCATGGCGAAGTCAAAAGAAGTTAACCCGAATTTTTTAATCGATGGAAGGATATAAAAGGCACCGTTAGGCTTAATAGGTGATAAACCCATTCCGACTAAACGGTCGTATACATAATGCATTCTTTCTGAGTATGCCTTTCTCATCTTGATCGGGTCATCAAGTCCATTTTCTAACGCTTCAAGAGCAGCATATTGAGAAATAGAAGAAGCGCAGGAAACATTATATTGGTGAACTTTCAATATGTGTTTAGCGAGCACTTCGGGTGCAAATAAAAATCCAATGCGCCATCCTGTCATCGCGTGGGATTTCGATAATCCATTGATGACAATCGTTTTTTCGCGCATATTCGCAAACTGAGCGATGGAAGCATGTTCTTCTGAGAAGGTAAGCTCTGAATAAATTTCATCAGATAAAACGAAGATATTCTTATCCTTCAATAAATCAGCAAGATCAGCAAGTTCAGCTGCAGACATGGCCACACCTGTTGGATTAGATGGTGAAGGAAGGATGATGCACTTTGTTCGTTCTGTTAGGGCTTCTTCAACCAAAGACCGTAACAATTTAAATCCGTTATCCGTCGTGTCAACGTGAACTGGTGTAGCACCACATAGCGTAATAATCGGTTCGTAACCTGGATAGACAGGCCCAGGGAGAATAACTTCATCGCCTTCTGTTAAAATCGTCCGAAGTGTTACGTCAATCGCCTGGCTCGCTCCAGAAGTTGTGATAACTTCAGTATCTGCTTTGTAGGTAAGATTGTATTTTGTTTGTAGAAAATGAGCGGCAGCTTTACGAAGTTTAAGTATGCCTGCATTATGCGTATACGTCGTTTTATTCTGATCAATCGCCGTGTGAGCGGCCTCTTTGATGTGATCGGGGGTTTCAAAATCGGGCTGACCAATTGTTAAAGAAATCATATTTTCATAATCTGCCACCATATTAAAAAAAGTACGGATACCAGAAATTTCAATTGCGTTTACTCGTGGGTTAATGAATTGTTCCATAGAGCCTTCTTCCTTTCCGTCTCAACTTTCATAAACATCATTGTAGCATAATTTTTAAACTATCGTCGAAATGGAGTGATTTTGCGGATAAGTTGCGAAATAGGTTGGGAACCAAGGTGTTGATAATTCGGATAAGTATTGGTAGTATTGGTTTTCTGGCACTTATCAACAGTAGAAAACATATACCCACACCCGGTATTTTTATTTCACAAGGGGGTATCAAGGTGGGGGAAGGGTTACCCACAAAAATCTGTGGATAACCAATATTCAGATAATTTTTAAGGTTAACCGATTAAGAGAATTAAAAAACCAGATTCCAAGGTTAATGGAATCTGGTTTTTTAATTGGATGATAAGATGCAGTCAGTTAAATAAGCCAGCAAAGCGAATTGAACATGGATGCGCTGATCATAGGAATAAATATCGATTCCTGTTAGTTTTTCTAATTGCTTAATCCGGTAATTTAACGTGTGCCTGTGTATAAAAAGTTTATCTGCTGTTCGATTAATAACAAGGTTGTTTTCTAAAAAAGCTTCGAGCGTTTTCATTAGCTGAGATTGATGTTTCTGATCGTATGCAACAATCGATGATAAAAGAGGTTGATAATAAGTTGTGAGATCTTCCCCGTTTTCCTTTAAGCGGATGAACACCTGGTATGCACCTAAAGATTCAAAATGAATGTATGGTGCTTTACGATACTTGGCAAACTGGTGGGCGATTAACGCTTCTTTTAGTGCTGTTTCAAGTTTTTGTATGCCAGTAGCCGTACTAACGCCTATCGTCGAATAAGAGGATTCAGCTAGAAATGGCTCAAAGTGGCCAGCTAATAGAACGACGACGTGGTCCAATTTTCTTTTTATTAAGCCCTTTGTTCGAGTTGAAATTAAGTTATCATGGCATTGCTGTTCAAGGTCGGCTAGATTAGACGATGAAAGAACTGCCACAGTATTAAGACCAGTGAAATCAAAGCCCATTTCTTTGCTTTTCTTTAAAATGTATTTCTCATCTTCATAGGAATGGGAGAAGAGAACGTCGAGAAAATCTGCTTCGATTTGCGCCCGAGTATCTTCTACAATTTGTAACTTTAAAAATTCGATAGCAAAAATATTCGCTGCTTGTTTAAGCGCAAGCTGATCCAATGAAGTGAGCGGCGTTTGTTTTTGAATAAAGATTGTGCCAATCGTTTTCCCTTCTGTCACAATCGGATATGCAAGCTCGAATGAATAATGACGGTTTGTTACGTAAGATCCTGCTAAAAGATCTTCGTTCGATTGATAAATAGATACGTTGCAGTGAAGTAGTTTTGAGAGGGCATCAGTTAAAGAGGAGAAGCCCGTATTTTTTATGACAAGTGCAGTTAACTCATCTTGAATGCGCTGAGCTTGTGTAAGCATACTGAGTTGTTTATTAACAAGCTGTTCAAGAATACTTCTTGTCACCGTTGAAAAATTCATTGTCCTAGGAATTTCTAGAAGTGGTAATCCTGTTCGATTTGCTGCTTCAATCATCGCTAAAGGAACGACATCAAGATAAAAGCCAGTGTGTATTGCTAAAGCAGAAAGTTTTCGGTTTGATAGTGCTTGAATAAGTCTTGTATAAGATTCGGATTTTTCTTGCCACCCATATGCTGTTGTGATTAAAAATTCACCCTCATGAAGGCGATTCACGTCTTCCATCACTTCTACGATCGTTAGCCATTTAATATCGCGATCAATGCCTTGTTTTCCTGCAATCAGTTTAATTTCACTCATTTCTGATAGTTGTAGCGCTTCTCGAACAGAAAGTCCCATAGATGATCCCCCAATCCTGTTATCCAAATCGTACAATAAAGTCAGAATTTTTTGTAGATGGTGTGGAATAGAATTTATGCTTTTTCCCACATAGGCTAGTGATATAGACAAAAAAAGTGAGGTGACGAATCCATCATGACGAAAAGAACCCACTTGATTAAACCATTACTGGGAATGGATTATGCAGTAATTTCTCATGGAAAAGGAATTTACTTATATGATGAACACGGTCATTCCTTTATTGACGGATGCTCAGGTGCTGTCACAGCGAACATAGGACATGGGGTTTCGGAAATTAAGGAAGCGATGGTAGCGCAGGCAGATCAGGTATCGTTTGTATATCGTTCCCAGTTTACAAGCACTTCAGCTGAGCAGCTGGCAGAACGCCTTTGTCAGTCAGCCCCTGGTGACCTTGATTGGGTGTTTTTTGTGAACAGCGGTTCGGAAGCGATGGAAACTGCTCTAAAGATCGCTGTGCAGTACTGGCAGGAACTAGGTCGTCCGACGAAGAACAGAATCATATCAAGGTGGATGAGCTACCATGGAATCACGATGGGTGCCCTATCGATGTCAGGACACGTCATTCGCAGAAGTCGTTTTAATGCGTTACTTGAACATTATCCAGCCCTATCGCCTCCTTATTGTTATCGGTGCTCCTTCCAAGAACATTGTCCGAATTGCTCGAAGCAGTATGCCCTTGAATTTGAGCAAACGATTCAGCGACTAGGTGCAGAAACGATCGCAGCGTTTGTCTGCGAGCCGGTGATTGGTGCTTCTGGAGGTGCTGTTGTCCCGCCTGAACATTATTTTAAAGAAATGAAAGCCGTATGCGACCGTTATGACATTTTGTTTATTGCCGATGAAGTCATGACTGGCCTGGGGCGAACGGGCAAAATGTATGCAATGGAGCACTGGGGGATCACTCCCGATCTATTAGCGCTTGGAAAAGGAATGAGTGCCGGTTATACACCTATGGCAGCAACGTTAGTATCTGATCGCATTATTCAAGTCATTGAACGTGGCTCAAAAGTGGTATTAAGCGGACATACGTTTAGTGCAAACCCCTTATCTTCTGCGATTTGTCTTGCTGTTCTCGATTATATCGAAAAAAACGATGTTATTTACAATGCAGAAAAAAGTGGTGCTGTTCTAATGAAAGGATTAAAAGAATTGCAAGCGCATTTTCCTATTATTGGTGATGTGAGAGGGCTTGGTTTATTAACTGGCATAGAATTTGTTCAAAACCACATAACAAAAGAGCCGTTTTTGCTTCACTATGAAGTGACTAATCGTTTTATTCGAAAGTGTTATGAAGCCGGTCTTTTAGTGTATACAGCTGCTGGTGGATTAAATGGGATGGCGGGTGACGCTGTGATTGTAGCTCCTCCGCTCGTTATTCAGGAAAATGAAGTTCGCCTTATTTTATCTAAACTGAACGGTGCATTAAAAGAACTGGAGAAAGAGCTTGAGGCAGAAGGACTTTATGTTAGGCGTTCGATCAGCTGATGATGGGAGAGGGCTTACGATGAGAAGCAAGGTATGCAAATTGTCTGAGTTAACTGTCTTAAAAGATAACATGACCATTATGTGCGGTGGATTTGGTGGAGTTGGCTCACCTCCATCGGTTATTGAATGGATACTCGATTCTGGTATTAAAAACATTACATTAATTTGTAACGATGCGGGATTTCCATGGATTGGACCAGGCAAGCTTGTAACAGAAAAACGGGTTTCAACGCTTATCGCCTCTCATATCGGATCTAATCCGGAAGCAGGTAAGCAAATGCACCGAGGTGAGCTGAATGTCCACTTTTATCCTCAAGGGACCCTTGCTGAGAAAATTCGTGCGGGCGGAATGGGGCTAGGTGGAATTTTAGTTGATGTTGGCCTTGGGACGTCGGTGGAAGAGGGAAAAGAAAAAACGGTCGTGCATGGAAAGGAATATATGATTGAACCTGCTTTAACAGCAGATTTATCGATTGTAGCTTGTAAACAAGCCGACTGTTTTGGAAACTTGCTTTATGATCAAAGCGCACGAAATACAAATCCTCTTGTGGCACAAGCGGGAGATGTCACGATAGCGGAAGCGGCTGAAATCGTCGAGATCGGCGAACTAGACCCTGAACAAATTATCACGCAGGGCGTTTTCGTCGATCATGTGATCAAAAGCAAAGGGGTTGATTGGAAATGGGTATGGGAGCTGAAACGAGAAGGTTAATCGCAGAAAGAGCTGCACGGGAAGTGACATATGGCATGATGGTGAACCTAGGCATCGGTATCCCTACATTAGTAGCCGATTATATTCCAACTTCTCTAGACGTAGTGCTTCATACGGAAAACGGAATACTTGGTATGGGAGGTAGCCCTGCACCTGGTTATGAAGATGGAAACCTTTCAAACGCCGGCGGGTATCCCGTCACTATTCAACCTGGCGCATCTTTTTTTGATAGCGCAGAAGCTTTTGGAATGGTAAGAAGGGGATACCTTGATTTAACGATTCTCGGTGCTCTTGAAGTTAGTGGAAAAGGAGATATAGCCAATTGGATTGTTCCAGGAAAAAGAGTCCCTGGTATGGGGGGAGCGATTGATCTTGCCCAAAAGGCCAAGAAGGTAATTGTATTAATGAGCCATACGACGAGGGAGGGTTATCCGAAAATTGTACAAGAATGTACCTTGCCTTTAACGGTGAAAGAAGGAGCTCATATGATCATGACTGAGCGAGCGGTCATGAAGGTGGAGCGCGGTGAACTGATTCTTTTGGAAGTCATGCCTGGCTATTCTATTGAGGACATTTTAAATACGACAGAAGCTAAGGTTAATGTTGATCATGTGAGGGGGCAGATGATTGAAGAATAAAATCAAAAACTGGATGGAGCTAAATCAAGAAAATGGTATTAAGTTGCTCCAACGTTTTGTCCAATGTGACAGTGTTCAGGGGAATGAGGCAGAAGTGCAACGTCTTGTGGAAGAAGAGCTCCATCAATTAAACATGGTCGTGGATCGATTCATTCCTGGAGCTGAGACAATTAATCATGATGCTTTCTGTGCGAATCGCACCGATTTCTCACAAAGTCCTAATATCGTTGGGGTTTGGAAAGGAAAAGGTGGTGGTCGATCGCTCATCTTAAATGGTCACATTGACGTTGTGCCACCAGGGAATCGAAATGATTGGACAGAGGATCCCTATAGTGGTGTGGTGAAGGACGGACGTCTTTACGGAAGGGGAGCAACAGATATGAAAGGCGGCAATACTTCTATGTTGCTTGCCTTACAATGTCTGAAAGATTTGGGAATAACGTTAAAAGGAGATGTGATTTTCGAAAGTGTAATCGAAGAAGAAAGTGGTGGAACCGGTACACTTGCGGCGATTAAAAGAGGGTATAAAGCGGATGCAGCGCTTATTCCAGAGCCAACTAAAATGAAAATATTTCCAAAACAACAGGGGTCAATGTGGTTTCGAATAACCGTAACAGGCAGAGGTGCACATGGTGGAACACGATATGAGGGTGTATCAGCTTTAGAGAAAACAATGTTGGTTCTAAAAGCCATCCAAAATCTAGAACAGAAACGTAATGTAGCCATAACTGATCCCCTTTATCAAACTATTCCAATCCCCGTTCCAATCAATGTGGGGAAAATTTCCGGTGGTGAATGGCCTTCATCAGTACCAGATCAGGTTGTAATTGAAGGGAGAATGGGAGTCATCCCAGGAGAAGAGCTCGAACATGCGAAAAAAGAGATGATGCAGGCGATAAACAATGTGGATGATCCCTGGTTAGCTCAATATCCAGTAAAGATCGAGTGGTTTGGCGCGAGGTGGCTTCCTGGTGAAGTTGCTAAAGATCATCCTCTTGTGTCAATCATTAGTCGTAGGTACGAAGAAATAACAGGGGAAAGTGTCGTTGTGGAAGCATCTCCATGGGGGACGGATGGTGGTTTATTGCAAGAAGTAGGGCAGACGCCATCCATCGTATTTGGTCCTGGGGAGACGTCGGTCGCTCATTTCCCGAATGAATACATTGAAATTAAACAAATGATGCTTGCGGCAGAAATTTATGTTCATATCCTGATGGAATGGTGTGGCTTCAACGAATAAGAGCGGACTCGCTCTTTTTTCTTTTTAAGAGGAATTTCTTCTTAGAAAGAAGAACTACTGATTAGGAAGTGAGGGAGGCTGTATATGAACAATAAACAAATAGAGGCAGTGGAACAAGTGTTTCAGGGAGGAGACTATGCATTTGCATGTACCTTTGATCGCTTTAATGAGCGGATTCGCATTGACTATTATGATGGTAACCTGCTTTCAATTACGGAGCACATTCGGTCTATATTTACAAAAGAATATACTAAATGCATCGTGAAAGCACAGCGTGAACACGTCTCCTACTTTCTTTCGATGGGCTATACGATTGAAGGGATGATTGAAGCCTATTTTTCAGGAAGCGATGCTTATCTTATGACATTATATAACGCAGACTGGCGGCGAAATAGTCTCTCCTGGCTAGAAGAGGATCATTTACTAGCTGCCGTGCGGAGCAAGCAAGCAACTCCCTTAACGGAAAAACCACGTATGAGAAGAGGGACTGAAGAAGATGCAGAAGCGCTTGCAATTCTCTATAAAAATGTGTTTGCTGTTTATCCAACCCCAATGGATAACCCCAAATATATTGAGAAAGTGATGAAAAATGATACGATTTTCTTTCTAATTGAAGACAAGGATGTCATCGTTAGCGCTGCTTCAGCTGAAATAAACCGCACCTATAAAAACGCGGAGATGACGGATTGCGCAACACTTTCAGCGAACAGAAAAGCGGGAACGATGCGTCACTTAATTTTGGCTTTAGAACAAGAACTACTAAAAGAGAAAATTTATTATGCTTATTCGATTGCAAGAAGCCGCTCCTTTGGAATGAACGCAGTCTTATATCAGCTTAATTATCAATATGGTGGCAGGCTTGTCAATAACGTGAGGATTTTTAATGATTGGGAAAATATGAACCTATGGAGCAAGCCGCTTATCAAGAGTGCCGAATAATGGGCATAGAATGACGAATTTCCGGCATAAAGGAGGACGTCTATGAGAAATATGTTAACAGAAGGTATGTTTGAAGCCATTTTAGAAAGTATTGATGAAGGCATTCATGTGATTGATAACCACGGCATAACAATTTACTACAACGAAATGGCGGCGAAGCACGATGGGTTACTCGTAGAAGATGTGTTAGGAAAACACTATTTGGAGGCGTTCCCTTCTTTATCGAAAGAAACGAGTACATTGTCGCATGTTCTAACAACAAGGAAGGCGATCTTTAATAAAGACCAAACGTATCGAAACATGAAAGGAAAATTGATTTCTACGATTAATACGACGTTACCTATTGTGGTCAAGGGACATCTGGAAGGCGCGGTTGAAATTGCGCGGGACATTTCACGTATTAAAACGCTATCTGATAAGGTGATGGAATTACAATCTAAAATGAATAAAAAAACGGTTAAGGAATATGACGATGGGACGAGTTTTACATTTGACCACATCCTAACGAACGATTCATTGTTTATGCAGGTAAAAGAGCGAGCGAAGAAAGCGGCCACTCTCCATTCCCCAGTTCTTGTTTACGGAGAAACAGGTACCGGAAAAGAGCTTCTCGTTCAGTCTATTCACAACGCATCGAAACGATCAGGACCATTTATTGCTCAAAACTGTGCGGCATTACCATCATCCATTCTTGAGTCTATTCTATTTGGAACAACTAAAGGGAGCTTTACAGGTGCTGAGGAAAGAGAGGGGTTATTTGAACTTGCAGATGGTGGAACGCTTTTTCTTGATGAAATTAATTCAATGCCGATTGATGTTCAGGCTAAGCTTTTGCGGGTATTAGAAGATGGCGTCATTCGAAGAATAGGGGCAGGGAAAACGAGAAAAGTAGATGTGCGAATCATCGCAGCAATGAATGAAGAGCCAGAAATAGCACTAGATGATAAACGATTGCGAGTCGATTTATATTATCGATTAAATGTTATTTATCTTAGAATCCCACCTCTTCGCGAGCGATGCGAAGACATACCAGAACTTATGAATCATTTTATTAAAAAATATAATGTGAAATTTAATAAACAAATAACATCCATTGAAAAAAACGCGGAATTGCTTTTGTGTCAAAGAAGCTGGCAAGGGAATGTGCGAGAGCTCGAGCATGTGATTCAATCAGCGATGAATTTTGCAGAAGGAACGATACTGCATGAAAAAGACTTTTCGATGTTAGTATCGGAACCGAGCCGGGAAGTCGGAAATTCGTTGCCAGAAATTTTACGTCAGACGGAGTTGGATCATATTCAACATGCGATGAAAAACAGTCGTGGCAATGTAAAAAAAGCTGCAGAACAGCTCGGAATTCCAAGACAAACGCTTCAATATAAACTTATGAAACTTCAACGTCAGAGTGCCGAATAATGAGCACCTCTGACTTTTTTATTTGGTTGAGAAATAGCTCGTTCAGAGCCTCCTACATAGCTTTCTAGAAAGAAATAATGGAGCTGGCACGCAACTTGCATAGTATAGAAGTAGATTACTTGAAGGGGGAATGTATCATGCTGATGCAACTTTATAAACCAGGTCGTCATTGGAAAGACATTGAACTTTGGAAGGATGTAACGGAGGATCAGTGGAATGACTGGATTTGGCAGCTTACGAATACGATTCGAACGCTTGATGATTTAAAGAAGGTTGTGAATTTAACACCAGATGAAGAAGAAGGTGTGAAGATTGCGACGAAAACCATTCCTTTAAACATTACGCCTTATTATGCTTCATTAATGAATCCAGATGATCCTCGTTGCCCGGTACGCATGCAGTCAGTGCCTATCTCTCAAGAAATGCACAAAACGAGGTATGACCTTGAAGACCCTCTTCATGAAGATGAAGACTCGCCTGTACCAGGATTAACACATCGTTATCCTGATCGCGTCCTTTTTTTAGTCACAAACCAATGTTCCATGTACTGCCGTTACTGTACGAGAAGACGCTTCTCTGGACAGATTGGTATGGGTGTCCCTAAGAAACAGCTGGACGAAGCGATTCAGTATATTTCAAACACACCAGAAGTGAGAGATGTGCTCATATCTGGCGGTGATGGACTATTAATTAATGATAAAATTCTTGAGTACGTTTTGAAAAATTTACGAGCGATTCCACATGTAGAAATCATTCGAATTGGAACGAGAGCGCCAGTTGTGTTTCCACAGCGAATTACAGAAAACTTATGTAACATTCTTAAAAAATATCATCCTATTTGGTTAAATACTCACTTTAATACAAGTATTGAAATTACAGATGAGTCCAAGAAAGCATGTGAAATGCTCGCAGACGCAGGCGTTCCGGTCGGCAATCAAGCGGTCATTCTTGCAGGTATAAATGATAGCGTTTCAATTATGAAGAAGCTAATGCATGATCTAGTCAAAATACGTGTACGCCCATACTATATTTATCAATGTGACTTGTCTGAAGGAATTGGCCATTTTCGTGCACCTGTATCGAAAGGATTAGAAATTATTGAAGGCTTAAGAGGTCATACATCAGGTTATGCTGTGCCAACCTTTGTAGTCGATGCACCTGGTGGCGGTGGGAAAATTGCGCTTCAGCCTAATTACATGATTTCCCAAAGTGCAGATAAAGTTATTTTACGAAACTTTGAGGGAGTTATTACTTCTTATCCAGAGCCTGAAAATTATACTCCTGGAACTGCTGATCAATATTTTAATCAAGTCTATGAATTGGAGAAAAAACCTGCAATTGGCATCCATTCACTCATGACGGATGAACGGTTCAATCTTGTTCCTGAAGGTATCCAGCGTTTTGATCGAAGGTCGAAATATGAACAGGATGCAGCGCACAGCTCCTTAAAAGATAAGCGAGATAAGCGAGATTTAATGAAAGAAAAGAAATTTAATGCGGAGCAGCAGAAGTACACTGAGAAAGGAGAAGAAAGCGTATGATCTGTAAATGGTGCGAGCAAGAAGGCGCATTTGAAACGCTGGATATAGGCTACTGGGAACTTCCTGACGGAACAAGAGCTGTAGAAATAAGTGATTTGCCGTCGATTCAGTGTAATGATTGCGGAATGTGTTATCAAACGGATGAATTAGTAGGTGATGTCGAGGAGCAGCTTATGTTGATTGATACGGGGAAATTACCATCTTCTTTTTCCTATCAGAAATTAATGAGCCAGGAGAGACTCCTCAAGAAAAACTATTTTGACATTAACCGCTACCCGCTTTAACTATGAAAAAAGACAGTTTACAAAGGAAAGAAAAATACGTAAAAAAAGTTATATCGGAATATTCTGAAAAATATTGATATTTTGACGATTCCCTCGTATAATAGAAAAAAGAGCTTCAGAGGGGGGAGAGCTAGCATGAACAATCATCATAAGTCGTATAAAGACAATATGAAACAACGTGCTATGAAAAAGAAACAAGAACAGGAAACGTTTGAGTTGGAATTGTACGCCCAATTAATCCTTGATGAAGCCGTGTTTACTTTCCAGGAAGAACGTTATCAGCAAACCATTGATCAAGCTCTAGACCGACGAGACGAAAAAGCATTTGAAGAAGCGTCAAGACAGTATGTTGCGTTTCTCCGTTCTTACAAACAGGAGCTTCATTTCGACTGAATAGAATGAGACCTAACTGACACAAACTAGAGAAGAATTACTTTCTAAAGGAGTGTCAAGATGGGCAGACAGAAAAAAGGGAATCCCAATGCACAACGTAATAATAACGCCAAGCAGCACAAAGCGAAACAAATGCCATCTTATGCAGAGATGGAAGCTGAAAAATTGAAAAACCCGCAAGATTAAAGAAAAAGCCTTCAATTCATTTTGAAGGCTTTTTCTTTTGAGGAAACAACGAACTTTCACAATCTATGGTACCATTACAAAAGAAAATAGGTTCAGTGAGTGAAAGGATGATAAGAATCATGGGACGATTGATCTTAATTGATGGGTTTAATTTATTGAGTAGGGGCTACTTTGCAACTGCATATGGGAAATCAGAAGAACAGCTTTCAAAAACACCTGAGGGTCTCTATACGAACGCTCTAAGAGTAAAATTGCAAAAAATGATGTTACTTATAAATGAGTATGAGCCAACACATTTAGTCGTAACCTGGGACGTTAAGCGAAATGAAGTGAAGCGTAAAGCGCTATTTGAAGACTACAAGGGGACAAGAGAAGATCTCCCTGCACCTTTAATTCAGCAGTATGAAACAGCAGTGAATTTGTTCCGTGCAACAGGAATACCACAAATGAGTGTAGAAGGATTTGAAGCGGATGATGTAATCGGTACGCTATCTGACAAGTGGACGAAAGAAGGCCACGGAGATTGTTACATATACAGTAACGATAGGGACTTGCTTCAACTATTAAATCCAAATGTGTCACAAATCATCGCGATTCGAAAAGAAGGCGATCGGGTATATTCTGAAGAGCATTTTAAAACAGAGTATAGAATTACTCCTGATCAGTGGGTAGATGTGAAGGCTCTTTTAGGAGATAAAAGCGATAATATTCCTGGAGTGGCGGGAGTTGGAGACAAGGCTGCGTTACCTCTCATCCAACAATACGGATCGATTCAGGGTGTGTATGAGAACATCGATGAGCTAGATAGCAAATTTAACCGGTATCGAAAAAAGTTGATTGAAGGAGAGGAGCTCGCTAAATTAAGTCTAGAGCTTGTTACAATCGAGTGCGCCATTCCTGAGCTTGATCGTTATACGTTTAACGAGTGCAAATTAGCACTCGATTATACCCAGATGAAGTCCGAGTTCGATAGGTTAGGGTTACGCGTTCGGATGTAATGAAACGAGATAAAAACAGCGCCTTTGCATGGAAGGCGCTCAATTTTCATAGGGTTATGATTACTGTTGCTGTTCATTTTGCTGAATGGCTTTTCGCGCGAGTTCGTCTGCCATTTTATTTTTTGAACTAGGAATCCATTTGATAAAACAAAGATCAAACTGATCGACTAATTCAAGACAGCGAGTTAAATAAGGTTGAAAGTCTTTATTTTTTACGTATCTTCCATCTACAGCGCTGCTCACGAGCTGGGAATCTGTTCGGATAGATAGGGTACGGTACTGATTCTCTGTGCAAATCGAGAGAGCGTGAATTAATGCTTCAAATTCTGCTTCATGGTTTGTAAGCGTGCCAAGTGGAAGAGAAGATCGAATAACGCTACCTTCAGCTTTAATAAAGACACCGGCTCCAGAGGGACCCGGATTGCCTGCACTTGCTCCGTCTACATAGACTTCAATCATTTGGTGCTCCTCTCTGTGGACTAGTCTTGTTGTATTTTATCATAATCATGTTCGTAGAGAGAAGACATACATTTAAGATAAAAGGAGAAAGCTGTATAGAAGGGACGTGTGTAGGAGTGAAGATGATGAAGAAAAAAGAAGTGATGATGGAAGTTGGATTAATCCTTGATACATATTGTCAGGATTGTTTATTAAAGAGAGTGAATCAGCATGATTATGGGAAGTGTCATGCCCAGCGGTTTTGTATTACGGAGTGCACGGTTGGAGAAGAATTAAAGCAATTGGGCAAACATTTGACATAAGGAGGACCCACCAATGGATGTGATTGTAAAGTGGAAATACAAGACACCTAGAGGCATTTCCTCCTGGATGACCTCTGATGAAATGCCGTTTAATGAAGCCATGCTTATGGCACGAGATATTACAAAGACGGGTCGATCCATCGACCTTTACTTTTTAGATAATCGAGGAACAAAATGGTCAGTGAAAGAATTGGAAACCTATATGACCAAAAAGCAGGAACGCCCAGCTTCGATTGAGATCATTTTTGATGGTAGCTTTGATAAGCAAACGAAGAAAGCTGGATGTGGAGCGGTAATTTATTATCACGAGGGAAGACAGCGAAAGCGAATACGGATAAATAAAGCGCTTGATTATCTTGAAAACAATAATGAAGCAGAGTATGCCGCTCTTTGGTTAGGTCTTCAAGAAATTAAAACCATTGATGTAGAAGACACAGAAATCATGATCAAGGGTGATTCTCAAGTCGTTATTAATCAGCTTGCAGGTGAGTGGGCTGTTTATGAACCACTGTTTACGAGGTGGATGGACCGAATTGAAGATACACTCCGTCAATTACGACTTCAACCGGTGTACAAGCATATCTCACGGGATGAGAATAAAGAGTCTCACCGGTTAGCCAAGCAAGCGTTAAATGGAACTGAAATTAGTAGTTCGATTGAGCTGGATAACGAATAAGAGAAGCAGCGAAGGGCTGCTTCTCTTATTCGTTTGCTTCTCTTAATTGCGTTTCGCATTTTTCAATTAATTCACTTGAAAATTCGTAAAACTGCGCATTAGTCCCTGACTTATGTGACAGTGCTTGTTGAAACTGTTCTTTTGCCTGGTTAATAGCATCTTGTGCAGCTTTCAATTGGTTCCCATTCATGCTTTTTGTAGCTTGCCCTACGAGATGCTGAGCTGATTTAATGGACATTTCAATTTGCTGCAAATCAGAATATGGCTCTGACATATGATCCCACCCTTTCACAATCATAGTATGACCACGGGGGATGGGGATTAATCGAAAAAGATACAAAAAAAAGGAACTGATGCAAGCATCAGTTCCTTGTGGTTTTATAATTAAAGTTTGTTTACGTTAGCAGCTTGAGGTCCGCGGTTTCCTTCAACGATTTCGAAAGAAACTTCTTGGCCTTCTTCAAGTGTTTTGAAACCTTCGTCATTGATTGCTGAGAAGTGTACGAAAACATCGTCAGCTCCTTCGATTTCGATGAAACCGAATCCTTTTTCTGCATTAAACCATTTTACTTTACCGTTTTGCATGTTTGTTCCTCCTAAAAGCTTAGCACAATCCTTGTGCACTTTAAATTTCAACCATTCACCGGATGTTGAATAAGAGATATTCGACGTGTACGAGAAGTGCACAAAAAATCGAATTCAAAGTCTCAATCAAATATCCTATGTGATAAATGGTTAATTTAACTATAACGTCTCACTATAAAAATGTCAACACTCCTGACAGATTAGCACATAATCCTTAACGTGAAGAATAAAGTTGGGTAAGATGGATAATGGAGTTAAGTAATTTAACGCATGGAGGGGTCTTATGAAGCCGGAAATGAAGTATAAAAGTGACATTGAAATTGCGCAAGAATCTCAGATGAAGCGAATTAAAACCATCGCTGGTCAATTAGGATTACATGAAGACGAATGGGAACCTTATGGTCACTACAAAGCAAAAATTTCTTTGAATGCGATGAAACGTTTGGATGATTTTCCTTCTGGAAAAGTTGTTCTTGTTACTGCAATCAATCCTACACCTGCAGGAGAAGGGAAAAGTACAGTAACAGTAGGGCTTGCCCAGGCATTAAATCGAATTGGCGAAAAAGCCATCGTTGCGATGAGAGAACCTTCATTAGGGCCAAGCATGGGTATCAAAGGGGGTGCCGCTGGGGGAGGATACGCTCAAGTCATGCCTATGGAAGATATTAATCTTCATTTTACAGGGGATATCCATGCGATCACTTCTGCTCACAACGCCCTATCGGCCCTAATCGATAACCACATTCATCAAGGTAATGAACTCGGCTTTGACACGAGACGTGTAACGTGGAAACGAGTCGTGGATTTAAATGACCGTGCCCTACGAAATGTCATTGTTGGATTAGGTGGCAGCACGCAGGGTGTCCCTCGTGAAGATGGTTTCGATATTACAGTTGCGTCAGAAATCATGGCGATTCTTTGCCTCGCTTCAGACTTAACTGATCTTAAGAAACGTATTGCTTCGATTGTCGTAGGATATAACATGAACAAAGAGCCAATCACGGCTGGAGATTTAGGTGTAGAAGGAGCAATTACTCTTTTATTGAAAGATGCGATGAATCCAAACCTCGTTCAAACGTTAGAAAATACCCCAGCACTTATTCACGGCGGTCCATTTGCAAACATTGCTCACGGATGCAATAGTGTCGCTGCTACGAAAATGGCTCAAAAGCTTTCTGATTATGTGATTACTGAAGCAGGCTTTGGAGCAGATCTTGGAGCTGAGAAGTTTTTTGATATCAAAACAAGGGCAGGTGAGATTGAGCCCGCAGCAACTGTTATCGTTGCGACGATTCGCGCCCTTAAAATGCACGGTGGTGTACCAAAGGACGAGCTTAAAAAAGAGGATGTTGGTGCTTTACATAAGGGACTAGCTAATCTTGAACACCATGTCGCTTCCATTAAAAAGTTTGGTGTTCCATTTGTAGTGGCCATTAACCGTTTTGTTACCGATACTGATCTTGAAGTAAAAGCATTGCAACAATGGTGTAAGGAAAATGAGATACCAGTAGCGTTAACCGATGTGTGGGCAAATGGTGGCGAAGGTGGCGTTGAACTAGCTAAAACGTTATTAAAAGAAATCGAGCAAAACGAGAACCATTTTAAACCTCTTTACGATCTAAATCTTACTCTTCAAGAAAAAGTAGAAAAAATTGCAACGGAAATCTACGGAGCAGAGGGCGTCGATTTGTCTTCTAAAGCAAAGAAGCAGATGCGAGAATTCGAAGAAAATGGGTGGGATCAACTGCCAGTATGTATGGCGAAAACCCAGTACTCTCTTTCAGATGATCCCTCTCTGCTAGGACGACCTTCTGGATTTAGAATTACAATACGTGAATTCCGTCCTTCCATTGGAGCTGGATTTATCGTAGCATTAACCGGTAACGTGATGACAATGCCTGGATTACCTAAAAAACCTGCGGCTCTTAATATGGATGTTTCAGAAGATGGAACAGCAATTGGGCTTTTCTAGAAAGTGTGGATAAAAAATGACGAATACGGTTTTAACAAAGAAATTAATACGTGATTCAAGAACAACGAAATCAAGTTTTGTATTACCTTCAGACACGAACACACATGGCACGCTCTTTGGTGGGAAGCTTATGTCTTACATTGATGATATTGCAGCGATTGCAGCGTCGAAACATGCAAGATCTGCAGTTGTCACGGCATCAGCCGACTCCATCGATTTTCTTAGTCCGATTCGTGAAGGAGAAGTCGTAAGTTTAGAAGCTTACGTTAGTTGGACGCATAACACATCGATGGAAGTGTTTGTAAAGATTTTTGCAGAGAATGTGATATCAGGGAAAAAGAAAGTATGTGCGACGTCCTTTTTGACGTTCGTAGCCCTTGATGAAGATAGCATTCCAACCAGGGTACCAGAAGCGATGCCTGAAACGGAAGAAGAAAAATTTGTAAATGATGGTGGATTTGAACGAATGAAAGCGAGAAAAGCTAGAAGGAAACACTCTCAGACGTTAGCCAGTGAATTTGGGTTTTTTTCTTAATCGACTTCAAAAATAAGAGACCTGCTGTTAGCAGATCTCACGTTTCAAATCCAAGGATGAAATTATTCTGACGATCCTGAATTTGTTGTTGCGCTCTGTTAAGGGCGTCACGCTGTTCAGGATTTGCACTGTGAATCATTTTACCGAGCTCTACCGACATACGCTCAAGCAATTGTTGTGTTTCCGTATATCCTTTATCGGTCAATGCAGATTGCTGTTGGGTTGCTAGTTGAAGCTGTTCATCAGCATATTCAGTTAGCTCATGAGCGTTTTTTAACATTTCTTCGACTTTACGGTAAGTGGACATAAAGAGCCTCCCCTTTTGACTGGATTCACCATTAGTATTGACAGGAAAGATACTTTTATGAGAAAGAAGGGAAAATACCTTTAGTGGAAGTGATATACTAAGACGAGAAACAAGAAAGGCGTGAAGCACGTTGGCAAGTGAATTACATGCAGGAGAAATGACAACATTACGGGTCGCACGTATTCAAGAATACGGTTATTTTTTAACAAATGGTTATGAAGATGTGATGCTTCATAAAAAGGAAGCTAAGAATCATTACGAAGAAGATGATGAAGTAGAGGTTTTTTTGTATCATGATCATCAGGGCAGACTTTCTGCAACTGAAACTGTTCCACTCGTTACAATGGATTCTTTTTCAATTTTAAAAGTTGTAGAAGTCAAGCGAAGTCTTGGCGTATTTGTAGACATTGGTATTCAAAAGGACATGCTCTTATCAAAAGATGACCTTCCTTATGACTGGGCAACGTGGCCAGCGATTGGTGATGAGCTCTATTGTGGGTTAAAGCTTGATAAAAAAAAGCGCTTGTTTGCTGATTTAAGCAAATTTGAAGAAATCCAGGAACTTTCGGTGGCAGCGCCTGTCGATAGCAAAAATGCAGAAGTAGAAGGCCTTGTGTTCCGTTTTCTTGACGATGGTGTCTCCATTCTGACAAACGAAGGATATCTTGCTTATCTTCATAAAGATGAAATGAAAGATCAAGTAAGGCTCGGCCAACGTTTGACAATGAGAATTACATTTGTAAGAGAAGATGGTCGTGTCAATGTGTCAACAAGGCCACTTGTAAAGGAAGCAAGACTTGAGGATTCGGATCGTCTCGTTGCTTATATGCAACAGCATGATAATCAAATGCCTTTCACAGATAAAAGTGATCCAGAAGCGATTAAAAAGGAATTTAACATCAGTAAAGCTGCTTTCAAGCGAGCGATGGGAAAACTGATAAAAGAAAAGAAAGTGGAACAACAAGACGGAGTCACCTTTTTGAAATCCTAATATGACATCTTTTTCTTCGTGTAACCGGGGCTTACGGGCAAATACTATAGGTAAGCTCCTAGAAAGGGGGCAAGTCATTGGATATAACCGACTATGACAAAGCTCTTTATTACACGCATCATTGTGCATGTATTGATCTCAGCATTTTAATGATGAAAACAGAAGATGACATTCTTTCGAAGCGAATTGAACAATTCGTGCATGCCTTTATACGCGAAACTGAATTTATGAAGGTAAAAGAAGCACGAGATACGCTTCTTTCCTACATTGATTACGTTTATCGCATGGAACCTGAAATTGGTGAGATAGCGGCTATAAATCAGACTTTAGACTGACCTCGTACAGATTGAGGTCAGTTTTTTAATTGGTGAAAAGGTTTAAAATTGTCGAAAAGGGTATAATTGTAGTAAAAAATAAGGAGCAGGTGAGAAATATGAATCAACAGCAGCTGCACAGTGTACTTGAAAGCATGCGACTACCTAACGGAGCTTATGTTGCAAGTACATCTGATGATTATGACTACGTTTGGATCAGAGATGTATGCTATGCGGTTATGCCATATTTAAATTCAAAGTGTTCACGATATGAAAAAGCGTACCATGCTTTGCTCACGTTACTTAGAAAATATGAGTGGAAGCTTGATATTCATACGGAACAGAAGCCACATTATCTACATGAATACATTCACGCCCGTTATTCGAAAGACTTAGAAGAAATCCCGGTTGAATGGGGTCATGCGCAAAATGATGCAATAGGTATACTGTTATTCGGAATCGGTCAGGGGATACAAAATGGTAAACCAATGCTAAGAGACAAAGTAGATCATCGCATTGTTCAAAAGCTTGTCGATTACCTGGAATGCCTCGAATATTGGAAGAGCCCTGATAATGGGATGTGGGAAGAAAATGTGGAAATACATGCATCAAGTGTCGGAGCATGTGTCGCTGGCTTAAAGGCAGTTAAAACTTTGGTGAACGTACCGTCTTATATGATTGAAAAAGGTGAAAAGACTTTAGATGACCTTGTACCTTGTGAGAGTGAAACGAAAGAAGCTGACTTAGCACTTTTATCATTAATTTATCCTTTAAATGTTGTTTCGAGAGAGCAGGCGATACAAATTGTGGACCGCGTAACGGATCGCCTAGAAAGAGAACGTGGCATCATTAGGTACGAGAATGATATTTATTACAATGAAGGTAGCGAAGCAGAATGGTGTTTTGGATTTCCATGGCTTGGCTTATGTTATGAGCAACTAGGAGAACTTGATAAAATGAGTGAGTATTGGTCCAAAACAATGAGCATCACACCAGAAAATGGAAAAATACCTGAACTCTATATTGGTGGTACGAATATCCCGAATAAAAATACTCCGTTAGCATGGTCTATTTCAATGGCTTATCAGCTACAAGTGCGTATGGCGGAAATGCAAGAGAATGTTTCATAAACAATGATGAGAAGGTTGCGCTGTTCCTGCGTAGCCTTTTTTTAGTGGAAAAATGAAAAAATATTCCCTTATTTGTCGAAAAACTCATGTATTTTTCGACAAAAAAATTTTTAAAAGGAAACCTAATGGGACGTGTCGAATCTTTAGGATGTAGAGGATAACTATGGTGGAATCCCTCTATTTATCAATGAGAGCGAGGTGTCACAATGACTGTATCTATACCGACAGAGTTTGATCGGTATCTATTTCATCAGGGAAATTTATTTCAGGCTTATCGTTCAATGGGTGCCCATTTAAGGGAGGAACATGGACGGTTTGGAGTCAGGTTTACAGTCTGGGCTCCTCATGCTGCAGCCGTAGCCGTAACAGGGAATTTTAACCAATGGGATCCCACTGCGCATCCGATGGAAAAAGTGGAAGAGTCAGGGCTTTGGTCGTTATTTGTAGAACATTTATCAGAAAATGAACTCTACAAATATGCTGTCGAAACACGTGCAGGCGAGATGCTGATGAAGTCGGATCCGTATGCTTTTTATTCGGAATTAAAACCGAAGACTGCATCGATCGTCAAAAAAGTAGATGAGTTTGACTGGCAGGATACGAAGTGGATGACAAAGCGAAAGAAAACCGCCCCTTATAATGGACCTCTATCAATTTATGAAGTCCATCCAGGATCGTGGCGCAGAAAAGAAGATGGTTCTTATTACACCTATAAGGATCTCACGAAGGAGCTCATTCCTTATGTGAAAGAACATGGTTATACTCATATCGAGCTGATGCCCGTGATGGAACATCCTTTTGACCGATCATGGGGCTATCAAATTACAGGCTATTTTTCTGTCACAAGCCGATTCGGTGAGCCTAATGATTTGAAAGCATTTATTGATCAATGTCATTTGGAAGACATCGGCGTAATCCTTGATTGGGTTCCTGCTCATTTTTGCAAGGATGCCCATGGACTCGGGCAGTTTGATGGTGGGCCAGTCTTTGAACCCTCTGATCCCGCTCGAGCTGAACGCCATAATTGGGGAACGTATAATTTTGATTATAGTAAGCCTGAAGTGGTCAGTTTTCTAATCTCAAATGCGGTTTTCTGGTTTGACTTTTATCACATTGATGGATTAAGGATCGATGCGGTGTCACAGATGCTTCTCTATCACCATGACGATGAAAGCGGTGGAGTGGAAGGTGAAAACGCTGCAGCGAAAGAGTTTATTCAGAAATTAAATCGTACCATCTTTGAGCAATTTCCTAACGTGCTGATGATGGCAGAAGAGTCGACAGATTACCCGCTTGTGAGTGCGCCAATTCATGAGGGTGGACTCGGTTTTAATTATAAATGGAACATGGGATGGATGAACGATGTTCTAAAGTATATGGAACTTCATATGGACGATCGCAAACACCATCATAATCTACTGACATTCTCTTTCTTCTATGCTTTTTCCGAAAACTATCTTCTGCCATTATCACACGACGAAGTGGTACACGGTAAAAAGTCATTATTGAATAAAATGCCAGGAGACTATTGGCAGAAATTTGCCAATCTTCGCGCGCTTTATGGGTATATGATGGCTCACCCCGGAAAGAAGCTACTGTTTATGGGAGGAGAATTTGGTCAATTTGATGAATGGAAAGACTTATCCGAATTAGACTGGATGCTTCTAGACTATGACATGCATAACAAAATGAATGCTTACGTAAAAGACTTAAATCATTTTTATTTAGAGTCAAGAGCGATGTGGCGCATTGATCACGAGGCCCAGGGGTTTGAATGGATTGATGCAAATGATAACAGTCAGTCTGTTCTAACATTTATGAGAAAAGGGAAAGCGAAAGGTGATTGCGATATCGCGATTATCAATTTTTCTCCTAACGTTTACTATGATTATCGAATTGGGGTTCCTTCTTCAGGAACATATATTGAAATGTTTAATAGCGATCAAGAAAAGTACGGTGGATCAGGTCAACTAAATGCAGAAGAATTGCTAAGCGAAAAAACCCCTTATCATAATCAGTCCTATAGCCTGATGCTTAAAGTACCACCGCTTGGAATTGTGATTCTCGGCAAAAAAAATAAGAGCAACCTTGAAAGGAGAAGTCGCTATGTCTAGAAAACGTTGTGTCGCCATGCTACTTGCAGGAGGTCAGGGGACAAGGCTTGGAAAGTTAACAACTCGTCTTGCGAAGCCTGCCGTTCCGTTCGGTGGAAAATATCGTATTATTGATTTTACTCTTAGTAACTGCAGTAATTCAGGAATTGATACGGTTGGCGTGCTTACGCAATATCAGCCGTACATACTCAATTCGTACATTGGAATCGGCAGTTCTTGGGATTTAGACCGTAAAAATGGAGGAGTTTCTGTCCTTCCACCTTATATGGGTCAAAAAGGTGGCGAGTGGTATCGCGGCACAGCGAATGCAATTTATCAAAACATGTACTATATCAGGCAATATGACCCTGAGTACGTGCTCGTTATATCAGGAGACCACATTTATAAAATGGATTATTCTGAAATGCTTGATTACCACGAACAGCATGATGCAGACGCGACGATTGGCGTTCTTGAAGTGCCGTGGAATGAAGCGAGTCGCTTCGGTATTATGAATACGGATGATGAAGATCGCATTGTTGAATTTCAAGAGAAACCAGCAGAACCAAAAACGAATTTAGCATCAATGGGTATTTATATTTTTAACTGGAAAGCTTTGGAGAAATATTTAACAGAAGATGAGCAGAATCCTGACTCATCCAATGATTTTGGGAAAGACATTATTCCAGCAATGATTGAAGATGAAAAGAACGTGTTTGCTTATTCATTCAATGGATATTGGAAAGATGTCGGAACGTTACAAAGTTTGTGGGAAGCGAATATGGATCTCCTTGATGATGACCCAGCGTTAATTTTGAATGACCCGGCCTGGAAAATTTATTCGGTAAACCCGAATCAACCACCACAGTATATCGCTCCTCAGGCGAAAGTAACTCGCTCGCTCGTAAACGAAGGTTGCGTTGTGTATGGAGATGTCTATCGATCGGTACTTTTCTATGGTGTGCACGTTGGACTTGGAAGTACGATTCGGAATTCAATCATTATGCCAAATGTAAAAATTGGTGCCAATGTAACAATTGAAAACGCAATCGTTGAAAGTGGCACTGTTGTAGAAGATGGTATGACACTTGGTTCAAGTGATGGTTCAATTTCTTTAATTGCTGACGGCGAGATTGTCTCGGTACCAAAATAGAGCAGGGAGATGAAACGATGAAAAAAGTAGTAGGAGTTATTAACCTCGTAGATGAAAAGAACACACTTAGTGAGCTAACCAATCATCGGAGTTTTGCCTCCGTTCCATTTGCAGGTCGGTATCGATTGATCGATTTCTCATTATCAAACTTAACTAACGCAGGCGTTAACACAGTCGCCGTCTTCACTCGGGAGAAATACCGTTCTTTATTTGACCATTTAGGATCGGGTAGAGAGTGGGATTTAGATCGCCACCAGGGAGGTCTTTTTTTCCAACCTCCTGCAGATGAAGAGCGGAGAAGTACTGGTGATATTCAATCTTTTTATGAAAACCTTTCCTTTTTCAAAAGAAGTCTTTCTCACTATGTTGTCGTCACCAACGGTCAGCTTGTTTGGAATGTGGACTTCGATCAAATTATTGAAGAACATGAAGCTGAGAATGCTGACATAACGGTCGTTTACAAACCCTGCGACGATCCTTATACAAGTGGTAGTCATTATAATGTCCTTTATACAAATGACGATGAACGTGTGGATCGTTTGAACTTGGGGGTTGAACCATTACCAGGAGATAACGTGTTTTTGAACACATTCTTGATGAAATCTTCCCTTCTTATCTCACTCGTGGAAGAAAGTATTGAGAATGGTAAGCATGAATCTATTAATGAAGCGATTGCGGCTAATTTAGACCGTTACCATGTTCATGCCCATCATTTTGGTGGATATGTCACGTTTATTGATAGCATCGAGAGCTACTATCGTTACAGTATGGAAATGCTTGATCCGAATGTAACGCAGGAGCTATTTTATAATACAGGTCCAATCTACACTAAAGTAAAACACGAATCACCAGCTAAATATTTGGAAAGCTCGAGCGTTTCCAACTCCTTAATCGCTAATGGCTGCACCATCTCTGGAACAGTTGAAAACAGTATTCTGTTTAGAGGAATTAGAGTTGGCAAAGGTGCGGTCATTCGAAATAGTATTATCATGCAGAAGTGTGAAATTGGTGAAGGTGCAGTGATTGAAAATGTGATTCTAGATAAAGATGTCTCCGTTTCACCAAATGAAAGCGTAACATCTGAAGACCAGCCGCGCGTCATCGCAAAATCGACTGTCATCTAGTAGGGGGAAACATAACATGAACGTATTATTTGCTGCATCAGAAGGTCATCCATTTATTAAAACAGGTGGGCTAGGAGATGTGATTGGTGCTCTTCCAAAAGCACTTCAAAAACAAGGAGCGAATGTATCGGTTATCTTACCTAAATATCAAGATATGAACGAAACATTTAAAAGTCAGCTTGAACTAAAGGAGAGCATTACCGTTTCTGTTGGCTGGCGTGATAAATATTGCGGTATTGAAATGCTTAAGTATGATGGCATTACCTATTATTTCGTAGATAATGAATACTACTTTAAGCGAAGTGGTAGTTATGGTTACTTTGATGACGGTGAACGTTTTTCATTCTTTTGTAAAGCTGTGTTAGAAGCGATTCCTTATTTGGACGAAAAGCCGGATATTCTTCATTGCCATGATTGGCAAACGGGAATGATTCCTGTGTTAAAAAAAGCGCATTATCGAAATCATCCAACCTATGAAGGGATGAAGGTCGTTTATACGATTCATAACTTGCGCTATCAAGGTGTTTTTCCGAAGACGATTCTTCATGATTTGCTTGACTTAAGTGAACTTCATTTTAACAATGAAGGGGTAGAATTTCATGGAAATGTAAGCTTCATGAAAGGTGGACTGGTTTATGCAGATTACGTTACGACTGTAAGTCCATCATACGCTGATGAAATTAAACAGCCTTACTTTGGAGAATATCTTGATGGTGTTATGAGAAAAAGAGAAAACGATTTTACAGGAATCATCAATGGCATTGATACGGATCTTTATGATCCTGCCACGGATGCCGCATTAGCATACACGTACCACGCGACGCATCTTTTAAAAGAAAAAAATAAAATCAATCTTCAAAAGAAGCTTGGTCTACAAGTGGGAGAAGGAATTCCAGTTTTGGCTCTTATTACTCGACTTGTCGAACAAAAGGGGATTGACCTCTTCTTTAGAGTATTACCTGAAATCATGGAGCAAAACGTTCAGGTCGTTGTCCTAGGAACAGGGGATGAACATTATGAACATATGCTTCGTGAAGCGCAAGCACGCTATCCTGGCCGATTCTCAGCTAATATTTATTTTGATGATGGCTTTGCTCGACAGCTTTATGCATCATCTGATTTGTTTTTAATGCCTTCACAATTTGAACCATGTGGAATTAGTCAGCTAATTGCGCTACGCTACGGTAGCCTTCCAATTGTCCGCGAAACAGGTGGACTAAAGGACACTGTACAACCCTTTAACAAGTATACAGGTGAAGGTCATGGATTTAGTTTTGCCAACTACAATGCGCATGAAATGTTAGATACAATTCGTCTTGCCCTTGATCTTTATCACCATGATGAAATCACGTGGAAAAAATTAGTCAAAAGAGCCATGCAGTTGAACTATTCTTGGGAAGCTTCCTCTGTGAAATACTTAAATTTATATCAAAAACTATTAAAATAAACAAACAGGTTACCGATAAAAAGCAGAGGGGAAACTCTCTGCTTTTTTGTGACGAACATTATACTTACAAGATGGGAGAAGTCGATTGATGATATCATGTACGAAATGCCAAACCATACCAGACATTCATCCTTCTGGGTTTATAGAAATTTTCACTGCCGTTCCTCAGTTGAATCAAAGTTTGCATCAACTTATGGGCCGCAAGAAGCTCGAAAATCCGCTAGTTATTCCTTTTCAAGATCTTGAATCACTAGAAGAAGTGTGCGAACGCATTGAATCTAATTTTAATAGGGCTGCAACTGAAATGTTTTATTGCGCAACCTTTTCTAAAGATGAGAGAGAAAAAACGCAGCCTCTTTCATTTCCTCAGTTTTATTCAAGGGTGCAGCATCCCAATTACATAGAAATCATGAAGCATTCTCTTTTTACAAGCCATATGCAGCCAATTATCACACTCGCTGACCAAAATATTACTGGTTATGAGTTTTTAATGCGTCCTACAAGTGAAGATTTTCTCTTTTATCCTAATGAATTATTCGAAATGGCAAGGCAATCGGGTCTTCAGTCATTTCTCGATAGTGCTGCAAGAATCGCATCACTTAAAGCAAGCGCTTTTCATCTAGGAAGAGGGGTGAAACGGTTTATCAACTTCTTGCCTTCTTCCATTTATGACCCTGCCCACTGCCTTCAAACAACATTTCAAGCTGTAAATGAATTCGAGATAGATCCTAACGATCTCGTATTTGAAGTGGTGGAAACAGAGAAGATAAGTGATATTGCTCATCTGAAAAAGATTTTTACATCCTATCAACGTGAGGGCATGAAGATGGCTCTTGATGATGTCGGAACAGGATTTGCAACAAGAGAATTGTTACTTGAATTGAAACCAGATTACGCAAAACTGGATAGAAGTTTAATTTCTTTCTGCGATCAGGATGCTGAGAAACAGGATCGTTTAGTTGAGATGGTGTCTTTATCGAATGAGGAGGGCATTACGTTACTTGCTGAGGGAATTGAACGAAAAGAAGAAGTGGATTTATGTCGTGACATCGGGATCTCGCTTGGTCAAGGCTATTATTTTGGAAAACCATCAAAAGACCCTGTTGCATCTCTTCGAATTTAAGAGAACTAGTAGCTCGCATTCTGATTATAGGAATGAAAGCAAAAAAGTCGAACAACCTTTCATAAATCTAAGAAAAGAAGGGAGCTCCCTTCTTTTTCTTATGGGAATTTCTACAGAAAACCGATATACTTACGACAGATTACTAAATTGAGGTGACAGGATGTTAACGTTTTATCGACGCTATGCACGTACGGCTTTTGATATTGGACTTATTGTGTTAACTGTATTTTTAATTATGCTTGTATCTAGTTTTTTATTTGACATTGCAGCACCGATTATTGTTGGGTATGTCATTTTCCTTATTATTGAGCCTTTTGCACGCTTTTTGAATCGAAAAGGAATTGGTAAAACAGCCGCCACGACGATTTCTACACTTCTTTTTGTTCTCATTATTTTAAGTGTTGTTTTTTTGGCTGGAGCTATTTTTGTCCTTCAATTACAAAATTTAATTAGTTTAATTCCAGGGTATGTTGCGAAGTTTCAAGATCAAATCATGAGTTATATCGAATGGGGACAGCTTCAAATGAATGCACTTCCACCAGATGTTCTTGAAAAGGCGCAGGATTTTTCATTAACGCTTGTTGAAAAAGCATCGTTTATGTTGACCGCTTTCTTAAATAGTGTCTTTGCTTTTGTAACATCAATTCCAACACTTGTTATAAATTTTATTGTAGGAATTGTCCTCGCTTATTTCTTAAGTATCGAAATTGAGATGTGGAAACGTATTGCAAAGAAACGCACACCGAATACCTTTAAGACCGCGTACTTTTTCCTAAAAGAAAATGTTTTAAGTGGGATTGGGGCGTATGTTAAAGCGCAGCTTAAACTGATTACAATTACGTTTGTGCTCGTGCTCTGTGGGCTGTGGATCTTACGAGTTGATAATGCATTTACTCTTGCTTTACTATCTGCGTTTTTTGATCTATTGCCACTTCTCGGGGTCTCAGCTATTTTCTTACCGTGGGCCATTTATCTTTTTGCAGTAGGTCACACGTCACTTGCAGTATCTCTTTTAATCCTGCTTGGTGTTGTCATGCTTGTGCGACAGATTATGGAGCCTAAAATTACAGGTGATTCGCTTGGGGTATCGGCATTTACGATTCTTTCTTTTATGATCATTTCACTCTCACTATTTGGAATTGCGGGGGTCATTATTTCTCCAATTTTACTTATTTTAATCAAAGCGCTTTATGATCACGGGTATCTTAGTAAGTGGATTCATCTCCCTAGTGAAGAATTTACAAATCCCGATGAAAGACGTTAGGAAGGAAGAACTTTTGTGAAACGAACGGGAAGTTTGATTATCGGAACAATGATCATTAGCATTGTGATTGGGCTGATGCTCCAAAGATCGCCGGATCCTTTCTCTCAGCCTTTAAAAAAATCTGAGGTGCCAGAGGAATATATTGATTTGTATCGTGAAGCTGGAAAAGAATACGATGTTCAATGGGAGCTTCTTGCAGCTGTTCATCGTGTTGAAACAAAATTCTCTACAATGTCCACTTTAGAAAGTCCGAAAGGGGCGATTGGACATTTCCAATTCATGCCTCTTACCTGGATTGGTTGGAGCTACGGAGGCAGTGAGTTAGGCGAGCTTAATAAAGACGACCTGGTTGATATTACAGACTTAGATCTTATTCAAAAATACGGTGGATATGGAAAAGATGGAAACGGAGATGGAAAAGCAGATCCATACAATCTTAAAGACGCTACTTTTACAGCTGCGAGTTACCTTTCTGCGAATGGTGCGAGTGAGGGAAGAATTGAAAGTGCGCTGTTTGCTTATAATCAAAGTGATGAATACGTGGAAGAGGTACTTTCTTTTTATAATGAGTATAAAGAAAACGCTACAGTAGTGAAGTTAGATCCTTAATTCAATGTAATGGTACAGGACAGACACATATGATAAAATCACGATTAGAAGGGGGCGATTGCGTGAAGATTGTTTCAATCGAACCGACTCCAAGTCCAAATTCGATGAAAATTAATTTAAGTGAAGAATTACCATCTGGAGATACAAGGCAGTATAAGCTTGATACTGACCTTACAAATGCTCCAGTTTATATTCAAAAATTAATGGCCGTTCCAGGCGTGAAAGGCCTTTATCACGTAATGGATTTCATTGCACTAGAACGAAATGCCAAATACGCATGGGAGGATATCCTCCCAGGGGCGAGAGAAGCTTTTGGAGAAGTGCAGGAAGAATCTGCTTCTTCAAAGCAAACTTCTGTAGAAGATTTTGGTGAAATCAAAGTATCGGTCCAAATGTTTCGAGGAATTCCAATGCAAGTCAAGTTAGAAGAAGGGGAATCTGAGCATCGATTTGGATTACCAGATCGCTTTATGGAGGCGGCGATGAAAGCCTCATCAGCTTCCGAAAACATGGTGATGGAAAGACAGTGGAAAGAACAAAATCCAAGATACGGTTCACCTGAAGAAATTGGCCAGGAGGTAACGGAAGAAATTGCAGCAACTTATAGCAGCGAGCGCCTTGAAGCTCTTGTGACTGCGGCATTTTCTGATCAAAGTGAACCTTCACCTAAGCAAGAGAAAAAAGTGGTTACGCTTGCTATGCTGGATGATCCAGATTGGAAGGCAAGATACGCTGCGCTTGATCGTATGGATCCAGAGCTTTCGGATTTACCTGTTTTAGAAAAAGCTTTACAGGATGAAAAAGCCTCTGTTCGCCGCTTAGCTGTTGTTTACCTTGGGATGATCGAGACGAAAGAAGTGCTTCCACTTCTTTATAAGGCACTGAAAGATAAGTCAGTCACAGTGCGGCGAACAGCAGGAGATTGTATGTCTGATCTCGGTTATTTAGAAGCCATTCCTGAAATGATCCAGTCGCTACAAGATCGAAACAAGCTAGTCCGTTGGAGAGCAGCGATGTTTTTATATGAAGTTGGGGACGAAACAGCTATCCCTGCGCTTGAACATGCGATGAACGATCCTGAATTCGAAGTAAAGATGCAGGCTGGCATGGCATTAGAACGGATTAAAGGCGGAGAAGAAGCAAAGGGTTCTGTTTGGCATCAAATGACGCAAGCAAGAAAATCGAATTAATTACAGGAGGTATCGGATATGAATCCATACGAAGAATACATGCGCCAGATGGCACAGCCAATGCGCGACGAATTAACGTCAGCTGGTTTTGAAGAACTTACAACACCTGATGAAGTTGCAAGCTTTATTTCAGAGAGAAAAGGGACATCATTAGTATTTATAAATTCCGTTTGTGGTTGTGCAGCTGGTCTTGCTCGTCCGGCGGCTCGTGAAGCCATTGAGTACGATAAGAAACCTGAGCACCTTGTGACTGTTTTTGCAGGTCAGGATCGTGAAGCAACTGGGAAAATGCGCGAGTATCTCGAAGGGTACGAACCATCATCTCCTTCCATCGCTCTGTTAAAAGATGGACAGGTTCTTCATTTTATTCCAAGAGAAGAAATTGAAGATCATGAAGTGGAAGACATCGTAGCGAATTTGACAGGAGCTTTTGAACAATATTGCTAATCACAAAACTCCACTCACTTGAGTGGAGTTTTGCTCGAATTAATAGGAGGTTGTGAAAATGGATCACGTATTTGAGTTACAAGGAAGCTGGAAGGGCGGGCTTTCTGGTGAAGGGAAAATCAAAACAGAACACCTTACAACCGACGTTTCCATTCCCTCATCAATGGGAGGAAGCGAGAAGGGAACAAACCCCGATGAACTGCTTTTAAGTTCTTCAGCTGCCTGTTATTTTATGACAATAGGCTTGTATTTGGAGCGAAATCAAATTCCTTTCGAAGATGTTAAAATATCGTCTAAATTAACGGTAAGTAGTAAGGGAAGACTTCATGTTGAATCCATTCATCATTATCCAGTCATTTATCTGGCAAACGATCCAGATGAGACTATGTCTGAACGTATTCATGCGATTGCGCATCAAGCAGAAGAAGGTTGCATGATTACAAGAGCGATTAAAGGAAACGTTGACGTTTACATTGAACCATCTATTAAAAAAGTGTGAGGTTTTTCACTGTCTATGAGCTTTTGTTTTGATAGACTAACCTAACATGTCCGTTCTGTTCCTGAGGGAAAGTCCACCCTTTGCATTTCTTGAAAAAATCATTATAATAAGGTTTTGGAACGGAAAAGTAGCGGGCAAAATGGAAACAGTGAAATAAAGGAGATAGAAGCATGAATAAAGACTATCGTGTATTATTGTTTTATAAATATGTACAAATTGATCAGCCGGATGACTATGTCGAAGAACATCTTGCTTTCTGTAAAGAACATAACTTAAAAGGGAGAATTCTTATAGCAGAAGAGGGAATTAACGGGACCCTCTCCGGCACAGTTGAAGAAACGCAACAGTATATGGATATGATGCATGCAGATGAGCGATTTGCTGACCTGTTCTTTAAAATTGACGAAGCACCAGAACACCCATTTAAAAAGATGCATGTTCGTTTACGCCCAGAGCTTGTTACGCTTCGGCTTGAAGAAAACCACGATCCGAACCAGGTTGGTGGAAAACACTTGAAACCTGCTGAGTGGCGTGAAGCGATGCAACAAGAAGATGTCATTATTCTTGATACGCGTAATGATTACGAGTATGATGTGGGTCACTTCCGTGGCGCCATTCGTCCAGATATTAAGAATTTCCGAGATTTACCTGAGTGGGTTCAAGAAAACCTGGCGGATAAAAAGGATAAGAAAATCCTTACGTACTGTACTGGCGGAATTCGCTGTGAAAAATTCACTGGCTGGATGGTTAACCAAGGATTTGAAGATGTGAACCAGTTAGATGGTGGTATTGTGACGTATGGTCAGGATGAGGAAACAAAAGGCGAGCTTTGGGATGGCCAATGCTATGTGTTTGACGGCCGGCTTACTGTTCCGATTAACCAAAAAGATCACGTCGTTGTTGGTAGAGATTACTTTACAGGTGAGCCGTGTGAACGGTATGTTAATTGTGCAAGCCCTGAATGTAATAAGCAAATTATTACATCAGAGGAGAACGAACATAAATACCTACGAGGATGTTCACATGAGTGCCGGACATCACCTCGTAACCGTTATGTAGCCGAACACGGTTTAACGCAAGAAGAAGTGAATGAGCGTCTACAAAAATTAATGCAAGAGCAAATTGAACAAGAGGTTTAATGAAAAAGCTAGCTGTCTTTGGACAGCTAGCTTTTATTTATGATAGCGCATGTTATTTACTTTAAGGAGATGATCCACTTTAGATAGTCGATTGTTTTCAATTTTTTCAAGATACTGATGAAGGGCTAACTCCATTTGGCAAAGAGCTTGAAAGAGATCACGGTGACGCAATTCCTGATTTTGTGCAGAGAGTGAGAGATAACCTGTTAATAAATCCGGAACCTCAGTTGAAAGCATTCGCTTTACAACATGCCGTTCCTCAAGGTCAAGAGACTCAAGTTCAGGTAAGATTTGACGAAACAGGTGTATGAGCCTTGTCGTTCTAGAATGAATCACGCCATTAATGGAAGCGTGTGAAGTGATCTTCTCTAACTGACTTAGCTGTTCCTTTAAGACTGGATCAATGGTTTCTTGCCCCTGTGATGAATTCGAACCAAGTAAAGCATGATCCAATAGCTTCATGCGTTGAAAAATCCCTTTAAAAAAAGGAGATCGCTTAATGCTTCGTTTAATAATTCTTCCTCGATCATTTATTAAAATGGTTCCCTGTTTACATTTCCCTGAATCTCGTTTGGTGACCATTTGTCGCTCCCATTGAATAAAAAACTTTTTTGGGGTAGACGAGCGGTCTTTTTGACTATCATATCCTGAAAAAAGAATCAGGTTACGTCTGATTTTCAAGTAAACCGTAAATCCTCGCTCCGTGCGCTTCCATTTTTGTGTTTTATTCTCTGTAGGATTGAGTTTGTCTATAAATTCATCTAACAACTGTTCCGCATAAGAAAGAAAGCTCGTGGTACTCGCATCGTTAAGAAGTGATGGTTCCACCGTCTTAAATTGAGGCGGTAACAGTTTTTCAAGCCATTGGGGTTCAGTAGAATCGAAAAGCCCCATGGGATTCCCTCCTGTCATTAAAGTCGATCGGCTGCATCAGAAAGCTGTTTTTGCCTCGCCGTAGTACGATCTAATTTGGTTTTCATTTCTTTATTTAACTGATCCATTTCTACTATAAATTTCTTACCACTATCTATAATGCGGACGTTTGATTTCTCGGTAATTTCAATCGCTTCGAATACGTCCTGATAGGCTTTACGGAAAGATTCGATCGCAATGGCCGGTTTTTCAAGCGTTTTGACCGTTTCCTCCGTATTTTGCTTTAACATTTCAGCATTTCGAAGGAGCATTGATTCGGTTGCTTCATTCACATTTTGGACAGCGGAAATTACTTTCTGCTGGTTGCCAAGTGCAAGCTGAATAGAAGCTGTAACAGTAATGATGTTTTTGGTCATGGTTACCGCATTAAAAATGGCTTCTTCTAGCTTTTCGTTGTTTTCCATAATTAAATCTACGGAAGCCATTGACTGGCGTAAAACCATAACAGCTTGTGACATATTCTTCACTCGGCTAACGACTTTTTGCTGAGCTTTTTGGATGGGGAGGGGGTTGTCTTTCCATTCATCCTTTGCTGCCTCTTCCTCAAGCATCGTCATTAAGGTCTGACCAAGATCCATCTGGTCTTCGAGTCCAATAATTCGTTCTCTTGCCACATCTTTTAGTTCTTTCAGCATTACATTATCTTCTTGTAGTTTATCTCTACCTGTAAGAAGCGATTCAACAATCACTTCAACCTGAGATTCTACTGTTTTGTATTTCTTCGCATACTGCTCAACTTCATTACGACCCATGACGCGATTGAGCAGTTTATTGAATTTATTTTTCTTTAAATAAGACGGCTCAAGTTCTGAAACATGCTCCCTAAGTTTGTGGAGATTATCTGGTAAATCGTTATTTGGTTGATCAATCATTCCTTTAACGGGCCGTTTTAACGCTTCCAATGACTCTCCTGCATGACGCTGGGCATCCTCACCTAGACCTGACAAGGATTGTAGGATCTTATCTGTATCATCTTCATGATAAAAGCTTTGGATAATCTCCTCAGCTTTTTCACGTTGCGCGTTTATTTTTTCAGGCTGATTACTCATATTTGTCACTCCTTCAATAGAATGAATGCGTTTGTTATGGCTTCCTAACATTCTATACGAATAGATTTCGTGAAAAGTTTCAAAACACCTTCAGCGAAACCTTTCCCTTAGCCTTATGAGTACAAACTTCTCTAGAGTAAAATAGTTGAAAGATGAGGAAAGGGGTGATATGTTTTAAACGGATTTAGATTAGTGATAGGACGTGATGTAAGATGAAAAATGTAAAACTTTATACACAACCGGCATGTCCACCGTGCGAATTTGTGAAAAATTATTTTCAAATGCATGATGTGAAGTATGAGTTGCTAAATATAAAAGAAGATCGAGCTGCGCGTAATGAGTTGATCAATGACCACGGCTCAATGTCCACGCCAACCGTCGTCATTGATGGTGAGGTTATCATTGGATTTGATCAGAATCGTATCGATGAACTGCTTCACCTGTCTTCTAGAAAGAACGATTGATAACTGGTTGAAAGAAGGTGTACCCAATGTTTGGGAATTTTGTTCGGAATGAACGAGAAAATGTGCTCTTGGAACTCGCTAGTAAGCATCGTGCTGAATTAAAAGAAAACGCAACACGAATTGATGAGGAAGCTCGCATTCCTGATTCCATTATAGCAAGTATGAAAAGTTCAGGTTTTACTACACTGCCCATTCCTAAAGAATTTGGTGGGAAAGGGCTCTCTCTTTATGAACTTGTCTTGATTCAAGAGGAGTTAGGAAAAGGAGAAGGTGCCGGCGCGTTATCAATTGGATGGCACTTTGGCATACTAAAAGATCTTCATGACCGTCGTCCGTGGAGTCAGGATACGTATGAAGAGCTTTGTCGGGCCGTTTTAGGCGGAGCGCTTATAAATAGAGCTCAAACAGAAGAAGAAACTGGGGACCCAACTAGAGGGGGGCTTCCTGCCACAATGGCAACAGAAGTAGACGGAGGTTATCAACTCACTGGACGAAAAACGTTCACTACACTAAGCCCACATCTTGATAAGGTGATTGTGAAGTCCACGCTAAATGGAGTGCCAGCTGACTTTTTGGTTTCTATGAATCAAAAGGGCGTGTCGCTGGAACAAACGTGGGATGTTCTTGGCATGAGAGGTACGAGAAGTGATGATCTAGTCTTAAATGATGTTTTTGTATCCTCAGATTCTCTTCTTGAAATCTATGACAAGGAACGTAAAACAGCATCGCTTCCTCCAGGGTGGTTGCTGCATATACCGGCAGTGTATTTAGGTATCGCTGAATCTGCACGAGAAGAAGCAGTAAAGTTTGTCACTTCGTATCAACCGAACAGTCTTGATATGCCTTTAAAAGATGTTCCACATATTCAAGATAAGTTTGGTCGCATTTCCCTGGCACTCTTAAGTGCTCGTCATTTTCTCTATTCAGTGGCAGATCAGTGGGATCGTTATCCAGAAGAACGAATGAACATGCAGGGGCAACTGTTCGCAGCAAAAACTCAGGCGGTAAAGGCAGCCATAGAAGCCGTGGATCTTTCCATGCGTATCGTTGGTGGGAGAAGCTTAATGAAAAAGAATCAGCTAGAACGTTTGTACCGAGATGTTCGAGCAGGGCTTCATAACCCACCTAGCGATGAATTGTCGCTCCAAGTTCTTGCGATGAAGCAATTTTAAAATGATGAATCGAACTCCTTCTTTTTGGAAGGAGTTTCTTTTTATTCTTATATGTGGATTATCAACCTTTGACTCCCTATTGTAAGGGGCGTTTTCTTCCTCTATCCTTTATGGCGTGCTTAAAAGCTACTGAAAGGATGAGGTCTATGAAAAAATCGGTTTCAGCTATTTTAATGACAAGTCTCTTTTTTACGATGTTTTCTGCTCAGTCTCATCAGGTAGAAGCGGTTACGATGATGAAGGCACCTCATTTGATAGAAGAAGAGCAACCTGCCATTGCGCCACTAGAAACACATGAACCAAAAACAAAGCAGGATGTAGCCTTGTTGCTAAATCTTCCTGTTAAAAATATGAATGACGTTAATCAAGTAACGAGGGATCAATTCTCTGTTACGAATTATTCAATAGAAGAAATCGAAATGCTTGCAAAATTAGTAAATGGAGAAGCGAGAGGCGAAACGTTTGAAGGAAAAGTAGCGGTGGCAGCTGTCACCCTCAATCGCGTCCTTTCCTCTAAATTTCCAAACAGCTTAAAGAAAGTGATTTTTGAAAGCGGCGCATATACAGCCGTTTCAGATGGTCAATACAATCAGCGTCCGGGACCAGAGTCATACAAAGCCGTTTATGCCGCGCTTAGTGGACAAGATCCAAGTTCGGGTGCTTTATTTTATTATAATCCAGCTATTGCTACTGACGATTGGATTCGAACGAGGCACATTATTAAAGAAATCGGTAAACATGTCTTCACAAGATAAAAGGATTTTATGATATCATCGACGTGTATCCATAGTTTGATGAAGGAGTGAAGCGAAAATGACACAGAGAAAAACGTTTCAACCAGGTGAAATGGTGACCGCAGGTTATAAAACAGGTAGGTACATTGGTGAAGTGGTTGATTTAAAAGAACCAAAAGCTGTCGTCAAAGTTCTTGCGGTCATGAAACATCCAACTCAAGGTGATCTTCATAATCCGAAACAGCTTGATGTGCCTCTATTCCATCAACGTAAAGCACTCGCCCAATTTGAAAAGGCCCTCGTGCCGTTATCTGCCATCAATCATTATGAAGGTCAAGTACCTGATTACAAAGAATCGTTGCGTGAAGCGCTCGATACACAAGAAGCAGAGCTGAAACACGAAGGTGGAAGATGGGCAGAGGCTTCTCTCCTTGAAATTGAAAAACTTAAAGAAGAGTATTTTCCGACAAGATAGTCTTCTTTACATCACTATCTAAATCAGGTAAGATATAGTATTGATTTAGGCTTCCGATCGGATGACCTAAGTGAAGAAGACGTAAAGGGTGGTTTTTGATTTGCAATCAGAAGCTTCAGCATACCAAGTGCTGTTATATTATCAATATGTAGAAATCGAAGATCCTGCTTATTTTGCTCGCAAGCATCTTAAGTTTTGTCAGTCTTTGAACTTAAGAGGAAGAGTGCTTGTAGGTACAGAAGGAATTAACGGAACTGTTTCAGGAACCGTTCAGAATACTGAACGTTATATGCAAGAACTAAAAGCTGACGAACGCTTCCGCGATATGGTTTTTAAAATTGACGAGGCCGATGGTCATGCGTTTAAAAAGATGCACGTCCGCCCACGTGAAGAGATTGTTTCATTACGACTTGAGGAAGATGTTAATCCGAAAGAAATCACGGGTAACTACCTTGACCCGAAGGATTTCATGGAAGCGCTAGAAGACGATGATGTGATCGTAATTGATGCTAGAAATGATTATGAGTATGATATTGGTCATTTCCGAAATGCCATCCGTCCTGATATTAAAGCCTTTCGTGATCTTCCTGACTGGATTGAGCAGAACCTTGCCGACCAAAAAGACAAAAAAGTATTAACGTATTGCACGGGTGGAATCCGCTGTGAGAAATTTTCAGGGTATTTATTAAAGAAAGGGTTCTCTGATGTTTCGCAGCTTCATGGTGGGATTGTCACGTATGGTAAAGATCCAGAAGTACAGGGCAAATACTTCGACGGTAAGTGTTTTGTTTTCGATGATCGTCTTGCTGTACCTGTGAACCGTACGGATGAAGATACGGTCGTAGGGAAATGCTATCATTGCGAGGAGCCGGCAGATACGTATATTAATTGTGCAAATGTTACGTGTGACAAGCTCCATATCGTGTGTGATTCTTGCAAAGAAGAACATAAGCACTATTGTTCATCAGCTTGTGAAAAAGAAGTTCACATGGCGTAAGTGTAACGCAGCGGATACCGCTGCGTTTTTTTACAATGACTAACGGTGAGGAGGTACGTAGCGTGTGTCTAATTGCTGTAGCAATCGATGCTCATGAAAAATATCCCTTTATTCTAATCGCCAATCGAGACGAGTTCTACGAGCGCCCCACAATGCCTGCGCATTATTGGGAAGATGTACCCGGACTTTTAGGTGGTCGGGATTTGAAAGCAATGGGAACCTGGCTGGGTGTTACGACAACAGGAAAAATTGCGGCGCTCACGAATTATCGTGAGCCCGGTGAAGAACCCAAGAACCATTCAAGAGGCGATTTAACTGCGGATTACTTACGACAGAATCAATCAGCAGAGGCATACTTGAAAACCGTCCAGCTAAAGAAAGAGCAGTATAATGGTTTTAATTTACTAGCGGGGGATTTCAATACTCTTTACTACTATTCAAACAAGGAGAACCAAATAAAAAGAGTAGAAAGCGGCATTCACGCTGTAAGTAACCATTTACTGAACACAAATTGGCCGAAAGTAGAGAGGCTTAAAAAAGAGCTAGCCCACTATATGCGGCAAGAGAAAGAACTTGACCAAGAGGAGCTATTTGAAATGCTCTCACACGCTGAGCCTGCGCCAGATCATTTATTACCTGAAACAGGAGTGCCAATTGAATGGGAAAGAATGCTTTCACCGGTGTTTATTTCATCAGAAAATTACGGAACAAGAGCACAAACGATCATCACTGTAACTCAAAATGGCCAAGTAACCTTTACCGAACGATCAGGAAGGGAACAGGAAAACACGTACCAATTTATCCTATATGAGGAATAAAGCTTTAGGTTTAGAATACATTATGTGTTACCTGTAACTTTTCGATTTCAAATAAAGTATTAGGTTGTGGTTTTAAAACCAGCATACAGGGGTACTGAAAGTTAATACGTATGAGGAGGGGTTTTTTTGAAACGAAAGCGTCACTATCTTGAAGATCAGCTTTTGAGGGAATCACTTGATATGAAAGAGTACCGAAAATATGATTCTGAAATGGTGACTAAAAAAAGACCTATACTCAATAAAAATAAAAAGAAAAAACCACTCATTCAGACGCCAGTATAAGTGAGGGAGAAATTCCTCTCTTTTTTTTGTGGAAAAGGGTTGTGTTTTCTATAAAGCGATGATAAGATAAGTTTTGTCCTTGAAAAAACACGAGAAATAAAGTGTTGACAAAACAACGGATTGTGTAGTAAGATAATGAAGTCGCTGTTTAATGGAGGATTAGCTCAGCTGGGAGAGCATCTGCCTTACAAGCAGAGGGTCGGCGGTTCGAGCCCGTCATCCTCCACCATTTCTTTTAAAAGTACTATCAGCGTTATCACTAAGGAAAATATGCCGGCCTAGCTCAATTGGTAGAGCAACTGACTTGTAATCAGTAGGTTGGGGGTTCAAGTCCTCTGGCCGGCACCACACATGCGGGTGTGGCGGAATTGGCAGACGCGCTAGACTTAGGATCTAGTGTCTTACGACGTGGGGGTTCAAGTCCCTTCACCCGCACCATATATTGCGAAAGTAGTTCAGTGGTAGAACATCACCTTGCCAAGGTGGGGGTCGCGGGTTCTAATCCCGTCTTTCGCTCCAGGACTCACGCGCCCGTAGCTCAATTGGATAGAGCGTCTGACTACGGATCAGAAGGTTAGGGATTCGACTTCTCTCGGGCGCACCATATTTCGGGGCCTTAGCTCAGCTGGGAGAGCGCCTGCCTTGCACGCAGGAGGTCAGCGGTTCGATCCCGCTAGGCTCCACCAATTTCATATCGGAGGAATACCCAAGTCTGGCTGAAGGGATCGGTCTTGAAAACCGACAGGGGCTTAGTCGCCCGCGGGGGTTCGAATCCCTCTTCCTCCTCCATCTTTGCGGGTGTAGTTTAGTGGTAAAACCTCAGCCTTCCAAGCTGATGTCGTGGGTTCGATCCCCATCACCCGCTCCAAATTTGGCCCGTTGGTCAAGCGGTTAAGACACCGCCCTTTCACGGCGGTAACACGGGTTCGAATCCCGTACGGGTCACCAGATTCATTTTAATACGTAGTGTATCAAGCATACTCAGGAGAGGTGCTTTTTTTGTTGATTTTAATTCGGTACGTCTCACCCATATACCGCATACATTGCTGTATAAGAGAGAGGGGATGGACCGAATGGTTTACGAAGAACATGAGCATATTGCCTATCACTATGACAGTACAGACGCGTATCGACAGCAGCCCGTAGCCCCGACATCGGGCCCACCTGCATCACCGCCTCCGAGACCACAGTCAGCTCAGTCTGGAGCATTTGCTGTTGATCCTGGATCGATTAGAAGATGCATGTATCGATTTACGTATATTTGGATGCGTGGTGGCAACTCATTCTGGTTCTGGCCCGTATTTGTCGGGCGTACGTCGGTATCTGGATTCAGGTGGACAGGTAGAAGATGGGTGTATACAGGAATTAGCTTAAATAGAATTGATATGTTTACATGCTAAATTGAAGAGCGCTTACATCAGGCGCTCTTTTGGTGATTAGATTGTGAAAAATAGCGTAAACATCTGGCTTTTTTTAAGAGATCATGCGAAAATATAACTAACTATTGATCTTCGAAAGTCAGGTGCACTTCATGAAATTTCCTCTTTGGATGAGAAAGTTATTTGTAGCATTTGTCGCAGTTATGACGTTGGGAACAGTCATTCCTACTGGTTATCTAGCAGACGAAAAAACGGAGCCTTCTGAAACGTATCAGGAGGAAAGTCATCTTCTTCTAGATCCGTTGGACGAGCCAGTCAAACTCTCTGATCCTACGGAGAATGCTACAGACTGGCCTAAGATTGCAGCACAAATCCCTTCTGCTGATTTGGTTGATCATTTTGTTACTTATGCAAGCAGTCAATCGGAAGAACAGGGATTATCAAAGTTTGGAGACATCATCTCGACTCGCGTTGGTCACCAGTATACAGAGTCAATTGTGCCTAAAGTAACTGAAGTTATTGCTGCATCTGTTGCCGATTTGGATGCTGATGAGATCCGGTCACTTCGTTTAACTGAGTCACCGTCTGGTGGGTACGGTGAACGAATTCTTCATGTTTATAACGAACAGAATGGAGAAGATCTACTTCGCTTTCATGTTAGAAGAGATCATCCACCGCAGGATGGCTACTGGTTCAACTTTCATTATCATGCAGCAAACGATAATTTTGAAGAACATTATGAAGTAGGTAAAATTTATTGGGATAAAAACACTCCGCCTAAGTGGCTCTCATAAGAGAGGTGCGCGGAGTGTTTTTGGTTGGAGAGTAAGGAGGATCACAGCTTAGATGGAACTTGTCCAATGTATTAGAGATGTATATGAAGAAGAACCGTTTGGCGGTTCAGAAAGTGCGTTTCAGCGAAAGTTATTTAAAGAGGGAAATTTTTATCCAGTGTATCGGGATGAACACAATAGTTGGATTACACTCGATGAAGAAGGCGAACAACATATCATTGCAACAGGCGATTTGTTAAATGATGATTTTTGGTTCACATTTCGGTTTCGAATCGCATAAGAAAAAGCCGCAAGGAGCGGCTTATTACTTCTTTTTAGGGCGCGCATTTTGCGGGCCTCTTTTTTTATTCATCAGAAGTGCATCTTCGCCTTCTTTTTCGCCCTGGATCCCCGTTTTAGGATCATATGCATTACGTTTTTTCATACAAGTGCCTCCTCTACATGGATTCACCTGTTAGTATATCCGAATCTCCTTAAAACATCGGATTTTCTTCGATGAACTGATAGACGTTATCAACAAGTTCATCTGGCGTTTCGCCTGTCACACGTTCGCCGTTAACAAGGCAGTACATTTCTTGGCTACATAGCGTGCAATGGCCAAGACAGGAATATTCAAGGACGTCTAGGTCCGTATCTTTTTCTAGAGCTTCCATTGCTTTATGTGAACCGCTTGAAAGATTGCTCATGCAAAATTCTACAATTGGATTCATTTTCTATTCACCTCAAGTTTTCCTAACAGAATTCATAACTCTTTTCATTCTACCAAGAAGGAAGGAAAATGGACAACCATTTGCATGAACCAAGAAACATCTTAACTATTACTCATATAATTTGTAAGAGAAGGGTTTATTTCTTTATAATTAGGAAAAATAACATAATGAAGTCGATAGAGGAGGGTCATCATGCATAAAGCAGTTATTGTCGGAACAGGACCAGCAGGTTTAACAGCAGCGATTTATCTGGCGAGAGCAAATATGGAGCCGCTTGTCATAGAAGGGCCGGAACCTGGTGGTCAGCTTACGTTAACAACTGATGTAGAGAATTTTCCCGGGTTTCCAGATGGAGTACTTGGTCCTGAACTGATGGAAAATATGAAAAAGCAGGCGCTCCGTTTCGGTGCCACGATTGAGCGCGGATGGGTGAAGGATATTGATTTCAGTGAACGACCTTTTAAACTGACAACAGATACGCTGGGGGACATAATGGCAGAATCTGTTCTCATTTCAACAGGAGCTTCAGCGAAGCTTCTTGGTATTCCTGGCGAATCGGAAAATATGGGCAGAGGAGTAAGTACCTGCGCCACGTGTGATGGCTTTTTCTTTCGTAATAAGAAGATTGTCGTCATTGGTGGAGGAGACTCTGCAATGGAGGAAGCAACCTTCTTAACGAAATTCGCATCAGAAGTAACCGTTCTACACCGAAGAAAAGAATTAAGAGCATCTAAGATCATGCAAGAACGTGCACGCACGAATGAAAAAATTAGTTGGAAACTCAATGCTTCACCAATTGAGGTTGTGGCAGAAAACAATAAGGTAAGCGGTATCAAAGTGAAGGATGGCGATACCGATGAAGAAGAAATTGTGAAAACCGATGGTATTTTCGTTGCGATCGGCCACCGTCCAAACACCGATTTTCTTCAAGGGAAGCTGAATATGGACGATAAGGGCTACATCCAAGTGGAACCTGGAACCACTCGAACGAATATACCGGGTGTTTTTGCCTGTGGCGATGTTCAGGATTTTACTTATCGTCAAGCCATTACAGCGGCAGGAACTGGGTGTATGGCCGCAATGGATTGTGAGCGATTCTTAGAAGGAAACGCCTTTATTGATTGGAGTATGTAAGTGTAAAGCGCAGGGTATAAGCCCTGCGCTTTTTTAATCGATGTCGATATAGTTAGCATCGTTTCGTATGCGATTCGCTTTTGGAATCTTAATCGCGAGGATACCGTTTTCGTATTTTCCCTTCACATCTTTCATTGAAAAGTGATACGGTAGTTTGATTGTGCGACTCGTACTAGCATAGGAACGTTCTTGTTTATAATATTTTTGTTTATCATTTCGTGTCTCTTGGTATTCTTTCGACTCGATTGAAATGCGCAGTCCATCTCCAAGTGGTTCAACTTTAATTTGTTCCTTTGCAATGCCAGGTAGCTCTGCCTCCACAATAAAAGCAGCATCGGTTTCGTAAAGATCAACGCGAAACGATTGAGCAGGGAGAAGGTTGGCAAACGGCTCTTTAAAAAAATCATCAAACGTGTTCATCCAATTTTGGATAGCAGGGTCCTGAAACAGTTTAGGCAACTTATCGCCTTTACCCATTTGACATTCATCCTTTCCAACATTTCTGATATACAGTATGTAAGCCCATGGAAAAGGTTCCTTTTGCCAAGGGATTCCGAAGTTACTTCTCTCCTTTCTTCATGTTACAATGGTCAGTAGAGAATTGAAGGAGGAGTATCATGAAGACTTATCTGCAGCTTTGCGAGGAAATTTTACATAACGGAACAAAAAAGTCTGATCGAACGGGTACAGGTACAATGAGTGTGTTTGGTCACCAAATGCGCTTTGATTTGCAGGAGGGTTTTCCTGCATTAACAACAAAAAAACTTCATCTAAGATCCATTATTCATGAGCTGCTTTGGTTCTTAAAAGGGGATACGAACGTAAAGTATCTTCAAGAGAATGGCGTGCGTATTTGGAATGAATGGGCTGATGAAAACGGAGAGCTTGGTCCTGTTTACGGTCATCAATGGCGCTCATGGACAGGCGCAGACGGATCAACAGTCGATCAAATTGCAAAAGTGGTTGAACAAATTAAAACAAATCCGAACTCCAGACGAATGATCGTAACAGCATGGAACCCTTCTGAAGTTGATGATATGGCTTTGCCTCCATGTCACTGTCTTTTTCAGTTTTATGTAGCAGATGGAAAACTTTCTTGTCAGCTATACCAGCGATCTGCTGATGTGTTCCTTGGTGTACCATTTAACATTGCTTCTTATGCGCTATTAACGATGATGATGGCACAGGTGTGTGACTTAGAGCCAGGTGAGTTTATCCATACGTTAGGTGATGCGCATATTTATAATAATCACATCGAACAGGTTCAGCTTCAGCTTACACGTGAACCAAGATCACTTCCTAAAATGAAAATAAATCCAGAAGTGAAATCAATCTTTGATTTTTCATTTGATGATTTTGAATTAACGGATTATGATCCTCATCCTCATATTAAAGGAGAGGTATCTGTATGATTTCATTTCTTCTTGCGATGGATGAAAAGCAGTTAATTGGAAAAGACAATGATCTTCCATGGCATTTGCCAGCTGATCTTGCTTACTTTAAGCGAATGACGACAGGAAAGTCGATTGTGATGGGAAGAAAAACGTTTGAGTCAATTGGAAAAGCATTACCAGGACGTGAAAACTTTCTTATTACGAGAAAAAATCTCGCATATGAAGGGGTTACAGTCCTCCATTCAATCGAAGCCTTTCTCGACCTTGCAAAGTGTGAGGAAAGAGAGTGGTTCGTAATCGGAGGAGCGGAAATTTATCGGCAAATTCTGCCGCATGCGGATCGTCTATACATTACTGAAATTCATGAAACATTTAATGGAGATACGTATTTCCCTACCTTCTCTAAAGATGATTGGAAAGAAACATCACGAGAAAAACATGAAAGCGATGAGCGAAATAAGCATGATTTTGATTTTGTAGTGTACGATCGTACTTAATGAAAACAATCCCCCGGTGAATCTCACCGGGGGATTGTTCATTATGTTTTTGGAAAGGTAAAACCTTCTCCAAAAACATCTCGCACATCATGGACCACAACAAAAGCTTTATCATCCACTTGCTGAATCATTTTTTTGAGAAGAAAGAGCTCCTGTTTGTTAATCACAACATAAAGAATATCCTTTGATTCGTTGGAGTAATGACCGCGTGCGTTAATCACCGTTACGCCCCGGTCCATTTCAGCGCTTACTTTTTCTGCGATTGCAACTGTGCTCTTTGAGATGATTGTAACGGCTTTTCGTGTATCAAATCCATCAATTAAATAGTCCAATATTTTCGTGCTAATATAGATGGAAATCCCGGTATACATCGTATTCTCGATCCCAATAACAACAGAAGAACCGAGGACGACAAGAATATCAAATACAAACATCGATGTACTAACGCTCCATCCAAAGTGCTGGTTGAGCATTCTTGCTACAATCGTAGAACCACCAGTTGTACCGCCTGAGCGAAGAACAAGTCCAAGACCAATTCCAATAAAAACACCTGCAAAAACTGTACCAAGCATGATATCGAGCGGCTCACCCATTCCTTCAGTAAGCTGGATAAACAAGGAGCTAAAGAAAATGGCGAGCATTGTGTACCATGTTACTCGTTTATTCAGAACTTTATAACCAATCGCCAGAAGCACTGCATTCATTACAAAGTTTGTAATCCCAGGGGACCAATCAAGGATATAATAAAGCGTCATGGAAATACCTGTTACGCCGCCTTCACCTAGTTCGTTTGGAATCGCAAACCAGTTTACACCAAGTGCAAAGAAAAGCGAACCAATGATAATTAATGTAATTTCTTTTCCTGTGTTATTCAAATTATCACTCCGATCTGTTCCTGAATACCTAGGATAATATAACACAGTGGGTTATGTGCAACAAGATTGAAAAGCAATGTTGTTCGTAAAAACGTCATTAGGTTAAAATGAGAAAAAAGTAAGGCAAGGAGGGCTAGTGGCAGGCGAATATAAACGGTGGAACAAACGATATCAACCTATATGAACGAGATAGAAGGACGGGATTTTAGAAAGTCGCTAAAGGGGTTATTTCGAAAGGTTTTGTACACGTTTGATAAATCTTAAAGAGTAAGCAAAACAAAGACGAGCTACGTGAGCTCGTCTTTGTTTTGCTTATTCAGCCGGTCTTGGTCCAGCATCAAGGCCAGAGCTTTCCACAGTCATCGCAGGCTTTACTTCGCAGTTGCCGTTAACGCGAACCTGGCAAGAAAGACGAAGTTTTTCCTCTACGCCTTTTTTCTTAAACGCTTCTTCTTCAATTTCAGTAAGGTCACAAAATTCTCCATCTAACACTTCAACGCGGCAGGTTGTGCATTTAGCATTTCCTCCACACCGGTGCAGCACATGTACTCCGTTATCTTCAAGAGCCAGTGCTAACTTAGTTCCTTCTTTTACTTCAAATGTTCCGTGATCTGGTACGGTTACTTTAGCCAAAGAAATTCCTCCTTATAATTGGTTCCCCGTTCATTCTCTATCATATCGGAATTTTGTCACCGTTTGAAGTACTCATTTTATTGTAAAATTTCGTCGAATGATGTGTAAAGAATAGAAGGGAGGGTAAATAGAAAGTAGTAAAGACGAACCAGGAGGAAAAACATGGATAAAAAATATTTCACTTTAGAGGAAGCGAATGGTTTATTACCCGTGATTAAAAGAGAGCTTGCTGGATTAAAGCGTTTGAAAGCCCAATTTAGTGAACATTACGATCAGATTGAGCAACACAAGAAGACGCTCCTTTACCGCCACAAAACAAAAGTAGATGAAGATATTCTATTTAAGAAAGAAGCTCGAATGGAGTTTATGGAGTTAGAAGCCCAAACGTTTATCAATAATATTATGGCACTCGGTGTCGAAATTAAAAATGTCGATGAAGGTTTAATTGATTTTCCAGCAGTTATTAACGGAAAAAAAGTACTGCTTTGCTGGAAAGAAGGCGAGAATGAGGTTTCCTTTTATCACTCGGATCTAGGTGGATTTAGTCAGAGAGAGCCAATTGAAAATATTATGAAGGAAGAAGAAGAGCAGGGCTGAATTCATTCAGCCTTTTTTTGAATAGAATAATAAATTTCACTTACTGTACTAGTATAGAAAATAATTAATCGTCCAAATTAAGAATCTAAGGAGGTGTAACAATGAAAAATCCAAAGCAAAACCATAAACATGAAACAGAATTTGCAAGTGAATTAGCAGCTGATCAGAACAATAATAAAAAGCATAAGAAAAACAAGCAGCAGAAAAAGAACGCATAATAAAAAGAAGCTCTGAATGGAGCTTCTTTTTGTTTATCGGTAGATTAGTTCCCTTCTTTCTTTAAAACAGTTAAAATAGAAAGCAGACTAAAGAGAGAAAAGGATGAGTATCATGAGCTTGTTACAGGCTGAATCAATCACCAAGTCGTATGGGGAAAAAACATTATTTGATGAAATATCTTTTTCACTCGAAGAGAAGCAGAGAATTGGGTTAATCGGGGTTAACGGGACGGGTAAATCATCTTTACTTAAAATTCTTGCAGGGCTTGAGTCGATGGATAGCGGTAAGCTACATCACGCAAATCAGTTCCATGTTGAATATTTACCCCAAGATCCTGTTTTTATAGAAAAGAAAACGATTCTTGAAACGGTATTTGATAGTGACGTACCACTTTTTAATACGGTCAGGAAATATGAAGAGGCGCTCCAATCTGTTATGAATTATCCCGAAAAAAAATCAGTCCAAGATAAGCTCCTACAGGCACAAGAAGACATGGATCGTCTGCAAGCTTGGGACTTTAGTACCCAGGCTAAAACGATTTTAACAAAGCTAGGTCTTCGTGATTTTGAGGCGAAGGTTAATGAGTTATCGGGTGGTCAACAGAAACGAGTTGCACTAGCGAAAGCATTTATTAATCCTGCCGATTTGTTAATTCTCGATGAGCCTACAAATCATATTGATAATGCGACAGTGGAGTGGCTAGAGCAATATCTCGCAAGCTATTCAGGTACGCTTTTACTCGTTACCCACGACCGATATTTTCTTAATCGCGTAACAAATCGCATTTTTGAATTAGATAAAGGTAGATTATTTGAATATGAAGGGAACTATGCAACATTTCTAGAACAAAAAGCTTTGCGAGAAGAACGTGAAGCGAAAGAAGAGGATAAGCACAATAAGCTATTAAAAAGTGAACTTGAATGGCTAAAAAAAGGAGCTAAAGCAAGAACCACAAAACAAAAAGCCAGAAAACAAAGAATTGAGAACATGAAGGAAGTTCCTGAGCGTACGACTGAAGGCAACGTCGATATGGCGTTAGGCGCTAGTCGACTAGGTAAAAAGGTTATTGAAGCCACAGACCTTACTAAAGTCATTAATGGTCGAACGTTAACTGATCGTTTTAATTACCTAGTACTCCCTCAAGACCGCATTGGGATCATCGGGCCAAATGGTTCTGGAAAAACGACGTTACTTAATATGCTTGCTGGTCGAATTGCACCAGATTCTGGTCAAGTGGAGATTGGAGTAACCGTTAAACCAGGTTTTTACACGCAACAAAATGAAGGACTTGATGAATCACTAAGAGTGATTGAATATATTCGAGAAGGGGGAGAAGAAGTACGTCTCCGCAAAGGCGGTACTGTATCGGCTTCTCAAATGCTTGAGAGATTTTTATTTTCTCCGGATATGCAATGGACCTATATCTCTCGGTTATCTGGGGGAGAGAAGAGACGTTTATATTTGTTGCGGATTCTTATGGAAGAACCAAATGTCCTTTTCCTCGATGAACCAACAAACGATTTAGATGTTCAGACGCTGGCTGTGCTCGAAGACTATTTGGCTGATTTTCCAGGCGCTGTCATTACGGTTTCCCATGACCGATACTTTCTAGATAAAGTCGCTGAACAGCTCTTTGTTTTTGAGGGGGATGGAGAGATCACTCATTATTATGGATCCTACTCTGATTACCTTGATGTTATTAAAAGAGAAAAAGAACTTGAAGCGCTTGATAAAAAGCAATCGAGTCAACAAGAAGACATCGTGAATGAAAAGCCTAAACAAGTGAAATTATCGTACAAAGAAAAGAAAGAATGGGAAACCATTCAGGATACGATTGAGAAAATTGAGCATCGTATTGAAGAGATAAAGATTGAAATCGCAGAATCAGGAAGTGATTTTGCGAGGGTAGACGAGCTCTATAAGGAGGAGCAGGCTCTTACAATGGAGTTAGAAGAAAAGATTGAACGTTGGTCTGAGCTCTCAGAAAAAATCGAATCGTGAATTTCAAGGTCCTACCATCCACAATGGTAGGGCTTTTTTATTTCATCCTTATGACCGTAATCTACAAAAAAGGATGAAATAAAACTTCACAATTTCTTTAGAATATTTTGAGAAACGAAGTAAATAGTGGTATAATAATTCAGAAAGTTACGAATCTAGAGAGAAAGGAGAAAATTTGTGAAGTTTTATTTATCGGTAGATATGGAAGGCATAACAGGATTAGTAGATGACTCGTTTATAGATGCTGGTAAACGGCATTATGAACGCGGTCAGGAGATGATGACGAAAGAAGCGAATCATGTCATTGAAGCAGCATTTGGAAGCGGGTGTACTTCTGTGACGGTGAATGATAGTCATTCAAAAATGAACAACTTGCTTTTTGAGAAGCTTCATCCTGAAGCAAAACTCATTTCAGGTGATGTGAAACCTTTTTCAATGGTTCAAGCATTAGACAGTACATATGAAGGAATGGGAATGATAGGCTATCATGCACGTGCTGGGACCTCGGGGACGATGTCTCATTCCATGTTCCACAATGTTAGAAATTTCTACATAAACGACCAAGTTGTTGGAGAGTTAGGTATGAACGCTTATGTTGCAGGGTATTTTGGGGTACCTGTGTTATTAGTTGCTGGGGATGATCGAGCAGTGCTAGAAGCTGAGCAGCTTATCCCAAACGTGACAACGGCAGTTGTTAAAGAAACAATTTCTCGATCTTCTGCGCTTCTAATATCTCCACAAAAAACGGAAATGATTTTGCGTGAACAAACGGAGAAAGCATTCAAGAATAGACGGAATGTTGAACCTTTAGTCCCTCCAGGTGATGTAGTTCTTCGCATCGAGTTTACCAATTATGGTCAGGCGGAGTGGGCAAGTCTCATGCCAGGAGTTGAGATTGAAAAAGAAACAACTGTCAACTATCAAGCAAAAAACATGCTAGAAGCCTATCAGGCAATGCTTGTGATGACAGAATTAGCATCTAGAACAACATTTAGCTAGAAAGTAGGGATGCCTGTGGCGAAATATGTGATGAATCGTTTGTTCGCCATGGTGATTACATTGTGGATCATCGTAACCATTACGTTTTTTTTAATGCATGCGGTTCCAGGATCACCATTTAACCAGGAAAGAAACACGAGTGAAGCAGTCCAGCAAAACCTTGAAGCTCATTACCATTTAAATGAACCTGTCTTTATTCAGTACGCTATTTACATTAAATCTCTTGCAACGCTTGATTTTGGACCATCTATTAAACAATCATCTACATCGGTGAATGAAATGATAGGAAGAGGGTTCCCCGTTTCAGCTGAGCTTGGCATCACGTCGCTCATTATTGCCATCATTTCAGGTATCGTGCTTGGCATCATGGCAGCACTTCGACATAATGGGGCAATTGATTACATGGCTATGACATTTGCAGTAATCGGTATTTCGGTGCCAAACTTTATAATGGCAACACTTCTCATTCAGCAATTAGCGGTTACGTGGGAAATCTTCCCTGTGGCTACATGGGCGTCACCGATGCACATGATTTTACCTTCTATTGCACTTGCAACAGGTCCTATGGCAATCATTGCACGATTAACCAGGTCCAGTATGATTGAGGTTCTAAACCAAGATTATGTTATGACGGCTCGAGCGAAAGGTATGACGACCTTTCAAATTGTTATGAAACATGCGCTTAGAAATGCGCTGCTCCCAGTTATTACAATACTTGGGACGCTTGTAGCCGGTGTATTAACGGGTAGTTTTGTAATTGAAAAAATATTTGCGATTCCTGGAATGGGAAAGTATTTTATTAACGGCATTAACGATCGAGATTATCCTGTCATTATGGGAACAACTGTCTTTTATAGCGCCTTCCTTATTATGATGCTCTTTATTGTAGACATTGCTTACGGGATACTAGATCCGAGAATTAAGCTACATAAGAGGGGGGAATAGCTTTGATACCTGAAAGAAAAGAAACGAATCAGCATCTATCAGACAATCTCTTTCTTCCATTAGAAAATTCCTCTTATCATGCTGAGACAATTGCAAAACCTAGTATTTCTTATTGGAAAGACGCATGGATGAGGTTATCTAAAAACAAATTGTCGATGGCAGGACTCGTGATGTTGATACTCCTTGTATTAATGGCTATTTTTGGGCCATTACTAACACCTTATTCGTATGACCACCAGGTGTTAACAGAAGGAAATCTACCACCTTCTTCTGAACATTGGTTCGGTACGGATAATCTCGGACGGGATATGTTCACCCGTACATGGAATGGGGCACGGATTTCATTATTCGTTGGTTTCATGGCGGCTATTATTGATTTTATCATTGGTGTCGCTTACGGTGGTTTTTCTGGTTATAAAGGTGGAAGAACAGATAATTTTATGATGAGAATCATTGAAATCTTATATGGTCTTCCGTACTTACTAATGGTCATCTTACTGATGGTAGTTATGGGACCTGGACTGTTTACGATTATTATTGCCTTAACCGTAACAGGATGGGTTGGGATGGCAAGAATTGTACGTGGCCAGGTTCTTCAATTAAAGAATGCAGAACACGTGCTGGCTTCAAGAACGTTTGGAGCGAGTGCCGGGCGTGTTATCCGAAAGAACCTCCTTCCGAATACGATGGGACCCATTATCGTTCAAATGACCTTGACCGTTCCAACCGCCATTTTTGCAGAGGCGTTTTTAAGCTTTCTAGGACTTGGTGTACAAGCTCCTGTTGCGAGTTGGGGAGTGATGGCAAATGATGGGTTATCAGTGATTCTATCTGGTCACTGGTGGAGGTTATTCTTCCCGGCATTCTTTATTTCGTTAACGATGTTTGCTTTTAACGTTCTTGGCGATGGTTTGCAGGACGCGCTTGATCCAAAATTACGTAAGTAAAACCTCATTTTTATGAGATTTCACTGATAATGACATTTTAAGGGGGAAAATTATTTGAAGAAAATCGTAACAATGCTACTTTCCTTGTTGCTTCTTATTGGAATCGTTGGTTGTACGACAACGGAAAATAGCTCATCAAATTCAAATTCAGGAAGTGACGATGCGAAGCAAGAAGACGGTACGAAGGTACTTAAGTTAAACAATGGAAGTGAACCAACTTCCTTTGATCCACCAATTGGGTTTGATAGTGTATCATGGAATGCGTTAAATAATTTAATGGAAGGCTTAACACGTCTTGATGATGAGGATCAACCACAGCCCGCTGCTGCAAAAGAGTGGGAAAAATCGGAAGATGGAAAAACGTATACATTCCACTTACGTGAAGATGCAAAGTGGTCAAATGGTGAGGCGGTTACTGCTGAAGATTTTGAATATGCATGGAAGCGACTAGCCAATCCTGATACGGCATCTCCTGCAGCTTTTCTCTCTTACTTCATTGAAGGAGCAGAAGCGTTCAATACTGGAGAAGGGTCTGAAGAAGATGTGATGGTGAAGGCAGTCGATGAAACAACGTTTGAAGTAACGCTTGAAAGTCCAGTTGCTTTCTTTCCAAATTTGATTTCAAACCCGGCTTTCTTCCCTGTTCATAAGGCAACTGTCGAAGAAAATCCCGAATGGCACACGGAAGCAGATACCTATGTAAGTAATGGACCATTTAAACTAACGAAATGGGAACATGATTCAGAGTTTGAGTTCAGTAAGAATGAGAACTACTGGGATGCTGATAATGTAAAACTTGATCAAGTAAACTGGGCTATGGTTGATGATACGAATACAGAGTATCAGATGTACAAAACAGGAGAACTCCATACTTCTGATGTACCAGCTGACTTAAGTGAAGAGCTTTTCAGCGATGGAAAAGCTCAAGTAGAGGATCAGTCAGGAACCTATTTCTATCGTTTCAATCTTGAAATGGAACCTTTCCAGAATCAAAATATTCGAAAAGCTTTCGCTATGGCGGTTGATCAGCAGAAAATCGTTGAATTTGTAACGAAAAATGAAGAAAAACCAGCTTATGGTTTTGTCGCATATGGGTTTGAAGATGCGGCAGGCGGCGATTTTAGAGAAGTTGGTGGTGATCTCGTCACGACAGATGCAGATCAAGCAAAAGAGCTACTTGAAAAAGGTATGGAAGAAGAAGGATATGATCAACTTCCTGCAGTAACGCTAACGTATAATACGAGTGATGATCATAAAAAAATTGCAGAAACGCTTCAACAAATGTACAAAGAAGTTTTAGGAGTAGATGTTGAACTTGCTAACCAGGAGTGGAACGTTTTCTCTGATGAACAAAAACAACTAAACTTGCAGTTCTCAAGAAGTTCATTCTTAGCTGATTACGGTGATCCGATTAATTTCCTTGAAAGTTTCCAAACAGACCATTCAATGAACCGTACAGGATGGAGTAATGAGGAATATGATTCTTTAATCACTAAGGCAAAAGAAGAAACAGACGAAGCAAAACGATTCGAGTACATGCACGAGGCAGAAGCACTTTTGTTCGAAGAAATGCCAATCTTCCCAATTCATTTTTACAATCAGGTTTACCTTCAAAATGAAGATGTGACGGGCATTGTTCGTCACCCTGTAGGGTACATGGAATTGAAATGGGCGGATATTAAGTAATAAAAGGGAGCTCGGTTTACTATAAACCGGGCTCTTCTTTTAGAGTAATTAAGTAAAAGGACTATAGTTCTAGATTCATCATTGTTAGAATGAACCTAATGAGCGCTATTTGCTGCAACGATTTTGATCTAGTAAACCATGTTCTTATGAAAAGGAGAATCTGAATGAAGATCACGAACATTGAAACATTTTGTGTTTCTGTGCCATTGAAAAAACCATTTAAAACAGCTCTTCGAACGGTTACTGATGCCGAAGCGGTAATGGTGAAAATAACGGCAGAAGATTTGGTTGGCTTTGGAGAAGCGCCCCCAACGGTTGTGATTACTGGAGAGAGTCTAGCTAGTATCGATGCCGCAATTCAACAAGTGATTAAGCCTAAACTAATAGGAATGAACCTTGCAGACTATGAAGCGATTTTTTACCAGTTGCATCACGCGTTAGTAGGAAACACAAGTGCAAAAGCAGCCGTCGATATGGCGATTTATGACCTTGTTTCGAAAAAAGGTCACCTTCCTTTATATCAATTTTTAGGAGGGTATCGGAACACGATGGAAACGGACTATACTGTAAGCGTGAATGACCCTGATGAAATGTCAAATGATGCCGCGCAATACATAGAAGATGGGTTTACCGTTTTAAAAATAAAAGTTGGGAAAGATACGATCCAGAATGATATGAATCGCATTAGAGCTATTCGAAAACGCATTCAAGACAAGGCGTCGATTCGACTTGATGCAAATCAAGGATGGACATCTAAAGAAGCTATTTATGCCATTCGCCAGATGGAAGAGGAAGGTCTTAATATTGAACTGGTTGAGCAGCCCGTACATAGAAAAGACTTAGAGGGACTAAAGAAAGTCACCGATGCTGTCTTAACACCAATTATGGCAGATGAGAGCGTTTTTTCACCCCAGGATGCTCTTCAGGTGATTCAGATGCGTGCAAGTGATCTGATCAATATTAAGTTGATGAAATCAGGTGGGATTCATCAGGCGCTTAAAATTAATGCACTCGCTGAGACGGCCGGTATGGAGTGTATGGTGGGGAGTATGATTGAATCGCGTGTAGGCATCACAGCTGCCGCTCATTTTGCGGCAAGTCAACCAAATATTACTCGGTTTGATTTCGATGCTCCACTTATGCTAGGACACGACAATGTTTATGGCGGTGTCCACTATACAAAAAATGTTATGAAATTAACAGAAGAACATGGATTAGGAATTCACACGATTGAAAAGGGTGGGATGACAATTGGAAATAATTAAAAAAACAGTAGCTGTAGCTGTTGCAACGTTATGGACATCACCAGAGAAAGCGCGATCGATGGATAAGAATGCCCTCACTAACCCTGTGCATTTAATCGATTGGTTAGAACCGTTATCATATTCACAAAGGCTTGAACTGTGTGATCATAACCATATTCAATCCCAAGTTTTATATGGTGAACAGGTCATTGTACTCGATCAACGTGGAAATTGGTCATATGTTCTAGTGCCATCACAACCTTCCTCAAAAGATGAAAGAGGATATCCCGGATGGATACCCACGGCGCAACTATCAGATCGCTTACCTGATGATCATTCAAAAAGCGTTTCGACTAATAAACATGCCGTCAAATTAATTGAGTCGAATAAAAACAGCGAGATACTATTAAGTTATCAAACCATTCTCCCTGTTATTGATGAACGAAATCAGGAATATCTTGTTTGGACCCCTCATGGTGAAGGGCAGTTAAATAAGGATGATGTTATACTCACTCGAAAGAATGAGGAAGTGGGAACAGGGGATGAGCTTGTTCAAGAAGCTGAAAAGTTTATCGGGCTTCTCTATTTATGGGGAGGAATGTCCTCCTATGGTTATGATTGTTCAGGGTTTAGCTATAATATGGCTCGAGCCATTGGCTGTACCATTCCCCGTGATGCTCATGACCAGTTAAACGGAGGAAGCAAAGTGGAGGAAGGAAAATGGGAAAAGGGGGATTTGCTCTTTTTTGCTTATGAACATGGGAAAGGATCGGTTCACCATGTAGGCATTTACTATGGCGAAGGAAAAATGATTCATTCTCCAAGTACGGGTCGTTTTATTGAAATTACACCATTAAAAGGAACAATTTACGAGGAAGAATTATGTGGGGTCGTACGTTATTGGGGGAAACATTGATGCAGTTTGAACAGGTGAAAGAGAAAATCATAAAGTGTTTTCATGGGCTTGAAGGGAATCAATCGATCTATGTATCCTCACCTGATGGCGATATTGCGTTACATGCTGATCAGCCAGTATCGTCAGCAAGTATTATTAAAATCGCCATCTTGCTTGAAGCATTAAGACAAGTCGACAATAAACAGTTGGCAATCGAACAGGTTGTCCAAATAAATCACATGAATGATGTTGGAGGAGCAGGAGTGATACACCATCTTTCACCTGATCTTCAATGGAAGTTAGGGGATCTCCTCAAGTTGATGATTGTATCTTCTGATAATACTGCATCGAATCAGCTAATCGACTTAGTCGGTGAACACAACATTAATCATACTATGAAAGCGGCAGGAGCCTTTCATTCAAAGCTTATGAGAAAGATGATGGACCGTAACGCTCTTAAAGCAGGGAAGGACAACATGGTAAGTGGGAAAGACACTTATTTACTATTACGTGAATTTGTCACCGAGCACTTACTCTCAAAATCCTCCATGGAATGGGGGGTAGAAGTTCTACTACAGCAGCAGTTTAAAGATAAGTTTCCAAGCAAAATTTCATCTATAAAGGAAAATCGACTTGCTCATAAAACCGGTGAACTAAATGGCGTGGAACATGATGCTGGCATTCTGTTTACTACTGATGGGCCTGTGATTTATGCGTTTTTAACAGCAGGCTTATTGGAGAATCGGTATGGTCGAGAAGCCATTGCAAATGCAGGCAGGTTGCTATATGACTTTTACCACTAATAGATATTGTAAGACGCTGTCCAAATGCGGACAGCGTCTTTCGTTTAGGGCCCGATTGTGACGGATGTGCCAATTGGAATTGTATTCGCGAGTTCTTCTACATCTTGATTATACATTCGGATACATCCCCTTGAGACGTATTTCCCTATGGAGGATGGATCATTTGTCCCATGAATGCCGTAATGAATCTTCGAAATACTCATCCACAACGTTCCGAATGGCCCACCAGGATTTGGTGCTTTATTAATAATAATAAACTTTCCAGTAGGGGTATCGTGAAGCATGCGGCCAACGCCAACAGGGTATACCTTTACAGTAGATCCATTTTTTTGAAGCGTAAGGGTTCGATTCGTTAGGGATATATAAATCGAAAAGGGAATTGTGTCTGGATTAGGGTAACCCGGAATTTCAATTAACTGTCCAGGATATATAAGGTTTGGGTTAGCTATTGAATTTACCATAATGATTTGCGAAACAGAAACACGGTAATCACCACTAATTGAAGATAACGTTTCACCTGATTTTACAATGTGTTGCACAATAAAACCTCCTTTCACAATAGGATGACGAAGGGAATGAAATCCATGAATGTTATTATCGTTTCAGATACGCACATGCCACGGATGGCGAAGCAACTTCCCGAAGTTTTAAGAAAGGAACTTCTCGGAGCCGATCTCATCATTCATTTAGGGGACTGGCAAACAAAAGATGTATATGAAGAACTAAAGTCCTATGCCCCTGTAACAGGAGTTTATGGGAATGTTGACGAACCTTTTTTTATTGAACATTTTAACGAAAAACTTGTCCTTGAACTGGAATCTCATCTCATAGGCGTTACGCATGGACATGGTAAAGGAAAAACGACAGAGCAAAGAGCCATATCTCAGTTTAAAAACGAAAATGTAGAATTAATTCTTTTTGGGCATTCACACATCCCTCTTCATAAAGAGTATGAAGGAAGAGTACTCTTTAATCCTGGATCCCCAACCGATAAGCGAAAACAGTCACATTACTCTTTTGGTAAGTTAAACGTAAAAGCAAATCAGCCTCTTCAAATTGATCATGTTTTCTTTATGGAAAAATAGGGCAATACGTTAAAAACATGCTTTTGTGCATAAATTGTTGAACAAAATCCGCCTAATATGTATAATGTTTGTATAACATATGTGCGAAGTTTCATATGCGGATGGAAGGGGAACGAATCATGTCTATAAAAAAAAGAGTTATTGTAATCGGTGCAGGTCCAGGAGGGCTGACGGCGGGGATGCTACTTTCTAGTAAAGGTCACTCGGTTACAGTTTATGAGAAACAATCCTATATCGGTGGTAGAACCTCGGGATTTGAGCGAGACGGCTATTGCTTTGATAGAGGGCCAACCTTCCTTAACATGCCGCATATTCTTGAAGAAATGTTTGAAGAATCTGGACGGAATGTACATGATTATCTTGATTTGATTGAGGTTGATCCCATGTATGAATTGAAATTCGATGACGTTTCTTTTTATCCAACTCGCGATCAAGATGAGATGGTTCGAAGAATTGAGCAAACTTTTCCTGGGGATGGGGAAGGGTATAGACGCTTTATGAAAGAAGAGAAAGAGAAGTTTGAAGCACTGATGCCAATTCTTCAAAATAAACATGATTCTCTTCTTGATTATGGAAGATGGAGATTCGTAAAAGCCCTTCCGAAGTTAACGGTAACGGATAGTGTTTATAAACGTCTGTCACACTATTTTAAAGATGAACGATTACGATTATCTTTTACATTTCAAGCAAAATACCTTGGCATGTCACCCTGGGAGTGTCCTGGTGCATTTACTATTTTATCTTATATGGAACATGCTTACGGAATTTTTCATCCAATCGGAGGATTAAACCAAATCCCACAAGCAATGGCTAAGGTGATAAAAGAAGAAGGCGGAGAAGTTCATACTAATAAAGGTGTAAAGCAGCTATTGCTGGATGGGAAAACAGTGAAAGGCGTGGAACTAGAAGATGGGTCTTTAGAATATGCTGATGAAGTTATCATTAATGCAGACTTTGCACACGCTGTGAAGCATCTTATTCCAACAGGATCTGTGAAAAAGTATACCCCTGAAAAGATGGAACAGAAAAAGTACTCCTGTTCTGCATTTATGCTTTATCTAGGTGTGGATAAGAAATATGACTTACCACATCATTCCATTATTTTCTCTTCTGACTATAAAAAGAATGTAGAAGAGCTTACGAAGCAAAAGATCCTTTCAGAAGACCCTTCTATTTATGTACAGAATGCTTCTGTCACAGATGACACGCTAGCACCAGAAGGGAAATCTTCTATTTATATCCTTGCTCCAGTTCCAAATAACTTTAGTTTAGTAGATTGGGAAGAGCGAAAAGGTGATTTTAGAAGGTTAGTTCTTGATCAGCTGGAACAACGAACAGGATTCAAAGATATTGAGCAACACATTGAAGTAGAAGAAATGTACACACCAACAGACTGGGAAATGGATTTAAACGTGTATAAAGGCGCAACGTTTAACCTTGCTCATAATCTTCCACAAATGATGTATTTCAGGCCTCCAAATCAATTTAAAGAGCTAAATAACTGTTGGCTTGTTGGCGGAGGAACTCATCCTGGAAGTGGGCTTCCTACTATAATGGAGTCAGCACGAATTACGAGCAAAATGCTTCATGAGCAGGCGTCGTTGGAGAGTGTGAAATGACGATCGGTATTGTAGGGGGAGGGATTGGCGGGATGCTTTCTGCGCTACTCCTTTCACAAAAGGGATATAAAGTAGACATACATGAAAAAGCATCATCATTAGGTGGAAGACTTGCATTTATTGAAAAAGATGGATTCAAGATTGATAAAGGACCGACAATTGTGCTTCTTCCAGAAATGATATATGAGTTTTTGGATAAAGCAGGTATTCCGAGGGAAGAAGTCGAGATGGTAAGGTGTGACCCACTGTATCGCATGATTTACCCTAATGGAGAAACGTTTACAAAAACAAGCGATATTGATAAGCAGTTAAAAGAAATTACCCGCATGTTTCCTGGTGAGGAACAGCATTTTCTCTCTTACATCGAGGATATGCGTGAACGATTTATTAAAGGGAAAGCCGCATTCCTTGAACGTTCCTTTGTTAAACGGAAAGATTTCTTTACACCTAGTAATATTAAGCTTCTACTAGAATTAAAAGCTTATCAATCTGTTCAATCACAAGTTTCAGATTATTTCACAGATGAGCGATTGCAGGATGCCTTTTCCTTGCAAACCCTTTATATTGGTGGTAATCCATCTGCTTCACCTGCTCTCTACTCACTTGTTCCATTTAGCGAGTATGAACATGGTATTTGGTATATTAAAGGCGGATATGCGAGTCTTATTACTGTATTAGAAAAGCATCTTCATCTACAAAATATTTCAGTTCACCTAGAATCTAATGTAGAGGAACTTCTAATCGATGGTCACGTATGTAAAGGAATTCGTACTTCGAGTGGCGAACATTATTATGATAAAGTAGTGTATAATGGAGATTTCCCTATGATTAAGCATCTTTTAAAAGATGTGAAAGCACCTAGTAAGAAATACAAAGCTTCTTCTGGTTGTCTGCTCCTTTACATGGGGCTAGACCGAGTTTACGAGAATGCAGATGTTCATCAATTTTTCATGACGGATAACTTTTCTTCTCATATGAAGGACGTCTTTCAAAGCGGAAAACTGACTGACCAGCCAGCTATTTATACATTCCATCCTTCTCGAATTGATGAGACGTTAGCCCCTCCTGGTAAAGGTGTATTGTATGTTCTCATTCCCGTCCCTTCAGGGGAATCGATTCAGTGGGATGAAAAGGAGCAAGTAGCCTCTAGAATGATTGAACTTCTTGAATCACGAGGGTTTCCCGGTTTACGTGAAGCAATCGAATGGATGGAGATTCGAACACCTGCTGATGCAGAGGTGGAAGGGTTGTATAAAGGTGGAAGTTTTGGAATCGCACCGACGCTCACACAATCCGGTGCTTTTAGACCACAGGTAAAACCTTTTAAATATGACAATCTTTATGCAGTTGGCGCTTCAATCCATCCTGGTGGTGGAATTCCGATTGTGATGCAGGGAGCGGATCTTCTTGTAAAAGAAATTGAAAGGGTGTGAACGAAAGATGATCGAACAAGCCTATGCACACTGTGAAGCCATTATTAAACATCATTCCAAAACATTTTATAAAGCTTTTTCCTTATTGCCCCGCGCTAAGAGAAATGCCGTTTGGGCTGTGTATGGCTTTTGCAGACAGGTAGATGACATCATAGATGAAGGCACAGATCCTGAAGCAGAATTAACCGTCTTTCGTTCTGAATTTGCCTCTTTTTTGAATGGACAAATCCCGCAAACAGATCCGATGTGGCTTGCACTTGAAGATGTATTTCATAACTATCCCATGGAAGCGAAAGCTTTCCATGATATGATTGCAGGTCAGGAAATGGACCTATACAAAACCAGGTATTATACACTTGATGAACTTGAACATTATTCTTACCATGTAGCTAGCACGGTAGGTCTTATGCTTCTTCCTATTTTAGCGCCTCAAAAGGTAGATCAGCTACGAGAGAGCGCGATTTCATTAGGTCTTGGAATGCAAATCACAAATATATTACGAGATATTTCAGAAGATCTTGATCGCGATCGAATCTATTTACCAATTGAGGAAATGACGAAATTAGGTTACCACGTTGATGATTTAATGAGTCGAACAAAGAATAAGGCTTTTGTGGATGTATGGGAATCGTTAGCCTCTCGAGCTGAATGGCATTATGAACATGCCTTTTCAGCTATGCATCATTATCCTCTAGATTCACGACTTCCTGTAAAAAGCTCTGCCGTTTTTTATAAAGCAATCTTACAATCGATTCGGAAAAGAGATCACGACGTGTTTCGACAGCGAGCATATGTTTCAGACAAAGAAAAAGAAGCCCTCTTATCAGGAATCGCAGGAAACTAGCAAAACGCTCACCTTTACGTAAAGGTGAGTTTTTTGTTTGATTAAGACGAATAAAAAAGAGTTGTAAGATTTGTGAAAATTTGAAATGATTAGGTGAGCGAAGATTCTAATCGAGAGAAGGAATCAGCTCTTTAAATTATTGAAGTTCAGGTGAACCATATGATAAAAAAAAACGAAGGGAATTTCTCGTATTATTTTGTTGAACCTCCATCCACTAGGTCTTCAATCATGTCTATTATCCTTTACCATGGCTGGGGAGGAAGTGCATTGAACTATCGGGAGTATGCTACATCATTAGCCAGGCAGGGATTTACAGTCATGATTCCTGAACTCATTCATCATGACGAAAGAAGTCTTCTTCCTAATGCCTATCATCCGAAAGTGATGCAAACGTATTTTTGGAAGGTAATTTGCCAGAGTATAGATGAATGTATTGCTTGGTTAAACCATTCTAACATTACGAAGGAGAACACGGTGATTGCAGGTGTGTCAATGGGTGGGTTTATTGCAAGTGGCGTTTTTGCAAAAGCCAATCTAAAAGGCTTAGCAAATATTAGCGGATCAGGCTCCTTCATTACTTCAGAGCGTATCTTCCGTTTAGCAACGAATCAAACCCCTCTTCCGATTGAAGAAGAAGCTATGTTAAAAAAATATGATCCACTCAGTCATGCTCATGGAAATGGTGAGGTTCTGCTGCTACATGGTGAAAAGGATCACGTGATATCTATTAAGGGGCAAGAAGCGTATTTGGCTTATTTAACGAACTCGAATAAAAAGGTGAAGATGAAACGGTACAAAAATGTCGCTCATGAATTTACTTCCACAATGGAAAGTGATTTTTTAAGTTGGCTAGAAATTCAAGCGTCAGTGCAAACATAAAGTACCGGAAAGGAGAGAGTGCTAGTGATACATATCAAAAAGAAGAAAGTGATCTTAAGAGAAGCGACATGGGAAGATTTAAACACGTTATATTATTGGAAGTATGAAGAGATGAATCAGGAAGCAAAGAAATGGAATGGCCCCTACATTAAAGAAAAAAAACTTTCAAGAGTAGAATACCGAAATGAATGGCAAAACGATTCCGATATTTGTCCAGGCATTCCAAGTACACTTGTCATCGAAGCTGAGGGCGAAGTAATTGGAACCGTCGGGTCTTACTGGGTCGATAAGTACACCAACTGGCTTGAAACAGGAATTGTGATCTACAACCCACTTTTTTGGAATGGAGGATACGGTTACGAAGCGTATAAAGAATGGATCGACTTCCTCTTTCGTTCCACGGATCTTCACCGGATTGGGATGTCTACCTGGTCAGGAAATATCCGAATGATGAAAGTAGCAAGCAAAGTTGGGATGAAAGAAGAAGCACGAATTCGTGATGCTCGCATGGTGGAAGGTCTTTATTATGATGCGATTAAGATGGGGATTTTACGCAAGGAATGGGAGATCACGCTCGATTAAGGATTGAGAATAGAATTTGGAGGAAATGATGAAGAAATTAACTTATACACGTCTATTAAATGAAACGATAGCGATATACGAAAAGAATGGTAGTTTGGAAGCTTATCAATTTATGAAAGAACATGCGGAAAGAGTGAACGGAAATAAAGCTCAACTCTATAACTTCCAATATGCGCTGGCAGCTGCTTCAGATCTAAAAGAAGAAGCTTTGTATCTAATGAAGGAGGCCATACTTGATCACGGCTACTGGTACGAGTATGAATATTTACAACAGGATGAAGATTTAAATTCCCTTCGCTCGATTGAAGCGTTTCAAGAACTCGTTGAAATTTGTAAAACTAGAGAAGAAGCTGCAAAGAGAGAAGCAGTGCCTGAGTTAACCTTATTAAATGAAGGTATGTCTCGGGACAAGCCTATATTAATGGCGTTACATGGTGATCAAGAAAATGCTGAGATCACATCATCGGCATGGAATCGCCCCGCAACACAAAATTATACGCTTGCTTTTCCACAATCCTCTCAAATTCAGTTCTCTGATGCTTATGAATGGGAAGATGTTGAGAAAGGTGTGCAAGAAATTGAAAACCATGTTAAAAGCCTTTCTGAATCCAATACTTTTTTGATTGGAGGATTTTCTGCAGGGTGCCGCGTTGCGTTGAAAGCAATTATCGATGGAAGTATTTTACCAAATGGATTTATATTCGTCGCACCATGGCTTCCTGAAATTGATGAATGGAAAGAGGCAATCGCTTCGCTAAAAAATCGGGATATAAGCGGGTATATTATTTGTGGGGAACAAGATGATGATTGTCTAGAAGGTTCAAAAGCGTTATCAGATGTATTGGAAGAAAATAATATCCGACATGAATTGAAAATGATTAACGGTCTGGACCATGAATATCCAGAAGCTTTCAATGAATCGTTACAGCGCGCCTTACAGTTTATTTCAAAAAACAAGTAAGAAGGTAACTCGTAGGATCACTAGAGGGGGAAGGATAAGTGAAATTAACGAGGGAAACACAATATGTACGAAGCATTTGTTTACATAAACAGGAAGACAATGAATTTCCTTTCTCATTACCTGCAGTTCAATCGCTTCAAAAGAAGCTTATCTTTCACCCAAATGTGACATACATTGTGGGGGAAAATGGAATGGGCAAATCAACCTTACTTGAAGGAATTGCTGTTGCGCTAGGCATGAACCCAGAGGGCGGAACGAAAAATTTTAACTTTTCAAGTTATGCTTCGCATTCGAATTTGCATCAGTTTATAAAAGTAACAAGGGGCGCACAGAACCCCGACGATTCATTCTTTTTTCGTGCAGAAACGTATTACAACCTGGCGACAACAATTGAACAACTTGATCGAGAAGGATTTGGCCCTAGGATCATCGATTCGTATGGAGGTAAATCACTTCATGAGCAGTCCCATGGAGAATCATTCTTCGCGACATTTATGTATCGGTTTGGAGGAGAAGGGTTATACATTCTCGATGAGCCTGAAGCAGCTCTTTCACCAATCAGGCAGCTTTCCATGTTAACAAGGATACATGAGCTTGTTCAAGAAGGGTCGCAGTTCATTATCTCAACTCATTCTCCAATAATAATGAGCTACCCTGAGTCAAAAATTCTTCAGTTAAGCGATAAGGGGACGCAGCATCTAAATCTAGAAGAAACGGACCATTACGTAACAATGAAGCAATTTTTTGATGATAAGGATCGTCTTATGCATCATTTACTTAAGAATGAAAAGTAAGAAAAGAATTTAAAAGTCAGATGATAACCGGGAATTTTAATAACAAGGATAAGGGTGGGAATGGAATGTTTCGTATGCAAGTGAATGAAGAAGTATCATTGAAGTTACTTGAAATGGAAGATGCGAAAGAAATCTTTGCATTAGTAGACGAATCTAGAGAATATTTACGGGAGTGGCTTCCCTGGGTTGACCATATGAAGAACGAGAAAGACTATGAACCTGTGATCGAGATGTGGTTAAAACAATTTTCTTCGCATGATGGTTATCAAGCGGGAATTTTATACAATGGGAAGCTAGCAGGGATGGTCGGATTTCATGGCATTGATTGGTCAAATAAAAAAGCAAGCATCGGTTATTGGTTGGCAAAAAACTTTCAAGGGAACGGTATTATGACAACTGCTGTTAAGGGACTTATTGACCAGGCATTTCAAGAGTATGAATTGAACAGGGTTGAGATCCAGTGTGGGGTTGAAAATAAGAAAAGTCGAGCTATTCCCGAACGAATTGGTTTTAAACAAGATGGCATTATTCGAGATGCGGAATATTTGTACGACCATTTTCATGACACCATTTTGTACAGTCTCTTAGCGCGAGAGTGGAAGTAAGGGTTGAAGTAGAATTGTTTTTGAAAGTAAGGGATTCCGTTAATTATGGGATTCCTTTTTTATATTAAATGAACGATAATTAAATAACTAAACGTGATAAATAATTATTGTTTTTCGATAAATGTTGTTTTACAATAAAACAATAACGAAGTGAGGTGTTTCTAGTGAATCGAGGATCCACGTATTTCTTAAGGCTTACGGTCTTTCTATTTGGAATCGCGGTTTTATTGCTATGCTTGTTTGCACTTCCGTGGATCGCGAAAGAAGTATTAGAGAATTCAGAAGGCTTGGCTACTTTGGTTTATCCTGTATTAATCGGAATGTACTTGGCTGCAATTCCCTTTTTTATCGCGCTATATCAAGCTCTAAGACTGTTAAGTTTAATTGATAAACATGAGGCGTTCTCACCACGATCGGTAAATGCATTAAAAGTGATAAAATGGTGTGCCGTTGCGATCAGTTTCGTTTATATAGGAGTGATGCCGTTTTTCTATCTGATAGGAGAAAAAGATGATGCTCCAGGTGTCGTTTTAATCGGTCTTGTCTTTATATTTGCTTCACTCGTCATTGCCGTATTTACTGCGGTTCTTCAAAAATTAGTAAGAAGTGCCATTGAGATTAAATCTGAAAATGATTTAACAGTTTGAGGTGTTGACTATGGCCATTATCATTAATATTGATGTCATGCTTGCTAAAAGAAAAATGAGCGTTACAGAGCTTTCTGGAAAGGTGGGGATCACCATGGCGAACCTTTCTATTTTAAAAAATGGGAAGGCCAAGGCGGTGCGTTTTTCTACGTTAGAGGCGATTTGTAAAGCGCTAGATTGTCAGCCAGGAGACATTTTGGAATATAGAAGTGATGAGGATCACCATGATCGATAAAGTTGTTAATGGAGAATGAGTTTATGAGGGCAATTAAACAACTCACATCTTTTGGATTGGAACAGGCGCTTTCCTGTTTGTTTCCGGTTATTATTTTCGCTTCCTTAGCCATCACTCAAGTCGTAACATTCCCTGTGCTACCACGCTATGATTGGCTGCTAATTATTTGTCTTTTCATGCAGTGGATGATGGTTCGCTCAGGTCTTGAAACGGTTGACGAACTCAAGGTCATTACACTGTTTCATGTGATTGGGTTAGCGCTTGAACTGTTCAAGGTGCATATGGGTTCCTGGTCTTATCCTGCTGAAGGTTACACAAAAATTCTAGGTGTCCCTTTATATAGTGGGTTTATGTATGCAAGTGTTGCAAGTTACCTTTGTCAGGCATGGAGAAGATTGCGTGTTCAACTCATCAACTGGCCCTCAAATTGGGTAGTCGTTCCCCTTTCAGGCGCTATCTACTTGAATTTCTTCACACATCACTATTGGATTGATGTGCGCTGGTGGTTAGCCTTTCTCGTGATCACTGTATTCTGGAAATCATGGGTCAATTACGAGGTTAATGGACGAAGATACAAGATGCCAATTGCGCTCTCCTTTTTTCTGATTGGCTTTTTTATATGGATTGCAGAAAACATCGCAACATTCTTTGGTGCTTGGGAATACCCAAACCAAACGGATGCCTGGAGTCTTGTCCATCTAGGCAAAGTAAGTTCCTGGCTCCTCCTCGTGATTGTTAGCTTCTTGATAGTAGCGACATTAAAGCAAGTTAAAACACATCCTCCTCGTTTAAAGAAATCTCGTCAATCTAGTAATACGATAGTTTTATTTTCAAAAAGAAAGGATATGGAAGATGACTTCTAAACAAGCCTGCTTAGGATGCCATTTAGCCAATAAAAAAGAACCTGCTCATGTTGTATACGAAAATGAACTCATCACCTGCATTTTGGATATTGAACCGTTTAACGAAGGTCATCTGTTGATTCTTCCTAAAAACCATTTCATGGATGTAGAAGAGTTAGACGAGCCTACCGCGAATGCCGTTATGGTAGCTTCCATGAAGCTCGCTAAAGCGATCAAACAAGCTTATGCACCTGATGGCATTAGCATCTGTCAAAATGGCGGTCTATTTAACGATCTAGGCCATTATCATATGCATCTTATTCCAAGATTCCAGGGTCAGCCATTTTATGATGAAGAGGACCTGGATAATGGAAAAGCCAAAAGGGGATTAGCGGCATCGAGTTTGCAATTAAGGAAGTATCTGTAATAGATAAGAAAAGACCATCGTGCTCATTGATGGTCTTTTTTACCTTCAAATTATGATTGAGCGGGATATTTTTTAATCTCGCATCGAACCTGCTTCTCGGGAGGTCATTGCCCCATCTCCCATACTGACATCTTTTTTGATTTCCTGTTTTACTTTTTGGGCATCAGTTCCTGCGTATTTTGGTTTCATGATCGACCCCAAACTCTCTTTAGGCTGTTGTTTTTGCTTCATTAAGACCCTCCATTACTTAGTTAGTGATTTTTATTATTCACTAATAACATAGAGTTTTATCCAAAATGTGTATGAAATAGGTATCTTTGGAGCTTAACTCAATAATCTTCCATTGAAGAAGTACATGACCGAGCTAAGGATGTCTAGTGAAAATACTTATCTCATGGATTGGAAGGTAAGTTTATTTTAAATAATCAATGAATTTATTGTATTATTGTTCTTTTTTTGAAATAATTGACAGTAGATCTTAGGAATGATTGATATTTTTGTCCTGTTTTAAATTAGACATGTTAAAACTATAAATCTACCATATGTATGGGGTAAAAGAAGAGTTTCAAAGAAAATGAGGTGTGATCGTGATTATCATGGTAAATGGAGCTTTCGGTGTAGGAAAAACGACCGTTGCACAAGCTTTATTAAAAAATGTCGACAATAGTATGATCTATGATCCAGAAATAATCGGATTCGCGTTACGAAACATCATTCCAGAAGAAGTTCAGTTACAAGAAGCGAAAGCAGGCGATTTTCAAGATCTGAAGTTGTGGAGAGAGCTGACTGTCGAAACAGCTGCTCGTTTAATCACTCGTTATCACATAAACTTAATCGTTCCCATGACAATAAGAAACCCTGATTACTTTCAATACATTTTTAATGGATTGAACAAATGGGATGAGACGATTTATGCTTTCTGTTTAACAGCTAGTAAAGAAACCATTGCGACAAGGTTATTTAATCGAGGTGAAGTAGAAGGCGCATGGTGCTTTCATCAAACTGATTCTTGTGTTGATGCATTTGAGAGATATCCTTTAGGAGAGTCGATCTTAACAGAAAATGTGAGCATACCTGCCGTAATTGAAGAGATAACTCAAAGAATACGTTTAAAAGAGAAGAGTAAGGGACTTTGATAGACATCTCAGTTTAACCTACATATGAAACGTTACAATCTTAAGCGATGCTGATGCTCTTATAATTGAGCATCACATTGTTAAATGAAGAGGATGGAAACATATGGTTAAAAGGTTGCCTTTCAAGCGGATAAAATGGCCAGGTTGGGTTGTTCTTATCTTCTTAGGAATTTTCATCGTTATTGGAATTGGGAAGTGGGTGGGGGATAGCAGTGCAAAGGGCGTTCAATTGAAAAGTAAGGGGGAAACTTCGATTGAATTTAACCAAGATACAGATGAGACAAATCGTTATACGATGTTGATTAATACCCCGGTTATTGAAAATTCATCACTAGCTAAATCAATTCAGGATTGGGTTACGAAACAGAAAGAAATTTTTCTATCTGAAGTGGAAGCTGAAAAAGAGCATCTTGGTTCAGGTTACCGCGCGCATTTAACGATTCTAGTTGATGTGAAAAAAGGCCCGAATGAAACAACGAGTTTGGTTTTTCATTCTTCTCATATAGTGAATACTGTTTCAGATAATAACTATGTAAAAATTTTTACGATGGACTCCACTCATAATCCCCTAAATTTAAAGGAAGTATTAACGAGTTATGATAAAACGTTAGAGACAATTCGTTCAAACCTTAAAGAACAATTAAAAATGAATGAAACGATCAAAAATGAGTTAATCAACAAAAAGCTTAATGAAGTTTTACAAGAGCCAAATTCTTGGAACTGGTTGGCAAATGAAAACTCGCTAACACTCTATATGGATAAATCAAAACTGACAGAGAGTAAAACAGGGATGATTGAAGTTAACATTCCGCTCGAAGAAAAAAACACAGGTGGACGTGAACAGTCAGTACTTAAACCTGGTGAAAAATACGTTGCCCTTACTTTTGATGATGGACCTAGTCCTGAAGTGACACCGCGCGTGCTAAAAATCCTAAAACAGCATCATGCAAAAGCAACTTTTTTTATGTTAGGCAGTCAAGTAGAAAAGCATCCTTCCCTTGCTGCGCAAGTTGCCCATGCTGGTCATGAGATTGGAAATCACACCGATCGGCATATCAACCTGACCCAACTAGAGAAGTCACAATTAGTGAGGGAGGTTACCAACTCAAGTCAAGAGATTGAAGAAGCAACTGGGCATATTCCTACGCTCATAAGACCTCCTTATGGAGAGATCAACTCACAAGTCGAAGAAGTTGCGAGATCGAACGGTTCCTCTCTTATTCTATGGTCAGTCGATTCACTGGATTGGAAAAGTAAAAATGCGGAGGCCATTAACGAGGTGGTGCAAGAAGAAGTTGTGTCAGGCTCGATTATTCTCTTGCATGATGTTCATCCCACTACGGCCGATGCACTACCAAAACTTTTAACTACACTTGAACAGGAAGGGTATCATTTTTTAACGGTTTCTCAATTGCTTTCAACTCAGGAAAAATATAGTGCCGGTACTTATTATGGAAAGAGCTAAGAGCGTTATAGCTTCTAGTATTCAAGATTCAAATGATAAAAGAATAGGTGGACCAGGATGAAAAATCGATTGTCAAACAGGCGGAAAAATAGGCGTAAGAAAAAATTACTTATAGGAACAGTTATCCTATTGTTTATGGTTATTGGAGTTTGCAGTTATTTAGGATATCAAATCTATGACACGGCAATGGAGTCTTATAGCGAACTTGATCGGGATCAAGAAATGTCTGAATTGAGAGATACAAAAGTGGATATTGGAAATGAACCTATTTCAATTCTACTTCTCGGAATTGAGGATTATTCTTCTGATGGAAAGGGAGGGCGAGCAGATACCCAGGTTGTCTTAACCCTCGATCCTCAGGTTAAGGATGTAACGATGACTACGATTCCGAGGGATACGAAAGTGGATGTTCCTGAAGAGAAAGTTGGTACTGAATATGCGGGAACCCATAAAATTAACGCGGCCTATACATACGGTTATCTAACAAAGTACGGAGCCAAAAAACTAGCTGTCGAGACGGTGGAAGATCTTTTGGATATACCAGTCGATAAGTACGTTGCGGTTGATTTCGATGGGTTTCATGACATTGTTGACGCTATAGGGGGCGTAGAGGTAGACGTGAAATACCCTTTTTGGGAGAAGAACTATTATTCCAATGATCGGATTTATTTCGATGAAGGGATTACCAAAATGAATGGAGAAGAAGCGCTCGCCTTTGTAAGAATGCGAAAACGTGATGTGAATACCGTCTATTCAAGAGACCAACGTCAAAGGCAGTTTATTAAAGCAACGGTTGATGAACTCAAGTCAGGGGACACGATCTTTGAAGTCAATAAGATCTCAGACGTGTTAAAAAATAACGTTGAGACTAACTTAAAGCCAGGTGAAATGCTTGCCTTACAGAGAAAGTTTTCCTCACTCAGTTCAACTTCAATTGAAACAAAAGAAATGGTAGGCACAACACCAGATGTGGCCGGTCCGTCTTACTTCATACCCGACTTAAATGAATTAGAAATGCTGAAAGAGGAGTTGAAAAACGCGTTGAGGTTATCATGATTTAAATTAGTGAAGTGAATTTCGTAGTGTTTCATAACAACATTTGGGAGGTAGTTAGAATGGTTTTTGAAATGACGACCCAAGTTCGGGTTTCCAATATGGAAGAAGGACGTCAGTGGTATGAGAAATTGTTAAAGAAGAAACCCGATTTCATACCACATGAAGGATTTGCAGAATGGGAACTTCTACCTGGGTGTTGGCTACAAGTTGCAGAAGGTCATGTCACAGAGGGAAATGGTCCATTGCGGTTAGGGGTGACCGATATACTAGCTGAAAAAAACCGATTAATTAAAGAGCTACATATAGAAGAGTTCGACATCCATTCAAGGACAGAAGTTCCGGTAAAATGGGGAACGTTTGCGGATCCATGGGGAAACCGTCTTGGTTTTTTTGAATATATTAACAAGAAAGAAGAAGAGAAACAAATGAAATCAACTTTGGGGAAAATGGAAAAATAACCTATTTCGTTACGTTCAACTGTAGTATTTAACGAAGTCTAAGTCAATCAGATTAAATTGTTCGGGAGGTCAATGGATGTTTGAGAGAATCGATACCTTTTGTGTTAGAGTGAAAGATATTGAGAAATCAAGCCAGTGGTATGAAGAATCATTAGGATTGCAAGTGATCTTTAAGGGAAAAGGATACCGCATATTAAGAGTCGGAAATGGGAGTGTACCTTTAACCATCGAAGAGGGAGAGACGAATCCTAGTTCAAATCAAAGTTACCCTATTCTTTACTCAAAAGAAATTGAAAAAACCTATAAAAAACTAAAAGAACAGAATGTTCGTACAAGTGACATTCATCACGATGAGGATAATTACTACTTCGATTTTTTTGATCCTGATCACAATAAGCTGCAAGTATGTTTCTTCAATGAGTCATAAAGGGGAAGCAATTCGAGAGGGGGAGGGAATGAACCCAACATTACCTCTAACACAAAATGAAAGAATGCAACTAAGAAAAGCCAACGTCAGAATAAATGAAATACATACGTTAACCACTTCAGAAATAGCCCAAATCTTGCATGTTTCAATTGAAAGGGCAAAAGTCTATAAAGGCTTAACCGATTTTCAATCAGTTCCATCGATTGGTTTTCAATTAGCCGACAAGTTGGTAGCGATCTTAAAAATCCATTCATTGAATGAAATAAAAAATCAAAATAGTAGTGATCTATTCAATGAGTTAGAACAATGTTTAGGTGTTTGGACGGACAGTTGTGTGGAAGATCAAATTCGTTGTGTGATTCACTATGCGAATCACCCGAATAGTAATAAGAAATGGTTCAATTTCACAGAGGAACGGAAAAAGCACAGGGCAATAATAGGTTATCCAAAGAATCGCCCTAAAAAAGCCTGGTATGAATAGGAAGAAGGAAAATGAAAAATAAGGGGATTGGAAAGTTATTTTTCTATAGTGACCAAGTCGTTGAATCTCCTGGAAACCAACGTCTGGACGCTTTGCTGTTTGAAGGATTGGAAATAAGCACGATTAAAGTAGGATATATCCCTTCCACGGAGGAAAAGCGTAAACAATATTTTCAAACAAAAGTTCAATATTATCAAGATTATGGTGTAACGAATATTCTCTATTTTGATTTATATACGGAATTTAATTCATTAAAAATAAAAGAGTTGTTACAATGTGACATTATTCATCTTTCAGCAGGTAACCCGATTAATTTTAGCAATGCTATGAATCTTCGTGGCATGAATAAAGTTCTAGAGGAGTATTTACAAAGCGGGGGAATCATTGTAGGGGTAAGTGGAGGTGGCGTTCTACTCGGGGATTCTGTTAACTTATTTCAGCTATTTATCGATGATTACAAAAAATCATCTCACACGTTGCAGTTTGTAGATTTTGAATTTCTCCCTCACTATAATCGTTGGAATGAAGACTTTAAACAAAAGGTAAGGCAATATTCGGAAAGAAAAAAAAAAGAAAATCGTTTGCGTTAATGATGGAGATGGACTAATAGTTGAGGGAGATTCGATCCACATGATTGGTAATGCTCAAGTGATTGATGGATCCTAATTTTTATCTTAAAAGGTGCTTTATTAGTAAAGGGAAAGCTGAGTGTAATTCGGCTTTCCCTTTTTTTCACGACTAGCCTTCTCGAATAATTCGCTCTGCAACGTTTTTTCCGCTAATCACGACCATCGGCGATCCACCACCAGGATGCGTACTGCCTCCAGCGAAGTAGAGGTTTTGTATATCCTTTGATTGATTTGACGGTCGAAGAAAGCTGTTTTTTAAAGAGTTCGAGGATATGCCATAGAGGGCTCCTCGGAAAGCATGAAACTTTTTTTGAATCTCATTAGGACCGATCACCTTTTCGACAACGAGGTGATCTCGAATGGGTAGTCCCTTTGCTTCCAATCGCTGATAGATCTTTTCTTTATAGTCTTCTAATGAGATGTCATTCTCTTTTGTAAGTGGAGGGGCATTCACTAGAATAAAGAGATTATCTCCGTCTGGAGAAATAGAGGGATCCGTTACAGAAGAATTTGAAATATAAATGGTAGGATCCTCTGGCCACTTTTCGTTAAACAGCGTTCTAAATTCTTTTAAATAATCTTTTGAGAAATAGACTTGATGGTGCGTCAGGTTCGGGAGCTTCGTCGAAAGCCCGGCCATGATGACGAATGCTGAAATTGATGGAGAAGATCGCTCGATTTTTTTATTAGGCAGAGAAGGACGATTTTTCTCCGCTACAAGCGCAGGATAGGCGTGAAGCAAATCTCCATTAATAATAATATAGTCGACAGGATACGTATTCGTAGCTGTTTTAATCTGACGTGCTTCTTTCTTCTCAATATCAATGCTCGTTACCTCTGTATTGAGGTGAAAGGTGACGCCGAGTTGCTTTGCTGCGCGTTCAAGACTATCAGCAAGCTTTGTATTACCGCCTTTAACATAATAAACTCCCTGTACCATCTCCAAGTAACCAATCATGGCAAACGTTGCAGGTGATTGAAAGGGAGAAGAGCCAATATAAGTTGAATAACGGTTAAAGGCTTTAAGGAGAAGCGGATGCTTGAAATACCGCTTGTGAAAATGATTCATTTTTTCAAGCGGCCGTACTTGAACAACCGCGTTAAATAAACTGGGAGACAGGTAATCTTTCCAGTTAGTAAACATCTTAGGAAAAAACGAGTTCTTAGATAATTGGTAAAGACGTTCGATTTCCTTTAAGTAGTGTGAATAGTTTTCTGCGGCAAACGAGTCAAGATGTTGTAGCTGTTCTTTCATAAACGTTTCATCTGTACTCATCATAAACGATTGACCATCGTCATCGACGTTTTTTGTATGATGATCGAGTTTAATCCAATGATAATAATCTCGAGGATTCAGGTTTGCTTCTTCAAAGATTGAATCAAATACTTCTGGCATTGTCATCGTATTTGGACCAAAGTCAAAGTGATAGGTGCCCATTTCCACAGGCATCATTTTCCCACCCGTATAAGCATTTTTATCAAAAACGTGAACATCATATCCCTTGCTAGCTAGTTTAATTGAAGCTGATAGTCCACCTAGACCAGCTCCAACGATGGCAACTGTTTTCATGAATACGTTCTTCCTTTCCAAACATATCCCTTCTGTTTTAATCCTTTTCGCATGGAATGGATAAGAAGAACCATAAATGCAAGAGCACTAAACGGCATGAGGAGGGATAGTGTGATTCGCTGTTCTGTTCGAAGATCAACCCATGCCTTCTGGAATACAATTAGAAGGTAGGGAACGAATAAAGTGAATTGAAATGATCCTGTAAAAGATGTATAAAGCCCAATTAGTATTAAAACGAGTGGGCCGATATAGAAGCAACCATAAAATAGAAAAAGAAAAGCAATGAGAAAGCGAGATCGCCCAAGACCTGGAAATAAATTTTTGGTGAAACCATTCCAAACTTCACGATTTGTTTGATACATAAAGCACGTGACCATCTTAGTGATATTAGCAAGAAGCACATGCTTTCCTTCCCTTTTAAAGGCTTTTGCCAAATCAATATCATCAAGCAGCGTGTCTCGAATGCTTGCATGACCACCAACCTGTTCGTAGGCATCCTTATGAACGATCATAAATGCCCCATGAGCTGCAGTGAAGGCGGGAAGCGTTGAATAGTTAGCTGGTGCTAAAGGAAGATGAAAAAAGACGACAAAATGTTGGAGCGGCACGAGTAATTTTTCTAGAAATAAGCTGACTGGAAAAGCAGGGAAACCAGTCAGCATGGAAGCGCGTTTCCTTTGCATTAATGCAACTGATGTTTGAATGGTATCAGGTGATAATCGAAGATCCGCATCATTGAACATCAAATATTCACCTCTAGCATGCTCACTAAGCTGATGGCAAGCGTACACTTTACCTGTCCAACCTTCTGGAAGCTCGTTACCTTCGAAGATAGTAAAGCGAGAATCGTTTTTTGTATACTTTCGAAGCAAATGTAAGGTTTGGTCACTTGAATGATCATCAAGAAAGAGAACTTCGAAATGAGGATAGGTTAGCTTTTGTAAACTAGTAACAAGATCCTTCACATTTCGTTCCTCATCACGAAGAGGGACGAGAATGGATACTAGTCCATTCTCGTCCCCCGTCTTCTTAAGGCGCGGCATGAAGAGTGAATTAATGATTGTCCAAAGTAAAAATAAGACAAGTATAGATATATAGATCAATATCATCAAACAATCACCTCTTCCTCCGTCGCTTTGTTCTTTTGGGTTATGGTCTTCTTATATGTGACTAAAAGTAAAAGTGTGGGAACGAACGTTAACAAGCAGGCAAGCCATAATCCGTCTAATAATGCTAAGAAAATAAACATCCCCATAACCATTCCAAACAGCAAGACCATACGATTTTTCCATAGATTAAAAGCCGTTTTATTTAATACCTTATTTCGCATATAAAGGGGATAGAGTAACAGATGGAAAAAGAATGATACCCAGAACCACCCGGTAAAGTTTTGAAAAGGAACGTTATAATACGCGCCATCACCATCCCAGCCCCAATATCCTTTCACTAAATAGGCGACAGGATCAATAATTAAATCGATTAATACTGCAATCAGAGAACCTGTTAGAGCATAAGCTAGCCACCTCATGTACCCTTGTTTCATCTTCTCGATCAATTGCAAGGAAAGCACATGGGTAACGGCGATCACCATAATCCAGGCAAATCCAATTCCAATAGGAACATCAGCTATTTTGAAACCAAAATCGCCTGAGTAATCATATTGACCAAAGATTAAGCCATAATGAACGCCGAGGCCTTCAGCGATCATACTAAACACAAAGATAAAGGAGGCATATAATAGCCCCCGAAATGGTCCGAAAGTACGAATGAAATATAGACTTCCTAATATCCCACATAGAATAAGGAAGAAGGCGTTTGCCCAATTTAAAAAAGGTGGTAGCAGGTCGAATCCTACGAGAATCAACCCGCAACCGTACCAAAAAATAAAAAATCGAAAAATCACGTTATCCCATTTCATGATGCGAAGGTCCTTTCTTAGCCAGTTTGCTCATCTTTCAATTTCTGGTCCTCCGCAATTAAGTCCGCAGTGAGTTGACCTGAGAGCGTGACCATTGGGACACCGCCGCCTGGATGTGTTGAACCACCTACAAAGTATAAATTATCGACCAACTGACTTCTTGATGGAATTTTAAATCCACCGTTCACCTTTCGATCTGTGGCTACACCGTAAATTGAACCGCCGTTTGACCCATATAATTCTTTTATATCATCTGGAATAAATTGATATTCGAATTCGATTGATTCACGAAGCCCTGTCATACCCATACGCTCAAGTTTATCTAGGACAATTTCACGATATCTCCCACGATGTTGTTCAAAACTCTCGCCAGGCTGAAGGGGTGGAACATGTGTCAGTACAAATAAATTTTCTTTGCCCGCAGGAGCCTGCGTTGGATCCGATTTTGAAGAAACACCTATATAAACCGTTGGATCATCTGCTGGGACGCCCTCGTCAAAGATTTGCTTAAACTCAAGTTCTGGATCTTTTGAGAAAAAGAAATTGTGATGTTGTAAGTGATCGAATGTTTTGTTTACACCTAATAGCATAACAAGACCAGAGACTGTAGGCGTATATTTTTTCATCTCTTCTTTTACTTTTTCTGCTCCAGGTTCACCCTTTAGTAGTGTCTCGTGAGCCGGAATACCTTCAAGGTTACTAACAATTAAATCAGCTTCCATCATCGTTCCATTAGCTAGCTTTACGCCAGCGGCTTTTTTGTTTACCGTAAGAATTTCAGCCACTTCTGTATTTACTTGAATGTCGACACCTAGCTCATCAAGTAGCTTAAGCATTCCTTCAGCAATTTTGTACATTCCACCTTCAACATAGTAGATTCCTAGGCCAAGTTGAACATAGACAAGCTGAGATAGAATGGCTGGAGAATGATAAGGTGAAGAGCCAATATACATGATAAAGAAGTTAAATAGCTGTTGGAGATGTTTGTCATCTAGATATTTTTCAGTAGCCTGATTCATTGATTTCATCGGATTCATTGTAAGAAGATCTTTAAAAGAATGAAGCTTCTGTAAATCTTGGATGCCTGATAAGCTTTTTTTATAAAAACTTTTCAAGCTAAGGTCAAACATCGTTTTGCAGTAATCTAAATAAGAGAGGAAGTTAGAATAATCTTTCTCTGAGCGTTTATGTACCTCAGATAACATCACGGCAATGTCACTCGTAACATCAATCTGTACACCGTCTTCAAAAAAAGTTCTCCACTGAGGTTCAATTCGTTTAATCGACATATAATCGTTTACATTTCGATCCGCACTCTTAAACAACTTCTCAAGTACCCAGGGCATTGTAAGAATCGAAGGGCCGGTGTCAAACTTAAATCCCTGACCAGAACGCTTGTTTAATTTACCACCAGCTCGTTCATTTTTTTCTAGTACAGTCACTTGATGCCCATCTGCTGCGAGACGGATAGCTGCTGAAAGTCCACCAAGACCAGCCCCAATAACGATCGTTTTTTTGCTCATTCCTTCTCCTCCTTCATCTTATTAGCGTCATGAATCGACTTTTGTACACTGTCATTGTATAGTTTAGGTATAACCTTTGTAAAGGAATCATAACGCTGTTAAAGTGTTAAATGTACTTAAGGGAACATTACCTGAAATTGGATAAGTTAAACAACTTAGAAGTGAGGAATGCCTATGCAGATGATCCATTTATCTACTTTAGCCTTAATCTTGGTGAACATTTTTGCGTGGCTAATCTTTCATGTATCTATCTCTTATATTTGCCTTCGCTTGCCAGATTCCTTTTACCAATCAAAAAAAAGTGAGGTAAACAATCGAAAGCGAGAACTTTATTTATATGAAAGCTTACGAATTCGGAAATGGAAAACCATTCTACCTGATGGGGGAGACGTATTTAAAGGTGGATTTCGAAAAAAAGAATTAAAAACACTCAGTTCTTCTTATATTCAAAAATTTATCGTCGAGACGCGACGTGCAGAAGTGACGCACTGGCTATTGATTCCACCATCCATCTTGTTTTTCATATGGAATCCATTAACCATTGGAATTACTATGATAGGTTATGCACTGATTGTTAACCTTCCATTTATCCTTATTCAACGGTACAATCGACTAAGGTTAAAACCATTACTAAATAAGCAGTTGAAAAAAGAGGAGCGTAGGGGGGATTCCATTGGAACATTTGGGGTTTGATCAAACCGAAAAAAGAAAAAACGAACATATCGATATTTGTCTGACAGAAGAGGTTGAAGGAGAAGGGTTAACAACAGGGTTAGAACGGTATCGTTTTAAGCACAATCCTTTACCTGAGATTGCTTATAATGAAGTGGATATTTCGACTTCATTTCTAAATAAGAAATTAAACACACCATTTTTAATAAGCTCAATGACAGGTGGAACAGAACGAGCGTGGCAAATAAATCAGCGACTTGCAAAAGCCGCGGAGGCACATGGTTGGGCGCTTGGAGTGGGTTCGATGCGTGCGGCAATTCAAGAATCGAAATCAGTTTATTCATTTGATGTTCGAAAATATGCCCCTACCATCCCAGTTCTGGCGAATATTGGAGCTGTTCAACTTAATTATGGTTTTACGGTTGAAGAATGTAAGCGATCGATCGATTTAATTCAAGCTGATGCGCTCATACTTCATTTAAATCCATTACAAGAAGTCTTTCAACCTGAAGGCGATACAGACTTCCAAGATTTAATTGTGAAAATACGCGAAGTAGCTAAGGCGATTCCTGTTCCACTTGGAGTAAAAGAAGTAGGCATGGGGATTGATGCGAAAACAGCTCAGCGGCTTATTAGTGCCGGAGCAAGCTTTATCGATGTAGCCGGTGCAGGCGGAACGTCATGGATTCAAGTAGAAAGCTATCGTTCTCATCAAACGATGCGCCGACAGGCAGCGAAAGCTTTTGAGGATTGGGGAAATCCCACGGCGGATTGTATTATTGATGTACGAAAGCAGCATCCTGATGTTCCAATGATTGCAAGTGGCGGGCTAAAAAACGGCGTGGACGCTGCAAAAGCAATTGCTCTTGGTGCAGATGTCTCTGGATTTGGGAGAGCACTACTTGAAAATGCTGTAGATGATAGCGAAGAAGCCCTATCAGAACAGTTAAAACGCATTGAATTTGAACTAAGAACAGCCATGTTTGGTATAGGTGCTTCGTCGATCAACAGACTAAAATACAATAGCGCCTTACGTAAGAAATAGTCAGAGCCGTTGCTCTGGCTTTTTTGTTTTTGAATAGGTCGTCCTCATGCGTGCAAACTAGAGCTGAAGGAGGGCGAACTTATTGGACTGGTTATCTGTGTTCCCTTTTATCGTCGTCATTTTGGTAGCGATGAAAACAAAGCTTGTAATCCCGGGTCTAACAGCAGGGCTATTAACAGCTTCATTTATTGATAAGCCTGGCGTTATTATTGGATTACAACAGTTTTATGAGTTTATTATGAGTGGTCTGAAAGATGAAAATAATATTAAAATTGTTCTCTTTCTTTATATGTTTACCGGATTAATTGGATTAATGAAAAATACAGGTGGTATAAAAGGATTTGTTCATCTCGCTTCTTCAAAGATTAATACAAAAAAAGGAGCTTTATTTCTTACCTGGATTTCAACAATTGGAACATTTAGTGCTCCAAGCTTTCGTATTGTAACGGTAGCCCCAATTATGAAAGCTCTCTTAAATAAAGTAAAGATTACCCCTCAAGAACTTGGTTTTGTCATTGAGACAACGGCAACTCCAGTCATTGTTTTAATGCCGATAGCGACTGCATTTGTTGGATATATGTCGTCGGTCGTTCAACTTTCACTAAAGGCAGAAGGAATTGAAGGCGATGGTTATCGCTTTTTTTTAGAAAGCATTCCCTACAACTTCTTTTCTATAAGTATCATCATTATTGGTTTTTACTTAAGCTTTTTTCATCATCGAAAAAAACAGGCGACTGATGCAGGTAATCAAGAAAAGGAGCTTGATGATCAGTGGGAGGACTGCCATCCTGCCGTAGCAAAGGACCTTCCGAAAAAACCGATGAATTTATTGTTGCCACTAGGTGGGGTTATCCTTTTAACACTATTACTTACTTATTGGAGTGGGTATGAGAAAGGGTTTCATTCTATCATTCAAGCGTTCATCGAAGCTGATGTTTTAGATGCGATGGTTTTTGCGCTTCTAACAACAGTCCTACTTACGTTCGTTTTCTATTTATTTCAGCGTTTCTCTTTGAAAGAACTCGTTTCCTCATTTATTGAAGGTGGAAATGAGATGATGCCTGTCATTGTATTATTAACAGTCGTATGGGGACTTGCTGCTTCCACTGAAGCGCTCGGATTTTCTGCATTTGTGACATCTAATCTTGATTGGATTCCATCTTTGTTCGTTCCGCCTGTTTTGTTTCTTGTTGGCGCATTTATCTCTTATTTCATTGGTTCATCGTGGGGGACATGGGGTATCTTAATGCCTCTTGGAATTTCACTTGGCCATTCAACTGGGACCGATTTACCTCTGGTTATTGGAGCTGTATTTGCTAGTGGAACATTTGGTGCGTTCGCTTCGCCACTAAGTGACAATACAAATACCATTGCACGAATCTTGAAATTAAACCCGATGACCTATGCTAAATTTAAGCTAACGCCTGCCCTTATTGCAGCCGGGGCGGCGGCTGTCAGTTATTTTATTATTTCTTTCGTGGCTTAACAGATTCGTGAGCACTTTTGTATTGACAACTGTTTTAATACCCTTTATTATTGAAAATAACTTAATAATCCTTTATATAAAGGATCTTCTTATTCAGAGAGGTGGAGGGACTGGCCCTTAGATACCTCGGCAACGGACCAATGAACATATTGTTCACTTGGAACCGTGCCAATTCCTGCGGCGAAAGTCGAAAAATGAGAAGAGGCTCGGTCAATCCAAACCCTCTTCTGTTCGGTCAGATGAGGGTTTTTTGTATGCTCCCACATCTGGAAAATTGTTTAAGTAGAGGGAGTGAATGATATTGCATACACTAGTGGATAACGAAACAAGAAAACAGCAGCTTATTAAGACCCTTCTCCAAAAAGGAATTTATAAGAAGGGTAACAAACAGCTTTATATGTTAACACTAAATGAACTTGAAAACATATATGCGCGATCAGAGAAAATGAATACGATAACTGGAAACGGAGTGGTCACAGTGGCGCAAGCAACATTTGCAGCAGGGTGCTTCTGGGGTGTAGAAGCGCTATTTCAACAATTAAACGGAGTCATTTCAACATCAACAGGATTTACTGGTGGTGAAACGATTAACCCTACGTATGAAGACGTTTATTCAGAGTTAACAGGGCATGCAGAATCTGTTCAGGTTGAATATGATCCTACTCTCATTTCTTATGAAGAGTTGGTTGAAGTTTTTTTTGAGAATCATAACCCAACTTCTTTAAATCGCCAGGGGGAAGATATTGGAACACGCTATCGTTCAGCGATCTTCTTCCATACAGATGAACAGGCACAAATTGCCCTTCTAGCAAAAGAAAAACTTGAGCAATCTGGCCGCTTCAAGAAACCGGTTGTGACTCAAGTTGTTCCAATGACATCATTTTATCGTGCAGAAGAGTATCACCAGAGTTATCTAGCTAAAAGAGGGCAGTCTTCTTGCAAAATCTCTTAATACTAAAAAGCTTTACCTCGTCTCACGAGGTAAAGCTTTTTAATTGGGCTGATTTACACCAATTTGATCAAGGAATACTTTTCCTTTTGGTGAAGCGTTAAATTCAAATGTAATGGATTCGATCTCTTTCGGCTTCATTAAGGTATTATCTTCAATAAATCGTTGCATTGGGATGTTAAACGTTTGAAGGACGGGTTCAGTCTCTTCACCGTACCGTCGTTCTTCAAAGTACTTTGTTTTCGTATGCTTTATAGGGAGAACCCCGGGCATCGGCATAACTTCACTTAACAAGACGCTAGTAGATTCACCACTAGATGAGCTTACAGTAATAACAAAGTCAAGCGGCTGCTGATCTTTTGCATCTGATACGTTTGCGGCAGTAAACGTTAACGCACTATTCGATGAGAAGGAAAATGGATCTTGCAATGCTTTTGTAAAGTGGAGAGAGTAGGAACCATTTGTGGAATAAGACTGATCCCATTTTAAGAACACACCGTGAGTTCCTCTGTCTTTCTCTCTCCGAAATTCAAGTTCTCCTTCATACCATTGAAGGAAGCTATTTGCTTCTATTTCGATAAATGGAGATGTTGCGGTTAGCACGTTTACATCTTCTTCAAAGTCACTGAAAATATGGTAAGAGGAATCTTCGTACTTACTAATATAGGTCGTATGAGGTAGCCAATTTAAGGCGTAACGGTAGTCCTCAAACATCGGTTGATAGCTTTCATCTTTATGAAGAGTCGTTTCAAGAAAACCAGAAACGTATGTACGGGCAATTTGACGTTGTTCTTCCCCTTCAAGTAAAGGTTGTTTATTTAAGAGTAGCGTAAAAGGAAAATATGTATCGTTTTCTCCCCAAGTCGAGTTAAATTGTCCATGATTCGCACCATCAATATAAAGGGCGGCTTTTATCTTTTGTTCACCACCTGTTAATTCAATGCCGTTGTATTGGCGATCTCCTTCAAATTCAGATAAATCACTATCATATGACCCGCCAACCAATAAGTAATTCACATCATCTACATTAATTTTTCGATCAGAAAGGGTTTGATAGTCGGTAGGAGCAAGAGCAATCACCGTTTCAATGTTGTAGTCGAAGTTAAATCGCATATTGGCGTTATCTGGATAGCGATCAAGTTCATTAAATTTTGTCGCAAGAATGGCCGCTTGTCCCCCTCGAGAATGTCCGATTAACGCAATATGATCCATATCAACTTTATTGAAAAACGGCGTATCCTTTTGAGTTGATAGTGCCTCGATTTCTTCAATATGTTTTAGTAACAACCAGGCTCTGCCATTAATATCTCCAGCAACACCACCGGACCACGATGAATTGAAAAAGTTTTCATCAACCGATACGGTGATAAACCCCCTACTTGCGAGTAACTCCCCAAGATAATTGTAGCCTTCATCAGAAAAGTCCTCCATCTTATGATTTCCGTGTACCACAAGAACGAGGGGAAAAGGGCCGTCACCATCTGGCATGAAGACACGTCCGTTTAATGGAACATTCGAATCTTTGAAGCCCCAAAACCATTCTCGTTCCTTAGACCATTCTCCGATCATACTTGAAGCGTTAACTGAACTCGTTTTAAGATCAACATTTTTACTAAATTCATCACGTTGTTTATCTGTTCCACTTCCGTATGTAAAGGTTTGAACCGTATACGAACCAGCACTTGCAGGATTCTCGCTCACTGGAGAGAAGGGTTCCACATTGTTGGCAAGCCGCTCATCCATGATCCCGGGGGTGAAGAGCCAATAACAGAAAGTGCCAGTTACTAAAACGCCTAACAAAAGCATTATCCAAGAAAATGGCTTTTTTAACCCTTTCTTTAACGAATAGCCAAAGAGTGATCCAGTGATTATGCCAATACCTACTAGAAAGTAAGCAAGAGGGAGAATGTTTTCCAGACTACGAAATTGATCTAGTGTGTAGATCATTATTGCAAGTGAAATTCCAATACTAGAGATGAAAAGAGCAGGAAGCTTTTTCAACTTACCGATAAACCAGGTGCCAATCCCTACAGCCCCCCACGTGCTAACAATGGCGATAAGAAAAAAAAGAATGATGTCGATCCATTTCCCAAGACCAGTATGGAAATCAAAACCAATGGAGAAGATGAGAAGCATTGTAATTAATAGGGCTCCGTAAGAAGCCCCTTTCCAACTAGCGATGAAGAAGGATTGTATAGGTTTTAGGAGTGGTGAAAATTTTTTAAAGTTATTTTTCTTATGCGTTTCTTTACGTGTCTTATCAAGCTCTGGTTCTTGTTCCACATGAATCCTCCATTTCAATAAATGTTACTGTTATTATAGCAAACACTAAAAGAAGAAGGGGATATTCCTATTACTGCTTCGTCTCAAATGTAGTTCGTTCATTTAATTGTCAAAACGAGTACAGCAAAGGATTTGATTCTCTCTTACATAAGTCGTACAATAAAAGTAAGATTTAATGTGAAGTTTTTCACAAACGTTTGTTTGTGATCTAGATAAAGGTGGGGATTGAGTGAAGAATGAGCTTAAAAGATATGCTTCCGGTTTTGAACTCACACATCTGTTCATGATCTTTGGCGCTTTTTTTATTGGTGCTTCGATCATCGCACAGGCCTTTCTAATAGTTGATATTGTAAATAAAGTTTTCGTGGGGAAAACTTCTTTTGCCGAAATTGTCCCTTTACTTATAAGTTTGCTCCTAGTGTTAGTGATACGGCCATCCTTATCATACTTAATGGGAAGAGCTGGCGTGACGATGGCTGCTACAGTAAAACAAAGAATTCGAAAAGCGCTATTGGGTAAATTTTCACAAGAGGCGTTACTTAGCTCTCGCATGGGCCAATCCGGACAAAAGGTGAGTATTTTGCTCGATGCCGTTGATGAGATCGACGCTTATTATAGTAAATATATTCCGCAAGTGTTCAAAACGGCAGTGATCCCAATTTTCATCTTAATTGCTGTTTCAACTCAGCATATTGAAACGGGACTAATCATGATGGTAACGGCGCCGTTTATACCGCTGTTTTATATTATTATTGGAATTCGAACACAGAAAAAATCTGAAGAGAAGCTTGAACAAATGACCGTTTTTTCTGGGAGGTTTTTGGATACCATCCAGGGATTAACGACGTTAAATTTATTCCGACAATCAAAGAAATATCGAACGATTATGGAAGAAAGTAGCTTGAATTACCGCGACGCAACAATCGAAGTGCTTAAAGTTGCTTTCGTTTCGTCTTTAATGCTCGAGCTCATCTCCATGTTAAGTATAGGAATTATTGCACTTGAAATTGGTCTTCGTCTTATTGTGTTTAATAGCATGTCTTTTGCCACAGCGTTTTTTCTTCTTATTCTTGCTCCAGAGTTCTACCTTTCACTAAAAGAACTGGGTAGTGCCTTTCATACTGGTAGAGGGAGTATGAGTGCGATGAGTAAGATAAGTGAAGAACTACGAAATGAGAAAGAGGAAGTAACATGGGGAGATTGTCCACTAAAAAGTGAAGAAGGTCCCCCCACGATGACACTTAATAACGTTTCCTATCAGTACAATGAGAGTGAATTCGCATTATCAAAAGTAAATTTTAAGATTGAGCCATATAGCAAAACGGCGGTCATCGGGCGAAGTGGGTCTGGCAAGTCGACGCTGTTGAACATCATTGCTGGATTGCTACCATCACAACAGGGTGAGATTACTATAAATAAAGAACCGTTATCCAGCCTAGAAGAAGAGAGCTGGTTTTCACAGATTAGCTATATTTCACAAAACCCTTATTTGTTTACTGGAACAATTGCTGAAAACATCTGTATCGGTTCAAGAAATCCAAGTCAAACTGAAATGGAAGAGGCAGCAGAAAAAGCAGGTATTTCAGCATTTGTTGCTACATTAGAAGAGGGTTATGAAACCATCATTGGTGAATCAGGTCGTGGTTTATCAGGAGGAGAAAAACAGCGGTTGGCACTGGCACGTGCGTTCTTGAAGAAGCCTAATGTCATTCTGTTTGATGAACCAACTACTGGGCTTGATTTGTTTACTGAAAAAGTCCTACAAACTGCCATTCATTCGCTATCTGAAAATGCAACAATGATTATTGTTGCGCACCGCCTTCATACCATTCGGAAAGCTGATCACATAATCTTACTTGAACAAGGAAAGGTGATGGCTGAAGGAACTGATAACAGCCTTTATGAATCAAGTGAGCTATATAGACAGATGGTAAGTGCTCAAACAGATGAGGTGATTTTATGAAAGAACTAACATTTGTATGGGGTGAAATGCTGAAAGAGAAAAAAGATATCGTCCTCTCGATTTTATTTGGTTTCATCGCAGGAATTACGGCCGTTGCTTTATTTGCATCAAGCGGCTATTTAATTTCTAAAGCGGCGCTCTCATTACCTGTTTTTGCACTAGCGATTTTAACAGCGGTTGTGAAATTTTTTGGTCTTGCTCGTGCTGTGGGGCGCTATTTTGAAAGAATTTACTCCCATCGAGCCACTTTTACCATTTTAAGCAACATGCGCGTCTCCTTTTATAAAAAACTTGAACCTATTGCAGCAGGTTTATCTCAACGGTATCGAAGTGGAGAGTTACTGGGTAGAATAGTCGGAGATATTGATCGACTTCAGCATTTTTACTTGCGAGTCTTTTACCCACCAATTGTCTTTATTTTGATTTTTCTTGTGACAATTTGGTTTACCTTAGTCTTTTCAATTGAAATAGCGTGCTTGTTGTTGTTAGGCGTTGTCTTTACAGGACTAGTCATACCGGGATTTTTTGCCTGGCGTCTACGTAAAAAAGATCAGGCCGTCAGGAGACTTCGAGGAGAGTTTGCAGCTGAATCAGCTGAATTTTTCGATGGGTATCGGGAATTGAAGATCATGAGAGAAATCGAGAATAAAAAGAAGGCCCTCGAAAACCATTCGAATGAGACGTTACTTGCAGAAAGCAAAGCAGGCAATGCAGAAGTTTTTCACCAGGCGATTAATTCCTTTACCTCTTTATTTGTCACATGGTGTGTGATTGGGGTTGGTTCGTATTTCGTTACATCGGGAGAATTAAATGGTCTATTTCTCGCCATGCTTGTTCTTATTTCTTTAACCTCCTTTGAGAACGCAGTGCCAATGGCGATTATACCAGCCTATTTACAAGACAGTATTGTCGCTTCTAAAAGACTTTCATCTGTCAAAGGCGAAGCAAGGAATGAAGTTCAGGGAAAGACTGAGCTACCGAAAGGGAAGCCGTTTTGTATGGCGGCGAATCAGGTCACTTTCTCCTATCCTGGAGAAGCGAGAAAGGCATTAAATCACGTAACGGTTCATATACCAGCAGGAGGAAAAACGGCGATTGTAGGGCCAAGTGGTTCTGGTAAGTCTACCCTTTTACACCTTTTTCTTAAGTTCTATGAAAGCGGCGGCCTAGAAATGAATGGTGAGTCGACCCTAAAGCTATCGCAGGAAAAAGTTTGGGAGGTAACGAATGTGGTTCTTCAACAAAATCATTTTTTCTCAGGATCCATTCGAGATAACTTGAAACTCGCTGGTGAGACGTTAACCGATGAACAGTTACGAAACACCCTTCACGTTGTCCAGCTAGAACATCTTTCTCTTGATTATCATGTTCAAGAAAAGGGTGCGAATTTGTCTGGAGGCGAACAGCAACGTCTCGCAATTGCACGAGCTCTGTTAAAAGGAAAGAGGGTGTGGATGCTGGATGAACCGACTTCTTCCGTGGATCTTTTGACGGAAAGAGTGATCCTAAACCATCTATTAAATCAAGCCAAAGAAGATACGCTTTTACTGGTCAGTCATCGGCTAAACAACCTTGAAAAAATGGATCAGATTATCGTAATGGATTCAGGTGAAATTGTAGAAAGTGGGACGTACAAAGAATTAATGGAGAAAAAAGGATATTTCTATGAAATGAGAGAAATCGAAAAAAGCGTTCTGCTTTAAATCTATCTTCCAATTTCCTGCTGTTATTCAGCAGGGATTGGAAGTTTTTTTAAGTTTTCACAAAAAACTTTCATGATCTTTCACTCTCAACCCAAGAATGAAAATAGAGCATTCCTTCCATAATGGAGATACCGTGAACAGTGAGTTTCAACGTGCTCTTTAATGGTGGTTCGACCCTGTACAAAAAACTGTTGGATGGAATTTGGTGCACAACCCATTGTTAGCTCTCTCTACCGAGAGATGACTACGAACAGAAAAATGTTTAAGTTCAAATTCCTTCCACTGTTTACGGAATCTATCTCATAAAGGATGGCTTTGAACATGGAAGTTTTGTATAAACAGTGTGCTGGCTTAGATGTCCATTCTGAAACCATAGTGGCCAGTGTTTTACTAGAAGACGACCAACGCAATGTTACGAAAGAGACAGAGACCTTTCCGACGTTGACAAAAGATTTATTTCGTCTTTTGAAGTGGTTGGAAGATCGACAAGTGACCCACATCGCAATGGAAAGCACAGGGATCTACTGGAAACCGATTTATAATATTCTCGAAGATTATTTCGATATTGCTCTCGCTAATGCGCAAAGAATTAAAAACGTCCCTGGTCGCAAAACGGATGTATGCGATGCAGAATGGATTGCCAAGTTATTGCGGCATGGACTA
>NZ_JAQQWU010000008.1 GCF_028610625.1 Guptibacillus spartinae
GACACCAATTACGTTAGAGGGACTTGGGGTGACTGGCAAGTCTTTTTTTTTATGCCCTTATTAAAATAAGTGCAGGACTCTGCATTTTTCTGTTGCAAAGGTCTGCACTTCTATTTTGCAATAAACATTTCTTCTAACAAACCAAAAAATCGTTCTATAAGGCCCCTTCGTTCTGGCATACTAACTGGTCCAGCATTTGTAAATGAACCAACGAATTCTTGCAGTTTTTCTTTAACTATTTGGGATAAATTCGCTTTTGCATTATCAAATAGTAATTCATCCCATACTGCCCAACGGCATTCAGGAAACTTTGTTGATGGAAATCCCCCAATCGAAGAATACTTTAGCCCGTGGATAGTAAACGTAGGCTCGGACATTCGGGGAGATATAGCATTTTTAATACACTGTAATACGTCTGTAGAGGAATAATTTTGATTGTAGCTTAAGTGATAACCTAATATTACTCTTGTAGCTTCATCGATAATCGTTAATAAGTTAATCCTGTTGATAGTTTTAGTTACTTCGTATCCTTCTACAGTGTTTGCAGTGATAGACATAATTAAATCAACTACATGAGCATCAAATTGAACACGTTGGTAAGGTCTAGTGATAATAGTGTTTTTGGATCCTTTACCAGTGCTCGCCATATACCGAGAGTATTTTTCACCATCTCGTTTAGAGGCTGCTATAAGGTTTTGTAAATGTAATTTTTCACAGTACCTTTCTACTGAACGTTTCCCCATGTCTTTAGTAATAAAAGGATATTGATTCAATTTGATACCGATTGATCGACATTCTCTAATAAACAACTTAAATATATTTTTTATTTTAATAACTGGTTCGTGAATTTGATTCTTATTCTGTTTTAAGTAAGCATTATCAATGGTGTTTTTAATTGATGGATAAGTTTCTAATAGTAGTTTGAAGGCGCCTGACATGCCTTTATTATTGTCAGAGTCGGTTGGTAAGGAGGACCTAGAATAATCCTTTATTCTCTTATTAGGAATTAATGCAGAATAACCATAAATTGTACCTGTTAATATGTTTTCTTCTAAGCACCTTTTTACAAAATAACGTACTTCTTTAGGTTGAATGCCTGTTATCTTGTATATATCTTTTCCAGTAGTTCTTCCATCAATATACAACTCCACGGCTTGTTTTCTCATATAAAAGGTTTTTCTTTTTTTACTAGAGAAACTGGTAGTATTGACCTTGGGCCACACTGACAAATCTAGATAAGAACTATATTTGGGATCTTCTAGGGTTCTTTGTCTAGTCATTAACCCACACCTCCGAAAATTTATTTAGAGGAACTTTGTCTATATTTAGCGAAATATAACCATGGTAATATAGAAAAAAAACAGTTAGCCAAATTTCATAAACAGAAGTAGTTGTATAGCTAGTTATAAAATCCTGAATATTAAGCTTTTCATTAACTGCGAGTGTTTTTAAAATCTCTTTATTTAGTGTCTTATTCACCTTCTCAAATGACCTTGTGTAAGGAATAATTTGGCGTTTGTTTTCTAATAATACTCTGTTGGATCTTATTTCTGTATCAGTAATAAGACGATGTTCTTTGGAATTTGTTAAGCACCAAGATTGTTGTGTTCTTATCTGTCTAATAGTTCTCTCATAGTTTCTACTAGAACTATGAAGATCTTTGAAATATTTTATTTCTCCAAAAAACTCTTCTCCATTGTTTTTTTTACACCAAATATCAAATATAGATTGATAACGCTTACGATTGCTCAAATACTCTATTTTCAATGGTTGTTCACAAAAGATCTTAATTTCAGGGTTGATTTCAGTTAATATCCAATTCTCATATTCTAAGTAACTATAAAAATGAACTTCCCTATTAATTTTATAACTTATTCCTGTCCAATAATTGCTACCGTATTTCATACTTCTTTTCATTGGAATAGGTTTATACATTTTACTACCCTCCATTAATTTTTAGTAAGAACTAAAACTATTTTGGGTATTACTAATCTAAAATTGTACAAATAATAAGGAGGATATTAATGGCTAAGGATAATAATTGGAATTATAAATTTGCTGCTAAGTTTATTCTGGAAACAGAAAATAAGACTAGAATATTGCACAAATTAGAGAGGAATCAGTTTGACTATAGGAAATTAACTGATTTAGAAATAATTTGGTGTTATATTAATAGAGAAATCAGCCTGAGTAAAATGAGACCTTTATCAAAGAAATCGAAAGTAGAATATTCAAGTGAGCTTTTGATGTTCAATAAATATATAATTGACAATTTTTTTAATATTCATTCTCCATCACCGAATATAAAGGTTTTATTAAGCATATCTGAAACAAAAATAACTAGTTATATAGGGTATCTAAATAGTGAGGATACTAAGACGGGCATTAAGAGGTTATCTATTAATACAATTGTTAAAAAAACAAATATTATAAGAGGGTTTTTAAAGTTTTTACATTACATTGGTTATATGAATGAAGAATTACATCATATTATATATTCCCCAAGTGTAGAGAGTAAAAAACGAGATATTATATTAAATGAAAAGAAACTTTTAAAAATATTAAAATATTACAAGGGTAATCCGATAGCGAGAGGATTAATTATATTCATTGCAACAACTGGTTTAAACAACAGTGAAATAATCTCGCTTAAAGTTAATGACCTTATTGAAAGAGATGGTAATTATTACATACGGGTAAGAAACACCAAAATACCTAGAGAGATACTTATTCCAAATAAGGTGTATGAGAAGATCATTGAGTACCGATTAAGAAGAAGGCTGAAAACGGTTCTTGATGGAAAAGACTCTTCCCCCTTGTTTACTACTCATAATGGAACAGGATTTGAGAGGAAATTCTTAACAGCATACTTAGTTAGAAAGCTAAATAATACTGATGTATTTTTTCCTCGACGTGTGACTGTTATGGATTTAAGATATTTTTTTGCTAATTTGGCTTATTCCCATGGTTCTAATCTGTTTGCGATACAAAAAAATCTCGGCCATAAAACAGTTCAATCTACTGTGAAATATATTGATAAGTTGCGTGATGAACTTTCATGAGAGGAATTTAAAAAATCACGCCATAGACTGTTCATAGAACTTTCCTAGGCATGATTTTATTAATTAAATATTAGGTCTACCCCAGTGTTCAAATGCTGCCCAATTTCCAGGGTGTTTAAATTCTGATTGAATTAATTCAGTCCTAGATTGATTTAATATTTGAGGTATCTCTTGGAAATTGTTTTTTATTAGGTCCTCTATTATTACCTTAGCACTCTTTGTGACAACATCCCACTTACAAAGTATGAATTTTGCATCAGTAGATAACATGGAGCTAAATATACTATCGCCTTCTATTTGCCCACTAGGGGTTCCACTTCTACATGTGATTAAAATAATATACTCTGCTTTCTTAGTCAAATCTTTAAGTTCATCACCCCACAATGATTCTTTACCCTCACCTTGAATAGTAATAGCTCCATTCCCTTTTACTAACGGGTCGGGTATTCCATGAGCAAAAAAGATAATAACCTTCACAGGATCTTCCATTAGTTTGAGGTCTTCAAACGAACAAATGTTATTAGGAAAATCCTCTTCCATGCTTTTTTTCACAGTAGTTAATGCGTCAAAGTTATTATCAGGTTTACCAAACACTATCTTAAAATCACTGGATTCTACTACTTGCCTCTCTGAATTTATTATTTCATTAATATTTACTACATTAAATATACTTCCTACTTCCTCAATTAACCATGTGTTAGACCAACGAACTAATGTAGGTGTAAAGAAAGTATTGTTGAAATCTGGACAAACTATTACCTTTTTAGTTGGATATTTGTCCAAGTAACTAATAAGTGAACCGTAGTAAACTTTCGACAATTCTTCATTAATTTCATTTATTCTAATTATATCTTTCTCTATTAATGGTTCTTTAGTCAGCAATGATCCTAACTCGTCTTCAAGATTGTTTACATCAGTTAAAATTACATTCTCCCAATTAATAGTGACTTTATTAATATCTACTATAACAGTTAATACTCCATATACAGTTTGAACATATTGATAAAATACAGTTTCCTCTTGGATACTATTTTGGACCGTTTGTATATCAGTTTTTTTATAAGTGGTTAAAGGACGATAATGGGGATGGTGTTCCTTAAGATATCCTTGTAACTTTAAAAATTTCAAACTCAATTCTGCATATTTATCTTTATTTTCTGGTTGAATCCTTATTAACTCTTCATATAATTTTTTATATTCGGTTTCAACTTTGCTTAATTCAGGAGTAATTTCCCCATATTCAGTCCGACTTTCAATAAGAGTCCGTGGAACTAAATAGTCTAACAATAAAAATATTTCCCCTGAACTTACATCTTGTATTCGTGTGGCTTTAACATCTAAAAGAAAGCGAACTATGTTTTGAATCTTAGTTGTCAAAGACGCACGGTCCGTTTTATGATATAAGTCATTTCTTCTCTCTTCTAAGTTGCCTATAGATGCTTCCAATAAAGATTCAACAAGATGTTTATGTTGATTCCACAGTTCCTTGTCTATTGAATAGTTGAAAATAATCTTTGACCATACGAACAAAATTTCTGACTTCATATCTTTTCTATAATTAAGTAGTGGTAATATATTATCAATATTACTAATTATAGTGTTAAAAGCTTCTTCATTTTTTCCGAGTCCTACACAAGCATTTATAAAATTCACAAAATCAACCAACTTATCACTATTACTAAAGTCATCATACATAACCGTTTTTAACATGGTATAGAGAGATTTCCAATCTTTTTGCAAAACAAGAGTTTGTATTTTAACTTTTATGTCTTCTGGATTAACTTGAATTGATATTTGGTTTGTGAATTCACCTATTTTTTTCACATCTAATTCATGTAATAATTCTCTATTTTCGTTAACAATTTTAAAGATGACTTGAGTTGCATCAGAAATTAATACCAATTCATTAATTGTTATTGCTAAGTCTATTCCAACTAGGGTGCAAGCAATTCCTTCAGCGTTATTTCCGATCCTGTATTGAGCATTCCCCCAAGCTATTAAACCCATTGCTTTAGCATAATTTTTTAATTCCATGTCTTCTTCAACCATTGATAACTCCAGTAAAGATAAGGCATGATTATTTGCGTTTTGTGACATTCCGAAATATGAATAGCTAAGTGATGCTTCATACCTTGCCCAATACCTTAATAAGCCATTGAAATTTGTTTCAGTATATTTTAAGTAATCTTGAATAACTTGGTCTAATGTATCTTCGGTAAAATGAGTATTAGTTCTAATTTTACGTATATAGGAAGTAATGTCAGTTTTATTTGAAAAAAGAGTTTTCCCTTCTGAATCTGAATGAAATTCATTATACAATTTAGAGCCTTCTATAGTACATTGGTGTTCTAACCAGTAATCAGACTTTATGGTAAGCTCTTTAAGTAAATAAATTAACCAAGTATCTTTGTTTTGAGTGTTGTTGATGTATGTACGCCACCGTTGATATCCTAATTTATCTTCTGTAAGAGCTAATATAGCTCTTAACAGTTCGAATGTTCTTTGTCTAGCTATTCTCTCAGCATCCTCAGCTTTTTTAAATGGTTTTCTTTTACCAAGTGCAGCACTAACTTTTTGGTAATCCTCCATAATATTCAATATTCTATAGATCATATTAAGCGATTCTTTAGAATAGATCGGCAATTTAGATTCGCTGAAACAGCTATAGGCTCTATACCAACTCATATAATAATCATTTAATAATAAACCTAATCTATATTTTGCTTCATCTCGTATTTCGGGATGTTCTAATATCAGTGCCTCGATATAATCCTCTGCTACTTTTTTATTTTGGGGAAGGTTATTCAATAAATCAGCAATTCTTGCTAGCAGTTCATAATATACGCTGTTGTGTAATGTACTCAGTTTCCTCCAGGCTAATGCTACTTTTTCATACTTTTCTTGGGTATTAAAGTAGTTGGCTGCTTCTTGAATCAAATAATCATAGTTTGGGAAAAGTTCCATCCCCTCTTCAATTAAACAGTCGATATTTAAAATCGATTTTTTTTCATTATTAATCTTAATAAAATTCGAATATAACCTCTTATGATAAGGGTTTATACTATGTAACTCCCTAAGGATTTCCTCTGCTTTTTTATATTCTTCATTTCTAATAAGCATATCTGATAATAACAACTTATTTGAATAATCCAACTCATCATATATCTCCAAGAATAATTTTATTGCACCTGATAGAAATCCTTTTTGTAAATAAGCATGTGCTGTTAAATAGTTTGCTGAGAAACGTGATAATACTCCCTCCATTAATCCATCCTCTATCATCTTAGTGATTTCAGACATAGATTTGGTTTGTAACTGTTCAATCACTTCTTTTTGATATGTAATACTCTCCTCATTATCACCTGGCATTTTGAAGAAAGCTAACTGTATATCTAAATCAATCTTTGAAAATTCTACTTGAATATTATCGAAGGATTCTTCATCAATAGTGCTTATTATGATAATTACCTTTTCATATTTATTGCTAGCAGCTTCAAACAATTTTCCAGCATTTTGAATGAGGTCATCCCACCGTAAGTCCTTATTTAACTTTGCACTAATAATTATATCTTCATATTTTCTTTGATGCTTAGCCTCACCATCATCTTTTAAGAGTACTTCAAAACCGTTGACAATTAATACTTTAGATTGACTGGGTTTAACGTTTTCAATTACTGTTGTTACGTAAGTCAAATCAACACTTTTTGGAATGAAGATATTTGTTTTTTTATTAATATCTGTGTCTTGTTTAGATTCTTCTTTAATATTATCTAATATACTGGATATTTCGCAGTCTTTACCTTTGTAATTAATGATATCTACTAGAAAGTCATTGTCGTACAGATCGATTAATAATTGACCTACAATAGGTTTAACATTAATAGTAGATTCTATTATACTAATAAACTTTTCTTCATTAATTAACTCTTTAAAGGACATATAGTTTTTTCTCCTTTTTCCCCATAAAAACTGAACAAAATTAGCAGTACTTTTGGGAGAAATATAATTGATATAACTACATAATAATATAATCTCTGATTTTACATAACAGTTTTTGTAAATTAGTGGCTTTAAATTTTTCATGGTAATTACTAAGAGGGTGAAATTGTGTGCTAAATATATTAAGAGGGTGTAATTTTGTCGGATTACTGACGACGAAATTACACCCTCTTTTAAAATGGGACTAGGTAACAAACAAGTTTTGTGGAGGGGACTATTATGTCGTTATACAACTCCTCTATTTGTTTCTTATTCATTGTTATTATATTTAGCTGCGGTTTCTTTTGCGATCTTGTAACTCATCAACCGATAACTTTTCCTGATCAAACGCTGCAAATTTACGTTTTAAGTACAGTGATTTGTCAGTATAAATCCAATCAGCGAATTGTTTAATTGATTTTCTACCGGTTATAAATACTCTTATATGTTTACCTGGCCATATAAGGATTAAATCCGTACTTAAGTAGCAATTGCTGGCAATGATTCCATAAATGCTATGGATCCACCTGCAATACTCTGTGTAGCCTTTGTAGTTTATATGGCCATCACCGTCAAGATAACCTCTTATAAAATGATAAATGTATTGCTTTGGTATGTTCGGGAACGTAATATTGTAACTTTTATCTGAAGTAATATGAAACAACGTTTCAGATCATTTTTCATAACTTTGCTGTGGAAAATCAAACTCTACACTCCAGTGTGTGTATTTCGATACAATAGTTGATTTGAACCGATGATAATTTTGATTTCTTCAAGTCTCCTTATAGTAAATAGAATGAGCTCAATTTCATTATGAGAACATATGTTCTTAAGGGCGATTTTGAGCACTTTTATCCAATAAATGTTTTATTAGGTGTAAAAAGCTCGTTTAAGAATGAAATTTTGTTTTAGAATTTAGTTCACCTTGGATTAAAGAAACATCCTGAAAAAACCGCTACCTCTCTTCTATCTCACCGTTTCTATCCTTTTTTCTACTCTTAATGAACCATTATTGTGTTCGCTTTATCCGATGAGTTTTCCAAAATTCTATGCTGTACACATACATAAACAAAACCAACCAAAGGGCTTTAGATCCTTTGGTTGGTTTTATCTATTCTTATAACGATTAATTATAAGATGGAATAAAGCGTTGTATTTGCTATTGTAATTAAAGTAATTAACAACGTATTTAGGAAGGCTCCTACATAGACATTACCTGTTTTTCGATAGAAGTATCGATTGAAAATTGAAGCGATCAACAGTGCTGGTACAAGAGCAATCATAATGATGGAAGATAGTGATTCTGAAGGATAACCAGCTGTGCCTGTGATAAACAACAATCCATAATGGTAAACCAGGTAAAGAATGAGGCCACCTACAAAATGTAGTGCGGCAATCACATATCCTTTGAGTCCCTCGTATTTAGCGCTAGCCGTATTCATATTGACAGAGAGACCGACGATAAAGTAATAGATGAAGAAAAGTGGTGCATATTTTAACGTTGCGATAACATGCTGACTTTCAAATGTTTTAACAGCGAATGTCCAGAGACGGAAATCGGTTTTGAACACCGCATCAACAAAATAAAGTACCCCATAGCCTATCGAAATGGCTATGACTGCTGTTAGAAGTGAAGCAATAATCGTTTTTACACTTACTTTAAGACCATAGTTTTCGATCGTTGCCCCTTCTGGCTTTTTCGAAACGAAGTGGGTACACACCACGATCATCAAGGTCACGATTGCTACATTAATGGCCCAGTAAGCGATTGGGTTTACTGTTGGTGCAGCAAAGTACTCTGTTGTGGTAAGAAAATCGCTTTGTTTTCTTAAATAGATATATTGAATAACACCTAATCCAAGCATTATGATCGAAATTGATTTAACACTACGCTCTGAGTTTTTAACAAATGAGTAAATGATCACGATAGCCGAAATGGCGATTACAACCATACTAAATTGTCTTAAAAGTCTCATTGCATCAACGTTCCCACTATATAATGCAGGGAAAAAGAGTGCTGGGAACAAACCGGCAATTATTACAATTACGAAACTTGTTAGTTTTGCACCAGTTGTTTTTGGTTCTGGTAGCGGAGATGGTACTTTCGAATAAATGCTGTTAAAGAAAGGTAATGTTGATAATAGTGAAATGACAGGACCAAAGAGCATAAAGAAACCAATTAAGGCTACAAACGAAAACCACTCTTTGTACATCCATGTCTGACCATCTTTCCCAATCGTGACTATGTTACTATAATCAGCAAAAGCTTCATCATAAAAGTCTACTGCGTTTTCTGTAGATTGTTTTGAAAAATGATTCCATGGGTGGGTTTCATTTGGTTGGTAAATGATTCGTTTTCCATCATTCACTTCATAAAATTTACCGGCTTGAGGATTGTCTGGATTCCCTAAGAAGCCTTCACCTTCTTCTGTGCCTACATAATTCTTCTTTACGACAGATTTACCAGCCGCAGTAGCTGCCGCATCAAAGAAGAACTCATCATATTGCGCAGCGATTTTACCTGATGTTCTTGGACCATAGGCATTGTTAATGTCTTCACTACTCATTTCAAGTGCCTGTATCCATTGATAATCAGAACCCATCGTAAGATCGGTATAAATTTTTCTAATGCCTGTTGTCTCAAAATCTTTCTCATCTAAAATGACCGCATTTGTTGTAGAAAATCCACCCATTGAGTGGCCAGAAGCTGCAATGATCCCGTTACCATTTTCATCTTTTAAAACAAATTTCTGATCATACATATACTGCACTGCATCATAAATCGCATTTGGCCAAAATGAGAAAAACGGGACCGGCTTTTCCATTGTGTTTGTTGAGTGTCCATGATCGTATTGATCTAAAGCTAAAACGACATATCCTCTCTTCGACATTTCAATTGATTGAGCATCTTGCATTTCCGCAGAGTTAAGATAGCCGTGTGTTGTGACGAGCGTTGGTCTTGGGGTTTGATCAGCACCATCAGGTTTGTACAATAGACCTGAAAGCTCTCCCCTCGGAGTATCAAAGTATATACGTGAAACCTCTACCTCTCCACTAGAATTGTTAAATAGAGAAGCTGCATAACTACCAATCAAAATGAACGACAAAGCAACCACGAACCAAATGAACGTTTTTTTGTTTTTCATCATATCCCCCTGTTGCTAAGTATTTTATAAGAATAATGTTAAGTAACGAATAATCTCTATAAAGACTCGAACCCACTAACAGTAAAAATGACACATCCGCTTATCTAAGTTAACTCTGTATCACCTCCATACTGGTTAGAATGTCGCATATTATTACTTACAATATGCTTTAAGAGTAAAAAAAGAAGACACATTATGGTTACTTTGAATAAACATTCAAAGAATGTAACGTCTCTTCTTCATCTCATGACAACTATTAACTTTATATAGGAGTATACCTTTTATTGAAAGCGCTGTCAAAAATGTGCAATTTATATTTACAGTTCTTTCTCAACTCTTAGGAACAAATGTTCCCAACCCCGTAAAAAGAGCATTTTTCACTTCAAATGACCTTCCTTATCCCTATTTAGTGCATTTATTCAAAAAATATTGAATTAATAATTCTGTTATTTTAGAATGATAGTAAGAATAATTGGTAGGAGGTATTCATAATGGAGCGTTTATATTCCACACAGCCTGTTGAAACGGTTTCTCTTAAAGTTGAATCTTCCCCTGTTTGGGAAGTAATCCTTGGCATTTCGGGTTTTACGCACGCAAAACTTCGACATACGTTTGAACTGAATGGGGACTGGATTGATCAAGAGAGTCGTATGCCTTCCTCACTTATAAAAAACTTAAAATGGATGGAAGAAAACAATACGTGGTATGGACTGATTATGCTACAAAACAAATTATCCGCTCAAACCATTTCAGATTTTTCGAAAGGGCTAAGTGAAATTTCTAAAGCTACTTTTTACGATGTGCTACTACCCTATTTAAATCGTCATACAGAGCCAATTCGTAAGGAAACAGCATTAAATTATGAAAATAGCGAAATATTTGCAGGATATGCAAATTATTTTAGAAATCATGAATTTTTGGAAAGCTATGTTCAGTCTCTTGGACGATATGAGTATAAAACGTTATGTCACTATTTGATTGATACGCTACAAGAATGGGATGCCTTTATTCGTGGAGAACCCGAATGGGATAAATGGTGTACTGCCCTTACCTATGAACAAAATCAACAGAAATCAATGGATCATACATCTCCCGCTCAAGAGATTGAACGCATAACAGGTGGCGTGAAATACACTCCAGAACCATCCATTTGGCACGTAAAGCTCATCCCTCATGTTTCTTATCGGCCTTGGGTTTTAGAGCAGCGAACTGCGGATACTAAGCTCTTTTTCTATCCGATTAGTGAAGCCTATTTCCTTGAGTTAGGGGTTCCTTCTTCTGAATTAGTTCGAGGTCATAAAGCGTTAGGAGAAGAATTACGACTAAAACTACTTTATCAGTTATTACAGCGTTCGATGTCGTTACAGGAGATGAGTGTTAATTTTCAAATTTCCAAGACGACCTTGCATCATCATCTTTCATTGTTAAAATCAGCAAAGTTTATCCGAGTGGAGAAAGGTGTCTATTCTGTACACATGGCCCACCTTAACCGTTTTTCAGAAAAATTATCGAGCTATTTAGAGATTGAGAAATGAAAAAGTATTCACGTGCTTTTCAAGCGCTTTGGATAGGCGAAATGATCTCCTCATTTGGAGGAGCTGCAGGAGGGATTCTTAATGGGTTGGTATTATATGAGGTTACAGGATCACGAGAATGGATGGGTGCTCTCTGGCTTGTTTATTTTATACCTTCTCTTCTACTACAGGGGATTAGTGCACCTTTCTTAAATTTTGTTAGAAAAGAAGTGCTCTTACGTCGCTCACAGCTCTTCCGGTCTAGTGCGTATTTACTCCCGCTCTCTGGTTATCTCATACATATTGAGTGGGCGGTTATTGCCTCTTTAATTGCTTTGCAATGTCTTTTAGGTCTCATCCAACCCATTTATGCGAGTTTATCGTTCGCTCTTTTACCCGATCTATGTGAAGATAAGGATCTTATAGATGCGAATGGACTGTTAGATGGGACTTTACGTCTAATGAGCTTTCTTGCACCAGGTGTCACGTCCCTCTTATTACTCTTTGCATCTATACCTGTTATTTATGGTGTTTCTTCCATACTGTTTCTCATGAGTTATTTATCACTTAGGAATCTTCCTAAGCTCTCAATCTCAAAGAACACTCCTATATGGTCAAAACGATTTTGGTGGAGTGAACTAAAAACGGGGTACCATGCTTTCTTTCGGTACCCCCAATTGATGAAACTTACTTTTCTAACCTCAACGGTGCAATTTGCGGTTGGTGCAACGATGGTGCTTAGTGTACCATTTATACGGGAAGAACTGCATGGTGACGATTGGGAGTATGCCATTTTTGCAGGAGCTTTTCCACTTGGTTATGTGCTAGGGATGATTCTATTAACCAAATTACCGAAATCGAATGTCATGATGTATATCGGTTTAATTGGCGGAGGAATTTCCTTTAGTTTGTTGTTTTTTGTAGATTCCATCCCGTTCGCCTGGAGTTGTGAACTATTTGGGGGAATCCTCTTTCCATTTTTTAATGCACAGAGTTCAGCTGTTTTTCAGCGTGAAGCACCTCGTGAACGTTTAAGTCAGTTAAGCGCTGTAAGACTTCTCTTCTTGAGACTGACGATGCCATTAGGAATACTGTTTGCTTCAATTTTGACTTTAGAACCAAGTGATATGTATGGCGTGTTAGGGCTGATGATTGTCTTACTCGGAGCACTGTTCTTAGTAATATCCATAACGACTTCAGAGGTTACTTTTAAGGATCATCAGTCTACCAATGATTTCAATAAATAACCCGTTATTAAAAGTCACTTCCTCTATTTAGGATAAGTGACTTTTTGCCCTTCTCTTTAATTTGTTTTATACCCTTCATGCCAATTCAGTTGATCCACCTCTAAAAGTAATTTTGTCAAAATTTTAGTTCCATGGATCAAAGCTTCTTTATTAAATTGCATCTTTGGATGATGTAATCCAGGGGTTAAATCACAGCCAAGACCAATCATCGTTGAGGCAATCGTAGGATATTTTTTTGAATAAAAGTGAAAATCCTCCGCGCCAGGTGTTGCACATTCTGTGACGACATTCTCTGCTCCTAAGGATGAACGGATCGCTTTCTTTGCAAGGTTTATTGCAAGCGGATGCTTAACAGCTGCAGGGGTGAATCCTGCTACATCGGAAGTAATCTTCGTATTTGTTAACGCTCCAACATTTTTTAGTACATGGTTTGTTTGCTCAACAAGCTGTGTCATTGTCTCATTGGACTTTGCTCTTAAGTCAAGAGTAAACCGTGCTTTAGATGGAATCGAGTTAGCAGTTTCCCCACCTTGAAGTTCTGTCATTTTCACAGTATAAGAATCAGTAACATCTAAGCGGATTTGTTGAATCGCTTGGATCAGTATCGCAGCAGCTTCTAGTGGATTATTTCCCTTTTCCGGACGAGCTGCATGAGAAGGTCGCCCTTCGATCCACCCCTTAAGACTAGTGGTCGATCCATGCGTAATAACAGGGGATGCTTTTCCAAATGGCATTTCCATCGCTGGACGTAAGTGAATACCTCCAAGAAAGACAACATCCTTCATCGTCTGCTCCTCGATCATTTTTAGCGCCCCTTCAGCCGTTTCTTCTGCTGGTTGAAAAATGAATCGAATTGTGTGTTTCATTGGCTGGTGAATAAGAGCAAGCGCTGCATAAAGAACCATCGTACTATGTGCGTCGTGTCCACAAGAGTGGTTCGGTCGCATATGACCATCTACTTCTTGAAGCAAGGCATCCATGTCTGCTCGTAGCGCAATAACATGAGAGCTTTTTCGATTGAATTCTGCCACAAAACCGTAGTGCTGCTCAAACGTCTGAATCTGATACCCTGCTTGTGATAATTTTTCTGTTAAATAGCAGGAGGTTTTTTCTTCGTGCCAGCTAACTTCAGCAAGTTGATGTAGTTCTTCGTAGGTTTTTAGGATTTTATTTGAATGTGGCTCAACAAGATCCATGGTATTTCTCCCTTCGAGTACAAAAACACCATCGAAAGACGATGGTGGGTTGAAAAACTAAATTAGTCTTTGTTTCTTTCCATTACCGCAAAATAATGTTCCTCAGGATCTGCAAAGTTAAAAACGCGGCCAGAAGGCATCGACACAATTTCCCCAACGGTTATTTTTTGACTCTTAAAACTTTCGTATAAATGGTCTAAATCGTTCGTATAAAACATGATGGAAGGGGTTCCGAGATTTAATTCAGGCTCCATCTTCGCGATAAACGTTTTATCATGAAGAACAAGGCTTGTTGCTCCTTCGAGATTCGGGGCTATCTCAATCCATCTCATTCCCCCGCTATTGTTTTCCTCTGCAATGTGATGAAACCCAACTTTTTCTGTCCAAAATGCTAATGCCTCATCCTGATTATCCACGTATAGCATAATTTGACCGATTTGATTGATCATTTCAACACTCCTTTTCATTTTCATATTCAATCTATCTATTCGACAAATCGATTTGCTGACCTCTTATAAAATGAAAAAAGGAACGGATTTCCGTCCCTTAAACCATTTACTTTGCTTTTTGAATGATTTCATCGATAATCCCATACTCTTTTGCCTCTTGAGCGGTCATGAAGTAATCCCGATCTGTATCTACTGCTACTTTAGCTAGTGATTGATTGGTTTTTTCTGCGATAATTTGATTGATATGCTCTCTTAGTTTAAGAATGCGCTTGGCGGAAATTTCTAAATCAGTTGCTTGGCCGCGCGCTCCACCTAAAGGCTGATGAATCATAATTTCGCTATTTGGTAGGGCATATCGTTTCCCTTTTGTCCCTGCAAGTAACAACATTGCTCCAAAAGAGGCAGCCATCCCGGTACAAATGGTTTTCACATCTGGTGTAATATACTGCATCGTATCGTAGATGGCGAATCCTGCAGAAGTGGATCCACCCGGGCTATTAATATAGAGTGAAATATCTTTGTCAGGTGCATCTGCTGCTAAAAATAGTAGCTGTGCCACGATGCTGTTTGCCATAGCGTCATTTATTTCATCACTGACCATGATGATGCGATCTTTTAGTAATCTTGAATAGATGTCATATGATCGCTCACCTTGACCGGATTGTTCAATAACATAAGGGATGTTCATTTCATTTCCTCCTTAATCGTGTCTATTACGCAGCTAGTGAGAGGACGCAAGAAGGTGAAACATACTTGGTTTTAATGGGTTTGGGAGGTAAATCAAGGATTATTGGAATCAATGGTATTAACTCTCTTGGGTCTTGTTTGTGGAGAGCGGTTGCTATAACATGTAGAATCTTCTTCTCGCTTTCTAAAGACCCGCCATGATCTATACCTAAATAAGACAGTTTGCTTATGTTAATGCGGCTTCTACTTAACAATGCTTTAACCCCGGTATCTGACATATTAAGAAGAATGGCTATTTCGGATATGTTGTATTGAAAAGCTTCTTTCAATATAAAAGTAAGGTACTGTTTTGGGGTTAGGTGTTTTAAAAGTTTCTCTAGCCATTCGGAGCAACAATCATTTTCAATCATTCCCTCATCTTGCAAGTCAATTTCAGAAAATAGCGCTTCTCTGTCACGCTTCCGAATGGTATCAACCCACTGATGATAGGCAACTTTTTTAAGAAGAGCATTATTCCATTTTTCATGAGGGTAGTGTTTGATTGCTTTATAAATCGTCTCTTGAGCAATCTCTTCTCCATCCCACTTGTTTTGGGTCAGGTGGTAACAATAACGATAAAGGTTTGCCATCATGGCTTCCAATTGTTTCTGGCTAAAAGATTCTTTATCGACCTTCGTATGCATCTACATCACTCCTTATGTCCTCTCACTCCTATAACGGATCAGAGTCGGAAAAAGATATGGGAAACGCTATTTATTAAAATATGCGAGAAATGCGTTTTCTTAATCATAAATGTTTTCATTCATACAAGCATGAATTATCTCTTATGGAAGTGCTTGTACTTGAAAAGTACATTTAGGACCCAATGTTTCAATTAGGATAAAAGCTAAAGAAAAGCACCCCCACATGGGAGTGCTTCACTTATCGCAAATCATCTTTTATCGCATTGGTAAATTCAGCGATCGCATCATTATCAATTCCTTGAGAGGATGCCATTTGCTTCAAGGATTCAGGATCTTGGTGTTGATGTTGTTGCTGTTGAGCATGTGATTGAGCCTGATGTGAAGAGTTTTGCTGTGAATGCTGCTGCATTCCACTAAAACCGCCGTTCTGCATACGATTGGTAAGGGCATAGGCAGCCGCTCCGCCTAGTGCACTTAATGCCATAACAGTTGCGGTTTTGCCTTTTCCTTTCTGATTGTTACGCTTTTTATTATTCACTTCATGTCACTTCCTTAGGTAAAAGTTAATAGATGTGTTTCTAACATCGTTATTAGCAACACTGTTTAGTTTAAGTTAACTTTCACCTAATATACTGGTTCGTTTTTCCAAGAGTGCGTTAAAGATCCTTTTACCTTTTTAATTTGGCGAATTGTTGCTTTTTCCCCCTAATTCAAACGGTGAGTAGACCCCTTTATAATCTACAATGGTTACCATACCCCGGTCAGCATGATTATTATCGTGACAGTGGAATAACCATTCTCCTTGATTATTTGCTTTAAAATAAATGGTATATGTTTCACCTGGTTTTACATGAATCAGGTCTTTCACTAGCGGAGAGTCAAGTTTCTTTCCGTTTTTGGTAGATACTTGAAACCGATGTCCATGTAAGTGCATCGGGTGATTCATTCTACCTGAGTTGGTTATTTCAACCTTTACGATATCTCCACTTTCAACCTGAATGGTTGGCGTATTTGGAAATGTTTCATCATTAATCTGAAATGCCATTCCTTCTCCCATATCCATCCCCATGCTTAAATCCATGTTATAACTTACATCTGGATTAGCTGGTACTTTATTAAATATCACATTTTCACTGCCAAAAGTTGTCCCATCTACAACAGATGTATTAGAACTGAGAGGTGTATTCATTGCTGCAGAAACGTCATCTTTCTTTGTAACGACTGGAATTTTCATATCTTCTGCATGGTCAATACTGTTTGATTGTCCAATGACCGCTGGTTCCCCATCTTGTTTAGTGAAAGCAACATCAATCCGTTCGCCGGGCGCAATTTCTACTGCATTCGATGATTCTGTTTTATCAAATACTTCTTCACCATCTGTCTCAATTACTTCTATAGAGTCTTCAGGAAATACCAATTGATGAACTTGGTAACCTGCATTAACAAAACGTAACCTGGCTGTTTCACCTTCATTTAAGACTAAAGGTTCGATAGAAGAACCAGTTTTGCCATTGACTGTGAACGTATCATACATTTGTTTCGTGTCTGCTTCTCCGTCACCTGACATGCTTCCCATCATCATCCCGCCAATATTAGATAAGTTCTGTTTATCTTGATTTATTGCCCATTCATCGAGCATAAAATATTCATCTTTATCGTATTTCTTTTTCTTCTCTTCAACAACAAGAGCCCCATAAAGACCTTTATCAACCTGTAATGAGCTATGTTGATGTGAGTGATACCAGTACGTTCCCGCATCTTCTGCAATAAATTCATAAGTGAACGATTCTCCTGGTTGAACAGCATCCTGTGTAAGTCCAGGTACACCGTCCATTTTATTTGGTAACAATACACCATGCCAGTGAATAGTCACTGGTACATCTAATTCATTTTTTAATTGAACCTTTACGTAATCCCCTTCTGTTACACGTATTTCTTCTCCTGGAACTGTTCCATTATAAGTCCAAGCATCGACTATCTTTTCCTTGCTAATTTTCCATTCTTTTTTTTCAGCAGTTAAATTGAATGTCTTTACTGGGCGTTCATCCACTTCTTGAGCATTCACTTCTAATATGCTAGTTCCATCTTGATTTACACTAGCGGGAAGTGAATTGTCAGTTAGTAATGGCGACTTAAAAACAAGCCATCCTCCTATCATCAATAGAATGGCGATCATAGTTATACCAATTATTTTTTTCTTCATTATTTTTCACCTCGACAGCTAGTGTTATATTGGAACAATGAAAAGGCAGAACTCTTTCAGCCTTTTCATTGTTCACTAATTTTTTGCAATTTTCTTTTTTAAACGGTCATATTCTTCTTCAGAAATTTCTCCTCTAGCTAGCCGTTCTTTTAATGTGTCGAGTGAATTTAAATCACTTGATTTCTTTTCTGGTTTCATCATCCATACGATGATTGCAATAATAGCTATCGCAATTAGGATTCCGAAAAATACGAATCCCCAAAATCCGCCGTTCATACCTCCGCTCATCATAAAAAACGCCTCCTTTTAACATGATTCATGCATTCATATACCCATATAGGTATTTAGGTAATCGGATTTTCTCCTTTTAATTTAATTTGTCTGTGCCGGTATAGTCGCTCCCAAGTAATTGGATAACTAGTTAGAAGCGATGAAAACTGCTTCCAACTTAACGATTATTTATGCTACTAATAACTTTGCATTTATCGCTACGATGACCGTACTTAAAGACATCAATACTGCACCAACTGCTGGACTAAGAACAATACCGATTGAATATAAAATCCCTGCAGCAAGTGGAATAGCCAGTATATTGTAGCCTGCTGCCCAACAAAGATTTTGAATCATTTTCTTATAAGTAGCTTTAGATAATTCAATAGCTGATGTTCGGAAAGGTGATGTTTTTCTTGCGTAGACTGGTCCATATTAACCTCCTTGTTTTCGTATAAGATGGTAGATGTTATTCATCTTAACTTATTGTTCACAATAAATATCCAGATTTGATCGAGATTGTAAAAGAAACAAAAAGATGACCACCATTTAGGCAGTCATAGTTGTTAATAATCATCATTTATAGCGATTCGTTTCTCCACTTGTAACCTACACCCCAGATAGTGACCAAATAATTGTTGATTTGAAAGTCCACATGTCTACACTTATCACGCAAATTTCGAATATGTGAGTCAATCGTGCGTCCTTCTGTGTTTGATTCATATCCCCAAATCAACTGGATCAGATGCTCTCGGCTAAATACTTTTTCGGGATTTTTTAAGAATTGGCCAAGCAACTTAAATTCAATGGGAGTCATGGAAATAGGCGCACCTTTGTATAAGACAAGATGTCTTTCTTCATCCCATGTTAATCCCTTGAAGAAGACTTGATTTTGGTTCACTTGTTTTACTCGACGAGCCAACGCTTCCATTCTAGCGAGGAGAACACGTTCATCAAAGGGTTTCGTGATGTAATCATCTGCGCCTAACTTGAACCCTTTAACGATATCTTCATTGTGTTCTCTTGCTGTTAACATGATAATTGGTATCTCTGATTGATTGCGGATTTCTCGACACGTTGCGAAGCCGTCCATATCAGGCATCATAATATCTAATAAAACGAGATCTATTTTGTATTCCGTTAATCTATGTAATGCGTCTATACCTGTATTTGCTTGATAAATGGTGTATCCATGTGGTTTTAGATAAAGAGAGATTAACTCTACCATCCGTTCTTCATCGTCTACAATTAGCACATTTTTCACGTGATTCAACTCCTAAAAACAATGGTGATCGTTGTTCCTTTTCCTTTTTGACTTTCTGCCTTTATCCTACCTCCATGCTTCTCGATAATTTCTTTAGCAATTGAAAGACCAAGTCCAGAACCGCCGTATCTTCTAGAGCGTGACTTATCAACTCGGTAGAGACGTTCAAAGATGAAAGGCAAATCCTTCTCAGGAATTCCTTCTCCCTCGTCAATAACTTTTATACTCACTTTGTTTTGAGAAGAATGAGCTTGGATGAGTACAGTTTTTCCTTGCTCACTATAATGCAAAGCATTGTCCAAAAGATTTAACATTACTTGAGAAAACCTTATTGCATCAATATCGAGATAGATGTTTTCTTGACAAGAAACAATAAGATGTATCCCTTTCCCTTCAAAAGCAGGCCTTACTTTCTCTCTAACCTGATGAATCAACGAACACAATTCGACTTCCTCTCGATCAATGACAAATCCTTGTTGGTCCATTTTAGCCATATCGAACAAATCTTGAACGAGAGAAGTTAAGTTCTCTGATTCTTCTTTAATAATGGAAAGGTAATTCTTTCTCTCTGTAGAAGATAACTCTTCTCGCTGAGCGATATCTGCGTAACCATTCAGATAAGTTAAAGGTGTTCTTAGTTCATGAGCAATATTCGCTAGAAAATCACTACGATCATTTTTTAGTCGGAGTAAATCGTCTGATAAGCTTTGAATGCCTTTCGCTAATTCTCCTAATTCATCCTTTCGATCGACTTTTAAGGAGACATTATGGTCCCCCGTGCTCATTTGTTGCGTTGCGACTTTCATCTCAATCAATGGACGTGTAATCATTTTTGATAAATAAATAATTGTAATAACGGTTAGGAAGAGAGCGAGTCCACTAATGATCAAAAATTGAGTTGTTAAGTGATCGCGTACTTCGCGAATACTTTTTGTATCGAGGGTCATATAGACATTTCCAACAAGCTTATCATTAACGACAATGGGAGAACCGGTCATCACATAAGGTTCGTTGCTCCAATCGCCTTCCAGGATCTTTCCTGACACCGGGAGTGGGGATGATAAAGAAAGGTTTTTTCTGATCATAGAGGTCAAAGAATTCGAATGAACGAGAATGCTATTCCTTTCATCTGTAATAATGACCTGAGTTTCAGCTTCAGATTCCATTAGCGCAACGTGCTCCATTGTTTCACGATCGAAATGTTTTTCTAGGACATCTCTATGGCTGTTTCCTCGTGCGAGAAGAGCATCCGTTTCAGCCATGATCCGCTCATTTAAAAAGCCGAAGTAAAGTACGATAAATAGTATTCCCTCAAGTAACAAGATGCTTATAAGAAAAAACAGACCTAATTTTGTAGCTAATTTACTTTTTCTCTTAAATCTCATGTCTCTCTCCTTATTCACAGCCATTCTATCAGCATTATATCGAGAAAGTGTGCAGCTTGTCTGCTTTGTTTTAATATAAAATTGAAGACAAAAAAAGAAGCCTGCTAATGATTCAACAGACTTCTTCACAACTGTGAGGTTATGCTGCTAGTTTCTTACACTCTTCTGCACATTTAAAACATGCCTCTGCACAATCTTGACAGTGTTTGTGGTCGTGCTTTTTACATTCGTTTCCACATGTCTCACAAATTGTCGCACACGCTTGTGCAAGTTCAGACACAAATGGGGTTCCCCTCACAAGCGCTTGTTCCAAAAAGCCACAAATATCAGCGCACTCTCTGTCCATACGAATACAATCCGCCATCATTTTGACATCTTCTTCTTTTAAGCAAGCATCATAACAGTGATTGCAAGCCGTCATACATTCGTGAAGTGTTTGAATCATGGAGCCATACTTTTCATGTAACATGATTAAATTCCTCCTTAGAAATGTAATACACTGTCATAGTTTCCTATTTGCTTGATAATAAACGTGAATGCGAAATAAAGTTATCAAATCACAAATTTCATTCATTCTGCACAAATTCTGGACATTTAGAGGGAATTGCTTAAAGTTTTAGTCTCTCATTTCATCTCATTTATTTTATTTTGCTCGATTAAAACGTCCCAGGATTCTCCTGCATCCTTCGTTAGAAACAGACTACCTTCAGTCGTATGAAAAGACATTTCATTTTCACTTTGTGGGTTTACGGTTAAATAATCGATTTCTCCTTTTATTTCATCCGGCATTGAAATCAGAGATTCTTCTCCATTTTTAAGAGAAACAAGTTGGTTTGTTTCTCCTTGTGTAGCGTAAAGAATACGGTCTTTTAGAAAGGTCATTGATGTAATAGCGATTTCTTCAGTGAGGCGTGAAAATGATTGGCCTTGGTCTTTAGAGAGATAAAGGCCTGTAGGAGAAGTCACGGCAACAACATTTTCATCCGTAGGGTGAGCAAATATCCCATTGATTTGATCCGGAGTCCCCTTTAGTTGCACTTGATTCCATTCACTTGCATCCTCACTATAATAAACCCCTATCTCCATTTTGCTGTTTTTCTGTTGATTGACAGCATAAATGCTGTGTGTTTCATAGCCAACCGCTAAATAGTGAAAATCAGATTCACCTTGAAAACCTAGCTGCTCTAACGTCTTTCCTCGGTCCGTACTTTTAATTAAACCAAGCGGATTTGGTAAATCAGATCCTTCACCAGGGTGTCCACTACTATAAAAACCATCAGACACTGCCTGAAAGCCCATATAGTCATTGTTGTTTCCTTTAGCTTCATACCAGGTTCCATCAAGATAGATAAGCGGTCCAACATGAGTCGCCACGAATAATTCATTTTGATTGCCTGGATACCCGATTCCGTGAACATGATTAATTTGCTTCCGTGAAGTCTGTTTATAAAAGCTGAATTCTGATAACAATTCCGTTTCTTTTTCTTTCTTTTCGGTTTCCTTTACTGCTGCATCATTGCTTTCTACTGATTTTGTGTTTTCTTCCTGACAGCCTGCAATGATAAGAATCAGTGTACTAAAAATGATTATCCAATATTTCTTCACAGCATTTCATCCTTTTGTATTGTCTTATTTATAGCTATTGCGAAGCTTCAAAGAAACGTCATTGCTCAATAGGAGATAATTCATCTTCTGTTACCCATTTATGATTTGTTACCTTCTCGCCTCCCGTAGTCGGCATATAATCGATCATATAAACAGTGGTTTGGTTGGCCGAATCAATTGTTGCCTTTGCGCCTTCCATTCCTTTCATATGAGAAGCTTTTAGCGTTACTTCCGTTCCTGGTGCTAAAGGACCGCTATCAGGTTGATCAAGTTCCTCGTGGATGACCCATTTATGATTCTCTACCGGATCTCCTCCATTCGTAGGCATATAGGAAACCACATAGGCAGTAGTCTCAAAAGCACCTGTAATCGTTGCTTCTGCACCTTTCATTCCAGCCATATGATCTGTTTCAATCATTGCTTTACTTCCTTCTGGGTATGTAGGGTCTTCAGCTCTCTTTAATCCTTCAGGTACTTCTGGAGAACCAGAGTGTTCCATCTCTTCCATGTGGCTTTCGGAGTTTGCTGAAGAGTTAGATGTCTTTTGACTGTTTTGAGACTCCTGGTTGATGCCCTCATTATTATTTCCGCATGCAGCAAGAATAAGTGATAGTGATAATCCTAATCCTAAAATAACTTTTTTTGTTTTCATATATACCCTCCTGTTATTGGTTTCATTTACCATTAAAGACTACTTTATCTTGTAATTGTGCACTTATCGTGCAGATATTGTTTGTTCACAGTATTATCAAAAGTTTTCGATCTTTAACACATCACAAAAAACCAGCCGCTCCAGCGGCTGGTTTCTCTTTATGCTTGCTCAGGCGGTTCACCAATGACGCGTACTTCGCGTTCAAGCTCAACATCAAACTTTTCTTTTACCGTTCTTTGAACGTGGTGAATCACATCCAAATAGTCTGTTGCTGTGGCATTATCGATATTTACAATAAATCCTGCATGCTTTTTAGAAACTTCCGCCCCGCCGATTCGTGTCCCTTGAAGCTCAGAGTCCTGAATCAATTTACCTGCAAACAGACCAGGAGGACGCTTGAACACACTACCACAAGAAGGGTATTCAAGCGGCTGTTTCGTTTCACGTTTTTCAGTTAAATCATCCATGATCGCTTTGATTTCATGATAGTCGCCATCTTTTAAAGAAAAAGTTGCTTCTAAAACAAGTAAACCTTTTTCTTCAACGTTACTATGACGATAAGATAAATCAAGTTCATTAGCGGTTAATTTGATTAACTTTCCTTCTTTTGTAACAGCGAGAACACTTTCGAGACAATCGGCTATCTCTCCACCGTAAGCCCCTGCGTTCATATATACTGCTCCTCCAACAGAGCCTGGTATGCCACAAGCAAACTCAAGACCGCTTAATTTGCAATCACGCGCAAATTCAGATGCATCAATAATGCGAGCGCCTGCTTGAGCAATCACTTTTTTGTCTTTTTGATCAATCGACTTTAAAGAGGATAAGTTCAAAACAATGCCACGAATACCGCCATCTTGAATGATGACATTCGACCCTTTACCGAGTATTGTTAAAGGATAGTTTTGTTGATAAGCATATTCTACCGCTGCTCTTGCATCTTCAATCGTGTTAGGGAAAACAAGAACATCTGCACATCCCCCCATCCTTGTATAGGTATGGGCATTTAAAGGCTCATTTATTTTTAATTCCGCTTCTGGCAAAATTGAGCGGAGTTCATTTATTACATTTTGATTATCCATAGGCTACCTCGCTTATAAAACAAGTTCTTTTTGGTGTCATTTCATTCTGTCACATATTCAAACACATTTAAAATAATAACACAACTGCCGTTTGAATATGATCTTTTTGACAAAAGAAGCTACTATTTTCATAAGAATTTTACGCTAAAGATATAGAAAACAAGATTATTTATTGCCGAAAAAGCCTTGATTTACAAAAAATCGGGCGGGATCATTCTTAAAATGTTTCGATGTTTTATTACATGCAGAAGTCTCTTTTTTTGTGCCATTTTCACATTGTTTCTATCGTTATTGCCAATAGACTATAGGCCTATTCTCTTTTTGAAATGGTTTTTTTACTGAAGGGCTCACTCGAATGAGCAAAAAATCGTGAAATCAACAAAATATGCTACATACCCTTTGAAATAGAAAACGGAGAGGGTTATCCTCTCCGTTTAAACGTAGTCTATGCTTTTGTCCGATATGACGTATTGTTTTTCTTTAACGAGTCATCTGAGCCAAACAGAAAATGTTTTTCCATATTTGGAGAGTAAATTGAATTCACTGCTGTTCTCCCGACTGTTTCAGCTACTTCTCTAAGCATGCTTGGGGAAGCACCACAGCATAGTCCAAAATAATTTACGCCGATGCTTTTGGCTTCTTTTGCCCATTCAGCTAGTTCATAACGGTTGCAATAAAGTGGATCGAGAGATGTTGGAAAGGTTGTCTCTGTAGGTAATGTACAGGCACATCCACCATCAGGTAAGTTAAAAAATGTTGGATGTTCTTCTGTGGTGCGATAAGGAATGGGAAGTGCGCCAACATATCCAGTAACAGAATGCCTAATTTTCTCGATGTATGGCTGCATGGTAGCTGGTCCTCGGAAGCAGTTCATACCAACAACTAAAGCGCCTTGTTCTTCTAATAACCGGCAAGCTTCCTCTACGGTGTAGCCGTCTCTTAAAATGTTTTCACTCATTAGTCCAAGTGTAATCACAGCTTCAAGGCCTTGCTTATGAATTTCTTCTAACGCTATTTTCGCTTCTTCATAATAGTAAAAGGTTTCTCCATTGATGAAATCAACGCCTTCTTCTTTACTCCACTTCACCATTTCAGCAAACATGGAACGAATTTGTTCTTTACTGTCTTCATCTTCAGGGTCAAATAAATTTGTGTTTGATATATTGCCTGCCACAAGGGCTTCTTCTTCAGGATGTTCTTTTGCTACCTCTTTTGCAAGACGGATGGCTTGTCGATTGAGGGGTTCGAGTAAGTCTTCTTTTCCGATAATCCTCATTTTTTCTCGATGGCCATTATACGTAAAAGCAAGCACGACGTCTGAACCTGCTAGCATATAGTCACGATAGGTTTGTTTCAAAGCATCAGGGTTATCTAGGGCAACTTCTGGCACGAACGATCCTGCTTGAAGGTAACCTCGTCGTTCTAATTCAAACAGATACCCTTCCCCGCAAATCACTGGGCCATCCTGTAATCGTTCTTGTAGTGTTCTTTTCATGTGTAACAGCTCCTCTTCTGAATAAAATAAAAAACCCTCTTCTTAAACAATAAGAAGAGGGTTTGCTAACAGTATCCTCCTCTTATCTTCCAGATGACATCATCTGTAGGATTTGGCACCAACTTCAACTGTAGTTGAAAGGTTGCCGGGCATCACAGGGCCTATTCCCTCCGCCGCTCTTGATAAGAGTGTTGATTTAATTTTTGAACATGTTTGAAATTATAGACCTGGTAAAATGAAATGTCAATGTTTTATCTGATAATTATGAAATGTCAGGATGATTGTCCGTTTTTTAATCGGTAGATGCGATCTTCTCGTCCAAGTGGCTCCACTGACATTGTTCCAGAAGCTACAAAAGAATCGAGATAAGTGCAAACTGAATAGTAAATTTTCGGTTTCTTTGTCGTGTAACGCTTGTCTTGAACTTTTCCTTCTTTGATCAGGAGCTCACAAATCATCAAGGCACTTTCTGTGCCTTGTTGAATATAGACGTCTATCGCTTCCTGAGTTGGAAAAGAAAGGTCTCCTACAAAAAAAGTTTCTTTTGGTTTCTCGCTTGTTTTTTCTGATGAAGGTTCTTGAAGTTCCTCAGCGAACAAATCAAAGGAGCCTTGTAAATCTTCTTGAGGTAACGTTTGTTTAGGTTGTTGCATGTCTTCTTCTTTCTCTACCGGGATATCTAGAGTCTTTAACGTATTGCTGCCTCTTTGTAGCGCTTCTTTTTCTTCACGGTAACCCCTGATTAAACTGTTTAACCGTTTTTCTTGTCGATCAAGTAACGGGAGTTGTAAAGAAAGTGGCTCTTTTATATCGGTTGGTAGCTTCAAACCTTCAGGGATGTCATATGTAGGAGAGCCATTTTGCTTTTTTAATAAGAGTTCATCCAATTCATAATCAAATTTTGTAAAACCTTGTACAACTTCTCTTACGATGCTAGCGGGTAAGCCAGTGTGTTCTTCGAAATGGTTAATTCCAAAACGACGCACTTCTCCTGTTTTCACATGTCGAACAACATATTGATAGCGTAATGCACGACCACATTCGCATTTTACATCTTCTGAAACAGCACCTGCATCAAGGTAATCGTCTAGTATCCAATCGTCAAGCAACATTCCAATTTCCTCATCAGTAGCTCCGTTTGGAATCATTCTTCCTTTACTTTGAGCAATCACATTCGCAAACGCTGTTTTTTTACCTCGTTTAAGAATATTCATCACATAGAATTGCTGATTTTTTGTGAGCTCTTGATATAATTCATCTCTTTGAGAGTTTGTTAGGGTTGTGGTCATATAAATCCCTCTCTATATAATAGTACCGCCATTATAACAGGAGAGTTGAATAATGGTAACTACAACATCATGATTTTTATAAGAAAACTCGCCAACCCTAAAGGGGTGGCGAGTTTTCTTAAGATTTTATCGATTCCATAGACGTACGGCAGCAATTTCAGCCATATGTTCAAGTGCATTCGAATTTTTTTCTTTCTTCTGTTTCGTAAAGTCCAGTTTATATGTTGCAAAGCCATTTTCTGCTTCACTCAAAAACTGGATGGTTTGAAATTCATTAGCATAATCTTTTGCTTGCAGGGAAGATTCGAACGTCACGTTCAAGTTTTTCTTGTTTATGGTCTCAAAAGTCCAGTTTCCGTCTGCTGAAGGATTAATCGTTTGTTCTGCTAGAATATAGTCAATCAAAATCTGTCTATTTTCATCAGGTGAATCAATGACTACATTAGAACCATCCAAGTGTGGAAAGTGACCTCCACCAGTCGCTCGATAATTATTTGTTGCGACTAAGAACGTCATGTCTTCCGTTACTTTTTGACCATTATAGGTCAAGTCTTTGACGCGATTCGCGTTTGCATTCACAACATTTCCATTTCGATCGTATTTCGCAGGCTCTGTGACATCAATTTGATAGGTCACTCCGTCTATTACGTCAAAATTGTAAGAAGGGAAGTCCAAATTAATCAATGGCTGCTCTTGTGACTCTTTTTTGTCTATTAGATTAAATTGCCCGGCTGACATTTCAATCCAGTCCTTTAGCTCTGACCCGTTTAACAAAACGGCTTTAAGCGTATTGGGGTAAACATATAGATCAGCTACGTTCTTAATCGCAAGATCCCCGGCAGGAATGTCCGTATAATAAGACGAACCTCCACGACCGCCAGCTTTGAAAGGAGCGCCGGCAGATAGTACAGGGATCCCTTCGTATTCAGTTCCTTGAATATGGTTTTCTACATACCATTTCTGAGCGTTTGTCACGATTTGAATAGATGGATCATCTTTTACTAAAGCAAAATAACTTGTTATCGGCGAAGTCGTTTTGCCAACAGCGGTTCGAACATAGTCAATAGTAGCCTCGTGTTCTTCTTTTACTGCATTTAGAATGTTCTCGTCAGCAGTTACAAGAGAAGTCTTCGTCTCTTTGTCATATATAGGACGAGCCACTGATTCAGAAGAATTCACTGTCCATTTTCCATTTTCTTCGGTTAATTGAAGATCTATGATACCCAAATGATCTCCCCAGTACCCCGGTTCCACGGAAGGCACGCCATTGATCGTTCCTTTTGTATTATCTACTCCTTCTACTCCCTCAAAGCTGCTTCCTGGAAAAACTTTATGAGCATGTCCAAAAAGAATCGCATCAATCCCATCTACATTGCTTAAGTAATAAACCGCGTTTTCATCATTTCCTTCAGGTGCAGCCTTTTCGAATCCTGAATGAGGGATCGCAACAATGATATCCGCTCCTTTGGCTTTCATTTCAGGAACGTATTTATTCGCAGTTGCAATGATATCTTTTACGATCACTTTTCCTTCAAGATTAGCTTTATCCCATTGCATTACTTGAGGAGGTACGAATCCAATCACACCAACATTTAGCTGACGTTCTTCACCAGATTCATCTGTCACGGTTTTATTGAGAATTTTATACGGGGTAAAATAGTTTTGATCATTTGTTGGATCATTGTCATGATCATCTATGTAGACGTTTGCATTGATATACGGAAAGTTTGCACCCGACAGACTTGTATGAAGAAAATCAAGTCCGAAGTTAAATTCATGGTTTCCGATGTTACCTGCATCATAGTCAAGAAGGTTCATTGCTTTATACACAGGATGAACCTCACCTTCCTGCAGTGGATCAATTTTTGCAACATAGTCCCCAAGCGGGTTTCCCTGTAGCAAGTCCCCATTATCAAAAAGCAGGCTGTTTTCCACTTCATGTCGTGCATTATTAATTAAAGTAGCTGTTTTTGCTAATCCAAACTCATCTGTTGATTGATCCTTGTAATAATCATAATTAACGATGTTGGTATGAAGATCAGTTGTCTCTAAAATACGTAAATTCACTTTTGCATTTGACGCTTCTGCCGGCGACGGTGTAAATGCGCTGCATGCTAGTCCTATTGCTAAAGATGCGGTAATAATTGGTTTTACGTTCATATGTATCCCCCTTTTATAATAAAAACCTAAAAGCCCAACAATAGTTTACAATGTTTCTGTATTAGTTGTTTGCTTTATAATTAAAAAAATTGTAAATCATTCAAAATAGTGCCATAGAACTGGGTGGATAGACACGATTTTCGAAGGGGAAAAGTGTCCGTTTAAAAAACAATTCCTTTAATAGAGATCGGTCTATCTTCATAAAAAGGAATCAATTAGTCTGATTAATTTCTTTCAGGCATAAAAGTTAATGATCCTCGAGCACCAACCACCACTCTTTTTGCGGCAATTTCTCCACCAACTTCATAAAATAAATACAACTTCTCATCTTTCACTTCGCCTCTTAGATAGGTAGCTGCTGGATAAAGATCCTTTAAGTTCTCAATTGTATAAACTTTGACGCGTTCTCCTGTTTGATCATATACCTCTAGCATCGTAATTTGATCATTTTTCTTTAAAATATAAATATCATTATATCCAGATTTGACGCTTGTATTTTCTCCAGTCACCTCAAAGGGTGTACTTTCACGTTGAAAATCTGTATAGAGTCCTGAACTAATCCAGACGCACAGTAAAACAATAACCATCATAAATCCTTTCATTTGCCCTCTCCTTACACACGATTTGAATGCTTACATGAGCTGTTCTTCTATTAGTGTATGGATTGAAATCGTGTTGGTGTAACCCCCCCTTAAGACATAAAAAAAGACGCCACCATTTTTGGTGAGCGTCTTTTTATTCGTGCTATTTCCCTGCATTTTCTAGTTTCTTCACTTGCTTGCTTCGAAGCTGACCGCAAGCTGCGTCAATGTCTGTTCCGTTCTCATGACGAATCACGCAATTAATGCCGTTCTTCTTAAGCGTATCATAGAACGCAAGAATCGATTCTTTTTCACTACGCTGATACGAATGATCATCCACGGGATTGTATGGAATCAAGTTTACGTAAGAAAGATGACGTTTGTCAGCGAGAAGTTTCGCAAGCTGCTTCGCTTCTTCCACATGATCGTTAACGTCTCTCAACATAATATACTCAAACGTAATTCTACGGTTGGTTTTTTCGAGATAATAATCGATCGCAGGCATCAGTTTTCCAAGTGGATAAGCTTTATTAATTTTCATAATCTTGGTTCGAAGTTCATCATTAGGTGCGTGAAGTGAAATTGCAAGGTTCACTTGAAGATCTTCGTTCGCAAAATCGTAAATTTGCTTCGCAAGTCCACTTGTTGAAACCGTGATATGGCGAGCGCCAATGCAAAGACCTTTTTGAGAATTAACGATACGAAGGAAGTCCATCATATTATCGTAGTTATCAAATGGTTCGCCGATTCCCATTATAACAATGTGACTTACGCGTTCTTCATTAGCCTTCTCATCAAGAGCATGTTGCACGTTCATGATTTGTTCAACAATTTCTCCGCTTGTCAGGTCACGGCTTTTCTTAAGAAGTCCACTTGCACAGAAGGAACAACCGATATTACAACCAACTTGTGTGGTGACACAGACAGATTGACCGTAGTGGAATCGCATAAGTACCGTTTCAATAACGTTTCCGTCTTGTAATTTAAACAAGAACTTGATCGTACCGTCAGATGATTCCTGCTTGATTTCTTGCGTTAACGTCTGGATCGCAAAGTTTTCTTCTAGTAGTTTGATACAGTCTTTGTTTACATTATTCATTTGAGAAAATTCTTTAACACGCTTTTTATAAAGCCAATCCCATACTTGGGAGGCACGGAATTTTTTGTGACCACGTTCAAGCAACCATTCAGTTAGCTGATCAAACGTTAATCCGTATATTGATTCTTTCATTTATAACCCTCTTTTCAATTCTTAGCCATTCATTCTAATACTACTAGAAGTATAACCAAGTCGCAACCGCTTAGTCTATAATCGTAATATCAATTCTAGGAATTAATAGAACTCATATATAGAAAACGACCTTCCTGATTAGGAAAAGTCGCCTGCTCTTTAAAGTAATGGAATAAAAACGAGAATGAGAAGATCGAATAAAATATGGGATAGGAGCGGCACCCAGAAGTTTTTCGTTTTTTCATATAACCACCCCCACGCCATTCCGCCTCCAATTGCGGCCGCAACCAATAAATAGGCATCTGAGTACAGATGGGCTGTCGCATATAAAATGGTTGCAATGAGTATGGTGTCTCCCTTTTTATACCGTTTCAATTGTTGCTGGATATACCCTCTCCAGTAAATCTCTTCCCCTGGAATGACCACCAGAACAAGACTAATAAAATGCCAGGCTTTAACAGGTTCAACAACATTGTAAAACCGCTCCATGTCTTCGAATAATGAGGGATATATCCACTTGATTCCTTCTATTCCAATATACGAAAGCACATAAAGCAATATGGCGCTAATCAGGATATATAACCAGTGGTTAATGGTTATTTTTTGAAATGACAGCGTGCCTGTTTTCACACTGAGGAAAATTAAAATCGCAAGTGTAACTGTAAAAACGGGCCAGAACGTTCCAGGATAGTGAACAAAACTTAAAAATAGCAGGATATGTGCTAATAAAAGTGTGCTAACGATTATGATTTTTTGGTTCATGCGTTCATCATCCTATCTTGTTGGCCATTTTTCTTCATCGTACCCTGAATGTACCGAACGCATGCCAAAATGAACAACCTGGATAGGTTACGATGTGCTAAAAAAGCTAGCAAAGTTAGCTAGCTTTTTTCTTACTTGCTTTGTGTTTTGCATTTTTCTTGAATGACAGCTAGAGCACTTTCTTTGTCCGGCTGATCACTTTGGTGCCAGCGAATTTTTCTTCCAAATTCGTCCGCCTTCGCATATGCATAGATTTTACCTTCGTATTCCGCCACGCTAATTTCCCAATAATACGTCACTTCTGCCCCAGTAGGCTGGGTAACGTCAACAGGATAGAAAAAGTAATCGACTTTTTTTAACATAATATCAGCTCCTTCATTATTGATTCAAAGCTATTTTAACAGATTTTCTTTTCCTAGTTTGTTTTAAAGTGTGAGGTTTGTCACTTAATGTTTAGGTGATTTTAGATAAGCTATATGTGAAAGAGATCACATTAACCTCATAGAAAAGGTGAGAAAAATGAATGGACTCCAACTTTTTGCGGCATTAACGCCGATTCTTGCGGTATTTATCTTGCTTGTCCTACTACGCCTTCCGGCTACTACAGCTATGCCAGGAAGTTTACTACTTACTGCAATCGTAGCTTTTTTTATTTGGAAAATACCAGTTATACAAATTGTGGCAGCTTCTATGGAAGGGCTGATCATTGCTTTATCGATTATCTGGATTGTATTTGGAGCGATTCTGCTTTTAAATACGTTACGAAACAGTGGTGCGATTGATGCGATTCGAGCGGGATTTATGGGCATATCGATGGATCGTCGGGTTCAACTCATTATTATTTCCTGGTTGTTTGGTGCATTTATTGAAGGAGCAGCAGGGTTTGGTACCCCAGCTGCAATTGGTGCTCCGCTTCTAGTTGCTCTTGGATTCCCTCCCCTTTCCGCCGTTACGATGGCGCTTATTGCAGATAGTAGTCCTGTATCATTCGGAGCGGTAGGAACACCTATTATCGTTGGTGTAGATCAGGGGCTTAGACAGGGACCAGCCATTGCAGATCAAGTAGCAACTTCTATTGGTAGTCAGTCAATGGGAGAGTACCTTCAGGCCATTACGCAAAGTGCTGTCATGATTGATCTTTTTGTCGGCACGTTAATTCCTTTAATCTTAGTGATGATGTTAACGCGCTTTTTCGGTGAAAATCATTCTTGGAAAGAGGGGCTCTCTATATGGAAGTTCGCCTTATTTGCTGGGTTTAGCTTTACCGTACCTGCTTTTATCGTAGCTACTTTTCTAGGACCTGAATTCCCATCGATTATTGGTGGGCTTGTTGGTCTTTCCATCGTGATTCCCGCTGCCAAAAGAGGGTTTCTTCTTCCTAATAAGCCATGGGATTTCAATCATGTAGACCAAACGAACTTGAAGCCTCACCATTCTCTCTCATTAGGTTTAGCGTGGATTCCATATTTGCTCGTTGCGGTTTTATTAGTACTTACGAGGTTAGATTTCCTTCCGATAAAAGGATGGCTCCGGTCAGTTAAGATAGGCTGGCAAGACATTCTCGGAACGGAGATCAGTACTTCTTTTGAACCTTTGTACTTACCTGGAACTATTTTCATCGTTGTTATCGTCGTTACCATTTTTCTGCATAAAATGACACGAACAGCTGTTACAAATACGATAATGGATTCCATCAAAACAATGATTGGGACAGTCATTGCGCTTGGAACAGCGGTTCCTATGGTTCGTATTTTCATCAACTCTGGTATGAATGGTTCTGACCTTATGAGCATGCCAATGGAGCTTGCGACACTAGTTGCAAACGCTGTTGGGGACGCATGGCCACTTGTTGCTCCGTTTATCGGTGCGCTCGGCTCATTTATTTCAGGAAGTGCAACCTTTAGCAATATGATGTTCTCCCTTTTTCAATTTAGCGTAGCGGATCAGCTTCAAATGAATGAACAGCTCGTCCTCGCATTTCAAGTATTAGGGGCTAATGCAGGGAATATGATTTGCGTTTTAAACGTTGTGGCAGCTGCTTCTGTTGTTGGGATGATTGGAAAAGAAGGAACGATTATTCGGATGACGATGGGTCCGATGTTGTTTTATGTGGTTGCTTCTGGTGTGCTTGGTTGGATTGCAATTATGGTTTTGTAATATAATAAACAAATGAGCCGACGGCGTATGCCATCGGCTCATTTGTTTATCCAAGATTCTCAACATCCCAGGTTCTTATGGAATAGAATCCTTCGTCAATTTTCTCTTTTTCATTGCAAAGTGTTTCAACTAATTCTTTTGGAAACCGCTGCATGGAAGCGTGATCGATTTCCACTCCATTGTAACCACTATAAACAGGTACAGTAACGATTTGTTTTTCAAATGTATCAAAACAGTGTAAACAGAGGAAACCTACGCTTCTCATTCGATAGGAAAACATGATTCGATAACGAGAATCTTCCATCCTCTTCCCTCCTACTAACCAATTCTAGTAATTAGTATGACCAACTAATCCCGCTGACATACGTGTCGATGAGCGGATTATTTTCTATTACAAGACGCCCCTGATAGAATTGAAATTGGGTTTTTATTGAAGTGAATAATCTATTAAATAGAAAGAAGATGAACGTATGTCTGAACAAACGAAAAAACAATTAAAAGATATTTCATATTCTGTCCTTGATTTAGCACCCGTTAAAGAAATTGGGGCGATATCGGATGCTCTACATCGATCAAGAGACTTAGCTCAACACGTCGAAAAATTAGGCTACAATCGTTTTTGGCTTGCAGAACATCACAATATGCCTTTTATCGCAAGCTCTGCTACGTCAGTCGTCATTGGACATGTCGCTGCGGGAACGTCTACTCTTCGCGTCGGTTCAGGGGGCGTGATGCTTCCGAACCATTCCCCACTTGTTATTGCGGAACAATTTGGAACACTAGAATCACTCTTCCCAGGTCGAATTGATTTAGGGCTAGGACGCGCCCCAGGTACTGACCAGCGAACTGCATTCGCCTTAAGACGAGGACAAGGATCAATGGGACAGGACTTCCCAGATCTACTCGGTGAACTACGATCCTACTTCGATCCTACATTAAGTCAGGGTACTTCTCCTGTTCGAGCCGTTCCTGGTGAAGGGTTAGATATTCCTATTTGGCTACTTGGATCAAGTTTATATAGTGCTCAACTTGCTGGAGAACTAGGTCTACCTTATTCATTTGCTAGTCATTTTTCACCAAAAAATACTATAAGTGCTTTACAAACGTATCGAAGTCACTTTAAGCCTTCAAAAGTATTGGATGAGCCATATGCAATGGTAGGAGTCAATGTCATTGTTGCCGATACAGATGAAGAAGCAAATTTCCTTGCTACGACGCTTCAGCAACAGTTTCTTAACTTAATTCGCAATCACGAAGCACCGATGCAACCGCCAGTTGAAAAATTGAATGCGAGTGAATATGAATTAGCAGCGCTTCATCAACAACTTGCCACCTCTATTGTGGGTGGGCCGGAAACGGTTAAAAGAAAAATGCAAGAGTTCCTTGATGAAACGCAAGCTGATGAAATGATGGTGATTTCATCAATCTATGATCATGAGAAAAGGAAGAAGTCTTATAAACTGCTTTCAGATATAACGAAGGGTTAATTCTTTCAAAAGCCGGATTCGATGAATCCGGCTTTCTGATGAATGAAATGTCAGTGTTTAAAAGTGGATTCGTAGGAAACACGAACATAAAAGGAGTTCGCGTACAGTATTGTTAAGTTTTTCTTTGCAAGGATTTTGATATTGGTTTATAATACCATTCATAACCGAATTCGCATCGTCACTCATATAACCGCAAGAATATGGCTTGCAAGTTTCTACCGAGTCACCGTAAATGGCTCGACTATGAGTGGGCAACCTTCTATGGTCGCTTCTCTTTTTAATGAAAAGCCCGGGGGATATTTTGCTCACTCTTTAGTGGGTAAGATGTTCTGCGGGTTTTTGTATTAATTAGGAGGAATCGCTATGGAAAATTTAAAAAAGAAAATCCTACAAGAAGGCATCGCACTATCTGATCAGGTATTAAAAGTTGATACTTTCCTTAATCATCAAATCGACCCCGTTTTGATGAAAGAAATTGGAGGAGCGTTTGCATCTCGTTTTGCTGAAGCTGGAGTGACGAAAGTGGTGACATTAGAATCTTCAGGGATTGCACCTGCCGTATTCACTGCTCTTGAACTAAACGTACCTCTCATTTTTGCAAGAAAGAAAAAATCCCTTACTCTTCAGGATGATTTATTAACTGCCGAAGTGTATTCATTTACAAAACAAGAAACGAGTTCTATTTCGATTTCTAGTAAGTTTCTATCCGATCAAGATCGTGTTTTAATCATTGACGACTTTCTAGCGAATGGACAAGCTGCAGAAGGCTTATTAAAAGTGGTTGAAGCATCAGGTGCAACCACAGCTGGTATCGGGATTGTCATTGAAAAAGCCTTCCAAGAAGGTGGAAAACGTTTGAGAGAGAAAGGTCATCGTGTTGAGTCGCTTGCTAAGATATCAAGCTTAGAAGTCGGCAAGGTAACATTTGCTGAGGAGGAAGCGATGCATGAATCTATTTAAATATACTTCTCTTGGGATCCAACATGTTCTTGCTATGTACGCAGGAGCGGTAGTTGTTCCACTTATTGTGGGTGGTGCACTTGGCCTAACTGGGACTGATTTAACCTATCTCGTTTCAATCGATATTTTCATGTGTGGTATTGCAACCATTTTACAAGTTTGGAAGAATCGTTTCTTCGGAATAGGTCTTCCTGTCGTGCTGGGTTGCACATTCACCGCTGTTGGACCTATGATTGCGATCGGAGGACAGTACGGGATTACAGCGATATACGGTGCTATTCTTGCAGCAGGACTATTTGTCGTTCTTATTTCTCCTGTATTTAGTAAATTAATTACCTTCTTCCCTCCCGTCGTGACAGGTTCTGTCGTCACAATCATCGGAATTACGCTCATACCGGTGGCAATGGGGAACATGGCTGGTGGAGAAGGCGCAGATGATTTCGGTTCGATCCGTAATCTTACACTTGCGTTAGGTACCTTGCTTTTTATTATTGTGCTTACACGACTTTCAAAAGGTTTCATTCGATCAATTGCTATCTTAATTGGTCTTTTGATTGGAACCATTGTAGCCAGCTTTATGGGGATGGTGGATTTATCTCCAGTTAAAGAAGCTTCGTGGTTTCACTTGATTGAACCTTTGCACTTTGGCCTACCCACTTTCGAACTCACCGCCATTCTTACCATGATCTTAGTCGTTTTAGTTAGTCTCGTTGAATCAACTGGTGTCTACTTTGCGTTAAGTGATATTTGTGACGAAGAACTTTCAGAGAAAGATGTGGAAAAAGGCTATCGTGCAGAAGGTTTAGCCATTGTTTTGGGCGCTTTATTTAACGCATTTCCATATACTACTTATTCACAAAATGTTGGTTTAATCCAACTATCTGGTATTAAAAAGAAACAGGTCATCTATCTTGTTGGAGGGATGCTGGTTGTTTTGGGGCTTGTTCCTAAAATGGGTGCTCTTACAACAATTATTCCTGTACCTGTTCTTGGTGGAGCCATGCTTGTTATGTTCGGAATGGTAATGTCCTATGGCATAAAAATGCTTACGCGTGTTGATTTTAGTTCAGAAGAAAATCTATTCATTATCGCGTGTTCGATTGGGATTGGCTTAGGTGTAACAGCAGCTCCTACTGTGTTTGATCGATTGCCATCAAGCATTCAAATTTTAACAGACAATGGGATTGTCGCAGGAAGTGTGACAGCGATCACGTTAAACCTTATTTTTCATGTGAAGCCAAAAAGAAAAGCGATACAAAATCGCGTAATAGAATCCAAAGCTTCATAACAAAGAAGCACCTGCCGATTCATTTCGACAGGTGCTTTAGTTTATTTAATCGATTTATATGGTTTATTATCAACGCTAATCATTGGGCTTCGAGAACGGTTCGTAGCGATGATATAGATTGCTGCAACTCCAATGAGGGTAGCGATCATCGTGCCAAGATTGAAAATGCCTTTTTCTGATGTCCACACAATGGAATAACCGAGTGCGCCTGCCATAGTTGCATAATAGACAAAGGGGATAAGCGTTTTCCGGATAACGTCCCCTTCCTTCCCTACTAATCCTACAACAGCGGAAGCCGCAACGACGTTATGAACGCAGATCATGTTCCCAGCCGCTCCTCCTACAGCTTGTAGCGCGACAATCCACGGAGCATCTACACCTATTTGAGCCCCTACATCATACTGGAATAAAGAAAACATCATATTACTAACCGTATTACTACCGGCTATGAAGGCACCAATCCCTCCAATAAATGAGGCAAAGAGAGGCCAAAAATCACCTGTTAGAGCTGCCACACCGTTAGCAAGTTCGAGAGGCATTTTATCAAATCCTGCCCCTCCGCCACCGGAATTTAAGAATACTTGAACCATTGGAACGGTGAAAACAAGGGCAGTTGAAGCGGCGATCATCGTTTTACCTGAATGTTTCCATGCTCGTACATAGGCTGTCGGATTCATTTGATGAATGACAAATGTAATCAGTGAGACAAGGATAAAGATCGTACCTGGTAAGTAAAGTGGTTGGAAGCTTGCTGAGATCTCAGTACCGAAAATATTAGGTATTGAAACCGTCCAAGCTTGAAACCAATCAATTAATGGTAGCGCTTTCAATCGGGTTGCTACGAGTAGTAAACCAACTAGAATATATGGGGTCCACGCACGTACCATCGACATATGTCCACTCTTATGAGCTATATCTTTAATTTCAATGCTTCCTGACCAGGAAGGATCCCAGTTTGCTTTATCTTCAAAATCCCAATGCTCCTCTTTAGGTGGCATGAGAAATCCTTTTTTTGCTGCTGTAACAACGATAGCGAGTCCAACTAGTCCGCCTATCATAGATGGAAATTCAGGACCCAGGGTATTTGCAACAATAACGTATGGAATTGTCATAGCGAAAGCAGCAAACAAAGCAAATTTCCAAACTTTAATGCCTTCACGGAAGGATTTGTTTTTACCAAAAAAACGAGTCATAAGTGCGACAACAAATAAAGGGATGAGTGTACCTACGATCGCATGAAGAATGGCGACCCGCCCTCCTACCATCGTAACAAGGGCAAGGAAATTATTTGTGATGTTTGCATCAGTAGCAAGCCCGGATTGAACACCGACAAGAATTGGGGTGCCAACTGCACCAAAAGAAACAGGTGTGCTCTGAATGACCATACCTGCAATAACGGCAGCCATAGCAGGAAATCCAAGCCCAACAAGTAGCGGCACAGCTACGGCTGCAGGTGTACCAAAACCTGCAGAGCCTTCAATAAATGAACCAAACAACCATGCGATGATAATGACTTGAATGCGGCGGTCAGGTGATATCCCAATAAATCCCTCTCGAATTGTTTTAATTCCACCACTTTCTTGTAGTGTATTCAAGAGTAGAATCGCTCCGAAAATAATATACAGTAAAGTAGCGGCAACAACTAATCCATTAATGGATGCTGCTGCTACGGTAGCACCCGGAACTTTCCACACAAATAGAGCTAGTACAACTGCAACGATATAGGAGACCGGCATTGCCTTACTTGCAGGCCATCGTAAACCTACAAGGAAGATTCCTACTGCAGCAATCGGGAGTAACGATAGAACTGCTAATAAACCTGTACTCATAGCTCATCCTCCACTTTTTATATTTGATAACGCAACGTACTTCTCCTTTCTTCCATCAATGCTGCCTATTCTCATAAGTTGTATGTAATCTGTTTGCAAGATAAAAATTCCTTAGGTAACTTTAGTTAAAGAAATGCCTCTGGTTATACGTGAGTGCGAGAAGAGGCATGCTTGAACGTATTCGTTAGAGAACCAATCTCATCGATGGCACATTCAATGCGATCATCGTCTTTTACAAAATGTGCTCCAATAGGACTTCCTGTAAGAATCACGTCTCCAGGGTGTAACGTCATAATTGTTGTGAGATAAGCAAGCATTTCTTTTATGGGCACAATCATCCATTGAGTCGGACTGTTTTGTTTCACTTCACCATTTACCTTTGCTGTTACGTGAATAGCATATGGGTCTAATTCTGTTTCAATGACGGGCCCAAGGGGGGTAAATGTGTCGAATGATTTTCCAAGTGTCCAGTGACCATTTTCATGAAAAAATTGAGGAGCTGTTACATCGTTTCCGACAGTGTAGCCAAAAACATAATCTAGTACGTGCTCTTTTTCAATATTCTTAGCTTCTTTCCCAATGACTACGGCGAGCTCAGATTCAAATTTTACATCGTTCAGTTGATCTGGAATGATAACCTCTTCATTAGGGCCAATGACTGAAGTTGCTGGCTTGAAGAAAAACACTGGCATTTCAGGAATTTCATCAGGGAGTGCTAGTTTGTTTTCAACGTAGTTCGCTCCAATTCCTATGATGTTCTTTGGTGTAATTGGAGCAAGTAGTTTGATGTCATCTAATGAAACCTTCTCGCTAGTATAGGACCAATTTGTAAGAGGGTCACCTTCAATAATCGTGACACTGTTCTTCTCGATGACACCAAAATGAGTCTTATCCTTGTAGGTGAATTTTCCGAATTTCATTTTAATCGCTCCTTTATATTGGTTTAACTACCTTCTTAATATCCATACACTTGCTTGGAGTTGGGAAAAGCTTTCCTTGATTCAATAAATTATCTGGATTAAATACGTCCCTGATGGCGGTTTGAGCTTCAAGTTCATCATCGCTAAAAATAAATCGCATTTCTTCTTTTTTCTCTATTCCAACTCCATGCTCACCCGTAATGGATCCTCCGGCATCTGCACAGGCTTTCAGGCATGCTGTACCCGCAAGTAAAGCCTTTTCTGTTTCTCCCTCAATCCGAGAATCAAACAGGATAAGTGGATGTAAATTGCCATCTCCTGCATGAAAAATATTAGCTATGCGAAGGTTGTACTTCTTGTTGATAGCCCTGATTTCTTCAAGTACTTCAGGAAGCTTACTTCTTGGAATAACACCGTCCTGAACAAGATAATCTGGCGAAATGGCTCCCATTGCTCCAAAACCTGTCTTGCGGTTTGCCCACCAGCGACCGCGTTCCTCCTCATCACGTGCGACTTTGACGTCACGTACATGATGATTCTCACAAACTGACAAGATCTGTTCAATTTGTTCAGCGATTCCTTCAGCGACCCCATCTACTTCTATTAATAGTAGGGCTTCAATATCAGGGGGGTGTCCAACGGGAAAAGCCCCTGCTTCCACCCCTTCAATCGCGGTTTGATCCATCATTTCGAGCGCAGCAGGGATAATACCTGCTGAAATAATGTCAGAAACGGCCTGACTTCCATCTTCTACTCGATTAAAATAAGCCAGGACCGTTTTCTTTGATTCAGGGTTTTTAAGAATGCGGACAATGATTTTTGTCACAATCCCTAATGTGCCTTCTGAGCCTGTTAGAATGCCAAGAACATCGTATCCTGGGGTATCAAGAACGCCGTTTGGACTGATTTCTATCACTTCTCCATCTGGAAGCACTACCTCGAGACCAAGAATATGATTCGTCGTCACTCCGTATTTCAGACAGTGTGCCCCACCAGCATTCTCCGCTACATTTCCACCAATGGTACAAACGTATTGACTAGAAGGATCGGGTGCATAGTAATATCCTTTATGAGAAATAGAGTTTGTTAGTTTTAAATTTACAAATCCAGGTTGAACAACTGCCTTTCTGTTTTCATAATCGACACTTAAAAGGTTTTTTATTTTGACTAGGCTAATGATCACTTCATTGTTTAGGGGAATCGCTCCTCCACTCAGTCCCGTACCTGCACCACGAGCAAGAAAAGGGATGGTATGATCAGCACAATATTTAACAGCGGCAGCTACTTCTTCTGTATTTTTCGGGAAAATCACAGCTTTAGGCATCGCTTTATGAATCGTAAAACCATCACAATCGTAGGATAATAGATCTTCTTTATGATGAAGAATGGATTTAGCGCCTACAATTTTTGAAAGAGCAAGAATGTCAGGATCGATTTTCTCTTTCTTCTTTCTCGCTAATAACACCAGCTTTCACTCCCTTCTTTGCATCTGCTTGATAGGCCCAATCAAGCAACTGAACAGTGTGTACAATTTTTCCGCCACGGCCGTATTTTTGAACCCCAATTGCCATTTGAAGCATACATCCCGGATTCCCCATCGAAATCATTTCAACGTCGTTGGGTATATTTTCCATCTTTCTTTCTAGTACAGCGGAAGCCATTTCTGGATTTGTAATATTATAGATTCCGGCACTGCCACAACAGGTATCGGCATTTGGCTGTTCAACATAGTCAACGCCTGGAATATCTTTTAATAATTGTCGTGGTTCGTGTCGAACACCTTGCCCATGAGCAAGATGACAGGCATCGTGATAGGTAATCCGTTTGTTGATTGCGCTTTGTGGCTTCTCATATCCTGTATCGTAGAGATACTTTGAAATGTCCTCTACCTTTTTAGAAAACGCTTCTGCTCTTGCTTTCCATTCTGGATCATGTCGGAATAGCTCCGGATACTCCTTCAATGCACAACCGCATCCTGCAGCGTTAACGACGACTTTCTGGGCATCTTGAAAGGCTTCAATATTTTGTTTCGCAAGTTTCTTTCCGGTTTCTCGGTCGCCTGCATGAATGTGCAAGGCACCGCAACACGTTTGGTTTTTAGGAAGCACCACATCATTTCCGTTATGGATAAGAACGTTAATGGTTGATTGGTTAATGTCACTAAACATCACATCCATGATACAACCCTTCAGCATCGCAACTTGTGCTTTCGGCGTCCCTTTCGCAGGAATGACATCCACATTTTTATACCTTTGGTGAGTCGATCGGTGTATTTCAGGCATAATACTTTCCATTTCGACAAGATGATTAGGCATCATACGAAGCACTCCAGTCGATCGAACCGCTTTTTGGAGACCGCTCTTTTGATAGAATTTTAATAATCCGCCTGCTGCTTGAAGACGACTTTGATGTGGAAATATCCCTTTTAAGAAGAAGCTACTGACTACTCGCTTAACACCTTTTAACGGCATGGCCTGTCTTACCTGACCACGTGCTTCTTCAATCAAACCACCAACATCCACGTCTGCTGGGCATGCGGTTGTACATGCTCGGCAATCGAGGCATTGAAAGACGGGATCCATAAATTGTTCATTTACCTCTAGCTTACCTTCTGCAACCGATTTAATGAGGTGAACCCGTCCTCGCGGTGAGTGTTGTTCCTGACCTGTTTCTAAATAGGTTGGACATGACTCAAGACACATCCCACAATGAACACAGTCTGCCCACTTCTCCTCATCTGGATGATCCTCCCACAGGTAATTACTTAAACTGTTAGATGAACAAGGAGGTGAGTTCTTCAATAGCTCTTTTTCTTTTAAACTCATCCTATATTCCTCCTATGAAACGCTGTTCATTCAGCGTGTTTTTTGGATCAATCTTTTGTTTAATTCCTCTCATTAAAGTGAGAGGACCTTTAAGTTGTCCCCAGACATTTACCTGTTTTCTAAGTGCTAAAGGAAGGTGTTTTACGATTCCGTATCCACCATGCTCTTCAGAAAATGTTTGGATAGACCGTATGGATTGAACGACATTTTCAGGTAATCCAGAGATCATAAGCGTACTAAGTCCATGTCCTGCTCCAGCGTGCACAAAAATTTCGACGTTACCTTCAAAATTCAATCGATCACATTCCTGCAGGAGTGGGAATACTCCCATATTGGTGGTTCCGATTTTTAAAACACCAGAAGTCGTATCTTGAAAATCGTTTTGACTGTTTGGTGTTAACTCATTAAATGTTATCCAGAAGTCTTCAGTATGATTGATCACTTCCATTATGGCTTCTGTTGGTTTGTTTTCATCAATCCATGCTTCTTGAAAAAGGACTGCTTTTTTTACATCTTCAAGTGCAATGATTAAATGATACTCCTCTATTTGAAACAAGTTTTTGGATAGCTTTGGATTCAAGAGTTCAAGAGAAACTGGTTCGATCATAGAATCCTGTATATGTGTAAGGAATGCTTTCAAATCATGAAGGGCTTCGTCTTGCACACGTAACGTGACAACGCTTGAATATTTTGGAAGCGGACGTAGCTTTAATGTGATTTCTGTAATAACCCCAAGTGTTCCCATGGCGCCAATAAACAATTTGTTCATATCGTAGCCAGCCACATTTTTCACTACTTTTCCGCCTGTACGAATGACTTTACCATCAGGATAAACAACGCGCATTCCGATAACGTGATCCCGTGCAGCCCCATATTTCAAGCGTCTCGGACCACTATCATTGGCACTTACGACTCCACCGATTGTCGAAGCTGAGGAGTGAGCTGGGTCTAATGGGACCATTTGATTGTACTGCTTCAAGAAGTGTTGAAGAGTCTGCATGGTCGTACCAGGTTTAACGGTTACGGTCATATCTCCAGCTGTATGTTCAACAATACCGGTTAATTTTTTTAGAGAAAGAGTAAAGTCGTAATCAGACTTTATCCCGCCGTATCCGAGTTTAGTACCGCCGCTTACAATAGAGAGTTTCTGTCCGTCTTTGTTTGCTTCCTTTACAATCATTGCCACTTCTTCTTCCGACTCTGGATAAACGATATGAGACGTCATATTGCCAAATCGGTTTGCCACTTTGGTTAATGAACCTTCTACCAGTATTTCGTCCAAATTCTCCCCTCCCTTCAAATTGTTTCAATAAATTCAGAGCGAATCGAGAACCCTTTTCTCATATGTTTTTTTACGTAGGATAAGTGAAGAAGCATGGCTTCGTTAGCACCAGAAGCGTCTTCGCAAACAATCATATCCATGATCAGTTCATGCTGATGGTGGATGTCATGAATGAGTTCAGGTTTTGAAGCAATTAAGCAATGAAAATCAGCCATTGATTTAGCCATTGTGGAGGAGATTGATTCAAGTAATTCTTGTAAAATGCTATTTCCTGAAGCTTTAGCAATTGCCATATGAAACTCACAATCATGATAGCCACTTTCATCATAATGACATTCGCTCATGTGATTGAGCGTTTTTCTCATGGCAATCAGATCCTGCTCTTTGCGATTTACTGCAGCCAGCTTAACAATACTCGTTTCTAGAATTTCTCTAACTTGAAAGAGAGATTCCAGCTCCTTCTGATGTGGCATCAACATATGTTGAAAATAACGTTTAGGATTGAAGCCTGTCACAAATGTCCCCTCACCCTGTCTCGTTTCCACCAATCCTCTTCCTTTTAGCGTTGTCAGGGCGTCACGTACAGCTGAACGGCCGACATCAAGAAAATCGCAAAGTTCCCTCACAGAAGGTAGCTTATCGCCCTCTTTGTAACTCCCTTCTTTAATTAGCTTTATGATTTGTTCTTCTACTTTCTCAGATATTTTTTGAGAAGAAATACGTTTAAATTCCAAAATAAGAACCACCTTTCAGAGATCACATATCTGACAAGTTAAAATATAATTTTAGATTTTTCAGTTAATTTAACGTAAAAAGAGTGCAAAAGTAGCCGATGGCCACTTTTGCAAGATCAATTACTTATTGGCATATAATTTTGCTTTTGCTTCTTGTCGACGTTTATGCAAAATAGGCTCTGTATATCCGCTTGGCTGCTCCAATCCTTTGAAAACCAGCTCGCAAGCTGCTTGAAATGCAACCGAACCATCAAAATTATCAGCCATTGCTCGATAATCTGGGTCACTTGCATTTTGTTCGTCTACAACCTTTGCCATTCGTTTCATCGTTTCGACTACCTGTTCTTCAGTACAAATGCCGTGATGTAGCCAATTCGCCATATGTTGACTTGAGATTCGAAGGGTTGCGCGATCTTCCATCAGTTCAATATTACGAATATCAGGAACTTTAGAACAACCTACTCCGTGTTCTACCCAACGAACGACGTATCCAAGGATACCTTGCGCATTATTATCAAGCTCTTCTTGAATTTCTTCTTTACTCCAATTTCGATCTTTTAATGGTACCTGTAGGATATCATCTTGATAGGTTAAAGTGGTTTTGGCTAATTCACTTTGAATAGAAGGAACATTCGCTTCATGGTAGTGAAGTGCATGAAGCGTAGCTGCAGTTGGTGAAGGTACCCAAGCTGTATTAGCTCCTGCTTGTAATTGGCTTCCTTTCTGAGCTAACATATCTGCCATCAAGTCTGGCATCGCCCACATGCCTTTCCCGATTTGTCCTACACCGGAAAAGCCAGTTTTCAATCCTTGTTGTACATTTGATTTTTCATAGCTTTGCAACCAAGTAGCGTTCTTCATTTCATTTTTACGAATAACCGGTCCTGCTTCCATGGAGGTATGAATTTCATCTCCTGTACGGTCTAGGAAACCAGTATTAATAAAGACAACGCGCTCTTTCACTTCTTGAATGCAATTTCGTAAGTTAAGGGTTGTGCGACGTTCTTCATCCATTACACCTATTTTCATTGTGTTTCGCTCTAATCCTAGTAAATCTTCTGTTCGATTAAATAATTCATTGGCAAAGGCTACTTCTTCTGAACCGTGCATTTTAGGTTTTACAATGTAAATGGAACCTTTAGAAGAATTTTGAAATTTGCTATTCTTGAGAACATCATGCTTTGCGATAAGCCCTGTGATGACTGTATCCAGTATACCCTCTGGTACTTCGTTACCTGATTGGTCAAGTACGGCATTTGTTGTCATTAAGTGACCAACATTACGGGCAAACATGAGCGAACGGCCACGAAGTGAGAATTCTTTTCCGTCAGGTGAAAGATATTCACGGTCAGGATTCAGTTTTCGTGAAATCGTCTTTTTTCCTTTTGAAAAGGATGCAACGATGTCACCTTTAATTAAGCCGAGGAAATTCCGATAGACAAGTACTTTATCCTCCGCATCTACTGCAGCAACTGAATCTTCAAAATCCATAATCGTAGTAATAGCGGATTCTACATAGACATCTTTAATACCAGCTGGGTCAGTTTTACCGATAGGATTCGATGGATCAATTTGAATTTCAAGGTGAATGTCGTTGTTTTTCAATAGAATAGCAACAGGATTACTTTCACTACCTTGATACCCAACGAATTGATCCTGATTTAATAAAACGCTTTCATTACTGTTCGAAAAATGTACTTTAAGCATCCCTTGCTCAATCGAAAACTGCTTTATATCAGAATAGCTTTGTTCTTTTAAAGGCACTGCTGAATCAAGAAAACGTTTTGCGTAAGCAATGACTTTCTCTCCACGAACTGGATTATAGCTACCAATTTTGTCTGCTCCGTTTTCTTCACTAATTGCGTCTGTTCCATATAAAGCGTCATAAAGGCTTCCCCATCTTGCGTTCGCAGCGTTAATGGCATAACGTCCATTGTTTACTGGTACAACGAGTTGGGGTCCAGCCTGTACAGCTATTTCCTCGTCTACATTTTGAGTTGTTATTGTAAAGTCGTCCGTTTCCTTTTCAAGATAATTTAGTTGTGTTAAAAATGTTTTGTATTCTTGGAATTTGTACTCAGGATTGGCTTGATGCCATTCGTTTATTTTTTGTTGAAGTTCATCACGAATTGTAAGTAGCCTTTTATTTTTAGGAGAGAGGTCTTTCACAATATCACCGAAACCATTCCAGAATTGATCACTAGAAACGTCTGTTCCTGGAATAACTTCGGAATTAATAAAGTGATAGAGTTCAGTGGCAACTTGTAAAAAGCCGATCTTCGTATACTTTTCCATCGTATTTCCTCCTTATAAAGATAACAGGACCTTTCTGTGGTACTGTCCTTTTGTTAGGTATTATCTTATACTAAAAATAGTTATTAATATAATACATATTTGGCATATTGAGTATGCTCTAAGGTTATAATTCAGAATTTTCCACAAAATACAATGATAGGAGTGAAGCGGTTTGGAGATTCGTCATCTTGAATATTTTTCAGAAGTGGCAAGGCAGCTAAGTTTCACTAAAGCAGCAGCGACACTTCATGTGTCACAACCTTCAATCAGCAAAGCTATTAAAAATCTTGAAACAGAGCTTGGCATTCCGCTTTTCTATCGGTCAAAGCAATTAGAATTGACTGATGCTGGTAAGGCGGTTTTGGTTAATGCTCAGCATGTCCTTCGTGCTTGTAAAAATCTAACTGCAGAGCTCTCTGATATAACAGAATTAAAGAAGGGCGAAATCAAAATTGGGGTCCCCCCTATCATCGGTGCTGCTTTTTTTTCAAAGATCATCAGCCAGTTTAAGTCACTCTATCCTACAGTGGAAATCTTACTTACCGAAGTAGGATCCAAAATGATAAAACAAGGTGTGGATGATGGTTCTCTCGATATTGGATTGATTTGTAACACGCCTTTAAAAAATAGTAGTTTTGAAGCAGTACAGGTTATTAAAGATCCTCTCATGTTAATCGTTCATCATGAGCATCCATTAGCAGGAGTCGATGAAATCCGCTTATCTGATCTCGCATCTGAATCCTTTATTATGTATCGAGACGATTTCACTTTATATGATCGCATTTTAGATGAATGCGCGAAGAATGATTTTTATCCTAACATCGTATGTCAAAGCTCTCAGAAAGATTTTATGATTGAGATGGTAGAAGCGAGACTCGGAATTGCGCTACTTCCTAGTAAAATAGCACGTTCAATCAAAAATGATTCAATCAAATCCATTCCACTTATCCAGTCGAACATTAACTTAGAACTAGGAATGATTTGGAAAAAAGATAAATACTTGTCTTTTGCAGTAAAGAAGTTTATTGATCTGGCTAATTCAAAGGTTGAAAAATGAGTGAATTAGCATCCGTTTTTTTGTGTAAAGCATTCTAGTAATCCTCCACACTATGCTTAAATTCCTTAATGAAGTGGAAGAAATATGAGTAGATTAGTTCTTAAGGAAGGTGGACATGAACTCATGGAACAACAGGGAAAGCAAGATGCAGATGCGCGAAATCAAAATAAAGATGAATATGTAGATATTCAAATGGGAAAACACGATCTATTTTTTAAAAAAGGGTATGACATTCTTTACACAGTCAATGAATGGCTTTTAGGTATTTGGTTTTTAGTTGGAAGTATTTTCTTCTATTATGAAACAATGAAAACATGGGGGGTAACATTATTTGTACTGGGTAGTGTTCAGATGCTTATACGTCCAACGATTCGACTTGTCCATCGCTTTCATTTAAGGAAACATTATGAAAGAGAGTATGAAGAAAAACAAATGTGATGATAGAAAAGAACCGGATGAGGGTTTCATCCGGTTCTTTTCTATTCTTCTTTTATTTCCCAATCATGTTCAAAAGCCACGCACCCCTTCAATGTTTGTGCAACCGGGCACCCTCGTTCAAATACTTTTAGTGCTCTTTCTGCTGCATCCCGTTTACCTACTGGAATAGATAAAGTATAATGACAGCGAATTTTTGTGATTTTAAGAACGCCCTCTGGCGCTTCGATGATTCCTTCAAATTTCCCTGAGACCTTATTTGGATAGGTTGGTATTTGGCGCGCATCCAGCGCACCAGATAATGTACCGGTTAGTCAGCCACCAGCAGCTGCTACAATATGGTCTAGTGTAGAAGGATATTCTTCTTCAGGAGAAGCATTGTAGAACTCTCTTACGCCGCCATGCACTCCATATTGGACTGGCTCTTCAAAATGAGCGATATAGGCTCGTCTGTTTTTGCCTTTATCCTGCTCAATTCGGATATTGGCTATTTCAATTGGCTTTTCCATCGTTAAAACTCCTTCCCTTAATTAATAAGCACCTCTAATGAGTTCATGAACTTCTTGTTGATAGAATGCTTTAAGCTTCTCCATCTCTTCGTTTGTAAAGTCAGGAACTTCTACCGCTTTAAGGTTTTGTTTTACCTGGTTAACATTTTTAAAGCCAGGAATAACACAAGAAACTTCCTTATGTTCAAGAATCCATTTTAATGCAGCAGTAGTCATGCTCTCTCGATCTCGAGCAATCCAATCAATTTCATTACTTAATTCAACACCCTTCTCAAATTCAATGCCTCCAAAAGTTTCCCCCACATTAAAGGCTCCTCCATTTCGATTAAAGTGACGATGGTCGTCTTCTTCAAACGTCGAGTTTTTCTTAAACTTCCCAGTTAATATCCCACTTGCAAGCGGTACCCGAGTAAGAATTCCAACCCCTTGTTCATGCGCTTTCGGAAAAAGCTCGTCTAAAGGTTTTTGTCTAAAAAGGTTAAATATCACTTGCAATGTGCTTACACCCGGATACTCAAGGCATAATAACCCTTCTTCTACAGTTTCAACACTTACACCGTAATAACGAATCTTCCCTTCAGCTTTTAACTTATCTAATACTTGAAATACAGCTCCATCTTTTATTATTTCCATTGGCGGACAGTGAATTTGAAACAAATCGATCTGATCTCTTTCTAATCGTTTTAAGCTCGCTTCACAATAGGAACGTACACTTTCTTCAGAGTAAGTAGCCGGATCGTGAATATCTCCTGCACGGCAAAATTTCGTTGCAATATGGATCTTATCTTCCTGTCCTTTTGTTGCTTTCGCAAGAAGTTTTTCACTATGACCATCACCGTATACATCGGCCGTATCAAAGAAGTTAACGCCAGCATCGATCGCGTATTGAAGTGATTCAAGAGCTTGGGCGTCATTGGTTTTTCCCCACGCCCCGCCTATAGCCCATGTTCCAAAACTTACTTCACTTACCATTAAGTCGGTCTTTCCTAACTGTCTATACTTCATGTTTTCCCTCCGTTAACAAAACTTGTCATTACATGCTAGTTTCCCTGTAGTTAACGAAATAAACCGGTTTCACCTATCGATTTTGTGCTTCTTTCCCGTAAATAATTTGTTTCATATGAAAAAGCATCTCATCAACAGCTGATTTAGCCACGTCAACTTCTCCTATCATATTAATGAAACTATGAACAAGTTTTTCATAATGAAGGTGGGTAACCGTTACACCATTTTGCTTTAATTTATTCGCATAATCTTTTCCCTCACTTCTTAACGGATCATATTCCACAGTAACGATTAATGCTTGAGGAAGTTTTGCTGCAATTTTATCATCTACTTGTAAAGGAGAAGCAAAGGACTCCTTCCCATCTATGGAGGTTGTCAGGTAATGGTCCCAAAACCATTTCATTTTCTCAGCGGTTAAATTAAATTGGTAATCTTCTAGATAAGAAGGAGAATCAAAGGCATAATTTGTAACTGGATTAATCAAAAATTGATGATGAATCGCTACTTTTTGATGAAGGGCAATACAAGCAGCAGCGGCTAAATTCCCGCCTGAAGATTCACCGCCGATGGACAGTCTATTGATGTCTCCTCCATAGGATGAAATCTGTTCAACCGTCCAGAGCACTGCGTCAATTGTATCCATCAATGCAGCAGGATATTTGTGTTCAGGCGCAAGGCGATACCCTACAGAAACTACGATACATCTACACTTCTCTGCTATGTATTGACAAAATGATTCACAGCTATCAAGCGATCCAAAAACCCACCCACCTCCATGCATGTAGATGAATACAGGAAGATTACGTAAACCTTCTGGTTGATAAATACGAATGGGTATTTCATGACTGCCGATTCTTCTTTCAACTGAGCATATTTGATTTGAAGGAATAGGTGTAAAGTATGCACGAGCTTCGTCATAGTAATAACGTGACATTACTGGTGTTAAAGCATCAAGAGAAGGATGTTGCAATTCCTTCATTCTTGCAGCGATTCGCTTAAGTAGCTTTTCTGATTGTAAATCAAGTTTACGATGATCCATGTTTGACTGCCTCATTAAATACGTCCCACTCATGATCGGGAGATTTTAATAGATGAAAGGAAGAAGTGATGTTGGATTCACGTATGATTTGATGAAAATCGTTCCGATTCGCAATCACGAGTTTTGCTCTTTTTTCATTGATTTGAATGTCTTTTATCACCTTTCCCCCCAGTTTTTTAAGTATTGGAATGACGATTCTATTTCGATGATCTGGCTCTCCAATTATTCTATTTGCACCAAATTTTTCAAACAAAAATAAAGTCATTGCTTTAATAATGGCTTCCCCGTCGTCTTTGTTTAATAGTCGTCTCGGTCCTATAAGCAAATGCATACCTAAATCTCTCGGTCCACTTGAATAATAGCTTCTAATTGGATCCTGTCTAACATCGTAACCAATGACGTAACAAACAGGTTCTTTATTTAGGTAGCCCATAAAAACACGCTTATGTGGTGAAGAAATCGATTTTTTAACCCAGACTTTAATTTCCTCAAGTGGCAAATTTAATTTCCAAAATGGATAAATGTGTTTCTGATGCATCCATTCGTGTAAGATAGGAACATCTTCTTCATTGACCGGTCGAAAAGAAAGGGTTCGACCGGATTCTTCGGTGATCGTGCATTCATACGCCATTCTACCTATCTCCTTAAAAAGGACGGGGGGCACCCCCGTCACTCTGTTAGTTTGTTACTTCTTTATAATAAGAGAGTGCATTGTTTACTTTACCGAATTCTGAAGCGTGGGGCCGATCATTTCCAGATGAATAACCTTCTTGAACCATGCGATTTCGATTGAGACATAGCTTTGTAAATGATGGTTGAAAGAAATCAAACAGCTTAAACCGCTCTTCTAAGTGAGGAAATCTAGCTTGATAGGAATGAATCGTTTCCGCGAGAATCTTCCAAAATTCATCTTCACGCATCATTTCATTATGCTCTAGAATGTTTGTTAAATAGCGCAAATGGCAAATAAACAATCCTGTGAAAATAAACTGCGTAAGACCTTCTGGTGGTTCACTGCGAAGAACCGCTCTCAATTCTGGTGACAATCCTCTTAACTCCTCGAATGGTTGATCACTAATATTAACGTCATCAACGAAATCTTTTACAGTTAGTCGGGACGGTTTATACTCTTTTAATACGAGAATGGTATTTTGTCCATGCGGCGAGAAGACTGTGCCATACTGGTACAAATAATGCAGTAGCGGTTTCATCGTGACATCAAGAAATTGCGTGATCCATTCTTGCGTCGAAATTCCTGATTTTTCAATCATACTTTGAATATAGGCTTTACCATCATGGTCTTCGTATAGCAATGCAGCTAATGTAATGGCTTGTTCTCCTTCTTCGAGGTATGTATAGATGCTTTCACGAAATATAACCCCAAGCATTTCGTTGTATTGATACGGTGCTTGTTCAAGCCTTTGATAATAAGGATGATCAACGTTAATACTAGCAATTTCACCTGGTAAGATAACGTTACATTCCTCTCTTAAGAAGGAGTCGTTTTCATAGATTCCTTTTATAAATTCGGTGATTTGCGGTGCAATAAGCGTTCGTTCCGTAGGTAAGCCCCGATAGACGAGTGTATTTAAAATACTCATTGGCAACTTTACATGATGCTTGTCTTGGTGAGATTGATTGACAAACGTCCGAATGGATTGCTGAGGAAGGTAAGCGTCACTAGATTCCCCAAGCGGTACAATCGTTTGATTCGCAATTTCTTCTGCGAAATTCTGAATCAAGACATTTTTCCACTGCCACTCATGAACTGGCATGAATAGAAAGTTGGTGGGGTCTAGCCTTTTGGATAGTAAAAGCTCCTTGAATTTTTGAAGGTCACGAACACTTAACTCAGCGTTTATGAGCTCATCAAAGGTTAGATCTTTAACAGATTGAAAAGAGCTTATTTCACGACTAACCCCGACCCAGGAAAGTTTTACTTCATTCTGATGTTCAGGCGCAAAGTCCAAGTAATCATCGTAGCCAAATCCAATCCTTCCTTTGTTATAGGTGATCCAAGGGTGACCAGTCATATAGCCTTCTAATCTAGCATAGTCTTCGTCAACTAAATCATCTGAGGAAACGCGCTTTGATAACAGATGAGCATCTGCAATAAGGGTTTGATTGATTTCTTTTATTAAGTGAGCTGTCGTTTCAGCCGACATGCCGATTAGTGGTTGAATATCAAGAAGGAAAGCGATGGCTCCACCCTTCTCTTCCTTACCGTCAGAAAAGAGACGAATCGATCTCCAGTCAACGGCAAAGCTATCAAAAAGACGAGTCGTTGCACGGAACTGATAGGTTTTCTTGGTAGAAACAAGTAGCTCAAAAAGGCTATGGTTTTCTTGTTCTTGAATGATTTCAGGTGTAATCATGTCCTCGTACATAAACTCTGAAAGCATTTTTGCGAGAAGTTTATGATTCACTCGTTCCCAGCTTTCTTTTGATAAAATATGATCTAAGTCTTTATCAGAATACATACGTTCACCACTTTCTAATTAGATATTAATGCAGGATTTTTGACAACACCAAAAGATTGGAAGACATTTTTTGACTGAACGGGATACACTTCTTTCTTAGCGATCTGATTAATAATAACGGCGTTTCGATGAGCGCCAAGCCCAAGATCTGGTGCCCCAACCCCATGAGTGTGAAGTTCACCGTTTTGGACAAAAATCTCATTTTCACTGTTATGTTTCGTACTCAAACGATAATCTTCTGTAATTTCAAGACGATTTTTTAGATCTTTATTTAATAGGGATTCCGGTAAAAAACTTGGCATGTTCTGTGTGTAGCCAGTACCTAGAATGATGACTTCAGATTCGAAATCAAACGATTCCTTTGTCACGGTATGATTACCTTGCACGTGGCATACCTCTCCATTCATCTCCAGCTGGTTTATTTCGCTCATTGCTTGTAGATGAGCCGGCTGTTGATTTCCAATTGATTGCTCATATAAGACATCATAGATTTCAGAAATCGTTTCAGCGCTAATTCCTTTATAAAGCAATGCTTGATCTTTCAGTAGCCCATCTTTCTTTTCTTGTGAAAGTCTGTAAAAGAAATCCGTGTAATCTGGTGAAAAATATTCAAGACCGAGTTTTGAGTATTCCATTGGGAAAAAGCCGTTTGATCTTGTATACCAGCTTAATTCATAATGGTGCTTTTCCTGCTCTTTGGCTAAGTCTAAAAAGATCTCAGCTGCACTCTGACCTGAGCCGACGACAGCAATCGATTTCCCTTGTACAGCTCGCTCTTTCTTCTCCATGTAATCTGATGAATGAAAAACCGTTTCACTGAGCTTAGATTTGAATGGTTTAGGAACGGAAGGTATTGAACCTATCCCCATGACGAGATGTTTTGTTAGAAACGTTTCAATTTTTAATGTCCTAACATGCTGAACTTGAACAAGATAAACGGATGCTCCTTCTTCTGATTGATGTAATGAAACATCCATCACCTCATAACCAAATCGGCATGAATCAAGTTGCTTAGATACCCACTGACAGTAGTGATTGTATTCTTTTCTAGGGATATGAAACTTTTCTAAAAAGTAAAAGTGGTACAAGCGTTTATGAATTTGTAAGTAGTTTAGAAAGGTGAATTTGTTTTTTACGTCCGCCATGCTGACCAGATCAGCGAAAAATGGTACTTGTAAAGTGGTTCCATCAATCAGCATTCCAGGATGCCAATCAAACGCTTCTTTCCGATCAAACAGAAGGACGTCTATCTCATCAAGGGCGTCTGTTAGGGCAGCAAAACCAAGGTTAAATGGTCCAATCCCTATACCAATGGCATCATATACGTGTTCACTCATTCCCCCACTTCCTTTCAAACTGATCACGTTCACAAATCATGAATAACCCTGTTTTATCAGGTAGCTTAATCGGTTTTTGTGGTCGAAAGCCACATTTTTCAAAGACATGAATCATTTTCTTATTTCGAATGTCTGGTTCAGCAATCACTCTTTTTGTCCGCTTTTCCTTCAGTTGTAAAGACACCATCTCGCGAAGAAGTGGAAGGGCGTATCCCTTACCAAGGAAGTCTGTTTCTCCAATTAAGAGATGGATACCCTGGTCATAAGGTTTATTTTCATACATGCCTTCCATGATATCGCCTTCTACCCAGTAAGCTTCCCAGTAGCTGATCGGTTTGTTGTTTACAAAACCGAGATAAAGGGTTTGATGCTTGTCTTTTAATGCTTTCAGCAAATGACGTTTATAGGCTTCCAACGGTATATTTAATTGCCAGTATGGGAAAACATGTGCTTTGTTCATCCACCGATGAATCATATGTACATCGCGTTCAAAGCTCACTTCAGAAAAAGAGATGGTTTTATATTCTTGATCTATTTCAACCTGCTTATGAGCCATTTTTTACTGCAACCTCCTGTGCAATTGGATTAGTCACCATTGTATAAACCGATTGTGTCTCCAGTGACCCCACCAGCTCATCCATGTCATAGAAGCGAGTTAATAAATTCGCTTTGCACGGTAAAACTGGCTCTTCTAGTAAACTTTTCACAAGAGGTGATGACGCCTCATACCGTAGAAGACGTTCTCTTAAGAGATCTATTAGGTGTTGTTCGCTAACCAATCCGTTCACGCCAAATGCATTGATCAAGCCGAATAAATGATTGAAAAAGAAATAATAGCGAAAACGTTCACTTGCTACTTCATCAGTACAAATGGTATCGCTTTTTTCATTTAAATCTGGAAGAAGTTTTGAGAGCTTATCAGCCATAGATTCGCTGAAGTAATATCCCTGATTGTCTCGGTAATAGAAGGTTGATGGATAGCCTTCCGATAGTTTAATAACGGAATTCTGCTGATGGGCTTCTAAAGCAATGCCATAGTTGCGATAAAGCCATAGCATCGGATCAAGACAGAGAGACAAATAGCGATCAAACCATTCTAAACTTACTTTTTCAATTGCACGTCCTTCTCTTCTCGCAATTGAAGTGATAATCGTATGTAGACGAGCTTTCCCTCCATACGCATGATCCTGGCAAAGTGCAGCGACTAAGCTCGTGTTTTCGCTTTTTTTATAGAAAGGATTCTCGCGTATGACAACCGCAAAACCATGTTCAAGATTTGGAATGGCGACATTCAAATAAGCGGGATCACGAATGATTTTAAACTTTGGGTGGTTTCTCTTTAGTTCTTTTCCTAACGTTGTATTCAGTAGTTTAGATACTTCTACGCCTCGATCAAGCTCTTTTTGCTGATTGACTCGAAGTGAGTTTGTTATTTTAACAGGAACCGAAAACTTCAGCATATAGTTAGATTGACGACTGTAAAGCGTTCTAAATGAAGAAGTAGCCGTGTACATCTTCCCCACTGGGCCGAGATAATCAAGTTTTCCTTTTTGAATATAGTGAACTACCTGTTTGTTTTTTAAGAGAACGTTGACTTGAAGGGGATGGACAGGAATCAAAACCCATTTCTCAAATTGATGGAGCCATTCTTGATTAACGGATTCATCCGCTCTTAACTCCTCTCTTATCAGTTCACTGGCGGATAATGATAAGCTTGAGTCTTCTAAAATGATGGAAGGATGAACACTAAAATAGTGAAGTTGAAATTCACCATTCAGTTCAGGTGAGTACAGACGATCTTCTTCTAGTGATAATCCTTGTTTGCTTTTAGGTGTTGGGTGTAGCAGATGCCCAAGTAAGAGAGACTGTTCTGCTTCAATGTAATCAAACGACTCATCCGATAAACGGTTTTTGTCCTTGTATCTTTCCTCAATATACGATTTCATGTTTTGACAGCTTAATAGGATCCTCATAATCAATTCATCTTCTGCATCTAATCGTTTCTGATCGATCAGGAGTTCTTTTACAATTAACGTGCTTAATGTAAGATAATCAAGCGAGTTAAATGCGCCATTTTTGATGCGATAAACCAATGGGAATTGAAAGATATGTCGTCCAGTTAAAGACCAATAAGAGACTGGTAAAATTAGCTCTATTCCCTGGTTTTCGAGTAAACAGGAAATGAACTTCTGAGCTGATAAATCTCGTAAAGCTTCAGGTTTTTCTATTTCAGTAAAATGGCTAGTTTCGCGTAAATAACAATTTAGGAAGCTCTGCATCGTAGCTTGTTCTGCATAGTCTTTAGCAAATTTCACGTGTGGTCCCTCCATTTCCATCCTAGTGTTTGAATTTCTTCTACAATTTCATAAATGTGCTCGATTTTTGTTCTAGGATTAAGCATGGTGAATTTCAAATAGGTTCGGCCATCCACCGATGTTTTAGCAATGGCTGCTTTGCTCTCATATAGCATTTCTTGCTGTATTTTTCGATTAAGCTTGCACACATCTCCGGATGGATTCTGTGGTTCAAATCGAAAAATGACTGTGTTGAGTTCTGGGTTTTTGTTTTCAACTTTAATATTAGGTTGTTGAGATAAGTAATTCGCTGTTTCTTGGGCCAGATAAAAGGTAGCGTCAATCATTTCAGAAAAAAGACTGATTCCAACGTTTTTCAACGAGAGGAAAAGTTTAAAAGCATCAAATCTTCTGGACGTAACAATTGATTTGTTTACTAGGTTTGGAATTCCTTCCTCTTCATCCTCCATTGGATTTAAGTAATCAGCGTGATGATTCAGAAAACGAAAGGAATGGCTGTTTTTTACAAGGAAAGCGCCACATGAAATTGGTTGGTAGAAAAGCTTATGAAAATCAACTGTAATGGAGTCCGCTGCTGTAATTCCTTCTAGCTTCCAAATGTGAGATTCAGAGAGGATAAGTGCTCCACCATACGCCGCATCGACATGGAACCATAATTCTTCCTCCTGTGCGATAGTGGCTAATTCTACTAAAGGATCGATGCTCCCAAAATCAGTCGTGCCGCACGTTCCGACAAGTGCAAAAGGTAAAAGTTCTCTTTCCTTCAAATCTATCAATTGTTTTTTTAAGTGTATCGGTGACATTCGGTGGTTCTCATCAACTTTCACTTTTATTACAGCGCTCTCCCCTAGCCCTAGCTGGGCAGCTGATTTTTGCACGGTGAAATGTGCATCCTCAGAGCAAAGAATCCTTAATTTATGAAATTGAGGTGGTAACCCATCACGCTTGACATCACGTCCCCACTTGCGATGACAAAATTCATCCCTTGCTAACAAAAGTCCAGTATAATTTGATTGGGTTCCACCAGTGGTAAATGTGCCATCAGAATTAGAAGGATAGCCGAATTGCTGTGTCAGCCACTTGATCATTTCCTGTTCTACATAGGTGGCAGCGGTACTTTGATCCCATGAATCAAGAGATTGATTAAACGAACTAATCATAAGCTCTGCCGCAATTGCTGGTATGAGCGGTGGACAGTGCAAATGGGCGATGCTTTTTTCGTGAGAAACATGAAGGCTATTTTTGAGTATCGGTTCGGCTATTTCTTGCAAGATATTGGTGAAATTTTGAGTTTCATTAGGAAACTTAAAAAGTGTAGCAATTTCATCTTGAACCACCGTTGGTTGTTTCCCAATGTAGGGATGGGTTGCTTCCTGAAAGGTTCGACTAATCAATTCGATCATCTCAGACATTTGTTCTTGAAAAGAAGCTTGTCCATTTTCTCCATTAGAAAGAAAGAGTTGCTCCATCCAATCTGTTTTCATTTCTTTATACGTTAAATTCATTCCATAGACTCCACAGCAACTTTTACGGCTTCTTCAATGATTCTTAGAACATCTGTCACTTGCTCCTCCGTTATAATCAGCGGAGGTAAAAGTCTAATGACACTCCCGTTTCTCCCTCCAACTTCTAAAATCAAACCTCGATTAAAACATTCTCTCTGAATGCGACTGGCTAATGCAGGGTGAGATGGATAACTTCCTGAAGCAGATTGGCCTTGTGTGGGGTCTACTATTTCTACCCCAATCATTAACCCTCTCCCTCTAACGTCACCAATTTCACCGAATTGGTGTTGCATCTCTTTTAGTGCAACAATCATTTTTTTCCCCATTGCAGCTGCATGATTGTGAAGTTCATGCTCTTTAATAAATTTCAACAAAGCAGTCCCAGCAGCCATTGCCATTTGGTTTCCTCGAAAAGTACCAATGTGCGCACCTGGATTCCACTTATCAAGATCTTGATCATAAATCATAACGGAAAGAGGTAAACTTCCTCCAATTGCTTTTGAAAGCACAATAACATCCGGAACAATCCCTGCATGTTCAAATGCGAACATTTCACCCGTTCGACCGATTCCTGTTTGAATTTCATCAATAATGAGTGGGATGCCTCTCTCCTTCGTGATTCTTCTCATTTCTTGAAGCCATTCGATCGGTGCTGGAATTGATCCTCCTTCTCCCTGTACAACTTCAAGAATCATAGCAGCTGGATGTAGAATGCCACTTTCTGGATCATCGAGAAGATTTTCGATATAAGTACTTGAAACCCTATGCCCCTCTTCATCCTTCATTCCAAATGGACAGCGGTAGGCGTAAGGATATGGCATGAAGTGAGTATCAGGCATCAAGCCTTGAACATATTGTTTAGGAGCATGATTCCCGCTGATCGCCATCGTCCCATGTGTAGAACCATGATACCCACCCTGGAAAGTAAGAATGGTGCTTCTTCCAGTTGCTGTTTTTACTAATTTTAATGCAGCCTCAATGGCGTCCCCACCAGTAGGACCACAAAACTGAATTTTAGCCCGATCAGCAAATTGTTCTGGTAAGTTCGAATATATTTCATTCACAAACTCTTCTTTGACTGGCGTTGTAATGTCTAATGTATGTAAAGGTCGTTTATCGCGAAGAATTTTCTCGATTGCTTCTATCACAACTGGATGGTTATGACCCAGTGCAAGTGTTCCTGCACCTGCCAAACAGTCATAGTATCGCTTGCCGTCCATGTCTGTAACAAAAATACCCTCTGCTTCAGAAATGGCGATCGGTATCCTTCTTGGGTAAGATCTTGCATTCGATTCTCTTTTCTCTTGCTGTGCAAGTAGTGTCTGGTTATTGGCTAAATCTTTAACAGTCATATACAACCACCCTTTTTAATTGATAATCATTTTCAACGTGCTGCAACTAACATTATAAATGAGAATGATTATCATATTCAATAATACTTGAGAACTATTCTCAATAAATGGTTTTGTGGGTCATTTGAAGGTGTAATTATCCATTAAACGGAAAGAGGTACATGTTTTTTAATGATTTTATTTTCTCATTCCTTTTTCTTTCATTTGATATAAACATTCTTTGGTTTAGAAGAATACGATGAAGAAAGGTTAAGGAAGGTGAGTTAAATTGGAGGTGTATGGAGATCTAATCGTCCTTACAGGAGCATGGATTCAAGCGCTCGGAGCAGGTGTGGCTTCAATTGGGGATACTATCGTAGCGATAGAAGAAAAAGGAACAGTTGCAGAGGATGTAGGTGGAGATCTTTATGTTATTGGGAATGCAATTGAAGCAACAGGAAACGCCTTACAAGCTGTTGGAAGAGAAAGCTTGGCAGAAAATACATTGGAGCAGAGTTTAGGAGTTCTTGGTTCTTGGCTTCAAGCAGCTGGAAATCTTTCGAATGTCATAGGAGGGGCTCAAGCCCTTAGTTTAGACGAAGAAGAAGGGCTAACTATTGATATCATTGGGGACGTTATCCAAACAATTGGTGCCGGTTTTGAAGCACAGGGATCAAGTTTAAGCGATTCTCCCTATGCAGTAACTATCACAACAGGACAAACAATTCAAACGTATGCCCTTGCGATTGAGACAATCGGTCTTCTATATATTAAAAAGAAGCGAATAAGACTTGGTGAACAAATTTTAGCATTAGGCAGTTACGGTCAAACTGCTGGTTCATTATTAGAAGCTATTGCATACACGAAGGAATTTCAAATGAAGTATTTATCATAACCTGCATGTAAAATCAATGTTTTCCCTTCTTTAATAGAGCTATCATTATGAGAGTCTACTTTAATATTTTTGACATCAAGAAATTTATCATAGGAACTCCATCAATTACTATTGTTTGATCCTTAACAACATTAAATTGATGTCTTTCAAAAAAAGGACGAGCCGTTATGCTTGCTTCGGTTGAAAGTTTCATTATGTTATGTTCTTTTGCAGTTTTTTCAACTTTTGAAAGAAGTTCGGTCGCAATGCCTTGTCGCTGAAATTTGTGATGAATATACAAACGCTCAAGGTGCCCGGTTGCAGTTAAATCAATAAACCCCAGAATATCTCCTTCTCTTTCAGCTACGTATGTGAAATTTCGTTTGAATTCTTCTTTCCATATTGAAGTTCTCGTTAACGTTGGTTTTGAATTTGTCCATGCAGCTATTTGTATTAAAGAATAATCTTTACGATTAACATACTGAATGGTTTGTAAAAATAATTCGATGATTTGATTGAGATCATTATGATGATAGTTTCTAATTTTCATCGGGAACCTCCGGATTTATTTACCGTTTTATTTCCAACTAAAGAAGACGGAATTCCGTCTTCTTTAGTTAAACATATTTTCAACCATTATTGCCATTCCTTGTCCACCGCCAACACATAGTGTGGCGATGCCGAAACGCTCATTTTTTCTTTTCATTTCATACATTAATGAAGTTAAGATACGTGCGCCAGTAGCTCCAAGTGGATGCCCAAGAGCAATTGCTCCACCATTTACATTTACTTTATCCGCCTGGAGACCAAGTTCACGGATAACGGCGAGCGCTTGTGCAGCGAATGCTTCATTTAATTCAAACAAACCGATGTCTTTCAACTGCATTTCAGTTCGTTCTAGCAGTTTTTTAACAGCAGGAACAGGACCGATTCCCATAATTTCTGGTGAAACGCCTGAAGTGGACCAGTCAACGACACGAGCAAGAGGTTGTAGATTTAGTTCACGAGCTTTCTCTTCCCTCATAACAAGCATCGCTACAGCGCCATCGTTTCTTCCACATGAGTTTCCTGCAGTAACGGTTCCACCTTCCTTGAATACAGGCTTTAACATAGAAAGCTTTTCTACCGTTGTACCTGGCCGCGGATGTTCATCATGTTTTACCAGGTTGGTTTGGCGTCTAGACTTTGTTTCAACTGGAATGATCTCTTCATCAAATACCTTTTTCTCGATCGCTTCTGCCGCACGACGCTGACTCTCAGCAGCAAAAGCATCCTGATCTTCACGTGTAATCTGGTATTTTTCCGCAACGTTTTCTGCCGTAATACCCATACCTAATTGATTACCGTATATCTCATTTGGCTGTTGACCAGCTTCTAGATTAGAATCAACTAATGTGGTTTTATCGCCACCAAAACGACTGTTACGTAAGTAAATCGGAGCGTGACTTAAACTTTCTGTCCCACCAGCTACAAGGATTTCTGCCTGTCCGGACTGGATTTGTTGAACAGCTGAAGCGATTGCCTGCATACCAGAAGCGCAAAGTCGATTAATTGTAAAAGCGGGTGAGGTGGCAGGAATTCCTGCTCTTAAAGCTGCAACTCTTGCTACATTTGAAGATTCCGTCGTTTGACGTACTTCACCCAGGATCACTTCATCGATAAGTTCAGGCGTAATCCCTGCTCTAGCGATCGTTTCTTTAATGGCAATAGCGGCTAACTCACCGGAATTTAAGTTTTTTAGCACGCCACCGTAGCGTCCCACTGGTGTTCTAACTGCTTCAACAATGACGATATTTTCTTTCATTCCTTATCCTCCTTTAGCTATATTCTTTTCGGAGCTGACTCGCAATAATGTTTTTTTGTATCTCAGAAGTTCCTTCATAGATGCGTGTAATTCGTGCATCTCGGAAATATCGCTCAATTGGATAATCCGAAATGTAGCCAATTCCCCCATGCACCTGAAGTGCTTTGTCTGCCACTCTGTTGTAAACTTCTGATCCATACAATTTAAGCATAGCCGCTTCTTTAATGACTTTTTCACCCTGGTCGACCATCCACGCTACACGGTATGTAAATGATCGAAGAGCTTCAATTTCTACACCCATTTCTGCAACCATGTGCGCAACAGCCTGATGTTCAATAATTGGTACGCCAAACTGAATGCGTTCTTGTACATAATCCATGCTCAAATCCAGGAGCTTTTGAGAGGATCCTAGATTTCGTGCAGCGAGCCCAGCTCGTCCGTTTGCTAAAATTTTTAATGCATTGACATAACCTTTTCCTACCTCACCAAGTACGTTTTCCTCTGGTACTTCACAGTTATCAAAAATAAGCTCAGCGGAGTGAGAGCCTTTCAAGCCCATTTTTTCTTCAACTGCACCGACATGAAAGCCTTGAAAATCTTTTTCAACGATAAATGATGTAATCCCCTTTGCTCCTTTTGATGGATCAGTTGCTGCCATTACAGTAAAAACATCTGCTTCAGTGGCATTGGTAATGTAGTGCTTTGTTCCATTCAAAATATATTTATTTCCTTCTTTCACTGCTGTTGTTTTTAAGTTCGACGCGTTTGATCCCGCAGAAGGTTCGGTTAAAGCAAAAGCGCCAATTTTCTTTCCGCTTGCCATATCTGGTAGGTATTTTTGCTTTTGTTCTTCATTGCCGAGTTCAACAATCCCGACAGAACCAATCCCTGTGTGAGCACCTATCAGAGTAGTAAAACCATTGTGGGTTTTACCTAACTCTTCATAGAGGGCGCATTTTCCAACCATGCCTATCCCAAGACCGCCATATTCTTCAGGGATACTTAAGCCAAATAACCCCATTTCTTTTGAAAGCTCAATGATCCGTTCTGGAATACGATCTTCACGCTCAATGGTCATGGCAACCTTCTCGACCTCATTTTCAACAAAATTTCGGATGTTGGTTTTAAGAAACTGAATGTCCTGATCGAATTGAAAATCCATTGGTATCTCTCCCTTTTAATCGTATGTATAAAATCCTCTTCCACTTTTTCTGCCGAGTCTACCGGCTTTCACGTATTTTGTTAAAATTGGGCATGGGCGATATTTTTCTCCGAGCGTTTCGTACAAATATTCCATGTTTCTTAGTCTCGTATCGAGTCCAACAAGATCGGCGAGTTCAAGTGGGCCCATTGGATGATTTAGCCCCAGTTTCATTGCTTTATCGATGTCTTCCGGTGAACCAACACCTTCCATGACCATGTTCATCGCTTCATTGCCGATCAGACAATTCATTCGGCTAACTGCAAAGCCGGGAAATTCATTAATTCTAACGCATTCCTTATTAATCGCTTTACCAAATGCCATGGCCTTGCTAATGGTTTCTTCTGATGTTTCTAGACCACAAATCACTTCAATTAGTTTCATTTTTGGGACTGGATTAAAAAAGTGAAGGGCTAGACATTGATCAGGTCTCTTTGTTTGGGCAGCTATTTCAGTTGGGCTCATGGTGGATGTGTTGGTAGCCAGAATCGCATGGTCTGGTGTAAGGTCATCTAGCTGTTGAAAAATACTTGTTTTCAGTTCCATTATTTCTAGAACTGCTTCAATGACTAGATCACGGTCCCTTGCTGCTACAGGAAGTTCTGTTGTATATTCAATTTCTTTAAATCGTTTTCCAGCTAATTCTTTTGAAAGAAGCTCTTTACTGACGGATCGATCAAATTGGGTTTTTAGATAAGATTTGGACTTATCTAATGAAGCCTCGCTGACATCTTGGAGGATGACCGACATCCCTGCTGCTGCAGCAGAATAGGCGATTCCCCTTCCCATAGTTCCTGCACCGATCACTGCTATTTTTTGAATTGACAATTACAACGCCTCTTTTCTATAACGATGGAAATTATTTCTGTTTGATCACTTTAAACGTTCCACTACCTTTTGCAAGAAGCTTTCCATTCTCATCCATCACAATACCTTCACCCATTTTTATGCGTTTTCCTTCTCCATAGATGCAGGCTTTTGCAATGATTTTCCCACTGGTAATTGGTGCAATATAATTGATAGTTAAATTAATCGTAATAACAGGGTTACCGATCATAGAACGCATTTTTAAGCTAATGATATTATCAATCATCGTCGCATAGACACCGCCATGCAAGCTTCCGTGCGTGTTTAATAGTTTTGTTTCTACTGGTAGTTCAAGGATGACTTCATCTTCAGTAATGGATACTAATTCAAAACCTAATAAGTTAAAAAAAGGGCTTGTTTCAAAGTCATTTCTTACACTGCCATAGAGATTGCTTGTATTTGTCTCCATTTATTTACCTTGAAAAACTGGCTTTCTTTTTTCAAGAAAAGCTCTTGTTCCTTCATTTTTGTCTTCTGAAGCGAAAAGAATTGCTTGTGACAGCTTCTCAATGAGTAAGGCAGTTTTCATATCTGTATCTGCTCCCATATTCACGGCGAGCTTTGCCATCATGACGGCCATAGGACCTTTACTTATAATTTGGTTGGCAATTTCGACTGTTTTTTCTTTTAACTGCGAGCTTTCAGCCATTTCAGTAATTAAGCCAATCGCAACGGCTTCTTCACTTGAAATCAATTTGCCGGTCAAAATCATTTCTAATGCTTTCCCTCGACCGACGAGTCTCGTAAGTCGTTGAGTTCCACCTGCTCCTGGGATGATGGAGAGATTTAATTCAGGTAAGCCAAATTTTGCATGAGAAGCTGCAATCCTTATGTCACATGCCATCGCAAGCTCGCATCCTCCACCAAGTGCATAACCGTTTACCATCGCTATGGTTGGTTTCGGATAGCCTTCAATATAGTCATAGATTTCTTGCATGCTGCCCGATTGAAATGCATCATACATCGTTTTCTTTTCCAGTTGTGAAATATCCGCCCCAGCTGCAAAAGATTTCTCACCTTCTCCTGTGATGACGACACATTTCACCTCCTCCATTTTTTCAATTTTCTCAAGGGCATATTTTAATTCCATTAATGTTTCTTTGTTCAGTGCGTTTCTTACTTCTGGTCTCGAGATCGTTACATAGGCAAGTTGGTCTTCTTGAGTAAAAACGATATTTTCCATAGTGGATTGACTCCCATCCTTTAAGATTGATAGCTATAAAAACCTTTACCGGTCTTTCTTCCAAGCTCCCCTTTGCTTACTTTCTCTTCTACAATTCGTGCTGGCCGGTCTGCTTCATTTCCGGATTCTTCATAGCGCTGTTGTCGTACATAGTAGTTTACATCGATACCCGTAAGGTCCATGAGAACAAAAGGTCCAATCGGATGATTTAATGCTTTCGTGCACACGAGATCGATCTCTTCGTGCGTTGCGTAGCCATTCTCAAGTAAGAAAACCGCTTCGTCCACCAGTTTTCCTAGAATCCTGTTTGCGACAAAGCCTGAAATTTCTTTTTGCAGTAAAACTGGCGTTTTGTGTATAGATTCTACAAATTGATAAGCTGTATCTACAGTTAGATCAGACGTATGCGGTCCTTTTACAACTTCTACCAAATCCATAACGAGCGCAGGATTAAAGAAATGGATGTTGCATACAGCTTCAGGACGATCCGTTACATCAGCTATTTTTGAACTAACGATTGTTGAGCTATTTGTTGCAAGGATGCAATGCTTCGGGCAAATTTGATCGAGCTGAGCAAACAGTTCTCTTTTGACTCCTAGCTTTTCAATGATTGCCTCGATAACAAGGTCGACTTCTTTGAAGTCATTTAGAGAAGTACTAAAGTGAAGCAATTGAAAAGCTTCTTCCACTTGTGCTTCTGTCAATTTTCCTTTCTTAATCCTGCGATCCATATGGCCTTTAAGGGATTTTCTAGCTTTATCAAGACTACTTTCTTCGATATCGTGCAAAACAACAGGATACCCAGCAAGAGCGCAAACCATCGCAATCTGTGATCCCATTGTTCCTGAACCTATCACACCAACTCTATTAATACGTCCTATATTCATATACGTGACCTCCCTGTTTCGATCGATTCTTCTTTAAGTAGAAGCCGTTTAAGTAACTTTCCAACTGTATTCCTGGGCAATGAATCTCTTATCTCAATTTGCTTGGGTACTTTGTATCTTGTTAAATGCTCATAACAATAGGCGATGAGCTCGTCTTCAGAAATGGAAGAGTCTTCAACAACAACGAATGCTTTTACTCTTTCTCCACTGTGCTCATGAGGGACACCAATTACAGCGGCTTCTTTCACTGAAGCATGCTTATAAAGTACGCCTTCAATTTCCTGTGGATAGACATTAAAACCACCTGTAATAATCATTTCTTTTTTTCTACCTACAATATAAAAATATCCATCTTTATCCATCGTTGCAAGATCCCCAGTGAGTAACCATCCATTCTTTAAGCTCTCACTCGTTTCCTCTGGTTTGTTCCAATAACCTTTCATTACCTGAGGTCCTTTAATGGCGAGTTCACCAACACTTTTAGGTGGAAGTTCATTTCCGTCTTCATCAACAATTTGACAATCTGTTTCTGGGAAAGGGATTCCAATACTACCAATCTTTCTTTCTCCGAACGGTGGATTTCGATGTGTTGAAGGGGAGGTTTCTGACATGCCAAAACCCTCTCCGATGACTGCACCTGTTATTTCTTCAAAACGATTGATCACTTCGATGGGAAGGGGTGCGGACCCACTGGAACAAAATTTAAAGCAATGAAGTCCGAACTCATTTACATCTGGGTGATTAACAAAAGCGTTGTACATCGTTGGGACACCTGGGAAAAATGTAGGCTGCTCTTCCCTAATGATTCGTAACACTTCGTTGACTTCGAACTTTGGTACGATAATATTAGTTGCCCCAATATAGATACTTAAATTCATCCCGCTGGTCATGGCGTAAACATGATAAAGAGGGGTTGCTGTCAATGTGATTTCCTCACCCAGCTTCATCTCACTTCCATACATCAAATAACTCTGAATCACATTCGATACAAGGTTATAATGTGTTAACATCGCCCCTTTCATTTTTCCGGTTGTCCCACCTGTAAACTGGATGACAGCAATATCATCTTTCGCTTGGATTTCTATGGCTCCTTGATCAGGTGCGCTGTTTTCAATAAGTCGCTCAATGAAGTGAGTATTTGGTAATAGTACAGAAGGGTTTTCGTCTGCAAGAAATATCTGTTCAAACGTGTATGATTTCGTGACAATTTCAAGTTTGTCCATGTATTTGCTCTCTGTCACGAGGTAAGAGAGACCTACCTCGTGTGATATCTCTTCAATTTCCCTGGGCATATACATCGGATTCATCTGTACCACCGTAGCTCCTAACTTCTGAGCTGCATAATAGGCATAGACATACATAGGCTGATTCGATAACATTAAGCCGATTCGTTCCCCTTTTCTTATTCCCATCTCATACCAGGATGAGGCGAGGCGATCGACTGTGTCTTTCAATTCTCTATAAGAGATTCTTTGATCTTGAAAACGAAGCGCTACTTTGTCTCCGTATTTCTTTTCACTATCATGAAGCAATTGGTAGACTGAACACTCCGGTAGTGATGGGGAATTGTTCATGACTTCCGGGTAAAATCGGTACCATGGTCGATCGATCAGTTTATCCAATGCCATTCCCACCTTTGAAAATTTCTTTTACTATTTTTATTCAATGATCCCTTCTTCTTCATAATATTTCTTTGCTCCTGGATGAAGCGTAGCTGGGTCGATCCCATCCAAAGCCGTTTCCAACGTGAAGTTCTTTGCTCGTTGTGGAATTTGTTCCTCAAATGGCTCCTGATTTTCCCAGAATACTTTTGTTAGGTTATAGACATAATCTTCTGGTAGCTCTGATCGAACACTGAACATGGCTACCAATGTGTAGGTTGGAATCTCATCTTCCAGTCCCTTATACGTGCCTCCGGGAAGGCTATCATGAGAAATTCCCAATCCTTTGTCGCTGATTCCTTTAAGCTTTTCTTCATCGATTGGAATAACCTTTATTGGTTTTGTTACCTCGATCTCTTGGAGTGACGTTACTTGAGGGGCACCACCACCGACAAAGACATCTACAATACCATCCTTTAACATAGATGCTCCATCCGAATAATTACCATATGAAATCTTGCCGCCAGCTTCTTCTATCGAACCTTCGTCAATATCGTATTCTTCCATCATTCTCCAAAAAGCCACTGGTCCTCCCCCTCCTTTTGGACCAAGGAAGATGTGCTTATCGACAATATCTTCGACTTTATTAATGTCTTCATTATCGGCTAGAGTCGCGATGGTTTGATAAACCGGATAAAGTGAAGTAAGTCCTGCTACTTGATCTAACTTTTCATCGAAGCTTCCAGTTCCTTTGACTGCGTCCGCAAAATCAGAAGTATAGTGAATGCCAAACTGAATATCGCCAATTTGAAGTGATTTAAGGTTCGATGTACTGCCCCCTTCAATCTGCGAGACATTCAGTCCTGAAAACTGATCCATATAGAGTTCTGACAATGCAGTCGTAATTGGGTACCAACCCGAACCCATAGGTCCTGAACCAACCTTCAAGAACTTATCAGGTGCCTCAAGTCCTTCGCCATCACTGGACGCACTATTTCCACAACCTGTTATAACAATCATTGAAAGCGCTACCAATAAACTAATTAATGATCTGCGCATTAAAATCCTCCTTTTATCCACTTATTTCTTGTGGTGAGCTTTTACCGACACGCTGAGAACGTTGCCAGATGAAAGTGAACACGACAAGGATGAGTCCGATTAGGTCTCCGATTAAGCCAGGCATAACGAGTAAAATAGCACTGATAAATAAAATCGTTCTTTTCAATGCAGTGACTTGTCCAAACCAGTAACCTTCCACTGCACCTGCAAAAAGAATACAGCTAACGGCAGCAGATATCAGGGCAGTTATGATGGCAGAAAGATCACCACCTTGTAATAACAACTCGGGGTTGTATACAAACACAAATGGAACAAAAAATCCGCCAAGAGCAATACGAATCGCGTAAATCGCGGTTGATGATGGATTAGATCCAGCAATTCCTGCCGTCGTATAAGCGGTTATGGCAACAGGGGGAGTCAGTCCTGACATTACACCAAAATAAAACACAAACATGTGGGCAGCTACAACGTTAACATTCATCTCCACTAGCGCTGGTACGCCTAAGACAGCAAGAATGACGTATGCCGATACGGTTGGCATTCCCATACCAAGGATGATCGAAGCGATGGCTAACATGATGAGGAGCAAGAATAAATGTCCTCCTGCTGTATCAATCATAAATCTCGAGAACGTAAGACCAAGCCCAGTTAACGATACTGCACCAACAATAATACCGGCAGTTGCACAGGCGGATATTACGGCTAGTGCACTTCTAGCCCCACTTTCAAGTGAAGCGAGAATATCTAATACATTCATACGAGTCATCTTTCTAATCCAGCTTAAAAGAATCGTGGCGATGATACCGTAAAAACCTGCTTTCATTGGGCTAAATCCATCGATCATTAAATAAATGATCATCAGGATAGGAAGAAATAGATAGCCTTGCGTGAGTAGCACTCTTTTTGGATTAGGAAGCTGTTCTTTTGGGATGCCTTCCATGTGCAACCGTTTCGCATGGTAATAGACGATAAATCCTGCAATTAAGAAGTAGATCATTGCGGGAATTAATGCATATAAGGCGAGCGTAATATAAGGAATACCCGTAGTCTCAGCCATGATAAAAACAGATGCTCCCATAATGGGTGGCATAATTTGTCCACCTTGTGAAGCAACTGCTTCAACCGCTGCAGCGAATCGTTTACTATATCCGAGTTTTTTCATTAAAGGAATTGTAAATGAGCCTGTTACAGCTGCATTGGCAGCTCCATTTCCAGTAATGGTTGCAACCATTGCACTTGCCCCAACAGCTGATAATGCAGGTCCACCTGCACGATTACCAAGTGCACCAAAAGCAAAATTCGTGAAAAATTGCCCTCCTCCAGAACGCATCAAAAACGCTCCAAAAATCACAAATAGTATTAAGACGGTTGAACTAATATAGATGGGAGCACTGAAAATTCCAAGTGTGCCATTAAACATCTGATCGACCATTTTTCCATACCTTACTCCTGGGTGAGCTAGCGCACCGGGAAAATAGGGACCCAAAAAGATATAGCCCATGAAAAACAGCCCAATACAAGACATGAGAAAACCATTTGTTCTGCGTGTTGCTTCAAGAACCAATCCTATGAAAACACTACCGAGAATGATATCGGTCATGTTTGGGTTGCCTTGTCTACTTTGGATCGCATCACCTTGAAAAAGAATAAAACCAGTCTCTACTAAAGTTACGAATACGAATAGCAAATCAATAAGTCCAAATTTCTTACCTTTTCGAAATGGAAAGATAAGAAAGATTAACAGCAGTGCCCAGACAACATGTATGCTTCTCTGCTGCCAAGAGGACAGCGTTCCAAAACCAGCTGTATAAATGTGGAATATCGATAATCCAATTGCTATAACGGATGTTAGTAAAACGAGAATTCTGGATAGATTCCAATTTGCTTTTCTCGTTGACCATAGTTCCTCGATATAGGCTGGTTTATCTTTAATAGTCGTATCAATTTTCTGAACGGTGGTTTCAGAATAACTTTGACTCAAACAATCCAGCTCCTTCCTTTGCTGTATCCATCGTTCGAGTAGATCAATGGATTAATTCTCATCTAAAATATGTCTTGAAATAATCATGCGCTGAATTTCGCTTGTTCCTTCATAAATCTTTGTAATTCGTGCATCTCTGTAAAAGCGTTCCACTGGATAATCAGAAACATAGCCCATCCCACCATGGATCTGTACAGCTTTATCAGCAACTCTGTTGAACACTTCAGAAGCATAGAGTTTTGCCATCGAAGCTTCTTTGATTACTTTCTTTCCTTCATCAACTTTCTTAGCTGCCATGGTCGTTAGGGACCTAGCCGCTTCCGTTTCAGTTGCCATATCAGCAAGCATCCACTGAATCGCTTGATTGGAGGCAATTGGTTTTCCGAACTGAATACGTTCTTTAGCGTAGCTTGCAGACATCTCGATCAATTTTTCACAGGAACCCACCGCTCGGGCAGCTAGTCCAATTCGTCCCTCACCAAGAATTTTCAGTGCGGATATGTATCCCATTCCTACTTCACCAATCACATTTTCCTCAGGTACTTCACAATCTTCAAAAATAATTTGGCAAGTATAGGATCCTTTTAATCCCATCTTTTTATCGCGTTTCCCTACAATAAGTCCTGGGAAATTCTTTTCTACTAAAAATGCGGTAATGCCACCTTTCGCTCCTTTTGATTTATCAGTAGATGCAATAACTGTAAAGACATCTGCAACAGGGCCATTCGTAATAAAATGTTTCATACCATTAATGATCCATTTCCCCCCATTTTTTACTGCTGTGGTTGATAAATTCGTTGCATCTGATCCTGCACCTGGTTCAGATAGAGCAAAAGCAGCAATCTTGTTTCCTGCAGCCATATCAGGTAAGTACTTTTGTTTAAGAGATTCAGAAGCTAATTTCACTAGACCAGTACTACCAATTCCTGTATGTGCACTAATTAAAGAAACGTATCCATTGTGTGTCCTTCCCAGTTGCTCTAATACGACAGCTTTCCCTTCTGTATTTAATCCAATTCCTCCATATTCCTCTGGGATACTCATTCCAAAGAGACCAAGTTCTTTTGCTTTTTCAATCAAATGCTCTGGAATTGCATCCTCTTCTTCAATTTGCTGAGCATATGGTTCAATCTCATTCTCAACAAAGTTTCGAATCATCGTTTTCATCTGTTGTAGTTCACTCGTAATAGTTGCAGTCATAATCAGTTCCCCCTTACTTTGGTTACTTTTATTAGATTGCAAGTTTTATGCCACTTTAATAAAAGCCTAAAAAACAACTTATTTAGCCCATTACATTCGATCCAATAATAAAAACGCTTAGAAAAAATCAAAAAAAGTGATACAAAAATGAATTAATCATTCACTTTTGTATCACTTTTGATTATTTTTGGTAAAAACTATGTGCAATACAAACGATGAGTGCTATGACTATGATAATGCTCCTGGTTAATTTTCGATACTAAGCTTCGAAAGGAGTAATAAATCAAAATAGCTACCAATAAAAAAGCAACGGTTAAATAATATAATCATGCCTTGATTCAAAAATGAATCAGTTCTCAATATGAAGTGGATTTTTAGGGGGAGCTTCCTTCTCCAATGCTGCTAAATTTTGATAAAGTGATTGAATTACTGGTATTGAAACACCTAGCTTTGTCGCTTCTTTCAAAAAGTACCCGCATATCGCTTCAATCTCGAGTTGTTTTCCGTTTAGTCGATCTTGAAGCATGCTTGTATAATGAGTATCTGCTTTTCTTGCTCCTTTGAAAATTTGATGGATCAGCTCATTCTGAAATATGAACCCTTTATAGCTCGCTATTTGCATCCCTTCTACAAGAGCGCTCTCAGCTGTTTCACGCAGTTTTGGATGATCGACAATTTGTCCTACTGTGACACCTGCGTACGCAGAAAGTGGATTAAATGTTACATTCCATAATAGCTTCTTCCATTTAGCCCTCATTATATTTGATGACGTTTTTGATTGAATACCTGCTTCATTAAACAAATGAGTAAGTAACTTTGCTTCTTCTCTATTTCCAGAGTCTAATGATCCAATAGTTAATCTTGGTTTACCTGACGTCTCAATAATCCCTGGCTCAGTCATTCTGGCTGTTAAATATACTGCAGCTGTATATAAGCAAGATTGATTGAGATACTTCATTGCAATTTCTTCATTACTTACTCCGTTTTGCATAAGTAGAATGGGAGTATCAGGTGAGACACATTTGCGCAACTGTCTGGCCATAGTAATTGTATCGTTTGATTTGACACTTAGTATGATGAGATCAACGTCGTCAAATGTATCCGTTAAATGTGTAAACTCCTTATGAATTACCTTTTCTTCTCCAGAGTATCTAATTTTCAGTCCTCTTTCTTGCATCCTGAGTAAGTTCGTTCCTCTGGATAAAAATACAACCTCATGATTTGAAAGGGCTAGCTTACCACCAATAAATCCACCCACTGCTCCTGTTCCAGCAATACCTACTTTCACTATCTTAACCTCCTTTTCCTTTCTATCTGCAAGTTTAATGCCAAAGAAAAAACTCGCTGTAGGCGAGTAGTCAAGGAAAGTTGATTATGTTCCGATTTGGTATTTCTTTAGTTTGCGGACAATTGTAGGTTGGCTTGTATTTAAAATACGAGAAATTTCATATGTACTATTGTATTTTAAGTAAGCATCTTCCAATACGCTTCGTTCAGTATTTTCGACTGCTTCTTTAAGACTTTGAACCTGAGGAGTTGAACTTTTCTTTTTGTATTCAGCCGGAAGGTGGTCATGAGAAATTGCTCGCTCGGATGTAGTTAACACTATTCGTTCAATTAAATTAGCCATTTCTCTTACGTTCCCTTTCCAATTCAATTCATATAGAGAATTTTTAAGGTCACTTTTTAAGTACTTATCAAGGTTATACTTGATATTTGTTCGATTAAGAAAGAACTGGATTAGTGGCAGAATATCATCTCTTCTCTCTCTTAATGGTGGAATGGAGAACGGAATGACATTAAGACGATAAAATAAATCCTCTCTGAATTCATGATTTGTTACCATTTGGAGGAGGTTACGATTGGTTGCAGCTATGATCCGTACATTGACCTTTTTATGTTTTGTGGCGCCTACTCGCTGAATTGTATTATCTTGAATGACCTGAAGTAATTTCACTTGAGTTTTTAGTGGGAGTTCGCCTACTTCATCAAGGAACAAAACACCATCATCAGCCAATTCAAACATTCCAGGTTTACCATTGCGGTTAGCTCCTGTAAATGCACCGCCTTCATAACCGAAGAGCTCTGATTCAATAAGTTCTTGCGGTATAGCACCGCAATTTATTTTAATAAAATCACCGTTTGAAGCCCTCTTGCTTTTTGAATAAATAAATCGAGCAAGAACATCTTTTCCTACGCCCGTTTCCCCTAAGATAAGAACAGTTGCATCAAAATTTGCGATTCTAGAAGCAGTTTCATAAAGTTCTTTCATGGCTTCACTCTCAATAATAATTCCTGAGTTTGAATATCCTTTTAACTGTTCAAGTTCTTTTGCGTATTCTGCGTTCTTCTTTTGGACACTATTTAATTCAAAGATAAGTTTGTTTAATTCAGAAAGATCCCGTATGTTCGTGATTACCTTTTCAATGTCACCTTTTTTATTGTAGATTGGGCTACCGGTAATCAAGGTTTCTTTACCTTCAAAATTGTCCTGAACGACAGAAACTGTTTTGCGTTGTTTCAACACCTTTTTTGTTACTGAATCTCTAAGTATGCCTCGATTAACTAGTCGATCCACATTTTTACCAATATAATATTCTTTTGGAATACCAGTAAGTCGTTCAATCGCTGTATTGGTTTTTAAGGTAATCCCTTCGTTGTCAGTAATATAAATTCCATCATAAGAATTATCTATGATTGAATCCAATTCCCTGTTGAGATTTTCAAGTTCTGTTACCTGTTTTTCTAGATCAGAAAAATGACTGTTTTCAGTACCAATATAATAAACGTACGGGTGCTCCTGTTCTGTCAGGAATAACATTCGTTTGTCTTTAAACCGTGCTAGTGTATATGTTTCGTGTTCTTCTAAGTTGTCAAAAACCAATTCTATTGGTTCTCCTTCAGACTCTTTAATAATAGAGCGAAAAGAGTCATTCGTGCAAAAAATGATTCCTCTTTTTGAAATAAAAGCAGGAAAAGGCAGTTGAGAAATAATCGATGAATCCAAAGTGGTCACCTCAAAAATGATTAGATAATGGAGGACTGTTCTTTATCACTAGCAAAAATCTTACCAGGATTCATAATCCCATTCGGGTCAAGCGTTTGCTTCAATGCTAGCATGACATCTAGAGCAGCTCCGTGTTCTTTTAACTGATATTGCGCTTTTCCTGTTCCTACTCCATGCTCTCCCGTACACGTACCTCCTCGCTCGAGCGCATAGTGAACAAGGTGTTGATTTAGTTTTGTCGCTTTCTCAAGCTCAATCGGATCATTAGGATTGATCATAACGATAGCATGGTAGTTTCCATCCCCCACATGACCAAGCAGGGCGCCATCTAACCCATAAGTCTCGATCGCTTTTCTTGCGTCCGTTATCGCACCAGTAAGCTCTGAAATAGGAACACAGACGTCTGTCACCATCATTTTTTTGCCTGGAGATCCATGACTAAACGAGTATGCCAAGTTGTGGCGAGCTTCCCATAAAAGAGCGCGTTTCTTCGTATCATGTTCGAATATGAATTCCTCACACTCATTATCTTCCGCAATGCTTTTAGCAAAGGCTACATCTTGGTTCAGTCCAGCCTCATTCCCGTGAAACTCGATAAATAAAGTTGGCTTTTCAATGTAGTTCGTTTCATTTGTTTTGTTGACTTGTTGAACGGAACGAGCATCAACCAGTTCAATTCTTGCGACTGGTATCGCGGCATGAAGGATATTTGTAACGGTTGAAACCGCTTGTTCAATTGTTGGGAAAACAATCCTTCCTGCAAGAGTGGCTTCAGGGATCCCATAAACATTAAGTGTAAGCTCTGTAAAGGTTCCTAGCGTGCCTTCTGAACCAACAAAAAGGCCATTTAGATGATAGCCTGATGAAGACTTAGCCGTGTTGCTACCGGTATGTATGACTTTTCCATCAGCAAGGACAACTTCCATATCACGAACCTGATCTCTCATAACCCCGTAACGCACTGAAGTGGTTCCGCTTGCATTAGTAGATGCCATGCCGCCAAGTGTTGCGTCTGCACCAGGATCGACAGTGAAAAATAAGCCATGTTTTTTTAATTCTTTATTTAATTGGGAACGTGTAACGCCCGGTTGGACTCTAACAAGGAAATCCTCTGGTCTTACTTCAAGAACCTTATTCATTAACTGAAAATCAATTGAGATTCCGCCTTGATAAGGAATCACATGCCCTTCAAGGCTTGAACCTAGACCAAAGGGGATGATTGGTATTCGATTTTCATTTGCTGTCTTTAAGATTTTACTTACTTCTGCTGTCGTTTTTGGAAAAACGACCACGTCTGGGTCATGTGGCGTATGATAAGATTCGTCTTTACTGTGTTGCTCTAACACAGTAGCATTTACACTAATTTGATCATCGTCTAGGAAGGTACTAAGCAAAGATACAAGTTTCATGTTGCATTCCTCCGTTATTATGAAAAATTGACACTTTTCTGATAAATACATCATCACTTTACCACTTTTAACTAAAAATCGTCAATCAGCCTTAATGCCTCAAAAAAGCCTGGCTCTTGCCAGGCTTTTTTGAGCTTATTCTTTTGGTTGATCGACTTGATTATCAACAGGATCGTCTGCCTTTTCTTCTTCTACTTCTTCCAATTCTTCTTCATATGCACTCGCAACTTCACTTTCATACATGTCCTCTTGCTTTGCTACATTTGCTGTTTTCTCCTCTTCTTCTTCGGTGTCACCTTCTGAAGTAAAGGAATTGTGATGACCTCTAGAAACAAAACTCTCAAGCATGGCTTTTAAATCCATTCCAGTGGATTCTTTAAGGCTTGCCTGAAGTCCAGTCATTGTTTTTGTAACATTATCTGTAATCTGAGTGGTGCCCTTACCGCCACCCATATCGATGACTTTCATCTCGGAAATTTGAGACAATGGCTGAGCAATTTCATGTGCATATTTCGGTAACATGTCAACAAGCATTTCAATAATCGCAGCATCGCCATATTTCTCCATAGCTTGAGCCATTAGTTCTTTCGCTTCCGCTTCTGCCCGTCCACGTTCGCGAATGACTTCTGCTTCAGCTAACCCTTTTTGCTTTTCAATTTCGGCTTTAGTTTGTCCATCGATGCGATCGCGTTCCGCTTCCGCTTCTGCCTTAGCTCGAATATCATAGGCATTCGAATCAGCCTGCGTTTTTCTTCGCTTTTGTTCTTCAAGTTCTAATTCGACTTGACGCTGTCGTTCAATATATTGAACCTGCATCTCTTCTTCTTTTACTTTCTGATTAAGTCTCGCTTGCTCAAGGTTATATGACTGCTCAGAACGAGCTCTTCCTTGTTCAATTTCAGCTTTGTACTCTGCTTCCTTCACATCTTTGTCTTTTTGAGAACGGGCAATCTCAATCTGACGTCGTATTTCATCCTCTTCTGCTTCTTGATCCGTTTTTGCTTTGTGCATACGAGTCTCGCGTCTTGCATTTGCCTCAGCAATATCGGCGTCTTTTCTAGCTTCTGCAATTCGTGGACGTCCAAGAGCTTCTAAGTATCCGTTCTCTTCGTCATCATCCTTTAGTTCTTTTAGAGCAAAAGAAGTAATTTCAAATCCTAGATTTTTGAGGTCTTCTTCAGCAATATTTTTCACTTTTTTATTGACTGAATTAAAATCTTTGTAGATTTCATCGACAGTAAGCGATGATATGATGGCGCGAAGGTGTCCTTCCAGAACTTCTTTTAGTTCACGCTCTTTCTCTTTTTGTGGTTTGCCTAGAAATTTCTCTGCATAATTTGCCACAATTTCTAGCTTACTTCCTATGCTGATTTCTGCTACACTTGTTGCTCGAATTGGAACACCTTCTGATGTGTAGGCTTTTGGAGAGGCAATTTCTAATTGAAATGAGGTAAGATCGATCGGCGTACTTGTTTGAAACAATTTCAACCGAATACCGCCACCACGGACAATCTTCATACTACGACCATTGTCATCGACGAAAATACGGTTATCTTTTTCTGCGTCTCCTAGCTTTGGTCCTGTGATAATTAATGCCTGATTAGAGGAGGCGGTTTTATAGCGCCTTTTGAAAATGAAAAATCCGATTCCTCCTGCTACAAGTAGTAAAAACAAAATAATACCGGAAATAATTAATCCGATAAATTCCATCATTTGTTAATCATCCTTTCCCATTAGTGATAACTATGTAACTGCCTTCCTCTACTTCTACGATTTGGAATAAATTAAGTTTCAGAATTCATAGAATTCATTAAAAAAACGAACCTCTTGAGGTTCGTCTAAACAGGAGCGCAAATCTAATATCTTTTTAAAATGGCTGACCCCTTAACGACGGATTCGTTTTTTTGATTAACCGCAGCTACATCAAAATGATATCGGTCGTTTTGGATTGAAACGAGAGAAGCTTTAAGAGTAAGCACATCACCTAAAAAGACCATTCCTTTAAATGCAACAGAATAATCTTCGAGAAAGACCTCTTCATAATAAGGCGTAAACAATTTTGCTAAGTTACCCATTGTCCACATTCCGTGTGCAATGATCCCTGGTAGTCCTGCCTTTGAAGCTTCTTCATCAATCGTATGAATGGGATTGAAGTCTCCTGATGCACCTGCATATTTAATGAGATCTAACCTAGAAACCGGAGGAAGCGTTACCTCTATAGGTGTACCTACACTGAATTCTTTAACGATATTCAAGAACTCATCCCCTCTCTCACAGCTTCAGTAATAATGACGACTTGTTCTTCTGTAAAAATAAGTTTTCCTTCAGGCTCTTCTCCATACCGTTTTAATATAAGAAAGCCGAGTAAACCGCTTTTTCCATTTCGTTCGTAATAATCTTCAAGCGAAGTAGAGCACATGACAGTTTCCCCCACCAACAGCGGACGTTCATAGTGGAATGATTGCTTTCCGTGAATCAACCCAACATTTGGCAAATGAAAGCCTTGAATTTCACCATAATCAAACACCCGGGGATATGTAGGAGGCGCAATATTACATCCATACTTTGAGCGTTTTCCCACTGACTCATCAAGATAAATCGGTGATTCATCTCCAATCGCTTTTGAGAACGCTTTCAACGAACCGCGTTCCACGATATTCTTTACAGGAGTTGATCGTGTACCCATAAGTGATTCAAACATAAGCACCCTCCTAAGCGTATTGTCCTACTTTCACATGTCCCTTCAAGAGGTTACGAGCAATAATTAAGCGTTGAATTTCGTCTGTCCCATCATAAATCCTCCAAAGGCGAGCTTCACGGTACCACCGTTCGATTGGTAACTCTTTTGTATAGCCCATTCCTCCATGAATTTGCAGAACACGGTCAACAACACGATTGCCCATATTTGAGCCATATAGCTTAGCCATAGAAGCAAGCTGTCGATTGTCCTTTCCTTCATCGAGCGTATAAGCAGCGTTTAAAACGAGCCATTTAGCAGCTTCAATCTCAACAGCAGAATCTGCGATTTGCCATTGAATGGCCTGACGTTCTGCGATCGGTTTGCCAAACGTTTCTCTTTCATTGGCGTAGTCAATTGCCATTTTAAGCAAGCGTTCACTAGCACCGACAGCAGTTGCACCAACAATCCAACGAGCGAAACCAATCCATTCAAGACCGAGGTTATATCCGCCATCCACTTCACCTAATATATTTTCATGCGGTACCCGAACATTATCAAAAACTAAACCAGCCGGACCCCATTCCCCCATTGTGTGAATATATTCTGACTTCCAACCCATCTCGCGGTCTGCGATAAAGCACGTAACACCGTCTCTACCCGTTGCGGCATGCTTTTCCTTATCAGTAATGGCTATGACCATCACGAAATCAGCTTCATTTCCTCCCGTAATAAACGTTTTCTCCCCGTTAAGAATCCAATCATCCCCATCTCGAACCGCGGTCATCTTAATATTACGAGTATCTGATCCAGCGCCAGGCTCAGTCATGGCAAAACAGGATTTCTTCTCCCCGTTAATCGTTGGTAGTAGATACTTTTCTTTTTGTTCTTCATTTGCGTAATAAAGGATATTATCAGCTGATCCACCAAAGCGGAACGGTACAAAGGTTTTAGAAACTTCCATCATGACAATCGCAAGCATCATTTGGCCGAGATCTGCACCACCATATTCTTCTGGTGTATTAATTCCCCAAAAGCCGGCTTTTTTTGCTTTTTGCTGAAGCTCATCCATCTTTTCGGCAGAAATACCTGGTTTTCCTGCACGTTCATTGCGAAGCACATCATTTTCTAACGGAATTAATTGGTTCTCTACAAATTTCCGGATTGTTTTTTGCACCATCACTTGTTCGTCTGTTAATCGTAAATCCATGGGTAATCTCTCCTTGTAAATTTATTATAAAAAATCACACTTACTGACCGGTTAGTATCTTGTTTCGACAAATTGGTTTCACTTCCTTCTTCTTCCTGAAGAATTTAAGATTATTTCTTAAAAGGCGATGTTAATGAATGGTGTTAATTGTTGAATGCCCCAACCATGTAATCAACAATATTAGCTAACATAGCCTCATAAAAAAGAGAAAGAGCCACGAATGTGACCCTTTTTTCCTCTTCGTTATTTTCCAATAAACATTTGTGTCCAATAATGTCCATCTTGCGCAAGACCAACTCCGATATGAGTAAAACTGCTATTCATAATGTTTTTGCGATGACCTTCACTCTTCATCCATGCATCAACTACAGCTTCAGGAGTTTGTTGACCTTGAGCGATATTTTCACCAGCTGTATTAAAGTCAACTCCGAAATCCCTCATCATGTCAAATGGAGAACCGTAAGTTGGACTTGTATGAGAAAAATAATTTTTTTGCTGCATGTCGCGTGATTTTTCCTGAGCGACATCGCTTAAGGATGGCATCGCTTTTAATGGCGATAGACCTTGCTTTTTACGTTCAGCGTTCGTTAAATCAATCACCTGCTGAACTTCTTTCGTTATTTCACCTGATGGTTCTGAAGTAGGTGATTTTTCTTTGTTAGCATCTCCTTGTTTAGGAGCAGCGTTTTCATTCGGCTGAGCTTGACCAGTATTTTGATCTGGCCTCATTTTTTGTTGACGTTGTTGTTCTTCTTTTCCTCCAATGCCATATTGTTCAGGGAAACCTTCTGGTAAATATTCACGCGGATCTACCCCTGGAAGAACTTCGTTAAATTCAAATTGGCCGTCTTGAACCATTTCTCCATGAGGAAATTTTACACTTGGCGTCTCTGTACTATAGGAGTTAGGATCGATTGTTAATTGACCACTGTTAATACGCTGAATTCCCTCTGTAGGCGCGCTTGTTTTGTTTATATTTAACGCTTCTTCATCGTTATTATTTGCATTACATGCTCCGAGAAGCAGTAACCCTGGTAATAATAAAGGCATGATTTTTTTGTACATCTGTTGCCCTCCTTTAGTTAATTTTGTTACTATCTTAGTTTTTCTAAAGAAGGGAAAAGTATATGTGGTAAATAGCGAGAATCGAACAGATTGTTTACAGAAAAAATAACCCTCTCATGAGAGGGTTATTGGAATATCAGCCTGTATTTCTAAGTCCAGCGGCAATACCGTTTATGGTTAGCAGGATTTCCTTCAATAATTCTTCGTCCTCGCTCCCTTGTGATCGATACGTTGAGATTAGTTCAACTTGAAGCGAACTTAATGGATCAACATATGGGTTACGTAAGCGGATGGAATCTTTAATATTAGGGGTACCATCTAGAAGTTCTTCTTGACCTGTAATGGTTAAAATGACTTCTTTTGTACGATGGTATTCCTCGACAATCTTACCAAAAATTCGAGTTGCAAGCTGTTCATCATCAATCAGAGACATATATTTCTCCGCTGTTGCGAGATCTGCTTTCATTAAGCCCATTTGTAAGTTATCAATAAGTGAAGCGAAAAATGGCCAGTCTTGATACATTTCTTTTAGATTCTTTAATCCTTCTTCTGTGGTAGCAAGTTTCGTTAAACCAATTCCTGAAGCATACCATGCTGGCATAAGTTGACGACTTTGGGTCCATGCAAATACCCATGGAATTGCACGCAGATCATCGAAGTGATCTGTTCCTTTTCTGCTCATTGGCCGTGAACCAATGTTTAACGCGCCAAGTTCTGGTAGTGGTGTTCCTTGTTTAAAGTAAGCAAGGAATCCGTCATCTTCAAACACAAGTGACTGATAAGACTTAAGTGAAACTGATGACATTTCCTCCATCATTTTATGCCATTTTTCTTGACGCTGATCTTTTTCAATACCGGAAACCGCAGAAGTAAGTAACGTCGTAGTAGCTTGTTCTAAACTTCGATAGGCGATATCGTAAAGCAAATAGCGAGAAGAAAGCACTTCACCTTGCTCTGTAATCTTCACCCCGGCTGTATAGGTTTCTGGAGGTTGTGACAAAAGACTTCTGCGAAGTGGGCCACCACCTCGACCGAGTGCACCTCCACGTCCATGAAAGAATTTAAGACGAAGGTTACGGTCAGATGCTATGCTGCTAATTTCTTGTTGTGCCTGATAAAGCTTCCAGTTCGCTGTCAGTGTACCTCCATCCTTACTACCATCAGAGTACCCAAGCATAATTTCCTGACGATTGCCAACTTCGGCTAAGTGGTTTTTATAAACAGGAAGATCAAAAAGCTTCTTCATAATGGAAGGTCCAGCTTTAAGATCATCGATGGTTTCGAGAAGAGGCGCAATATTTAAATCGCTCTCGACACTTCCATCTGCATGTAGTCGGTAAATGTTCGCTTCTTTCGCAAGAACGAGTACCTCTAAAAGATCACTTGCCGAACGGGTCATACTGATCAAGTATACAGAAATTGATTTTGTGCCGAATTCTTGATGAGCTTTTTTTATCATTGTAAAAATATCAATGATTTTCCGTGTTTTTTCAGAGTAGTCCTCATAAGTCGATAAAACAGGACGTGGATCCTCTAAAATACTAGTAAGTAGCTGAACTTTTTCTTCTTCCTCAAGTGCTGCATAATCATTTGCCATATTGACGCGGCTTAAAATTTCTGCGATTGCTCCCTCGTGTTCACCACTATGGTTTCGAACATCTAACGTAGCGAGATGAAATCCGAAAAGGGATGCTTGTCGAATGAGTTTATTTAGTTCAGAAAAATGAGCACCTTCTGGAAAATGTTGACGTAAACTATTGCTAATAAGTTTTAAATCTGCGATAAATTGTTCCGTATTTTTGTATCCGTTCTCACGGTTCACTTGAGTTAGCTTTTCTAATACATATGCCAATTTAACACGATAAGCCTCGTGAGGAACGCCCCATTCTTTTACGTTTGGAAGTTGACGTTTATCTTCCTCAATGGACTCCATCAACTCACTACAGATAGAAATGCGGTTTGTGGATTGACTTAACTGTCTCATTAAATTTTTCACTGATTCTTTATATTTTGAAATGACCACTTCTCTCTGACGTTTGAGTGTACTCCAAGTAACCTCTGGAGTTACAAATGGATTTCCGTCACGGTCTCCGCCGATCCAAGAGCCAAATTTTAATATATTCGGCACTTCCCATTTGGCGTCAGGATAATGTTCTTGCAGACACTCTTCTAACTCCTGATGGATTTGAGGTAACACTTCAAATAAGGTTTCTTCAAAATAAAATAACCCCATGTTCACTTCATCCATAACGGAAGGCTTTTTATGGCGCAATTCATCTGTTTGCCAGAGGATGGTAATTTCATTAAGTAGATCCGCGCGTAGTGCTTTTTGTTCTCGCTTTGTTAATAGCGGATTATCTAATTGTTGTAATGATTTCGCAATACGTTTATGAATTTCTAGTACTGAGCGTCTGGTTGCCTCAGTTGGATGCGCGGTTAAAATCAGTTCAAGTGAGAGAGCGGACAATGTATCTTCAATCAGCTCACCTGGAACATTATTCTTCTTAAGTAAAGAAATTGCATGCGGAATTGAACCTGGCTGAGATTGCTCTTCTTCTAGCATTTGATAATCTCTCCGTCTTCTTATACGGTGATTTTGCTCCGCAATATTGACGAGATGAAAATAGAGAGCAAAAGCACGAATAACTTGTTTTCTCATTGGAGGCTGAAGCGTCTGAATGGTCTCTTTTAACTGTTGAGATGTTTCGAGGTCAGCTTCTGTTCTCAGAGATTTCGTTTTCTCACGAATTGATTCAACCATTTCAAGTAGTTCTTTGCCGCCATGCTGCACTAAAACGTCACCGAGAAGGCTTCCTAGCATGTTAATGTCACGCCTTAGGGCAACGTGGTGACTTTGTTGTGTTGAATGTGCCGTATCAATTGTCATGTCCGATCAACCTTTCTTCTAATAACTTAATACCAAATATTAAAAATATTTCAATAAACTTATTATAAACAAGAAATTTTATTCTTGTCATCTTTTATGACACCTGATTTCCATGTAAAAGTAAGCTACTTGTACTGAAAAGACAACAATGTAAACGCATTCAAATGTTTTTTTATTTTTTTGTATTTTCATGAAAAAATCCGCAAAACTATGCGGATTTCCATTTCCTATTGAGTTACTTATTCAGATTGAAAATTTGTGTTTAAAGCGCTCGATTTTTTTGTTTTCTCCAACCATTAAGATGACATCCCCTTTTTGGAAAGCGACTTCTGCATAGCGACTCAAAATAGGGGCTTCCTTCCGCAAGATTAGGGAGACATTCAGCTCATATTTTTTAGAAAAATCGAGTTCGAAAAGCGTTTTTCCGACCAGTTCTTCTGGGACCTCGACTTCAATTGCTGAGACGTTTTTGGTGATTTCGATATACTCAAGTACGTTTGGCATCATGATTTGTTTAGCTACTTTCATCCCTGCTTCTTCTTCAGGATAAATGACCTGATCTGCTCCTAAGTTAGATAAAATTTCCCCAATTTCACGACTAACAGCTTTTGTAATAATTTTTTTTGCCTTTCGATCACGCAGTCGGTTCGTAATTAAGATGGCTGAATAGGCGTCCGTACCAATTGCGACAAAAACGGCGTCATATTGCTCAACGTTTAAATCATCCATCACGCGGTTTTCACGTAAATCTCCCACAATGGAATGAGTCGTATAATCGTCAATATCTTCTAATGGGCCTTCATCTTTATCACATACGACAACATCACATTTTTGCTCATATAGCTCCCGGATGATGCCTTTTGCAAACCTTCCTGCACCGATTACTAAAAATTGCTTACGCATCGTTCCTCACTCCTTCTAGCCAACAGCCAGGTCTTCTTTGATGTAACGTGTTCTCGACTTTTCGATTTTAAATACAGCGTATATGAAGCTAAATACGCCAATCCGTCCAATAATCATAAGCATACATAATAATAGCTTTGATACCCCAGTCAGTTCTCCTGTGATACCCATCGATAATCCGGTATTTGTTAAAGCAGATATCACTTCAAAAGCCACAAAGAGGATATCCTGAGATTCAAAATAGGAAAGGACAATTGTTGAAAAAGCAAATAAAAAAATGAAACTTAAAAAGATTAAAAAGGATTTGTTAATGGAATCCTGAGAAATGGTTTTCTTAAAAAGTGTGGTATACTCTTCTGACTTTGCGACAGATACCATCTTAGCTAGAAGCACTGCAAAAGTAGTTAAGCGTAGTCCTCCCCCTGTACTTGAAGAAGATCCACCTATAAACATCAAAGTCATTAAAACAAGGACTGTGGTGATATTTAAGGTTGAAATATCGACAGTTGTTAGTCCTCCGTTTCGGGATGTGGCTGATAAAAAAACGACATTTACGAATTTTTCCCAAAGAGACAAATGGTTAAAGACGCCGCTATGTTCTAAAAAGAAATAGACACAAAGGCCAATGAGAAAAAGCGTACTATGAAGTCGGATATTCACTTTTGTAAATAAACTTTTCTTTTTACGAAAACCAAGTATGTATTCGACAATAGTGGGAAATCCTAGGCTGCCAAGGAAAATCATTGTAGCTGATGTCAAAAGCAATAACCAATTGTGCTGATAGGAAATTAAACTATCTCCAAACAAATCAAATCCTGCATTCGTAAAGCTTGCAACGCTATGAAAAACGGTCACAAAAACCGCTTCTTTAACTGAGCTGTATTGTTCACTAATGGCATTGAACATGAGACTAAAGCCAATTGCTTCGACTGTTAACGCAATCATTAATACTGACAAACTTAATGATCGAATGGTTTTTAGCTGCGATTGATTTTGGTCTTTAGAAATTAAAAGCATGCTAGACATCGTTAGCTTCTTTCCCATCATTAGAAAAAGGTAACTAACAAGAACCAGGATTCCAATACCACCTAGCTGCATTTCAATAATCAATAAGGCCTGACCTATCCGAGTAAAGTCTGTCGAAATATTCACTGAAGATAAACCGGTTACGCTGAGCGCACTTGTGGAAATAAAAAGCGAATCAACCGCTTGTAGTGTTCCGTAATGGGAAAAAGGCAGTAAATAAAGGAGCGCAAATAAGACGATGGCTCCTACATATGTAATGAAAATATATCGAAATGATTGAATCGTTGATTTGGTTTTTAACATAGCACCTCTCCACACGTTGATCTGTAGACTCATTCACTATATCATATACGCTTTTGTTTAGTATTCATAAAAAAACACTTAAGATCCCCCCTAAAAGGTTCGGATTAGAGGTGCGAAATCAAAGAAAGTGGTTATAATGACATACGTTTTGACCCTATAACTGGCTTAGATTATACAAAAAAGACTCGCTTATTTGAAGAGTCTTTTCCTTTACACTAGTGGTCATCTAACGCTCCGAAATAATGAAAGATATGATCTACAATGAAATACTCATAGAAATTGTTCTGTTCTTAAAGCCTAGATTTTCATATATCTTAATTGCATGATTTCCAGCAAAAACGCTTAAACGAATTTCGGAGTATCCTTCTTGTTTCAATTGTTCACTTCCAATTCTAATCAATTGTTTTGATATACCTTTACCTCTGTATTCCTCTATCACAAATAATTCATAAATAAATCCTAGTGTCCGATCTGAAAACGGGTCTTTACTTCCTCCTAAAAGAATCCAACCTGTTATGACATTATTTTCAGTTGATATTAAATAATAACAGCCCTTCTTTAAAAGAGATTTTACTAGCTGTTTCGCTTTTTCAATCGTTGGTTCAGTTTCACCTAAAGTTCCCTCAAATATAGCCCTTGGAGAAAGTGCTATTATCTTTTCAATTTCTACGTCATTTGGTTTTCTTATGTCCACTTATCTACTCAACCCTTCCAATATAGGACGTTTTTTTCAAATTCATTGCTCAACATACCGATTATTTCAAAAAAAAACCAATAAATCTATCCTTTTTTCAACAGAAAAAGCCTACCTTACTACAGATTGGCCCCGATTTTAACGAAACAATGCATTCTATTTAATATTCTTGAGTTGCCCCCTTAAACGAAAGACTTGACTTCAAAATATCTTTCACTAACATACCTGTTATTTAATCTTTTCTCTTAACAGTTCTATATTAAAATTCACTAGGAATCGCGAGTTGACAATAGTCTAATTAGACTATATGATAATGAGGTTTAATTAGACTATTCGGTAAAGGAATGAATTTATATGATAAAATCTTTTTTAATGTTAGGGCAATCAAATATGGCAGGTCGAGGGTTCTTGCATGATGTAGACGCTATCTATAATGAAAAAATAAAAATGCTTCGCAACGGTCAGTGGCAAATGATGACAGAGCCGATTAATTATGACCGCCCTATTTCTGGTGTAAGTCTCGCAGCATCTTTTGCAGAGGCATGGTCGAAAGCCAACCCGGATGAAGAAATTGGTTTGATCCCTTGTGCAGAAGGTGGCAGCTCCTTGAATGATTGGCATCCACAAGGTACTCTTTTTCAGCATGCTTTGTCTGAAGCTCGATTTGCTCTTGAAACTAGTGAAATATGTGGCATACTTTGGCATCAAGGCGAAAGTGATAGCAATAATTCTCTACATAAAACGTATTATGAAAAGTTATCTCTTATCATTGAAACTTTACGTAAAGAATTAAAGCTTCAAAATGTCCCATTAATCATTGGGGAGCTTGGTGAGTATCTAGGAAAAACAGGTCTCGGAAAGTACTCATCAGAGTTTCAAGAAATCAACGGACAATTACGTCGATTCGCTCATGAGAAGCATAATTGTTATTTTGTATCCGCAGAAGGTCTAACTGCCAATCCGGATGGTATTCATTTGAACGCCGTTTCCCAACGAATATTCGGTTATCGCTACTATGAAGCATTTTCCAAAGAGTGTCATATCTTAGAGTCTCTTTCGGACGAAAATCAATCACTTAAAAAAAACCATAACTATTCGAAAGCTGAACAAATTTATATTCACAGTATGAATTTGGCTCTTGGTAAAATGACCTACGTTGAATTTGAAAAACAAATGACGAAGGTGATGCAACCATGATTCCTTTATTAATCCTTGGCTTACTTATACAAAACCCTGGCGCTCATGGCTACGAACTATTAAGTTTAATGGAAAAACGACATTATAAATATATTGTTAACTTTACTAAGGGATCATTTTATTACAATTTACAACAACTTGAAGAAAAAGGTTTGATTGAACAAACACACCGAATAAGACCAAACAGCGGTCGTGACATTCACACCTTTAAAATCACGTCATTAGGAATAGACGAATTCGAACTATTAATGACCAAATATGGAACTAAATCCGAATATGTAAAATTACCATTCTATGGGGCATTACTCTTTGCTAATGAATTCGATAAAAGTAAATTATTAGAACTAATCCAATCCCAAATTGATCAAACTGAAGCCAGACTTGCTCTTCTTGATGAATACCTAGCTACCACCAAAGAATTACCTGATAAAATTGATTATTTTCGTCGCATGAACGAAAATTCTCGTTCACACCATTTAGTGAACTTAAAATGGTTTAAAGAATTGAAGGCAGACCTAGCAGAAGCTACTGGATAAAACTAAAATCACCTATCACTAAGTAATAGTGATAGGTGATTTATATTGTAGTGCTTCTTTTTTATTTTTCCCATTTTAGCCAATAGTGTTTTAATTATATCAGAGGGTTCATAAAAAAATGATGAATCCCGGATGAGAGGCAGTGATTTAAGTAATGCGTTACAATCCTATATGAGAAGCCCTGGCATTAAAGCAAAATGTCCTGTGAAATGACACAAGACATTTGATGACATTCATCGGTTATGCACCCCAAAGCGGAATTCTCTAAGATCACCCTAAGGGGTTCTTACTTTTTTCGATTGGCGTAATCTAGTAGGCCAAGTGCTGACACCTGTAAATCCATCTTGATATATGGATAAACGGGATGATCAAGAGGTACTCCTTGTTTAGATAAAATGCCCTGAACATTACTTAAAAGCGTTTTGAAAAGATGGTCTGAACGTTCATCATTCTTATGGTGTTTTCCGATCACTTCTTCAGTTATTCTTGAGAATTCAGATAGCCAACCTTTCAGCTGTCGAATGACTTCGGGCGGATGGTTAGACATACCATAGTGACCAAAGTATATGTAACTAGGTTTAAATGACATAATTTTCTCAGCAGATGCCAGCATGTCATCTGGATCAAACTGATTTGGTGAGGTTGAGGGTAAATAGAGTTCAATATCGAGTTGTGGGTAATAAACCCCTACTGTATCCCCAACAAACATGCCGTTCGTTTTGGAATCATGTATGGAAAAATGATGCTTGGCATGTCCTGGTGTGTCGATAAATGTTAACGTGCGCTTCTTTCCAATCTTCAGTTCATCGTAATCGTTCATAATAACTAAGCGGTCTTTTGGTATCGGTAGAATCGGGTCAAACAGCTCATTAAACCGTTCGCCATAAACAGCTTTAGCTCCCTGGATTAAGCGAGTTGGATTTTCTAAATGCCGTGCTCCCTTTGAATGAACGAGAATACGAGCATTTGGACATTTCTTTAGCAGCAATCCTGCCCCTCCCGCATGATCAAGATGAATGTGCGTCACAATAATATGACGCACGTCATTTAGGTCGATCTGTAATTTTTCTAACCCGTTAAGTAAGTGTGGAACCGAAGGACTTGCACTTGTTTCAATAATGGTTAGTTCTTCTTCATGCAAGACATAGCAACCTGTCCGCTGTGTGAGAGACAGGTCATAAAGATCGATAAGAGATAAATCTTCTTCAATACGTACAGGATATTGCTTCATCGTTCAATCCCTCCATTAAAAGTAGCAATTACATCCTTAATGACTTCTTGATGATTAATGCATATCCTCTCAAAAATGCTTGTTGGAGCTAAAGAAAACGTTGCTTGTGTTAATCAAGATGACTTGTAGAGTGATAAAGTTCATTTACCCAATTGTCTCCATTTCTTCTTAAAACCGTTAAAGATGTGTTCACAATATGCTTTTCGTGATTTAGTTCAGGTAGCGTGCTTTTAAAGAAATGGCGAAGAAACGATCCATGACTAACGATAAGAATGTTTTGATCAGGATAGTGATCGTGTAAGTCATTTAATGCTTCATGTGCTCTTTCCACAACAAGTTCTTCTTTTTCAATACCAAGATCTAACTCGCGCCAGTTCTCTCCCCATTTTTCAATGCGCTCTTGCTCCGTAGTGCCTTCAATTTGCCCTCCGCCAGCTTCTCTCAGTCTTGGATCTGTTATCACATCAATTTGCAGAAAACGGCCAATAATTTCCGCTGTTTCTTTTGCTCGCGACAAATCACTTGAAACGATCCTATCCCACTCTTCATTTAAGAGTGATTCTCCAAGCTTAGCTGCATCCCGACGACCTTGTTCATCAAGGTGAATATCCGAGCTTCCTTGAGCCCGCTTTTCTTTATTCCAAGATGTACTCCCGTGGCGAATAAAACCGATCCTCATGTCTTTTCCCTCTTTCTTTAACTAATCTGAGTGTATCGTCTGTTTGATAAGGCGCGTAATATCTTTCACTCTATTTTCTCCGCAATCAACTCGATCAAGTAAGCTACATAGCGCTACTAGATCAGCAAGCTTCGCGAGCTTTTTCCATTGCTCTGGTAGGTCAATTCCTTGATTCTTTAACCCCTCATATAAACCCTGTTCAAATGAAGCGATCTGTTTGAATTCGTACCGAAGCAAGTTCCCGATGTCAAAATAAATACTTCCTGATAATGCAAATTCCCAATCTAGTATGGCATTGACTTCTGTTTTTGTCATTAAAATGTTCAATCCATTAAAATCACCGTGAACAAGTCTGGCTCCACTCTGATCTTCTACAAGTAATGGCGCATTTTCCTTTGTAAATTCAATGATTTTTCCAGGCATATGTTCCGGTAACCATTTAGAAGCATGGTGGTTGAAAAACGATTCGATTGTCGTGATAAATGACTGAGGAGTTAATTGGAATTCTTCCCTGACATTAAGATTCGGGTCAAGAAAACCATATGTAGTAAAACGTTTTTCACGAATATAGGCAAGCTGCTCACCTATTGATTTCCCCATTTCTTCTATCTCGCGTGCTGAAGAATTCGTCAGTTGATCTCGTAGTAACGCACCTTCTTTCCATTCTAAAATCCCAATGCTATAACCATTCCATTTCGTCGAGTGCAGAAATTGGGAACTTCGCACATGAGTAGGTAATCTGTGATGAATTTCTTTTTCTCGGAATAAACTCTCAGAATTTCTTGCTACTCGTATGACGACTGGCTTTTCATTTGCAATGTTGACTTTCAAATTCGTGTGACTTAAGCCCCCCGAAAGGTAACTCGTTGATGTAACGCTCCAATTCGCATCGTAGCTTTTCACAATTGAAGCAATGGCTTCATCTGGAAGATGAATGATCGGATGATGTCTTTCCCAATTCGTTTTCATTCTATCCCTCCCCCATCTATCATACCAACTCCTATTGAAAAAAGCTCTTTCTCATTGGAGAAAGAGCTTTCGAATTAATTCCAGTTAATTGGCAATGGCAAAACTTCTTGTATTTGCTTTTCATATGTGGAGACTTGCTCTTCTGTCATCCAAATTCGTACAGAACCATGATCCGCACTGCTTCGAATTAAACGTCCAATTCCCTGACGTAAACGTAGTAGCATATATGGAAGATCCACTTCGTTTACTGGATTTTCTGAGTGACTTCGCTTTGCCTGAAACACCGGGTCGTTTGGTGGAAATGGCAAGGATGAAATAAGCACCTGCGTAAGCGATTCACCAGGTACATCAAGTCCTTCCCACAGATGATACGAGCATAGAACGGTAGACTGCTCTCGCTGGAAAGCTTTTACTGTTTCACTGATTTCACGATCGCCTTCATAAATGATTGTAAAATCCCAGCTTTCTTGATCGGCCCACTTGCGGAATCGATTCATTTCTTCAAGAGATGAAAAGAGCAATAACGAGTGGCCTTTGTTCTGATTGAGCGCACGGCCCATTTCTTCCCATTTTTCTTTTTCAGACTGAGAAACCGTTCCATTCATTTTCATTTGTGTCTCGTAATCAAATGGAGAATTCACAGAAAATGAGGCGTATTTTTGAATACCAAGGCTGCTAGCAGTATAAGAGAAATCCCCTGCCTGAGATAACGTTGCAGACGAAAAAACAAAAGGAATTTTTTGTGAAAACACTTCTTTTCTTAAAATGTCTTCTACAAGTCTTGGCATAATCACAAGCGAAGTTTGTGTCTCTGTTTCCTCTAGCCAGTGAATCCCTTCTCCATCCTGTAGTAACGTTCTTAATCCATAAGCAAAAAATTCAAGGTATTCTTCCATGATCTTGACATGATAATCTTCCATTACATATAGCTCAGAATCAAAAACAAGCTGTTCTAATAGCGCATCTACCTTTTCAGCAATGGCTTTTGCGATTTCAATCATTGTTTCTGTTCGTGGTACATCCTTACGAACGGAACCTTCTACGGCTATTGCTGAGTCACTGAGATGAGCAAACCAGTTATCATGAAGCTCAAGAATCTCTTCGACAAGGGTGAGAGATTCCTCTCGTACGTCCTGGTCCATGTATCCTGTTAGAATACTTGAGAGAGTCTCAGAGTGAAAGCGATATGTTAGTCCTTTTTGTGCTGAAAATTCAAGTAGGTGTCCTTCATCAAAAACAACTGTACTTGCTTCAGGAAGCAATGGAAGTTGCCCTTCACGTTTACGCGATTCTTTCGTCCAAATATGTTCCATGTAAAAATCATGAGAACAAATGATTAAATCACTTGCATGACGATAATATTCACGATTTAACGTTTGCCCACATCGATGGCGCCAATCACAAGTGGAACACTGTTGCAGTGGATCCCATGCGATTTTTTCCCACTTATCATTTGGTACCCATGGGTATTCTTTACGATCGCCATATCGATGGAATGATTTCATTGACGCAGCAGGCTCATAGACGAACTCTGGAATTTCATCGTGTACGCTCAAGATGTCTTCATCATCTGTTCGATGTGAAAGGTAATCAAGTTTTTTTACACAAACATATTGCTCTCTTGCTTTAGCAAGGCGCACATCTACAGTTAATCCCAGGGCTTTCTCGAGCTTTTCAATGTCTCCGCCTTCTTTGACGAGCTGCTCAATAAGCGTTTCATCCGCACACGAAATAATGGCTGGTTTTCTTGTATAACGTGCATAGCAAATTGCGTAAAGCAAATAAACAAATGTTTTGCCTGTTCCTACGCCTGCTTCGGCAAAAACAACGCTCTTATTCTTAAAGGCTTGTTCAATTTGAAAAGCCATGAAGATCTGTTCATCTCGAAGCTCGTATCCATGTTCAGGTAGAATGTCGTAAAATACATCCCCAACATAGTCTCCGAGCTTTTCGTAAAAAGAATCTTCCTTTGTAATTTCAAAAGGTAGTGATTGAGTCATGTACGGTCTCCTCTTCTAGCATGATCCGTCCTTTTATTTTCTTATCTATTGGTACTGTGCAAATGCTGACAGTTCGTAACGTGTTTTATAAAAACAAAAGAAACCAAACTCTATCATAACAGATTTATTGGTATTAGTGAAAAAACATCTACTCTTTCTGTATGGCTTTACTTAAAAGTTGAAAAGAAGTTAGTCTTTCCTCTCGATTAGGCGTGATTGTTGTAATCATGAGTTCATCTGGTTCAAATTCTTTTTCAAGATTTAGTAACTTCTGCTTTACCGTCTCAAATGTTCCGCTAATGAATTTTGTATCGGATTTAGTAGGAAGAGAAATGTGTTTTGCCTCTTCAACGGATAAGAGCGTTTGATTCCCTTTCGTTCTTGCTTCATTCATAACGTTGGTCCAATGAGCAAGTTCATCTGCTCGTTCTTTGGTTTCACTACAAATAACCGAAACGGCTAATATCGTATAAGGCTTTTCGCCAACAAAATGGGTTCGATACGTGTTGAAAATTTCCTTTCCATCCTGATCACTCATAAAATAACCAAAAGCATAGGATAAATTATATTCCGCAGCAAGTAATGCGCTTTTCTTTCCTGTTCCTAGTAACCACGGCTCAGGCCTGTGGTTCGGAATTGGTTTTGCTTGAACGTTATGAAACAAATGGTCTTTCGGAAAATCATGATGAAGAAAGTGAAGTAACTCTTCTACTTTTTCTGGCATCTTTCGAACTTCTTCAAGAAATCGTGGCGATAGAGCCGTTGTTGCTTCGGCAGACCCACCTGGTGCTCTTCCTAGACCTAGATCAATACGATTTGGAAATAGCGTGGCGAGCGTATGAAAAATTTCCACAACTTTATAAGGTTGATAGTGCGGAAGAAGAATGGCTCCAGCACCAAGGCGAATTTGCTTTGTATGTGCGCCAATATAACTTAAGAGCACTTCAGGTGAAGGACAAGCTACATTTGCTAAATCATGATGTTCTGTGACCCAGTATCGGGTATAGCCAAGACGATCTGCGAGAACAGCTAATTCTGTTGAGGATTGTAGAGCATCCCCTTCCGTTTCTCCATAAAAAATGGGTGATTGGTCAAGTATACTAAGTTTCATTGTGCACCTCTTTTAATACAATCTCTTCCTATCATATCGAAAGAAGCGTCTCATTTATACTCGAAAGCCCTGACAAAGAAAAACGCCCATTATAGGCGTTTTAGATAAGCAGGTTAAAAAGGTCCTGATCTTTATTAATTTCAATGTATGAAAACCCTTTTCGATTTAAACGCTCAATCAAAGGTTCATAATCCTCTTTATGTTTAAGTTCAATACCTGCTAAGACCGGTCCTCGATCTCGGTTGTTCTTTTTTGTGTATTCGAAGCGGGTAATATCGTCTGTTGGTCCCAATACATCCGCCATAAACTCTTTTAAGGCGCCTGCACGTTGGGGGAAATGCACAATAAAATAGTGTTTCAAACCTTCATAAATCAAGGAGCGCTCCTGAATTTCCTGCATTCGATTAATATCATTATTTCCCCCGCTAATGACACAGACAACGTTTTTTCCTTTAATTTGATCTTTATAGAAATCGAGTGAAGCAATCGATAAAGCTCCTGCAGGTTCCGCTACAATCGCATTCTGATTGTATAGTTCCAAAATGGTTGTGCAAATTTTCCCTTCTGGCACAAGAACAACATCATCAAGAAGATGCTTGCAAATGTCCAGGGTCAACTTGCCAACTTGCTTCACAGCAGCACCGTCGACGAATTTATCAATAAAGTCAAGTGGTACGACGCTGTCGTGTTCAATCGAACGCTTCATTCCCGCAGCGCCCTCAGGTTCAATTCCAATGATTTTCGTAGCGGGACTAATGCTTTTAATATACGATCCGACACCAGAAGCAAGTCCTCCCCCACCAATGCCGAGCATCACATAATCCACTTCATCTATGTCATTCATAATTTCTAGGCCAACAGTTCCTTGACCTGCAATCGTTCGATAATCATCAAATGGATGAATAAAGGTTTTGTCTTGCTTGTTACAAAACTCTTTCGCGGTATGGAAGGAATCATCAAATGTATCTCCTGTTAAAATCACTTCAACGTAGGAGCCTCCAAACAGTTCAACTTGTGAAATCTTTTGCCTTGGCGTGGTAGCGGGCATAAAGATGTGCCCCTGAATACCAAGCGTCTTACAAGAGAAAGCGACACCTTGCGCATGGTTTCCTGCACTTGCGCATACGATCCCGTTTTCCTTTTCTTCCATTGTTAAACTTTGAATCAGGTTATAGGCCCCTCTAATTTTAAAAGAACGGACATTTTGCAAATCTTCCCTTTTCAAATAAACGTTGCAGTTATAGCGATCGGAGAGTATTTCATTTCGTTGTAACGGTGTATGAACAACGACTTCTTTTAAAACTTGGTTTGCGATAATGATGTCTTCCACCTGGACTTTGCTGATTGTTTTACTCATTCTCGCACTCCTTCAGATTAAATTGAATTGTTTAACTTTTTAAAAATCATTTTAACACAATTTAATGCTGTTGTACGTTATTGTTCTAAAAGAATTGAATTTCTTTTGCAATAAAAAGCATGCTACAATTTTAATAGGTACTCAATCATCGAGGAGGATTTATAAATGAAAAAGTGGGCTTTTGTTTCAGATTTTGATGGAACGATTTCAAAGAAGGATTTCTACTGGCTTGTCATTGACACTTATTATCCTGAAGGTAAAGAATTGTATAAGAAGTGGAAAGCAGGAGAAATGCAAGATATTGATTTCCTTAGCCAGGTTTTCCAATCGATTGACCAACATGAAGAGCAAATTATTCAAGATATTCTCACGTTACCCATTGATGAGCACGTTCCCTCTTTCATTCAAAAGGTTCAAGAAAGCGGTGGGGATTTCTATATACTAAGTGCCGGCACCGATTATTACATTCATCACATTCTTGAGCAATATGGCATTCAAGACGTACCGGTATTCTCAAATAAAGGATATTATGAAGATAAAAATGTCCATTTGTCGATTGATGAAAATCATAAACACTATTCAAGACGTTACGGCATTGATAAATCGAAAGTAATTGCAGAACTAAAGGAAACCTATGATGTTGTTTATTTTGCTGGAGATAGCGAGCCAGATTCGCATCCTGCGAAAGTTGCCGATCTAACTTTTGCTAAAGATGCCCTTCAAGATTTGTTAAAGGAAAAGAATGTGCCGTATGTTGCCGTTGATTCGTTTTTGCAGATTGAAGATTTTTTGCGTGAGAAAGGAACACTTTAAGCATGCATGCATTAACGAATATTCCAATTCCTTCTATTTTGGAGATTCGTTTAGGTATCCGTCATCAGCTTGATGCTATTCTTCACAAGCACGGGTTTCAGCATGCCCTGTTTTTGTTTGATGAGTTTACCTACGATGCTTATGCCGAGTCCTTTCAGAAATCGATGACACACGTGATGATAAACGTTCAAAAAATGGAACCCGGTCAAACCATTCAGGACCTCATTACATTTGCTTTTACGCTTGATTCCTATGATGTTGTCGTTGCTATGGGGGGCGGTATGATTATTGACTACGGGAAGTATATTGCCTTTTCTAGAAAACTCCCCTTTATCAGCATGCCGACATCTGCTTCGAATGATGGCTTTGCTAGCAGCAATTGTTCACTTATCGTGAATCAAAAAAAGACAACCGTTCCTGCACAGGTGCCTTTTGGCATTATTGCGGATCTTGAAGTGATTCAACTGGCTCCGTCGCATTTCTTACTTGCAGGTGTAGGAGATTTAATGAGTAACATTACAGCTCTTTATGATTGGGAATTTGAAGAAAGGCATGGAAAAAGTCATGTAAACGCCTTCGCAGCAATGCTAAGTAAAAAAGCGGTCAACAGCTTTATTCGAACGCCAATGACTGATCTTCAAAATCCCATTTTCATCAAGGAGCTCGTAAGCTCGTTGACAATGGGCGGAGTGGCTACAGTGATTAGCGGAAATAGCGCCCCGATAAGTGGTTCAGAGCATTTAATATCACATGCTCTTGATAAACAATTGGCGAAACCTTATATGCACGGGATTCAAGTGGGTCTCGCTACGTACATCATGGCAAACGTTCAAAACCACCGAGCATTACGAATGAAGAAAGTGTTTGAACGAACGGGTTTCTTCCATTATGTAAAAGAAGTAAGGATTCCAAAATCTGCTCTGGCAGAGGCGATATTCTTAGCTCCCTCAGTAAAACCAAATCGTTACACTTACCTTCATGATCCTACCTTCCAACAAAAAGCGCTCTCTTTCTTAGAGGTTGATAACGTGTTACAAGAAATATTAATATAAAAAAATGCCCATAAGAGGGCATTTTTTATATTTGTTTACATAATGATATTATGTAATACTAGAGCGCTGTTCGAATATCCCAAAGTTCAGGAAAAAAGCGATGATCCAATACTTTCTTCAAATACCCAACGCCAGACGAGCCGCCGGTCCCCTGTTTAAACCCGATAATCCTTTCAACCGTTTTCATGTGGCGGAAACGCCATTGTTGTAACCAATCCTCAATATCAACAAGCTTCTCGGCAAGTTCATATAGGTCCCAATGCGTGTCAACATCTCGATAAACAGTCAACCAAGCTTGCATAACTGAATCATTCTTTTCGTATGTTTCGGTTACATCGCGATCAAGAACGTCACTATCGATAGGTAATCCCGCTCTCGATAGAGCCTTAATCGCTACATCATAAATGCCTGGTTCCTGATAAGCGACTTTAAGGTGTTCATGAAGCTCTTTATCTTTCTCATAAATCTTGAGTACGTGAGGTGTTTTATAGCCTAATGCAAACTCAATCATACGGTATTGATAAGATTGGAAACCGGATGCCTGACCTAGAGAATCACGGAACTGCATATATTCTGAAGGAGTTAACGTTGAGAGAACGTCCCAGGCCTGAATGATTTGGGTCTGTGTTTTCGAAACACGCGCAAGCATTTTAAAAGCAGTCGACAATTCATCATTTTCGATAGCTTCAATGGCGCCCTTTAGTTCATGTAAGATTAATTTCATCCATAATTCGCTTACCTGGTGAATGATGATAAAAAGCATTTCATCATGATGGTCTGATAACCTATTCTGCCCCGCAAGTATTTTATCAAGGCTTAAGTATTCTCCGTACGTCATATTGTTTTTAAAATCAGTATGTATGGATGCTTCAGTTGGGTCTCGTCGCTCTTTTTTTTCCAATGTGAAAACCTCCTCTTTAAATTGTAAGCGGAACCAAAACACTATACTTATACAAGTTTCTTCATTAATATAGTGACTCTCAACATTCAGGTGTTATGAAGGAGTTTGGTTCCCCTCTTCTTAAAAAAGTATAACATGTTCAAATTTGGATGTTCCTACAAACTAAAATTAAACAGTGATTCATCCATCTGTTCTTGCTCAATTCCAATATATCTTAAAGTAATCGATGGTGCTGAATGACCGAAGATCTTTTGAAGCATTGCTACATCTTTCGTCTGTTTATAGTAAAAGTAACCAAACGTCTTTCGCATTGTATGCGTCCCGATTTCTGAAAGCCCCGCTTCTGCGGCTGCCTGATTTAGAATCTTGTAAGCCTGCCCTCGTTGAATAGGTAGATCTGTTTTGTTTGAAGGAAACAAAAAATCTCTTTCCTCCATATCAAACGTATACGACTCGATTAGCTCCTTAAGGGCATAGTTAATCGGAAACCGTTTTGATTTTCCGGTCTTTTTTTCTTTTATGATGATATGCGTTTGGTTTCGAACGTCACCAACACGTAAAGGTAGTAAGTCACTAATGCGTAATCCAGTATTAATTCCCATATTAAACAAAAACCAATCTCTGGAATTTCGCTTTCGCAGGTTTTGTTTTACTAATTTTATCTTCTGAGGATCTCGAATCGGCTGAACCGTGTTCATGAAGGCAACCTTCTTTCTGCATTCAATATGTATCATTAATGATAAATTTTTCGTTGATATGTATCATTATACCTTTCTGGTCTCCCTTAGAAAAGAGAAAACCCCCTAAAAATAAGCTTTCATTCATTTTCATAATGATACACAATATATGTTTTGTATCATTGTGTAAAAATAGAAGCACTTACTTTTATTTTAATGCATATCGTGTCATTCGTTCGAAACGAACCTGAAGAGGAAAATGTAATTGTTTTTTTTGCACTATTGTTAGGAATGATCTGGTGTCTGGTTATGAAACTGACTTAAGTGATAAGGCGATTGTTTCTATTCCAGGAAAAAAATAGTTTGTGTAAATTATCAGAGAAAGATGCAACATCAAATTTTCTGCTGCATTTTGTTATTTCGGGTATAGTTTCTTATTGTCCAATCTGCTTAGTGACTTTAAAAATCTTGAAGAATTTACTGACTTCTTCAAAATAAGAATGGTCACATCACCACCATTTCCACTAATAAATTTGAAATCTAAAAACAATGGAGAACAAGGTCCTCTCTTTCATACATAGTATTTGAAGATAAAGAGTTAAAGGCACTTGAAAGATATGATGTCCTCCGTGAAGATGATCCATATGAAGATTAAGGCATTCGCTCATGGTAGACCAGCGTACTTCTTAATTAACGAAAAAAGTGTGCTTATTTATCTACTAAGGTAGACAAGTACTATGAGTAGACTCACGGTTGAAGAGTTACGTAAAATTGTTAAAAATTCCGATAGGATTTAATCGTGTTACTGAAAAGCAGGACTATTTGGGCTCTTTTTCTCTTGACTTCGTTTGTTTTAATGAGTATTTCTTAAACATTAAATTTAAATTTTTAATATTAATACGGTAATTGAAATTTATTTTTCGAATGTATTCATCCGATTATTGAATTATCTCTCCCTTATATTTAATTTGATCTCATCATTTGAATCATGAGTAATCATTATGAAAAACCACAAGCATCGCTCTGCCTGTGGTTACAAATTAACATACCTCTTTTTCATCACGTTTCTTTGGATTAAATTCATTAGCTTATCAGTAACAAAAATCCCGTTACAGTCTACATCCAACGCTTCATGAAAGCATTTGTTACGAATGCCTCTTTCCTGGCGTATTCTCTAATAACATCTTTTATTTCATCTGGTTGGTACTGAAAGTTTCGATTGTTCGCTAAATCTGGATAACCCGATCCTCTTAATAAATAGTCTGAAGAAGCCACTCGATACCACCGCTCAGGATCGAAAACTTCATCGTTAATCGTAATCATCTCAATTTTATGATGATGATGTTTGATTTTTGCACCAGATACATGAAGTCTTCCTACATACTTCCCACGAAATCCGGGTCCTTTTCCATCAGCCATACAAACCGAGCTATTTAATGAACTCTCAAGAGCTGCATAGAGGTTCTTCCCTTGAACTTCAAAGTACGTAGGATTTAATGGCGAAGGACAAATTTCAATTAACTTTTTATTAGAAACATAGTCAACGACACCTCCGTTTGCAATTCCACTATTAATTAGTCCAAGATCGCAATCAAAACGGTCCTTCAACCCATCTGCGATTAAATTAGTCATCGGGTTCTCTTCAAGTACGTCATGCCACAAAGGTTCGCTAACACTATACAACGGTTTACTGAGGTTCACGATCGCTTCCTCTCTACTTACTTCCAGTATATTTTGTATTTTGTCATCCTCAATGGCTTTGGATGTTGATATGGTGGAAGAAGCTAATAGTTTGATCCCTTCATTTGATACGTCAACGTCTATAATTCCAATATGTTCACCGTACATACCGGCTGAATTAAGGATCGTATGATTCACTATTTTTGCTTCCTCATAAAGGACGTGGTCATGTGCGGACAAAATCAAGTCAATTTCATCAATGGCTTCAGCTAATTCGATATCTGCTTGTGTCCCAACATGGTTTAATACAATACAAATATCATAGTTTCCATGCTGCTTCTTGATTTCTGCTCTGATCGTTTCGACATAACCTAGAATTTGAAATCCCATCAACTCATTGAACTCTTGTAAATCTGGTGAAGCACCCGTAATTAAAATGCGAAGATCATTTTTAATAATAATCTTACTACTGCATACCCCTTTGAACGATTCACCGTTAGCTTTAAGAAGGTTGCAACTAATAAACGGTACAGTGCTATGACCCGCCATATGCTCTAATGTCTCATTTCCATTAAAAAGTTCATTGTTCCCTATCGTAATGGCGTCGTACCCGGTCGATTCCAACATTTTGACTGCACCAATTCCCCGTGTTCCTTGAAGCTCGATACTTTTAAAATCAGCAAAGTCACCCCCATCTAAAACGAGTGTGTTTTCATCTGCATAATCCCTAATAAGTGATGTTGCTTTAGCAAAATTATTAAAATGGCTATGAATATCATTCGTATGTATGATCGAAAGCTTCATGATTGTCCCCCAATAAGTTCTTTAGTGACATAATTAGTGCCATTCTACTACTTCGAAACTGACATACAAATTCCTTCTTTTCCTTCCTTATCTTAAAATAAAGTTTTCCTTTTAAAGAAGGAAATGGATGGAAAGTAAAGAAGATTCAACTAACTACACTTTAAAAGGAGAGTACAAATGGCGAATATCGGCAATGAAATTCAATTTGGTATTTACAAACAGATGCTTTCACCTGATCCAGATCGGTTACCAACAAGGTATGAAGATTGGGAAACACGCGCACGCGAAATTTTAGAAGATGGACCTTATGATTATGTAGCCGGGGGATCTGGAGCTGAAGAAACGAAAAATGCGAACCGTGAAGCATTTAAACGCTGGAACATCGTGCCTCGTGTGTTTCGCCATGTGGAAGACCGAAATTTAAAAGTAGGTTTGTACGGTCAGATGCTTCCTGCTCCATTGTTCGTTGCTCCAATCGGTGTGCAATCCATTATTCATCAAGAAGGTGAACTGGCTTCAGCGAAAGCCGCTGCCTCAATGGGGATTCCTTACATTGCTAGTTCTGCATCAAGTCATTCAATGGAAGAAATTGCTGAAGTAATGGGAGACGCACCTAAGTGGTTCCAACTTTACTGGAGTCGAGATCCAGAAATCGCTAAAAGTTTTGTTCAACGAGCGGAACTTGCTGGATACTCAGCAATCGTCGTAACGCTTGACACTCCGATGATGGCATGGCGTGAGTTGGATCTACAAAATGTGTACTTGCCTTTTCTGATAGGTGAAGGAATTGGTAACTATTTAACAGATCCTGCTTTTCGTGCTGGTCTTCACGTACCTCCTGAAGAAGATGCAATGGGAGCAATCATGCATTGGACACACGTATTTGGAAATGCCGGACTAACGTGGGAGGATTTAGGAGAGCTAAGGAAATATACGTCTTTGCCGATTATATTAAAAGGTATTCTTCATCCCGATGATGCGAAACTAGCCCTAAAATATGGAGCTGATGGCATTATTGTTTCAAACCATGGTGGGCGTCAAGTGGACGGCTCGATCTCAGCACTCGATGCTCTGCCGGCCATTGTAGAAGCTGTGGAAAATCAAGTCCCTGTTTTGATGGATAGTGGGATTAGACGAGGTGCTGATGTATTTAAAGCCCTTGCCCTTGGAGCTAAAGCCGTCCTCGTAGGACGACCATGTATGTACGGACTAGCTGTAAGTGGTGAGGTAGGTGTGAAGCAAGTGCTCTCTAACCTTCTTGCTGACTTTGATTTAACAATGGCTTTATCTGGGTGTCGAGACATCAATGAAATTAACAAAGCTATGATCATTCCAAGCAGTAGATAATCAAAAAATGAGCGGGAATCCCCGCTCATTTTTTGATGATTTCTATTGTACAGCTTCATGAGTCCTATGAACCGCCGCACTTCTTTTTAAATAAATAACGTAAATGACCATCGAAATGAGAACGGATATCCCAGCAGTTAAATAAATATCCGCATAGCCAAATGTAGAGGCGATTAACCCGAAAAACATTGCTCCTAGGCCGACACCTAAATCAAAAAATGAGAAAAAGGTAGCATTCGCCATCCCTTTTCGATGAAGGGGTGCTTCATTTACTGCCCAAGCTTGAAGAGCGGGTTGAACGGAGCCGAATCCAATACCAAACAATACAGCTGCAAGAATGAGCATAAATTGATTCGCTAATAACGTGAGATCAATCATTGCCGCTAAGATTAAAAAAGCACCTGGAAGAAAAATAGCTTTATGTCCCTTCCGATCATAGATTCTACCCGCAAAAGCCCGCACAAGCATAAGTGATACCGCAAACACAACAAAGTACCATTCAATACCGTCAATACCTAACTGCTCAGCGTATAATGGTAGAAAGGTAGCGATTCCTCCAAAGACCATTGTAACAAAGAATAGTAGTATCGAAGGCATTAAGGCAGTCTTCTCAAAGATGTCCCATTTCTTTTTCTCTATCGGTGTTTTGTTCGCAGGCTTATAGCGGATAATTGAAGCAATGATGAATGAAAGTAAACCGGCTGAAGCTGCAATCAGAAACATGCTTTTAAAACCAGAAAGAGCGATGAGGAATAAACCAAGAGCAGGGCCAAATGCCATTGCTAAATTTCCTGCAAGGCCAAAATACCCCATTCCTTCACCTCTTCGCTTTTGTGGGATTAAATCTGTTGCAATCGTCCCTACCGCTGTGGTCGACATCCCCCATCCAAGTCCCTGGACTACACGCATGAGGAACAAAAGAACAAGACTGCCAGTAAACGCATAAGAGCCAACCGATATAACAAAAACCATTAATCCAATTAAGAAGATGATTCTCCTTCCAAGTGATTCAAGAACATGACCGCTCCAAGGTCGAATGAGTAAAGCAGATAGAGTAAAAATACCGACAACAAAACCGATTAATTGATCGCTCCCACCAAGTTTATTTACAAACAAAGGTAGCGTAGGCAGTGTCATCTGAAACCCCGCAAAAATAAAAAAGTTTGCCATGCATATAAAAATAAAGTCGCGCGTCCAGATCTTCTCTTTCCGAAGATCCTCTTGTTTGACCATAGCTATTCCTTCTTTCTATCATATAAGTTCTCTCTTATCTTACAACATGCCTCCACATTTTAAGAGTTTCCTGCTCAGACAAGAAAAGCGTAAACGAGCGTTCAGAACCGAATGGATTGGAACGCTTGAAAAAAGCAGTGCCCTTATACAGGAGACACTGCTTTTTGAGTTTACCCAGCTTATTTATGTGCAGGTTCGTAAAACTCTAGCCATTCGCCGTCTGGACCTGCGAAAAAAAGATACTTTGCTCCATTTGGTAATCGGTTGATACCTTCATCAATAAACGTTACACCTAGATCATGCAGACGTGTGCGTTCTTCTTCAATATTTTCAACTGTAAAGGCAATATGGTGAACTTTCCCTTCAGTTGGTAAATTTGAATTATATCCTTCGATTAACTCTACTAAAATCTCTCCATTAAAACCAAGAAAAGCGAGTTTTTTATTACCATCCGAATGATCAAATTCATCAAGTAATTCAAGTCCAATCATTCCTTGATAAAACCCTTTTGATGCTTCAATATTTCGCACTTGTACCCCAACATGTTCAAGTTTTTGTATTCCCATACGTCACCTGCTTTCGTTCAATTCATTATTCACTGTAACTTTAACACAGTAACGCAATTGAAGAAAACCAAAAGTATTCCTTCCTAAGCCTCTGATGGGAGAATTTGATTTAGAAGCTCACCAGTAATGAGTGCTGATTCCAACCTAACTGAAACCGCTGGTGGAAGAACATCTTTCATACCTTCAAATGGCACACCAAGATAGAATACTTTTCGATCAATGGCAACAAACGGAAACGGCACATCATATTCCACATGAATCGCCAACGGAATATCTTGAAGGATCTTTGGGGAAAGGATGGTGGTTTTGCCTGATGCAGATTTCAACGTTTGTATCCATTTTTTTGATAACGATGTACCGTTTGGAATCGAAATGATAATTTCATTTGCTTGTTGAATATCTTTAAATACACTATCTGTATTTAAAGCATGACTCCATTTCAACTGAGGATGTTGGTGTGTAACCCACTTTCCTATTTGAGTAGGTCCAATTCGTTCACTTTTCTGCACCTGGTGCTCCACTAATTGCCTGAGCGTTTTTGAATGAGACATCCGCTTTTTGAAATAGTCTACGTTGCTAACATGGATGAATTTCCCTTTCGTACGGGTCATGGCTACATTGATTAAACGTTCGCTATTATTTCCTGTCAGAAGCATTCCAGGACGGAATTCTGGATCACTATCTACAGTATCAAACACCATCATATCGCGTTCGCTTCCTTGAAATCGATGAACAGTTGCTGAAAGAATATCTGCTTGTACAGTCGGTGACAAGAGAACTTCTTTCAGTAACCCCATGAGTTTCGATTGGGCACGATAAGGTGTGACATACCCAATCGAAGTCATTCCTGATTGCAATGATTCATAAATGGCTTGAAAAGACAAAAAGAGTTGCCACAAGTTCATCCGAGATTTAGAAGATTGCCCGGTAAAACAATATGCGCCAGTATGACTTGTATCAATCAGAACGGAAGCCATTCCTTTAAAAGGAAGTTTTTCGACAATGCCTTTCCTTAACTGAGCAGTAGTGGGATGGTCCTTAACAAGAGAATGATAAATCGTTTTGTTTGTAAAAGCGGAAATAACAGGATGCATGCGCCTCTGCTCATTTAATAAAAACAGTTGCGGATGAAGGTTACCTGATTGAACCGTTTCAATAATACCAGCCCGATGAAAAACATCTTCTTTCAACCATTTTGAAACGAGTGGGTGCCTGGCTGACGCAATAGGGGGAAGCTGTTTAAAATCACCACATATCACAACCCTTTTGCCAAGCGAAGCAGCAAATGCCGCTTGGGGTACATACGCCATACTTGCCTCATCAATAATGACCACATCCACTCGTTTTCGATAGATGGTCTCATCAATCGCTGCTTTTGTTAAAGTAGTTCCAATAATAGAGGCGTTTTTAACGAATTCTGTTTCTTTACGCCGAATCTTTTCAAGAACATTCCCTAATTTAGACTCTACCTTTAGCAACTGATTTGAATCACGTTTGCTAAAGGAATGTGATAAGTCCTCTTTTAAATTCTTCCGTTCCTCTATTAGACTAGCTTTCTCTTCAGCAAGATTTGGGTGTTGCGCCATAAGTAACTGATCTGTATAAAGTGGTAAAATAGAAGGAACGTCACGCTGCAGACCATAGCGCATGATTTTACCTTCTTCAAACTTCTCCCTTTTTTCTGCAAAAAGAGCGATTTCACGCATTAAAACATCGACAGCTTGGTTACTATGCGATAATATTAGAACACTTTTTCCTTTAAAAAAGTGGTTTGCGGCTGCTCTTGCTAGATTGTGCGTTTTACCAGTACCTGGTGGCCCCCATACATAGGTTACAGGATTGTATTTAGACCTAAGAATCAACTCGTGAAGATGACTCTTAATTTTTTCTTCAGGATGTTTAAGCGTTTTGGGTGGATTCATTAATTTGCTAACACGCGCTAACCTTCTTTTACTTTTTTTTATTTCCTCAAGGCGTTCGTGTAGCTCATCAAGCAATTCCCATGGATCATGGTAAAGATCCGCTTCTCTTATTTCATCGCCAAAATCACCTTCAAGGCCGAGAATGACATTTTTCCCCTCAGAAGATAACATTCTTCCTTCGCGTTTTATATGTTTCATTTCAATGCGTATTTTTGATCCAGATGGAATCTGAATAGGCGAACGTGCATCAAAATAGTAGCGAAAATCCTCGCCGGATAATAATCGACCGTTAACAATTCGTATTGGTCTACTTCCAAACTTTTTTAAATGGGCTATTTCCGCACGAAGTGCTAATTGCCATTCTTCTATCATTTCTTTCATTATCGATCGCTTCCTTTTAACTCTTCATACTTTACAATTTCTATACTATATCATGCTCACCAATAACTCTCTACTTAACCCTTATGCTTTATGGTGAGAATGAACGTGATTAAGAAAGACTTCAAGAACTTTCGTTTGAAAAGGAGAGCGCATTAATATAGAAAAAGTTCGTGTATATTTAAAGTTAGGCAATTTAAGAATTTTTAAGGTTCCAAGTTTTAATTCTTTTCGAATCGTCCATTTTGAAAGGATGCCTATACCAATTCCTGCTTCGACGGACTCTTTAATGAGTTGCGTACTGCCAAATGCCATTTTTTGAGAAGGGTCAATCGATAGGAGTTCCCACATCTTTTCGGTCGCTTCTCTCGTTCCAGACCCTTCCTCTCGTACGATCCACATTTCGTCTTCTAGAGTGCTTCCATGATCTATATTTTTATGTGAAGGAGCTGCTACAATAACCATTTCATCCTGTGTGAAACTATCTACTTTCATGTCTCGTGCTGGATAATCTCCTTCTATAATGCCAACATCTAGCTGATGAGAATAAACAAGATCTCCAATTTCTCTGGAATTTCCAATGGTGACAGCTGGTGTGATGAGAGGATACTTTTCTCGTATTGAAGCAATAACATGCGGCAAAACATATTCCCCATAAGTGTAACTCGCACCGATTGTCAGTTTACCACTTGCTCGGTTTGACAAGTCATCCAATAAATAGTTCATTTTTGAATATAAGTTTAATAACTCAATTGCATGATGATATACGATTTCACCAGCTTTGTTCATTTCTACCGATCGGTTGTTTCTTTCTAATAACTTAGTACCAAGACTCTCTTCTAAGTTTTTAATATATTGACTAACGGCAGGCTGTGTCATGTGCAATTCATCAGCTGCTCTGGAGAAATTTCGCTTATCGACGACTGTAACAAATACTTTTAACTGCTGGTCCAATTCCTCACCCCTAACTATAAGCTATTACTTATTATAACCATTCAATATAATTATTTCACTTATAATACTTTGTGAAGTAAACTATAGAAGGAGAAACGGAGGAAAGAGTATGAGCAACACGTTAAGACATCAGCAAACGCTACCGAAACCCATACGCTGGATTCTCGGCATTGCTTTTACGTTTTTTATTGCATTATTAGGTTACTTTTTGGCGATGCTTCCAGGGTTTAAGCTTACTGGGCAACTTGCCTCGGCGATTTTAATTGCGATCGCTTATCGACAAGTGGTCGGCTATCCTGAGTGGCTTAGAAAAGGCATCACCTTTTCATCAAAAAAACTACTTCGGTTTGCGATCATTCTATATGGAATGAAATTAAATGTTAGTATGATTCTTCAAGACGGATTACCTATTTTATTACTAGGAGCAATTGTTGTTGCATTTGCTATCCTGTCATCTGTTTGGCTTTCTAAAGTGATGAATGCTAATAAGGCTATTACACTTCTTTTAGGTGCGGGTACAGGGATTTGCGGAGCTGCTGCAATTGCAGCTGTTGCACCAATTGTTGAAGCGAAAGAAGAAGATACTGCAATCGGGGTTGGCATCATTGCTTTATTTGGAACAATTTTTTCCATTGGGTATACCATTCTTCGCCCAATCCTTCCATTAACCTCAAGCGAATATGGCGTATGGTCTGGAATTTCACTACATGAAGTCGCTCACGTTGCTCTAGCAGCAGCACCGGGAGGAGAAACAGCGTTAGCAATGGGATTACTCGCCAAGCTCGGAAGGGTTTTTCTCCTTGTCCCGGTATGTTTTTTATTTATGTATCTGATGAAACGCAAAAACAAAGGGTCTCAACAAACAGTTCCCTTTCCATGGTTTTTAGTTGGCTTTGTGATCATGAGTCTAGTAGGAACATTCCTACTAGGTCCTATTATCCCCTTCTCAGATTCAGCGATGAATGTCGTGACAGAGATGACAACTTGGTGCTTAACCGCTGCTATGGTGGGACTCGGGTTAAGCGTTAGTTTAAAAGACTTGAAAAATAAAGCCTTAAAACCAATGGCGATTATCACAATCGTATCGATCACGCTATCACTTGGCACTTTCTTTGTCGTTAAGTGGTTTTACTAGGCTTCAGAATGGTCATCTTCTTTGGATGACCATTTTTTTCGTAAATAATCGACGTATCGAAAAGCGGTTCTCACGATTAAAGCGTGAAGAAGAATACCTACAATCGTAAGAAGAATAATCACCATTTTACCTATGAAGGAAGTCGGTTCTACGGAAAATCTCCCAACAAAGATAATTGAACCCAATGACCAAATCGCGGCATCCTGGAAAGAATCAACTACAGGCTCGTAGAAGTAAAATGGGAAAGTTGAAACAATGACGAACACAAAACTTGTTAAAAACCAAGTTTGAGGAGACATTCCCATTGCCTTACCGAGTATGGGATTACTAAACCGTTTTGCAATTGTTTTAATTCTCCATAATCGATAAAGTCTAGCAAGCTTTGCTCCTTGAAAAATGGAGTCAAGAGGGATTAAAGCAATTAAATCAAAAGGATGACTTTTGATGTATTCCCATCGACTTTTCGATAAATAAAGAAAAACGATGTAATCAATAAAGAAGACAATCCATGTGCCAATTAGGATCTCCTGTTGAAAGGGAGACTCATACCAGATTGTTGAAACGGATAAGATCACACAAACAAATAAAAGATACTGATAGAGTCGTTTAAGCATGAAATCCCCCTTCTATAAACTAATCCTTCCATCCCCGGTATCGCGCCGTTCGCACTTCTTTTATGTAAGGTTCTAGATCTGGCATCTGCTTTTGTTTCGCCAATTGAACCGCCATTTCATTATCATAAGGTACACGAATGACCGTGATTGAATAACTCTCTTTTTTTTCTGAGTGTAAATGACCTTCTAATATAACGTAAGAAGCGTCAGGTCTTTCAAGTGAATTTCCCACACTTCCGGTATTAAAGAGCGTTTTCTCACGCAAGTATTGCACAAAGCTCCAGTGAATATCTCCGTAGCCTACAATATCTGGCTGATTTTCTGTATTAAGAAACCCACCAGTTTCCTTTGTGTTTTGAAACATTGCCAGTCTCTTTTCTAAAGGATCACTCTGATAGACTCGTACATGAACACTTTCAGGTGATGCATGAAGAAGTCGAACTCGTTGACCACTTAAATAGAAGTCGTGTTGAAATGGAAGGCTTCGTAAGTATGCTAATCGCTCCTCCCCTAAAACGGCTTGATGCCACTTCATAGTTTGCCATTCAGAATGGGTAGCCATATTTTCATCCCAGTTTCCTCTAACCACAATATTACAATGTTCTCTTATAAGATCAACCACCAACTCAGAATCTGGTCCTTTCCCAACGAGATCTCCTAAACAATAAATTTCTGTGACCTGTTTGTCCTCACTATCTTTCAATACGGCCTTTAATGCAGGCATATTCCCATGTATATCTGAAATGATCGCAATTCGCTCCATGTTTTGCCTCCATCCCTTAATATTCATACCTATTATACCAGTCATAGGATCAATCAACGAGAAATTCATTACATGATAGTATTTCAAGAGTTCTGTAATACTCCATAAAAAAAGGCCGCAGTCGCAGCCATCTTACAACGCATTCTCCGATAAAACGAGTATGATGTCATCTTCCACTTTCTCGATTTCTTCTTCATCAAGAAAGTGATTGATCATAATCGAAAATATAAGAGGCTCTTCCTTTTTAATATAGCCAGATAAAGAGGTTACGCCTATAAGAGATCCAGTTTTTGCGAATACAATGTTTTCTGCTGTCGTCCCACCGAATCGGTCCCTTAACGTTCCCCCTACCAATCGTTCTGGTGAACCCGCTACTGGTAATGAATTCAAAAAGGTTAGAAACCAACTTTTGTTTTGTAATTTAAATAAAAGATTCGTAATTTCGTCTGGTTGAATGAGGTTCATTTGCGAGATACCCGAACCGTCTCGCAAACACATGTTATCAGGATTTAATCCTTCCTCTTTCAAAAACATTTTAACCACTTCTAATCCAGCGTCAAAGCTACCTTCTCCTTTGCGTACCCTCCCCATCTCTTTTATAAAAATTTCTCCATGACCGTTATTACTCAGTTTCATGAACGGGATGAGTAATTCTGATAAAGGCATAGACGGCCTGGTAAGAAGCGTACTCACATCCTCAGGTGCTGACGCAATCTTCTTATGACCAGATATAGAGATTCCATAACGTTCTAGCGCTTCATAAAATACCTCAATAGCATAAGAAGCAGGGTTCCAGACGGCAATCCACTTGGTTTCGGGAGCAGCATTTTGAGAGACAGTGCCTGTTAAAACGATAGTGTTTGAGCCATGATTTCGTTTGATGCCTAGTTCCCCTTCTTCTTTGGAGGAAACGACCGTTGCTAGATTAATAACGTCTACGTAATGAGTTTTAGGAGACACACTAAATTCAGGTGAATCGCCGATTTCTCCTTCTGAAGAAATAGTCAACATGATGGTACCCGCATCATAATCGGTATTCGGGGAAATGGTAAGCGCTGAAATTTGTGCACCATAATATTCATGTTCATCACTCCATACCATATCCTCCGAAAGATGCTGATCATCAAACCATGATTCATCACCCACTAAGTTTCCCTGAATCCTTTTCATTCCAAGTGATTGAAGCTTTAAGGCGAAATCTTCTAAATCCTTAGCCAATAGAGTGGGATCACCCTTTCCTCTTAAATAAAGATTCCCGATTAAATCACCGGAGTTTAATTTTCCATCAGTACAAACTTCAGTTGTAAACCTGTAATCAGGTCCAAGCGTATTGAGAGCAGCTCCTGCAGTAATGAGCTTCATGTTTGAAGCAGGGGTTAAACGTGTATTTCCAAAATGATTGAAAAGCATCTCCCCACTTTTTGCACATCGCACGCTAACACCTGCAATGGCTCCTTGGAGCCGTTTATCATGTAATACGTTATGTAAAGACAGTTGATTTAAAATAGCACAAACATCCTCCCCAATTAAAATAGAGCCGAAGCGATAATTTCATTCGCACGGCTCTGATCTAGAATGCTTCAGTTACTATACGTTCATCAAAAGAAATCATTTATTTCCTTTCAACTCCTGTTCTTTTTGATTATTAGTTGTATAGGCGCCTTCTTCTTTTAATGTTTGTTCCTTACGCTCCATTTCCCATGGATAAGTTAACAATAAGCTTCCACTTAAAGAAACAGTTCGACGTTCTCTCACTTTCCTCCCCTCCTTTCGTTTCTTAATGATCTATTTCGCTATTCGGATAAAGAATTCCTTTTTTTACGACTTTTTTAATTCCATTTGCCTAGAATGCTGGAATATGATCGGTTTTTTTGATAAAAACACGTCTAAACAAGGCCGATTTTACTGCATTTCCCCTAAAAAAAGAACCTTCCATTAGGAAGATTCGTGCTGATTAAGGGCATTTCCAGCAAGCATTGAAATAACCGCGTCATCCATTGGCGGGTTGTGTAAACCAGCCCTTACATCTCGATAATGTCGCTGCATAGGATTGTCTTTAAAAAGCGCTCTTGCTCCTACGATTCGCATTGCTAAATCCACAACTTTGGCTGCACTATTTGTGGCCACATGCTTTACAGCAGCGAGTTCAGGACCCATAAAAGACCTCTTTTCAGGCTCTGATACCCAACGGTTAGCAACAGAGTACATCATTTCTCTCGCTCGCATCAATTCTAATTCCATCTCCCCGATTTTCCGCTGTACTTCAGGCACCTCTTTAATGGGACCCGGAAGGCTATTTGGAGAATACGTAGAAGCAAAAGAAACTGCTTCATGACGAGCAGCAATTGCAATGCCTAGATAACATGCAGGAATATGAAGAAGCCAGGCTTTAGGTAACTCATTTTTTGGGTTTTCCGGTCCTTCAATTAGAGCATCTTCCTGTAATACAACATGGCGAAGAACAAGATCATCACTTCTCGTTCCTCTCATTGACATCGTATCCCATTTTTCTTCAATTTCTACCCCTTGCGCTTTCATATCCACTAGAAAAAAACCTTTTTCTCCAGTATCGCCAATTTGTGAAGAAACGAGTGCATATTGAAGGCCAGGCGCCATTGAAGTAAAGGATTTGCGGCCATTCAGAATCCAGTTTCCATCTTTATGAATCGCTTTCGTCTGAGGCATACCTCCACGTGTCGGACTTCCCGTTGCAGGCTCTGATGCTGCACGATTAAATAAAGCATTTTCTTTTATAATGAGGTTACTTAATCGTTCGAAAACGTCATCTGACCATGTTTGTTCGTCTCTCATTTCTAGCATCAGACCAAGATGCCAGCCAATCGAGAGTGCTGTAGCTGCATCTCCTGTAGCAATTCGCTCTTGAAGCATGACGAATTCATATAAATCAATCGCTTCACCACCAAATTTTTCTGGTACGGTTAAAGCCACATAACCAGATTTCTTTAATTCCTCAAAATTCTCAAAAGGAAACCGTCCTTCTTTATCAATTTTTTCAGCCCTCTTAGAAAACGAATCAGAGAGCGTATTCGTCATCTCTAATAATTGCTTCTGTCGATCATTTTTTACATAAGAGTGGTACAAGTGATTCATCATAAGGATCCAGCCTTTCCGATTAATCTATACTTTCTATCCTACACTACAAGAGGAATTAATCTCCAGTAATCTGATCGGAAAAAGCATATCTCCTTATTTCTGAGGAAAGAAAACGGAACCTAACTCACTTGTAGTTGCTTCTAATTCTGTTCTAATAATCATTGAGGTTTTTAAACCTAAGGGACGGTTGACAATGGCTACCTTATCCATTTATACAAGATATCTTTATAATGAAATTCTGGTGAGATCACTAGTGTCATTTCTTTCGCATCTTTGTCAACAGGATAAATCAGCGCAATCCGAAATGAACTATTGCTTTTCATTATGAATTTGTTCCAGCCATCTTGTTCAAGAATGATAAAATCCTCTGGCTCTAATTGAGAACCATTTACTTTTAGTTTTGAATAATAAGGTTTGAAGTCAAGACCAGACTCTTGGTTGTTTTTCGCGTATAGTTCAAATGCAATGTATTCTTTTGATGGATCTAATTCTTTTAAATCTGCTTCTGCAGGAATTTCTTCCAACACCTGAACTTCTAATCGAAAAAATTCATTCCCATCCATATCTTCCTCTACATAAGGCTCACCTGGTTCATAATATTCTTGGCCATCATCATTTTGTACAGTAGGTTCTACAGCATCCACAGCTTCTATTCTCGTCTGATCTTCTCGAATCATGGTAAACCAGACACCTGAGAAAAACATTCCGATTAATAATAGTAATGTAACCCCCAAAAGCCATCTTCCCATTACTCTCTCTCCCTTCATTTTGTAGACGAAGCAAGTAAGAAATGGTTGCATACAAAAAGCCGGCATACTGCCGGCTTTAAATTAAAAATCAAAGTTATCAGGGTCAGGACCCATGCGTTCATTCTCGTTTAATTCGTCAAGGGCTCTGATGTTATCTGGTGTTAACTCAAAATCAAAAACGTCAAAGTTCTGTTTGATGCGCTCAGGATTAGAAGATTTAGGGATCGTGACAACTTCATGTTCAAGATCCCAGCGAATAATCACTTGCGCTGTTGACTTACCATGCTGTTCTGCAATTTCTTTTACTACTTCATGATCCAACAGTTTCCCCTGAGCAAGCGGTGACCATGCCTCCATTTGAATGGAGTGCTGTTTGCAATACGTACGAAGCTCTTTTTGATTTAGAAGTGGATGGAATTCTACCTGGTTTACCATTGGTTTAATTTCAGCATCTTTCATTAAATCTTCAAGATGATGTGGATGGAAATTACTAACTCCAATAGCACGAACGCGACCATCGTTGTATAGCTTCTCCATCGCTTTCCACGTTTCTTTATATTTGCCTTCTACAGGCCAATGAATTAAGTAAAGATCTAACATATCTACTCCAAGCTTCGAAACTGTATCATCGAATGCTTTAAGGGTCGAATCATAACCCTGATCGTCATTCCAAACTTTTGAGGTAATAAAAAGTTCTTCACGGGGTGTGCTGTTTTCTTTAATAGCTGCCCCGACGCCCTCTTCATTTTTGTAAGCCGCTGCAGTATCAATCGCTTTATATCCTGCATCAATTGCAGCATTTACTGCTGTTTTAACTTCGTCATTGTTTTCCATTTTCCAAACACCAAGACCTAGCGTTGGCATTTCAACGCCGTTATGCAATGTTGTTTTTGTCCACTGTTTAGTCATTTGTAATCTCCTCCAATTGTCTTATGCTCACAAACAGACTTTTCCCATTCTGTTCATAATCTAATCATAATTTTACAGTTTGGACTCTTCGATGTCAGGAGAACTGGTGCATAATCTACATTAAAGTTTTTTATTTCGAGGCTTTCTAATACTTAAAATGAGTCGATCAATAAGGGCATACAAGATATTATCTACTTTCAAACCTCCTATGATTAAATAAACAAAGGCACTTAACAAAAAAGTGACATTATCATCATCTCAGGAAAAAATATAAACTTGCTTACTTTCACCTTTTTCAAAGACTTTCCTTAATAATGAATGGATCTTTTTAATAGGATTGAATATGCTGAGTTATTATCATAGCAGCAACTTTTGCAGGAAAAACCTTTTTGCCAATTTTTTCTTGCATAGTGTATTGACGGAACCTTTATAAATCAATAAAAAAACCATCCAAAAGGATGGCTAGAATTTAGTGGGTTTCTGTTTTAATCTGGATTTTTTATCCGAGTGTGCGATAGGAGAAGTTTGTACTTTTTCTCTTTCAGCTTTCGCATCCTGTTCGAATGCTTGCATGCCTTTGCCAAACAAAAGACTCATGATTTTCCCTCCTTATGTGTAACGTTAGTCCACCATTTCCGATTTTATTTCTTCTAAAACTTCATTTTTGAAATTTCTTCAAAATATTATTGTTGTGAAAGGACGTTTGCCGTTTCACTACAATGAGATTGAACAGCTGTTAGTCCATCAAGTGATTGCTGTATTCTATCCCTATTTTCTCCCTTTTCAACAGTAGATAAAGCTTGTTGTAAACAACGACTGGCTTCTTCTAGAGCCTGACAGCTCTCCTGAACATATCCTCTGGCATTTTTATCCATGTTCTACCACTCCTTTTTGTCTTTAAATTTAGTTTCTGATAAATTCAGAATTTCATACAAAAAAACCAGCTATTTCAGCTGGTTTTACTTCTAACGATTTTCAACTTGATTTTTAAGGTCTTCCAATTCTTCAACCAATTTCATAACCATCTCATCGCTGCGTTTTAACTCTTGATTTAATAGCGTAATGGTGTCTTCTTCCCAAGTAAATGGATCACCATTTTCAGGAGTAATCGAAAGGTTTTCATAACGATCTCCCGTTTCAATTCCTGGTTCAAATGCGATCATGACTTCACAGGCAGGATCACCAAGGGCGATTCTTTGCCGAAGATTCACTTCTCCATACTTAAATTGCCTTGCTGCAATTCCTCCAAACACACTCGATGTCATGGCGCAAAGATGAGGAGCATTCACTACTTCCGCTCCAAATGGACAACGATTCGCCTTCACAATCACATAAGAAGGTGTGACTTCAGATATAAAAAAATTTCCACCGATCGAATTTTTGATATCAACAATCACCCTCGCATAATCATCTGGTGTCCATTCAACTTCATTGCGATAATGAGATTCGAGCCACTCTCCCGTTTTTATTCCAAGCTGTTTAATATATTCATTTGCTGCAGACCCAATCGCTCTATGATGAATATTCGCATATTGAGTAAGCAGCTTCGCAAGAAACGTGTTGGCTGTTAGTGGATGATTTTGTTTCATGAGACAATCACACTCATCACCAGACCCTTTCTATTTTCTTCTATCTTAGAATAATTTGATAACTTTGAAAAGCTTCATTGCTCTTCTACTTCAAATTGTTGAAAAATATTCCCTTCAAGGACAGGATAAATCTCCTTTCCTAACAGTTCATTAATAATGATTTTATTGCGATTAACCGCCAGCCCTAAGTTGGTTGAACCTACGCCGTGCGTGTGTTGCATGCCACTATGGACAAAAATCGTTGAATCTGATTCCTTCGTTAAACGGAGACGGTAATCCTTTGTTACTTGATATCGCCCCTTATCATCCCACTCAATCAGATCATTTAAATCTTCAAGACACTTTGGTATTAACGGGCGGTACCCCGTTCCAGCGACAACTACTTCACTTTCGATTAGGAATTTTTTATCCTTCTGCCACTGACGACATTCTAACTCATAACCAGTACCATCTTCTTTTTCTTTCATTCCGTTGATTTCAGTTAATGGCATTAATGTTACATCCATTTTTTCCCCGCCTACAGACTGTTCATATAGAAGATTATAAATATCTGTAATTGTATGTGGGCTGATTCCTTTATATAAAAGTTGCTGGCCACTGAAAATCTCATCTTTTTGAGCCTGAGGAAGATCATAGAAATAATCGATATATTCAGGGGAAAAATGTTCTAGACTTAACCTGGTTTCCTCCATTGGGAAAAATCCTTGGGAGCGAGTTATCCATTTTAGTGAATAACCATTTTCTTTTCGAGCTTTCAATAATTCCCGGAAAATTTCTGCAGAGCTTTGTCCTGAACCTATAACCGTAATACTTTTTGCATCATGACAGCGCTCAGTATGATCTAGAAATGTCGATGAATGAAAAACATCCTCTTCTTTCATACCCTTAAGTGATGGAGGTAAAGACGGAACTGTTCCAACACCCAAAATGATATTTTTAGCTAAGTACGTATTTACTTCTCGTGTTTCCAGTTCTTCTACAATCACTTCATAATGAGCTACTGGATCTCCAATCGGAACGATGCTCGTCACCTTCGTACCAAATCGGCAGCTTTCTAGCTGGTTTGCAGCCCATTGGCAGTAATGATTGTATTCATTACGAGGCATTTCAAGTCTCTGTAAGAAATAAAAAGGATATAAGCGATTATGATGTTTTAAATAGTTTAAATAGCTATATTTATTTGTTGGATCCGCCATCGTGACTAGATCCGCCATGAAAGGCACCTGTAACCTAGTTCCTTCGATTAACATACCTGGATGCCAGTCAAACTCATGTTTTTGATCAAAAAACAAAGTATCCACTTCATTTATTGGGTCCAATAATGCTGCAAGTCCTAAATTAAATGGTCCAATTCCTACCCCGATTAAGTCGTAAATATTCTCTTTCATCCAACCCTATCCTTTCTGCTCTTCATCTTCTCTCTATCCTAAGTATATCAGAAATTAACTTTTCAGGTTTTTCAGTTAAAAAAAAAGACAGCCACGCTGTCTTTAAGTATGCTGAGACCGTCTATATTGATATTGCTTCCACTGAAATCGAACAAAGCAACCTACACAGAAACCTAGTATCGCAACAAATGACGCTAATGCTACTAAGACTGAAGCCGTGATCGCTAACCACTGCATCGAGAACCAATGAGAGATTAAGGATATGGTAAGAAGGGATACCGCAATTTTTTGATTGAAATTTTGTTGATCCATATCTTCAGGAATATAAAGATGCAGAGGTTTTCTCAGAAATAACTTACCAGTTTTCATAACCGGATTAAATTTAAGAATCAAACCCATTAAGCCTGCAACAAGCGGTACAGCAAGAAAAATCCAATGTGAAAAGAAAACATAAGCTGTGGCAAATAGAAAAATAAACGATTGGTTTAATCGTACAAGTGGTCTTGGTATGGATGAAGGCAATTTAAATCCAACCTTTCATATAGGAATATGTCTAAATCCTAGCATACCGTTTTTTTTATCGCTTGTATAGAGATTGGCTCATAAGAAAAACCCACTAAAAGTGGGCTTAATCATCTGATTGAAGGGGTGCAAGATGTTCCATCTCTACATTTTCAATGAATGGATCAACTAAAGAAGTGAATTTTTTGAATCGATCGGATGACATAAAGCCTTCAGTATGCGAGGCAAGCGTCTCCCATTCAATGAGTATGATGTATTTACGGTCCGTTTCAATTGATTTTAACAAGCGATAATTCATGTATCCTTCTGTTTCCGCAATGAAGAGCACAGCTTCTTTAAATGTTGCCTCAAATTCCGATTCAAGCCCTGCATGAATGGTGAAGTAAGCTTTTTCAATAACCATGTCTACCCCCAGTTGTGTTTAATAAGGTTTTGGCTGATAAAAATAGTTCGGTGTTACAATTTTGTTTTTGTAAGGTTTATGGAAGATATGGGTAGTCGCTGGAGACATCGGTGGTATTAACCACGTCCAATTTCCAGTAACCTCTCTTTCTGCCTTCTCTTCGTTTTGCTCGAATTTTTTAAATTGTTTTGCAGCCGTATGATGATCGACAATGCTGACGCCTGACTGCTGATAGGAATACAGCACTGCTCGATTTAGTTCTACTAATGCTCGGTCTTTCCATAATGTTGCATTTGAACTTGTATCAAGATTCATCACCTTTGCTACATCCGGCAATAAATTGTATCGGTCCGTGTCCGCCAGATTTCTTGCACCAATTTCAGTACCCATATACCAACCATTAAATGGTGCAGCATGATAGTGAATGCCTCCAATTTCTAATCTCATATCTGAAATAATGGGTACACCATACCAACGAACATTTAATGGAGTGAAGTTGTATTCAGGATGCTGGATGTCAACTTCGCGTACTTCTTCACTCGGGATTTCTACGACATTTGGCTTAGCACCTTCAATTGAGAAAACAAGCGGGAGTACATCATGTCCCGTTCCATCTCCTTGCCAGCCAAGTTTCATCACTTCCTTAGTAAACATGACTGAATCAGGATCACCAACGATCCCTTTATCCGTTTCATAGCCTGCATAGCGTATGAGCTGATGATTCCATATCCGAACAATGCCAGGTTGAAAAATCGTAATAGTTGGTTTAATCTTCCCTCCGTTAGTAGCCATGCGGATATGATGGATGAGTGCACGTGTTACTTCATCAGGAGTCTTAGCAAAACGGGCATCCAAAACTGTCATCGTGTTCCAAAAAAGTCGTCCTATGCATTTATTGCTGTTTCTCCAGGCCATCTTAGCCCCATGAGATAGTTCTTCATATGTATGCGTATAGGAACCTGTTTCAATAATTTCATGCTCTATTTCTTTTTTTCGGTCCTTTAAACGTGATGGCTCAACATCTAATTCGGCATAGGCTTGATCTATAAAATCAAAAGCTTTTTGAATGAATTGCTCGATTTCCATTGTCTCAACCTCCAATAGCCTGAGACGGTTTCATAACCTAATCTTCAGCTGGTGATAAATAAATCCTTTTCTTATGATCCAACTGTCATTATAGCACAATCCCTATCGTTAGAAAGAATCCTCCTCGTCAATTATCAATGCGGAATGGTTTACAGATGGAAAAATGTCGTGTAGGATATACAAATCAATTCATACTAAAAACATCGGAATGAGGTGCTTTATCATGATGGAACAGCCAGTTCACTCTTCAAAAACGAATTTACAATTACCTTTCTTAAAGGCACCACAAAAACCCGTTCTAACAGGGGGATTTTTAGTCATTGGTGTTCTCGCATTCATTTTATGGCTAGATCAAGGTGTTCAACAAATGATTTTATTTGGTTTAGGTCTATTACTAGGCTACTGTCTATTACATGCAAGATTTGGGTTCACTTCTGCTTTTAGACAATTATTAAGTGTAGGTAACGGAACAGCAATCCAGTCACATATGCTTATGTTAGCAGTAGCAAGCACCCTGTTTGCACCGATCCTTTCGAACGGTTTCGGATTATTTGGAACGACTCCGACTGGATATGTCTTTCCGGTTGGCACAAGCGTTGTCGTAGGATCTTTTTTGTTCGGGATAGGGATGCAACTTGGTGGAGGCTGCGCTTCAGGTACCCTCTATACGGTCGGGTGGGGGAAAACTGAGATGTTGTTAACACTTTTCGGTTTTATTATCGGATCCGTTATTGGGGCCTGGCACTTTGACTTTTGGGTAAATAAAATGCCATCTTTTCAAGCTGTTTCCCTCGCTGAAGATACTGGACTCGGTTATTTTGGTGCTTGGATCGTACAGCTTTTATTGTTTGCACTCATTTTCTTTGCAGTTAAGTTCATTGCCAAAAAACGACAACCTCCGAAAATGAAACCTCTACCAACCACATCTGGCTGGAAACGAATTTTTCGAGGTTCATGGCCAATTTGGACGGCGGCTATAGCATTAGGTGTCTTAAATGCACTTACGTTAATTTCGCGCGGTAATCCCTGGGGAATTACATCTGCGTTCGCGTTATGGGGATCAAAAATCGCTTTGTTTCTTGGCATTGATGTCACACAATGGGGATATTGGTCAGGCCCTAAAGGAGAAGCACTTCAACAATCGATTTTAAATGATTCAACGAGTGTCATGAACTTTGGTGTGATTCTCGGTGCTTTTGTCGCAGCTGGCGCAGGAGGCGCATTTGTAATGAGAAGAGTTCCTCTTAAATTAGCGGCTGCTTCTATTATCGGTGGTTTATTAATGGGCTATGGAGCGAGATTAGCATTTGGTTGTAATATCGGGGCCTATTTCGGTGGCATAGCATCATTTAGTTTACATGGATGGGTTTGGATGATTGTAGCACTAGCAGGTTCCTATCTTGCTCTCTATTTACGACCTCTCTTTGGATTAAAAAATCCAAATAAAAATGATCAATTTTGTTAAGCGATAGTAGGAACGTTGGACTTTACCCATTTGCCCTTTTTTAAGCAACAATTATTTTAAAAAGCCAGATCAACGATGATCTGGCTTTTTTTCTATTCATTTTACCTCTTCAAAATACTCTTTATAAAATCCACCGATTTTACCACTATTGTCTACAACGAATAAAAACTCTTCCGTTTCATTTTTCACTTCATAAGTTTTTCCTTCTGTTAAAACGCGGTTCACCATATACTTCTTCGCATCAGTATGTATACATTTCACTTTTTTTATCGTGGCTGACTCTTTCCATGTTTGATGAATCATTTTATTCACTCCTTTCAACTATCTTTCTATTTTACATGACAGTAGCGATAAGATAAAGGATGTCGCTACTCTCTCATCTTTCTTTTAAAAATAAGGTTCGCCTTTTTTCATCTTAATCAAAGATATCATACTCAATTGAAAAGAACCTGAATCCAAAGGATCCAGGTTCCATCTTTCTATCCTTCAAGAAGAAGCTGTTCAGGATCTTCTAGAAGTTCTTTAATTTTTGCTAAAAAGCTAACCGCTTCTCCACCATCAACAATACGATGATCATAAGATAGCGCAATGTACATCATAGGACGATTTTCCATTCGTTCTTGATCAATTGCAACAGGACGCCACTGAATTTTGTGCATACCTAGAATACCAACTTGAGGTGCATTTAGAATCGGCGTTGATAGCATTGATCCAAAAATCCCTCCGTTTGTAATGGTAAATGACCCACCTTGTAGTTCATCAAGCTTCAGCTTATTGTCGCGTGCTTTCTTTGCAAGATTACCAATTTCTTGTTCAATACCTGCAAATGATAACTTGTCCGCATCACGTACAACTGGAACGACAAGACCCTCTTCCGCTCCAACAGCGATACCGATGTCATAGAACTTCTTCAAGACGATATCTGTATCCTGGATTTCAGCATTTAGACGAGGATATTTCTTAAGTGCGCCTACAACCGCTTTTGTGAAGAAAGACATAAAGCCAAGTTTCACATCGTTATCTTCAAGGAATTTATCTTTACGACGCTTACGCAATTCCATGATTGCCGTCATGTCTACTTCATTAAATGTTGTTAACATCGCTGCTGTATGTTGAACTTCAACAAGACGCTTAGCGATCGTTTGACGACGGCGAGACATTTTAACACGTTCAACTGGTTTGCTGTCATTCGGTTCAGGAGACTGCTTTTGTTGCTTTGGTGCGTCTTGTTTCTTTTCTTTAGGCGCTTCTTTTTGGCTTGCTTTGTCTGCATGTGCTTTCACATCATCAGGGCGAACACGACCTAATGGATCACGCGTTTCAACCTTATTCAAATCAACGCCTAGTTCACGAGCAAGTTTTCTTGCAGAAGGTGAAGCTACAGTGCGTCCATTCTCAGACTTTTCTTCTGATGATTCCGTTGCGTGAACCTTAGACTCCTGATCTGATTTTGCTTCTTCAGCTGATTGTTTTTCTTCTTTTTTCGCTTCAGTTTTTTCAGATGTGTCCTCTTTTGAAGACTTAGAAGAACTACCTTCTCCATTGCCAAGATAAGCAATAATTTCTCCAACTTCTACATTATCGCCCGGCTCTTTCAATAGCTCTTCAATGACACCGTCATTTTCTGCGCTCACTTCAATGTTTACTTTATCTGTTTCAAGCTCAACAAGGTTGTCACCTTTTTCAACTTTGTCGCCTACTTTGATTAACCATTGAGAAATGGTACCTTCTGTAATGGATTCTGCTAGTTCTGGTACTTTAACTTCAATCACGACGATTACCTCCTTGATGGGAAACAGTTTTGGATGGTTCTAGAACTTCTTGAATAATTCTTTCTTGATCTTTTTTATGAACATTAGGTTCGCCACCTGCAGGACTAGAACGATCTGGACGTCCCACATAGCTTACAGTAACGCCTTCTGGAGCCGTCTCTCTAAGACGTGGAGAAATGTAATTCCAAGAACCCATATTCTTTGGCTCTTCCTGCAACCAGATAATTTCTTTAACGTTTGAATAACGATCAAAGATGTTCTTCACTTCTTCATCTGGAAATGGATAAAGTTGCTCTACTCTAAGAACGTGAAGCCAATCATATTTCTCATCAGAAGACTCAATTTCAGTTGCAAGATCTACTGCTACTTTACCAGTACATAATACAATACGTTCGACTTTATCTTTCTTTTCACCAAGACCCGCTTGCTCAACGACACTTAAAAATTGGCCCTGACTAAATTCGAAACCAGGAGATGATGTGCGTTGATTACGGAGAAGGCTCTTCGGCGTCATGATGACGAGCGGACGCACTTCTTGCTTTTCTAAAATGGCAGCTTGTCTTCGAAGAATATGGAAGTACTGGGCTGCACTCGTTAAATTAGCTACTGTCCAGTTATTTTCAGCTGCTAGTGTAAGGAATCGTTCAACTCGACCACTTGAATGTTCAGGGCCCTGACCTTCATAGCCATGAGGTAGGAGGAGCACCATTCCTGATTTTTGTCCCCATTTCGCTCTACCTGCTGAAACAAACTGATCAAAGATGACTTGTGCCGCATTCGCGAAATCGCCATATTGCGCTTCCCAAATAACGAGTGTTTCTGGAGCAAAAACGTTATAACCGTATTCAAATCCAACGACTGATGCTTCAGAAAGCGGACTGTTATGGATAGCAAATGATGATTTTGCCTCTGGTAATTCATGTAGCGGACAGAAAGTCTCTCCTGTTTCTTTGTCATGAAGAACGAGATGACGCTGAGCAAAAGTTCCGCGCTGAGAGTCCTGCCCTGTAATCCGAATTGGTGTGCCGTCGCCAAGAATGGAAGCAAACGCCAGTGTTTCACCTAGAGCCCAATCTACTTTACCGCCTTCTTCTAACATATCAAGTCGACGTTTCAGAATACGTTCAAGCTTAGGATAGACATTGAACCCATCAGGACGTGTTAAAAGTTGATTGTTAATATCTTTCAGGGTTTCTAATGAAACAGCCGTGTCAATCGAAGGAAGACCTTTTACGATTTCTTTTGGCGGTTGAAGCTCCTGTACTTCTCCATCACCTTCTCCACCTTTGGCGATTTTGTCGTATTCGCTTTGAAGCTCAGAAAGTACTTCATCATCCAATTTTTCTCCATGACCATCTTCAATAACGTTTTGGTCCGTTAAATACTTTGCGTAGCTTGCTCGAACGGTCGGATGATTTTTGATTTTTTCATATAAATGAGGCTGAGTCACAGCTGGATCATCCATTTCGTTATGTCCAAAACGACGATAACCAATTAAATCAATGAGAAAGTCTTTATTAAATTTCATGCGATACTCATAGGCAAGATGCATAGCAGCAAGACAAGCTTCCGGATCATCCGCATTGACATGTACGATCGGAATTTCGTAGCCTTTTGCGAGATCGCTTGCATACTTTGTTGATCTTGAATCCGTACTTTCAGTTGTAAAACCTAGCTGGTTATTTGCGATGATATGAATGGTACCGCCTGTATGGTATCCTTTCAACTGACTTAAGTTTAGTGTTTCCGCTACTACACCTTCGCCAGGGAATGCGGCATCTCCATGTATTAATATGGCAAATGATTTTGTGAAATCTTGTTTCGGTTCACCTTTTTCACCACGAGTTTCTTGAGCAGCGCGTGCATAGCCCTCCACAACGGGATCAACAAACTCAAGGTGACTTGGGTTATTGGCAAGTGTAATCGTTGCACTCGCTGTTTCCGAATCCTCGATTTGTCTGTCTGCACCCATGTGATACTTTACATCACCTGTCCAACCATAGTTAATACCCATCGATCCTTCAGATGGTACAAGTTCTTTGTTAGGCGCATGGTGGAACTCAGAAAAAATCTTTTCATAAGGTTTATTTAAAACGTGTGTAAGAACATTTAATCGACCACGGTGAGCCATGCCAATCATCACGTTCTTAGCACCATCGCTTGCCCCGCATTTAATAACGTCATCAAGCATTGGTACCATCGCGTCAACGCCTTCGATTGAGAAGCGCTTTTGACCTACAAATGTTTTGTGAAGGAATTTTTCAAACCCTTCTACTTCTGTTAATCTCCTAAGTAAAGCTTTACGATCATCATTCGTAAGCGTGCGGCTTACCGAATCATTCTCCACCATTTCATCTAACCATTTACGCTCATCTTCAGCATGAACATGACTAAACTCATAAGACATGGATTTTGTATATAGATCTTGAAGTTTTTGAATCGCTTGTAATCCATTGCTAACTTCTTTAGGTGCTTTCTCCCAAATAACTTGAGCAGGAATCGCTTTCAAGTCTTCATCAGAAAGCCCGTAAGTTTGAGGTGTCATAAAATCTTGATCCGATTTCTCATTTGTTAGCGGATTAATTGCTGCTGCTAAATGTCCATATGTACGAATATTGTCGGCTAACTTAACAGCAGAAATAACCTTTTTGAGATTAGCGGGCTGACCTGTAGACTCAATGACTTCCTGTGAAGAAGGCGGAGGTCCCCACTGATCAAATTTCTGGCGCATTTCCGGATCAACTGACTCAGGATCCTCTTGGTATTTCTCGTATAATTCAATGGCATAGCCAAGGTTTGGTCCATAAAATTCTTGCCATGGATGTTCCATTCTGGACTGTTTGGTATTCAAAGCATGCTACCTCCCTGCTGGGTTTAATCTTAATTCATGCAAGTTATGATTCGCATCTAAATTAAGATTAGTTTCTTACTAGTTCTTTACACTCTTTTCACTTTTTGAAACATTCTTTTAAAAAAACGCTTTCATTGATATTTTAGCATAGTATTAGATTGCCCACAAAACTTTCAAGCAAATTTCCGAAAAAAATTTCAATAACATCAACTTTCCCTGAAAAATTTTTCGAATATTAACACAGTGCAATACTAAATTACCACAAAGTGTTAGCATAGTGAATAGGGAATATGGATTTTCTAACAGAGAATATGAAATCTAATTTTTCCGAATTAAAAAGACAACCAAATTTGGTTGTCTTCGTTGGATGTAAACTTTAGATACTCATCATTAAGGGGTTAGAATTAACTTGCCTTTTGTTTGACGTCCTTGCAGCATACGATGCACGTCTGCTGCTTTCTCTAATTCAAAAACGCCACCAATTGTCAATTTCAGTTCTCCACTCTGCATGTAGTTTAGAAGTTCTTCTAGACTCTTCTGATAGAGCGAGGGCTTGCGCATCATTTGTGGAAGAAAAAAGCCAATGACCGATTGGTTTTTCTCCATTAGAGACGATGGATAAAACCGGCTTTGCTCCCCACTCGCTACCCCATAAATCACAAGTCTGCCGAATGGAGCGAGACACTTCAATGATTTCTTAAAAATGTCTCCTCCTGCCATTTCAAGAATAACGTCTACCCCTTTACCTTCTGTAGCATCTAAAACTTCTTGTTCCCAGCCATCTTTCGTATAATCTACCGTAAGATCTGCACCCATTTCAGAAGCGAGCTTTCTTTTCTCTTGACTGCTCGCTGTGCCAATAATCGTTTTAGCCCCCCATAATCTAGCGAGTTGTACAGCAATCGTTCCTACTCCGCCTGCAGCAGCATGGATCAGTACGGTTTCTCCATTTTCAAATCTGCCCATTGTTTTAAGTGTGTGGTAAGCACTCAATCCTTGTAATGGGAGAGCTACAGCATACTGTGGATCTACACCTTCTGGAATGGCAATTAATCCTCTTTCATCAGCTAACGTATACTCTGCATAGCCTGTCGCATTTTTCGTTCCTAATAATGTGACAACAGACGAACCTGGTTTTACAGAAGTTACTTTTTCTCCAACTGCTTTGACAACACCAGCAACTTCAGAACCTGGTACATATGGTAGTGGTGTATCCACAACATATTGACCTTCTCTTCTTGCAGTATCTGCATAATTAACTCCAATTGCCTGAATTTCAATAAGCACTTCATGTCCTTTGGGCTCAGGTACATCCAAATCAATTAGTTTTAATACTTCCGGACCACCAAACTCTGTTAATTGGATCGCTTTCATTTTCATCCTCCTCTATAAACTAACCAGTCGGTATGTAACACCTTTACTATAAACAAATTAGTAAGACTATTCAATCTTTTTGGGGATTTTCTCTTTCTTATCCATAAAAAAAGTGCGCGTGGAGCGCACTTTATAATTGAGCCAAGCCTTCTACAACCGTTTGTACAAGTAAATCGATATCTTTTTCTTCAATCGTTAAAGGAGGTGCCATTGTAAGTACATTGTTATAACCTGCTACTGTATCACCATTCTTCCCAATGATGACTCCTTGCGATTTACAGTAGCTGATTACCTTATTCAGCTCACTTATCGCAAGCGGTTTCTTGGTTCTTTTATCTTCCACAAGTTCGAGTCCAATCAGCAACCCTTTTCCGCGGATATCCCCCACATTGGAATGAGACGATAATCGGTCTGTTAATTGAAGCTTCAGCTTTTCTCCTAATTCTTTCGAGCGATCAAACAGCTTTTCTTGCTCCATGATTTCTAAATTTTTTAATGCAAGAGCACACGAGGCTGGGTTCCCTCCAAATGTATTAATATGTCGAAAGTGATCATATGACTCTTTACCTTTAAAGGCTTCATAGATTTCTTCTTTCACTGCAGTAGCTGATAATGGAAGATACCCACTCGTTAACCCCTTCGCCATTGTAATGATATCAGGCTTAACATCATAGTTCATGAATCCAAATGCTTTTCCTGTTCTACCAAAGCCACAAATGACTTCATCACAGATTAGTAAAGCACCGTGCTTATCACACACATCCTTTACGGATTTCATGTAATCTTGTTGAGGCATGATGATTCCTCCACCAGTGATTATGGGCTCCATTATCATGGCTGCTACCGTTTGACTTAGTTCCCAAGTCATCAAGTCGTCAACCGCTTTGACCGACGATAGCACTCCTTTACCGACGTCTATATCACGATACGTATCTGGTGGCTGGACATGTAAAAAACCCTGGCCAAGCGGTTCATACTTATATTTCCTCTGTGCCTGGCCAGTCGCGGCTAGTGACCCCATCGTGTTTCCGTGATATGCCCGATAGCGCGATACTATTTTATATCTGCTTCCTTCTCCTTTTTGCTCATGATATTGCCTGGCGATCTTAAAAGCGGTTTCATTTGCTTCTGACCCACTATTGGAGAAAAAGATCACATATCCACCACCAAGCATTTCATTTAACTTCTCTGCTAATTTAATTGCCGGTCCATGTGTCTGTGTTAAGGGATAATAGGACAGTTCTTTCAGTTGATCGAAGGCTGCCTGAGCAAGTTCTTCTCGCCCATATCCGATATTTACACACCACAGTCCTGCCATGGCATCGAGATATTGATTACCTTCATAATCGGATACCCATGCACCTTTTGCTTTCTCTATCACCATTGTCGATTTTGGATCATATGGTCGCATCGCATGCCAGACGTATTTCTCATCTTTTCCTGCGAGATTCTCGTGAGCAGTTTGCATACTCTTCACTCCCTTCTAGTAGTCAAAGCGAGTTGTGATCATTTTTCTTCTTGTATAAAAGTTCACACCATCTTTTCCATTTGCATGCAGATCACCATAAAAAGAATCTTTCCATCCTGAAAAAGGGAAAAATGCCATAGGAGCTGGTACGCCAACGTTCACACCTAGCATCCCTGCATCGGCTTCTTCACGGAATTGTCTAATCGCCCCGGCGTCTTTCGTATAAATCGTCGCCCCGTTGCCATATCGTGACTTCTTTAGAATTTCTAAGGCAGAATCGATCGAATCCGCGTGTAGTAAGCTTAAAACGGGAGCAAAGATTTCTTCCTTTGCAATGGTCATTTCAGGTGTTACTCCATCAAATATCGTTGGTCCAAGAAAATTCCCTTCTTTATGAGCGCCCATCTCATTTCGGCCGTCACGAATCAAGGCTGCCCCCTCTTCTAAACCTTTATCGATATAACCTAGCACTTTTTCTCGATGTGATTTTCGAATAACGGGTGTTAAGAGCACCTCATCATCTAAGCCATTTCCCATTTTCAAGCTATCAGCTTTTTCTTTGAGTGCAGATATGAACGACTCACTTTCTCCTACGACTACTACCGCACTACAAGCCATACAGCGTTGTCCTGCACTACCAAATGTTGAGCTAATGACCTGCTGTACCGCTACCTCGATATCAGCATCTGGCATGACAATATGATGATTTTTAGCCCCAGAAAGAGCCTGCACTCTCTTACCACGAGAAGCTGCCTCTTCATAAACGTATTTAGCGACTGGCTGTGATCCGACAAATGAGATTGCTTTCACATCTGGATGCTCGAGTAGACCATTTACCACATCGTGTGCTCCGTGAACAATATTAAATACTCCTTTTGGTAGACCTGCTTCAGTTAATAATTCAGCCATACGATTAGCAAGAATCGGAGTCCGTTCAGAAGGTTTCAAGACAAATGTATTTCCACAGGCAATTGCGAGAGGAAACATCCAATGAGGAACCATCATTGGAAAATTAAAAGGTGTAATGCCTCCTACAACTCCAACAGGATAACGGAACATTTCTGAATCGATATTTTCGGCAATTGTTGAAAGGTTGTCTCCCATCATCAAAGAAGGAGCTCCTGTTGCAAACTCCACGCACTCGATACCTCGAAGGACTTCCCCATGAGCTTCTTTAAAACTTTTCCCATTTTCTTTTACAACAAGTTCAGCTAGCTCATCATGATGTTTGACTAGAAGAGAGTGATATTTAAACAAGATTCGCGCTCTTTTTGGAACTGGGACTTTGCTCCAAGTTTGAAAAGCAGCAAATGCAGCACTAACTGCTAGATCCACATCTTCTTTTGATGATAATGGCACGTTAGCGAGATTTTCATTTGTAGCAGGGTTTGGAACTTCCAGCGTTTCTTTACTTGTGGCGTTTACCCATTCTCCGTTTACAAAGTTTTTTAATACAGTGGTGTCTTTTTTTACAACGGTCATTACATGCCCTCCTTTAATTCGTTCCTATCCTCATTGTAGGGATGCAATGGCTTTCCTTCATTAGACAAAACGTAACATGGATATGTTTTCGATTGTACACGTTGCACATTTTTAGTTCTGGTGTTTCAAATAATTGTATGCATGCAGGGCAAATTCGATCGCTAATCGTTTCGGAGAACCCATAAAATCATAACCCAACAACTCCTCAAGTTTTTCTAAGCGATGATAGAGTGTTTGTCTTACTACATAGAGTTGTTCAGCTGTCTCCTTTTTCGAACCATTACAGCTTATATAAACATTCAAGGTGTTTAAGAGATTACTATTATTCTTTTCATCATATTCAATGACTGGATTTAAATAATCATACATGAATTCTTTGAGCTCTTTGCCTTTTGCCAGATGTAAGATCATACGATAAATATGAAAATCAGTGTAATAGGTAACCAAGGAAGTTTCTAATGGTACCTTGTCATTCATCGTGTTTGTTTCAAGCGAAGAATCATAGCTTTTATGCATGTCTTTTAACAAGCGTACATGTTTCCCTACACCGATTTTTTCAACTTCTGGAACTGTTTCTTTTTGTAAAATGTCACTTTGAAGAAAGCGATTAAAACTTTCCCGCAAACGTTCTTCCACATTTTCCTCGGCGCGACGGTTTAAAATGATAATGATCAGCTTATTCCGAGTTGTTAAAGATAATACAAAAAAACCTTCTTTCTCAAAAACGGACCGCATGAGTAGCATGAAATACGTTAGTTGAGAAGAGGTGTATGTGTCTTGATGTTTTTTGAATTTACATGTGCATACATGAAGACCGCGCGGAATCAATGTTTCATCTACTTCAACTAGATAGGATAAAATTTGTTCTTCCGTGTGCTTCCCCTCAAGCCATTCATATAACCACTCTGTTTCAAGGGCACGCTTCTTTTCTTCTATGTATAGTTCCCGTAAAAGATATTGAGCGATTGCCGTCGCACTTCGATCAAGTAGTAACATGTCATAATCTGAGACTGACGCATGTTGCGCTGGAACTAGAATAAGGTTTGCAAAATGATAATCCATCGCACGAACAGGTTGAAGAACAAGTCCTTTTCCATTTGGTTGCATTTTTAGAAAATGTAAAAAAGTCTCCCGTTTTTCTGATGTTACTCCAGGTACGAATATCGCTTCTGATTCCTTAGGATTATAAATGACTTGCATACCTGTTTTACTGGATAATAAGGATAAGATTTTCGTTAAACAACCAGGTACAAGGAGGAGATGATTAAGCTCTTGTGAAAATTGCTCGAGGTCTGAAATCATTTGATAATGATGAGCGATTAAAAGGGAATGAAGGTCTTGTGTGATGTCTACAAAGCGAACTTCCTTTTTAAAAACAATAATGGGAAAATCGTGCTGATCAGCGAGGGCAATAATTTCTGACGGAATATGATCCATATATGTACCAATCTCAATACAAAGTCCAGCAGCCTGACTCTGTATCAATTGTTTGACGATCGAATGAAATACGTTGACGTTGTCTTTCCATACAAAACCAGTCGATAGAATTAATTCTTCACCATGTAATAGCTGTTTCACACTCGTCACTTCCATTACATGTACCCATTTGATACGCCTACCTAATCCCGCTTTTCCAGCTATGACAGTAGCATGATGAAAATGCTCTCGTTCTAATACTTCATGGACTGTTAAACTGGTCATTCGCAGCATTCAATCACGTCCTCTTCTGAAGATTATATGATTTATCTAACCATGAAGTTACTTAGATGTGGGTGAATACGGAAGATTATCTTTCAGCTATCATTAATGATAGCGCTTACATTATTTGAAACTAACTTTACTACATCACTTAAATCATTTCTACTAATAGTCTATATTATGACAGAATAAGTCATAATAATAGATTATATTTATGACTATAGTACGGTATATGAAATTTAATTAATGAAATAAAAAACACCGGGCACTTATTGCCCGGTTTCTACTTCCCATTCATATTCGTCTAATAGCTCCATTAAATAATAGTACTGTTTCTTACTCCGAAAATCACTTTCTTTCCAATTGGATCGAATCCAGGTCGTTAGTTCTGCAGCAGAATTAAATATTTCACCACTCGTATCCGCTTTCCTTATCATATAACGGCCATTTTCTTCGTCAATTGTTACTTCACACGGATAAGCGCTATCTTTTGAATACAAGTTATACTCCATCTCTTCCCTCCTCCTTAAGTAACGGATTGGATCTGCTTTAATAGAAGAGCTGAGAAATATTTTCTCCCATTTGCTGTCTGAATATGAAGCGTTTCGTTCGAAATTTCATCTGTTTTAACATCTTTTAAATTAAACTCGATAAACGCCCCACTTAAATTCTCCGTAATGCCATTAATGCGATAGCCGCGACCAATAAAGTAGTCGATTTTTTCTCGTTCAATCAAATATTGCTGATGCTCTCTCATGATTTTATCTCCTTTCGTCAAGTGCACTCCCTACTTCTTGAACTGCCTGTAATTCATTACCGCTTTCGATGACCCAATCACGTCCAACCGTAATGCCGAGGTATTTTTCATCACTTGGATCATCCATTTCCGCCTGCCTGTATTTTTGGAACCACCAGTACTTAGCTAAAATATAATAAGTACCTGCACCTACGAGAAAACCGACTAAAAATGAGTAGTTCGAAAGGAAATAGGCGGCTAATCCACCGATAATCCAGGCGATAAAACCTGCCAAATTCACACCATTCATATAGCGATATTGACCATTTTGCTCATATAAGTCTGGCACATTCACTCTTCTTTTTCTCAGAAGATAATAATCAGCAAAGAGAATACCAACAATGGCGGATAGGATACCACCTACGATCAATAGAATGGGAATTAAGATATTAAATAAGCTCCACGGCTGTACGACTGATCCAACAATTCCTGCAATAAATACTCCCGCCCAAAAAGGAACTTTTGGTCCTCCTACATTTGAGAAAATGGTTGCAGCTGGCACTAAATTTGCGGACACATTTGTGGACCACTGTGCAAGAACAATCATTAATAGAAGCACCCCCAAAATCAAACCGGTAGCCGCCTCTTGTAGCGCTACGACTGGATCGTAGTTTGATACTGCAATGTACGATACGCCACCGATTACCACCATAAAAGTTTGTGTAATTGGTAAAGCGATCATACTCCCTACCAGCGTTCCTTTATTTCGCTTCATCCAACTGCGTTCAAACCTAGGTGCTTTAATGAATCGTGATATCGAAGGAATATCAGCTGAAATCGTTGCCCAGAATCCCATGTTACTAAAAATAACAATAAGAAAAGCGGTAACAGCAGCTCCTCCTGTAACAGGACTTTCAATCCAGGCCCACACTTCTCGTCCCTGTGCAACTGCCTGATCTGAAAGAGATGCATACATCCAAACTGAAATAATGATAATAACTGGTGCAGCAAGATCTGCGAATCGTTCTACTGCTTTAATACCAAGTGCTGTATTCACCAGTTGGACTGTAGCAAAAATAAGGAAACAAACGAACCAGTTATCAAAACCAAACAAAACGTTTAAAATCGCATTCATTGCCGTTGCACCAAAGTAAGTGTTGATTCCAAACCAAAATGACGCTGCAAGTCCTCTAACAACAGAAGGAATATGAGTGCCAATGGTTCCAAACGGTGCTCTCATATAGACGGGAAAGGATAACCCGTGTTCAATCCCAATATCCCCAATAACGGTAATAAACAATCCAATACCAATGGTTCCAATAATCGTTGCAACGACTACCCATGATAGTGATAAGGATTGAACTCCAGCTCCACCGATCGCAAACGCTGCAAGTACGACAGCCATCCCTACCCACATCATCGCAAACCCACCGGTTCCGATTTTTTTATCTTTATGAGCAATTGGCAATAGATCCGGCGATTTTAAATAGCTTTCCTCTTTTTTCATTCAGCTATCTCCTTTTTCAGTCTCTTACTGGATCATCATCGGTTTGTCTGCCAAATTTGTGGTCTTGCCATACTTTGCTCGTTTCAAATATTGTCCTGAACCTGGCGTTCCTACAAACTGTTTGTTTTTAATAACAAAATCTCCTCGTACAAGAACAGTTTCAGGTTCACCAGTCACTTCCATTCCTTCAAACGCATTGTAGTCCACTGCCATATGGTGGGTATCGGCAGAAATTTTTCGTTTTGTTTCTGGATTAAAGATAACTAAATCCGCATCTGCTCCAATCGAAATGGTGCCTTTCTTTGGAAATAACCCAAATAGCTTAGCTGATTTTGTAGAAGTAATATCGACAAACTGATTTAATGAGATTCTACCTTTACGAACTCCCTCTGAAAATAGAATGCTAAACCGATCTTCAATCATAGGACCGCCATTTGGAATTTTCGTGAAATCATCTCGTCCAAGGTCTTTTTGTCCACTAAAATCAAATGAGCACTGATCCGAACCAATGGTTTCTAGCTGTCCCGTCCTTAGGGCATTCCAGAGTGCCTCTTGATTCCACTTTTCGCGGAGTGGTGGACTCCATACATACTTTGCTCCTTCAAAATTCGGTTTTTCTAAATAGGATTGATCGAGCACAAGGTACTGTGGGCACGTTTCCCCATGGATGTCATACCCTTTCTTTCTTGCTTCTGCAATTTTATCTGCCGCTTCTTTACAGCTAACATGAACAACATATAATTGAGATGAAGCAAGACCTGTTAATTGGGCAGCACGCCCAGTCGCCTCTCCTTCTACTTCAGGTGGTCTTGTAAGAGCGTGGTAAATTGGCTCAGTCTGTCCTTTTGCTAACGCTTCCTTCGTTAAATATTCGATGACATCTCCATTTTCGGCATGAACCATCACAAGCGCTCCATGTTCTTTCGCAGCTAATAGCGTACGATAAAGGGTTTCATCATCTGCTTGAAAAACGTTTTTATATGCCATAAATACTTTAAAGGATGTGATTCCTTCTTGGTTGATCACATCAGGTAATTGATCCAAAACCTTATCATTAATTTCACTAATCATTAAATGAAAGCTATAGTCAATTACGGATTTATCTTTTGATTTGTCATGCCACGTTTTAATCGCTTCAGAAAGTGGTTTTCCTTTTTCGGTAAGACAAAAATCGATAATTGAGGTTGTTCCACCAAACGCCGCCGCGATCGTTCCTGTTTCAAAATCATCTTTTGTGACGGTACCGCCAAATGGCATTTCAAGATGAGTATGAGGGTCAATCCCCCCGGGAAAAACATAGCGATCGGTTGCATCAACAACTTCCGCACCCTCCACTTCAATGCTTTTACCAATAGAAGAGATAACACCATCTGAGATCAATAAGTCCGCCTGGTACGTTTCACTTGCCGTTACAATCGTTCCATTTCGTATAATTTTTTTCATATAAAATCCTCCTACTTATTTGGTTACTTTACGATCTTTAAGCGAACCGATGAGAGATTGACGTTCGTTCCATGTCATTGGTGGCAAGTCACTTTTGAGCTCTACCATATCAATCGCTCCATCAACTGGGCAGACGATTGAACATAAGTTACATCCAACACAATCTTCTTCCCTTACTTGAAGAATGGCATGACCGTTTGGATCATTTAACATATCGATACATTGGTGAGAAGTATCTTCACACGCAATGTGGCATTTATTACAATTGATACAAACCTCATTATTAATGCGCGCGACAACTTTGTAGTTAAGGTCGAGGTTCCCCCAATCTGAAAAAGTAGGGACAGATTTTCCTATAATGTCTTGAACAGAAAGGATGCCTCTTTCATCAAGGTAAGTAGACAAACCGTCAATAAGATCTTCGACAATGCGAAAACCATGGTGCATCGCCGCAGTACAAATCTGGACATTGCTTGCGCCCATCAACATAAATTCAATCGCATTTTGCCAATTGGATACGCCACCCATACCAGATATCGGGACATTAATACGGTTATTTCTTGCACATTCACTAACCATGTTTAATGCAATGGGCTTTACGGCAGGTCCACAATAGCCACCGTGGGCTCCTTTTCCTCCTACATGGGGAACTGGAAGCCAAGTATCGATATCTACTCCTGCAAGACTATTAATCGTATTAATCATGCTGACTGCATCGGCTCCACCTCTAACAGCAGCCTCAGCAGTAGCAGTAATATCCGTAATATTAGGTGTTAACTTTACAATGACTGGTGTATCAGCCGCTTCTTTTGCCCAATACGTTTGTTTTTCTACAAGTTCAGGCACTTGTCCAGATGCAGACCCCATTCCTCGTTCAGCCATTCCATGAGGACAACCAAAGTTAAGTTCAAGACCATCTACACCTGCTGCCTCCGTCTTTTTAACGATTTCATGCCATGCTTCTTGATTAGGTTCAACCATCAACGAAGCGACAACCGCATGATTTGGAAATTTTTTCTTCGTTTCATAAATTTCCTTCAAATTCACTTCCAGCGGTCGGTCTGTAATGAGCTCAATATTATTAAACCCAGCTACGCGCTGCCCATTAAAGTGAACGGCTGCATATCTTGAAGAAACATTAAGAATTGGATCTCCCAACGTTTTCCAAACAGCCCCACCCCATCCTGCTTCAAACGCACGCTGCACTTGATAGCCTGAGTTCGTAGGTGGTGCAGATGCGAGCCAAAATGGGTTCGGTGAAGTAATACCCGCAAGATTCGTTCTAAGATCTGCCATCGCTATTCCCCTTTCTCCCGTTACGCTGAGTACGTTTCTTTTAAGCTTTCATGCATATGATAAGCAGCCGTTTTCCCCTGTTGGGCCGCGGAAACAACCATGGCTTCCCCCTGACCTTTTCCAAAGATCACATCGCCACATGCATAGATTTTTGGATTGGATGTTTCCATCGTAGCTGGGTTAATTAAAATAACCCCGTCGTTGTGCGCAAGACCAAGATCTTCAATAAAAGAAAGATGACGCTTTTGGCCAATCGCCTTTACGATTGCATCGCATTCGATTAAAAATTCAGAATTCGGGATAGGTTCTGTTCTCCTTCTTCCATCTTCAGCCGCTTCTGAAAGCTTCATTTTGACACATTTCATTCCTTTTACTTGCCCGGCTTCATTTGTGACGATTTCGACCGGCTGTGTTAACCAGCGAAACTCAACCCCATCTTGTTTAGCAAACTCGTATTCAAAATCATAGGCGGTCATTTCTTGTTCGGATCGACGGTAAAGAATCTTTACGTTTTCTGCCCCCAGTCGAATGGAGCAAGTCGCTCCATCGATTGCTGTATTACCTGCACCAATTACAACCACTTTCTTATCTTTTAAGTGAGTTGGAAATGGAGCGTCTTTTGTCGTCTTCACAAGTTCAATCGCATCATATACGCCTTCCGCTTGCTCTCCTGGAATTTGAAGATCAGGGACGTTTGCCATTCCAATTGCTAAAATGACGCGATCATTCGTTGAAAGAAGTTCATGAAATGGAATATCTTTCCCAATCTTTACACCTGTTTTAATCGTAACGCCTAGTTTTTCAATTTGTTCAACTTCCCATAAAGAAATGGCCTTTGGTAAGCGGAATGAAACAATCCCATACGTATCGAGACCCCCAGCTTGCTTTTCAGCTTCATAAACCGTCACGCTATACCCAAGCAGAGCAAGCTCGCGAGCGGCAGATAATCCCGCTGGACCTCCCCCAACGATTGCGACGCTCTTACCATTCGATTGACCTTCTTTAAATAGGACTTGATCATTTTTTATTGCCCAATCAGTAGCATACCTTTGAAGGTTTCCGATTAAAATGGGTTTCGTCGAATGATTAAGTACGCAAGCACCTTCACATAGTTCTTCTGTTGGACAAACTCTTGCACAGCTTGCACCTACTGGATTGGCTGTCATAATTGTTTTAGCGGAACCTTTCATATTCCCTGACGCTATTTTCTTGATAAAAGTAGGAATATCGATGCCAGTTGGACACGCTTGGATGCACGGAGCATCGTAACAATAAAGACACCTTTGCGATTCCTGAAAGGCTTCCTGATTCGTGAGCGGAGGTGTGACTTCAGTAAATCGTTTCTGAAGCTCTCTTTGAATCATTGGTTCGCTTGTACTCATATGGGTCCCCCCTATAATTAAAATGAACTCTGTACTGCAAGAACTTTAAATGAAAAAGCAGGTGGCCAAGTCACACCTGCTCCCTAAGGCAATAACGACGTCATTTCTCCGTAAGTTTCTGGACGGCGATCCCGATAGAATTGCCATGTATCTCGAACTTCACGAATCATCTTTTTATTTACTTCACCGATAATGACTTCATCTTTATCACGCGAGCCCATCGCAACAAAGTTGCCCCGTGGATCTACCAAATAAGACTGGCCATAAAATTCCCCCATATTCCATGGCGCTTCCGTCCCGACACGATTAATCGCTCCTAAATAGTAACCATTCGCAACCGCATGAGCCGGCTGCTCAAGCTTCCATAAATATTCAGAAAGTCCAGCTACTGTAGCGGAAGGGTTAAATACGATCTCTGCTCCGTTTAACCCAAGTAAGCGCGCTCCTTCAGGAAAGTGACGATCATAACAAATGTATACGCCAATTTTTCCGAAAGCCGTATCAAACACAGGATATCCAAGGTTTCCTGGCTTAAAATAATACTTTTCCCAGAAGCCGTGTCCGTTGTCCCCAACCGCTACGTGCGGAATATGTTGTTTTCGGTATTTTCCAAGATAGGAACCGTCAGCATCAAGGACAGCTGCTGTGTTGTAATAGGTTGATATCCCTTCACGTTCATAAATAGGTAATACGATTACGATTCCATGCTCACGAGCAAGTGCTTGAAACCTTACCGTCGTCGGTCCCTCCGGAATTTCTTCTGCAGCATCGTACCACTTCGTATTCTGCTCTGCACAAAAATACGGTCCATAGAAAATCTCTTGTAAACAGACAATTTGAGCTCCCTTTTCACTTGCTTCTCTTACAAGCTGAATATGTTTTTCAATCGCTTTTTGCTTATGCAGCTCAACCGGTTCGTTGCCATTCACTTCATTTTTTGCCTGAATCAACCCAATTTTAACTGAATCTGACATATGTATACCCTCCTATTCAAGTAATTAACTGAATTTTCTTTCTAATAAGAGTGTAGAAGATTCATTTCCTTGATACACTATACAAAGTGTAAAATGAAATGCACTAAAAACTAGCATACTGTCGCAAGTAGAAATGTTGGATAGATGAGAAAATAAAAAACAGCTTAAGCAAAGTGCGTCTAACATGCACTTATGACTTAAGCTGTTTCTTGTTAAAAACTCTGTCAGATTCTAGTTATTCTCTTGATTCTTTATATACTGTTGGACAACTTTGTAAACATACTCCTGATTCGCTTCAGCGGTATTTGGGTTGTATTCTCCTCCGTTTACTTTATTATTTGAAAGAATACGAATCCCAAGGAAAGGTACGTCGTAGGCTTGAGCAATTTGTGCTCCTGCAGCGCCTTCCATTTCTTCAACGGAAGTACCATACTTCTCATGAAACCAATTAATACGATCAATTTCATTATTCCACACGTCGGCAGAACCGATCGTTCCTTCCACAACTTTTCCTTTTTGATAGTCATCTTTTACAGCGTTTGCTGCAGAAAGTAAGTCTGGGTCTCCTTCAAAGTAGCGTATATTTTCTGCATCAGGATCCTCTCCTGCGCTACCTTCAGAAGCCATTAAATCCATTGGCTTCCATTCGGTTGGCTTTATACCTTCATCTTTATTCAAGTTAACCGTTTTTAGAGATCCGGTGTTCGTCGTTCTTTTACCTAAAACGATATCAAATACATCTAATTCTGGGTCATGGCCACCCGAAGTCCCCTGGTTGATAATCGCAAGTGGATTGTACTTCTCGATTGCTACGGCTGTTGCAGCAGCCGTATTTTCCATACCTTTTCCTGTCTTTGCAACGATCACTGGATAATCATCTACCGTTCCTTTATAAAAAACAAATGAGCCTGAAGTTTCTTCCGTCACATTTTCTAATCTTTCCGCAAATTTTTCTGCTTCAATTGGCATTGGTCCCTGAACAAGAATGGGCCGCTCCGTTGTCTCTTGCTCTGCAGAAGATTCTGATTCGGTGTTACATGCCGACAAAACACCTAACAAAAGTATAGTGATCATAGATGTTGCTACGTATTTCTTAAACAGTGATTTCCTCATGTCTGCTCTCTCCCTAGTATGTAAGTTCGGATCCTTTTTTAAAATAAACACGTAATCGTGATAGACTATTCTCTCTTATCTTTTGCTGTTATTCTCCCTTCTAGATTACAATTCTCGTATTAAACGAAATAAAAAAGGCCTGGATTCTGTAGAAAATATTCTACCCTCCAAACCTACGAAAGTTCAAGTATACAAAGAGCCCATCCCATTATTTCAAGATTAAAATAAAAACAGAATAAAGACAGATATCAGCATACTTCAACTCGTAGTCCAGTACTTTAAAGGGAACCGGGTAGAAACACTCAGACCATATTTCTGAGAATATACGAGTAAGAATTCAATTAAGTTAGTACTTATCTACCATAACAAACACATAAACGATGTTCAACCAAAAACTGAATAATAATTTAAAAAATCACATGATTGTTCGTGTTTTAATAAATTCTCCTAAAAAGTTTGGTTTACTCTTCGAAAGTCTTTATTAAATACCTCTACCTTTGCCACTCTCCATCACTACTTACCGTTCCATCTAAAAAATCGAGAGGCTAGTAGGATCGAGACTATTGAAATTCCTAGTAAAATTCCTACTTCAAATCCGTAAGAGGAAATAGGAGCTTCATTCCATGTTCCACGAAGCAAGTTAATCACATAATAGAGTGGAAGTAGTTTCGCAACCAACTGAAGTGCTTCTGGCATAAAGGCAATTGGAAAAGTGGCTCCGGATAAAAAGAGCATAACGTTTAAGAAGAGGGAACTGATAGCTGCAGCTGCCTGGGTATTTTTAGCAAGCGATGTTAGGAATAGAGCAAAAGGAAAGAAAGCTAGAATACTAATAACTAATGCCAACAGTGTGCTTCCGATGTATTCGGGTAAGGAGAGGCTATACATCCACATTCCAAAGACCATCAGTAACACTGCCGAAAAAAAGAAAATTACAGTCCCCTGCACAGTATGCGCTGCGAGAATTTTCCAAGGCTGAAGAGGGGTTGATTGATACCTCCGCAAAACGCCTGTTTCACGGTATCCAGCAAGAACCGTTCCTAACGTAAAAAATGAAGTCGTCACAATGTTCACTCCAATCCAAGAAGGGACAAATTGCTCAGCAAAAGTAAGGCCGTTCATTTCACTTCCAACGAACATGGAACCAAAAAGCCAGATCATGACAACTGGAAAAAGAAAGGTCCAAAACACGCTTAAACGATCTCGAAAGAACATTTTCGTTTCTAGAATCGCTAATTGCACGACAGCGTTCATTGAACGACCTCCTCTTCGAGATAATGTACAAATAAGTCGTCTAAAGTACCTTTCTCGAAATTGAAGTTCGAAAGAGAAATTTCTCGTTCATGACAGATGCGAAAAATATGATAAGCTGTTTCTTGCTGATTTTTACAAAAAACGTGAAATAGCCCATGATTTTCTTCGACTCTTATCACACCAGGTATTGGTTCTATATCCTCACATTTTAACTGATGACTTTCGAAAGTGATATTTTTTGAAACGTTCCCTCTTAATAGCTGCTGTGGCGTATTAAGCGCTTTTAATTCCCCATGGTAAATCATAGCAACACGGTCGCATAATTTTTCGGCTTCTTCCATGTAATGGGTAGTGATCACAATTGTACAGCCTTGTTTTCTCAGTCGTTCAATCAACGACCACATTTCCCTACGTGCATGAGGATCCAGCCCCATACTTGGCTCATCAAGAAATAAGATTTCAGGCTGATGAATCGTAGCGAGTGCTAGGGTGACTCGTTGCTTCCAACCTCCTGATAGATCTTCAAAATGTACATTTAACTTCTCTTGCAAACCGAGTAATTCAATCAAATGATCTTTTTGACTTGGTCCATCATAAAATGAAGCAAATAATTGAAGCGCTTCCTTTACTTTCATTTTCTTTTGAATTGAAGTAGATTGAAATTGCACGCCAATGCGCTTATTCAATGCTCGCAACTGTTTCGTGGGAACATAGCCTAATACATCAATCGTACCGCTGTTAGGTTTTAATACACCTTCAAGCATTTCAAGCGTCGTTGTTTTGCCTGCACCATTAGGACCAATTATCCCGAAGATTTCACCCTTTTTTACAGCGAAAGATAAATCCTTCACTGCGAACACAGAACCATACTTTTTAGATACACCCTTTACGATAATGACATGCTCCATAAAATCCCCCTCTCAAGTGATACCTGATTGCGATATGTAAGATATATGAGTGATCAATGCCTTTCTTGCTAGAAGAATTTTTATCTCCTTTTTCTCCCTATTTATTTTTCCATTATATAACAACAAAATGGAAAGGTAAGCAATTCCACCTTTTTTCTATCTACAAAAATCGCTTTCTTTGTTCCTTTGTCGGAATCATACAGCTTTCTTTTTTTCCAAACCATTTATAGCGTCGTTTTGCAATCTCGTCATAAATTTTGTTTCGTAATGAAAGTGGTAGGAAACGAAGAATAAGGAGAAGTCTAAAAAAACCACCAAGTTTTTGAATAATATATAAGGCTGCTTCAGATTTTACAAGAGCTTTCCCTTCTCTAATCACAATCACACTATCTGGCACTTCTGTTATTCCTGCTTCTTTAAGGAGATCCTTTGCCATTTCTGATTGAAGAGAAGCAAAAGAAAATACGGCTTTCTTATCGTATTTAAACATAAACTTCACTAATCCATTGCATAAATTGCAAATCCCATCAAATAAAATAATATTTGTATGCACGTCTTCTCGACTTTTCATGTATAAACACCTCATTCTATATGTTCACCATTTCACATATTTAGTGTAGCATAACTTTCTAATTGATGAGGCAGAATGTGCTATAATTTCCGTGTTCAGTATTCTACATAGCAAGGATGTTGCACCATGTATCCAACATATTCACTCAAGGAAAAAATCAAACTATTAATTGTGATTTTGTACCCGATCTTAATTACGCAAGTTGGTCTTTATTCGATGAACTTTGTAGACACGATCATGAGCGGAAGAGCTGGAGCGAATGATCTTGCCGGGGTTGCGATTGGCTCAAGTCTTTGGGTACCTATCTTCACAGGCTTAAGCGGTATTTTACTTGCCATAACGCCAATCGTATCGCATTATATTGGAGCCAAACAGGAAGAACGTGTTTCTTTTTCAGTCCTGCAGGGCATTTACCTTTCCATTGCTTTATCACTTAGTATTTTAGTAGTTGGAAGTTTTATTTTAGATCCAATTTTAAATACGATGGATCTTCAGAATAACGTAGCTCAAATTGCAAAAGAGTATTTAATCGGACTTTCATTTGGGATTGTCCCACTATTTATTTACTCGGTGCTTAGAAGTTTCTTTGATGCACTTGGACAGACAAGGACCACGATGCTTGTTACGCTTACATCGCTTCCAATCAATGTGTTTTTCAATTACGTTCTCATTTTCGGTAAATGGGGATTCCCTAAATTAGGTGGTGTTGGTGCCGGTTATGCATCAGCGATCACTTACTGGTTTATTCTTCTAATTGCATTACTGGTCGTGATTAAAGTAAGACCGTTCAGAGCATACGGTATTTTCAAACGTTTTTATCCTGTCTCATTTTCAACTTGGAAAGAACAGTTAAAAATTGGCGTGCCGATTGGTTTTTCCATCTTTTTTGAAGTTAGTATCTTCGCCGCTGTTACGCTATTAATGAGCACGTATTCAACCGAAACGATCGCCGCTCATCAGGCAGCGATCAACTTCGCTTCTCTTCTCTATATGATTCCACTCAGTATTTCTATGGCGTTAACGATCGCCATCGGATTTGAAGTTGGCGCAAGAAGATTACAAGATGCGAAGCACTACAGTTACATGGGAATTGCTTTTGCAGTTGGTATGGCTTTGTTTTCAGCTCTTTGTTTGTTTCTATTCAACGATGCAGTCGCAAGCTGGTATACGAGTAATGAGGACGTTTTCGATTTGATTAAGGTATTCTTAATTTACGCGATCTTTTTCCAGCTTTCAGATGCAGTTGCTGCCCCAATTCAGGGAGCACTCCGAGGATATAAGGATGTGAATGTGACATTCGTTATGAGCTTAATTTCTTATTGGGTAATCGGTCTTCCTTCAGGTTTTATACTAGCGAAATACACTGCGTTTGGTCCATATGGGTACTGGGTCGGCCTTAGTACTGGACTATTTGTTGCCGCCATTACGTTATTTTTACGACTACGATATGTGCAACAATCAACACGAACGGTATACGACGAATAAAAGCGGATCCCAGTAGGATCCGCTTTTTAGTCTATTAATTATACATTGCCTGAGCTTTTGCTTGTAGTTCTGTGTTTTCGAGGTACTCATCATAAGTTGCTTCTTTATCGATGATTCCTTTAGGTGTTACTTCAATAACTCTGTTTGCGATCGTTTGAATGAACTGGTGGTCATGAGAAGTAAAGATCATTGCCCCTTTAAAGTTCATGAGACCATTGTTAAGTGCAGTAATTGATTCAAGATCCAGGTGGTTCGTTGGATCGTCGAGAACAAGTACGTTCGCACCGCTAAGCATCATTTTAGAAAGCATACAGCGCACTTTTTCTCCACCAGAAAGAACGCTTGCTTTCTTCAATACTTCTTCACCAGAGAAGAGCATTCTTCCTAGGAAACCGCGAAGGAAGCTCTCACTCTGATCTTCTGGAGAGTATTGACGAAGCCAGTTAACAAGGTTTGTGTCCACGCCTTCAAAGTATTCCGAGTTATCTTTCGGGAAATAAGCTTGAGAAGTCGTAACACCCCACTTGAACGTACCGCTGTCCGCTTCCATTTCACCCATCAAGATTTTAATGAGCGCCGTATTCGCAATTTCATTACGACCTACGAGTGCTACTTTATCATCTTTATTCAGCATAAAGCTCACGTTATCAAGAACCTTTACGCCATCAATCGTTTTCGTTAATCCTTCGACGTGAAGCACATCGTTTCCGATTTCACGATTTGGTGTGAATGCTACATAAGGATACTTTCTTGAAGATGGTTTAATATCATCAAGGGTAATCTTATCAAGAAGTTTTTTACGAGAAGTCGCTTGTTTGGATTTTGAAGCGTTCGCGCTAAAACGCTGAATAAACGCTTGAAGTTCTTTTACTTTCTCTTCCTTCTTTTTGTTCGCATCTTCTTTCATTGTGCGAGCAAGCTGGCTTGATTCATACCAGAAATCGTAGTTACCAACATACACTTGAATTTTACCGTAATCAAGGTCAGCCATGTGCGTACATACTTTGTTTAAAAAGTGACGGTCATGGGATACGACAATAACGGTGTTTTCAAAATTAATAAGAAATTCTTCTAGCCATTGAATCGCACTAAGATCCAGGTTGTTCGTAGGCTCATCCAGAAGAAGAATATCCGGCGAACCAAATAGCGCCTGTGCAAGAAGAACTTTTACTTTTTCAGAACCAGTAAGATCTGCGAGCTTCTTGTAATGAAGGTCTTCAGAAATCCCAAGACCTTTCAACAATACCGCTGCATCAGACTCAGCTTCCCACCCGTTAAGATCAGCAAATTCACCTTCAAGCTCAGCAGCTTTCATACCATCTTCATCAGAGAAATCCTCTTTCATGTAGATCGCATTCTTCTCCTGCATCACTTCATAAAGTCGAGCGTGCCCCATAATAACCGTGTTAAGCACTTCATACTCTTCGTATTCAAAATGGTTCTGCTTAAGAACGGCTAGACGCTCACCAGGTCCCATATGAACATCGCCTGTTTGCGGTTCAATTTCACCTGATAAAATCTTAAGAAACGTTGACTTACCAGCACCATTCGCACCAATTAGTCCATAGCAGTTCCCCGGAGTAAATTTAATATTAACATCTTCAAAAAGCTTACGATCACCATATCGTAAGCCGACATCTGTAACTGTAATCATTTAGGTCGTATTCCTCCATCTATCATATTATAGTGCAAATTATATCACGTTCTGTTCGGAATAGATATGAACGCTTCAGATCTTATTCATCAAACGGGTAGATCCAGAAGGATTCTTGCTTAATGAACGACATCATTTCGGAGTTAGGATCCATTGAGCCGTCTTCAAGTCTTGCCACCATTGCCTCTGTTTGGGAGCGGTGAGCTTCGATCGTTTTGATCTTTGTTTCAAGAACATCCGTTACATCAAATACTTTATCTGGCTTGCCAAGTACAGCCTCACGATCCGGGGTAATTGGCAATGCGTAAACCGTTGGACGGTCTTGTTTAGGCATACGTTTTAACGTCTCTATGACGGCAGCCGAACAAGCATCATGATCAGGATGAATACCGTATTCCGGGTAAAATGTAATGATTAGTGAGGGCTTTAATTCATCAACAAGCTTTCCAATTGTTGAGACGAGCAGTTCAGGATCTTCAAACTCAAGCGTTTTATCTCTAAACCCTAGCATGCGAAGATCCTTGACCCCCATTGCATTGCAAGCATCTTGCAACTCCTTCTTACGTACTTCTGGAAGTGTTTCTCTTGTTGCAAAAAATGGATTACCCATATTGCGTCCCATTTCTCCTAGTGTTGCACATGCGTAAGTAACAGGCACACCTTGATTGACAAATTTCGTGATCAACCCTGCAGTTCCGAAAGCTTCATCATCCGGGTGCGGGAAAATGACGAGGACTTGTTTCTCCATAATCGTTTCCTCCTTAATCGAATGGTGTATAGCTTAGTTGAACGGCAACAGCTAAACGACCACTTGTATCATGGCCTGCCATTAACAGCCGACCATCATCCAACTGATAATCCGTTAATCCTTCAGCATACATCCAGCCTTCATTTAATTTAAACCCAACGCGAAACGGTCCACTACCTGCCATTTTAACGTTGGTGAATTTGATCGAACCATTTCTTATGTATGCTCCGACTGCAAGCTTGTCTTTATCTTGTGCCGCATAGGCTCCACTCGTTGTTTCTAGATGAAAATACAACTCTTTGTTTTCAAATGTTTCAAGAATTTCTTGTACTTTTTCGATTTGAATAGGCTTCATTCTTATGCCCCCTTCTTTCTTATGCCTACATGCTAGAACTAGTATAGCTCATCTATCTCGCCCGGTAAAATGATTGACGTTAACTTTTGAACGACTTTCATTAGACACAGACTGTTTTTTTCCGTTATAGTTAACTTTTGAATAGATGTGAATTCGAAACTCGGAGGTATGACAGATGCAATTATATGAAACGTTTGATATTCCAGATAAAATACAGGATCGCATTGAAGACCGACGCGATGCTAATCCAAATTCCAATCACTACCTTATTGGTTCAGAAGGATATACAGCTCCAGATATGTCAATTGTTAAAGATGCGGTGACAGCGTTGATTCTCGGGAAAAATGTTTTACTAAAAGGCCCTACAGGAGCTGGTAAAACAAAACTGGCCGAATTAATTAGCTACTTCTTTAACCAACCCATGTACTCAATTAACTGCTCCGTTGACCTTGATGCAGAAGCGCTTCTAGGGTACAAAACGCTTAGTTATGACGAACAAAACAATGCGCACATTACATTCATTCCTGGGCCAGTCGAAAATGCAATGAAAAACGGCGAGCTATTATATATCGATGAAATCAATACAGCGAAAGCAGAAACCCTTCCTATTCTAAATGGCGTCCTTGACTATCGTCGCATGGTTCTAAACCCTTTCACGGGTGAAACGGTTCGCGCAAAAGAAAACTTTGGTGTTATTGCTGCAATTAATGAAGGATATATTGGCACAGCACCTTTAAATGAAGCCTTAAAAAACCGCTTCATCGTCATAGAAGTTCCGTACTTGCAAGGAGAAGCTTTAAAAGAAATGTTAAGTGAACAATCACTTCTAGATGACTCAAATCTGCTTGATCAGTTCGTGACGCTATCTGCAGACCTTCAATCCAAAGTAAGAGATGGTCAAATTTCAGAAGAAGCCGCCTCTCCTCGTTCACTTCTAGATGCTTGTGACCTAACAACGTTTATGGAAGCGAGACGTGCGATTAAACGTGCGATTACGGATAAACTTGAAGATGAACGTGAAAAAGCAGCTGTGGAAAACATTGCGGAAACGATTTTTGGACGTTATCAGGAGAAAGCGTAAATGAAGTTTTTAAACTTTGCTGAGAATCAGACGGATCCTTTTCTTCATTTAAGTTTATCTGATCTCGCTGAAACATTAAGTGACATGGAGAGTGAAGTCCAGTTTGCTTTCCACTCATATTATAGACCTTCTGAGCAGTTGATTACGGTCAGCCATTATTGGAATGACATTTTTGACGGCACACAATTTGATGGAATGAAAAGCGATGTTTACTTACGAGCGCTTGGCAATGTTCACTATACGAATTTTAATGAAGTAGAACATTACCTCTCTTCTATAAAAAAACAATCACATCCTCTTTTCCGTAAACAGCTGTTTGCGTTATTAGAAGATATAAGACTTGAGAAGATTTGCAAGTCGATTCGTCCTGGAATGAGTGCTTGTTTTGATACAAGAAGAACACTATTTCAAAAACGTTTCCGGGCGCGTCTCGAAGTTCATAATCGCCAGCATCAGCTGCTAGATGCTTTGTTTTGTGCGATCAACCTTCAAGCGATCGGTAAACCAGTTGCTCTTGGAAATGATCTAGCAGAATATAAGCCCTATCTACGGCATTTAATTATGGAGATTTCTAAAGCAAGTTCAACGAAAGAAGTCGCCACTCTTACAAGCGCATTTTGCCAGGAGCTTAATCAGGAGCATTTTGATATGAGTACCGAATATTTAACAATGTATGGGACATCAGCCAACCCCTCCCCTGTTGTTGAAGACGAAGAAGCTCGTCAGTTAAAAAGTGACGATACAATGGAAACGTCCGATAAAGAAGACAAAGAAACGTATGATGAGGAAATGAATACGTGGCATGAAGAGCAGGAGCAAGAAGGCTCCAATTTTCTTCAATTTGACCTAGAAGAAGGCGCTAAATCAGATCTGATAGGGGAAGGCGAACGAAAAGAAGAATCCGGTGACCAGGCCTTTGTCAGTGTGCAAGGTGCTTCGAAGCAATCAGAAGGAAGCCAATTTGATGAAGAGGCCATCCTTGAAAGCCGTGATACAAAAGCTGTCGCTTCTTCACAAGATCCTCTAGGTGAAGCGAACCGAAACGTAAAAGAAGTCATTCGTCACGCTGAAAAACCGACTTCTGAAGAGCGATCAAATTATCGAACTGCGAAAGCAGAAATTCAATATGCTGAAAAATCACTTCGCTCTGCGATCCAAAAAACGATTGAGCAAAAACAAATTGCACCAAGAAGTGATCTCCACTTTGGTCGTTTGAATCGAAAGCTACTCAGGTTAGTGACTGACGAAAATCCACGCCTCTTTTATAAAAAGAATGCCCCAAGTACCGAGCTGGATGTAACGTTCTCTCTACTCGTCGATTGCTCTGCCTCAATGTACGATAAGATGGAAGAAACAAGACTAGGTATTACACTCTTTCACGAGACATTAAGAGGACTCAATATTAAGCATTCGATTACCGGTTTCTATGAGGATGCATTTGATGCCGATGATGAGGAACAGCCGAATACCCTTTTTCAAATCGTAGATTACAATCGATCCATTCAGCCAAACGAAGGCGCTAAAATAATGCAGCTAGAGCCTGAAGAAGACAATCGGGATGGTTATGCCATTCGAAAAGCTGCTCAAGAATTGGCAGACCGTAATGAGAAACATAAAATCCTTCTAGTCTTTACAGATGGAGAGCCTTCCGCATACGACTATAGTGAAAATGGCATCATCGACACACATGAGGCCGTTATTCAAACAAGAAAAAAAGGGTTTGAAGTGATCGGGGTCTTTTTATCAAACGGAGAACCACAGGAAAAAGAAAAAAATACGATGCGAAATATCTATGGCACACAAAGCCTTGTCATTCCTTCTGCAAATGAAATTCCTGCTTATTTAACACCACTACTGAAGCGATTATTGCTTCGGTTTGTATAGCATATTGAAACGGTTACCACCTTGCCTGGTGGTAACCGTTTTTTTAATAAAGCTGATTACTTTTCTTGATTGGAGCCAGAATCTGTACCACTAAAAATTATGTTACTCGAAGTTTTTTGGTATGTTTAGTTAATCGGATTTTGAGGCATTTAAATAAAAGACTTATCTGTAAGAAATAGATGAAGTCTTACAAAAGGAGGACATGAGAATGAATGTAACGTTTATCGGTATGGGTGTTATGGGAAGCGCTATGGCTGCAAACTTACTTCACAATGAGGTTGACTTAACGATATGGAATCGCACGAAAGATAAAGTAGAATCTCTTATTAACCAGGGAGCTTTCTATAAAGAATCGCCTCACGATGCGGTGAAAGAGGCAGATATCGTTTTTACCATGTTGACCGGTCCAGAAGCAGTAGAGGAAGTCGCATTAAGTGAAAATGGTTTTCTTCAATCGATGAAGCATAACGCTTTATGGATTGATTCAAGTAAAGTGAATCCATCGTTTTCTAAGAAAGCCAACCAACTTGCTCACAATGTTGAAGTAAGATTTGTTGATGCCCCGGTAGCAGGCTCAAAAGGACCTGCAGAAACAGGAGAACTTGTTTTTCTAGCAGGTGGTGAAAAACCTGATATCGATCAAGTTGAACATCTTCTGCAATATATGGGCAAGAAAACAATTCACGTGGGTCCAGTAAGTCAAGGTACATCTTTTAAAATGGTTGTAAATACGATGCTTGCTTCTAATATGGCAGCCTTTGCTGAAAGTATGATTCTCGGGGAACAACTTGGCTTATCCAAAGATTTTTTATTAGATACGTTACCCGGGATGCCAGTTTCTGCTCCTTTTCTTCAAATGAAAGCGGAGAAGTTAAAAAATCAAAATCACGAAGAAGAATTTGCTCTAAAAAACATGCAAAAAGATCTTCACCTCGCCACCCTATCTGCCTATGAGGAAAACGCGGCTTTAAAAATAACCAATTTGATGAAAGAAGTTTATGCTGAGGCTAAGGTTAATGGTTATGGTGATTTGGATTTCTCTTCAATCTATTCTTTTTACAAACATCTTCACCGTAAGGAAGAGTGAAGTATAGTTAGTGCTTCTAGCACATTCGTTCCTTATATGCCGAATTGAAACTTAAAAAGCAAACGATAAATACACATAAACACACTTAAAATCGGATTATAAAAAGAGCTTGGAAATAGCCATTTTGCTCCAAGCTCTTTTGCATGACTATGCATAAATGCTTATGGTTACTGGAGAAGCGTAATGGAAAGGCATCACTTTAATTTACTGTTTTAGTAAAATTATTTCCTATGATCATTAACACGATATGTTTTTTATTTTGTTACATGCAAATGACGATAAATTTCAGTTAATTCTTCAAGCGTCATTCTAACTAATCCGCTCGTAGAGGGCGCAACAAAGTCACGAACCCCCTCCACCTGATCAATCGGTTGATATCCCCAATCAGCTTTTTTTACACCGGAAAACTTTTGATAGACTCCTTTACCAACATAACAGTTTACTAGGGGCTGATACATTCTGATTTTTTCAAGGAGCCGCTTCCGTCCAATCGCATAATCTTCGGAAGTTAAGTCAGCCGCTCCTCTAGTAGGACGATCCACGATATTTGTAAGACCGTACCCATATTCTAATAGCTTGTGGTCTTCGTCTGGTGAGAGCTGTCGATCCGTCAGTCCCGCTTCTTTTAAAATGGCGTAAAATCGATTCGTCGGATTCGCATAATGATGCCCTTCTGCCTCAGATTGTAGACCAGGGTTAAAACCAATAAACAGGATCTTTAAATGGTATGCAAGATGGTCTGGTAACATTTGTATCACTCCTTACATTCAAGAATCCCATAGTGAAACTTTGATGTTTTACGTATTTGTTGATGAAAACCAAACTGTGCAAAACGTCTACTTTGCCATGAATCTTTTAAAATGACTCGTTTTCGAGCCACCCGTTTTGCTTCTTTCACCATAATTTCTGATAGTCCATCATAAACAGCCACCTGTTTGATACCACGTACACCGTCAGAAGCTAAGATGGAACCTTCAAACATCGGGTCAAAATACACGACGTCAACCGCATTGTTCTTTAAATGAGGTAAAACCTCTTCGTATCTTTTAGGAATAATAGAAATACGCCTCATCGCTGCATCGATCTTCTCATCACTACTTTGCCATTTTTTTAATCCTTCTTGCAAGAGTATGACGTGCTCCGATCCCTCAATTGCTTGAACTCGCCCTTTATTACCCACTACTAAACTTGCAACAGTGCTGTCAGATCCAAGTCCTGCTGTACAATCAAGCAAACTCATTCCTTCGAAAAGTCCACTCGCCTTTATAAACGCATCATCTTGCCCATTTAGAATGGCTTTACAGCGAAACATCGCTGAATTTGGATGAAAGAATATAGGCGTTTCTGCATTATCTTTATAAAGAAATAAACGTTCGTAGCCAACCACCACAACGGTTTGATGATAGAGGTTAATGATCTGTTGAATGGATCGTTTTTCCCTTGATATGTATGCACCACTATATAATTGGCTTAACTGAATCGCTTCATTTATGAGAGCTTCTGTTGGTCTACCTGCAGTTGTAAAAATCATTCTTCTTGACTCCTTCTATTTCCTTCCTGACTAAGTATACCATGTAGTTCTAAAAGATTTGAGCAGCTTTGGGTTTAGAAATTATAGCAATAAATTGAGCAAAAGGAAGAATGACTTCTCATCATAGCTACGATACCCTTTAATTTAAATCATTAAATAAGATTTGTTTATGATCAGATACGGTGAGTGAAAATTCAATTTCTAAACAATTCATGATGTAACTGTTATACTAAGAACACTATTAAATAAGAGGTGGAACAATGCAAAAAATGTGGCATATGTATAAAGATTCTTCATTCATACTAAAAATGACGCTTGGCTTTATCCTTGGTATCGCAGCGGGAATTCTTTTCGGATCAGATATTGATTTCATAAAACCGCTTGGCACCATTCTGATTAACTTGCTTAACCTCGTGGCCATTCCAGTTATTTTTCTAACAGTTGTGCTCGCAATCAATCAAATGAATCCAAAATACCTTGGTAAATTAGGGGGTAAATTGCTAGTCTATTACGGACTAACAACAGCAGCAGCTGTCTTAATAGGTGTTACCATCGCTTTATGGATTAGTCCTGGGTCTGGCCTAACGCTTCCAGATACGAAAGTTGAAAAGCCTGACACTCCTGGGTTTTCTGATGTTCTCTTAAATATCGTTCCAAATAACCTTTTCGAAACCTTTTCTTCAGGACAACTCATGGGTATTCTCTTTCTAGCTGTCATCATTGGATTAACAATGGGGAAAATGCGCTATTCAGAGAAAAGTGACCTGCGCGAATCTGGCGAGAGACTTCATAAGCTATTTTCTGCTGCAAATGACTTATTCTTTTTGTTACTGAAAGGCATATTGCTATATGCACCGATTGGTATATTTGCCATTAGTGCAACATCCTTTGGAAATCAAGGCTGGCAAACTTTTCAATCTTTACTCGCTTTTACAGGGGTCTTTTACTTAGGTGTTCTATTGCTCTGGGCATTGATTTATACTTCTTTTTTAAAGTACGCGAAATTAAGTATTAAAAACTTCTTTTCTCAAACGAAAGATGCGTACTTCACAGCGTTTTTCACCTCGAGTAGTATCGCTTCGCTTCCAATCGCGATTGACTCTGCTAAAAAAGCCGGCATCTCAGAAAGAGTCGTAAACTTTTCTTTACCAATTGGGGCCGTCTTCAATTCAGATGGTGGGGCATTAAGGATGGGTGTTTCCATCGTTTTTGCTGCAAACGTCACCGGGTTAAACTTCTCCGTTATGGACTATGTGACCATTGTTGCTATTGGTACACTTCTCTCCATTGGAACGGCAGGAATACCTGCTGCAGGCTTAGTGACATTATCAGCTGTGTTAACGATGTTTAACCTTCCATTAGAGATTGTCGCATTAATCGCGGGAGTTGATGTCATCATTGGTATGGCTGGGACAGCTTCGAATGTACTTGGTGATATTATCGGGGCAGCTGTCATTGATCGTGATCAAAAGAAAACAAACCAATCAGCTACTTAACTGAAAAGGCGGTCCTGTTAACGCAATAACAGGACCGTCTTTCTGTCATTTATACAACTAGCTATCAGTTATACTTGATTCAAAGATAGGAACCCAACACGAACATCTGTATGAAAAGCGAGCATCACTTTCTAGAAAGTGATGCTCGCTTGCGTGATAAAACAATTTAATTTATTTTGCTGTCCTAAAAGTTCTTCTTATACCACTCAGCTGCTTTTTCTGCTTCTGATTGAGTTAATTGATGTCCTGCCTTTTCCCAATGAACTGTTACCTCTGCCCCTGCTTGTGAGAATAAATCATGTAGCTCCTTTGTTTCTTCAGGCGAACAAATTGGATCATTTTCCCCCGCACCTATAAAAATCGGTTTTCCAGTCAGGTTTGGTAACTTCAGATTGCGCAAAGGAACCATCGGGTGATGAAGAATAGCACCTCTAAGGGAGTTAGCTTCATGGAAAAGTAAACTTCCAGCAATATTCGCACCATTTGAGTACCCAACCGCTATAACATTATGACGGTCAAACTCATACTTTTCGGATGAATCATCAATAAACGCCTTTAATTCGTGCGTTCTTTTAATTAAATCTTCTTCATCAAAGACACCTTCAGCTAATCGTTTAAAAAATCGAGGCATACCATTTTCTGATACATTCCCTCTAACACTTAAAATTGAGTTTTCTGGTGCGATTAATTCTGCAAGTGGAAGAAGATCATTCTCCGTGCCTCCTGTGCCATGTAATAATAATAAAACAGGAAGATCATTCTTACCTTGCTTAAAAATATGCTTCATTATTTGTCACCTTCTAGAACTCTTGCATTTGCAGGTTCAAGGACACGTTCAATCTGAGAACGCTTTTCTTCAAGCCATGGAGGTAAAAGTAGCTTTTTACCCATTTCATCAGGATCTTCATCCTTTGCAAATCCAGGAGGGTCTGTCGCAATCTCAAACAGTATCCCGCCCTCTTCTCTGAAATAGATCGCATTGAAATATTGACGGTCGACAACAGGTGTTGGACCATACTCTTTTTCTTCCAATAAATTTCTCCATTCTTCATGGTCATTGAAATCATTCGCACGAAAAGCGATATGGTGAACCGTACCTGATCCCATACTTCCAGAAGATAGGGGTGTCTTCTTCACATCTATCGTATTTCCGATAGAATCGCTTGATTTAAAACGTACAAAATCTTCTTCCTCCGCTACGCGCATAAAACCAAGCACTTCCTCTAATACCGTCATGGTTGATTCTGGTTTGCCAGATAGTAATGTTGCGCCTGCAAAGCCTTTAATGGCATGTTTTGTACTAACTCCACCAAAACTCCACGTGTTAGGTTCACCTTCTTCTCTTTCGACTAATTCTAAATGCAAGCCATGAGGATCATCGAAGGTAAGAACTTTCTCACCAAAACGCATCATTTCACCATTCTCTACACTAAATTTATCAAGTCGTTTCTTCCAGAATGATAAGCTGCCCGTTGGAACGACAAAGCTTGTTACCCCTACCTGCCCGGAGCCGATGACTCCGTTATGTGCATTCGACCAGGGGAAGAATGTCATAATGGTTCCCGGTGCCCCTTCTTCGTTTCCAAAATAAAGGTGATAAGTTCCTGGATCGTCAAAGTTTACTGTCTTTTTCACAAGACGTAGTCCAAGAACCCCACTATAAAAGTCAACATTTTCCTGTGGATTTCCAACGATAGCAGTAATATGATGTATGCCTGTTGTATGCTTCATAAGTGACAAGTCTCCTTTTCTTTGTTACATCCATTTAGAAGGTTCCCGCATTAGACTTATCTTAATCATCTAATTTAGATAACCTAAAATATATTTAATTCGAGATATTTTAATTAAGTGTATTAAAATCCTGAATTTCTGTCAAATACTTTGTTTATTTGCGTATAGGACAACCTCATAAAGTGACATTCTATTTTTAAAGGAGTGATGTGATGCTTAGCGTATTTGAGGCCCTGTCGTTAATGGTCAGCTTTTCCGCTCTTGTGCTCGCCATCATCCACACGAAAGATCGTTCTTCGTAACAAAGCGAAAAGCACTCCGCTGTTGGAGTGCTTTTCGCTTTTATCTTTAAGGCATGACTGTTTTGTTCATTAGGTAACGATCTGTCTCACGAGCTACTCCTCGCCCTTCATTAATTGCCCATACGATCAGGCTCTGTCCTCTTCGAACATCACCTGCTGCAAACACTCCGTCTACATTTGTACGATAATCTTCAAATTCTGCCTTTGCTCGTTTACGGTTGTCTTGCTCGACTTCAAAATGTTCAAGTACACCTTCCTCAGGTCCAGTAAAGCCAATTGCGATTAAGACGAGTTCTACTGGCCAAACTTGTTCTGTTCCAGGAAGCTCTTTCATGAACACATTCCCTCTTTTATCAACATGCTTTTCAATCGTCACCGTATGAAGTTCTTTTACTTGCCCATTTTCATCGCCAACGAATTTTTTCGTCATGATGGAATATTGGCGAGGGTCTTCCCCATACTCTGCTTGTGCCTCTTCATAGGCATAATCAAGTGTAAAAACCTTTGGAAATTCAGGCCAAGGGTTATCAATCATTCGATCTGCTGTAAGCTGCGGATGTTTACCAAATTGATGGACACTTTTGCATCCGTGTCGAAGTGCTGTAGCAACACAGTCCGCCCCTGTATCTCCACCACCAATTACAATGACATTTTTTCCTTCTGCCGAAACATACTTCTTATCTTGAAGCTCGGAATCAAGCAAACTTTTTGTATTCTGCTTTAAGTAATTCATTGCATAATGAATTCCTCCAAGCTTGCGTCCTTCAATTGGAAGGTCACGGTGCTTTTGAGCTCCCGTACAAAGAATCACTGCATCATGGTCATCACGAAGCTCCGCTTGCGTCACATCTTTACCAATTTCAGTGTTTGTAACAAACGTTACTCCCTCATCAGCAAGTAGTTTCACACGGCGTTCAACTAACTCTTTATCTAGCTTCATGTTAGGAATGCCATACATTAATAAGCCACCAATTCGATCGTCACGCTCAAAAACGGTGACTGAATGTCCTGCTTTATTTAGCTGATCAGCGGCTGCCAATCCTGCTGGACCTGATCCTACAATAGCAATCTTCTTCCCAGTGCGATTTTTAGGAGGCTGAGGTGTCATCCATCCTTCAGCAAACCCGCGATCAATAATTTCTTTTTCAATACTTTTAATGGCAACCGCATCATCAGGAATTGCTGCTACGCAGGCACCTTCGCATGGAGCTGGACATACCCTGCCAGTGAATTCAGGGAAATTATTTGTTTTAAGTAGGCGATCTAGCGCATCTTTCCATTTACCTTGATAAACAAGATGGTTCCACTCTGGAATCAGGTTATAGAGTGGACAACCTGATGCACTCCCATTTAATTCGATACCTGAGTGGCAGAAGGGCGTGCCGCAATCCATGCAGCGTGCCCCCTGTGTTTTCAGGCTTTCTTCAGATTGAGGAAGTTGATATTCTCCCCAATCTTTTAACCTTGTTGATAGATCTCTTTCGCGTGCTTTTTCTCTAGGATAGTCTAAAAATCCTGTTGGCTTACCCAATCGAATACCTCCCCTTATACCGGTTCCAGATCACTTTGACGTGGCTTTACTTGACCGTTCTTCGCCTGTTGAAACACTTCGTATGCTGCGTCATCGTCTTTATAGCCTTGTTCTTTAAGTTCTTCTAATGATTCTGTGATTCGTTTATATTCTTTTGGAATGATCTTCACGATTTTCCGAACAACTTCATTCCAGTTTTGAATAAAGCGAATGGCTTTTGGACTATCAGTGAAGTAAGCATGTTGTTGAATCATATGCTTTACTTCCAGAATCTCTTCATAGTTGCTCAACGATTCAATATGGACCATTTCAGCATTCACATTTCGCTTAAATGTTTCTTGATCATCTGATAGAACGTAGGCAATTCCTCCAGACATACCGGCTGCAAAGTTCTTTCCAGTCTCGCCAAGGACAACGACACGGCCACCGGTCATGTATTCACAACCATTGTCGCCAATTCCTTCTACAACCGCTTTTGCGCCACTGTTTCTTACGGCAAAACGTTCTCCTGCAAGTCCACTAATGTATGCTTCACCTGAAGTTGCTCCATAAAAAGCAACGTTGCCTACAATTGTATTTTCGTCTCTAGCAAACCCTGCTTTAGCGGAAGGGTGAATAATGAGCTTCCCGCCTGATAATCCTTTTCCAACATAGTCGTTCGCATCGCCTTCTAAATGCATGGTCACCCCGTTTGGTACGAATGCTCCGAAACTTTGACCAGCTGAGCCTTTAAAATGCAAGCGAATCATGTCTTCTGGTAGTCCATCAGCACCATACCGCTTTGTAATCTCATGTCCTAATAGTGCACCAGCAACGCGGTTTGTGTTGCGAATAACGTAAGAGCCTTCAAAAGGTTTTTGCTCTTCAAGCGCTCCAAGTGCTGCAGGGATAATTGACGTATTATCTAGTGCAGCATCTAGTTTATGATCTTGCTTTCGCTGGTTGAATCTACCGACTTCATCAGATACATGCGGCTGATAAAGAAGCGGCTTAAGATCAAGATATCTTGCTTTCCAATGATCTTTTGTACGACGACTTACTTTCAGTACATCGGTCCGACCAATCATTTCTTCAATTGTTCTAAAGCCAAGTTCAGCCATAATTTCTCGCACTTCTTGTGCAATAAACTGCATATAATTAACCACATGATCTGGGTTACCCATAAATTTCTTACGAAGTTCAGGATTTTGAGTTGCCACACCAACTGGACATGTGTCCAAATGACAAGCTCTCATTAAAATACATCCAAGAACAACAAGTGGTGCAGTTGAAAAACCGAATTCTTCAGCACCAAGAATCGCCGCCATTACAACATCACGACCGGTCATCATTTTTCCATCCGCTTCAAGAACAACGCGGTCACGAAGGTCATTCAATACGAGCGTTTGATGCGTTTCAGCTAAGCCTAGTTCCCATGGAAGACCAGCGTGCTTAATACTCGTTCTTGGCGATGCTCCTGTTCCGCCCTCGTATCCACTAATGAGAATAACATCTGCCAGCCCTTTCGCTACTCCTGCCGCAATCGTTCCAACGCCTGCTTTTGAAACCAGCTTTACATTGATTCGTGCTGATGGATTTGCATTTTTCAAATCATGGATAAGTTGGGCAAGATCCTCAATCGAATAAATATCATGATGAGGTGGTGGTGAAATCAACCCTACTCCTGGCGTCGATCCACGAACTTCGGCAATCCAAGGATATACTTTCTTACCAGGTAGCTGACCACCCTCACCAGGCTTAGCGCCTTGTGCCATTTTAATTTGTATTTCATCTGCATTGCTCAAGTAATAGCTTGATACACCAAAGCGACCTGAGGCTACCTGTTTAATCGCACTTCGACGAAGATCTCCATTTTCATCTGGCGTAAAGCGAGAAGGATCTTCTCCACCTTCACCACTATTGCTTCTTCCTCCAATGCGGTTCATTGCGATCGCGAGCGCTTCGTGAGCCTCACCACTTAGAGCGCCGTAACTCATTGCACCTGTCTTAAACCGACGTGTAATGGATTCAATACTTTCAACCTCGTCAATTGAAATTGCTTCTTTTGAACCAAAATCAATCGCCTGTCTAAGATAAGTTAAATTCTCCTCAAGCGCCATTCCAGAGAATTTTTTATATAGTTCATAGTTATTACTTCTAGCAGCGTGTTGTAGCGTATGAATTGTTTTTGGATTGAAAGAGTGATGCTCTCCTCCATTCCGCCACTGAAGTTCACTTCCCGTTTCAAGCGTTAAATCACTATATTCGGAATCATGATAAGCAAAATGATGTCTCATTAATGTTTCTGTTGCAATAATATCGATTGGTATACCGTCAATTTGTGAAGCGGTACCAGCAAAATAACGATCGATCACTTCATTGCTAACACCTATTGCTTCAAAAATTTGAGCTCCACGGTAGCTTTGGATCGTCGAAATACCCATTTTTGACATCACTTTAACGATACCAGTTGTGGCCGCCTCAATGTAATTTTCAATCGCCTCATCAAAGGTAAATCCTTCAATAGTGCCGTCCATAATCATCTGGTCAATTGAATGGTAAGCGGCATAAGGATAAATCGCGTCAGCGCCATATCCAGTGAGCATAGCAAACTGATGAACATCTCTAGCCTCACCTGTTTCAACGATTAAACTTACTTTCGTTCGCGTTTCTCTTTTAATTAAATGATGATGAAGTCCACTTAACGCAAGTAATGATGGAATCGCTGCTTTTTCACGGTTAACCCCTGAATCTGAAAGAACAAGAATGCTTTTCCCGTTTTTAATGGCACGATCGGCTTTTCGGAATAAGGCAAGTAATGCATGCTCCATTTCCGTTTCCCCACGAGCAGCATCAAACAGCAAACTTAAGGTTTCAGGTTGAAAATCCTCTTCATTTAATGCTTTAATCGCTTCAAAACGACTATCGGTAAGAATCGGTGTTTCAAGTCGAATTCTTCTAGCACTTCCTGGATCCGTTTCAAGCAAGTTGCCCTCTGGTCCAAGCAGCGTCATTGTTGAAGTAACCGATTCTTCACGAATGGAATCGATCGGTGGATTCGTAACTTGAGCAAACAGTTGCTTAAAGTAGTTAAACAATAGCTGCGGCCGCTCAGAAAGAACAGCAAGCGGGACATCGTTGCCCATTGAGCCGATTGGATCTTTCTTTTCAGTTACCATTGGAGCAATATTCTTCGTTAACTCTTCATATGTGTAACCGAATGCTCTTTGGGTTTTAATGAGCTCTTTCTCATTAATTTCTCTTGTTTTACTTGCTTCAGGCGACAAGCTCATAAGATTTTCATCTAACCATTTGCGGTACGGTTTGTCTGTTGCGATTTGTGTTTTAATCTCTTCATCATATACAAGTCGCTTTTCTTCAAGATCTAAAAGAAGCATTTTGCCAGGGCTTAAACGACCTTTTTCGGCTATTTCCTCTTCATCGATTTCAATGACACCAACTTCGGATGAAAGAATAAACGTATTATCGTTTGTGATCACGTAGCGTGCAGGACGCAGTCCATTTCGGTCTAGCATCGCCCCAATTTGGCGACCGTTCGTAAATGCGATTGCAGTTGGTCCATCCCATGGTTCCATTAACGTACTATGATACTCGTAGAAAGCTTTTTTAGGATCAAGCATTGTTGCATCACGATCCCACGGTTCAGGAATCATCATCATAGCCGCATGTGGTAGTGATCGGCCAGAAAGATTCAAAAATTCGAGACAGTTATCTAGTGATGAAGAGTCACTTCCATTTGGTCGTACGATTGGAGCAATATCTTTCATATCATCACCAAAAACCTCTGATTGAAGAGCGCCTTCTCTTGCTCTCATCCAGTTTACATTTCCTCGTAGGGTATTAATTTCCCCATTATGAATAAGGTAACGGTTTGGATGCGCCCGATCCCAACTCGGGAAAGTATTTGTACTAAAGCGTGAATGCACCATCGAAAAAGCAGATTTAAAAGTTGGATCTTTTAAATCCAAATAAAATTGATCAAGTTGTTCTGGTGTGAGCATTCCTTTATATACAATTGTATCTTTTGAGAAACTTGCGGCGTAGTACTTCGTTTTCGATAGCTGAGAATCTTGAGAAACTTGTTTTTCGGCTTTTTTACGAATGACGTATAATTTACGTTCAAATTCTTCAGCAGAAATATCGCTTTTCTTAATAAAGACCTGTCGAATGACAGGCTGAGCAATACATGCAGCTTCTCCAATTGTTGTTTCATCTACAGGAACGGTTCTCCAGCCAATAAACTCTTGACCAGCTTCCTTGATTGCTTTTTCAACAATTTGCTTTGCGCGCTGTCTCAGCTGATTATCAACCGGTAGGAACATCATTCCTACACCGTAATCTCCTTTATTTGGAAGGTTAAACCCGGAATTCTTTCGGAAAAATTCGTGTGGAATCTGTAGCATAATGCCCGCACCGTCACCCGTGTCAGGATCGCTCCCCTGCCCTCCGCGGTGATCTAGCTGGCGTAGCATATAGACTCCCTTTTCAATAATGTCATGCGCAGGTACATTATTTATATTGGCGATTAGTCCGATGCCACAAGCGTCATGCTCATGAATTGGATCATATAATCCCTGTTTCTCTGGAAAGTTTGTTCTATCCATATTCCCACTCCTCGCTCTTATCCCAATTCATTATGGTTTCTCGCTTTAACGCCATAACGTCGAAATTGTTTAAATATTCTACACTTATTGTACATTGCTTTAACCAATGCTTCCAATATATAATTTAGATATAATTAATCTAATAATGATATGAATCAAAAGGGAGATTTCTTTTTTATGGAACTTAGGCAGCTATATTATTTTATGGAAGTAGCAAAACGAGAGCATGTAACAGCAGCAGCTACATCTCTTCATGTTGCACAATCAGCTGTTAGTCGACAAATCGCGAATCTTGAATCAGAGCTTGGCGTACAATTGTTTATTCGCGAAGGAAGAAATGTCAAGTTAACTCAGGTTGGCCAAATATTTATGGATCACGCTGAAACGGCTATTTCAGAAATTGAACGGGCAAGACAAGCCGTCTATGAATTTCTAAATCCGGATACGGGGACGATTCGGATTGGATTTCCGAACAGTTTAGCAGCAAAAACGTTACCTACGGTTATTTCTGCATTTCGGAAAGAGCATCCAAGCGTTGGTTTTCAATTAAGGCAAGGATCTGTGCAAGACTTAACGGATGCTGTTAGCAAAGGGGAAATTGATATTGCATTTGTGTCTCCAGTACCGAAAGATCGGACAGATGTTGAAGGACACATCTTTTTTACAGAAAAACTCCTTGCTCTTCTCCCGATCTCGCACGAATTAGCGGATTACCCCATGCTTAGACTTGGGCAATTAAAAAATGACCCATTTGTATTATTTCGCTCAGGATACGCGCTGCATCATCTTGTTACATCAGCATGTCAGCAGGTTGGTTTTAAACCTCGTATTGCATTCGAAGGGGAAGATATTGATACGATTAAGGGTCTGGTCGCAGCAGGATTAGGAGTAAGTCTTTTACCTGAAATTACACTTTCAGAACAGTTGCCTGGTGAGACAGTGAAAATCGAGTTATCAGAACCAAATGTCACAAGAACGGTTGGTGTCATCATTCCACAAGGAAGAGAACTAGCTCCTTCTGAAAGAAAGTTTTTTGAATTTCTTACCCACTTTTACGAGGTTCTTAACAGATTTGGTCAATAAAAAAACCAGAATCGAGCAGATAGTTCTCGATTCTGGTTTTTTTGGTGACTATTTTAATGATCGAACTGAATCCCGACCTAGTTCGATCGATGAACTTCAGATTCTTTAGCAGGCATTTTCAAGAAGACTCCAAGTATAAGGCCGATTAAGAAAATAACGGAGGCTGCAAGGTACATGTGTTGATACCCCGATAAAATCATATCCCTAATCGCATCAGTCATTTTACTTCCACTGAAAGTTGTCGCACCTGCAGTAGCAATAAAACCCGCAAGAATAACCGGGCCAAGTGATGTGCCCACCGAACGAAACAAACTAACAAGTGATAGAGCAGCACCAGCTTCTCGATCAGGCGTTAACTCAAGAATAATGTAATTTAGCGGCGTCCCCATCGTGAAGCCAATTCCTATACCAGATAAAATCATGCCAAGGGATAACGTAATCCACCCATCTGCTAGATAAACAAAGAAAAGAGAACCAAGAAGACTTAACGAAAATCCTAGGAGGACAACTTGCTTGGCTCCCCATTTATCGAGAAGCACCCCACCAATAGGTGCAGCAAAACCAGAGGCTACCGCTAATATTGTCATAACATAACCACCTTGACCTCTAGATAAAGATAAGATAATTTCCGAGAATGAAGGAACAAAAATCATACTAATGATACCAATACCAGTAACTGTTGAGATCAACAGCGCTAACACAATGTTGCGATCTTTAAAGTAACTTAATTTAATGATAGGATCTTTCGAAGATTTTTCGACTCGAATAAGTGGATAGATGAAAGCAATACTAATTAGCAATAGTGGCCAGACTGTCAATGACTGAATGGATTGAATAAATTCATTCGTATCTAGATTCGTTAGTCCCAGCAAAAGACTTACAATAACGAGTGATAGTAGTGCCGCTCCACCCCAATCAAGCGAAGGCTTACTCCCCTCCATTCGATCATCGGGAAGTTTTAAACCCATGGCAAGAATGATGAGCGCAATTGGAATATTGATAAAGAAAATCCATCTCCAACTAAACTGAGCAACGAAAAACCCCCCTACATTCGGTCCGAGTATGGTAGCTATTCCAAACATAGCTCCAACAAACCCCAGTGCCATGCCACGTTTCTCTTTCGGAAAACTGCTTCCTATGACGGCATTTGCGATGGGAATGATTCCACCACCACCGAGAGCTTGTATGGCACGACCGACTAATAGAAAAGGAAGAGATTGACTAAATCCAGCGATAACGGAACCGATCGCAAATAATGTAATGCCCGTTAGAAAAATTCGCTTTCTCCCAAATAGATCAGCAAGCTTTCCTACGATCGGCATACTTACAGCATAGACAAGCGTATAGATCGTTACTACCCATACTGTCCATTTCAAATCAATACCAAGATCTTCTATCAGCGTCGTCAAAGCAGGAGATACGATACCGGAGTCAAGAGCACCTAAAAAAACACCTAGCAAAAATGTGATTAAAATAAACCGAAGTTTTTTATCCATCAAAACATCCCCTTTGTGTTCATATGTGTATTATCACATATGAACACAAAGGGGATCAACTGATTGGATATTATTAATGATTAGGCCAAAGCTTTTCAAATAAGTCTTCATAATTCGTGACATAAATATCTGCTCCTGGAGAAGCATTCTGAAATAGGCATGTTTTCATTCCAACTTCTTTTGCTGGAAGAATATCCAGGAGACGATCTCCTACTGCAAGATCAAGAGAATAGTGATCATTTAAATGGTGGTACGAAGCTGGATCGGGCTTTCGTGGAAAACCATCGTCACCTGCTACAAGATCAGCAAAATAATGTTCCATATCAAAATGTTTCAATATTTCGATAACTTCAGCGCGTGGTTTGTGAGTCATAATCACATTTAGATCTGCTTTTTCAAGAATGGTTTTTAATCCCGGGAAAGGAGGTTTGTCATTAGGTGATAGGGCATTGTCTTTTTCGCGAAAAATTTTGATTTGTTCCTCTGATAATTGAAACACCTCTGTTGCATGGCGAAAAGAAACTTTCAATTCCTTCAATATCTCTTCTTCTGTTACTTCAGAAGAAACCAACTCCTTCATTACTCTTGTAAATGCTGGGTATGTATCAAATAATGTTCCATCGAAATCCCATAGAATTCTCACCTTGCGTTCACTCTCCTTATTAGTAAAGAAAAGCCGCTCGCACATGAGCGGCTTTCATCATTTAGAATTGTGTTTTTTCTTCAAGAAAGCTTTTCAATTCTGAAATTGGCATTCTTTTCTGTTCCATTGTATCACGGTCACGGATCGTAACTTGCTGATCTTCCACAGAGTCAAAATCAAATGTAATCGCGTATGGCGTACCGATTTCATCATGACGACGGTAACGTTTACCGATTGAACCAGCTTCGTCATAATCAACCATGAAATATTTAGATAGTTCTGCGTGTACAGCGCGCGCTTCCTCGGAAAGTTTTTTAGAAAGTGGGAAGACAGCTGCCTTAAATGGCGCAATCGCTGGATGGAAGTGCATTACGCTTCTTGAAGACCCATCTTCAAGCTCTTGTTCTTCATATGCTTCAATTAAGAAAGCAAGCGTTACGCGGTCTGCACCGAGTGAAGGTTCGATACAATAGGGTACATATTTTTCACCCGTTTGCTGATCATGATAAGTAAAATCTTCATTCGAGTGTTCCATGTGTTGCTTAAGGTCATAATCTGTTCTTGAAGCAACACCCCACAGCTCGCCCCAACCAAACGGGAATTTGTACTCAATATCCGTTGTTGCATTACTATAATGGGAAAGCTCATCTTCTGCATGCTCACGTAACCGAATGCTGTCTCCACTTACCCCAAGATTAAGCAACCAATTTTTGCAGTACTCTTTCCAATAGTCATGCCACTCAAGTTCATCACCAGGTTTACAGAAAAATTCAAGCTCCATTTGTTCAAATTCACGAGTACGGAACGTAAAGTTACCTGGTGTAATTTCGTTTCGGAAGCTTTTTCCGATTTGTGCAATTCCGAAAGGTACCTTTTTACGCATTGAACGTTGCACATTTTTAAAGTTAACGAAAATGCCTTGCGCTGTTTCGGGACGAAGATAAATTTCACTTGTGCTTGATTTCGTTACGCCCTGGTGTGTTTTGAACATCAGATCAAATTGACGAATTTCCGTGAAATCTTCACTTCCACATTCAGGACAAGTAATGTTGTTGTTTTTAATAAGTCGTTCCATTTCTTCAAAAGAAAGACCGTCAGCAATCATTTCGTCTTCTTCTGTGGATAGTGCATCTTCAATTAATTTGTCTGCGCGATGGCGTGTTTTACAGCTTTTGCAATCAATTAAAGGATCATTAAAGTTTCCTAGATGGCCTGAAGCCTCCCATGTTTTTGGATTCATCAAAATTGCTGCATCTAAACCGCTATTATAGGGAGATTCTTGTACAAACTTCTTCCACCATGCTCCTTTAATATTGTTTTTTAATTCTACACCAAGTGGACCATAGTCCCACGTATTTGCGAGTCCTCCATAAATATCAGACCCTGGAAAAATAAATCCTCTGTGCTTTGATACAGATACGATCTGATCCATTGAAATTGTCATGTTTTTCTCTCCTTTTTTCAATCAATATAAAAAGCTCCCGCTCCATGGACAATAACTGTCCAGGGACGAGAGCTTATGCACCCGCGGTTCCACCCTAGTTGATGCATGCTATGCATCCACTTTCAGAACGTTTAACTCCAGACTGCCGTTTCATCAGACCTTATTCGGGCTCGCACCATCCCCGAATCGCTTAACTAAGGATTATCTGATTACTATTTGTCTTTCATAGTTAGTATGGTTATGTATGAGATTGATATGTCATATGATACAAAAAAAGTTCTCCTAAAGTCAAGGATTAACCCAGAAAAAGAACGACCCGTCGGCCGTTCATCCTTTATGTACATTCGTAGATGTCGGTTCTTTTTCTTGTCTCAAGAATGACCTTACCTCTTCTTTCTGTAGTCCAATTTTCTGGGCAGCCCTCATAAGAATAACCCATTCATGATCCAGTACTTTCTTAGGCTTAATCTCTGTCATGGCCATTCTTTTCTCCTCCTTAGCGGGTATTCCAGGAGGACCAGCCGTCATAGTTGGTAAACCAACAGTAGACCTGTGTCTTTGCGTCCCATCCTTTAGAATGGTTTGCCCTTATCTGGAGAATTAAAAAATGACTTGCACCGACCATTATCCTAGAAATTATACAAGTTTTCAAAAATTCTACAAATATTTTAGTGAAGTTTGCCAGTATATGCTACTAATATATCAGTTACGACACTTAAATTCAAAATATTTTTAAAATAATGTCATTTCAACAACATCTTTCTATTTATTACTAAATCAATAAAATGAGCATGTGTCGTTTGAAAAATTTTAAATTTGATAAAGGAGGAATACGATGAGTAGAAACCAGATTGGAACTCCATGGAGCGGTACTCATGTCATACTCCTTCAATGTTCTCCATTTTCAAACAAAACAATCGCCTTGCACACAAGTCTTCATGCACCATTGGAACCTTTTCACCCTTCATGTAGCGAAACGCTTTCGATTTATCTCAGTATTGGTTACTCCATAGCCTATGTTCATTCATTAATTGATGGCACAGTTCAATATGTCCTAACCAAATAAAAGAAGATTGCCTGTGCAATCTTCTTTCTTTATTAAAATTGACTTAAATACTCTTTTACCTGATCTGGGTTTTTAGTATTGGCACTATGCAAGTGACCAATCTTTTTTCCATCTTGATAGACAAGCAAACTCGGAATTCCCATCACATCATTTTCCTCTGTAATTTCAGGAAACTGTTCTATATCAATTTGAGCCCAGGCTTTATCTTGGTGATTATTTATAATATCATCGATAAAAAAGTCAAGTCGTTTGCAATCTGGACACCAATTTGCTTCGTATTTTAGGATGGATACTTTTTCATCATTAATAAAGGACTGATAAGATTCAGCCGTTTCGATTTTTTTCACAATTATCGCTCCTTCTATCTTTCTATTCAGAGACCATTATATCGAAATAATCTTTTCATGTCTGTAAGGAAAATAACGTCATTTTGATCACAAGCCTTATCAGCTAAAGAAGTCAAAGCTTGTCATATTCAATATTTCAATACTTGAGGCTAGGACTCCTTATTATTCCCCGTCCTCTGCAAGTCGAATCCCAGTAAACTGCCAGCGTTTCTCAGGACCAAAGAAATTACGATACGTTGGACGGATATGAGATTGCGAAGTGACACATGACCCTCCACGTAAAATCATTTGGCTGCTCATAAATTTAGCATTATATTCCCCTAATGCTCCGTCAAGAGGTTTGTTACCCGGGTAAGGCATATAAGGACTTTTCGTCCATTCCCACACATCTCCATATGCTTTTTTAATTTGACCTTCTTCTTCTTTCATTGTTGCAACCGGATGATAGTTGCCATCTTCAACAAAATTACCAGCAATCGGCTGATCCCTCACTGCAACTTCCCATTCAGCTTCTGAAGGTAGACGCTTTCCTACAAAGCTTGCATATGCTTCAGCTTCGTAATAGCTAATATGTGTAACGGGCTCTTCTTTATTAATCGGGACTAGTCCGTGAAGGGTAAACGCATACCACTCACCATCTTTTTTGACCCAATGCAAAGGCGCTGTCCAATTTTCTTTCCTTACAGTTGCCCAACCGTCAGACAACCAGTAGATCGCCTGTTCATACCCTCCAGCATTGATAAATTCCATGTATTCTCCATTCGTCACCGTTCTCGTCGCTAACTTAAATGGTTCAAGCCATACCTTATGTACTGGACGTTCATTATCAAAGGAAAAGCCATCCGCTTCATTCATACCCGTTTCAATAAGTCCACCTTCGAATGTCACCCACTCTAGTGGTGTCGCTTTTGCTGTAGAGTTGCCTTCAAGAGAGCGGTATACAGGGTATAAAGGATTTACGGAAAAGTTATATTTAATATCTGTCATTAAAAGCTCTTGATGCTGTTGCTCGTGATTCAATCCGATTTCTACTAACTCAGCAACTGACTGAAGTTTACTTTCGTCAATTTCTTGTATAAGAGCAATCATTTCTTTATCGATATCAGAGCGATACCTTCTAACTTTATCGATACTTGGTCTGCTTAGCAAACCTCGTGCATGGCGCGGGAAATAGCTTCCGACACTTTCATAATAAGAGTTGAATAAGTATTCGAATTCTTCGTGAAACGACTTGTATCCTTCTTGGTACTCTTTCAAAATAAAGGTTTCAAAAAACCACGTTGTGTGGGCCATATGCCATTTGGGAGGACTTACATCTGGAATCGATTGAATTGTAAAATCCTCCGTTTCCAGCGGTTCCACTAAAGTGTTGGTCATTTCTCTTGTTGCCTCAAAAGAATGAAGCAATTGTTCTCGTAGATCAGTTAAATGAATCGATTGTTGTGTCATAAGTTCCTCCCCAAAATCTGAATAATGTTTGAACATGAAATTTTACCCTCACATTAAATAAATTAAACATTTAAAGACATTTTCCTTTTTCTGAGCGCTCCCTGGTTACATAAATAAAACCACACCGATTTTGAATGTATGCATAACTAGCTATACCTACATGGAAAACGGCGAATAAGTAACAGTCGCGTGAGATATCGGAAACACAAGAAAAGACGCTACGTTTAGATAGCGTCTTTTCTTGCCACTCGATCTAATTTGCTGTTTTCCCATCCGAATCCTTCTGATTATCCTTTTTACCTTCTAATTTATCCCACTTAATCGGTCTATTGAGATTTAATTTTTTTTTCAAATTCAATAAACAGTTGAAATGACCAACATACCATTTATCGAACTTTACCATATGAATGGTTTCCCAGTCTCTCATCTCCTTCGTACATCCATCACAATGTATTTCCATTGGAAGGCACTTCCTGTCTTAAGTAGTTTTCTTTATTTATATTCAAAGAAATGAAAATGTGATTGGTCATCTGTACGAAAAAAACGCATCCAGTGGATGCGTTTCTCATCTTTATTTGAGATTTTCAGGGTTTAACACTTGAAGAGCTTCAGGTACAAACTTCCCGTCTTTGCGAATCAACTCGTCATCAAACCAGATTTCTCCCCCACCATATTCAGGTCGTTGAATTAAGACCAGATCCCAATGAACGGAAGAATCATTGCCGTTTGGCGCTTCATCATATGCTTGTCCAGGAGTGAAGTGGAATGACCCATCAATTTTTTCATCAAATAAGATGTCTTTCATTGGCTCACGAATGAAAGGGTTGACACCAATTGCAAACTCCCCAATATATCGTGCACCTTCGTCAGTATTAAGTATTTGATTGAGTCGTTCTGTATCATTTGCCACAGCATCAATCACTTTACCATTTTCAAATGTAAGCTGAACATTTTCAAACACAAATCCATTATAAGGAGAAGGAGTGTTATATGTAATCACGCCATTCACACTCTCTTTGACCGGTGCTGTAAATACTTCTCCATCAGGTATATTCAGTTCTCCCGCACATTTTACAGCTGGGATATCTTTAATAGAAAAACTTAAGTTAGTATCAGGAGACACAATTCGTACCTCATCAGCACTGTTCATACGATCCACAAGGGCATCCATCGCTTCACTCATCTTTGCATAATCCATCGTACAAACGTTGAAGTAGAAGTCCTCAAAAGCTTCTGTACTCATGCCAGACAGCTGTGCCATAGATGCGTTCGGATACCTCATCACTACCCATTTTGTGTGTTTCACCCGTTGATTACTATGGACTTTTGTTTTATAAATTTGATTATATAATGCCATTTTAGCTTCAGGTACATCTGATAATTCATTAATGTTTTCTGAGCCGCGAATGCCAATATACGCATCCATTTTTTTCATTTGATTTAAATCGATTTCAGCCCATTCCGTGATTTGTTCTTCTGTCGCATTCATTAATAGTTCACGAAGAACTTGATTATCTCTTAAATTGACATGTGGAAAGCCACCTGCTTTATGTACCTCTTTTACAATGCTGCGAACAAGCGAACTATCTACATCGAATGCTTCAATTAAGACATGTTCACCCTCCTGAACTTTAGTTGAGTACTGGACTAACTTCTCAGCAAACTCTATAATACGAGAATCAAACATATTCTCCCTCTTTTCCTCTTCTTAATATGGTTCTACCTTTCTATTATACGCTCTACCTTCATCATTCTTCAAACATTAGAAAACCGGGCATAAGCCCGGTTTTTTTATTTGATATCTTGATCGTACTCCATATAAATGACATGAGTCTTAAGATATTCATTAAGACCATGTTTACCATCTGCACCACCGATACCTGATTGTCCCATACCGGCATGGAATCCTTGAACCGCTTCAAAGTTCTCACGATTCACATACGTTTCACCATATCGAAGGACGTTTGATGCTTTCATCACTTCGTGCATGTTATCACTAAAAATTGATGAAGAAAGTCCATAATGAGTGTCGTTCGCCATTTCTAAAACTTTATCAAAATCACTATAAATAACAATTGGTAAAACAGGTCCGAAAATTTCTTCTTGAATGACATTCATCTCTTGTGACACATCAGTCAATACAGTTGGTTCAAAGAAAAAGCCTTTGTCTCGGTCTACACGCTTCCCTCCTGTTTTTACAACAGCACCAGCTTTTACGGCATTGTTGACCATTTCTTCAACAGAGTCAATTTGCTGTTTGTTTGCGAGTGGACCAATGTCACATCCATCTTCGTTTAATGAGTCCCCTACTTTTGTGTTCTTAAACGATTCTGTTATCTTTGAAATAAATTCTTCGGCTACATCTTCATGCACATAGACACGTTCTGCGTTTGTACAAGCCTGACCATTGTTAGTTATACGAGATGTTGTAATTTTCTCAACGGCTAGGTCCACATTTGCATGTTTCGTTACAATAGCAGGCGCTTTACCACCAAGCTCGAGATTCACTTTGGTAATGTTTTGCGCAGCCGCTTCCATCACTTTTGAACCTGCCGGATAACTTCCTGTTAAACTAATCATTTGCACATCTGGTGAAGATGCAAGTGGCGTACCAATATCTGAACCTTTACCAGTAACTAAACTAAAGACTCCTTTAGGAACGCCAATTTCATGGATAATGTTGGCTAGCTCACATGCTGTATTTGGCGTATATTGACTTGGCTTAATGATAATCGGGCAGCCTGTGACAAACGCTGGCGCTACCTTCCGAGCAAAGATAAACATTGGGAAATTCCAAGGTACGATGCCACCAACGATTCCAATCGGTTTTTTGAAAACAAGTATATTTTCATTTGGACGATCACTTGGAAGTACTTCCCCTTCGTATCGTCTTGCCCAACCTGCCATATAGCGGAAATAATCAATTGTTAATTCCACTTCTGCCTTTGAAGCATCTACCGTTTTACCATTTTCTTCTGTTAACATGTTAATAAACGTCTCTTTTTTCTCTTCTACTTTATCGGCTAATTTATATAAGTATTCAGCTCGTTCAATGGAAGGCTTCTTTTCCCATTCTCTTTGGGAAGCTTTAGCGGCTTCAATTGCACGCTGCACATCGTTCTCATTACTTTTCGGAATTCTTGAGATCACTTCTTCTGTTGCCGGATTAATGACATCAAGCATTTCTTCTGAATGACTGTTCGTAAATTCACCGTTAATGTATAGTTGATAGCTTTTCACTTGAAAGACCTCCTACATAGTGTTGGAGAACTCTTCCCAAGTTTGCTGTATTCTTAAACATATGATCACACATTCAAACAGTTTCTTTCGTTTGTGCCCTCTTTTCAAGCCAATTTTCTAGCTCTTTATGATGCCTTTTCATTTCTTCATATCCTTGATTGTATAAAGTCGTAAGGCGAAGCTGAGATTTTTCTATTCGTGCTACTTCAAGAGGCGTCGAAGGCTGAATGATAAAATAATTGTCCCGATTTGCTTCTATATGATCAAGAGTTTGATTGTAATGAACATATCGTGTTGTAATGGCTTTTGCCAACGCAGGATTTTTCCGATAAAGGCGTTGAATCATCCAAGATAATTTTGATTTCTGCTTGCGATATCCTTCATTACGCGTTAAAACGACAACATGACTCTTATTCCCATCAGCTTCCGATTTCTTAACAGGAATCGGATCGGTAATTCCTCCATCCAGGTGAAAACGATCATTAATTTGAACGGGTGGCGCCATAAAAGGTAGTGAGCTCGATGCTCTTAAAATCGAAAGAATTTGTTCACCATCATCATTTTTATTAAAGTAATACGGTTTCCCTGTAGTAATATCTGTGGTGCCTATAACAAATTGCTCCGTTGCATTTTGAAACGTATTAAAGTCAAAAGGTACATGCATGGAAGGAATTTCATCGAAGATTAAATCCATACCAAAAAGTTGTTTCTTACGAATTAAATTTTTGTAAGAGATGTACTCAGGGTGATTAACATAATCAATGAGCACTGTTCGATTTCTTCCATTTTGTCTTGATAAGTATGACGCAGCATTGCAAGCACCAGCAGAAACGCCAATTACGTATGGAAAATATAAATTATGCTCCATCATATACTCTAAAACTCCGGCAGTGTAAACGCCTCTCATCCCTCCGCCTTCTAGTACAAGACCAACTGAATCCATTTAAAAGTCCCCTTTTCAATCATCTATGTTTAATTTTACTTGAGTTGGAAATGAACCTCAAGAAAGCAAGCTTCGTTTCTTAATGGAATGTAAAAAGCTCCCTGCCAGTGCAGGAAGCTTCATTATTCTTCACGGTCTTCATTACGGATTGTTTTATGCCCTGTTGATGCTTCATGAGGGAACTTTGTTTGATCCGCTGTTTTAGGTCGTTCTCGTTCCATTCCTTTTTTCTTATGATCGAATGCCTTTCCTCGGCCCATCTTACCCCTCCTTTCATCTCTTCCTATTCTCCCATTTTCAGAAACAAAGTATCCGAAAAAAAAAGAAAAGGGTAGGTATAGAAAGAGATGAAAGTGGCCATTATAACTAGTGAAGAGGGAAGAACAAAAGTGCATAAGGAAAACGGAAGCTTTTAAGGAGATGGTCGCGTTGAACTACTCAGTTGGTAAAACAAGGCTCTAACAACTTTCATTAGAAAGAGGTGTCTCCAAAAGACAAATACCGTTCTACCCCATCGCTTGTTTAGCAAACGCTAATAACTTCCTTCTTCATGAGGGTCTTATCCTATCGGATAGGGCCCTTTATGCGTTTTCTTTTACATTTAAATGATCATGGGCTAAACGAATCTGAATTGCGATTTGCTCTGGCGACGTACCTCCATAGCTTTTTCTTGCGTTCATCACATTAGCAGGCTTAAGCACTTCAAAAACATCTTCTTCAAATAATGGCGTAAATGATTTAAATTCTTCCATTGTAAGATCAAGTAAAAATTTCTTTCTCTCGATACCGTAAAGAACAATTTTTCCAATGACTTCGTGTGACTCACGGAACGTCATTCCTTTATTCACAAGGTAATCCGCAATATCGGTTGCATTAGAATAATCTTCATTAACGGCTTGCTTCATATTTTCTGTCTGTACTGTCATTGTTTCAATCATCGGCGCCAAAAGTTGAAGAGCGCCATCAAGCGTCTTAGCTGTATCAAACATGCCTTCCTTGTCTTCCTGCATGTCTTTGTTATAAGCAAGCGGTAGTCCCTTCAAAACAGTTAACAAGCTAAACAAATTCCCATAAACTCGACCTGTTTTTGCACGAAGAAGTTCAGGAACATCCGGATTTTTTTTCTGAGGCATAATACTCGATCCCGTACAGAAAGAATCGTCTAGTTCGATAAATTGGAATTCCTGACTGCTCCAGATCACCATTTCTTCCGACAAACGGGACATGTGCATCATAAGCATGGAAGCATTTGAAAGAAACTCGACAATAAAATCACGATCACTTACAGCATCCATGCTATTCGGATAAACGGCCTCAAAACCTAACAGTTCTGCCGTGCGATGGCGATCAATCGGAAAGGTTGTTCCAGCTAGTGCGCCTGCACCAAGCGGTAACATACTCGTTCTCTTTAAGCTGTCTTGAAATCTTTCCTTATCACGTTCAAACATCCAGAAATACGCGAGCATATGATGGGCAAATGATACAGGTTGAGCACGCTGCAAATGTGTATAACCTGGTAAAACAGTTTCTACATGAGATTCAGCCTGGCTTAGAATCGCCTGCTGAACCTCTTCGATATGAGAAATAAAAAGGTTAACCTTTTTCATTAAGTACATATGCATATCTGTTGCAACCTGGTCATTACGGCTTCTTCCAGTGTGCAACTTTCCACCGACAGGTCCTATTTCATCAATGAGGGCTTTTTCAATATTCATATGAATGTCTTCTTGAGAGACGTCATATTCAAACGTTCCATTCTGAATGTTCTCAAGAACAATGTGTAACCCTCGCTTGATTTCTTCCATGTCAGAGGGACTAATCACACCGCATTCACTTAGCATCTGAACATGGGCCAGACTGCCTTCGATATCTTCTTCTGCTAGTTCTTTATCATACTGGATCGAAGCTGTGTATTCTTCTACAAGCTTATTCGTTTCTTTCGTAAAGCGTCCACCCCATAGCTTAGACACACTAACATCTCCTTATTGAGTTACTTTTTGTTTCTTATGAACTTCCGCATTCACTTTTGTAGGTAATCCCCATAGTTTAATGAATCCAACTGCTGCATCATGATCAAAGAGATCACCTTTAAGATAGGTTGCAAGTTGTTCGTTATAGAGAGAGTTCTCTGATTGACGTCCAACTACTGTGTTTGACCCTTTGTGAAGTCTAAGACGAATCTTACCACTTACTACTTTCTGGGTTTCGTTAATGAACCCTTCAAGCGCCTGACGAAGTGGTGAATACCATAAACCATCATAGATCAGTTTTGAAAGTTGCTGATCAATCGTCGTTTTAAACTGCGATACTTCGCGAGTATGGGTTAAAAATTCTAATTCTTTATGAGCGTTAATCAAAATGAGCGCGCCTGGATTTTCATATACTTCTCTTGATTTAATCCCAACAAGACGATTTTCAATATGATCAATACGTCCAATCCCGTGGACGCCGCCGATTTCATTTAACTTCTCAATAAGATCAACTAGCCCCATTTTTTGGCCATTAAGTGCTGTTGGGCAGCCTTCTTCAAAATCAATTTCAATGTATTCCGGCTCATCAGGTGTTAGGTGAATTGGTGCTGTCCAATCGAATGCGGCTTCAGGTGCCTCAGCCCACGGATCTTCAAGAACACCAGCTTCACATGCACGACCCCAAATGTTGGCATCAATTGAAAATGGGTTATCAAGTTTAACTGGAACCGGAATACCTTTTTCTTGTGCGTAAGCAATCTGTTCATCACGCGTCATTCCCCATTCACGAACAGGAGCGATCACTTTCAAGTCCGGATTCAACGCTTGAATTGATACTTCAAAGCGAACCTGATCATTTCCTTTTCCTGTACATCCGTGTGCCACTGCCGTAGCTCCTTCACGTTCAGCCGCTTCAACGAGAAGCTTTGAAATGAGGGGACGTGACAGTGCTGAGGATAGCGGGTATTTCCCTTCGTATAATGCATTTGCTTTTAATGCTGGTAAAAGATAATTCTCAGCAAGTAGTTCTTTCGCTTCAATCATATAAGCTTTTGAGGCACCCACGTTCAGCGCCTTTTCCTTGATCGTCTCTAGATCTTTCCCTTCACCTACGTCAAGTCCTAGCGCAATAACCTCGTATCCATATTTTTCTTCTAACCATTTTATCGAAATGGAGGTATCAAGACCTCCGGAATAAGCAAGAATGATTTTCTCTTTTGCCATGTCATCCACTCCTTATCTTTGTATTAATATCTATGATAACGTATATTTATTCAAATTGCACGAAAAAAATTTAACTTTTTAATAAAAGTTTTAAAAGTGCTTTTTGAGCGTGAAGACGATTTTCTGCTTCCTGATATACAACTGAATGAGGACCGTCGATAATACCCGCTGTAACCTCTTCTCCTCTATGCGCTGGAAGGCAATGCATAAAGATGTAGTTTTCGTCCGCATTTATACATAACGCTTCATTCACCTGATAAGGTTCGAAAATGCCCTCGCGTTCAGCTTGCTCGTCTTCCTGCCCCATACTTGCCCAAACATCCGTAATTAGAACATCCGCATCCTTAGCAGCTGCAAGGGGATCAGCGATTACTTCAATGAGCGAACCATTTGTTTTCGCTACTTCATTCGCTTTCGCTACGATCGCTTCATCTGGTTCATACCCTGGTGGACAAGCGATCGTGAAATTCATGCCCACTTTCGCTGCCCCTTCGATCAGTGAATGAGCCACATTGTTCCCATCTCCAAAATAAGCTGCTTTCAATCCACTTAAATGACCTTTATGCTCCATAATCGTTAGTAAATCAGCAAGAATTTGTGCTGGATGATGTGTATCAGTTAAGCCGTTAATTACAGGAACGGAAGAAGCTTTCGCAAAGCGTTCAATCGTCTCATGGCCAAACGTTCGGATCATTACCCCATCAAGGTACCCTGCTAGCACATTAGCAGTGTCTTCAACCGTCTCACCTCTTCCAAGTTGGATGTCTTTCGAACTAAGAAACAACGCATTGCCGCCAAGCTGAAGCATCGCGACTTCAAATGATACACGCGTTCTTGTTGATGACTTTTCGAAGATCATCCCAAGCACTTTTCCCTTTAATTCTTCATGAGGAATCCCTTCCTTTTGAAGCTTTTTCAACTGTTCAGCTTCTTGCAAAAGATAATGAATCTCCTCACTGCTCAGTTCAGCGATCGTTAGAAAATCTTTCCCCTTCATTCCTTCTGCGATTTCATTTTCCGTTTTTACCGACTGCATCATTCAATCATCCTTCCTGCCCAATTGGAGTTTCTTTCATTTGGTGCCAATGCTCTAGACTGTTGACTTCAAATGTCTTGGATCCTTCTAAGACCAATAACTGAAGCGTGTCAAGATGCGTAAAACATGGAATTTTATATCGTGTGGCGAGTGCGCGCATTTGAAACCCAGATCGTTCTTTTTCCCTGCCGATTGTCGGAATCGATACAACTGCGCTTAGCTCTTCTTTCATTAGCGCCTCAATTTCATCTAAATCTTTTTTAATCGTAATTGATGAGATGCCTTTATCATTTAACAATTCAGCTGTTCCAGGGGTTGCGTATAGTGCAACACCTTTTTCTTTAAGCTTCATTAGTACATCACATGCAGCTTCTTTATGCTCTGCACTAATTGAACATAGTATGGAAGAAGGTAGCTTATTCGGATCCCACATTGGTACAATCGCTTTTCTTAATGCTTCTTCCGATGTTTTCGCTATTGCAAGGACTTCTCCTGTAGACTTCATCTCAGGTCCGAGCACATGGTCGACATTTTTTAACTTTCCATTTGAGAAGATCGGAAACTTCACCGTATAATAAGGCGTTTCTTCCAATAAACCCGTTGTTTCTAATGAGTTTTCCTGCAATTGAGCTTTAATCGCCCATTCAACCATTGGCACATTCGTTACTTTACTAATAACGGGGACAGTTCTTGAAGATCTTGGATTAATTTCAAGAACATAAATGATACCTTGCTCGATGACAAATTGAATATTCATTAACCCTCGACATTCGAGCGCTTGAGATAGCTTTTCAGAATACATCGTAATCGTTTCTTTCTGCTCTTCTGTAATGGATACAGGTGGATAAATCGCTGTGCTATCTCCAGAATGAACGCCCGCTCGTTCAAGGTGCTCCATAATGCCAGGAATGACGATTGATTCTCCATCGCAAATCACATCGACTTCACATTCAATTCCTTCCACAAAGCGGTCGAGAAGGAATGGCCACATTTTCTTTGAACTGCTCTCTAATTTTTGCGTGTATCGTTTCAGTTCATCCATATGACGGAAGATAAACATGTTTTGTCCGCCGATCACATAGGAAGGTCTGACAATGATCGGGAATCCTAACTCTGCAGCAAGCTCCTCCATTTCACCTGGCTGGTAAGCCATTTTCCCTTCAATATATGGAATCGAAAGAGAATCCAACAATTGATAAAATTGATCTCTGTCCTCGACTTTATTAATATTCTCAACAGGTGTGCCGAGGATTGGAACTCCGCGCTCGTGCAACTCTTCCGCTAAATTAACAGCCGTTTGACCACCAAATTGTACGGCCACTCCTATAATTTGTTCCTTTTCGATAACCGCAAGGACATCTTCAAGTGAGAGCGGCTCAAAGTAAAGACGATCGGCAACGCTATAATCTGTACTAACTGTTTCTGGGTTATTATTCATAACAATCGCACGATAGCCTAACTTCTTCACTGCCTGTGTGGCGTGAACGGAGCAATAGTCAAATTCTACTCCTTGCCCGATTCGAATTGGTCCAGAACCAAGGACGAGAATACCCGGCTCATTGGTTTTCTGCACCTCATCACTCCCTAAATAAGTAGAGTAGAAATAAGGTGTGATCGCTTCAAATTCACCAGCGCACGTATCGACTTGCTTCATTCCCCTCTGGATGCCCGCTTCTTTACACATACTCATGATCGAATCGATCGTTTTTCCAGTTGCTTTCGAAATGTAGGCATCACTAACGTTTAATTGCTTCACATGAATCAGCAATTCTTCAGAAAGATCGGTTTGATTCATGATCTTTACTTCCGCTTCAACAATTCGCTTCACCTTATGAAGAAACCAGCGATCAATGGCTGTAAGTAATTGAATGTCCTTTACAGAATAACCTCTTCGAAAAGCTTCACTAATAAAAAAAAGTCTATCATCTGTTGGTGTCATTAGCTGTTCATTTAGGTATTCTTGACTAACCTCTTCATATAACCCTGTTAACGATTGATGACCACTCTCAAGAGATCGAACAGCTTTGTTTAAAGCACCTTCAAAACTTCGATCAATGGCCATTACTTCTCCTGTTGCTTTCATCTGCGTTCCAAGTACGCGATCACCTTCAGGAAACTTATCAAAAGGGAACCTCGGTATTTTGACAACTAAATAGTCAAGCGCAGGTTCAAATGCTGCATACGTATTACCTGTAATTGGATTTGGAAGCTCATCTAATGTAAAGCCAATGGCACATTTTGCAGCCATACGTGCAATCGGATAGCCAGTAGCTTTAGAAGCTAGTGCAGATGAACGACTTACCCGCGGATTCACCTCAATGATGTAATAATCGTTTGATTCAGGGTTTAATCCAATTTGAATATTACAACCTCCAATAACGTCAATGGCACGAATCACTTTCAATGAAACGTTTCGTAGCATCTGGTATTGGTAATCATTCAGCGTCTGAGATGGTGCAACAACAATCGAATCCCCTGTATGAATTCCAACAGGATCCATATTTTCCATGTTACAGACGATCATGCATGTATCATTTTCGTCACGCATCACTTCATATTCGATTTCTTTCCAACCAAGCATGCTTTTTTCAATGAGTACCTGGTGAATAGGACTTAAGGAAAGACCACGATCAACAATTTCAAGCAAGGCGTTGTCATCAGCTGCAAATCCACCGCCTTCACCACCCATTGTATAGGCTGGGCGAACCATGATCGGGTAGCCAATTTCTCGAGCGAATGTTAACGCCTCTTCCCTTGTCACGGCAATTTTCGACTCAGGTACCGGTTCGCCAATATCAAGCATGAGCTGTCTAAACTTCTCGCGGTCTTCCCCATTTTGAATAGATTCAACAGAGGTGCCAAGAAGTTCCACATTCAATTTTTCTAAAATCCCCTTTTCATAAAGCTCTACGACAAGATTTAACCCTGTTTGACCACCAAGTGTGCCAATAATGCCATCAGGCTTTTCTTTTTTGAGGATTTCCTCTACATAAGGAAGCGTCATCGGTTCCATATAAACATGGTCCGCAATAGAAGAATCCGTCATAATGGTCGCTGGATTGCTATTAATTAAAACAACCTCAATCCCCTCTTCTTTTAGCGCCAGGCACGCCTGTGTACCTGCATAATCAAATTCCGCTGCCTGACCAATGACAATAGGTCCAGATCCTAAAATGACAACTTTTTTTAACTCTTTACGTAAAGGCATAGTGCTGGTCTCCTGTTCTCGTAATCTGGTTCATAAATGCGTCGAATAAGTAAGCTGTATCAGAAGGTCCCGCGTGTGCTTCAGGATGGAATTGCACCGATTGAATGTTGTAATGGTGATGTTTTAATCCTTCAACCGTTCCATCATTTAAATTAACAAAAGTTAGCGCAAACCCTGTATCTTCTAAGGTATCCTGAACGACTTCATAACCATGGTTTTGGGAGGTGATAAACACTTTCCCCGTCTCTAAATGCTTCACCGGGTGATTCGACCCTCGATGTCCAAAAGGTAGCTTTCGAGTGGACGCCCCGTGTGCGAGCGCAAGAAGCTGATGACCAAGACAAATCCCAAAAGTTGCATATTTTTCACTAATAAGCCGGATCGTCTCAAAAGTTCCAGATAATGCTTCAGGATCTCCAGGACCATTACTTAACAACACTCCGTCTGGTTGTAGGTCAACAACTTCCTCAAAAGTTGTATCAAATGGCATGATTGTTACAGCGCAACCTAAAGATTGAAGTGACGTAAGAATTGATTTTTTATACCCATAGTCCATCAGCACAATATGTGGCCCTTCACCTGGATAATGTGTTTTTTCTTTTACTGATACAGTTGGAACAAAAGATTTCTCTGATTTCCATTCAACGTTGGTATTAGGAAGTTCAGCCGTTATCTGTCCTTTCATTGTTCCATACTCTCGTAGCATTTTAACAAGGGATCGTGTGTCTACTCCTGTTAAAGAAGGAATTTCACTTTGTAACAGACCATTTGAGAAGGAACCTGTTGCTAAATAATGACTAGGTTCCTCACACTGCTCTCCCGTTACAACACCATGAAGATGAAGGTGTTCACTTTCACTATCAAGATGATTTATTCCATAGTTACCGATTTGTGGATAACAAAAGACGATGATTTGCCCGGCATAAGAAGGATCCGATACAATCTCTTGATAACCAGTCATGCTTGTATTGAAAACAACTTCGCCAGAAGCTTCTAAAGCCCCTATTAGATCGCCTTCAAATACTGCTCCGTTTTCTAATACAAGATAGCCCTTCTTCATGCCTTATCCTCCCCTTCAGCTGACTTAAAAACGTCGGTTAGCTTTTCTAAAAATTGCTCTACTTCCTTCTTACTCACATTAAGAGGTGGAAGAATGCGAATGACGTTAGGTCCTGCACTTAAAACAAGAACGTCTTTTTCTCTAAGCTTACTAACAAAAGGGGCGGCATCTGGCACTTCAATTCCTAGAAGTAAACCTAGTCCCCTCACTTCATTAATGGAATTGTGCTGCTCCGACAAACTTTTTAATTCATTTATAAGCATGTCTCCCATTTCTTTTGCGTTGTTAAGTAACGAAACGATCTCTTTTACCGTCGCAGTTGCAGCGGCAGAAGCAAGTGGATTCCCCCCAAATGTACTTCCGTGAGTTCCTGGACCAAATGTTGACGCTACGCTTTCCTTCGCAAGCATCGCACCAATCGGGAATCCTGAACCTAACCCTTTTGCAAGCGTCATAATATCTGGTTCAAACCCATATTGCTCATGAGCAAATAGCGTTCCGGTTCGGCCCATACCGGTTTGCACTTCATCAACGACGATAAGAATATTGTTCGATTTACAAATCGACACAAGCTCCGAAATCCACTCCTGATCTGCTGGACGAACGCCTCCTTCTCCCTGGACGAGCTCTAACATGACGGCTGCTGGTTTTAGTTCCTCGATTTCTGATAAACGATTAAAATCGTTGTAAGGAAAGTATTCAAAACCAGGAAGCATAGAGCCAAATCCATCTTGAAGGCTCGGTTGAGCTGTAGCAGAAAGAGAACCTAGCGTTCTTCCATGGAAGGACTTCGTGAACGTTGCAATTGTTTCTTTACCGCTCCATTTTCGAACGAGCTTAATCGCTGCTTCATTCGCTTCTGTACCACTATTACAAAAGAACACCTGGTCAAAACAGCTTTCCGCCGTTAACACGTCAGCGAGTTCCTGCTGTTTTGGGATATGGTATAAATTCGAACAATGCCAGAGGAGATCCAGCTGATCTGATACAGCTTTTTTGATCGCTTCTGGTTGATGACCGAGATTACATGTAGCAATGCCGGAAGTAAAATCAAGATACTTTTTTCCGTCCTCACTATATAGAAAGCTTCCTTCTCCTTTAACCGCAGTTATCGGTAGGCGATTATAGGTTTGCATGATGCTTGTTTGTGACGTTTTAGTTAGTGACATTCTCTAACTCCTTTCGAACAATTCGCGTTCCAATAGGTTCATGTTTGACTGCTTTTAGCAGGGCATTCTCTTCTCGACCATCAACAATCATGACCGAGGAGACTTTATCAGAAAGAGCGGCAATCGCTCCTTTCACTTTAGGGATCATTCCACCAATAATCGTGCCTTTTTCTATTAAACTTGTTATTTTTGGCTCATCTAGCGTTCTGAAAATAACTTTTTGCCCATTAATTTCTTCATACACACCCGGCGTATCGCTAACGAGACAAATATCTGCATGTAGCGCCTGAGCAACAGCGGATGCGGCTTCATCCCCATTAATGTTAAGAGGTTTGAAAGATTCATCCGTACTGATTGGTGAGATAATAGGTATGTATCCAGCGTGAGAGAGTTGTTCAATTAGTGCTTTATCGACATGGATGACTTCCCCTACACGGCCGAGTGATTCACTAGACTGTTTGCATGTAAACAGGTTTCCATCTACGCCACTAATGCCGATGGCTTTTGCGCCTGCACGTTGGATCTTCCTCACGAGCTGCTTATTCACACTACCGCTCAGCACCATTTCAACTGTATCGACCATCTCATCCGTCGTGACACGTAGTCCATCTACAAATGTTGTCTGAATGGATAGCTGATCAAGCATCCTTGAGATTTCAGGGCCTCCCCCATGCACGAGTACGGGATGATATCCTTGTTTTTTCATTGCTACTAGATCAAGGTAAAATGAGTCAGGAAGCTGATTTAATATACTTCCACCACATTTAATCACAAAATATTTGTGATTATGTTCTGTAGGAGGCATTGATTCTGACATAGTCATAAGAAAGGTCACACCCCCATGCTGTTGCTTCTTCATTTCCGTTATGCAAGTCAATATAAATATGAATATTCTCGTTTTCTAAATAGGTTTTTGCCTCTTCCTCACTAAATTCCGTTGTCAAACCATAATCTACTACTTTAATTGGGCCAAGTGATATGGAAAGAGAATCTTCTTGAACAGATTCACCACTGTACCCAATCGCACAAACAATACGTCCCCAGTTTGCATCGGTTCCATATATGGCTGTTTTTACTAAACTAGAACCTACAACAGATTTGGCAATGGCTTTCGCCCCGTTTTCGGTTTTCGCACCTTTTACATGAACTTCTACGAGTTTCGTAGCCCCTTCGCCATCTTTAGCGATCAGTTTCGCTAACTGCTGACAAACATACTCTAGCGAACTGAAGAACGTTTGCCATTCAGAATGATTTTCTGATAACTCTTCATTCTCCGCCTGACCATTTGCTAGAAGAAGGACCATATCATTTGTACTCGTTTCACCGTCAACTGTAATCATGTTATAAGTCGTGTCAGTCACAGAGCTTAATGCGGACTGAAGAGCGTTATTTTCTACTTCTGCATCGGTCGTTACAAAAGCCAGCATCGTGGCCATGTTTGGCTTGATCATTCCTGATCCTTTTGCAGCGCCGCCAATGGTAACCGTTTTTCCATTGATCTCACATGTTACAGCTACTTGCTTCATTATCGTATCCGTCGTAACGATTGCTTCCGCAAAATCAGCGCCAGACGTTTTGGGTATATAATTAGGAATATCGTGGATCCCTTTGCTAATGGCTTTCATTGGCAAATACTCCCCAATGACTCCGGTCGAAGTAACAGCCGTATCCGTTTCTTTCAAATCCATCACAGCTGCGAATTGCTTTCGCATTTCATATGCGTCCTCTAGCCCTTTCTTTCCTGTAAACGCATTGGCGTTTCCTGAATTAACGATCAGGCCTTGAAGTTTTCCATCTACTAAACTTTCTTTTGTCACTTTTAATGGCGGTGCCTGGAATGTATTCATTGTAAAGACCCCTGCAGCACTCGCTGGTACAACGGATTTAATCCAGCCAAGATCCTTACGTTTTCGTTTTAAACCTGCGTGAAACCCACCAGCTTCAAATCCTTTAGGAGAAGTAACCGTGCCATCTTTTACAATTGAAAAAAGTTCCTCACTTACAGTCGATGTTGCCAACGCATTCAACCCTTTCGTTTAGTGGATTTATGGAAATACTGGAGATAAACGAAGCCCTGATGTTTCAGGATAACCAAATCGTAAATTCATATTTTGAACCGCTTGACCAGCGGCACCTTTCATCAAATTGTCAATCACCGAGATGATCGTTAAGCGATTCGTTCTCGGATCAACAGAAAGACCAATATCACAGTAGTTGGAACCGGAAACACCTTTTGTTGAGGGCCATTTCCCTGCAGGCATCACGCGAATAAAAGGATGATCCTCATAGATTGATTGGTAAAGATCAATCACCTCTGCTTCAGACTGATCATGAGATAAATTGACATACATGCTGCACATCATCCCTCTCGTAAGCGGGACGAGGTGAGTAGAGAACGACACCTTGACATCTTCACCAATTTGATTGGATATGACTTGTTCGATTTCTGGGATATGCTGATGTTTGCCAAGTTTGTAAGCTGATACATTTTCATTCACTTCAGAGTAATGAGCAGTAAGACTCGTTTTACGACCTGCGCCTGAAAGCCCCGACTTTCCATCAATGATTAAAGACGATGGATCAGCCCATCCTTTTTGAATGATTGGAAGAAGTCCCAGTAGCGTTGCCGTCGGATAGCATCCCGGATTGGCAATTAAGTTTGCAGATTTGATGTCTTCTGGATAGTATTCCGATAATCCATATACCGCTTCCGTTAAAGCTCCTTCTGGTGGAGATGAATGGTTATACCATTTTTCGTATAAATCTCCATTCTTTAATCGGAAGTCTCCGGATAAATCGATCATTGGAACACCCTTATTTAGTAGTGAAGGAACAGATTGACTGCTCACCCCAGCTGGTGTTGCGAAGAAAATCACATCTGACTCTGAAGCAAGATCCTCTATATCAAGCGCTTCAAACTGACTTACTTGTATATTCGTGAGATGTGGGAAAACATCATGTACGTTCGTTCCAGCGTTAGATGGAGATACAATTGTATTAATTTCTACTTCAGGGTGACTAAGCAATAAGCGTATTAATTCAAGACCGCTATATCCGCTAGCACCGACTATACTTGCTTTCACTATTTCCACTCCCTCTTTCATCGCTTATTGAATGATTATACATATATAAGTATATATATACAACAGGTTTTTTATTATTTTTTCAAATTTATGAATTTGTAACAACGTATTAACAAGCACAACTTGTTTTCAGATAAAGAGCGTGTCAGGTGAGAAAATGAGTTCAAAAAAAAGCATGCCCGTATGAAAGGCATGCTTAAAGTTACTTCTTTTCAAATTCAAACGTTAGTTTTTTCTCTGCCGGGCTCCATACAAGCGCGGCATCAAACGTTCCTTTTTTACTTTTCAACCCTTTGATGACATTAGATTTTCCTTCAGTTAGAATTTTTTTAGCGTTCGTTTGCGAAATAGGTTTTCCAAGAATTCGTTTGGAAATTGTGAACGGGCAATTTGTCTTAGCATAACTACTACAGCCAAATAATTTACCCTTATCTAGAACATCAGAACCGCAAAGTGGGCACGTGCCAATCTTTTTTCCTACTGATTTTTTGGATGGCTGGGCTTCTATCTTAATGTCTTTTAAATCCCATGATGCAGAAGATTCAACCGCATCGGAGGTTAGCTTTGCTGCAAGTTTCTTCACAGATTCCATAAACGCTTGTGGAGACGCCTCGCCACTTCCAATTTGTTTTAGCCGCTGCTCCCATTTCGCTGTCATTTCAGGACTTGAAAGAACGGCATTTCCGATTGAATCGATCAATAGTATACCTTTTTCCGTTGCGAAGACCTGGTTTTTAACAACTTCGATGTATTTGCGATCTTTTAGCATTGTGATGATTCCGGCCCTAGTCGCTTCAGTCCCAAGTCCTTCTGTGTCTTTCAAGATCTTCTCAAGAGATTCATCATCTAGATGCTTACCAGCCGTCTTCATCATCGTAATAAGCTGTCCTTCAGTAAATCGCTTTGGCGGCTGTGTTTTGCCTTCTGTTACTTCTGTAGATACAACTTTACCTTGTTCGTTCTCTTCAATAGGTGGTAACTCTTCATCCTTCTGGCTCGATGGGATAATCCGTTGCCATCCTTCCTGAATTCGCACCTGTCCTTTTGATTGGAATAAAGCTCTGTTATCTACGAGTGTGAGCACAGTTGTATAATCGACAATCGATTCCTCTTCATGCGCCGCTAACAAACTTCGTGCGATCAAATCATATATTTTCGCTTCATCACCTGATAATTTATCCAGGTTTGGCACTTGTTCTGTTGGAATGATCGCATAGTGGTCACTTACTTTAGCAGCATTCACAAATCGCTTGTCCGTTAAGATCGAGTCACGTTTTAGTGGAAAATACTCTTGATAAGCGCGCTGCTTCTGAAGCTTTGATAAAATCGAAGGGAATTCTGCCGCTTCATCTTTGGTAACAAAACTAGAATCACTTCTTGGATACGAAATGTTCCCCTTTGTGTAAAGCTTCTGAGCAATATCCAGCGTTTTTTTCGGTGAAAATTTATAGCGTTTGTTGGCAGTGGACTGAAGTGATGACAGCTGATACAAAAAAGGAGCCTTGTATTGCTTCCGTTCTCTCTTAACCTCGCTAGCAACACAGTCTTTATTTTCACAAAATTGAGAAACGGCTTGAGCCATCTCCGGCGTTTCAAGTCTTGTTTGATTTTCTTTGATCCATTTTCCAACAATAATCTTTCCATTATAGTTAAATGTACCCTTCACTTCCCAAAAAGGCTCAGATTTAAAGTTTGCAATCTCTTTCTCTCGTTGTACGACTAATGCTAGTGTTGGGGTTTGAACCCTGCCTGCTGAAAAAACATCCTGTAACCCTTTTTGTTTAAAGAGAAGGGTATACACACGTGAGGCGTTAATACCTACGACCCAATCTGCACATGATCGTGCATATGCCTCATAATATAAATTTCTTGTTTCACTTTCTTCAAGCAAGGATTGAAAGCCTTCCTTTACTGCTCGCTCTGTTAAAGAGGAAATCCATAAACGCTTCATCGGCTTTTTACATTTTGCCTGGTTGAGAATCGTACGAACGATTAATTCCCCTTCTCTCCCAGCATCTCCTGCATGAATGATAGAGCCAACTTCCTTTTTATTGACTAGTTCTTTAATGATATTGAACTGCTTCCATTTTCCTTTCGTAACTTGGTATTGAAATTGATTTGGAATCATAGGAAGTGTTTGCAAAGACCATCTCTTCCATGAAGATTCATAGGTTTCAGGAGGAACAAGTTCACATAAGTGTCCTACTGCCCACGTCATATAAGCTCCATCCGGAAAGTCCGGATTTGGTTTTATGTAAAGATATCCTTGTTTTTTCTCGGTTGGGTAAGGCGCTGCTAGGCGCGTTCCCTGATCTGGCTTTTCGGCGATAATACAAACAGCAGCCAATCGTAACATCCCTCTCTCTAAAAAATAAGCTAGCTATTAGTATATCGTACATGTGATCGTATCGGATAGTATTATCCCTGATTTGACGAATGGCTTGAACCATTTAATTTAAAGTGCTCTTGTTCAAGAATGACAGCTTTTGCAGGCATGCTCGTTTTGACAGCACGTTTTTTGAAAGTTTTACGATTTTCTATGCCGTAAACGATACTATTAATCGCGAGAATCGATAGAGCAAACGCGGTTACCGGAGCTAGTACCATCCAAGGAAACGACTGAGCATAAGGAAAGTTTTGAGCGATTAATCCGGCCCACTCATTCGTCATGGAAAATGATTGCGTTGTCGTCTCGCCTGTTTTCATATCAACATCCATTACTCGTACATCAGTGCCTCCAATAAAAACATTTAATAATCCCAGATGGGCAAAAATTATAAGGACTTGACCTACTTGCTGCACAAAAAGAAGCCATAGCTTTGGATACAAAAAAGGGGCTAAATGTTTTCTAAAAAGATAAAAGCCACTCCCTCCTAATATTTTTGCACTATCAATGTATTCTTTTTTTGATATGGCTTCTAATTCATTTTGTATGTAAAGAGCTAGTACCGGAATACTAATACCAGTCAAAACAAGCATTGGAAATATGATTTTTGTAGAAACATCATAACTCCAGCTAAAGTTCAGAACAACCGGTGCAATAAGAAGATAAGTGAAAATCGTAACGGGTGCATAATGGAGCGTGTTCGCTAGTCCACTGAACACATTTCTTAATGAAGAAGGCAGACGAAAAAGGAAATAGCCAAATAAGAAAGAAAAGATGATTCTAAAAAAGGCAACAGCGATGGCTAACCCAATCGTGTATTTAGCACCCTCTATCAACTTGAATACAAACGAATTGCCGTCCAGATCACTTCCAAGTGGGAATTCTAACGAAGGCGCAAATGGAGCTAATGCAACAACGTTTCCATTTTTATCATAAAGCATTTTATCGGGCTGAACCTGTGCCCCATACAAACTATATAAGTAACTACTTATTAAAAGAAGCAATAAAAAACTAACACCTAAAACAAAAGGAACATTTCGTAAAAGTGAATCTTTTCTCATCGTGCTCCCACCTGCCTTGCTGTCCAACGTTCAATAAACCATTCAATTGAGGTAAATAAAACAAAGGCTGGTAGAAAAATCATATAGAGGGAAAGCGTCACCATCTCTGTGTTCACGGCTCCATATTTATAAATGAACTTCATGACACCATTCATTTCAAAAATCAACTCCAGCATAAGGAGGTTTGCCAGAGCGAATAGAAAAACTCCTTTAAAGTGGTTAAATAATGAAACCATTGCATTTCGAAACATATGATCCATTAGAATCCTATAACGGTTTATTCCTTTCCCTTTTGCAAGTTCTACATAAAGCTGATTTTCCTCTTCTTCAAAAGAAAGCAATAAATATTTATATATGTAGACTGAAGGCAGTAAAGATAGGATAAAAATTGGTAGAAAGATAGCTTGATCATTAAATCCAGATGTTACATTAAAGAGAAGAAGATCTGTTTGTTTATAAATCCAGATCACCCCGAGCTGCGCAAGTAAGATAACAAAAATATCAGGAAGCGACTCCACAATAAAGAACAAGCCCTTTATATAAGCTCTCGTTTGTTTTGGCAACACCATTGTCATGATCGTTAATATAATTCCTGCCCCAACAGAGACAATTAAGGACGCCACTAAATAAGACATAGAGAGACTATAAGCATCCCACAAAGTAGGAAATAAGGGTAAATTTCTACCTCTTGCGTAATATTCAAGCATGTTGCCATTAAACAAATACTCGATGGTGTGAATAAGTTGATGAACATAGGCATTCACGTTAAATACGATCGTATCATACAAAAAAAGTGTATTTGACAAGTTTTTTTGATCAATCATCTCTAGTATTTCAAGCTGCGATTTCATGTTAAAAAAGAGGTATGGAAGGGACCCTATTAAGAGAATCCCTAGTGATGTTAAAAGAAACTGAGCTGCAGATCGACGAACAAATGATTTAGACACCGTTTATGTCACTCATTAATTCATAAATTGAAGAATTTCAATTTGATTTCCAGAAGGATCTTCGATAACAAAGTATAATCCTGGTGGACACGGTTTTGGCTCTTCTGATAGGATCGGCACTCTTTTTTCTTTCAACCTTTGAAAATCTCGATGAATATCACTTGATTGAATTGCTATCAGAACGCTATTTTTTTCTGAGTTTTGCAACCCTTCTTCAAGCACGATTGGAAGCGAATCATGCTGAAGACTCACTATCGTTGGTCCGTATTCTTTCGAAACTTTAAAATCTAATACTTCAGTGTAAAACGCTAATGATTCTTTCATATTCGATACTTTGACGGTGATGACACATACGTTATTTAACAAGACAACTCCTCCTTTATTTCTTACTTCTATAAAATTCCATAAAAAGAAGACTTCCCCTCTTTTTCTGTGAAAATAAATAATTGGTTTAATTCTTTTAGAAACTGTTTACCCTGTAGCTAAACCATTGAAGAAAATAGGAAAGCAGGGCAATCGTTCAAATACGATTTCCCGTATGTTTCTTCTGTTTTCTGTCT
>NZ_JAQQWU010000009.1 GCF_028610625.1 Guptibacillus spartinae
CTCGAGATGAGATTTCCCACAGCATTAAGCTGGTAAGATCCCTTAGAGATGATGAGGTAGATAGGTTCGGGGTGGAAGCGTGGCAACACGTGGAGCTGACGAATACTAATCGATCGAGGGCTTAACCTAAAACGAAAAGCGAAGTAAGCCGTTTAAATCCGACAAGCGTTGGAAGCTTTTGAATCAGACGCGCTTTTTGCGTCAGAATCAAAAGGTGAAACGATCGAGGATTTGGCTTACGTAGCTGGACACATTATTGGAAAGTTGTGCGTGCTATCTAGTTTTCAGGGAACACCCTGATAAGTCTAGTGACGATGGCGAAGAGGTCACACCCGTTCCCATGCCGAACACGGAAGTTAAGCTCTTCAGCGCCGATGGTAGTTGGGGGATCTCCCCCTGCAAGAGTAGGACGTCGCTGGGCAACTGATGAAAGGCGAGAGACCAAATGGTTTCTCGCTTTTTTTGTATTCAAAAAGGGTTGTTGAAAGCTCGTAAGAGTAAAAAGCTGCAGGAAAGACAATCAAAACTTCCTAGAAAGCTTCGCCGCTTATCGCGCCCCGTATGAGAACACGGAAGTTAAGCTCTAGCGCCGATGGTAGTTGGGGGATCTCCCCCTGCAAGAGTAGGACGTCGCTGGGCAACTGAAGAAAAGCGAGAGACCTGAGTGTTTCTCGCTTTTTTGTATGGTTTTATGAAAAAGGTTTTACTAACTGAAAGCCCTCATCTATCATGATCGCGGAATTAGTCTCAAATTCGCTGAAATACCATACAAAAACGCGGAATAAAATTGAATTTCACGAATGACATATCACTTCCGGCTACATCTCCCCCACAAACCCGTTGTTTAAAATCCCACTTCTTAAAAAAAGCCGTTTTTCTCCATAAAAAAGCCGATTCCTCAAAGAGCAATCGGCTTTTTTATGCTAGGTTATTTACCACTATTACCACTATCCTGAAGTTCTATCCAATGCTCTGCCCAGTTTTCGATCTCTTGCAAAACTGGAGCAAGTGCGAGACCTTTATCGCTTAAAGAATATTCTATTCGAACAGGTGTCTCAGGATACACATTTCGGATAACAATCCCATGTTTCTCAAGGTCTTTTAACCTCTCCGAGAGGACTCGACCACTGATGGATATGGATGTTTCCACGGTACAAAATCGCTGAGGTCCCTCCAAAAGTTGATGAATAATGAGGCCAGTCCATCGCTGACTCAAAAGGGACATCGCCTTTTCAAATCTCGGACATAGAGAAGATTTATTCATACTCATTCACTCCCAAATTTATTATAACTCAGTATAAAACCAATTTAAAAGATTATGGATTAGAAGCTAGTAATTTGACGTAGGTTATTTATAATTATATAGTTACTTACATAAAGTAAGTATATAGGTTTAACCAGAAACTCTAAAGGAGATCGATCATGAAATTTCATTCTGAAACTGTTCCCCACACCAGTGAACTTCACTTGTTTGTGAGTGATTTAAATCGTTCAACCCATTTTTATAAAGAAATGATCGGATTTAAAATACTTATGAAATCGAACGATACGGTTGTATTTACAACAAATGGTAAGACGCCGCTTCTCACAATTGAAGAATCAAGCAGAATAAGATCTTACCCTTCAACTGGACTGTATCACTTTGCTCTTCTTGTTCCTGAACGAAAGCACCTTGCGAATGTACTAACCCATTTATTAAGTACAGGGTATCCGCTTCAAGGAGCTTCTGATCATGATGTCAGTGAAGCAATTTATCTAGGAGATCCCGATGGAAATGGGATTGAAATCTATGCAGATCGTCCTGCAAACGAGTGGAACTGGGAAGAAGATCAAGTAGTGATGACAACTAAGGCATTAAACGTTGAAGAGTTAATGAAGAAAGCGTCAGGAGGTATGAAAGAATTACCTGAAAATACCGTTCTTGGCCACGTTCATCTTCAAGTTTCAGATCTAAAAGAAGCTAAAGACTTCTATCAAAAAGGGTTAGGTCTTCAAATTGTAAGTCAGATCGGTCATGATGCTATATTCGCATCATATGGAGGCTACCATCATCACATTGGGTTAAATACCTGGCAAAGTGCTGGAGCTTTGCCTCCCGCAGAAAAAAGCACTGGTCTTAAGTGGTTTTCAATTGTTTTCAAAAATAATTTAGAAAGAAATAAACGGGTAGAACAAGTGAAAAAGTTCAGCAACGTATGGGAGAAGGACGAAGATTTCTATACAAACGATCCTTCAGGGAATATGATTCGTCTTAGTTTGAAAAAATAGAAAAAAAGGTGGTTAGTCACATGGGTATAATGGAAAAGATTTTTGGTTCAGCAAAGAATGAGGCGAATGGAGAGAACAAGAATTTCTTTGAGGCAGTAAAAGGAAGAAGATCGATTTATGGCATTGGAAAAGAACGCGTCATTTCCGATGAAAAACTTCAAGAGGTGATTGAGTTTGCAGTGAAACACACGCCTTCAGCATTCAATTCTCAAAGCGCAAGGGTCCTTGTTCTTTTAGATGAAAACCACACAAAACTTTGGAATAAAATTACAAAGGAGACGCTTCGATCTATTGTTCCTGCAGACCAGTTTGAGGCTACTGAAGGACGCATGGATGGATTTGCAGGTGGCTATGGGACCGTTCTTTTTTTCGAAGATCAAGATGTGATTAAAGGTCTTCAAGAGAAGCTTCCCACTTTTGCTGACAACTTCCCGAAATGGTCACAGCATTCTTCAGGTATGCTTCAGTTAGTCATCTGGACAGCTATAGAAAACGAAGGATTGGGAGCTTCTCTTCAGCATTACAACCCATTAATTGACGATCAAGTAAAAGAAGAATGGAATGTACCATCTAGTTGGGAGCTTATTGCGCAAATGCCTTTTGGAAACCCTACAGCTGCCCCAGGGGATAAAGAATTTCAACCAGTTAAAGAACGAGTGATTTTTCATAAGTAATCTCTTAAAAGGTGCTAACCTATTGAGTTGGAAAGTACATGACAGATGGAAAATTTAGCTTTCTATAGAGAGGAAAAACCAGAGGCGGTCATAGTTGCCTCTGGTTTTCTTAGGATTCATCTAATTCGACATCGGTGATCTTCAATCGTTTCTTATCTTCTTTTGATTCAATAAGTCGATGAAGGTGAATTAATAAAATGCCTCTTTTATAACTTGCATCGATCGGTTGATCACGAACGGGGAATGGTAGTTCAACAATGCGTTCAAATGGACCATGCTTATACTCTTCCTGAACGTTTCGATAGCCTTTCAGGTTCATAGATGTCTGACCTTTTACTTTAAGTGTACGATAGTGAATATACACATCAACATCATCGATTTTTTTAATCCCAGGAAGATACACTGTACAAATGAGTTCGTTGCCTGCTTCGTAAAGGTTTACTAGAGGGCCATTTGAGACGAACATATCTTGAAAATCTGTCCAGAAATCATCCCCCATAAATTTATTCATTTTGTTTTTCCAATCATACATCTGACTCCAATAGTCTCCCATTGGGTTTCCTCCTCCGGGCTTTTTCCCAGTATATGCACCTAACGGATGATTGTTAAATGAGCGATGGCTAACTTGGTTAGACAAGAAACATGGAGGAATTAGTCGAAACTTTTTAGCTAAATTCGATAAATATCGCATGCGGTTTTCTGTTTCCTCGTGTTATGCTAGGGAAAGTTCGAGTTTGAACGATAAAGGAAAAGGAGGATGGACATGCTAGATAGTGGTCTTGGCATGGTTGCGACCATTTTTGTGATTAATATCGTTTATGTATCGTTTCTTACGATGCGTACGATTCTTACACTGAAAGGTCAGCGATACCTTGCAGCAATTACTGGCACAATTGAAATTGCAATATATGTAATAGGACTTGGTCTCGTCCTCGATAATTTAGGTCAGATTCAAAACGTTATTGCTTATGCTCTTGGCTTTGGCGTAGGAATTATCGTTGGGATGAAGATCGAAGAATATCTTGCCCTCGGCTATATTACAGTGAATGCTATTACAACAAAGCTTGAAGATGATATTCCAAATAAATTAAGAGATATCGGTTACGGTGTTACGCACTATCTTGCACATGGTAGACAGGGAGAACGTCTCGTGATGCAGGTGCTAACGTCGCGGAAATCGGAAAGAAAGCTTTATAAAGCGATTGAAGACCTTGATCCGAAAGCTTTCGTTATCTCTTATGAACCCCGTACCTTCCAGGGTGGATTCTGGGTTAGAAAAATTCGGAGGTAATGTATGGAAAAGAAAGCGAAGAAAAAGAAGTTTGAGGTTCATGAAAATGAATCACTTTCTGACTGCTTAAAAAGAATGGATGAAGAAGGTTATTTGCCTGTTAGAAGACGCGAGGAGCCTATCTTTAAAGAGACCAAAGGTTCTAAAGAACCGGAGCTATGCGGTCGGAAAATTGTTTTTGATGGAAAGTTAAAGTAAAAACCGAACATTATAGTATATATAAAACACATCGTTCGATTTTTCGTTGACAGTTGAACGTCGCTCTTGTTACTATGTAAGAGGAGCAAAAAGGATACCTCATATAATCTTGGGAATAAGGCCCATAAGTTTCTACCTGACGACCTTAAATCGTCGGACTATGAGGGGGAAAGTCGTGATTTGCGTACGCGTAGATCAGGACGGATGTGTTTTCGCCCGAGGTAGAAGCTTCTTCTAAGTAAATAGAAGAATTCTATCTCGGGCTTTTCTGTTATTTTCACACTATTTCGATTAATTCGCACCTTCATTTAAGGAGGAATAGCATGGATGCAAAAGTTGGGGTCATTATGGGAAGCACTTCTGATTGGGATACGATGAAGCATACCTGTGACATACTAGAAGAACTTCAAGTACCATTTGAGAAAAAAGTAGTTTCAGCTCATAGAACACCGGAATTGATGTTTGAATATGCAGAATCAGCTAGAGGGCGTGGGTTGAATGTCATTATTGCAGGCGCTGGTGGAGCTGCCCATTTACCAGGGATGGTCGCAGCAAAAACGACTCTTCCCGTCATCGGTGTACCTGTTCAATCGCGCGCTTTAAATGGATTAGATTCACTTCTTTCGATTGTACAAATGCCAGGCGGTGTGCCTGTAGCAACTGTTGCGATTGGAAAAGCGGGAGCAAAAAATGCTGGATTATTAGCTGCGCAGATATTAAGTACGAATGATACAGCGGTCGAACAAAAGCTTAGTACCTACAGAGCGCAAATGAAAGACACTGTACTTGAAAGTAGTGATCGTTTATGAGGAAAACCATTTTACCTGGAAGTACAATTGGTATTTTAGGTGGCGGACAGCTAGGGCGAATGATGGCATTGAAAGCAAGAGAGATGGGCTATCGAATTGCCGTACTTGAACCGAAAAAAGATTCTCCCTGTGGTCAAGTGGCGGATCACGAAGTAGTTAGTGGCTATGATGATCTGGATGGCGCTCGAAAGCTAGCTGATTTAAGCGATGTAATTACTTATGAATTTGAAAACATTACGCATGATACGGCAAAGTGGTTGGAAGACAATGCGTATATGCCACAGGGTGGAGAGCTGCTTCGCGTCACGCAAGATCGCTTGGTTGAGAAAACAGCCATTCAAGATTCTGGCCTTCAAGTCGCTCCTTTTGAACCAGTCGACTCGCATCAAGAACTTATGGTGGCACTCGAGAAGATCGGTCTTCCTTCCGTCCTCAAAACACGTACAGGTGGTTATGATGGGAAAGGGCAGTGGGTGCTTAAGACGGAAAAAGATGTTGAAGCTCTTACATTCCCAGGTGTACCTTGTATTCTTGAAAGTTGGGTTCCGTTTCAAAAAGAGCTATCCGTGATTGTGACACGTAGTGTGACGGGGGAAACAACGACATTCCCTGTCGGTGAGAACGTTCATGTGAATAACATTCTTCATCAAACAATTGTTCCAGCTCAAGTGGACGAAACGGTCAAAACCAAAGCAGATGAGGTCGGAAAGAAGATTGCAAATAAGCTAAATCTTGTTGGGACACTTGCAGTTGAGCTATTTCTTAAAGATAATGAGATTTATGTAAATGAGCTAGCGCCACGTCCGCATAATTCTGGCCATTATACGATGGAGGCTTGCGAGACATCACAATTTGAGCAGCATATTCGAGCGATATGTGGATTGCCGCTCGGAAGCACAGAGCTTCTAAAGCCTGTTGTGATGGGTAACTTGCTCGGACAGCATATCACTCCGCTAATGGACAGTATTTCAGAGCTTGGAGAGGCAAAGCTCCATTTATATGGAAAAGACGAAGCAAAGCCTAATCGGAAAATGGGACATATCAACTTTCTTGCGCCTTCAACGGAAGAAGCGCTGAAGCGAATGAACTCATGGAAGTTATGGCAGTAAAGACAAGAGACCAGGAGGACTTACAATGATTGAACGTTATACTCGCCCTGAAATGGGAGCGATTTGGACAGAGGAAAACCGCTACAATGCGTGGCTAGAGGTAGAAATTTTAGCATGTGAAGCTTGGGCTGAACTTGGCATCATTCCGAAAGAAGATGTTCAAAAAATCCGTGAAAACGCTGGTTTCAACGTTGATCGCATTCATGAGATTGAAGAAGAAACGCGCCATGATGTGGTGGCTTTCACAAGAGCGGTATCTGAAACGCTTGGAGAAGAACGGAAATGGGTGCACTACGGCCTAACATCCACAGATGTCGTTGATACTGCACTTTCTTATCAGCTGAATCAAGCGAACGACATTTTGATTAAAGACATCGAGAAATTCATTGACGTTCTAAAAGCAAAAGCACAGGAACATAAGTATACCGTCATGATGGGAAGAACCCATGGTGTGCATGCAGAACCAACGACATTCGGTCTCAAGATGGCGCTATGGTATGAGGAAATGAAGCGTAACCTGGAGCGATTTAAAACAGCGGCGGATAATGTTCGTTTCGGAAAACTATCAGGAGCAGTTGGAACATATGCCAACATCGATCCATTTATCGAGCAGTATGTTTGTGAAAAGCTTGGCTTACAACCAGCGCCGATTTCAACACAAACACTTCAGCGTGATCGTCATGCACATTACATGTCGGCTCTAGCACTTGTGGCAACATCGATTGAAAAGTTTGCTGTTGAGATTCGTGGTCTTCAAAAGAGTGAAACGCGTGAAGTAGAGGAGTTTTTCGCAAAAGGACAAAAAGGGTCATCCGCAATGCCGCATAAGCGTAACCCGATTGGTTCTGAAAACATGACTGGCATGGCGCGTGTCATTCGTGGCTATATGACGACAGCTTACGAGAACGTTCCTCTCTGGCATGAGCGTGATATCTCTCATTCTTCAGCAGAGCGCGTCATTCTTCCGGATGCAACAATTGCACTTAACTATATGCTGAATCGTTTTGCAGGAATTGTTTCGAAACTAACGGTCTTCCCTGAGAACATGAAGCGCAACATGACAAGAACATATGGCTTGATTTATAGCCAGCGCGTTCTTTTGTCTCTTATTGATAAAGGCATGGCACGTGAAGCAGCTTATGATCTTGTTCAACCAAAAGCAATGGATGCTTGGGAACGAGGCATTCAATTTAGAGAGCTTGTTGAAGCAGACCCTAAGATTACAGATCAGCTAAGTGAAGCAGAAATTGAAGATTGCTTTGACTACAATTACCACATAAAGCCGGTGGATATGATTTTTGAACGTCTCGGACTTTAATTAAGCATCGGAGGGGATCACCATGGAAAAGCAAGCATTGTTGTACGAAGGAAAAGCGAAAAGAATTTACGCAACGAATGAAGCAGAGGTTGTCTGGGTCGAGTATAAAGACTCAGCAACCGCTTATAACGGAGAGAAGAAAGCAACAATTACAGGCAAAGGTCGCCTGAACAATGAAATTACAAGTCTGCTCTTTGATTATTTAAAGAGTGCTGGCATTGAAAGTCATTTTATTGAAAAGCTTTCTTCTACTGAACAGCTTGTGAAACGCGTCTCGATCATTCCACTCGAAGTGGTTGTTCGAAACATCGCAGCTGGGAGCTTTTCCAAACGCACGGGTGTGGAAGAAGGAAAGTTACTAAAACAGCCGATCGTTGAGTTTTATTACAAGAATGATGACCTTGGTGATCCTCTTCTTACGCTTGATCATGTGTTAGAACTTGAACTTGCAACAGAAGAAACCGTTCAAGAATTGAAAGAACACGCATTAAAGATCAATACATTATTACGCGAATACTTCCTTGAGCGTGACGTAAAGCTCATTGATTTCAAATTGGAATTCGGTGTAACGCCGGAAGGCACGATTCTGTTGGCGGATGAAATTTCTCCAGACACTTGCCGATTATGGGATAGGAAAACGAATGAGAAGTTAGATAAAGACGTGTTTCGAAGAGATATTGGAAATTTAACAGAAGCGTACGAACAAATTTTAACTCGCCTGGGGGGCTCCGAATCATGTACAAAGTAAAAGTCTATGTAACGTTAAAAGAAAGTGTTCTAGATCCGCAAGGAAGTGCTGTGAAAAATTCACTACACAGCCTTTCGTATCAGGAAGTGGAAGACGTACGGATCGGGAAATACATGGAACTCACAGTGAAAGATACGGAGAATCTGGATCAGCGAATTAAAGAAATTTGCGAGAAGCTTCTTGCGAATACGGTTATTGAAGACTACACCTATGAAATCGAGGAGGGAGTCGCACAGTGAAATTTGCGGTGATTGTGTTCCCGGGTTCTAACTGCGATGTGGATATGTATCACGCCATCAAAGATGAGCTTGGAGAAGAAGCGGTTTATGTCCGGTACGATGAGCAAAATCTAGCAAACTATGATGCGATTCTTCTACCAGGCGGTTTCTCTTACGGAGATTACCTTCGAAGTGGTGCCATTGCTCGCTTTGCGCCGATTATGGCTGAGGTCGTGAAGGCAGCTGAAGCAGGGAAACCGATTCTAGGTGTTTGTAATGGATTCCAAATTCTCTTGGAAGCAGGTCTATTACCAGGAGCGATGAAGCGAAATAAAAACCTGAAGTTTATGTGTCGTCCAGTGACACTACGCGTTCAAAACAATGAAACGATGTTTACTTCAGCTTATGAGATAGATGAAGAAATCACGATTCCAATCGCACATGGAGAAGGAAACTACTATTGCGATGAGGCGACACTTGCGACATTGAAGCAGGAAAATCGTATTGCGTTTACCTATGCGGATAATCCGAACGGATCGGTTGAAGATATTGCTGGTATCGTAAACGAAAAGGGCAACGTCCTCGGGATGATGCCTCACCCTGAACGAGCGGTAGATAAGCTGTTAGGAAGTGCAGATGGACTAAATCTATTTAAATCGATACTACGCAACTGGAGGGAATCCCATGTCACACATGCATGAACCAACACCTGAGATGATTAAAGACCAGAAGCTCTACAGTCAGATGGGCCTAACAGATGAAGAGTTCGGCATGGTGGAAGAGATTCTCGGCCGTACACCGAATTACACGGAAACCGGGCTTTTTTCCGTAATGTGGTCAGAGCACTGTAGCTATAAAAATTCAAAACCAGTGTTAAAAAAATTCCCCATCACTGGTGAGCGCGTTCTTCAAGGCCCTGGGGAAGGGGCTGGAATCGTTGATATCGGCGACGAGCAGGCAGTCGTATTCAAGATAGAAAGCCATAATCATCCATCTGCGATTGAGCCGTATCAAGGTGCGGCAACAGGGGTTGGTGGCATTATCCGTGACGTTTTCTCGATGGGAGCTCGTCCGATTGCTCTTCTTAACTCCCTTCGTTTCGGAGAGTTGAGCAATCCGAAAGTGAAGTATCTTTTTGAAGAAGTTGTGGCTGGTATTGCGGGCTACGGAAACTGTATTGGAATCCCAACGGTAGGTGGAGAAGTACAGTTCGATTCTTCTTACGATGGTAATCCTCTTGTGAACGCGATGTGTGTTGGCTTAATTGATCATAAAGACATTCAAAAAGGGATTGCATCCGGAGCTGGTAATACAGTGATGTATGTTGGTGCAAGCACTGGACGTGACGGCATCCACGGCGCAACCTTCGCATCTGAAGAATTGACAGATGCTTCTGACGAAAAGCGCCCTGCTGTTCAAGTAGGTGATCCGTTCATGGAAAAGCTTCTGCTTGAAGCATGTCTTGAACTTGTGCATTGTGATGCGCTTGTTGGCATTCAGGATATGGGGGCAGCGGGTCTAACATCTTCTGCTTCAGAAATGGCGAGTAAGGCAGGAATGGGACTTGAAATGAACCTTGATGAAGTGCCACAGCGCGAAAAAGGAATGACGCCATACGAAATGATGCTATCTGAATCTCAGGAGCGTATGCTCGTTGTGGTGAAAAAGGGACATGAAGCTGAGATCAAAACGATTACAGATCGCTGGGGTCTTTTAGCGAAAGAAGTTGGCGTTGTCACAGAAGATAAGCAGTTCCGACTTCTTCATAAAGGGGAAGTGGTTGCAGACGTACCGGTTGATGCACTGGCAGAGGAAGCGCCGGTTTACCATAAGCCTTCTCGTATTCCTGAGTATTATATTGAAAATCAACAGCTTCATAAGCCAATTCCCGAGGTGGAAGATGCGAAGGACATGCTTTATACGCTTCTAGGTCAGCCGACAATTTCAAGCAAGGAATGGGTTTTTGATCAGTATGACTATATGGTACGTACAAACACCGTTGTTGCCCCAGGATCAGATGCTGCTGTCGTTCGCGTGCGTGGAACCAACAAAGGGCTAGCGATGACGACGGATTGTAATTCACGTTATTTATACCTCGATCCTGAAGTTGGTGGTCAAATCGCAGTTGCAGAAGCGGCACGTAACATTGTCTGCTCAGGTGGAGAGCCGCTAGCGATTACAGATTGCTTGAATTTTGGTAACCCTGAGAAACCAGAAATTTTCTGGCAAATTGAAAAAGCAACAGATGGCATGAGTGAAGCGTGTCGCATGCTAAATGCCCCTGTTATTGGTGGGAACGTATCCCTTTATAATGAAACAAATGGTATTGCCGTCTATCCGACACCGGTTGTTGGTATGGTCGGTCTGGTTCATGATCTCAGTCATGTCACAACGCAGCATTTTAAAGAAGAAGGAAACTTGATTTATATGCTTGGAGAAACGGGAGAAGACTTCGGTGGAAGTGAGCTTCAAAAGTACCTGGATGGAAAGATTTCAGGTCAAGCTCCTACACTAAATCTTGAAGTTGAAAAAGAACGGCAAAATCAACTTCTAACAGCCATTCAAGATGGTCTTGTGGAATCTGCTCACGATCTCGCAGAAGGCGGTCTTAGCGTGGCACTTGCTGAATCGCTCATTGGCACAGAACTTGGCGCAAATGTAAGAATTGACGGTGATATCACCACAGATCTTTTCAGTGAAACTCAATCTCGTTTCCTCGTAAGCATTAAGGGGGAACACCAGCAGGCATTTGAGCAGCAAACAGGAGCAACGCTAATTGGTGAGGTAACCGGTACGGGCGTGCTGACGATCATGCATGAAGATGAAACACATATCTTCGATGCTCCAGTTCAAGAGCTTGAAGCAGCCTGGAAAGGAGCTATTCCATGTTTGGTGAAATCAAAGGTTTAAATGAAGAGTGTGGCGTATTTGGTATCTGGGGCCACCCCGATGCCGCGTCACTAACATATTACGGACTTCATAGTTTGCAGCATCGCGGACAAGAAGGCGCGGGTATTGTTACGACTGACGGTGATCGTCTCTATAACCATAAAGGTCTTGGACTTGTGAATGATGTTTTTGGCCCAGGTGACCTTGATAAGCTTGAAGGAAATGGTGCGATCGGTCATGTGAGGTATTCCACTGCTGGGGGCGGAGGATATGAGAATGTTCAGCCTCTTGTGTTCCGCTCACAAAATGGTGGCCTTGCTCTTGCGCATAATGGAAACTTAGTAAATGCCAATGCGCTTAAGCACCAGCTTGAAGGTCAAGGGAGCATTTTTCAAACAACGTCTGATACGGAAGTGCTGGCCCACCTTATAAAACGAAGCGGCTACTTAAGTCAGCGTGAAAAAGTAAAAAATGCCCTCACAATGGTGAAAGGTGCTTATGCTTTCATTATGATGACGGAGAAAGAAATGATGGTTGCGCTTGATCCTCACGGATTGAGACCCCTTTCCTTAGGCGTTCTTGAAGGTGCCTATGTCGTGGCATCGGAAACGTGTGCATTTGATTTAATTGGAGCGGAATATATACGAGATGTGCAACCGGGGGAGCTTTTAATTATTAGCGAGAATGGATTAGAATCTGAGCGCTTTTCTTCTTCCATCTCACGTGCCATTTGTTCGATGGAGTATATCTACTTCTCAAGACCAGATAGTAACATCGAGAACATTAATGTGCATACGGCTCGTAAACAGCTTGGTAAACAGCTTGCAAAAGAAGCACCAATTGAAGCGGATATTGTAACGGGCGTTCCAGATTCAAGTATTTCAGCTGCTATTGGGTACGCAGAAGAATCAGGTATTCCATATGAAATGGGCTTAATCAAGAACCGCTATGTGGGTAGAACGTTCATTCAACCATCTCAGGAGCTACGTGAGCGTGGTGTGAAGATGAAGCTTTCCCCAGTTCGAGGCGTGGTCGAGGGGAAGCGTGTCGTCATTGTCGACGACTCAATTGTAAGAGGTACAACAAGTAGACGAATCGTTACGATGCTTCGTGAAGCGGGAGCGAAAGAAGTTCACGTTCGCATTAGTGCGCCTCCGATTATCAGCCCTTGCTATTACGGAATTGATACATCGAACTCAGGTGAATTGATTGCCGCGAAGATGAGCGTTGATGAGATGTGTGAAGAGATTGGTGCAGATTCGCTAACTTTCCTTACAACAGATGGCATGACAACAGCAATTGGCAGAGAGGATAAAGATTCATCGTGTGGTCAGTGTCTTGGTTGTTTTACAGGCAATTACCCGACGGAAATTTATCCTGATACCGTTCATCCTTACGAAAAAGTTTAACCGAAGGAGGCCATTATGGCACAAGCATATAGGCAGGCAGGCGTTAACATAGAAGCAGGTTATGAAGCAGTGGATCGTATTAAGCCTCACGTAAAGAATACAATGCGCAAAGGTGTCATGGGCGGACTTGGTGGTTTTGGTGGCATGTTCGATCTGTCTGAACTAAACTACGAGAAACCAGTTCTCGTATCAGGAACGGACGGTGTTGGCACAAAGCTCATGCTTGCGATTCAACTCGATCAGCATAATACGATTGGCATTGATTGCGTGGCCATGTGCGTAAATGATGTTGTTGCACAGGGGGCAGAGCCTCTCTATTTTCTTGATTACATTGCAACAGGAAAGCTTGCTCCAGAGCGAATCGAGGAAATTGTGAAAGGTGTGGCAGAAGGCTGTTCACAGGCAGGCTGTGCCTTAATTGGTGGAGAAACAGCAGAAATGCCTGATATGTATCAAGAGAACGACTATGACCTTGCTGGATTTACGGTGGGAGCTGTTGAAAAATCGAAGCTGATTACGACAGAGAATGTGAAAGAAGGAAATGTCCTCATCGGTCTTGCTTCAAATGGCATTCACAGTAACGGTTTTTCCCTTGTACGTAAAGTGTTGCTGAAAGATCATAAGATGGATCTTTCAGCCTCTTATGAGGAGCTTGATTCAACGCTTGGAGAAGCGTTACTTGCTCCAACGCGTATTTATGTTAAACCGGTTTTAAATGTGCTTAAATCTTACACTGTGAATGGCATAGCTCATATTACAGGCGGTGGTTTTGAAGAGAATATTCCGCGGATGCTTCCTGAAGGACTGGCAGGCCAAATTGATTATGGCTCATGGCCAATTCCTCCAATCTTTGATTTGATTGAAAAGAAAGGAAGCCTGGCACGCAAAGAAATGTTTACCACATTTAACATGGGGATCGGTATGGTCCTTTCAGTGCCTGAAGATGAGGCGGTGACTGTCATTAGATCACTTGAGCAGGATGGCGAACGTGCTTATATGATTGGTCGCGTAATCAAAGGCGAAGGAATTGAATTTGGAGGCGGTGACTTGTCGTGAAGAAGCTAGCCGTATTCGCATCTGGGAGCGGCTCGAACTTCGAAGCGATTGCCGCTGCGATTGAAAAGGGCCAGCTCGAAGCAGAAATCGCGCTTGTTGTCTGCGATCGCCCAGGAGCAAAAGTTGAAAAAAGGGCAGAACGCTTTGGCATTCCTGTCCTTTCCTTTTATCCTAAATCGTATGAATCCAAAGCTGATTTTGAAAACTTCATTCTTCAACAGTTGAACGAAGCGGATGTTGAGTGGATTGTTCTCGCTGGCTATATGAGGTTAATTGGTCCAACGCTCCTTCAAGGTTTTGAAGGAAGGATCGTTAATATCCATCCCTCTCTACTGCCTTCTTTCCCTGGAAAAGACGCGATCGGGCAAGCATTTGAAGCGGGGGTTAAAATCACAGGGGTTACCGTTCATTTCGTGGACGAGGGAATGGATACAGGTAAAATTATTGATCAAGACAGCGTTCGAATTGATGAGGAAGATACAAAGGAAGACCTGGCAAACAAAATCCAGGCTGTCGAACACCTTTTGTATCCTGCTGTCATTCGTTCCCTTCTTCAGGAAAAAAACTAGAGTTAGTAGGAGGAATTCACATGACGATTAAACGCGCACTCATTAGCGTTTCGGATAAAACAGATATTACTGCATTTGCAAAAGGACTTGCGGAAAAAGGGGTAGAGGTGATCTCTACAGGGGGAACGAAGCGTGCCCTTGAAGAAGCGGGTGTGGATGTAATGGGGATTTCAGACGTTACTGGTTTCCCGGAAATTCTTGATGGCCGAGTAAAAACGCTTCATCCAAACGTACATAGTGGTCTTCTTGCTATGCGTGACAATGAAGCTCATCAGGAACAGTTGAACGAGCTCAATATTAAACCGATTGATCTTGTTGTTGTGAATTTGTACCCTTTCCAGGAAACCATCGCAAAACCAGACGTAACGTATGAAGAAGCCATTGAAAATATTGATATTGGTGGACCGACAATGCTTCGTTCTGCTGCTAAAAACCATCGCGATGTAACGGTTGTGGTTGATCCTTCTGACTATCACCGCGTCTTACGTCAAGTCGAAGAAAATGGAGAGACTACAGGAATTCTTCGTCGTGAACTTGCAGCAAAAGTATTCCGTCATACAGCTTCCTATGATGCTGTAATCTCTGAATACCTCACAGCTCAATCAGGAGAAGAAGAGCCTGAATCATTAACGGTAACTTTTGAGCGTAAACAAACGCTTCGCTATGGAGAAAACCCACATCAAAAAGCTGTTTTTTATAAGAAACCTCTCTATAAAGGGGCTTCTCTAGCTTCAGCTGAGCAGTTAAATGGGAAGGAGCTTTCTTACAACAACATTAATGATGCGAACGCAGCCCTTAATATTGTGAAAGAATTTAGCCAGCCAGCAGTTGTAGCTGTGAAACATATGAACCCTTGTGGCGTTGGTACGGGGGAAACAATTGTTGATGCCTATCAGAAAGCTTACGAAGCAGATTCCACATCTATTTTTGGTGGTATTGTTGCAATCAATCGGGAAGTGGATGAAGCCACGGCGCTTAAACTAAAAGAGATTTTCCTTGAAATTATTATGGCGCCTTCTTTTACGGAAGAAGCGTTAGCTGTTTTAACAAAGAAAAAGAACCTTCGTTTATTGAAGCTTGATGTCGCGGCTTCGCCTGCTGTAGAGCATCAGCTTACTTCCGTTAATGGCGGTCTATTACTTCAAGAGCGTGACCGTTATGGATTTGATGAAGCGGATATTTCCGTTCCAACTGATCGTGAACCAACGGAAGAAGAGTGGGAAGCATTAAAGCTGGCATGGAAAGTGGTGAAGCACGTCAAGTCAAACGCGATTGTTCTCACAAAGAATGATCAAACAATCGGAATTGGTGCTGGTCAGATGAATCGCGTTGGGGCGGCGAATATTGCGATTGAGCAAGCGGGTGAGAAAAGCAAAGGATCAGTGATGGGCTCGGACGCTTTCTTCCCGATGGATGATACAGTGGAAGCGGCAGGGCGCGCTGGCGTGACAGCAATTATTCAACCTGGTGGGTCGATTCGCGATGAGGATTCGATTAAAAAAGCGAATGAATACGGCATTACCATGGTCTTTACTGGCATTCGTCATTTCAAACATTAAGAGGAGGTTTTTCGAGTGAAGGTATTGGTAATTGGTCGCGGTGGCCGCGAGCATGTAATGGCATGGAAAGCGGCAGAAAGTAGCCTTGTCGATCAAGTCTACGTCGCTCCGGGTAACGCAGGAATGGCGGACGTTAGTCATCTTGTGGCGATTGAAGAAAGTGATCATGAGGGACTCGTTGCCTTCGCAAAAAAGGAAAACATCGATTTAACACTTGTTGGCCCTGAACAACCTCTTCTTGATGGGATTGTGAATCGTTTTGAGGAGGAAGGACTCCGCGTCTTTGGACCAAGACAGGAAGCAGCCTTGATTGAAGGAAGTAAAACATTTGCTAAAGAATTAATGGTTGCGAACAACATTCCTACCGCATTTTCTAAGTCCTTTACTGACTATAACGAAGCGAAAGCCTATGTTGAAGAAGTCGGGGCTCCGATCGTTCTCAAAGCAGATGGTCTTGCTGCAGGTAAAGGTGTAGTCGTGGCAATGTCACTAGGGGAAGCTCTCGACAGTCTTCATGATATGATGGAGAACAATCAATTTGGTGCGGCTAGTAAACGAGTGGTTGTCGAGGAATTTCTTGAAGGAGAGGAATTTTCGTTGATGGCTCTTGTTGAAGGAGAGCGAGTATATCCGCTCGTGATTTCACAGGATCATAAACGTGCTTTCAATGGTGATCAAGGACCGAACACTGGTGGGATGGGAGCCTATTCTCCTGTACCACAAATCTCTCAAGAAATTGTTGATCATGCAGTAGAGACAATACTGAAGCCAGCGGCTAAAGGAATGAAGGCGGAAGAACGCTCATTCACTGGCATTCTTTATGCGGGACTTATGTTAACAGCGGATGGTCCGAAAGTAATTGAATTTAATGCGCGTTTTGGAGACCCAGAAACGCAAGTTGTTTTACCAAGAATGACGTCGGATTTCGTTCAGGCGATTCTTGATCTTCTGGATAATCAAGAACCTAAGCTTGAGTGGAGTGAACAAGCCGTTATCGGTGTTGTTGTCGCTTCTGGTGGCTATCCAGGTAGCTATGAAAAAGGAAAGCATATTACAGGACTGGAGGAAGTTGGTTCGGATGCACTAGTTTTCCACGCTGGAACGAAAAAAAGTGGCGATCATGTTGTTACTGACGGTGGTCGTGTTCTTCTGGTAGCTTCGTCAGGTGATGATTTAAAAGCGGCAAGTGAGGCTGTTTACAACGAGCTTGAGAAAGTTCATGTAACAGATGGCTTTTATCGAACGGACATTGGGCATCGTGCTACTTCACACGTTTCTTCCTGATATAGGCAAACGCAATGGCAACAATACTTCCGATAATCATGGTGTAAATTAACCACGTATCAGTTATATACTCGAGCATATAGAAACCTCCTTTTGATAAGGTAGAGAAAACTTCCCTGAACCCAGGGAAGTTTTTTTATAAAATTTTAAGAAGGGTTGATCACTCTTTCAAGCGCCGTTTCATCTGGATCGCGTGTTTCATCCTGTGTCATAAGATCAACAACAGGACAATAGCGTGTATGACCTTCAGCTACCTTCATGGCGCCGATAGCAGCGATTACCCAGGCTGATGTTGATTCTTCTTTAGATAACTTTGCCGTTGAGTAAGCAAGTAGAGTGAAACCGGCAGTAAGGCGAATAAAGGCATTCATCATGCTAATATTTGGCTTCATTTGAAAATCTCCTTTCTTCATTCACAAATCAAAAGTAGCAACGTTTCAAAATTATGTTAAAATAAAGAAAACTTCTCGAAGCGGGTGATGGTCATGGCGAAACGAAAAAATTTATGGACGAAGCAGCAATTACGTCAGCACGTTCAAGTTGTGTCTGGAGAACTGCCTCCATCGATCGTTTTCTACAATGCAACGTATTTAAACCACGGAATAAAAAAATGGGTGACATCAAATATATGGGTGTATGAAGACCGTATTGTGTACGTAGGCGATGATCTTCCTGAAAAGCATCCTTCAACTGAATGGGTTGATTGCGAAGGACGATGCCTTGTGCCAGGTTACATTGAACCACATGCACATCCATTTCAACTATATAATCCCCTTACACTTGCGCGATATGCATCTCAGCGGGGAACAACAACCATGATGAATGATAACCTTCTTTTACTTCTAGGTTTGCCAAAAGAGAAAGCGCTTACATTAATCGAATCCCTAGATCAATTCCCTGTATCCATGTATTGGTGGGCACGTTATGATTCGCAAACCAAGCTGTTAGATGAAGAGATGATCACGAATAAAGTCGTTAAAGAATGGCTCGCACATCCCTTAGTTATCCAGGGAGGAGAGCTTACGGCATGGCCTGACGTACTCGGAGGCGATGACGAAATTTTAGAATGGATGCAAGAGACGAGAAGGCTGGGTAAGCCTGTAGAAGGTCATTTGCCTGGTGCTTCTCTGGCAACCTTAACGAAAATGGGTCTTCTAGGAGTTTCATGTGATCATGAAGCGATGACTGGTGAAGAGGCGCTGCGACGACTGGAGATGGGAATGATGACATCCTTACGTTATTCTTCAATAAGACCAGACTTACCTGTCATTCTCGAATCGTTACTTAAAAAAGGCATCACTTCCTTTGACCGTGTCATGATGAATACGGATGGGTCAACGCCTTCTTTCTTAGAAAATGGCACAACAGACAAATTAATTGAAATAGCACTTGAGAAAGGAGTGCCTTCAGAAGATGCGTATTCTATGGTGTCATATAATGTCGCAAATCATTACGGTATAAGCGATACGCATGGTATGATTGCACCGGGTAGAGTTGCTCATATTAACATTCTTGAATCAAAAGATAAGCCTCTTCCTGTTTCTGTACTTGCACGTGGAAAATGGCTAAAGCGTGAGGGGAAAGAAACGGATCAGGATTGGTCTTTTGAGTGGGAAAAACATGGACTTACTCCGTTAAACAATCAGTGGGAAATTCAATCTAATGATTTAACGTTCTCGGGTCCAGCAGGAATGGAAATGATCAATGCCGTGATTACAAAGCCATATAACTTATCTGTTGAAACGTCCGTAGACAAGCTTCCTGAAGAATCAGATGAAAGTTTTATCATGCTTCTCAGTCGCGAAGGGGAATGGCGAGTAAACACCATTATTAAAGGCTTCGCGAATCGCGTGCAAGGTTTTGCAAGTAGCTTTTCGAATACGGGTGATTTTATTCTAATTGGGAAAAATAAAGCAGATATGATGACAGCATTTAACCGAATAAATGAAATTGGTGGAGGGATTTCCCTTGTAGAAAATGGGGAAGTCATTTCTGAAATCCAATTACCTCTCATGGGGAAAATGTCTGATCTTCCACTTGAAGAACTCATTACCAAGGAAAAACGAATGATCCAAGAACTGGAGGATAGAGGCTATTTATACAAAGATCCAGTATATAGCCTGCTGTTTTTCTCTTCGACGCATTTACCTTTTATTCGATTGACGCAGCAAGGAATTTATGATGTAAAGAGGAAAATGGTACTTTTTCCTTCGATAATGCGTTAAACTATAACCAAGTAAATCCTTAACGAAGTAAAGTGCATGAATTTGCTAGCTTGAATTGTTAAAATGGATGTAAAGTGGAATACTGGCGCATCTTGATGAGTGGAGAATAAAGAACACAGAACATAGACCGATACAGAATGAAGTAAGGAGAGTGGATTGATCATGCAAATTGATAAACTTAGAGGTAAAACACTAGACCAATTGTTTGAGGCGATTCTTTCATTGAAAGATCTAGAAGAATGTTATTTATTCTTTGATGATTTAGCCACAGTGAATGAAATACAATCTCTTGCTCAGCGATTGGAAGTAGCAAGAATGCTTCGTGAAGGATTTACGTATCACAAAATTGAAACAGAAACAGGTGCAAGTACAGCGACGATTTCAAGAGTGAAGCGTAGTTTAAACTATGGAAACGATGGTTATCAAATGACGCTAGATCGTGTTCATAATAAGGAGTAAATGAAATGAGCCGGGTTACGGCTCATTTTTGTTTTGGGTGGAAAAGTAATGACTGCAATTTAGCAATTTCGCGGAATTATTTAAGTAATCGCGGAAAAAAGGTTCGATTTCGCGGAAAAAATCAGATTATCGCGGAATTAATAAGAATTTCGCGGAAATATGGGGATAGGTTAAACTGGGGCTTCTGCTTTTCATTGATCCAGCTACAGCGTCCAGCCTCTCGATCGCTTCACCCCATCAAATGAACACAAAGACCGTGTTCTTTTGATAGGGCTCCAGCGCTTGTCGAGGCTAAACGGACGCTTCCGCTTTTCGGTGATCCAGCTGCAGTGGGCCAAATCTTCCGGCTGTTTCGCCCAATCGAATGAGACAAAAAGCGTCTCAGTCTCATGGGCTCCAACATCCTGCAGATTTAAACGGGCCCACTTCCGCTTTTCATGTATTCTTTGATATAATCCAATTTATGAGGAAAAGTGGGAGGAAGGGTTAGGATGTTTGATTTTCGAGAGTGGAAGCATGTGTTTAAGCTGGATCCGAATAAGGAGATTGAGGATTATGATCTTGAGGCGATTTGTGAGTCTGGGACGGATGCAGTGATTGTTGGTGGTAGTGATGGAGTGACGCTAGATCGGACATTAGATTTACTTGCTAGAATCCGTCGTTACGCGGTACCATGTGCTCTTGAGGTATCGACTGTGGAAGCAGTGACACCTGGATTTGATTTTTATTTTATCCCAACCGTCCTGAACACCGAAGATAGTCGTTGGGTGACAGGTTTGCATCATGAAGCTGTAAAAGATTTTGGTGAGATTATGAATTGGGATGAAATTGTTATGGAAGGGTATTGTATTCTCAATCAAGATTCAAAGGTTGCTGAGTTAACTTCTGCTCATACTAATCTTGATGAAGAAGATGTCCTTGCCTATGCTCGGATGGCAGAGAAGATGTTCAAGCTGCCGATTTTTTATGTGGAATATAGCGGAACCTATGGAAACAAAGAGCTTGTGCGGAAGGTAAGTCAGGTTCTAAACGATACGAAACTATTCTATGGTGGAGGAATTGATTCTCCTGAGAAAGCCAAGGAAATGAAAGCTTTTGCTGATACTGTTATTGTTGGAAATATTATTTACGATAATATAAAACAAGCGCTTAAAACAGTTGCTGCTGTGAAAGAAAATTGATTCTCTCCGATCGATCAGGTAAAATAAGATATAAGAACATATGTTTGCGAGGAGTGCGAAAACATGCAACGAATAGTTGATAAGTTACTAAACGGGTTAAACCCCGAACAACAAGAAGCGGTCAAGCACACGGATGGACCGCTTTTAATTATGGCTGGAGCAGGCAGTGGAAAAACAAGAGTGCTCACGCATCGAATTGCGTACCTTCTTGTTGAAAAACAAGTGTCTCCCTGGAACATTTTAGCGATTACCTTTACTAATAAAGCAGCACGTGAAATGAGAGAGCGAGTGAATTCCATCACCGGCCCGGTAGCCGAAGATATTTGGATTTCCACGTTCCACTCGATGTGTGTTCGTATATTAAGAAGAGACGGGGATCGCATCGGGATTAACCGCAACTTTACAATTCTCGATTCTGGTGACCAGCTAACGGTGATTAAGAAAATATTGAAGGAACAAAACGTTGATCCTAAGAAATTTGAACCGCGAGGAATTCTCGGTAGTATTAGCTCTGCTAAGAATGAGCTTGAGACGCCGGAAGACTATAAAGCGAACGCAAAAGGACCATATGAAAGTGTTGTAGCGGATGCCTATGAGCAATATCAGAAACAACTCCGTAAAAATCAGGCATTGGACTTCGACGATTTGATTATGCGAACCATTACATTATTTAAAAAAGTGCCAGAAGTTCTTGAATTTTATCAGCGTAAATTCCAATATATTCACGTGGATGAGTATCAGGATACGAACAAAGCACAGTATGTCTTAGTAAAACTGATGGCTGAAAAATATCAGAACCTTTGCGTAGTAGGCGATTCTGATCAGTCGATCTATCGCTGGCGCGGTGCAGACATTCAGAATATCCTTTCTTTTGAAAAAGACTATCCGAGTGCACGAGCGATTTTCCTGGAGCAAAACTATCGTTCCACAAAGAAAATTCTTCAGGCGGCAAATGTTGTGATTGAGAACAATATGAATCGTAAGCCTAAGAAGCTATGGACTGATAACGATGATGGCCCGCACATTACGTATTATCAGGCAAATGATGAACACGATGAGAGTCGCTTTGTAACTGGGAAAATTCTTGATATGGTCAATAGCGGAAAGCGGACAAACTCACAAATTGCGATTCTTTATCGGACGAATGCCCAGTCCCGAGTGATTGAGGAAATTTTAAATAAGTCGAACATTCATTACAACATTGTCGGCGGTACAAAGTTCTATGACCGTAAAGAAATTAAAGACGTTCTCGCTTATCTGCGTTTAATTGCAAATCCGGATGATGACATTAGCTTATTAAGAATAGTGAATGTGCCAAAGCGTGGGGTAGGGGCCTCAACAATGGATAAAGTAGCGCAATATGCAGCTAATCAAGATATTTCTATCTTTACAGCTCTTCAAGAGGTTGAACAGATTGGCTTAAGTGCCCGTTTTACGAAGTCTCTTAAAACGTTTGGTAATCAAATGGCAAACTGGTCGCAAATGCAGGAATATTTAGCGGTTTCTGAACTTGTTGAAGAAGTGATTGATAAATCAGGCTATCGTGATGCTTTGCGAAATGAGAACACGATTGAATCACAAACGCGCCTCGAAAATATTGATGAATTTCTATCTGTTACGCAAGAGTTTGAGAAAGCAAGTGAAGACAAAAGCCTGATCGCTTTTCTAACGGACCTTGCCCTCGTTGCAGACATTGATAAGCTGGATGAGGATGAAAACGAGCAGAAGGAAGCTGTTACATTGATGACCCTTCACTCTGCGAAAGGTCTAGAATTTCCTGTCGTTTTCCTTATCGGGATGGAAGAAGGGGTATTTCCGCATAGTCGCTCACTCTTTGAGGAAGAAGAAATGGAAGAGGAGCGTCGACTTGCTTACGTAGGGATTACGAGGGCAGAAGAAGAGTTATTTTTAACAAACTCTCGTCTTCGAACGCTATACGGGAAAACAAATGCCAATCCTGTTTCTCGCTTTATTGGTGAGATTCCAGAAGAATTGCTTGAAAAGCAAGGACAGGAAAAGCCTGCAACACCTTTTGGAGGAGTGAGTTCTCGACCTTCTTCAAGGCCTGCTACTCCGAAAACACCTCGACGTCCTCAGCTCACTTCAACAGGAGGAGATTCTCTCGATTGGAAGGTTGGAGACAAAGCGAGCCATCGAAAGTGGGGAGTTGGAACGGTTGTTAGCGTGAAAGGTGAAGGCGATTCGACCGAGCTTGATATTGCGTTCCCAAATCCAGTTGGTATCAAGCGTTTGTTAGCAAAGTTTGCGCCAATTGAAAAGGAATAGCCATTTTAGAAGGTGAGGTTTGGCGATGGAAGAAAAGCAAAAGCGCATCGAAGAGCTTCGTCAGCTCTTAAATCAGTATAACTACGAGTATCATGTTCTGGATCAGCCTAGCGTTCCGGACGCGGAATACGATCGCATGATGAATGAATTAATTAACCTAGAGGAAGAGAACCCAGAACTGAAAACAGAGGATTCACCAACACAGCGCGTCGGGGGCCCTCCGCTCGAAGGCTTTCAAAAAGTCGAACACCGAGTGCCGATGCTAAGTCTTGGAAATGCTTTTGGTGAAGATGACTTGAAGGATTTCGACCGACGTGTACGTGAACGAATTGGCGAAAACTTTTCATATGTATGCGAATTAAAAATAGACGGTCTTGCAGTCTCGCTGATTTATGAAGATGGCGTTTTCGTTCGAGGGGCAACGCGTGGAGATGGTACTGTAGGAGAAGACATCACTCAGAACCTGAAGACCATTCCCGCTATTCCTTTACGACTAAAAGAAAATGTGAGCATGGAGGTTCGTGGTGAGGCCTATATGCCAAAGCCATCCTTTATGAAGCTAAATGAAGCACGTGAGAAGAATGAGCAGGACCTTTTTGCTAATCCTCGGAATGCAGCGGCAGGTTCTTTACGTCAACTTGATCCTAAGATTGCCGCTAGCCGTAACCTCTCTATTTTTGTATACGGTGTAGGGACGGTGGAAGGAAAAGAAATTAGCGCACATTCGAGTGGCCTTGATTTTCTAAAGGATCTTGGCTTTAAAACCAATCCAGAATGGAAACGATGTGACACAATTGATGATGTCATTGATTACATAGGTGGCTGGTCAGAAAAGCGACCTGACCTTTCCTATGAAATAGACGGCATTGTTGTAAAAGTAGACGCGCTCAGCCAACAGGAAGAGCTCGGGTTTACAGCAAAGAGTCCTCGTTGGGCAATTGCCTATAAGTTTCCTGCTGAAGAGGTTGTGACGAAACTTCTGGATATTCAACTGAATGTAGGAAGAACAGGTGTTGTAACGCCAACAGCTTTGTTAGAGCCAGTTCTCGTAGCAGGAACTACGGTACAACGTGCATCTCTTCATAATGAGGATCTGATTCGTGAAAAAGATATTAAAATTGGCGACTATGTCGTTGTTAAAAAAGCAGGAGATATCATTCCTGAAGTTGTATCTGTTCTTGAAGAGCGTCGGACAGGAGATGAGAGGGATTTCTCTATGCCTGAACAATGTCCTGAATGTAAAAGCGATCTTGTTCGGCTAGAAGAAGAAGTTGCGCTTCGATGCATTAATCCAAAATGTCCAGCTCAGCTCCGAGAAGGTTTGATTCATTTTGTTTCTCGCAATGCGATGAATATTGATGGATTAGGCGAGAGTGTGATAACTCAGCTCTTTCGTGAGGAATTAATTCATGATGTAGCTGATATTTATCAGCTCACACATGACCAACTTATTGAACTTGAACGCATGGGAGAAAAGTCGGTCTCAAATCTTCTTGAAGCGATTCGAGTGTCAAAGGATAATTCTTTAGAAAAGCTTTTGTTTGGTCTCGGTATTCGCCATGTAGGTGCGAAAGCAGCAAGAACACTCGCCCAACAATTTGGTTCGATGGATAGCCTCGTTCAAGCAAGTATTGAAGATCTTGAAGCGATCAATGAAGTTGGTCAGAAAATGGCTGATTCCGTCGTTCGTTATTTTCAAAACGAAGAGGTCCATGAGTTAATTGATGAATTAAAAGATGCGGGTGTGAACATGGTTTACAAAGGCCCTAAACCAGTTGCTGTTGAAGAAATCGACTCTGTTTTTGCAGGAAAAACGGTCGTTTTAACTGGGAAACTTGAACAGTTAAGTCGTGGGGAAGCGAAGAAAAAGCTAGAAGAACAGGGTGCAAAGGTAACGGGCAGTGTTAGCAAAAGCACGGACCTTGTGATTGCTGGAGAAGATGCTGGATCGAAGCTTGAGAAGGCAGAGTCCCTGGGTATCGACGTATGGAGTGAGAACAGGTTCCTTGAAGAGTTAAACGAATGAGGAGAGGAAAGTAATGCCAAAGAAGCAAACGTTCATCGTTAGTATCATGGCCCTTTCGCTCGTATTATCCGGTTGTGTTCCAAGCTTCATGAAGGGCGAGCAGGACGATACAGTAAAGGTGAATGATTCAGAAGGCAAAGAAAGTGAAGAAATGATTGTAAGTGATGATATTAAAACCTCGGAGACTTATTATCGTTCCGTGTTAGAGAAAAGTGGGGAGAAAAATTCTCTTGATACATCCCAAGTAAGAGGATTAATCACAGCGGGTGTTGATAATCGTCTTGACGTTGATGCACTTGAAATGGGATTAATGCGTCTTTCTCAAGAAAAGTTTGATCCTGAAAAATATTTCTTTAAAGAAGGGCAGCTGTTTGACACAGAGCAAATTCATGGCTGGCTGTATCGTGATAACGGTGTAACAAAAGAAGAAGCGGAGAAAGACAAAGATAAGGAAGTCAACGAAGGGTTGAACCCACAGCTTGGAGTGGAAGAAGATCCTGCTAAGTATGAGCAAGTCATTGAAGCGGAGAAGAAGAACCCTAAATTCCTTTCCTATATCCATGAACAGGATTACTATGTGCAGAACAAAGACGATGAATTACAACTGGGCGGCATCTCAATCGCTCTGTCACTTTATTCAGAGTATCCATATTCTGTTCTTGATGAGAATGGTTTAAAATACACGGGATCTGTAAAGTTAGACAAAAAAGAAGTAGTGGCAAAGGCTAAAGAGTCCATTAAACCAATCATTCAGAAAATTAGAGCCGAGCATGATGTTCCCATCGTGTTCACTCTTTTCTTAGAACAACCTAGACAATCGGTTGTTCCTGGAAATTTTGTGGCAAGCACCACTGTAGAAAAAGGGAAATCGAGTCCTGATTCATGGAAAGATTTAAATGAAAAGTATATTGCCTTTCCATCATCAGCCGCTGACGAGGAATATCCTGCTGAAGCTGAGAAGTTTGATGACTTCACGCGAGAAATACAGGATTTCTTTCCAAACTTTGTCGGTGTGATTGGAACGGGCTTTTACAAACAGGATGAACTCTCCCAATTAAAAGTGGAGATTCCGATTCAGTTCTATAGCAAAGCGGAAGTGATTTCATTTACGCAATTTGTTAATGGCCTTGTCAAGAAACGAAACGATACTTTTCCACAAGATTTACCTGTTTCGATTTATATTACAAACAACGGAGAAACAGAAAGTATGATTGTGAAGGATCCTAACGAAGAAGAACCTTTTGTGCATATTTATCAATAACGAAAGCCCTCCCGAATGTCGGGAGGGCTTTTATTAGTTGGACAGAGCTTTTTCTAGTGTTTGGATATTCTGTTTCATTAATGTGAAATACGTTTCATCGTTTTCGATATCTTCTTCAGTCAAGACTGAGAGATTGTGAATACGAAGCGTTTCAAGACCAAGTTCTTGTTGAACAGCCTTTGCTGGCTTAGGAGTGGCGTTTTGTTCAAAAAGCATGTACTTTAAGTCATAACTTTTTGCTGTTTCAATGATTTCTTCTAATTGTTTTTGTGTTGGTTCTTGAGAGGGTGAAAGGCCAGACACGCTTACTTGCTTAAGTCCATATCGGCTTTCCCAGTAGCTATAAGCATCGTGTGAAATGAGGAACTCTTTCTTTGGCGCCCGATCAGCCATTTCTTGAAATTCTTTATCTAGTGCTAAAAGTTCTTCTTTTAATGCGACAAAATTAGATTCAAATGTTTCCTGCTTGTCAGGATCAATTTTAATAAGAGCATTTTTGATGTTTTCAGCCTGCTGAATAGCAAGGGTTGGATCAATCCATATGTGAGGATTGATATTCCCGTGATCATGATCCGAGTGCGCATCATCTTCACTGTGTTCTTCATGTTCTTCTTTTGTTTCATCAACGTGGATTCCTTCGGCCGATTCAAGAATCATCACATCTTCATTTGTTAGCGTATCTTTAGCGGCATCAGCAAAGCCTTCCATACCGGCACCATTATAAATAAACAAATCAGCTTCAGCTAGTTCGGTCATTGTTCTAGTTGTTGGTTCAAAACTATGGGCATCGCTACCAGGAGGAATAATTGATTCAGCGGTAACGTTATCTCCGCCTATACGTTCAGCAAAATATTCGAGTGGATAAAGTGTTGTATAAATCGTTAGCTTGTCATTTGTGCCTGATTCTTCTTGACCACAAGCAACTAGGACAAACGTAGATAATGATAATAAGAGTGCAAACGGTAAAAAGCGACTTTTCATAAGCGATTTTCCCTTCTTTAATTTTCTCTGCCACCTATTATATCGTAATCATTTCGTTTTGCAAACAGTAATCTTTACGATTTATCGTATTTTAAAGATGGTGGAGGAAGAGAGTTCTAAGAAAGAAGAGGAGAAAAATAGTTATGATTTTTTCCCTTTAAGACAGTATGAAAAGGAGTAAAACGCGGCAATCTATAAAAAATATTTCAATTTGAAGGTTAACATTACAAAAAGGTGGGTAATTGTTACTAAAGTGTGTCGAAGCTTCACATAATCAGGAATTTATTTAAATAAATTTTCTTGAATACTTATGATATAAAGGTTGCTAAAAGAAGGAAATAAACTCCTTTTGTGAATTTTTATTCATGAAAAAGTTTATTATACAATTTTTTCATTGTTCTGAAAAATGTTTTGTGATATAGTAATCATTGGTTTGCAAAGGACTAATGGTCTACATCAATAATTTGAGTTCACAGGTAAAATGCATAGCTGTGAATATTGACTTTGGAGGGGGTGAAAGTGTGGAATATACCTTAACTACCGCAACATGGTTCTGGTTACTTATACCAATGCCTTTATTAGTCGTATTATCAATAATAACTTTTTTTACCGAAAGGAGAGAATAGTACTCGATGAGTATTGAGACGCCAACGTTAGTCACGTTTATAGTGTACCTGGTCGGTATGCTTGCAATTGGATTGATTGCTTACAAAATGACAAGTAACTTATCTGATTATGTTCTTGGAGGAAGAAGATTAGGTGGATCTGTTGCCGCACTAAGTGCAGGGGCATCAGATATGAGTAGCTGGCTCTTACTAGGCCTACCAGGTGCTATGTATGCAGGTGGTATGAGTCAAATTTGGATTGGGATTGGGCTCGCAATCGGAGCTTACCTGAACTGGCAGTTTGTTGCATCACGTCTTCGCCGATATACTGAAGTGGCGAATGATTCCATAACGGTTCCTGACTACCTTGAGAATCGTTTCCGTGATGGATCGAAAGCACTTCGCGTGATTTCTGCAATTGTCATTCTTGTATTCTTTACGTTCTATACGTCTTCAGGTCTTGTTGGGGGCGCAATCCTGTTTGAAAGCTCGTTTGGCATGAGCTATGAAAGCGCCTTGTGGATCGGTGCACTAGTTATTATTTCTTATACGTTCCTCGGTGGTTTCTTAGCGGTAAGCTGGACAGATTTCTTCCAGGGAATCCTTATGTTCCTTGCACTTGTTATCGTACCAATCGTTGCTTTAAATGAAATGGGCGGTTGGAATGAAACGGTAAATCAAGTTGGTGCAGCAGATACAACGTATCTTGATATCTTTACAGGTATGAGTTTTATGGGAATCATTTCCCTGCTTGGTTGGGGACTTGGTTACTTTGGTCAGCCTCACATTATCACTCGTTTTATGGCTGTTAAATCGTCCAAAGAAATTCCAAAAGCACGTCTTGTTGGTATGACGTGGATGGTTCTTTCCCTATTTGGTGCCATCTTTACTGGTTTTATTGGTATTGCGTACTTTAATGCGGGACTTGAGAACTCTGAGACAGTCTTTATCGAATTTACACAAGTTCTCTTTAATCCATGGGTATCCGGTTTCTTGCTTGCTGCGATCCTCTCTGCGATTATGAGTACAATTGACTCTCAACTTCTTGTTTCATCAAGTGCTGTTGCGGAGGACTTTTATAAAGCGATTCTTCGTAAAAACGCAAGTCAAACTGAGCTTGTATGGGTTGGTCGTATTGCGGTATTAGCGATTGCTCTACTTGCCATCCTACTTGCTTATAATCCTGATAGCAGTGTTCTCGATCTTGTAAGTTATGCGTGGGCCGGGTTTGGTGCCGCATTTGGACCTGTTATTATACTGAGTCTGTTCTGGAAACGAATGACGCGTAATGGTGCCCTGGCTGGTATCATTACAGGTGCAGTAATCGTTATTTTATGGGCTCAACTTTCAGGCGGACTGTTTGATCTTTACGAACTTATTCCAGGCTTTATCTTTGCATGGATTGCTGTTATGGTATTTAGCTTTGTTGGTAAAGAACCAGGCGAAGAAATTGAAGCTGAATTTGAAGAAGCAAGAACATCTAAACTATAATCAGTTTTTCAAAGACTCATCCCACCACGGGGTGAGTCTTTTTTCACGTAGGAATAGAAACAGAGGGATTGCAGCGGATCTTATATTAATGATGTCTATCCGTAACAAATCATTTAAATAAACGTTTAATTAACGAAGATTAATCAAACGTTTGTTTAAAATTGGATTGAACGGCGTTCTGTTGCTTAATGAAGCCTGTTTTTGGTATCATCTATATATTGCAGGTTGTTCGAAATTTGTGGAGGTGAAAGAAATGTCCAGAATTACCAAAGAAGAGGTTAAGCACGTAGCAAACCTCGCAAGACTTGAAATGGATGAGGCAGAGGTCGAAAAATTTACTACTCAGCTTGATGACATTATCTCGATGGCTGAGCAGCTGAATGAATTAGATACAGAGAACATTGAGCCTACAACACACGTTCTTGATTTGAAAAATGTCCTTCGTGAAGACAAAGTGCAGCCGTGGTTATCTCGTGAAGAAGCATTGAAAAATGCACCAGATCAAGAGAACGGTCAAGTGAAAGTACCATCAATATTTGAGTAAAGGAGGCAACGTCCTTGTTTGATAAAAGCATAAGTGAGCTTCACAGCTTGCTTCATAAGAAAGAGTTATCCGTCAGTGAACTTGTTCAAACATCGTTCGATCGCATTCATACGGTCGACGAAAAAGTGAAAGCATTCATGACGTTAAATGAAGAAGGAGCCATGCAAGCTGCCAAAGCACTTGATGGAAAGCTTGGTACAGAAGAGGCAAGAGGACTTCTCTTTGGTCTACCTGTCGGTGTGAAAGACAATATCGTCACAAAAGGTCTTCGCACAACGGCATCAAGTCAACTTCTTAGTAACTTCGAACCATTACATAATGCAACGGTAGTTGAGCGCTTAAATGCAGCTGAAACCATTACTGTAGGCAAATTGAATATGGACGAGTTCGCAATGGGTTCTTCGAATGAGAACTCTGGTTATTTCGGCACGCGTAACCCTTGGAATACAGATTATGTACCGGGCGGATCAAGCGGTGGCTCAGCTGCCTCTGTTGCGGCTGGAGAGGTATTCTTCTCTCTTGGATCTGATACAGGTGGTTCGATCCGTCAACCAGCTGCCTTTTGCGGTGTCGTTGGACTAAAGCCTACGTACGGTCTTGTATCACGTTTTGGCCTCATTGCGTTTGCTTCATCTCTTGATCAAATCGGAGCAATTACAAACACTGTAGAAGATAATGCCTATCTCCTTCAATCGATTGCTGGACATGACAAGATGGATTCAACTTCAGCGAACGTTGATGTTCCGGATTATCTTTCAAGCCTGACAGGAGATGTGAAAGGCCTTCGTATAGCTGTACCGAAAGAATACCTTGCTGAAGGTGTAGATGAAGACGTAAAGAACAGCGTCCTTCAATCCCTTAAAAAGCTTGAAGAGCTTGGTGCGACTTGGGATGAGGTTTCCCTTCCGCATTCAAAATATGCCGTAGCAACTTACTACCTTCTTTCTTCTTCAGAAGCATCTGCTAACTTGGCCCGTTTTGACGGCGTACGCTATGGCGTTCGTGCTGAAGCTGAAAACCTTCTTGATCTTTATAAGAAAACAAGAAGTGAAGGCTTTGGGGACGAAGTAAAACGACGCATCATGCTTGGTACATTTGCTCTTAGCTCTGGTTATTACGATGCTTATTATAAGAAAGCACAAAAAGTTCGTACGCTCATTAAGAATGACTTTGAAAAAGTGTTCGAAGACTACGATGTGATTATCGGACCGACAACGCCGACACCTGCCTTTAAAGTAGGCGAGAAAATTGATAACCCGCTAACCATGTATGCGAATGATATTCTCACAATTCCGGTTAACCTTGCAGGCGTTCCTGCGATTTCTGTACCTTGTGGTTTATCAAATGGTCTACCTGTTGGACTTCAAATAATCGGAAAGCACTTTGATGAAAAGACCGTTTACCGCGTAGCTCATGCATTTGAGCAAGCAACGGATCATCATAAGGCTAAACCAGAGCTGTAAGGGGTGACGACTGAAAATGAATTTTGAAACTATTATTGGTCTGGAAGTTCACTCAGAACTGAAGACAAACACAAAGATTTTCTGTAATTGTTCAACGAATTTCGGTGCGCCGCCTAACACGAACGTTTGCCCGATCTGTCTTGGCCATCCTGGTGTTCTTCCAGTGATGAACGAACAGGCCGTTGATTTTGCGATGCGTGCGGCAATGGCATTGAACTGTGAAATCGCAGAAGACACAAAGTTTGACCGTAAAAACTATTTCTACCCAGATAACCCGAAAGCTTATCAGATCTCTCAATATGACAAGCCAATCGGTGAAAACGGCTGGATTGATATTGAAGTGAACGGCAAAACAAAGCGTATTGGGATTACACGTCTTCACCTTGAAGAAGATGCTGGTAAACTCACGCACGTTGAAGGCGAGAATCACTCTCTCGTGGACTTCAACCGTCAGGGTACACCGCTTGTTGAGATTGTATCTGAGCCGGATATCCGTACACCAGAAGAAGCGTATGCCTACCTTGAGAAGCTGAAAGCGATTCTTCAATATACGGAAGTGTCTGACTGTAAAATGGAAGAAGGATCTCTTCGCTGTGATGCGAACCTTTCTCTTCGTCCGTATGGTCAAGAAGAGTTTGGCACGAAAACTGAGCTTAAGAACTTGAACTCGTTTGCTAACGTACAAAAAGGTCTTCAATATGAAGAAGTACGTCAGGAGAAAGAACTTCTTGCAGGAAACGTCATCGGTCAGGAAACACGTCGTTATGACGAAGCTGGCAAGAAAACGATTCTCATGCGTGTGAAAGAAGGGTCTGACGACTACCGTTACTTCCCAGAACCAGATCTTGTTCGTCTAGCGATCAATAAAGAATGGATGGACCGCGTTCGTGCGGATATTCCGGAGCTTCCAGATGCTCGTCGCGAGCGTTATGTGAAGGAGTATGACCTTCCAGAGTACGATGCAATGGTTCTCACTCAGTCTAAGAAAATGTCTGATTTCTTCGAAGTAGCGATTGGCCAGGGAGCTGATCCGAAGCAGACATCCAACTGGCTAATGGGTGAAGTATCGGCTTACTTGAATGCAAACTACAAAGAAATTGATGAAGTAGCTCTAACGCCAGAAGGCTTAGGTAAACTGATCTCCCTTATTGAAAAGGGAACAATTTCTTCTAAGATTGCAAAGAAAGTCTTTAAAGATCTTATTGAAAAAGGCGGCGATCCTGAACAGATCGTTAAAGACAAAGGCCTCGTTCAGATTTCTGATGAAGGCGAGCTTCGTTCCATCGTTTCAGGTATTCTTGATGAGAACGAGCAGTCCATCGAAGACTACAAAAACGGGAAAGACCGTGCCCTCGGCTTCCTCGTTGGTCAGGTAATGAAAGCAACTAAAGGAAAAGCAAATCCTCCTATGGTTAACAAACTGATCGTAGAAGAAATGGATAAGCGATAATGGATGAAACCCTCCCAATGTGGAGGGTTTTTTTATGTCTAATATGGAGTATTAGCATGTTCATTTTATTCCCTTATTTTCGCTTTGCTTTTTTTTAGGGAAAAGCCTATAATCAGAACAGAAGGTTAATCGGTAGAAAACGGTCACGAGATTGTGGGCGTTTTTTGTTTGCGACTATCATATAAATAATGACGACACTTAATGCCAGTACAATAACTAATGAATCAAGATAGAGAAGATAGGATGATGAAGGATGAAACGTGCGAGACTTATTTATAATCCAACGTCCGGAAGAGAACAAGTGAAGAGGTCACTACCATATATTCTCGAACGCCTTGAAAAAAATGGGTACGAGACATCTGCTCATGCTACCACTTGTGAAGGGGATGCAACAGAAGCGGCACGCATTGCCGTGGACCGACGCTTTGATCTTGTGATCGCAGCAGGTGGAGATGGAACGATTTATGAAGTAATCAATGGAATTGCCGAGCAGCCATATCGTCCAAAGATGGGGATAATTCCAGTTGGAACAACCAATGACTTTGCGCGAGCGATTGGCGTTCCACGTACGATTGAAGGGGCGATGGATGTTCTGTGCAACGGTCTTGAAATGCCCATTGATATCGGTCGAGTGAACGAACATTACTTTATCAACATTGCAGGTGGCGGACGCCTGACTGAATTAACATATGAAGTGCCTAGTAAGCTTAAAACAATGCTTGGCCAGCTAGCTTACTATATGAAAGGCATTGAGATGCTTCCATCAATTCGCCCTGCAAGAACCAGAATTGAATACGACGGTAAGCTTTTTGAAGGTGAAATTATGCTTTTCCTCGTTTCAAACTCAAACTCCATCGGCGGATTTGAGAAGCTAGCGCCACATGCGTCGTTAAATGATGGTCTGTTCGATCTTATGATTTTAAAGAAGACGAACATCGCAGAATTCATTCGCATCGCAAGCAGTGCATTACGCGGGGATCATATCAATGATCCAAATGTTGTGTATAAGAAAGCAAGTCACATTAAAGTCGAATCCGTTGATAAAATGCAGCTCAACCTGGACGGCGAGTACGGCGGCCCGCTTCCAGCTGAGTTTACGAACTTATACCGTCATATTACGATGATCGTGCCGAAAGAAACGAGTGAAAAACATACAAATGAAGAAGAAGCCGCGCACAAGCGCGCCATTTCGGGTAAGTAGAAATGAAGGAGAGAAGTCAGAGACGATGAGCTCTGGCTTTTTCTGTTGTTCTATGTGGATGAAGGGAAGCAGGTTGTAAATTCGGTTTTGGCCAATAAAAATGGATTTTGGCCAATATATTTCAGATTTGGCCAATATATCGTGAGTTCAGCCAATATCATTCGATTTTGGCCAATAAACCGTGAAATCGAGCTCACCTCACATGCAAAAAGTACCGCGCTGTTACATTTCGCGATCCATTCACACTGTGGTACAATTTTCGTACATGAAATCGAACGGAAAAGGACGGAAACCAAATGAGTAATCAAGAAGTACCGGTAAAAAAGAATGACGTTGTTGAAGTAGAATTCAGAGACCTTTCCCATGACGGGGCAGGCGTCGCGAAAATAGATGGCTACACGCTTTTCGTCCCGTATGGCATTCCGGGAGAAACCGCGAACGTAAAAGTGATCAAAACGAAGAAAGGCTACGGCTTCGGAAAGCTTCTTGATGTGAAAGTTGAGAGTGAAGATCACAATACACCGCCATGCCCAATTTTCTATCAATGCGGCGGCTGTCAGACACAGCATATTACGTATGATAGTCAGCTAAAATTCAAGCACAAGCAGGTTCAAGACGTGATGGAGCGCATCGCTAAGATCGACGTACCCGTTCATCCAGTGCTTGGCATGGAAGACCCATGGCGCTACCGCAACAAAGCGCAGGTGCCAGTAGGCGAACAGAACGGGAAAATCGTTGCAGGCTTCTACCAGCAGCGCAGTCACCAGATTATCGACATGGACCAGTGCCTCATTCAAGAGCAGGAAAACGATGACGTTCTTCGCGTTGTGAAAGAGATCGCTGAAAAGTACGGCATTCGTGCTTACGACGAACGCTCACATCGCGGAACGCTCAGACACGTTGTGGCAAAATACGGGAAGCAAACGGACGACATCATGGTCGTCATCGTGACGAAAAATAAAGATTTACCAAATCGTAAGAACATTATTAAAGACATCACAGAGCAACTTCCGAAAGTGAAATCAATTGTTCAAAACGTGAATCCAAAGCGCACGAACGTGATCTTCGGTGATGAAACCCGCGTTCTATGGGGATCGCCATACATTTACGATACAATCGGCGACATTAAATTCGCCATTTCAGCTCGCTCGTTTTACCAGGTAAATCCGGATCAAACGAAGGTGCTTTACGATCAGGCACTTGAATACGCTGGACTGACTGGGAATGAAACAGTCATTGACGCTTATTGTGGTATTGGAACGATCTCTCTTTTCCTCGCGCAAAAAGCGAAACAAGTATACGGCGTGGAAATCGTACCAGAAGCGATTGAAGATGCGAAGCGAAATGCTGAGCTAAACGGCATCACAAACGCAGAATTTGCCGTTGGCGAAGCCGAGAACGTCATCCCAGCCTGGAAAGAGCAGGGTATCAAGCCTGACGTGATCGTCGTTGATCCACCACGTAAAGGTTGTGACGAAGCGCTTCTTCAAACGATTATTGATATGAAACCTGAGAAAGTAGTGTACGTATCTTGTAACCCGGCTACGCTCGCTCGTGATCTACGCATCTTAGAAGATGGTGGATTTGAAACGAAAGAAGTTCAGCCGGTTGATATGTTCCCGCATACGACGCACGTGGAGTGCGTAACCTGGCTAGAAAAGAAATAAATCATCCCATGCAACCATATAAAAAAGCCGCTCCCCCAATTGCTTACAAAAGCGAAGGGGAGGGGCTTTTTTCATTATACTTAAGCGTTAGACGCCATCTTATTTTTACTCATTTTAAGATCAAAACGATCCGCATTCATAATCTTCACCCATGCCGACACAAAGTCGCGCACGAATTTTTCTTTGTTGTCTTCTTGTGCATAGACTTCTGCATAAGAACGGAGGATGGAGTTTGAACCGAAGACGAGGTCAACGCGTGAAGCAGTGCGTACGAGTTCGCCTGTTTTGCGGTCGCGTCCTTCGTATTCATTGAAGTTAGCTGGCTTCCATTCAATGCCCATGTCGAGTAGGTTCACAAAGAAGTCATTCGTAAGTGTACCGACACGGTCAGTGAAGACCCCATGCTTTGTTCCCTTATAGTTTGTGCCAAGGACACGCATACCACCAACTAAAACGGTCATTTCAGGTGCAGTCAGACCAAGTAGCTGAGATTTGTCGACGAGAAGCTCTTCTGGGCTTAACGTGTATTCCTTTTTCTGATAGTTACGGAATCCGTCAGCCATTGGCTCTAATACATCAAAGCTTTCGACATCTGTTTGTTCTTCCGTTGCATCACCGCGTCCTGGTGCGAATGGAACAGTGATGTCCACACCAGCGTCTTTTGCCGCTTTCTCTACAGCTGCACTACCTCCAAGAACAATCAAGTCAGCAAGGCTAACCTTTTTCTCAAGTTTGCTTTGGATTTTCTCATATACGGATAGTACTTTTGATAATTGTTCTGGTTCATTTACTTCCCAGCTCTTTTGTGGTTCTAAGCGAATGCGCGCACCATTTGCGCCACCGCGATAATCAGAACCGCGATACGTACTTGCAGAAGCCCAAGCTGTTGTCACGAGCTCACTAATGCTTAATCCGGAGTCGAGAATTTTAGCTTTCAAGTTTTCAACTTCAACAGCAGTCAATTCATAATCGACATTTGGGATTGGATCTTGCCAGATCAAATCTTCCTGTGGTACTTCAGGGCCGAGGTATCTTTCTTTTGGTCCCATGTCACGGTGAAGTAACTTGAACCATGCTCGAGCAAATGTATCAGCGAAATATTCAATATCCTCGTGGAAACGACGTGAAATCTTTTCGTAAATTTCATCTTCGCGAAGCGCCATATCTGCAGTTGTCATCATTGTATTTACTTTGATGGAAGGATCTTCAGCATCAGGTGCAAGGTGCTCTGGTTTAGGATTCACAGGTTTCCATTGGTGGGCACCTGCTGGGCTTTTTGTTAATTCCCACTCATAACCGAAGAGTAAATCATAGTAGCCGTTATCCCATTTTGTTGGATTAGCGGTCCATGCGCCGTCTACGCCACTTGTAATGGTGTCGCGCCCTTTCCCGCTTCCGTAAGAGTTTTTCCAACCGAGTCCTTGTTCTTCAATATCGGAGGCTTCCGGAGAGGCTCCAACGTTAGCTTCAGCGTCTCCTGCTCCGTGCCCTTTACCAAACGTATGACCTCCGGCGATAAGGGCAACTGTTTCTTCATCATTCATTCCCATTCGAGCAAACGTTTCACGAATGTCGCGTGCACTACCTAGTGGATCTGGTTCGCCATTTGGTCCTTCTGGGTTCACATAAATAAGACCCATCTGAACGGCAGCTAGCGGACTTTCAAGCTCGCGGTCGCCTGAATAGCGGTTGTCACCGAGCCACTCTTTCTCTGTACCCCAATAAACATCTTCTTCTGGATGCCACACGTCTTCGCGTCCTCCGGCAAAACCAAATGTGTTCAAGCCCATTGATTCAAGGGCAACGTTACCAGTGATGACGAGGAGGTCAGCCCAAGAAATCTTATTTCCGTACTTTTGCTTAATTGGCCAAAGGAGACGGCGTGCTTTATCAAGGCTCGCGTTATCTGGCCAGCTGTTCAATGGTGCAAACCGCTGTGATCCAGTAGCGCCGCCGCCACGTCCGTCACCCGTACGATATGTACCAGCTGCGTGCCATGACATACGGATAAAGAGAGGGCCATAATGCCCGTAATCAGCTGGCCACCAGTCCTGGCTGTCGGTCATTAAGTCACGAAGATCCTGCTTCAATGCGTAATAGTCCAGCTTTTTAAATTCTTCCGCATAGTCAAAGTCTTCCCCCATTGGGTTACTCTTTCGATCGTGCTGTTGAAGAAGGTGCAAGTTTAACTGGTTTGGCCACCAGTCTTTATTCGTTGTTCCGACTTTTGTCGTTGTAATCGCGCTGTCTTCCTTCGTTTGACCATGAGAGACAGGACACTTCCCAGCTTGACTGTTGTTCATTTCGTTATGATCCATATTTCCATCTCCTTTCGAATGTAAGAAAATTAATTATAACTCCTATTAGATTATAATTATAATAAATTAATAATCATTTTGGAAGAGATATGAACTAATTTTCACAAAATAATTTCAAAACTAGTGGAAAGAGTATTTTAAACAGCTTACTATAATACTTTCGATTCTTTTACGAGTTTACCTCTTTCAAAAAAACAGTTAAGAGTAGATCGTTGCACAGAAGGATTCAACAAAGAACAAAGAAAAAATAATAACTGTCTTTCATTCGGGCGGTGACAGGCACTTGTCGAACAGAAGGACTCTTCAAATTAGTCCATTGAATTGTGGTTTATTAAATTGACTATTCCATCAAAAAGGACTAAAATCAAATAGTTCCAAAATGAACAGTTCGTAAATGGAATATATAGAATAATAGTAAGGGAGAGCCATATGGATAAGGAAAAGACACCCATTACACCTGGGATAAAGCTGTTACGATCCTTTGCAAGGGTAAATAAAACGATGACAAAATTTGTTCAACAAACAGCTATTGCAAATGGATTATCAGTACCACAGTACACAGTATTGTTAACTGTTGCATCTGAGAAAAAGATAACGCAAAAAACAGTAGGCGAGAGAACCTTTCTCCCCAAAAGTACGTTAAGCCAGGCGGTAGAGGTACTTGTTCAAGAAGGCTTACTTAAACGTCAGCAGGTTGAAGATAATCGGAGAGAAATGCAGCTCATACTGAGTGACAAGGGTTTGACGTTGCTGAAGGCTATTCACCAACAAGAAGGCGGTGTTCACCAGCTCTCAGAAAAAGCTGTCGGTCTACTAACCGATCAGCAATTTGAAGAACTTTTAGAAACTCATCGAACGATTGCCTCCTACTTTGAGACGCAAAACGAACAGGGAGAGAGTTGACATGCTTAAATTATTAAAACACTTATCTGTTTATAAATGGATGGTTATCGGAGTGTTTGGTCTAATTTTCATTCAATCAATGGCCACACTTTATTTACCGACACTGATGGCTGACATCATAGATAAAGGGGTAGTAGTCGGAGATATCCCGTATATATGGAAAATTGGTGGGTTCATGCTGCTCGTATCGGCTTTTGGTGCCATCGCATCCATTATTGCAAGCTACTACTCGTCAAAAGCTGCAATGGGATTAGGACGTGATGTAAGGCGAAAACTCTTTTACCATATCGAGAAATTTTCACTACAAGAATTCGATGAGGTCGGCACGGCATCGCTCATTACACGAACAACAAATGATATCACGCAAGTTCAGCAGGTGGTGATCATGATGCTACGAATGATTATTAGTGCTCCCATCATGCTAGTAGGGGGGATTATTATGGCAGTTTTGAAGGACGCCAAACTCTCCCTCGTTATTGTACTCACCATGCCTATCTTGATTGGCTCAATTCTCCTCATCCTTTATAAAGGTGTGCCGCTTTTTCAGGCAGTTCAAAAGAAGTTGGATCGGCTAAATCTCGTCCTACGAGAAAATTTAACAGGAATTCGTGTGATTCGGGCATTCAACCGTGAGCCTGAAGAAAAGGAGCGTTTAAAGCACACAAATAAGGAGTTAACCGATGTTTCAATTAAGGTTAATCGGATTATGGCATTCATGATGCCTGTTATGATGCTTGTCATGAACTTAACAGTTGTTGCTGTTATTTGGTTTGGTGGCATTCGAATTGACAATGGTGGCATGCAAATTGGTGATTTGATGGCGTTTATTCAATATGTCATGCAAATTATGTTTGCGCTCGTTATGGCATCGATGATGTTTGTTATGGTACCGCGGGCAGATGTTTCTGCGAAACGAATTAATCGCGTTCTTGCTATGAAACCGTCTTTCGGTGATGAAGGAAAAGAAGATGCGAATCGTTCAAAAGGAACGCTTGAATTTGATCATGTTACCTTTCATTATCCTGGTGCAGAAGAACCAGCATTGTCTGATATTAGTTTTTCTGCGAAGCCTGGTGAAGTAACCGCCATTATCGGTGGGACTGGATCCGGGAAATCAACGCTCGTTCAATTGATCCCTCGTTTTTATGAGGTTGCAAGTGGATCGATTCGTGTCAATGGGGTTAATATCAAGGATGCCTCTCAGGAGGAAATTCGATCAAAAATTGGTCTGGTCCCGCAAACAGCGACGCTTTTTACAGGGACGATTACAGACAATATTCGCTTCGGGAAAGAAGATGCAACGCTAGAAGAAGTAAAGCAAGCGGCACGAACCGCGCAAGCTGAAGAGTTTATTAACAAAATGGAGAATGGGTATGATTCAACGATTGAACAAGGCGGATCGAACCTCTCAGGGGGACAAAAACAGCGTCTCTCCATCGCCAGAGCACTTATACGTAAGCCAGATGTTTATCTTTTTGATGATAGTTTTTCTGCGCTCGATTATAAGACTGATGCTCGGCTCCGAGCAGCGCTTGAAACTGAAACGAAAAATGCAACTGTCTTGCTCGTTGCTCAGCGAGTTGTAACCGTCCTACATGCTGATCGTATTATCGTGTTGGATAAAGGGCGTATCGCTGGCACAGGGACTCACGACGAACTTCTGAAAACAAGTGCAGTTTACCGCGAAATTGTCGAGTCACAGCTCTCGGAGGAGGAAACAGCATGAGTAAAGAAAAGAAACCTCAGCGGGGCGGTCAAATGGGCTTTGGTCCAGGTGGCGGTAATATGATGATGATGGGGCAGAAGCCGAAGAATTTTAAATCTACTTTAAAAAGGTTGATCCACTACTTAAAGCCTCAGCGGAAGAAATTAATTGCCGTATTCGTCGCAGCCATTTTGAGCACTATTTTTACAATCTTAGCTCCCAAAATTATGGGAACAGCCATTACAGAGTTATTTGAAGGAGCTTATGGGAAGTTTCAGGGGGTTCCAGGTGCTGGTATTGATTTTGAAAAAATTGCTGAGATTCTCTTGTTACTTGCTGGGCTCTACGTTCTCAGCAGTGTGTTTAACTTTATTCAGCAGTATATGATGTCCAGTGTTGCCCAAGTCACAGCCTATGATTTACGAGAAGACGTGAATCAGAAACTAGAAAAACTTCCGCTTCGTTATTTCGATAGCCGGCCGAATGGGGAAACGTTAAGTCGAATGACGAATGATATCGACACAATCAGCAGTACATTACAGCAAAGCCTGACTCAGTTTATCACGTCCATCGTCACAATCGTTGGAATTATTGTTATGATGCTTTCCATCAGTCCACTTCTCACCTTGATTTCCATCGTCAGCTTACCAATTTCGATGTTTGTTATTCGCCCGATACTGAAAAGGTCACAAAAGCATTTCGCTGATCAACAGCGTACGCTTGGTCAGTTGAACGGCCATATTGAAGAAATGTTTACTGGGCATCAAGTGGTAAAGGCATTTGGATATGAAAAGAAAGCCGGAGCAGAATTTGATGAGGTAAATGAAGTGCTTTATAACGCTGGAAGTAAAGCACAGTTTATTTCAGGCATTATCATGCCAATTATGATGTTTATTGGGAATATCAGCTATGTCTTAATAAGCATTGTCGGAGGAATTCTCGTTACGAATCGTGCCATTTCGATTGGGGACATTCAAGCTTTTATTACCTATACTCGGCAGTTCACACAGCCGATCACGCAAACGGCTAACATTGCGAATATTATTCAATCCACCGTTGCCGCGGCAGAACGCGTTTTTGAACTACTTGATGCCGAAGAAGAGCAAAAGGAAGAGTCGGTCGTTCAATTAACACAAACGGAAGGTAATGTAACCTTTGAGCATGTTGACTTCGGGTATGGAGAAGAGCTGTTAATCCGAAATATGAACATCGACGTTAAGGCAGGGCAAACGGTCGCGATCGTTGGTCCGACTGGCGCTGGGAAAACGACTCTGATTAATCTTTTAATGCGATTTTATGAGTTGAACGACGGAGCAATTAAAATCGATGGGGAGGATTCAAGAGAGATGAGTCGAAGCGCTCTCCGCAAAAATTTCGGGATGGTTCTTCAAGATACGTGGCTTTTCAATGGGACGATTAAAGAAAATATTAAGTACGGAAAAAGCGACGCAACTGAGTCTGACATCATGAAAGCTGCGCAAATGGCCCATGCCGATCATTTCATTCGCACCTTACCAGATGGGTATGAAACGATTCTGAATGAAGAGGCATCTAATATTTCGCAGGGACAAAAGCAACTGCTGACAATTGCGCGAGCGATCCTAGCTGATCCCCCGATTATGATATTAGACGAAGCGACTTCAAGTGTAGATACTCGAACAGAACTTTTGATCCAGCAGGCAATGAATCGGTTGATGGAAGATCGCACAAGCTTCGTGATAGCCCACCGTCTTTCTACCATTCGAGATGCTGACTTGATTCTGGTTATGGACCAGGGAGCGGTCATAGAACAGGGAACACATGATGAATTGTTAAGACAAAATGGATTTTATGCTGACTTGTATAACAGCCAATATTCGAAGGATGTAGCTGGTTAAGAGAAGTAGGAATGCTGTTAAAAAATACAGCTAAAAAAGAGCAATGAATCGTAAACCGATTCATTGCTCTTTCTTTAAAATCAGATCAAATAGTTGCTTGAGGAAGTGTGCCGTTATATCCACAGGCGAACCAACTAGGCCATGTTTATTTTCTCTGGCTCCATTTCTCTCCAACGCTTTTACGACCTATTTCATTAAAAGCTGATCCTTCAAAAGAAACTTTTCAACTACTTTCGCGACACCGTCATTCTCGTTTGTATCCGCGATATAATCAGAAACCTTTTTAATGTCATCTGGGGCGTTACCCATCGCCACACCAAGTCCTGCAAATTCAATCATTTCTTGATCGTTGTAGCTGTCTCCAACGGCAATCACTTCTTCCCGTTCAATGCCGAGTTCATTTATCAGTTTCTCAATGCTTGTGCCTTTCGTGATCCCTTTATCGGTAAACTCGAGAAAATAAGGCTTAGAGCGCATCACGCTAAATTCTTTTCCTAACTCCTCTTGAAGTTTCGTTTCCACTTTCTTAAGGTGTTCTGGTTCACCAACCATCAGAACTTTAACGACTGGTTCCGTTACACGATTGATAAACGAATCAACAACAGTGATTGGAAGACCTGTGAGGTTTGACTCAATCGTTGTATAAGGATTCTCTTCTGAAGTTATAATTTCATCCCCAATGTACGTGTGAATGTAGACATTCTCTCGAAGGCTGATTTCATAAAGACGTTGAACAGCTTCGACAGATAATGTCTGACTAAAGAAATCCTTATTGGAATGGCAATTAATAATCTTTCCCCCGTTAAAAGAAAGAATATAACTCTCATAGTCTGCGAGAAGGAGTTCCTCCGCATACGGAACCATTCCGAATGTTGGTCTTCCAGAAGCAAGCACAACTTTTTTCCCTTCTTGCTGTGCTTCCATAAGAGCTTTTTTATTCCGAGTAGAAATCATTTGATCAGCGTTGAGCAGTGTATCGTCTAAATCTAATACAATCATTTTATAAGTCATAGGTGAATTTCCTCTCTTAGCTAGTTTCCTTACCATTCTACTAGAATTCAGGTGAAAAGGGGGAAGTGTTGATGAAATGGAAAAAAGTAATGAATTCGGTGTTCAGTTTATCGTGCGGGTGGAAACCTTTTACAATGCAAATCAATTGATTAACTTTGGTTAGAGGCGTATCTTTGAACTCATCATTCCGATTTAAAAGCAATGACTTATATTTTGAAACGTTTAAACAAATCAAAGGAGTATACACAATGGAAAACTACCAAGAACTTACACTAAAGCAAAAATCATTTTTCCGAAGTGGAAAAACAAAAGATGTAGCCTTTCGAATCGATGCGTTAACAAGATTAAGAGAGCTCATGTCATCTCATGAACAAGACATTATTGCCGCTCTTAAAGCAGATTTAAATAAACCTGAACCAGAAACAAAGCGCGCGGAGATTGGTCTTGTCTTAGGGGAAATTAATTTCATGATTGAGAATTTATCTTCGTGGTCAACACCAAATAAAGTGGAAACACCATCTACTCATGCAGGCGCAACTAGCTTCATTGTTCCTGAACCATACGGCTCAGCACTTGTCATCGCTCCGTGGAACTATCCGGTTCAGCTAGCTGTTGCACCTCTAGCTGGAGCGATTGCGGCTGGGAACTGTGCTGTCTTAAAACCTTCAGAATTAACACCTCATACTTCTCATCTTTTAGCTAAGATGATTAACGAGAATTTCCCTGAAGAATTCTTGCGCGTTGTTGAAGGAGAAGTGGAAACAAGCACAGCTCTTCTCAAAGAAAAATTTGATTATATCTTTTTTACTGGTAGTACCGGCGTTGGAAAAATTGTGGCAGAGGCAGCAGCGAAGCATTTAACCCCAATGACACTTGAGTTAGGTGGGAAAAGCCCGGTAATTGTGCACGAAGATGCGGACATTGATGAAGCCGCAGCGCGCATTGCACGAGGTAAATTTGCGAATGCAGGGCAAACGTGCGTAGCCCCGGATTATCTTTTTGTCCATCGAAAAGTAAAAGATGGGTTGATTCGAAAGATGAAAGAAGTCATCACCAACACATACGGAGAGAATGTTTCAGAAAATCATGATTTTCCACACGTGGTGAGTGAACGTCATTTTGATCGTTTGAATGAATTCTTAAGTAATGGTGAAGTAGTTGCTGGAGGTCATTCTGACAAATCACGTTTATTCATCGAACCAACCATTTTAGATCAAATTTCTTGGGAAGATCCTGTGATGCAAGATGAGATCTTTGGACCTATTCTACCCGTTCTTGTCTATGACGAAATTTCAGAAGCGATTGATGCCGTAGTAGAACGCCCAAAACCATTAGCACTCTATCTTTTCTCTGATAATGAAGACGTGCAAGAGAATGTGTTAACTACCATTTCATTTGGTGGTGGAGCAATCAACGATACGATCAATCATATGACTTCACACTACCTTCCGTTTGGCGGCGTAGGCAATAGCGGTATGGGGGCTTATCATGGAAAAGCTAGTTTTGATACGTTCTCACACTTTAAGAGCATATTGAAACGCTCGAATAAATAAAAAGGCATACTCTCATGCTTTATGATCCTTCATAAAGGGTATATGACGTAAGTAGACAATATTAAAACTTAGGTTAATAGGTTACTATACGTAGAAAGGGTGTCTAGAATGAAAGTACTTATTGTTGGAGCAAATGGTCAGATTGGGAAGCATTTGACTTCTTTAATTAAAGAGCATAACGATTTGGAAGCGAAAGTAATGATTCGTAAAGAAGAGCAGGCCTCTTACTTTAAAGATTTAGGGGCAGAAACCGCTGTAGTTGATTTAGAAGAAGACGTTAACGCTATTGCGAAAGCGGCTGAAGGCGTGGATGCGATCGTCTTTACAGCAGGTTCTGGTCCAAATACTGGTGCTGATAAAACGATGTTAGTTGATCTAGATGGAGCTGTAAAAACAATTGAGGCAGCGAAAGAAGCTGGGGTAAAACGTTTTGTGATGATCAGTTCTTATGACACAACGCGAGAAGCGATTCAGTCTGCTCCATCTTCATTTTCACCTTATGTAGCAGCGAAGCATTATGCAGATGAATGGTTGCGAGCAACGGATTTAGACTATACGATCATCCACCCGGGTGCCCTAACGAATGATCAGGGAATAGGCAAGGTCAATGCCGCTACTCGAGTCGAAAGAAATGAAATTCCTCGGGAAGATGTTGCGAGAGTGATCGTAACGACCTTAGAAAACAATGCGACGATTGGTAAGGAATTTCAAGTCGTGACAGGAAATGACCCAATTAAAGAAAGCATCAATTCACTATAATGATAATGTGATCTTTAAAAAAAAAGTTGCATTAAACAAAGCCCCTTGCGTACACGCAAGGGGCTTTGTTTTGAATGGTTCATTATAACTTCATTTTCACGCCCAATACTCTCCAACGCTATAAAAAAAGTTCTTAAATAAGGATGTTTACCAAATATTTCTTCGTGAATAAAAAACCACCAGGGACTCTTCCTGATGGTTTTTATGATTATTAGCAATCTTTACCGTTAACGAAAGCAGCGCCAATGATAATAAGAAGAATGAACAATACAACGATTAACGCAAAGCCATTCCCGTAACGAGCGCCACCAACCTGGTTTCCGCAACCGCCGTATCCAGCGCCACCAACCTGGTTTCCACATCCGTAACCATAACTCATGAAATCAACTCCTTTATTGGTTCTTCTGTAGTGTATGAAGGAAGAGCAGTTCCTGTTTAGGTATTGGACTAGTTTCCTACAAGTTAGGTAAATAATAGAGCAAACTTCCACTACCGACTGGCATTGAAGTTCCTCTTGTTAACGCAACAAGAATTTACTCTATAAAGAAAAAACCACCAGGGAGTTTCCCCGATGGTTTTAATAAGGTATTAGCAATCCTTTCCATTAACAAAAGCAGCGCCAACGATGATAAGAAGAATGAACAATACAACGATTAGCGCAAAGCCATTCCCGTAACGAGCACCACCAACCTGGTTTCCGCAACCGCCGTATCCAGCGCCACCAACCTGGTTTCCACATCCGTAACCATAACTCATGAAATCATCTCCTTTCATTGGTTCTTCTGTAGTGTATGAAGGAGAACGAGAAGGTGCGTAGGTGTTGGACTAGTTAAAGAAAAGATAGGTGAACTGCTGGAACGATTTAAGAAATAAAAACCCCTGCTTGATCGCAGGGGTTTCTTAACACTATTTAAATGAAGCGTATCCTTCATCAGCCATGACGACACTACCGTTAATTGCGCTAGCTTCTTCTAATGAAAGAAGGTAGACAGCGTCAGCTAGCTGTTCAGGATCAGTTAGTTTATTGCCAATTACTTTTGCTTTCATGCCATCAATCAAGCCTTTATCACGATATCCTTGAACAATCGGAGTATCGACAACGCCTGGCGCGATACCAACGACGCGAATACCGTAGGGTGCTAAATCAAGTGCGGCCGATTTCGTCATCATATTGACCGCTCCTTTTGTTGCATGGTAAGCAAACGTAGCAGGGGAGGCGAGGACACCAAAAACAGATGTCGTATTAATAATGACGCCTTTGATATTTAGTTCCTTCATTTTTTTAGCGGCAGCCATGATGCCGTAAGCGACGCCGTGCTGGTTAATGTCGATTACTTTATGATAATCATTTAGATCAAAATCTGGAAGTGGAGTGGGACGCCCGATTCCAGCGTTATTAAACATCACGTCAATAGTACCAAACTGATCAACGGTTTTTTCGATAAGGGCTTCTACATCTTCATAGCTAGAAACGTCGGTTTTAACGAAGAGTGCAACTCCACCGTCTGCTTCGATTAACTCCACAGTTTCTTTCCCTTTTGTTTCATCATAATCAGCAACAACAACCTTGTCACCTTTTCGAGCAAATTTTAAACATGTTTGTCTTCCAATTCCGCTTGCTCCACCAGTGATTACTACTACTCTAGTTGTAGCCATATCTAACGACCCCTTTTTAGAAGTATGATTTCTTATCTTTAGTTTAACACTGCTTGTATTTAAACAATATTTAAATATCGTTATACTTAGTTAAGTAATGCTTAAGGATGTGAGAGAATGAATGTCGAACAAATGGAATATATGGTAACGGTTGCAAATTTGGGTTCACTATCAAATGCTGCGAAGGAGCTACATATCAGTTTATCAGCAATAAGTCAGTCAATTAGTAAAGTGGAGAGTGAGATAGGGTTAAAAATATTTGTTCGTAATCGATCAGGTGCAACGTTAACTTCTCAAGGGGAGCACATTGTAGCGAAAGCGAGAGAAGTATTAATAAAGGTAGGAGAACTTAAAGAAGAAGTGAACCGTCAATTAGATATGCTGAGCGGGGAGTTAAAAATCGCAACGATCCCTGGGCCGATCCATTTGCTAGTTGACGTGGTTTCACGGTTTAAACGAACCTATCCTAACGTGAAGCTTGAAATTTACGAAAATGGTCCCGTGAAAATAATCGAAGAAGTTTATCAAAAACAGCTTGATTTAGGTCTTATCTTAATCTCGAATCGACTCATTGAAAAACATCATAAGCTTTCTTTTGAAAAAATAAAAGAAGGAAAAATGGTTGTAGGAGTAAGAAAGGAATCCTCCTTAGCTAGAAAAGAGACCATTAAGCCAGAAGATCTTATCCATGAAACGCTAGTCCTATATAATGATGAGTACATTCATCAATATGTCACAGAAACGTTATCTAACTATGGAGTTCCTGATATTTTGTTCACCACTAACAACACTGATGCAATAAAAAATGCGGTGAAGCGAGGACTAGCTGTAACCCTTGGGATTGATTATTCCTTTGACAATAGGGAATTAAGAGAGCGGGAAATTGTCATGGTAGACATTGAGGAGGGGGAGCATGAAAGCGTGTTTCTTGCTCTTGTTAGCCATCGTGAAGGAAAAGCAAATCGCGTTGGGAAAGAATTTGTATCAAGTATAAAAAAGCATTTCTAAAAAAGAGCCGGTTCTTATTTGAACCAGCCCTTTTCCTTAAAGCGTGAGATCGCTTCGATTCGGTTTGTGACTTCTAATTTATCGAGAATGACTGAAATATAATTACGAACCGTTCCTGGAGTGATGTAAAGTTCACTTGAGATATCTTTCGTATTTTTACCATCAGCCATCAGTTGAATGACCTGCTTTTCCCGTTCGGTTAAGGGATTTTCATTGCTAAAAGCAAGATCAACCAGTTCAGGAGCGAAAATTCGCTGTCCTTCCATAATCTTTCTAATGGAGCTAGCCAGTTCATCACTAGGGCTGTCTTTTAGAAGGTAACCACTAACGCCAGCTTTCCGCGCTCGCTCAAAATAACCAGCGCGTGCAAAAGTGGTAAGAATGATAATTTTGCATGATTCATTGCTTAGTTCTTCAGCAGCATCCAGTCCGCTTTTAAGAGGCATTTCAATATCCATAATACAAATATCAGGTTTCAATTCTTTCACTAGAGAGATTGCTTCTTCCCCATTTGTCGCCTGACCAACAACTTCCATTCCTTCTTCTAGATCGAGTAGAGAGCCAAGCGCTCCAAGGAGCATACGTTGATCTTCCGCAAGTACGATGCGTATCACACCGATCCCTCCTGTTCTTTTTGTTGAATCACATTGGGTACGCGAATGTTTAAAATAGTGCCATTGGAGGATTCAATTTCAAGCGATCCGTTAACAAATTCAAGCCGTTCTCTCATGCCCTGTAGCCCATGACCTCTATACGATGTCGTGCCGTTCTGAAGCCCGGTACCGTTGTCTTCTACTTTAATGAGTACATCGGTTGGAGATTGTTCGATCAGAATGCGACACCTTGATGCATTACTGTGTTTCACGATATTTGTCACGGCTTCTTTCAGGCACATACTTAAGACATTTTCAACGAGTAACGGGGTGTTTTCAAGCTGATGGTTGCCCTCGAGTCGAAACTCCATTTCAGCTGCTTGCAAAATTTGTTGTACGCGTAGTAATTCATCTTCAAGTCTCGCTCCGCGCATATTTGAAACCATTTCGCGAACTTCCTTTAAAGCGGTTCTTGCTGTTTGTCTAATATCATGAATTTCATTAATAGCTGCATCTGGTTTTACTGGAATGAGCTTTCTGGCTAAATCACTTTTTAAACCGATCATGGATAACTTTTGGCCCAGTGTATCATGTAAATCTCGGGCGATTCGTTCTCTTTCTTCTATGACCATTAACTGTGAAATTTTCTCGTTTGCGCTTTGCAATTGTTGTTCAAGCCGGTGCTGTTTATTACGATAGCGAATCGTAAAGGGGAGAAGAGCCACACCTAGCACACAGATGAAGATAAATGGAAGCTGTGGAAGCAAAGAATCATCATGAGTGAAGAAAATAATGATCGTGGCTGCAATCGTTGTTGTTAAATGAACGATGTAGAGTGAGAGAAAGCCTGCTTTGTTCTCAATACTCCCAATGAAAAACGCTAAAAATAGAGCGAAGTATACGTACCCAAATAAGATTGTCATCACGATACTAATCGCCATTTCAATGCTGACCCATAAATAGACTAATTTGCTATTCGATATGAATGACAAACGATAAGATAAGAAAAACAGTAGGATAACAAAGATGCCGATTGTAATTTCAATTGCCGATGATGATCGGAAAATAAAAAAGAATGGAAGTAGACAAAAAATAATCCATACATAAGAACTGATCCCAGTGTTCTTAGGAATGATATGATACCAACTTTGCATAGGGATCTCCTTTCGATGCGCTATGGTTACAGGATATACCATCTGAATGTGCCTGTCACTTTTAGTACAATTTCTTTAGAGATATTGAAAAACCCATCCAAGCTGAATGGGTTTTCAATAAGGCTATTTTTCCTGGAAGCTCGGTCTTTTCGTAGTCATCATCGCAAGCTTTGAAGGATTCTTAAGAAGAGGTTTTACTTCTTTAAAGGTAACAAACGTTTTATTCTTCGTGTCATAGAGACGGAATCGAATCGATTCAAGACTTGATCCTAACGTAATTGTTGTTGCCTTATGCAATGGTGGCGTTGATTCATGCGCCTTCTCTAAATGATAGTTAGGCACTCTCGGGCTTAGATGGTGGACATGGTGATAACCGATACTACCAGAAACCCATTGAAGAAGTTTAGGTAGCTTATAGTAAGAGCTACCATCAACAGCTGCTTTTACAAAGTCCCACTCGGTTTCATCTTCATAGTAAGAGTCCTCAAATTGATGCTGAACATAGAACAGCCAGATTCCAAGTGACCCTGCAACATAAAGAATTGGAAGTTGAATGATAAGAAACGCTTCCCAACCAATCGCAAGAATTAATAAAGAATAAATCGCTACGACTGATGCATTGGTAATGTATGTGCTCATACGCTCTTTACGTTTTGCGTCTTTACGATTAAAACGGTTAGCAATAAGGAACAGATAGATTGGTCCAAGACCAAACATAACGATCGGATTACGATAGAGACGGTAAGCGAGTCTTCCCCAGAAAGAAGCAGCTGCATACTCTTCAACCGTCATGACCCAGATATCACCGGTGCCGCGCTTATCTAAGTTTCCACTCGTCGCGTGATGGATGTTATGCTCACGTTTCCATTTTTCAAAAGGAAATAGTGTAATGATTCCTGAAATCGTCCCAACAATTCGGTTTGCTTTTTGACTTTTGAAAAACGAGCCATGGGTACAATCGTGAAAAATGATGAAGATTCGAACAACAAATCCTCCTGCAATCATCGCAAGTGGAACGGCTAACCAGGCAGAAATGCTTAAGCTTTGATAGGCTAGAAACCATAGCAATAAGAATGGAAGAAGGGTGTTCAAGAGCTGTCGTACCCCTACGACCGTGTCGGGCTTTGCGAAAGTTGATACACTTTTTTTCAATTCTTTTTGTTTTTGTTTTTGTTCATTCATATGGTTACCCCTTTGTTAGGCATAGTTAATATAACGTTAACCCTAATGATAGAGGATAGAATGTCATGGTGTAAGACACAAACGTCAGGACATCACCATGATAAATGTCATAGGTTTGTTGGGGATAAAAGGAAAAAGTGCATGCGGTTTAAAAACCAGTGTGCACTTCTTGTTTTGCATGTGTAACTTGTTCTATGTATTGATGTGTTTTTATCGCCATGATTAGAATGACGCCGCCGAAGGCATAACCTGCGAGAACGTCGGTTGTATAGTGTTCTCCAGTTGTAATACGACTAACGCCAACGATCAGAAGTAATAAGGTGACGATGATGAAGCAAACGGTTTTTAATAATGTATGGGAAGAGTGACGATCAATCAAATAAACGATGAGTCCATACATAATTAAACCAACCATTACATGCCCGCTTGGGAAGCTATACCCATCTTCAAACACATTCACTGCTGGTCTCTCCCTTTGGGTCCAAATCTTGATAGCCTTGTTCAAGACGTTACCGCCCATGACAAAAACTACCATTGTGATCATACCGGCATAATCTTTTTTTAATAACCACAAGAATAAGATCGTCATAAGAGAAATAGCAATAATTGCTGGTTTAGATGCAAAAAAGGAGGCGAGTTCAAATAAATGTAACCATTCCGTCGATACCGCACTTGTTACATACTGATAAAAGGCGAGGTCGATTGGAAATGAGTTGCTTTGTAAGACGTTGCCTGTAAAAAACGTGATTGTGCCGAGACAAACTAAAAACAATGTGAGGAGTAGAGGGGTTTGGGTTTTGCTAGTTCTTATTGTTTTCACCTCCCTAAAAAATGACTTTCTCATTATAAGCATTTTCTTTTAAAAAGGATAGGTAAATAACAAAAGTCCCCCGAACCTTCTTTACAGAGGTTTCGAGGGATGTGAAAAAAACTATTCTAAATTCGCATGCTTCCCATACATCTTATTCGTATCCAATCCTTTCTTCTCCATAAAGCGTAAGATAATTGCATCATAGAAAAGTAAAAGAGTCTGTTCAAATAAGGAGCCCATAGGCTGAATCGTCTCATAATCACCAGACTGATCCTTTGGTGAACCAGGTAGTGTTACGATGATGTCTGCTAGTTGGCCAATTGTTGAGTCGGGATTAATGGTAACAGCAGCGATCTTTCCGCCGATCTTGGAGGCCTTATTCGCAATGGAAACAAGTTGTTTTGTTTCACCAGAACCTGATCCGATGATGATCAGATCACCTTCTTCAAAGTTTGGTGTGACGGTTTCGCCCACGACATATGCATCAATTCCCATATGCATCATGCGCATGGCAAAGGACTTTGCCATAAAGCCAGATCGGCCACCACCAGCAACGAAAACCTTGTTCGCTTCGAGAATTTCATTCGCAAGCTGTTCCGCTTCTTCGTCAGCAATGAGATCTACTGAACGATTTAGCTCATCGATAATTTTAGCTAAATAGTGAGTAGTCTGCATAGTTGTTCTATCCTTTAATAAGCTCTTGCATTTTTGATGCAACGGCTTTTTTATCGTCTTCACCTGTAATACCGCCACCTACGATAACAAGGTCTGGTTGTACTTTGACAACTTCTTCAAGAGAATCAAGCTTAATGCCACCAGCGATTGCGGTTTTCGCATTTTTTACCACGCCTTTGATGGTTTCAAGGTCTTCGAAAGAATTCTGACCTTTTGCTTGAAGGTCGTATCCAGTGTGGACACAAATATAGTCAACGCCAAGTGCGTCTACTTCTTTCGCACGAGTAGCGAGATCTTTCACTGCCATCATATCAACGAGAATTTCTTTTCCTTGTTTCTTCGCTTCTTCAACAGCACCTTTAATGGATTCATCTTCAGCGGCACCAAGGATCGTGATGATGTCTGCATTTGATTCAGAGGCTTTCATCACTTCATAACCTGCAGCATCCATAATTTTAAGGTCTGCAAGAACTTCAAGGTTAGGAAATGCGGCTTTCATTTCTTTAACAGCACGAAGACCTTCATTGATGACGATCGGCGTACCGATTTCAACGATATCAATATGCTCCTGCACTTCTTTCACTAGTTCAATACCTTCTTCTGTGTTTACCAAATCTAATGCTAGCTGTAATTTCATGATGCGTTCACTCCCAATCCAAATTTTTTATTTCTCTCTTATCCGACACCAATATAATCGATTATTTGGTGTAGTAGCAAGTATACTGCTTATTGTCGAATCATGTAAGTACGCACATTAAACTTACATAGTGTCAAAAAGTATACTATGAGTTATAATGGGCATAGACGGAGGTGATGTTGTGTCACGCACCCAGGATAAAACATTTTACTGTGAAAAAGAATTGACGCTTGCGGTTATCGGAGGCAAGTGGAAAATGCTGATATTATGGCATTTAGGCAAGCAGGGTACGAAACGATTTGGTGAATTAAAATCTCTTATGCCGGGAATCACACAGCGAATGCTAGTGAATCAGCTAAGAGAATTAGAAGATGATCACATTGTTCACCGAGAAGTGTATCCTGTTGTCCCTCCGAAAGTAGAGTATTCCCTAACCGAACAAGGTGAAACATTAATGCCTATACTCGACTCCATGTACGAGTGGGGAAAAAACTACAATCAGAACGTCCTTGGCCAACCCATTGAAACGAAAGAGTCTGTCTAAATTAAATGAAAAGCCGCCGCTCTCTATCAGGTTTGATAGAGAGCGGCGGCTTTTCGCTTATTTTACTATTCGACTAATAGTAAAAGTTCTTCTTTAATCGTTTCCCATGCGAATGAGGTCGTATCGGTCAACACAAAGTGCTCTGCTGAAGGAAGCTCAATCAGTTTAACAAAGTCACCTTCACCTTCAGCTTCACGCTGGTAGTAATCACTAATACCGATGGGGACATTGATATCTAGTGCACCATGAACGAGAATTTGTTGGACACCAAGCGGAAGAAGTTCCACTGGGGAAGCATTTTTGTAGCGCTCTGGGTATTCTTTAGGGGAACCACCTAGTAGTTCTGCAGTAGGATTATTTGGTTCAAGAGAGAGGACTTGATCTCTGTACTCATGAACACCATGCATCATTTCAAGATCATTCACCCCTGCAAGGCTAACCACTCCGTGAATAGGAAGAGGGTTGTCCGTAATAAATAATTCACTATTCTTATCCATGCGGTGACGAGCAGCAATCCATGTAGCAAGATGGCCCCCGGCTGAATGTCCGATTGTAACCACTTTATTCAGATTGAGGGGATAGGTTTCTGCAAGTTTCCTTATGTAGTCAGTTGCTTCTGCAACATCTACTAGCGTTCCGGGATAACCCCCGCCTTCTTGTCCCGTGCGACGGTATTCAATATTCCATGTGGCGCATCCACTCTCAGTTAGATCTTCCGCTACACCTCTCATGATCTCGAGTGTAAACGGCTTTCTCCAAAAACCTCCATGAATCACGATTGCAACAGGAAAAGGGCCATCTCCTTCTGGAAGGCGTAACTCACCAAATTGATTTTCGTTTTCACCATAGAAAAATTTCTCCACGTTCGTAACCACCTTTCTGATCCGTTCCAAACTATTATCGCACATCTAGTAAAACTTTTATCAAATAGAAAACTGAAAAAGCCAATCGGTAAACGATTGGCTCGACTGCATATAATGAATAATGATGCTAATCACCGAGCTTTATTCCTTTTGCAATGCTGTAAAAATTGTTTATGAGAATGAAAGATCCTGTATTTCCACCGCCTGACCCCGATACCGTGTTACTCACGGAAATAGGAGAGATCGTGTGAGCACATTGAACGACTGTACCACTATTATTTGTAATCACGACCGGTCCTCGAAAAAAACAACCCATTTGCTTCCCTCCTTGTTAACCAACTACTCATAACAGTATATGGACAACTAGATTTTTCTGTTTGGACATGTTGGAAAAAGAATGTCCAAATGTTTTATCACAAAAAAGGAGCCAGTTTTCTGACTCCTACCTAAATAATTAGCTAATAATAATCGCTTGTGAGAAAGTGATAACTCCAGTGATGAGTAAGAAAACAAAACTATATTTCAATGTAAACCGGAATAAATCGCCTTCCCTTCCAACAAGACCAACGGCTTATATGTGACAAAGATCACATGAAAAGGTTTACATTTAAAATAAATTTGAAAAGGTGGAGTAAATGGGATAGGTATGTAAAAAAACGCTCAATTTATGAGCGTTCTTTTTTTACCAGAAGAAGAATGGTGACCAACTATAGGCGGCAATTGAAGCTAAGCCAACAGCAATAAGAGCGGCTCCAAAGAAGAAGTAGCTTCCAAAGCCAGGACCATCATTACCGCCTTCCATTGGGCGAAGATAGACATTGTCACGATCACAGTGATCAATGTAACCATAATGCGTCGTACCGTCATGACAACGAATCGCCACGCATCTGCCAATGTTGTTATTAAACTCGTTGTGATAAGACATTTGATTCCTCATTTCTAAATTAGTGTTAGAGTTATAGAACTCTCAGAACTCTCTGTACACTATTACTCTATGAAACAAATGTAGAAGAGGTTTGGACAGGAATGGAATTGTCATAAACTCTTTCATAAAAATAACAAAGTAGCTATGATAGAGATAAAAAAGTGGAGGTGGCGGATGAACGCAATTAAACCAATAGGGTCTTTTTATGCAGTGAGTGAAGAAGGGTATTTGGTTAATGATACGTCATGGGATAAGGTGGGTAACTATCGAGATGCAATCAATCGTGCAGTCGAGATTCTAACCCTGAAACTGCCTTTACAAAGCATTTACTTACGAGGTTCAGTCCCAAAAGGTAAGGGGATAGAAGGTATATCTGATCTCGACCTCATTGTTTTAACGGAGCACGAAAATGAGCAAACACCTGAGTTCCTCAATCAAATCATGACCGAAGAATTTCCGTGGGTGAATGGTTGTGAGGTCCATTTCTTTTCACCACAAGAGCTGGAACAAGTAACACGCTTTTCAATCATTCCATTTATGATCAAAACGTCTAGTCTGTGTGTATATGGAAGTGATGTGGCAACAGCGATTCCAAATTATAAACCAGACCGCGCTCTTGCAAATGATCATCTGATTCAGCTAGAAAACCACATCGTTCAGGCAAAAAGCGAGCTTGTTGGAAATGAAGATAGTGGAGATATAGCGGATTGCTGCGGATGGATTATGAAAATCATTGTCCGGAGCGGTCTCGCGCTTGTGATGGAGAAAGATCCAATGTATACAAGAGACCTTTATCCAGCTTATAAGCTGTTTAGTAATTTTTATCCACATAAAGAGTCAAGTATGAAGCAAGCATTAATTTATGCGGTATTCCCAATAAAATCGGGAAATGAGATTACTCACTTTCTAGATCAGTTCGGGGGATGGCTTATTCAAGAAGCGAATGATTGGCTAAATGAGTATAATCCTGCAAGAGTTCATCATCTTTCGATTTAGTAGTAAAAAGGGAGCGAGATCATGGAATTGATCTCCCTCCCTTTTATACATTTCATAAATAGGTGATTAGCGCTATTCCACAAAGAAATAAAACGCTAAGAATCACTTTTCCAAAGAGAGGGAGCTGCTCTTTTCCCTTCTCGTTAATTCGTTCTTCCTCTTCCTCAAGAGTCGTTTTGGCTTTCGAATGGCAGCAGCCCATGTCATCACACCTTTTCGGTTACATTCACGATCCGGCAAAGTGGATCTCTGTTCAACATATGCTTTTAAGCGACGCTATCTTTATCCCAACCGGAAATGTCGATTTCTAGTGGAATGTTGGCAGCGCGTTGCTTACGAGCAGAGTAGAAGAAAGCGACAATAACAGCGATCGTAATAATGGTTGCACCAATGTAAGCGACGTTCATCGGTAAGCGGAAGCCGATTGGTGCATTAAGAATATAAGTCGTTGTTGCCATTGTGATAAAAATTGCTGGGATCATGGCAATCCAGTAGTTTTTCTTTGCAATAAACAAATACATCGCGCCAACCCATAAGGCAATCATCGCAGTCGACTGGTTCGCCCATGAGAAGTATCTCCATAGAAGAGTAAAATCAATTTTCGTAAGCCCAAATGCGACAACGAATAGCGGTATTGCGATCCAGAGGCGATTTGTTACTTTACGCTGTGAGTAATTAAAGTAGTCTGCAATAATCATACGAGCACTTCTGAAAGCTGTATCGCCAGAAGTGATTGGCAGGACAATAACGCCAAGGATAGCAAGCGTTCCACCGATCGCACCTAGCATGAGGGTAGAGGCTTCACTTACAATCGCAGCCGGTCCACCATTTGCAAGCAGTTCATTTAGCCCAACTGGTCCATTGAATAAGCTCATAGCAGCAGCGGCCCAAATCATTGCAATGACACCTTCTGCAATCATCATACCGTAGAAAATGTTACGACCTTGTTTTTCATTTTGCGTTGTGCGCGAAATAATTGGTGTTTGTGTAGCGTGAAATCCTGAAAGGGCCCCGCAAGAGATCGTTAAGAATAACAATGGAAAGACGGGTGCATTGTCAGGGTGAAAGTTGCTTAGCGTAATCTCAGGAATCGGTGCGCCAGTGAATACAAGTCCAGCACCAACGCCGAGTGCGCTAATAAGAAGAAGGGCGCCAAAGATCGGATAGAAGCGTCCGATGATTTTATCAATCGGTAGCAGTGTTGCTAGGATGTAGTAAACAAAAATCGCTCCAAGAATAAGGCCCATTGTTGCCCAGCCATTCATTAAGTTATTCAATAGTCCAGCTGGTGCTGTAACAAACACAGTTCCTGTTAGAAGGAGAAGAAGCACAGCGAAAGCATTCACAACGTGCTTCATCACTTTTCCAAGAAACTTTCCTGCAAGTTCAGGTAAGTGAGCGCCCCTGTTACGAATAGAGATCATTCCTGTCAGGTAATCGTGAACCGCTCCGGCGAAAATACAGCCAAATACGATCCAGAGAAAAGCGACAGGGCCATAGAGGGCACCAAGGATTGGGCCGAAGATCGGACCAACGCCTGCAATGTTCAATAATTGAATCAAGGAGTTCTTCTTCGTGTTCATTGGAAGATAATCGACCCCATCCTGATGCGTATAGGCCGGGGTTTGCCGAGCTTCCTTAATGCCGAAAACCTTTTCTACAAATTTACCGTAAGTAAAATAACCAATAATGAGAAGTGCAATTCCTGCTAGAAATGTATACATGCAATCATCCCTTTCCGTACAATGTATGCGTTTACATTAAGTATAAGAGATGAGAGGGAGGAATGGACTCATTCTGCACTAACATGTCTAAAAGTTGGATTGAGATGTCAGTATGAAAGATTGACATGCACTCGAAATCACAATTCAAGTTCTGTACGTAGCGCTTTTACATAATTACGGCTGACAGAAAGCTTCTCTTCATACCCTTCTAATTCAAGCTGATAAGCCCCATTAAACCAGGGAGTCAGGCGCGTCACGTATTGAAGATTAACAAGGTACCCTTTATGAATTCTAAAAAAGGAGAAGGAGGATAGTCGGCTTTCAAGTTCTTTTAGCGCCATCTTCACTTCGTACTCACCATTTTTTACAACGATCCGCGAGAATTTTTCATCGCGAAAAATAAAGAGGATATCGTTGGGATCGAGGTAATGAATCTCACCGTCTCGTTCAACTGAGAGCTTACCTTTCTTTGGGGGAAGTTCTTCTTTAGTGGAGACATGCATCAACTTCTCTAGACGCTGCACCGTTTGATGAAGCTGTTCTTCGTCATAAGGTTTCAACAGATAGTCAACTGCTTCATACCGAAAAGCTTCTGCAGCAAATTCAGGGTAAGCCGTCGCAAAAACGATGTGCGGTGGTTTTTTTAGTTCTAATAACGCTTTTGCTGCTTCCATTCCATTCATTTTGGGCATCTCCACATCAAGAAAAACAACATCTGGTTGGAGTTGAATTGCTTTAATCACAGCTGTTTCGCCTGAATCAGCTTCACCTATAACATTGATCAATTTACAAGATGAGAGTAAATGAACGAGTTCCTGGCGGCTGTAGCGTTCATCATCTACGATTAAACATTTCATTTCGTTCATCTATTTGTCCTCCATTAGTGGAATCAAAAAGCAAATGGTTGTACCGTTATAAGGATCGCTATGAATAGAAAGACTTGCTTCGTTTCCAAATAGCATGGTGAGGCGACGATTAACGTTATAGAGGCCAAGTCCTGTCCCAGTTTCAGACGAGACGTGTGTGTTACCAAGCTCTGGTAAACGATCAGTGGGAATTCCCTCCCCGTTATCAGTTACACAAACAGTAACCCCGTTTCCGTGTTGAGAAATTGTAATTTCAACGAGACAATCATACTCTTTATTTTTGATACCGTGTTTAATCGCATTCTCCACAATCGGTTGTAACGTGAGAGGAGGCAATTGAAAGGATAATGCACGCTCATCAATTGTATAGTTAACAGTTAGTCTATCTACAAAACGAGCTTCTTCCACTTCAAGGTAGGCTTTTACATGTTTTAGCTCCTGGTTAAGTGAGGTCATGTTCGCCGTTGTTCCAGACAAATTCTGTCTTAAAAAGTGTGAAAGGGAAACGAGTAATTTACGCGCTTTGTCAGGTTCAATTCGAATTAACGAAATGATCGTATTCAGTGAGTTAAAAAGAAAGTGTGGACTAATTTGTGCTTGTAAGGCCTTAATTTCGGCTTCTTTTGCCAGCTGATAGGCTTTATCTGCTTCAGCTATTTCTAACTGGTTGCTAAGAAGGTTGCTGAGACCGAGAACGAGCTCGGTAATAATATGGGTAATCTCTTTCTCGGATTGAAAATAGAATTTAAGCGTGCCAATCGTTTTACCCCGCTGTTTAAGAGGTGCAATAATGGCTGCTCCGAGCGGACAATTCTTCTCAGCACAGTGAATGGTTTGATCATTTGCTATCACAATTTCACCTTTATGAATCACGTCTTTCGTAATGGTTGTTTGAATTTCGTGTCCTGATTGGTGATGGTCGTTCGCAAGACCAACGTGACTTAAAATGTGTGTACGATCCGTTATGGCTACTGCGCTACCTTCAATTTCTCGATGAAGAATTTGACAAACTTCATGAGCTGAAGCTTCGGAAAGTCCCTGTCTGAGATAACCAAGTGTTTGATCCGCAATACGAAGGGTTTTCTGGGCCTGAAGTGCACCCGCTTTTTCTTCCTCGTTTACAACATTCTTTATAATAAGAAGGAAGAGAGCGCAGCCAATTCCGTTTGCGAGGATCATTGGGATTCCGATCACTTCTACAAGAGCCAGGGCATTTTGGAACGGTTTAGAAAGAATCAAGATAATGAGCATTTGAACGGCTTCAGCACCTGCGCCGATCATAAAGGCCGATCGAAGTTTCACATGACGATTTCGTTTATGTAAAGAGCCAGCAATAAGCCCGGCAATGATAGAAGCAAGTCCACAAGCAAATGCAGTGAATCCTCCAAGCATATAGCGATGAATCCCAGCGATAAGTCCAGCCCCAAAGCCGACTCTTTTTCCGCCAAGAAGTCCAGCAAGTACCACGCCGATTACTCTTGAATTCGCGATGGCTTCGTCTGAAGAAACTTCAAGCGGCCAGGAATTGAATTGAAGGGAATCGGTACTAAATGTTAATCCTGTATATGTTCCGATAATGCCAAAGAAACCAAAGAAGCCGATCGCAACATACTGCTGCTTACGAGCCAGTTGATCGGTGTAGATCATATCGCGGAAGAAGCGAAAGCGGGTTAGCACAAATGCAATCGTAACGATAATGCCAAGTCGCTCTAGCATCGTAAGCAAGAGTTCAAACATGAGAGGAAAGCTCCTTTCTGACCGATCCGGTGCCTGTCACCACCCGGTTTAAATCAAATTTTGTCGAATGGTAAAGCGGTTACTTCTTATTATACGGGTTTTTAAGTAGAGATAAAACGGATGGAACAAGGAATCCCACATAAGGTACGATATCATTTTACCCTCTTACTTTTACGTTTGAATCTCAAATTTCCTTAACCTGTACTGCAAGCTTTGTCTACTCAGACCTAACATTTGTGCTGATTTGGAGATATTGTTTTTGTTTTCATTAAGCACTTGTTGAATATAAATTTTTTCAGCTTTCTCCATTTGTTCTTTCAAAGGGATGATTTGATTTGAGTGCTGAATGGTTAGCTGATTAGACTCTATTGAATGTCTATCTTTTTGGAATGGTGATTTATTTCGATACTGAAATGGCAAATGAGTATAATCGATGATGTCTTCGCTCATCATTAGGTTCATTGCCCCTTCAATAATATGTTCTAATTCCCGTACATTCCCTGGCCAGTCGTAAGCCTGAAATGATTCAAAGACTTGAGCGTCTACGCCTTTCACGTCCATTTGAAAGAGATCGTTGTATTTTGAAATAAACGATTCCACTAACAAAGAGATATCCTTTTTCCTTTCTCTAAGTGGAGGAATAAACAACGTCACAACTCCAAGTCGATAATACAAATCTTTGCGCATTCGCGCATTCGCAATGGCTTCAATAGGATCTTCGTTCATTGTTGCGATGATTCTAACGTCAATGGTCTTATCCTCTGTGTCCCCAATACGGCGAATGGTTTTTTCCTGTAGCACTCTCAATAATTTCGCTTGTAAATTCATACTGAGTGAATTGATTTCATCAAGTAATAACGTCCCGCCTTCTGCTTGTTCAAATAAACCCGGACGTTCCATAGCTCCTGTAAAGGCACCTCGTTTTGTACCAAATAAAAGACTTTCAATTAAATTATCCGGGAGGGCAGCACAGTTTTGCGAAATAAAGGGAGCGGAAGAACGGTGGCTTCCATTGTGGATGCTTTGAGCAAATACTTCTTTTCCGGTCCCGGTCTCCCCAACGATTAAAACAGACGACGATGTCCGTGTGCTCCGTTTTGTATTTTCAATCACTTCTTGAATAGCTGCACTTTTACCAATAATGCTATTAAATGTAAATCGCGTGTTTCCTTTGCGATTCATGTTGTCACGAATTAACCGTTCAAGCTTTGTCACGTCGTTGGAAATCTCGACAGCGCCTTTAATCGTACCATTTTCTATGATTGGGAATGAGTTGTTAATAGTTGTGATTTCTTTCCCTTTATTATTAAAATACGTTTGCTTTACATTTGACGTTTCGATGCCTTTTTGGAGGGCCAGTACGAGCGTACTGCTTTCATTCGCTGAGAACATAAAGACATCTAATAAATATTTATCAAGAACATCCTGGCGATCCATGGCTTCAATATGCATCATTTTAGGATTATAAATAATCGTTTTGCCTTTTTCATCAATTACATGAACCCCTACGTCGATTTTATCGATGATTTTTCTATATACCTGGTTCATGGTTTTAAGGGACTTCCAATCGTTTTCCGTATCATTATCCAAGTTACATACCTCCTTTGCTACTATCGCTATTGTATGTATGAAAGGCGGCTGAGTGCAATGTTGTTTTGCGTTTGCATGCAAAAAAACTCAAACGGATGCAAAAATATTTTGCGTTTTGAAATCGCGCAATCTAGGTTATTCCTGTGCTTTAACGAGTAGTGAAAGTTGGCATGAAACTTGCTTATTACTTAAGGAGAGGTAGAGCGAAGGGATCTTTGCTCCCTTATGTGAGGCGAACTTTTAAAGGAGGAAGAACATGAAAACACAAACAACGAGTGAGAATGTAATCGGGAAAACTACCCAATTCGGAGCGAATAACTATAACCCGCTTCCAATTGTTATTACGGATGCAGTAGGGGTGTGGGTGAAAGACCCTGAAGGTAACCGATATATGGATATGCTGAGTGCTTATTCAGCGGTGAATCAAGGACATTGTCACCCGAAGATTATTCAAGCGTTAAAAAATCAAGCAGACCGCATTACGCTAACTTCTAGAGCGTTTCATAACGACCAATTAGCTCCGTTTTATGAGAAGGTTGCAAAGCTAACTAATAAAGCAAAAGTTCTTCCAATGAATACTGGGGCAGAAGCAGTAGAAACCGCCATTAAAACAGTGCGACGCTGGGCTTATGATGTGAAAGGTGTTTCTGAAAATCAGGCTGAAATTATTGCATGCGTTGGGAATTTCCATGGGCGTACAATGACCGCCGTATCCCTTTCTTCTGAGGCTGAATACCAGAGGGGATTTGGTCCGATGTTACCGGGAATTAAATTAATTCCTTATGGTGACATTGATGCGCTACGAAACGCCATTACACCAAATACGGCTGCTTTCTTATTTGAACCGATTCAAGGAGAAGCAGGAATCGTCATACCTCCAGAAGGTTTTTTAAAGAAAGCATATGATGTTTGTAAAGAAAATAATGTGCTTTACGTGGCAGATGAAATTCAAGCGGGTCTTGGGCGCTCGGGTAAAACATTTGCGTGCGATTGGGAAAATGTTGAGCCGGATATTTACATTCTTGGAAAAGCGCTAGGCGGAGGCGTCTTCCCAATCTCCTGTATTGCGGCTAATGAAGAAATTCTAGGTGTCTTTAATCCTGGCTCACACGGATCCACATTTGGTGGGAATCCACTAGGATGTGCCGTTTCCATTGCTGCGCTTGAAGTACTAGAAGACGAAGAGTTAGCTCAGCGATCACTCGAACTTGGAAATTATTTTCAAGAAAAATTAAAGGAAATTAGTAACCCTCTTATTAAAGAAGTACGCGGTAAAGGATTATTTATCGGAGTAGAGCTAACAGCGCCAGCAAGACCTTATTGCGAAAAGTTAAAAGAAGCGGGTCTTTTATGTAAGGAAACGCATGATACGGTGATCCGATTTGCGCCACCACTTGTGATTAAGAGGGAAGATCTTGATTGGGCAATAACTAAAATTGTAGACGTGTTGTCTATTTGATATAGAAAAAGTTACCCTTACATGAAGGAAACGATAAGGACAGAGAAGCTAGTAACCTATTAGGTTACTAGCTTCTCAATTTGTATTTGCAGGTGAAAAAGGTTTAGCCACAGAGCTCTGTGAGTATCTTTTGGATCGTGTAGATGCTATCATCCTTCTTAAACTGCTTCGAGAAGGTAGGAGCCTGTGAACTGGAGATCCAGATCTTAAGCTCTGCATCAAGATCGAAGTGTCCTGCTGTTTCAATGCTAAAATGCGAAATGCTCTTGTATAGAACAGAATGGTATTCCACTTTCTTACCTGTCATGCCTTGCTTGTCAACAAACAAAAGGCGTTTGTCTGTAAAGACGATTAAATCCCTTACAAGCTTAAATGCGGCATTCACCTCTTCTGTTTCCGAAAGAATCGTAGATAGCTCTTTCTGCACATCTTCTTTCTTCATCGTTGAAGCATTTCCCATAAAGCCACTTAAAATGCCCATTGTAACTCCTCCTTCACATTTGAATGGTGTCCTCCCTCATATTCTAGCATAGGTAGTGCCTGTCACCACCCGAACTGACTCGAATACTGTCGAGCAATATATGGATAAAAGAAGGATTTTTTGCATACGTATCGAATGATGATCATGCTAAACTTGAGTTAACAATGAAATTAGGAAAAACAGCAATGATTCCTTACTATTAGGAGGGAAAACCATGGCATTCATGAATCTTGAAGATGATGTTGAACTTTTTTATGACGATGTGGGAATGGGGAATCCGATTATCTTTATTCACGGTGTTTGGATGAGCAGCCGGTTTTTCAAAAGGCAGCTGCCTTACTTTAGGCAGAAGTATCGTGCGATATCCCTTGATTTAAGAGGTCATGGCCAATCTTCTCACGTTCAAACAGGTCACACAGTGGCAAACTATGCTCGTGATCTAAAAAAATTTATCGATAAACTTCACTTAAAAGATGTAACGCTGGTCGGATGGTCAATGGGTGCCTTTGTGATTTGGGAATACTTACAGCAATTTGGTGAGGACAACGTAAAGGGAACGGTAATTGTGGATGAACTTGCATCTGACTTCAAATGGCCAGACTTTGAAATTGGTGCCTTTGATCTTCCAGCACTTACAGGAATGATGAGGGACATTCAATCGGATCAGAAAGGATTGCTTCAAGGATTCATTCCACTGATGTTCAAAGAGGATGTATCTGAATCTGAGCTCGAGTGGATGTTAGCTGAGACAACAAAAGTACCAGCATCTATTGCAAGTGCCATTCTTTTTGACCAATCAATTATTGACTGTCGTCCTTATTTAACTCAAATTACGAAACCGACCTTATTATGTTTTGGAAAAGAAGAAAAGCTCATTCCGGTAGCAGCAGGGGAGCACCTAAACCGAGCAATTCCGAATTCGAAGCTGGAATTGTTTGAAGATAGCTGCCATTGTCCGTTTATCGAAGAAGCTGACAAGTTTAATCGAGTAGTAGATGAGTTTATTGGAAAATTAAATTAACCTAAGAAGGAGACAAGTAGCTTGTTTACTTGTCTTTTCTAGTCATGAAAAACTTTCTCTGTTTATTATAAAAAGCTATTGCTTATCCAAAAATGCTGGGCTATAATAACATCAACGAAAGCGCTTTCGATCCAGAGGAGACAAAGATGATTACAATCTATGATTTAGCGAAAAAAACTGGATTTTCAAGTACCACCGTTTCTAAAGCACTTAATAATTATCCTGATGTAAGCAAAAAAACACGACAAGCGATTCTTGATACAGCCGCTGAAATGGGCTATTTACCAAATGCTCATGCGCAATCTCTTTCAACAAAGAAATCGTGGACCATAGGTGTTATGTTTTCAGAAGACAATGAGATTGGAATGAAGCATCCATTTTTCAGTGCTGTTATTGAAAGCTTTCGTAAACATGCTGAGAAGGAAGGCTATGATCTCATTCTTGCTTCTAGGAATCTTCGTAACAGAGGTTCGAGTTACCTTGAGCACTTCATGTATCGAGGTGTAGACGGTATTGTGGTTATCTGTTCAGATCCGAATGATCCACAGGTGCAAGAAATGATTGATGCTAGCATTCCAATTGTTGTTATTGATATGAGCAATCAGAATTGTAGTGTTGTCTTTTCTGACAACCTTTCTGGTGGTGAACTTGCGATTAACTACTTGCATTCGCTCGGCCATACGAAAATCGCCCATATTTCAGGTGAACCGACTATCTATGCAGGCCAAGTAAGAATTCAAGGCTATTTAGACGCGATGAAGAGGTTGAACCTTCCGATTTTAGATGGCTATCTTGTAAATGGTGGCATGTTTTCCATAGAGGAAGGCTCGCAAGCCATGGAGAAACTTCTTGATTTAAAAGACCCTCCTACAGCTATCTTTATAGCAGGGGACCACATGGCTATAGGGGCAATGGAAGCTGCTAAGAAAAGAGGATACAAAATACCAGATGATCTCTCAATCATCGGATATGATGATATTGAGATGGCGAGCTATGTAACGCCAAAATTGACAACAATTAAACAGGATACGGATGCTATTGGCATTCGTGCAACACAGCTTCTTATGAAACAAATCATTCAAAAGAAAAAAATCATCACAGAAGAAATTATCCCAGTCGAGTTAATTGAAAGGGAGTCTTGTAAACGACTAAAGAAAAAATAATTTTTTTTAGTCGTATACGAAACCGCTTTCGATGAAGGGGGTTTATATTTTTGGTTAAATCGAAACCGGTTTCGATTATGTTTTTTTAACCTTGTTCGAAACCGGTTTCGCTTCAAATAACAAACTATTTAGGGAAAAGGAAGGGGCTCATTCATGAAAAAGGTTATTGGTCTTATGATGTCACTCGTCTTGTTGTTTGGTGTTTTAGCTGGTTGCTCAAACTCGGAGTCTTCAGGAGAAGCAAAAGGGGATAAGGATGTGGATTTAAAGGTTTGGTCCTTTACGGATGAATTAAAAGAACCTATTACAAAATTCGAAGAAAAAAATGGCGTAAAAATCGAACTAACAATTGTCCCAATTGCTGATTATCCTACTAAGCTTAAGCCTGTTCTTGAAAGCGGTGTCGGGGCGCCCGATGTATTTACAGGAGAAATCGCGTTTTTGAAGCAGTGGGTAAACGCTGGTTATTGGGAAAATCTTTCTGAGGAACCTTATAACGTAAATGAGATCGCAGATAATTATGTACCCTATGTATTCGATTTAGGTAAAGATGAAAACGGTGATGTGAGAGCGCTCTCATGGCAAACGACACCTGGTGGGATTTACTACAAGCGCAGCATTGCGAAAGAAGTGCTTGGAACAGATGATCCTGCTGAAATCGGTGAAATGCTAACGTCGATGGACAAAGTGTTTGAAGTGTCAGAGAAAATGAAAGAAAAAGGGTACCGTATGTTCCCGGATGAAGGAGCGATTCGCTGGTTTTCTCAAGGTGATAACCCTCAAGCGTGGGTAAATGATAAGGATGAATTAAAGCTAACCGATCAAAAAATCGAATTTCTAGATTATGCGAAAAAACTTCGTGAAGAGAGCTATACAGCGCTTGCCCCTGAATGGTCTCCATCATGGTTTGAAGCAATGGATAAGCCAATTAAGGTAAAGGAAAATGGCAAGGAAACTAAAACAGAAGTATTCTCTTATGTTCTTCCTACATGGGGTCTACATAGTGTCTTGAAAACAAATGTCGAAGACTCTGTTGGAGACTGGGCCGTAACGAGCGGGCCAAGTCCTTATTTCTGGGGCGGTACATGGTTGGGTGTTTACAACAAATCAGAAAACAAAGAGCTTGCCTATGACTTTGTGAAAATGATGACGCAGGATAATGAGTTCTTAACAGATTGGGCGAAAGACACAGGAGACGTGCTGTCCTATCTACCAGTAACTAAAGAAATTAAGGATGACTTTAGCGATGAATTCCTTGGTGGACAGAACAACTATCAGTTCTTCCTTGAGCAAGCAAAGAGCATTGAACCAGGCATCGTAACAAAATACGATCAGCAGCTTGATACATTCTATGGTAATGCGGTTCAGGAGTATGTAGATGGTAAGAAATCAAAAGACGAAGCGATTGCTGAATTTTATAAGAAAGCCCAAAATGCTTACCCTGAATTAAAGGTACCAAAGAAGTAAGAAGTGTAGGCGGTGTAAGGATTCTTATACCGCTTATCTTATTTTGAAAGGAGCGACGAGATGAAGAATCTGAACCGCTATGGCTATGCCTTTATAGCACCGTTTTGGATCATTTTTCTAATATTTAACATCTATCCCGTAGCATTAACCTTCTACTATAGTTTTACAAATTACAGCGGTAGTGGAACGGCAGAAGTAGTAGGCTTTGCGAACTACCAACGATTAATTGCTGACTCCTATTTTGTAGAGGCATTCTTTAATACATGGAAAATCTGGGGTGTGAACTTTGCCCTTCAAATTGTTATTGCTCTTATTCTAGCCATGATCTTTTCAGATGCGCGAGTGAAAATGAAAGGACTTTCATTCTTCCGCTCGATCTTCTACCTTCCAAATTTAATTACGGTCAGTTCGGTAGCTCTATTATTTGGAATTCTATTAGATTGGCAGCACGGATCGTTAAATATGGTTTTAATGAATATCGGGCTTATCTCAGAGCCGATTAACTGGTTGAATCAGCCAACAACGGCTCAATTGTCAGTATCTCTTATTCTTACGTGGATGTGGTTTGGCCATTCCTTCATTGTTGTTATGGCGGGTGTATCAGGAATTTCAACTGATTTCTATGAAGCTGCTTTAATTGACGGAGCAAATCGTTGGCAAACCTTCACCAAAATCACGCTTCCGTTATTAAAACCGATTCTTCTTTACATTATGATTACCTCGTTAATTGGTGGTCTCCAGCTCTTTGATTTACCGATGCTCTTAACAGATGGTATTGGATCTCCAGATGGATCGTTAAATACGATGGTTCTCTACTTATACAACCAGGCATTTAAGTACAACAATTATGGTTACGCTGCTGCCGTTGCATACGGTCTGTTTATTATTACAGTGATCTTCTCAGCAATTGTCTTTAAATCCATGTATGGCAACGAGCGTAAACAAGCGAGGCGGGTGTAAATCATGATCGACCGAACAGAAATCGAAAACAATGTCACGCCTGAACAACTGGCGAAAAGAACGCTGCTTCCTCAAGAAAAAAACGTGAAGAAGCGTCGCTCTATTGTGAAAGGGATCATCTATGCGCTACTCATTTTAACTGCGGTTATTTGCTTCATTCCATTTCTTATGATGCTCGTCAATGCCACACGTTCAAATGATGCGATTCTGACTGGGTTTACGTTAATTCCTGGTACGGCACTGATGGAGAATTATCACACAATGATGGAATACGTGAACATCTGGAATGGTTTTAAAAACAGTTTAATCATTTCGGTGCTTGTTACGCTTTTAACTGGCTACTTTTCAGCTCTAACAGCATATGGTTTTGCTTTTTATAGCTTCAAAGGGAAAAATTTCTTATTCGTTTTTATGCTAGTCATGATGATGGTACCAGGTCAGCTAGGTCTAATTGGCTTCTACGAGCTTTGTAAAAACCTTGGCATTCTGGATACGTTTATCCCACTGATTGTCCCAGCGATAGCGAGTCCATTCGTTGTTTTCTTCTTACGTCAGTACATTCAAACGACGCTTCATCCAAGTTTAATTGAAGCGGCTCGAATTGACGGAGCAAGTGAGTTACGAATCTTTCACACGGTGGCGATTCCAATTATGATGCCAGCAGTGGCGACAATGTCGATCTTTACTTTCATCGGCTCATGGAACAACTACATTATGCCGTTAGTGATTCTGTTTTCACCGGAAAAGTACACCCTACCAGTTTTGATGGGATTCCTAAAAGGTTCACAGGTCGCTCAGAATTTAGGTTCAATGTATCTCGGGATTGCGATTTCAGTTGTTCCAATCATGATCGCATTTCTATTTTTATCTAAATACATCGTTAGTAGTATTTCAGCAGGAGCTGTTAAAGAGTAGAGGAGTGGAAATCTATGAAATTCAATAAAGACTTTACGTTTGGAACGGCAACATCTTCTTATCAAATTGAAGGGGCACATAGTGAGGGAGGAAGAACCCCTTCCATTTGGGATATGTTCTGTGAGATCCCAGGTAAAGTGCATCAACAGCACAATGGTGACATAGCTTGTGATCACTACCATCGCTATGAAGAAGACATCCAAATTATAAAAGAACTTGGAGTAGATAGTTATCGCTTCTCCATTGCATGGCCACGAGTATTCCCGGCGAAAGGGCAGTACAATCCGGAGGGAATGGCATTCTACAAAAACTTAGCCATGCGACTCCGAGAAGAAGGAATTAAGCCAGCTGTTACCCTCTATCACTGGGATCTCCCAATGTGGGCACATGAAGAAGGCGGTTGGGTCAACCGAGATTCAGTCGATTGGTTCTTGGATTATGCAACTGTTTGTTTCCGAGAGCTTGATGGATTAGTAGATTCATGGATTACGCACAACGAACCATGGTGTGCTGGTTTCCTTGGGTATCATATGGGCGTTCATGCTCCTGGCCATACGAATTTAGATGAAGCTGTTCGCGCTGTTCACCACATGCTTTTATCACATGGAGAAGCGGTCCATCTATTGAAAAATGAATTCGCTTCGACGACATCCATTGGGATTACGTTAAATCTATCTCCCGTTTATCCGAAAACAGATTCAGTTAATGATCGGCTTGCGGCAAATAATTCAGATGGTTACTCGAATCGCTGGTTTTTAGATCCTGTTTTTAAAGGCAGCTATCCGGTAGACATGATGAACCTGTTTTCTAAGTATGTTCATAACTTTGATTTTATTCAAGAAGGTGATTTGCAGAAAATCTCCATACCATGCGATTTCTTTGGCATTAACTTCTATAGCCGTGGTTTAGTTGAATTTAATGCAGCCAATGATTTTATGACCCAGGGGGCACATTCTGATTACGAAAAAACCGGAATGGGCTGGGATATCGCGCCGAATGAGTTCAAAGATTTAATCAGAAGACTTAGAGATGAATATACGGATCTCCCAATCTATATTACTGAAAATGGTGCGGCTTACGATGACAAGGTGGAAGACGGTCGTGTCCACGATCAAAAGCGAATCGATTATGTTGAAAAGCACCTTCAAGCTGTTTCAGATTTGAATGAAGAAGGCATGAACATTCAGGGATACTATTTGTGGTCGTTGCTTGATAATTTCGAGTGGAGCTTTGGGTATGATAAGCGTTTTGGAATCATCTATGTAAATTATGAAACGCAGGAACGAATCTGGAAAGATAGTGCATTGTGGTATGCGGACATTGTAAAGAATAGAGGATCCGTTCTGCCGCTTAATGCTTAAAAGGAAGGGGCACTCTGTGAAAACAAAAACAGTGACTCATATTCAATCGGCTAGAGATAACGGAGACCTTCTTAAAGTTAAAGAGACACTAGAACTCTCCTCTTTCTCAAATGAAAATGCTACACAGATTAAGCTTAATCCAAATGAAACATATCAAACAATACGAGGATTTGGTGGTGCCTTTACAGAGGCATCTGCTCATACACTTTCTCTTATTAGCGAGGAGAAAAGGAGTGAAATACTCCATCGCTATTTTCATCCAGAAGAAGGACTTGGCTATCGCTTTGGCCGTACTCATATAAATAGTTGTGATTTTTCACTGGACAACTATGCATATGTGGAAGAGAATGATACATCTTTATCAACTTTTTCTATTGAGAGAGAAAAGAAGCTTGTCATTCCACTAATAAAAGATGCGTCTAAGGTAGCAGGAGATAATTTGTCCATCCTTTCTTCGCCATGGAGTCCTCCACATTGGATGAAAAGTAACCAGGATATGAATCATGGAGGTAAGCTACTTCCGGAATTTTATTCTACATGGGCGAACTATTACATGAAGTATGTTGAGGCGATGGAAGCGGAAGGAATCCCGATTTGGGGGTTAACGATTCAGAACGAACCAGAAGCAAAGCAAGTCTGGGATTCTTGTCTTTATACGGCAGAAGAAGAACGAGATTTCATTAAGAACCATCTTGGACCCACCATATGGAAGAACGGAAGAGACGACCTTAAAGTGATTATATGGGATCACAATCGCGACGTGGTGTTTGAACGTGCAAGCGCGGTGTTATCTGATCCAGAAGCGGCTCAGTACGTATGGGGAACTGGACTTCACTGGTATGTCTCAGAGGAATTTGAGAATTTATCAAAAGTTCACAATGCGTTTCCGGATAAGCACCTCATTTTTACAGAAGGTTGTATTGAAGGCGGGGTACAACTAGGTGCCTGGCATACAGGTGAGAGATATGCGCGGAATATGATTGGTGATTTCAATAATTACTTAGAGGCGTGGATCGATTGGAATATCGTGCTGAACGAAGAGGGTGGGCCAAATCATGTGGGGAACTATTGCGATGCACCCGTCATTGTCGATACGAAAACAGGTGATGTTCATTACAATAGCTCTTTCTATTACATTGGTCATTTTAGTAAATACGTTAAGCCTGGTGCTGTTCGTATTTCTTGTAGTGAACCTACGAAATGCGTGCAAACGACAGCGTTTCGCAATCCTGATGGAGAAATTGTTGTTGTAGTGATGAATGAAAGTGATAACCAAAGAAATGTGAACGTTAAGTTAGAGGAACAACTAGTAGCCGTCGAGCTGCCAGCTCATTCTATTTCCACAGTGCTTTTATAATCGCTTTAATTTTGAGGAGGACAATGATCTATGCGAAGTATGCTTCCCGTTCTGCTGGCCGGTGTTCTTGTTCTAAGTCCTGCTGTCTCAACTGCCGCCTCTAGTTTCGAGAAAGGAAAAGAAAACAATAAAAATGAACAGGTTGTAGTGAAACCTGTTCATCCTTCCGTAATGAAAGGGAAAGTTCATGGGACGACGAAAGTGAGAGCTTCTGTTCAAGATCGCTTTCATCTTGCGGTAAAAATTTCAAATGAGCCCATTCAGGCTAAGGTAGGCGAACCTTCACCTGCTGATCGAACTGTGACAAATCCATATATCTCTGGAACAGATTTGTCTGGTGTTGATGAAAAGATCAATAAGTTCGTTATGGTTTATGTACTTGATGACGAGAATAACATCGTCAATTTTAAAGAAATTACTTTGAAAAGAACCGACATACAAAAAGAAGAATGGAACCTCGTTTGGGAAGACGAATTTAACGGTGAGTCAATCGATGAAGACAAGTGGAATTTTGTCCAGGGCGGCGATGGCTATGGAAACAATGAATGGCAACATTACACCAATCGAGAAAAGAACGCTCGTGTAGAAGATGGTTCTTTAGTCATTGAGGCTCATAAGGAGCAATTTGGAGGAAACGATTATACGTCTGCAAAGTTAACGACTCAGAATAAAGGCGATTGGACATATGGACGTTATGAGATTAAAGCTAAACTTCCAAAAGGACAGGGAATATGGCCAGCTATTTGGATGATGCCGACAGATTATGAGCTTTACTCAGGATGGCCAGCAACTGGCGAAATCGATATCATGGAGCTTCTCGGTCATGATCCTGATACTGTATATGGAACTCTCCATTACGGTAAGCCGTGGAAAAATACAGGTGAATCCTATGATCTTCCTGTCGGTGATTTTTCAGATGAGTATCATACGTTTACATTAGACTGGGAGCCAGGCGAATTTCGCTGGTATGTAGATGGTATTCTTTACGCGAAGCAAAATGATTGGTTTACTAAAAACGAAAATGAAGCGGCGCCTTATACGTATCCGGCTCCTTTTGATCGTGACTTTTTCATGCAGCTTAACTTAGCTGTTGGAGGAAACTGGCCTGGTTATCCGGATGATTCAACGATTTTTCCAAACCAGATGCTCGTTGATTATGTGAAAGTATATGAGCTTGATGGTGAATACCGTGAAGCAGGCGAGCGACCGATAACAGAAGAAAGTGTTCAAGATTTACGCGAACCGATAAATGGGAACTATGTTTATAACGGTCAATTTGATACAAATCTCGAGTACTGGGATTTTCAACCCTTTGAACCATCCGATTTATTTGGTGGCGCAGGGGAAGTGTCTGTAGTCGATGGAGAAGCAAATGTGACCATATCTGATCCAGGCGACCAGCCATATGCGGTTCAATTTGTGCAGCCAAATGTACCATTAGAGAATGGTGAACGCTATAAGCTTTCATTTGATGCACGCTCAAACGGTGATCGTGGAATGGTTGTGAATGTTTCTGGTCCTGAACAGGGATTTGCAAGATATCTATCCGACAAAAGCGTAGATCTGTCTTCAAATTATCAAACGTATTCGTACGAATTTGATATGGAAAATGGGACAGATCCGCATTCTCGTATCGAGTTCAACATGGGGCAGAGTTCAGATTTACCAGTTTGGATTGATCATGTCAGTCTTGTTAAACTGCCAAAGGATCCGAATGCGCCGAAACAAGTTCTTCCTACTGGTAACTATATTTACAACGGAACATTTGATCAAGGAACTGACCGAATGGTTTTCTGGGATCTTGAGAAGGAAAGAAAAGCGAAGGCAAGTGCTTCTGTAGGTGAAGCGATTCCATCTCGTGAAATCACAATTGATGTTAAAAAATCGAATGAACTTCAGGATGTACGTCTCACTCAGGATAAACTGAATGTAGAAGAAGGTGTTTACGTTCTGACCTTCGATGCAAAAGCGGATGAAGCAAGATCAATTGGAGTACGACTAACAAATGAAGAACATTCACATGATTACGTTAGTGATAAACAGATTTCCGTTACAGAAGAGATGCGCTCTTATCAAGTGTTCCTGGATATGAAAGAAGCTGATCCTAAGACAGTGTTTGAATTTTTGTTAGGTGGCAATAGCCGTACGAGTGTAACGATTGATAATGTCGAAATGAAACGCGTAGCGGCACCTGTTAAAATTAATGGTGTTACGAAAGTAGAAGCGGAAGATTTTCAAGCAATGTCAGGTGTTCAAGTTGGAGAAGATGGCAAAAGTGTTGGCTGGATTGATGAAGGCGATTGGATGCAGTATGCCGTAGATGTGAAAGAAGAGGGCAATTATACTGTGCGTTATCAAGTCGCTTCAGGTCGAGATGGAGCTAATATCACACTGCTTAGTAAAGCAGGGAACGTGTACGATGGCACACGAGAAATGGGCGAAATTCTAGTTGAAGAGGCCGATCAATCGACCTCGATGGACGTCGCCCAAACAGGTGGATGGGGAACGTGGAAGACGGTTACTGACACCATTTATTTAAAGGAAGGTCTACAAACACTGCAGGTTAATGCTGCTAATTTGAACTTGGATTGGTTCTTCCTTTCCCCGGAGCAATCAGCTTCTGATACAGTTGTAAAGAATGGTGATTTCTCTAATGGATTAACGAATTGGGGATCATGGTGGGGAGATCAGTGGAGCGGTATAGCTGAAGGCGAGATCGCTCATGAGGACGGGCAGATGAAGCTCGTTGTTTCAAAAACGGGTGATCAGTCATATAGTCCTCAAGTATTCCAAGAAAACCTTTTCCTAGAAGAAGGAACAACATATACGGTATCTTTTGACGCCAAAGCTTCGGTAGCAAGAGAGATCAACCTTGTCATCGGTGAACCACTAACCTCAGATCCTTGGTTTATTCCATTTATGGAAACAAAAAAAGTTTCTATTGGTGAAGAAACGGAAACGCATATCTTTACTTTCCAGATGGATCAACCAACAAGCGTAAATGGCAAAATTGTATTTGAAGTTGGGAAAATGGATGGTGAGGCTACGCCGTCAACGATCGTGTTAGATAACGTAGAGATAGTGCCTGTCACCACCCGATAAAGTTCAAGATTTGTCGAATAAAAAGAGTTAGACCAGTTTATTATCTGGTCTAACTCTTTTTCATTCCTCTTCTATCCAGTCACCAATTATTTTTTTGACGAATAAAGGAGTATTTTGAAGTCTGTCGAATGTTTAAAATTGGAATATCATTTTATAGTTTTGGGGTGGCAGAATGATTGAATTGAAGAAAAAGGGAGATTCCATTAATCTTTCAAAAACAAGCATGCCTTTAGGAGAGATTAGGGTCAATCTTAATTGGAGTGTAGGAAGCAATGAGTCATCCGGATTTCTTTCTAATTTGTTTAAAAATAAAAAACAACATCAACATACAGACCTCGATCTCGGCTGCCTTTTTGAACTAAAGAATGGAAAAAAGGGGTGCGTGCAAGCATTGGGGGATTCCTTTGGATCCTTTGATCAAATCCCTTACATGCAATTAGATGCAGATGATCGAACGGGTGCAGTCACTGGTGGAGAGAACTTACGAATTAATGGTGGTCGTATTTCAGAAATTAAGAGAGTGCTAATCTATTCGTTTATCTATGAAGGAGCTACCAACTGGTCCGAAGCGGATGGGGTTGTCACGTTAACATACGATAACGGGGAAGATATTACTGTGAAGTTAGATGAGCATCGCAACGGACAAAATATGTGTGCGATTGCCATGATCGAAAATATCAACGATAAAACATTTAAAGTAAGAAGACTTGTAGAGTACTTCAGTGGACATCAACAAATGGATCGGGCCTATAAATGGAAGATGAAATGGACGGCAGGATCTAAATAGTTTTCACACAAAAAAGGGGCAGAACATGACAAAAATTTGGTTTAATCGATGGTTTACAACGGTTGCACATTACATAGAACTAATTCGACAGAATAATGATGGCAAGATGTTCGAAGTGTATGGCTCACATCCAAATGAAGATGCTTTATATTTAAAGTATTGCGATCATGCCTTCGTAGAACCTGACCAAAGTGGTCAGGATTACGTTGACTATTGCCTACAAACCTGTATCGAAAAGAAGATCGATTTGTTTATCCCGCGTAAAGAAAACGTCCTCATCTCAAAGAACCTTTCGAAATTCCACAACATTGGTGTAAAAGTTCTCGTATGTGATGCAGAACTAATGGCTCTTATGGACAACAAAGCGGCCATGTACCAATCCATTCTTATAAAAGAAAAAGAGCTAGGAAAATCAATTGTGCCTCTTCCGGATTATGTGGTTGTGAATAAAGTGGAAGATTTCAAAAAAGCGTATCATTACCTTCGGGAGAAAGGTCATACCGTTTGTTTTAAGCCTGTTATCGGTGAAGGTGCGAACGGTTTTCGCGTAATAAAAGAGGAGCACGAAACGATTGAAGAGCTTCTTACTGGAGGGGTGTCGAGAAGGATTTCATTTGAACATGCGTGCTCAATATTGAGTCAGCAAGAATCGTTTCAGGATTTAATGGTTCTTGAGTATTTAGATGGATATGAGTATAGCATTGACTGCCTAGCGTTTAATGGCGAACTACATCTGGCCATCCCTCGAAAGAAAGTCGAGGGAAGAGTAAGAGAACTTGAGAACAATGAAGAGTTACTCGAAATTGCTCGGGCGATTCACAAGGAATATAACATCGATTATATCTCGAATATTCAAGTTAAGTTCAGTGGTGGCATACCCAAGCTTCTTGAAATTAACCCAAGGATGGCCGGGGGTCTGAACATTAGTTGTTTATCTGGTGTAAACATCCCGTATGAAGCGATTAAATTACTTCAAAATGGCGGTGATCTCCCTCTTAATTTAAAGCCGGAAATGGGTATACGTGCTAGCCATATCGAAAAAGAAGTTGTTCTTTCTTAAAAATAAAGGAGGTATTCTCATGAGTATTACCTTAATGAAAAAGAATGCTGGGATTGTTTTAAAGAAGAAAAATCTTGACCAGGTTGTCGCAAGAGTTGGCCTTGTGCTAGATATCAGCGGATCAATGCGAAAGCTATATAAAGAAGGTACTGTACAAAAAGTAGTCGAGCGGGTTCTCGCTGTTGCGAGTCAATTTGATGATGATGGCGCGCTAGATGTATGGGTATACGATAACGAGTTTAGCCGTTTAAAGCCGGTAACAGAATTTGATTTCGAAGGATACGTAGATCGTCAAATTCTTTCGAACGATCTCGTTCATAAGTTTGGTAGAAACGATGAACCGCTAGTAATGGAAGATGTGATTAGTAAATACATCAAAGAAGATCCTTCTCAGGAACCTGTGTTTATTGTTTTTATTAATGATGGGGGTTGTAAACGTGGCATTAAGAAAGCCATTGTAGAATCTTCAGACCAACCTCTTTTTTGGCAGTTTATTGGAATAGGAGATTCTAATTTTGATGTGCTAGAGAAATTGGATACCATGACAGGAAGGTTCATCGATAACGCCAACTTCTTCCATATAGAAGATATTGACCGGACAAGTGATGAAGTATTGTACAATAACCTTCTAAATGAATTTCCAGAGTGGTTGAATGAAGCAAGAGAAAAGAGTGTCATACAGTAGCGTTAACAGAATCGACAAAATCTTTTCAATTTATGAGATTTCACGAGGGGTTAAAGGATTCATTTTAGCTGAAAATATGTTAGTTTTAAATAGAAAGAATCTGTTTTTGCAGTTAAAAAGAATTTTTTTGTTGAAACATGAAACTTTCCGAAGTTAGGCACGTATTACAGTATAGGCAACTAACTATAGAATTTAACTCGCACATTATGAGCATTCATTTAAATCTACTAACAGGAGTGAAACGATTTGACAATTTCTTTGCAGAAAGGTCAACGAATTGACTTAACGAAAGGAAATGCCGGCTTATCGAAAATTTTGGTTGGCCTCGGTTGGGATCCAGTTGAACAAAAGAAAGGCGGTCTTCTAGGTGGTCTTTTTGGAGGCGGAAGCGGTGGCGCAAACGTCGACTGTGATGCATCGATCCTGATGCTTGAGGACGATAAGTTAACTTCTAAGAAAGATTTAATATACTTTGGGAATTTAAAAAGTGCTTGTGGAAGTATCAATCATACTGGTGATAACTTAACGGGCGCCGGCGATGGTGATGATGAACAAATCATGGTTGATCTTAGCAAAGTACCACAACGTATTACCAAATTAGTATTTGTGGTTAACATTTATGATGCAGTAAAACGTAACCAGGACTTCGGGATGATTCAAAATGCGTTTATCCGCGTAGTAAATCAATCCAATCAAGAAGAGATGCTTAAATTTAACCTCACAGATAACTATTCTGGTAAGACAAGCCTATTCGTTGCAGAAATCTATCGTCACGGCAGTGATTGGAAATTTGCTGCTATTGGAAATGGAACGAACGATGCTGGCTTAAGCGACATTGCTAAAAAATATTAAACTACTAACATACTAAAGGGGATGACTAGCATGGCTGTATCATTATCTAAAGGACAAAAAGTAGATTTAACAAAAACGAATCCAGGTCTTTCAAAAGTAATTGTAGGACTTGGCTGGGACACAAATAAATATGATGGCGGAAATGACTTTGATCTTGATGCAAGTGTTTTCCTACTAGATAGTAACGGTAAATGCTCATCTGATAAAGATTTTGTTTTCTACAATCAGACAGAAGGCGGCAGCGGTTCTGTTGTTCATACAGGAGATAACCGTACAGGTGAAGGTTCAGGAGATGACGAGCAAGTTAAAGTTAACCTCCAAGATGTACCTGCTGAAGTTGAAAAAATCTCATTCGTTATTACCATTCATGATGCAGAAGCGCGTAATCAGAACTTTGGTCAAGTATCCAATGCTTTTGTTCGCATCCTAAACGAAGATTCGAACGAAGAGCTCATTCGTTACGATCTTGGAGAAGACTTCTCAATTGAAACAGCAATCATTGTAGGGGAACTTTATCGTCATAGCGGTGAGTGGAAATTCTCAGCAGTAGGTTCTGGTTATCAAGGTGGACTTGCTAGAATTGCAACTGATTTCGGTTTGCAAGTCGGATAAATTCTTCTTTTGGCAAGAGGGACGTTCCCTCTTGCCATTCCAATATAAACGCGAATTGGGGGATCACATTGGGAATTCAGCTATCTAAAGGACAGAGAATTGACTTAACAAAAACAAATCCAGGACTCGTTAAAGGTCTTATCGGCCTTGGTTGGGATACGAATAAATATCAAGGTGGATCTGATTTTGATTTAGATGCATCAGCATTTCTAGTAGATGCCAATAATCGCTGTCAGGATGACCTGGACTTTATATTTTATAACAATTTGGAACACCCAAGTAAATCCGTTATTCATACAGGAGATAACCGCACGGGTGAAGGTGAGGGAGACGATGAGCAGCTGATTGTCGACTTCTCAAAAATCCCAGCTCATGTTGATAAGATCGGTATTACGGTGACCATTCATGATGCAGAATCGCGTCATCAGAACTTTGGACAAGTTTCGAATGCCTTTGTTCGTCTTGCGGATGAATCCACTGGAGAAGAATTATTGCGCTTTGACCTTGGTGAAGATTTTTCAATTGAAACGGCCGTTGTCGTTTGTGAACTGTATCGCCACGGAAGTGAATGGAAGTTTAACGCAATCGGAAGTGGGTTTTCAGGTGGCCTCGCTTCACTTTGCAGAAATTATGGCCTTGAGGTTTAAGGCTTAGCTAGTTGACATTAGGAGGAAACATCAAGTGGAAATTTTACAAGAAATTCTAAACACATATGCCTCTTTCTTTGATTGGGAAATGTGGGGAGAAGTTTTAACAGACCCTGTTGCATGGGGGCTTATTGGTACGTTAGTTCTTCTGGAAGGGTTATTATCAGCCGATAACGCACTGGTTCTTGCCGTTATGGTTAAACACCTTCCGCCAGAAAAACGCAGAAAAGCTCTAACGTATGGTTTGATCGGTGCTTACTTCTTCCGATTCTTATTTATCGGTATCGGTATGTATCTTATTAAATTTTGGTGGATAAAACTTTTTGGTGCCGCATACCTTGCCTGGATTGTGATTCAACACTTTAGAAGTAAAGGTGAGGAAGAAGGCGCAGAAGGTATGAAAAAGGATACGTGGCTTGTACGCACATTTGGATTGTTTTGGGCCACTGTTATTTCAGTAGAATTAATGGATATCGCGTTTTCTGCTGATAGTATCCTAGCTGCTTTAGCTATTTCAGAACAAGTGTGGGTACTGCTTCTTGGAGGAATGATCGGTATCCTTCTTATGAGAACAGTAGCAGGCGTGTTCCTTAAATTAATTGAGAAAGTGCCTGAAATGGAAAATACAGCATTCGTATTAATTGCGATCATCTCCGTAAAGATGTTCCTTAGCGTGTTCCATATTGAAGTTCCGCACGTTGCTTTCTTTGGTATCATCGTGCTTGCATTTCTTGGAACATTTGTTGTTCATTACATTAATAACCGGAATCGTCCTTACGCAGAAGAAACAGCATCAGCAAAAGAGAACGAATAGTAGAAAGAGGAGGAGACGCGGGTGCTCTCCTTCTTTTTTATACAATGAAATCAAAATTTTAGTATGAATGATCATAGGGGGTGAAGAAGCTGGAATACTTTCAATACCTATCACCGATACAAAAAGAGCATATTTTCTTTAAGAAGCCAGCTCCAATCCACAAACATGTAGCTCGTGAACAGCTCGCCTATGCGGTAGGGGCTGCCTTGTATATGCCTGCCATTCGAAAAGACATTGCCACTATGGTGATTTTACAAAAGTATAAAGAAGTAGTCACGATCGTTCTTGATCTTGAGGATGCGATCGGTGACAACTGCGTAGAGGAGGCAATTGACCAAACTGTAGACCATCTATCAGCTATTGAAGACGCGATGCTACAAGAACGACTAAATTGGGATAGCTTACCACTCTTATTTATTCGGGTCCGCTCGGCCAATCAATTAAAAGAAGTAGCAAGAAAATTAGGAACGTCTATTCATTTCTTAACAGGATTTGTGTTTCCTAAGTTCACAACAAGTAATGGTAGAGAGTACTTACATACTTTACGAGATGTGGAAAGGGCAGCGGGAACACGGCTATACGGCATGCCAATACTCGAGTCTCCAGAACTTTTTTATAAGGAAACACGCTACACTGAGTTCCACTCTCTTTCATTATTGTTCAAAGAATACGAATCTTCTATCCTAAATGTACGGATCGGGGCGACAGATCTTTGTGGACTTTACGGGATTCGTCGCAGTGCACAATCAACGATTTATGATATTTCTGTTATGAGAGATTTTATAGCAGATGTGGTTAACTTTTATGGGAGAAGCTTTGTCATTTCTGGTCCAGTTTGGGAATATTTCAATAGTCGACAGGAATTAAGAGAGCGAGGAGATCAGAACATCTCCGATTATAATGCCGGACTATTAAATGAAACCTTGCTTGATCTAACGAATGGTTTAATCGGAAAGACGGTTATTCATCCTTCACACGTAAATGTTGTTCAAAGCGTACATGTTGTGTCTAAAGAAGAATACCTCGATGCTGTTAGTATTCTAGAGAATGCAAGTGGAGATATCGGTGTTCTAAAAAGTAACTCTCAAAACAAAATGAATGAGATTAAGCCACATCATAAGTGGGCAGTAAAGGTGATGGCCAAATCAACGATCTATGGGGTGTATCATGACAAGTATAATTTCTTCAAAATGCTTACCGAAACAGTACCATCTTCCGATCCTGTCGGATATGAACGTTAATCTTGAGATAACTCAAAATGCGTTAAATATACCAATTAATGATTTTTTCAACATGGCAGCACGCATTAATAAAAAACGAGGCTTTTTATTTGTTAGTAAAATACTTGGCAAGCATCTCCCGGTCAATCCGTATACACCACTGCTTGCTTCAGGTCTTCTTGCGTCTACATATTATGAACGAGTCACAGGGCACTCGGTTAATGGTCTTTCAGAAATTCGAGATGGGTTTTTAAGTGATCGAAACGAAGACATTCAAAAGGCATACGAGTTGTTGCAAAGGAATTCCCTTGCTCTTCAAGAAGCTCCGATTGTCATTGGATTTGCTGAAACGGCGACTGCACTTGGTCATGGAGTGTTTGATTGCTTCCCACAAGGCTATTATATCCACACTACCCGTGAAAATGTAGGTGATCTTGTACCAGAGTTCAATTTTAAAGAAGAACACTCACATGCAGTAGACCAGCGCTGTTATGCTAATCGCTCAATTCTTGAGAAATCTAATCCTATCCTCTTGGTAGATGATGAAATTACGACGGGCAAAACATGTCTTAACATGATTCGCGAGCTTCACGCTAAATACCCTCGCGAGCAATATGCTGTTCTTTCTTTATTAGATTGGCGATCGGAAGAACATTTGGAACACTACCAGGCTTTGGAGGAAGAGCTTGGCATCACGATTCGTGTCGAATCACTTCTTAAGGGGACGATTGCGTTTGAAGGGAAACCGCTTGAACGACCGATCAATGACTTTCATTCAGCTTCCGATTCAACGGTAGAAACGTTCATTCATCGAATTAACCTTTCATCTGCGTTTCATTCCTTACCCGAGAACGGTTACCTTTCTTATAGTGGGAGGTTTGGCATTAACGAAGCGGATAAAGCGGTGATAGAAGAATCATGCCAGCAGGCTTCGGAGCTATTACACAAAGAACAACTTGGCGGAAAAACGCTATGTCTTGGCACAGGCGAATTTATGTACATTCCAATGAAGATTGCATCTTACTTGGATGGAGATATCTCCTATCATTCTACTACGAGAAGCCCTATCCAGCCGGTTAAGCTTCAGGATTATGCCATTACAGAAGGCTTCACTTTTCAAAATCCTGAAGATCATGCCATTCAACACTATGTCTATAACATCCCAAGAGGCCAATATGATGAGGTATTTGTTTTCTTTGAAAAACATGTGTCAGATGAGAGTGTAATGGAAATCGCTACGTTGTTAAGTGAACGAGAAATTAAAACGGTTCATATTGTTACGTGTTCGTGAAGAAAGGAATGAATGAATTGACTGCACAGATTACTAGAATGGGAAGCTATCCCGAGCAAGATGTCACTTTTCTTTTAAAAGATTTATCAAACATAACAATGGAAAAAAGCACGGATGAGAGAGAGCAAGCGATTCAACAAGGCACTCACTATTCAGAGATGCTACCAATTGAATATAAGCCTACTGAAGAATATATGAAGCTGTTTTACGCTTCACTTGAGAAAACAAAACAGAAAGTCGCCGTCGCCGTAGGCGTGGTGGCCGAGCAAATTGTAGCGGAACGAGGCTTTCAAACCGTACTGGTTTCTTTAGCTCGGGCAGGAACGCCAATCGGAGTTCTGATCAAACGCTACCTTGCTTATAAGTACGACCAAAATTTTGCCCATTACAGCATTTCGATCATTCGCGATAGAGGGATTGATGAGGAAGCCCTTCGATATATTTTAAATGAGCATCCTGGCTACTCAATTTCATTTATTGATGGTTGGACGGGTAAAGGAGCGATTACAAACGAATTAACGAAGTCAGTTTCTGAATTTAATAAAATGACAGGAGCGAATCTATCAAGTGAGTTAGCCGTTTTGGCTGATCCTGGCGACTGCTCTTCTCTATTTGGTACTAGGGAAGATTTTCTTATCCCAAGCGCTTGTTTAAATTCAACTGTTTCAGGACTTGTCAGTCGCACTGTATTAAATGAGCGCTGGATCCATAATGGGGATTTTCATGGAGCGAAATACTACGCTGATCTTGCCTCAGAAGATGTATCTAATTTGTATGTCGATACGATTTGCAGTCAATATCCTATCATAGCAAACGAAGTGAAAAGCGGATTAGAAGCGATTGCTAAGCAGAAAAGAAAGCCTCAATGGAAAGGGCTAGAATCAGTTGAAAATATTCAGCGCGAGTTTGGTATTACAAATAGTCACTTCATTAAACCTGGTGTGGGGGAAACAACGAGAGTTTTGCTGCGACGGGTACCGTGGAAGATCCTCGTTCATCCTAACGCCGAAATGAATCTTGAACATATCTTGATTTTGGCAAGGGATCGAGGGGTTCCAATAGAAGAGTATTCTCAAATGTCTTATTCATGCTGTGGGCTCATTAAGCCGATGGAGAAAGCATGATGAAGGCATTTGCAAGCGACTTAGATCGGACTTTAATTTATTCTCATCGAATGATTGATCCTAGTACTGCAACAGATGTTCATTTGATTGAAACGCTTGAGGGAAAAGACATTTCTTATATATCAAATTATTCACGTGAAGCATTACAACAACTGAATAATGACATCTATTTTATTCCTGTTACAACGAGAACGATTGAACAATACCAGCGAATTACGCTTTTTCAAACTGCCATTCAACCAGAGTATGCTGTGACAAGCAATGGGGGGCATATTTTAAAGAATGGGAAAGAAGTAAAGGGTTGGTCAGACCAATTAAAAGCATCACTTGAATCGTGTTTATCTCTTCCTGTATTTATCCGTCAACTAGAGGAGCTAATGACAGGGAGCTGGGTAGAGCGAATTCGCCAGGCCGATCATCTCTTTGTATATCTTATTATTCGACGTGACCAAGTGTCCCGAGATGAACTTTCTTCATTGTTTAAATGGGCGCGTGAACAAGGTTGGCAGCCAAGCCTTCAGGGAAGAAAGCTGTACTTTGTACCAAATCCAGTAAACAAATGGAAAGCGGTAGAATATTTGAAGAATGAGCTTGGGCTTTCTTACGTGTATACAGCAGGAGACTCCCTATTAGATTATGAACTTATTAAGCATGGAGACTGTGGATTTGTTCCGTCACATGGTGAAGTTCTTGAAAGCTATCCAGATTTACATAAAACAGTAGCACATGGGATGGCTGCTTCAGACGAGATCCTCTTATCAATTACGGAAGATTTGTCGTTAAGCAATCACCTTGCAGAACAAAACAGTTAAGCATGGAAGAAATAGTATGTTATTCTGAAAGATAGAAAATGTTATATTGAGTGAAAGACTCCGATTACGTGGAACGAACGACGCTGACGCTATATCCGAAAGTGTAAGAATGTAAGGAGGTTTGATCCTAAGAGGCCATCCTCCGGAAAGGAATGAGAAAGCGGGGAGAACATCATGAGTCACTATGATCAAATTGTGATCAAAAAAGCATCGCTTGATGATGAGAATTTAAAAGAACGACTATTTCAGTCGTTCCCAGAGCGGGACTCTTATGAAAATGGAAGAGAGTTAAGGATTACGCAAATAGTGGGAAGATTCTTGGGAAGCTACTATGATGAGAATGACTATTTTCTTCAATTGCACGAACTTTACAAGTCTAATGAGATCCATGTGTTAAGTGAAGAATTAAATAAAGTGATAAGCCCTGAGCGACTTCAAGCGATTCAATCGATCCATTCAATTAACCAAAAAGAAAACGGCCTTTCTGCGAATCGATTTGTCGCATTTTTGGAAGGGGCAAAGCTTATTCCTTCTCACCAGAATCCAGCGTTACATCGTCATGTGCGAAAGTCATTAATAGCGATTCTAGAACTTTTTGAAAAACAGCATCAAGGCGGTTTTAGTCATCCGGAATTCCGTCGAGTTCTTGTTGATTTAATGAAATGGACATGGAATCACCTCGATCCATGGTTAGCAGAAACAGAGTTTGAAATAAAAATGCCGGGAGTTGTGTGGTACGGAGAAGCGACAACTAGTCAGCAATATTTCTTACTTTATTTAGTAGAACTAGGTTGTGATGTGCTTTATTTTCATCCAGAAGGCATTGACTCATTTCAAGAGCTGGATCCTGACGGGAAATTAATGGAGAAGCGTAAACTTCCCGCAACCGCTAAGCTTGAACCTTTTCCGATTGAAAAACCGGAAAGACGTTCTACAGTCGCCTATCGAGCAACGAAAGAAATGGATACGGTCCTTCATCATGAGGGCTCCCAATTGTTTAAACCATGGCAATTAAGAAGTTACGCTCCAAAGTCTGTGACATTAAAAACCACCTACGATGAACTGTTCATCATTGCAAAGGAAAAAGCATTCATTCGGCCAAACTTCAAAGTAGAAAACGGAACTGTTCATATTCCTTCGCTATTTGCTAAAATTATGGGAGTTTCCGAGAATAAGAAGGAATATTGGAATAGACTTCAAGATATCAGCGAAATGAAATCGACTGTTATGATACGTCAATTTCCTTTTACTCAGGAAACGAGAGCCAACCAGAAGTTTCACTACCAACATGCATTGAATCAAGAAGGTGTTTTGGATCCTGAAATCATGATGCAAGGGAACTGGTGGCAATATAAGCACTTGCCAAATGAAACACAGAAGGCAATTGGACAGGCGATTTCGAGAATGTGTAGTAACCCTAAGCTACTTCCTGAAGGCAATGAGTCAGAAGAAGAGATAAAACTTTACCTTTTCTCACAAACAACTAAAATTCCTGAAGAGTTTGTTCATTTAATGCAAACGTTTGATTACTCACAGGAAGTACCAAAAGTTGTTTTATATAATACGGAAATGAATGGGACACTTTCTCGATCCGATGCAGTTGTTTTGCATCTGTTAAATGAATTTGGGATTGATATTATTTTATATAACCCCCCGGGACATCAGTGCATTGAGCGCTATATTGACTCTAATCAGTTTGATATTCACTGGTTAGAAGAGATGGCCTATCGACAGGATTTTAAGGAACCTTCCGTTTTTCGTAAGCTATTTAAATCAATTAAATTATAATTAGGGGAGTGATCGTCGATGACGAATGATACAGGTCTAACAACGCTTGATAAAAATGAAGAGATCACAGAAGCAAAGGCAGAAGACGTGCGACTGAAGCTTCGCGAAGAGCAAGAAGTACAGAAGCTTGCAGGTGAGATTGATGTAAAAGACCAAATGGCTTTACTTGAATTTGGGAAAGAACCTGCCGTTGAGATTTCAAAGTTCTCCGATAAAATTTTATCGATGATGCGTACGACGAGCGTTACTGATTCTGGCGAAATGCTGAAGCAGCTTGGAAAAATTATGGACAGGTTTGATAAAAAAGATTTTGAAGAACCAAAAAATGGATTTCTTTCTAAGTTCTTTAAAAAGGGAAACGATATGGTCGAAAAGATTTTCGGTAAATATCAAACGCTTGGTGGAGAAATTGAAAAAGTGCACGTAGAAATTTCGAAATATAAAGATGAAATGTCACGTTCAACAGGTACACTAGATGAAATGTATCAGCATAATCTAAACTATTATGTCGAACTAGAGAAATACGTTGTTGCAGGTCAAATTAAACTTGAGGAACTTCAAGACAAAGTTCCTGCTATTCAGCAGAAAGTTAGCGCGGGTGATCAAATGGCGCAAATGGAACTGGATACGTTGAATAATGCGATTCAAACGCTTGAGGAACGCATATATGATCTTGAGATGGCAAGAATGGTGGCTATTCAAACGGCTCCACAAATTCGTCTTCTGCAACGAGGAAATACAAAGTTGATCGGGAAAATCAATTCAGCCTTCATTATTACCATTCCTGTTTTTAAAAATGGTGTCATTCAAGCTGTAACAGCGAAGCGTCAAAAGCTTGTTGCTGATTCTATGAATGAGTTGGATCGCCGTACAAATGAAATGTTGAAAAACAATGCGCAGAATATCTCAAATCAAAGTGTAGAGATTGCGAAATTGTCAGGTAGACCGAGTGTGAAGATTGAAACGATTGAGGAATCTTGGAACACGATTGTAAAAGGAATGGAAGAAACGCGTGCGATAGAGGACGAGAATAAACGTCTGCGTGATGAAGGTACGAAGCGTATTTTAGAACTTCAAGATAATATGAAGAAGATCGGGAATAATTCTGGTCGCTCCTAAAGAAAAAGGAAAGGAGAGCATTTTCGCTCTCCTTTCCTTTTTTTAATTCTTTAAATTGCCTTTACGATCCTGGTATTCGCCTTTTGACTTATCGCGCTTACCTTCTTCTTGAAGGCGATGATCATTCTTTGCGTTCCCAACCTGATCTTTGACTTCACCTTTTGTTTTGGAAACAGCACCTTTTACTTTGTCACTTAACCCTTTATTGTTACTCATAAGATAAACCGCTCCTTTCGTGTTTCTATAAAAGAAAATACCCCATGTAAGGAGTTACCAAACAGGCTTTTCCTTCATGGGGTGAAAAATAGTCATTTAGTTGGATTTGTCTTTCACTGGCTTATTTGTCCATATATCTGATTTTAATCCTTTAATCGTATCTGCATAGAACTGAGGATCTTTCCCAGCTTTACGCTGATCTCGATAATCTTTAAGAGCAACAAAGGCCACTTTACCTATAATGGAGATAACAATTAAGTTCAGAAGCGCCATGAGTCCCATGGAGAGATCAGCCATGCCCCATACGATACCAAATCCAGCTTTAGCACCAAACATGACCATAGCAAGTACGGCGAGTCGGTAAATTAGAAGGGCGGTTTTACTAGATTTAATAAATTCGATATTTGTCTCACCATAATAATAGTTACCAATAATGGAACTAAAGGCGAAGAGAAGAACAGCAACGGCAACGAAAATTCCTGCCCCACTACCTAAATGCTGGTTCATTGCTTCTTGTGTCAGTTGGACACCATCTAGCTTTGAGTCAACATAACCGTCTGACATTAAAATCATAAAGGCTGTAGCTGTTGCAATTAGTAGCGTATCAACAAACACACCAAGCGCCTGAATAAGACCTTGTTTTACCGGGTGAGACACGTCCGCAGTAGCTGCTGCGTTTGGAGCACTACCCATACCGGCTTCGTTAGAGAAGAGACCGCGTTTGATACCTAGTAACATTGCAGCTCCAACTCCTCCTCCAGTTACTTCTTTAAAACCAAAAGCGTGTTGGAAAATAAGAGCAATCATAGCAGGGATTTCAGTAAAGTTTACAATTAAGACAAAAGCTGCAACAATGACGTAAATTCCAGCCATTATTGGAACAATGATCTGAGAAACGACGGCAATTCGACGAACGCCACCGAAAATAATGATGGCAGTTGCCACCGTCAAGATTGCACCCAAAACCCAACGATTTACATCAAATGAATTTTCAAAGGCAAGTGCAATTGTATTTGATTGAACAGAGTTAAATACAAGTCCAAAGCTGAATGTAATTAAAACAGCGAAAATGATTCCTAACCATCTAGCGTTAAGCGCGCGCTGCATATAGTAAGCAGGTCCACCTCTAAAATCGTCGCCATCACGGACTTTGTAGATTTGGGCAAGCGTACTTTCAACAAACCCACTTGCGGAACCGAGCAGAGCAATGACCCACATCCAGAAAACAGCACCCGGACCACCAATACTAACAGCGGAAGCAACACCAGCAAGATTACCTGTTCCTACACGAGATGCCGTACTAATGAAGAAAGCTTGTAAACTCGAAACTGAGTTTTTTCTTCCTTTCATCGTGTCTTTTTCAGCTAGCACATGGAACATTTCACCAAACAGGCGAAATTGTACAAAGCGCGAGCGAATTGTAAAATACAGCCCGACTCCAATAAGAATAACAATTAAGACATTCGACCAGATCAGTTCGTTCCCGGCATCAACAATTGTTTTTACAATATCCATATGTAAGTCCCTTCTATAAAAAATTTAGGAAAGAGGAATGATAGATAGTATCACACTTCCCTTATTTGTTCAGAATCTAACGCGAGCAAGGAATCTTTTTTAAAAAAATGGAAAAAATACGGTATTTTCTGACAATAACAACATTACGTTAGAATCTGTTGCACAAAAATCCATTATACATGTTTTAAGAGTAAATAGTGGTTAATAGTGTTAGATTTTCTGACATCATAAAATATAGCAGTAGGGTGCAAAGAGTAAGATATAATAAAAGAAAAACTGATTAAGGCTACTGATCTTGTATGAGAAGGAGTTACTATGATGACAGAATGTGATGTGACCATTAAAAGTGAAAATGAAATTAGTGCAACTCTCTCTTTACCTTCTGGAAGTAAGGAGAAGTATCCTGCCATTATTATGATTCATGGCAGCGGTCCTGTGGATCGTGATGAAAATGCAAAAAAACTTAAGATCAATACGTTTAAGGAAATGACCGCACTCGCACTTGAAGAGGGCTTTGCAACAATCCGCTATGATAAGCGGGGAGTTGGCGAGAGTAAAGGAGATTATTATAGAGCGGGATTTTTTGATTTTATTGAGGATGCTGTAGCTGTCGTTAACTTTGTTAAATCTCATAGAAGTATTGATGAAAATCGAATTTTTCTTCTGGGGCATAGTGAAGGTTGCTTAGTTGCACCGGTTATCTATGATCGTGTGCCAGCACAGGGAATGATTCTTTTATCTCCATCTGCAGAGCCGCTTGGTGAAACGACAGAATGGCAGCGGGAACAAATGAAAAGAGATATGCAAACGATGGGCGGTTTTCAAGAGTGGTTGCTTCGCTTAATCAAGGCTGATCAAAAGCTTGATAAAATGAATGAAAAATTGACGAGAAAAATCAAGGGTACCGATGCCCCTGTCATTCGTCATAATGGACAGAAAATAAATGCAAAATGGAATAGAGAGCACGAACATTTTGACGTTCGTGAATATTTAACAAAAGTAGAGTGTCCTGTTCTTGCAATAACGGGTATGAAAGACGTTCAGGTAAAAAGCGAACAAGCAGAAGTTGTTTGTACCCTTGTTCAAGGGAAGTGTGAAAGTCATATTCTCCCTGACGTCACCCATTTATTGCGCAAAACAGTGGTCCCTGATCGATTCTCGAGTATTATGAATGATTATAAAAATCAAGTGAAGCAACCGATCGATCCTGAAATAATGCAGCTGGTATCAGACTGGATAAGAAAGCAATAGAAGGAAACACATAACAATATGGATGCCACGCCTCTCTTGGAAAACTAAACCCCTATAGGCAAGGATGGATTGTTTGCTTTATTCCTGTGGAACAGAGTGGTAGAATGTTAGGTAGAAGGTATCAAATTCAGCTCTGCCCGGGAGGGATTTCAATGATCGAGCAACCTCAAAGTGTTACAGTCATCTCGAATCAACGACAAGTCCAATTACGTGTTGAACGCCTTGCGATTCATCACAGAATGAAAATTCTAGAAGCAGAGAAGGCGAACGGAAGTAAATTTTATCTTTTTTTCTATAAAAACGATTTTATTACAGGCAAAACGGCCGAAGTAAAGAGTGGTTCTCTCATTGAGAAAGCATTTCAGAAAGGTATCGTTCTTCCAGCTTCACATCCACTTATTGACCATTTTTTATCTGATCGAACATTTCTTCTTAAATCCACAAAGCAGGTCTTTCAATCTGTCCAAAACCGTTACACTCCTCAAGAAACATCTTTTATTTTCTCTTATTTTGACTCATTCCTTTCTAAAGAAACGATTATTAAGTTAATGCGAAAGCACTTCTATGATTATCGACGAAACGGACAATTGCGCCTAGCGTTTCAAATCTTAGCGACCATGCTGCATTATGAACCATCAAATAAATGGGCGCTCGAACTGGCACGCAAGTTAGAATATCAAACCATTCGTAGCATATATGAAGGAAATCACCGTGAGCTTGTAGAGGCAGATCCCCTATTTGCTGAAATCCATGCTTTCGATGATTTGAAGTCGAATCAAACTTATCTTGAATCGCTCTATCGTAAAGAAAAACGTTTAATTGAACTATCCGCACTACGACTCCATCTCTATCTCCACTCTCCTGTTGAGGAGGTTGATCCACAAAAACTTCTTCATGTATCGCTCTCAGAATCTGAAAGAGCCCGTTTGCTTTGGATTCTATATTCTGAAGCACCTCACCATTTACTACTCAGAAAAAACGCCTTTGAAGCGCTTATGTATCTAAATAAAACAAGCGAAGCCATTCACTTACTATCACAAAGACAGGGATTGATCACGCAAAGTGAATATGAGCTTTTACTCCAAACGTTTCAGGATGAAAGTATCCCGATTTCTTCTATTGAATTCACATCACTCCAAAGCTTGCTCGAACATAAAGACAATCGCTCTTACTTGGACGGTTTGCTCCATGCGCTGATCCCAAGAATGATCCATGAATTTGGTTTAAGCTACGTTTATACATGGGTGAAGCCTTTTATGGAGAAAAATCAGGAACTATCCATTTTATCCACTGTGCAAACGATGGTAGAGATTCAGGACGATCCAGATAAGCAATTCCAACTAGGAAAGCTTTACCACAAAATGAAGCAATATGATGAGGCGATTACCTGTTTCGATTGGGAGATGGAGCTTCATCCAACAGATCCCACTCCAGTCCAATGGTTAACGAAGGTATATCGTGAAATGGGAAAAGTAGAAGAATCTAATACGTACATGTCTATATACTCACAGATGCAAAGAATTTCTCAGCAATAGCGCGGGCTCAAGTCCGCGCTATTTTTTTCTTCTCTTCTCGCACGACGTAATGATCGAAAGGAAGAGATAGGCATCGGTCTTGTTAATATTTGATAATCACTAGCAGATTCATATAAACTAAGTGTCATCAATACGATTATTTTTAGCTTGTCAGGAGCGAGGTATGGAAAATCAAACGAGTTATGCGTATGACATTATTCAAGTGTGTCTATTAGCAGGAAAGGTTATGCTCCAAAACGGTGGGGAGACGTATCGGGTAGAAGATACGATGACGCGAATAGCGGACGCTTATGGAGCAGCTCAATCGAATAGTTACGTAACACCAACAGGGATTATTTTTTCAATTGAAGGTCCTGAGCCTTCCAAAACGCAGTTGATCCGGATCTCAGATCGAACAACCGATCTCGATAAGGTGACAAAAGTTAATAGCATTTCAAGACGAATTAGTAGTGGAGACCTATCTATACAAGACGCTTACAATGAGCTTGATCGTCTCGACAAGATGACAGAGAGATATACTTTTCCAAAACAATTGATAGCTGCAGCAGTCGCTAGTGGTTGTTTCTTAATTATGTTTGAAGGGCAGTGGAATGATTTTGTGCCTGCCGTCATTGCAGGCGGAGGCGGATTTTTTAGCGTCACGTTATTTAATCGACTTGTTCCGATTAAGTTTTTTTCTGAGTTTCTTGCTTCATTCATTATCGGTCTTTTTGCAGTCTTATTTGTTACATTAGGATTTGGTGAACAACTCGATAAAATTATAATTGGATCGGTTATGCCACTTGTTCCGGGCTTGTTAATTACAAATGCTGTACGAGATTTGATGGCTGGCCATCTTATTTCCGGTTTATCAAAAGGAGCAGAGGCTTTTCTGACGGCGTTTGCGATCGGTGCAGGTATTGCGCTTGTAGTATCATTTTTGTAGAAAGGAAGTAGGGAAATGACATTTATTGCTCAGATTTTAACGAGCTTTGTGGCAAGCGCAGCTTTCGGCTTGTTATTTAATGCCCCAAAATCCTCCCTTATTAAAGGTGGGTTTGTCGGAATGTGCGGTTGGATGATTTATTATGTGATGGAAGCGTCAGGAATTGATGTCGTCATCGCAACAGTGACAGCTTCCTTCTTTATTGCTGTGATTAGTCAGGTTTTTGCGAAAATGTACCGAACGCCTGTTATTATTTTCAGTGTGGCGGGTATTATTCCGCTTGTTCCTGGAGGACTCGCGTATGACGCGATGCGTAATTTTGTTCAAAATGACTACAACAGCGCCATTAATCTTGCAGCAAAAGCCTTTATGATTTCTGGGTCCATTGCTGTTGGATTAGTATTCTCAGAAGTAATTAATCAAATCATCCGTCATTCAACGCTTACGAGACATCAAAAACAGTGAAAAATAGGTCGTAATCCTTTTGCAATCTATCCAGACCCTATGATACCGTTTAAACAGATGGCTCTGTCGAACGGTGTCAAATAATGTTAGTATCTGGGGGAGGATCAATGATGAAAACCTATCCCCATCTCGGATTGTTAACAATTCGATTGGTCGTAGGTATGCTCTTTTTTGCGCATGGTTATTTAAAGTTTTCAGAAGGAATTGCAAATACAGTAGCTTTCTTTGAAACAATTGGGATATCTGGATTTCTTGCTTACGTTGTGGCGGTTATTGAATTAGCAGGAGGATTGCTCATTGTTCTAGGGATAGGAACGCGCCTGATTAGCGTGCTATTTTCTATAATCCTAATTGGTGCTCTTATTACAGTGAAAAGATCAACAGGGATGCTTGGCGGATATGAATTAGATATCGCTTTTCTAGCAATGTCGCTGTCTTTGTTTTTAAGCGGTGGCGGTCCGTATAGCCTTTCTACCTACCTTGTGAAAAAAGGCTGGTTGTTTCAGGCGGAAGGATTAAAAAGGAAGTGATTGAGTGGCTAAGCCTAGGTTAAAACGTGGTGCAAAATGGTTTTTCTTTATATTAGCAATTGTGCTTGTTCTTTTGGTGATTAGCCTTCGATTTAAGCCCTTTACGGATACGAAAGGTTTTCAATTAGAGTCCCAGCCCGTTCTTGGAGAAGAAACGGCACCAGTAGAATTGGTTGCTTTCGGTGATTATAAATGCCCTTCCTGCCAATCATTTAATCGCTCTTTTTTTCCTTTGATTCAAGAAAAATTGATTGCAACAGGTAAAGTGAAATTTTATTTTGTCCATCATCCATTTCTAGAGAAGGATTCAATGAAAGCGGCTGAGTTTGCTGAAGTGGTATACCTTGAACTTGGAAATGACGTCTTCTGGCAGTTTCATCATGTTGTTTATGACGAGCAGCATGATGGGAAAAACAAATTAACGCTGGGTTTTCTAACTAATACCCTTAGCGGCCTGGTTAGTGAAGAAGAAACGGATAAGGTCGTAGAAGCGTATAAAAGTGGGGCTGGTAAAAAATCAGTAGAAGCGGACATGGCTTATGCAAGTAAAAACAATGTGCCTGAAGCATCTACCTTACTTGTGGATGGAGAACGCTTCAAAGGAAATCGATTATCAGAACTTAATAAATTGGTTGAGGAAGCAACGAATGAATAAACTGAAAGACGTCAAAATGGCGTCTTTTTTTAATTAATCAAACGTTTGTTTAAAATAAATTAAGTTAATTAAACGTTTGATTAAGAAATGATGATACACCAAGTAGAATAACGAAACGAATAAAAAGGGAGATTGAAGGAGCGTTTGATTAAACTAGTACTAGGGAGGAGAGTTATACAAAAAGGTAACGGCTCGATCCTTGTTTACTTGGAATTAAAAACTTTTTTCAAAAATCGAAGTTAGGAAAAGTTAAATGAGTGGTATAAGAATGAGAGTGATATGAAATAAACAAAGGAGACGGCCAATGTGGATTAAACACGATTTTTTTAAGTACGTAACAGGCATTATTTTATTATTAATTTGTTTTTTCTTTTTAACAGAGTTAGATTTAGTGAAACCAGTAAAAACCATTATTGGTACGCTTTTTTATCCTGTACTGATTGCTGGATTTTTGTATTATGCCATTAAACCGGTAGTGAAACTAATAAAAAAAATCCCTTTTATACCGGATCTTGCTGCCATACTCATCGTGTTTTTAGCGATTGCAGGTATCCTATACGCAGGCTTTACTTTCCTGGCAGCTCCTATTCAAAGTCAGGTATCTGAGTTTTCACAGGAGTTACCTGAGAAATTGAAAGAATCAGCAAAAGAAGCAGAGAAAATGATGGAGAAGAATGATGTTGAGATGCTTTCTCTTGAAAATCTTCGGCAAAAAGCAACGGGGTATTTAGGCAATCTCACCCAAAATCTTGGTGATCACCTTATGCAGGTAGTGAGTGCACTAACCAGTGCCACAACGGTTCTTGTAATCGTGCCTTTTGTTCTGTTCTATTTCCTTAAGGATGATCATAAATTAAAGCCTTTTTTGTTGAAGTTAATTCCGAATAAGCATCATGGGGAAGGGGAAAAAGTGCTTCATAACATTGATAAAACGCTATCGGCTTATATTACTGGGCAAATCATTGTAGCTGTGGTTGACGGTGTTTTAATATATGTTGCTTACTTAATTATTGGTCTGCCTTATGCACTGATGCTAGCCCTATTTGTTATGGTAACAGCAGTCGTGCCTTTCTTTGGGCCAATCATTGGTGTGATTCCTGCCCTAGTGGTCGCTTTAACCCAAGAACCAATTTTAGCTTTGTATGTCATTATTGCCATGATCGTTGTTCAACAGTTAGAAGGAAACCTGGTAGCTCCTGTCGTACTTGGCAAAAGGTTAAACATTCATCCTTTAACCATTATTTTATTACTCATTGTAGCAGCAGCTTTATATGGCTTCATTGGAATGCTAATTGCGATCCCCCTTTATTCAGTTATTAAAGTGATTGTTAAGAATTTCTATGAATTCTATCGAAGACGCCACAGAGCTGAATTAACTGAATAATGATAAACTCCCCTGATTCGTTTATGAATAGGGGAGTTTTTCTTATCCATTCCTTTATAAATAAAGGTGGGCAAGGCGTTCATATGAATCCTTTCGTTCTTTAGGGTCGTGTAAGTTAGTCAATACCATAAATTCTTCTGTCTGATAACGCTCGGCCAAGTCATCCATTTTCTTTTTAACTGTAGAAGGAGAACCAATAATCATTCGTTTTCGATTCGTCTCGATCCTTTCTTTTTCAGTCGCTGTATATCGATATTTCTCTACTTCTTCAGGAGAGGGGATGCGACTATCGAGCCCCTTCTCAACACGTAAAAGCCATAGATCCTGACTTTGAGCAAGCTCTTCAGCATGTTCGTCTGTTTCTCCACACACAACAAAAAGCGCAATGATGGCGGAGGGGAATGAACTATAATAGGTTGGTTTAAACATTTCGTAGTATGTTTTTAAGGTGTTTTCTCCGCGATCGGGCTTTATAAAGTGTCCAAAAACATAGCCAATTCCTAACTCAGCTGCTTTTTTAGCACTGTTTTCTCCCATACCAAGAAGCCAGAGGGAAGGCGGGTTGTTCGTTTGTGGTGCAGCTTTAATACCAGCATACTCGTGTCCCCTAGGCATGGTATCAGTTAAATAGTGTGAAAGCTCTTTTAACTGACGAGGAAACTCATTTAAGCTTTTATTGATACCGTCTGTTAAAGCCAGTCTCGTTTTTGCAGTGCCACCTGGAGAACGTCCTACACCAAGATCAATACGACCGGGGTGAAGAGCTTCTAACTGACGGAAATTTTCGGCTACTTTAAAAGGGCTGTATTGGGGGAGTAACACCCCTCCAGAACCTACTTTTATGCGATTTGTTGAGGCTGCAATATGCGCCATCATAATCTCTGGAGCTGTACTAGCTAGCCCTTTGGTACTGTGGTGTTCTGCGAACCAGTAGCGCTTATATCCTAGTTCTTCTGCTAAAATAGCAAGGTTTCGTGTCTTTTCAAGAGTTGTATATGAATCGCTTCCTGAGGGAATGGGAGCTTGATCAAGAATACTTAAGTTTATCAATCGTCCTGCATCTCCTTCTATTCTCTTTGTTAGTATATGCCACCTTGTTCTATCCTAACGCTTTACCTGAAGTTGGTATAGTAAGATGCCTTCTCTTAAAATAGAGCGGAAACACCTCTGCTGATACTTGCAACCTAACCTTACGATAGCCATAATAAAGGGTAGAAAAAGTGTAGGAGAGAGTGAAAAAGTATTGACTAATAAAATCTCAGATATAAAAGTAGATCAAAAGCATACGCGTATTTACCTTATACGCCATGGTGAAAGTGAATGGAATGCAGCAGGAGACGTCTATTGTGGGCGAACGGATATTGGACTTTCTAAAGAAGGCATAACACAAGCAAAGAATGCAGGCGACTTTCTTAGTTCAGTGGCATTTGACCGAGCATATGCATCTCCATTGATTCGAGCACGTGATACAGCTGAACTTATTTTAGGAGAACGAAAGTTACCGATTCAATTAGATGAACGGATTTATGAAGGAGATTTTGGCGAGTGGGAAGGAAGATCCAAAGCAGCATTTATAAAAGAAGATCCTGAATCATGGGATAATTGGATGGCGAATCCCTGGGAAGCAAGAGCTGGCAGAACGGGTGAAACTGCTCGTGAAATGTATGAGAGAGCATCGGCTTTCTTTAAGGAAGTTAGTGAAAAACACGCAGGCGAAACCGTACTCGTTGTAGCTCATAACAATACCATTCGATTCTTTCTTGCAGGCATTTTAGGAATGCCATTTTCAAACTATCGTCGTATCTTTCAAGATAATACAGGAATCAATATTCTTGATGTGAATGGCGATGATATCCTTATACGCAGTCTGAATATCAATGCCCATCTAGATAGTTGAAGATAAAAAAAGCGATGCAGCTGCATCGCTTTTTTCTATTGAGAAAGTTCTTTATATGACTTTTTGACAATGCTACTTAAGGCAATGAGGGCAATGACGTTCGGTAATACCATAAATGCATTAAATGTATCGGCAAGTTGCCAAACGAACGGAACGTTTAAGACAGTCCCAAGGACAATGAAGATAAGCACAGCGGCACGATAATACGGCACACTTTTTTCACCGAATAAATAGTTTACGTTTGTTTCACCAAAGTAAGCCCATCCTAAAATGGTTGTAAAACTAAAGAACAACAAACTAAAAGCAATAAAGTAGACACCAAAGCCACCGAGCCCACTAGTAAAACTAGCCTGAGTTAATTCAATGCCTGTTAGATTGGAACTTGCGCCATCTGTTACGAGAATAACAAGCGCTGTAACAGTACAAATAATTACGGTATCGATGAGAACGCCAACCATGGCCACAAATCCTTGCTGCGCAGGATGTTTCACTTCTGCCACAGCGTGGGCATGCGGGGTTGACCCCATCCCGGCTTCATTTGAGAATAATCCCCTTGCAACCCCGTATCGAATCGCTTCTTTAATAGAAGCTCCAAGTACTCCGCCTCCAGCAGATTCTGGAGTGAAGGCTGATTCAACGATAAGTGATAGCGCTGGGAGTACTTGATCAAAATGTAAGGTAAGGATGATAAGCGCCCCAATGATATAGAGTAACGCCATGATTGGAACCACATTTCCTGCAAATCGGGCGATACGATTGATCCCACCGAATAAAATTAAACTAATGAAAATCGCGACACCAAACCCAATCACAAGCGGTGGGATTTGAAAGGCGGTTTGAAACGCTTCGGCTATTGAATTAGATTGCACCATATTCCCGACAAATCCAAGCGCACAAACAATAGCGATGGCAAAGAAAGCGGCTAGTTTTTTACTCCCTAGTCCATCGCGAATATAGTAAGCAGGTCCACCTTTTACAACCCCGTTTTCTTTCACACGGAACTTCTGAGCTAATACAGCTTCGGCAAAGATCGTGGCCATACCAAGAAAGGAAGAGATCCACATCCAAAAAATAGCTCCTGGTCCACCAGCTGCTATGGCAGTGGCGACGCCGGCTAGGTTTCCTGTCCCTACTTGTGCGGCAATGGCAGTTGATAGTGCCTGATAAGATGAAATGCCGTTTTGTTTCTTTTTTGAGAAAAGGGGGCCAAATGTTTGACGAAACCCTTCTTTTAAACCGGTAAACTGGATAAATCCAAGACGGATTGTGAAGAATAGTCCAGTTCCAAGAAGAAGGGAAATCATAATAGGTCCCCATAGAATCTCATTTATTGCTTCTATTGCTTGCACTGTTGTCAACTCGCTCTCATGAAAAAATAAGATTCTCCAATGATAGCTTATTTTTTCACTATACTTCAACCCATTAAATCGCTATGGTAAGCATTTCCTTAGTAATTTGTTTGAGATTGAAGTTGTTTTTCTGCTTTTTTCTGTTTTTGAATCCATTGATAAAAGAACAAAATTCCTATAACAAAGATACCGAGTATCATGTAAAGATTGGCATATCCTAAAGTTGTCACGATAATTCCAAGTATAAATGACCCCGTAGCTATTCCCGTATCGAAAAAGGTGAAAAACGTAGCAGTAGCGTGTGCACTTCGTGATTCAGGAGCTGCTTGTATGGCTAGCGTCTGAAAGCTTGGAACAATTGATCCATAGCCTAATCCAATTAAAGCACCAGCAAGAAGTAACATCCATGCTTCGGTAGTTAAGCTGAGTGTAAAGAGACCGAGTGCAAATAGAACAAATGCAGGCAAGATGACCGTATTCGGTCCTCTTACGTCAAACATTCTGCCGGTGAAAGGTCTAGAGACGAGCATCGCTACAGCAAATACGGCGAAAAAGAAGCCAGCTGCTTCAAGAAGACCGATTGATTTTGCATATAGGGAAATAAATGAAATGACGCTCGCATATGAGAATGCGACGAAGAGTCCAACGAGTGCAATAGGAAATGATTTTTTCTCAAAAAGATCATTGAACGTTAATTTATGACTTGGCGCAGGTACGCTATTTTCAATTACTTTTACTCCAAGTGTGCAAAGAACGCCAATCGTCATAATCCCGCTTAATACAAGAAAAATGGTCATATATGATACATATTGAAGAAGGGTTAGCGCAATAAATGGCCCTGTAACTACTGCTAGATTCATAGACATTGCAAAGTAACCAAGACCTTCTCCGCGTCGATCACGTGGAATGGTGTCTGCTGCAATACCTCCAGCTGCGGTTGTTACAATACTAAACCAAACCCCATGAAAGAAACGCAGAAGTAGTAACGCAACATAGTTATCAACTAATGGGTAAAGAAAGGAAGCTCCAGCAAAAAAAGCCGCACTTGTGACGAGCATCTTTTTTTTCCCAAACCGATCAATTAATCTACCAGAAAAAGGACGAACAATAATGGCAGATAACAGGAAAATTGTAATAATTAGACCCGCTTCAGATTCACTCCCGCCAATTTCTTCAGTGACATAAATGGGAAGGAGAGTTAATAGCGCATAGAAAACGATAAAAATAAATAGATTACTAATTGAGATGTTTAAAAAGCTTTTGGTCCAAATTGGTTGTTTAGTAGACAATTGACCTCTCTCCTTTCTTTACTCCAATTTGTTTTAAAAGATAATAGAAATGAGCCTGTTCTTCAGATGATAATTGTGAAAGCAAGGATTCTTCCAATTTTTGAATTGATTCTTTGATAATTGGTAAGAGATCTTCTGCTTCTGATGTGAGACGAACAATCCGCTCTCGTTTATCAGAACCCTCTGTTCGCGTAATCCAGTTGCTTTTCTCCATCCGCACGAGCGTGCGAGTCGTTGTGGGAGCTTCAACATTTAAATATTTCCAAATGTCCGTCTGTTTCATTGGACCAAATTGGTCTAGGCAGTACAAAATGGTCCACTGAGAACTATAGAGGTGGTACTGTTTAAGTAATTCGTTCACTTCTTTTGTGATAAAGCGAACTTGTTGATGCAAGTTGTGAAAAATATCGCTCGTTGAAATCATACATCCTCCAATAAAAAGGTCATTTTATTTACCTGGGTAAATAATCACATAACGTACAGTTTAGCGATATTCTGACCAGTTGTAAAGAAAAGGTGCTTAAGAAAAAATAAAAAAGCCAATTGTGGCTTTTTTAATCAAGGTCGTCTTTTAAATTCATTAGTGGTTGATCCGCTGGTCCTTCAAGCACCTCGCCATCAATACTGAAGCGAGATCCGTGACAGGGGCAATCCCATGTACGGTCATCCTCATTCCACTTTACTTCACAATACAAATGAGTACATGTTGTATCAACTACATGGATATCTCCTTCAGGACCTTTATAGGCACCAGCTTTTTTCCCGTTTACTCGAACAATCGCGGCTTCATCATTACTAAGTTCTGAAAGTTGTTTTGTAAACGATAATTTTCCTTTAATAAATTCACTAGCCACATTTGTATTTTGAATAAGAAATGTTTTGATGCTTGGGTCTGCATGAAAGCGAGAGGGGGAGAACAGATCAATATAAGGATTGTCTTTATCTAACAGATAGTCTCGGAATAGTAAGGCTGCAGCCGTGCCATTCGTCATTCCCCATTTATGAAACCCGGTTGCAATGAGGATGTTTGGCTCGTTTTTTGTAACGGGACCTATATATGGAAGTTTATCAAGCGTAAAGAGATCTTGCGCTGACCATCTATTTACGATTTCTGATAAGCCAAATGTTTCTTCTCCAAAAAACTTCAAGGCCTGGTAATGATCAGTTACTTGATGACCTTGCCCAGCTTTGTGGCTTTCACCACCAAACAAAATGATATCTTCTCCATTCACGTGATAGCTTCTAAGGGAACGCTTTGGCATATCAGCACTTAGATACATGCCACCTGGATAGGGTTGCTTTGTTTTTGCGGCAATCACATAGGACCTTTCCGCATACATTCTAGAGAAATAAAGAGCATTTCCATCATAAAATGGAAAGTGCGTACAGGCGATGACTGTTTGACATGAGATTTTTGCTCCATTCTTAGTCACTACAATGGGGTTTAATCCTTTTTCTACATCAACAGCGACAGTTTGCTCGAATATTTTTCCCTGCTGCTCTTTTATCTTCTGTATAAGAGGAGAAAGATAGGCTACAGGATTAAAATGAGCTTGATCTTTCATTACAATCGCCGCTTTAATTGAGATATCTATGGGAAGTTGATTCTGAAAGTCCCCATTAATCCCTAATTTACGGTAAGCGTTCATTTCATTCGTTAATTTACGGGCATAGTTATCCGTTGTGGTATAGAGAAAGGCATCCTCCTCTGTGAAAGAGCATTGGATCGATAAATCATGAATGGTTTGACGAATAAATTGAAGCGCTTCGTTGTTCGCATCGTAGTAGTTTCTCGCTTTCTCTTTACCAAAGTGGTTAAATAATTCATCGTAAATAAGGTCATGTTGAGCCGTGATTTTTGCCGTCGTATGTCCCGTCGTCCCATTCAAGAGCCGATCTGCTTCGAGTAGAATAACCTGCTTGCCGGCTTTTGAGAGAAGGTAAGCTGTTGTTATACCAGTGATTCCTCCACCAACAATCACGACATCAGTGGAAATAGATTCAGTAAGTGGTGGATTGACTTCAAGCTGATGATCGTTTCGCCAAATCGGCTCAGGCTTTTCGGGCCACGTATTGTTAACGTTCAATTCGATTCCCCCTATAGGTTTATATCCTCATCCTATTTTTTCCACCAAACCATTTTTCATTCATGATGAAGGGGAAGAAGGAAGGGGTGCGATTGAACCAATTAAATAAAATATGGAAAATTGACACAATATTTCTTGTAGGAGAACTTAATCTAAATTATGATAAAAGTATTTAGTTGTTCGACAAAATTCACTCTTGATCTCAAGGGGGAGGCTTTATGATGGAAAAATATAAGAAGAAATTCCTTTCGAATATGGAAGAGAAATATGAGGAAATAAAGACTAGAAATGACACTGTTACAGAGAAAGAATTGTATCAGTTATTACATACGTTTAAAGGAACTGCAGGCACGGTTGGGTATACAAAAGCTGCTGAAAAAGCTGAAGCCCTTCTCAATCAATTTGAATTTGAAAGCGAGCGCTATTATAGCGGTGAAGAGACAATAAGGATTTTGGATAATGTCATGGATGGCATTCGTGAAGAAGGCCCCGAGGCTAGTAATAAAGAGGTCGACGCACCTAAAATGATTATGATCATTAATTCAAATCCCCTTTATTTAATTGAGATGAAAGAGAATTTAGAAAGAACAGGGTACATTGTCTTTGCTGCTATGGATTTATCGAAGGCCCGTGCAGCTTTGTATGACATGTACCCTGACTGCATCATCATAGAGTTTCAATTAATTGAAAGAGACGAGAGTGGAGTTGCAAGAGAAGTGAGAGAGAAAGCAGAGCTCCAATTCATTCCTCTTATACTAACGAGCACAGAAAGGAAAGATTCTAATCGGATGAAAGCCTATGAATTTGGGGCTGATGACTTTCTCGATTTAGACGTGGAAAAAGAGGAGTACTTGTTACGAGTGAATCGTAAAATTGAGAAAAGGAAAATGATTGTGCACTCTGTATTAACCGATGAATTAACGGGTGCCTATAATCGTAAATTCCTCGACAGTCAACTCAACTATATGCGCTATGATCTCGTACGAAATGGGGAAAATGCTTCTTTAATTATTTTTGATATTGATCACTTTAAATCAGTCAATGACAAGTATGGGCACCTTATGGGAGACCAAGTATTAAAAAGTCTTGCTCAATTTATCATAGAAGAAAAACGAAATACAGATACATTTATACGATATGGTGGTGAAGAGTTTGTATTGATTCTTCCCGATACAAATTCGAATCAAGCGGCTAGATTTCTTGAGAGACTTTTAGAAGGTTTCAAAAAGAAAGTGTTCCGAACAAATAATCATTCTTTTTCTGTCACATTTTCAGCTGGGGTTGTTGAGATAGATGCTTCTTCCTCAAATCAACAACTATTAAATTATGCGGATGAAGCTCTCTATCGAGCCAAAGCTAATGGAAGAGACCAGGTAATTGTTTATCAAAGTGACAATGGATCGTCTAAACGACTTAAGTCCATTCGGATTGCTATTGTCGATGATGATGAAATTATGAGAAATCTTCTAACCTCTAAGCTTAGTGATTTCTCCATTGATGGAAACTATGATATAGAAGTAAAAAGTTATGAAGAAGGCTACTCGTTCTTCGAAGATACATGGCATAAAACGGGTGCTCCATGCCTCGTTCTTCTTGATGGCATTATGCCTGGTATGGACGGAAATGAAGTACTTAGTAAACTGCGAGAAGAGCAAGATTCTAGTGATTATGCTGTCATGATGTTAACGGGAAGAAAAGCAGAAAAAGATATCATTCAATCACTAGAACTTGGTGCAGATGACTATATTACAAAGCCATTTAGGATCGAAGAGCTTGAGGCAAGAATCAATAAACTAATACAAAAGATATTATAAATTCTTCTATACTAAATTATTAGTAGAATTCGGTCGATATAGTTACTAGAAAGATTTCTAACTAGAACCTACAGAAACGAGGGGAAATATGGGTTTAAAACTATTAGTAGCAGAAGATGAAGAGATCCTCAGAATGTTAATCGTTGATACCCTTGAAGACGATGACTATGAGATTGACGAAGCTGAAGATGGTGCTGAAGCATATGAGCTCATCAGCAACAATGACTATGATCTAGTCTTGCTTGATTACATGATGCCTGAGATGACTGGTCTTGAAGTGATCAAAAAGGTACGGTCTGAAGGGAATATGGATGTCAAAATCATGATGTTAACGGCAAAGGCGCAGAAAAAAGATGAAGAGATTGCAAGAAGTACAGGGGCGAATTATTTTATTTCAAAGCCATTTAGTCCAGTTGTTCTTGCTAGCATGGTAGGAGATATTTTAGGTGAATAGAAGATGGAAAAGTAGTTTGTCTCGTCAGTTCGTCTGGTTTATGAGCGGATTCTTATTACTAATTTTAATTGCAGCAGTTGGATTGGGGCTCTATAGTCAGTCGATTGAAGATAAATATGAAAAAAAAGTTGTCGACCTTAGGAAGAAGCAACAGTATGCCGTTGAACTAGAAGATAGTTTAAATGACATGTTCTTCGAGGCGCGGGGGTATCTAGGTTTTCGTTTGGAAGAGCCTTTCCTAAGTAATTACGAAGCCAAAAAGAATTCGATCGTCGATAAAATCAATCAGCTAGAACCGGAATTGGAAAGTACTGAAGAGAGAGAATATCTCACTTATCTTCAAGATAAGTTAATTAATTACTATAAGTTGTTTGAGAATGCGAAAGGCCAGGTAGCTAATGACAATACGGCGGGATTACAAATTCTTTCTCAAAATCAAGGGGGGAGCAATCTCGTCTACAATTTAAGAGATCAAACGAGAAATTTAGTATCTGATGTTGAAAATGAAATATATGCAACAGAACAAAATCTAATTGATCGTTTAGCGAACTTACAAATACTATTTGTATTTTTTGTAGTTTTCCTTCTCTTAATTGCAACGATCCTTGCTGGGATTATGGCTCGCCGAATTGGCAAGCCACTACAAGAGCTTGCATTAGCTTCTAGTCAAATGTCGTCAGGTGAAAATGTAGCGGTTCCACATGTAAAAAGGTCAGATGAGCTTGGCGAGCTTGCCAGGTCGTTTAATTTAATGATCACAAATATCCAACAAAACGAAAAAGCCCTTATCACATCAAATGAAACGTTGTTAGAACAAAGCAAAGAACTGCAAAGCAGTAAAGATACTCTTGAAGAAAATGTAAAGGTAATGAACGTTCAGAAGCAAGTGTTAGAACATCGTAATGAATTAAACCGCTCACTTGCCTCAACGCTAAATAAAAATGAGTTACTACAAAGTATCATTACGAACATGATTCATATTTTAAGTTCCGATAAAGGGATCATTGTGATGCTGAATCAAGGAAAAGATTATGCGTCTTTAGGCATTAGTCAGGAGAAGGTCCATGAGTGGATTGATCATCTTACGGATGGACCTGGAGTCAAAGCAATTCAACAAATGCAGTATCATATTGTACAAAGATCAGCATCGGTCGGAGAAGCCGGATATCATGGTGATAAAGTTCTCTCTAATGATTTGTATATCCCTGTTGTTTCAAATAATAAAGTCGTTGCTTTGCTCTGTATTACTAGAACTGGTGTGGAATACATGCCCGAAGAAGTATCAGAGATCAATGGTTTGTCCCGTCAAATTTCACTTGCTTTAGATAAAATTTTGCTTTATGAAACAACCGAAAATGAACGACAGGTAAACAGAGAAATATTAAACACCATTCGAGAGGGGATTCAACTTGTAGACAGAGAAGGAACAACCCGGGCCGTTAATGATCAGATGTGTACGATGTTGGATGCTTGTTTCCCTGATGGCGTAAACGAAAAAACATTTGTGGAGTGGAGTTCGAAATTTCTTGTTCAAGTAGCTTTAGATGACCGCAATGCGGTAAAGTCATACGTGCATGATGTTATCGCGGGTGTTAAACCCAAACAAAGTGAATTGATTTATCAAACAAATACAGAACCAGCGCTTTTTATACAAATGTATTATGAACATTTATATAATGGTGACAAGTTTATTGGCTCCATTTTTGTTCATCGTGATATTACTCGTGAACATGAGGTGGATGAAATGAAAAATGAGTTTGTTAGCACAGTTAGTCATGAACTGAGAACACCACTTTCAAGTGTTCTAGGCTTTACAGAACTCATGCTTTCAAAAGAACTGAAACCTGAAAAGCAAAAGAAGTATCTAAGTACGATTTATAAAGAAGCGAAGCGGTTAACCTCTTTAATTAATGATTTTCTAGATATTCAACGTATGGAAGCAGGAAAGCAGAATTACGATAAAGAGCGTATTAATTTGAAAGAAGTAATAGAAGAAGTGATCGATAGTTATCGCGTGCATTCTCAATTCCATTCTTTTATTGTGGAAGATACAACAAATGAACATGAAATTATTGGAGATGCTGATAAGATTAAGCAGGTAATGAATAATTTCATTAGTAATGCGGTTAAATACTCTCCTAAAGGTGGAAAAATAGTGACACGATTCAGGGGAGAAGAAGGTCAGCTCTATGTGGATATTAAAGATGAGGGCCTTGGAATTCCACATGATGCCCTTTCTAAACTATTTACCAAGTTTTATCGCGTTGATAATTCGGATCGGCGTCAAATTGGCGGAACTGGACTTGGGCTCGCTATTTCGAAAGAGATTTTGTTAGCACATGATGGTGATGTTGAAGTTACTTCAGAGCTTGGGAAAGGAAGTACATTTACTCTTGTTTTTCCTCTGATAAGAGAAAAATTGCCACTAGAGCCGAAATCTGGGGAACTAGAAGAGGGTGTATTGATTGTAGAAGATGATGATAGCCTTGCGCTATTATTAATGGAGGAAATCACCGAGAGTGGTTTTACTGCTCACCACTGTCGCAGTGGTGAAGCGGCAATCAAACTTCTTGAGAAAATGACGCCAAAAGGAATCGTACTAGATATTATGTTAGATGGCCGGATGAGCGGATGGGATGTTTTAAAAGCAGTGAAAGAATCAGAGCGGACGAAAGGTATCCCAATCTTCGTTTCTACAGTAAGTGAAGAGAAGCAACGGGGTTTCGAGTTAGGTGCTAATGATTATCTCATTAAGCCCTATCCACCTCAAAACCTTACTAAATCGCTGATTAAATCCATCGTAAATAAGAAGAATAATGGGAAGATCCTAGTTCCAGATTATTCGCTCACAGAAAAAGGCTTATCCGATTAAATGGATAAGCCTTTTTTCTATACGAGTTTCGTTGTCCAATCTTCACAATTCCACACATCGGTTGCAATATCTTGATAAAATTCTGGTTCGTGAGAGATGAGGATAATACTTCCTTTGTATTCATTTAAAGCCCTTTTTAATTCGGCTTTTGCCTCAACATCAAGGTGGTTTGTTGGTTCATCAAATACTAATAAGTTTGATTCTGTATTCATTAATTTACAAAGTCTAAGCTTTGCTTTTTCACCGCCGCTTAGCACATCGACCTTACTTTCGATATGCTTTGTTGTTAAACCGCACTTCGATAAAGCTGCGCGAATTTGTGCCTGGCTGTAGTGTGGGAATTCTCGCCACATTTCTTCAATACAGGTGTTTGATGTTCTGGTTTTGATTTCTTGCTCAAAGTAACCAGTGTATAAATAGTCGCCAAGCTCTACGGAACCTTCAATTGGTTTGATCTCACCAAGAATACTGCGAAGAAGCGTGGTTTTACCGATACCATTTGCACCCATGAGGGCAATTTTTTGACCTCTCTCCATTGAAAGGTTTAATGGTCGGGATAGTGGTTCATCATAACCAATCACAAGATCCTTTGTTTCAAAAATGAGCTTTCCAGAAGCACGAGCTTGTTTGAATTGAAACTCTGGCTTCGGTTTTTCTTTTGCCATTTCAATAACATCCATTTTATCCAGCTTTTTCTGCCGCGACATGGCCATATTACGGGTAGCAACGCGGGCTTTGTTACGAGCAACAAAATCCTTTAATTGAGAGATTTCTTGTTGCTGTTTCTTAAAGGCTGCTTCGACTTGTTGCTTCTTCACTTCGTATACGGATAAGAAGTTATCATAGTCACCAACATACCTTGTTAATTCTTGATTTTCCATATGATAAATTAAATTAATCACGCTATTTAAGAAAGGAATATCATGCGAAATCAAAATAAACGCATTTTCATATTCTTGTAAATAACGGCGAAGCCAAACGATATGTTGCTCATCGAGATAGTTTGTTGGCTCATCAAGAAGAAGAATATCTGGTTTTTCCAGAAGTAGTTTGGCAAGAAGAACCTTCGTACGCTGTCCACCACTTAAATCTTGGACATCTTTTTCAAGTCCGATTTCATCGAGCCCAAGTCCGCGTGCAATTTCCTCAACTTTTGCATCAATCACATAGAAATCATTATTTGCAAGCATATCCTGCATCGTTCCAGTTTCTTCTAATAACTTTTCAAGCTCTTCAGGAGAAGCTTCGCCCATCTTGGCAAATAATTCGTTCATTTCAGATTCATAATCAAACAAATACTGAAACGCGCCTTTAAGTGCATCACGGATCGTCATACCGCGTTCAAGAACAGTATGCTGATCAAGATAGCCAACTCGTACATTTTTAGACCATTCCACTGTTCCTTCATCTGGTTCTAACTTTCCAGTAATAATGTTCATAAATGTTGACTTACCTTCGCCATTAGCACCAATAAGTCCAATGTGTTCGCCTTTTAATAGACGAAAAGATACATCATCAAAGATGGCACGGTCACCGAATCCGTGCGTAAGGTTTTTCACGGTTAATATACTCATAGGAAAACATCCTTTATTCATGGTTTAACAATCCTCATTGATTATATCGGACAATGAGCTCTGATGAAAGTCAGGAAGATGAGAAAACGTTGGGAATTTCCGTAAGAACAGAATTTATAGTAAAAAAGGCATGGTTTTAATCCTCCTAAGGCAAATGACCTATTAAAAATAAAGGAACATTTACATCGTGTTTCCACTAGCTTAATCGTGTACGTTTAAACTAGAAGATGCTTCATGCACAAGAAGGATTTATTATGGGGAGGGAAGCAAAATGAACACGGCACGTCGCACTTATGGAACGGTAGTTTTTATGTTGGTGGTTTCGTTAATTATGATGTATTTCACGATTACACCCTCATTTGCAGACGGTTCAGGAACATCGTCATCACCATATTCCGTTACACAGGGAATTGCAAATCAGGGGAGTAGTGGAGCAGTGGAAGGGTTTATTGTAGGAAAGCCAGAATCAACATCTTCCATTGCTACCTTTCATTTTTCAGATGATTATGCTATTGCAATTGCAGATCAAGCAAATGAAACAAATGTCAATGAAATGCTTTTTGTTCAAGTGCCATCTTCGTTACGAAGTGCTTTTGGGTTGAAAAGCAACCCGGATTTAATAGGTGAATCCGTAGTTGTAAATGGAAGTTTAACAGATTATTTTGCTCATGCAGGTGTTAAGAGCGTATCGGCTATCGAACTCGGTGATGGAGCGGGAAGTGGAAATCCTGGTGGTTCAGGAGAAGCCTCTCCTTACGATGATACATACTACCGCTCTGCTGTAGGTAAAACCGGTAGTGCTTTGAAAACAGAATTGCACATGATTATTGATGATCATACAGAGCTTTCTTATAGTGAAGTATGGGATGCCCTGAGGGTTACCGACGAAGATCCGTTAAATCCTAATAATGTCATTCTTCTTTATAGTGGAAGGTCCCAAAGCAAGTATGAGAACGGCGGAGGAGTAGACGACTGGAACCGGGAACACGTTTGGGCAAAATCCCACGGAGATTTTGGAACGTCTATGGGACCAGGAACAGATGTTCATCACCTGCGTCCAACTGATGTAACGGTTAATAGCTCCCGTGGTAATCTTGATTTTGATAATGGTGGTTCTCCTCAATCAGAAGCACCTGGTAATTATTATGATAGTGATTCTTGGGAGCCCCGTGACAGTGTGAAAGGTGATGTAGCGCGAATGATTTTCTACATGGCTGTTCGTTACGAAGGGGACAGCGGGGAAGTTGATTTAGAAGTGAACGATCTTGTGAATAATGGTTCAGCACCATATATCGGGAAAATTTCGGTATTGAAAGAATGGAATGAAATGGATCCAGTCGATTCTTTTGAAGAAAATCGAAACAATGTGATTTATGATCAGTACCAGCACAATCGCAATCCGTTTATTGACCATCCTGAGTGGGTGGAAGCAATCTGGTAAGTATGGAAGAAGCATCTGAGTAAAAGCAGATGCTTTTTTTTGTGGAATAGAAGAACTGGCACCAAATTTTAGATTCTCCATAGGCTTTTCATTAGGGGGAATAGCAATGCGGCAACCGTATGTAACGTATCGTGATGGAATAAAGGAAAAGAAAAGGATTGTAGGAAGAAAGTATACATTAACGCATTCTGATGTAACGGGAGAATTATTTTTAACAGTTGGAACAGAATATGCCATCGATCGTATTACTTCTTTACGAGATGAAGTGCTTGGAACATTCCGAAATGATTGCGGACTCTATTATTATGTCTATGTCTTGATTGATGATCCAACAGAAGAAGGAAGAACAAGCATAAGAGATCGAATCTTTCGAGAAGAGTTGCCTGGAGCATTAAGGGCTATAAGATTAGGAGATCGATCGTTGTTTCAAGAATATCCAGAGTTAGATGACGTACCAATCTGGATTTACTTTGATTCTAATGAAGAGCAATGGGAAGCATACGAATATTATGGGTCATTTAGACAGTATACAAACAGCCAACAGAAGTAGGCCGGCTATTTATCTATTATCTTGGTTACCATCTGTTAGTAGTGCTAACAGTTATGGTACGATGTAAATGTGAGATTATTCAAAAATGAATAATAATAAACAAGTATCTGAGCGGATTTTTAAGTTGGTGTACGAGTAGTATTCAAAAATGAATAATAGCGGGTGATCATTTGACAGAGTGGAACGAATATAAAGCGATCTTTCATTCTTTACAAGACGATATTTTAGTAACAGATCGAAATGGGATTATCGTAAAAGTGAGTGAAGGAACGGGTATGGTTTATGGCGTGAAGGCCAATGATTTGATGGGGAGATCGGTATATGATCTTGAAAAAGAAGGATTGTTTACACCACTTGCAACACCACTAGTCGTGAAGGAAAAGAAGCGTGTTACTTTCGTGCAAACCGGTCCTGATGGGAAAAAGCTTCTCGTAACAGGTCTGCCTGTTTTTAACGAAATCGGAGAACTTCTAAGGATTGTTAGTTATTCACACGATATAACCGAGTTAATGGAAATTAAGGCTGGCATGGAAGAAATGTCTTCTGAGATGGAGCGTGTGAGAAATGAGCTGGAGCAGCTCAAACAACAACAGGATGATGGGGGACTGATTGCCCGAAGTGATGCTATGAGAAAAATTCTGGCTACTGGGAAGCAGGTTGCTGGAGTAGATGTGAACGTTCTTCTCTTAGGGGAATCGGGGGTAGGAAAGACAGAGCTCGCTCGTTACATTCATTCTAAAAGTGAACGCAGAGAGGCGCCATTTATAGAAGTAAACTGTGGGGCAATTCCTGAGTCTTTATTTGAGGCGGAACTTTTCGGGTATGAAGATGGAGCATTTACTGGAGCTAGAAAAGGAGGGCGCATTGGATTAGCAGAGATGGCAGCTAGCGGAACGCTTTTTCTAGATGAAATTGGAGAACTTTCGCTCCAAAATCAGGTGAAAGTACTGAAACTCATTCAAGAAAAGCGCTTTTATCGCTTAGGAGGAAGAAAAGAGGTTAGCTCAGATTTTCGAATCATTAGTGCGACGAATAAAGATTTGGAACAAGCTGTACGAGAAAAAATGTTTCGAGAGGATTTATATTTTCGATTAAATGTTGTTCCATTAGTGATTCCCCCTTTACGAGAGAGGAAGGAAGACATCCTCCCTCTTATCCAATCGTTTGTCGATCACTTCTGCAAAGCATATAAACGAAAGCGGATATTAAATAAAGGAGTGATTCACGAATTAACACAACATACGTGGAGGGGAAATGTTCGTGAGCTAATGAATTTAATTGAACGTCTTATCGTGACTTCGGATACATTCGTTATACATGAAACCGATTTGCCGCATACATATAAAAAAACAACAGAAGTTTATTCAGAAATGAATAATTTTCATGAAACATTACAAGAAACAGTTGAAAAAGTAGAGAAAGAACGACTTGAGCAGGCGAGACGTTATTTTCGCACAACAACGAAGATCGCTGAGGCGCTAGGCATGAGTCAACCAACGGTAGTTAGAAAACTTAAAAAATACAGAATTAAATAAATTCTGGCATAATACTTGCATGTTAAAAGAAGCGAAGAGTGAAAATACCTCTTGCTTCTTTTCTAATTTATATGCAAGAATATGAATTAATATTAAAATTGTCGAAGGAGAGTGAAAAATGGAAGTTAAACAGGAAAAGTCGTACCCGCTGGAAAGTACTAGTCAGTCGGTAGAGGGATCTCAGTCGAAAAAAGCTTACGCGTGGTTTATGATTCCGTCTTTAATTGGTATTTTATTATTTCTTGTCCCGGTCCCTTTTAACGGAAAAATGACGATTGGGGTAGGAATATTAGCTGAATCCATTCAGACAGCACTCGCTCCATTCTTACCTGGTTTTATGACAGCTATTCTTATTTTATCTGCTATTATTCCTATTGTTGCAAAAGCGTTCGAACCTAAAGCTATCATGCTTCGCCCATTTCTTAAACAATTGTTTTATGTAAACTGGTTCTGGATCAGTACTAGATTGATTGGAGCGCTCTTCGCCGTCATGACACTATTTAAATTCGGCCCAGAATTTATTATTTCAGATGTATCAGGTGGGACGATGCTGTACTCACTTGTTCCAGTTCTTGCCGCCTGGTTTCTCTTTGCGGGCCTTCTTATGCCACTCCTTCTGGAATTTGGTTTAATGGATTTCTTTGGAACAGCGCTTCGCCATGTGATGCGTCCTTTGTTTAAATTACCTGGTCGTTCCTCCATCGATGCGCTTGCTTCTTGGATGGGAGCAGGTACAGTAGGAGTATTAATCACAACAAAACAATATGAAGAAGGTTATTACACGAAAAGAGAAGCAGCTGTCATTGCCACAAACTTTTCGATCAATTCAATTGCGTTCAGTCTTGTTGTGATTAGTTTCATAGGTCTAGAAGAGATGTTTGTACCATTTTACTTTACAGTTGTTGTGGCTGGTCTAGTCGCAGCTATAGTTTGCCCACGAATCCCACCTTTATCGCGAAAAGCGGACACATACTATGAAGGGACAGGAAAGCAAATTTCAGAAGAGGTCCCCAAAGGTGTTTCTAGCTTTAAGTGGGGAATGCAAAAATCGCTAGAAAAAGCTTCAGAGGTGAAAGGGGTTAAGTATGTAGCGGGGCAAGGTGTGAATACAGTTCTAGATATTTATTTCGCATTGATTCCGCTTGTAATGGCGCTTGGTACTGTTGCCCTGATCATTGCTGAATTTACTCCTTTCTTTACTTATTTATCTATGCCGATTGTTCCGATACTAGAATTAATGCAAATTCCTGAGGCAGCAGCAGCAGCTCCAGCAATGCTCGTTGGTTTTGCCGATATGTTTTTGCCAGCTGTAATTGGAACAGGAATCGAAAGTGAACTGACGCGCTTTGTGATTGCGGCTGTTTCGTTAACACAGCTGATCTACATGTCTGAGATTGGTATTTTACTAGTGAAATCAAAAATTCCTATTTCCGTTCTTGAATTGGCGATTATTTTCTTGCAGCGTACAGTTATTACACTTCCAATTATTGTTATTATGGCTCATTTCTTTTTATAATAGTTGAACTTAAAGGAGGACATTACAGTGGCTACATCTTTTGAACAGAGATATCACAACATGTCAGACTATCTAGCACCTAGTATGGCGAAGGATCACCCTAACTTGCCTGTTGTGAAAGAAGAAGGGTGCTATTACTACGGTGCAGATGGAAAAACATACCTTGATTTTACATCAGGGATTGCAGTGGCAAACACGGGACATCGTCATCCTAAAGTGGTACAAGCCATTAAAGATGGCGCTGATTCACTTATGCACGGACCTTCAGGAGTTATTATGTATGACTCCATTCTTCAACTAGCTGAGCGGCTTCAAGGCATTATGCCGAAAGATTTGGATTGTTTTTTCTTTGCAAACAGTGGAACAGAAGCAATTGAAGGTGCAATGAAATTAGCAAAATACGTAACGAAGCGGCCTTATGTTATTTCATTCACTGGGTGTTTCCATGGACGTTCACTTGGTGCACTTGGTGTAAGTACATCAAAAAGTAAATATCGCAAATTCTTGCAGCCTAATGGACTAACTTACCAGATTCCATTTGCGGACATGGCTGGTTGTCCAGAGGGGGGAAATGTAGAAGATTACTGCGTTTCTGAGCTCGAGAAAGATTTTGAACGGCTTTTTGATCATCAAGTAACTCCGGAAGAAGTGGCTTGTGTTATCGTGGAACCAGTATTAGGAGAAGGCGGCTATATTATTCCACCGAAAGAATGGCTACAGAAAGTGAGAGAGATTTGTGATCGTCACGGTATGCTACTTATTTTTGATGAAGTTCAAACAGGATTTGGTCGTACAGGAGAGTGGTTTGCTGCCCAGACGTTTGATGTAACCCCAGATATTATGGCGATCGCAAAAGGAATTGCCTCTGGGCTACCGTTAAGTGCGACAGTCGCTTCAAAAGAATTAATGAGTCAGTGGCCAATGGGGACACATGGAACGACATTTGGGGGAAACCCGATTGCTTGTTCTGCAGCCTTAGCTACTCTTGATGTCATTGAAGAGGAAGAATTACTAAGAAATTCTCGGGAAATGGGAGCCTATGCTTTAGAAAAATTAGCGGTTATAAAAGAACGACATCAAGTGATTGGCGATATCCGGGGAGTTGGTCTCATGATTGGAATTGAAATTATTGATCCTGAAACAGGAGCACCGGATGGTAATGGCATGATGCGCATATTAGATTTATCACTTGAAAAGGGCGTTCTCTTTTATCTTTGCGGAAAACATCAGGAAGTTATCCGCATGATTCCTCCACTTATTATAACGAAAGAACAATTGGATGAAGGGCTGCGCATTTTTGAAGAAGCTGTGATTTCATTCGAACTTGAAAAGGCTGTTACTGTAGGTTCCTAATGGGAAATCCCTATCACTGTAATTGTGATAGGGATTTTTTATGATGCTTTCTCAAATATTGACGATAGATTTCAGACTATCTTTTCATTTCCGCGGAAATAGTTTAAATTTCGCGGATGAAAACAGAGGGATTTGTCGAATTGGAAGATTAAAACAGGTCTAATTCGGTTTCATGCTCGGCATTCAGGGAACTTAATAGACAGACATAATTTAAGAGTAAAGGAGATCGGATCCACTATGCTGGAATTTCTGATTCACTTCCTGAAAGAGCTTGGAATTTGGGGGCTTCTGATAAGCAATGCGATTGAAGCATCATCTTTGCCTTTTCCAGGTGGCATGATGACACTAACGTATGGTTACTTATTAAATGCTTCTGTTATCGAAATGATCGGTTTCGCATTTCTGACAAGTGTAATCTATACCATTTTCAGCTTTATTCCTTATGGGATCGGTCTGAAAGTAAAAGATAAAATAGAAAAAAAGCTTAAAAAGAAGAAAGTAGAACGAGTGCAGCGCTGGTTCAGAAAGTGTGGTTCTTGGAGTATTGCGATTACACGACCGCTTGGTGTAGGCAATTATGTATCCTATGTGTCAGGAATGAGCAAGGTAAAAGCATGGGTGTTTGGTGTTCTTACCTTTATAGGAATCTTCCCGTGGACAATCGCGATGTTATGGATCGGGAAAAATGGAAACATTAAATCCGTTCAAGCGATCTTTGGAAGTATTCAAAAATATCTCTTCTTGCTTCTAGTGGTCGCAGTTATTGGATTCCTTGGGTATCACTACTATCAGAAAAAGTGTAAAATTGAACATAAGAAGCAGGTGGTTAACACCGACCAAACGTCATAACAAGCAAGTAAGGAGAGGTTACTTTGAATCAATTAACATATCAGCTTGAAATTCCGGAAAGTACGAACGTTACGCTTGCACAGCTAATCAATCAAAAGAAATCAATGGTTGTATTTGTCCGTCATCTTGGCTGACCAGTCTGTCGAGCTTATCTTACGCAGTTGCGTAAGCGCGTTGATGAAATAGAGAAGGAAGGCTTTCAGATCATTGCCATTGCACCTTCCAATGCTACCTATATCCGTCAGTTTACAAACGCCTTCGGAGAGTTTCCATTTGTGATTGCAGGTGACCCGAAGAGGGACGCCTATCGAGGAATGGGCCACCATACAATGCCGAAATGGAAGCTACTCGGACAAGCAGCAATTGGTTTCGTCACTCGTAAAATGGAAGGGTTTATACCAAAAGAACAAAAGAAAAAAGACTTTGTGCTTAAATCAATGAAAACGCAGGATGTTTACATTCAAGGCGGAACATGGATTTATGATGAAAGAGGGAACTTAGTCTGGCATCATATTGATCAGTCTCCAGAAGACCATGCAAAAATCGATTTGGTCATCGATGTTTTAAAAAAATATAACGCATAGAAAAATCGCTTCTAACGATGTTAGAAGCGATTTTTTGTATCTATGTCGTTTACAGGCATGTACGAATTACTGATTAACGACTTTTCTGCGAATAGCAAATGCTGAACCAGCTACTGCAAGAGAACCTATTGTCATCCAAAGAGCTGATAGGTCAGATGACTGCTCACTTGCACCACCCATACCCGTTTTAGGCATATCGCCAGGCATTGCTTCACCAGCAAACTTATTAGGCATCTGTTTCACAATCGCTCCACCTAGAGATTCTCCTACACCAAACATGAATGCATAGCCTTCACGGAATTGATCTGTCGATGCTTTGAAATCATCAGACATGTACGATTCAAATGTACCTACGACTTGTTTTTCATGAGCCATAAGTGCTTCAGTCGCCGCATCCGTTGGAAGGTTTTCCTCTGTAGCTGTTCCTAGGAATGTACCGAAGTTTTCAGGGAAAGTTTTTAAAAGACGTTCTTTTGCCATTTTCATTGCTTCTTCATCTTCAGAAAGAGAGGCGACAACAAGGTCAGCTTGTGCAGCGATGTGGTCTTCTTGCCAGATCTTTTCAAACTGCGCAGCACCTTCATCTCCGTAAATTGAGCCGATCGCCGTTTTAAAGTCAGCCGTGTTTCTATCCTCTGCCCAGTTTACAAAGTCATAGTCTTCTGATTGATCATAGCCTTTTTCAAGACCAAGTGAAGAAAGAGCAAAATGTTCAGAAGCTAAACTGTTTAGAGTTGATCGTAAATCTGCAGCAGGTGTAATAGCTTTCGTGTTTTCAAATTTGTCGGGCATCTGTGTTACGATCGCACTCGATAATGCTTTACTAATGGCAAACATATGCTTATGTCCTTCGCGGAATGTTGTATAAGCTTGTTCATAATTTCCTTCTGTGTATTCATCAAATGTTGTTAGAACTTGGTCTTCATGGACTTCTAAAACATCTGCAGCAGCTTCTTTTGGAAGATTTCCTTCAGTTGCTGTATCAAGGAAAGTGGAGAATTCATCAACAAATTCATCTACTTCTTTCTCAGCTTCTTTGCGAAGTTCTGCATCATCTTCAGTGGCTGCTTTTACAAAATCAGCTGAATAATCATTATGTCCTCTAAAAATATCTTCAAATTGTTGCGCAGCTTCATCACCATAAACAGATGCGATGGCTGGTGTCATATCGGCTGCGTTCTGATCAAGCGCTTCAGTTACTTCTTTAGCATCTTCAGTGCCATCATACGATTTTGTCATCGACGTAACTGCTAGAACAAAATGTTCGGATAAGAGCTGATCAAGAGTTGCTCTTAGATCTGCTGCTGGTGTACTCACCGTTGGTTCTGGTTCAGCGGCGCCTGCAACTGTCGGGAACAATAGGGTTAGCCCTAGAGCCGGAACCATTAATTTTTTAAATGCTTTTTTCAAGTTCATTTTTTCTTCACGCTCCTTGTTTTTTTTACCGTTGTTTTTGATTACACTTAGCTAACGAGAGGATAAAGAGTTTGGATCATTTTAAGAGAGAATTCTTTCGAAAAAATTTGTTTTTAAATTTTCTAAAAATAACTTGGTTGATGGACTGTCTCTGTGGTAGTATTAAATTTCTGTCTAATTGAATGACAAATCTCATAAGGAGGTAACTGATCTTGGATCATAAGACTCAAAGTGCCTATCGAAAAGAGAAGCAGCAACTCGACCAAATCGCTGCCGAGATTACAAAACAGCAAAGAGCGTTGGAAGGATACCCGCGGTATTCAGGTGAGAATGTAACGGAACAGGTGCTTGAAAGCATTCGAGAGGAAAATCGCCAATCACTAGCTATAGCAGCGAAAGAACCATACTTTGCTCGAATGGATTTTCAAGAAGAAGAAAAGTCATCACATTCCTATTATATTGGGAAGGTTGGTGTAGCCCATGGGGAGTCACAAGATTCTCTTGTAGTTGATTGGCGAGCGCCTGTTGCCAGTATGTTCTATGCTTTTACAGGAGCGGAAAAGGATGTTTATTATTTATCACCAGATGGGGTCATTGAAGGAAATATTGAACTAAAAAGAAACATTGTGATTCGAGATAAAGAACTTCAGCGAGTGGTGGACACTTATGTCGAAGGAAGCGAAGAATTAAGTGGATCAGACGAGTTTCTTCTCTATCGGCTAAGTGAAAATAAAGACAATCGCCTTCGTGATATTGTTTCTACAATACAAGCAAAACAAAATGATATTATACGTGCAGAACGGTCGACCCCGTTAATCATTCAAGGTGCGGCCGGGAGTGGGAAAACAACTGTTGCTCTGCATCGATTAGCTTACTTATTGTACGAATATCGCGATACCATTCAGGCAGGAAGAATGATTATCTTTGCACCGAACCGAATGTTCCTAGACTATATTTCTGGCGTACTGCCGGAGTTAGGTGTTGGGGGAATTCAACAATCGACCTTTACCGATTGGACATTAAAAATGATTGAAGAAAAAATAAACGTTGATGCTTCAGAGGATGATCTTCAAAAATGGTTTGGAGAAGATCGACCTGAGATGGAGTTGGCTAGTGGAAGAGTAAAGGGATCGATCGTCTTTAAAAAATGGATCGATGAAGCTCTTTTAAGCTATAGTCAATCAGTAAGCCCAGAAGGATCGTTTACGCCATTTGAAGGAAGTACGCTTTCTGAAGAGAAAATTCAACAGTGGTTAAAAGATCTCTCTGCCTATCCAGTCGCCCGGAAGCGTGACATGTTAATGAACCGCTTTAAAATTTGGATAAAAGATGAGATTAAATCCATTGAAGGAAGTCATATTCAAAAAGAATATCGTAAGCAGGCGAATGATCAACTGAAGCGATATTTCAAAAAATGGCCGAAGCAGACAGCATTTTCTTTTTACAAATCATTGTTTCAAATAAATCCTCCCAAGTATGTAGATGAAAATGAAAGAGTTCATCTGCTTGATGAGGTGCTCATAACAGAATCGGCAAAGCTTTTAAAGAAGAAGAGGGTAGCCCCCTCTGACCTTGCTCCCATTCTCTATATACAACTTAAATTAAATGGTGTGCATAAGGATGATGTTTTTCAGCATATTGTAATTGACGAGGCGCAGGACTTCTCACCATTTCAATTAGCTTTGTTAATGGAAGTGAATCGCGCTCGCTCCTTTACGATACTTGGAGATCTGGCGCAGGGAATACACGCTTATAAGGGAATTCATCGGTGGGAAGAATTCAGAGAACTATTTGAAGGGAATGAGCTTTATATAGAATTAGAACAAAGCTATCGCTCTACATTAGAAATTATTGAGTTTGCTAATAAAGTCATTGCTCATGCCGAAATACCAGTTCAGCCGGCTATACCGGTATTTCGGAGTGGAGAGAAAGTGGAAGTTAGTGAAATGCTAGAAGACAAGCTAGTGGACTCCTTGTTTAAAACAGCGCAGGATATGAAAAGACGAGGGTTGAAAACCATTGCCATTGTTGGAAGAAGTGAAGAAGAATGCAAATGGTTGTATCAGGAGCTTGCTAAGCAGCAGGATGTCAACCTTCTATCAGTAGACGATCGGTCCTATGCAGGTGGCATTTCCGTAGTACCCATTTATTTAACAAAGGGCTTAGAATTTGATGGTGTTATCGTAGCGAATGCAAATAAAGATCATTACATGCTACATGCTGAAGATGCCAAACTGTTATACGTAGGGTGTACACGCGCCTTGCATGAGCTAAAACTCTTTTATACAGATGCTCCCTCACAATTGTTGCCGAGTTAAAAGTGGTCTTGCTTGTATAATCGACTGGGGTTGATCTTCTTATAACAAAATCAGTTTACTAGAATTCAACCGGTTTCGTTTATTTTCCATTCATTATTTTAATCATTTGCTGGCGTTAAAACCATAGAAAAGCGAAACCCCCCAGAATTTATTCCGGGGGGTTTTACGATTATCACAAGATGGTTTTGACGCGGCCAACTTGTCCGTCTTCAAGACGTACTTTAATGCCATGTGGATGAGTTGGAGATTTTGTTAAAATATCTTTCACAATCCCTCGCGTTGTTTTGCCAGAACGCTGGTCTTGTTTCAAGACGATATCAACGGTTTTTCCCGGCGTTATATTACTTCGATTCTGTCCGTTCATGTTTCCCCTCTTCCTCTGTCTCCCGATGTTCATCTGGCAACGGGTCGACAGTATGTTTGACACTGTACCCTTTTGATACAGCCATTCCAAAAGCAGCGGCAATGACAATCGTCATAATGATCACAACTATGATGGTCGTAATAATAACCATTCCCGAACTCCTTTCCGTGCTATCTGTTTTCACTTTACCATGATTCGTTTCGTTAAGATAGAAGAGGCTTTAATCGTATACTTGATACTATCTATGATTTAACTAAGGCTAAGGTCTTATGCAAAGATATAGCTCTAGCTCATTATGAAAGCTTGTGGCAAAAGATAGAATAAGGGTATGAAAGGAGGCGATCTTGATGAAGAAAGCAGGTTTATTATTATTAGGGATCATTGCTGCGATTGTTTTGCTAGCAAACCTTGGTTCACTAGTAGGCATGATCATAAGTCTTGGTATCTTATACGTGGCAGTTAAGAAATTTCTTCAAGCGGATTCAACAACCGGAAAAGTCATCTGGGGAATTATAGGGGTCATCGGTTTAAGCACGGCAGTGGCAAATATGCCAGCTATCCTTGGCCTCATAGCAGTCTATGTGCTCTATGTTATTTATAAAAAATGGGATGAGCCTGGAGAGTCAGAGGATCCATTCACTAATTTCGAAAAGCAGTGGGATGAACTTAAACGAAGCTAAATAAAAAGGAGAGAAAATGAAATGGCAAATTTACTAACCCGTATCAAACATTCAATTGAAGCTGATTTTCACAATATGCTGGACCAGAAAGAACAAAAAAATCCACTATCAATGTTAAATCACTACCTCAGACAGTGCGAACAGGAAGTGGAGAAGGCGGAAAAACTCGTTGAACGACAGTCGACACTTTTAGATGAGTTTAGAAGAGAACTTGTTAAAGCAAGAAGAAATGCAGAGAAACGAGCGGGACAGGCTGTTCTAGCGAGTGAAGCTGGAGAAACGGATTTATACGAATTTGCTAAACAAGAGGAAGTTCAGTACGAAGAAAGAGCAGACCGCTTATCTCAATTAGTAGATGAAGCAGGACTTGAGCTGAAGCGTCTTGAACAAAAACATGAAAAGATGAAGCATAAGTTGAAAGATATGTCGCTCAAGAGAATGGAGTTGATGGGAAAAGAAAATATTGTAAGAGCCCATCACAAAATGGACGTCATTCTTGAAGAGAGTCAAGTTCGCAACCAACCATTTAATCGCTTTGATGAGATGGAAAAGTATATTGAACGACTTGAGAAAAAGGTGAATCGAGATTATTATGTTTCAAGCATGGATATGAAGTTTCATGATTTAGAAAAAAAGACAAAAAAGCAAGACACTCATTAAAACTTTCAGAGGAATAGTGGTATTCTAAAAGAGGCGCATGCGCCTTTTTTGGTCATTCAAGATAGGTGGATTTAGGATGGAGGGACACCCATGTGGAGGAATTTAAATAGTGACACTATTAAAGGGCTTCTTATAATTGGAGTGATTCTAATATTACTAGAAGTTTCTTTAAATGGTGGCCTTCTATTCTTGTTAATCGTTTCTGGTGTATTGATTTACATGGGAAGAAAGCGTTTGCCACGAACTTCCGGAAAGGTGTTTTTGGGAGGCGGTATTTTCTTTTTCGTTACAACCATTATGAACATGGTGGTTGTTAAATTTTTCTTACTCGTATTGTTGGTATATCTTGGGTTTCAACTCTATCAGTCAAAACAAAAACCTAAGAAAATCCGTCCCGTTTTAGAAAGACCAGAGCAGGTGGAAGAAGGTCTGGTGCATCAGGAGACGATTTTTCAAAACAGATGGGTCGGAAAACAAAAAACACATGAACATGTGTACGAATGGAACGATGTAAACATCCAGGCTGGCTTTGGAGAAACAGTCATCGATTTAAGCTATACGGTCCTCCCGAAAGGCGAATCGATTATTATGATTCGTAACATCGTGGGTAAAATTCAAATTCTTGTTCCGTATGAGCTTGAGGTAAGCATTCAACATTCTTCTATGCTCGGATCTGCCATACTATTTCAGCATGAAGAGCCTGGCGTGTTCAATCAAGTCCTTTCTTACCAGACGAAAGGGTATGAGGAAGCTTCTCAGAAAGTGAAGCTGGTCACCTCTATGTTTGCTGGAGATCTAGAGGTGAAGCGCGTATGAGTGTGATACAGCGTCATATGTTCATTGGTGCGTTGCTTTCCCTTCTGCTCCTTTGTCTCTTCACGATGGCTTATTTGTCTGTGTATCCCATCGCTTCATTGTCTCTTTTGTTTGAAAAAGATTTAATGGATTTACCATTTGGGCTCATCGTTCCCATTATTTCTATTTTAGTTGGAGGTGCTGCAGGAGGGGTATCGGGGTTATATGTTAATAAAGAACTTCAGTACGTGGCGGATACACTTGAAGAACTAGATAAAGGCCGAACAATACATAATAATAACAGCACAAGTTTAAATGGTGTTTTTGAACAAATCAACAAGCTACAAAACAGAATGAATGAGCAGGTTAGATTAGCTCAAAAGTTAGCCAACGAAAAAGCCGAGGATCATGAAAAACGTGTTCAACAAGTTGTTTCAGAAGAACGGAATCGTCTTGCGAGAGAGTTGCATGACTCTGTTAGTCAACAGCTTTTCGCTGCTTCGATGCTCATGAGTGCAATTACCGAAACGCGAAATGAAACGGATCATCAAGAAACAAAGCACCTTAGAATGGTGGAGGAAACCATTCATCAATCTCAGCTGGAAATGCGCGCCCTTTTGCTTCATCTTAGACCAGCAGCTTTGAAAGATCGCACACTTGAAGAAGGGATAAAAGAACTTCTTAACGAATTGTCTCAAAAGGTTCCGATTGAAGTGAATTGGAAGCTTGAAACCCTTGAACTTGATAAAGGTGTAGAAGACCATCTTTTTCGAATATTACAAGAGTGCGTATCCAATACATTGAGACATGCGAAGGCAACAACATTGGAGGTCCTTCTGATACGTCGGGATGGCCGGACGATACTAAGGATTGTTGATGATGGTATTGGATTTAAGATGGATGAACAGAAAGCTGCCTCTTATGGACTTCAAAATATGAACGAAAGAGCACTGGAAATTGGTGGCGTTCTGAAGTTAGTTAGCTTGCCACAAAAGGGCACAAGACTAGAGGTGAGCGTACCGCATGTGGAAGGGGGAACGAAATGATTAACGTGTTGTTTGTTGACGATCATGAAATGGTACGAATTGGGGTATCATCTTATTTGTCAGCTCAAGCGGATATTACCGTTGTTGGAGAAGCAGACAATGGAAAGAAAGGGGTAGAATTGGCGCTTTCACTTCGTCCAGATATTATTCTGATGGATCTTGTGATGGAAGAGATGGATGGCATTGAAGCAACAAAACACATTATTGAACAGTGGCCAGAAGCAAAAATTATTATTGTCACAAGCTTTCTTGATGATGAAAAGGTGTATCCTGCACTCGAAGCTGGAGCCACTAGTTATATGCTGAAAACATCGAAAGCTGTGGAAATTGCAAATGCCGTTCGAAAAACGTTTCATGGAGAATCTGTCCTGGAACCTGAAGTCACCGGGAAGATGATGTCTCGCATGCGCAGTCAGGTTCAAACGCTACCTCATGAAGAGTTAACGGAGAGAGAAATGGAAATTCTCTTGTTAATGGCTCAAGGAAAAGCGAACCAAACGATCGCTGATGAATGCTTTATTGCTCTTAAAACAGTAAAAGTTCACGTTAGTAACATTCTTAGTAAACTTGAAGTCCAAGATCGAACCCAGGCAGTCATATATGCATTTAAACATCACCTTGTGAACTGATGATAGAAAAGCAAAAACGCCTTCTGTTTTTGCTTTTTTTGATGCATAAGAACGATGGATCAGCAACCGAAAATTAAGAATATTCTTGTATATAACTGTCGAATTAAGTAGATTTAATAGTAAAAAAGACCTGTTTATTGTTTGTAACCGTTTCAATTTAAAATCTTAGGTTTAGGTTGTTTACAAAGCTCGAAATCCCTATTATAATCCCGATTGTGCTTACGAAACGAAAACAAAACAACGGGAGGGATAATAGATGCTTCATCACATCAAAACTTATCTGCTAATTACTTTGGGTGCGCTCGGTGTTGCTACCCACGTTCATTTCTTCCTATCTCCTAATAGTCTCGCAACAGGGGGAGTCAGTGGTTTGTCGATTCTGATGAACCATCTAGTCCCAAACCTGTCAGTCGGAATGTTTATGATTATCTTGAACGCAGTTCTTTTGTTAGTTGGAATTCTTTTTCTCGGTCCTAAATTCGGTGTTAAAACCATTTATGCTAGCTTTGCATTATCGCTTGCTGTATGGGCATTTGAACGCTTTATTCCAGTAACAGAGCCATTCAGCCAGGATATTTTAATTCAATTAATTATTGGGCAGTGTATCGCTGCAGCTGGTATGGGACTTGTCTTTCATCAGAAAGCATCAACTGGCGGTACTGATATCATCGCGATGATTTTAAATAAATATTTCTCAATGGATGTCGGAAAAGCTGTTCTTATCTCAGATATCTCAATTGCCTTATTCTCAGTCGTACTTTTCGGACCTGAGATCGGTATGTATGCAATCTTTGGCGTCATTTTGAATGGATTAGTCATTGATTATACGCTTCAAAGCTTCGAGGCGAAGAAAGAGATTGTGATCATTAGTAAAGAAAGCGAAGAAATTCGTTCCTTTATTGTCGAAGTGATTGGGAAAGGCGCAACCATTCACACTGCAAGAGGCGCGTTTACTTCAGACGAAAAAGAAGTTATTACAACGATTCTTGGTAGAAAAGATCTTCTAAAACTTAAAAAGCATGTTGGCGTAGTTGATCAAAAAGCCTTTATTACAGTTCACAGTATGAAGGAAATTCTTGGTCAGGACTTTAAATCACTTGCTTAATAACAGAAAAAGCCTCGTTTCCATTTAATTTGGAAGCGAGGCTTTTATTTATTGTTTCTTAGCATTAAAAGCATAAAGGATTGTAACGATAAAGATCAGGGCAGCAAGCACGTAAGATGAAAAAACAACCAGTGGGACGTCAGCATTTTGATTTTTTACTCCGATTCCAATAAAGGCCCATACAAAAACGAGAGGATAAACCCAATCATTTTCTTTCTTTAAGAAAGTAAGAGCTAAAATGGTTGCAATTAGTAATAATATGAACGTCCATATTGAATCAGATAGGCCAAATCCATCCCAGTCGATGTAGGTTAGATAATAACTAATATTGGCGATTGTCGCTACGCTAATCCAACCAAGATAAACGGAAAAAGGAAGTAAATCAAAGAAGGATGCGTCAGCTGCCTTTGCTTTCGTGTATAGTCTAATGAGTGTAAGTAGTAGTAGAAGCATCACAATAACTGATAGGCCGAAGAATTCATAATGCCATAAAAAAATCCAAAGACTGTTTAAGATGGAGCTTAAAACAAACAGTCCGCTCGTTTCCTGATAAATTGGCAGATCGCGACGGCTTTTTGGAAATTGGCGAATAACCCAAATGCCTAATAAAAGATAAATCAGCCCCCAAATACTAAACACATAACCCGCAGGTGTGAACAATACATTGAGTCTGTTTGAAATTTCTCCAGTCGTTTGTCCATTTAGTGGTAATGCATTAGCTAGCCCATTTACCGTTACGACGACAATGAATGCAATAAGATTAAGAAGAAATCTGCCCATAGGAACCTCCTTGTTAAAGTCTATAGTACATACTATTCCTTCTTCATCTTAAAGATAACCGTCTTTTTATGTGCATGAGCACATATAAAAACCTGCTCCGTGTAAGGAGCAGGTGAGTGTGTTTAACGATTTGGAAGAGTAGCATACTCTGGATCTGCCACTTTTACAAGTTGTTTACCAAGATTTTTCCCTTCAAAGAGACCAAAGAACGCGTTAGGAACGTTTTCGAATCCTTCTACAATGGTTTCTTCGTATTTTAACTTGCCTTCTTGTAGCCATTTACCAAGTTGTTCGGCACCTTCATTAAAACGATCCGAATAGTCGCCCACAGTAAAACCTTTCATAAGAGAACTTGTTTGAATAAGTTTACCTTGGACGCGTGGACCAAGATCCGCTTCTTTCTTATTGTAAGAAGAGATGGCGCCACATACAGGGACACGTGCAAATTTATTGAGTAAGCTAATAGCCGCATCACCAATTTCGCCACCAACATTCTCGTAATAAACGTCAATGCCGTCTGGGCACGCATCTTTTAGTGCTTGATAGACGTCTTGTGTTTTGTAATTGATTCCTTCATCGAAGCCAAGTTCGTTTTTAATGTAATCAATTTTATCATCTGAACCAGCAATACCTACTACACGGCAACCTTTAATTTTAGCGATTTGTCCAACGACCGAACCTACTGCTCCAGCAGCACCTGATACAACAACTGTTTCGCCTTCTTTAGGTTGACCGATGTCTAAAAGACCAAAGTAAGCCGTTTGACCAGGCATGCCAAGAATTCCTAGGTGCGTTGTGATCGGTGCTACGTTTGGATCAATTTTGCGAAGATGCTTCTCGTTGACAACGGAGTATTCTTCCCAGTTGAGATGACCAATCACAATATCACCTTGAGTAAAATGAGAAGATTTAGACTCTGCAACTTCAGCTACAACTCCACCATTTAATGGTTCATTAATTTGAAATGGAGCTACGTATGATTTTGCATCTCTCATGCGACCTCTCATGTAGGGGTCTACTGTTAGGTAAAGTGCACGGAGAAGAACTTCTCCATCTTTAGGAGATGGAATATCCGCTTCAACAATGTTGAAGTGTTCCATTGAAGGCATGCCTTCTGGGCGTTTTGCTAGATGAATTTGTCTTTGTTTACTCATTCATAATCCCTCCATTAAATGATTGATGCTTCATTCATTTCTTATCTAAGCTATTCCACCTAAACGGTACCATAAAACATTACAGTTTATCAAAGCATTCGCCCTCTAGAGACTATTATTTGGTCATTCCCCATGAAGTATGAGTGATATTTTCAGAACAACACATTCAATTGTATCTTTATTTTGAAAAGAATCATCGCAATTGGTTATGATAAAAGTGAGAGGAGGGGAGCCATTTGAATCAAAAGAAAAGCGGATGGATGATGAAACAAACCTGGGAGGACCTCTTATTTTTGCACTGGTCCGTTGATTGCTCGTGGCTTCAATCGATGCTCCCACCTCAATTAGAAGTTGATACATTTGATGGTAAAGCATGGATTGGAATTGTTCCATTTGAAATGACGCATATTCGATTTAGAGGGTTGCCTCCCGTTCCATTTGCTTCAAGCCTACTTGAGTTAAATGTTCGTACTTATGTGAAGTACGGTGAGAAGCGCGGTGTTTATTTCTTTAGTCTTGATGCCAGTCATATGGCGGGGGTTAGTATAGCTAGGAATCTTTTTCATCTTCCATACTTTCGCGCTAAAATGGGCAAAAAGAAAGACGGAAACCAAATTAGCTTCTGGTCCTCACGAACGCATAAGGATACAAATAAAGCGGACTATCATATTATATATGAACCGGTAGGGGAAGCCTACGAAACGATAGAAGGCAATCTTGATTACTGGCTGACAGAAAGAGACCGACTATTTATTGTACGTAACCACCACGTCTATCAGGGAAAAATCAAGCATCATAAGTGGCCACTTCAAAAAGTAGATGTTGCCGTACTTCGTGATACGCTCTCTCAGCCCTATCATTACCATGAGGCATTTATTACTCACTTTTCTAGATCTGTGACAACTTATTTATGGCCGTTTGAAAAGCTAACAAAAACACCAGGCTCCGCTTAGAGTAGCCTGGTGTTTTGTTATGATTCGAATGAATGTTTTCTTTGAAAGTAGCGAGGTTCAATCCTGCGAAATAATTTTGTGCGAGCAAAAGTGAAAAGAACAAGCGCTGCCCAGATTAATGTGAAGCTAACGAGGTGTACAGAGGTGAACGACTCTCCATACAAAAAGACACCTTGTATGAGCATTAAGGTAGGTGCGATGTACTGCAAAAAGCCAATCATCGAAAGAGAGATGCGGTTAGCTCCGCTTGCAAACAGTAGCAGTGGGACAGCCGTTACAATTCCTGCTCCCAGCAATAGGCTGAAAGTAACTGGATTCTGAATATATAAAGCGTCAGCCACGCTAGAACGTACTGTAAACAAGTAAATGAATGCAAACGGCGTGATGAGCAGCGTTTCAATCGTTAATCCAGTTAGAGCACCGAGTCTCGCTTTCTTCTTCAATAAGCCATATAAACCAAAGCTCATTGCAAGAATAAGAGAAACCCACGGTATTTCTCCAAAACGAAAAACAAGATTTAGTACGCCAATTGTCGCAAGCAAGAAAGAAATCAGTTGCCAGAATGACAGTCTTTCTTTTAAAAATAGGATTCCAAGAAGAACACTAATGAGTGGGTTAATGTAGTAGCCGAGACTTGTTTGAATCACATGATCATGATTAACTGCCCAAATAAATGCATACCAATTAATAGTGATAAATAAGGAAGCAAAGGCAATGGCTGCAAGTTTCTTAGGCTGACGGACGATTGTGTTCAGTTCAATTTTAAAGGAAGACATTTTCCTCATTACAGCTAAAACGATCATCATAAAAACAAACGACCAAATGATACGGTGAGCAAGTACTTCTTCAGATGGAACACTTCCGACAAGCTTCCAATATAGCGGGAGAATGCCCCATAAGAAGTAAGCGCCGGCACCAGAAAGTATGCCAATTGTTTGTTCATTATCTAAGTTTTTCATAAGTACATCCTCTTTTCCCTCATGTTACTCTTACCAGTTTAGCTTCCTTTCCAAATCATTACAACGATAAAGAGTTCAGGGTACAACATACATTGTAGAAGAGGGGGAGGATGAAAAGGTGATGAGGATTGAGCGAATTTTACTAGACCAACAAATTGGAGACGTAACGGGTAATGGGCTTCCGGATCTTGTTCGTCTTACTGGTACGAAACCATATGGACCCGACACGCCGTTTGTCGATAACGTGATCTTAACGATTCAGAATGATGGTTCAGGGATAGATGTTTCTTTCGCACTGCCTGGGAGTAGCGGCTATCATCCTACTCTCTATTTGGGGGATTTTACAGGAAATAAGGTAAAGGAAATATTAGTGCGTACAGATTCAGGAGGAAGTGGAGGAATCACATATGACTTCCTATATTCTTTTCTCAATCAAACTTTAAGATTACTTTTCAATCAACAAAGCTTTTTTGAAGCTTTTACGTATGAAGTAAATTATTTGGATTACTATCAAGCGAAGGTGGAAAATAAAACATTAAACCAGAGTTATGTTCTCAATTTGCTTTATAAAGGAAGAGAATACCTGGCTGAAATCTATAAGGAGAATGGTCAATTAAAAGCACCGATAGCAGGTGACGTGTTACCACCAGGAGGCGTCTATCCAATTGACTTGCAGCGCGACGGTATTGATGAATTATTAGTCTATCAAAGAGTGATTGGGAGGTATAATGCAGATGGTCTCGGCTTTCTTTCAACACCGCTTCAGTGGAAGGAAAACCAGTTCGTTCCGATGTATCAAACGTTATGTATCTTTGGGTAGGTAGTATGTAAAAAGGGGAATGGTTTCCCCTTTTTTAATGAATGTTTGATTTATTGTTTTTCAAGAAGAGCTGCAAGTACGTGTTTCTTAAATTTCTCTGTCTTGCGTCCTTCAATGTAACGTACATCATGTTTTTTAAGCTGTTCAACGTACCAGCCTTTGCTTGCGTAATGCATCGAACCATCCTTTCTCTAGTGAAAATTCTATAAGGAGTATTCTATAAACCTTAACCGTGAACCATGTTAACATCCATTGGATTTATTGAAAAGGGTAAAACAGTCATTTTTTTAATAGAATTCCTTCTTCTTATTCATGACAAAATAGAAAGCGAAATAGATAATAGAAGAAAGGAGGGATACGTATGGATTTTGCCTGGCTTGTCGCAGAAGATAAAATTAAAACAGCATTGAAAAATGGTGATTTTGACAATCTGCCTGGTAAGGGAAAACCGCAAAAAATTGAGGATTTATCGACGATTCCAGAGGATCTAAGAATTGCGTACAAAGTTATGAAGAATAGCGGCTATCTTCCTGAAGAACCTGAATTGAAAAGTGAGATTCAATCTTTAGAAGAGCTCCTAGCTTTATGTGAAGATGAAGCAGACAGGAAGGGGTTAAAAAAACGTCTTTCGGAGAAACAGATTCGATATAATCAACTTACCAATGATCGACGTACAAATTATCCTTCAGAGTATCAGCATAAAGTGAATAAGAAATTTTCTGAATCTTAACATACCCCTTCATTTAGTTTGAGGGGTTCTTTTTTTTACACATTCGCTTAAAGGAGAAGGTTCCTTTTAAGCGAATGTATGTATAACAGTATGGAAGAGTGAAACTCATAGACGCACTGAAAAAGAGGGGGAGCACGAATGGATGGTTCAATTTCAGTTCATGAGTTAGTAAAGACGTATAAGGGAGACGTGAAGGCTGTACAGGGCGTCAGTTTTGAAGTGGGCGAGGGAGAGTTTTTTGCTTTTCTCGGTCCGAACGGGGCAGGTAAATCGACCACTGTTCAAATTCTAACAACACTCGTCAAACCAACAACAGGCACGATTCGGATTGGCGGTGTAGACGTTGGAAAAGAACCAGAACGCGTCCGCTGGAATATCGGAGTAGCTTTACAGGAAACGGGAATTGACCCGGTTCTCACAGGAAGAGAATTAATTGAAATGCAGGCAAGGTTATTTGGCTTCAGTAAAAAAGAGGCGAAAACAAGGGCCGATGAGTTACTTACTCTAGTTGATTTAAATGATGCGGCTGATCGCCCATGCGGAAAATATTCTGGAGGAATGAGGAGAAGGCTGGATCTCGCCTTAACGCTTGTTCATAAACCAAAAATCCTTTTTCTTGATGAACCAACAACTGGACTCGATCCTTCTAACCGACAAGCGATTTGGAAAGAAATTAAACGGCTAAATCGAGAGGAAGGAACAACAATCTTTCTTACTACCCAATACCTTGAAGAAGCTGATCAACTAGCAGATCGCATCAGTATTATTAATCAAGGTAAGATTGTAGCCTCTGGAAGTGCTGAAGAACTAAAAAGGACACTTGGATTTGATGCGATTCAACTCGTTTTTGAATTGGATGAAGAAGCAGAGCGAGCAAGTCAAATTCTAACAGGTCTCGGTGAAAACATTGAACGTTCAAAAGATGAGGTAACCTTGTATACGGAGAATGGTACGCAACTCCTTTCAGAACTTGTACGAAAACTTGATGAAAACAACCTTTCACCTAAAACACTTAATGTAAAACCTCCTTCTTTGGATGATGTATTTATTAATGTGACCAACGAGCAAAAGGAAAGGGCGTGAGGGCATGAGTGAACAAAGAAAGGGCTCTTTCTTAGTTGATACACTCGTTTTTACGAAAAGAAGTATCATCACAATTATCCGAAACCCATTGATTTTTATCCCAAATTTAATTATTAGTCTTTTCTTTTTGTTTGTTTATGAAGGCGGTTTAAGCGGGATCTCAGAGCTTCCGGCATTTGAAGGGGCAAACTACCTTGCGTTTATTTTACCAGTATCAATCGTTTCAGCAGCGATTGGAGGCGCGGGTGGTGCAGGGCAGGCACTTGTGAAGGATTTAGAAAACGGGTATTTCTCACGTCTCCTTCTTACCCCTTCTTCAAGACTTGCGATTGTTCTCGGGCCAATCATTGCAGGAATGCTACAGCTGCTTATTCAAACAGTGTTAATTCTAGTTGTTGCTTATTTTCTTGGTTTAGAAGTGGCTGCTGGATTTGGGGGAGTAATCGTTGTTTTATTGTTGACGCTCGGTTGGGGGCTTGCATTTGCAGGGTATTCAGTTGGTGTTGCGCTGAGAACAAAAAATGCGCAGTCTGCACAGGCTGGCACCTTCGTGTTCTTCCCACTCATTTTTTTAAGTACAACTTTTGTCCCTTACGAATTGATTGAAGCGGGGTGGTTAAAAGTAGCTGCAACGATCAATCCAACGACCTACTTATTTGAAGCGATGCGCTCGGTATTTATTGATGGGTGGGAAGCTTGGCCACTTGTTAGGGGATTTTTAGTCATTGCGTTGCTTTGTGCGATAACGATTAGCTTCTCAGCAATCAGTGCTTCAAAAGCTGTAAGTGCTGATTAAGGAAAGAGTGGGTGGCGCCACTCTTTCTTTGTGTCGGTTTTCCTAATCGGCTTTCGTAGCGTGAATAAGAAACCGGTGGGATGGGATATCGATATAACCATTCTTCTCTATTGTCTTGTGAAGACGATAGAGGGCAGTGTGATAGAGGTTAGGTGAAAAATCAGGAATCTGCCACGGAATCGCTTTCAAATAATAAATAATTGCACCAATGTCATAAAACCTTGTCGATGGGAATGCTTCTTTTGCTTCAACAATCCTAAAGCCTGCTGTTTCAAGTTCTAGAACGGCATACTTTAAATTCCAATGGTCATATTCAGATTTCAAAGGAGCATCTAGTATGCGATTTAGTTCTTTCATATCCTCGCCTCCAACTTGCTGTGTAATGAAAGATCCGTTTGAGGTAAGAATACGATTAACCTCTGTTGGTGAGTAGGAATCATGTTTATTTATTACAAATTGGAATTCTTCTTTTTTAAACGGAAGGGCGTGATCGTCTTCAAATCCTTTAACGGTTACTCCCTGGGGCTCAAGACGCGCTTTTGCAATGGGAAGGTTAGGTAGATAGCCTTCTGTAGCTGCTAGCTTCTTCGGAAATGGCTTTAGTGTTTCAAGAAATTCTCCCCCGCCAGTTCCCATATCTAGAACGCTTTCGCTTGAACGAAATTGTCTAAGCACTAAGGAAGTATATGACCAAGGAAGCGGAGCAACATTCATTCGTTCAGTGACTGTAATATAAGAAAAGTCCCATCCTGAAAAGGGTTTATCAACATCTGCTAGGTAGAATTCAAATGCGGAATCTGTCATTAGGAAAATCCCCTCCTGTTAGTTATTACCATTATAGCAGGAGAATGATAAGAGAATCTGCCCTTTAAGATTTAAAAATGAAAGAAATAGGGTAAAACAAGATATGCGAATATTCGACCGAGAAAGCAAATCAATTGAATCTGTAATGTAGATTAAAGGACGTGGAAATAGTGGATACAACAAAACGATATGATTTAGTAGGAATTGGGATTGGTCCATTTAACTTAGGGATGGCAGCCTTAGCAGAAGATTCAGAAGTAGACGCCGTTTATTTTGATCAAAAAGAAGAATTTAATTGGCATCCAGGTATGTTGATCGACGGAGCGGACCTTCAAGTGCCGTTTCTAGCTGACCTTGTCACAATTGCAGATCCTAAAAGCCCATATACATTTATTAATTATTTACATGAGCATGATCGTCTTTACCAATTTTATTTTTTTAATAAATTAGATATCCCGAGAAAAGAATATAATGCCTATACGCGCTGGGTAGCCTCTAAATTATCAAATTGTTTCTTCGGTAAAAAAGTCACCGATGTAAATTATGTTAAAGAAAAAGAATGCTATGACGTTACCATTGAGGAAGTAAAAACGGGAAGCACAGATGTTATTCAAGCGAATCACGTTGTACTTGGTACGGGAAGCGTGCCCAATATTCCGGAAGGTTTCGAAGCTTATCCGGTAGAAGACGTTCTTCATACGAATCATTACCTCTTCCATGAGAAAGAGTTAAAAAAATCAACATCTATTACTGTTGTAGGATCGGGACAAAGTGCTGCAGAAGTATTTTATGATCTTCTTCACGATCAAGAGCGATATGGTTACAGGATAAATTGGCTAACGCGTTCTGCCGGTTTCTTTCAACTAGAATCAGCGAAATTAGGTCAGGAAGTATTCTCTCCTGATTATGTTAGTTACTTTCATGGTCTTTCGTTTGACGAACGTACAGATGCTCTTTCAACTCTTGGTACATTGCGAAAAGGAATCGATCCGTCTACGTTAAAAAACATTTATCATCTTCTTTATCACCGCTCTTCTGAGCAGCGGCTAGATCTCATGATTCAACCTTTAACAGAAGTAAATGGCGTGAAAAAGATCGACGAGCACTATGAGTTAAACTGCAGGCAGTGGCAAGAGGATCACGAGTTCCAGGTAAATACAGAAAAAATGGTTCTTGCTACTGGATATAAGCCTCATTTTCCTGAATGGTTTAAACGAATCGAAAACGAAATTGAGTGGGAAGATGAAAAGCGATTCAAGGTGGAACGAGATCAGCAGCTTGTTTTTAAAGATGGACGAAAAAACCACATTTTTTCATTAACGAATCTGGATCATTCACATGGAACAGGCGCAACAAATCTTGCCCTTTCTGTCGAAAGAAATAAACGAGTGTTAAATGCTATAGCAGGAAAAACCCTTTTTAAGGTGAACACCAATACGGTCTTTCAACAATTTTCTAGTAAGAAAGGTAACGCCAAATAAGGAGAAAAGTAGCAAAAAAAGAAGCTGAACGATTCAGCTTCTTTTTTATTTTCTTTCATAAACGAGCGAGTAACCTTCAAGAGTGACAACATGGTTAATGCCCTGACGAAATGTTGCGAAAGTTGGAATGGTTGGATCTAAGTCAAGGTTCATTAGCCACTGCACCACTTGCTTTGTAATGCCTACATAAACGACGAAAACCCCCATCAAAGTAAGCGATTTGGTCATCGTTTCACACAATACTTGTGCTGAGCTATTATCGAGTTCAGACAACCCGGAGAAGTCCAGTAATACATAGTCTGTATTGTTCGTTACACAGTAGGTTAAGGTGCTTTGAACGAGTCTTTCTGTTCGTTCTTCATTCATTGTGCCGATCAGGGGGATAAGGATAGCATTATCAATCACCGTTGGAATAATGACAGTAGACAATTCATGGACAAGCTTTTTATTTTCCTGAAGCTCTTTTTGTTTTTCCGTAACATCACGCCAGACAAGCAAATAGCCTACCTTTTCTCCTGCATCATCTTTATATTCGGATATCACAATACTAGCCGCAAAACGGTCGAATAAAGTAATGGTACTTTCAAATGGAAGAAGATGTTGCAAAATATTTCTTTGGTGTGAAGGATTTTGATGAAATTCATCAATGCTTTTTCCAATCAGATCTAACGGCTGATGAATAGGCAAATAAGAAATGATTGAGTTTAATAAAATTTCGGCCTGGTCATTAAACCACACGACTCTTAAATCTAAATCGCATACAAATATATTATCTCCTAAACTGTTAAGCGCCATAGCTGTTTCACGATGTGAAAAAAAAGTTGTTTCGACCAACTCATTACCTCCGTAGTTCAACTAACGTTTCCTTTTATTATAGTGGAAAAAGGTTAGGATGCCTATTAATATCGAATGGAAAAGGAGCGCTCGTGATCATGAACTTGTTTCTCGTGCGCCTGAACTTCATCAACGGTTGAAAAGGGACTCCCTTTTTGTAAGGCAGATTGGAATTTTATAAGGGTGTTTTCCTCTCCCTGTGCCTCAATTTCCACAGAGTTATCCATTTGGTTCATCACGTATCCCGTTAGTCCATATTGGGCTGCTTTTTGCTGTGTGAAAGCTCGAAATCCAACTCCCTGCACTTTTCCTTTCACGATAAACTGATATCGTTTCATTTTAAGTCATCCTTTCCGTAAAGTCTTATAACGTTCTTTTCCTAATTTCTCTGTTCTTAAACGGAGGAGAATGGTGAAAATGCTTGAGTAGAATAGGGAAAGGAAGGTAGAGAATGTGAAAAACAAGAATTGTCATTACTTCAAGTGAAAGTAAGTAGAATGGCCAGGGACCAAGATAAGAGATGAGCGTTTGACTGGCTGGTTCTTTCATTAGGAACATATAGTTGGAGCCTAATGTAAGGTTAAGCGGAAATAGTAAAAGAACATATAGGTTTAATCCGGCAAATGACATCCATAATGACCGATAAGAAGGGTGAATTTTTTCAACGGTAATCATAAACCAAGTGGCAAGAACGATTCCACCATGAGCAATAAAGAAATGAAAGAAACGAAAGTGCGGAAAGTCATATGGACCTAGATCTGGAGTAATCATAGCAAGTAAGGCACTAGCGGAACCAGCAAAATAAGTGATTGGAAGTAGTGTTTTACTTTTGGTCAGAACGAGTGCAATAGCTAGAAACAGAGATAGACTACTAAGCTGTAGTGGCAAAGTGGTTGTGATGCTCCACTTCTTATAGTAGGCAAACCAGGCATGAAAACTTATCTCTGATAGAAGTAAGAGAAAAGCAATCATTAGTCGAATAACAAGGTTGGGAAGTTTGTTTCTTAAGGTTTTTCTAGAAAGAAACATTCCAATTAGACAACTTCCTATTATAAAGAGTGCCATAAGATGTGAATAAGAAAACAGAGTAAAAGAACTCTCGGTATACCATGAAAAATATCTCCCCATTGTGAACACCTCTATTTTTGAAAAAGGAAGATTTAGCTTTCTATATTATAATGAAATAAGCTATCGAGGCCATTATCGACAGCTTATTAATCATCGTCAGTCTTATTCGCTTGCACTTGAATCATCGATGTTTTTTAAGGCAAGTTTAACAGATGGAAAGCTTTTCACAGATGATAAAGAAAAATCTGCTTGAATTCCTTCTAGTACAAAATCGGGGCGTACGCCTGTTATGCGCAATTCAGCACCCATTAATTTAATGAGTTGATGTAGCTGATAAACTCCTTTGTGAAGTTCAGAAGTGAAATGACTAACCCCGGATAGATCGAGGATAAGGAATTCATCTCCGCTTTTTTGAATATGAGAACTTACATGATGCAGAAGAAGCTCAATTCGTTCTTCATCAATTTGTCCGACGAGCGGGACGATGGAAATATTTCGATCAATCGGTACAATCGGCGTGGATAATCGCTTGACTTCATCGAGATAGTGATCCGACCGTTCTTCCGCTTCTTTTCTTTTGGTTATATCTTGTTGTACACCGACAAAGTATGTTTGATTCTCACTTTCAATGTGTACGGGGTAGATTTGAAGTTCGTTCCAAAAATATTGGCCGTTTTTTTTATAGTTTTTAATTTCAATTTTAATTTTGTTCTTGTTCGTAATCGCTTCTCGTAACTCAGCGATTGTCTCTTGACTCGTATCTTCTCCCTGCAAAAATCGGCAATTAAAACCTAGGATATCTTCTGTTGAATACCCAGTTAATTTCTCAAAACCTTCATTCGCATACACAATTGGATTGTCTGGCAACTCCGGATCTGTGATAACAACTCCAGTATCCACGTATTCAATTGCCGTTCTGACAAATTCATTTTTTTTCATACGCTTAAATTGTTCTTTATTCACTTTCATGAAAAACAGCTCCATACCATTATCTTTCTCAATTTCATCATCACCTTTTACATTGGATAGTACTTCTAGTATAAAACGCTCATGTAGAAAATCCAATAAAAACCCATCTCTCACATGTATGGCAAGAGTGATGAGGAGATTTTTCTGAAAAATGAACAAAAGAGGTTTCGGGAATAAGGGGGAATCTGATATACATGGTATAATAAAAGCATTTATTGTGATCGAATGGGAGGGCCTAGTTATGGATGCACTTGATGTAATGGGAAAGAAGGATGAAATATTCCCTTACTTCCAGCCGATTGTTAGCGCTGATAAGCAGCAAATTATTGGATATGAAGTTCTTGGGAGAATTAAAACTGAAGAAGGAATAAGGAGCCTCGGCTTTTTCTTTCGCGATCAATCAATACCTGAAGAGTACATATTGGAAATTGATTCACATATTCGGAATTGTGCCATTGATATCTTTTTGGAGCGCGAAACGAGTCAGTGCCTGTTTTTTAATGCTAGCGCAAGACACTTACTGTTTGACCATGGTGAAACGTTGACGCATTCTCTAGAAGAATATTTTAATAAAGGCATTGCTTATGACCAAATTGTGATTGAAGTATCGGATTATGATATGGGGGATGATGAGCTCCAGAAGTTGCAACATATTCTCACCTACTACAAAAGCCTCGGAGTTCAGGTTGCCGTGAGTCATACCGGTAACTCGATGAGCAATATTGAAAAAATCGCCATCCTGAATCCGAACATCATCAAGGTAGGATTAGTGAACTTAAAAGATAAAGGGATGCCACCTGAGTATCGCGAAGTACTCTATGCTTTGTCAATGCTAGGAAGAAAGATAGGTTCAACATTATTGTTTGAAGGTATTGAGGGAATTGGCCAATTAAAGTACGCGTGGGAGAATGGAGGAAGGTATTACCAGGGGTATTATCTGGGTAAGCCTGCGGCAGAATTTCTTGATGTGAATAGGTATAGAGAACTTCTAACTAAAGAATTTCAACATTTCATTACTCATGAAAGAAAACGCCTTCTTTCACTTTACGAACTTTCGCAAAATTTCAACCGTCATTTACAGCAGCAGATCAAGCGATATAAGCAAAATGATTGGAATACGATTGTGAGCGAAGCTGCTCACTCTTTAGGAAATGCGTGCTTTAGAGGATATATTTGTGATGAAGATGGTCACCAAGTTTCAGCTAACTATTATCGAAATGGCGATGGAAATTGGGAGTTTCAACCTGAATACGAAGGGGACAATTGGAGTTGGCGACCCTATTTTCTTGAAAACATTGTAAGGATGAAACATGACCAGGTAGGAATCCTTTCTGATCTTTATAGCGATATCGAAACAAATGAACTCATACGCACGTATTCTTATCCTATTAATGAATCTTACTACTTGTTTCTCGACATTCCTTATCTTTATCTCTATGAAAGAGATGATTATTGATGTTCCACGTGGTTATTCCGTTTGAAACTAGAATGAAATGCCGCGATGAAGGGTAGAAGTAAAAGAGTAATAAGAGGAGGGATAGGATGCTTAAACGAATTTCTGTGAAAACAAGTAAGCGAGATGAAATGATCGATATTACGAGGGAAATAAAAGTGGCCATTCACGAAGCGAAAATTGAGCAGGGAGTTGTAATGGTTTATTCTGCTCATACAACTGCTGGGATTACAATCAATGAAAACGCGGATCCTGATGTCAAACACGATATGCTAATGAGGTTGGATGAAGTCTATCCGTGGGAGCATCCGAAGTACCGTCATGCTGAAGGGAATTCTGCTTCTCATTTGAAGACAAGTACAGTTGGAGCTTCCCAAATAATCATTATTGAAGAGGGAGATTTGGTTCTTGGCACGTGGCAGGGAATTTATTTCTGTGAATTTGATGGGCCACGGAACCGTACAGTTTACATTAAAACGATGGAGGGATAATCATGATCCGAGTTCTATTCGTATGTCTGGGGAATATTTGCCGTTCACCGATGGCAGAAGCTGTTCTCCGGTCGAAAGTAGCGAAAGCTGGATTAGATGATCAGATCGAAATTGACTCTGCTGGTACGGGCGATTGGCACGTTGGTGAGCCTCCACACGAAGGCACAGCGGAGATTTTGTCGAAACAAAATATCTCAACAGAAGGTATGAAAGCCCGGCAAGTAAAGGAAGCTGATCTGTTGCACTATCACTATGTCGTGGCCATGGATGCTGGAAATCTTGGAGAACTTCATGAAATGGCAGGAGTCAAACCCACTACCTCACTGTCGAGGTTAATGGATTATGTGAGTGAAAGTGAAATAGAGGACGTTCCAGATCCTTACTTTGATGGTAACTTTAAAGAAGTTTATGAAATGGTAGAAGTCGGTTGCGAGCGATTGTTGGAACATATAAGAAATGAAGAAGGCATATGAAAAACATCGAGGAAGCAATTAGAAAAGCGGGTGACTTCACCACGATCGTGAAGGTAAAACGCGTATCAGGTGGATCAATAAATGACGCTTTCTATGTTCAAACACAAGAGCGAGAGTACTTTGCCAAAAGTAATCCTTCAGCACCAGCAGATTTTTTTCGTGCTGAGAAAGAAGGCTTAGAGCTGCTTTCGAGTCATAAAATATCGGTTCCTAAACCACTCTTGTTGCTCCCAAAAGGGGAAAGTGACATGGTTTTCCTTATGGAGTGGATACGGTCTTCCCCCTCAAGTAAGGAGGGGGATCGAGCACTCGGTAGTCTAGTTGCTAGGATGCATCGGAACAAGGTTCAGTTCGCTGGTTTAGAACAAGATAATTATATTGGCGAATTAGATCAAAAGAATCAACCCTCCACTGACTGGGTATCTTTTTTTAGAGACCAGCGACTTGGAACCATGCAGGAGCTTGCTCGAAATAAGAGAAAGCTTTCTGTCGAGCGTGACCACCGCTTAACCGCTCTGCGAGAACGTCTCGATACGATCATTGGGCATCACCCGGATTTTTCCCTCTTGCATGGTGATCTTTGGGGAGGTAATTGGCTGATGGATGATAAAGGAGAGCCTTATCTCATTGATCCTGCCGTTTATTATGGAGACCGAGAAATCGATATTGCATTTACATATCTATTTGGGGGGTACTCGAAGGAATTTTATCAGCAATATCAAGCTGACTTACCGTTAGAGAAGGAATTCAAGGATCGAATTCCCATCTATCAATTGTATTATTTACTTGTTCATCTGATCCTATTTGGGGAAAGCTATGGAAGCGCAGTGGATCGTATTCTGCAAAAGTATACGGTTTAACTGCGGTGGTTTCGGAGTGAACGATTAAGGGAAATAAAGCTCATCTTAATCTAACGAGGAGGAATTGAAATGAGTCAGACATATTCAGGCGGTAGTCAAAATAAACTGTTTAAGGCAGTCCTTATTGGTGGACTGGCCGGTGCTCTTATTTCACTTCTAGATCGAGGCACACGAGAATCTATTCAGAATGGTTCGAAAAAAGCTGGTAGTATTTTGCGAGATGTTAAAAATAATCCATCTTATTATACGGATAAATGGAAGCAAACCGTGGATGATGCTAGCGAGCTTATGAAGGAAGTGCAGGATGATATTTCCACATTGTCAGAGAAATTTAACGGACTGAAAGAAAGTTCAGTGGAAGCATTTAACCTTGTGAAAGAAACGCAACACGATCTTAAAGAAATAGGCTCAAGAGTGGTTGAAGCTGGTGAAGAGCTCACTAGTAACAACGGCGATAAATTAACACATTAATCGAGCGTACAGCGTCAGGAGGGTAAAGAGTGGATGCATCGTTAGGACAATTTTCAAAACAGCTTATTTCAAGAATAAAAGAACATCAGGTGACTGATTTATCAGCACAACTTGCTTATTATTTCTTGTTATCGCTGTTTCCTTTTCTAATATTCGCTATTACTCTCCTGACTCACTTTGATTTCTCGCAGGATCAAATACTTGATTTAATCGCTCAATATGCACCATCAGAATCATTTGTTACAATTCAAGAAAACATTATACTGGAAGATGGCGCGCGTAAAGGGCTCTTATCATTCGGGGTTATTGCGACCATCTGGTCTGCTTCCAATGCGATTAATGCTATTATTAAATCCCTAAACCGGGCTTATAATGTGCAAGAAAGTCGACATTTTTTACTAGCAAGAGGATTATCGGTTCTTTTGTCATTAGCGATGATCTTTGTTATTGTTGTGGCGTTAGTATTACCTGTCTTCGGTGAAGCGCTTTGGCGCTTTTTTGTGACAATTTTTGAGTTACCTGAGTCGTTAGGCTTCATGTTTGGAATCATCCGGTGGATTTTGAGCCTGTCTATTATGATTGTGGTGTTCATGTTTATTTATTACTACGCACCAAATAAGCGATTATATTATAAAGACGTGCTACTTGGGTCTATATTTGCTTCAGTATTATGGCAGCTTGTGTCTCTCGCTTTCTCCTATTACATCAATAATTTCAGTAACTACTCTGCAACGTATGGAAGCCTTGGAGGGGTAATCGCACTGATGCTCTGGTTTTACCTTACTGGGCTAATCATTATTATTGGTGGGGAAGTGAATGCCACCTCAAATTATTTTAGAAAAAAAGCCCAATAGCGTTAGCTGCAAGGAGCTAATTCTATCAGGCTTTTTTGTTTTGATTTTAAGCAAAGCTGAAAGGCGAGTGTCGAATGAGAAAAAAATCGAGAAATCAACAATATAAGCTAACATAGCCTTTATTTTAATAAACGGAGTCCGTTTAAGATGACGAGAATGGTACTTCCCTCATGCCCGAGTACCCCTAAAGGAAGGGTTAAGAACTGAAAAAAGTTAGAAGCGATCAGAATAAGAATAACGGAAATGGAGAAAATTACATTTTGCTTAACGATTTTGTTTAACCGGTTAGAAAGGTTTACAGCTCGAGTCAGTTTGCCGAGGTCGTTTTTCATAAGAACCACATCTGCTGTTTCAAGTGCAACATCAGTTCCCTGACCCATTGCAATTCCAACATCCGAAACGGCGAGCGCTGGTGCATCATTGATCCCGTCCCCAATCATGCCGACCGTTTGATATTTCTTTTTTAGTTCTTTCAATCGTTTTACTTTATCTTCTGGAAGACAATTAGCATAATAAGAACTTATTCCGACTTCTTCAGCAATAGCTTTTGCTGTTTGTTCGCTGTCCCCAGTCAACATAATTGGTTCAATTCCTCGCCTTTTTAGTGCTTTCACCATCGTTGCTGATTCACTGCGAACTTTATCTTTTAAAGCAATCATTCCAGCGATTCCGTGGTTGTCTGCAGCAAGTACGATGGTTTTACCACTTGATTGCAGGTGACGATAGTTTTCTTCGAATAAATCAAACCCCTCGTCTTCAGAAAAGAACGCTAATTTACCGACCTTCCAGCTCGTTCCCTCAATGGAAGCTTTTATCCCCCATCCAGAATGGTCCATCATATCTTCAGGCTCTAGAAAAGTGACGTCGCCTGCGTGATCAACAATGGCCTTGGCAAGTGGATGTGTTGATTGTCGCTCAATGGAAGCGACGATGTTAATAAAGGTTTCCTCGCTCATATCTGCTCGAGTATCAACATCCGTTACGACTGGCGAACCCTCGGTTAGTGTTCCCGTCTTATCTAGCGCAACTGCTTTCATTGAACCAAGCTGTTCAAGATGCACGCCACCCTTAAAGAGAATGCCATTCCGTGCACCTGCGGAAATAGCAGAGAGTGTGGCTGGCATAATCGAAGCTACTAAAGCACATGGAGAAGCTACAACGAGAAAGACCATGGCACGATAGATTGTCTCCTCCCATGTCCAACCAAATAGAAAATGGGGGAGGACCATAAGAAGCGCGCCAACTACTAAAACAATCTTTACGTACCAACCTTCTAATTTTTCAATAAAGAGCTGGGACGGTGCTTTTTGATCTTGTGCTTCTTGTACAAGTGAAATTATTTTCTGAAACACTGTGTCTTCGCTACGTTTCGTCATTTTAATTGTTAAATGTCCCGAAATATTTAACGTTCCAGCAAACACCTCTTCGTCAATCCGTTTAATAACAGGGATAGATTCACCTGTAATAGCTGATTGATCAAGCGACGTTTGCCCTTTCGTAATGACGCCATCAACAGGTACGCGCTCTCCTGGTTTAATTAAAATAACATCACCAATGGAAAGAGAAGCGGCCGGAACAACCCGTTCTTCTCCATTTGAAAAGATCGTTGCCGTTTCTGGTTGTATTTCCATAAGGGACTCAAGTTCACGTTCACTTTTATTGAGTGTGTAAGTTTCGAGTGCTCCGCTTAGTGCGAAAATAAAGATTAGAATGGCGCCCTCTGTCCAGTAACCTATACTCCCTGCCCCAATGGCTGCAATAATCATAAGAAGCTCGACATTCACATCTTTTTCGGCAATAGAATCCTCGATTCCTTCTTTCGCTTTGGCGAAGCCTCCGATAACAAATGCGATGATATATAGCATTGATTCAATAGTAGAAGAATAGGTGCCCTCTGTGATCCAAGTGAATGCAATAATGAGTCCACTGAACAGGGCAGCTCCGAGTTCCGCATGTTTTTTTATCGCATGCCACCAAAAAGAGGTGTGTGAGGGAAAGGTATTTGAGTTTAAATTTACTTGTTCCATTATCATTCCTCCCTTTTCTAATTGAGAATAATAGTCATCATCATTCCCCTTAAAAACGTGCAATGCTGCGACCAATTGAAGGTCACAGCAATATAAACGCCCGCAAATATGTTATTTAAACTGTTTATTGAGAATGAATTTCATTAGATTAGAATTATTATTATATTTTAATGATTTTATTCTATCACATCCTTCGGTTTTTGACTATATTAAAAATCACAATTGGGCTGAATGATTTTACGTTTAAAAATGGGAAAAGTGTGGGAATTGGAAGAGTAATAAACAAATGAATGACAAGGAGGAGAACAATGTTATTAAAAGAAAAGCTAGATCAGTTAAAACATGCGCAGGTTCAAAAGCCGGATAAAGTGATGACTTTGTATTTGAATACCGATCGTCGTGACGCTGACCGACAAAACGGAGAATGGAAAATTCAGTTGAAAAACGGCTTTCGTAATTTTGAAGACTACTTAAAGCAAAGCGATAATAAAGAAGAACTTGAAAAATATGAGAAAGTAAAAGGGAAAATTCAAGAAGAAATTGATCGTATTGAGAATGATTTGAAACGTGGACTTATTATTATTGCCTCTTCCGATGATCAGATATGGCTTGTGGAGCGTACTCAGGTACCAGTTGAAACGAATATATACTGGGAAGAAGAAGCCCATCTTGAAGCATTAGAAAAGTTACAAAGTGATTATCCGAACACAGGCATCATTCTTGTTCATCATGATTATGTTCGCATTCTTGAAACAGAGCTTGGGTTTTTAACAAAGAGTGAAGAGTATGCTTGGGATCCCGATGAAGACAACTGGAGAATCTATGAAGGAACAACAGGAAACGAGAATATTTCTGGAAATGGGAGTACCGCACAGCGAGAACTTTATGAAGATCGCATAAAAGCGAACCGTGAAAGATGGTATAAATCAATGGCTGCGAAGCTTGATAAAAAAGCAAAAAATCGTCAGTGGGAAAAAATTTATGTAGCTGGTGAAAAAGAAGAGGCTAATGAGTTAAATGACTTAATGAATAAGCAGTCAATCGTTGTCGGAAAAAATTATGCAGATAAACGAGATGATGAAGTGATTGAGTCGCTCGTATCGTAATGAGAAAAGCACCCAAACGGGTGCTTTTTTTATTCCACATGTTTCGTTGCATTAACAGTAAAGATTTTTGGAATGCCTCGATCATGCAGTTTGATATTTGGTTCTTCGGTTAACTGTTTTAGAATAAGCCCTTCATCGGCCATACTTGTTAGAATTTCCCCTAATGTCCACTTTCGCTGCAAAACCACACTGTCTTCCATATCGTCCGTGAGGTGCTTTTCATAGGCAACCACAGTTTTGTTTATGGTAGGATCAAAATAATTACCATCTACTTTGTGCTTCTTTCCTTTGGAAGTAATCAGCTTTATTGAAATCGGATGAAAGTCTTGAAGGACAAAGGTGCCGCCGTTCTTTAAGAGGCGAGACACTACTCTAAACAACGGGTGAAGATCAAGGAAATAATGTAATATCCCTAGCTCCATTACAATAACATCAAATTCTCCATCGTGAGAATCCATCTTTAAAATATCAGCTACAATGTAAGTAAGATCAATCCCACAATGGTTGGCTATTTCTTTAGCGTACCGTTCATTTTCATACGAAAAATCAATGACTGTGACATTGGCTCCCATAAGACTCATTGCTGTGGCTTTCATCCCATGTGAACCCATGAGGTTGGCTACTTTCTTTCCCTGTAAAGAAGGAAGATAGGGCAACAATGATTTAATGCGCGAAGAAGGATTATCTTTAAGCTTTGTGGCTGCTTCTTCTGGAGTACCGAATCGATTTAATAAAGCCTCATAGGTTTTTTGGTTCCAGGATTTTTTATTTTGCTCTGTAACGCTTTGCTGAACGTTCCTTAGGTGTGTCTCAACAGCCACTCGCCACTCTGGAAGCTGCTGATAATAGTAAAGAGAAAGGCATGGAACGCTCGTATCTCTTAGAGAAACGTTGACTAAGTAAGGGTTTGTTCGAATGACGGTATTGTATGTACATTCAACACGAACCGACGTATTTGCGATCTGATAGATGGCATACGACATGTCTGAACTGTGTTCAGGTTTTGCGGTCCCGTATGTTTGGTTGAATCTATGAATCACGGACTCAAACCCATCCCATTGAACCGAAACGGATATAGTATGAGGTGTATCTACTGCACCCTGAAGCCATAGGGCAGTTTCATTTATATAAAAATAAGGAATGTTATAGTTGTTCAGGGCTGAAGATAATTGCAATAAGACGTTTTCTTTGGAGCTCGACATTGTTTCACCTCAATTTTGTTACATGAACATATTTTGTATAGAATACTATAGCATATAGACAGGCCATAAGGCATCTGAAGAATAGGGAGAGACAGAGATTATGCAGACTCAGAATGAAGGTGCGTCAACACAAAAGTGGGTGAGGAGGGGTGGCTCCTTTGCGTTAGGTATCTACTTACTTGCGCTTTTCTATGCGACATTGTTTATTTACAATTACTATCCGTATGGGAAGTCAGTTAATCTTGTCCTATTTGATAGTATTAAGCTGATGTGGGAAAGCGGAAGCTATTGGCTAATCTTAAAGAATATTATAGGGAATATTTTATTGTTTATGCCGCTTGGTTTTTTGATGCCATGTGTGAGTAAAAAGGCTGGATCAGTACTTATCGTTGGTCTCATTGGTTTTTCAACAAGTACTGTTATTGAATTGCTTCAGTATTTTGTCGCTCACCGTATTTTTGATATAGACGATATTCTACTAAATGCCCTTGGAGCAATGGTAGGATATGGCGCTTTTCGAATCGTACTTGGTACTTATCGAAAAATAAAAATGAGAAAATAAAAGAGGCAGCGAAAGCTGCCTCTTTCTTACTTTAATCTTCTTTTTTTGCTTTATCGAGAAGTTTTGTGATTCGTTTCGTGAGCATTTTACGTCCTTCTCCACCAGCCTGGAAATGGCGTAGCTTACCTTCTGAATCAAATACATAGTAGGCAGGAACGTACTGATTATCAAACGCATCAGTTAGTTTGTGATCGCTATCGACAAAGATTGGTTGGCTAATATCATGCTCATCCGCCACCTTCTTAATTTCGTCAAGATCTAGATCTTTTTCAGAACGCGGCATGTGGACAGCGACAACGTTCATGTCCTCACTATACTCGTCCCGAAATTCATTTACCATTGGCATCGCTTCTTTGCATAAGCCGCAGCTAATTGACCAGAAATGAATAAGTGTAAGTGGTTTATTGCCAACGAGATCACTCTTCTTTACTTCACCGTTAAACCATTCTTTCGCACCTTCTAATTCGGGCATTTCTTCGCGTAGTTTCATTTAGTATCGACTCCTTTAATCGGAATTAATTATAATCATTATCAGATAATCACAGTTATCATTATAGTACATATCCATCATAAGTCAATGAAAAGGGTTCATTCTATATAGTATTAAAATGGCTATAAAACGTTTCTTTACTCATAAAGTAGAATATTCTCTAATGGGTTGAGGGTTTTTATGAACAGCGGTTGCTATGAATAAGGTTAGCAACATTCCGCTAATCGCATAAAAAATACTTCCTTCTGCAAACCAATCAATAAAGACGCCGCCAAGATAGGGACCGAGTATACTGCCAATTCCAAAGAAAATGCCAGCTAGAATGTTTCCTGTCGGTAGTAGGCTATTTGGAAGTAGGTCTGCTAAGTAGGTGATACTTAAGGAAAAAAGCGATCCAACCATCATGCCAGCTAGGAAAAACAGAGTGAAAAGTAATGGGATAGATGTTGTGAAGATGGCTCCTGAAAAACAACCCCATCCAATTAGGATACTAATAAGTAAAACGTTTTTACGACCGAACTTATCACTCATGATTCCAAGTGGCATCTGAAAAATAAGGCTGCCTACGACAAACGCAGGAAGCAGAATTGAAACGGCTTTGACATCTAGTCCTGCTCGAAGCGCATAAACTGGAAAATTACCGTGAAGAGATGCTTCGAGGAAGCCGTAACCAAAAGAAGGCAAGAGGGCGACCCAACCAATTTTTAAAACGTGAGCATATTTTGAGAGCACTCGCTCAGAACCGTGCGCTAATGGATCTGGAAACTCATTTTTAATTTTTGAGAGCAATAACCAGGTAACACAGGCGATCCCGGAAGCTAGGAAGAACGGAAGAAACAAAGAATACTCAACGAGAATGGTCGAGAGTGGTCCAGCAGCAAATCCAAGCCCAAAAGCAGATCCATAAATGGCAATGTTCCGCCCCCGTTTTTCTTTAGGAGTTGTCGTTGTAATCCAGAGCTGAGTTGCAAAGTGAAGAAGGTTATCCCCTATTCCGACAATTACCCTTAAAATAAACCAGAACCAGAATGCCTGCCAGATTGGAATTAACATAATGGAAACCATTACAAGGAAAAGTCCGACGGCAATGGCCGGTTTGTATCCGTATTTTCGAACGGGTTTCTCGATAAATGGAGAGGCAAACAATATACCAATATAGAGAGCAGAAGCATTTAACCCATTCATACTTGACGAAACCCCAGCTTCCTCTAAAAGGATGGATAATAGGGGTAGTAACATCCCTTGAGAATAGCCTGAAATAAAGACAATTGATATAAGAATAAGGAAACGATAGCGTTTTGATTCAAACAAATTGTTCACACTCCATCTGGCCAAAAAAGGAAATTCTTATCAGTGCCATTATAATAGAATGGCAAGAAAAGGGCTACCGTTCGCAATTTTCTCTTTCCTGATTTAAAATAAGAGCAACGTCTACTTACGAGGAGTGAGCATGTTGGAATTTAACATGAAAAAAGAAGAAACAGGTTTTACTGCTGATTTTGATTATGGAACACTTCATATATCTGGAGATGAACAGTTTGGCTTTCGCCCTTACCAGCTCCTTGTTTCGTCTGTAGCAGTTTGTAGTGGTGGTGTGCTTCGACAGATTCTTGATAAAAAGCGAATGAACTATGAGGATATTAAAATAAATGCCGACGTTACACGTAATCAAGAAGAAGCAAACCGTGTTGAAAAAATTCATCTTCACTTTACGCTTTACGGTGACCTAGATGAAAAGAAAGTAGAAAGAGCGCTTGAATTAACGAAAAAACACTGCTCTATGGCCCAATCCGTTATTGGCAGTATAGACTTGGAAGAATCTTTTGAAGTTGTAACTAAATAAGAAACGAAAGAAGGGGCGCCGTAGGCGTCCCTTCTTTCGTTTTATTAACTTTCCCCTCTATAGTTCTAGCGTTTCTGGAGTATTTTCTCCTTCGTTCATAAGGCGGATTGTATCCGGTTTGATTCTAAGAACGATGTAGTTCGGATCTTCAGGAGAATCAAACCAGCGCTTTAGTTGGTCTCCCCATAGCTTTTCCTTTGTTTCTTTAGAATCGTCGATTGTAACCTGACCCTGTACTTCTACGAAACGATCATGCCAACCTTCTCCATCATAACCAAGAAGCACATGAACATTTTTATTTTGCTCAATATCTTCCACTTTGTGCGTTTCCTTACTAGTTGGTGTCATTAGCGTAAGCTCATCATGGAAGAAAGTCATAAAACGAGAGTGAGGTTTATTATCCTTCACTGTGCTTAATGTACCAACATAGTGAGAATCGAAAATGCTTAAAACCTTATTTTTAAGTTCAGTTTGAGACATTGCCATTACAAATTCTCCTTTCGAATTTAACGCTAGTCTTAATCTTCCTCTATTTTCAAATTCTAAAACGCCTGAATATGCCATTATTTCTTTCAAACGATTCTAGCGCATTCCATCGTTTTTTAAACCAATACTAGGGGTATACCATAGTGAGATTTTAAATTGACAGGTAAGAAGGTAATTAAATGAACAAAACATATGATTTTACTCAGGGAAATATTGCGAAGCAAATGGTCTTTTTTTCGTTCCCTATCTTCCTAACGAACTTATTGCAAACGTCTTATCAGTTCATTGATAGTATCTGGGTAGGAAATTTACTTGGTGCCAATGCGCTTGGAGCGATTTCAATTGCCGCTCCGGTCATATTTACAGTTCTATCCTTCATCATAGGTGTAAACAGTGCAACGTTAACAGTATTGTCTCAGCAGAAGGGAGCATCCGATCAGAACGGTCTAATTGAATCGTTAAATGCATTTGTTGTCGTTTTAACAATGCTGTCCGTCTTCTTTGGTATCATCGGTTTTCTATTCACGGATCAGATCCTAACATTTTTAGGAACACCAGATGAAATTTTTGAAAGCACGAAAGCGTATTTGCGAATTAATTTCCTGGGTATTCTTTTTTTGTTTGGTTATAACTTTATCGGAACGGTTTTAAGAGCGCTTGGAGATAGTAAAACACCGATTCGCTTTGTGTTGTTTGCTGTTCTTTTGAATACCGCTTTAGATCCATTGTTTATTTCTTATTTTAACTGGGGAATTGAAGGGGCAGCATATGCGACAATCCTTTCTCAAGGGGCAGCCTTTTTATATGGCGTTATTTATTCGATATGGAAATCTAAAATTCCATTTACTTTACCTCATCTCCCTGACTGGAAAGAAATTAAGCGGATTTCCAAACTCGGAATCCCTGCAGGATTGCAAATGATGACCGTTTCTGCCGGAGTGACAGCGATTATGGGAATAGTAGCGAGCTTTGGCACGCAAGTTGTCGCAGGATTTGGCGCAGCCCAAAGGCTTGATCGTATCATCATGTTGCCCGCGTTTACTCTTGGAGCAGCAGTAAACAGTATGGCTGGACAGAATATTGGTTCTGGGAAATGGGAAAGAGTTTCTTCCATCTCCAAAAATGGCATTATCTTAATTCTTTCCGTCTCTTTCACTATAAGTGCCATTATCTTTTTCGCTGCGGAATCAATGATTCGTCTATTTATTGACGATCCAGCGACCATTGCTTTTGGAAAGAGTTACTTAAAAACGGTAGCCTTTTTCTATCCGTTTCTTGGCATTAACTTTGTGTTAAACGGCGTCGTGAAAGCCGCTGGAGCGATGGTTCAGGTGCTTGTCCTTAATATCATTTCGTTCTGGATCCTTCGAGTACCGCTCACTTATCTATTTTCAAGATGGCTAGGAGAAGAAGGAATTGCATACGGAATAGGTGTTAGCTTTATTATTTCAAGTCTATTCGCCATTGCTTATTATCGTTATGGAAAGTGGCGTGAAATTGAATTATTTGAAGAAAATCCAAACCATGGAAAAAGGAATATTCAAACGAAAAATAATGCATAATTGCTAAAGGAAAGGGTCGTCCTTTTACCGATTTCTGCGTTACAATGGACAATAGAGTCTATGCAGTTAGAGAGAGGATGCCAGATTTGAAAATGAAGCGCTTTTTGTTCTATGTGATTGGCCTTTTCGTGTTGACGGCTGGAATAACCTTAACGATTAAATCAGATATAGGTGCAGGAGCATGGGATGCTCTTAACGTAGGATTATCGGAAACAATCGGTTTTACAGTTGGTAGTTGGGTCATCATTGTTGGGATTATCTTGATTATCGTTAATGCATTACTAATGAGAGCTTGGCCGGATTTCTTTGCTCTTATTACAATCATTGTAACGGGTTTGTTTATTGATTTTTGGTTATTAACTTTGTTTGCAAATTGGACGATTACAGATGTCTTTCTATCCTATGCTGTTTTTGCAATTGGGATGGTTCTCATTGGACTTGGAATCGCAATCTATCTTCAAGCCAAGTTTGCTGTTATTCCAATTGATGGACTAATGCTGGCCATCCATCATAAAACAGGACTAAGCATTCGAACTTCAAAAACCATTGGCGAACTCCTTGCCCTACTTGCGGCGGTAGTTTTAGGAGGACCAATCGGAATTGGGACATTGGCCATTACCTTTGGAATTGGCCCGCTTGTACAGTTTTTCTATCCTACTTTTGAGAAAATGAACGCGTAAGCGTTCATTTTTTTGTGTAAGGATCGATCTGAAATATCACACTTTGTTGGATAAAAGACAGGTTTCTAGAAAAAATACAAATAAGAGTCTAAATGATCCTGTATGAACAGTTCCGAACAAAGGAGAATAAAAATGAAGAAATTAGTCTTAATCATCCTGCTCTTAACCGTCATCTCGCCACTAAATACGCTAGCTGCGGAGGAGAAGAAAGCGGGAAACAACCAAGCGTTACAAGTTCCGGATTCTACAGTCAATATTTCAAAGGAAAACACTTACCCAAATCCGGCGCAAGATTTACCGACTTTACAGCCGAGTGAATTAACGAAAGAGTTAACCGGTTCCGCTGAGGTTCAGATTGAGAATCCTGAGCTTATCCAGATATTAAATGATTCTTCGATTTCACCTTCTAAGCTTGCAATAGGCTATCGTGCGAGTATCTACTTAGGTAAGTGGGCGTTGAATTATGATTCTTCTGAAACGAATGTTAACTGGCAATATAAGCAGGCAAATGTAAATCGAGTGGATAATCGAGGTGGCAGTGGTCCTGTTCAAATGACTTATCGTCAAGAAGAAGAGAAAAAAGTTAACGGTGGTTTAACCGCTTCTATTCCTGATAGTGAAGATGTAAAGAAAATGATGATGATGAAGGCATCAGAGAAAACAAAGCTCTCTCTCTCTTTTCAAACAATGATTGGGAAAGATACAAAAAAAGGAAATGTTTATAATGTTAGTGCAAAGAATTATGGGACACTAACGAGCTATGTCCCTGCTGTTAATGAAAAAGGAAAAGTCACCTATGGGGAAGTATATCTTGTGCTAAAGGGCAGCAAGATGAAACTGGAAGTGCGCAATGTAACGCAACAGGGAATCGGCGCGTGGATTCCGGTTCAAGATTATTTGAGTTTTGAATTCAGTACTCGTCAATAACCAGCTTATGCTGGTTATTTTTTGGGGATTTAGGATGGCGATAATTTCCTAAAACGATCGATAAGAATGAAGAAAGAAAACAGGTTAAACATCACACACTAATACGGGGACAAAGAAGGAGGGATTCGATGAAAATAATGGTATTAACGCTCACTCTATTTCTTGGAACGATGACTGGAGCATTTGCGATGGACAATCAGTCGCATGATTGGTATTTTAAACGGAGTAAAAACCATTCACCTGCTACGACTGAACCTGAGTTTCAAGAATTACTGAAGCCATATGACAGCTACTTTATTGGTGATTCTAATCAAAAAGAACTTTATATGACTTTTGATAATGGATATGAAAACGGCTATACGGATGAGATCTTAGATGTTTTAAAAACAGAAAAGGTGCCTGCTACATTTTTTGTAACGGGGCATTATTTGAAAGATCAACCTGATCTTGTGAAGCGAATGGTGGAAGAAGGGCATATTGTTGGAAATCACTCCTGGAGTCACCCTGATATGACAGCTATTTCAGATGAGAAAATCAGAACTGAATTACGAAAAGTTAAAGAGGAATATACACGTTTAACAGGGGATGAAACAATGCACTATTTACGCCCCCCGCGTGGCGTTTTCAGTGAGCGGTCTCTCGCAATTTCCCATGAAGAAGGTTATCATAACATCTTTTGGTCACTTGCTTATAAAGATTGGGAAACGAATAAGCAAAAGGGTGGTCAATATGCTTACGACTCCATTATGAAACAGGTACATCCAGGAGCCATCCTGCTTCTGCATACCGTCTCAAAAGATAATGCAGAAGCACTTGAAAAGGTTATCCAAGATCTAAAGAAAGAGGGCTATACATTTAAAAGCCTTGACGATCTTGTCTTAAAGGAGAAAATCCCGACTATGCCTTAAGAAAGACTGCCAGAGATGGCAGTCTTTTGCGTGTGGCCGGTGTAACTAGTAATCAAGTGTCGGATTTGCGATAATATACAGGACATGACGAAGGAGGCGGTACTGTGTGGACTGAGAAAGTTTTTCCTCAAAAACCGTACGACGTGGATCGACTTTTCAGAAGGTTGAGCATGGATCCGCTTCAGTACGTGGATGATGATAACAAAATCCTGAAAGTTCCATTAAGGATTAAACGTCATAAAGGTGTTTATTCTGTTCAATTCATAGGAACGGATGAACAACCGTGTTTTGAGATAAGTGGAAAAGATGAGAATACCAAAGGAGAAGCTGTCACTCGAATTCGTGAAATGTTTGACCTTCAGATGGAGCCGTGTAGCATTTACACTGCGTTTAGGAAAACAAACATTTCATCACTAGTGGAGAATTATATTGGCATGCCTCTTATTGGCGAACCTGATGTTTATAGTGCTTTAATAAAGAATATTATTCATCAGCAGCTGAATATGAAATTTGCTTATACACTCACGTATCGCTTTGTGTCACGATATGGGACAGAGATGGATCACGCGTGGTTTTACCCTCAACCTGAAGTAGTAAGCAAATTGAAAGTGGAAGAACTGAGAGAGCTACAATTCAGTAAGAGAAAAGCCGAATACGTTATTGGAATTGCTAAAAAAATAGTGTCAGGTGATCTCGATTTGGAAAAACTTTATACACTCACGAATCAAGAAGTGTATGAAGAGTTGCTTCCGGTCAGAGGTGTTGGACCCTGGACGGTGGAATGTGTACTTCTCTTCGGGTTAAGGCGAAAGGATATTTTGCCAGCAGGTGATGTAGGAATCCAAAATGCCATCCTGAAGTGGTATCAGCTGTCAACGAAGCCAACGAAAGAAGAAGTGAAGGTGTATCAAAAGAATTGGTCACCGTATTCGAGCTATATTTCCATGTATTTATGGGAAAGCTTAAGCGGTTAAATAGAAGGAGAGATCGTGTTGGAGAACAAAAATGTGAAAGGGACGGGACTTACGAACGGTCAAACGATTCCATTAACAATTAAACGGCTAGGTATTAACGGAGAAGGGGTTGGATTTTTTAAGAGAACAGTTGTCTTTGTTCCAGGCGCGCTTCCTGGAGAAGAAATTACAGCAGAAGTGACAAAAGTTTTTCCGAACAGAGCAGAAGCTAAAGTAAAGCGTCTTCGTAAAAAATCGAAGGATCGTGTCACTCCTCCTTGTCCTGTTTATGAAGAATGTGGAGGATGTCAGCTTCAACATATGAGCTATCAGGCTCAATTACGTGAGAAGCGAGATATCGTCATTCAATCGTTCGAGCGGCATGCCAAATTAGGTGAGAAGGATTTGACTATAAAACCCGTGATTGGGATGGAAGATCCATGGAACTATCGAAATAAAAGCCAGCTTCAGGTTAGAAAGCAAAAGGGTAAGGTCATTGCCGGTTTATACGGCGCAGGCTCCCATGAACTTGTTGAATTGACAAACTGTCTGGTTCAACACCCAGAAACTAACCGCGTTACCCGGCAGGTTGTGAAGATCCTCGAGGATTTGAACATTTCGATTTATCATGAAAAGAAGCGTAATGGTCTTATTCGTACAATCGTGACAAGAGTTGGGTTTGAAACGGGAGAAATTCAGCTAGTGCTGGTGACTTCAGAAGAAGCAATTCCTAGAAAAGAGTTGCTGATCAAAGAAATTAAGAAACGACTGCCTGAAGTGAAATCGGTTATCCAAAATGTAAATGGAAAACGTACTTCTCTTATATTTGGAGAAAAAACTTTTGTATTAGAAGGGGAAGAAGTGATTCAAGAGTCATTGGGGGATTTGAATTTAGAACTATCAGCTCGTGCTTTCTTCCAACTTAACCCACTTCAAACGGTGAAACTGTATGATGAAGTGAAAAAAGCTGCAGAGCTTACGGGGAATGAGAATATCATTGATGCTTACTGTGGCGTAGGTACAATTGGTTTATGGCTTGCTGAAGAGGCTAAAGAAGTTAGAGGAATGGATGTGATTAAAGAGTCAATTGAAGATGCCAGAAAAAATGCCCGAACACATGGTTATGAGTCAAAAATGACATATGATGTAGGGAAAGCAGAAGAGGTTGTCCCTAAGTGGATTAAAGAAGGGTTTAAGCCCAATGTTGTTGTAGTGGATCCGCCGAGAACAGGCTGCGATGATACCTTGTTAGCAACGATGGTGAAAGCAAAACCTGATCGCATCGTTTACGTTTCATGCAATCCATCTACATTGGCTAAAGATGCTAACTACTTAATGAAAAAAGGGTATGAGCTAAAGCAATTGCAACCAGTTGATATGTTCCCGCAAACAGCGCATGTAGAAGTTGTTTCTGTTTTTAAGAAAAAGAAATAGCAGCCGGCAACGAGATATAGCTACGATTCGACTGGATTGCAATACTAGTCATCAACAATTTCCACAGACTTATACACATGATGATTAGAGGTTATATGCGTTACTAACAATTTTATTAACATTATCCACATTCACAACCTATTTTATCAACAGGTTAAGGTGTTTATAACTTAACCATGCTATGAAGAGGATTGGACGATTTTGTCCACACTATTCACAACTTGTGGATAATGTGTTGTTAACTTCTGAATTAAATATCTTTTCTGAACTTAAAAAGGGACCGATCTGGTCCCTTTTTGAGTTATTTGTTTTTCTTATTACGCTGGTCAGCTGCTTTTGCTCTTTCTGCTGCTTTCGCATCAGCTGCATCGAATTCACTAGCGAATTCAACATCTTCGTTTTGTGCTGATGGAATTGGGTTTTTAGCTTGACGTTTCTGTTTACCTTCTGAATAATTTGGACGTTTTGCCATCTTAATCAGCTCCTGTAAATGGTTTGGAGAAGATCTCTCCACTCATTATAATGGCTTTTTGTCGCTTAATTATTCATGCTTATTTATGACCAGCCCGATCAGCACGTTTAAATTCCCTTCCAAAAAGCACATCTTGTGTTTTAGTTAATGTCATCTTTGATTCTTTGTTTTCTCTACCTTTCCGCTTATCCACAAAAATCCCTCTCTTCTTTAAGATGCTACTAGCATTGCCATCCAAATAAGTTCTATGCACATGTGGATAAGAGAATAAAGAGAAGCATAGGCCTCTTTAAGGACCTATGCTTCCATTTGAACCTCTACCGTTTCCAAACCTTCACGCATGACATGAAGATGGTAATTGTCACGTTCGATTTCATATAAATGATAGGACTTTTCACCCGTGTTGATTTTTTGGTAAACTTCAGGCCATTTTTCATCGGCTTTTTCAACATAAGGGATTTTTTCTGCCGCTTTTTGCGAGCGGATGTTGTCCTTGTTAATTCGCATGAAAATAGTTTTAATTTGCTTATCAAAAAACAATTCATTGAAAAAAGCTTCTTTTGCAATTTGATTATACCCTTTTCCGTGAAAAGGAGTGCCAATCCAGGTGCCAAGAAAACCAGTTTCCTGTTCAATGTCGTATAAATTGATTGTGCCGATTGGATTACCCCATTCATCGATTATGGTCCGGGAGATTAATTCGCCTTGCTCTTCTGCTTCAATTAGCTGTTTTGTTAAGAACAAATATTCCTCATATGAATTTGCTTTATGACGCACGAATGGGAAGACAGCTGGGTCAACCATTAAATCAAATAGCATATGACATTCCGACAGGTCACGATGTTTAATCATGAGTTTCCCTCCTGTCGAGGGCAGACGGATCCCCACCCTCGAATAATAGTATGTTGAATTATTATTCGGGGTGGGAATCGAACCCACTAGGACCAGTCATTGCTGGTGGCGCACCAATTGCCTTCCCATTTTCAAATATGAAGTTGTTAGTTCATTTTATTGTAATTACAAAAGTATCATACTCGATTTATTCAAAAAAAGATACTAGTTTTTTGCGTATTTTTTCGACAGAATGTAAACTTTTTGTAAGCTGTCTTGTGCTCGGAAAATCAAGTTACTTTATCGAATGATTTCGCCGTTGATCATGGTGTAAAGAGGGCGAGCATCGTATTGAAAAGGATGGTTCGACCAGAGTACTAAATCGGCATCTTTTCCAACTTCAATACTACCAATACGATGGTCAACGCCAAGACTCTTTGCAGGATTAAGTGTAATCCCTTCGATGGCTTTTTCTTCACTTAATCCTTCTCTAACCGCAAGTGCTGCACAAATGTTTAAGTATTGGATCGGAACGTACGGATGATCAGTTGTAATCGATACTTCAATGCCATGACTATTTAGAATGCCATAAGTAGCCCATGTTTTATTTTTAAGCTCAATTTTAGAGCGTCTTGTCATAGATGGGCCAACAGTTACCTTTAAGTTTTGTCCGCTCAGTTCATCCGCAATCAAATGTCCTTCTGTACAATGTTCAATTCTAAGATCGAGATTAAATTCCCTGGCAAAGCGAACGGCAGTTAAAATGTCATCTGCACGATGAGCATGTATTCTTACAGGGATTTCTCGATTTAGTGCTGCCATAATAGGGGCAATACGTGGATGCTCTTTTTGATTTGAACGACTAGCATCGTAGAATGCTTCACGTAGTAAACCCATAATTCCCATCCTGGTAATGGAATCATTGTTTGAATGACTGTGTACACGCTTTGGGTTCTCTCCGAGAGCAATTTTTAGTCCAGCCGTTTCTCTTACAATCATCTTCTCTACATTTTTTCCATTTGTTTTCAAAACGGTTGTGATGCCTCCAATAATATTGGCGCTACCTGGCATTACCTGAACAGCGGTGACACCAAAAGCGATGGCGTCTTTAAAACCTACATCAAGCGGGTTCACACCATCCAGTGCTCTCACGTGTGGTGTTAGTGCTTCTACCGTTTCATTTGCATCATTTCCAGCCCATCCTGTTCCTTCATCATATAGACCTAAATGGGTATGAGCATCTATAAATCCTGGAAGCAGATGATATCCTTTTCCATCAATAACTGTCATTTCAGGTTCTTCAGGTATACAATTGGAGACTTGGTGGATAAGACCATCCTTTACTAAAACATCTGCACATGGCAGGATCGACGAGGAAACGGGGTAGACGCGTGCCTGTTTAATCAATATTGTCATCTTATTCACCTATTATCTATTATTGTTTTAGTGATCGACTTGGCTGTTATGAGTTTGTATATATTATATCCATTCCCTAAGAAGGTTGCTATACAATCGAGTGTGGACAGAGAAGAATTGTTTTAATCGCTCTTAACGACAATTCGTATCGATGCGAGAGGTATAAAAAACCTGCTGATTTAAACCAGCAGGTTCTCGAGAGCATCTTTTAATTTAATGTAGCGGAAAGGATAGCCAAGTTCCTTAGCCTTTTGGGGGAGAACACATTGACCTTTTAAGACAATGCCACTTTTTTCTCCGAGTGCTGCTTGAACAGGTGCTTCCGGAACTGGCATCCAGTGTGGTCGATTCAAAACTTCTCCTACCGTTTTACCAAAATCATTCATTCTTTTCGGTTCTGGTGCAGTAACGTTTAATGGGCCATGAACAGATTCATGGTCAACTGCGAATCTAATCATTCCAACAACGTCCATGATATGTACCCAAGAATACCATTGACGTCCGTCACCAAGTTTTCCTCCCATAAATAATTTGTAGGGGAGTACCATTAATGGAAGGGCACCCTGTTCACCAAGAATAACGCCGAAGCGGGCAAGAACAGTTCTTACCCCATGATTTTGTGCTTTCATCGCTTCGTCTTCCCATTTGCGTGAAACGTCAGCAAGAAAGTCAGAGCCAGGCTCTGTATCATTTTCAGTAAAGGATTGATCAAGAGAGGAACCATAATAGCCAATTGCCGAAGCGTTTACAAGGACGCGAGGCTTATGATCAAGTTTTTTAATGATGGAGATAATCTCTCTCGTTGAGGAGATACGGCTATCTAGAATGCGCTGTTTCCGTTCTTCTGTCCAACGTCCGCTATTGATCGATTCACCCGCCAAATTAACAAAAGCATGAATGTTTAGTAGTTCTTTTTCTGGCTCAGCGTCTTCCTGCAACCATTTCACATATGTAACGCCTTTTTTCACAGGTTTGTTTGCAGGATTACGTGTTAGGATATAGACAGAATGCCCATCATTCACAAATGACTCCGTAAGAGCACTTCCGACAAACCCAGTTCCCCCAGTGATCGCAATGTTCATTTTTTTTCCTCCTAAGCGTGCGCGATGTATTTCTTTAATACTTCTTTACCCGTAATCATATTCCTTTAATCAAATGCTCTAACTTCATAGCTAATTCAAGAAAGTGCTACAATAGATCTGGAGGTGAGTGCATCGTGAAGGTTACACGAATTACGACTCAGAAAAATAATAATGAGCGTTTCTCCATATTTATCGATAAAGGATCAGGTGAAGAGTTCGGATTCGGAGTTGATCAAGATGTGTTGATAAGCTTTGGACTCCGCAAAGGTGTAGAATTAAGTGATGAAATGCTTGAAGGTATTCAGTTTGAAGACCAGGTAAAGAAGGGAATGAACTATGCTTTAAATTATCTATCCTATCGGATGCGCTCAGAAAAAGAAGTGAAAGATTACCTTCTGAAAAAAGAAGTGCCTGAAGAAGCATTTCCGAAGATCATTGAAAAGCTTAAACGCTATGGATATGTAAATGATCTAGAGTTCGCCATTGCATTTGTAAGAACCAAAATAAATGCGGGTGCAAAAGGTCCGTTTGTACTTGCACAAGAACTTAACCAAAAAGGGGTTGCAAAACCAATGATTGATCAATCACTTGAAGAATATTCTTATGAACAGCAGCTTGAGATTGCTACTAAGTTAGCTGAGAAGAAAGCGTCAAAGCTGAAGAAATCTTCAGCAACAGAGCAAAAACAGAAAGTGAACCAGGAGCTCAGAGCAAAAGGATTTGACCGAGATATCATTCAAGAAGTGATGGAGCAAATCAACTTAGATAAAGGCGATAACGAAGAATGGGAAGCCCTCGTTATGCAAGCTCAAAAGGCCGAACGTCGATATAGTAAGTTAGACCGTAGAGAATTCGATCATAAAATGAAGCAATTTTTATATCGCAAAGGATTCCCTTTTCCACTTATAAATAAGTACCTAGAAGAACTTAACTATCAATAAAAATTTCTTTCTGCCCCATATCTTCCTCAATAATTTGTTTTGCCTTATCGGAAGCAGATTTCAACCTTGTAGAATCAGCTATATGATCTGATTCAGACCAGAAAGGGGTATTCATTCCTCCCATATAAACCGCTGTGGCACTAACCCCTGTGCCTTCAAGTTCTTTCCAGAGGCTCTCTGTAAATCCTCTCACAGCATATTTTGAAGCAACATAAACCGTTTCGTGATTTTTTCCTTTAAGGCCAGCCGTTGAAATGATGTTCATGATTCGTCCTTTTTTTTCTTTTAACATCGGGAGAAAGGCCTGCGTTGTAAAAATTGTCCCCTTCACATTCGTATCAATAACATCATGAATGTCTGAGATCATCAGGCTTTCCAATGGTCCAAATGTACCGATTCCGGCGTTGTTAACAAGAAGATCAATTTCTAAACGATTATCTACCATTTTCTTTACAAGACACGACACTTCTTCAGGATTGGAGATGTCGCATTGAAAAATTGTACACATTTTGTTTTCTTGCTCAATATGGCGGCAAATGGATTCAAGCTTCTTTTTTGTTCTACCTACTGCTATGATGTGGTGCCCTTCATTTGCCCAGTGTTTCGCTAGTTCTGAGCCAAGACCTGAGCCGGCACCAGTGATTAAGATGGTTTTCATGATCAATCACTCCTTGGTGTAAGCGTAGCATATTTTTGTCAGGAAGTAGAAAATGAACTATACTTGGGGGGAAGAAAAGAGTAGTGGAGGTCAAGAATGGAAAAGCGTTTCAGTGAAATGAATGAGCAGGAATTACGAAGTGAAATTGCACTTCTTAGTGAAAAAGCACGTCGAGCTGAGCAAATGGGGATGGTGAATGAATTTGCCGTTCATGAACGCAGAATTGCTCTTGCGAAATCCTATTTATTGAATCCCGAGAACTTTGTTCCGGGTGAGAAGTACGAAATAGATGGTGACCCAGGTTCGACATTTACAATCGACTATATGAATGGAACGTTTGCCTGGGGATATCGTGAGGGAAATGAGAATATTGAAGCATTTCCTATCTCGATGCTCATTGAAAAAGAGCAGCAGTAATGCTGCTCTCTTCCCGTTTCTAAGATCGTTTTCGCGTTTGCACTTGGAGAACGATATCGTTATACGTTTGCTTCGATTGTCCATTGACCTGATTGTGTGCGTGTTTTGGATTTGCAGTTGGAGATTGGAATGGATCCTCATAGTTCGAGTGAAGCCGATTTCGGTTATTTTTACCCATAGCTGCTGCCTCCTATATGAGAAATTATCCCTGACGGTTGCCTGTACGATTAGACGCGCTCATGCGCTCCTTTGGCTGAGTGTTAATGGAACCGTCAGCTCGCTTTGAAGCAAATTCTTCTTTTGCACGTGGTTCACCAGAAAATTTCGCATCTGGAAAACCTGTTTTTTTGTTTCTCATTTTTGTGCGCCCCTTTCCAATATCGTCTTGTGAAGCAGGCACACATTTAGTATGCGAAACGGTGACGTATGTTATGTGTGTTTTGTATTGATTAATATAGCTGGAAGTACAACATGAAAGGAGCATGCCTCATGGAAGACCTTTTTCAAAGGCTTACTCATAACCTTCTTGAGAAAAACGATCATCTTTCTTACGGACAGGCAAGAACGATGGTGGAATTATTATGGGAAGATTTCGAATCATCAAGAGCAAAGGCTGGAAGAGAATATAAAGGTCATGATGTGACGGAAAAAATCGTGAAACAGTGGATTGACTATTATGGCCCAGTTTTACATGATTTTATGATGAATAATCCGAAATATAGAGACTATTTTGGAGACGATAGAAGTATAAAGCATTAACGAAAAAACCGGCTGGACAATGGTCCAGCCGGTTTTCATATATGGAAATTATTAATCCACAGCGGGATCTAATTTCTTTCTTAGCGTGTCTTCACTGTATACCCAACCTGTATAGGAACTTGTGATCTCTAGCTGATCCTCCATCTGTACAACGGCCACAAATGGATAGTGGCCTTTATTCCGATAGCGCAAATCAATAAATCGTACTTCGTATCCTTCTTCTTTTTCTTCAATTTCCCATCGATAAACGGGTGAAAAAGAAAGGAAGGCACTTAAATTTGGGTCTTCCTTGGCCGATTCGAGTACAGGCGTTTTCGGGACAGGAACACGTTCAAACTCATCTTGAACGTGTATTGTTGTACCTTCAGCACGAGCAACATAAAACTGCGTTTCTGATTTAATCGCAATATGCCATCTGCTCCAGCGAATCGTAGGAGAGACAATCACTTCCACGGCATCAGGAATACGCTCCTTAACAGCACGAATCACTTTTCTTTGTTCTGAAATCCTCCATAGATAATAGAAGAGGAGAATGCCGTATATCGTTAAAAAGGTATATCCAGGGTTCGCACCAATATACCACAGAATTAATCCTGCAATATGACTGAGGAAAATAAATGGATCAAAAATATTTATTACCCCGAGGGCGACCCAACGGTTTGAAAATGGCCGAATGGCTTGTGTACCATAAGCGTTGAAAATGTCGACAAACACATGAATGAAGACGGCTAAAAATGTCCATAACCAGAGATGAAGCCAGTTTGTTTCTGGGTAGAATAGCATAATACCGCTACTAATAATGATTGGCCATAGAAGAACAGCAGGAATGGAGTGAGTAATTCCTCTGTGATGACGTATATAGACAGCGTTATTTTTTAATTTTAGTACAGTATCAAAGTCCGGGGCCTGCGATCCGATCAGCGCTCCAATTAGAACGCTTTGAGCGGTAATGGGGTCCTGTGCAATCGCTGGATCTAATGTTGCAAGAGCTCCAATCCCCAGTCCCATGACCACATGTGTCCCAGTATCCATAGGGTAAGATCCTCCTTATGAAGCAGATCGATTAAGTTAACAACCTTATATCGCATAAAGTTTAGCGTTCTCTATTTAGTTATACCCAATTAAAACAAAAGTGAAAAGTTAAAAGATGAATGAAAAGGTATGATGAGTTATTATATGTGATAGATGAAGATAGAGGAAGTTTATAAGTGAATTTTAATATTGTTTTAACACCATTTACTATATCATATCGGAGAGTTGATGCATGACAGAGAAAGTGACAGACCTTTTACATTTATTTGACGAACAAAAATTCCAGGAAGACCTCATTTCTTGGTTTAAAAAAGAACAGCGAATCCTTCCGTGGCGTGAGAATAAAGATCCGTATCGTGTGTGGGTTTCTGAAATTATGCTTCAACAAACAAGGGTTGATACTGTGATCCCATATTTTGAGCGATTTATGCGCCTTTTTCCTTCAATAGAGGCACTGGCCGAAGCTGAAGAATCGGATGTTTTAAAAGCGTGGGAAGGGCTTGGATATTACTCAAGAGCCCGAAATTTACAGAGCGCTGTTCGCGAAGTGGCAGAGTCTTATAATGGAATCGTGCCAAATCACCCAAGGGAAATTTCAGGTTTGAAAGGGGTCGGTCCATATACTGCCGGTGCTATCTTAAGTATTGCTTATGATATTCCGGAACCAGCGGTTGATGGAAACGTAATGCGCGTATTATCAAGGGTTGTTGGGATATGGGAAGATATCGCAAAACCTTCAGCTCGAAAGACATTTGAAGAAGTAACCCGCCGAATTATTTCAAAAGATGATCCATCCTCATTTAATCAAGGAATGATGGAATTAGGAGCGATTGTATGCACGCCTCGCTCCCCTTCTTGTCTCTTGTGTCCAGTTCAGGAGCATTGTCGCGCTTTTGCGGAAGGCTCACAAGAAGAATTGCCAATTAAATCAAAGAAAAAGGCGCCACGCCCTGTGCCGATTGCGGTAGTTGCACTTGAGGATAGTACAGGGAAATTCCTTATTAGGCAGCGACCCGAAACAGGTCTTCTAGCAAGCTTATGGGAATTTCCTAATGTTGAATTAAGTGAAGGCGGATTAAAACAAGAGCAGATTAAAAAGCATTTGAGGGATGAATATGAAATCGATAGTGAAGTTGAAAAAGAGTTAGCTTCCTTTAATCATATTTTCAGTCATCTTAAATGGCAGTTAACCGTCTATAAAGGATCTTATCAAGGTGAATTAGCTTCTAAGCATTTTAAAATGGTGGACAAAAACGAGTTGCAGAACTTTGCATTTCCAGTAGCTCATCAAAAAATCACACAATTGATTCTAGAAAGTGAGGGATAATCGTGAATTTGAATTTAGAGAATAAACGCGTATTAATTACTGGTGGCTCAAAAGGCATTGGCAAATCAATTGCTAAGACCTTTTATGAGGAAGGGGCAAAGGTTGGGATATGTGGAAGAAATCGTGAGGCTCTTGAGATTGCGAAAGAAGAAATTGGTCCAAACCTTGCTTTATTCGAAGCGGATATAACAGATGAAAGAAAACGTGTGCAGCTATTGGATTCTTTTATCATGGAGTTTGGTTCAATTGATATTCTCGTGAACAATGCCGGTGGAAGCAATGGAGGCGCTATTATGGAAACGGACCTTACTGAGTTTCATAAAGCAATGGATCTTAATTTCTACTCAGCTGTCCACCTTAGTCAGCTATCAGCTGAAAAAATGAAGGAGCAGGGCAACGGGGCAATTATTAATATCTCCTCTATTTTCGGGCGTGAATCTGGGGGCAAACCAACTTATAATAACTCAAAAGCGGCCATGATTAGTTTCACTAAAGCGTTGGGAGATGAATTAATTAAGGACGGAGTACGTGTAAATGGAATTGCTCCAGGTGCCATTCTTCACCCATCTGGGAATTGGCAAAAGCGGTTAGAGGATAACCCGGAGAAAATTGAAGAGTTTGTAGAAAAAGAAATTCCAGGAGGGAGATTTGGTACACCTGAGGAAGTGGCGAATGCTGTGGTATTCCTTGCTTCTGACAAAGCATCCTGGATTGTTGGCGCAACCATTAATGTTGATGGCGGTCAATCAAAATCAAATTTTTAATTTGTATTTAACAAAAGCCCTCTGGAAATTCCAGAGGGCTTTTGTCTGTGAAGGTTAATCTGGCATAAAGGCAGACAAGCCTCCACGCTGTTCAATTTCCTTCATAATTTCTCGGTGAATGGCAAGGCCCTCACTGTTTAAATAAGGCGCAACTTGTTGCAAGCTGTGATGGAAAAAAGAAAGTTCTTTGTCTGCCCACTCCTGTTTTGACATCATGGATAGCTCAGTCATATCTCGATGATCCATTGTTCCCCTCCTTTTTGTTTTATTTTGTTACAGGAACTTGTGTAGTATGAGGGAAGTTTTTCTCAGAAAGATTTTTTTATTTTTTTAATGGATACATAAGAATAGGTGATCTGGATATTCTATTGTTTGTGGGAGGTGATAAGCCATGGCAAAGAAACCAGGACAAACTCAATCTGGTACAAGTATTCAACACGTAAAACAGCAGAATCAACAAGCTTCTGCTGGTAAAGCAGGTCAGCAACAATACGGTGCTGAATTTGCAAGTGAAACGGATGCTCAAGAAGTAAAAGCTCGCAATGCGAAGTCTGCTCAAAACAAGCAGCAAGCATCTGCTGGACAAGCAGGTCAGCAACAATACGGTGCTGAATTTGCAAGCGAAACGGATGCTCAGCAAGTAAAAGCTCGTAACGCGAAGTCTGCTCAAAACAAGCAGCAAGCATCTGCTAAAAACCAGCAGCAACAATAATTGATCTCCCGAGCAGGACTGACTTAGTCAGTCCTGTTTTTCATTCAATAGGGGTAAGCTAATAGGGATTCCAAGAGAAGTACCGAACTTCTTACAAATAAGAAAGGAGGCTTTACATGTGTGGACGTTTTTCTTTAACAACAGAACTTGACGTTTTACTTGAACGATTTCAAATTGAGCAAACGCGTATTGACATTGATACGCCGAGGTTTAATATTGCACCAACGCAACAGGTCCCAACGGTCATCCGAGCGGGGGAGAGTAATCGAATGGGTACATTGCGTTGGGGGCTGATTCCGTTTTGGGCAAAAGATCCTTCGATTTCAAATAAATTAATTAATGCAAGAAGTGAAACAGCTGATCAAAAAGCGAGTTTTAAGCATGCACTAAAAAAACGGAGGTGCCTGATCTTATCCGACGGCTTTTACGAATGGAGACGAACGAAGGATAGGAAAATTCCTATGCGTATTCAAGTTAGAAATGGTGAGCCGTTTGCAATGGCAGGGTTATGGGAAAAGTGGCACGACAATACCAGCACGATTTATACGTGTACGATTTTGACAACTGAAGCCAATGAGTTAATGGCAGAAATACATAATCGAATGCCTGTTATTTTGACGAAGGAAACGGAATCAATCTGGCTTGACGCTTCACTAAGTGATTTAAAAGAATTAAATAAATGCATGAAGCCATTTCCTTCTTCTGAAATGAATGCATATGAAGTCTCAACACTTGTAAATTCACCAAAAAACGAAGAACCTGAATGCATTCTGCCTGTTAATTAGCAAGAAGTCATAAAATATCGCTTTTGACAAAAACACCTACTTCTCTACAGAACTTTCCAAAGGTATTTTTCAATGTATATGGAATTTGTTTTCTGAAGATTATTCGTTCATTGGATTTAATACTTTAGTTTGAAAGGAGAGGTTAGATGACGAAGTTTGATGAGTTAATTCAACAACAGCTCAAGCTTGCTGATCAAATGATTTATACAAGGGAAGAAATACAAAAGTTAGAGGTAAAGCTATCTGTTTCTGATGAAACAACGAAAACCATTATGTTAGAGAAAAAAGAACGGTTAATGCTTTTAGAAGAAGAGTTTGAACGACTCATTGAAAATGTGATCTCAACCTTTGAAAATACAGCCATTTATTAAAAGCAAATGAGTGCCATTCAATTTGAGTGGCGCTTTTATTTTAATTTTATTTTGTTAAGCGTTATAATGGAGAAGAATATAGATGAGATGTAAGATTTTGATGATAGCCATGTATTGAAAGGTAAGAAAGAAAGGATACTGTGAGTCTGCCTATATGTAAAAGGCATTCATCGTTTTCCGGAATTTCTTAGGAAAGGAGAAGGAGATGAGTTTCCCAACGACCGGGACGAGAATTCAAATTCAAAGTTATAAACATCGCGGTACGCTACATCGTACTTGGGAAGAAAGTATCGTACTTAAGGGTACCTCAAAAGAGATCATCGGGGGAAACGATCGTATTCTCGTGACAGAAGCTGATGGAAGACAATGGCGTACACGTGAACCTGCGATTTGCTATTTTAGTGCGAATCACTGGTTCAATGTCATTGGAATGATTCGAACGGATGGACTTTATTACTACTGTAATTTAGGAACACCATTTATGTACGACGAAGAAGCATTAAAGTATATTGATTATGATCTGGATATTAAAATCTACCCTGATATGACGTTTAAACTACTCGATGAAGATGAGTATGAAGCACACCGCGAAGAAATGAATTATCCCGAAGCCATTGACCGCATTATACAACAAAATGTTAAAGAACTGATGAACTGGATTCATCAGCGTAAAGGGCCATTTGCTCCAGGTTTTGTGGATCAGTGGTACGAACAGTTTCTCCAATATAGGTAAGAAAAACCTGTTGAATGTTTTTCAACAGGTTTTTGCATGATATTAAAAAGCATGTGAATAGTTAAAGGATGATGCCGTCTGGGTAGTATAAAAAGATATATGACCTTTGTTAGGCCATATAAAAAACAAATAGGAATAACGATAGGAATTGGAATAGTAAAGTTTGGCATTCCTCTTCTTTTACCTTTAATTCTTAAATACGTGATCGATGATATTATTGGTGCCGAAATGCCTGTCGGGGATAAGTACCAACAACTCCTGTGGCTAATGGGGGGCGCGTTCTTTCTTTTCGTGGTGGTTAGACCACCTGTCGAATATTTCCGCCAATATTACGCACAGTGGATTGGTAGCAAAATCCTCTATGATATTCGTGATAAGTTATTTTCCCACATTCAACAGTTAAGTTTAAAGTTTTACTCAAATAATAAAGCAGGAGAAGTTATTTCAAGGGTTATTAATGACGTTGAGCAAACGAAAACCTTCGTCATTACTGGAATGATGAATGTTTGGCTCGATCTTATTACGATATTAATCATTATTGGAATTTTGTCATTTATGAACATCTGGCTTACGCTAGCGGCGATTGTTCTCCTGCCTTTGTATGGTCTATCCGTTAAGTTTTTCTATAAGCGTTTGCGCGACTTAACGAAAGATCGATCGCAGGCTTTAGCTGAAGTTCAAGGCCATTTACATGAGCGTGTGCAAGGGGTGTCTGTCATTCGAAGTTTTGCGCTGGAAGATTACGAACAAGAACAGTTTAACAAAAGAAATACCAACTTCTTAGAAAGAGCACTTGATCATACACGATGGAATGCGAAAACCTTTGCGGTCGTTAATACGATTACCGATGTGGCTCCTCTTATTGTCATCGCGTTCTCAGCTTATCTTGTTATCTCAGGGGGACTTCAAATTGGTGAAATGGTCGCCTTTGTCACCTATATGGATCGCCTATATAGTCCACTAAGACGATTGGTGAATTCTTCAACAACTCTAACGCAATCCATTGCTTCAATGGATCGAGTATTTGAATTTGTAGATGAGAAATATGACATTGTGGATAGAGAAGATGCGAGGAAGTTAAGCGATGTTCGTGGTAATATTCGCTTTGAAGATGTTTCCTTTAAATATAATGAAAATGATCTTCCGGTTCTAAAGGGAATTGATCTAGATGTAAGTGCGGGGGAAACCATTGCCCTTGTTGGAATGAGTGGAGGAGGTAAATCTTCTCTTGTTAGTTTGATTCCACGTTTCTACGATGTAACGGGTGGACGTATTCTCATTGATGGTACGGATATTCGTGATTACGAAGCAAGAAGTCTTCGTGATAACATAGGGATGGTATTACAAGATAATATTTTATTTAGCGAATCTGTACGCATGAATATTATGATGGGCAATCCAAATGCTGAGGAAGAAGACGTCATTCGTGCTGCTAAAGCAGCAAATGCACATGAATTTATCATGAGTCTACCGGAAGGATACGACACGGCTGTTGGTGAGCGCGGTGTGAAATTATCTGGTGGACAGAAGCAGCGAATCGCGATAGCCCGCGTTTTTCTTAAAAATCCACCTATTCTTATTTTGGATGAAGCCACATCAGCTCTAGACCTTGAGAGTGAGCACCTGATTCAAGAGGCTCTTGAAGTTCTTGCTAAAGATCGAACAACATTTATTGTTGCCCACCGTCTCGCAACAGTGACGCATGCCGATCGAATTGTGGTCGTAGAGAATGGGCAAATTTCCGAGAGCGGTAATCATCAAGAATTGATGAAACAAAAAGGGTCATACCATAACTTATTCCAGGTACAAAATTTATAAAGATTCATCAAAAAGCATCTGATTTAGATGCTTTTTTTGTTTGATTATGCACATTATCGCGTAAAAGTGACAAAGAAAGACAGAAAATTACCGCAATATACGTTGCCAATTGTCTGAAATAATGTAATAATGATAAACAGATTTTAGTTAACTTGAAAAATTCAGAATTTATAGAAAGGGGTGAGGGTGTGGAACAACCAGTATTAAAAGTTAGCGGATTAGAAACTCACTTTTTTACAGATGATGGAGAGATTCCAGCGGTCGATTCCGTTGATTTTTACGTTAATAAGGGAGAGGTTCTAGGGATTGTTGGGGAATCAGGATCTGGAAAAAGTGTTACCTCCTTATCGATTATGCAGCTCATTCAGGCCCCTGGTAAGATAGTTGGTGGTGAAATTACATATAAAGGCGAAAATCTGATTTCAAAGTCAGAGAAAGAAATGAGGAAGATCAGAGGAAATGAAATTGGGATGATTTTTCAGGAGCCGATGACCTCATTGAATCCAGTATTTCGCATAGGAAATCAACTGATCGAAGGTATTCGAATACATAAGAAATGGAACAAGAAAAAAGCCTGGGAGCATGCTGTATCAATCCTTAAATTAGTCGGACTACCAAGAGCTGAAGAGCTAATGAATGAATATCCTCATCAATTATCTGGAGGAATGCGACAGCGGGTTATGATCGCAATGGCAATGGCATGTGAGCCGGAAGTACTCATTGCAGATGAGCCAACGACTGCTCTAGATGTGACGATTCAAGCTCAGATCCTCGAACTGATGAAGAAGTTGAATAAAGAAACGAACACCTCGATTATTATGATTACGCATGATTTGGGGGTCGTGGCAGAGATCTGTGATCGGATTGCCGTGATGTATTCAGGGAAAATCGTAGAGCAAGGAAAAACACAGGATATTTTTCAACACCCCAAGCATCCTTATACGATTGGATTAATCGAATCAGTACCTGATGTTCGCGTTCGAAAAGACAGGCTATATTCAATACCTGGAAATGTACCAAAGCCAGGTTCTATTCATAAGGGTTGCCACTTTGCACCGCGTTGTAATTTTGCTTTTGATAAATGCTATGAAGAAAATCCAACATTGCTAGATGCGGGACCTGCACAACAGGCGAGATGCTGGCTCCATGAAGATGCAAAGAAAGCAGCCGTGTTAGAGAGAGTGAAAAGTTAAAGGGGGCGCCTATTTTGCAAGAAGCACTACTTGAAGTAAAACAGCTAAAGAAGCACTTCCCCATTCAGGGAGGCGTGTTGAAACAGCAGGTAGGAACAGTAAAAGCTGTGGATGGTGTAACCTTTACCTTACATAAAGGAGAAACATTTGGATTAGTTGGGGAAAGCGGTTGTGGAAAATCCACTACGGGTCGCATGTTGATGAGACTTCTTGAACCAAGTGAAGGTGAAGTTCTGTTTGATGGGAAAGAGATGACGACATTAAATAAAAAAGATCTCCGTCATTTAAGGAAAGATATTCAAATGGTCTTTCAAGATCCCTTTGCTTCGCTTAATCCGAGGCATACAGTCGAAAAAATTATTGAGGAGCCTCTTATTGTTCATCAGCTAGGTAATAAAGCTGAGCGGAAGAAGCGAGTGAGAGAACTGCTGGAGATTGTTGGGCTTAGCGCTTACCATGCAAAGCGGTATCCGCACCAATTCAGCGGTGGGCAGCGACAGCGAATAGGAATCGCACGGGCTCTTGCTGTTAATCCAAAATTAATCATTGCGGACGAACCAGTTTCAGCACTTGATGTATCGATCCAGGCTCAAGTACTAAATCTTTTAGAAGATCTCCAGAAAGAGCTTGGACTAACATATTTGTTTATTGCCCATGATTTAGGGGTTGTCCGTCATATTAGCGATCGCGTCGGAGTGATGTATCTGGGGCGTATTGTTGAGATGGCAGATAGTGAAAAGCTTTATTTGGATTCAAAACATCCGTATACACAGGCTCTTCTTTCAGCGGTGCCAGTTCCAGACCCTGAATATGGGAAAGACAGAATTATTCTTAAGGGCGATGTGCCAAGTCCATCGAATCCGCCTCCAGGGTGTCCTTTTCACACGCGATGTCCAAAGGCGATGGACGTATGCAGCTCTGTTGTTCCTGAATTCAGGGAGATAGAACCTGGCCACCATACAGCATGTCATCTGTATGAAGAAGACCTTGTATAAATCACAAACATGACTAAGGGGGAAGAACATGAAAAAAACCATTTTTTCATTACTATTTGTATTGCTACTTTCGATTGGTCTAGCCGGTTGCGGTGGATCGAACGAATCGAGTGGCGATGGTGGGGGAGACTCCGGAGACGGGGGCGAAGAAGCTGGTGGAACATTGATCTTTGGTCGCGGCGGTGACTCTGTATCACTTGATCCAGCCTCTGTAACTGACGGGGAATCATTTAAAGTAACAAAGAATATTTTTGATACGCTTCTTGATTACGGTGATGATAACACAGATGTGCAGGAAGCTCTTGCAACAGATTGGGAAGTTTCTGACGATGGCAAGACTTATACATTTACACTTCGTGAAGGCGTAAAGTTCCATGATGGTACTGATTTTAATGCAGACGCCGTTGTGTACAACTTTGAACGTTGGATGAATGGGAATGAAGAAGCGTTCTATTACTATAAGTCCATGTTTGGTGGGTTTAAAGGGGACGAAGGACATGTGATTGAAAGTGTAACGGCTAAAGACGATTATACTGTCGAATTTAAATTAAAGCGTCCACAGGCGCCATTCCTTAAAAATATCGCGATGTCTCCATTTGCGATTGCTAGTCCCGATGCACTTGAAAAACAAGGCGATAAGTTTGGTGAGAATCCTGTAGGTACTGGTCCGTTTGTATTTGATCAGTGGAACAGAAATGACAAAATCGTTCTAAATAAAAACGAAGAGTACTGGATGGATGGGTATCCAAAACTTGATAGTGTTATTTTCAGAGCGATTCCTGATAACTCAGCACGTCTAAATGCCTTAATGGCTGGTGAAATCGATTTGATGGATGGTCTTAATCCTTCTGATGTTCAGCAGGTTGAGGACAATGCTGATCTTCAAACGTTCTTCCGTCCGTCTATGAATGTTGGGTACCTTGGTCTTACATCAAACCGCGAACCATTAAACAACAAACTTGTCCGTCAAGCGCTAAACCACGCAGTGGACAAGCAAGCGCTTATCGATTCTTTCTATGCTGGGCAAGCGGAACCAGCGAAAAACCCAATGCCTCCGGTAATCGGTGGGTATAATGATGAAATTGAACCTTATGAGTATGATCTTGATAAAGCGAAGGAACTTCTAAAAGAAGCAGGCTATGAAGATGGATTTGAGATGGAGCTATGGGCTATGCCTGTTCCACGTCCGTACATGCCAGATGGTCAAAAAGTAGCAGAAGTTCTTCAGAAAAGCTTCGCTGAAATTGGCGTAGATGCTGAAATCAAATCATACGAGTGGGCAACTTATCTTGAAAAAGCGCGTAATGGTGAAGCTGATAGCTTCTTATTAGGATGGACTGGTGATAACGGTGACGCCGATAACTTCCTATACGTCCTTCTTGATCAAGATAACATTGGAAGCAACAACTATACGTACTATGAAAATCAGGAACTTCATGATCTTCTAATTGAAGCACAGTCAACTCCAGATGAAGAAGAACGCAATAAGCTTTATGCAGAAGCACAAGAAATTATCCATGAAGATGCACCGTGGATTCCACTTGTACACTCTAAGCCAGCACTTGGCGGTTCGAGCACAATCAAAGGATTCTCTCCGCATCCAACTGGTTCCGACAAGCTTACAAAAGTAACGCTTCAATAGGAAAAGAAGGGGGAGTGATGCACTCCCCTTTTATTCTTCCTAACATTACATACATATTTGTACAAAATGATCTTTTACAGATGGAAGAGGTGAGTAGATGCTTGCTTATACAGTTAGACGACTGCTGATGCTTATCCCGGTATTGTTTGGGATGACGCTAATCGTATTTTTTATGATTCGAGCAATTCCTGGTGACCCAGCCCAGGTCATTTTAGGACAACAGGCAACAGAAGAGGCGATCAAGAGTTTAACCAAACAGCTTGGTCTCGATCAGCCATGGTATCTACAATATATTGATTATATTAAAAATTTGTTTACAGGTGATTTAGGCACTTCTCTTCGAACAAGTTCAGATATTAGTGGAGAGATTTGGCCATATCTTGCTGCTACGTTAGAATTATCACTTGTGGCGATGGTCATTGCGATTTTTATTGGCGTTAATGCAGGGATTATTAGCGCATGGTTCCAAAACTCCTGGTTTGATTACACTGCTATGGTACTTGCACTAATTGGTGTATCGATGCCTGTGTTCTGGCTTGGGTTAATGGAGCAGTGGGCCTTTTCACTTGAACTTGGTTGGCTTCCATCAACGGGTCGTGAAAATGTAAGAAATCCAGTTGATGCCATCACACACCTTTACCTCATTGATACCCTTATTCAAGGCAGGATGGATCAATTTGTTGAGGTAGTTAAGCATTTAATTCTACCAGGTATCGCACTTGGTACCATTCCGATGGCGATTATTGCTCGAATGACACGCTCCAGTATGCTTGAAGTCATGCGATCTGATTTCGTTCGTACAGCACGTGCAAAAGGAACAAAAATGTTCTGGGTTGTTTATAAACATTCTTTGAAAAATGCTTTTATTCCCGTTCTAACCGTTATTGGTCTGCAAATGGGCTTACTTCTAGGGGGGGCCATTTTGACTGAGACAATCTTTGGATGGCCAGGAATCGGCCGTTATATTTACGATGCGATCAATTTCAGGGATTACCCTGTCATTCAATCCGGTATTCTCATTGTTGCAGTTATCTTTGTTTTTATTAATTTAATTGTCGATCTGCTTTATGCTGCAATTGATCCTCGAATTAAATACAACTAAGGGGGGCTTCTAAAATGGCTGAAATTGCTCCGCAGAAGCAAGTGAACGTTCAGAAACAACCAGACGAAGAAGTATTATCGCCATGGCGCGAAGCCTGGAAAGGATTCAGGAGAAATAAACTAGCAATGGTCGGTATGGGCATTGTACTCTTTTTTATCCTTTTAGCCATTTTTGCAGGAGTGATATCTCCTGAAGGAATTAATGAGCAAAAATTAGGAGAACGACTCCAAGCGCCTTCCGCAAGTCACTGGTTTGGCACCGATGATTTCGGTCGCGATATCTTATCACGTATTATTTATGGAGCACGTATTTCTTTATGGGTTGGCTTTTTTGCTGTACTTGGTTCAGCTGCGATCGGAAGTTTATTAGGTATGGTGGCAGGATATTACGGAAAGTTAGTAGATACGATTATCTCACGTATCTTTGATATCATGCTTGCCTTTCCAAGTATTCTTCTTGCAATTGCCGTAGTTGCCGTACTTGGACCATCATTAAGAAATGCACTGATCGCAATTGCCATTATTAATATTCCAAACTTTGGGCGGCTTGTTCGCTCTAGAGTGTTAAGTGTCAAACAGGAAGAATATGTGATGGCGGCAAGAGCGGTTGGTATGAAAGATTCAAGAATCATCTTTCACCATGTCCTTCCCAATTCCCTTGCACCTATTATTGTGCAAGGAACGCTTGCAATTGCAACCGCCATTCTAGAAGCAGCGGCCCTAAGTTTTCTTGGTCTTGGAGCACAGGCGCCACAGCCTGAATGGGGGAAGATGCTAGCAGATTCTCGCTCGTACATCATCCAGGCACCATGGACGGTATTTTTTCCGGGACTTGCGATTATGCTAACGGTTCTTGGCTTTAACTTACTAGGTGATGGTCTTCGTGATGCGCTTGATCCTAAAATGAAGAAATAAAAAATCAGCCGATTCGGCTGATTTTTTATTTGGCATGAAGTTCTTGAATGTCGACTTCGTTTTCTTCCTGATGATAGGAGTGGAAACTATCGACAAGTAAATCAAGGTGTTCTAGTTGATCGTGATAGTCAATAATCATCCCAATTAGTGGGAAGATTGTCATCCATAGCTCGCGATTACATTCACCATTTTCGTATAAGTCCACATAGCGTTCGGTCAAGGTCGTTTCCCCAGATCCAACTGTATTTAACATTTCCTCTGGAGATTGGTTTCTCACTTTTCCGATATATTTCAAATGAATTCGTTCATGGTAATTTGTAAGCTCATCAAGGTGAGTTTGAATCATCTTTCTAACTTCATCAGGCATAATGAGTATCTTCACATCAAGTTGATCCAGCATTTTTAGAATCGCGAGCGACTTTTCTGTTGTAGCAATCATCTGTCTGAACAGAACGAGCTTTCTAGCTTTCACAAAATCTCTTCGCTTAAAATACGTACGCTCTTCTTTAAAAAGAAGAAAATACTGATCACTTTTAACGGTGTCTTCTTTTAGTTTAATTAAGTTCTCTTTTAATACTTTGTGTTCAGCATCATTTCGAGTAGCAAGCCTGATCCACTGCGAAATGTATTCTGTATTGCTTACAATTTTATGGAATAATTTTGTTTCATATTTTGGTGGGACGAAAACTAAGTTTACAAAGAAAGAGCTTACTACACCAACCATAATCACTAAAAATCGATTTGCTGCAAACGTGATAAATTCCTCCTGAGGCGCATTCATGATTAAAATAACAGTCACGATGGCAAGGGGAATGGTGCTTTCTATTTTTAATTTAATGTTGATGGCGATAATAATGATAGCACCTAAGCCAATGACGATTGGCTGATTTCCAAATAGCAAAACGAGCACAACAGCAAGTAGGGCTCCGATAATATTTGATTGAAATTGATCAATAATGGTTTGATAAGATCTGTAAATGGACGGCTGAATGGCAAACAATGCAGCTACACCAGCAAAGGTTGGTGGTTCGAGTCCAAGCCAAGTTGCAATATAAAGTGCGAGAGTAATCGCAAGCCCTGTTTTAAAAATACGGGCACCAAACTTCATTCGATTCTAAGTCCTTTCGTCGAGTACTTTTAGTATAGAGAGTATCCTCTATTTACTCTTTTAAACATGTGAGACGTTCTAGTTATACATCGGAATGGATCGGATAGCAACCCTTATTTTAAATAATACCAAAGATAGTAGAAAAGACAGAATGAAGGTGCTTCACTCTGTCTTTGTCTTTTTCATTAAGCCATTTGTTGGAAGACGCGTTTCACGGCTTCAAGCGTTTCATCAATGTCTTTTTCGGTGTGTTCTGTAGTAAGGAACCACGCCTCGTACTTAGAAGGTGCAAGGTTAATGCCTTCATTCAACATCAGTTTAAAGAAGTGAGCAAATTTCTCACCATCTGAATCCTCAGCCTGTTTATAATTGACTACTTTTTCATCATTAAAGTAGACAGTGAGAGCGCCTTTAAGACGATTAATGGTAATTTGGATACCGGCATCTTTGGCATGGCGATGAATACCAGCTTCTAGTCGCTCACCTAGTTTGTCTAACTGATCGTAGACACCCTCTTCTTGAAGAACTTCTAGACACGCAATACCTGCAGAGATTGAAGCAGGGTTTCCGGCCATTGTTCCAGCCTGGTAAGCTGGCCCTAGAGGGGCTACGTGTTCCATGATCTCGCGCTTACCGCCATATGCGCCAATTGGAAGTCCCCCACCAATGATTTTTCCTAATGCTGTCATATCAGGTTCTACACCAAGTAAGTTTTGGGCGCCACCATACATAAAGCGGAATGCCGTAATGACTTCATCATAAATTACGAGAGCACCATGTTGGTGAGTGATTTCATTGACCTGTTCAAGAAAACCTTCTTCAGGCTCAACGATTCCAAAGTTACCAACAATCGGCTCAACAAGAACACCAGCTACTTCATCTCCCCATTTCTCCATTGCTTCTTTATAAGCTTCAATGTCATTAAAAGGAACAGTAATCACTTCTCTAGCAATACTTTTCGGAACGCCTGCTGAATCAGGACTTCCAAGTGTAGCAGGTCCAGAACCAGCAGCCACTAGTACAAGGTCTGAGTGTCCATGGTAGCAACCAGCGAATTTCACAATTTTGTTGCGACCCGTATAAGCTCTTGCGACACGAATGGTAGTCATCACAGCTTCTGTACCTGAGTTTACAAATCGAACTCGTTCAAGGGATGGCATGGCATCTTGAAGCATAGCCCCAAAGCGGTTCTCTAAAACGGTAGGAGTGCCGTATAACACACCATTCTCTGCCGCTTTTGTAATCGCTTTTGTAATGTGAGGATGAGCATGTCCCGTAATAATTGGTCCGTAGGCAGCAAGATAGTCTATGTACTTATTGCCATCTACATCCCAGAAATAAGGTCCTTTCGCTTTTTCCATGAAAACGGGTGTGCCACCACCGACCCCTTTGTAGGAACGAGATGGACTGTTTACGCCACCTAGCATAATATCAAGTGATTCTTTATGGTGTTGTTCTGATTTCGTGAAATTCATATTAACCTCCTAGTAATACTTGTTCATCATTCCCCATTGTAGCATGAGTAGAGCGGAACGAAACACTATTCACACTTCCCCTTAAGCGCAATGATTGTTTAATAGGAATGGCTCTTGTAAACTAAGTTGGTGTGTAAAAAGGAGGATAACGAATGGAAAAGGTTATTGATGTGCAGTCATTGCGTAAAGATTTTAAATCTCATTCAAGCCGCTCAGGCTTAAAAGGAGCGTTTCGAGACTTATTTACGCGTAATTATAAAGTGATTTCCGCAGTGAAAGATATATCGTTTACGGTTAACGAAGGTGAAATGGTAGGGTATATCGGTGAAAATGGTGCTGGAAAGTCAACGAGTATTAAAATGCTAACTGGTATTTTAACACCGACGTCAGGAATTGTTCGGGTGAACGGTATGGATCCTCATAAAGAACGTGAAAAATTTGTCCGTTCCATTGGCGTTGTGTTTGGACAACGTTCTCAATTGTGGTGGGATATTGCCGTACAAGAATCGTTTCGATTGCTTAAGAAAGTCTATAACGTGCCGGATGATGTGTATAACGAACATATGAATCACGTGATTGAATCGCTTGATATTGGCCCGTTGCTGGATAAGCCAGTCAGAAAATTATCGTTAGGGCAACGTATGCGGTGTGAGCTAGCAGCAGCGCTTCTCCATAACCCGAAGCTTTTATTTCTTGATGAGCCGACAATTGGGCTTGATGTACTTGTAAAGTTAAAAATTCGTAATTTCTTAAAAGAGATTAATGAAAAGTATAAGACAACCATCTTACTTACGACTCATGACCTTACAGATATAGAAGCATTATGCGATCGCGTTGTGATGTTAGATGAGGGACAGATTATTTATGACGGCGAGCTTGCGAAGCTTCGTTCCAATTGGGGAGAAGGAAAGCAAATTGAATTTCAGTTTGGTGAACAGGTTAGTGGTGAACAACTCCAACCTTTATTGAAGGAACTTGAAGCAGAATGGACAAAAGGTGATCGAGAGAATGTGTGGATCGCAAATGTAGTGAACGAAGAGCATGTTATTTCCGAAGTCATTGGGAGAGTTGTAGCGGCAAACAGGATTACGGATATTAAGATTCATGAAATCTCTACCGAAGAGATTATTCGAAATATCTATGAAGAGGGCATGCGTAATGGGTAAGTACATTGAAATGATTCGCGTCCGCTTCTTAATGATGCTTGCTTATCGGACGAACTATTATAGCGGAATTTTAATTTATAGCATTAATATAGGTGCTTACTACTTTCTATGGAATGCGATATATGGTGGAAAAGGGGAAATTGAAGGGCTATCTGTTATCCAAATGACCACCTATGTTGCGGTTGCCTGGATGGCAAGAGCTTTCTATTTTAATAATATTGATCGAGAAATTGCTCAGGAGATTAAAGAAGGGAAGGTAGCAGTAGAATTTATTCGCCCTTATCACTATCTACTAATGAAGACGATGCAAGGACTGGGGGAAGGGATTTTTAGATTAAGCTTTTTCTCCATTCCTGGTATGATTATCGTTAGTCTTATTTTCCCGATTGAATTTTCGGCTGCATTTTCGACGTGGATGTTCTTTGTGATTGCCATTATTCTAAGTTTTATTGTTAATACTCAAATTAATCTACTGACAGGTGTTATGACCTTTTTCTTCTTTAACAACGATGGACTGATTCGCGCAAAACGAGTGGTCATCGATTTGTTCTCAGGATTATTACTCCCAATTAGTTTCTACCCAGGTTGGGCGCAGAATGTCATGGACTTTCTTCCATTTCAAGCTATTAGCTATATTCCAAGTATGATTTTTACAGAAGGTTTTACTGGGAGTGCGGTTTGGGAAGCAATTCTTTTCCAGCTAGTCTGGGCAGTTATTTTAATTCTTCCAATTCAAGCGCTATGGGTCATTGCCAAAAAACGCTTGATTGTGCAGGGAGGGTAACAGATGAAGCATGGTAGTATTTTCTTTCTATATGTCTCGCAATATATGAAAACAAGACTAACGTATCGTGTCGATATGCTAATGGAAATTATGTCTGATTTATTGTTTCAGGCAGTCAACCTTATTTTTATTCTGGTTGTCTTCGGACATACAAATATGTTGAGCGGCTGGTCGAAGGATGAAATTATTTTTATTTATGGATTTTTCCTCGTTCCATTTGCCATCTTTGGGGCTTTCTTTAATATTTGGGATTTCAATGAAAGGTATATTGTTAAAGGGGAGATGGATCGAATCTTAACAAGACCGGTTCATAGTTTGTTTCAAATAATTTTAGAGCGAATGGAGCTGGAATCATTGTTTGGGGTGCTTACCGGTATTGCTGTTATGATTTATGCGGGAAGTCACCTTGATTTAAGCTTATCGTGGTATGATCCAATTGTTTTTCTTTTCATGGTTCTTGGCGGAGCGTTTGTCTACGCAGGAATCTTTATTTTGCTAGCTAGTATTAGCTTCTGGTCAGATAGCAGAACAAGTATTATGCCAATGATGTACAACATCGGAAACTATGGAAGGTATCCAGTTGATATCTACAACAAAGTGATACGGTTTGTTTTAACGTGGATCTTACCGTTTGCTTTTGTTGGTGTCTATCCGTCAGCCTATTTCTTAGGCAGGGAAGAATGGTATGGCTATGCTTTTCTTACACCAGTGATGGGCGCTGTCTTTTTTGGATTTGCGATCTTTATGTGGAATATTGGCGTCACGAAATATAGGGGCGCAGGTAACTAAAAAGTCCAGAGGGATCTCCCTCTGGACTTTTTGTTTATGATTAGACCGGTTCTAATAATGATGAATCGATTTTTTCTTTTAATTTTTTCATGCCAAGCCTCACGCGACTTTTCACTGTTCCAAGAGGAATCTTCTTTTTGGAAGCTACTTCTGCTTGACTATATCCTTCTAAATAGATGAGCTTAAGAATTTCCTTTTGCTCCGTATTCAAAGAATTTAAGGCTCCATTAATCATATCTTTATTTCCCAAGTCATCTTGAATATAAAGTTCTTTATCGACCAATTGGTGATCTTCAACAACTGTTTCTTTAAAATTGCGCTGTTCTTTCTTAATCCGGTCAATAGCTCGGTTTCGTGTAATCTGGTTTACCCATGAGGAAAGCTTTCCTTTATCAGGCTGAAATTGGCTTCTCTTATTCCAAACTTCTAAATAAACATCCTGAACGATCTCTTCGGCAATTTGCTGGTCATTGACTATGCGACGGGCGATGCGTAAAAGCGTCTGATGGTTTTCAATACAAAAGACTTTAAAGTGCTCTTCGTTTTCACTATCCCAGTAAGCAATCGCATAATTGCCTTTAATCATTCGTCAATTCCTCCTCCGAGCTTTGCTAGTAGCTCTATTCCCTTGAATTCGAAATAAAAACAATTAAAGTGTAAAAAAAGTGATCCAAATGCAAAAAAAATGTCGTATTAACAAGTGAACAAAGGTTATACAAAAGTATAACAAAAATTCAATAAGGGGAGTGGATGGAATGCTTAGGAAGTTTATGGCAGCTGCGGTTGCAATGGTTATGATGTTTGGAATTATTGGAGGAACAGCGTTTGCGGATAATCACGAAGCGATGGTACGTGTGATCCATGCTTCTCCAGATGCACCTGCAGTTGATGTGTATGTGGATGGTGAGGCAGTAGTCGAAGGTGCTGAATATAAGCAGGCAACAGATTACATGGCACTTCCAGCCGGAGATCATGAAATTGAAGTATTCCCAGCTGGAGAGAACGGAGAAGGGGATCCAGTTATCAGTCAGTCCGTGACACTTGAAGAAGGAATGAAGTATTCTGCTGCAGCTGTCGGTAAACTTGATAGCATTTCGCTTTGGGCACTGAATGATGATATGGAAGCTTCTGAAGGTAAAGCAAAAGTAAGAGTGGTACATGCTTCTCCAGATGCACCTAATGTAGATATAGCGGTTAAAGATGGAGATGTTCTTTTCTCCGATGTTGCATTCAAATCGTCGTCTGATTATGCAGAAGTTGATCCAATGACAGTAGATCTAGAAGTTCGACCAGCAGGTTCTGAAGATGTTGTTCTTGAAATTCCTGGCGTTGAGTTGAAAGAAGGATATGTTTATTCGGTATATGCGATCGGTCTTGTAGAAGGTGAACCAACACTTGAAGCATGGCCAATGGTTGATGCAACGAATATGCCTTCAGAAATGCCACAAACTGGTATGGGTGGTACAGCGGATCAGTCGAACACAATTGCATGGGCATTACTTGGTGGAGCCATTCTAGTAGCAGGAACTGGCATCTATCTTCGTAAGAAACAAACAGCTTAAATCAAAGTAGGAGGAGGAGCACATATGCCGTGTAAAAAGCTTTTAGTAAGTATGTTACTTTTAGGAGCAGTGGCAGGCTGCTCCTCTTCTTCTAATCAATCAGATGATATGAAAGAAAGTATACCTAATACTGAAGACACACAACTGATTTCTGCTCCAGACTTAACAGTATCTTCTTCATTTAAGAGTAAAGAATCCGTTGAACCTGCTATTGCAGGGATCATTCCAGCTCAATTATCTATTCCAGCTATTCATGTAGATGCACAAGTGGAGCATGTTGGCCAATTACCAGATGGGCAAATGGACGTACCAAAGGATGATCGTAACGTTGGGTGGTATCAGCCTGGAGCGAAACCTGGTGAAAGAGGAAATGCGGTTCTTGCCGGTCACGTTGATAACAAAACTGGACCATCGGTATTCTTTCGCCTTGGTGATTTAAAAGCTGGAGATCTCGTTACAGTTACGGATGAACATGGATTAGCGTATGATTTCGAAGTGGATGCTGTTGAGTCTTATCCTAGAAATAAAGCGCCACTCGAGAAAGTATTTGGAACAAGATCTAAACCAGGTCTTAATTTAATTACTTGTACAGGGTCATTTAATCGAGATGCAGGAACCCACGAGGAACGGATGGTTGTCTACACGACACTCGTATCAAAATAGTTCGTCCTAAAATGAACAAACGCCTCATAAACCTATTATGAGGTGTTTTCTAATGCTCTTATTGATTACTTGTGCCATTGTTTTTGCTTTTATTAGTGTAGGGAGAAGTATGGTTGCTCTTATGAAAAGAACGAGAGTGCCTGGAAGTCTTCTTTCTGTTTATAAAATGTTTCTTCTATTCCTTGTTTACTTAACGATGATTATTGCTTTTGGAAGTATGTATTTAAGTCTCATTATTCTTGATGTTCCTGTTCTGCAAGAAGGACAAGTGGATTTGGCTAATATGTCGTTAACTCCTCTTTCAAGAGTGCAGTCTGTACTATATTTCAGTGCAGTCACACTTCTATCGGTTGGTTATGGGGATCTTACGCCAATTGGAATAGGGAGATGGATTGCGATCATTGAAGCCTTAATTGGTTATTTAATGCCGGCTGCGTTTTTTGTCACTACAATTGTTGATTATCGCGAAAGTACAAAGTTGTAAGTTCGTCTGAATTTCGTTACGCTTACCTTAAGATGATCAAAGGAGGCGTAACAATGAGTGTTGAAATTGGCGAAAAAGCTCCTGATTTTAAATTAGAAGCAAGCACAGGAGAAACTGTATCTCTTTCCGACTACAAAGGAAAAAATGTTGTGCTTTATTTCTATCCTAAAGATATGACCCCTGGATGTACGACGGAGGCATGTGATTTTCGTGATCACATTGAAGGATTTGAAGAACTGGATACGGTCATTTTGGGAGTAAGTCCTGATCCCGTGGAAAAACATAAAAAATTCATTGATAAGTATGATCTTCCGTTTCTTTTACTTGCAGATGAGGATCATTCTGCGGCAGAGGCATATGATGTATGGCAGTTGAAGAAAAATTTCGGGAAAGAATATATGGGCATTGTACGTTCCACATTTGTTATTGATAAAGAAGGAAATCTTGTCAAAGAGTGGCGCAAAGTCCGTGTGAAGGATCATGTGGAGTCCGCATTAAGCTATATTAAAGAAAACTTATCTTAAACGTTTGTCTACAGGGCACTTGGCTATACTCCTTAGATTTTTGTACATAGAGTATAGTAGATCATATCTTCAGTTGAGGGCGCTTCCGGCGCTCTTTTTTATTACCATAAAGAGCTTTTATTTAAATGAAGCAGCTTATTCAGCTATACTCTAATTAGATTAGAGTAACTCATGAAAGGGTTGAAAAGATGAAGGTACTATCTACTGGTAAACTTAGAACTGGAATTAAAGATCGCTTAACAGAAAACTATCCAGAGCTCACATTTCAGTTCTTTTCATCAATGGAAGAAGCAGAACCGTATCTTTCCGAAGCTGAAGTTCTTCTTACATATGGGGAAGATTTGAACGATGATCATATTCAGAGAGCTTCCCAGTTAAAATGGATTATGGTCCTTTCAGCAGGGCTCGAACGTATGCCGTTACAAGCGATTAAAGAAAGAGGGATCCTTCTTACAAATGCGAGAGGAATTCACCGCATTCCTATGGCGGAGTACACCATCTCCGTTATGCTTCAAGTTGCAAGGGACACGAAGCAAGTACTCGCAAATGAAGCGTCGAAAGTATGGAAGAAAAAAACGCCGATACGTGAAATCACTGGGAGCACTATCGGAATAATTGGAACCGGCGCAATTGGAAGTGAGATTGCAAGAGTAGTGAAAGCCTTTCGGATAAAAACGCTAGGGGTCAATCGATCAGGACGTGATGTAAAGCATTTTGATGAAATTTATAAAAAAGATGACCTTCTATCCATGCTCCCGAAATGTGACTACGTGATTAGCGTACTACCTAGTACGAGCGAAACGGTTAATTATTTTAAAAAGGAACACTTTTCGGCCATGAAACAATCAAGCGTATTTATTAACATTGGCAGAGGAGATACTGTAAAAGAACAGGATCTTCTGAATGCATTACATGAGAATCAAATTGCTCACGCTGTGTTGGATGTATTTAAAAACGAACCATTGAATTCGTCTCACCCATTTTGGGGGATGGACAATGTAACGGTTACGCCACACCATTCAGCGATCTCTGACAACTATCAACCTAGAGCAATCGCGATTTTTGAGGATAACTTAGTTCACTATCAAAATAAAACGAATGATTTTAAGAATGTTATTGATCCGGATAGGGGGTATTAATAGTGAAAATTTATACGAAGACAGGTGATAAAGGAGAAACCTCTCTCATTTATGGGCAAAGGGTAGCTAAAAGCGATCTTCGAGTAGAGGCATATGGAACGTGTGATGAAGCGAACTCTCAGATTGGACTTGCATTGAGTTATGTCGGTGCATCTCACTTTGAAGGCAAAGAGCAGTGGCAGACGATTTTTCATAAAATACAAACATGGCTCTTTCATGTTGGGGCAGAGCTTGCAACTCCGAAAGGAAAAAAAGTAGGATGGACAATTGAGGAAACGCATATTAATGAAATGGAAATGCAAATAGACGCCTGGGAGCAGCAACTTGATCCTTTGCGTAACTTTATTTTACCAGGGGGTCACTCAGCGGGGGCTTGTTTGCATGTTGCTCGTACGGTTGTGAGACGTGCTGAACGTCTCACAACGATGGTTGAGGAAGTAAATCCACTTGTTCTCTCTTTTTTAAATCGTCTATCTGATTTCTTATTTGTTGCGGCGCGTTATATTAACTATCACATGGGGGAAAATGAGTCAGTTCTTCACGAGGAACAAAAGTAACAAACCCCTTGTAGGCTTGCAGTTATTGACAAAACCCGTACTTACCATGTACACTAATTATAAACATTACAAAGTAATAATGCTTGTTGAAAGCGAGGTGCATGACGAATGGCTGAAGAAAAACTGCATGAAGCAATTGATGCAATGAAAAATTCAGGAGTGCGTATTACCCCGCAGCGTCATGCCATTCTGGAGCATTTAATCCAGTCCATGTCACATCCTACAGCAGATGAAATATATAAGTCTCTTGAAGGAAAATTTCCTAATATGAGTGTAGCAACTGTTTATAATAACCTAAGAGTATTTAAGGAAATTGGACTGGTAAAGGAATTAACGTACGGAGATGCTTCCAGCCGATTTGATTGTGTTACTACAGATCATTATCATATTATTTGTGATGATTGTGGTAAGATTGTAGACTTTCATTATCCGGGATTGGACGAAGTAGAAACGCTTGCGGAACAGGTAACAGGCTTCCGAGTCGGCGATCATAGAATGGAGATTTACGGGAAGTGTCCAGATTGCCAAAAAAGCAAACATTAATTTGAAAAAGCTTCCGCCACTTATATGACGGAAGCTTTTTTTATTGCGTTCTTTTTTGAGCTCTTTTTACATTATATTTTTCGTTGAATTCTTTCCCGTCCAAGTTAGGGTCCATTGTTAACGGCTGTTTGCAATGCATACAAGCATCTACACGTCCGAGAACTTTCGTTGGTTTTTCACAATTTGGACAGACTACCTGTATCGCTCTTGTCGAAAGCATGCCAATCCAAAAATAGACAACGGCACTTGCGATTGTTGCTAGAAATCCAATGAGCATAAAGATGGTCATAAGCAAGACAGATGTCTTGAAGAATATTCCTATATACATAATCGCAATTCCAATAAATACGAGACTTAGTGCGAACGTACGAATTTTATTAATCTTATTAGTATACTTTAATTGCATTGCATGTCCCTCCTGGACCTCATTATAGCACAAGCAATGTTTGTAAGCACTTTCCTTATAAGGGAAAGTCAATTAAAAAAATGACTCCTAATTTCGTTTCTTATCCATGCAGAACTCGATATCTTAGTGAAAGTTAGTGAAAGTTCAAATTCAGGGATTGCTTAATTTTCGACAGGATTTATAATATGGTCTGTTGAATACTTAAGATAATAAGCAATAGAAAAAAGATCTAGTAAAAGTATAAGTACTTCTGGAGGACCGAATAATGGAAAATCTTTTAAGGCCGATTTATCAAGAGAGAGCAAGTCACCCTGGAACTCTCGGTGTACTGGTTATTGAAAAAACGAAGCCATTTCATCCGCTTACAGATAATTTTGATGTTGTACTATTGATTATCGTCCAAAATAATGAAAAGCCGTGGTTCGTGAAGCATTATGATTTTGAAGGAAAGAAAGCAGCGATGCACGTCGTTTCAGAAGAACAAGTTAACGAATGGTTGTTATTAGGTAGCCACCGTCGCCTTGTGGCTTGGCTTGTTAATGGGAAAATTATATTTGATCGTAACGAATATATTGCTGGCTTAAAAGAGAGGATTAGAGATTTTCCTTATGAAGAACGCTCTAGGAAAATTGGCGTTGAGTTCGCAAGGTTAATTCGTCGCTATACTGAAGGAAAAGAGTTGTTTGCTTCAAGGCAATACATGGATGCCTATAATTTTATTCTTCACGCTTTGCATCACCTTGCTCGTTTATCTGTTATTGAGCATGGATTCCATCCAGAGATTACAGTTTGGAATCAGGTGAAACATATAGAACCTGAAATCTTCAAGCTTTATACTGAGCTTTTATCTGGAGAAGACCCACTTGATAAACGCTTAGAATTATTGCTTCTTGCTAATGACTTCTCATTATCATCAAAATCAAAAAATGCGACTGTTCATATTAGAAAAGTTATGAATGAACGTAATACTGCATGGACGTATCAGGAATTAATGGAAGAAGAACAGCTTAAAGAATATGGTATAGATCTTGGTGCACTGTTAGAATATATGATCGAAAAAGGTCTAGTTGAAGTGCATAGAAGCGAAACAAAAGGGTCTGGGATCTTTATTAGAGAATACAGCGCAATCGAATGAATGTCATAAGCGGAGAAAAAATATCAAAAAGGGGTTGACTCTGTTTTTTCTCCGTGGTATATTATTACTTGTCGCCGCGAGAGATTGCGACGCCAACGAAAAAACTTTTAAAAAGTTGTTGACGCTGAACGAGTTAATGTGGTACATTAATAAAGTCGCTGAAAACGACATTGAAAGAAACAAATTGCTCTTTGAAAACTGAACGAAACGCCATGTAAGTAGTTGTTTCTACGGAAACAAAATGTTTTAAAAGCTAGATTAAGCTTTCTATCGGAGAGTTTGATCCTGGCTCAGGACGAACGCTGGCGGCGTGCCTAATACATGCAAGTCGAGCGAAGAGATGGGAGCTTGCTCCCTGATCTTAGCGG
>NZ_JAQQWU010000010.1 GCF_028610625.1 Guptibacillus spartinae
AAGAATATGATTCAACAGCTGCTTTCGGATGAAAAAACAGGTGAAATCTACGGTCAACGGAAAATCGATGTAGAGCCAGTTTTTGGATTTCTGAAGGCTATTTTGGGTTTCACTCGGATGTCCGTAAGGGGCAAAGAGAAGGTCAAAAATGAAATGGGCTTTGCGCTCATGGCGGTGAACATGAGAAAGTATACCGCTATGAGTGCGGAGTGATCCAATAATCTTAGGAATAACCAAACAAAAAAGGTTCCGTTCATCAAAAACGATGAACGGAACCTTTTTATCGATTTCAGGCTAGTTATGTCCCAGCCTCTTTATGCACTCATTTCGCTTTCAATTGTCGCAGGTTTCGGTTTCATCACCATGAGACCAATGCCCCCCACACTAAGTACGGCTGCCACAAGGAACGGCGCATGGGCAGAAACACTCTGACCAATTAATCCTGATAAGACAGGAGCAATGGCTGCACCAAGCCAGCGAAGGAAGTTATATCCCCCAGAAGTGATGCTTCGTTCGTATGGAGAAACTTCCATGACGTAGCTTGTAAACAAGGCGTTGTTTAGCCCAGAAGCAAGCCCTGATAGGATGACAAGTGTGATGAGTAACGGTGTTGATGGAACGACAAAGAGTAGTCCAAGTAACACAGCAAACGTTAGTAAGCTATACGGCAAGATTTTCTTCGGTAAGAACTTTTTCTCAAGCTGGTGACTTAAAATCGCTGAACCATACGCGAGCATGAGGCCCCAACCAAAGAATACAAATCCAATTTGAATGGCACCAAGTCCGATAATAAGCGGTGTATAAGCTAGAACGACGAAGAAACCATAGTAATAAAGCATCGCCGCTAGAGCAGATGTCACAAAAGGTTTGTAAGAAAACAATCCTTTTAATTCATGCATGCCAACAGGCTTTCGTTTTTGTTTTCCGTTAGGCTCAAACACAAAAAAGAGTACAAGGCAGAAAGCAGCTAGAATTAATACAGATGTAGCGAAGAATGGGAATCTCCATGAATAGCCACCAAGAATCCCACCTACAAGTGGTCCGCCTGCCATACCTAACCCAATAGCGGCTTCATAATAGCCGACAGCTTTTTGGGGGTCTTTTGATAAGGCGATTAACAATGTCATCGCAGTAGCAAAGAACATTGAGTTACCGAAGCCCCAACCGGCTCTAAAAATAGAGAGGCTTGCGATTCCGTTTGAAAGCGCACAGAGGAGCGCAAAGACGGTCACGATACACAAGCCAAATACCATCATGCGCTTATCGCCAAAGCGACTTGCGAAAATACCTGCAGGAATCATCATAATGGCCATTGTTAAAATGTAGGCAGTAAACAGCATTTCGACTTGCCAGTGGTTTGCCCCAATCTGCTCGGCAATCGTTGGAAGGATTGGATCAACAATCCCGATTCCCATAAAAGCAAGAAAGGTTGCTGCAATGGTAATCCAACGGGCTTTTGTAAATTTCTTCTCATTCATTCCATTTAACCTCCTATAAAAATCGTTCAAAAAAGAACAACGGTTGTTATTTATACAACAAGTGTCGTAAAATATTGTAACAGAGTCATGAAATTGAGCAATAATCAAGTTTTCGAGAAGTGATGTCTAAACGACAAGTCATAACAATTTGTTGAGAAAAAGATTAATTTGGAGGAGATTTCTTATGAGAGGGAAGGAAGACCCGCGCGTTACGCGAACGCGAAAACTCTTACAGGATGCGTTTATCCACCTAATGGCTGTAAAAGAATATGAGAAAATTACAATTGCCGATATTACTAAAGAAGCCACTGTTAACCGCGCTACTTTTTATTTGCATTATCAGGATAAAGAAGAGTTACTACTTCAAACAGTTGATGAAATGCTGAGGCAGCTTTTTGGCGAGGCGCTGACGATCCCACCTGGCAATTTGCCAATTGATGATTTGCAGCGATATATTGCAGAGCACATTTTCTCAAGCATTGCCGAATACGATAAGTTTTTTCACGTGATGTTAATTAAAAAAGGAATGCCGAATTTTCTTGATCATATGCGCAGCTTCTTCTTTGATTTCTATGACAATCGTATTGCGAAGGGGAGGTTTGACCCTCTGCCATTACCAAGTGAAGTGATTGCAAGCTATATTGCATCTGCTTATACAGGTATGATTTCCTGGTGGCTTGAAAATGACATGCCTTACACACCGAAAGAGATGGCTGAGCAAATGATTTTGTTAAATCAGAAAGGTCCTACAGGGATATTGAAGATGCACGTTAAGAAACAAAAAGAATGATAGGAAGTGAGAACTTCCTATCACATCGATCGCTCATATCGTTTTAAGAAATAGTGGAGCATGAGAAGATGATAAAGTATTCCTATGAAAAGAAAGAGGGAAGCGGAAAGGTTCCATCCATTTAAGGTAAGAAGATATCCTTTCAGTGGCCAGTAAGGAGGAAAGATTCCGGCAAGCATGAGGGCTGGATGATCAATGAAGTAAAGAGCAAGTGGAATGGCGAGGAGGATACTGACCACCTTTGCTACTGCTAAACCTTCTACCTTATTTTCCGCAATACTTGCCATGAAGAGTCCGATAATGGGGATTTCCAATAAGATTAGCAATAAAAAAGGCAGAAGCCGTAACGTTAAGATTTCTGTAAACCCTCCAATCAAGAGTACCGGAAAAGCGAGTATTAGACTAATGAGCATTGGCAAAGTAAGGCGATAGAGTAAATATCCTTTTAATTGAAATGGTGTAACGGCGATCGACATGGCGACGCCTTCATCTTTTTCATCGAGAAGAATAAATCCACTCATGATCCCAATCATGACAGGTGTTGAGAGTAGTAGAAGCAAACCGATGACCAGGTTTTGATCATGTGAAGTAAAGGATGTTCCTTCGAAAAACATATTATCTAAAATAGGTGTAACAAATCGAAAGAATAGCGCCATTAGAATCGGGGCGAGCATGGCGATTATCGTCATCAAGTCTTTCTGAATTGATCTTAAATCATAAGTTAAGAGAAAGAGAATACGCGTCAAATTAGACACCTGCTTTCTTATAAAAAGTACGTTCATAGTGATTGTTGGTCATAAAGAAGAAAAGAAAAATCCAACTAAATAAAACCATTAAATGAACTGCTGGATAGGAAATCGTGTGAAAACCACTTCCAATCAATTCAAGCGTACTATAGCCGGGTGTCCACTCGAGAAATGTTGGGGCTGCTGGCATGGAAAAGTAGTTTGCGAGCGGGAGAAAAAAGATTGGTACGAACAAAGGTGTGATGAGCAAGTACTGGTTAACAGATTTCACGTTAATGGCAATCGTCATCCCAAGAAACGTTGCAAATAAGGAGCAGCCAAATACGGCTAAAAGGATAGACGGATAATGAAGCAGGGGCCCAAAGCTTGCAAATAAAATAACAAAGCTTGCTGAAGTGGCAAGGCAAGAAAGAGATAACGCCTTGCTAAGGATATATTCAGATATCCTTAGTGGACTAATAAGGAGTTGATCAATCATTCCCTGGTCTTTTTCAAGAAGGATGATGCCACCGATGAAAAAAGATCCTAGAAAAGAACAATCAGAGAATATAAGGATGACAGCGCCAGTTTCTTTCCAGGCTAATGGGATGAATCTAAGAAAAATAATATAAATAATAGCGATTATAAAATAAGCAAGATAGAAACCATGTTTGATTTGAAAAGCAATATCTGTCTTTATCTGTGCCACGATCCTCACACCAGTTCCCTCCCTGTTACATCAATGAAAATATCTTCAAGGGTTGCTTCCTCCGTATACATCGATATCAGTCGATCACTTTGTATAATCTCCATAAATTGTTGGTTGCGAGCTAGATTTGTAGTTGGAAGTGTGAGTGATGACATTCCACCAGATTCTTTATGGAAAGTAAGGTGTAACGTCTTTTTGCTTCGCTCGCTCATAAGCTTTTGGGGAGAATCAATTAATTTTACTTTTCCTTCCACAATAAACGCCACGCGATCACAGATCTCCTCAGCAATGTGCATGTTATGCGTCGTGATGATGATCGTTTTTCCCTGTTGCTTTAAATCCAAAATGTAATCAATTATCATGCGTGCATTCGTAGGGTCAAGACCAGACGTAGGCTCATCGAGAAAAAGAATAGCTGGATCATGGAGAAGCGCTCTAACGAAGTTTAAGCGCATCTTCATGCCTTTCGATAAAGCGGATGCTTTCATGTGAGCAGCGTTCTCAAGACCAACGTGATTTAGAAGTTTAAGCGGTTCCTGGCCTTTTCTTTTATAAAATTTGGAGAATAGTTTCAAATTCTCAATCGCAGTAAACTTGGAATAAAAATTTGGAAATTCAAATGCCACTCCAATTTGTTCATAGAAATCAGAAGTCGTCTCGCGGATTTCATAGCCATTGACGGTTGCAGAGCCCTGGTAGTCTTTGATTAAACCAATCAAGATCTTTTGGATTGTACTCTTTCCAGCTCCAGAGGGTCCAAGAAAGCCGAAAATTTCTCCCTTTGGAACAGTAAAATGGAGTTCAGTTAAGGTTTGATGGTGAGAACGTGGATAACGATAACTTAGTTGATTGACCTTAATCATTTCCTAATCCTCCCTTAGTATTTCATGTGCTAGTGCCCTTGCATAAAAATGAAGCGTGTCTTGAAACTCGTCCTTCCCAATTTCCCTCTTATGCATCGTCAGAAGAAAGAATGCCCGTATCGCACTACTAATCGTCTTCTTTTTAGGATGATTTTGAATGGGAAGGATCTTCTCAATTGAAAACTGGTCTTGTCTCATATGACGATCAAATTGTTCCTTAGGTATTTTGCGAGAAAGTGCGCTCATTTGAGTAGGCGACATCATGAGCTCAATAAAAGGGTTATCACTGGCTAGCTCAATCCCTCTTAATAAGAAAGAAGCAATCTCGTCTGGTGATGTAACTTGCTCGAATTCATTCAACAAGGTTGCTTTAATTGACGCTTCTTCATTCTCGAGAATGGTAAAAATAAGCTCTTCTTTAGAAGTGAAAAATTTATAAAATGATCCAGGAGCGATTCCGATTGCATCCGTTACGTCTTTGATCCCGGTCTTAAATCCTTTTGTTTGGTACTGCTCTTTTGCTTCATCAATTAGTTGTTGACGAATCTCTCTTAATTCCTGTTCAGAAAAACCTCGTGCCATGTGTAAAACCCCTCCTTGTGAATATATGAATATTTTATATTTATATTCATATTAACATATTTCGTTTAAGGTGAATACGGTTTTTTATTTGACTAAAAATTCAATTTATTGTAAGGTGAAGAAAATACCTTATACTTCCCTTTAGAGAGGCATCCCCTTTCAAAATCAGGACAGTAGGGCATCGACTGAATGATAACAATCACAATAACTGATAAAACTGTTAAAACTCTTGCCGGAGTTTCGTACGCAGTTTAAAGCCAGTATATTTTTCTCGGAGGACGGGAGAAGTGTGCTGGCTTTTTTGTTTTTCTTGTCATTCTACTAACAATCTAAAGGAGAGATGTGTGCAATGGAACTTACAAGTACGAAGCAGGATGCAAGAAGTGGGAAGAAGGGCAAGGGGTATGAGATTAAACCGAGTGGTGCTCATGATCGCCTCTACGTAGTGGAGCTAGAACAAGAGGTCATCAGCCGCTTTTTTGAAGATGTTCGTGAGATTAGCAGTCAGCAGCTAGAATATATTCCTTACATGCGTTTTATTCTGACAGAGAAGCTATCACGGCTTCTAGATGAAAACTTTCAAAAAACAGTTCGAGCGATTCTTCATGACCGAAAGACGGGTGGATTTACCGTTGGAGTGAACAAGCAAACGACTGATCCAGAGGACTATGTGAAATTTTCAACGGCTTTTTCTCATCTTATTGGGATTCCTAATTTCGACGCCATGTCAGGAAACTATTACGCGCGTTTTTCAGTGAAACATACGGATACGAGTGATTCCTATCTTCGTCAGGCGTATCGTCTTTTTACGCTTCATACGGATGGAACGTATGTGGATGAAGCAACTGATTGGTTGTTGATGATGAAATTTGACGAGCAAAATGCGGTAGGGGGACGCTCACGACTTCTTCATCTCGATGATTGGGAAGAGCTTGAGCGATTCTATCAGCATCCGATGGCATCACAGCGATTGATCTATAAGGCCCCACCAAGCAAAAATGTGGTGAAGGAAGTGTTCCGAACAACATTCTATGAACAAAACAATGAACCTTGCATCTGTTTTATTGATCAGTTCGTTCATCCAGAAAATAGGGAACAGGCCATGTATTTACAGGAGCTATCACATTCGATGGAGAATTCGTCTGCAACAAAAGGACTTGAGCTTCCGGCGGGAGAATTGATTATGTTAAACAACCGGTTTTGGCTTCATGGAAGAGAAGCGTTTGAAGAAAACACTGGATTGCATAGAGAGCTTTTACGTCAGCGTGGGCGATTTGCTTAATTGGAATGGGAGGTAGCGACATGTATGATTATCTCGTGATTGGAGGAGGGATCGTTGGCTTATCCACAGCGCTTTCGATTCAAAAGCGCTATCCTCACGCTACTCTTGCAGTAGTGGAGAAAGAAAACGAATGGGCAAGTCATCAAACAGGCAGAAATAGTGGCGTGATTCATTCAGGTATTTATTACAAGCCAGGAAGCTTGAAGGCAATCTTAGCCAAACAGGGCAGTGAATCAATGGTTCGTTTTTGTGAGGAAAACGCCATTGCGCATGAAGTGTGTGGAAAGGTCATCGTAGCAGTTGATGATGCGGAAAAGGCAAATTTAAATCATTTGTACGAGCGGGGGATAGAGAATGGCCTTCATGTTCAGAAGCTTACAAAAGAGGCACTTTTGGACATTGAACCACATGTGAAAGGCGTTGAAGGAATTCGTGTTCCCTCGACAGGCATTGTTGACTATCGAAAAGTGACGAAAAAATTAGCAGAAATTCTAGAGAACCAAGGTGCTCACTTGTTTTCTGGAACAAAAGTAACAAACATAGAAGAAAATAAGGATGAAGCAATCATTGATACATCCAGGGGAACATTTAAATCCCGATATCTGATTAATTGCGCTGGTTTGCATAGCGACCGAATGGCCCGTCTCGCCAATATTTATACCGATCTTAAAATTGTGCCATTTAGAGGGGAATATTTTGAGTTAAAGAAAGAGAAAAGCTACCTGGTGAAAAACTTAATCTACCCCGTGCCGAATCCTGACTTTCCGTTTCTGGGCGTCCACCTTACCCGCATGATGGATGGAACCATTCACGCAGGACCAAATGCAGTACTTAGCTTAAAGCGTGAAGGCTATCATAAACTTTCGTTTAATGCCAAAGATGCACTTGACGTTCTTGGCTTTGATGGTTTTTGGAAAATGGCAGGAGGAAATCTAAAAGAAGGACTTAAGGAAATGGGTCGGTCGTTTCACAAAAAATCATTTGTGAGAAGTCTTCAGCGACTTGTTCCAGAAATTCAAGACCAAGACGTTATACCGACACACTCAGGCGTAAGAGCACAGGCACTCTTGAAGAACGGTCAGCTTGTGGATGATTTTTTTATCATTCCAGGGAATAGGTCCCTTCATGTTTGTAACGCCCCGTCTCCTGCTGCAACAGCATCATTGGAGATTGGAGAGGTGATCGCAGGAAAAGTGCCATCGTTTACTAGAAAAACAATATCTTTATCGTAATTTGTAAGCCATCGAGGAGCTCGATGGCATATTTTTATATAAAGGAAAATATGGGAGAGGGCTAGAATAGTCCTTTTTAAGGTGGAGGGGATGGAACGTGTTCATAATAAAGAAATATTGGGTTTCCGTGTTTGATGAAGAAAGATCGATTCGAATTTATTTACCAGAAGGTTATCAAGTATCTAAAGAGAGCTATCCTGTTCTCTATATGCATGATGGACAAAATGTGTTTGAAGATCGGGAAGCCGTAGGCGGAAGGTCATTACGAATGAAGGACTATCTTGAGAAAAACCATTTACCACTTATTGTTGTTGGAATTGATTCAGGTGCTAACCGGATGGAGGAATATCGCCTATGGGCTCCAGGAAAGCTGAGTGAGGAGCTGACAGGAAAAAGCGCTTCTCAGGAAGCAAAGGGGCGGGAATATCTCGATTTTATTGTCAAAGATCTAAAACCATTGATGGATGCTACGTACCGAACCAAGGGTGCCTCAACTTATATGGCTGGTATTTCTCTTGGGGGATTGCTAACAGTTTATGCCCTATGTCGTTACCCAAATGTGTTTACTAGAGGAGTAGGGCTTTCTTCTGCTTTTTTTCGCAATCAAGAGAAGTTGGAGGAGTTTATCTTAGAAGTTGATCGTGTTGGTCATCTCTATTTGGACTGTGGTGATAAGGAATCAGGTGATGAAAGAATTGATCATGCGTTTTTAACTTCAAATGAACGAATTTATGAGACGTTAGAAAAAATGGGAGCGAGCGTTGAATTTAAGGTGATAAAGAATGGGGAACATCACTATGAGTCATTCTCTCAGAGAGTTGATGACGTTATGTCATTTTTGTTGCGGGATGGCTGATGGAGTATAAAGGACCTGAATGAGGTCCTTTATGAATTGTCTCTACATGAAAAACAGTATGCCTGCTGAAAGACCAATCGTAAGGGCAATTGGAGCTAATTGAATTTTTAACAACAGCTCTGGTGTTAAGGCATGATGTTCCAAGGGATTTTGTACGGGGGCGCACACAAAATCCGCCACACGGTCTGCCTTTTTCTTCTGTAAGGAAAGCGGAGGAACATCGACGGTGTACTGATCGAGTTGGTCTCGGAGTTCTTTCGGTAGTGAGTGGTTATGGTGTGATTTCATCGTTTTCTCCCTCCAATAAATGTCTTAACCGTTTAATGGCTGTCGCTAACCTGGACTTTACCGTTCCAACGGGAATGTCTAGGATGCTTGCAACGTCTTGTTGTGTCATGTCGTGGTAATAGATTAGTAGAATAACCGCTCTCTGCTTCTCAGGTAGCTGCTTTAGAGCCCATTGAATCGTCATTTTTTCTACGGTATCAGAAGGAAAGACTGCTTCTTTTTTTACTAGAAAAGGGAGAAGTGATTGCCATTTTGCTCTTCGTTTCAATTTGTTAATCATGAGCTGATAACCTATTTTAAAAAGGTACGTTTTTAGAGAGGCACGCGTGACGTCATACCGATCCTGGAATTTATGGAATTTCACGAAAGTATCCTGCACAAGATCGATACTGAGTTGTTCATCACGAGTGTAACGATACAAAAAACGGTAGAGAGAATCTTTGTGAGTGAGATAAATGGTTTCGAATGTCATAGACAATGATTTCTCAAGAGGAATCGAGTTGTGTTCGTTAAAATTCATTCGGCCAGCGCTCTTTTATGCCTTTATACGTGTAGGCAAGACGGAAAATAAACCAGAGAAACGTAAGTAGTGGGAAGACAAACGTCTGATGCAAAAAAAACTGTACGAAGGGATTTTCAATGTTTTCTCCTTTAATGAGAAAGATAAATAGTCCTGTAATACATATGAAAGAATAAGCTGAGGACGCAATCATGACATAATCCCAGCGTGACCAATAGAAATAAAGCGTGGTCTTTTGAAAGTCGATTTTTCCATTTGTTTTGTGTACATGTTTTTGAAGCGTTGCGATTAAAACTGCAAAAACGGTTCCGAGAACTCCTGCCATCACTAACCCCATGATCCACCCAATCGCCATGTATTTCACACCTTTCATTTCTATATTTTCACATATTTATACAATTAAAAGGAAAGAAAAGTTCATTTTTCTAATGAGTTTTTTTAGGTGGGACAGACTAAGAGCATATTGTAGAAATTGGGTGAAACAATTGAATAAAAAAATAGGCGTGATTGCTAGCGGTCTTTTTATATTAATTCTACTGACGACTAGCATTGTTTCTGTCCAAGCAGAACGGCCGGTAAGCGAAGTCACATACATGAAATCTGAAACGAAAAAGGATACTGCGATTGAAAAAACATTCGCAAAAGAATTCGGACTTAAAAAGGGATCAGACTCCATACGCTATTTCTACAATAAAATTGATTTAAACAATGATCAGATACCTGAAACGTTTGTCTATTTAGTCGGTCCAACGGTATGTGGGACAGGGGGATGCAGTGGCCTGTTATTAGAAGAAAAGGATGGAGAGTATATAGTGAAATCTCGTTTTTCCTTAGTCAGAACCCCGATCATCATTCAAAACGAAATGACAAACGGGTGGAAGGACATCGTTATGTATGTAGCGGGTGGAGGGATAGAGCCTGGTTACCATCAGCTAAAATTTAATGGGAAAACCTATCCTTCTAATCCATCTGTTGAACCGATCATAAAAGACGAAAAGATAAAAGGAATTGGGATTTTAAACGATGAACTGACTCAGGATAATGGCATCGAGTTTTAAAAGAGGTAGAGGACAACTTTTTTTGTCCTCTACCTCTTCTATTTCTATGTGTTGATTGGTTCAGGATGCATCTCGTACTGCTTGTGGGCATCCTTAAGCGCAGCAGCTAGCGCGTTCCCTGCTTTTCCAAGATAGCCTTCTTTTAATTGATGAAGAGGTTCTGATATGCCATCTTTTAAACTGAAGCCTTTTAGTAATTGTTTGACGAACTGTTTGCTGTGTTCTGTTGCAAGGGTACAGGAGGCATCGACGATCACGCCATACTTTTTATCGACTTCAAGTGTGAGGGTTAAGGTGTCTGAAATGTTGTTAGCAGCCATGCCGGTTGGGAGTTTGGAGTGGCCGGCGACGAAAAGGGTGTTCATGAATGAAATCATCTCCTTTATTTGGTAACGTTTTCAATAGTGTAGCATAACAAGACTTGTTAGAGAGTGGTAGAATAGTAGAAAATGTCATTTGGAATGGAGTGTATAAGATGGATCTCAATCTAAAAGGAAAAACGGTCGTCGTAACAGCTGCAAGCAAGGGGCTTGGAAAAGCTTCAGCACGGGCATTTGCACAAGAAGGGGCACATGTGATCCTTTCAAGTCGAAGTGAAGATGAGCTTAAAAAAGCATGCGAAGAAATCAGCGAAGAGACAGGGAATGAGCAGGTTACCTGGATCGTTTGTGATATGACAAACGCAGATGAGATCAATCGATTGATGGCGTTTGCGGCGGACACGCATGGAACAGTCGATGTATTAGTGAACAACGCTGGCGGTCCGCCAGCTGGAGGGTTTGAGGATTTTAGTGATAATGATTGGCAAAATGCGTTTGAACTAAATCTATTAAGCTTCATTCGAACTTCAAGAGCTGCAATTCCATATATGAAGGAAAATGGATGGGGACGGATCTTGAACATTGCTTCATCTTCCATTAAACAATCGCTCGATAACTTGATCCTGTCGAACACATTTCGAGCAGGAATTGTGGGACTAGCAAAAAGCCTTTCACAGGAATATGCCGAGCATAATATTCTTGTAAATACCGTTGGTCCTGGACGGATTGCGACGGATCGTGTGGAGCAACTTGATCAAATCAAGGCAGATCAGTTAGGCATCAATGCTGCTGAATTAAAAAGCCAAGCGGAACAATCCATTCCGATGAAAAGATACGGAGAACCGGATGAATTTGCGAAGGCCATCGTATTTCTCGGCTCAGATGCTAATACGTATATGACCGGGCAATCGCTTGTTGTCGATGGCGGACTAGTGAAGGCATTGTAAAGAGGTGAGGGACGCGCTGCGTCCTTTTTTCTTTGAGAATCTCCCCCCTAATCATTTTTCTTTTAGGAAGAAACCGATATAATGGAAGAAGGTGAAAATGACTAATTCTGGTGTTGCTAAACCCTTTGGTTTCAAAGCAATTGTCGGTATAGGGAGGGTGATTGGCTGATGGATGTGAAAGAACGGATTCTAGAAGCGACGGATATTCATAAAGCAACTGAGATGATCAGCATTGCGACGAATAAGCCGGTGATTATTGAAAATAAAAATTTCGAATTGATTTCATATAGCACGGCGTCAGAGAGCTTTGATCAAACGCAACAAAAAACCATTTTATATAAAAAGTGTCCCGTTTTTATTATTGATCGTTTGAAAAAGGAAGGGATTGTCCAACAACTTGAGAGCAATGAAGCTCCAATCCGTATTGCTCCTATTGAGGAAATCGGTTTTTATCAACGCGTGGTTGTGAAAGCGGTTTATGAAGAGCGAACGATGGGGTATCTCTGGGTGCAGGAAACGAACAGTCCACTGACGGAAGAAGAGGTAGAGTTTCTAACTGAAATCACCCCCCACATCGGAAAGCTCATTCATGATTCCTATCAAAAAGGAAAAGAGCATGAGGGGAAGCAGGAGAAATTGCTGTGGAATGTGCTTCTTCATGAATATGAAAGCGAAAACCAAATGAGGCGAAAAGCCCAGGTGGCGAGCTTGCCATTACCTGAACGCTTTTCTGTACTTGTTATGTCCATTGGAGAGCCTTCTCAAGAACCGCTTTTGAATGAAGTGCTCGAGCTCCTGTCTAGGTTTAAGCGTCATAAGATTCAGGTGCTTAAAACGGAACTTCAAGTTGTCGCTGTCATCTCTGGGGATAAAAAGAGGAAGGGATCGGCTATTGAAAATAGTCGTGAGCTTGTTGAATATGTGAAAAGTGCCTTAACTCATGAAGAGTTTTATTCTTTCTTGATCGGAATTGGGAAAGAATATATGGAACTTATTGATATGAGGAAAAGTTTTCTAGAAGCTCTAGAAGTCATTGAGACAGCTGATTTTATTGGGCCAAGGCCCGACGTCATGCCGCGAGAATTTTCGAAGCTTGGAGTATACAGATATCTCGCCGCTCTTTATGAGAAAAACAATACGGAGCATTATTACAATCAGAATTTGCTTAACTTAATGGAGAAAGATTCAGTGAGTCATTCTAGTTTGTTGAAGACGCTAGAGGTGTATTTATCGAACAACGGTAAAGGTAAAAGCACAGCGGCAGAGCTGTTTATCCATCCAAATACGCTAAATTATCGCATGAAACAGATTCAAGATTTAACCGACATTGATTTTGATGATTTTAATATGAAAAGCCACATTTATATTGAGCTATTGTTGTTAAACAACATCCCGTCTTACTACAATCGGTACCTTTCCGCTGTAGAGGAGCAGAAAAGTACTGTGAAGTAGCGTATTTGGGGAGGATGGAGCTTGTTTATTGGCTAAACCGGGAAGCGGCACATTGTGCAGCTTCTTTTTGTCGTTGAGGGGATGGAAAGCGTGGTATAATCGCTGGTTTTCGTGGGGGAGAGAGTGGTTTATTGGCCAAAATGGAGATATATTGGCCAAAATCAGAATATATTGGCTAAAATCCAGATATATTGTCCAAATCGGAAATATATTGGCCAAAGCGAAAATTTCGCTCCTTAAAGGGGTGCCCCGCTTTTCCAGGCTCCAGCGCTTGTCGCCCCTAAACGCCCACTTCCGCTTTTCCTGAGATCCAGCTGCAGTGGGCAGGGGCTCGATTGCTTCACCCCACAAAATGAACACAAAGACCGTGTTCTTTTTGTGGGGCTCCAGCGCCTGTCGCCCCTAAACGCCCACTTCCGCTTTTCTGAGATCCAGCTACGACTCGCAGAAACTGCGATATTTCACTCTTTCACCAGAACACAAAGTGCGTGTTCTCGTTCAAGAGTTCCAATATCTTCGTTTCTAAACGCTCGTCTCCGCTTTTCCCATTGTGTGTAAACCACAAAATCTGAACTGAACTATTGTGTTTTGACCACGTTGCCAGATGACCCTTGAAATCGATATAATTTTCACAAGAAAACAAAAACTTTCTTTGGAGTATTTCACAAGCTTGATGAATGATTGGAGATATAGGGTGAAAAGGAGTGTGGTAGAGTTGGAAGCCATCAACAAGAGTTTTTTCCTTTTTCTCGCTAGTAGGCCCTCACTTGATCGGCTCGCCAAACGATGGGGAAGTAAGTTTGGTGCTGACAAAATTGTTGGGGGTGAAACCTTTGAGCATGCGGTGCCTCTTATTCAGAACTTGAATAGTCAGGGACTTCGGGTCACGGTGGATCATCTTGGGGAATTCGTTTCATCTGAAACAGAAGCGAAGGAACGGACACAAGAGTGTCTTAATACGATTCGCATGATTAGCGCTCATCAATTAAATTCTCAAATGTCTTTGAAAGTGACTTCACTAGGACTAGATATTAGTCGAGATCTCGTCTGGCAAAACATGATTGAGATTATGGAAGAAGCGGTGAAGCATGAGGTGTTCGTTACGATTGATATGGAAGATTCCACACGAACGGAAGCGACACTTGATCTTTACAAAGATTTGAAAAAGAAGTACGACAACATTGGCACCGTCATTCAGTCTTATTTATACCGATCTGATCAGGATCTGGATAAATTGAATGAAGTGAATCCGAATTTGCGTCTGGTAAAAGGGGCTTATAAGGAATCGGCGGATGTTGCCTTCCCAGCAAAATCAGATGTGGATCATAACTTGAAGCAGTTGATTAGAAAGCATTTAATGAATGGGAATTTTACAGCCATCGCAAGTCATGATGATGCCATTATTAACTACACGAAAGAATTCGTGAAAGAGCATAAGATTCCGAAAGACCAATTTGAGTTTCAAATGCTGTACGGCATGCGAAGCCAGAGTCAACTCGATCTTCTAGCGGAAGGTTATGCGGTAAGAGTATACCTACCTTATGGGAACGATTGGTATGGCTATTTTATGCGGCGGTTGGCGGAACGACCTGCGAACATCGCCTTTGCTTTTAATGGAATCTTTAAAAAATAAACTTCTTATATTTGAAAGGGGAATTTACTCATGGTAGTACCATACAAACACGAACCGTTTACTGATTTCACTGTTAAGGAAAATAAGAAGGCTTTCGAAGAAGCGCTTAAACTGGTGAAAGAAGAGCTTGGAAAAGATCATGATCTTCTGATCAATGGTGAGCGTGTCAGCACGGAAGATAAAATTGTTTCCATTAATCCTGCAAACAAAGAACAAGTCGTTGGCCGCGTATCGAAGGCAACAAAAGAGCATGCGGAACGCGCGATTCAGTCTGCAGATGAAGCATTTGAAGGCTGGAGAAAATGGTCGGCTCGCTCTCGTGCTGAGCTTCTATTCCGCGCTGCTTCGATTGTTCGTCGCCGTAAGCATGAATTTTCTGCTTATCTTGTCTATGAAGCAGGTAAGCCTTGGAAAGAAGCCGATGCTGATACAGCTGAAGCGATTGATTTCATGGAATATTATGCGCGTCAAATGATTGAGCTAGGGGAAGGCAAAGCGATTGAAAGCCGTCCTGGCGAGCAAAACCGTTACGTTTATACGCCAAGTGGTGTGGCACTCGTTATTCCACCATGGAACTTTGCTTTCGCGATTATGGCAGGTACAACGGTCGCTCCACTGGTAACAGGAAATACGGTTCTTCTTAAGCCAGCGAGTGCAACTCCGGTTGTTGCAGCGAAGTTTGTTGAAGTGCTTGAAGAAGCTGGACTTCCTAAAGGTGTCTTGAACTTTGTTCCAGGTAGCGGAGCTGAAGTAGGGGACTATCTCGTTGATCATCCGAAAACATCGATCATCACCTTCACTGGTTCTCGTGAAGTAGGTACGCGCATTTATGAGCGTGCGGCGAAAGTACAGCCTGGTCAGCAACACTTGAAGCGCGTTATCGTTGAAATGGGCGGTAAAGATACGGTTGTTGTTGATAACGACGCGGATCTTGAGCTAGCGGCACAGTCGATCGTTGTCTCTGCATTTGGCTTCTCTGGACAGAAATGTTCTGCAGGATCACGCGCGGTCATTCATAAGGATGTGTACGATCAAGTACGCGATCGCGTTGTTGAACTAACGAATGAGCTAACGATGGGCGAAACGACAGGACCAGATGTTTACATGGGACCGGTCATTGACCAGGCGTCATTTGATAAAATCATGAGCTACATTGAAATTGGAAAAGAAGAAGGTCGCCTTGTAGCTGGTGGTGAAGGTGATGATTCAAAAGGATACTTCATTAAACCAACGGTATTCGCTGATCTTGCTCCAAAATCTCGTATGCAGCAGGAAGAAATCTTTGGACCGGTTGTCTGCTTAACGAAAGTTGATAACTTCGATGAAGCCATTGAAGTAGCAAATAACACAGAATATGGCCTTACAGGTGCAGTCATCACGAATAACCGTGCACACATTGAGCAAGCGAAAATGGACTTCCATGTCGGTAACCTATACTTCAACCGTAACTGTACAGGAGCCATTGTTGGTTACCACCCATTCGGAGGATTTAAAATGTCAGGTACGGATTCAAAAGCTGGAGGACCTGATTATCTTGGCCTCCACATGCAGGCTAAAACAATTTCGGAAATGTTTTAAGCGAATAGGCTAAAAAGGCTGTCACCTACTAGTGGTGACAGCCTTTGTTTTTGTTCAAGCTTGAAAGGGAAAATGATGGAGAAGGAAGTGGTTTTATTGCAGCAGCATTAGTGATGATGATTGGCATTATCTCGGTTCGTGTGGTTGGTTTCTTTTCTCCATCATTTCTGGAGTTAAAAGGAAAACGTTTATCTGAAAGACAAAAGTATGCGGTTGATGCCCTAGCAATTGGAATTCTACTCATTACGCTCATTATTGTTTGTATGATGTAAAAGGTGGGTGTTTAGCTCTCTTCCTTGTGAAGTGGGAGAAAGAGGTTGGCAGTTGTACCAGCACCTTCAGTTGAATCGATAAGGATTTTCCCGTGATGAGCTTCCACAATATCAAAACAAATCGAAAGGCCGATCCCTAGTCCACTGCTTTTTGTGCTATAAAAGGGCGTTCCGAGCTGGTTAATCTCTTTTTCACTCATCCCCTGACCGTTATCATTAACCGAAATAATGACGTCTTTGTCTTTTTTTATTAAAGAAACCGTAATATCTCCACCGTTTGGCATGGCTTCTATCGCATTTTTGATGAAATTAATAAGCACTTGTTTGATCTGGGAAGAATCCATCCAAACAGTGATTTGCTCCTCTTCAGCATCTAAATAAAGTTCAACATTATGTAAATGAGCGTTACTTTTCATCAATTCAATCGTTTCAAATACGAGGGGATATAAGTGACATGCTTTTCGTTCGCTGCTCGTTTGTTTCCCCATCATCACAAATTGATTCACCAGGTTTTTCATTCGCTCAAGTTCAGTTCGGATAATATCAATATAATGTGATTGCTTTTTATCCACATCCAATAGCTGGGTAAAGCCGATGATCGAAGTGAGAGGATTGCGGATTTCATGAGCTAATCCAGCCCCTAATTTGCCGATAGCTGAAAGTTTCTCAGATTGAATCACCTGCTCTTGCAGTTGATAATAAGAAGTCATATCGCGAAACTGAGCAAATGCACCGCTTAATTGGTGATTGTGATCATAGAGAGGTAAAATATCAAGTAAACATTTTCTTTCATCTAGCATTGTAAAGGTGATCTCGATATTCTCAATCCCTTTTTTTCTTGTTAGCACATGATCGAAAAAGGGTTTAAGTACAGGAACCTTTGATATATGAGATCTGATCATATTCTTCTTGTTTAGACCGGTTAGCTGTGCAGCACTATTGTTAAATTCTCTGATTTGGCCAAACTGATCTGAAATGACAATACCAATGGGGGTTGTGTTCATCAGCATTTGATTATAGAGATGAAGCTGTTCGTTTTGTTCATTAAGACGAATTTCACGTTCAATCGTGTCGATTGAAGAGGAAAGCAGGCCAAGGTGTAATGAGGAGGCGTGCTCTTTTGGCGTCATAATGGAAATGGTACCGATTACTTCTCCATTACGATAGCGGTATGGAGCTGAATAACACGCCACATCGCTAAAACAGTCATGGTAATGATCATCGCCAATTAAGTGAAAAGGCTTGTTATGTTTTAGCGCAAGGGTAATGGCATTCGTACCTGCCTTTTCTTCATCGAATTTAACGCCATTTTGAATGCCGAGAGACGCTGTCATTTGTTTAAGACGTTCGTCTCCATAGGAATCTAACACAACGCCCTGGTCATCGGTCGTTACGATCACAGTGGGGATATCGGATAAAAAGCTTAAAAGTTTTGTCATGAATGTTTGAATGATAGAAAGCGCTCGTTCGTAATTTTGCAGGCGCTGACTTAACTCTTCTTCCGTAAGTAAAACGTGAAGAACAGGAACTGAGTTTGGATCCATTTGGTAAACATGCTCGCAGGTGTTTTTCGAGTTTTTAATGTACGTTTCACGTTGCGTCATGGGGCATCCTCTTTTCCTGGTAATAATGAAATTAGTTTTATATATAAAGTTTTAACTATATACAGTATTTAATCATTTTTTATAGATTATCATACTTTTGTACATGCTGGTTCATTTTTACTATAAATTAGGATAAAAGAAAATCAGTAGTTTGAGGATGCCATCAAGTAAAAAAGGATAACAAGATAAGCAGAAGACAGTAGAGAGGGGAAGATGGGATGAGAGCAATTCTCTTATTTGCATTAGCAGGCCTTGCTGAAATTGGTGGAGGCTATTTAATATGGCTTTGGCTACGTGAGGGATATTCAAGTTTACTAGGTTTAGCTGGTGGACTTGCTTTGGTTCTATATGGTGTCATTGCCACCTGGCAAGTTTATCCAGATTTCGGAAGGGTGTATGCGGCGTATGGAGGGGTGTTTATCGTGATGTCCATTCTTTGGGGATGGGGAATTGATAAAAAGATTCCAGATCTTTATGACGTAGTGGGAGGTGCGATTTGCCTTGTAGGCGTCGCTGTTATGCTCCTCCCTCGTCACTAGCAGGTTATAAAATGTGAAAAGGATTTTCATACCATTAAGAAGAATGAAAGAAAGGGGGAATGAAAGGAGAGTAACGTTCAATGAAAATCAATGAGCACAATCGGGTTGTATGGGATAAAAAAGTGGCCGATGGCGTTTCCTATACAAAGCCAGTCACAAGTAAAAGGATTGAAGATAGTAAGAAAGGAAATTGGCGCATTACTGTAACAACGGAAAAACCCGTTCCACGTGAGTGGTTTCCCACTACGCTAAAAGGGGTTAAAATTCTTTGTCTCGCGTCTGGTGGTGGGCAGCAGGGACCAATCCTTGCTGCAGCAGGAGCAGAAGTAACGGTTGTTGATCTTTCTGAGAAACAATTGGAGCAGGATCGTTTTGTTGCTGAAAGGGATCGTTTGCAGCTTACGATTGAAAAAGGAGATATGACGGACTTATCATTTATTCCTAATAACACCTTTGATCTGATTGTTCATCCGGTCTCGAATGTATTTATAGAAAATATTTTGCCCGTTTGGAAAGAGGCGGCAAGAGTATTAAAAGACGGTGGCACGCTTATTTCAGGATTTACGAATCCATTGCTCTACCTTTTTGACGATGAGCAGGAAGAGAAAGGAATTCTTGACGTGAAAAATAGGATTCCATATTCTCCGCTCGATCAATTAACTGAAGATGAGCTTCAGGTATACAAAGAAAGCAATCAAGCATTTGAATTTGGCCATACGCTAGAAGATCAAATTCAGGGTCAAATTGATGCTGGCTTTCTGATCGCTGGTTTCTACGAAGATGATTTTGGCGGAAGGCGCCTTATTGATCGCTATACTCAAACGTTTATTGCTACAAAAGCGATAAAATCAAAATAAAGTTGCCAGTCAAGTGGGATAAACAAGGGGGAGTTAACATGGAATACGGTGGATCATCGGTGTACGATCATAACGATTTCTACGAGCAATATATGGCTAGACGTCATCGCGAAGAAAGTCCCAACAAAGTAATTGAATATCCGGCATTAATGTCTTTACTCGGAGACGTAACCGATCAGACAATACTTGATCTAGGTTGTGGAGACGCCAGCCTTGGAGAAGCGTTACTAAACAAACAGTGTAAAGAATATGTAGGGGTGGATGGCTCTCAGAACATGGTGAAGCAAGCGGAATTAAAGCTAAATGGGACGAAAGGAAGCGTTGTTCACACCTCGTTAGAAACCTATTCTTATCCAGCTGATGCTTTTGATCGGGTCGTTTCTCAATTAGTCCTTCATTACATAGAAGATTTAGAAGCGGTTGTGAAGAACGTATACGAGACGTTAAAGCCTGGTGGAAGGTTCGTTTTCAGCGTTCTTCACCCGCTCATGACCGCTTCTTTTAAAAGTATGACGGGAAAACGAGCGGATTGGATCGTGGATGATTATTTTCATACGGGGAAAAGAATTGAACCATGGATTGGCGAACAAGTAGTGAAATTCCATCGGACGATTGAAGACTATTTTCTAATTCTTCAAGACGCTGGCTTTACGATACAGGGATTAAGAGAGGGAACGCCCCAACGTGAGAATTTCCAAGAGGAAGAAGAGTTTAAAAGAAGGCAGCGTATTCCGTTATTTTTAATCATTTCCTGCATAAAATAACAATTGACAGCGATGAAGAATTGACTTATGATCATCTCAACTAATTAAATAACGCAACTCCTAAAGGGGAGTAGCTTTTACAGCAAAGTCGTCATTCCAGAGCTTATTCGCTCTCGGCTTTGTTGGCAACATTCGTGTTGTTAGCAAGACCTTTACTTTTACGGTAAAGGTCTTTAATTGTTTCAATAGACCTTTTGCCAAGCGGCAGAGGTCTTTTTTTATGCAAGGTCATTTGAAAAATAAGGGGGATTTCCTAATGGATGTGTCAATGTTGTTGGAATACGGATGGGTTTTGTTACTTCTCATTGCACTGGAAGGGTTGCTTGCGGCCGATAATGCGCTCGTTTTAGCGATTATGGTGAAACATTTGCCAGAAGAAGAGCGGAAGAAAGCTTTGTTTTACGGGCTAGCTGGGGCTTTTGTTTTTCGCTTTGCCTCCCTATTTGCCATTTCTTTTCTCGTTGGTGTGTGGCAAGTGCAAGCGATCGGTGCGCTTTATCTCTTATTTATTGCGATCAATCACATTGTACGAAAGCTGTTACTGAAAAAGGGCAAAACGGAAGAGGAGAAGAAACCGAAAAAACAATCAGGGTTTTGGGGGACGGTTTTTAAAGTTGAACTTGCTGATATTGCATTTGCTGTTGATTCGATTTTAGCAGCTGTGGCATTAGCAGTAACGCTTCCTGATACACTGCTCCCAAAAATCGGTGGATTAGATGGGGGGAAATTCCTTGTTATTTTTGCAGGGGGACTAATCGGTTTAATTGTGATGCGTTTTGCAGCTAATTACTTTGTGAAACTATTAAAGGCGAAGCCCGGATTAGAAATAGCTGCTTTTATGATTGTTGGTTGGGTTGGTGTGAAATTATCTGTTTACACCCTTTCTCATCCAGAATTAGGCGTTCTCCCTGAAGCTTTTGCAAAATCTCCCGAGTGGAAAATCACATTCTATGCGGTACTACTGCTCCTTGCGATAGGGGGATGGTTCCTATCTTCTTCGAAAAAAACAGAGGTTGCCAGGGAAGAAACGCTATAAAAAGATTAGTTTCTAATGAGAGTCCCCAAATGGAGTAGGATATTTGGTAAACTATATAGGTAAAAAATGGTTGGTTGTATTTAAAATGGGAGGTATAGGATGATACGAGTGGATGTGGTGTATACCCTGCTTTATAACGAGAGCGACGATCGTGTAGTAATGGTTCAAAATAAAAAGCATGACAACTGGTCCCTCCCTGGTGGATCTGTGGAAGAAGGAGAAACACTCATGGAGGCGGCAGTTCGTGAAATGAGAGAAGAAACGGGGTTAACGGTCAAAGTGGGAGAGGTCTTGAGTGTAAATGAAGCATTTATAGGAAATCATCACGCTCACTTTTTTACGTTTCGAGGTGAGATCACAGACGGGGATATAGCCATTCAAGACATAGAAACGATTGCGGAAGCTAAATGGATGGATCGAACTGAGGCAGATAAGTGGATGCCTTATTATCAAGGCGGAATTCGTTCCCTATTACAAGCATCCGTGCCTTATGTCTTTCAAGGCTAAATGGAAAAGCGATAAGGGCAAAACCCTTACCGCTTTTTTAATATAAAAGTTTAAAAACGGAAGGAGATGCGTTCTTCTTTTCCTTCATTTAATGATTTTATAATAATCTCGCTATTCATTACTTCCTCGTTTCCAATAAGGATCACTTTTTCAATTCCTCGTTTACTCGCTCTTTCAAGCGATTTGCCAGTTCTCTTTTCACTCATATCCACTTCCATTCGATAACCTAATTTTCTATAAGCGGAGGCAACGATTAAGGCTTCACGCTTGGCGTCGATCGGAATGATCACATAGTCAGGCTTTTCATCTTTAACAATGGATGGCTCTCTTCTTTTTAACGCAGTGAGAATCACATCAAGACCGAATGAAATGCCAACGGTTGAAAAGGATTCTTCACTGCCAAGTAAACCAGCAATGGCACTGTCATAGCGACCGCCACTGCCTATGCTCGATGAGATGGACTGATCACTGAGAAAAATCTCGTAAATGGTTCCAGTATAAATATCAAGACCTCTTGCAAGAAATGGATTGAAAGCACAATTCTTCAGAATGTTAAGTCCATCTAAGTAGGAGGTTAATTCGGAAAGCTCATTTAATCCAGTTTGGACATTCTCATTCTTAGAAGCAAATTGTTGGAAATAAGCGAGGTTTTGACCGCTCCAGTCTTGCGCGTAGCGCTCAATGTTCCAAATGGCGTCTGCAGCGATGTCTTTTTGTTGAAGTTCTTTTTTAACACCTTCTATTCCAATTTTCTCGAGTTTATCCATTGTCAGGATAACATCATTTAATCGCGAGGAAGGGATCGATAGCGTCTGTAGCATTCCTGCAAGAAGCTTGCGATTGTTATATTGAATCGTTACGTTAAGTTCAAGTTGATTGAAAATATCAAGAGCCATTTCCAATAATTCGGCTTCTGCCATTTGCGAACTCACGCCAGTGATATCGACATCACACTGGGTGAACTCACGGAATCGTCCCGGTTTGACAGGTCCATCTCGAAATACCTTTCCAATTTCATACCGCTTGAATGGCATGCGTAAACCTGGATTCATTGCCACTACTTTTGCAAATGGAATGGTAAGGTCGTACCGAAGGGCAAGCTCTCTTTTACCACGATCACTAAGTGTGTACATTTCTTCTAAGATTTCATCGCCACCGGCGTATTTGGAAGCCATTAGTTTTTGTTCATTCAGAATAGGCGTTTCTAGTGGAAGACAATTGTATTGGATAAACGTATCCTCAAGCGTTCGCCTCACTTTTCTACGTATTTGCTCATCCTCAGGTAAATAATCCATGGTTCCTTTTACATTTTGATCTTTCAGCTTTTTCAAATCGCTCATCCTTTCGTTTTTGAATACAAAAAGCCGCATGAACGGGAGAAGATTTCTTCTCAATTCATGCGGTTACGAGTAATAGCCTTCCTATACGCGATTTTTTATAAATCGGATAGCAAGGCTAATTGTGATGATGAAGTTGTACGATGAATAAGTGTCTCATATCGCTCACCTCTTATTTTCAAACATATTAGCACACGAAGATTGTTATGGCAATCTTTCTTTTCTTCCGAATATTTGGTAGGATAATATTTCCTTTAGAAAGGTGGGGGAGAAATGAAAAATCTTACAAAAGAGAAAATCATCACGATGATCCCTGAATTAACAGATGAGACACTGATTCCAATAACTAAAGGGTATTCGTTTGATTTAAAATACATCACACAAATTAATGGAGAACGAGTATTGCTTCGAATTTATGAGCTAGCTTTAAGTGAACGTGTACAGGAAAAAGTAGCAAAGATGCGTGCGTTTAGGGAGAGTGGGGTTCGATGTCAGGAAGTGTTTGCTTTTGGTGAGATTTCTGAGGAAGATTTCTGTTATACAATTTTTTCGTTTCTTGAAGGAGAAGATGGGGAGGTAGCTTTACCTAGCTTAACAGTTGAGGAACAATATGCAGCTGGGTATGAAGCCGGCAGAGATCTTTGGAAAATGCACGAATTGCCTATCGTTGCTTCTAAATCCGCACATATGGCTTTTTTAACAACTAAATTTGAGAACGCGGTCGAGCGTTATTTAAAGCTTGAAACACGCATTCCACATGAGCAAATGATCATTGAATATGTAAGGCGGAACTTGCCTCTTATTGGAGAGAGTAAGCTTGTGTTTGCCCATCATGATTATCATGCGGGAAACTTGATTATTCAGCATGGAAAATATGGTGGCGTCATTGATTTTAATCGCTGTGGTGTAAACACGGCCTATTCCGAGTTTGATAAGCTCGAATTGTTTTCGAGTCGTTTGAGCATTCCTTTCTCAAAGGGGATGGTTCAAGGGTACTTCTCTGGCACTGTTCCTGACGTTTTCTGGAAGATTCGTTCGGTCCATATGGCCCAGCTTTTGATTTTTCATATGAATTGGGTCACAGATAGCTTTCCTGAAGATCTTCCGCTTGCCGAAGAGGCAATCGCGTATGTATGGAACATGTATGAAGGCTTTCAACGGAAAATTCCAAAATGGTATGAAGAAAGCCAGGCGTAGGCCTGGCTTATTACATGGCTTCTTTAATCCCTTTTTTAACAAGCCACCAATTCGCTGGATAACTTGTCGCAAATCCAAGAATCATCGCAATTTGCATCATAAACCAATAGACGGCTGAGTCGGGCTTTGGTGGCTCCGTAAATAAAACAAAATGAACAATGGCCATCCATCCAAACATGCCTACTTCAAAGGCAATCAAAGAAAGCGTATCTGCTTTTGCAGCTTCTTTAATCGCATTCCAAGCCCCTTCCTCTTTGTTCATTGGGTAAATCGCATAGAATTGAAAGAGGATACCAAAACCATAGGCGAGTAAGAATTCGACGAGGTAATGAGTATAAAGAATAGATCCAAGAAGCGCAAAACCCGTTAACGCAACAATTGGAACGCCAACAGCATCGCCAAGAGTACAGCCTGCAGAACAATGACTTGTAGACATAAATACTTTAGCAGGTTTTCCTCGATTGTCTTCATAGTCGAGGTTTTGTGCTTTTAATCGACCCCATTTAAAATAGGCCCAGATCGCAAAGGGTCCAAGAAACCAACCGTTAATTGGCCAAACGACATTCATGATTTTCATCATTTGAGGGTGTCTTATGATGTCAATAAGAATGACGAGTGAGGAAAGCAATCCAATTGAAAGTGCGAGAATGGAAATAAGCTGTATGGTTGTCACAAAATATCACCCCTGCTATTAATGTATGTACTTATGCTTTACCCACTAGGGGTATTCCTAAAACTGGAGTAACCTTTCACAATAAAAAGAACCGCTCCATTGAGAGCGGTTCTTACAAATTATTCGCTAATTTTCGTTACAATTTTCCCAGTCACATGACGCTCGGAAAGCTCAACTAACGCTTGTGGAACCTCTTCAAGTGAAATGGTTTTTGCAATCATCGGATCGAGGTAGCCACCTAGAAGAAGTTGAATCATTTCATCACCCATCATCGCAAGGTCAGCCTGTTCTGCTAAGTTAGGCGATTGATACACGCCTCCGAGTGCGATCTGGTGGAAAGAAAGTGGTCGAGCGAAAGAAACACCCTGTTGGAAGTCAGGGGCACCGGCAATGTAGGCAATTTGCCCGTTAAAGGTAAGGGTATCAAGTGATTTTGTTGCATTATCTCCGCTAACGGCATCAAGAACGGCGTGAACGCCAATTCCATTTGTGATTTCAAGCGCTCGCTCAACAAAATCCTCTTTTTTATAATCAATTGCATAGTCAGCACCGAGTTTTTTCACGAAGTCATGATTATGACTTGAAGCTGTGGTAATGACGGTTAGCCCCATATACTTCGCCATTTGAATAGCAAAACCACCAACTCCTCCAGCACCAGCGTGTATAAGGATCGTTTGTCCACGATGGATATGAAATTTGCGGAAAAGGGCCTGATAAGCGGTGTAACCTGCTGTTGGAAGCGCAGCGGCATCAACGAATGAAATAGCCTCAGGGAGTTTCGAAATCGTATGGGCTTGTGCAATGGCATATTCGGCAAATGTTCCTTTTTTCATAAGGTCGCCGTGGTACACAACACGATCCCCTGATTTCCAATCCGTTACTTCTTCACCAACTTCTTCAATCACACCAGCGCCGTCAAGGCCGAGGATATGAGGGTATTCCCAATTAGGATTTCCGTTTGTTGCTGTCTTATAATCAACGGGGTTTAATCCCGCAGCATGTATTTTAACTAGAACTTCACCTTTTTTCGGAGAGGGGGTTTCGACCTCATGTACTCCCATGGAATCCCACTGTTTTTTTTCTTTTAGTAACAGAGCTTTCATTTTTAATTCCTCCTCTAGTATGAATATGGATATGAATATGGATATGATTCACCTGAATTCGTTTTTGTAAACCTAAGCGTTTCGCCATTATAAAACAGATGGTTTTTTTTGATAAGTAGGCACTTTTTAGTAACTATGTGAAACAAAATACCTTCGAGAATCGTAGAAAGAGTAGAACATGTAAATAAGGAATGGAGAGATGACGCTAATTGGCTGGTCTTTTTGGGGAACGATAGCGGCAATAATTGTGATTGGTTTTCTATTTCAAAAAATGTTTGGAACAAAATCACCGATTCGAACGAAGAATGAAGTAGCGGAAGAAGAAGTGAAAAATCATACAAGTCAATGTGTTCATAAAGATTGAAATTAAAGGGTGAATGGTTATGCAAGAATGGATTGGTGCAGCAGCAGTTTGTACGAATGATCAGGGAGATTTGCTGATGATTCAAAATGAGAAAGAGGAATGGGCGGTTCCCTCAGGCGAAGTTGAAAAAGATGAAACGCCTGAGATGTGTTGCATTCGTGAAGTGAAAGAAGAAACAGGCTATGAGGTTGCCATTGAAAAGCCGCTATTTGTGAAAGATCAGGATAGGAATGGGTTTCATGTCACCACTTATTATTATGAAGTGAATGTGGTTGGAGGCATGATCTCACTTCCAAAAGATGAACAAGACGTAACTGAAATTGAGTGGAAAACAGTGGAACAAGTGGAGGCACTTGCTCATGCTTATCCTGAGGATGCCTCTTACTTAACGCATTTCTTATATGAAAAGACTCCTTAACAGGGTTAAGGAGTCTTTTGTACTTCAAACAGATCGTATAAAAGGATGTGTACAATTTGAAGCGAATGATCCTTCTCGTTACCGTCTTTCTTATGGTGGATCTTCTAACAAAACGTTGGATTGACTCAGTTCTCACGATTAATCAACGGATTGAAGTGATTGATGGTATACTAGGCTTCCAGCTTTACTATAACGCTGGTGCCACAATGGGATTATTAGAAGGATATACAGGTTTATTGCTCTTACTACAAACCGGAATCGTTATTTTGCTGATTTATGGGTACATACGCGCAACGCCAAAACGCTTTGCCGTGCAAGTAGCTTTCAGTTTGCTTATTAGTGGGGGGATCGGAAATTTAATTGATCGCCTTCAATATGGTCACGTTATTGATTTTCTTTCCGTCACGTGGAGTTCAGGTATTTTTAATGTCGCGGATATGGAAATTCGATATGGCTTTATCTTGATCGTCATTCTTTTCTTTATGAAAAAATTTACGATAAAAGGGTTGGATGATGAACCACATCAAAACATACAAAAAAGCGAGAGAGGATAATTCCTCTCTCGCTTTTATTTTATTGAGCTTCTTGAAGAATCTGTTCAAGTTGAAATGCTCGCACTTTCCTTGGAAGAAAGCTTCTAATTTCATCTTCATGAAAGCCGACCTGAAGGCGTTTTGTATCAAGTAAGATTGGTCGCTTTAAAATGCCTGGGTTTTCTTTGATCAAGCTATAAAGTTCTTGAAGCGTCAGTTCGTCGAGCTCTTTATCGAGTGCTTCAAATGCTTTTGAGCGCTTTGAGATGATTTCTTCTGTTCCTTTTTCAGTCATACGTATAATCGCTTTAATTTCATCTTCAGATAGTGGTTTCGCGAACATGTTGCGCTGTTCATACGGAAGATTGTGCTCCTCAAGCCATGCTTTTGCCTTTCTGCAAGATGTACAGCTTGGTGACGTATAAAGTGTAATCATGTGTTTGACCTCCAAACGGATTTTACATGGTTCATCTCCATGTTAAGTATACTCTAAAAAATGTTTCGCTGACTGTAAGCTATGTTACACATTTTTGACGATTATCTATGTTTGATTTGCGAAGAATGCAAATAGTGAAAGTGACGTAGATCATGTTGGATAGAGATAGCCAGGTTTTACTAAGGTATACCCACAAACAAGAGCAGGCAAACTAGATATGAAGTGCAGATGTTAATGGAGGATGCTCATGGATGATAAAAAAAAGTGGGATTTGATATCTCTTGCTTCGATTCCACTTGTAATGACTCTTGGAAATTCAATGTTAATTCCAGTTTTACCACTTATCGAAAAAAAGCTTGGCATCACGTCCTTTAAAGTATCGATGATTATCACAGTTTACTCAATCGCCGCTATCTTGTTAATTCCAATAGCCGGCTATTTATCTGATCGTTATGGAAGAAAAAAGGTCATCATTCCCAGTTTATTTATTGCGGGCATTGGTGGACTGGTGACAGGGTGGGCATCATGGTCTTTAAAGGACCCTTACATCATGATTCTAATTGGAAGGGTTCTACAAGGGATTGGGTCTTCTGGAGCAGCCCCAGTTGTTCTTCCTCTTGTAGGGGATCTATTTAAAAGTGATAAGGACGTAAGCGCAGGATTAGGGTTAATTGAAACCTCAAACACGGTTGGAAAAGTTCTTAGTCCGATTCTGGGGGCGTTTCTTGCTTCTTTTCTATGGTACTTACCGTTCTTGTCCATTCCGGTTTTCTCTCTTATTTCAATTATTCTTGTCATTTTCCTTGTAGAGTCACCAGAAAAAAAAGAAGAGCCACAAACTTTTTCATGTTTTTTATCGTGTTTAAAAAAAATTTTCCACAAAGATGGAAAATGGTTAACGGCGATATTTGCGATTGGTGGGGTCATTATGTTTGTTCTGTTTGGTATTCTTTTCTACCTCGCTGGTTTTTTGGAAAAAGAGTTTCAAATTGTAGGTGTTAAAAAAGGGGCGATCATTGCGATTCCACTTGTTGCCCTCTCTTTGACGTCCTATATCGCTGGGAAACGAATTGGTGAAAACAAGACGACAATGAAATGGTGTATCTTTGCAGGTCTTTCATTACTCGCTGCTGCCTCAATTGGTGTATCTTTTACCGAAAGACTTTGGTTCATGTTACTCATATTGTTTGTAGCTGGGATAGGAATTGGAATGTCCCTGCCGTGTCTTGATGCGCTTATAACAGAAGGTGTTAAAAAAGAAGAGCGAGGGACCATCACATCGCTTTATAGTTCCACACGTTTTCTTGGTGTAGCGGCTGGCCCACCAATCTATGCCATCTTGATGAAGCAATCTCATGAAATTGTTTTTTATACGTCAGCAGCTGTGACTGCTGTCGCCATTCTTCTTTGTTTTGTTTCAATTAAACCCGAAGCGGATGTTTAGAGTGCCGAAATAACGGGTATATAATTAATTCCCACGTAAAGTAACAAGGGGAATGGAACAAGTGAACAAGAGAGGAATGAAAGAATGTCTTTAGAATTAACTTTACAATTTTTAATGCTAAGCATTGGTTTTATTGCAGTAGCTGCACTATTTCTAAATGTAGATAAGAAACGAACTCAGAAACGTTTGGAAATAGAGTTAGCTGAGTATGAACAACAGCATGAACAAAATTATGAGCAGCACAAATAAGATGAAGACTCTGAAATGGGTTTTCATCTTTTTTTGTGCTTTCAGTAGGGATCTTTCAGCAGAAAAGTTTGATATTTGAACACGGTGGAATGTAAAGGTTAGCTAACTTATTCCGAACCGGAACAGATTACGTATAAAGGAGAGAATTCGACATGAACGATATTGACCATTATTTTGCTAAAAATTACGTGGAATCGCGCGAGAGTTTTCGCGATCATCTCGAATACATTCAGAAGAAGTGGCCCGATGCAACGTTAACCACTAAAAATATAGGGAAAGAAGATGATAATACAATTGATATGATCTATTCGGAAGCACTGTCATCAAACGATCGTGTGCTTTTTTTCACGACAGGTGAACACGGTATTGAAGGATATGCAGGTGCAGCGGTTGTCCACTATTTTGTAGAAAATTATCTCGATCAAATCGATGCATCCACAACAGGGATTTGCCTCATTCATGCTCTTAATCCATGGGGGATGCGCCACTTTCGTCGTGTAACTGAAAACAACGTCGATCTTAATCGTAACTATTTCTATGATGAAAATTCCGTTCGTAAAGATGTGAATAAGAATTATGCGAAAGAAAGTGATTTGTTTTTACCGAATGGAAGAATAACAAACTTGAAAGAAGAAAGGCATAAGCTCTATGCTCAGTTAATGAAAGGGCTCGCAAAAGAAGGCTATGCTGGACTGAAAAAAGCAAAGGGAATGGGGCAATTTCAATTTGAGCGAGGGGTCTATTATGGAGGGGATACGGCAGAAGAGTCAGCTGTGTTCTTAAAAGGAATGCAAGAAGAATTGTTAGGGACGTATCCGAACGTTATTCATATGGATTGGCATACGGCTCTTGGACCCACGAACGAGGTTACGATGGTCATTTCAGAACATGATGGCCGAAGCGTAGATGAATTAAAAGAGGCCTACGATCTTAAGAATGTTGAAAAATACACTCCTGAAAAAGTAAAAGGAGACTCCACAAATCATTTCTATAAATTAAAAGAAGAAGCATATCCAGAAACCTATCTTCTTTCCGCCTTGTTTGAATTTGGTACGTTTGGAACAAACAAACAGGCAGAACTGCGGGAATTCATGACTATTATTTTGGAAAATCATTTGTATCACGAAGGGGCAGAGTCTGTCGATGATATCCAGTGGATCCTTGGAGAATTTGAAGCCATGTTTTATCCAAACGATCCCGTGTGGAAGAAGTCTGTATTAAATGAAGCCCGTACTGGAATAGAAGGCGTATTAAAGCATGAAAGAATTCTAAAATAAAAGAAGGAGGTAGCGCCGGTAGCGCTACCTCCTTCTTATTGACTATCCAATTGAACTTCGAACTTCATTTACTTGTCCATCAATCGTAAGCGCTTTGTCCTCACGATCTTCGATTTTAATGTTTGTTATTACGCGATCTGTCCCTTTCCGAAGGGCGCTAGTATGAATGTCTCTCGCTAATTCAAAAAGTTCATCTACATTTCCTTCAAAGACAGTAGAGGTGGGGCCGATATGATAGGTGAAGCCCTCTTTTTCAGCGAGTCGAACGGCTTCTGTGACAAAATGACTCATGCTCGTTTGACTTGTACCAATCGGTGTGACACTAATTTCTAATAAAGCCATAAAAAATCTCCTCCAGTAAATTCATGATAGTAGTCTATTGACAGTTCTTTCTTTTTTAAAACATTGTATAGCTCAACTTACTTCAAAAGTACTAAATGAAAATTCCTTATTTTACAAAAAGTGAAACGTTATAGAGCCTCTCATCGTATAAAGACTATAAGCTACTGGAGGGATGCTCGATGTTGAATTTTATTCTCATGATTGCAGTTATCGTTGCCTCATTAACTGGATTCAATTGGCTAATGGGATATCGGAAAAACCATATTCAGATTGATTTGGACGATCGCTATATTGATTATAATGAGTATGTACGAGCATTAAAAAGTGAGTTGCGCGCCCAGGGGAGAGAGGTTGACTACCTAGGGGATCGTAGATTTAAAATCGATGGCAAAGCATACATGTTTATTGAAAGAAATGTAACGATGGGTGGAGTACCACTACAGCGAACGATTTTAAAACCAGTGAAGACCTAAGCATATCAATTGCTTTGATAAGATCATGCTTCTATGCTTATCCTAATCTTAAACAAGCATTGGAGGTAGAAACAAATGGAGCAAATCGCTGTTACGGCTATATTAAAGCCAAAAGAGGGGCAAGAAGAAAATGTATTGCATGTGCTTCAGGAAGTGCTCATTGGGTCACGTAATGAAGAGGGAAATATTCAGTATGATGTTCACCAGTCGATAGAAGAACCAACGTTTGTGATCTATGAAGTTTGGAAAGACCAGCAGGCGATCGAGACGCATGTTAACTCAGAGCACTACGAAAAATATCGTCAGGATATAAGTTCCTTGATTGAGAGTAGAGAAGTATACAAAATGAAAAAGCTGGATTAATGCGATCGTTGATCGTTATCGGTCTTCATTTCCGCGGAAATAACCGTGAAATCGCGGATAAATTTCGAAATTCGCGGAAAAAATCCCGAAATTCGCGGAAATAACAAAGAATTGCTTAGAAAAAGGCACGTTGGATGACCATCCAGCGTGCCTTTTATCCGTATTAGCGTCCTTCTTTTGCAAAACGTGCCATACGTTCTTCAATTTCATCGCGAACACGCTGGAAGAAAGCCCATTTTTCTTCTTCTGTTCCTTCTGCTTTCGCCGGGTCATCAAATCCCCAGTGATCACGCTTTACATGAGGAGGAGTAACAGGACATTTGTCATTAGCATCGCCACAAAGTGTGACAACAAAATCTGCATTGTTTAAAAGCTCCATGTCAATTTTATCAGAAGTCTGGTTAGAGATATCGATACCGGATTCCTTCATCGCTTTCACAGCATTTGGATTAAGACCATGAGCTTCAATTCCTGCAGAATAAACATCATACGTATCTCCGAGGTGTTTTTTACCAAAACCTTCCGCCATTTGGCTTCGGCATGAATTTCCTGTACATAAGAAATAAATTGATTTTTTAGTAGACATGATGTGCTCCTTTTGAATCGTATTTTAGAGGATAAGTAGCCAAATATATAGGCCAAGTAACGTAATAAGCAACGTCGGTATCGTTAAGATGATTCCGATTTTAAAATAGTAACCCCAAGAAATTTTAACGCCTTTCTGTGAAAGGACATGAAGCCATAACAAAGTGGCGAGGGACCCGATTGGGGTGATTTTCGGTCCTAAATCAGAGCCGATAATGTTTGCGTATATGAGCGCTTCACGAAGCGTACCTGAGGTAGTGGTCGCTTCAATGGCAAGCGCATCAATCATAACCGTTGGCATATTGTTCATGATTGATGACAAGATCGCTGCGATAAACCCCATTGAAATTGTTCCAACGAGCAAGCCCTGATTAGCTGCAGCTTGAATGACATTTGCAAGAATATCCGTCAGCCCCTGGTTTCGAAGACCATAAACAACGACATACATGCCAATGGAGAAGAAAACAATAGCCCATGGCGCTCCTTTAATCACTTTCTTCGTTTCAACAGCGCTACTTTGCCTTGCCATTAATAGAAAGAAGATGGCAACGATACCAGCGATAATGGAAACTGGAACACCGATAAACTCACTTGCAAAGTAACCAATTAGAAGGACAACAAGAACTATCCATGAAAGTTTAAACATGCGTGCATCTTTAATGGCCTCAGTTGGCACGCGGAGTTCATCAACATTATAGTTTGCTGGTAGATCTTTTCGAAAGAAAAGATATAGTACAAGAATGCTTGCCCCTAATGAAAAGAAGTTTGGCACAATCATCCGGGAAGCATACTCAACGAATCCAATGTTAAAGAAATCGGCGGAAACGATATTGACCAAGTTACTAACGACAAGTGGAAGCGAGGTTGTATCGGCAATAAAACCACTCGCCATAATAAATGGAAAAATCATTTTTTCCTTAAAGTTGAGGTTTCGAACCATGGCGAGAACAATGGGTGTTAATATCAGAGCGGCGCCATCATTTGCGAATAACGCTGCGACAACAGCTCCAAGCAAGGATACGTAAATAAACATCCGAAGGCCGTTTCCTTTTGCGGCTTTAGCCATGTGAAGAGCAGCCCATTCAAAGAAGCCAATTTCATCGAGAATAAGTGATATGAGGATAATGGCAATAAATGCAAACGTAGCATTCCAAACGATCCCCGTCACTGTTAACACATCCTGAAAGTCTACTACACCAACAAGTAAAGCAAGAATGGCTCCTCCGCAGGCGGACCAACCAATGCCGAGATTTTTAGGTTGCCAGATAACAAGCACTAAGGTAAGAACAAAGATAAGTATAGCTAGTGTAACGGTCAAGCAAATTCCCCCATTAATCGCAACAAATGCGTAATCCTTTTTTTTCTAATTCACTAAGTTTTTCCTTTTGTTCAGGAATATAGGTTAAAATTCCTTCAATCATCAAAAAGGCGTCATGATCTGAATTTAACGTGTAGAAAACCCACTGTCCTTTTTTTCGTTCCTTCACCAACCCGGCGTCTCTCAATTTCCTTAAATGCTGACTGACCGATGGTTGACTCATTTGAAGAACTTCGACAAACTCGCAAACGCAACATTCGCCATCTTTTAAAAGTCCAATGATCGTTAAGCGGGTTTTGTCTCCCAGTAATTTTAAAACAGAAGCTGCAGGTTCTAGATCAATCACTGTTTTCTCCATCATGTCACCTCCGACATAATTATATAAGCATGTACTTATATATGCAAGGGTTATGAAATCAATTCCATGACAACTCAGAACAGGATGGACAGAAGGAATTGAAAAGTATCCAGCAAAACTAAACAAACGCCCATCCATCGAATTGATTGTTGCATAGTATGTATTAAATCCATGATGGAAAGGAGGTCATACTCCATGGGATACGGTTACGGCAGTGGGTTTGCTCTAATTGTAGTGCTGTTTATTCTCCTTATCATCGTAGGTGCAGCTTTTGTTGGAGGAGGCTACTAATTCTCAAAACATAAGCTGTATTCAGCAGACTATGTTTGCTGAAAGAATATGGGTTGAATAATAAACGCGCAAGAAGGCTGATATCCATAGATTCAGCCTTTTCTTGTAGGTTTATGTAGGACAGGCTTCTTCATGGAATCGCTGTTCCGTAAAATATAGTTTAGGTTATTTCCAAGAGAGCCGTATGTTTTTTGGTTTCTCGGATCAATGAGGATTGTCTGCTTTTGATAAACACGGGGGGTTTGCCAGAGTGCATGTAATGCTTGCATCATCGGCATTTCATGGTAACGATCAGGCCACATCGCTTTAATGTGCTTCTTCACACTTGGATAGTATTTAGGATTCATTCCTGGGAATAGATGATGTTCCGTGTGATAAGAAAAATTAAAATGAAGAACATCTACAATTCTCGGAACGGTTACTGTAAGGCTGTTCGCAAGAGGGTCATTAACTGGTGTTAACGGATTTAATCGATGATTGGTTGAAATATAAGCCATGACAATAAAGTTTGCGATGAAAAGCGGAATAAGATAAGCGAAAATCCATTTGCGAAATCCGATGACAAGGATAAGACTTAACCAGGTGACCCAGGGGAGAATCATTTGTAGCCAGAGGTCTCTTTGTTTTTTTCGATTGAATTCATTTACATAAGTAAAAAACATTTTCATAGAATGAGCGCTAAATTGTACAGTAAGTGACATAAAGGAAATGAGTGATCGGATAAACAAGGGAAGGCCATAGACCCATTTAAACCATTTCATTTTCGAAATGCGCTCCAGCGTTGGCCAAGCGTCAGGATCGTTTTCATCATGCTGTGTATGTACGTGATGATTCAGATTGTGCCATTTTCTCCAAAGTGTCGGTCCCGTATTTAATGGCCAAAAAGCCACTGCACCTAGTAGATCACGAACCCATGCTTTTCGTATGACGGTACCATGCAAGATTTCATGTCCAAGAAAGCCAAGACCTGCAAAACACGAGCCAAGGATAACGGATAAAAAGAGCGAAATGAGCGGATGGAAATCGTTGAAGCTAATCAGTAAAAAAGTGATGATCGTGATTAAAAGATAGGTGAGTCCGCCATATAGTCGAGTTGGAACGGGCTGAAAGGCTTCAGGTGGAAGGTGTTTTTTTAATTTAGCAGCATACCAGCTAAATGAGTGTAGATCGTCCATCATATTCCTCCTTACAGGTGTTTCAGAAGTATTATTTTCCTAATCTAGGAGCAAAAAGCAAAAAAAATGAGTTAGATAAACTTACATTATCTGGGAGAGCACCTTCTGCTTTTTACATTTATAAAGCATGCCCAATTTATTTTGAAATAGCCTTATATTCTTCATTTGATGTAATATCCCCCAGTAAACGGTAATCATTTACATGTATTTTTGTTATTTAAATGATTTTAGCAGAGAAAAAGATAGAAAAATCATACTTTTTAGCAAATTTCAATATTGTTATTATAAAAGCGATGTGTATAATTTAAAATATTAGAATATTAAAAAAATAAAACCAGGGGGATTCTTATGAAGATGTTTATGAAAGGGTTATTGATTACTGTATTAGCCTGTTTGCTGGCGCTTACCACAGCTTGCGGTAGCAACCAAAGCAGTTCGACAAGCAATTCTGATGGCGATGGAGAGAAAAAAGAGAAATTAATTGTTGGAACAGACGCAGCCTTTGCTCCATTTGAATACATGGACAAAGGTGAAATCGTTGGATTTGATATGGATTTTCTGGATGCGGTTATGAAGGAAGCAGGGTATGAGTGGGAGCCGAAAAACATCGGTTGGGACCCGTTATTTGAAGCTGTGCGTCAGGGGAAAGAAGTGGACATGGCCATTTCAGGAATTACGATTAATGACGATAGAGAGAAAACATTTGATTTCTCAAACCCTTATTTTGAATCAACACATATGGTGATGTTTAAAGAAGGAACGGATATTCAGACGGCAAAAGATATCGAAGGCTTGACTGTAGGGGTTCAAAATGGAACAACTGGACAGGCAGCAGCAGAGAAGATTATGGGGGACAAAAGCTCAAATATTAAGAAGTTCGAAAACAATGTAGTCGCCATTATGGCGTTGAAAAACAATGATGTTGAAGCAGTCGTAACCGATAACACAGTTGTTAATGAGTATGTGAAGAATAATCCGGAAGATAATTTCAAAACAATTGAGGACCCTGAGAATTTTGAATCAGAATTTTACGGATTAATGTTTCCTAAAGATAGTGAATTGAAGGCGGAATTTGACGAAGCAATCAAAGAAGTGATCGAAAGCGGAGAATACGCGAAAATTTATGAAGAGTGGTTTGGAAAAGAGCCCAATACAGATCATTTACTTGAGCAAGCAAAATAAACCAATAAATCGACCTACGACGGTCTAAGTCATACAACGGCCGTCGTTGATCCGTCGGTTATCCATCGCAGAAAATCAAAAAGGAGATCGAATATGGGCGTATTTTCAATTGAAATTGTTCGTGAGTATCTTCCTTTCTTTCTAAAGGGAGCTATGGTGACAGTTGGGGCTTCTTTAGCCGGGATACTAATTGGAAGCATTTTAGGATTATTTATGGGAATTGGCCGAATTTCAAAATCATGGTGGATTCGCTATCCGTTTATCTGGTATATCAATGCATTTAGGGGAACACCGTTATTTGTACAAATCCTTTTGATTCATTTTGGTTTAATCCCGTTAATCATGGAATCCGTGAATCCGCTTGTATCACTTATTGTCACGTTATCTTTAAATGCCACGGCGTATATTGCTGAAATCTTCCGCGCTGGAATTCAATCAATTGATCGTGGACAAATGGAAGCGGCTCGTTCGCTTGGGATGACGCATGTCCAGGCAATGCGTTATGTGATTCTGCCACAGGCGTTTAAACGAATGATTCCTCCACTTGGCAATGAATTTATTGTGCTATTAAAGGACTCTTCGCTTGGCGCTATTATCGCTGCACCAGAACTAATGTACTGGGGCAGAGCAGCTCAAGGCCAATATTATCGCGTTTGGGAACCGTATTTAACCGTAGCGATCATTTATCTGATTCTAACCCTTTCGTTAACGTATTTATTGAATTACATCGAGAGGAGATTGGATACAGCATGATAAAAGTTGAACGTCTAAAGAAATCTTTCGGTGATTTGGAAGTGTTGAAAGAAATCAGTGTTGAAATTAAGCCTCAAGAAGTTGTCGTCGTGATTGGTCCTTCTGGATCTGGGAAGTCTACGTTCCTAAGATGTTTAAATCTTTTAGAATCGATCACTGGTGGAAAAGTGATGATTAAGGATCAGGATTTAACAGCGAAAGGGACCAATATCAATCAAGTGCGAACGAACGTTGGAATGGTTTTTCAACAGTTTAATTTATTTCCTCACAAGACCGTTCTTGAAAATATTATGATGTCCCCTATGAAAGTGAGGAAATGGCAACGCAAGCAAGCTGAAGAGAAAGGACTTGCTCTTCTCCGCAAGGTGGGTCTATATGAGAAAGCGCATGTCTATCCAGACTCCTTATCTGGAGGACAAAAGCAGCGAGTTGCGATTGCGAGAGCACTTGCGATGGAGCCTGAAATTATGCTGTTTGATGAACCAACTTCTGCTTTGGATCCGGAGATGGTAGGAGAAGTACTTGAAGTGATGAAAGATCTTGCTAAAGAAGGCATGACAATGGTAGTGGTTACGCATGAAATGGGGTTTGCTAAAGAAGTTGGGGACCGTGTGTTGTTTATGGACGGGGGATACATTGTCGAGGAAAACGTCCCAATAGCGTTATTTGATAATCCACAGCAAGAGAGAACAAAAGCTTTTTTGAGTAAGGTGCTCTAACAGTTGTTAAGAAACTCTTGCTCTTTTTCATTTAAACAAGTAAGATAAGAAAAAATAACCTGGCAATGAAGAAGAAAAGTAATCATGAGTAGTACTTCAGAGAGCTGATGGTCGGTGAGAATCAGCGTGCGCGAATGATGAATGGGCTTCTGAGCTTCCGGAACTGAACCATTTAGTAGGATTCGGCGGAACGTCTTACCGATACAAGAGACACCTTATTGAATTTCTGTAAGGGGTAAGTGCGTTTACGTCTGTAAACGAATAAAGGTGGCACCACGGGGTCTCTCGTCCTTTTTTAGAGGATGAGGGGCCTTTTTGTGTTGTCTGAAATGGAGGAGAACGATGAAGAAAACGGTTTTAACAGGTATCAAACCAACAGGCCGTGTACATTTAGGTAATTATATTGGGGCCATTAAACCTGCGTTAGATCAAGCAACGAATAAAGAGTTAGAACCTGTTTATTTTGTCGCCGATTATCATGGATTAACAAAAGTTCGAGATCAGAAACAGATGCAAGAACTGTCTTACGGGATTGCGGCCACGTGGCTTGCGCTTGGTCTCGACCCGGACCATTCTATTTTCTATCGCCAGTCAGATGTACCTGAAATCTTTGAATTATCATGGATTCTTGCCTGTTTTAGCCCTAAAGGATTAATGAATCGAGCTCATGCCTATAAATCAATTGTTGAAAAAAATCGCGTGGAAAATCGTGAAGAAGACGAAGGGGTGAATATGGGACTATTTACGTATCCGATCTTAATGGCCTCAGATATTTTGTTATTTCAATCGAATTATGTTCCTGTTGGAAAAGACCAAATTCAGCATGTAGAAATTGCACGAGATGTAGCTTTAGCTTTTAATCGTCAATTTGGGGAAACATTGACGCTGCCGGAACACATCGTTGATGAAAATACGCCGGTACTGCCAGGGTTAGATGGTCGGAAAATGAGTAAAAGTTATCATAATACGATTCCACTGTTTGAAGAGCCAGCTAAACTGAAAAAAATGATTAATCGCATTACAACAGATTCCTCTGGTCCTAATGAGGCGAAGAATCCAAATCATTCCACCGTGTTTGCTTTTTATAAAGCATTTGCTAGTGAAGAACAAACAATTGAAATGAGAAAGAAATTCCAGGAAGGGATTGGATGGGGCGAAGCAAAAGAAGAGCTTTTTCTTGTCATGAATGACTTCTTTACTAAGCCACGAGAAACATTTCATTACTATATGTCTCATACGGAAGAACTTGATCGTATTCTTGAAGCAGGGGCTAAGAAAGCAAGGGCGAAAGCGAAACCTCTATTAAAAGAAGTAAAAACAAAGCTTGGTATTCAAGGGCAACCTTAATTTCTTTTACATTTATGCCGATAAAGAGACTGTACTGATTTTTTTAACGTCGGAGGCACAGAATTATGATTGAAATGTCAGGACAGTACAATTGGTGGATTGTTTTACTGTCGTTAATTATAGCGATCTTTGCATCTTATAGTGCATTAGATCTTGCAGGACGCGTGGCTTATTCAAAAGGGATTCGAAAATGGATATGGGTTGTTGGAGGGGCCGGTACCATGGGGATTGGTATCTGGTCGATGCATTTTATTGGCATGCTGGCTTTTTCAATGTCGATGCCGATGACTTACAACGTTCCGCTCGTTTTCTTATCCATTGGAGCAGCATTCTTAGGGTCATTCATCGCTCTTGTGGCTGTGGGTGGCAAACAACTATCCATAAGGAGACTTGTTGTTGGAACACTTTTTATGTCAGGTGCGATTATCGCGATGCATTATATCGGGATGGAAGCCATGGAGATGGTCGAGATCACCTATAACCCCTGGCTACTAAGTTTGTCCGCTCTCATTGCGATTGTGGCATCCTTTGGAGCCCTTAAATTATCCTTCACTTTTTCAAGACCTAAAAAAACACGTCATATTATTCTTTTGAAATTAGGTAGTGCAAGTGTGATGGGAATGGCGATCGCAGGCATGCATTATGTGGGGTTAGAAGCTGCCACTTTTTATATGGCGCAATATCATAACCCTCTCATTAACAGTTTAGATACCTCAGCCCTATCAATTGTGATTGCAATTGGCACACTTTGTATTCAGACCATTTTAATTTTCGGGATTGTCACCGAACGTAAGTTTATTAAGCAAGAAACGGAATTGAAGGGAAACGACTACCGCTTGCGTTCTCTTTTAACTCATAGTATTGATGCCATCTTAACACTAACGGTAGACGGCAGAATTCGCTCGCTAAATCCTGCTGGAGAAGCATTGTTTCAAGTGAAAAAGAATCAGCTTAGTCGCATCAATCCCATCGATTTTTTTGGGGAAAAGGAACTTGAGCGTGTACGGGAATTCTTCCTCACCGTTCATAAGACGAGACAGGCGGTCAGTTTTAACACAAGTATTGTGACGCTTGATCAAGAGGTGAGTGAGCTAAATGTCACGTTTGTTCCCATTTATTTAAATGAGAAATTGGATCGGATCTATGCGATGACAAAGGATATTACAAGACAACAAAAAGCAGAAAGACAAACGCATCACATGGCTTATTATGATGCCTTAACTTCGTTGCCGAATCGTCGTTCATTTGTTGAACATTTAGAAAACTATCTAAAAGAAGATCAACGAGAAGAGTTGGCTGTCATGATGCTTGATTTAGATCGATTTAAAGTAATCAATGACGCTCTTGGTCACAATACAGGTGATATGTTTCTCTGTGCAGTCGCAGAGCGTCTACAAACATGTATCTCACCATATGGTTTTCTTGCTCGTCTTGGAGGAGATGAATTTGTCATTGTGCTAAGTCATTTTACTACCATTTATCCTGATGAACTGGCGAACCAAATTATTGAAGCGTTTGATACGCCTTTTCAAGTAGGCTCGCACGACCTTTCAACCTCGGCAAGTATTGGGATTGCTGTATCTCCAGCTGACGGGACCGATGGAGAATCATTAATGAAACATGCTGATATTGCCATGTATTCAGCGAAAGGACGCAACCGGAAGAAATACCAGTTCTATTCGAAATCAATGGGACAAAAGAGTGAATTAAGACTCATCGAAGAAAGCTCATTAAGAAATGCTTTACTTAATCGGGAATTTATTTTACATTATCAGCCGCAAGTGAAATGTCAGGATGGCTCCCTATCAGGGGTAGAAGCACTTGTGCGCTGGCAGGTGAGGGAGGGGGAACTTCGCTTTCCGGGTGATTTTATTTCTCTTGCTGAAGAGACCGGACTTATTGTAGAGCTAGGGAGACAAGTATTGGATATGGCTTGTCAGCAGGCAAAGAAATGGAGTGATCTAGGACATCCCTTGCGCGTTTCGGTAAATCTTTCCCCAAAGCAATTTCAAAGCGATGAACTGATTACCACCTTAAAAGAGACGTTAGCGTATTACAAGCTTGATCCAGCTTTAATAGAGCTTGAAGTAACTGAAAGTATGACGATGGAAAATTCAACTCGCTCTTCATGGATGATTACGTCGCTTCGAGATCTTGGTGTGAGTATTTCAATTGATGACTTTGGGACCGGACACAGCTCATTAAGTTATCTAAAAGACTTTTCCATTAATCAGGTGAAAATCGATAAATCCTTTATAGATGAGCTGACGCAAAATGTAAAATCAGATCAAATTACGAGTGCAATTATCGCGATGAGCAAGCAGTTAAAGCTACACGTCATTGCGGAGGGCGTTGAAACGAGTGAGCAAGTTGATTTTCTTTCGGAAAAAGGCTGCGATAGCATACAAGGCTATTTTTACAGCAAGCCCGTTTCTTCTCAGCAAATTGAAGAAAACTATTTAACAATCGATCAGGCACCTGCATAGAAACTTGTTAGACTTCAGTCAACCATACGATTGACAGTTTGTTAACCTGGTGATAATTTAATGTTAACTACTATTTTAATAGAGTTAACATATTGGCGGGAGGCGTATGATGCAAAAAGTACAGGAAGAAACATTGGGGAGCTGGGAGCATTTTGCTGATCTAGCACTAGCGGGAAAGGCCTTAACAAGGGAACAGGGGATATCGGTTCTATCATCATCGGACGATCAATTATTACCACTTCTACATGCCGCTTTTAGAGTAAGGAAGCATTTCTATGGTAAAAAAGTAAAGTTAAACATGATTATCAATGCTAAAAGCGGACTCTGTCCTGAAGATTGCGGCTATTGTGCTCAATCCGCTTTTGCTAACACGAACGTAAGTAAGTACCCTTTACTCGATCAAGAAACGTTGATAAATGGAGCAAGGGAAGCGCTAGAGCGGAAAGCCGGTACATATTGTATTGTGATGAGCGGGAGAGGTGCAACAAATCGAGAATTAGATAAAGTAATTGAGGCTGTCGAGCATATAAAATCGGAAATGCCCCTTAAAATTTGTGCCTGCCTTGGGATTCTTTCTGAAGACCAAACGGATCGCTTAAAGCAGGCTGGTGTAGATCGCTATAATCATAATGTTAATACCAGTAAAGGATATCATGGGAAGGTGACCTCCACCCATACATACGAACATCGTGTAAGTACCGTAAAAAATGTGAAAAAATCCGGGATTTCTCCGTGTTCTGGTTGTATTATTGGCATGGGAGAATCTTATGAAGATGTGTATGAGATGGCAGAAGAACTTCGCAAAATAGATGCTGATTCCATTCCTGTTAATTTCCTTTACTCTGTCCCTGGGACAAAGCTTGAGAAGATGGATGAATTGAATCCCCGCTACTGCTTAAAAGTGTTAGCGCTTTTTCGCTTCATGAACCCAGCGAAAGAAATTCGCGTTTCAGGAGGGCGAGAGGTGAATCTCCGCTCACTTCAAGTGATGGGGCTTTATGCGGCAAATTCTATTTTTGTTGGAGACTACTTAACGACAGATGGTGCGGATGCAACAGCTGATCATCAAATGATCGAAGATCTTGGTTTTGAAATAGACTCATAATGAAAACAAAGGACCGCAGCTGCGGTCCTTTGTTTTAGTTTTTAATGAGCCTGTACCCAATCCAGTTTAACGCCTGTTGCAAATTGGATTTTACGACAATTTGATCAAACTCATTTGTGGCCTGAACAGCTTTCATCGCAAGATCGGGACGAATGCCGGTGACAATCATTTGAACACCGATTAGCTTAAGAGATTGGCCAATTTTAAGAAGATGTGCGGCACTTTCCCTATGAATGTTCACTAAGCCAGAAAGATCAAATATGAGATAATCAATCTGGTTTTTAGCACTTTCAGCAAGCGCACGTTCCATTAATCGTTCCGTCCGTACTTCATTAACTTCACCAATAATTGGAAGAACGGCGACTTCCTTTGAAATCGGAACGATGGGAACGGAAAGGGATTCAATTTCGGAGTTTGCACGTTCTAATTCTAAAACATTTCCTAACAAATTGGCCATTGCTTTAAATAAGTCAATATGGTCCTCTGTGTAGTGAAACGGCTTTGTATCTAGACCGCATAGCGTCCCATAATTATCGCCATTTCGGTAATAAATTGGTGCACCGATTAATGAGCCACCACCGAGGTTTTTTGTTACTTCCATATCCTTAGTAGAATCATGAGTAGCTAGATTATCAATGATAAGGGGTTCACGACCGCCTTTAACAATGAATTGTCAGTAAGAGTCTCGATAAAGGGTTTCAAAACCAGATTCGAGAATGATTTCATCTCGATTAAAAGATGAAATAATATCGACATCGGTTTTATCGTTTTTTGCGATAAAAAACGTATTCACTCCAACGAATTTACTGATAACTTCTAATACGTCTTTTGAAGCATCTTCAATTGATGTATAGGTTGGGATATTTGATTGAATCAATTCATGCACCTCTTTTTCAAACGACATTAAACCAATACTATCTCTATAGTATCGTATCACTGAGCGGATAGATATGAAAAATTAAACCATTATAGAAGAAGAGGGTTTTTTAATGAAGACAAAAGAAATCGGATTGAAAAAAATTTTCATTCTTTTAAAATTCATAGCTTAAATCTTTTTGATTAGGGTAAATGAAGAAAAGGGATTTTGAACTGATTTACATAAGGAAAGAAAAATGGTTACAAAGAAGAGGGGGATCCGGTCGTTTCCTTCTTCATAGGTGCGTAACCCGAAAAAAAGTTAATTTTTTGAGAGGTGAGTTAATGAAAAATGCAACGCTTGTTTTTTGGTACAGTCTTATTGTCTGTGGATTCGTTGTATTATGGGGAGCAATTTGGCCAGACCATTTACAGTCCGTAACGTCCACAGCTACCACGTATATATCGAGTCGATTTGGATGGTATTATCTCCTTTTAATTATGGGGATTCTTGTTTTCTGCGTCTATTTGATTTTTTCGAGATTTAAAGATATTAAGCTTGGTGGAAAAGACGATAAACCAGAGTTTAGCTTGCCAACCTGGTTTGCGATGCTTTTCAGTGCAGGTATGGGAATGGGCATGGTTTTTTGGACGACTGCAGAGCCCATTTCTCACGCCTTTAAAAGTAGTCCGAGCGGGGAATTAGGAACAAATAAAGCGATAGAAGAATCGCTTCAGTATTCCTTTTTCCATTGGGGGATTCATGCGTGGGCTGTCTATGCCCTTGTTGCTCTTGTGTTAGCTTATTTTAAATTTCATAAAGGTTATCCTGGATTAATTAGCGCTACGTTGACCCCCTTGTTTGGAGAAAAACGAATGCAGGGTATGCTCGGATATATGATCGACACGCTTGCTGTTGTAGCGACAGTGGTAGGAGTAGCAGCAACGCTTGGATTCGGATCTGCCCAAATTAATCAGGGACTTAAGTTTTTGTTTAATACGCCAGCGAACTTCTCTGTTCAACTGCTTATTCTCGTCATCTCAACAGCATTGTTTATTGCTTCAGCATGGTCAGGGTTAAAGAGAGGCATTAAATACTTAAGTAATATTAATATGATTCTCGGATTTGCCCTCATGATTCTCCTGCTTATTGTAGGACCAACGCTTTATATTATGAATATGTTTACTGGATCTTTAGGAGGTTATATCTCTAACTTTTTTGATATGAGTTTTCATATTGAGCCAATTAATAACGATCAAAGATCTTGGGTTGATAGTTGGACGATTTTCTACTGGGCATGGTGGATCTCCTGGTCACCATTTGTAGGTATTTTTATTGCTAGAATTTCAAGAGGACGAACGATCAAAGAATTTATGCTTGGTGTTTTATTTGTTCCATCACTTGTCTGTTTCATATTTTTTGCGGTCTTTGGTGTATCTGCTCTCGATTTACAACAGAGTGGCATTGCTACGATATCGGACTATTCAATAGAAACAGCAACTTTTGCTGTTTTACAAGAATATCCCCTTGGTACACTCATGTCATTTATTACGATTTTCGTTATTGCCATTTTCTTTATCACTTCAGCTGATTCAGCAACGTTTGTCTTAGGGATGTTAAGTACAACAGGTTCATTGAATCCTTCAGCACTGATCAAAATTGTATGGGGATTAGCTCTGTCTGCGATGGCGGCGATTATCGTGTATTTTGGTGGAACACAGGGGTTGCAAAACATGTTAATTCTCGCAGCTTTACCATTTTCAATCGTCGTGATTTTGATGGGGTACTCCTTCTATCGAGCAGCAAGTAAAGAGGTATTATCAAAAAGAAGAAGAACGAAAGCACAACAAAAAGCGGTTTAATGAGATGGATAGCTGTGTCCCGATGGGGGCACAGTTTTTTTTGCAGGGAAAAAAGAAGTGGTATGGAATTGTTAATGGATACGGGAAAGGAATGAGTAACAGTGAAACAGATTATCGCAATTGGCGGTGGAGGGTTTTCGATGGAACCTGACAACCCGCTATTAGATCGTTACATCCTAAATCAAGCCAACAGCAAAGAACCAAAAATTTGTTTCATTCCGACTGCTAGTGGAGATGCAGACGGATACATAGCGAAATACTATGCCTTTTTTGAGAAACAATCTTGCGTGCCATCGCACCTGTCGTTATTTAAACCACATGTAAAAGATATAGAAGGCTTCTTGTTAAGTCAGGATATTCTCTATGTAGGAGGAGGCAACACTAAGAATCTCCTCGTGCTTTGGAAAGAGTGGGGACTGGATGGAATCATGAAAAAAGCCTGGGAGCGGGGCATTATTTTAGCTGGAATTAGTGCAGGAGCGATCTGCTGGTTTGAAGAAGGGGTCACCGATTCATTTGGGGATGAGCTCCATGCGATTGAGTGTCTAGGTTTACTAAGGGGCAGTAGCTGTCCTCATTTTGATGGAGAAGAAAAGAGAAAATTTGCTTATCACGATTTGATTAATTCAGGTCAAATCCAACCGGGAATAGCGCTCGATGATGGGGCGGCCGTTCATTACATTGATGAGAATCTAAAGCGAGCTGTAAGTTCACGTGAAAAGGCATACGCCTATAAAGTTGAAAGAAATCTCGTAGGAGAAGAACGAGTGGAGACAATTTATTTGGGAGAGGCAGAGGACATCAAATGAAATTCCTTACAACGCAAGCTGTGTCAGAACTTGACTTGATCAATCAAGCTATTACAAACGAGGGGTTACAGTCTATATCCCATCAAGCAGAAGTTTCTCTACTAGGAGAAGGAGCCTGGCATTTCGCCTTTTTGTTAGAGAAAGAACAACTTGTCCTTCGTATACCAAAGAAGATAGCCTATGAAAAAGAAGTTCTATTTCTTCAGAACGAGTTAACAGCAGAGTATGCTGCAACAAAGGCGTTTTATTCTCATGCGAATAGGGCGAAAGGAGGCGTGTGCCCCGAACAATTCACATTTTTCGTTCAAGAAGAATTAACGTATACGCTAGAATCGTACTTAGGCAAATCAAGTGACATTGGCGACCTCTCAACAAACGAATCACTTCAATATGGCATTGAAATAGGAGAATTTTTTCTTGCATTAGAAACGATGGAAGCTCCTTATAAAGGAATCGGATATTTAAAGTGTGATGAGGATGGTCAGTTAAATGGAGGGCTTGATATGACCCAAAAAGAGTTCTTATATGAAGAGACGAAAGAGTATGATGAGGAGTTAAGTCGTTTACTTGCGAGCGAGTATGAGTTTGATAAAAAAAGGGTGGAAGCAGTTGGGAGAGAGCTGATCTCTGCTCGATCCCTGGACGGTGAAAGAATAACGTTTACGAATCAAGATACTTCTCCGGAGAACCTGATCTTTTCAGAAAATGGCTTTAAGATGATCGACCCTTACCCGCTTCTTTCTCCTGGAGTTTCGCTAGCTGCCAATCACGTCTTTAATTATACCTTTTTGTTCCCTTTGTTTTATAATACGATTAGATATCGTAAAGGGAACTATCAACAATCTCTTCTGCAATTAAGAGCAAACGCTTCAGGATTCATAAAAGCATATGCTGCTCATTCAAGTCAGAAGCAAACCAATTTACATATTGAAATGTATTTAAAGCTTCTTACAATGGCGCATGAGCATGGAGAGTTGTTAAGCGCAACAACATTAAGTCGTGAACAGATCATTCGATATGGCACAAAAGCACAAATCGAAGAACGTTTCGTTTATTTTCTAAAAAACTTAGCACAATATCCAGTTGAAATCCCCTCTGTTTGTTAGCGAAAAAAAACCACAACAAGGTGTGGTTTTAGTTATCCATCAATCATGCCGAGAGACTTTAATGCCCCTTCTACATTCTGTTTAATTGTAAGGGATTGCAAATCGAGACCTAACGAAACAACGCCGATGGCAACTTCGGAACTCACGCCTGTGACAATGATGTCTACACCCATGACTTCAAGGGAATCCACAATCTTAAAGAGGTGCTGGGTCATCATCGTATCTAGTGTAGCCACACCCGATAGGTCAAGAATAAGGCAATGGATCTTCTTGGCGCTTGATTCCATCAACGTACGTTCAAGAATGAGGTTGGCGCGTTTCTCATCAATTTCTCCGATAATTGGGCAAATCGCTACACGCGATGAAAGCTTAATAATAGGTACAGATAAAGCATCATCCTGGGAATATTCAGATTGAATACTAAGTGTTTTTTGCTTTAAATAGCTTTCCGTATAAAACTGAATGTAATGATCAATTAACGGATCAATTAACTTTGTGACGGTTAGAACGTCCGAAGCGGTTAGGGAGAGCGTATGCTGGTTCTCTTCCATGTAGCTAAGGAGCGAATGTTTAACGACTGAAACGCTCATTAACATTGTATCTAAATAGCCAGGTATCACATCGTTTATTTTAACATTCGGAAGTTCCTCAGTAGGATAAGATAATTCGCCAGCTTCAACCGATTCGCCTAGTGCTTTAATAAACGTTTCGATAAAATGAACAGGCACAATAGCTGGGAGATTTTGTTCTTTGACGGAAATTTCAATTTGATGTCGCGCGCTTGCTGTGATTTGATCGATGTTTTGTATGATGGATTGTCCTAAAAGTTGGACAGTGTGTGAAATGTTTTCGGACATAGAAACTCCCCTCTAACTTTGTAGTCAACTTATGATAAAATAAGAGTATTATATGCTTATCTTACTACAATGCACGGTTTTGTGAAGAAGTATATTACTATATACCTGGAGGTGCAGGGGGAATTTGAACAGATCCGTTGAGGATATGAAAACGACGCTTGATGTTGTCTGTGGGAAGTGGAAAGCTGTTTTGCTGCTAGAATTAGTGGAGACGCCTCTTCGATTTAGTGAGATTAAAAAGGCGATTCCGCGCATTCCTCATCAAACGTTAATTAAACATTTAAAAGAACTTGAGCATGATGGATTAATTAACCGGGTCGAATCGGATGATGTACCTCCGAAAGTCGAGTATTCGTTAACTTCATATGGTTATGCTCTTGAACCATTGCTTCAAGAAATGGAAAAATGGGGAAGAGTTCACCGCTCTCGTTCAGAAGAAACGATTGCAAACTAAAAGGAACGTGCAGATGCACGTTCCTTTTTTCGTCTACTTATCTTGACTCTCTTAGTGGAATATCCGGGTTTTTATCCTGGAACCATCTAAGCGCAAAGTCATTTTGAAATAGAAGAACAGGTCGCTTAAGCTGATCGTAAACAAGCATATTACGAACACTGTCTACTTTTTCTTCTGGGTTATCCGTTTCAATCCATCGAGCATGCTGATGCGGCATTGTATCAAATTGAATATCGACGTTGTATTCACCTTTCATACGATATTCAAAAATCTCAAACTGTAGACGTCCTACTACACCGATGACGATTTCATCCCAGTGAGCGGTACGATAGACTTGAATCGCCCCTTCTTCTGAAAGCTGCTGTACGCCCTTGTAGAAATGCTTCTGTTTCATCGCTTTTTGGGCACGAACCTTCGCGAAATGCTCTGGTGGGAACGTTGGTAAGGCACCGAAGGAATAGACGTTTTTCGAACCAACGAGCGTGTCGCCAATTTGATACGTTCCTGAATCATAGAGTCCAACAATATCACCAGGGTATGCTTTTTCTACATTGCCTCGAGAGGAGGCGAAGAAAAGTTGCCCCTGCGATAACTTCAGGCTCTTACCTGTACGCTCAAGCCATGCTTCCATTCCTTTTTCAAATGTACCTGACACAATACGTAAGAATGCCACGCGGTCACGGTGAGCGGGGTTCATGTTCGCTTGAATTTTAAAGATAAACCCTGAGAACGTTTCGTCATCTGGCTTCACTTCACCTTCAGAGCTCTCGCGAGGTGCTGGAGAAGGAGCGAGATCAAGAAAGTGGTTTAAGAATGTAGGTACACCAAAGCTTGAGATCGCACTTCCGAAGAAGACTGGCGTTTGCTTACCAGATTGAAGCGCTTCTTCGCTATAAGTTGCGCCAGCTTCGTCAAGTAGCATCACGTCTTCTTGCAGCTGACTTACAAGATCTTCACCAGCTTTTTCTTTCAGAACAGGATCATCAAGATCTGAAATTTGCATCGCCTGTTTGTTATCGCCTTCTGTATCATAAAACTCAACTGCTTTTTGATGACGATCATAAACGCCCTGGAATGATTGACCGATACCGATTGGCCAGTTCATTGGATAGGATTCAATCCCTAGAACATCTTCAATTTCTTCAAGAAGTTCAAGTGGTTCGCGACCCTGGCGATCCATTTTATTAATGAAGGTGAAAATCGGAATGCCGTGCTCACTAACAACCTTAAATAGCTTCTTCGTTTGTGACTCGACCCCTTTGGCAGCGTCGATAATCATGACGACACTGTCGACAGCAAGGAGTGTACGGTACGTATCTTCACTGAAATCTTCGTGTCCAGGTGTATCTAGAATGTTAATGGTATGACCTTTGTAATTAAAGTTCATCACACTGGACGTAACAGAAATACCACGCTGTTTCTCGATTTCCATCCAGTCAGATGTGGCGTACTTAGATGATTTACGAGATTTAACGGTTCCTGTTGAACGAATCTGTCCACCTAAAAACAACAGTTTTTCTGTTAATGTCGTTTTACCAGCATCGGGGTGAGAGATGATCGCAAAGGTCCGTCTCTTTTTTATTTCTTCTTGTAATTCTTTATGGTTACTCATTATGTCATTTAGTCCTTTCAATATCACTTCTTATGTAATATAACATATTCTTACGGTTGTTCCTATTGCTTGAAGGGGATGAAGAGAGAAGGGATTTCGATATCGGAGCACGAATGTGGGTAGAGAAAGGAGATGGAATGGGATGAGTGGATTTCAAGAATTTTTAGATGATTTTCTAACGAGCTGGAAGAACTCTTCATTAGAGGAAATAAAGAGTAAAATAAACGATACGTATCAAGCTAGAGAAATTTCAAGTCAATCTGAATTATACGATTTTGGGTATGAGGAATCGATTGAAGGCTGGGATCAAGCGTTTACGTCCTTTCAAAAAGATGGGACGAAGTGGATTCTAGAAAAGCTTACGGTTACACCGCTTCGACGAAATGAAATGCTTGCCATTATTTTTGCTTCGATTGAAGTAGATGGGGAAAAAAGTGAAACAGGAAATCTCTTTTTTAACACTTTTCGAAAAGAGGCCCAAGGAAATTGGAAGCTTGTTAGGAGTTATATTGAAGCTGGAATTCCAGGTGAACATGTAAGAGCATTTGAATAGAGCAACTCAAAACCTCTCGCTAAATTTTTAGCGGGAGTTTTTTGTGTGCAGTTCCTGATGCGAATCATTAGGCACTTATAGGTGCCTATATTACAGGAAAGTACGTACTTTTCAGATGGATGGAACGAGCGCATAATCAGAGTCAGCTTGTTCCTAGTGGTTTTGACCAAAGGGATAGGCACTAATAAGTACCTATCATACTTTTTGGGTACTGCGTTACAAAAAAGTACGTACTTCCATTGTTGTCTAGAAGGTTGCATAATCAGTTGTACTGCCGAATGGGGAGGCGCCTCCCTTTCATTTCGGCACTAAAAAAATTCAAGGAGGAATTCGCTTTATGAGTTCTCAAACACATACAATGTCAAAATCAAAAGAAAAATCCAGCGGCACTCTCGCTCTTTTAGCACTCGCGATTAGTGCATTTGGAATTGGAACAACCGAATTTGTTCCTGTTGGGCTTCTTTCTTCTATTGCAGATGACTTATCGATTTCAATTACACTGGCTGGGCTGCTGATTTCAGGCTACGCCATTGGGGTAGCGATTGGTGCTCCGGTTCTTACGGCTTTAACTGGAAAGATGAATCGGAAAACGCTCTTGATGTCATTAATGGTCGTTTTTATTATTGGTAACCTTGTTGCAGGAATATCGACATCGTTTGGCTTGTTGCTTGTTGCGAGATTTATTACGGCTTTTTCACACGGGATTTTCTTCTCAATCGGTTCAACGATTGCAGCAGATCTCGTTCCAGAAAATAAACGGGCAAGTGCGATTGCCTTTATGTTTACAGGATTAACCGTTGCAACCGTGACAGGAGTTCCACTTGGTACATTTATTGGCCAAGCGTTTGGGTGGAGAGCCACATTCCTTGGAGTCGCTCTTCTAGGTGTAATCGGTATTATCGCAAGTGCGATTCTCGTGCCGAAAGATTTGAAAGAGGCGCCACCAGCAAAGTTTAGTGAACAGTTGAAGATTTTAACAAATGGAAAATTACTATTAGCTTTTGCGATTACAGCACTAGGTTACGGTGGTACATTTGTTGCCTTTACGTACCTTGCCCCACTTCTTGAAGATGTGACAGGTCTTAGTGCAAAATTTGTTAGTGTCATATTACTTGTCTATGGTGTGGCCGTTGCAATTGGAAATATGGTTGGGGGTAAAGCATCGGATAAAAATCCATTAAAAGCATTGTTCTGGATGTTTGTCCTGCAAGCGATCATTCTTTTCGTGATGACGTTTGCCATCCCGTTTAAAGTGGCTGGTATTGTGACGATCTTCTTTATGGGATTGTTTGCTTTTATGAATGTTCCTGGTTTGCAAGTGCTCGTCGTTAACCTTGCTGAAAAGTATGTACCATCAGCGGTAAACGTCGCATCTGCCCTCAACATTGCTGCCTTTAACGTTGGGATTGCCATTGGCTCATTTGTGGGGGGCGTCATCGTAGACTCCATTGGTCTCATTCACACTCCTTGGATTGGTGGCATTATGGTCGTCGGAGCCGTTGCACTTACAGGCTGGCTTCGAGCAATGGAAAGAAAAGCATAGGAGGTTCAAAATATGAATGTATTTGAAAATCATAATGCTTATAATCGAACGTATCAAAAAGATGAGCTAACGCTTGGTCTTCATATTCCGCTTGAGAACTATCAGTTCAGTACACCGACGATGGAAAAGCAGGTAGAGCTTGCGCAGGCTGCGGAAGAGTATGGCTTTACAGCATTGTGGTTGCGTGATGTTCTTCTCAATGATCCGCAATTCGGTGATCCTGCCACAGGTCAAATTTACGATATGATGATTTATTTAACGTATCTCGCCTCGAAAACAACAAAAATTGGTCTTGGAACGGCAGCGGCTGTTTTGCCGCTGCGTCACCCATTGCGAGTCGCCAAGGAAGCAGCAACGATTGATCAGCTTTTCCCAGAAAGGCTTTTTCTAGGTGTTTCATCAGGTGACAGACAATCGGATTTTCGTGGGTTAAATGCGTCCCATGCAAACCGAGGTCATGATTTTGTCGAGGCATTTCACTATTTAAACGAAGCTTTGTATCAAGAGTTTCCATCGATTCACTCTGAACAGGGAACGGTCCATGGGGCAAATCTGGTGCCAAAGCCGACAAAACGGGTCCCCACATTTATTACAGGATTTGCCCAGCAATCGATGAAATGGTTCGCGGAACACGGTGATGGATGGATGTACTATCCTCGAGGACCAGTACAACAAAGAGAAGCCATTTCAGCATGGAGAGAGCTTTCAGAGAAATATCATCCCGGTGTGTTTAAGCCATTCAGTCAGCCGATGCATCTTGATTTGGCAGAAGATCCGAATGAGCAGCCAACACCGATTCGTCTTGGTTTTCGGATTGGACGGAACGTGTTGAACGAGCTTCTCAACATCTATAAAGAAGCAGGAGTTAATCACCTCTTCTTTGCGCTCTTTGACAGCAACCGTCCTGCAGATGAAGTGATTCAAGAGCTTGGAGAAGAGGTTGTTCCTTATTTTCCAGCACGATAAGACGAAAGCCGTTAGGGAAGCTCCCTAACGGCTTTTTTCGTATGATGTTAACTGAGCTAAATATTGCTCGCCTTCTAAGGTGATTTGGGATCCTGCCCGGCCGCGTCCTTTTATAACATATCCTTTGCTTTCAAGATCGTTTAAGCGCAAGCGGATTTGCTGAGGAGAAAGTGGGTGTGAGAAGGTAGCACTTTCTTTTGAAAGAAAATCTCGACTGGCGGATTTGCCATCGTCATTCCGATTTTTCATGATTTGAAGGATAACATAGTGATCCTTGGCATCGATGCTACTTACCGGGAGGGGAACCTGTTGTTTTGACGATTGAAGCCGCTGATGTGGAAGGTCATCCATCGTAATCGTTGAGCCACTTGCCACAACCAGGGCATAGTCGATCATGCTTTTGAGTTCTCGTATATTTCCTGGCCATTGATGGTTCGTAAATGCTTCAATGACTTTTGGATCTACTTTCATCCAGGTTCCACTTTTCGTCACAAAATAGTTTGTCAGTAATTGAATGTCGCTTAGACGCTCACGTAATGGCGGGATGGAAAGCTGAAGAACATTTAACCGATAAAATAAATCAGATCGAAATGTGCCTTCAATCATTTTTTGTTCAAGGCTTTTGTTTGTTGCGGCTATGACCCTCACATTAATCGGAGTAATTTTTCTTCCACCAATTCTTCTAATTTCTTTTTCCTGAAGCACTCGTAATAAATGCGCTTGAACGGTTGCGCTAATGTCGCCAATTTCATCTAAGAAGAGCGTTCCGTTATCCGCAAGTTCAAATAATCCTTTCTTGCCACCGCGCTGTGCTCCCGTAAACGTCCCTTCTTCATATCCAAACAGCTCACTTTCTAAAAGCGTTTCGGTTAAAGCACTGCAGTTAATCGCAATAAACGGTCCATTTTTACGAAGAGATGTCCGGTGCATGGCATGTGCGAAAAGCTCTTTGCCTACACCTGTTTCCCCATTAATGAGCACTGGATGTTCAGCAATGGCTAGTTTTTTTGCGATACGAACACAGTCAAGAAGAAGCGAATGTTCACCGAGAATGTCTTCAAAGTCATATTTGGCAGAAAATCCTTTTTTTTGTTGCTCTCGCTGGGCCGTTTTTTCGATTTCGAATGCTTGATTTACGCTTTTAAAAGTGACAACAGTTGTTTCTTCCTCTGGGATCGATTGACGAAAGGCGACCACATCGACACCGTTCATGGAGACAAATTTATTTTCTTCTTCTCCATTTAGAATAAATTCTTGTAGTTCATGATCGACTACATGCGAGAGTTCGAGACCGATAACATCGTTCGCATGGAGCTGAAAGAGGGCTTCAAGTCTATGGTTAAACAAGGTAATCTTCTTTTCTTTATTAACCGCTAGAATGCCATCATCTACCGTATTGACAACATTATGGTAATGCTCTGTTGTTCGTAAGGCATCTTGCTCAGCCACTAGAATTTTCCGATGTAAAACAATCATACTTCTGATGTAGCGCTCTGATACTTTGGAAGAAACAGAGTCGTCTAGTTGAAAATAGTTCATCACCTTAATGATGGTCGCCATATCAAAAGGTCTTACTCCGATATCGATGATTGTGGGGATATAGGAGGGGCATAAATGCGTTTCACCGGGCGAAACGGCAACATCAATATTATCGTAATACAATTGCCCGCGTTTAAATGGAACAAACGTCACGTGATTAATCCTTAGTTGGTAGAGAGATTCGATCACATCGATCGTGGAAGGATCATCATCATTCACCATTAATACCCTTTCACCTTGTGGAATCGTTAGCAAACGATCAATGTAGTCATGACGGATTGTTCGTTTTCCGACGATGGATTCGTCTCCTGCGATGTTACTTATTGAAGCAGCTTCTTTTTGGGTTGTTTCCGAAGAGTATAATATAACGCGATCTTCAATCTGATGAGGTAACATTTCGTCGATCGCAAAAGCTTTTACGGTTATGTAGTCGCCAGCTAATTGTTGTAATTGGTCATAAAGCACATTTTTCGTTTGTGTGCTCCCAGCAATGAGAGTTAAGGTCGGTCTTTTCAAATGGTTCACCCCTTTATGTTGGTTCTATTTTAACACCAGAAAGAACTCAGTAGAACCAATTATACGGTTTATTTTAATGACTTTTCGGACAATTCAAGGATTAATAGAGTTGGCATGAATCTTGCGAGTATATAAGTTAGAAACTCATGATCAAAACGGAAGGAAGGGGAAAAATGGAACAAGAAAAGAGAAAAAGAGAAATGAAAATGCCTCATACGTTTGTCATTGTCTTTTTTGTCGTACTGGCTGCTGCCGCACTAACGTACTTTATTCCAAAAGGGACGTTCGAAACGGAGGATGTGACATACATCCAGCAGGGAGAGGAACAAACGAAAACTGTTCTTATTCCAGACAGCTTTCAATATGTAACGGATGATGGGGGAGACGCCGTTCGAGAAGGGGTTTCCTTATTTGAACCATATGGTGGAACGGGTTTTCTTAATTACGTTTTTGAGGGGTTAGTATCCGGTGATAAATGGGGATCTGCAGTTGGGGTTGTTGCTTTTATCCTTATTATTGGCGGTGCGTTTGGGATCATTATGCGCACAAAGGCCATTGATCAAGGCATCCTTTCCATTATTGATAAAACGAAGGGTAGAGAAGTGCTCATTATTCCGATTATGTTCTTCTTATTTTCTTTAGGTGGAGCAGTTTTTGGAATGGGAGAGGAGGCGATTGCTTTTGCCATGATTCTCATCCCGCTTGTTGTTGCGCTAGGGTATGATGCCATTACTGGGGTAATGATTACCTACGTTGCGACACAGATTGGCTTCGCAACGTCGTGGATGAACCCGTTTAGTGTCGCCATTGCTCAGGGAGTATCTGGCATTCCTGTTTTATCAGGATCGCCTTTTCGAATGGTGATGTGGGTTGTATTTACGATCATTGGGATTGCCTATACAATGTGGTATGCGAATGGCGTTCGGAAAGATCCGAGAAAATCGCTTAGCACAGATGCCAATCGCTACTTTAAAGAGTACAATCAGAACCAGGATCTTAACAGCAAATTCACCCTTGGTCATGGACTTGTAATTTTAACTCTTGTCGCGGGAATTGGCTGGATTATCTGGGGTGTAATTGAGCATGCTTACTATATTCCAGAGATCGCAACGCAGTTCTTTACAATTGGCCTCATTGCTGGTTTAATTGCTGTCATTTTTAAGTTGAATGGCATGAAGGTAAATGATATTGCGGAAGGCTTTACAGAAGGAGCAAAAGATTTATTGCCAGCAGCATTAATCGTTGGGATGGCAAAGGGGATTGTCATTATTTTAGGTGGCGATGCAGCAGGAGAACCGTCTGTCTTAAACACGATGTTATATAGTGCAGGAAATTTAGTTGATGATTTTCCAGCTGCCATGTCGGCTTGGTTTATGTTTGTCTTTCAATCTGTTTTTAATTTCTTTGTCGTTTCTGGAAGCGGGCAGGCAGCACTTACGATGCCACTCATGGCACCGCTATCTGATATCGCCGGGGTAACCCGTCAAGTTGCCGTCCTTGCCTTCCAGCTTGGTGACGGATTAACAAATATTATTGTTCCAACATCAGCAGCTCTTATGGGGACACTTGGGGCAGCTAGAATGGATTGGGGAACGTGGTTTAAATTTATTATTAAGTTTCAAATCCTGCTGTTTGTTCTTGCGTCCGTCTTTGTGATAACAGCTTCGCTAATGAGCTTTCAGTAACAACCGTTTGGAGGAAAGACAATGCTTACAGTCATACGAAATGCCGAAGTTTATAGCCCAGATTATTTAGGGAAAAAGGATTTATTACTAGCTTTTGATAAAATTGCATTGATTGAAGAGGACATTCAACTACCGGATACCATCCCGCATGAGGTGATGGACGCGGAAGGAAAAATCATTTTTCCTGGATTCATTGACTCTCACGTTCATATTACAGGGGGCGGTGGTGAGGGAAGCTACCGAACAAGAACACCAGAGTTAACGTTATCGAAAGCGACGGGCGCTGGGGTAACGACGATTGTTGGGGTGATCGGGACCGATGGCACAACACGTACAATGCCAGATCTTATTGCGAAGGCAAGAGGGTTAGAAGAAGAAGGCATTACCTGCTATGTGCATACGGGGAGTTATCAAGTTCCAGTCAAAACATTAACGGGGAAGATTGAAGATGACATTATTTTAATTGATCGGGTCATTGGAGCGGGGGAGATCGCGATTAGTGATCATCGTTCGTCTCAGCCGACGATTGAAGAGATGGCAAAGATTGCGTCGGCTGCAAGGATTGGTGGTATGCTTTCAGGAAAAGCGGGTATCGTGAATGTTCATTTAGGTGACAGTCCATCCAAACTTTCTCTACTTGAACAAGTTGTAGAAACGACAGATATCCCAATTAAGACGTTTCATCCTACTCATATCAATCGAACGGAAGAACTTTTTAATGCGGGAGTCGCTTATGCAAAAAAAGGCGGGAACATTGATTTTACAACAAGCACGATTCCTCAATTTCTTGAAGAAGGGGAAGTGAAATGTAGTACTGGTTTAAAGCGTGCGCTTGAGGCAGGTGTTCCTGTGGAACGAATCACTTTTACCTCAGATGGACAGGCGAGCTTACCTGCTTTTAATGCTTCAGGCGAGTTTGAAGGATTACAAATCGGTTCTATTGCATCGCTATATAAAGAAGTGCGAGATGCCATTGTAGAAGATGAGGTGCCGATTTCAGATGCCATTAAAGTGATAACGAAAAATCCAGCGTCACTTTTAAGGTTAAGCCAAAAAGGTGAAATAGGCGTAGAGAAAGATGCAGATTTGGTGATTGTCGATGCGGATTTTCAGATTGATACCGTGTTTGCTCGAGGAAGAAAAATGGTTGAAGCGAGAGAGTGTCTTGTAAAAGGAACGTTTGAATAGAAGCGAAAGCTCCCCGTCAAGTGGCGGGGAGCTTTTTTCCTTATTGATACTGACTTAACCCTTTTTTAAACGCAGCAAGGTGGTTTTTCGAAGCATCTCCAAGCCTGACCATAACGGTTCGAACATCCTGCGGCAGGTCAGGTAAATCGGCTAACTTTTGGTACATCGCAATGTTATCAATCTCCCCTTGTACGCCAGCTTCAAACGCTTCTTTTAGCGTTTTTGGTGTCGTTGTATACTGACTAGCATTATCTTCTGGAACGCTAATGTTGTACCTTGTAAATAAGGGAAGAAGGGCAGTGATGTGCCTTTGTTCGGCGATTTTTATTTGAGAAAATGGCCTGATCTCGCCAAACTCTTTCATAATCGCATCGTATCTCGCTTGCGCAAGATATTCATCCTGTATGGCGTAAGTTAAGGCTTCCTGCAAGGAAATCGAGGAATCTTGTAAGGCACCTTTTGCTCCGTAGTCCTCGGGAGGGGCTTCGGCTTTTACATCAATTTGACTAAAGTTGAGAAAAATAAAGCTGATAATCGCAATTATGATCCCTTTTTTCAATGTGCTCATCCCTTCTTTGCTATATGTTGATTAAGCTTCCTATTAAGGGAATGTTTTATGTAAATTTTTTCGGGAGTCATTTTGTTTGATTTCGCATGAAAAACGAATTATGATTTTAACTGTAAAATGTATAATTACAGTAGGAGGTTCAGTCATGAGTAAACGAATATTAATGGTTGTCACAACCGCAGATACAATGAAAGAAGGACATAAAACAGGTCTCTGGTTATCCGAATTTGGAGAAGCGTATATTGAATTTGAAAAACGCGGCTATCAAATGACGGTAGCAAGCCCACTCGGGGGAAAAGTACCAGTAGATGAGCGCAGTCTAGAAGGGAGAGAAACGCCGCAGGAAATTCTTGATACGGTGAAATACCTTGAAGATACTGAAAAGCTAGAAAAGATTGTTGGTGCAATGACATTTGATGCGATCTTTATGCCTGGTGGGCATGGAACGATGTTTGATCTGCCAGAGAACGATAAACTTCAGCACCTGATTCGTGAATTTTATGAGTCCAACAAAATTGTTGCTTCTGTTTGCCACGGTCCTGCTGGGCTTGTTGGCGTAACACTCTCAGATGGAACACCGCTTGTATCTGGTAAAACCATTACAGCGTTCACAAATGAGGAAGAAAGAGAGACAACACTCGATCAATTTATGCCTTTCTTGCTTGAATCACGACTTCGTGAACTTGGTGCTAATTTTGTAGCAAAGCCAAATTGGAACGACCATGTTGAGGTTGATGGTAAGTTAATTACAGGACAGAATCCTCAATCAACAACAAGCGTGGCAAAAGAAGTGTTGAATAAGCTTAGTTAATTAGAGTCAAGAAATTGCACTCAATGTGATAGAGCCATCTAAGAGCTTTGCATCGCTAGATAATTGGGGATATCGTAAAGCATATAAAAAAGACTCCGATCATCTTTCGGAGTCTTTTTGTATGGGGTTATTCCTTTTCTTTTTTCTTTCCAAAAACCTTATTTGAAGCCCCTTTGAGTACATTTGAAGCCGTATCCACAGATTTTCCAACCACTTTATTTCCGGTTTTACTAACATTTTTCACAAAGTCCGTTGAAGCATCAGCCGCTTTCCCAACAAGGCCGCCTTCTCCACTAACAGACTTGACAAGATCGTTCGCAGTGTCAGCGGATTTATTCACAAGCTCGCTTGCGCTTTTTGATGTCTTCTTAATGATATTCTCTTCTTTTGTTGAATTCTTCTCCGACATCTCAATCCCCTCCTTCGCGAAATTTGGTACACCTCTATGCTTATGAAGAGGAGGAGGGGATTATGAATTGTAATAAACGAGTACCAGATTAAAAATATAACGCAGCTTTAGAATGAGAGGGTTTGATCATCGTTTGGAATAAGAACTTTAGTCGATAGCTTTTTCTCTTCGATAAACTGTTTTAATTCCTCACGTGTTAAAAGACAGTGGTTGAGTGATTCCATATGAACGGCTACAATCGTCGCATTTGGTGCTTCTTGATGCGTTTGTACGACATTTTCTTTTGTCATCGTAATTGGACCGCCCTCAAGAAATTGAGCAGCGCCAGCGTTCACCACAATAATTTCAGGATGATGCTTTTGGATCGCTTCCTGGACATCCTTATTGAAGAGCGTATCCCCAGCGATATAGATTGTTTTTTCTTGTGAATGAGAAAAGACGACACCCGAAACTTTGCCCGTCTGTTTTAAAATCTCACCTTCTCCGTGCTTTCCTTCTGTCCGAGATAATGTGATGTCTGCCAAAGAGGATTGTTTCTCAAGTGAAACGACATTTTGAAAACCTTCTCCTTTTATTACTTCGACATCTTCTTCGTTTTGTGCAAAAATGGTGATCTCTTTTGGAAGCACCTTTTTGGCTTTTGCATCGAAGTGATCAGGGTGAAGATGGGTAACGATCACTGCGTCTACATCGATTATTTCATTGATTGACGTTGAAAGCCCAACAGTCGGGTTGGAGAGATGTTGGTTTGCGGTATTTGAGAAAGGAGGCATCGCTCCTTTCTCAGATAAAAATGGATCGATTAAAAACTTCTTATCGGCATATTCAAGAACGAGTGTCGCGTTACGAATAAAATGAATCTTCATTATGTGTTCCTCCCTTTGATCTGATTCCTCTATAGGATAATATAAATGCTAAGAAGGCATACAGAGATAAAATCAAGTGTTTTCGGGATAATGCTTGATAAGTGAAAGGAAATGGTCCCATGTTGGATAAAACAGATCAGAAAATCATTGAAGAGCTAACGAACAATGGACGAATGACGATGAAGGAGCTAGGTGAAAAGGTGCACTTAACAGGTCAGGCAGCTTCATCACGAGTCGCTCGTTTAGAAGATGAAGGAATCTTAGAAGGCTATACAATTAAGGTTAACAAGCAAAAAATCGGATACTCCGTTCACTGCTTTATAAACATTTACACCCGAAATATTCACCATCAACCTTATCTTTCTTTTTTGGATTTGGAAAGCGAATATGTACTAAATAACTATAAAATTAGTGGCGATGGTTGTTACTTATTAGAATGCCGTTTTCCATCCAATAAGGAATTGGACGCGTTTCTTGTTCAGCTGAATGTCCACGTGAATTATAAGCTTTCCATTGTGATTAACCAGTCGTAGTCGAGAATGAAACCTTTTTGTTATGAAAATCGTAGCTATAGATACAGTGTTAAGAATTAGTTATTTATAGGAGATTGAGATGAAAAGGAGCGCGATCAATGGGATTAAATCTAAAATTAATCACAATGGTTTTATTCACTGCAATAGGCGTAACCATAGGCTATTTTATTTTCACTCCAATTGTAGACGATCTCATCTTAGGTCTAGTCATTGGACTATGCATAGGCGTAACGATTGGGATTTCCATTATTCCAAAGGTTAAACCCAAATCATAAAACTGACTTAAAAGGAGTAAAGATTTGATTCAATCTGATAAAACGGAAGCTCAGACGCTCGTTTGGGAAGAAATGAAAATACCTAGAATGCTCAATGTAACAATAGTAAGTCTTAGTCTTATTAGTATTTTAATAGGACACTACTTTGTTTCGATGATCGCCTTGTTCCATTTCATTAAACAGGAGCCTGCGATACTACTTGCCTTTTTATGCATCACTTTTGTTTATATCGCCCTACATGAGCTGATTCATGGGGGATGTATGAACTTTTATAGTGGCATAAAGGCCACTTACGGGATAAGCGGCCCGTTTATTTATGCGAAAAGTGAAGCGATTTTTAATAGAAAGGCTTACCTCATCATTACACTTGCCCCAATGTTGATTCTGGGACTTAGTGCTGCTGTACTAAGCGTTTTGTTACCTGGAATAGGATTATGGTTTGGGATATTTGTGTGGGTTCTAAACCTTTATGCTTCAAGAGGGGACTTGCAGGCAGTCATGGTCGTAAAAGAACTTCCGCGTACATATGCAATTCAGGACGATGGTCATTCTCTGCAGATTTACCACAAATAAAAGGGGGAGGAAGATGCGTAAGAAGTTATTTCTAGTAATCACGATAGGCTTATCTTTATTAGTAGGATGTTCGGAACCAGAGACTTTTGAAGACTATTTTCATAAAGAGATGGAAGAAAACAAAGCCCAAACGGATGATGCGAATGATTCCTATTCTTTAATCCATCATGAACAGGACGTTGTTCATCAAAACGATGCGATCGCCATCTATACAGAGAAGCAATTTCAAGAGGAACGCATCCTCATAGCTTACATTGAGAAAGAAAATGATCAATGGGAATGGAGACAAACGAGAGGGGCAGCGTGGGGTGATCCGGCGCATTGGTCTTCAATGAATTCAGAGCCTTACATTTATTCTGGGACGATACAGGATGATGCGGTGAAAGAAGTATATGCCGGAAGAGAAAAAGCCAAAATTATTAATGTGAGTGAGGGCAAGAGATTTTGGTATGCGGTAAGTGATAAAAAAGAAGTGGACGTCAAAATGGTAATGGAAGATGGCGCCGAAGAGGTCGTTGAGGAATTAGGTTGATACGAAAAGAGAATAGCGAATCAATGTTGTCATACCTAAAATGCATTTTCCTACTGGAGAATGCGTTTTTAGGTTTTTATTGGTTTCTAATACAACCAATAAAGAACTGATCCAAATGCTCATTCCTTCTATTACAGTCATTTTTCAGTTGGAACGGAACTTGCATAATAGTTTGACAATGATGATGAAGGGAGTGGAAATGATGGGGAAATGGAAAAGTGCGCTAGGTTTGTTTACTGTGCTTTTGTTAGGTACGGTGCTCATTACTCAGGAAATGGACGTCGAAACAAATGCAGCGGATAAACAGGAAAAAGGGTCTCTCGTTATCGTAGGGGGAGCCCTAAGTCCAGATAATGCAGAAGTGTATGACGCGTTTCTATCATTAGCAATGGATTATCGAAACAAACCAAAAGAAGAAGTAAAAATCGGGATCATGCCAACTGCAAGTGCAACACCGGTCCAAAGCGCAACTTCCTACAAGGAAGATTTTATTCGCTACGGTGCAGATGAGGAGAACATTGAGATCCTGCCGATTGCTGTAAGTGACGATCCGTCAACAGAAGAGGATGAAGCGAAGTGGAAAGATGGGGCGAATGATGAAAAACTTGCCGAACAAGTGAAAAAGTATGATGCAATCTGGTTTGTTGGCGGCAATCAGTTGGATTACACGGATACGCTTTTAGCTAACGGCAAGGATACGCCAGTATTGGCATCCATTCGTGAAAATTATTCAAACGGGGCCGTTCTAGGAGGGTCTAGTGCTGGTGCAGCCGTTATGAGTGATCCGATGATCGGTGCAGGGACGAGTATTGGTGCGTTAAATCAAGGTGTTACAAATGAAGACAATTACGGGGATGCAGAAGACAATCGCGTCTTCCTTACAGATGGCCTAGGTTTTTTTGAAGCAGGCATGGTTGATCAGCATTTTGTAAAGCGTGGGCGTTTTGGAAGACTCATCGTTGGGGCATGGGATGCTGGTAATGAAATGGGATATGGCATAGATGAGAATAGTGCGATGATTGTGCATAATGACAATCAATCAATCGAAGTCATTGGGGAAAGTGGACTTGTGATCGTTGATCTTTCAAATGCAAAGAAAACGAAAGAATATCCGACAGCAATGAAAGATGTCACCATTAGCTATATTGAAAAGGGAGATCGTTATTTCTGGGAATCGAAAACCTATCAGATCACTGAAGACAAACCACTTATAGAACAGCCTTATTATCCTGAGAGCACGACAAATACAGGGATTTTTGGAGAAGACGCGCTTAAGCAAGTTTTGACGTATGATTTGGTTGATAGTGATTCTGATGAAGCGGTAGGTCTAGCCTATGAATTGACCGACGAGAAAAAAGGAGAAGGGTTTAAATTAGTCTTCTCGGAAGTGGATCAAACAAAAGGATACTGGGGAAAGATCGATGGCGTAGAATCGTACGCAGCGATTAACGTTTCGCTAGATATCATTCCTATGGAGATCAAATTAAAGGTGGATAAAGTAAACGAAAAGAAAATGGAAAAATTCTAGTCGTGAGGATATGGAAAGAAGGATGTGCACAAGGCACATCCTTCTTTAGTATTCTACACGTTCTCCATGTTTGTGCCAGTTTTGAAAAGGCTCGTTCTTTTCTTCCATTTCAATATGATGAAAGGGAATCTTCCTTTGTTCAGGTTTTTTCTCAATTTCTTCATAGATGACTGCATCGTCAAACCCCGCATCGGCTGCTTCATGCCTTGAAGCAGCGAAGTAAACGCGATCAGGACGTGACCAGTAAATCGCACCGAGGCACATCGGGCAAGGTTCACAGCTTGCGTAAATGATGCATCCGTCAAGTTGATGTGTGCCGAGCTTTTGGCAGGCATTCCGAATGGCGACAACTTCTGCATGGGCAGTGGGGTCATGATCGCTTGTCACTTGATTAAAGCCTTCGCCAATCACTACGCCATCCTTTACAACGATGGCACCAAATGGCCCGCCATGATAATCTGTCACGCTTTTAGATGCTAATTGAATCGCGTGTGTTAGCCAATCCTTCTCTGTCATTTCATCACACTCCTATCTAATAGGTATTAGACATTTCTATCATCATTCCCTATCAATAGAAAAAATTTCAAGGAGAAGTGGCTATTTGTTCGTTACGTCACGCTGTTTGTCGCATAGCCTATGTTCAAGTCGCTTGTCGAACCGGCTGGTGCACCAGTCATCCAGAGCTTATAAAATACAGCGTCACCATTCCCATCAAATTTAGTCGGACTATAAAGAACAGAAGGAGTGTAATTTCTTCCTGAACGCCAGGGAACGCCATCATTAATGCTAAAAACGGGATTAAGTGGACTCTTCACCCAGTTGATGCCATCTGTTGATCGAGCACATCCGATTCCTTCGCTTGTATCCAACCTGCCGCCACTGTACCACATAACAAATTCGTTGGAAGATATCTGTAAAACTGACGCTTGTCCTGTAGCATAGCGATCATCCCACTCTCCAGCTGTTCCTTTCGCAAGAACTGGTAGTGGACCGACACGTGTCCAACTGATGCCATCTGAAGATACAGCAAGAGCGATTTGGCCGTCACTTCCATTATCAATTGAATAATACATCACGTAGCGGTTATTAAAAGGATTCACGGGATCGACTACAGCTGGGTTATCAGGATAATACAGAATATCTGCTGGTCCTACAGATTCGTAGTTTGGTGCTAGTGCAATTGGGACAATAAGAGGAGAAGTTGTATCTTGAATTAACGTTTGATCATTTGTCCATGTAATCCCATCGGTTGAAGTTGCTGTTCTTATCATGCGAAGAACACTTGGAAATAGTGGATCAATTTGAAAGTATTGCGAGTCCCAATACCATATTCTATATGGTGAGCCAATACCGAATCCATCAGGATCGTAGAGTACTTTAGAATGACGCTGGCGTGCAGCGAGCCCAATCATATTGCTTTGGAATGTCCAGGTTGTCCCGTCTGGCGACGTGGCAAGTGCAATTCCACCATTTCCATCAAAGTCATACCACATTTTATATACTTCAGAAGCAGCGAAATTCATTCCATCATATAAAACGCGATTATAGTAAGCTCGAGTGGCTGGGTTATAAACTGGATTTCCTACAAATTCATCCCACTCACAGTTAGGGCTCGGTTGTGGAGGAATAGGAGGTGTTGGTGAAGGAAAGGCATTTGTATATTGAATAGACGTTACTTTGGAACAATCGATCGTCACAAAAGCGCTATTAGCATCTAAGCCATTGACGCAACCATTTGAGACGTTTAATACTCTTACATAGACGGTCTCAGATACACCTAATAAAGTGAAACCGATAATTGTTCCTGGCGTCACTTTTTTAAAACAACAAGGCATTGCATGATCTCCTTTCATAGATTTATTACTAGAATATGATAGAGATGGAAGAATGATTGTGTGGTTTTCCTATTAGCGGGTGACAGGCACCACCCGGTTTAGCTCAGATGTTGTCGAATGAGCAGCGTGTGGTAAAATCAGTTTTATGCGATTATGACTGGTGGTAGGACACACTTAGCTGGGAGGCTTATATGATTTCGTTTCTGCTGACATTAAAGAGAATGCTATCTGCTTTATGGCGGGCAATTAAAGATAAAGAATTTCAGGTACTCTTCTTTTTAACAACAATGACACTTATTTCAGGAACGATCTTCTACCATACTGTGGAGCATTGGTCCGTGTTGGATTCACTCTATTTTAGTGTTGTTACGTTAACAACCGTAGGGTTTGGTGATTTTAGTCCGCAAACTGATTTTGGTAAGATTTTCACCATCATCTATTTGTTCACTGGAGTTGGATTAATCCTAGGGTTTATCAATAAACTTGCTTTGCATATGGGAAGAAGTAAGACGAGGGATCGCGAAAAGAAGAGCTCAACTTAAACAAAAATTGAGCTCTTGTTTAAACTCGAAGTTCAAATTCTTGCGTTATAACGAATAGAGGTTTACAATACAAAACGTAATTATTACGATTTGATGCGAGGAAGCTTCCTTGCTCGGTTGTGGATAAGTATATCGAGCACGCTGAAAAAATAAATAGCATAGAGTAAGATAGATGAAGGGATGAATTCATTTGGCTAAGAAGTCGAAAGTCGTAAAAGAACAAAAACGTCAGGAGCTCGTTATGAAGTATGCCGATTTACGTCAGGAGTTGAAAGCGAAGGGTGATTATGAAGCTTTACGGAAATTACCGCGAGATTCTTCGCCAACTCGTCTGAATAATCGGTGTGAAGTGACGGGACGACCTAAAGGGTACTTACGAAAATTTCAGATGTCTAGAATTGCGTTTCGTGAATATGCTCATAAGGGGCAGATCCCTGGAGTGAAGAAGTCAAGCTGGTAAAAGGGTAGGGGAAGATGGATGGAGTGCAATGAACATTTATTGAAGATGCTCATTCGTGATAGTGTGGCAAAGCTCCCAGAGAAGGAGAAAGCCCTTTATCAGTTCATTGATGAACTGGAAGTAAGATTAATTGAATCGGCAGCCACACCCGATCAATATATGAACCTTTTGAAAAAGTACTCTCCATATCATGCAGCAGCGAAGCAATTTGATATTTCTCCTTATAAAGCGAGAACCATGATGCATCGAATTGAGTGGAAGATTGCAGGGAGAGTGGAGGAAAAACTTCATAACCTCAAGTGGGTGGAGCAACCTTCTGGTGGAAAGAGAGTGAAAAAAGGTTATTTGATGTTATAAAATAAAGAGAAGCATCATGAAATATAGGATTCGGTTCATTTCAATATGGAAAATTTTCATTAAAAAGAGCTGCGAATTTATCAACCATTCGCAGCTCTTTTGATATATGTGTAAATGATGTGAAAAGTATAACGTTCTACTGTACAGTTCTTGTGTTTTAACTTAGAATGAATGATGAGGTGATGAATCTTGGGGTGTTGTTAAAAATAGGGGAGTTAGCTGAAGTTTGCCATGTTTCGAAACGGACAGTTGACTATTATACAAAAATGGGTTTATTACAGTGTGAACGCTCTGAAACAAATTACCGCTTCTATGGAGAAGATGCGATTGATGATATTAAATTCATTGAACAATGCAAAGAAATGCAAATGACGTTAAGTCAAATCCACCAACGTCTAAAAGTAAAAAAAGCTGATCAAGTTGATACAGAAATGGTTCATAGTCAGGTGAAACAAGTCATCGATAAAATGGAATATTTAGGGGCGGAACTAAAGGATATTCACGAAAGTGTTGGGAAGTTAGATGAAGAAACTCAAACGAAGATTAAGAAAAACCTTTCGCCTCAAACTGTCGCACTTATTCAATCGTTACTTCTGTACTCAACTTGATCGTGTGAATAGTAGAAATGCCATTTTTATAAAAAGTAAGGTTAAACAACAACTCAGGAGAGTGAAATTTTTTGAATGATATACCACTGGATTCGATTCTTTTATTAGGTTCCTTAATACTGTTATCTGCTTTTTTCTCATCAGCTGAAACAGCCTATTCAAGTGTTAACAAGATTAGGTTGAGAAATTTCGCAGATGAAGGAAGGCGTGGAAGTAAAAGAGCTTTAGCCATTGCTGAAAACTTTGATAAAGCCTTATCAACGATTCTTATCGGAAACAATATTGTCAATATTGCTGCTGCAAGTATTTCAGCTGCTTTAGCAACTGATTTATTTGGCGGAAACACAGGGCTGGTTGTTAGTACGGTGTTCATGACAATATTAATCTTAATTTTTGGTGAAATACTTCCTAAATCGTTAGCAAAGGAACACGCAGAATCTTATTCCTTAATGATCGCAACAGTGTTATATGTTCTCATTAAGCTGCTTGCACCTCTCAATTTCTTTTTTGTTAAATTGAAAGTGTGGGTATCAAGTCTTTTTGCGAAAAACAGCACAATGCCATCTGTGACAGAAGAAGAGTTAAAAGTGATGTTAGATATTAGTGAAGAAGAGGGCGTCATCGATAAAGAGGAAAGAGACCTCATTCATCGATCGATGGATTTCGACGACACGCTTGCAGGTGAGGTTTTAACACCGCGAATTGACATTGTGGCCATTGATATTGAACAGTCTGTAGAAGAAATGAAAGAAATCTTTTTTGAAGAAAGGTTTTCAAGAATTCCTGTCTATCAAGATAGTATTGATAATATAATTGGGATTTTAACGGAGAAAGAATTTTTTACTCACTTAATTAAGTATCAAACGGTTGATATTAAAGAATTAATTCGAGAGCCACTGTTTGTGGTAGAATCCATGAAAATTTCCTCTCTGTTACCAAAATTGCAAAAGGAAAAGGTTCACATGGCCATTGTCCTGGATGAATTTGGTGGTACTTCAGGAATTGTGACATTAGAAGACGTACTAGAAGAGATTGTAGGAGAAATCTGGGATGAGCAAGATGAGAAATTCAGTACCATGCAGCGGATCTCTGATCGTAACTATCGTTTTGATGCTCAATTTCAGCTAGATGATTTCTTTGATTTAATGGAAGAGCCTACACCTGAAAGTTCTTATCACACGATAGGTGGATGGGTCATTGAGAATCTCGGAACAGTTCCTAGAAATGGAGATTCCTTCTATTATGAAAATCTTAAAATTATCGTCGAACAAGTGGAAGAGCGTCGCGTCAGAAAAATACTAGTAGAAGTGCTTCCGAAAGATCAAACGTATGACGATATGATGGTAAGAGCTTAAAGGTCTTTTTTAGACCACATAGAAAACAACGGAAGCAGCTGATACGAATGGCTGCTTCTTTTAAATGAATGATCTGCAAATATACTAAGAAAAAAGGCAAGCAGTTGATCAATGATTCTAGTGCTTGCCTTCTTTTATCTTCATAATGAAGTTCCTATTAAAGCGATTTAAAATACGTACAAACCGTTTCAATTCCTTTTGTGAAATTTTCGATATGAAAATGTTCATTTGGCGCATGTAAATTCTCTGAAGGGAGTCCGAACCCCATGAGCACAACAGGTGCTTCTAGAACGCGCGCAAATACTTCAACGATGGGAATCGAACCACCTTCTTTAGGAAAGAGCGCACGCACGCCATATACTTCTTCATAAGCATCGGCCGCTTTTTGAATCATCGGATCGTTTGAATCAAGTGAGACAGGACGGGCCTGAATAAACTGATTCACGGTCATCGTTGTTCCTGCTGGTTGATGGTCGAGAAGGTGCTTTTCAATTTTTTCATAGATTTCTTGAGGGTTTTGATCACCAACAAGACGACAGCTAATTTTACCTGTTGCTTCCGATGGTACGATCGTTTTAATGCCATCACCTTGGTAGCCACCAGAAATTCCATTTAGTTCAAGTGTTGGGCGAATTCCCGTTTGCTCTTTAAAAGTGAACCCTTTTTCGCCAAATAAAGAAGTTAATCCAAGTTCTTTTTTCATTGCCTCTTCATCAGAAGGAATGCGGGCAATTTCTTCTCTTAATTCTTCTGTTGGTTCAGGCACCCCTTCGTAAAAACCATCAACCGCAATCCCGCCATCTTCTCGATGAAGGCTATCGAGTAGACGAACAAGCGAATGAACGGCGTTTGGAACACCGCCACCATACACGCCAGAATGAAGGTCGGTATTCGCTGTTTTCACGTTCACTTCCATTGCAAGGGCGCCACGTAGCGATGTACAAATGGCAGGTAATCCTTCTTTAATAAAGGACGTATCTGAAATGACAACCGCGTCAGCAGCGAGCTTATCGGTGTTTTCTTCAATAAATGGTCCAAGATGAGGACTCGCGATTTCTTCCTCCCCTTCAATACAGAACTTCACATTAACGGGTAACTTCCCATCTTCTTGCATCAAAAGTTCTATCGCCTTAATATGAATAAACAGTTGCCCTTTATCGTCTGTTGCGCCACGGGCATAAATCTTATTATCGCGAATAACAGGTTCAAAAGGAGGCGTTTCCCAGAGATCAAGCGGATCAGCGGGCTGGACGTCATAATGGCCGTAGATCAGAATCGTCGGCTTCCCTTCTGCATGAAGCCAATCAGCGTAGACGATCGGATGACCGTCTGTTTCGATGACTTCAACATTTTCCATATTCATGCTTTTAAGCGAGCTTGCTACCCATTCCGCCCCTTTTTTTACATCTGATTTGTGAGCACGAACGGCTGAAATACTTTGGATTTTCAAAAATTCTTCTAGCTCTTTTAGGTAGGTTTCTTTATGTCGTTCAATGGTATTTTTCATAAGTGATTCCCTCCTTGGTTAGCTTGTCCTTATTATAAGCGAGCGCGTGGCATTTGCACATGGATAGACCTATTGCGGCGTAAGAAAAGGATATTTCCGCGAATTTCGGAATATATCCGCGATATTTATTTTTATTCAGCGAAAATCATGATAATTCCGCGATATTCTCAAGTATTCCGCGAAATGCTCACTAATTGAAAATAAATAGGTCCTTAGAAGGGGTTTCCTTTTCCTGGATTGGGGAACAAATAGCTATCTTGTAAATAATGGGGGATGTATGAAAATGGAAACATCATTTTCTAATTCAGAACAGCAAAAGTTTGTCAGGACTCTTCAGTCATTCAAGGAAAACCGTCAGAATCCAGTTGTGTTAGAAGAATTGTTATCAGACGCTGCCGTTCTCATTGACCAGAATAAATTGGAGTCACTTTATCAGCTTGCAAGTGATTATGACCAAGCGGGCATTTTTGAAGGTGGACCGTGGGAAGAACCTCGTAAATTACAACCGCCCCTTGTAGGTGGATCGTTTAAAATAGACGGAAACTATTCGATCTTTGAAGTTCTAAGTGAGCTACGTATGCTTGCCATTGCAAAGGGTGAGTATAATCATCCAGACGTATCATCTGATCAAGCACGCACCTTTTTAAATAAAGTAATGTCTCTTAATCTTGATATGATTTTTCCAGCCGAAACAGAGGAATCGAGAATTAACCAGGGACAGGAACAAAGAAGAGGAATCATCTTATTTCAATTCTTAGCTGAAAAACTGTCGCTTGGATCCCTTTCAGCGACGTTTGTGGATGAAATCGATCGACTAACTGCTCAGCGCCCAATTATGGTAAAACGAATTAAAGAAATGATCGGTTATGCTGAAAACCTCTTATCATCAGACGACATCAGTCCGGAGGGACGAGAAAGCATTCAGCGTTATCTTGATAGTGTGCATGCACCAACAAAACTGAGCAAGAAATACCCTGAATTTGCTGACTACCAAAGTCAGTTTAATGCGCTATCTGAGACGGAAAAAGAATTAGAAGCAGAACGATTTGCAGACGTCATGCGCGATACAGGGCTTGTCTCGCCAGTTCATGCAAATCTTGCGCGTTTTCTTGCAGAAGAAGATGCTTCTCAATTGCTGGTGTTAACGCTCGGGTTGACTGAAAAGGGTGAAGCAAATTTAAATGAACATTTTACATTAGTCAAAGAGCTCAACTCTTTAGCAATCTATCCAGTCACAGCTCAGTCGCTTTACGGACTTGCACGCATGCTTGAGCGCGGCGTTTTGTCCTCTCCGCCTGTGATCCCAGGACTTGAACGTATGATCGAAATTGAGATGCTTCCAGAAGTCGAAAAGGATTTACTCGCATCACGGGACAATCCAGCGGACATCACACCGGTAGGAATTCTATTATCAGGACTTTTAAGCGTATTGGGGCAACCGCTTGGTATTGGACAGGGAATGAACCCGACTTGTCAATCTGCGAGAGGCATCAGCCTCTGGTCACAGCATGATCCTGGCTTTTTGCTTGAACTTGTAGCAAGAGCGTGTCGAGACGGAGAAATTGATATCTCATTCGAAGGCGCTGAAATTAATTCGTCTCTTATCGCGGGAGGACTTGCCCCAGATCTTCATAAAGAACTTGATGCCGTTTCGCTGATTCTCGTTCCCCATCTGGACCGCGTATACGACGAAATGATGAAGCGAAGTGCTCTACGTGGTGAAGATGGACATAAATTTGTGAACCCAGAGTTTTATGGGCAATGGATTTCAAAAGAGTTTTCGTCAGTGATTAATCCCGTAACGGGAGCCGTGACAAATTATGAGCAGTTTGCCCGACTTTTTTATGCAACACATCACCCGGATTACAATGAAGGACATCAGCTGATTTACCCGAATCCAGTTGGAATCTTCGTAACGACGGCAAATGCCGATTTACTTGGTCTTCATGCGATTAGCATTCAGCGCATCGTTGCAGATGCGTCTGGTGAAACGAGAGTCTACTTTTATAATCCGAACAACGATAGCGGTCAGGATTGGGGACAAGGGATTAAGTCAACGGTCCGAAATCACGGGGAAGAGGAAGGCGAAGCTTCCCTTCCATTTGATCAGTTTTTATCTCGTGTGTATGCGTATCATTACAATCCAAATGAAATGGGAGATCTTGAAGCGATTCCAAAGGAAATCATCGATCGCGTGACAACATTGGCAAAAGAGAGCTGGGGACAAAAATACCAGTGGACAGATTTAGCCAATCCATTTTTAATTTAAGGATGACATGGGTTCCCTTCTAACTTATAGAAGGTGGACCCTTTTCTTATTAAACGTTAAAGTAGAGAGAATAGAAGATTCACTAATCAGGAGGTACAATTTATGGAAGCAAAACTAGTCATTGATGCACGCGCAATACTCGGGGAAGGACCTTGCTGGGATGATCAGAGTCAGCTTCTTTATTGGGTTGATATCGAAGGAAAGAAGGTCCATGCCTACAACCCGATGACAGCTGGCAATATTGAAATGAAGCAGGAGCAAATGGTTGGGACGATTGCACCACGTGAAGCTGGTGGCCTTGTGATGGCGATGGCTGGCGGGTTCTACGCGATGAATCTCTCAACAGAGAATGTCGAGCCGATTACAGATCCAGAAAGTCACTTGCCTGATAATCGGTTTAATGATGGAAAATGTGATCCGGCCGGACGCTTCTGGGCGGGTACGATGCATTTGGAAGGATTAAAGGGTGAAGGCGCGCTCTATTGCCTTAATGAAAACCTTGAAGTGACGAAAAAAGTGGATCATGTGAGTACGTCTAATGGGCTTGCTTGGTCTCCGGATACACGATACATGTATTTTATAGATACGCCTACGAAAAAGGTCGTTCGCTATGACTACGATCTTTCCACAGGTGATATTCGGAATCCTGTTGAAGTGATTACGATTCCTGATGGGGAAGGCATGCCGGATGGAATGACGAGTGATGAAGAGGGAAATTTATGGATTGCGCATTGGGGCGGTTCAAAGGTTACCCGCTGGAACCCGGACACCGGTGAAAGATTGCTAGAAGTTGACGTACCGGCTGTGAATGTGACGTCATGCGTATTTGGTGGGAAAGAGCGAAATGAGCTTTACATTACAACAGCACGAACAAATACGAGTGAAGAAGATCTGAAGCAGTTTCCGTATGCTGGCGGAGTGTTTCGCGTGAAAACAAATGTCAAAGGAAGTCGCACTTACGCTTTTAAAGGATAACCCGTATCTCTTCCTTCTTGTCTTAAAGTCTTTTATAATAGTAGGAAAATAATTGAAAAAGAGGGACCGAGAGTGAAACTAAAATCTATCATAGCCATGGGGCTCTTTTTGCTGCTTCTTGCAGGCTGTTCGGATCAACCATCAGCCGTTGATGCATTTGATACATACGTGAAAAACTGGAACAAACAAGAGTTTAGTAGCATGTATGAGCAATTATCTCCAGCTTCACAAAAATCGATTTCGGAAGATGAGTTCGTTGAGCGGTATAAATCCATTTATGGAGATGTGGAAGTTAAGGATTTAAACGTTACTTTTAAGAAACCTGAAGAAGAACCTGAGCCAAATGATGAAGGAGAAGTGACATTTCCTTTTTCAGTGTCCATGCAGACACTAGCAGGGGAAGTTTCGTTTGATAACGAAGCAACACTTACCTTGACCGAAGGAGAAGATGCTGATTCTTTTGGCGTAAATTGGAATCCTTCGTTTATTTTTAAAGAATTAGAAGAAGGCGATGAGGTGGCTATTCGCTCTGCTACACCAGTGCGTGGTGAAATTACCGATCGAAATGGCGATGGATTAGCGGTTAATGGTACCGTGAAACAAATTGGTATTGTGCCACAAGCGATTGAGTCAGATCAAGAAAACATTGTGAAAGAGCTTAGTGAGACGTTAAAGCTTAGCGTAGAGGAGATTGAAAAGCAACTGAACCAGGGATGGGTTCAGGCTGATCCATCTCAATTCGTCCCACTGAAAAGCGTGTTGGAATCAGAGGAAGAACTGATTGATGGTGCACGTGAGATTACTGGCGTTCAGATTAACGATACAACCAAAAGAATTTATCCTTTTGGTGAAAGTGCAGCTCATTTAACAGGCTACATTCGACAAATGCAGAAAGAAGATCTTGAGAAGTATGCTGAAAAAGGATATTCCAGTTATGAAAGCATTGGAAAAGCTGGATTAGAACAAGTGTATGAAGAGGAACTGCACGGAGTAACCGGTTGGTCCATTGAAGTAAAAGGAGCCGATCCTGCGAAAGTAATTGCTAGTAAAGAGAAAGTGGATGGCGAGAACATCCAGGTTACGATTGATGGCGCGATTCAAAATAAGTTATTTGAAGAGCTAGGAAAGGCTCCTGGAACAGCGGTCGCTCTTCATCCGAAGACGGGTGAGACGCTTGCGTTAACAAGCTCACCCTCCTATAATCCAAATGATTTTACACTTGGCTTCGATGAAGGTGAATATGCGAAGTTGGCTGATAATGAAAATCGCCCCTTCTCAGCGAAGTTCAATAAAACGTATTCGCCTGGATCAACGATTAAGCCACTTACTGCTTCAATCGCACTTCGGGATGGTGATTTAGATCCGAATGCCGTTGAGAAAATTGATGGCTTGAAGTGGGGGGCTGATTCAAGCTGGGGCGGATATAAAGTGACGCGCGTAAAGCCAGCAGATCCTGAGGTCACACTTGAAGAAGCGCTTATGCATTCGGATAATATTTATTTTGCACGAAAAGCGCTTAATCTTGGTGCTGAAAAGTTCCAAAAAGGATTGGAATCGTTCCAAATTGGGCAGGAAGTCGAATTTCCTTTTCCAACTGAAAACTCATCGATCTCAAACGGTGGCCTCGCTGAAAATGACATTCTTTTAGCTGACTCTGGCTACGGACAGGGGGAGCTACAGATTTCCCCTTATCAGCTTGCGATGACGTATACGACGTTTGCGAACGATGGCGTGATGCTGAAGCCAACGCTTCGAGTGAGAGAGGGCGAGTCAGCGGAGGAGTATGAAGTGATCTCACCTGAAATTGCCTCGATTGTGAGCGCTGATCTTGCGAAGGTGGTATCCGATCCGGAGGGCACGGCTTATAATCCTGTAGTGAAGGGGATTTCTCTTGCTGGTAAGACAGGAACGGCCGAGTTAAAGGCGGCAGGTGAAGAAGAAGGTCCAGAAAATGGGTTATTTGTCGCGTATAATACGGATAAGAAAGACTTACTTGTCGCAATGATGGTCGAAGGAGCATCAAGTCACGATATTACAGGCAAAGTGAAAGACGTTTTCGCTGAAATGCAGTAATGCTTTGGTTGAGGCGATGGCGGGAGGACGGCCGTCGCCGTTTATTGTCCAAATTTCGGATATATTGGCCAAACTGCGTTTTTATTGTCCAAAATTTAATTATATTGTCTAAAACGAGATTTTATTGGCCAAAGGCACAAAACCCTCGATTCTACACAGAATCGAGGGTTTTTTCTGGAAAAGTAAGGAACTATAAAGGGATTTCCTTCTCTCCTATGGAAAGTAGTTAAGAATAAAGGAGATCCATTCGAAAGGAGGATGTCGAACGATGCTAAATCATCAGCTTTGTATGATTGAGCGTAAAGAAGGGTTCACGCCAGAGATCGGGCGACTCGTTTCAATGATGGATTATGCCAGATCGACAACCGAAGAAGCGATTAGAGGTTTAACAATCGAACAGCTCGATTTCCAATTAGACGAAAAGAGCAATTCCATTGGGATGCTTCTTCATCATATCTCTTCAATCGAAAAGGCCTTTCAAATCATGACGTTCCAAGAGCGGGAATTGAATGACGCAGAGTGGGAAGAACTTGAAACAGGCATTGATCTCGGTGAAAAAGCGAGAGCGGTGATTCGGGGGCGTGATCTTGATTTTTATTGGAGTGAGCTCAGTCTCGTTCGTGCGAAAACGTTCGATGAGTTAAGGGAGAAAGACGACGTATGGCTTGAAAAAGTGACGCCATACGGCTGGGATGAAAAGGCGAATCATTATTTTAAATGGTTCCATGTGATGGAAGATGAAATTAGTCATCGTGGACAAATTCGCATGATTAAAAGAAGGCTGATAACTTAGAGGTGAATGAAGGTGCATAACGGAACACTTATAACGATACGAGACAAAGCGTTATATATTGAAGAGCACGGCTCGAGACATCATCCTCCTCTTCTTTATTTACATGGGGGACCTGGGGAGAGCTGTTTTGATTTCTCTTACCATCAAACGGACCGACTGAAAGAGAAGTTTAGAATCATTGCGATTGATCAACGAGGCGTTTGTCGTTCAGAGGGAATCACTAACGAAGAAGAGTTTAGCTTGATGGATCTGATAGAAGACTGTGAGGCGATTCGAGAGCATTTTCACCTTGAATCCTGGTCAGTACTTGGTCACTCGTTTGGGGGATATCTTGGCGTTCTTTATGCCAGTCTCTATCCTGGATCGATCGCCCATTTGCTACTTGAATGCCCAACGTTTGATTTTACATTAACTTCAAGAAGCTTGTTGAAAAAAACGAGTGTTCTCTTAAACAAATATGGAAAACAAGAAAAAGCTAGGGAAAGTTTAGAGATTGCTTATGATTCTCGTATTAAAGATCGAGAGTTGGCGGAGCTTTATGCTTCGTATAGTGATGAATTGGAAGAGAATCGAATGGAGATTTACATTCATAATACGAGTAATCCTACCGATTATAGCTACTATAGTGAGGCGAAATGGGATGAGCTCTATGATAAATCTGAGGTTCACTATGATCTTCTAAGAGAAGAAGGGGCTATTTTTCATTCCTTGATTCCGAGCCTTTCAAAACTAACGATGCCAACTCTCTTATTAACGGGTGAACACGATCCCGTTACGTCAGAAGAGCAAATCAAAGCGTTTAACCAATTTGTCGAAAATGGTGCAATCTATCATTTTGCAAACAGCGGACATACCCCACACGATGAGGAAGCGGATCACTTTGCTCACGTTGTGACTCAATTCATAGGAGCTAAAAGAGGAGAATAGACAGATGTTTACTTATCAAATTAACCAGGATCTCTATTTAAGAATGTACACAATTGACGATGCAGAAGCACTCTATCAACTCATCGATGAATCAAGAGGTCACTTGAAAAAGTGGCTCGCATGGGTGGATTACAATACGGATGTTGAGTCTTCCCGTGATTTTATCCAAAGTACGTTAAAAGGCGTTAGTGAAACAGGTGGGTATCCGAAGACGCTCGGCATGTTTTATAAAGGTGAGCTTGCAGGAACCGTGGGGTTTAATGAAGTGAATCGTACCCATCAGTACGCAACGATAGGCTACTGGCTAAGTGAGAAATTCCAGCGAAAAGGGATTGTGACCGAGGCGTGCCGGGGAATCATTCATTTAGGATTTAATGAAATGGGATTAAATCGGATTGAGATACGGGCGGCAGCGGAAAATAAAAAAAGTCGTGCCATTCCTGAAAGACTAGGGTTTACGAAAGAAGGTGTTCTCAGACAAGTAGAAATTGTAAACGGAGAATTCTATGATCACGTGGTCTATAGCATGCTGGCGAGTGAGTGGTCGAAAACGAATATCTAGATGCACAAAAATAATCTCCAGGGGTATCCACTAGAGATGTTAAGGTAGCTCAACCATATAAACAAGTCGTTCTAATTCTTCCATTGTGCATTCATAAAGCTGTTTATCTTTTAATCTATAAATTCCTCGGTCTAATAGACGTTGAATAAATGACTGTTTTTGCTCGGGATCATGTTGCTCCACTTGATGTGACACGGTTCATTCCTCCTGTTAAGTATATCCAGGTAATATGTTCCACCTAACGAGTCGATTCAAACCTCGATTCGCACATTTCTTAAAAGGAATAAAGCGTTTTCTTGACGAATTACAAAAAACATTAGGAGGGATTAAAATGGAAAAATATACTGTTCAACAAGGCGCCGAGCCATTTTACTTTGAAGGAAATAAGGTCGGCGTTTTGGTTCTTCATGGTTTTACAGGCTCCACCCAAAGCATGCGGTATCTCGGAGAACAACTGGCTTCGGAAGGCTATACGGTATGCGGCCCAAGATTAAAGGGACATGGTACGCATTATGAGGATATGGAGCAGAGTACATATGAAGAGTGGATCCAGTCCGTTGAAGAGGGCTACCAATGGTTGAAGGAACGGTGTGATACGCTCTTTATCACTGGACTATCAATGGGGGGTACGCTAACGCTGTATTTGGCTGAACAGCACCCGGAAGTAAAAGGGATTATGCCGATTAATGCCGCCATTGACTTGCCTGATCTGGAACAAATGAGAGGAAAAACAGAGCCGCGCTTCCTGGATGCGATTGGTTCAGATATTAAAGCAGAAGGCGTGGATGAACTTGCTTATGAGAAGACGCCGACGAAGTCCATTCAAGAGATTCTTAAGCTAACAGAGCTAACGCGACGCGATCTTCCTTCTATTAAAATGCCAGCGTTAATTTTTAAATCAATCGAGGATCATGTCGTGCCACCAGAAAATTCAACGACGATTCTTGAAAAAATCGCTTCTACAAAGAAAGAAGTGATTGAATTACATGATAGTTACCATGTAGCAACGCTCGATCATGATAAAGAATTAATTGCAGAGAAGTGTAAGTCTTTTATGAAAGAACTCATTTAGTTTAGGAGGTTAGAGATGGAAGTCAGACAGTTAAAGGCAGATGATGCTGAAGCTTATTGGGAGCTTCGCTTAGAAGCACTAAAAAAAAATCCTGAGGCGTTCGCATCAAGTTACGAAGAGGCGATCTTAAAAGATGATCCGATCAAAAGCACAGCGAGAAACATGGAATCAGGTGCTACTTTTGGCGCTTTTGATAACGAAATTTTAATCGGTGTGATTACGTTCGTTAGAGGGTCTGGAATAAAGGTTCGGCATAAAGCAGATCTATATGCTGTCTACGTTACTCCAAAATATCGTGGTAAAGGGGTAGGGAGAGCGCTTCTATCTCGCGTCATTGATTATGCAAAGAACCAGGATGCGCTGCTTAAATTAAGTGTATCTGTCGTATCAACGAATGAACGAGCAAAGCATCTGTACAAGAGTTTCGGTTTTAAAACCGTTTATATTGAGGAGAAAGCGCTCTATGTGCAGGGGCAGTTTCTAAACGAAGAGCACATGGTGCAATATTTCTAATTAAAAGCAGGCGTCTATACGGCGTCTGCTTTTAATGTGTGGAAAATGATCGTTATAGAGGGCAACGGTGTAAGGGGTCAGCTTGCCTTCATGATGCCCTCTCGCACCGCAGGATCCTTTTTTATCAGTGCTTCTGCCACTTCTTCAGAGGGCTCTTTAACGACACTCCCAAATGAGGACGGATCATTGTTAAGCGTGCGTCCTGCCATCATGAGCGTATCGTTTTTCATAAGCTGCTGAAGTGCTCGGTGAGAATGAATGGTTTCCTTTTAGAAAAGGAAGCAAAGGCGCAATCGACAAAAAGTCGCGTCCTTTAAAGGAAAGCGGCTTTTTTATGCTATGGTTAGGAGAAGTGCCGCCTGGTTCATACAAGTGATTTTGTATATAATGAAACCTAGACAAAATGTGCGAATGAAATAGACAGAAAATGGAGGGGAGACGAAATGGATGAACTATTATATTTAAGCGTTTTCCTCATTTATACCATTGCCATTCTTATTCTAGGAAAGCATGGTTTTGATAAAACGGATGAACTGAAGGGCTACTTTCTAGCTGGAAGAAACCTTCCTTTATTTCCAAGTGTGGCTTCTTTCTGTGCAACCTGGTTTAGTGCAGCCTCTTTACTTGGATTGCCAGGATTGATTTATGAAGGTGGAGTCTCCGTGATTTGGACGACTGCCATCGCCTGGTTACTTGGCATTATAGGGTTATTTTTTCTAGCCTCCAAACTTTATACATATAACGTGGTCACCGTTCCGGAATTTTTTCTTGTCCGCTATGATTCAAAGTTTCTTCAAATTTGGGTCGGTGTCATTCTGAGCGTGAGCTACCTTCTCTATGTTGTGATCCAAATTCGAGGATTCGGGATTGTGGTTAGCCAGATGCTTGACATTCCTTATACGGTTAGCGTGTTTTTAATTTATCTTTTTGTTCTCTATACGACGTTTGGCGGTCTTCACTCTGTGGCAAGAACCGATATTTTTCATTTTTGCTTAATTCTCTTTGGATCCATCTTAGGCGGCGTTTTTATTGTGAAAGAAATAGGAGGAATAAGAGAGCTTGCGACAGGTCTCTCCACTCTAGATCAAAGTGGATCCGCTTCTTATTTAGCGCTCTTTCCTGAAGGCGGCTTATCGTTCTGGGCATTGGTAAGTGCGTTCTTCTCGCTCGGCCTTGGTGTAGCGGCGAATCCCCAATATGCGGTTCGTATTCTTTCCTCACGCTCTAAACAGGTTGCGCTAAAAATGGTCGGCACCAGTACTGTTTTTCTCGTGCTCATCTACTTTTCCATCTTTGTCATTGGGATTGGATCTCGAGTTCTTGATCCAAACGTTCCATTCACAAGCACGGATGAAATCTATCCGTTCATCATTGCATATTTACTAGAAACACCGTTAAAAGGAGTGCTGTTAATTAGCGTTGTCGCTGCGGCGATTTCGACAGCAAATTCCCAGCTACTGATTATGGCGACGAGTTTTGTGTATGATATCACCCTTCCTATTCGAAAAAAGAAAGCCCTTGATCTTAAAGTCATTTCATGGACAAGGTGGATGATTTTTATCTTTGCCACCTTTTCTCTTGTGATTGCCTTTACACCCCCACAGGGGATTGTCCAATTTAGTGGTCACATTTGGGGGATTATTGCTGTGTCCTTGTTCTTTCCGCTGTATGGAGGTCTCTATACGAACGTTAATCATCGTCAAGCACTTCTCTCAACATTTGGTGGGTTAATTACGTATATACTGGCTTTCCTCCTTATCCCAAATGCGTTACAGCCAGTGTATCATCCAGTTCTCCCTTCGCTTATCATTGCAGGCATTCTTTTCTTTCTAAAAGGAAGGGGGCGTTTAAATGCGTCATTCCATTGAACGAAAAATTTTAGTGCCGTTTTTAATTATTGTCCTCATCCCGATCTTTATTATTGGTGCCGTTTCCATGTGGTCAAGCTACCAATCAGAAAAGCAGTTGAAGCAGGCAACGGTCCAAGAACACTTAACGAGTCTCGACCGGTATGCAACGAAGCTTGAGAATCGTGTGAATAGCGGGATGATCAGTGAAGAAGAGGCAAAGTCACTCATCAAAATGATGATCAATGAAACGAAAGGTTTATATGTAGAAGAGGCAGACGGAACGCTTTCAACAGAAGGTGAAGTCGTTCAAGCAAGTGAACTTGATTGGTACAATGGAGAGGCAAAGACGAGCATTTTTACGGAGAGAACCGTTCTAACGAAACAAATCGAACAATGGGGCTGGACGCTGTATCATCCAATGACGTTCTCTTTTTATTCAGGCTCATTGCCTAATATTCAAAAGTACACGCTACTTATTAGTATTTTTACGGGTGTCATTGCGGTACAATTTACGATTATTCTTTCTTACCACCTTTCAAAACCGATTAAGAATTTAGCCGCTTTTTGTAAAAAAATTGCGTTAGGTGAGCGAACGAACGGCGTTGACATAGATAACCGAAAAGATGAGATCGGGGTTTTGTCATCGTCATTGAAAGATATGGTGGAAACGCTTGATGAACGGAACGCGCAAATCGATAAAATCAAGAAGTTGAATGAGACGATTTTAAATAGCGTTCATGTTGGCATGGTGCTTGTGATTGAAGGGGCTGATTCTGTTTATAATGAAGCGGCTCAAACGATGATGAACGAAGATCCGCTTTTAAAGGAACGGCTTGGCAAGCTAACGATTCATGAAACGAAAAGAAGAAGCGAGGAAATTTGGGATCATAAGCGGAAGGAAGAGAAAGTTTTTTATGCGGTGAGCTATAAAGTACTCGGAACGTCAGAAAAGCAGCGTTCCATTATTACATTTGAAGACATCACGCATCGTCGAAAATTAGAGCAGCGCGTGGAACGAATGTCTCGACTTGCTTCGTTAGGTGAGATGGCTTCTGGTATTGCCCATGAAATTCGTAACCCACTTGCGGGTATTAAAACGACGACGGAATTGTTAACTCGCAGACTTGAGCTAACGAAGGATCAGCTGATTTTAACGGAAAATATGCTGCTGGACATTGATCGGGTGAATAAGATCATCACGAATATTTTGCAGTTTTCAAGGCCAATGGAAACGAATCCTTCTTTGTTAAAAGTTGACGATACTCTGCATTCACTTGTGTTGCTCATGAAAACGATCGCGGATGATAAGAAGGTGGTTCTTCATCATATCGAAAACAACACGGAAATCTTCGTGGATCGCGATCATCTTCGTCAAATCCTTTTAAATCTCATTCTAAATGGAATGAATGCGATGCCCGATGGAGGAGAGCTGATTCTATCAAGTTTCCAACGAGATGATGATGTGACGATTTTGATCTCTGACACAGGTGTGGGAATGGAGGATGCCGTGATGGAGAAGATTTTTGATCCATTTTATACAACGCGTGCAGAGGGAACGGGACTTGGATTATCGATTGTTCATCAATTGGTTGTTCAAAACAATGGGGAAATTGATGTCAATAGTATAAAAGGAAAAGGAACAGAGTTTTCAATCACATTTCCAATAGGAAGGGAGGAGAAATAAATGGCTGTGAAAGTAGGCATTATTGATGATGAAACGACGCTTCGTCTCACGCTCCAAATGTTTCTAGAAGACGAAGGATACGATGTGAGGGCAGCAGCAACGCTTGAAGAGGGCTGGCACATGCTTGAAGAATTTAGTCCGCATGTCCTACTATTGGATATTCGCCTGCCTGATGGAAATGGACTTGATTCGCTCCATGAATTTCGAGAACGCTATCCTGAGATGGCCGTGATGATGTTAACGGCCTATGGAGATGCGAAAACGGCTGTTCGCTCGATTAAAGAAGGTGCCTTTGATTATCTAACGAAGCCTTTTGAGTTAGAAGAACTGAAGATCATTCTTCAGAAATGGATTAAACAGCACCATCTTGAGAAGGAAGTCGAGCGTTACCGTGAGGAAGAGCGACGGACGAAACTTGTTCAGATGATCGGTGAAAGTAAGCAAATGCATGAGTTAAAAGATAAAATTTCCTTAATCTCAGAAAGTAATAATACAACGGTTTTAGTTCGTGGTGAAACAGGTACCGGCAAGGAGCTTGTGGCAAGAAGCATTCATCAGCAAAGTAAGCGTCATGATGGACCGTTTGTCGCTGTGAATTGCGCCAGCATTCCAGCGGACTCAATTGAAATTGAGCTTTTCGGTCGAGAAAAGAATAACGCGACGGAGCAAGCGAATCCGAAAGTTGGCTTAATGGAGTGGGCAGATGGAGGAACCTTGTTTCTTGATGAAATAGGAGATCTTTCACTCGATATTCAAGTAAAGCTTCTACGTTTTCTTGAAGATAAAAAGATCAAGCGTCTTGGCAGTGTGCATGATATTGAGATCGATGTGCGCGTCATTGCTGCCACCAATCGTTCGCTTGAGGAAATGATCCAAGAGAAGAAATTTCGATCGGACCTCTACTATCGCTTAAACGTTGTCCCGGTAAAGTTAACACCTTTACGTGAGCGTGGCGATGACATTATCATGCTAACGGAGCATTTTCTTTATGAATTCTGTCAGCAAATGAGAAAAGAAACACCTTCATTACGAGCTGATGCGAAAAAGCGTTTAGTAAGTTATCACTGGCCGGGGAATGTTAGAGAGCTGAAAAACACGATTGAACGAATCGCGATTCTTCATCAGGAAAAAGAGCTTGCGGCTTATCACTTTGATTTTCTAAATCCTGTTGAGGGAAACGTGGAAGGTGCTAAATCAGTCGATGACGTCGTCTTTGATGAGCAATTTTCATTAGAAGATCATATTGAAGCGATTGAAAAGAAATACATCGAAAAAGCCATTCAAGAAGCGAAGTGGAATATTACGCAGGCAAGTAAGCTATTAGGAATGAGCCGGTACGCCCTTCAGCGGAGAATTGATAAATATGAGATAACATGAGCGAAATCGCCCGAAATGGGCGGTTTTTTTGTGCGGAATCTTATAAAATTATCTGAAAATTACGTGATATCGTAGAGGTAAGAGAAAAAACGCATCGATTCATGTAAAGAATGAATCATATAGAAAAAGGGGGAATTTGATGGGTATTGAAAAGCAAAAGCCAACAGAGCTGGAGAATGGCCCAACGAAAAGCAAATGGGGTGTCATACTAGGTGCAGCCTTCTTAATGGGCTCATCGGCTATCGGACCAGGCTTTTTAACACAAACGGCAGTTTTTACTGAGCAGCTACTCGCAAGTTTTGGATTTGTGATTTTAATGTCAATTATATTAGATATTGGGGTTCAAGCGAACATTTGGCGAATTATTGCTGTCTCTAAGAGAAAAGGACAGGACATTGCGAACATGGTTGTTCCTGGACTCGGTTATTTCCTCGCGTTTGCAGTCGCACTTGGTGGACTGGCTTTTAATATCGGTAACGTCGGTGGGGCAGGACTTGGTATGAACGTGCTGTTCGGCATTGATCCACGGATTGGCGCAGCGATTACCGGTGTGATTACAATTGGAATTTTCCTTTCGAAAGAAGCAGGGGTAGCGATGGATAAAATCGCACGAATTCTTGGTGGTATCATGATTTTACTGACATTGTACGTTGCATTTCAAAGTAACCCACCAGTTGGCGATGCGATTGTTCATACATTCTCGCCAGATAAGATCGATGTTTTTGCCATTATTACACTCGTAGGTGGAACAGTAGGTGGCTATATCACGTTTGCTGGTGGGCACCGTTTACTTGATGCGGGTATTTCAGGGAAAGAGAATTTACACCAGGTAACGAAAAGCTCGGTTTCAGGTATTTTAATTGCGTCGATCATGCGCGTCTTTTTATTCCTAGCGGTGTTAGGTGTTGTCGCTACAGGGTTTAAACTAGACCCAGCTAACCCACCCGCTTCTGTTTTCCAACAAGCAGCCGGTGCGATTGGCTATAAAATGTTTGGTGTGGTTTTGTGGGCAGCAGGAATTACCTCAGTCGTTGGCGCAGCGTATACATCCGTTTCATTCCTTAGAACGTTATCGAAGAAAGTGGATCGCCATCATTCTGGTGTAACCATTGGTTTTATTGCCGTATCAACCATCATTTTTGCCTTTATCGGTAAGCCGGTACTGTTATTAATCCTTGCCGGTGCGTTTAACGGATTGATTTTGCCGGTTGCACTTGGAACGCTTCTTGTAGCCGCTTATAAAAAATCCATTGTCGGTGACTACAAACATCCGTTATGGCTCACGATTTTTGGAGGATTTGTCTTCCTGATTACCGCTTACTTAGCGATCGTGACGCTCATTGATAAAGTACCACAGCTTTTTTCTTAATGGTTAGGAGGAACATGTGTGAAACTTGATTATTATCCTCTCGGGGATACAGGCATTCAGCTTGTATTTGGGACCGAGATTTCAGAAGAAACGAATCAAAAAATTAGAATGTTTGCCAATGAATTAGCGCAACATCCGATTGACGGTGTTGTTGAATGGGTTCCAGCGTATACCACTTTAACCATTTATTATCTTCCGAATAAAATTTCTTTCAAGGCATTAAAAGAAAAGCTAGAAGCGTTAGACGAACAACAACATGGAAGAGAAGCAGATGCTGCTTCTCTTGTTTATATCATTCCAACCTACTATGGCGGCTCAGATTTGGCGTATGTAGCGGAACACAATGGATTGAGTGAAGAAGACGTGATCTCGATTCACGCGAATAAAGATTATCTCATTTATATGATGGGCTTTGTACCTGGATTTCCTTATCTAGGTGGCATGCCTGAAGAAATTGCGACACCGAGACGTGAAAATCCGCGTGCTGAGATAGAGCCTGGATCTGTTGGTATTGCTGGTGCTCAAACGGGCGTTTATCCGCTAGAATCACCAGGTGGCTGGCAACTTATTGGACAAACCCCTGTGAAACTATATGACCCTACAGGAGAGCGACCGATTTTACTCGAGTCAGGGCATTATTTGCGGTTTGTTCCGATTAGTAAAGAAGAGTTTTTAACTATAAAAGAAGCGATCAAACGTGGAGAGTATGAAGTCGAAACCGAAGAAAAGAAGGTGAGCGTTCATGAAGTCGGTTGATTTAAATAGCGACTTAGGAGAAAGCTTTGGTGCTTACAAGATTGGAAACGATGAGAAGGTACTCGAATTTATTTCATCAGCGAACATTGCCTGCGGTTATCATGCAGGCGACCACAATGTCATGATGAAGACAGTGGCAGTAGCGAAAGAGCTTGGCGTTTGCATTGGTGCACATCCGGGATTTCCTGACCTTGGAGGATTCGGCAGACGGGAAATGAAGCTATCGCCTGATGAGGTGTTCAACCTTGTTGCTTATCAGATTGGAGCGATCCAGGGTATGGCGAATGTTCACCAAACAAAAGTCCAACATGTGAAGCCACATGGGGCACTTTATAATCTAGCAGCGAAAGACCCAGCTATTGCAAAAGCCATTGCAAACGCTGTCTACGCAGTGAACCCAGAGCTTATCCTCTATGGTTTAGCGGGGAGCGAATTAATTAAGGCAGGTAGAGAAAGTGGACTAACAGTTGCTCAGGAAGTTTTCGCGGATCGAACATATCAGCCTGACGGTACGCTGACACCACGATCTAAACCGAACGCCATGATTCTTAATGCCGATCAAGCGGTTGAACGTGTGATTCGCATGATCAATGAACAGCAGGTGAAAGCCGTCAATGGTGAAGACATTGCGATTCAAGCGGACACGATTTGTGTGCACGGGGACGAGCCTGAAGCCCTGCAATTTGTTCAACAGTTAAGAGAACGATTAGTAAATGAAGGAATTCGTATTCAACGGGTTGGAGTGAACGCCCATGTCTAAACCAATTTTTAAAGTTCGGAAATCTGGGTTGCTTTCGACCATCCAGGATAGCGGAAGAAAAGGCTATCAACAATACGGAATTGTGGTTTCCGGTGCAATGGATCCTTTTTCAATGAATGTGGCGAACTTTCTCGTAGGAAATAAAGGCGATGAAGCCGTTCTTGAAATTACCGTTATGGGGCCAGCTTTCGATGTGCTTGATGATGCTGTGATTGCGATTTGCGGTGGTGATCTATCCCCGAAAGTGAACGGAGAAAAAGCGCCAATGTGGAAAAGCTTTACTGTGAAAGAAGGCGATCGTCTAGAGTTTGGACAACCTCTCTCTGGTGCTCGTTCATATATTAGTGTCGCAGGTGGTTATGAGGTACCGCTTGTGATGGGAAGTAAGTCGACCTATTTGAAAGCTGGAATTGGTGGCATTGAAGGACGCGCGCTTGTAAAAGGGGATGTCCTTCAAACTTCTGGAAAGATAAAAGGAATTAGCGGACGTGCTCTTCATCCGGATGAAGTTCCTTCTTATAAAAAAGAATTAACCGTCCGAGTCGTACTTGGACCGCATCAGCATGCATTTACGGAAGAGGGGATTGACACATTCCTTTCTACCCCATATGAGGTAACGCCTCAGTCCGATCGCATGGGCTTTCGCTTAAAAGGGGAAAAGGTGGAGCACGCAACGTCTGCGGATATTATTTCAGAAGCGATTCCGCTTGGAGGGATTCAGGTTCCGGCAAATGGTGATCCGATTATTTTAATGTCAGATCGGCAAACGACAGGTGGGTATTCGCGTATTGCTACGGTAATCTCAAGCGATATTCCGTACTTAGCGCAAGCGATGCCAGGCTGTACGATCCACTTTCGTGAAGTAACCGTGGAACAAGCGCAGGAAGTATTTGAAACGAATGATCGCTTTCTTCGAACGTTAGAAAAAGTATCTGTGAGGTAAAGGGAGGACGCAGCATGTTAAGTTCAAAAGAAATCATTGAGATGATTAAATATGTCGATGGGTCAACAGTGGATGAAGTCCATTACGAGCACGATGGTTTTGTCGTTAAGGTGAAAAATCAGAATCCAGGCGAGCAGCAGGAAGCGAAAGCCCAGGTTCCTACCGTTGTTGCAGAGCGGGGGCAGGAGGATCTAACTCCTACTCCAGAGACAGAGCAACAGGAAACAACAGAAACGCATACGGTGAAAGCCCCTATGGTTGGCATGTTCTATTCATCTCCTTCTCCGGATGATCCAGCTTTTATTCAAGTAGGAGATACGGTGAAGGAAGAAACGGTCGTTTGTTGTCTTGAAGCAATGAAAATGTTTAACGATGTGCAAGCAGATGTGAACGGTGAGATTACTGATATTTTAGTAGAAAACGGAGATCTAGTAGAATTTGGCCAGCCACTCTTTACTGTCAAACCAGCTTAGGAGGGAATAAGATGGGAATCAAAAAAGTACTGATCGCGAATCGCGGCGAAATTGCTGTACGCATTATTCGCGCCTGTCACGAGCTAGATTTAACTGCCGTCGCCGTCTATTCTGAAGCGGATCGCGATGCTCTGCATGTGCAATTAGCGGATGAATCTTATTGCATCGGTCCTACGTCTTCTAGTGATAGCTATTTGAACGTCGGAAATATCATGACAATTGCTACGAATAGTGGCGTGGATGCGATCCATCCAGGCTATGGCTTTCTTGCTGAAAATGCCGACTTTGCGGAGATGTGTGAGGATTGTAACATTGCTTTTATCGGTCCAAGCAAAGCATCGATTCGTCAAATGGGAATAAAGGATGTAGCAAGAAAGACGATGCAGGATGCGAACGTCCCGGTCGTTCCAGGTTCAAAGGGCATTATTTCAAGTAAAGAAGAAGCGCTTGAGCTTGCCAACGTAATGGGATTCCCTGTGATTATTAAAGCAACAGCAGGCGGTGGCGGCAAGGGAATTCGCGTAGTAAGAGAAGAAGAGGAACTAATTAAAGCGATTAACATGACCCAGCAGGAAGCGGAAAAGGCATTTGGTAATCCTGGGGTATATATAGAAAAGTTTATTGAAGATTTTCGTCATATTGAAATTCAAGTTCTCGCGGATCTTTATGGCAACGTCATTCATCTCGGAGAACGCGATTGCTCCATCCAAAGACGGATGCAAAAGCTTGTCGAGGAAACGCCATCTCCTGCTTTAACAAAATCGATTCGATCGGAAATGGGAGAAGCCGCTGTTCGAGCAGCGAAAGCCGTTCATTATGCCGGCGCCGGAACAGTCGAATTTATCTATGACCAGGACGGAAACTATTATTTTATGGAAATGAATACGCGCATTCAGGTCGAGCATCCTGTTACGGAAATGGTCACGGGTGTTGATTTAATTAAAGAACAGATTAAAGTGGCTGATGGCGAGCGATTATCCCTCACGCAAAAGGAAGTAGAGATGAGCGGTTGGGCGATCGAGTGCCGCATTAACGCAGAAGATCCGGATAATGGCTTTATGCCTTCACCCGGAACAGTCGAAACGTATCTCCCACCAGGTGGCTTTGGCGTTCGAGTGGACTCGGCCGTTTATCCAGGATATGTGATCCCGCCATTCTACGATTCAATGGTTGCAAAGCTCATTACATACGGCGCAACTCGAACAGAAGCGATGCAGCGGATGAAGCGAGCGCTTAGGGAATTCAAAATCGAAGGCGTGAAAACAACCATTCCGTTCCATCAGAGATTATTTCATCATGAGAAGTTTGTAGAAGGCGATTTTAATACAAAGTTTCTTGAAATCTATGAACTTAAGGAGATGGTTTAATGGAAACGCCTTATACTCAGCGACGAAAGTATCGCGACAATCTTGAGACCGGGACAACATCAGGCGTCTGCGATGGCTACTTGCAGGCGAATATGATTACCCTTCCTTCAAAGTACGCTTTCGAGTTTCTCCTATTTTGTCAGCGCAATCCGAAGCCTTGTCCGATCGTTGATGTCCTTGAAGCGGGTCAGGTTAAGCCTCGCATTGCGGATGCAGATATTCGTACAGATCTTCCAAAATACCGCATTTACAAAAACGGAGAGTTGGAGAAGGAGACCTTTGATCTTAAGGACATTTGGCAAGATGACTATGTCACTTTTCTATTAGGATGTAGCTTTACGTTCGAAAAAGCGCTCGTAGAACGAGGCATTAGCCTTCTTCATCAGGAAATGGGTCTTGTTGTGCCAATGTATCAAACAAACATCCCTTGCGAAGAAGCGGGCCAGTTTAACGGGAATATGGTTGTCAGCATGAGAGCCATTCGAAAAGAAGAGCTTGATGAGACCATTGCGATTACATCAAAGTTCCCACACGCGCACGGTGCTCCGATTCACGTCGGTCACCCTTCGGAAATTGGCATTCAGGACATCGAAAAACCGGATTACGGAGAATTCCCTCCTTTTGATGAAGGAGAACGTATCCCTGTGTTTTGGGCGTGTGGGGTCACCCCTCAGTATGTTGGCTTGAACGTTAAGCCTGAAATGATGATCACCCATGCGCCGGGGCATATGTTGATTACAGATCAAAAAGAATAGTACGTGAAAGCCGTTTAGTCGAGGACCGCTTCTGACTGAACGGCTTTTTCTGTCCAGAATAAATGATTAGAGACATATGATAAAATGAAAGGTATAACCGTGTTGAGTTAAGTAGGAGGATGATACATCATGACAATCGTAAGCTTCTTACTTATTGCCTGGATTTTAAGCTGGTTTAAGTTTGAGCAGCTATTTATTCAAGCGTTTCAAGAGCTTTTTAATAAAACAATCACAAAAGCAAGCTATTATTTTATTTTCTTTTGTATCGGTGCACTTGGAGATATTGTGCTTCTTTTGAATGGAACGTTTTACGATAAGCTGTAATGGTGAAAAGGCTGAAGTTGAATCTTTAGCCTTTTTTTGCGTTAACCGATGAATCATTATCAAAAACAGATGACAAAATCTACCGGAAGTGAAAAAATGAAAATAGATGCTGAGCGAAAGAGAGGCGGCTAAAAAATGAAGAAAGCAAATCGACTGTCAGTGCTTTTATTTAGTTTTACGTTATTGAGCTTAGGTGTGATGGCTTACTTGATGTATTGGAATGATACTTATCTTTATGCACCAGTAGTGATTATTGGGTGTTTAGCTTACTTTTTTTTGTCCATTCTGTACTTCATTCTGATGGCGGTATGGAATACGAGAAAGCTACACAAGCACGAACGGAAGGAGCGAATCGGTGTGTTGATTAAATATTTTGCCGGACTGAGCGCAATTCACATGCTCGTCTCATTACTCACTTCTTCCAGCATTGACGGGTATCAGTTATTTACTTCCTTTGGTCTAGCAGCTGGAATTGCGTTTAGCGATTTGATTTTTCAGAAGAGAAGGTCTTTCTGAACCATATTTTAACGGGAGTTGAGTAAATGAATGTAACGCTACGTCTGATTAAAAAAGAGGATCTTCCGCTCATTCAACATTACCTATCCATAGAGGACGTTTCGAGAATGACAAATGTACCCGAACCATATCCACCAACTGGAGCGAAAGAGTGGTTTGAGATTGTTTCGGAAGCACATCAGGCAGAGCGCCACTATCCCTTCGCAATCGTAGTAGATGGAGAATTCGCAGGAAGCATTTCCGTTAGACGTGAACAGGATGGTAAAGGTGCAATCGATTATTGGGTAGCCCCACCGTTCTGGAAGAAAGGGATTGGAACAAAAGCTGCGAAACAAGCGGTAAACTTTGGTAGACATGAGTTAGGATTTAAATCGTTTGAAACGTGCTGTCTAATTGAAAATAGAAGCTCTGCTCTTCTTCTGGAGAGGGTTGGTTTTCAGAAAGGCGAGGAATTTCAAATTGAAAGCGGAGAGAAACATGAAGGGAAAATAGCGAGGATGTATTATTTGAATTGAGGGATTAGTAGTCGTCTACTGTTATTTTGGCATCATTGTGGAATTCACAAAAAACATAAAAGGAAGTGTGTAGTCGTGGATAATGAAAGTAAAATTACTATTTACCCTTTAAATAAGGAGTTAATAGAGGATATCAATAAAACAAATGATTATTTTAAGTTATATGGTAGAGTTGTCCCCAGTTTACAATCAGGAAAATGGTCTTATAAAGAGGTCCTTTTTGATGAAGTAAGAGAAACACGTTTTCCAGATGACGAACTTGATTGGAGTCAGTACATAAACCGTGATAATAAAACGATGTTTTTAGCATATATGAATAATACTTGCATAGGACAAATTAGAATCATTAAGGATTGGAATCGTTTTTGTTATATTGAAAACATTGCTACTAAAAATCAGTATCGAGGCATTGGAGTCGGAAAGTTGCTCTTAAATAAAGCGGAAGAGTGGGCAAAACAAAGAAAATTGATTGGAATGTCCTTGGAAGCACAAGATGATAATCTTGGTGCATGCAGATTTTATGAGAAACAAGGATTTATACTAGGTGGAGTTGACACACTAAAGCAGTCATCTAATCCTAATATTGGAACCACTTTATATTGGTATAAGTTATTCAAATAATGGTGTGCTTTTGTGGTATAAGAATTAGAATTAATTATTGTTCTTTGGTCAAACCGTACGAAGTTTTTGATAAGTCGCATATTAGTTAATAAAACGGAGGATTTTCTTCTTAAATGTTTAGCGCTAATAAATTTATGGGAATATAATCTCAACGAAGCCTACCATTAAATTATTGTTAGGCTACCGAAACCCCGGTGAAAAATAGTGTTTACATTTGCATATAAATGATAGGAGCGAATATGATGGCAGATCGAAAATTTGTAATGATTACAGGTTCAACATCCGGTTTGGGCTTTGAGTTAGCAAAATTATTTGCGAACGATGGTTATGATGTGGCGATGTCTGGATCTAGTGAGAACATTTATAACTCAGCCAAAGAAATTGAAAAATCAGGAGTAGAAGCTTACCCTTTTCAAGCTGATGCCTCAACGTATGAAGGGGTAGAAGCCTTTTGGAAGTTTGTAAAAAGCAAGAATAGAAAGCTAGATTCAGCTGTATTGAATGTTGGAATGAGTATTGGTGGTTCATTCTTAGATAATGATTTAAAAGAAGAGTTGAAATTAATTGATCTTAATATAAAAGGAACTGTACATATGGCGAAGCGTGTCGTTCGAGATATGGTCCCGAATAAAGAGGGAGATATTCTAATTGTTTCTTCTGTCTCTGCGACTTTACCGACACCTTATGAAACGGTATATGGTCCTTCTAAAGCATTCGGGTTTATGTTTGCAGAAAGAAGCTTTGAGAGAAGAGTTAAGTGAAACAGGCGTGAATGTAACAGCCATGCTTCCTGGTGCGACCAATACTAATTTTCATCTTAATGCTGGCATGGATTCTACTTACTTTGGGGACGAAAAGAACAAAAATGATAAAGAATTAGTAGCAAAACAGGGGTATGAAGCTTTAAAGAATAAGCTAGATCACGTAGTTTGTGGTGATGAAGCTACGAAAAAAGAAGCAGAAGACAATAAAACAACACCTGAAGATGTAAAAGCGTCGAGACATGCTAAAAAAGCCAAGCCTCAACAGTAATTTTCTAATCTCCCTAAAGAAGGAGCTTATCTAATCAGATAGGCTCCTTCTTAATTGTCATCAAAGATTGAGGTATGATGTGTTTTTTGAAATAATTGGTACTAAGGTTTTGGGAAGATAGTTTTGGGCGATTGAGTGGAAAGGGAGCTGAGCTTAATGGAAAAACTCCTAGGTAAACTAGTCTATTTACTCATTACTAGTTTGATCTTATACGGATTCTTTAAGATGATTCAATTCATTTACAATAAATATATACCTTACAGTTTTGCTACAGATGCAGTCGGCGTCATCGTATTTGTCATTATTTGCATTCCTCTTTCACTAGTCATCAGCCATAACTTATTAAAGGCAGCAAGGAAATAATCGTAACAAGGTGAAAAGATTTCTGTAAATGTAGGAAGAACCATGTGAATATTGAAGTTCTAGTAGAGGGATTGATTGGCAGCTGAGCCTTGGAAACTATAACTCATTCATTCCGAATGGCGATTGAGTGTGATAGCTTTAGCGGCATTTAGCGGGGGAAGTACAGGAAGTCAACTCGTGTTTCTTAAAGAGGTGCCCTATCTCCCACCTGATTATGATGAATGGTGATGGCTAATGTCATGTATGTGCTCTATAAGAGAAGGAAGAAAGGCAGGGCGGAAAACAATGATCATGGATAAGTTCCTACTGTACTGGGAGAATAACTTATTTAAGCCAATGAGAATAGGTAGTGATAAACAGAAGCAAGCATTTAAAGCAATAGAAGAACTGGGAATTTTAAACGAATTAGAGCCCTACCATCCAACATTGTGTGGCACCATCCCACTTGGTGTCGATGTCGAGGGCTCCGATTTGGACATGATTATGGAGGTCATGAATTTAGATGAATTCGAACATAAATTAAAAGCTTTGTATGGAAATAAACAGAATTTCAAAATGAAGCGAACCACGATAAGAGATAAAGAGGTTGTTAAAGCGAAGTTTGTTTTCAATGATTTTGAATTTGAGTTATTAGGCCAAAACGAGCCTGTCCATCATCAGAACGCCTATCTTCATATGATGATTGAATTTCAGTTGCTTCAAATGTTTCCTGACCTGCAACCAAAAGTATTAGCTCTTAGAAAACAAGGTTACAAAACTGAACCAGCATTTTGTAAGATACTCGAAATTACTGGAGATTCATATAGTGGGCTAATCCACTATGGAAGGAAAATGAAATGGGATCAAAAATGAATTGAAAGAATGGATCTGGAATAAATGATTACATCCAACACTTGGCTACGGAGGCACATATGAAAACTCATTATTATTTAGGTTGGTTTACCAATTTCTTTCCAAAGAAACTGAGCGAGGTGTTACAGGAGGAGCTAACGGATAGGAAATCGCTTGTTATGATTAGCTCGAATCCTTCTATGTATGAAGAAGTGGGGGCTACTGAACGCTCGTGGCTTGATCAGGCTGGTCTCTTTTTTGAAGAATATCACTTAATAAATGATCGTGTACAGAAGGGAGAGGCTCTAGCGAAAATTGAAAATGCTTCCGTCCTTTTCTTATTAGGTGGAGATACCATGAAACAAAATGATTTTTTGATGCGCTATGAATTATCGCAAGCAATAAAAGAAAGCAATGCCGTTGTGATGGGAGCAAGTGCGGGTGCAATCAATATGTCCACTAAATGGCTATGCTCGAAAACCTTCGGATATGAAGTGGACCAGAGCTCAGTTTATGACGGAGTCGGTCTTGATGATTTTTCGATCTTATCTCATTTTGACCTTGAAAATAATCTTGATGGGGTTCAAAGCGAGTTTTCTCTCTTATCGGAAGAAATGAATATTTATGCCTCGAACAAAGATTGTGCTGTACGTGTCAAGGGAGACAAGATTGATATTTTGGGAGATGTTTTTTTAATTTCTCATTCAACGATTCGGAAATTGGATGAGACGCTCTGAGTGGCGTATCAGTGTGATCCTCCTCGGTGGACTTCTTGGGACGTTTAGTACGATTTCATTCCTTCGACATGAATTGAACCTGACATACGCATTAGGATACCTGGCCGTTTGGGTATTCGTCTTGATTGGTAATGCGATTTACGTGATTTATAAAAAAAATAAAAACGGTTAGAACAAGAACCATCCTTCAGATAAGTTGTACCGAATAGAATGTCCGAACACCCCCCTTCATAGACTTAGAGAAAAGAAGGGAAGTGATCCTAATGTTTGGATGGAGTGCGGTTGTTGTAGCTGCAGCGTTTGTCATTCTCGTTGTCTATTTGATTCTGACGTTACGAAAAGTGATGGCAACACTGGCTGAAACGAAAGAAACGCTGTCAGGTGTCCGACATTCAGTTAATGGCATTACAGAAGAAGCGGAGGAACTGATTCATACCGCTAATCAAATTTCGGATGATGTGAAAGGGAAAATGGAAGCTGTTGATCCATTAATCGAGTCTGCTCATGATGTGGGGGATATGATACATGATGTCACGAGCAACATAAAACGAACGGCTTTACAGAAGAGTAGTCGGAAAACCATTCGTACTCAAGAAAGCAAGCCGGTGCAAGTGAGAGTGAAGTAAAGAAAGAGGCGCTTCCTTGACAATCGAAGGTTTCCTAATCTATTAGCAAAAAGAAGCCTGCGGGCTTCTTTTTTGAGTTGGGAAGAAAAGAGGATTGAGTTATCTGTCTTATTTTGGAATAATTGGTACAAAAGCATTGTAGATTGTGATGATCATTAATCTCAAATTAGAGGGGGCATAGAGCACAGCCATGTACACTTTACTTTGGATGGTAATAATTTTCTCAACAATTGGACTGATGATCCTTGTGTCTTTGAAGAAAAGGATGGAAAGTAAGCTAGCATTTATAAGAGCAGCTGGTGAAACTGAAGAAAGTGCCCGAGCGAGTCGGTCTATTATTTTATGGATCTGGAGTGCAGTAGCATGGGGAATCGTGAGTATGAGTCTTATTTCTTGGTGGTTTAATCACTATTTTGGATAACCGTGGTTTGAGCATATTATGACATTTACTAGGTTTAAGAGTGATTAACCAACGAATTAAGTTGAATGTCATGCATTTCTGGAACCAAACAGCGATCTAACTCGTAAGTCATAAAAAAGACAAACGGGAGGCATTGGTATGAGTCAACTTTACATAAAACAGAAGGTCTTCAGCCTTAGCGGGAAATATACAGTAAAGGATCACCAAGAGAACGATCAATACTACGTGGAAGGGAGCTTTTTACAGGTTCCAAAGACTTTCTCCATTATGAACACTTCACGAGAGGAAGTAGCCCTTATTGAGAAAAAAGTCTTCAGCTTTTTACCCAAATTTTTAGTTGAAGTAAACGGTCAGGAAATATTAACCATTAAGAAGGAATTTTCTTTCTTAAAAGCACGCTATACCATTGATGCAGCGGGGATTAAAGTGAATGGAAATTGGTGGGACATGGATTTTCAAGTGTTGCAAGATGATGAAATCATAGCGGAAGTGGGTAAGGAATGGTTCACCTGGGGCGACAGTTACAAAGTACAAATCCTAGACGATAAGATGGAAACAATTATTATTGCGCTCGTTGTTGCGATTGATTGTGTGAAGTCTGACCAGGCAGCTGCTGCTTCAGCATCGATGTAATAGGCAGAAATAAAGTGAGGAGCTTATCGGCAATAAGCTTCTTTTTAGTTGAATTAAGAATGAAAAATAAAAATGAAGAGGGAGTTAGATGAAGCAAAAACCTAAAACAGCGATCTTACCTGTGCTGCTATTATCTTTGGCTTTGAATATCTTTCTTACTTCTCACTATTTTTACGAAAAGAAGAGAGAAGAGGAAAGTTTAGGTCAGGTGATAAATTCCATCATGTTTAATATGAATGAAGCGGTCATACAATTAAATGATCTTGATCAAAGCAGCCCAGATGATAAGGGCCGTCTGATCATAGCTCAGAGTAAGGTTGCGGAAAATGAAGGATTGATCAATGCACATATAAAGGAAATGCCACAAAACCTCGTTTCCTGGAATGGTGGAATGGGTGTTGGGTTAGGTAACGGAATAGTTGGAGTAAGTGAAGTAGGCGCAAAAGAAGCAGTAGAGGACATTTTGAATTTTAAGAAGGGGTATGACAAGGAGATACAACACGTTAATCCAGAAGAGCAACCTTATGAAGCCATACAAGTGATTGAAAATGTTCTGAGTAGCAAGAAATATATGGGGGAGCGTTTTATATATAAATAAGGGAAGTGTGTCGAAATGTTGGATTTCAAAACCATCAATCTCTCAAAACATCGTGACGTAGCTATACAATTTCGCAAAGATTCCTTTCTCGTCAGTTTTGGCGACCTTACCGAGTTTGGAGATGAAAATGAATACATCAAAAGGCTAGAAGAAAAGATAAATGAATTTCCAAGTGGTTTTGTGATGGTAGAAAAAGATGGAGAATGGATCGGACAGCTTGAATTATCCGTAAAAGAATATGAAGGCAGAAAAATTGGGTATGTCAACTTATATTATTTGGTCCCTGAATTTCGTGGGAATGGAATAGGAAAAGAGCTGCATCAGTACGCATCAAATTTTTTTACTGCAAACCATTTAAACGAATTTCATTTAAGAGTTTCGCCTTCAAATTTAGCTGCATTAAAATTCTATCATAAACTTGGTATGGAAAAGATCGGAACAGAATTAGACGGCAAAGTGATTAGGATGAGAGGAGTTCTCTAATTACATTTTGTTGTATTTTTATTAACCTTTATCCTGCAAATGTAAGGTGGGAGCTCAAACATGAGGCTCCCGTTTTTGTAATAAACTCTTGGTTAGCTTTTAAGAATATGTCGAAAAAGAAATGGAGCGAATAAGGAGAAAAGCAGCACACTAAGTGTTATCCACCACCCAATTGATTGAAAGATGTCTTCGGGGCTAACAAACGTGTATCCTAAATAGGATAAAAACAAAAGCCCTTGTAGAGCCTTCAACGTTTTCGCTTCGGCTTCATTCTTCTCGGCTACAACTCTTTCATCTGTCTCAGAAACCATCCATTGAGGATGCTTTCTTATTTTCATCAGTTTAAGAGAGCTTGCGAGTGCTGCACTGAAAGGAATTAGCGATAGCGCTAAAAAGGCTTTGTTGTTAATAAAGAAAGTGCCTGTTGTTTCCAATACTACCCAGGTGGCAAAAAGGACTAAACTAACAAATAACGTAAACCAAATGATTAATTTCGTTTCCTTAACGAGCTTTTCAACACTCATGAATCATTCCTCCCAAAATAAATCATCTAACGTTTTATTTAAGACTTTGCATATTGCTGTACACAATTTTAGGCTTGGGTTATAGTTGCCACTTTCAATTAAATTAATCGTTTGCCTTGTTACTCCAACCATCGCTGCTAATTTTTCTTGAGAAACATCTGCTTCCACACGAGCGATCTTTATTTTTTTGTTTTTCAATAAGCATCAGCACCTCCTGTTGTTCTCAGTATATTATGTAGCATCTTACAAAATGTCACTTATAAATGACATTTTGTAAGGTGCTGCTTCCGATCGTTTGTAGGAGGGTTCGTGCCTTAGGACGTTGAATATACATAATGAGTCTATTTATTGGAGGAGCGTTAAAAGGCTCTACAGATAATAATCATACTTGGGGGACAAACATGATAAAGTTCGAATTAGAAAATGGCATTACGAATAAGGAAGAGCTGAGAGCGTTAGTCGGGGAACCGAGTGAAAGGGCTAAGAATAAAGTGATTTCTCATATAGATGAAAACTGTAGAAATTTCTTAGCGATGTCACCATTTCTCATGATGGCCACATCAGATTCAGAGGGGAATTGCGATAGTTCGCCAAGAGGAGATGCTCCTGGTTTTGTTCAAGTTATGGATGATCAGTGGCTCGTTATTCCTGAGCGGCCTGGAAATAAGCGACTGGATTCAATTATGAACATTCTCTCCAATTCACGTATTGGGTTAATTTTTCTAATTCCAGGATTAGAAGAAACGTTACGAATAAACGGAAAGGCGACGATCATGAAAGATGAAAAAGTCCTTAAGACCATGCACGTAGGTGGAAAAGTACCACTTCTCGGCATCGCAGTAAAAGTAGAAGAGTGCTTTATACATTGTGCAAAAGCATTGAAGCGATCCAACCTTTGGGATAGCGAGTCATGGCCGTCAAAAGAGGTATTGCCAAAACCGGCAAAGATTTTAGCTGAGCATACGAATTTACCAGGAATGACAGAAGAAAAGGTGGCGGAAGGTTTAAGAGAGAGTTATAGCAAGAGAATGTATTAAGCTTGTGAAACGGGAGATTCAAGGTTAAATGGAGAGGAGCGATGGATGAATTTTCTTGGGAAGGGGAGTGTGTAATGGAATCCACTGTTTCAAAATCAGATGTACGAGGTACTGCTTCAGGAGTTATGTTTATGGCTTTTTTTGGTACTGTATGGGCTGATGTTGGGATTGGAGGTTTACAAGAATTACGATCAGTATGGTTGTTGCTTCTAGCTATCTTGATTGGTGCCACTTTGTTTTTTTTCGGAGTTGCATTAATTAGAGCTTCGAGAGACTTGTCTAATACGAGGGCGTTCACGAATAAAAATGTTTATAAGTGGTTTAATCTTGTTTTTATAACCGAATTTCTTCTTATCTTTTTAGCTGCCTACGTCTGTCAGTCCACTGGACATTTTGATTGGTTTTTCCCAATCATGGCGGTAATTGTAGGTATCCATTTCCTTCCACTCGCCTATCTTTTCCAGGTGAAGGCATATTATTATACAGGTACGCTTATTACTTTACTCGCCATTGTAACGATGCTTTTTGTTCCTATGTACGTGACAATAGGAGGCTATCAAATTAACACATGGTGGTCATTAGTTGGCTTTGGTTCAATGTTGATCCTTTGGATTACTAGCGCGATGATCCTTTCGATGGGAAGAATGTTGCTTAGAATGTCTAGGAACAGCCGGAAAAACTAAAAAAGAGGAGGGGGATGCATGATTCAGACATCCTTCTCCTCTTTTTATTAGTTATTATTGATTAGTGATCTTCTAAACAACACTGTTCTTAATGGAGTTCGAGTCACTTACATCAGCATCAACAACGTAGCTGATGGGGATATATACAGCGGTAATGTCACCGTTTTCCTCTCCAAATCCCTGGTTTCGTTTCGTAGATAAAAACACATCGGCCTGTTGCGTTGCAGAAAAGTTAATCATGGAATTTCGTTCCAAAATGTTAACTTTAAAGCCTAACAAGTTGATGACCGTAGGTGCAAAAATCATGATGCCTCATCCTCTCTGTCTTACAGGTATTTGGTTGCGTTCGGATCCATAATGCTTGGCATATCGATTCCGTCCCGGTCATCGACAACACTTCTTGTTCCAAAGAAGCCGCTGTCATCCCCAAAATTTTGGCCATAACCTTGATTTTTCTTATCTGTGTTATTCCAGTCTGCCAGGAAGTTTTGCCCTACATTGACTGCCGAAGCATTTTCAAAGGAATTAATCTTAAACATGAAAATATTAATAACTATAGAAGGTGAACTCAATTTTTAACCCCTCCTCTGGTTAGAAATATATGTTTCCCTCTTCACTTTATGAGCTTCGAATTGATTGGGAGGTGAGAATGTTGGATCCTGAACGCCTCAAACAATGGATGGAAATGGCGAAAAGCTTTCAAGGAAATGATTTTTGGTCAAGTATCTTTGATAATGATCAGCCTGGAAACATGATGAATCCGTTTACTGATATGGGGAAAGGAAACCAAACGAAACCATCCCATCCTTCCCATCCTTTGCAGCCTTCATCGAAAAACGTGTATCCAAAAGTGGATATCTATATGAGTAATTACGAAATCGTCCTTGTGTTTGAACTCCCTGGTGTAAGAAAAGGGGACCTTGACCTTGCGATTTCTGGCCGACATATCATCATTAAAGGAATAGTGAAATCAGATAACAAAGACATTCGGGTCGTTCAAACGGAAAGGTTTTATGGACAGTTTGAACGAACGGTTGAACTGCCAGAACCTGCTGATGAAACTAGTGTGAGTGCTGTTTTTCAGGAAGGACTTTTAGAAGTGACTTATCCAAGGATTCAAAGAGAACAAAATAAGATTAATATTAAGTAACGCTCTTTTTACTTAATGGCGGTCGAATCATCGATGTCAGAATCATTTACGATATAACCTGGATTCACAAAAACGCATCGATCTGCATTATGAGAGCCAAATCCCTGGTTTTTTTTCACTGAAGAGTAAACCCCAATTCGTTGAGTAGAAGAGAACGAGAGGTTGGATAGATTATTGATCTGGTTAATTTTTAGATAAGGCATGTTAATTTGAGTGGACTTGAATTTCATCTTCTTTCCTCCTTTTCATTCATTTTTGGACAACCCCGTCATAGGTATTAAAACAGGGGTTATTTACACCTATATGCGAAGAAGGAAAAGGCCATTCATAAGTGAGAAGGAATAGGGTGTTACTATGGCGATGAAATCCTTTTTTAAATTTATGATCACAGGTAGCAAAGAAATGGATGCGATGAAGAAGAAAGTAGCTCTGCTCCAGGAAGAAGTGAAGAAAAAGGAAGTAGGAGAATCGCTTCATGTGGAGCATGTAACGATTGAGAAACTTATTATTGAAAAGCTAGAATATCAAAATAACTTTGGGGCGCTCGGAATTAAAGAGTTAAGTGGTAAATTGAATATAGGAGCAAATTATGATCATTTACCACTTAAAAACATGCCAGGAATGCCAGAAGAATTCACACCAATTGAAATAAAAGATCAAAAAGGAACGCCTCCTTCTAAGGAAGAGAATCCACCGACACCGAAATATAAAATCAGGGGGAGAAAACAGACGTAGTTGTGTGGTGATCGTTTATCAGTGCAACGTTTATTGGCCAAATTTTCGTTATATTGGCTAAAACTGAAATATAATGGCTAAAACTGAAATATAATGGCCAATTCCGAGTTTTATTGTCCAAACTCAAATGATAGTGTCCGAAAATATAAAAAGTTGAACGCAGTCGCGTTCAACTTTTTATATTACTGAAGGGTTCCCTGACTCGGAACGGGTGCATAGCTTTGGAGCATGAGTTGCATATCCTGTTGAGACAGCTGAGGAACTTGATAATAAGAATGCTTATTTTGGTACAGGAAAATTTCATAACTTAACTCAATTAGGTTTGGCACACTGTCACTCACAACGCGTCGTAAAATTGGATTCGTCATTTCAAGAGCGGTCATCGTGAATAAAGATGCTAGTGCTTTTGTGTGACCTAACATATAAGCGGTTAACCCTTTGTCAGAGAGGTCATTGACAGACTGGTTTGGTTTTTTCGGTTGGCCTGGTTTAAGGCCATACACAACCTCATTCGATTGTTGCATCGTATATTGTCCTGTTGGAACACTTGGATCCTGTCCGGTTTGAAAGCTCTGAACAATTGTATTATACATAGTGGTGACGAACTGAGATTGATGTTGGAGGATGCTCTTTAATTCAGGATCCTGGACATGTTGTTCGTACATTTGATAGTGATCCAATAAATTGATGATGCCGGCAATCACCTCATGAGCATCGAATAATTCGTGGCCACCATGATTGGTGTTGGTTATGTTTTGCATAGGCTGCTGTGCATTTGGCATTCCCTGATTTTGTTGATTTGGTCTTTGTTGCTGCATCCTTATTCCTCCTTTTTCGTTTCGAAAAGCTTCAGAAAAAAGCAGAACTCTTTCTAAATAGAATCCTCGAGAGAGATTTCTATGACAAAAAATTGGCTTCCTTAGTGAAGAAACACAATGCTTATCTTCTGCTTTACTGATGAATATATACAGGCGACTGGAATGAATTACTTACTCCAATTGAGAATGGTTTGATCTAAACTGTCAAAAACTGAATAGATCGGACTATGGGCAAAATAGGAGGAACGACTTTGAAACCATTAGATAGTGATTTTTCTAACGTTCATCTTCCGTTTACGAGTAAGAATAACGGTAAGGGGCAAGAAGTGTGTAGCGATCTTTATTATTGGACCAATCAGATTGTGAATATTTGTTTGTACGGTGATACCGATGCAGGTGAGTGGGTGTTGATTGATTGTGGAATGCCTCATTCAAAGCATGCCATTATGGAGGTTGCTGCAGAAAGGTTTGGACATTCAAAAAAACCTAAAGCGATTGTATTGACACATGGTCACTTTGATCATGTGGGGTCACTTGAGCCTTTGCTAGAAGAGTGGGATGTACCGGTTTATGCCCACAAAAACGAACTTCCTTATTTGAGTGGAGAACTGGATTATCCAAAGGGAGATCCGAAAGCGGACGGTGGTTTAGTTAGCGAGCTTTCTCCCTTGTACCCCCATCATGGAATTGACATTTCACCTAACCTGTCTGCTCTACCAGCCAATGGTGAAATTCCGTACATGAAGGACTGGACCTGGGTCCATACACCTGGACATACGCCTGGACATATTTCTCTTTACCGCGAAAAAGATGGTGTCTTGATTGCGGGTGATGCCTTTGTCACCGTGAAGCAAGAATCCTTGTATCGCGTGGTTCTTCAGAAGAAGGAAATTAGCGGCCCTCCAAAGTACTTTACGATGGATTGGGAAGAGGCGAGACAGTCTGTAGCTAAGCTTGCTGATTTACATCCTATCCTAGCCATAACGGGGCATGGAGAAGAAATGGAAGGGGAAGAGCTAGAGGCGTCTTTAAAAAGGTTAGTCAATCACTTTGATCAAATTGCTTTACCGGCGAATTATAAGCGACATTAAGAGAAGCAGCTTGCTGCTTCTCTTGTTTACGTTTCACACAGGAGTTCACGTTTCGTTCAGATACTTAAGTGGAAAATAATAGGGAGATCAGTAGCGAAATCATGTACCTAGGAGGAAGCGCTATGTCCAACCATAAAAGCATGCCAAAAGATAAAGGGTTAGATCACACGTTAAGTGTATTAAGGGAAGGGTATGAATTTATTCTTAATCGAAGCAATAAGTATGACTCTAACATTTTTGAAACGAAGGTATTGGGTGAAAAAACAATCTGTTTAACTGGGAAAGAAGCGGCAGAACTTTTCTACGACAATGCTAAATTTATGAGAAGCGGCGCTGCACCCAAACACGTACAAAAAACACTATTCGGTGAAAACGGCGTTCAGGCATTGGATGGAGAAGAGCATCAACATCGAAAGGCGATGTTTATGGCTCTCATGACTAGCGACGCGCTTAACGAAATAGCCGAATTAACGAAAAAGCATTTAGAAGCGTTTGCTGCTCAATGGGAAACGCAAGAGAAGATTATCGTTTATGAGGAAGCAAAGAAAATCTTAACCCATGTAGCTTGTGAATGGACCGGCGTGCCGCTTGAAGATGAAGAGGTAGACGAGCGAACGAATCAACTTGCAGATATGTTTGAATCTGCCGCTTCCATCGGGCCGGAATACTGGAAAGGACGGAGATCCAGAAATGCCGGAGAAGAGTGGATGGAGGAACTAATACAAAAAGTGAGGGACGGAGAGATGAATCCGCCTTCCCACCGTGCACTAAAACAGTTTTCCAACCACCGTGATCTAAACGGAGAGTTGTTAGATAAGCAAATTGTGGCAGTTGAACTTCTAAATTTATTGCGTCCGATTGTCGCGATTTCTGTCTATATGAGTTTCACAGTTCTAGCTATGATCGAGTATCCGGATCAAGTGCTGTCATTGAAAAGCGGGAATGAAACAGATAGGCAAAACTTTATCCAAGAAGTTCGCCGGTATTATCCTTTCTTTCCTTTTGCCGGTGCGAGAGTGAAAGAAGATTTTACGTGGGAGGGCTATAAATTTGAAGAAGGTACGCTGACACTTCTTGACTTATATGGTACCAATCATCATCCTGATTTATGGGATGACCCTAAGAAGTTCAATCCAGCTCGATTTGAATCATGGCAGGGAAGCCCATTTGATTTTATTCCACAAGGAGGCGGGGAGTTCGACTTTGGACATCGCTGTGCTGGGGAATGGCTAACGCTCGATGTATTAAAAGAAACGTTGAGCTACTTCGTAACTGGGTTAACCTTTGAAGTTCCGGAGCAAGATCTTTCGTATCGTATGTCTGAAATGCCAAGCTTACCAAAAAGTGGCGTTCAACTATCTAATCTCGTGCGTCAAAAAAATGGTTAACAAAGAAAAGGGGAGACCGATTTGGTCCCCCTTCCCATCTATTATTTATCCTCACCGTAAGTAGCTAAAACAACAGCGATTTCATCTTCTATGTCCTTTATATCATCCTCTTCAACAAACTGATTCAGCATAATCGAAAACACAAGACCGTTGTCGACATACCCTGAAAGAGAAGAGACGCCAGTTAACGAACCCGTTTTCGCGTGAACAACTTGTTCTGCAGCGGTATCCCTCATACGATAACGAAGAGTACCCCCTTCAAACCGATCGGCATCACCCGCAACAGGGAGTGAATAGTTAAATTCTTCAAACCAGTTTTTATCTTGTATGCGATACAGGTAATCGGAAAGCTGGCTTGGTTTGATTAACGAAACGTGAGAAATGCCCGATCCGTCTCTTAGTCGCATTTCCTCTGTATCAAGTCCAACTTCTTCTAGGAAATCGTTCATGACTTCCAAACCAGCTTCCCAGCTGCCTTCCTTCTTTTTCACTTTACCGATTTCTTTTACTAATAGTTCTGCGTGACCGTTATTACTAAGCTTCATGAAAGGGATTAGAAGCTCCGATAGTGGCATGGATTTCTTTTCAACGAGTAGAGTAGCCTCTTTAGGTGTAGTGCGCAGCACCAGGTCACCTTTCAATTGAATCCCAGCCTCCTTCAGGGATTGCTTCATTAAACTAAGCGCATATTCCGCTGGATTCCAAACCGCAATCCATTCGCGCTTACGCGTTGCATCCACAGATATTTCCCCTTCAACTAAAATGGTATTTGAACCATGTTCACGTGTAATGCTTAATTCCGCATCCTCGTCTGCACTGACCGTTTTCGCGCGGTTCTGTACTGTGATCACTTCTGAAGAAGGAGACAGACGAACATCAACTGGATCGCCAGGGTGTTTGCCAGGATAGGCTTCTACGATGATCGTACCGGCATCATAATCTTCATTTGGTGAAGCGGTTAAGGCAGAAACCTTGGCGCCGTAGTAGTTATCTTCATCTGACCAGGAGAGATCTTGGGACAGAGCTTCATCTTCATACCAGCTGTTATCCCCAATCAGATCGCCTTTAATTTTATGTACACCTTTTTCTTTGAGCGAGTGAGCGAGTTCATCGAAATCTTCTTTGAGGAGAGTAGGGTCACCTTTTCCTTTAAGGTAAAGATTGCCTTTCAAAAATTTGTTCTTCAATTGACCATCCGTTAGAAGTTCAGTCGTAAATCGGTAATCGGGTCCTAATGTTTCGAGTGCAGCCCCAGCCGTAAATAACTTCATATTCGAGGCGGGAGTAAGGCGAGTATCACCGTAGTTCTCATAAATTATTTCTCCTGAGCTCGCCGATCGAACACTAACGCCGGCAATCGCACCATCAAGCCGTTCATCGGAGAGGATCTCATTAAGCTGTGTGGATAAAGTACTATTCGTTTTGTCGGCACTTACATTCTGGTTTGATGATAAAGGGGGAAGGACAAGGAGGACGAGCAGTAGGAGAATCAGGCTTGTTTTCCATGCTTGTTTCAATTCATCAGCTCCTCTAATTTAGTATGTTCTAATAGCCTATTGCCTAAAAGGTATGAAAAAAGATTAATTTAGTTCACCTCCTGATCCATTAACTGAATATTCGCTTTACATGAACTTTCGTTTAACGCATTCAAATCCCCTTTGATTTCATGAAAGTTGAATCTTTTTACACATCGATCAAGAAGAGAAATAGTTCATTCATCCTATGCGAATAAAATATAAAAAAGCAGCTGCACGATCGCAGCTGCTTTTCTTAATAGACTTTATCCCCATTAAAAATAGAATTCTTTACGACAACATAATCCACAGTCCGGATTGATTCAAGCTTATCTCCACCGGAGTAAGAAATGGCTGACTGGAGATCCTGTTCCATTTCCGTAAGCGTGTCTTGAAGGCTCCCTTTATGTTCTACAAACATCTTCTTGCCTTCCACATTTTTCTTCTCGCCTTTTTGGAATTCAGAGGCTGATCCAAAGTACTCTTTGTAGCGCTTGCCATCGCGTTCAACCGTTTCGCCAGGAGATTCTTCATGTCCTGCAAAAAGGGAGCCGATCATGACCATGGAAGCACCAAACCGTACGGATTTTGCGATATCGCCATGTGTGCGAATGCCGCCGTCAGCGATAATTGGCTTCGTTGCTGCTTTTGCACACCAGCGAAGTGCTGCTAACTGCCAACCGCCGGTTCCAAAACCAGTTTTGATTTTTGTAATACACACTTTTCCGGGACCAATTCCAACCTTGGTGGCGTCCGCACCCGCATGCTCAAGCTCACGGACTGCTTCGGGTGTACCCACATTACCCGCAATGACAAAGCTATCAGGCAAGTGGTGTTTAATGTGGCCAATCATCTCGATAACCGCATTCGAATGACCGTGCGCAATATCAATCGTAATGTAATCTGGTGTAAGCCCCTGTTCTTTAAGCTGTTCGATAAACGCGTATTCCTCGTCTTTTACTCCAACGCTAATCGATGTAATCAATTCACGTGCGTTCATCTCTTGAATGAAAGCGATTCGTTTTTCTGGCTCAAAACGATGCATCACGTAGAAGTAGCCTTTTTCAGCTAGGGAAACAGCAATGCGTTCATCAATAATCGTCTGCATGTTCGCAGGTACAACTGGTAATTTAAATGTATGCTTGCCTAATGTGACGGAAGTATCACATTCTGATCGACTGTTTACGACACATTTAGCGGGAATTAGTTGAATATCTTCATAATCGAATACGTTTTCCATGAGATTCACTCCTAAAAACGAATAATACGTTTTGTATTTATTTTAACGTTCGTCCATTTGATAATTTACAGCAATTCTACATCAATGTCAAAGAGTATTTTTTTAACCTATTTTATGACTTCTATCAAAAATGGAAGGGATTTCATTCATATTTATGGAAAAGTACAGAAGAAAGAATGAAGGAGATGATGGGATGAAGCAGTCACTGCTTCGAATTGGTACGACTTATTTACCTGTTTCAAATGTTGAGAGAGCAACAGATTGGTATGTATCGAATTTACGTGCTGAGCTGCGTTATCAAGATCAGGATAAAGCGATTTTAAATATGGCCAACCAGAGCTTTTTTCTAGTAAAAGCCAAAGAAACGGAATGTGCGAACTTCTATGATCGTGAAGGAAGAGAACACTTTTCGTTAACATTTGAAGTGGATGGTCTTCAGGAGCTTGAAATGCTTCGAGATGAATTCGTTGCGAAAAAGATGAGGGTCGGTGATCTAGAAAACAGAGGACATGCCGGTAGAAACTTTGTCTTTTATGATCTTGATGGGAACATGTTTGATGTGTGGAGTGAAATCAGTCCGGAATTTAAAGAGCGTTACCTTGTCCCAGATCCGATTAATGAGGAGTCGTAGGATTGCTGGAGCGTATTGTTCACTTTGAAACGTTGGGTCAGCTTCATCTTGTCGGTATCAGAGTTCGCTGCTCGGGAGAGGAATATGTGTTGCAAATTCCGTTAGCGGCGAAACAGTTGGATGAAAGAAAAGAAGAGATTGCCAATGTCTTAAATCTCCCTTATCAAATTGGTGCCTTTGTCGTAGATGCTTCTTCTGAAGAAGAGGAAGGGTACTGGGTTTGCTACCAAGTCAAAAAAATAGAGAATGTCCCTGATGGGATGGTGACCTTAACAGTCCCATCTCAAAGCTATGCCGTGATGAAGCATAAGGGATCGAACAAGACGATTCTACATACGTATGAAGAACTTCACAGCTGGATCGAAAAGAGCGATTCGAGTAGAAAATTAGATGCCTGGCACCTTGAACGGTTTTATCATTATAAGGATACAGAACGGATTGAAGTCGATCTGATGGATACCATTCAGGAAGATACAAAGGAGATGATGTGATGATTCGTATTGGCAGTGTATTTATTCCAGTAACTGATCTTGATAAGGCAACGGTATGGTATGAAGAAAATCTTGGCGTTACGAAGATCGATGAGTGGGGAGAAGGGACGGGAAAGGGAGCGGGTTTTTACTTTCCGAACGGTCCAACTCAGCTTGGTCTTGTTCAAGTTGAAACAAGCCAACCGACGGAGTTTCAAGTTCAGAATGAGCAGAAGAATAGTTACTTTAATTTTCTTGTGGAGGATATCTATGCCTTTTATCACGATTTAAAATGTGAGGGGGTTAAAACCTCTGAAATTGAAAAGTTTGGAGGCATGACCTGCTTCGACTTTTATGACCCTGATGGAAACCCATTTAGTGTGGTTAATGAAGTGAAGGATTCTCCGTTCCATTCAGATGAAATTAAGAAACGGCAGAAGCAAAAGGAGGTGCGTTAATGGCAACGGAACTTTGGACAAACTTGCCTGTAAAGAACTTGGAGAAATCGAAAGCTTTTTTTCACGCCATTGGCTTTGCGGTACAGTCTATTGGAGATGGTGTGCAGGTTGCCGTCAAGAACTCGAAAGTGATGCTCTTTCCAGAGGCCAGGTTTGAAACATTCGCGCACCATCAAGTAGCTGATGCTAGAAATGGGACAGAAGTCCTTTTCTCAATCGGAGCGGAGACGCGTGAAGAGGTCAATGAATTGGTAGACAAGGTTGAAAAAGCAGGAGGAACGATTTTCGCAAAACCTGGGTTAACCGATGGCTGGCTTTACGGGATGGGGTTTATTGATTTGGATGGTCACCGATGGAATGCCCTGCATATGGATATGGAGAAAATGCCGTAAGGGTAGCTTGAGCTACCTTTTTTTTATTATTTGAAACTTAATGCTATTTTTTTCGTAACTAGTAGTAGAGAGTCATTCAGTAGAAACGAGGGATTTGATCATGAAAAAACAATGCCTAGTGTTTGCGTTTATTCTTCTCTTAGTAGCTGGCTGTTCGAGCGGGAAAGCGAGCAGTCAAGAGATTAAAACGGTTGGTGACGTTCAGTTATCATCTCTATTAAACGAAAGCGGTACATATGTAGGGAACAATTCGGATGTTCTGGCACTATTGAGTCATTTACCAGGCGGGGAAACAGTAGAGAAGGTAAATTTATCAGATGAAAAAATAACCGTTACTTATGATGTCAAAGGCAACATTTCAGATGAAGCATTTCAAAGCTATTGGTTTTCAGGCAACCAAGATCGGAACAAGACGCTGTTTTATAATGCGATTCATCTCAGTCTACTTGTCCCAAATGCAAGAGGTTATGAGTTTCATGTTCAAGAAAAAAGCATGAGTATGACAAGAGATGAGATGAGGATGATTCTTTCAGATGAATTTGCTGATCTTCCAAGTGAGGATGAGCTTATGGAAGAGGAGACAGTTAGAGCGTTTATCACAACCCATGAAGAGAAGTTAGAAAAAATGGCGAACAACTATGAGGACTACGTGGATGAAAAGTAAAAAAGTTTCTAAGAAAAGAATATCTTTATTGCTTTTGCTACCACTTGGAATTGTTTTTCTAATAGGGTTGCCCTCCTATTTGAATCATCAAGTGATTGAATCGGCAGTTGATGGGTGTGAAAAGATAGGGGGAGAAGTGAGTTTGGAAAAAGACATCCTTGCTATGAATTGGAGCTTTTCTTGTGAGAAATAATAGAATGAGGAGGGTTGAGGATGCCGACCTGTAAGAACTGTGGCTATACGTGGCGATGGAGGGAAGCGATGCGACTCATTTATCGCCAAAAGGCTGCATGTCCTAAGTGTCATGAAAAACAATATCTTTCAGCAAAATCTCGTAAAAGATCAAGTTATACGTCAATGCTCGTTGTGATTCCATTAGGGATTACATCAATTTACAAACTATCATTATGGTTTTATTTGGGCTTTTCATTCAGCATTCTTGTGCTGATTCTTCTTCTTTCACCATTTTACTATTCGTTAAGTAATGAAGAAGAACCGCTTTGGTGAAGTGCCTACAAAGATTATACATAAGGAAGAGGTCGCCAAAATAAATGGCGACCTTTATTATTGGTGATTCCTATGTTAGGATGCGAACCTTCTATTCACAGCTTTTTCTTTCACACTATTCATTACATGAAAATAGGGTAAGTTATAAATAAAAGAAATGAATCCAGAGATTTAGAGGGAGAGGGATAAGTGAAAAAGCTTTTGTACCGAGGAATGATCAGCATGCTGAATTCTAGAAGTGTTGGCCGGTTCCTTAATAAACTGAGTCGAACTCGTTTCAGCAGGGTGCTGATTCCTCTATACGTGAAATTATTTAACATTCGAACAGGCGAGCTGGATCAACAGCTGAGTGAGTTTCCGTCATTAGAAGCGTTTTTTGTCCGCAAACTTAAATCCGGCTCGCGTGCTTTTAAAGGAAAAGATATTGCCAGTCCTGTTGATGCGAAGGTGGAGCAATTTGGCGAGGTAGATGAGACGTTAATAAAAGTGAAAGGAATAACATATTCAATTGAGGACTTACTGCAGGATGACGAAATGATTGATCGTTATAAGGATGGTATGTTCCTGGTGTTGTACCTTAGCCCGAAAGATTATCATCGCATTCACGCTCCTGATGATGCTGTTGTTGGTAAACAATATAAACTTGGTGGAAAGTCCGCTCCAGTCAACAAATTAGGGTTGACGCTAGGAAAGTCACCACTCTCGACAAACTACCGTATTGTCACAGAATTAAAACAAGAAGATGGCATGTTTCTTGCTCTCGTGAAAGTAGGAGCAATGTGGGTGAACACGATCGAAATGACACATCCGAGCTCATATTTGAATAAAGGAGAAGAAATTGGCTTCTTTCGTTTTGGTTCAACTGTGGTGCTCTTATTTGAAAAAGATAAAGTTCACTTACATCCGAATTTAAAAAGAGAAGCTGCAATTAAAGCTGGGGAAACAGTAGCTATGAAAACGAAAGCTGAAGGTGAAATGGGTTATTTTAATGACTAAGGTGAGGCTAGGGAGAGGATCAACTGTTTTTCAATAAAAAGTCAAAAAAAATTAATAGTATTTCCACGTTTCTTCTATTCTTTTTTTACAAAATATAGTAAAATATAACATGGACTGTTTTGCAGGAACGAATTTAACCGCGTTGGATACATAAGTTGATCAGTTATTTGTAGGGTTGAAGGTCTTTACGCTAAGCATAATCATTTTTCGCCCACCCCTTAATATCCAATTATAAAACATTGTTAAAATCTACTTCTATTTCTACTACATTCATGAAGGAAGGGAAGCGTTGAAATTGCCTATCCAATGTTACACACGATCAAATCTCCTAGCTCTTATTGATCAGAAAAAAGTTGTTTTAACATCTAAAGTGTTAGCGCATGGATTTACACATAAACAAACGATAATGGCGAGTCAAGAGCTTGATAAACTACTAAATCGCTATCAATTTGGACAGTATGAAGGAAGTCAATCGAGATATTTAGCTTAATTGAGCGTGTACTTTGATTACTATTATTGATTTTTTAATAGAAAAGAGCCAGGAAGCATCTTTGCTTCCTGGCTCTTTGTGTGATTCAAGTCCAATATTAAGCATGAGCGCCAAGCAGCGCATCTGTTGCTGAAACGTACTCATAGCCAAGGTCTCTTGCGACAGCTTCATACGTAATCGCCCCATTTGCTACGTTTAATCCTTTTTCAAGAGCTGGATTGCTTTGGATCGCAGCTGTTGCGCCTTTATTCGCAATTTGAAGCGCATAAGGAATGGTCACGTTTGTTAAAGCGATCGTAGACGTTCTAGGAACAGCTCCTGGCATGTTCGCTACTGCGTAATGAACAACTCCGTGCTTTTCGTATGTTGGATTATCGTGAGTTGTAATATGATCAACCGTTTCAATAATTCCACCCTGATCAATGGCAACATCAACAAGAACAGATCCCGGTGTCATGCTCTTCACCATTTCTTCTGTCACAAGCTTAGGTGCTTTTGCTCCTGGAATTAAGACAGCGCCAACAACAAGGTCCGCTTCCTTAACCGCTTGAGCGATGTTAAGTGGGTTAGACATTAGTGTGTTAATCGCATTTCCGAAAATGTCATCAAGCTGACGTAGGCGCTCAGCACTTAAGTCGAGAATTGTTACGTCTGCTCCAAGGCCCATTGCGATCTTCGCTGCGTTTGTTCCAACAACGCCACCGCCGATAATCGTTACTTTGCCGCGTTTCACTCCAGGAACGCCGCCAAGAAGAATGCCTTTTCCACCTTTAGGTTTTTCAAGGATTTGTGCGCCGATTTGTGAAGCCATGCGGCCAGCTACTTCACTCATAGGAGTAAGAAGTGGAAGTGTGCCACGATCGACAACCGTTTCATATGCAATTGCTGTTACGCCGCTATCTTTAAGCGCTTTTGTTAATTCAGGCTCTGCTGCTAAGTGAAGGTAAGTGAAAAGAATGAGTCCATCACGGAAATAAGCATATTCAGAAGAAAGTGGTTCTTTTACTTTCATTACCATCTCTTGGTTCCAAACAGAGGCAACATCTGTTGCAATCGTTGCGCCAGCTTCGTGATAATCAACGTCCTCGAAACCGCTTCCAATTCCTGCTTCAGTCTCAACTGTTACGTGATGTCCAGCCTTTGTAAGTGCGATTACGCCTGCTGGTGTAATGGCTACGCGATTTTCATTATTTTTAATTTCCTTTGGAATACCGATATACATCATTTCATCCCCTTAGACATTGTTTTATGATCAAGTACCTCCGATTATAGATGCCATTTTTTCATTTCACATTGTGTAAATTAGAGAAAAAGAAAGAGGGTGTTTGTGTAATTACACAAACACCCTATGATTTCAATTGTTCGATTTTTAAATCGAGAAAAAGCGTTACTTTTTGATTGGCGTCTTTTAAATCCAGGTTTGCCACGTCCGCAATCCGTTTCAGACGATAGTTTAATGTATTTGTATGCACATGAAGAGCATGAGCGGCTGCTTTTACGTTGCTATCCTGCTGTAAATACATATCAAGCGTTTCAAGTAGCTGCGTATGATGAATAGCATCATACTGTTTTAATTTCTCGATATAGAGGTTTTGATGATGCTGACGCTCTCGATAGAGAAGGTCAATAAATTGATATATTCCAAGATCCTGATAGCTATAGATCGCCTTTACTTCCTCTTTGAATCGTTCTTTAATTGACAGCACATGCAGCGCTTCACGATAGCTGTCTTTTATCATAAGTGGGCTTTGATAGAGCGTTCCGGCTCCCCCTTTTAATGTATCAACACCAAGGCGATTGCTAATTTTCTCGACAAAAACCTGGACAAAACTACTAAGCTGATCAGCTGTGTTGAAACGATCTGTAGGACGAACGAGTAAAATAAGCTGGTTTTGATCCAATGTACTGTAAATAAGCTCAATTTGATGTGAAGCTTGAATGTAATAATTCATATGCCGTTCTAGCGACTGTTGAATGTCATCACTAAATTCAAAAATGACGATCGCCATCTCGCCAGTCAATTTAAGCTGGAAAGTTTTTGCCTGCTTTTGAAGCTGGTCTTTTTTTGTATAGTGACCAGTGAGTAATTTCCAAAAAAACTCACGATGTCCTTCTTCCGACTGACGTTTCTTGATGTCCAATTTTAAAATCTGGTTCTTAACGACTTTTGCAGCTTTCTTAAGAAGTGCTAGCTCCTCCTGTGTGACTTCCCAATTCAATTGGGCCCATATAAATCCGAGCAGTTCTTCGTTTTTTCGAACCGAAATCGCCACGCGTTGACCTAGTCCTACCTCCGGAATTGCTGGAATGATTACGGGATCATCACTTTCAAATAGTTGTGGAATGACGCCTTTCTTCCAAAGGCTTTTGATCACTTCTTCGGGTACTTTCCGTTTCATAATGGTCGCAATTCTGGCAGGATCCACATTTTCATCATGTGAACTATAGGCGAGAATCCGATGGTCTGAATCTTCTATTGTAACCGGACAGCCGAGGTTTTCTCGAATGCAGTCGGCTAAATCTTCTAATGTACGGAATGGCCCCTGAAAAGGGTTATGACTTTCACGATCGGTATGCAACTTCTACCACTCCTTTCTTTATCTCAGTGTGTCTACTACAGAGTATACTAAAAAACCACCATCTTTGTAGCTTTTCACAAAGAGAAGTTAAGGAATTGTAAAGATGAACAAAGGAGAGTGTGAAAAATTAGTTTGAATGAGGAAAATGGCGAAATGGAGAACGAATAATTTTAAAATTCATCATTATTCACGTTTTTAAAATAAATAGTATGACATAATTTAATTAATGTGTTATTCTAAAAATCGAATCTAGTAGGGAGGCGATCGGTAAATGGTGGAGCAAAGTGCGATTCGTTGGTTTCATGAAATAAATAAAGAGGACATTGCCCTTGTTGGTGGCAAAGGAGCTAATCTTGGTGAACTTACGCAGAACGGTGTCCATGTACCACCTGGTTTCTGTGTAACGGCTGAAGCCTATGCGGCGTTTATCACTGAACGAGAACTTGATCAATCCATACTTCAAAAGATGAAGACGCTTGATTATGAAAATAACGATCAGCTCAATGAAGTGAGCGCTGAAATCAGAGAATGGATTTTACAGACGGATATGCTGGAATCACTTGAAGTCGAAATTCGTAATGCTTACGAAGCGTTTAGTCAAGACCTGGACATAACAGATCCGTTTGTAGCCGTTCGAAGCTCGGCAACAGCTGAAGATCTTCCGGAAGCGTCTTTTGCAGGGCAACAGGATACATATCTTGAGATTTCAGGAATCACAGCGCTTCTTTATCACATCAAGAAATGCTGGGCGTCACTCTGGACTGCACGAGCCATTTACTATCGCGAAAAACAGCGCTTCAACCATTTTGATGTGTCCCTTTGTGCGGTTGTTCAATTGATGGTGAATAGTGAAAAATCAGGTGTTATTTTTACAGCGAATCCGATTACAGGTGAACGAGAGCAGATGATGATAAATGCGAGTTGGGGACTTGGGGAAGCGGTTGTGTCTGGGATGGTTTCACCAGATGAGTATATCGTTGATAAAAGATCGTTTAAATTAATCGAAAAGCACGTAGCCGAAAAGAAAGTGCTAGTCGTAAAGAAAGCAAACGCAATCGGAACGGATACGGTGGCGGTGAAAGAATATTTAGGTGAGGAACACGTGAACCAACAATGCTTAACACAAGCTGAAATCGCTCATCTTTCACGCGACGCGGTTCGAATTGAAGAACTTTATCAAACGCCTCAGGATATCGAGTGGGGCCTTGATTGCCAAACAAATGAACTCTACATTCTACAAGCTCGTCCAATAACAACACTAAAAGAGGAGGAAACAAAAGTGGTTGAAAAGGTAGAAACGCCAAAGAAGATGCTCGTTCGAGGATTAGCTGCCTCCCCTGGGTCTGCGAGTGGAAAAGTCCGCAAAATTAAAGATATTAGTGAAGTTTCCCTTGTAGAAGAAGGCGATATTCTAGTGACGATTATGACCAATCCTGATATGATTCCTGCTATGAAAAAAGCAGCGGCCCTCGTGACAGATGAAGGTGGACGTACGTGTCATGCTGCTATCGTCTCTCGGGAATTTGGTATTCCATGTATTGTAGGCTCTTCGATTGCGACAGATGTGTTAATGGATGGAATGGAAGTAACGGTTGATGCGACTCGTGGAGTTGTGTATGAAGGTATTCTAGAACATGCTGAACCAGTGAAAAAGAAAGAAGCAGCCAAAGGAGTGACGAACTCCACTGAAGGCTTCAATGAAGCACTTCTTCATCAGCTTGCACCGATTACAGGAACAAAAGTTTATATGAATCTTGGAGAGCCAGATTTGATCAACAAATACAAACACTTGCCGTTTGACGGCATTGGCTTAATGCGAACGGAATTTATTTTTTCAAATATCGGTATTCACCCGATGCATTTGCTAAAAACCGGACAGGAAGAGATGTTTATTGAAAAAATGTCCGAAGGAATCACGAAGGTGGCGCAGGATATTTATCCAAAGCCAATGGTTGTTCGTTTGAGTGATTTCCGCTCAAATGAGTTTCGTGGACTTATCGGTGGAGATGAAGTAGAGCCAGTTGAAGCGAATCCGATGATCGGCTGGCGCGGCGTCTCACGCTATATATCTCCTCAGTACGAAGAAGGATTCCGTTTGGAATGTCGAGCGATTAAAAAAGTTCGTGATGAGTACGGCTTAATTAACGTTTGGACAATGCTTCCGTTTGTTCGCACAACGTGGGAAGTGGAGAAAGTGAAGAAGATTATGGCAGAAGAAGGCTTAATTCAGAATCAAGAATTCAAAATTTGGATTATGGCGGAAGTGCCATCTGTGATTTTTGAAGCAGAGGAATTCGCTCAGCTTGTGGATGGCTTTAGCATCGGAAGCAATGATTTAACACAGTTGATTTTAGGATCTGATCGTGACTCTGGCATCCTAAACAGCATGGGCTACTTTGATGAGCGTAATCCTTCTGTAAAACGAGCGATTAAACAGTTGATTCACGGAGCGCATAAGTATGGAAAAACTGTCTCCATTTGTGGGCAAGGTCCATCGACTTACCCAGAATTTACTGAGTTCCTCATTAAAGAGGGAATCGATAGCGTGAGCATCAATCCGGACACGGTGGCAGCGACTAGAAGATCGGTTGCGTCTGTGGAGCAGCGGATGATTTTAAATAAAATCAGAGGATAAGCATTTACACCGGGTAACCGTCCTGGTATTATATAACAAAATCAAATGCAATGATGAGAAGAGTAGATGATGGGATCTTACACAGAGAGCTCCGGTAGCTGAAAAGGAGAGAAGATCACATGGTTGAACCAAACCTCTGAGCTGTACATCGGAACCGAACGTGGGGATGGTGTAACGGGAGCTCCCGTTATAGAGCTATGGTATAAGCAGCTTCTGCCGTACCTGATAAGAGTCGTGTGGCGACACATGACTGAACCGGGGTGGCACCGCGATAAGCAATCTCGCCCCCGGGACTATACGTCCTGGGGGTGAGATTTTTTTATTGGTTCAAAAACTTATCGCGATTGGAGCTGACATGTTATGAAGCGTCTTAGTGTTATTCGGAAGAACGACTTGCTGTTGCTTACATCAATGGGGATTACAAATATCGGAGGCTGGATTTATCATATTGCTCTTAATCTCATCATTTTAGATCAAACGGGTTCAGCACTCGCTGTGACAGGACTGTATTTACTGAAGCCATTCGCTACTCTTTTCACGAATCTCTGGGCGGGAAGTTTGATAGATCGGATGAATAAACGTAGGCTTATGATTTTGGTGAATATCGCTCAGGCATTGGTGATGTTTGTTCTTCCACTACTGTCAAGTTTATGGACGATTTATACTCTTGTATTTCTGATCAACATGGGTAGCTCGATTTTTCATCCAACATCAATGACTTACATGACGAAGCTTCTTCCTAAAGAAAGGCGCATTCGCTTCAATTCCCTTCGTAGTTTGGTCGATTCAGGTGCATTTGTGATCGGACCAGCGATTGCTGGTGTGTTATTTATCATCGGTACTCCAACCAATGCGATTTACCTTAATGCAGGCGCATTATTTCTTGCTGGACTGCTGTTTTTATTGCTACCTGATGTTGAAACAGGTAGTTGCATGAATCGTTCAGGTACAATTTCATTTCAACTGATGAAAGAAGATTGGCGCATTGTATACATGTTTAGTCGAAGCGCCTTTTTTGTTATTTTGATTTACTTTCTAGTAAGTGCAGTGGGCATCATGAGCTGGGGAGTAGATTCCCTTGAAGCAAGCTTTGCAACAGAGGTCCTTCATCTGACGAATACCGAATATGGATTTCTTGTAAGTATTGCTGGAATCGGAGTTCTTCTAGGAGCCATTCTCAATACTGTTATGGCAGAAAAAGGAGAACCGCTTTCGTTAATTGGAGGTGGAGCGATCGTGCTCTCCATTGGGTATCTCATATTTGCTTTATCATCATCATTTCATTTAGCTGCAATCGGCTGCTTTATTCTTTCTTTCTCCCTTTCGTTCATGAATACGGGTTTCTATACTTATTATCAAAACAATATTCCCGTCGACGTTATGGGTAGGATTGGCAGCTTATTTGAATGGATTGAGGCAATTTTTGTTATCGCTGTGATGGTCGGTTGCGGGATCGCTGCACAACTCATATCCATTCGATTTAGCGTGATAGTAGGCTCAAGTGTGATGCTAAGCTTTGCTTTACTTCTTCTAGGAGTTGTTATGGTTAAACGAACGAGTATGAGGTCCGAGGCAGAACACCGGTTGGCTAAATAGTAGCCATCATCCCACTGTTTTCTTAATCAAAACCGCAATAATAAAACGATCTATAATACAAAAGTCAAGGCAGAACCCCTGTCTTGACTTTAATGTGAATATTGCTTTTATTCTTACTGAGAAAGTTCATGAAATATCCAAAACTGTTTCTATGTAGGCATTGAATTCACCTTAAGCGTTTTTCATAATGGAATTATGTTGTGAAAGAATGTGGTGATGAGTGAAACTTTCACACATTTTATCATGTGTTGTATGCCGCTATATTCTGCAACTAAAAAAACGATGGAGGATCGATAATGAAAAAAATACTTGTTTTAACGATTGCATGTCTACTCACATTCGGGAATATGACTTACGCCCATACTGGGTTGGAAAGTTCTAACCCGGAGGATGGAAGTACGATCACAGAGGAGTTAACCACAGTAACGCTCACTTTCGAAACAGAAATAGAGGAAACAAGCTCATTTGAATTACAAAATGCGAATGGTGAACCTGTAGCTGTTGATAACATCACGGTTGAAAACAATACGATGACTGGGACGTTTGATCAGCCAATTGCAAACGGAGATTATGAAGTGCCGTGGAAGATCATTGGAATTGATGGTCATCCAATCGAAGGAACGTTTTCTTTTTCAGTAGACATCCCTGAATCAGAAGTGGCAGAAGAAGAGTCAACTTCTGAAGAAGCAACGAACGGTTCAGCAGAAGATACAGAAGAACAAATGGATAAAGAAGAAGAGACAAAGGCAGATACGGCTGAAGAGGAAAGTTCTAACGGTACAGTAATTGGCATCGTTATTGCCGTCCTGGTTATCGTCCTTATTGGAAGTGTTCTATTGATGAGGAGGAAAAAATAATCCATGTTGATTCTAACAGTAATCAGTGAAGCGCTGCTTTACATTAGCTTTGCGCTCCTGATTGCGGATTATCTTTTCTCATTTATTTCACAGGATAAAAAGCCCTTTATTCATGTTCCTAAAAAAATCCGTCTTTTGGCTGCAGGAGGGATTGCGGTTTTTTCCTTCATGCCGATTTTGGATTTACTTCTTTATTTGTATGAAGACTATGGAATAGGACAAGCCCTGTCATCGGTATTAATGACATTTAAAGTAGGTCAGGCTTGGAGTTTTACGGTTATTCTGTCCGTTATTTTGATCCTATATATTCTTTTTGTTGATGATGGGCAGGAGAAGAGATACCCATTCATCGGTATGGTTCTTCTTCTGTTTCTCATTCTAGGACTAGGGTGGGCGAGCCATTCAAGCTCTCTTCATCCAGCTAAAGGATTCATCATTCACACGCTACACTTTACGGCTGTCGTTACCTGGGTAGGAGTCCTTTTTGTCATAAGCTGGTTTTCAAAAAACGCGGCAAACTGGAGGCGATTTCTGAAGTGGTTTCATCCAACCGCTATTATCTGTTTCATAGTAGTAGCGATCACAGGGGTATTGTTAATGCAGTTTGTTATTCCGTTACAAGATTATCCTGATGCATGGATGGTTTCTTACGGACAAAGCTTATTAATGAAACACTTGCTCATTGTCCCACTACTTGGATACGCCTTCCTGAATGGTGTCATCATGAAGAAAAAGCTTAAAGAGAACAAATCGTTTGATCCTAAACCGTGGACAAAAGTGGAATCCGTGATGGTGTTACTGATTTTTGCCGCTACGGGTGCGATGAGCCACTCATCGCCTCCAAACAATCTGACTTCCCTTATTCGTCTTGAAGGCGTATCTCCGCTGTTTACGCTTTTTACAAACGGCTTAGTATCACCTGATGCGTCTGTGGAATTAGTTGTTAACGTAAATTCGCTGTTGCTTGGCACTTTAGCAGTCGTGTTTATGATAGTGATGGTGGCAGGGTTTATCAAAAAGATGACACCACTTTTTTCGTTTCTAATGAGCGTATTGTTTATCATATCAGGCTATTTAGCGTTGCTACAAAGCGTTCAAATGATGTAATGATGAAACCCCGGAGAGCAGTGTTCTCGGGGGTTTCGTATTCAATCTATCTATTCGGTATAATTGCTCTATTTTTATGGATTTACTTCTTTAACCAAAGGCCTGGAATCAGGTAGAATGAAACGTGCGCGTTGAACCAAACATTGGTCCGACGCGCTTTAAGGAAGACAACTAAATTTTAAATTGCTTATTGTCGAGTAGAAGTACTTTTTCAGTCGTTTGGTGGGCTTGTTTTTTCGTATGCTCAACGAGATCATAAATGAGTGGACTGCACTTTTTAGCTCCTTTGATGAGAAGCGGTACGCCGAGAGCATCGATGCCAAGCCCTCGAGAAAGACCGCCTCCTATTGACATAACGAACGGGACGGTTGGTGATGTGTTTGAAAGGACAATCTGATCGTCTACTTGAAAATGCTCAAAAAGCATGAGCGTCATATCATATAATGCAGGAACAATCAGTTTCGACGATTTTTTTCCGATTGTGTAGACTTTGTGACCATCTGAATCACGTCCGTGGAAAAGGAGACGGCCCGCGTCCTTTTTCGTGAGTTTGTTAAAAAACGGTACGGCAAGAACTTCTTCACTCGTTAAAGGAAGAGAAGAGGGCTTCAAAAGATGTAAATGAAAAGCGGCTGCTAGTGATGTGGTGTGTGTTCCGCCATAATCATGGTAGATGTAAATCATAGACTCATCCCTGTCATCGAATTTACTAACAAGTATGACCTAATTACTTTAGAAACATTCGGCGAATAAAGATTTAAGCAGCACCAACTAACCATAGTACTAGAGGTACGGTAATAATACTAGCAAGAGTCGTTAAAAGCGTACTATAAGAAACGAGTTGTGGTTCTGTATTGAACTCAAGAGAATACATCGTTGTGTTAGCGGCAGTTGGCATTGATGAAAGTACGACTAAAATGCTACTTAGTAAAGGATTTAAACCAAGTACAATCGTGAGAAATAGAGCAATGATTGGAGAAACAACCATTCTAATGGAGAAAATCGTAGATAAATCGCTCCATTTGACACTTCCTCTAGTGAGAGAAGCGAGCTGCATTCCTAGTACGATCATGATGGTTGGAATTGTAGCATCTGCAACCAGGTCGACGGCTAGCATAACGAACTCTGGAACCTTGAAGTCAGTTATTTGAACAATGATGCCGAGAAGTACAGCATGATTAATTGGCATACGAGAGATTTTTAGAAGAGAATCTTTCAGGCTATGCGTTGCTGTGCTACTCCCTTTCGATGCATAATAAAGTCCGACCGTATTCATGAGCAATGACTGTATAACCATCATGATAATCGCATAGTGGACGCCTTCTTCACCGTATGCAAATAGAATTATCGGCACACCATAGTTACCGCTATTCATGAAAACGGAAGAAAGGATCATGGCAGCAGATTTTGTACGTTTCAGCGCTTTAATTTTAGAAACGATTGTCACAATAAAGATTAAAAGGATCATCAATAGCAAGCAGAATATCAGGATATAAGCATAATCCATCGTTATATCGTTTGTATAAAAGGTTTGAAAAGCAAGAAACGGATACATCAAATAGAGTGCAGAAGTTGAAATAGATTTACGATCAAATCCGATTTTCTTCTGTCCAATGTAGCCAATCGCAAAGATAATAAAAGCCGGTAAAACAATTAAAATAACGTCAATGAGTCTCACCACATTTGTTTTTAAGTTTTAGTGTTAAATGAACGAAGTGAACTCCCACTATCTTTGCGGATAGTGGGAGTTCTTCACAGTATACCCTGGTCAAGCGAGAAATGGTATGATTAACCCTGCTAACAAGAGAATTAAGGCTCCACCGAGACGGGATGATATCTGAGCAAATGGCATGAGTTCCATTCTTCTTGAAGCAGATAGAACGGCAACATCACCTGTTCCGCCCATATTCGCCATACATAACCCTGCTGTAATCGCTGCCTCAATCGGATAAAATCCAACCAATTTACCGATTAACCCGGCACCGATAATGGCACCAAGTACCACCCCAAATACGGTGAGAATGTATTGTAGTGTAAGAGCTTCAAGTACTGTATTTAAATCAGTATAAGCAATTCCAATGCCAAACAATAGCGCAAGGGTCCAGTTACTTGCAACAAATTTGTACCACTGACTTGCTCCGTCAATTATATTTTTGGGGATAATGTCTGCTATTTTAGCGATGGCAACCACAATAATCATTAAGGCATAAGGGTGTAAAGGAATAAAATCTCCGAGTAATCCACCAATCGCAAAGAAGGTAATAGCGGCAAGTAACCCAATCCCCATTTTTTGAATATCGTAAGTTTGTTTCTCCTCCTTGTACTGAAATCCTTTAATCAATTGACCATTACCAGTAAGAGAAGGAACTTTGTTACCGAGTAAGTTGAGCATGCTAGCGAGTACAATCGCAAATACGTTACCAAGTGCAAGGGCAGGAACGAGCATGGAAATATAATAGGCTGGATCATTGCCCATTAACTCGGAATAAACCTGACTCATCGGGACTGCACCAGCGCCCATGCCACCACCCATGATAGGCATTGTAATAACGAGGATGGCGTCTCTTAAAGAAAAGCCTACAAGAGAACCCAATAAACCAGCGACCGCAATTGCACCAACAACGGCTCCCATAATAGGTAAGAAGTAGCGCAGACCAACCTTTACGAGGATTTTCTTGTTCATTCCAAGGATACTCCCGGTAATGAGCGCAGCGATATAAAAGTTTAAAAACGCGCCATCTTTCATGAATGTTGTCATTGTTGAGACAGATGATTCAGGTAACCAGCCTTCATAAACAAGGAAAGCGGCACCGAAGATAGCGATAATAGCGCCGCCCCCGAGGTAGGTTTTAACGATTGGCGTATGATCCCCAATCCAACCTAGTAATTCACCAAGCACAATCATAATCAGCAAACTACCGATCATACCGCCTGGAAGATTTCCGGTATAGAGGCTAGTCAGCGTAATAGCCGTAAATATTCCAAACCATAGCACTGGGAGACCAAAAATTTTAATGGATTTCTTTTCTTGACTTATATTTTCGGACGAGGGGTCAGGTTGATTCTCATAATTTAACTCTTTAGCAGCTTGCGCCAATTTGTTCACTCCTTTTTTAATGCGTTATCAATACAGTAACGAGGTAACCGCTTTCATTAGTTGTTTTCATCTTAAAATAATTAACAGAAAATTCACATGTTATGTAATTATTAATAGTTATGTAATTAAAAAAAGCAACTAGTGAAGTTGCTTTTAAAGGTAATGGCGAATGATCGATTGTTTTTCAGGATTTATCGAATATTGGTAAATGGGACGCCCCACACCATAAGTTAAGGTTTCTTTTAAATACCCAATACTACTTAGAAACTTTAAATATTTTCGAACAGACACTCTTGAGATATTAGTAGTTGTTGCAATCTCATCTGTTGAAAAAGGAGTAGCTTTAAGTGAGAGAATGGTCGTATTGATCGTTTTAAGTGTGTTTCTTGATAAACCTTTAGGTAAAGAACGATCTTCTGAAGGAGGATGGACTTCTTGATGAACAGGATATGTAGTCCTGAGCACGTGATCAAGTTCTTTTTGGTTCATCTGTTCTTTATCGTTGAGCTTGTAGTAATTCTTTTTATAGTTTAAAAGCGCTTCTTTAAAACGATCAAATTCAAAAGGCTTAATAAGATAATCAATGGCACCAAGCCTTAATGCTTGTTGAATTTGGTTGATTTCAGAAGCAGCTGTTACTAAAATAACATCCACATCCTGATTTTGTTCTCGCACCACTTTTAGAAATTCGATACCAGTCACGCCTGGCATATAAACATCTAGAAGAACAAGGTCAATGTCTGTGGAAGCTAATGTTGATAACGCTTCTTTTGCTGATTTGGCAAGGTGGCCTGGCATAAAACCATCTATTTGCTCAATGTACTTCTTGTTCAATTGTGCAACCATTGGATCATCTTCTACTATCAAAACCTGAATCATAATGAACCATCTCCCTGATCATAAGGAACAATGATCGTAAATGTCGTTCCTTCACCTAAAACAGAATCTACGTCGATTGAACCATCTAATTTATCAATGCTTTGTCTAGTAAGGAATAAGCCAAATCCCCTATGTTTGCCGTCTTTCGAAGTATGTCCTTTCAAAAAAATGTCTTCAAGTTTGTCTTCAGGAATCCCTTCTCCAGTATCAATGATCGTCATACTTAATAAATCATCAATATAAGAGAAGATCATGCGGATTTCTTGCTTTTCACTAGTAGAAACACTATCGATTGCATTATCGATAATATTACCCAGAATGGTAATCAGTTCATGGGTGATTTCAGGCTGACCAGCCTGTGGAATCTCTGTTTCAAAGTCGATTGTCATGGTAACGTGTGATTCTCGTGCGTAGCTCATTTTCCCAATGATAAAACCTGCGAATATTGGATCTTTGATGTACTTTGTTACACTACCAATTTCGTCTGCTTGATGATCAACCAATTTGCTAATAAAGTGAGTAACCTCTTCATAATCTTCCATTTTGATTAAACCGAGTAGAACTTGCAATTGATTCTTAAATTCATGAGATTGCGCTCGCAATGTATCTGCATACATCTGTACACCAGTTAGTTTCTCTGCTAATTGATTTACTTCTGTTTTATCTCTAAAGGTGGCGATGGCCCCAACCACATGGCCATTTACAATGAGAGGAACACGATTTGTAATAATTGAGACGCCATTAATCAACTGTTCTTGATCTAATTCTGCTTCTCGTGACATAAGCACATCTTCTAACCTTGTGCCTGGCAGGAAATCGCTGATTTTCATCCCTAGAGGATCAGGTTTCTTCAAACTAGCCTGTGTGAAAATGCGTCGAGCTGACTTATTTACGAGAATAATCGTCCCGGTACTATCTATGGCGATAATCCCTTCATGTACAGAATGTAACATCGTATTTCGTTCTTCGTGTATACGAGCAATCGCGTATGGTTCTAACCCGAAGAGACTGTTTTTTATATATCCTGCTAACAAAAATGCTCCAATAATGCCTATAAGTACGCCAACCGTTGAACCGATAAGAATTTTCTTGTGGCTCTGCTGGATGGATGATGTGACAGCTTCTAATGAAATCCCCACCGCCACAGCACCAATCTGTTTCTGATTATTATCATAAATCGGTGTGAATGCCCGTAATGATTTACCTAGCGTGCCAGTTGATCTAGATATATATTCTTCTCCATTAAGCGCCCTTTGTTCATCGCCACCTACAAAATGTTTCCCTATTTTTTGAACATCAGGATGTGATTTTCGTATACCTTCCATATCCATCACAACCACAAATAGGACATCAGAAGCTTGTTGAATATTTGTCGTGTACTCTTGAATGCTTATCTCTTCATTAGGTACATCCGTTAATCCATCTTTCACAATTTTTGATTCAGCAATCGTTCTAGAAACGGTAATCGCTTTATCCTCTAATTGATTTTCAATCGTTTCACTCGTTGTATTTGTAATTAATAGATCCGTTATTAAGAGCGACATGGTGACTACCGTACATACAAAGATAATAATAATTGTACTTAATTTAAAGCGGTACTTTTGCATTGTTTTCACCTCAAAAGAAACAAAGGGCTTTACCTCTAGTGTAGTCGTTTCTTTAGGAGATGAACATAGGTAGTGTAGGATGTGGTTGGGATAGCAAATTAAAACCGCTCAGTCAAAAGACTGAGCGGATGTATGAAATGGTTCGTTTTACGCATTAGCTGACTTAGGCTGATGCCGATTGTTTCGAATCGGTGCTTCATTCGTTTTATGGGATTCTTGTTCAGGCGCACTCTTCTTCACAAAGAATGAAAGTCCAAGAGCGACAATCGACAGAACAAGAATGACAAGAAAGGCGATGTTGACGCCATAAATATCTGGTCGTGAGATCGTCGGCTGTTGCTGTGCCGATTGAGCTGTTGTTGTCATAACTGTGACAAGTATAGCTGTTCCAATCGAGGCCGCGATTTGACGCATTGTATTGTTCATGGCAGCCCCATGTGGAATGAGGTGCTTCGGCAATTGATTGAGACCAGCCGTTGTGACCGGCATCATTACCATAGATAAACCAAACATCCGAATGGCATACATGACCGTTAAGAATGTGATGGTTGTTGTTGTATCGAGAAATGAAAAACCGAATGTCGCCACACTTAAAATGGTAAGTCCAACAATCGCAAGCATGCGCGCACCGATTTTATCAAAAATTCGTCCTGTAATCGGGGACATAAACGCCGTAATGACGGCCCCAGGTAGTAGGACAAGCCCAGATTCAAACGCGGTAAAGTCTCTCATGTTTTGCATGTAAAGTGGAATTAACGTTTCTGAACCGATTAATCCAAGAAACATGAGCATTCCAATAATGGTGGCAATGGTGAAGATTTTATCTTTAAATACGCGAAACTCAAGCATAGGCTGAGAAAGACGTAGCTGTCTTAAAATGAATGCTGTTAGCGTGACAACACCAACAATTAGCACAAGTATCGTTCTCATATTGCCCCATCCGAGATTTCCTGCGCTCGTAAACGCATAAAGCAAACCGCCAAATCCAATCGATGAAAGAATAATCGAGATCGGATCGACTTTTGGAAACGTAAGCTCTGTCACATTTTTCATCGTGAAGCGGGCAACAGTTATAATGACAATCGCAAGCGGAAGCATCGCCCAAAATAAAACGCGCCATGAATAGTTCGCTGTAATCCAACCGGATAGCGCGGGACCAATGGCCGGTGCGAATGACATCACTAGCCCAATGTAACCCATCGCGGTACCGCGTTTATTTACAGGAAAGATCATGAGAAAAACAGTTTGCATGAGGGGCATCATCACCCCAGCACCAGCTGATTGAACGACTCGTCCAATAAGCAACACGCCGAAATTCGGTGCAAACCCGCCAATGACCGTTCCGACTGAGAAAATACTCATCGCAGAAATAAAAAGTTGTCTCGTTGTAAATCGTTCTAGAAGAAAAGCACTAATCGGTATCATAATGCCGTTCACAAGCATAAAGACGGTTGTCAGCCACTGAGCTGTGTTCGCGGTAATGTTCATTTCCTCCATAATCGGTGGAATGGCCGTTATCATAAGTGTCTGGTTTAAAATAGTAATAAACGCTCCAGCTAGTAGAAGCGCTGCAATGAACACTTTATTGTAAGGTTTGGTGGTCACGATAGGACTCCTCTCGTCATCTCTAATAATCGTTAGTCATTTTGTCATTTTTACTTAGTTGAGTGGTTTTCCCCTCAATCAATTACCAAATTATACGCTCATCCTTTTCTCGTGACAAACGTCTTGTTTATGAATTTTTATCAAGTTCGAGAGATGGATTATTCCACATAATGGTATAATTGGTTAGAATGATTCTCGTTAGCTAATAAAAATTGGTTTTGGCCAATATATCTCAAATTTAGCCAATAAAACTGCATTTTGGCTAATAAATCTTAACTTTAGCCAATAAAGCTTCCGCAAGAGAGCTCTTAATGAGAGGAATGGTGGATCCAATGGAGAAAGTAATCCGAAATGAAGAGGATTTGTTGCAACTACTCGATCTACTGCTAGAAGAAGAGAACCCTATCAACTGGAATGCGTTCTATTCTGATCGAGAGCGAAAGGTTCCGTTTTTCGTCCAACTACCAGATGAAAATCTTGTTAGGTACTTTCAAAGTAAGTCTTTCACACCCCAAAAAGTGCTTGAGCTTGGCTGTGGGAATGGACGCAATGCGATTTATTTTGCACAAAAGGGGTGCAGGGTCGATGCGATCGATGCGTCTAGTGAGGCAATTAATTGGGCGAGGGAAGAAGCAGATAAGAGGCAAGTGCACGTAAATTTCATGGAAGAAAATCTATTTGAACTTTCGCTCACTCCACATACATATGATTTTATTTATGACTCGGGTTGCTTCCATCACATCGCGCCGCATCGAAGGATGAGCTATATTGCGCTTGTGAAACAAGCGTTAAAACCAGGAGGGGAATTTGCGTTAACGTGTTTTATTGAGAATGGCCCATTAGGAGGTTCTACGCTTTCCGATCTAGAAGTCTATCAAAAGAGGAGTCTTCAAGGTGGTCTTGGGTTCACTAAGGAGAAGTTGCTTACCATGTTCCAACAAGAATTCGAGCCAGTTGAAGTGATCGAGATGAACCAGATGGATCCAACAAGCGGGATGTTTGGCGTTAGTGGCCTATGGGCGGCGCGATTTAGACTTCGGAGTGCATGACATCGTGAGGGGTGTGAAACTTATGAGAAAAGTGGAAGTACAGGAATTTAAAGAGATTTGGCGTGAACTTTTTCTATTAGAAGCAAGGAAGATCGAGCGCGTTTTTGGTGAAAATATGATTGAAATTCATCATATTGGAAGTACGGCGGTTGAAGGATTAAAAGCTAAGCCGGTTATCGATCTGCTGCCAGTTGTGAATGATCTCAATCTGGTGGATCAAAAAAATGATGAGATGAAAGCACTTGGCTATGAAGCGCTTGGGGAAAATGGTCTACCTGGACGCCGCTTCTTCCGAAAAGGTGGAGATCAGCGCTCGCATCATGTGCACCTCTATGGAAAAGGACATCCGGATATTGACCGGCACGTAGCCTTTCGGGACTACTTAATGCTGCATAATGAAGATCGCGTTCGCTATGGTGAGAAAAAAGCCGAGTTAGCGGAGCGGTTCCCGTATGAGATGGAGGCTTACATTGAAGGAAAGGATTCACTTGTTAAGGAAATTGAAGCCAAAGCGATTGAATGGTATAAAGAGTAGAGGATACGTAAGAAAGAACGCCGGATTCGTCCGGCGTTCTTTCTTTGCTTAAGGCCGATAAACTTTTCCGACAGCATCCACATAAACCGTGTGAAGAAGTGTTCGCTCAAACGTTGCCCCATTCTTAGTCTTACCATTAACATCAAGCATAATGTGGTAAACGCCTTCACCTGCATGTTTGATTTGGAAGGAAGACAGTGAGTTAAATTCTTCTTGGGAGAGTTTCTTTTGCTTCGTTTTTCCGTTTTTACTATATTGGATTACGATCGATCCTTCGATGGATTTCTGATCAATTTTTGCTTGGTCGATCTTAAGTTGCACTTCATTAGCATTGGTCATTTCCATCTGAAGCTCCTCATTCAGCTCACTTTCATAAGCCACTTGCATGAGATAACTTTCTTTCTTGGGCTGTTTCACCTTCAGTTTCCATGTACCTGCCGTCGGTGTGTTCACTTTCATTTGGTGATGATACGCACCTTCAAACATGCCGTTATCTTGCGATGTGTTTGTTACCTTATACGTTTTTTGATCAGGTCCTTGAAGCGTTATCTCAGAATCTTTGTTTTGACTCATCCAATCAATGGCGATACTTTTTGTGTTTGGTTCGATTTGTATCCTTTCTACTTTTGTCCCGTTAAATTCGCCGCCTCTAATGAGAACGCTGGCTTCTTCTGGTTGGGCAGTTTCCGTTTCTTGTAATGAAGTGAGCGGTGAAAAGGCAGGGACTGACTGAGTTAAATAAGGTTCGAATAAGTTGAGCGTAGCGCTTCCTGTACGAATGGAAGAATGATCCCAATTGCCAACGCGAATCTCATTTCCATAAGGGAGTCTGGAACTGTTTACAGTAACCGCCCCGTCATTGGGACCATACGGCCTCAAGTACAATCCACCCCAGTAGAGCGCGCCGCCAAAGCTACCCCAGCTCGTGCCCCCAAATGTATAATAAGGCGTGGAGGAAATGTTCGGTTTCGAATCGGTAATGGAGCGGAAGTAGCTCATGTAGCCAGTTTGAAGTGAATAGGTCGCGTCATTTCGATTCCCAATAATGGCCGCTAACCACCCGGCCCAGCTGCTGTGTGCCAGATCGGCAAGCTGAGATCCTTTATGTGGTGTGGAAAGGGTAATCACTTTATCAACATACTGTTGGGCATTTGCGTGAACGATCGCCGCCTGGGCATCCACACCGCCTTTACTGTGCGTCACAAGTATGACTTTCTTTCCAAAATAAGCGTTCATTTCTTTCAGTTTGCTAGCAAGCAGCTGTCCGTTATCCCACATGTTTTTTGTAGGGTATAGATCAATGTAAGCCGTTTGGTAGTTCTTGCTGTATGTAAGTTCATCCATGTCGTTTTGATCAATCCAGGTTTTCGAAGAGCTGTTTAATCCATGGACAAATACGAGTGGAAGGGAGCCAGGCTTAACGGACGTGGGTACATCGCCAATGTACCATTCCCCGGGTGTACCCGTTGCATCACCTTTCCCTATGATACCGGCCTGTGCGTCTTGAGCAAAAGGGGGAGCAAGCAGGAACAGAAACACCAAAAGGGAGACGAAGCACTTTTTCATAAAACCCTCCTATTTATAATGTGTCTTGTCACCTTTAAACTATAAGAAAATTCAGTTAATTAAACAAGGAACCTTTTCACTAACTTCCCTTTTCATTAAATAGGTAAAAGGACCGGAAAATATGACGGATTCGACGGGTTTCTATGAACTTCACACAAACGATACGACTCTCTTTGAAAAGGAGTGTCAAAGGTACTAAGGTCTTTACACCGCTAAAAAAAACGATCCAGACTTTTAATTGTCTGAACCGCTCATTCTTTCATTCCTATTCGTTCACTCCTTCAGCCCATTTTTTTCAATAATCGCATCCGAAAGGCGAAGTTGCTCCGCTACCTTTTCTATTTGGTCTTCACATTTTTCAAAAGCTACTTTCTCTTCACTAGAAACGTTATAGCACGTGCCGTTTCCAGCTTCCTCGGTTAAATCAGCTTCGTAATAATAATCTTTATAACGAAAAGATCCATCTCGAAATGCGGTTAAATTGGGTTCGTCATCAAGAAGAGAGCTTCCCATCATATACGGCATATCCATATTGACTATGTCTAGGATCGTCGGAGCGATGTCGATTTGCCCACCGTTTTCTTTCACCACCTGACCACTACTGTCATTCGGTTGCTTAATAAAAAGGGGTACTTGACGATCAAGTTCAAACGCATCTACAGCACTTTCTACATTTGCTTCTTTTCTCATTTCACTTCCTTCGTTGGTTAGGCCGCTATCATGGTCACCGTAGAAAATGATAAGGGAGTCTTCCCACATTCCTTTCTGTTTTAACTCGTCAATCATTAATCCAACAGCCTGATCCACATAATAAACAGTTTGATAATATCGTTTTAACATCGGATCATCGTAACCTGATAAATCAAGTTCTCGTTCATCTTTCGGTATTTCATAAGGCGTATGACTCGTTAAAGCGACCATGAACGAAAAGTAAGGTTCATTTAAGGTTTCCATATGTTCGATTGATGTCGTAAGAAAGTTTTTATCGTTTAATGCCATTCCGATTTTTTTCTTGTCTGGATAGTCTTTGTTGCTAAAGAAGTGATTGAATCCAATATTTTCGTACACTATATCACGATTCCAGAAGCCTTTGTCATACGCATGCATGGCCGCTGTGTCATAACCATTCTCTTTTAGTAACTGCGGTAATGACCCGAACTCATTTTCTGGAAACCGTGTATATACGGAGCCAGATTTCAAGGGATAGAGAGACGTATTTGTGATAAATTCAGCATCCGACGTTCTTCCTTCATGGGTTTGATGATAGAACGAAGAGAAGTACAGCGTTTCTTCTTTAAGCTGATTTAAATTTGGGGTAAGCTCTTTCCCATTGATTTTCTGTCCTATGAGTGACCCTTGAAACGACTCTAATTGAATTAAAAGGATATTTGGTTTCTTAGGAGCACCTTCAGTGTTTTCAGAAGTATTTTTCTCGAGCTTCTTTTGTTGTGTCGCGGTTAACTCCTCGTCACCATCTATGGCTCTTACCACGCCTCGCCAAAGATCAACGCCGTGATAGCCCCAAAAGCCAAGCTGGTAATAATCACGCATATCTGAAATGGAGTGCGTCACGAGCTGGTCATCTTTCATTGCGCTGTAAGTTAATGGCGTTGCAAACAGAACAACCCCGATAAGGAATGTTAACCCTGCTGTCATTCTTCGTTTTTTCTTTGTTACATCAAATGTTTTGTTCCTTGTGAAAATAAGAATCAAAAGGAAGATCACCACATCAGCGAAAAGAAAAAAGTCCTCAAAACGAATCAGGGCCATAAAACCTCCGCCAACATCACTCATCTGCAGCATTTGAGAAAGAAGAGAAACAGAAAGCATATCTTCAAAATAGCGGTAGTACCAGAGATCGGATATTAAAAGAAGACTATGTAAAAACAGGAGCGTCAGCCATATCCAGCGACGTTTCTTCCATTGAATCAGAAGTGTCCAGCTTGATAAAAGCAGCATGCCGGCCAGATTCATAAGGAGAAACTCCCATGGAAAAGCTGTATGTGTATAGAAGCTAAATAGCCAAAATTTTAGAATGCCTATAAGTAAGTAAATAGCGTAACCGAAATAGATCATGGGATCCTCCTTTCGTCTGTCATCATTGTCGACTATTCTTTACCCTGAAATGCACTTGAAGGAACGTTTGAATGTGTTAGATTTGTATTTTTTCCAACAAGTGTAAAGAGACTGCGGTTTTTGAAAAATTTTCATTATAATAGAAAGTAATCAGACGGGAGGGGATTACATGACACTTTCTTTACCGTTACAGGACATCGCGTGGAAACGGATTGGATTCTTTCTGTTCATTATCATTGTGCCGAATTACCTTGTCATGCAAACGCAAGTGGTTGGGCCGATTGATGATCGAGTGGGAATTGGAACGGCCCTTGACCTTGGCATCATTTTACCGTTTTTACTTTATTTCTTTGGGGTTCGAAAAAGAGTTTCATGGATTTTCTTATGTGGATTGATCTTTTGTGGCGTCTTGCTTGCCAATTGGATGATTCCCTCTCATGCGGATGCTCACCTTCCCTATTTCAAAGCTATTGCCGTTGTTCTTGAAATAGGTGTGATCGCTTTTGAACTCGTTCTTTTTCTTGTCATTCTTAAAAGGATCCCCTTACTAATGAAAAACTATCAAATGGAGAAGAGGGTGCATCATCATTTTCTTCTAAGCTTTTCAAGAGCGATCCAACAAACCTTTGCTTTTCAAAACTCACGACTAAATAAGTTCGGTTTTTTTCTTCGATTGTTAGCTACGGATCTTGCGGCCATTTATTATTCTTTCTTTAGCTGGAGAAAGAAAAGACAAGGAAATGAGGAGCACGTTCATTCGTTCACATTCCATAAAGACGGAGGTTACCTCGGCGTATTTTACATGCTTGTCCATGCCATGGTGATTGAAGTGATTGCCGTACATGTGATGGTGGCACAGTACAGTCATGTTGCCGCTTGGATCGTAACAATATTTGATGTCTATGCTTTACTCTTCATTATTTCGGATTACCAGGCGATTCGTTTGTCCCCTGTCATTCTTAGTGAAAAAGGCATCCATTTTCAAAAGGGCATTCGGCAATACGGGTTTATCGAGTGGAGTGCGGTGAAGGAGATAACGGAAAACAAGAAATCTCCTGAAGAAGTGAAGCAGCATCGAGCGAGTGTTGAGCTTGCGCTTCATGGACTTGAACGTGAACAGGTTCCGTTTGTAATAGAACTAAAACGACCAGTGGAAATGAACCAGGCTTTTGCATTTAAGAAAAACATTGAGAGTATCTACGTGAAAATGGATGAGGCGTATGAGTTCCGAGAAAAGGTTCATCACTATCTGAGAAGATGCAAGGATAGCGTGAATTGAGCTTGCATTGTTTATAGTAAGCAATGTTCTGGGAATACCCTCCAATAAAGGAGTGGGATCGATGGCTTTTGACTATGATCTTGATTTTGATAACATTAACTTTCGGGAACAGCCTGAGAAATACCGCGTTGGTCGCGGGGAGCAGGGTGTTCTGATGGTGGAACCTTATAAAAGTGAAATCCTTCCACACTGGCGTTTTAAAACACCTGAGATCGCCAAGGAATCCTCAGAGAAAATTTATCAACTGTTTCGCGAGTATCAGGAAAACGATGATTTCGTAGGGATGGATATGGCCCGAAAATTCATTCAGATGGGTTACACGAGAGCTCGCCGCTATGCGAATTACAAAGGTGGTAAAAAGTATGATAACGACGGCGATGTGAATGAACGGGATATCGATGAGGAAAAAGCGGAATCAGCAAGGATTTTTGAGGAGAAGTGGAAGATCGTACGGACGGATGAAGCTTACTTGGAGAAGAAGAAGGAGCATCAGAAGAAGTATGGGTAACGCCATCACTTTTTCTGTTAGTTGGAAACGAAGCGTATGGGAATGATTCCAATTACTTGAAACTTTATTCTATGGTAATTCGTACATGAATTAAGAAAGGTGAGGTGGATTTGAAGATGAAATATACGTTGTTCGTTATTGTCTTACTTGGATTAGTGATCGGTCTATTTCAAGCAAACTCTTTCAAAGAAACAATCGCCTGGTTAGTCTTAGGTGGATGCGGTATGTTAGGAATAGTGACATTGGGACAACCTATAAAAAGTCTATTGAAAAAGCCAAAAAGCTGATTGGATAGCAGAAATTTGAAGATATGCTAATTAAACGAGTCTAGGAGGTTACCTCTAAAGGCTCGTTTTTTATTGTGTGTTATTGACCTTAAGTGTGTTCAAATGAAAGATCTTCCAATTTAGTATTGTATGAACGGATAGATTAAGGTAATGTATATGGAAATATCTTCACTTATTGGAATAGGAGAGACAGAAAATGAGATTCAGAGATTTTCACAAAAACATCAAAATTCGTCTAATTGAAAACTTTATCAGTCGCTTTATTGGAAGTATGATCTTTCCGTTTATGTCTATTTACTTAGCGGTTCACTTTGGAGCAAAGGTAGCGGGGCTCCTGCTGTTAGTAAATGTGTTTATCGGGACCGGCATTAATTTTCTTGGCGGTTATTTTGCAGACCAGTTTGGTCGAAAGAAAGTGATGCTGTTTGCGGAAACGTTACGTTTTCTTGCGTTTCTAACGATGATGATCTGCAATTCACCATGGTTCGAATCAGCAGCGATTACATTTGCAATGATGACTGTGAATAGCATCTGTTGGGGACTGGCGGGTCCAGCGAACCAGGCGATGCTGATCGATGTCAGCACCCCGCCGCAGCGGAAGCTGATGTATTCCATTTCATATTGGGCGAATAACCTTTCAATCGCCGTAGGGGGAATACTTGGTGCGTTCTTATTTAAAGATTACTTATTTGAACTTTTCCTTTCTCTTAGTCTAGCAGCGGCAGTCACAGCCTTCTTAGTCGCTTTCTTCATTGATGAAAGTCACAAGCCGATAGTGGAAGAGCTAAAGCCAGCTCAACATGTCATGCAATTATTATCTACTTATAAACGAGTGTTTCAGGATCGGCTGTTTGTCCTTTTCACGATCGCCGGTGTTCTGATACTTTCAATGGAATTTCAACTTACGAATTACATAGGGATTCGCCTAAGTGAAGAAATGCCTACTCAGCAATTTCTTCTGTGGGAGTTCGATGGCGTTCAAACAATGGGTTTCTTAAGAAGTGAGAATACAATTATGGTTGTTATTCTTATGCTATTTGTTACGAGAATTCCCCATTCATTAAAAGATAAATCTGTCCTCGTTTGGAGCTGCCTTTTCTTTACGGTCGGATATGGTGTCCTCGCTTATTCCAATAGCTTAACGCTTCTTTTTCTAATGATGGCGGTGCTCACAATTGGAGAAGTATTTCGCGTACCTGTCGAACAATCGTATATGGCAGCTATCCCACCGGATGATGCCAGGAGTTCTTACATGGCGTTTGGCGGATTAAAGTTCAACCTCTCCATGCTCGTTGCCTCCGTAACGGTTTCTCTCGGGGCAATTTTTTCTTCAATGCTGATGGCAATCGTAATTACGAGTATTGGATTAATTGGCACCCTGATCTTCTTCATGATCTCACCCGAATTAGATGCGAGAAAAGAGCAGGCGGAATTGAGACAAGCAGGTTAATTGTCGTTTGAAACATTTTTAAAAGAAAACACTGACATTCATTTCCTGGAAAATTTATAATGAAGTTATCAAACCTAAGGAGATGATGATGCTGAGGAAAAGACCTGAAGTGGTCATTAATGTATTTGCTTCAATGGATGGAAGAATGACGACTGCGCCAGGACATAATGTGATGGAATGGACATCATACGGTGTGGATGGTAAGGCGAATGATGAAGCTCATAAACTATACGACGAATTAAATTGCGATGCACTTGTATCAGGAAGTGAAAGCTTAATCGTTTGGAGCTCCGATTGGGTTGATCTTGAAAATCCGATTACGACGCCACAGAAATCGAAAGCGTATATTGTTTTTGATGGGAGAGGGCGAATGGATTGGGCGCAAACAGATGGACTAATCGTTGTTACGAGAATGAATGTGAGCCAGACCTATATTGAGCAGTTAGAGTCGAAGGGAATTACATACATTCAAGCAGGGGATGGAGAGAAAATTGATATCAACTGTGCTCTTGAACAGCTTTATGACCTTGGCTTTAGACGCCTAGGCATAAGTGGAGGCGGAACGATCAATGGCGCTTTTTTAAGAGCAGGTGTTGTGGATGAAATCAGCGTTGTGCTTGCACCGTTAGCGATTGGAGGAAGGACGACGCCAACCATCTTTGACGGCGACAACCTGGCCTCCATTCAACAAGCGGTTCCCCTTAAACTGGTGCAGGCAAAACCTATTGGTGAAGCCGTTTGGCTATATTATCGTGTGAAAAAGCAAGTGATGAGTTAAAACGATTCGATCGAAGTCCGCGAAGTAATCGAAATGTCCTGTGGATTGACACAGGGCATTTTGCTTTACTATCAATGTTTCTCGAAGATTGAATGAACGAATGAGAGTACAAATGACACGATATTTTTATAGGACAACGATTAGTGTACGAATATAGGAGGTTGTCAAAACTAAGCCGGTTGCGTTGCCATTTCTGATGTCATTTTTTTCTTTAGCAGATCCTCCTTATGGTAAAATCAGGGTGTGTAAATGAAAATTGTAATTACTTTAAAGGGCAGGTTTGTGGAAGACTTGAATTCGAGATAATAACACTAAAATTGAAACTTTTCGTTTAACTAATTCGTACTCCAATGGATTGAGTATATATTATATGCAGAAGAACTGGGTAGTAGCTAGTAGGGACAAATCTATATCAGTAAAGTTCCTTAAATAATTACCTAGAAAATTACTCTCCAATGGATTCAGTTAACTCTTTATTGAAGTCGATAATTTCTCAAGAGTGGATAAGAAATAAAAAAAAAATGTACAAATTAAAAATTCTGCAAGGGAGGGAGTTTATTGACTCAGTTCAAACGTTTTTTTAAGTATAGGGCCTTACCTTATCTTCGAATGTTCCTTATTAATAGAGCAAGGGTGAAACTGCCAATAATAGCTATTACAACTGGTGCAGCACTGATAGGTTTTCCATGGCTACCTTTCATAATCAGCTTATTGGCAAGAACTTCAGCAAATGTTACTTGGCTTGATCAGAGCCAGGTCTTAATTGCTACGTTAGTGGGGCTATGTTTAATAGTGTGGGGTGTGTACCTAGCCAACAAACACATGGTAAGAATTGAACAAAATGCTACTGAAAAAACGAAGGCAATCATAAAACAATATTCGATTAACTCGAGTGAAAAAAACGAAATTTCTAAAAATCCGAAGCGTGTATCTTATGTAGTTCTAGATCAACGGAAAAAGGATTTTGAAAGCGAAATCGAATGGATCAAGAGGTCTTTATTAAAGCAAAAAGATGTTATCAAAGATGTCAATTATATTCTTGAACGGTGGGATGAACCGACTTTGCATTATGAAGGTATTGCACACATTCCATTTGTTTTCTTACTTGGATACCAGCTGTCAGATAAACGAGATATTATATTCTCAGAATGGAACGAAAATACTCGAAAGTGGGTTTCATTACCTCAATCGGTTGACGAGTATCCTCCATTATTACTTCATAAGAGTTGGGAGGGGGATGCTTATCAGGAATCCGATATATCGATTTGTGTTTCACTAACAGAAGAAATTTATCCTGAACAATTAAAAGGACTTAAAGTGTATGGTAAGACCATGTATCATTTGAAATTAAAAAAATGTAGGCGACATGCAATTGTATGTAAGGACCAAGTAGCAGACTATACAGCTAAATTTCGATCGTTAATGGATGACATAAAAAGTGAACATCGCGAGGTTAAAACTATTCATATCTTTATTTCAGCCCAAACCTCCCTCGTACATAGCTTTGGAGGAACTCTTACAAGAAATGACCCTGAAGTAAGAATTTATAATTTTAATCGAGAGCGTACTATTAAATATCCGTGGGGATTAAAGATTCACGGAACTAGTGATTCAGAAAACATTAATATGCAAATCTGTTTGCAAAATGAGGAAGCATTTGTACAAGCTGAAGAGAAATAGAGAGGATTTAAAGGAATGAAGTCCATTAAAAATAATGCAAATGCAACAAGAAAATAGTTAAACAAATATAATTAACCTGAAAGGAGAGGAAACTATGTACGATTTAAGCTCTAAATTTAACACATTCTATAGAAACCATGTCGTTTTATCTAATGATGATCGGTCTAACTTAGTTGAAAAGAAAAACTTGAATGTGCGAAGGCTGAAAGAAGGTCTGATTGAATATAACGAAGAAAAAGGAAAAGATTACAAATTGGCAGAAGAACCTGTCGTACAAGGAAGCGTCGCTATGTACACTGTAACGCAAAACGAAAGCAATGATTATGATATTGATGTAGCAATTATCTTTGAAAAGGACGCAATCCCATCAGGACCTATCGCTACAAAGAACTTCCTTGTGGAGGCATTAAAAAAGAAAACAACGCAATTTAATGTTCAGCCAGAAGCAAAGACCAATTGTGTTCGTATTGAATATGCGGATGGTTACCACATTGATTTTGCAATTTATCGACGCTTTAAAAAAGAGGGGGAGGATGAATATACTTATGAACATTGTGGTGGACTAGAGTGGAGAGAGAGAAACCCCCGGTCCATTACCAAGTGGTTCAATGAGCAAAACAAAAACCACAATTATAGGTTGCGTGAGATTATTCGCTTGCTCAAGATGTTTAGTAAATCAAGATTGGGTATATGGAAAAATATGCCTGGAGGTTTGATTTTAAGTGTCCTGGCAGAAGAAAAAATCCAGGCGTATGAGAGAATAGATGAGCGATTCTATTATACCGTTAAAGAAATTAAGAATCGACTACTATGGAACAAAGAGGTCAAAAACCCTACAGATTCTTCAAAGAGCTTAAATCTCGTTAGCAGTGATAATGATAAGATGACGAATTTGTATAATCGCCTTTCTCATCAATTATCAAAACTAGAAGTGCTATTTGAACCGGATTGTACAAATGTAAAAGCCATTGAAGCATGGGAGGGTTTTTTTAATCATTCATATTGGACAGAGCAAAAAGAATCCTTAAGTGAAGTTGGTGTATTGAAAAAAGCCCATATGTCTTCCACTTCATTACAAGAGAGTCTAGACTATCGTGAAACAGAGGAATTTATCACTCATTATTTCGGGAAATCCCTAAAAAACTACCGTTTGGAAATTGATTGTGTAGTGACCCACAGAGGGAAAAGGATAGGGTTGCTTAGTTCGATTTTAAGAAGAAGAGAACTTTTATTACCAGGCTACTATTTACAATTCTTCATTGCCCATACAGATGTTCCTGATCCCTATAAAGTCTTTTGGAAGGTGAAAAACGAAGGAGAAGTTGCCAAGGAAAAAGATAGTATTAGGGGACAAATCTTCGAGGGTGGGAAGACCCACTCTGAACCAACATCTTTTAAAGGTAACCATTATGTAGAATGTTACATTGTAAAAAACGGGATAGTGAAGGCCAAAAGGCGAATATCCGTGCCAATCAAAGTTTAATGAATTAGGGCAAGGTTCAAGGTAATAAACTTATTGAGATATCTTGAAGTCAAGTCTTCAAGTAAATCGGAGCGAAAGTTGAAGAATTATATAAATCATCTTTTTCCTATTAAGGTTTATTTTTACAAATAATAAGACTTCAACTATAATTATAGTATTCTTTCAAATGGGGTGAATGGAATGTCTTTCCGAATTGTTCGAAGTAATTAGTTTTCGGGCTGTAAAAAAACGCGTAGCAGCCATCAAGGGAGAAGTGTGCCCTTTTTAAGAAAACGAAGGCTTTGAATATAATCGGTAGTCATTTATTTAGCGCAACCAAGATGCTAAATAGTGTCTTGGTTTTTACATTTGAAAGGTGGAAATCCAATGACAGATTTAAATTATGAAGAATTTTACGATAAAGTTGGAAAGATAAATGGGTGGGATTTTAGTAACTTACAGCTTACATCAGAAGGAGCTAAGTGGGAGTTCTATGAAGAAGTATTAAAAAAAGTTAATGACACGGACATCCTTTTAGATATAGGCACAGGTGGTGGAGAAAATGTTCTGGAAATTGCCTCTTCTCTGCTTTTCCTTATAGGGATCGACCTTTCTACAAGTATGGCGGAAGCCGCGCAAAGGAATTTATTAAATTCAAAGGCGTCTAATGTGCGTTTTGTCCAAATGTCATCTGAAAACTTATTATTTCCTGATGGGTTTTTCAATGTTATCTCAAGCTGCCACGCTCCCTTCCATTCACAAGAAGTAGCGAGGGTTTTAAAAAAGGATGGAGTTTTCTTAACGCAACAAGTCAGTGAAGCAGATAAATGGAATATAAAAAAAGCTTTTGGAAGAGGGCAAGCTTATGAACTTTCAGATGGAATATTGAAAGATCAATATACGCGAGAGCTTAAAGATGCTGGTTTCTCTGAAGTCCGATCCTTTGATTATGACGCCACAGATTATTATAAGAGACCGGAAGATCTATTATTTCTTCTTACCCACACACCTATAATTCCTCAGTTTGGTGAAGAAGAGAGGGATTATGAAATTTTAAAAAGCTTCATAGACAACAATCGAACTGCTGATGGAATTCGTACAAATTCAAAAAGGTTTTTAATCATAGCTAAAAAGTGATATTGCTAATAGGGAAGGGCACAATTCTTATTTAGAGTCTTGTGCCCTTTAGTGCTTTAATAGGAGAACTTATACTTAACGTTTAGTAAGCGCTTAATATATATAATATTTTGTAGGAGAGACATATGAACCTAAGAACAGAAAGATTAATTATACGTGATTTTGAAAAAGAAGATTGGAAAGAGGTATATAAATATACTTCTCAAGAAACTGTTATGGAATATATGCCGGAAGGTGTATTAACACAAGAAGAAACAAAGAAGTTTATAAGAGAAAACATGGGAGCCTCAGCTAAGAAATTTCCTGTGATCCTTATTGACAAGAAAATACTAATAGGGCATATTGAGTTTTTTAAATATTTTGGTGAACATTCTTATGAGATAGGATGGGCATTCAATCCGGAGTATTATAATAAAGGATATGCTTCGGAGGCTGCCCTTGCATTATTAAAATATGGCTTTGAAGTGTTGGAGTTACATAGAATTGTAGCTACATGCCAGCCAGAAAACGTTCCTTCCTATCGTGTTATGGAAAAGATCGGTATGAGGAGAGAAGGCTATTTTAAAAAATGCATTCCGCATGGGGATGGTTGGTGGGATGAATATTCTTACGGAATTTTAGAAGAAGAGTGGAAAAACGATAATATTGAATAAGATTGTAGCTTAGTGTTTAGTTAATAAAAATTAAATTAATTAGATTTATCTTGAATTAAAGTATTCAATTAAATCGGAGCTTATCTGTAATAAGATAGGCTTCTATTTATGTAAAAAAGATGGATTTATTAGCACTGTTTTGAAATAATTGGATCTAAGAGTGTTAACTAAGATTAGTAGCTAATTAATGTATTGTATTGCTTTAGGAGGATTTACGTTTGAATACCAAAAAACTAGATTTGATTATCTTATTAACCCTGACCATTGCAGTTCCGGTATGTACAATTCTACCGTACCTTGGAATAACTCCAGATCTTATACTATTCTTCATCTTTCCAGTAGAAATTACCTTTTGCCTCATCGGAATAATGGCTTCTGTTTTAAGGATACAAACCAGTGGTTGGAAACAATCATAACAAATATCAATGTACTGTAATCTCAGAGTGAACTGTATTAAAGGGGACTTTAGTAAAGGATCTAATTTCATTATTGCGGGGGAAGTGCTGGTGAAAATAATTAGAATAATTTTGGCAACTATTGTAGTTTCTCTATCTATTTATGGTTTGATAAGTGGAACAGCTGAAATTATATTGCCTTATTTAAT
>NZ_JAQQWU010000011.1 GCF_028610625.1 Guptibacillus spartinae
GACACCAATTACGTTAGAGGGACTTGGGGTGACTGGCAAGTCTTTTTTTTTATGCCCTTATTAAAATAAGTGCAGGACTCTGCATTTTTCTGTTGCAAAGGTCTGCACTTCTATTTTGCAATAAACAGCTCATTTATTGGAATTAAAAATAATGCTGTTTAATTATTACTAATTTCATGAAAGGGGATGAGGATATGGAGAAAAGAATGAGAAAAAGTATTAGAAATTCTTATTTAATTAATATAAAAAATCAATTGAAAACTATATCTGCCCTGTTCTTTCTTACTAATATAAGTAATTTTAAGCAGAGAATAAGAACTATAAAAGTCTGCAATCATAAGATTGCAACAGAGAAATGTTACTTATATTGAGTTAATTTGAACTTGGTGAGGAATATGAAAAAGAAGCCAAGTTCTAATCTTGATATATTAAACGATTCTTATGAAGGTATGTGTTATAAAAAAGCATTAGAATTCCTTCATAATAAAAGAAGTGATGAGGAATATATAAATATTCATAATGATTCAGGTAAACGAAATACACTTGCTTGGCCCGAATTGATAAAGCTTAGAGAAGATATGGATCTATATAGGAAGTATTTATTAAAGTTTTCCTTATTAAAACGTCGGTTAGTGTTAATGAACGAAGAAATTATTGGATTCAGTCAACAGGCACTCTATGAAAAATATGGAATTAGCTTTAATCCAATTGCTCGATTTATTGGTAAAAAGAGATCTGGTCCAAGAGCAAAAGCAAAACCCAAAATAAGAAATATTGAAACGAACGTTGATTTCAATAAAGAGTTTATTGCTTTTATAGCATTATTAAGTAGAGTTCCAATTGATTGGTTGGAAGAAGAAATCCCAAGTGAAAAATGGTGCGAAAATTACTTCCGTTACCTACCAGGATCAAGAATGAAAGAAAACGAATTTCTAGAAATACTTGCTTCTTGTTCTTCACAAAAGAGCCATGATGTAAGGGGCATAATTTTAGAAACTGAAGATTCAGAGGATATTTTTATTCGGTTGGAATCAATGAATGGTGGATTTATTATTGAGTTATTCAATAAAGATAGTCCCTACAAAGATATATTATATTTGCTAGATTTAGTTAAAGAATTCGATATAAAAACTGGGAGTATGCAAACGGTAATACCAACACAAGTGAATTTCACAATTATTTCTCAAAATAGTCCTTTGAAAATAATTAATCCTCCAGAATTTTGTCTGCTGCAATTATAAGGTTGCAGTGTAATTCTTAATAGTATATCTGAACAACCTCCTAAAAAGGAGGTTGTTTTTATGTCATTAAATAAAAGAAAAGAAGAAGATAATAGAAAAAGAGAGAATGCATTGAGGTTATTAGAAAGTTGGATAAATAAACATGAAAAAGAAGAAATGAATAACAATGTCGAAATAGTTAGAGATGGTAGTAATTATAATGAAAAAGTATAGGGGAATTGAAGATTTCCCTATAATTCTGACTGCAAAAGATATTAGTGAAATTTTACATGTATCAAAACCAACTGCTTACGAAATTATGAACCGGCCTGACTTCCCGGTAATGAAGTTTGGAAGAAGTAAAAGGGTTTTAAAAACAGAGTTTTTTAAATGGATATCAACTAACAGTAGTTAAGTTACTAATAAATAAACAACTTAAACAGGAATAGTAGAACATTAATTAAAATTATATTTTAAATGGATGAGGTGTGTTGTGAATCTAGAGAAGAACTTTGAAGAATACACTGAATTAAAGACTGAGTAGTTTGTAGATGGTTAATTGTGAGAACCGTACCGTTGACTCAATATAAGGAATATGAGAATGGTTTAGAAGAAAACAAAGAAGTGGATAAACAAATTAGAAAAAACCGATAAGTTAACTCATCGGTTTTTTTCTAATTATAAAATTGTTAAAAGGGGAAATTAATTCATTTAAAGAATATAGCTAGCTATATATAAGTGAGTGATAGATGAGTAATAAGTTGTACTATTTAAATCAGATTCGAGAAGAAATAGGTGTGAGTAACTTAGATTTGTAGCAGCAATTTGCTAAACACTTTAACAATCCAATAATTTAAAGAAGTGATGTTAAAGAACGGATAATAACTGAGGAGCATTAATTACATTCAAGGTACCAAAATGAATTTATGTGATTACTTCAATTATATAAAAGAGAGTAACCAAAAGTTAAAAGATTATAAAAGAATTACTTAAGAATTACCATATGCTATGATATAAATGGGAATTATATAGCTTAAAAATAAGGAGGGACATAGATATGAGTAACAATATGCTTTTAAATAGACTCTTTACTCGTAATATATTTATGGACCTAATTAATGAAAATGATAATTCTTTATATAGTACATGTGTAGAAAGATACGTAAATAATATCACATCAACAAAGAATAGAGCATTAATTAGTGAAATTTATAATTACTTGAAGAAAGAATATAGAAATGAGTACTATTATAAAAACACACTTTTAAACAAACTCCTACTTGGAAGGCATAGTTTAAACACAACCACTGCTTTATCAGAAATTCCCATCAATAAGTCAAAAGCTGATTTTGTATTAATTAATGGAAAAGCGACAGTTTATGAAATAAAAACTGAATTAGATACCTTTGATCGTTTGGATAGCCAGCTCCATGATTATTATAAAGCTTTCAACAACGTTTGTGTTGTGACATCAGAATCGAATTATCAGAAGGCCAAAAGAATGTTGGAAGATACAAATGTAGGAATTTGTATATTAACTGATAGAAATACAATAAGTACAAGGCAAAAACCTCAAGAAGATAATTCAAAGTTAGATCATACAGTACTATTTAAAGTTTTAAGGAAGTATGAATTTGAAAATATACTTCTTTCTCATTATGGAAAGCTTCCTGTTACCTCTCAGGTTAAGTACTATAAAACATGTTATAAGATGTTTGCCAGCATAGAAATAGACTTAGCTTATCGATATGTAATTCAACAACTAAAACAAAGGGGTTTTATTGAGATAGATGAATATAAAAGTGTCCCTTATGAATTGAAATTTATGGTATACTTTTCAAAATATAGAAAAAACGACTATTTAAAATTAAATAATTTTCTAATAAAACATTGGAGGGGTTAGCTATGTATTTACCGTACTTGAGGGGGAGACAATATGAACTTTTAGCTCTCAGAGAATTAATTGAATTAGATCTAATAAGTGAGAGAATCAATCCAATAATCGAACCAATCAAACCATCTGCAACTTTGATTAAAACTCTAAAAGTATTTATAGATAATGAAAGGGAAATTTCAGTCATACACAATCCAAAAGTAGGTAACTTTAACAAGGAAATTACGATGTTAAAAAAGAGTGATTGGACACAAAAATTTGATGAGTTTATTCATAACTCTAATATTACTTTATCCCACATAATGAATAAAAACAGCAGAGAAGAATTAAGTCCGATTTTTGAACAAGGTAAAGAAAAAAATGAACTCTTAGTAATTAATAAAGATAAGGATTCCTTAGATATTTATCTTGATATATTCAATATTGAGAATCCAAAATATAATTTAATACCAGACAAAAAAGCATTTATGAGAAGAGTTAAAGATCGCCGAGTATCAATTGCGAATAGATTTGAAAAAGAGGCAAGAAATTCAGATTATAAAGATATTGAAAGCAACTTTTTTTCCGATGATCATTTATTTTTTAAAGAAGATGGTTTTATAGGTTTTTCTGATTACTCTGTAGTGGGTGAAGAATACTTGGAGTCTGGCTTTGCTCCATATGCTGTAGCTATACATATTGTATATTATGATGAAGAAATGAATTTAAGGATAAGACATTTTGTGTCAGAATCAAATGACGATATTTCCGATCCTGCAGGTAAATTTTATGAAGCACTCGAAAAGTTAGCTTTATGGAAGGATACTGTAGATATAGATACTTATGGTATAAGAAAATTTATGGAACATTATAACGAGGGTTCATACCCAGGTTTAGGTACTGTGAAAAAACTATCAATTATGCACCATATAGAATTAATTAGTCAATATTTTGATGGGGTAAATAAAGGATGATTTGTTGCACTAAATGTTTTAAAGACCCGGAAATAAAAGCTATTATTGAAGGTATTGGAAAAAAAGTAGAATCTGAGTGTGATACTTGTGGAAAAAGAAATGGGTATATATATGATACTGAAGAAAATGATGAATTAGTAGATAGTTTTAATGGATTATTAGAAATATATACTCCTGAATCACAATTACCTGATGATTTTCCAATGGAAAAGAAATACTTACTAAAGAATGAGTTAGACGATAGGTGGAATATTTTTAACATTGAGAAAGATAAGATATATCCCTTAGTGAAAAACATTTGTGCTGAGAAATACAATGAGACTTCAGACTTGTTTAATACACCTATTAGTATTTTGGTATTAAATGAAAGCGATTACTTGGAATCAAACTCTCTCCTAAAAACAAATGACTGGAAAAGTTTTGTGAAAGAAATAAAGTATCATAATAGATTTAATACAAATTTTATCAATACTAACGTCTTAGATATTTTCTGTGATTATGTAAAAGTCTCCTATAAAAAAGAACAAACCTTTTATAGGGCAAGAATTTCTCAACAAGAAGAAGGTTTTTCAATTAATGAGATGGGTTGTCCACCGATTGGAAAAGCCTCAGATGGAAGGGCAAATCCATTAGGTATTAGTTATTTGTATTTATCTAACAATATTGATACTACAATTCATGAAATAAGAGCGGGTACACATGATTACATAACAGTTGGTACCTTTAGGTTAAAAAGAGATATTGAATTAATAGATTTTATTACCCTAGATAAGATAAGTCCTTTCTCAGAAATAGGATTAGAGCAACATGCTGTAAACAAAGAACATCTTAGGAAAATAAGTGATGAAATTGCCAAGCCGCTTAGGAGGGGCGATAGCGTACTTGATTATTTACCAACCCAATATATATCTGATTATTTAAAAAGCAAAGGACATGAAGGAATAAGGTATAAAAGTACTATGAATCCAGAGGGATTTAATATAGCTATATTTAATCCAGAATTATTTGAATGTATTGATGTTCAAGTTTATGACATAAAAGAAGTGATTCACCGAAAAGAAAAAGTTGTAGAATAAGTATTGTTGATTAATTAATTGTTCACGAAATTTCACAAACTACATAAAAGCAATAGTATATAAGTGTTCTGATGAACGCAATTTATTGCTATAATACGGATTTTACTATTCTAATATAGCTGGCAGTGTAGAGGTCAGCGGTTCGAGCCCGCTATGCTCCATCTATGAAACCCCTCTTGCGGATGCAAGAGGGGTTTTTACTTGTTTGGGTATTTTATCAATATAAAACAATGAATCGTGAGAACCGTCCCCACGATTCGCCCACAATTCCCCACGATTCGTAAGAACCCGATTTCTCTTAAACTCAAAATTCACCTGATACTTGCTTACTCCCCTCTTCATACCCGTGCATAAGATAGTATTACTAAATTATTTGTATTGATATTTAGTGATAATAGAAGGAGTGGATAGATTGAAATCAGGAACGAAATTGACGGGCCGAGTGATTTTTAAAGGCGAACCCGGCTATGAAGAGGCACGGCTAAATTGGAATCCGTATACTAACACATTTCCTCTAGTGATTGTATTCGCGCAAAATCATTATGATGTGTGTAATGCAATTAAATGGGCACGAGAAAACAATGTTCCTATTCGTGCTCGAGGTGGGCGCCATTCCTTGGAAAGAAATATGGCTACTGTAAAAGATGGCATCACGATCGATGTCAGCGAGATGACTCGAATTCGCCTAAATAGTAATAAGGAAATAGCTCTTGTAGAAACCGGGAACGATGTAGGTCCGGTTGTAAAGACTTTAGCTCAAAAAGGCTTTATGTTTCCTTTTGGGGATAGTCCGTCCGTCGGCATTGCCGGTCTTACACTGGGTGGTGGTATTGGACCAATTCAACGCACGATCGGTTTAGCTAGTGATAACCTTGTTGGAGTAAAAATGGTTGATGCCAGGGGAAGAACACTAAAAGCTGATTATAATAATCATTCTGACCTCTTATGGGCCTCGCGCGGCGGTGGAGGAGGAAATTTCGGAATCGCTACAGAATACGCGCTGAAATTGCATCGTGCACCTACAAAGGCTACGATTTATAGTATTACATGGCCATGGAACCAAATGGAAGAGGTAGTTAAGGTTTGGCAAAGGTGGGCTCCTTTTGTTGACGATAGATTAGGCGCTATATTGGAGGTTTTTAGTAAAAACAATGGGTTACTGCAAGCAACAGGACTGTTTTTAGGTTCAAAAGCGGAGTTAACCAATTTATTAAAACCATTATTAAGAACGGGTACGCCAACAGAGGTTAACATTCAAACTTCATCCTGGCCATCCGTCGTTGACCAGTGGCTTGTCCCTGACCCAATTCCGTCAGACATGGCGAATAAATTTTCATCATCATATGGTTTTCAACCATTTCCAGATGAAGCCATAAAAGTCATGCGCCGTTTTCTTGAGGAAGCAACCGGAACCGAATCCAACTTCTTTTTTCTCAACTGGGGTGGTGAAGTAAGTAGAATATCTCCAAAAGACACTGCATTCTTCTGGCGTGACCCAAAATATTATTTTGAGTGGAGTGCAACCTGGACAAATCCTTCAGATGCTCGAAGAAATCTTGCTTTAGTGGAAAGAACCCGCGAGATGTTAAAGCCGTTCTCCAAGGGATCCTATGTTAACGTTCCGGATTTTAACATTGAAAACTATGGCCATGCTTATTATGGAACGAATTTTGATAGACTCCGGAAAGTAAAATCAAAATATGACCCGATGAACGTATTTCACTTTCCGCAAAGTATCCCTCCAGCTTATTAGAGTGTTAGATGATAAAAGGAATAAAAGATCTTATTTATAAGAGAGGCGCTATTCTGTTAAGAATGGCGCCTCTTTCTTTGTTAGAAAGGTTGGAATGATTCTTTTTTTAGTGACGGTTTTTGTTTTGCCTTCTATTTATTCGTTTGCTATTAGGTTAAATCAGGGAAATATTGTTAGTATGATAACTAAGAAGGGTAACCACTCATGAACAATGTATTATTTCTTATACCTACTAAAAACTATAGTAAACATACAGCTTTCAAAAGAAATATGAATGTGGAGAAGGAGGAACTATCTCATGAAACACCGCAACTTAGGAAATACAGGAATAAAAGTCTCCGAGGTTGGATTTGGAGCATGGCAACTAGGTAATGAAAAGGACTGGGGAAAGATGACAGAGGATGAAGCGATTCATTTAGTGAGGAACGCGATGGATTCCGGGTGTACGTTCTTTGATACTGCTCCTAACTATGGAGCTGGGAAAAGTGAAGAACTGCTTGGAAAAGCTTTTAAAGGAAAAAGAGACCAGGTGGTCATTAGCAGTAAATGTGGCCATCATTCGAATGGTGAACAAAACTTCGAACCTGAAAAACTGATGAGCTCAGTAGACGATAGTTTACGAAGGTTACATACCGATTATCTTGATAGTCTACTCCTTCATAACCCGCCATTCTCAACCCTTAATGGAAACAGCCCGCAGTTTGAAGTACTGGAAAAACTAAAGAAGCAAGGGAAGATCAGAGCATATGGAGCTTCGGTCGATACTGGAGTAGAGATGGATGAACTATTAACTAATACGGACAGTCAGGTGATTGAGGTTATGTTTAATCTCTTTCATCAAGAGCCAGCGGCTGCGATACAATCAGCTGAACGTCAAGGGGTTGGCGTGATTACCAAGGTTCCTCTTGATTCAGGTTGGCTGACAGGAAAGTATGATAGGAATAGTCGATTTAGCGGAATTAGAAGCAGATGGAGTGCAGAAGAAATTGAACGAAGAGGAAGGTTAGTCGAACAAGTTCGACGTATTCTGGGAAATGATCGTTCAATGGCACAAGCAGCACTGCAATTTATTCTTTCCTATCAAGAAGTGTCTACTATTATCCCTGGAGCGAAAGATAGTCACCAATTCAACCAGAATGTAGCTGCATCAGAAGGAAGATTATCGATAGAAATGATTAACGAGTTAAAGGGTATTTGGGCGGAAGAAATAATGGGTTCGAAACTACCCTGGTGAAAATGATGAGTTTAAGAACCGTTTGGTGAATTCGGTGCCTGAGCCTCGATACGTTAGTTTAGAAGCGTATCGAGGCTCAGGCACCTTTTTTCAATGAAAAGTTTCCTTTCCTTCACATTTTCACAATTAGAGTCTTGGAATTGGAAAGTTTGTGTACAAAGATGGTAACAATAGGAGAGATACGGTATATGGAAGCTAACATAAAAATAATTGAATAGTGTAAAGATATTAAACGTACAGTATTTTTTAGTAGTAGAATGATTTGCTGTGTTTTTACTTTTATAATAACTGGTTTATACAAAGAGGTGTCTAAATGCTCTCGTTTATCGTAACGGTACTCCTATTGTTTTTAGTGACCATCGTGGTTATACGATTTATGGGGAAGTCCGCCTTAGCTCAATTTACCCCACATGATTTAACAGCCTTATTTTTCATTGTTACCCTGGCGATTAAAGCCATCAAAGTCGAAGGGGTTACTCAAGCGTTAATAGGGATTGCGATTATTATTATCATACATATCTCACTATCAAAATTAAGTCTATACAAGCATCTCAACCGATTTGTAATTGGAGAACCAACGATATTGATAAAGCATGGCAAGTTAATCAAAATGAATTTGAAAAAAAGTCGCTTTTCTTTGTCAGAATTATTATCAAGTATTAGAAGCAAAGGCTATGCTGACGTGACCAATATTCAATACGCTATTCTTGAACCAAATGGAGAAATTAGTGTCCTTCCTAAAGAAGAGTCTATGCCTGTGACACCCAAAATTTTAAATTGTGATGTCGATTATAGTGGTCTTCCTATTGCGGTTGTCATTGAGGGGAAAATACAATATAAAAATTTAGAACTCATTCATAAAGACAAAGAATGGTTGTTAAAAGAAATTAAAGCAGCAGGTGTTTCAAGTCTAAAACATATCTTTTATGCTTCGGTAAGGGACGATGATTACTCCTTAACCGTAGATAATGGGAAAGGAAACCTGGGAACGTTAAAATAGAAAGGGATGAAACACAGTGACCGTCAATTAAACATTATTAAATGCAAGGAAAAGTTATCAAGCAGATTAACAGAAGGGTCTGATTCCATTTTCGGGATCGGGTCTTTTTTTTTATGTTATTAGTGGTTTTGAGATGTAGGCAGGAATTTGAGAGAAACAAAAGAAGATGGTTTTCACATCTGCAGTAGAATTCAAATCAAATTTGCACATAGTACTGCAAAGAAAATGAATCACACTGCTAACAAGGTTTTCTCCTGTATAGTTAAAGCATAGTGTAGAAAGAGTGAAGGAACTAAATTTAACCAAGGGGGAGATAGCATGCGAAGAATAATTTTATCGACCGAAAGCGGCGCCGACGTACCGGATGATTTAGTTGAAGTTTATGATATTCAAGTCGTTCCCATGCACATCATTATGGATGGTAAGGATTATTTAGACGGTTCATTGCCGGTCCAGGATATTTATGACTATTACGAACGAACGAAGAAAATCCCTTCTACTACCTCTACAAATGCTCATGAGTATCAAGAGTTTTTTGCAACTATAAGAGAGAAATTCCCAGATTGCATCATTGTACATATTGGTTATACATCAAAAGCATCTTCTTCTTTTCAAAATGCTGTCATTGCTGCGGAAGAATTTGAAGACATTTTTCTCATTGATGCTCTGAACGTTACTGGTGGATTAGCTGCAGTTGTATTATATGCCGCTAAAGATTTAGAAAAAGAACCTAGCATTGAACCGGAACGCTTAGTTGAAAGAATAGAGGCAGCCGTTTCTAAATCAAGACTGGCTTTCATCCCAGGCAGCCTTGATTTTCTTAAAGCAGGAGGAAGGGTAAGCAATATGGCTTCACTGGTTGGAGCTCTATTGAGAATAAAGCCATGTATCGAGTTGAAGGATGGAAAGCTCATGTCTACAAAGAAGTATCGCGGGAAAATGATTGGAGCTAGTGAAAAGCTTTTGAGAGATTACTTAAATGAATTCCACATCGATCGAGAGCAGCTTTATTTTATTTATTCGATCGGTCTTGATGAAAAGATCAAGCAGCGGATGGATGAGGTTGCCAAAGAAAGTGGATTTCAAAATATAAGATGGATCCAAGCGGGCGGTATGATTTCAACTCATTCTGGTGCCGGGGGCTTCGGGATAGCGGGATTGGAGCAATAATATGGGCTAGAATCAGTGGGGGACGATTCTTAGTGATCTCAATTGGTTTAAGTTAAGTGGCATTGCCCTAGTTCAAGCTGCTATTCAGCCGCAGCAACATATATGTAGTAAAGAGTATAACCACACTGGGTTATGCTCTTTTTAGTATGTTGTCACTAAACAATAATGAAACATTCTTTGGAGTGAAACCAGTTAATACGCTCAAACTAAAAGAGGTGTAACCATAAATATGAGTAAAGAAGACTTTGAGTTAGAGGATGGATCCAGTTTTCCCGGGAAAACCTACGTAAACGAGCTGCTCAAACCGCTTTTTAAAGACCAGCGTGACTACTTATTTGATGCCATGTTTATGATTCATCGCGCGCATACAACGATGCTGAAAGAACAAAAAATGCTCACTGATGCTGAGGCAAAGAAGATATTGGAAGGCGTAAATGAAGTGGCAAAGATGGAGAGGACGTTACTCAACTATGTCCCAGAGTACGAAGATTTCTTTTTTCTTGTGGAAGCCGAAGTGGCGAAGGTAATTGGTGACGATTTAGCAGGCAAGATGCATATCGCAAAGAGTCGGAATGATATGGGTGAAGCGATGTATCGGATCGTGATTCGAGATCATATGCTCGATCTGATGGAGAACGTAAAAAAACTAGGCCAATCACTTGTTATGCAAGCGGAAGACCATCTTCATACGATCATGCCCGCCCACACGCATACGCAGCCTGCGCAGCCAACAACCTTTGGTCATTATCTCCTCGCCATATCCGATAATCTATCGAGAGATGTGGACCGCTTGTGGCAAGCGTATCATACAGTCAACCATTCTCCGATGGGAGCGGCTGCGATTACTACGACTGGTTTTCCGATCAGCCGAGAACGAATGGTTGAGCTACTAGGGTTTGATGACGTGATGGAAAATTCCTATGATGCGATTGGAACAGGAGACTATTTGCTAGAAACGGGTCTCACCTTAGTTAGTTTGATGACAAACATGGGCAGGTGGATTCAGGAGCTTCTTCGTATGGCCTCTAATGAAGTGGGTTTACTAAAAGTTTCGGATGCTTATGTCCAGGTGAGTAGCATCATGCCTCAGAAAAGAAACCCGGTATCCCTGGAACATTCAAGAGCGCTGGCTAGCAGTGCCGTTGGAGAAGGATTAAGTGTCATTCAGATGATTCATAATACGCCATATGGCGATATTGTGGATACAGAAGATGACTTGCAACCGCATCTTTATAACGGGTTCCATAAAGCCAATCGTGTTACAAAGCTCTTAACAGCTGTTATGACTACAATGAAATTTAACAAGGAACGCGCACTCCAACAAGCCAAAACAAATATGATTACGATCACTGAGTTAGCTGACGTCCTTGCTAGAGATTATGATGTGCCATTTCGAAAGGCTCACCAGATTTCGAGCTTCGTAAGTAGAAAAGCAAACGAGGCAAAGAAAGAGCTATATGAAGTAAACCTTTCTGAAGTAAACGAATGGATCGGTTGTGTCCAACTTTCAGAAGAAGATTGGCATCACATTTGTGACCCTTCTAAGTTTATTGAAAGAAGAAACATCACGGGGGGACCAAACCCACAAGTTGTTGAGCGGATGGTTCAGAATAGGAAAGTACTGTGGGGGGATCTGGGTGAGAAGGTAGAAACTTATGCCGCACAGATTGATGCGATTAAAGAAGACTTGGAAAAATCATGAAGACATAGTTAAACCGGTTCCAACGCAGTTAAATAAAGAAGTGCACAAGTCCTTGGAAACAAGGGCTTTTTTAGTACGAGAGATTGAGAGGTATAGAAGAAAAGGCACAAAGAAATATCCTAATTTCAAGTAATCGGGCGGGCATCACTCAATATCCCTCTTGAGGTAAAGGAGCCAAATGTACTTAGACATTTTTCAATTTGAAAAACGTGTAAATTTGTGACAAAGCGGGAAACAAAATTGTAGGTACTTGGGAGTGACAAAAGGATAAATCCTTCAACTCTCAATGTTTTTTAAATGGAGAACATTTGTGAAGTTCACTAACAACTTTCCAGCAACATTATTTCTATTTGCAAAAGTGGTATTCCGTTAACAGGGATATGTACTGGTGCCTGTCACTCTGTTCTTACAATGAATGTTGATTAGTCGTTTCTTAAATAGGGAAAAGAACAATTGAATAAGCAAGAGCTTAGGAGGAAATTATGAGCGGAAAAGTTGCCCTGGTAACAGGCAGTTCAAAGGGACTTGGCAAAGTGATTGCACAGAAACTTGCTGAATCCGGAATAAAGGTAATTATTAATTACAGTAGCAATAGAGAAAAAGCAGAATCCGTGGTTCGAGATATTCAAGAGCTTGGCGGAGAAGCAATCGCTATTCAAGCAGACATCACAGATCAAAAAGACGTTGAAAAGTTGGTCGCTGTTTCACGAGAGACTTTCCAGCAACCGATTGATATTCTCGTCAATAACGCCACAGGTCCACAGCCAGAACTTTCTTTGGAAGAAGTGACCTGGGAAGATTACCTGGATCAGCTGCAGTTTACAGTGAAAGCCCCTTTGTTACTTTTAAAAGAGGTTATGGGGGCTATGAAAGAAAACAAGTGGGGGCGCATAATTAATATTGGAAGCGAAGTTGTGGAATTAGGTAATAGCGATTTTTCTAATTATGTAACTGCAAAGTCTGCGGTCATTGGAATGACTCGCTCCTGGGCAAATGAGCTTGGGAAACATGACATCACAGTCAATGCTGTGCATCCAGGTTTTACTCCGGTTGAGCGTCATGGTGACGTTTCCGAGGCAAGCGCAGGTAGTTATATTGATGGCCTTCCTTTGAACCGGTTAGGGAAACCGGAAGACATTGCCTATATGGTGCGCTTTTTAGCAAGTGACGAGGCTAGCTTTATAACAGGACAAAATATCAATGTAAATGGTGGGAATACCTTTGGAGTATAATTTTTCCTAACTGCGTAGTTGATAATACCTAATTTAGTAAGTTTCACTATTTGAAGGAGGAATCGCAAATGACAAACCAACATTCAGAAAATCAGGAAACCCTTAAAAATATAAAGGATTTGATTAAAGATGAGAAGGTAGCCATGTTAACTACTATTTCTCCAGATGGCAAGCTGATGTCTCGTCCAATGCAAACGCAGGAAGTGGAATTGGATCGGGAAGAGATCTGGTTTATTACGAAAAAAGATACTGATAAATATGAAGATATTAAACTTAACCCTGCCGTGAATTTAGCATACGCAGGTTCATCTTATGTATCGATTAGCGGCACTGCTGAATTGGTCCAAGATAGCGAGAAGAAGAAGGAGTACATGAATAAGGTGGTTGAGAAACTGCTAAATACTTCTGCTGATGATCCGGATGTTGTATTGGTTAAAGTCACACCGGAAATCGCTGAATATTGGGAGTCGGGAGTGAATGTTAAGACAGTTAAAGAGTTTGTAAAAAAGGTGACTAGTCGCCATTCATTAGAAGAAGGCAACGATTTAAAAGATACTGTACACTTTAATAATTAAAGAAGATAGACCCAGACTAGTAACTAGTATATGAAAGTAAAGGAAACCCCCTTGCAGGTAGCAAGAGGGTTTTTTATTGGTTTTATGAACGGTCGGCATAGGAAAAAAATCAACTTCTTTGACCATTTTGTATGATAGAGGTAGAGTCCTAGGGTTTTTTAGTATACTTAAGCTATAAACAAATGAGATGACATATACTCCATATAACGTTGCTTTCTCACAAACACTCTATAAAGGAGGAGGTCTCATGACTCTGAAACGAATTCATACAGGCTATTTACTTGGTTTATCACTGCTGATCAGTAGCGTCATCTATTTCTTTGCATCGAATTGGCAAGGGATCGAGCGGATCGAAAAGATTCTTCTAGCAATTGGACTTATGTTGCTGTTCTTTGTCCTAGCAACAATCCTTAGCCGTTTCCAACATTCACACCGATTTCTTGAAAGATGGCTCTGGCTGATTGGAACGATTGCGTTTGGGGTTAGTATTGCGCTCATTGGTCAAACGTATAATTCCCATGCAGATTCGTATCTCCTATATTTGATCTGGCTAGTTCCAGCTGTGATTTTTGGAGTGCTTACGGGATATAAACCGTTTTATGTATTAGGTTTTTTATTAAGTCAGCTCGCCTTTTATTTCTATGTATTTCCGTCTTCTTATTTTCCAGATTGGACACCTGGTACCGCACTGATCCTCATATTCATCTATTTACTTTTTACCCATGCGTGGTTTTTTCTTTCACGTTCCTCTTGGCTCCGTTCAAATTGGATCATGTTCGGCAGCTTTTGTTTGATTCATCTGGTCTTTATCGCTTCAAGTTTTGGCTACTGGGAATACAGTACGCTAATAGCGTGGCTTTATGTCGGATATGGAGTGATTAGCGTATCCCTTTGGAAACATCGGGAAGAAAAGGAACTGTTTATCTTATCAGGAATTGCCCTAGGGTTATTCCTATTCGGGAAAATGTTAGCCGTATTGAGCGATGCATTTGGTGATCTTATGCCATTTTTCTTATTAATTGTAGTAGGATTCATTGTTTTTCTCACCATTAAGTATCTTCCTCGATTGGATCGAAGTGAAAAGGGATCAGAAGCTTGGAAGCGCATGTTTAAATCATCCTTGCTTTTTGTGGTGACGGTCGTCAGTACAGTGATGTTAATCTCAGCCTTTTCGGGAATCATGTTTCTCATCTTCAGCTGGGATCATGCCCTTGCATTTGTGTTTTCATCTCTTATTCTATTGTTATTACCAGGTCTCTTACTAAAAAATAAAATACCGTTCTTGTCTACAATCCTCCTGCTGTCTGGATTGTCAATCCTATCATTAGCTAACCTGATAGACGCATTTTCCAATGGTTTGCTACCTAAAACGGTCGTCGTGATGCTCATCTCTTTCTGTATGATCGGAGTCATACTAAAACTCATTACGAACGCATGGGTTGGTTCGTATGCTTATCTACTTGCAAACGGAGTACTTCTCTTATTTTTATTTAAAGTTGAAGAATCACTACTTTTGATGGATTCTCATGAACCCCTGCTGTTGCTCGTTCTTGTTTTTGGTAATGGGTTGATTCATATTCTTGGACGTGACGATTGGTTCAATCGGAACGCCCTTGTCTATAGTATCGTGCCTTTGTTTATCTTAACGTTCTTCTTTGAAGGCGAGTGGTTATATTGGCTTCTAAATAGTGTGTTTCTTCTTCTATCCACGCTTCTTGTCTTTTACAAACCATGGCAGTCTAATCCATTTCGGTACTGGGTGGGACTCACGCTATGGTATGCGTTTCTGTTCTATAAGTACTATGACATTGCGTGGTCGCTCGTTCATAAATCGCTCACGTTGTTGGTAGCGGGTCTTCTTGTATTGGGGATTACAAGAATGGTATCACGAAAGTACAAAGGAACAGCTGTTGAAGAACCTACTTTCGTTGCCGGTAGATGGAAAATTATCTGGTTGGTTGTCATTCTGATGGTTTCATTCATCACCTATAATGGCGTGAAAAATGAGGTAGCGCTTCAATCTGGGAAAGAAGTTCGACTGGCTCTTGCTCCTGTGGATCCTCGCTCGATGTTACAAGGGGATTATGTGACGCTGCGCTACGATATCTCAACGCTGCCTGGTGCCGTACTTCCAGCTAATAAGAAGATAAAAGTTGTGCTCACGCCTACTTCGGGTGGATTGTATGAGTATGGAGGGGTTTACAAAATCGATGATAAGTGGAGTAAATCATACGAGCCTTCTGATGATGATATCGTGATGAATGGCACCACCTTTTCCGATCATGATGTTCAATATGGTATAGAGAGTTTCTTTATTCCGGAAGGGGCGGGTCAAGTATTCGAGGATAAAACGTTGGCAATCGTTAAAGTCAGTGAAAATGGAAATGCGCTACTCATAGAGTTAGAATAAAAAGAGAAAAGTCACCTTGTCTTAAGGTGGCTTCCTTACCTATTTGTTTTTTAAACCGATAAAAGGAGGGCAAATTGTGATAGATTTACGGAGTGATACGGTAACAAAACCAAGTGAAAAGATGAGGAAAGCGATGTACGAAGCTGAAGTAGGGGATGATGTTTATGGAGAAGATCCTACAGTAAATAAGCTTGAAGAGCTCGCTGCCCATATCCTTGGAAAAGAAGATGCCTTATTTGTAACGAGTGGCACCCAAGGAAATCAAATTGCGGGATTAGTACACTGTAATCCTGGTCAAGAAGTGATTATGGAAGCTGAAGCCCATATCTTTCTTTACGAAGCTGCAGCATTGTCCGCTTTTGCAGGTGTTCAAATAAAAACGCTAGATGGTGTGAATGGTGCTATGGAACCGAGTGATGTAGAAGCTGCCATCCGAGGAGATGATATCCATCAGCCTGAAACCGGACTAATCTGTATAGAAAACACTCACAATAAAGCAGGCGGAGCTGTTGTTCCCCTTGAAAATATGGAGTTAATTTATCACTTATCGAAAAAACAAGGTATCCCTGTTCATTTAGATGGTGCACGATTATTTAATGCTGCTGTAGCTTCTCAAACCTTAGTTAAAGAATTTGCGAAGTATACAGACTCCGTTCAATTTTGCTTATCGAAAGGGTTAGGCGCGCCGGTCGGATCAATGATTGCAGGTTCTTCTGATTTTATTTCTCAAGCTCGAAAGTGGCGTAAACGGTTAGGTGGCGGACTTAGGCAGGTGGGAGTGCTCGCAGCACCTGGCATCATTGCACTTGAAGAAAACGTTACACTACTTGAGAAAGATCACGAAAACGCAAAGCGTCTAGCTGAAGGCTTTCAAAATATTGATGGATTAGATGTTAGAAATAAAGTAGAAACAAATATTATTTTAGTGGATATTACGAAATCTAACAAAACCACGGAGCGCTTCATAGATCAGTTAAAAGAAAGTACTATTTTAGCAGGCTCATTCGGCCCAAATATTATTAGATTTGTAACGAACAACGGCATTACTAAAGAGGATATTGATCAAGTATTGATCACCGTTCAAAAGATACTAAACAATTAAACTTATCTTATTTGTTTTTTCACTTTTTTCATATAGAAAAAAAGTCAATTGGGCTTACAAGATCCAGGATGTAAACTAAAAAAGTGAGGTATACGGAATCAATTCTCATTCATAAAAGTAAAACTCCTGAGACGACATCTTTGAAAACAAAAGAAGCTGGTACCCAATAAAATGAGATACCAGCTTCTTCGATTTAAATCTTTATTTCACCCATTCATCAATCAAATCTTGATTTTCCTCAACCCATTTCTTAGCTCCATCAACAGGCTCTTCGCTACTTTCCACGTCGTCTATTAGCTCACCGATTTGTTGATCATTCATTTTCCAGTTTTTAAACCACTTGCTTACCTCTGGATAATCTTTATCAAATTCCTGTCTTGTCGCATGGTGGATTTTTTCAACACCGCCGAATGTGTTTTTCGGATCTTCTAGGAATTTTAAGTCATATTTGGAGAATACCCAGTGTGGGCTCCAAAGTGGGGCTACAATAGGTGCTTCATCTTTGACTGCTTTTTTAATTTCAGCTAACATAGCTGATTCTGAGCTTGGAACTAGTTCAAAATCGAGATCATAGTCTTTGATGAGTTGTTCAGTCACTTCCATCGTACCAGCGCCAGGATCAAAGCCGACAATTTCGCTATTAAACAGTTCCTTGTGGTCATTTAAGTCTTCTACGCTATTAATGTCTTCCAAATAAGCTGGGACGACAAGGCCGACTTTTGCATCGTCAAACCACGTTTCTTCAGAGAAGTTAACCGTATCCTGATATTTCTCTAAATAATTCGCATCCTGAACCGGTAACCATACTTCTAAACTAGCATCTAAATCGCCGCTATCTAACGCCGTCATGGTAGACCCCATATTCAAATAGTTAAATTCTACGTTATAACCTTTCTCTTCTAAAATCACTTTCCACATATTTGTGACAGCGATATTTTCAGCCCAATTGATTTGGCCAATGGCTATCGTTTTATCTTTTCCCTCTGATGCGGAACCCGATTTGCCACTATTCCCACAAGCGGCCAGCACAGCGACCATTAAGATCGCGATCATTAAACTCAGTCCTTTTTTACTCTGTATCATCTCGTTGCATTCCTCCTGTATGTAAATGGTTCATCTCATAACTTAAAAGTTTAATCTATTAAGAATTTTTTTAACGTTGGCACAACACTAAGCCTACGTTTTTATGTAAGTATGTCTTCAAAATAATATCAGGTAGTTAATCGTAGCTTAGCGATCAACTACCTGGTCACTTTTAATCTTCTTGATCTTTCGGTAAAAATTCAAAGATCTTACCACTTTGTATGCTTTCAACTAAGTCATCTAACCAGTGATAGTATTTTTTCGATTCCTCTAATTGATCATAGTGTTGCTTTGCGGTCGCTACAATTTCGGGAGTGCTTGTGGAATCTTTGATTACGTCGATGAAATCTTCTTGTGCTTCTTCAATGGCTTCCAGATTCATTTTCACTTCGCGTTCCCACATTTGGCAGTAAAACGCCATAAAGGAACGAAAGAAATTTTTCTCAGCTACGTAAGTATGCTTTCTTGAGCCCCGTGTAAATGTCTTTTTCACCATCTCAATCTCTTGAAGCTTACGGACGCTCGTACTCATGCTTGGTTTACTCATCCCAAGTTCCGTGCGCATTTCATCAAGAGTCATTTGGTCTTTAAAGTACATCGTCGCGTATAAATTAGCGGCAGCAGGCGTTACGCCATATAAGTCCATCGTCTCGGCAATGGCACCAATCACTTTATCTTTAGCTTCTTCAATCTTCATTCTGGGTCTTTCATTAGATTCACTCATTGGGTCGCTCCTTCGATAGAAAAGTAAATCGTGTTAAGTATTTATCAAATTTTCTTTACGAACTTAATGTTAACTTGTTCAGATGAAATGTCAAATATAAGATTTTTATTTTAACCTCTCTAAATCATCACTACATTAATAGGTATAACCATTTAAGAAGATCTTAATCCTTTCTAAAATTTCCATATGAATTTGTTTTGACAGTCTGAAAAGGACGTGTTAACGTTAAATGTGTTAAATAAATTCTTAATAAACTTAATTCAATTCGGCATTGGAGTTGATCAATTTGGATCTTAAACTACAACAATACATTAACGGTAACTGGGTTGGCGCAAACTCGGGACGTATGCGTACGATTATTAACCCATATAACCAGGAAATCATTGCAACTGTCCCAGAGGGTGACGAATCAGATGCGAAAGCAGCAATTGCCGCTGCAAGAGAAGCATTTGATAACGGGGACTGGGCATTTACGCCTGCAACTGAGCGAGGAGCAATCGTAAGAAAGATTGCTGAATTCATTGAACGAGATAAAGAAGAACTTGCTCATCTTGAATCGTTGGATACCGGTAAAACAGTTGAAGAAAGCCGTGGAGACATGGACGATATCGCAGGCGTGTTCCGCTATTTTGCAGAACTCGCAGATAAAGATGGTGGAGAGCTAATCGATGCTCCTGTAGCCAATTCCATTAGTAAAGTCGTTCATGAACCAGTGGGTGTATGTGGTCAAATCACACCATGGAACTATCCATTGCTTCAAGCATCATGGAAGCTAGCTCCTGCACTTGCGACAGGAAATACGCTGATTATTAAGCCAAGTGAAATTACGCCGCTTACGCATATTAAAGTATTTGAACTAATGGAAGAGGCTGGGGTACCGGATGGCGTAGCGAACCTCGTTCTTGGTGCGGGGAACACAGTCGGCGCTGAACTATCCAATAACACGGATGTTGATCTTATTTCATTCACAGGCGGCATTGCGACAGGGAAGAAAATCATGCAAGCAGCAAGCGTGAATGTAAAGAACCTTGCACTAGAGCTTGGTGGTAAAAACCCGAATGTGATTTTTGCAGATGCTGATTTTGATATCGCCGTTGATCAAGCATTAAACGGAGTATTCTTCCACGCAGGCCAAATTTGTTCCGCTGGGACAAGACTCATTGTTGAAGAAAGCATTCACGATCAATTCGTTGAGGCGCTTGTCGAGCGTGTAAAGAAATTCAAACTTGGAAGTGGATTTGATGAAGAGACTCAAATGGGTCCACTTATTTCTGCTGAGCATCTTGCGAAAGTAGAAAAGTATGTTGAAGCAGGAATAAAGGAAGGCGCTACTGTAGCTGTTGGTGGGAAACGTCCAGAAGATCCAGAACTACAGCAAGGGTTCTTCTACTTGCCAACGATTTTCACAGACTGCACAACCGATATGAGCATTGTTCAAGATGAAGCTTTCGGTCCAATTATTACCGTTGAGAAATTCCAGTCTGAAGGAGAAGCGATTAAGCTTGCAAATGACTCTATTTATGGACTCGCAGGCGGTGTTTGGACAAAAGATATTGCAAAGGCAGAACGGTGTGCCGCGAAAATGCGTATGGGTACGGTTTGGATTAATGATTTCAACCTTTATTTCCCGCATGCGCCTTGGGGTGGGTTTAAGCAGTCTGGTATCGGCCGTGAGCTTGGTAAAGCTGGTTTAGAAGAATATACCGAAACGAAGCATATCTTCCAAAACCTTAAACCTGAACTGATTAATTGGTTTTAATCGAGTCGTTCATTATTACTTACTGAATCATAAATAATGGGAGATTCCCTTCTCCCTTAAGCTCAAACTGGAGCTATATATAATAGGAAGAAAAATGGTCTATTAGAGAAAAGAGAGGGATACGACCTACAGGTAATTCCCTTTTTAAAACTTCAAGGAGGAATACAACAATATGGAAAAGTACGATATTGTCATCGTTGGCGGCGGTAGTGCAGGTTCTGTACTCGGCGACCGTCTAAGCGCAGATGGCACAAAAAGTGTTCTAGTATTAGAAGCGGGACGAAAAGATTATTCATGGGATCTTTTAATTCAAATGCCGGCAGCTTTGCCGTTTCCAGCAGGGAAGAGCCTTTACGACTGGAAATATGAATCGGATCCTGAGCCACACATGAATGGGCGTCGCATTAAGCATGCACGAGGAAAGTTACTTGGAGGATCAAGTTCAATAAACGGTATGATTTATCAACGAGGAAACCCAATGGACTATGAACGCTGGGGAGCCGATGAAGGGATGGAAACGTGGAATTTTGCCCACTGTCTTCCGTACTTCAAGCGTTTGGAGAATGCTTTAGGATCACCAGATGATGATCTTCGTGGCCACGATGGTCCTATTAAATTGGAGCGTGGACCAGCGAAAAATCCTTTGTTCCAGGCATTCTTTAATGCTGGTGTCGAGGCTGGGTATTCACGAACTCCTGATGTGAATGGTTTCCGTCAGGAAGGATTTGGTCCGTTTGATAAGCATGTATACAAAGGACAGCGTTTGTCTGCATCTCGTGCTTATTTACACCCGGCTATGAAACGAGAGAATTTAACGGTAAAGACCCGCGCTTTCGTTGCTAGTATCGATTTTGATGGTACTCGTGCGAAAGGATTGACCTATTCACAAAACGGACAAATGCATCAAGTACAAGCCGGTGAAGTGATCCTTTCAGGTGGGGCAATCAATACGCCGCAGCTTCTTCAACTGTCAGGTGTAGGAGATGCAAAACACCTTCGTTCTCTAGGGATTAAACCAGTTGTCGACCTTCCAGGTGTCGGAGAAAACCTTCAGGATCACCTTGAAGTCTATATCCAGCACGCTTGTCCGCAGCCTGTTTCCGAACAGCCTAACTTGAATAAAGCACGTATGCCTTGGATTGGTTTGCAGTGGATGCTTGGAAGAACGGGTCCTGCTGCGACGAACCATTTCGAAGGTGGGGGCTTCGTGCGTTCAAATGAGGATGTTAAATATCCGAACTTAATGTTCCACTTCCTTCCGGTTGCCGTCCGTTACGATGGTCAAAAAGCAGATACGGCTCACGGATTTCAGGTTCACGTAGGACCAATGTACTCTGACGCACGCGGATCCTTAAAGATCCGTTCGACAGATCCGAAAGAGCATCCAAGCATGGTATATAACTATCTTTCTACTGAACAGGACAAACGTGAGTGGGTTGAAGCAGTAAGAGTTTCTCGTGAAATAATGAAGCAACCAGCGATAAAACCTTATAACTCTGGAGAAATTTCTCCTGGGCCTTCTGTTCAAACAGACGAAGAGATTTTGGAATGGGTAAGAAACGATGCTGAAACAGCTCTTCACCCTTCTTGTACGGCAAAAATGGGACCAGCTTCTGATCCTATGGCAGTCGTAGATCCGAAAACGATGAAGGTTCATGGTTTGGATAATGTGCGCGTAGTCGATGCGTCTGCGATGCCTTACGTAACAAACGGCAATATTCACGCACCTGTCTTAATGTTAGCGGAAAAGGCAGCTGATCTAATTCTTGGACGTAAACCACTGGATCCGATTGATGCTGACTTCTATCGTCATGGTGTTCATCCGGCAGATGCTGGTACGGTAACAAAATAAAGCTTATAGGAGAAGGTGTCCTTTCAACGTGAGATATGATTGAGAGGACGCCTTCTCTTATTGTGTTTGCTTTCTATTTCTATCCCTGGCTACTTTGTCTCTTGATAGAGCTCACGTTTTTAGGTTCACGGGAAGCATTCAATGTCTGATGGCAAAGAATGCTCTTTTGATGTTATAAATGATAGATAATTAATCTTATCTAATCGTTTTTAACCCATACATGTAGTCGTTCCTTATGGTTTATTCTAGTGAATGATAGAAAGAATGAGGATACATCTTTTTATGATGAAATTGGATGTGGGGTTCAATGAGGTTAGTATAAAACCTGCTACATTTTAGAGTAATTGAGTACTTATTAGTGAGAAGAAATTCTCTGGAATTACTGAAGTGGCTTAAGGGCCGATTCTGAGAGACTAAGCTATGGAAGAAGGGTATTTCCTTGAAGTACGATTTGAAAAGCCTCTTGTCACTATAAGAGGCTATCAAAAAGGGTGTGAAATCTACACCTTTAAGAATCACCATTCTAAGTACATTAGAATAGTATAAGAATACTAGCAAATAACAAACGGCCTCCTACATCGATAGCGATGTAGGAGGCCGTTTTCATTTGTCTTGATTTATCTATGAGGCAATCCTTTTTTCATTGCCATTTTCTCTTTCTGCTGGCATTAACAGTGGTTTAGGTGGACACATTTTCTTGGTCGCTTTAGACACCACGATAATGGTTACCAAACCTGCTACCATTGCGAGGGTTCGGAACGGAAACAGGACAATACCATCTTCAATCATTGGATAAGGGAGGAATACTGGAAGTCCAATAATCGGTTCCCCGCCTCCAATTCGAAGGATGAATGAAACGATTAAACCTGCAATTGACCCGTATTTATTCGCATCTTTAAAGAACAGAGCGGTTGTTAATTGTGGAAATAGAATAACATAGACAAGGTCTGCAGCTAGATACCATAAAGCATAGACACTTTTCACATTTAGCGCAATGATCGTGGCTGCAATTCCAACCAAAATGATTGAGCGCTTAATCATTTTCTTTAGTTGATCACTTGATGCATCCGGCTTGAACAGTGGACGATACACATTCCATGCGGCCATAGAAGATGCTGATAGTATGGAAGAATCCATCGACGACATAACGGCTGCTGCAAGAGCGCCAAGTCCAATCGCCCCAATGACTCCAGGCGTTAAATATTGCAAAACATAAGGGAGAATCATAGATGGGTTATCAGGAGCATTTACACCTAAACTTGCCCAATCAGTATCTAATCCAATCGCCCCAATAATAACGGCTGGGATCGCTGCAATAATACAAATAAATCCTGCGATAATGGAAAGCCACATCGCCGTGTTTTCCGATTTTGCGGATAGAACACGTTGGAAATATACCTGCCATGGAATTCCACCAAAAATGAGTAGTAAGGCAAAATCCCACCAGTTCCAATAATAGTTGCCCCACTCAGGATCTTTCCATCCATCAAGAGGAGGGAAAAGACTTGCATAGCTTCCCATATCGGTTTGATAGTGATTCCAAACGGAACTTAAACCGCCTACTTCTGATAGTGCATAAGGAAGCACTAAGAACAGTCCGATCATAACAGCGAGCATTTGGAATACATCAGTAAATGCAACAGACCACATGCCACCAACGACAGTGTAAGCCACTGCAATAATGGCTGATAGAATAATAGACGTTTGAAAATCCAAACCTAGTATAGTTCCAAAGGTTGTTCCTAAAGCTGTTAAGATTGCACCACTCCAGAAGACTTCTCCTAGTAGAGCAGGAATGTATAAGACACCAGCAACTTTCTTTCCGAAGCGCTGTTCAAGTGGGTCGATCATGGTCATAAATTCATAGCGACGCATTTTTCTCGCATAGAAGATGCCACCAACTATTAAACTAAGTGCATATCCCCACGGAGCTTGTGCCCATACTAGTCCAAGTGAATACGTTGATTCTGCGGTACCTGATATGTAACCGCCACCAACCCATGTGGCAGCCATTGTAAACATCGAGATCCACAATGGTAAAGAACGTTTCGCTACCATCATATCTGATGCAGATTCCGATTTACCACTTGCCATAAATGCGCCAATATAATAGATGATTCCGTAGAAGATTAACATGGCAGTAAAGGAGCCCCAGTTAACATTCGAATTGGTCGTTCCTAAATAAATAAACATGACTAAAATAGCTGCTACAAATGTTCCTATTTTTAAACCTTTACTTTTTCCTTCACTCAAATACCTTCACCTCTTGAAATTTTTAAGTTCAAACCTTTTTAAAGCGTATCCTCGTTGGGAGTACGTCTAGCCAATTGTTGTCGGACATAAACAATCAGCTTTTAACGTGCTTCTTTACTTTGTTGCCAATTGTTCCGTTCTTCATTTACTCGCTACCTTCAGCGTTCATTTTTAATTGGTAAACTTAAGGGAGTTGCTCCTGGATATAATCATTCATTACTTTCATTTCTTGTACCCCTTTCATAAAAATTAATTGTGTTAAATACTTTCTTAACGTATTTAATAATAAATATTACATGATTAGATTTTCTTGTCAAATATGCCTGAATTGACTGGAAGGGGGATTATTCGTTTATTCTTCAATAGACAAATGATTGTGTAGAAGAGGTATATCTATATATTCCTTGTAAAATAGGGATATTATTATATATTTCATTTCATATCAATCTTCCTATAAAAGTAAGTGAGGAAAGGTGATTGGGAAGCCTTTTGACAGATCAAGGCGTAAATGATAGCATTTAAGATTGTTGAAAACGTTAAGAAAGTATTTAATAATATAAATTTAGAGCTAATGAAGGGATTGTTTCCGTGGATGCTGATGCTCATAAAACAATGAAAAATCCATATGGGGAAAACCTAATTTTATAATGGAGTACAAAAACGGATAAGCCTGAGATATGTTAGGAGTGACAACGGTGTCATCTACCAAGTTGCCGATGAGTGAACGAATCGAACGAGCAGCTCTCCCGTTATTTGCGAGAAAAGGTTTTGAGGGGACATCATTAAGTAAAATTGCGAAATGCGTAGGAATTAAGAAACCCTCTTTATATGCTCACTTTGCAAGTAAAGAAGATCTTTTTTTCGCGATTCTTCAAAAAGTCAATCGAGATTATCGAGATTTTCTAGAAAGGCAAGTCCAACAGCATGGGGATGTGACAACAGAAAAGCAGTTATATTGCTTATTGAAAGATCATACAACGTATCTTGAAAATGAAGATTTAGGTCTGTTATTTAAGAGATTCATGCTTTTTCCACCACTAGTACTGAGAGACACATTTAATGAGCAATTTATTCAATCAGAGGAAGCGTTAACGAACGTTTTACTGGAAGTTGTACAAGAGGGGAAGAGAAGAGGAGAAATTCAAGCCGATCCTGATGAGGTAATCGATGCCTATATATGCCTGCTTGATGGTACGTTTGAACAGCTCTTTTATTATTCTAAAGTGGAGCATGAGCAGCGGCTCCAAAATGCCTGGCGTATTTTCTGGAGAGGGATACATGGGTGATAGAAATATAATATATTTTCATTAGGAACGGTTCACTGCTTGTTAACTTAGGGATGTAGCTGGGGAACTAGCAGATCGAACCTTCTTTTTACAAAGGGAAAAAGTTAGTTTCAAAACTAACTTTATCATAGGATACGGAATTTGATTAAGGAATGCGATCAGAACTTTTGGACAGGCCATTGCCAAAAAGGATCAGATTATAACAGAGGTAGATAAGGCTTGCCATCTGGATTTTACTAAAGAGTGTGCCGTAATCAATCGAAAATAGAATCGTTTATGCAATAAATTTCCAAGCATTTATCCTATAATGTATTCAAGTATGACAAGCGGATATGTATTGAAGAGATTCCATTGTCCACTCTCCAATTGATTTGCTAAAGAAAAAGAATCAATGATAATCATGAAAAAAGAAACGAGATATGACATTGTTGTGTTGGAATCGTGTAAGTGTTAAGTAGACTTCACCTAAAAGAAAAGAGAGTTAATTGAAAATAATTGTGAAAAATGATCCAACTGTTTCTTTGCGACGTTAGCTAAGTAGAGTTCATAAATATGGGCTACTACAATCTAAGGGAGATGAAGGGGATAATGAAGATCAAGCGTATTTTTGCGCTAGTGATGACGATGTTACTTTTGGTACCATCGTTAGCAATGGCACATGATGGAGAAAAACACAATTCACCTGTTGAATCACCAGCAGCTGATTTGCGTGCTACATTTGGTGAATTACTAGCTGAGCACTTTGAATTACAAGTACTTACTTCTATTAAACAATATGAGGATGCTCCAGATGCCATGGTTGCTCAGGAGATGCTTGAACAGAATGCTGAGGAAATGAAAGCAGCTATTAAGTCTCTTTACGGCCAAGAAGGCGCTGACCAATTTGCTGAGATTTTCGCTTCTCAATACGAAGATAGTGCAAATCTTGGATCGGCCGTTATGAATCAAGATGCGGATCAAGAAAAGCAGGTCAAGCAATCGTTACTACAAGATTTCCCGAAAGAATTGGGTGCTTTTCTTGATACAGCCACAGAAGGGAACCTACCTGCTGAAACGGCAGAAAAAGTTCTAAATGCACATGAACAAGATGTGATCGATGTTTTCAACGCCTACATCAATGGTGACTATCAAACAGCTTATGACACGTTTGATGAAGGGTACAAGCGTATGTACACGATTGGAACTGCTTTATCACAAGCAATCGTTAAGCAAATGCCGGAGAAATTTGATAACACGAAAGTTGTGACGCCAGCTTCTGATCTACGCGTAACATTTAATCAGTTGCTAGGTATCCACTATAGCTATCAAGTACTTACGAGTCTGAAACAGTACGAGGGTGCTGAAGATGCTGAGATCGTAACAGAGAAACTAGAAGAAAATGCAATGGAAATGAAAGAAGCTGTTAAATCTATCTATGGTGAAGAAGGAGCGAATCAATTTGCTGAAATCTTCTCTTCTCAATATGAGGATAGTGCTAACTTAGGAACAGCCGTAATGAATGATAATGCAGATGAAGAAACACAAGTGAAACAAGCTTTAACGCAAGATTTTCCTAAAGAACTTGGTACATTCCTTGACGCTGCAACAGAAGGGAACCTTCCTGCTGAAACAGCTGAGAAAGTACTAATGGCTCATGAACAAGATGTGATCGATGTATTTACAGCTTATATCGGTGAAGACTATGAAACGGCTTACCAAACGTACGACGAAGGATTTAAGCGTATGTCCATGATTGGTACAGCTCTATCAGGGGCTATTGCGACACAAATGCCAGATAAGTTTGGTGCCACTACAATGCCTGAGGGTATGCCACATACAGGTATGGGCGGTATGGCAGATCAAACAAATACGACTACTTGGATGATTGTTAGTTTCGCTGTTGTCGCTGCTGGGACAGGAATCGTACTTTACCGCAGGAATGCTATGGCTAAGTAAACGACTTTCAAGAGGAATAAACAAGAGAGAAGGGGGATCGTCCTTTCTCTCTTATTTTTGTTTATAACTATTTACAAATAAATACCGCTTTTTTTATCGTTGTTTAATTGATTTCTATTCCTTGTAATTATAAGATGAGAACACAAACTTGTTAAGGAAGCAATTAGGAGGAAGTCAGTTGAGTAAAATACCACTTGAGCGGCAAGAACAAATTTTATCCTGGTTGGAACAAGAAAAATCTTTGAAAATTAGAGATATAAGTAATCGTTTAAATGTATCCGAAATGACCGTTTATCGAGACGTTAAACCACTCATAGATGAAGAAAAAGTACTTAAGACTTCTGGGGGCATCGCAATCGTCAATCAATCTCCAGAGTTAGCGCCAGGTATCTGTCAATACTGTCTAAAAGAATCTAAAACAAGATTATCTGTCCAACTTATTACAAAGAAGCAACAGGTCGAGCATACGTGCTGTCCACATTGTGGACTACTTCGTTACGACGATATTAAAGAAGAGGTTGCTCAAATTATTTGTACGGACTTCTTGCAAGACACCACCCTTAGTGCAAAAATGGCTACATTTCTTTTGAATGCAGATATTAATTTGAATTGTTGTGAGCCTCAAGTCATTACGTTTGGATCTCGAAAACAAGCAAAAAAATTTCAATTAGGCTTTGGGGGAGAACTATATAATTTTGATGAAGCTATTCATGAAATTAAAAAACAAATGACACACGGCTGCCATTGCGATGATCACTCTTAAATAATCATTAATCGAAAGTGGAACCCGTTTAAATAAAATGATAATTTTAGTGAATATTTGTGATCTATCTTTCAATTAATTTCGTTAGCTTAATACATTCCCCTAAAATAAACTAGAAAACGCTAACTGTATGCAGTTAGCGTTTTCTACGTTTTAAAAATAACATCCGCTTTTTCTCACTCGCCTTTTAGGTTGTATTACCTAATTTTTCATAAAAATAGACCTCTTAATTGCGAATGATTGGGAAGAAGAGTAATGTTTCTCGTTGATAGAAATAATTGCAGGAAGGATGATGAAATGATGAACGAAGGCTTTGTAAAAGTGAATGATGTGAACCTTCATTACGTTTCAGAAGGAGAAGGAGAACTGATGCTGTTTCTCCATGGTTTCCCTTATTTCTGGTACAACTGGCATCATCAGATGGAAGAGTTTTCAAAGGATTATCGCGTGGTTGCTGTGGATATGAGAGGGTACAACGTATCTGACAAGCCTGAGGGGGTTTCCTCCTACGATCTGTCCATTCTGGTTGAAGATGTCAAGCTGCTAATTGAAGCTTTTGGAGAAAAAGACTGTGTTTTAGTCGCTCATGACTGGGGGGGAGCGGTTGCGTGGACGTTGGCTTACACCGCACCTGAATATGTGAAGAAGTTGATTATGTTTGATGCGCCTCATCCGTATACATTTAGACGGGAGCTTAAAGAGAATCCAGGACAGCGAGAAGCGAGTCGTTATATGGGATTTTTCCAACAGGCAGATTCTCATGAAGCGCTGCTTGAAAATAAGGCAGAACGATTAAGAAAGATGATGACGATTCCAGGGAAGAAAAAAGGGTATTTAACTGACGCGGATGAAGAGAAATATGTAGAGGCATGGACGCAGCCAGATGCGATGAAGTCCATGCTTAACTATTACCGCGCTATCTCCTTCTATCCGTTCGAAGAGCATGTGCAAAAACCGCTCGATCTTTCGTATCACATGTTTGATTCGCCAACGCTAATCATTTGGGGCGATGCCGATCCAGCTTTTGAAAACAGTAATTTAGATGGATTAGGGGACTATGTTCGTGACCTTACAATTCATCGTATGGAAGGCGTAAGTCATGCTCCGCATCATGAGAAACCAAACGTGGTTAACCAGTATATGCGTAACTTCTTAGAAGAAAAGAAATAATAGAATAACCTAGAGTTACTGAGGTTGTTTATCTTCATAGCTTGTTCGCTGGGAATATACAAATGATTTTAAAAAGGTTCCATTCATCAGTCTTGATGAACGGAACCTTTTTATTTTGCGGAGGATGAATCGTGAGAACCGTCACCCCGATTCCCGGAAACAAGAAAAGGTACAAGCATCGGAATGATTAAAACGAGTACAAGCAAGCGAATGACTTGCATGGCAGCGACAATACTTGCGTCTAGCTGAAGAGAGGCAGCAACCGAAGACATTTGTGGTGCTCCTGCTGGAACAATGGCTAGTAAGCTCGTTATGAAATCAAGTGGTGTCATGAGATAAAACACAAAGGTGACGACGAAAGTTAATAAGAAGAAAGCTAGCAAAATTCCCGCACTCGTCCATCCAATATTTTTGATTTCTACGAGTGAACTTCGATCGAACCGTGTGCCAATAATGACCCCCAACATAGCCATCCCGATCCCCACACCAAGGTTTGGCACTGAAGGGAGGGGCTGTATGAACGTGTGGAAAAGAAAACCAACGATGATCGCATAAAGAAAGGGAGCGATTGGGATCCGCCATTTTTTGGATAATAGGAGAGTGAGCCCGATTAGTATAAGGTAGAAGATCAGTGCGAGCCACCCTGGCATGTCTACTTGTGAAGCGGTTTTAATTGCTTTACCTTGAACCTCTTCAGTTGGGATAAAGGAAGTCATAAATCCAGCAACGAGTGGTATTGTAGAGACGAGCATCATAATACGAACTGTTTGAAAGGCAGCGACCATGCCGAGATTTGCTTTATATTCTCGACTGAGTGCCATCATCACAGAAGCCCCGGCAGGTAAACAGCAGAACAAAGCCGTTTTACCGTCAAGGTTTGAATACTTTGCCAAAACTTTCCCTAGTATCCAACTGGCAACTAACAAGATCGTGATCGAGACAAAGAGTGGGAGTATGTAGCTTGTGACCTCTTTAAACATTTTGACTTTAATACTAAGGCTAATGCTTATACCAATGATCGCTAAAGCAAGATCAAAAAGAAAATTAGGATAGGAAATATCATCAATAACGAGTCTGTAAAATGCCCCGACTAGCATAGCCCCCAGTAGCCATCCAGCTGGTATATTCATAAGATCGAACAAATAACCAACAGTAAAGGCAACAACAAGTAAGATTGTTTTCTTCATGGACACGTCTCCTTTAATTACGGTGTAGGTTTCACGTTCAATCTTTAGTGGAGTACAAGCAAGTTTCATCATTTTAGCATAGAAGGCAAAGAAGATTCATTTGTAAAGTCTTACGTAAATGGTCTTATTATGCTAGAAATGTACTGAGACATGTTGGTATGGTTTTAGTTTATTAAGATTTAGTTCGTGGTAAAATTTAGTGAGTAATATGATTATCGAATAAAGGAGTAAAAAGATGACAACTAAATCCACGGGAGCGAAACGTCAGGTATTTAGTGAAAATCGCAATCTTTGGTCGGGGTTACTATTTGGAGTTGGTCTTGCCGCCTTTTTAGATGAGTTGCTTTTCCATCAATTGCTACGTTGGCATCATTTCTATGATAAGTCTACTACGGATATAGGACTGATTTCAGATGGGCTTTTTCACGCATTTAGTTGGTTTGCGACTATTGGAGGCCTTTTTATATTAGCGGATCTTAGAAGGAGAGGCGTGTTCAGTCTTAAGCGTTGGTGGAGCGGTGTTTTATTAGGAGCTGGTGGTTTTCAACTATATGATGGAACCATTCAACACAAGCTGATGCAAATCCACCAGATACGTTATGTAGAAAATATTATGAAATATGATCTTGTGTGGAATGGATCGGCAGTTATCATGATCCTCGCTGGGCTTTTCCTTTTAAAAAGGACAAGGGGAGAAAAGAGAGTCGTTGATGGGCGAGGCTAATCATAGTACCCATCCAGATGTAATAGGAATCGTTCCTCAAATCCTGTTAGCATTGCCTTTTGCAATTGTATTGATTTTATATATTTTGGCAGTGATTCGCTCAAATCAAAGATATAAACAATGGCCGATGTATCGAATAACTTGTTGGATTTTAGGCGCTATATTTGCCATTCTTGCAGTAGCTGGTCCGGTGGCAAGTCTTGGTCATATGAACTTTACAGCGCACATGGTTGGTCATTTGTTAGTAGGGATGCTTGCGCTATTGCTTATGGCACTTGCTGCCCCAGTTACGCTTATGCTTCGAACATTACCTACGGCTACAGCAAGAAAAGTCTCAAAGGTGCTACAAAGCTTGCCATCACGCTTTGTTACAAACCCCATTGTTGCATCCATTCTCAATATAGGCGGGCTCTGGTTTTTGTATACGACCAATCTCTATTCTCTTATGCATGAAAGCATATGGGTTCATCTCATCGTACACTTTCATGTATTTATTGCCGGTTATCTGTTTACCATCTCCATCATCTATATCGATCCAAGACCTCACCGATTTTCGTTTTGGTATCGCTCTGTTGTTTTCATCATTGCTTTAGCTGGTCCCGGTATTCTAACAAAATATATCTATGCTTATCCACCTTTAGGCGTCCCTAAGGAACAAGCAGAAAGCGGGGCAATGCTGATGTATTACGGAGGAGATGCCATTGATATTATTCTTATCTTTATACTTTGTTTCCAGTGGTTTCGAGCAACGCGCCCCCGCCTGTCTCTTGCCGAACGAACTTAGATCTGATGGCCGCATTTTTCATTGAAATGAGGGTTTTTAGCTTTGGAAAAGTTTCGCAAAAAAAAAAAACAGGACTTTTCGTTAGCCCTGTTTTTTTACGGTTTTAATATTACTTTAATACAATCTTCCTCACGATTATTAAAAATTTTATATCCATGGGCCGCCTCTTGTAATGGGAGTTTATGCGTAATGATTGCAGTAGGATCAATTTCTCCTTTTACGATTTGTTTGTAGATTTCAGGCATGTACCCTCTAGCAGGAGCTTGACCCATTTTCAAGGTAACGTTTCTTGAGAAAAAAGCACCTAATGGAAACATGTTATATAAGCCCCCATATACCCCAGTGAATTGAACTGTTCCACATTTTCTTACTGCCTTAGTAGCAATTTGAATGGGTCCAATGGTTCCTCCTTGTAACTTTAACTTTTGTTCCACAAATTCGAGCGGAGATTTCTTTCCATCCATGCCAACGCAGTCAATAACAACGTCGGCTCCACCTTTAGTGATTTCCTTTAATGTTTCCCCCATATCATCATACTTTGTGAAATCAAAAATTTCGGTCTGATTCATTTTTTTAGAATGATGTAACCTGTACGTAAGGTAATCGACCGCGATCACACGTTCCGCACCTTTTTTCCAGGCAAATTGTTGTGCCATCAGCCCTACAGGTCCGCAACCAAGGACGATCACAGTATCTCCCTTTTTAACACCGGCGTGTTCCACACTCCAATAAGCCGTTGGCAGTACATCTGATAGAAAGAGTAACTGCTCGTCCTCTAATTCACAATCTTGAGGAATAAGAAATGGTGTATAGTTGCCATAGGGAACTCTTAAGTATTGCGCTTGGCCACCTGGATAGTTACCAAACTTTTCGGAATAACCTAATAACCCTCCTGAATCATAATGAGGATTTGAGTTATCGCATTGACTCTCGAGGTGGTGATTGCAATAGTGACATTGGCCACAAGCGACAGTGAAAGGAATGACAACGCGATCTCCCTTTTTCACTGCTGTTACATCTGATCCGGTTTCCTCGACGATTCCCATCGGTTCATGCCCTATGACATAACCGACGGGAAGAGGGAAGTTTCCCTGGTAAAGATGCAAGTCCGACCCACAAATCGCCGTTGATGTCACTTTAATAATGACATCCTGAGCATCTTGAATTTTAGGATCTTCCACTTCTTTTACACTTACAGATTGTTTTCCTTGATAAGTAACAGCTTTCATAGTTACATTCCTTTCAACCCAAAAAGTTAACTTCTACTTCATATCTACAATAGGTTCAGCTAATAAATAGAAAATATACTTATGGAAGGGGCTTTTTATCATTCGTCCTTAGGTGGATCGAATGAATTAACAGATCGAGTTACCAATTGGAAACTTGATCTGTTAACTATGTTTTTACTCTTGAGCTCCTATATGAAATTAGAGTGACGTATTTCCGCTTTTCTTAAGCAATTGAGTAACGTCTTCTGCTTTCACATTTAAAAACATGTTTATAACGAACAAGATGACACTTATGACAAGAAGGTTTGGGAAGATCATGAGCAGAACGTTTAGAGAGGTATTGCCGGAAAGGAAGAAAGATAGTCCAAGCATGAATAGAGGGAATGATACATTGTAAAGCCAGAAATGAAGTTTTGCTAAACGTGTTTCACTAGCTTTCGGGAATAGAAGATAGATAAAACCAAATAAGCCCATGGAAGCCCAACCTAGTAGGTTAATATGAGCGTGAGCCCCTGCCAAACTGTGATCCTCCATCATCTCCATCACTATTCCCATACTTACTCCAATTAGGAAATAAAGAGCTGCCAATTTAAGAAACCAAACCCCCATTCTCACTATAAAACCCCTCCTATACATGTTTGATAGCCCGTTTAAGTATATCTTGCTAGAAGGATGATTATGACGAGTACTTCTCAACTTTTTAACTTCTCATTTGGTGCAATAAAACCAACCAAGGCTAACTTTCTTACAAAAAGTTAAACTCTGAAAAAAGGTAAGGTGTCAAAATGAATGTTAAACAAAAGTGTGCCAAAGCAGCGCTAGCATACATAACAAACGAAACCATCATCGGTCTTGGTGGTGGAAGTACAATTGGATATTTAATTGACTTTATTAAGGAAGAAAAGTTAAACGTAAAAGTCGTAACGCCATCTCTCAAAACGATGCATCTATGCGTAAATCAGGGACTCGAAGTGTTACCAATAAGTACCGTTGATGAAATAGATGTTGCATTTGATGGGTGTGATGAGGTGGATGAGAAGTTGCATGCGCTGAAGAGCGGGGGAGGCATTCATACGCAAGAAAAACTCATTGCTAAAATGGCGAGGAACTATATCTTGCTCGTTGATGATTCGAAAGTTGTTCCTGAGTTAACTTACAAGCATCCAGTCGTGCTAGAGATTCTACGGGATTCATTCGCATTTGTGTTAAAGAAAGTGGGAGAAATGGATGGAAAGGCAGAAGTGCGTTCAAGTTCTGCGAAGGATGGCTATACAGTTACCGATTATGGAAACTTTTTAGTTGATGTGTGGTTTGAGGAGGGGCAGGAGAGTGTCCAACTTGAAACAACGCTCAGAGAAATACCTGGTATTCTTGACGTGTCCCTTTTTACGACAGTAGTGTCAAAGGCATTAGTGGCGAGTGAAGAGGATATTTACGAGATTTCAAAATAAGAGTCAGGATAATCAATGAAAGAAGGTGCTTGTCACCCCTTGCTAACTAGGAGGAAGAGGCACTTATTATTTTTGATTCTCTGTCCCCCACAAATGCATCTGCTCTAAAATTGGCATTAACGTTTTTCCTTTTACCGTTATCGAATACTCCACTTTTGGGGGAACGGTATTTTGTTGTTTGCGGTCAATGAATCCTTCCTCTTCTAATTCCTTTAGCTGCTGACTCATCACTTTATGTGTGACACCTGGTAGCAACCGGCGTAATTCATTGTAGCGAAAACTGCCATCAACACAGAGGTGCCACAAGATGACGGTTTTCCATTTGCCACCGATTTTCTTTAGTGTATATTCAATCGAGCATTTCAATTTTCCGTTTTGGTCGACTGGAGAAGTCATCATGGATTGACTCCTTTCTTACCTTTTGGTTAGTATCGCACAAAAAAGTGCGGTCTTACATGATGTTTTGGTCCTCAGTATAATAAACGTGTGTTGTCAGAACATAATCATGAACATCACTAAGGAGGAGTACAAAACTATGTTACCATATCCACGAAGTTTTTCTCATATTGGCCTATCTGTACCAAATCTTGAAGAGGCGATTAAATTTTATAAGGAAGTATTCGGTTGGTATATTTTAATGGAGCCATCTGATGTACAAAATGATGATTCAGCAATCGGTCAAATGTGCCGTGACGTCTTTGGCGACGATTGGGATACGTTTCGAATTGCTCACCTTTCAACAGGTGATAAAATTGGGGTTGAAATGTTTGAGTTTCCAGAAAACGAAAAGCCAGAAAACAACTTCGAATATTGGAAGACAGGCATTTTCCATTTCTGTATTCAGGATCCTGATGTCGAAGGAATGGTTGAAAAAATCGTCCAGCACGGTGGGAAACAGCGCATGCCAATCCGTGAGTACTATCCAGGCGAGAAACCATATCGCATGGTCTATGTAGAAGATCCATTTGGCAACATTTTCGAGATCTACTCTCATAGCTATGAGCTGACTTATTCGGATGGAGCTTACTAAATCATTCTGTGAACCAAGAGAACCATTCTCTTGGTTCTTTTTTTCTGATTAAAAGTTTCGCTATTTCCCTAATTTGACAATGCTTTCTTGCTATAATTGAACCATAAACCAATCATAGGGAGGATCACGATGGCTGTACAATCACTTGCACTCCAAACGGGAGGCAACGCTCCAATAGCTCAAGAAGGTCAGGTTGAGGTGAAGATGGAATGGCTTCGTTCATTTCACGATGTGGATATTTCGTGTTTTTTAGTAGGAGAGAATGGAAAAGTTCCGAATGATGATTACATGGTTTTCTATAATCAATCCGCTGATCCTTCACGCGCGGTTCAGTTTCAGCAGTTGAATGATAAGTCGGTTTCATTCCAGATAATGCTAGACGAGCTTCCTTCTCAAATCGAAAAATGTGTTTTTACTGCCACGATTGATGGACCGAGTACGTTTCAAGACGTTGAGGGCTGCACGTTAGTCGCTTCATCTGGAGCAACGGAAGTTCGCTACGATGTCACTGACGCGAAAGAAGAGAAAGCGATAGTTGTTGCGGAGTTGTATCGTTATAAGGGGACATTTAAATTACGGGGGGTAGGAAGAGGGTTTAACGGCGGCCTAAAGCCGCTCGCTGAAGCGCATGGTGTTACGGTAGAGGATGAGGAAGCTGAAGTAGAGGTCAAGGAGGCGCCTCCTAAAATCAATTTAACTAAAATTGATCTCCTAAAGAAGCAAGTGGTGATTTCCTTAAAAAAGAAAAACATTGAGCATGAGAAAGCAAGAGTGGCTGTTGTCATTGATGCTTCTGGTTCGATGGCGAATCTTTTTAAAAAAGGAACCGTACAGCGAGCATTCGAACGAGCGTTAGCTGTTGCAGCCCATATGGATGATGACGGCGTACTCGACGTCTGGTTTTTTGGAGATCGTTCGATGAGAGCGCCAAGTGTGACAGAAGATGACTTTGAAGATTATGTGAAGCGTACATATCCTGCACCAAAGTTCTTTCGAGGTTTAGGAGTCGGTAATAATGAACCGGGTGTGATAAAAGACATTTTAAAAAAATACACAAAGGAAGAACCGCGCGACGATTTGCCAACCTATGTCCTATTCTTTAGTGACGGAGGGATCTACAAAGACGCCGAAATTTCCTCGCTCCTAAAGAAAGCCTCGAGTGAAAATATTTTCTGGCAGTTTATCGGGATTGGGAAAGCGAACTATGGTATCTTACAGAAACTAGATGACTTGCCTGGTAGACTCCTAGATAACGCCGATTTCTTTCCGTTTGATGATTTAGATAAGGTGAGTGACGAGGAGCTATATAATCGTCTGTTTAATGAGTATCCCTCGTGGTTAAAGGAAGTGAAAAGGAGAGGGATGATCGTAATTCAATAGCTTGAAGTACGAATGAAAGAGCGTAGAATTTGTAAACTCTCTCAAATCAACTAAAAAGAGCCATTGCGGCTCTTTTTAGTTGGTCTTTTGATACTCGTGTTCCATAGAGGCTGCCTCTTGAAATACCTCAACCAATATCCCCATCCCTTTCTCAATTTTATCCTGAGTGGAATGCGTGAAATTCAATCGCATTGTATTTTGCTTTGCATCTGCTACATAGAAAGGTGCGCCAGGAACGTAGGCAGCGCCTTTTTTTACAGCTGTATTTAATAAAAGGGTCGTATCAATGTCTTCCGGTAATTCTACCCAAAAGAACATCCCACCTTTAGGAACCGTATAAGAAAGACCAGGTAGCTCCGCTTGATCAAGCAAACGCTGCATCACTTTCATGCGATCATAATACGTTCGTCTTAAGTTTTTTATGTGCCCGTTCAAATCAAAGTCGGTGCAAAGGTGGTATAGCGCATGATGGGCTAAAGAGTTTGAATGCAAATCGGCAGCTTGCTTTGCCTGCGCCATGATACGGATAATTTGATGAGGCCCTTTGATCCATCCTGTTCGTAACGCTGGGACCACCGTTTTCGAAAAGGTGCTTGTATAGACAGTGTGCGATCCATCGTCTAATGCTGAAATTGGTGTATACGTTTGGCTGCTATCAAATTTGATTTCACCATACGGATCATCTTCAAAAATGATCACTTTTTTTTGAATGGCCGTTTCTAATAGATGCTGTCGTCTTTCTAACGACCATACTTTTCCCATTGGATTAGAGAAGGTAGGGACAACGTACACACACTTTGGCTTGTACTTTTTCATTTTATCATCTAGATCCTCAGGGACCATCCCATGCTCATCCGTCTCAACTGGGATAATCTTTACTTCATAGGATTGAAACACCTGAACAGCTGCTAGATAGGTAGGGTTTTCAGTAAGAACGATGTCACCTGGGTTGAACATGACCCGTGCAAATAAATCGATGGCTTGCTGAGAGCCAGTAGTGAGCATAATATCATCTACGCTTGAAGCGATTCCTTTCTTACCCATACGATCGACAAGCACTTCACGAAGCGGGGCATAGCCCTCTGTGGCGTCGTATTGAAATGCTTTTCCACCAGACTCAAATGTCTTTGTGAACGCATGTTGTACGGCTTCTACAGGGAAAAGTTCGTCATCTGGTAATCCTCCCGCAAATGAAATAACATCTCCTTTATTCGTGATTTTTAGTATATCTCGTACCGCAGATGATTGAAGATGCTGTACTCTCTTGGCAAATCCGTACCTCATGACCAAAACGCCTTCCTTTATTTTAATATTTAAAATATTGTCATTATAGCATTTTAATGCGTTGAAAGGCTAGTGTAAAAGGGGGTGACGAACGGATTTTTCAATGGGTTTTTCGACAATGAAAAAGCATCTGCTATGGTGGCAGATGCTTTCCTAATCAATTTCCACTTTCCTCTTTCAATTTTTCCATGTTCTCAACCCAATCTTGAATATCCTTTCGAATCTGTTCCGCTTGTGTATTTACTTTGTCGCGATTCTCTTCTCCAAGCTGTTGATACAGTTCATAGAATGCGTTTCTTCTCTCATTATTCCAATCTTTCAATTCGGTTGCTTGTTGATCTGTCATCCATCCGTTCTCTTCCATCATCTTGATCGCTTCATCGATTCGGAACGCTTCACGCTTTGAAATATGAAACAATTCTCTAGGCGCTTGTTCTGCTTTCTTGTATTCATCAGATATTTCCCATCCGTTCGGGGCCATCGTATGTGCCCAGGCGAGATCACCCATAGAAGGCAGCCATTCGTATTCAATCGTTTGCTTTAAGTCATCTGGACTGTCTGCTTGAAAGTATTCTCCGTTTCCAGCATCAGCTACTTCCTTTAGCTGGTTTTCCGCTTCTGCATCCACATCAAATCCAATGATATTCACAGTATGGCCATTGGCACTTAACTTTTTACTGGCAGCTACTGGATCGCCATCACATGTTTCGGCTCCATCACTAACGATGTAAATGGTTGTCGCGGAGTCATAGGTTTGGCTCATTTTATCCGCTTTTTCAATGGCTGCCGCTAAAGGGGTCCAGCCTTTACTTTCAAATGCATTTATAGACTTCTGAAATTCCGCTTTTTCATAGGAGGCCATCGGATAGACCTCTTCAATTCCTGTGCAGGAGAGCTGCTTATCTTCATCTGCTTCAGAGCCTTTATGCCCGTAAACTAGGAGCGAAACATCACTATCGTTTCCAATCGTTTGAGCAAAGCTTTTCACAGCTTTCTTAGCCGTCGTCATTTTCTGTTCACCGTTGCTCTCTAACAGCATGCTCGAGCTTGCGTCAAGAAGAATGATTGCTTTTTTAGGTGCTTCCTGATTATCTTCTTTTTGAACAGTCGGATCCGGAAGATATGGTTCTTCGAATGGAGATTCATATTTCTCTGCCTTTTCTATGGCTGTTGGATAGTTTGGGCTTGAAAGAAGCGTTAGAAGCCCTTTTTGATAATCTTTTAGTTTATTCGCTTCTTTAGATAGCTTTTCTAACGAGTCTGGTAGTTTTGCTGATAATGAAGAAGGTAACTCAGGATTTGTTTCAAGTTCACTGCTATCTTCTTCGTAGCTTAGATCATTTGTAAGTGTTCCACCACTCATTTTTTTTAGAGAATCCAACGAAACGGAAAGGTTAACCTCTTCTTTAAGGATAGGCTGTTTGTTGGTTGATTCACTGCTTTCTTTCTTCGGCGCAGAAGGCTGTTCCTGGGTAGCTACATTATTCGAGCTACAGGCCGTTAGTATAAAGATAAGTGTGCAAATAAAAAACGTACGGACTTTCATTTGTTTTCTCCTTATTCAGTATGAAATGATGTAGCTACGATTTTAGAGGAATGTTTTTATAAAAGATGAACCATTTTTTTAATAGATATAGAAAATGAAAATAAATCAATGCACAAACAGTAAGAACACTGAAACTAATGAACCATTCAATCATTCGTCCACCTGGAAAAGTGAATAGTACGATTAACGTAAGGAAGATGCCTACAGTACTGTAAGATAAAATATGATAAAGATAAGTTTTCTTCCTAATTTTCGTTAAATACCAATCTATCAAAAGAGAAACAGGTATTCCGATTAATAGAAAAAATGGTAGCATCAAGTAGGCATATAGCATGATATCTGAGAGGATCAACTGCGTTTCCTCTTGATCGAATAAATAAACTGTTGTACTTAAGAGGAAGGACATGCTGATTGCTGAAAGAAAGGATGCTAGGATACGAAAAATAAAAGTCATAAATAAATCCTCTATGTATAAGAGATCGCTTGAAGTGATCTCTTATGAGCTTTCATATTTTTTCTCTAGTTCTTTTCGTTTTTCACTATAGTTCTGGCCAATCTCGTCAACCTCATTAGATAATTGTTGAAGTTCTGGATAGAGCTCTTCTGTTTTTTGTTGATCTTCTTCACTGACAGGAGGGACTTGAAGTTCCAGCATGTCGGACTGCAGTTCAAACATATCGGTTAAGGTTGCAACCTGATCAAGAAATAGCTGATGCAATTCCTGCACTTCCTTCGTTTCAAGCTTTTCATTAACATTATCAGCCTGCGATTTGACATCCTTTAACAAGGGAAGAATTTCTTCATCCACGTAGGTTTGAGCTTTTTCAGGCTGTGAATATTTTTCAATGAGCTTTGCTCCCATATCTGAGATTTTTTCGGATTTCTCAAATAGGGCAATGCGATCTTCATTGTTATATTGATTGAACTCATCTTCAACCGACTGTCCATTTGCATTACATCCGCCTACGATAAAGAGTGTTAGTAGTAATAAAAAGATTTTTTTCATAAGTGAATTCTCCTGATTTAAATTGTTTTGTCCTTATCTTAGCTCAACTGTTCCATCCTTTTTTAAATAAAAAAGCTTTGTGCCACTGATTTCTTTTCCATCGTTACTAATTTGAAGAAGGACCTGCTTTTCTCCACTAGATGGAACTGGTGCATTGACGATTTTCTCCCACCCTGGAATATTGGATTGAAGTGTTTTGGAAGATGTACTTGTGATCAATTCACCAGCCGACTTACCAGTTAAAGGTACTTCAGGTGTTCCTTGTAGCCAACCATCAAGATGATCTGCTCCAGGAACGCGACCAGCAACCTCACCAATCGCTTTATTTCCAGCACTTTCTGCGATCTTTTTTGCATAATCTCCCATGTTTTGTGTTAACGCATTATGATCGATGGTCGTTTGAGAGAAATAAAGGTCAGGATTATCAGGGATAATCACGAGGTCTCCGCCAACCACCGTGTAATTAATTGGCTGCTCGTCAATCGTCGTCGTATGAATCGTTAACCCTTCATCATTTTGGATCTGATTAAGATCATACCCACCACCAGGCGTTAGCTCTTGACCTTCTGATAAACCGTATTTGTTGATTGCTTCCTTTTGCGTCTCGGTTACCTTTGTACTGTTGTTTTCATCAACGGTGTCTGTTGCCCAGTTCCATAAATCGCTAAAGGTGGTTTCCGCTTTGTCTTTTTTCACCGTTTCACTCTGTTCACCAACATACCAATCATCAATCGAAACAACGCCGTCAGGACTCAGTGTGATCATAGCACGGCGATCCCAATTCTCTCCATCTCCTCCGATGTAGACGAGAACCTGTTTCGTACCAGACTTTGGTACTTCTGCTGAAACAATCTCTTTCCAGAAAGGGATTTGCTTCTGAATGGATTCTGAAGCTTGTTCTTTTAATAGATCTCCAGAATTAGCGCCAGTGCCTGGAATGTCTGGCATATTCCCCATTTTGTTATTTAATGCAGAAGCGCCTGGAATTTTACTCGCTCCTTTTCCGATAAAGTATTCACCAAAGGCACTAGCTGTGGTTTTGCCGATCTGGCCGAAGATCTCTTCAGTTAAACCGTACTCTGTGTTCTGCGTGTAATACCACAAATCTGGCTCATTTCTAAAAATAACGAGACGATCATTGATAATCGCATAATTCATTGGAACACCACGCAAATTGAATGTCTCAATTGCTACGCCATCCATCTCTTCTAGCATGGATAAATCCATTTCTTTTCCTTTAGCCACCTGATGTGTACCATCAACAAATTCTTGAGCATTAGGATGATCCGCTCCACTTAGCTCAGCAAGCCCAGCGAAATCTCGTTCATATCCTTTTAACAGCTCGTAAGAATAAGTAGGAGAGCTTGAGGTGAAACTTTTACCAAATATATTCCAGAAAGTCGTTAAATAATTACCAAACATCGACAATAGTTCTTGCTGCTGTTTCTGCTCAAGCGAAACTTTTAGTTGTTGGTATTGTTGGAGGTGATCCAGTTGTCCAGATTGAAAGGTTGATAGGTTGATCTTACCCCCGATCATTAAGCCTTTCATTTCATTAATATATTGAGTGATCTGTTGGATGTCTTTCTTCATTTCATCTAGGTGAGATGTTTGGCGTTGGTCAAATTGGTGTAAATCGTGTATGGTTTCATCCATTTCATTTCTAGCATGCTGTACGTGGTTTAGGAAGTCTTGATCATTCAGTTTTGGGATAGAGACAATATCACTTACCGTTGAAATGCTAGCATTTACATCATCTACTAAACTAATGGTATTTGTTTCTGTACTTTTTAACCCATTCGTTAAGTTGCCATCGAGAAAATCTTCCCGTATCATCCCATCTTCTGCAGGCTCAAGTGCATCCGTTGCTTGCACTAAATCATATAGTTTTTGCTGATATTGCTTTAATGAAAGTTGGAAGTATTCAACAAGTGGAACATGCCAGTCTTGATAGAAAAGACGAATGGCTTTTCCACCCTTTCCATTAAAAGCATTCTCCAGACTTATAAAATCATGAATGCTATTTTCAAGCTGTTGAAGTTGTTCCATCTGAGTTTCCAGTTGTTTTGTATTTTGTTCAATACCGTTACGCAAGGATTGTGTATGTAACAGTTTCACTGATCTACCGCCCCTTTTCTATTAAATTGTCCGTTATGTAGTCCTTTTTTACCCCGAAAACAAGTGTGATAATCCAACTTTTTACAATGTTTTCAAATCATAATAATAAACGATCATTAGTGCATCAAAGAGTTCAAATGCTTTTGTGATAGAGGTTCATGTATAAGTTTAATAGTTAGATGAAAAGATTGGAACCTCCTTTCCGTAATCAGGAATATAGTCATATAATTGGTGGTTCTGAACTCAATTTTTGGAAAGAGAATTCATGTTTACTATTGAGAAAATTCTAAATATGGTTTAAACTACCTTTAATCCATTTTGAGGTAAAAAATACGAATTAAGTACCGTTATTCGTCGTTATTAAAATAATTTTGTTACTAAAATGGTAGTTATGTTTGTTCTGTGTAATCTTTTTGATTGGAGGTAAGGGAGATGGAATTAGATGAGCTTGATAGAGGATTAATTGTTTGTTTATCGCACGACGGTCGCATGTCATTCAAAGATATTGCTGAAGAGTTACAAGTAACAGAGAAAACAGTTCGCTTGAGATATAAGAAGCTAGTCGATGCTGAGGTTCTCAAAGTTGTCGGCATTGTGGATCCGGTAGCGGTGGGGGTGAAAGTGGCAGCAATTTTTCAAGTAGACGTTGAACCGAGCCGCCTGCAAGAGGTTGTGGCAGTCATGAAGGAATATAAAGAGGTTCGCTATATTACGCTTACGTCTGGAGAATATCCATTAATGATTCAAACGAATTTACCGAATCAAGAAGATATTCGGCTTATGGTATACAAACTTTATGACATACCAGGGATTCGAAAGGTGAATACAACCTATCAATTTGACATTTTTAAAAATACGCACGACATCCTTTAGGGAGATAAGTACAAATAATAGGGGGAGTAAAGATGAAAAAAGGTATCATAGCCGTTTTGACACTTGTGCTTGTACTGATGACGGCTTGTTCTGGAGGAAATAATTCAGCTTCTGATTCAGGTGATGGTGGAGAACCTAAAGATGGTGGCACGCTTATTTTTGCTAGAGGGGCAGATTCGTTATCATTGGATGCGATTAATGTGACTGATGGTGAATCCACTCGAGTAACTCACAATATTTTTGAGACGTTATTTAAGTATGATGAAAATTTAGAACTCCAACCGGGTCTCGCGACAGAGTATGAGCTTGGAAAAGATGAGTTAACGTGGACATTGAAACTTCGTGAGGGCGTAAAGTTCCATGATGGAACGGATTTTAATGCGGATGCGGTTGTCTACAATTTTGAGCGATGGATGGACCCTAATCATCCTGAACATAATGGAGAGTTTACATACTATTCTTTCCTGTATGGTGGATTTAAAGGGGATAAAGACCATAAGATTCAGCATGTTAAAGCCTTGGACGAGTATACGGTCGAAATAAAATTAACAGAACCGACCGCGCCTTTTATTAGTTATTTGGCGATACCGATGTTTGGTATTGCGAGCCCAGAAGCAGTTCAAAAATATGGTGATACTTTTAATGAACATCCGGTTGGAACTGGTCCGTTTAAATTTGAAAGCTGGTCAAGAAATGACAAGATTCAACTTGTGAAAAATGAAGATTATTATGTGAAAGATATTCCTCATCTAGATCAGCTCATCTTTAGAGTGATACCAGACAATTCTTCTCGATTTACGGCCTTACAAACTGGCGAAGTTGATATGATTGACGGACTAAGTCCTGATGATGCTGGAGCTGTTGAGGCTGATGGTAATCTTGATTTGATTAAAAGGCCAGGCTTTAACATTGGTTATTTAGCATTCAATATGGAAAAAGAACCGTTTGATGATCCAAAAGTACGGAAGGCATTAAACTATGCGATTAATAAAGATTCGATTATTGATGCGTTTTATAACGGTATGGCTGAAAAAGCCGTTAATCCAATTCCACCTTCTCTTTGGGGATACAATGAGGATATAGAAGGGTATGAGTATGATCCTGAGAAAGCGAAACAATTGTTAGCGGAGGCAGGTTTTGAAGATGGTTTTAAAACCGAACTTTGGGGGATGAGCAATCCTCGACCATATATGCCCCAGCCGTTAAAGATTGCGGAAGCGATCCAATCGGATTTAGCTGAAGTTGGCGTAGAGGTAGAAATTCAAACCTATGAATGGGCCACTTATCTAGATAAGACAAGTAATGGAGAGCATGATATGGCTTTGTTTGGATGGACAGGGGTCATGGCAGATCCAGATAACTTCTTATTCCCTAACTTAAGTAAAACAAATGCAACTAAGCCTGCCAATAACCGAGCTTTTTATAAGAGTGATGAATTTACCGATCTTTTACTAGAATCACGAACAACTTTTGATGAAGAAAAGCGAGCTAAGCTCTATAAAGAGGCTCAAGAAGTCTTTTATGAGGATGCACCGTGGGCTCTTATAGGTCATACAACACCACCTCTTGCTAAGATGTCTTACGTACAAGGATATGAGCCACATCCGATGAATGATGATGCGTTCTGGAATGTGTATTTGACAAAATAAGATGAGAGAAGCACTTCCATGAAAGAGGTGCTTCTCCTTATGGGAATTTTCCAAGAAAAGGAGCTATTTTATGTTTACTTTATTAAAAGAGTTATGCGATACAATTGGCCCCTCTGGCTTTGAACAGAACATTCAAAGGAAAGTATTTCACCTTATCAAGGATGAAGTTGATGAATGTAAAGTGGATGCACTAGGAAACATCATAGCTAAAATGAATGGTAACTCCGATTACCCTTCTCTCATGATTGCTGCTCATTCAGACGAAATTGGCTTTGTCGTCAAGAAAATTGAATCGAATGGGCTTATACGGTTTGAAGTAGTTGGGGGCTTCGATAACCGCATTCTCTTATCTCAACCAGTTGTTATTAAATCGGACAACGGTCCAGTACATGGTGTCATCGGGACGATATCTGCTCATTATGTTAAGTGGGATGATCCTAAAAGAGTTAGCAGTCATAGGGAGTTGTACATCGACATTGGTGCTTTAAATGAGGAAGAAGTGGCCGCCCTGGGTATTCGAGTCGGTCAACCGATAAGTTACGGAACTCAGTTGAAAAAAGTAGGGCCAGAATATGCTCCAAAAGCAATGGGGAAGGCTTTAGATGACCGAGCTGGGACGGCCATACTCATTGAATTAATCAGTAAACTACAAGAGGATAAAAATGAACGAGGAGATGTCTATCTCGCTTTTACCGTGCAAGAAGAAGTTGGATTAAGAGGAGCTTCTGTGGTAGCAGCAAAGGTAAAGCCTGACTTTGCGATTGCTGTAGATACAACCCCAACAAGTGATACATATGATGTCATCATGACAGGAACAAGAAAATTGGGCGGCGGGCCATGTATTAAACTTGCTGATAAATCACTCATTTCAAATCCCTTAGTTAGCCAACAGCTAATCAGTGTAGCGAAAGAGGAAGGAATTCCTTATCAAGAGGAGCTTTTTATGGGAATTGGTACTGATGCGGGGGCGATCCATATGACGGGAGAAGGGATCGCGACTGGAGGCGTCTCTATTCCTTCAAGGTATACGCACTCTCCTTATGAAGTAATTGATTTAAAAGATTTAACGAATACAGGAAAATTACTGTTACATTTCATCACGTCTATGAAACAATTAAAAGGCAAAGGGTTTTTAGATACGTAAAACACATCTATCATAGAAAAACAAGCATGAAGACAAATTCTGCATGCTTGTTTTTTATGAACCTTGCTATTCCATAATTCCTACCGAATCAAATCCACCTCTGGCTGCTACCACTTCAGTGCTATTTTCTCCATATAGGTCAACAGCTGATTGGACAATCGCTTGACGGGCATCACTAAAATCTGATGTAGGCGTTAAGTACTGTGTCAGTGCACGATAATAGATTTGTCCAAGCTTATCACGGCCGATCTCCTGCGCGGTTAAGTAAGCCGCATGGTTAATAATAGAAGAGTTAATATGAACGCCACCATTATCTAAGCTAGCGGGAAGGTCATAGAATTCGTCCATATGAGAAGGATAATTACCTTCACCATTCCCATACGGCACGTAAGCCGTCCCAACTGGGTATTTACTCGGATTACTTAAGCTTCTAAGTGAGGTGCGTCCATCCGCTACAGCAGCAGGTGCCATGATATCTTCTCCAATCTCCCAGTCTGAGTCTTCGATTAATGCACCAAAGATATCTGAGAACGCTTCATTCAGCGCGCCTGATTGGAAACGGTAAATGAGGTTAGCTGAATTAGATGTTACTCCGTGAGTCATTTCATGTGCTGCTACATCCAGGCTAGCAGAGAGGGGAATAAAAAATTCGCCATCACCATCGCCATAAACCATGTAAGTTCCGTTCCAGAATGCGTTATTGTAATTATCGCCATAGTGAACAACCGATTGAATCGGCATTCCATTACCGTCGAGTGAGTTACGTCCATGCTCGCTTAAGTAATAATCATAGACTTGTTCAGAATTATAATGAGCATCAACAGCAGGTTCTGCAAATTCAGATTTAAATGCAGCACTGTTATTAGAAAATAAATCAAGGTAGTTTTTAGAGTAATCATAGGTGAGTATTCCTTCTAATCCATCATGACTATAGTCAGCTAGTTGAAAAATCATCCCTTCTTTTTCAGCTTTACTTTTTGTCACGTGAAGAAGGCGATGATCACCAAGTACACCTGTACCAGTACCGGTTTGAGTTTTATACTGTCCTGCGTCCATAATGGCGTTGTATTGATCCACAACTTTACCAGAAGTTGCATCAACAAATACAAACCAGTTACCAGGTTCATCACCTAAGAAGTTTACATTCACTTTGTAGGTTAAATGATTTTTACCTTCGAAAGGGTAAATCACTAACTCAGAAGTCGGAACTTGATCCAAATTAGAAGGAGCACTTGTAGAAGATTTTGCGACCTCCAGGGCATCTTCTGTCGAAAGTGTTGGGGATGTATCGAATTTACTTACTTCAACTTCTTCATTATAAGCTCCGTTTACGACGGTAATTTCATTGTCCTGATTATAGTGAACAATAATCTCTGCACCCTCTACCGGTACACCATTCTTTGTTTGATTAAATCTAACATGGGTCATGCCTAACTCATCTTTGACGGAGTTGCTCTGTTTTAAGTTTGCTTTTGGATTTTTAATCTTTATTTTTTCTTTATTTTGTTGCAGGAAGGTTAAGGCATCATTAGAAGAAGTAGAGGAACGCTTGACTGCTTGTTTTTCTTTTACAAATAGGGGAACGTTTGCTTTCTCGTTCCATTGCTTAGCATGATTTTCCACTTGAGCAGGCTGTTCAGCTAGAACATTATGATACGGAAGTGAGGCGGTGATTAAAGCAGTTGTCACAACAAATGGGGCAAGAAACTTTTTTCTCAAATAAATTCCTCCTAATATGTAATCTATTTACAATTATATAAGGAAGATGCATGAAACTCATGAGTCGTTTTCATTATCTTAAGATATAGAAAAGTTTGAATTTATAGTTATATTGGACTATTAACAAATGAAGTAATAACTTCCGTAGTCTCAATTATCAGAGTAGAAAAGGGAATAGCAAATTTTAATAGAAAGTTAAAGTTTAGTAGAAAAATGCGAAGAGGTGTTAGTGAAGTTGTTTTTTCAAAAAGAAGTTATTGACCAGCAAATAAGGAATCGTGGTTTTTCAGGTTCTATTGTTGTTAAAAAAGGTGAAATAGAATACAACTTTTCTGCTGGCTATGCCAATCGCGTAGAACAGCAATTAAATAACGTGACTACGAGATTTGGAATTGCCTCAGGTTGCAAACTGTTTACAGCAATAGCAATTGCTCAGTTAGTAGAAAACGAGCGATTATCTTTTGAAACAAAGCTAAGTGACTGTCTGAATGTGTCTTTTCCTCATTTAAATGAGAATATGACGATTCATCACCTGTTAACCCATACATCGGGTCTTCCGGACTATTTTGATGAGGATGTCATGGAAGACTTTGAAGATCTTTGGAAGCAGACGCCAATGTATCTACTAAAAAGGCTTCAGGACTTTCTGCCACTGTTTCAAAATGATGAAATGGTCGATCAGCCGGGAGAAGCATTTCGGTATAATAACGCAGGATATATCGTGCTAGGTTTAATTATCGAGCAGCAAACTGGAATGACTTTTCAACGTTATGTTGAAGAAAACATCTTTAAGCCCGCAGGAATGAATGATTCAGGTTATTTCTCTTTAGATCGTCTTCCGCAAAATACAGCACTAGGCTATATTGATGAGAGTGACGGCTCTTGGAGGACGAATACGTATGCCATCCCGATAATTGGTGGATCTGACGGAGGCGCATTTGTAACAGCACCTGACATGGTGAAATTCTGGGAAGCTCTCATTGCTTTTCGATTATTGAATGAAGGTCTTACAAAAGAATTATTAACTACCCATGTCGATGTAAAAGAAGGGGTAGGCTATGGTTACGGCGTTTGGATAAACAATCGGAAGGGCCGTCATCTAAAATACCATGTGATGGGCTATGATCCAGGAGTGAGCTTTCATTCTGCTTATTATCCAGAGAGTGGATATAAGATCGCCATTCCTTCTAACCATAGTGATGGTGCTTTTGAGGTCATGAAGGAAATTGAAGAATTGTTACATCGATAAAATATCTAAATGGAAAAAGCTACGGTCCTCCTAATAAGAGGACCGTAGCTTTTTCTGTGCGGTTAGTTTTTGGATGAAGAAAGGCGATGATAGATCGTTAATACAATGATCAATACAACGATACAAACTCCTATTAAAATTCCAATCAAGAGTTGAAAAGAGGATGATGTTGTTTCGATAGAGCTATTCGAAGCAAAAGCTGTAGTCTCTGATTTTGAGAAAAGGTTAAGGTTCTCAGCTTTATCTTTAATGGTACTATTTTCATTACTCATTGAGAGAAATAATTCATTTCGAGTATCGTCTGGGTTAAAAACTTTTTCGCCAGTAAAAGAAATGGCTTGCTGTTCTTTCGATATCTCTTCCATTTCTTTCATGTTTGATGAATCATGAATTAAATCAGTGTTTTTCTTGAATTTGTTCTTTTTGTATTCATTTGGCAATAGCTCGTTGATATCCGTGTTAACCTCTGCTGCTACTGGAATGATGTGACAGCAGAGGAATACCAATGCGAACAGAACGATTATTTTAGGCTTCATGAGCCTCATCCTTTTTTATTTGTATCCTTGATCGCTTGTTTAGAGCGTATTGAAGAATAATCAGAACGATCAAAATACCGGATAAAATCATCGCGCCTTCTGAAAAGAGCGTTTGAGTACTGTTCTGGATAGACATATACACGCGAGACATTGGGTCAGTAAAGCTAAAGTTTGGTGTTGAAAGAGCAAGTAAAGGCGTGACAAACAAAGCGACGAGGCCAACGGTAACAAGCCATCCGATTAAATGGTGACTCATAAAGGCTACGCGAATGAACGCTGCACAACTTAATAATAGTAAGATTGTAAAGATGGTCCATTCCATCGAACGATCGTTTCCTAATGGATAAATCGATAAACTGTAGAGGCTAATCACAAGCCCTACAATACTAGTAAGCATTAAAAATAAAATACTTTGTAACCACCATGGACCATGCTGGAAATAGTAGCTTGCATAACCAATTAACAAGCTGCTTAAGAGAATAATGAATAAAATAACAACAGGTGGAAGGTTTGTGTCTTTCTTGTCGGTAAAGACGCTTCCTGTGACATCAATTGGGGTAGCAAGAAAATCATAGACATAATCATTGGATTGACCATCTACAAAGGCATTCCCCATAACGTTAAAGACGTCATCGCGGATCATAAGGGTAGAAGCTACGTTCGTTTCCCACTTGTTGTTTAGCGTGTTGGCATCTGTTTGCACTTCAGCTACTCTAGATTGGAGTTCATCTGTGTACGATAATATCTCAGATTGACTATCTTCAATTGAATCCATCCAATTATATAACGATCCCATTTGGCTCTTCACCTGATCGTGATTACTCATAATTTGTGTTCCCTGTGCAGATTCGTCAGGTGATTGCTGCTGAGCCTGTTGCATTTGATTTAGAACATTGTCAGCTTCTTCTTCAATGCCATTCAAGCTTTCAAGCAATTTTGTTTGCTGTGTGTCGAGGACATTTTTATAGTCTGCTAAAAAGACAGTAAAATCATCCTGTAGTGTCGTGAGAGCATCGCTTGTTTTCGGTACCTGAGTACCAACTGCATCCCATTGACCTTCTTCTTTATTCGTTAGTTCTAACATGCTATTGACTTCTTCACGAAGGTCATTGTCTTGCAGAACAGTTTCCTTCACTTTGTTCTTGGAAAGCATGCTATTAAGCGTTGCCTCGTAACGATCTAAATAGGCGTAATATTGAAGAACATCCGTTAAGTTTGCCCCTTTAATGGGACGTTGGAAATAGACCGATAACGAATCTTTTCTAGCTTGTGATAAAGCAGGTGATGCTAGTATTGCGTTTTCTTTCTCGTTAATTCCTTCGGAGATTCGATAAATTTTATCAGATACCATTACAAGCAAGTCTTTTAGTTCAGTATTGGATTCTTTTAACACGTCAACTTGTTCCATTAACGTTTCTTTTTGAGACGAGAGCGTTTCATTTTCTTGCGTTAGCTTCTCGACTTCCTTTGTTAGTTCTTCAATTTGTTTCAGTAAACTTTTATTCTCTGTCGTTAGTGTTTCAATGAGCTTCTTTAATTCTTCTAATTCACCATCAAGTGGATTTTCGCCGCCTTCTTTAGCAAGCAGCTGTTGTTCAGTTTGCTTTATACGGTCATTAAGAGTTAGAAGTTTAGTTGATGCTGTTTGCAAGTCTTCTACTTTAGGCTCCTCAAGCGAAATTAGCGTCTCTTGGAGCGTTACAATTTCTTGAGCAATGGCTAATAGTTCGTTCCGTTCTGCACTTAAATCAACTGGGGTAGGACCGTTTGTTTCTCCCTCTTCATCAATCACAGGAGGCTCTTCATCCTGTAAGCTTTTTAGAAGTTTCATAAGGTCTTCAGTTGGATCTTCTTCTTCACCCGGATCTTCTGGATCACCCGGTTCTTCTGGATCTTCAGGTACTTCTGGAAGTTCAGGATCATCGGGAATAACAATCTCATCTCCATCACCGAGCTTATTACTTAGCGTTGCGATTTCACCTTCTAGTTCATTTAAAATCATTGAATCTTTTAGCTGCTGATAGTAATTAAGAATACGTTCTTGTAGGGTATAGAAATCATTAACCTGACGCTCAACTTGGTTATATCGAAGCTCTTTTAGACCAGCAAACATTTCTTGCTGCTGAATCATTTGATTTTCAACTTGAGACATGTTTTCAAGAACGCTCTCAGACTTACCTTCAAACAATTCTTTGTTGTTCCTAAACATAGGCTGAGGCATTTCAGTCGCCTGTGATATGGAAGCGACTGAATCGGCTTGAATTTGTTCGAGAATTTCTTGTTGCTTCTGCTGATATTCGCGATAGTCATTTGTATAAGTAACAAAGTTTGTTAGATTTTCTTGAAAGCCTTCCATTGTATCGGTTTGATCTGCTGCACGTTCCTCAGCATTTTTTGAAGTTGATTGTAGAGTGGCAAGCATTGAAACTTGTTGCTCCATCTGCTGAGCTAAATCTTTGGAACTAGGTGTATAAAAGGAAAGCATCGTTTGCTGGAAAGCTTTTTCTTTCTCTACGATTTGATCAAATTCTTGTTGGATGTTCACGAGATCATTTGAGACGTAGTTCCAATAAAGAGAAGACATCTTCGTATTGACACGATTTGTTGCTTGTTCAAGTTCAAGCAATACTTTCTCTTTATTAATAGCGTTTAGTTGATTTTGTACAGTGTATTCTAATTTTGTTTGCTCAGGCTGGTTTTCATCGTACGTTAGAATCTTCTCAGAAAAAGTGGAAGGGATGTACACAACGGCATCGTACTTTTGGTTGTTTAAACCATTTTCTCCCGCACTGCGTCCAACGACTTCCCAATTGTATTCCGATTCAGACTTAAGAAGTGGAGGGACGTCATTTCCAAATTTTACGGTTTCATCGTCTTCTTCGGTTCCGGTATCTTCATTAATGACAGCAATGGTTTTCGTCGCACTCTCTTTCGTTTTCATTGGATTTTCTCCAATCGAAGTAAAGTAAATGAGTGGAAGAACTAATATGATCGCTGTCACGAGTATGAGTTTAAAGATGCTTTTTTTCTCTTTCACGCATGTACCTTCCTTTCTATTTGCACAAGTGGTACCTGAATTTTCTGTGCGCTTTCACTTTGCACATAATAAGCAAACCCAGCTTTAATATCTGGCTCTTTCCGATCAAAAGGAAGATTGATAAGAGTTTGATCGGATTTCTTCATTAATAAAATGATTTGGCGAACTTGTTTTAATTCAACTGTTAGCGGGTCATAACCTTTTGTTAATTCGTTGCTACTCCCAGATGCTACAATACTTAAGCCTAAATGACTGTAGTTCTTCATCATAGATGTGATTTGATCCTGGAGGACAGATCCGATTGTTTGAGAAAAACGGCCATATCCATCTATGAAGAGGAGTATCCTCGAAAATGTAGGGAGCGGCTCATTGTTATTCATACTTTCAGAATAGGAATTTTCTCGAGATTTAAATTCTGTTAAGACATCTTCGAGCCATTCTTCAACTTGTTCCTTCGTTTCTAGATAAGTTGTTTTCTCTTCGTCTTTTAAATGAAAAAGCCCACGATCAATTGAATCAAATACGGCTATACGATTTTCTTCTTGCTGTATTGCTTGCTGTGTAAGTAGACGCATGATATTCGTCTTTCCTTTTTGGGCCTGTCCAAGCACGAGGCAATGGGAGGTCTGAGCAAAAGAGAGAGAAACAGGCTTTACCGTTTCTTCATGCAATCCAATTGGATAAGCGCTTTTGGACGATGCTGGAATATACGTTTTGAACGTTTTAAAAGTAAGTTCTGTAGGCAACATTGGAATGGCTTCTGGTTTGTTTGCATCATGATAGTTCTCTTGAAGCATCTGGACTTCATCTTTTAAGGATGCAAGCTGTTCGTAATCATCTTCGCCTTTAGTAGGTAACACAATTTGACCAAAATGTGTTTTCTCTTTCTTCATAATGGCTCTACCTGGAATAGCTTCAGGAGCAAAAGGAATTCTTCCAAGAATGGTGTAAGCTTCTGAGTTATCTAATAAATAATGAACAATTTTTGTTTTTAGATTATTCATAAGCGCCTGACGTACAGAGTTGAGTCGGGTTGCACTTAAGATGAGATAAATACCAAGCGACTGCCCATCTCGTGCAAATTGCGTGAATATCGGATCAAGATCCATCAACTCTTCCTTAACGAGGTCATAGTTATCAATTGTAATGAAGAGAAGAGGAAGAGGCTTTTCATTAAGTCGATTGTACATTGTAATCGAGCTAACTTCTTCACGCTGAAAGAGTCGTTTCCGCCTTGAAAATTCTTCTTGAATAAATTTAAGTAATTTATTTAGTTTCTTCTCTTCATCGATTAAGAAGTAGTCGCCAGTATGAGGCAAATTCTTAATTGATAATAAACCACCGTTTCCGAAATCCAGGATGTAAAATTGTGCTTCCTCAGGCGTATTGGTAGAGGCGATCCCCATAAGTAACGTTAAAATCGTTTGCGTTTTTCCAAATCCTGATGACCCAAATATACCTACGTTCCCATCTTTGATTAATTCATAATCATACGGAGACTGAGATTGTTTTTCTGGTTCATCTAATAAAGCGAGTGATATGCTTTGTTTGTCAGAGTTAAAATCATGACGATACAAACGTTTCTCCAGTGGTGGAAGCCATGGACTCGATAGCCTTCTAACGCCAAGCTCTCGCTGAACATCTACAATTTTATCTACAATAACCTCAATTTCACTTTGCTTCTTTTTCTTACTTTCTTTTGAAGAAGAAAGTTCTGATAGTGGGACGAGGCCAAGATCCGTTACTAATGCAACTTCATCTTCCATATCTGAAGTATCTTCCATATATGTCGCTCGGCTATAGGCAGATTGGAATAAGTCATAAACTTCGTTGTTCCCAACCTGTAAGTAAGCTCGACCTGTAACGGTAAGTGATGCCGCATCACCATTTTTTAAGATTTCACGACTATCTTCAACATTCTGTACTTTTAGTGCAACTCTAAATCGAGCGTTACTCCAAATCTGATTATCAATGACACCACCAGGTTTTTGCGTGGCAAGAATGAGATGAACGCCTAAACTCCGGCCAATTCGAGCTGCGCTGACAAGCTCTTTAATGAACTCAGGTTCTTCTGTTTTTAATTCAGCGAATTCGTCTGAAATTAAGAAGAGATGAGGCATCGGTTCATCTGCTACACCATTTTTATAAAGGACTGTATAGTCGTTTATGTGACTCACTTCATACTGATCAAAAATCGTTTGTCGTTTCTTTAATTCGCTTTTAATGGAAGCGAGTGCACGGGTACTAAAATTTTCACTTCCTTCGATATTTGTAATTGTTCCTAGCAGGTGAGGAATTTGTTTAAATGGCTGAGCCATTCCGCCACCCTTATAGTCAATTAATAGAAATGCCACTTCATGTGGATGGTAATGAACCGCAAGTGAAAGAATGTATGTTTGCAAAAATTCACTTTTACCAGACCCAGTTGTTCCGGCAAGTAAGCCGTGGGGGCCATGGGCTTTTTCATGGAGATTTAATTCCACAACATCCTGTCGTCCTTTAAGTCCTACTGGGGCTGCAAGCGACTTCGAGGACTGATTTGTCACCCAGTTAGTTGAAATAGGTAACTCGTCAATATCCTCCAAATTCAGCATTTGTAAGAAGGAAACTTTATCAGGAATAGAATTCGTAATGCCTCGCTGGTGATTAAGTGTTCTTAGCATTCGAGAAAAATGTTCATTGTTATGTTGTTTGTGATGGTCAAGTTCAAATGAAATTTCAGCTGCTTTTTTCTCTTGAATAAGAATATCACCTTCGTTTTTGTTGATGTAGCGAATGAGCGTATGAATATGATCGGAGAGGCTCTCTTTTGCTTCCGCAACAAAAATTGTAGAAAGGCCGAGATGCGTATGTTCATTTTCTAGATACTCTAAAATGACATGGTCTGAGATTAAGTTGTGATTCGAAACAACAAATACGTAATGTGGTGAAAAGCGTAGCTTTTCTTTATCTTCTTCTAAATCCCGTTCACGTATCATTTCATAAATTGATGATAGGAGCTGATCTCGGGTTTGCTCATTATATATAAACCCTTTTGAAAATGATCCAGGCATTTGAAAGTGCGGTAACCATTTCATCCATTCCCATTCGGCATATTCTTCCTCATGAAAAATGAAGACAAACCGAACGTCATGATAGCTATGAAAAAAGGCGAGCTGTCCAATGATTTGATGGAGTTCATTCTTTACAACAGATTCTTTTCCAATTAGACCAATTGCACCTTGAAATAAGTTTGCGGTAATCGGAAGCGAATGCAGTTCATTATAAACTTGTTTCAGATTCTGTGATTCTTCCAATAGCTCATCCATTTCTCGTGTGGACATATCTGCTGAATTAACCGAAATTTTATAGCTTGCCGGAACCGTTCCAGTTCCTAGACGAAATTGAAGGAAATCCGGGCTTTCAAGGTTACGCTCCCATAAGCGATCGGCCACTTGCTCTGTTAAATATTTCATATGCTCAAAACTAGGGAAGTGGAACGTAAGCACTTTACGTTGCTTTTGAGCCAATTCATGCAGTTCGTGTCGTTTATCTTCAAGATATCTTTTGTAGATTCGTTTCTTTCGTGCTTTTGCTTTCTTTTGATGACTTTTATCTTTGAAATATTGCACAGTTGAGGTAACAAGTGTGGTTGCAAACATCACTACAGAAATCAGAATAAAGATTCCCCTAGGAATAAGAATGGCGACTAACCCCATCACGATCAACATCATTAAAGGTGGAAGGATAATCATCCATAAGCTTCGATTGTTTCGATCCGACTCCTGAGTAGGGAAGGAAAGATCAATCTTTTCCTCAGGTAGTTCATACATCATCCTTGGTGTGCGACGATAATTCGGATATTTTTTCTTCATTTCTGAAGAAGGGATGGAAGCCTTTGGTAGAGAGGTTTCAAATCCTATTGGACTAAATATTTCAATCATATCTTCAGCTAGTAACGATACTGACATCATCTCAAAGAAAAGCACATCGCCGATCTGAAAGGTTGATTTGCTATGTAAGTGGGAACCATTTTGGTAAGCGGTTGTCTTACTTGAGGCGTTAACCGTCCAATCCTTCCTATCGCGGAAAAGGGTTAGGCTAACGTCCTCTGGAAGGTGCTTCAATTGAACCTCAGATAAAGCTTTAGAAAAAGTAATTTCTGTTTGGTCACCAACATAATAGACATGCTTCGTTGCTTTCGGTGTGATCATAATTGCAATTTCTTCATCGCCTAGTTGAAAGGTGGCACGCTCGTTTAGGGTGATTGTCATCAGTTCGTGGCTATCTTTAAATAACTGGTAGTTTTGATCACTATACTTAATAGAGTAGACATGTTCATCCAATTTGGAAGAAGGAATAGTAAATGAGTGATTAATATTTGCACCGATTGTAATCGGGTGGTTTGACTCCCTATCTAGTTCCATCGTTTGATACGTATCACGAAAGAATACCCATACTTGTTCCATTCGTTCACCTCCAATCTACTTCTCTTCTTTTTTCTGTTCATCTTGCTTTTTTTCATCTTGTACGTCCACATTATTTGTCTCTTCCTGATTTGTTTTTTCCTGCTCTTTTTGTTCTTCTTCCTGCTGTTTTTTTATTTCGGCTTCATATTCTTCAAATTCTTGCTCTAACTCATTGATCATTTGCTGTTTCTTCTCGCTCACTAGGTCTGAGTCTGCTTTTACCTGTTCTTTACGCTTTAGAATGCCATACATGAGTAAATCACGATCCTCGAGATACCGAGCGATTTCTAAAGCTTGTTCTGCTTCGCCTCGCCCAATATGAATCCAATACGCGTAGTACTTCGGATCAGACTGGAGAGAGATTGTATTCCGGACACTCTCTTTTTGCTCATCCGTTAAAGATTCATTAATGATGTAGGAGAGGGCAAGCTGATATTGCGTCACCTTAGGAATATCATCAATCTCATAAGACTGAAGCGAATTGACCACTTCGCTGTACTCATTTGTTAAAAAGTTTTCTTGTGCTTGAACGATATTCTCCTGCTTTGGTTGAAGTAGAAATAACGAGTAAAGGGAGTAAAGTAAAGCAGGTAATAAGCAAATTGATACACCTAAAAGGAGATATCGACTTGTTTTCCATTTCTTTTTCTTCACTTTAATAAATTCAGATTCTTTCGTATGTAAGTGATCAATCTGTGATTGTATGATTGGGTGAAGCTCATGAAGGGTTTTGGCTTGAAGCACTTGTTTTAGTTCTTTTGATAGTGTAAGCGTGTCCGAATAATATAGGTATTGTTCAAATGATTGCGCTGGATTTATCATTGCGGCAACGGTCGCTCGGGTTTCTTTCAGAACACGTTCGGGATCGGTTTCATATGGAGGAAGGCTTTCTTTTACACCAAAATGAAGAAAATATGGTGTTAATCCCTGATCCAGGACCAGATTTTCTGGACAAACAATCAAGTTTAAACGTGTATAGCGGTGATCCTTCACTTTTTGAACGAGTTGATAGGCACTTGCAAGGCGGTCACTCTCGTTCATTTCTTTCAACCGGTCTGGAAGTGTAGTAATTGAAGGCGAAAGCGTGTGCTGAATGCTTACTTCATCTTCATTTATATCGATTGTTTTGGGAATTCCAGTATCCATCTCGCTTAGGAAATGAATTTCTGCTAATTCATCAAATTTAATTTTTTCTTTCTGAAAAAGAAAAGTGATAGCTTCTTTTTCATGTATGATCTTTGCATCTATTTGGCTTTCAAGATAAGGTTCCATTTGAGTTGACATGGCAGTGATCTCCTTCAAAGTATTTCAATACGATCTCCTGTCATAATTCCAGCATCAATCAAACGTTCATTAGCGGCTACAACTTTATGCTTATTCATAAGGCGGATCCATTGCGTCTGAAGAGGAGGAGTATCGATTTGTTCGGTTTGGCACACAATTTCTATAAGTTTTTTCACTGAATGATAGTTTGATAGCCTGAGGTCAAGAAAACGACCTTTTTTATAACGTTGAAGATCAACAGTTACTTCAATATACATATTGTTCACCTCATAAGGAAGGAGCGCCTAAGCGCTCCCGATCAATTCTTTGTCGCTTATCCGCGAATTTGATTAGCAATTTGGTTGTCAGCTTCATCAAGAGATCTAGCTGTACTTTTAAGCTGTGTAGAAACCTCTTCTAACAGTTGTTGCATTTGATGAAATGAAGGTTTAAGCGCTTCGTATTGTTCTTCGAAAGCACGACTTGATTCACCTTCCCACATTCCTTTAAGCTGACCCATAATTTCATTTAAGCTATTCACTTGTTCTCCAACTTTGTCTGATTCTGCTGAATAACGGTGAGACATACTTTCTAGTTCTTCTGGGGTTACTCGAATTTGTCCTGCCATTCACAATCACTCCTCTTAAATTAGTAATGTGTGCATTATACCTTTAGAAATGCATGAGTCTTTCCTATATATAATTAGCATAATTTGTAATAACTTGATAGGATAAATGCACACATTGTCAAAAAATGAAACTTATATACTATGACATATTACCCCTTAATTCCCAGTTAATAAACATAAAAATGTAAATTATGGATTAATTTTATAAGATATGGAATAAGTAAATGTTCGATATGAATTAATTTTGAATTAAGAAAACAAAGAGGAAGCGCTTTATTTGTAACTTAAGGACTAGATATTAATAATTAAATTGATATCTAGTAACTTAAATAATTAGGGGAGAATACAATATAAAAACTACGCACTGAAAAATCCGAGCGTAGCTTTATAAATTATTGAGCTTTTAATTTGATAGACTCATTGAAAACGATAATTGGTATCTTATATTCCGGGGAGTAATATCCGAACACTTTAATGGAGTGTTAGATATGGATGCCAATTATAGAATATCAAGTCTTACCAATAATGCAACTAATACTTGAAGCAATACTTGAATGTTAATCGTCAGGTCAGCATCTGTCGTAGCAATCGTGACATTTCTTGAGTTTTCAATAAATGTGTGCTGGCGATTGATTTGTTTTACTGAAATTTTTTGGAACAGTTCTTGAGCAATTTGGTCAGCTTGCTCGTTATCTCCAAGTGAGATGCTTAGTACTAACCCAATTGCAACTTGAAGAGCAACTTGAAGTGAAATAGCAGCTTGTAAGTCAGTTGAAGAAATATTAATATCACATGAATCTACAATTGTAATCGATTCCTCTGAATACTGAACCGTTTTAGAAGTTTCCGTTGCTTCCTGCTCAATGGTTTTATCTGCAAAAGATGGATGACAACATGAAGCATCAAGTGCGTTCCACTGTCTAGTAACTTTCGTATTATTGTTAGTCGTGTTAACCGGCTTTCCACAGTCTACACGGCGTACCCAAACGTCTCTCATATAAAAAACTCCTTTTTATTTTGTTATTTGATCAACCTGTTTCTGAATAGTTGCAAATACATCTTTGATTTTTTGTTTTTGTTCAACTGATAAATTTAATTCCTTTTCTGAAACCCCGTTCTTCTTTAGTACATCTGATAAAAGAAGATCCAACAAAGTATTTCGATTTTCCTTTTTTAATCCATCAGACAGAATAGTTTTCAATTCACTCAACTTTTCCTACCTCCTTCTTTATGAAGTCTTTAGTGAGCCAGCTGAAAAACTTTGCTGGATATTTATATGTATGATTTCTTGGACAAGGTGTAGAGGACAAAGTGGCAAAGATCGACATTATTATGAAAAATGATGAATGTGTGGAGTCGTTTGATGCCTATTAGATGCTATAGCAACTAATAGGTGTTATCCTTACAATAGTATTAAAAAAAGGAGTGGAGTAAATTGACTTCATCAAATCAACTTTTTCAAAGAAGTGTAAAAGATCACTGGTATGTGTCATATGAAGAAGGTCAATTTCCTGCTGTTCAGAAAGGCTGGGTACTGCCTCCGGATCGTTCGGCTGATTTTGACCCGTTTATTCTGATGGCAGAGGATTGGTTTAAAAGAGGAACTTTTTCAGATCATCCTCATCGTGGCTTTCAAACGATTACGTATGTTATCGATGGGAGATTGGAACATATTGATAACGGTGGGGCTAGAGAAATTCTTGAGCCTGGTGATGTTCAGTATATGAATGCTGGGGGTGGAGCAAGGCATGCTGAAGAAGGCGTAGACAATGATATAGCGCACACGCTCCAACTTTGGCTGAATTTACCTAAGGGTTTAAAGACCTCAGAATCAAGTTATCAGAATGTGTATGGAGAAGATGCCCCATTAGTAAATGTAGAGGGCGGAAACGTAAGAGTTTATTCCGGTAATCTGTTGGACGAGGAAGGACCACTTCGTTCATTAGTGCCAATTACGTTAGCGGAGATTACCCTTGAAGAGGGAGCTACTTACACGCATCATCTTCCTGAAAACCATAATGCTTTTCTCTACGTTCTGGGCGGCGAGGTGGACTTAGGAGCAGAGAAGGTGAACCTTAAAAAACATGGAGCTGCCACGTTATCTTATGAGGAGCATGGAAGTGCAAATCTATCAAGTCAACTGGCGATTACTTCAAAGAGTCGACGTACTAGGATTTTAGTCTATTCTGGTGCTCCAATTAAAGAAGACATTGTTCAATATGGGCCATTTGTTATGAATTCAATGGAAGAAATTAAAGAGGCATACCGTGATTTTCATAATGGGAAATTCGGGCCTCCTGCTGTTTAAAGATAATTACAATAAGAAGCCCCCTACCGATATGTTCGGTAGGGGGCTTCCCTAATAGGATAAATTAAAAGCCAACTGCTAGCGTTGTTGCTTTTTCAAGACCATCTTCAATAATTTCCTCAGCGCGATCAGGGTATTGGTTATGTCCTTCAATAATGATACTGGTTGTATCCTCAATGCCCCAGAAATTCATTAGCGTTTTAACATAATTAACGGCCATTTCTGAAGCTTGAGAAGGACCTTCAGAATATACACCGCCTCTGGCATTTAGCAAGGCAACTTTTTTCTCGGGTAATAATCCGACTGGACCTTCAGCGGTATAACGGAACGTTTTCCCTGCTTGACCCAAATAGTCGAAATACGTATGCAGGACAGCTGGAATCGTAAAATTCCATAGTGGAAATGCAATAACGATTTTGTCTGCTTCAAGGAATTGATGTAAATAATGGTTTACTTGTTCCGTAGCAACCACTTCCTCTTCTGTTAACTCCAGTTGTTTAGAGAGTTTGAACATCCCATTAATTTGATCGGTATTATAATATGGAAGATTTTCTTTGTAGAGATCAAGTTCTGTAATGGTATCGTTAGGGTGAGCTTTCTGATAGCTTTCTAAAAACGTATGATAAAGCTTTACACTCACTGATTGATCAATCGGACGTGAATTCGCTTTGATGAATAAAACATTAGCCATAAAATAAATCCTCCATCTTTTTGGTTGTTGTAGCAACTATTAGGGAAAAACATCCAGGTTATCTGGAGTTTTGTACATTCTCATTGATTTTGGAAAGAATTCTTTCAAATTCTCTTATCTCCTGTTGAGATAGCCCTTTGCAGACGATCTCATCAAACTCCTCTGAAATAGGAAGGACCTTATCACCGAGCTCTTTACCAGCAGTAGTCAAGTAAAGTTGTAGAGAACGACGATCGTTGGAAGGCGTTATTCGTTTGATAAACCCTTTTTTTTCAAGATTTGTTGCCATTCTCGCAATATTTGTTTTATCCTTACCGAGTTTTTGAGCAAGTTGATTCTGCGTTAAGCCGTCCTTTTCCCAGAGCAGTAGCATAATTAAATTTTGTTCTGGTGCTAAGTTAAACCCTTCTAATTTTTGTTTAATAAAACTAGTCAGGTTGAGATCCGTTTTATGAATTTGAATACTAATATATTCTTGAAATGATAGCTTCACATGAGAACTCTCCCTTTTAGTTGCTACACATACTATTTACTTGCTTAAGTATAAAAATAGTTGATGAAAAAGTCAATGGATGGAGTGAACCACATTCTTATATTCTAGAAGAGTACCGATAAGCTCTGGACTAATGATTGGAAGTCTGTCTATTTTCCTTTTCTATATTTAGATATGTTTAGGGTTTGTTTACAATGGCACCAGGGATTTTCATAGTGGAGCAGTTTTTCCAGTCCCACCGTCCTGCTTACCAATATAAGGTATAATGATAGAGGGTAATAATAGATTAGGGGGAGGGCATCGAATGATTGTTAGTAGAGGTCAAAAGGTCCCGATTACGAAAGGGAGAAGTGTATCGGACCTAATTGTAACGCTAGATTGGCAGCATGATCATACAGGAATTGAAGTAGATGCAGCTGCGTTTCTTTTAAATGAAACAGGAAAATGCAGTGGTGATGAGAGTTTCTTGTTTTATGGTCAGCCTGAAAGTGTTGACCAAAGTGTGAAGCAAGTCATGCAGGGAGATTTTCGAAACGAAACGCACATATCTTTAAATGGGTTGTCTTCTTCCATTAGGAAAATCGCTTTTACCTTAACGATTCATGAAGGGGAAGAAAGAGGGAAGAATTTTGGTCAAGTATCTTCATTGTCGCTTCGTATGACAGATAAATCGACTGGAGAGAATCTCGTTTCGTTTACTTTTGGGGAAGAATTAACGAAAGAGACGGCGATTGTTGTAGGAGAGTTCTATCTACATAATGGAGATTGGAAGTTTAGTGCGGTTGGGAGTGGTTTCTTTGGTGGATTAGCCGCCCTTTGTGAGAATTTCGGCATTGAGGTTGAAAGTAGCGAACAACAGGTAGAAAAGCCGCAATTAACCCCTAACCCGCCAATACAGTCGCCACCGGAAGCGGTGGTTCCACTAACGGTTACGTTAAAGAAAAAAGAGGCAATCTCTATTAGGAAGTCAGAGAAAGTAGTTGCAACGCTTGAATGGAAAAGTAAGAAAGACTTGGATTTGTATTGCTTCTATGTTCTGAAAGATGGTACGGAAGGAAAAGTGTACTATAGGACGCCCGGCCATGCGCATAAAGAACCGTACATTACGTTAGATGGGGATGCACAAGGAGCAGGAAAGGAAACGGTAGTTGTCCATAAACCGTCAGAGCTAAAGTATGTGTTGTTTTCTGCGTATAGTGCGGTATCTAATGGAATAGGAAGCTTTAAATCTATGAAGGCAAAAGCAGTTGTTGATAACCAAATGGGCCAAAACGTAACGTCTCCACTTTTTGAAAAGAATAACTTTGCTTATTGGGTAGCGATTGCGAAGATTGATTTCACTGATCCTCATGATATGAGTGTTAGTCATGTGGAGAAATATTCGAAAAGTGGGACGGAGCGATCACCACTTTTGTATCAAGATGGGTCGTTTGAAATGAATGTTGGACCTATGGAATTCAAATGAAGAGTAAATCAAAAACACCTCATCCAAATTGGATGAGGTGTTTTCATTATTGTTGTTCCACTATTTTTCTCCTGCTAATGCTTATATGTTCACTGAAAAGAGTTGGCAGCGTCATGCCGATGATAATGATCACAATACCTGCAATTTGCACAATGGATACTGTTTCACTTAATAAGATGACAGAAACCATGACAGCAATCGGAAGTTCAATCGCACTTAGAATGGAGGATTTTCCAAGGCCCACCTTAGGAATGGCGATGGAAAATAGAAATACAGGAATGATCATTCCAAAGAGGCCAAGTGCAATTCCATAGATCCAAAGACCTTCTGCCAGCAATGTTCCGTTCCAAATAATCTCTGGAGATTGAAAAACTGCTGACACCAAGAATGCGAAAAACGATACGATGACCAATCGGTTTGAGGTATTCATTTTAGCGTTTGCTTTCCCATTAAAATAAAGAAAGAGCGAATAACAAAGTGCCGCTCCAAGTCCCCATAACCAGCCTTGAAAAGGGATGTTGGATAAATCTGCATCCAAAAGTCCAGCAGCAGGAATCGTTCCACCTATTAATATAATAAGTGATAGCATTTCCATACGAGTTGGAAGCTGACGTTTCGTAATACTTGAAATCAACATGCCGATCCAGGTGAATTGGAAGAGCAATACGACAGCAAGGGATGCTGGTAAATAATTTAATGATTGACCGTAGAGGATATTCGTTAAGCCTGTAAAAACCCCCGCGAAAATTAGGATTTTAATACCTGCGAAACTTAGCTTTTGTCGGTTAGTAATAAGAAAGATCAGCACTGCAATGACAAAACCGATAAAAAATTGGCTTGTAACGGCTTCGGATGCAGTAAAGCCACTGCCCATTGCTAATTTAATAATAGTGGATACAACCCCGTAACTACTCGCTCCAATAATGACAAGCAGGGGATATAAATACATTTTCATTGAACGTTTGCCTCCAGTTACTCTAGCTTCATTGTATCTCGATGAAAGCGCTTTTGATTTGGAAAACACAAATTCAAATATAGCTTAAATACGCCAAATAAAGCAATGGTTAATTGAGGAAAAGTGCCTGGCACCACCCGAATAATGTTCTTTTCTGTCGAATTAATACTCATTTTTTCTCAGTCTGTGACATCCCTCACAATTTTCTTTCTTTCTAATTCAACTGTCGAAATTCGCACACACGACAGACAAAAACCGTTCAAATTCATCCCATCACTCGTTTTAACGTCTGATGTAATCTTAAGAAGAAGTTAAGAGCGACTTATGTCATAGGAGAAATTATCTAAATAGTGATTGAAAGTACATGCTTTGTTTTGTGCATGTGTGAACAATCACTTGAAAGAATTGAGGGGGACTTGGTATGAGTGAACTATTTTTAGCAAGGCTACAATTCGGATCGACGACTATTTTTCACTTTTTGTTTGTTCCGTTGTCCATCGGTCTTGTGTTTCTTGTTGCCGTTATGGAGACGCTTTATGTTGTGAAAGGAGACGACATGTATAAGCGCATGGCAAAGTTCTGGGGGCATTTGTTTCTGATTAACTTTGCTGTAGGGGTTGTGACGGGGATTATTCAGGAGTTTCAGTTTGGTATGAACTGGTCCGAATACTCACGGTTTGTAGGGGATGTGTTTGGAGCGCCACTTGCAATTGAAGCGTTACTTGCGTTCTTTATGGAATCCACTTTTATAGGATTATGGATTTTTGGATGGGATCGCTTATCTAAGAAACTTCATTTAATGTGCATTTGGCTCGTTTCACTAGGAACGTTAATGTCGGCGTTATGGATTCTAGCGGCAAATTCATTTATGCAGGAGCCAGTAGGGTTTGTAATTCGAAACGGAAGAGCAGAGATGAATGACTTCTTCGCACTTCTAACAAATCCACAGCTATTCGTCGAATTTCCCCACGTAATCTTTGGTGCACTAGCAACTGGTGCTTTCTTTATCGGAGGGGTAAGTGCGTATAAAATTCTCCGTAAACAGGAAGTCGCATTTTTTAAAAAGTCATTTAACATTGCCATGATTGTGGCATTTATTTCAGGTATGGGCGTTGCATTTAGTGGTCATGCACAGGCGAAGCATTTGATGGAATCACAGCCAATGAAGATGGCGGCTAGTGAAGCGCTATGGGAAGACAGTGGTGATCCCGCAGCCTGGACGGCTTTCGCGCTGGTTGACTCCACCAATCAAGAAAACGCTTTTGAAATTAACATACCTTATGCACTTAGTTACCTTGCCTACGAAGAATTCAGTGGTGAAGTACCGGGTATGAAGACCTTGCAAAAAGAGTATGAAGAAAAATACGGAGAGGGGAATTATATTCCTCCAGTTAAAACGACTTTCTGGAGCTTTCGCATTATGGTTGGTGCTGGAATGCTGATGATTTTCACTTCCTTCCTCGGACTGTTATTAAATTTCTATAAAAAGCTTGAGTATAGCCGATTTTACTTGAAAGGAATGGTATGGCTCATTTCATTTCCCTTTATAGCAAATTCAGCCGGGTGGATTATGACGGAAATCGGAAGGCAGCCGTGGACAGTATTCGGAATGATGACAACATCAGCCTCTGTCTCTCCAAACGTATCAAAAGCGTCATTGTTGTTTTCTTTCCTATCCTTTACAGCCATCTACACGGTTCTTGCTGTTTTACTCGTTTACTTATTCGTTCGTGAAATTAAAAAAGGATCTGAACATACCGCTCATGTGGACAAAGAAGTGGCAGTTGATCCGTTTGATCAGGGGGCTTATTTATGATCGCACTTAATGAATTGTGGTTTATACTTGTAGCTGTTTTGTTTGTTGGATTTTTCTTTCTCGAAGGGTTTGATTTCGGTGTGGGAATGGCGAGTCGTTTCCTCGGAAGAAATGAGCTAGAGCGCCGAATCATGGTAAATACGATTGGTCCATTTTGGGATGCGAATGAAGTGTGGTTGCTAACAGGGGGTGGAGCCATCTTTGCGGCCTTTCCTCACTGGTATGCGACGATGTTTAGTGGTTATTATATCCCGTTCGTGTTTGTTCTTCTAGCACTCATTGGTCGGGGTGTTGCTTTTGAATTTCGAGGAAAGGTTGATACTCCTAAGTGGATCAAATCCTGGGACTGGGTTGTTTTTGGGGGAAGTATCATGCCGCCATTTCTATTTGGTGTCCTCTTTACAAGTATTTTAAGAGGAATGCCAATCGATGAACAAATGAATATCCATGCTAAATTTAGTGATTATGTTAATGTCTACACCGTTCTCGGGGGGATAACAGTAACAATGCTTTGTTTTTTACACGGACTCGTGTTTCTTACACTTAAAACAGTTGGTGATCTTCAGGAGCGTGCGCGCGAGTTAGCGAGAAAAATGATTTATGGTGTATTGGTTTCCTTAGTTGCTTTTGTTGGACTCTCTAATTTTGAAACGGATTTATTCAGTAACCGTGGTGTTGTGAGTGTATTGCTTGTTGGATTGATTGTACTAAGTTACTTGTTGGCGATTGTCTTTTTGAAAAAGCAGCGTGATGGGTGGGCGTTTGGAATGACTGGTGCTGGGATCGCATTAACAGTTTCTACCATCTTCGCAGCATTATTCCCCCGCGTAATGATTAGCTCAATTGATGCCGCTTATAATTTAACCGTCTATAATGCTTCTTCTGGAAATTATTCCTTAAAGGTGATGACCATCGTGGCGCTCACCCTTCTTCCTTTTGTCCTTGGTTATCAAATCTGGAGTTACTATGTGTTCAGAAAGCGTGTAGATGGTAAGGATATGATTTACTAATGGGGGAAATTCTATTTCAAATAAAAGACGTCAAAAAGGTGCTGCTTATCCTAACTGTATTAACTGTTCTTCAAGGGACTGCGATTATTTTGCAGGCAAGGTGGCTAGCAGAAGCGGTAACAAGACTCTTTAATGGAGAAACACTGCAGCGGATTTTGATTGTTGTTTTTTGCTTCCTCGCTGCTTTTATTATCAGGCATCTTATTAAGTTGATCATGACCCGAGTAATCGATCGGTTTGCAGCTCAAACGACTTCTTCATTAAAAAAAGAAGCTGTTTCAAAATTGTTTGCGTTAGGTCCACGCTATTCAGCAAAATCGGGGACTGGGAATCTTGTGACATTACTAATTGATGGAGTCAAACAATTCCGCCTTTATTTGGAGTTGTTTCTGCCTAAATTAACGGGCATGCTTTTTATTGCTCCGCTTGTCTTTGTCTATGTCTGGACTCTTGATGTAACGTCAGCCATTATTTTAAGTTTAACTCTGCCAATCTTGATCGGCTTTCTAATCTTACTTGGATTAGCTGCAAAGAAGAAGGCAGATAAGCAGTGGCATACTCATCGTGTTTTATCCAATCATTTTGTTGATTCCCTTCGCGGACTCGAGACGCTAAAGTACCTTGGGTTGAGTGGAAAGCACGCTGGAAGTATGAAAGAAGTGAGTGAGAAATATCGAAAATCGACAATGAGTACGCTTCGAGTCGCTTTTCTTTCTTCGTTTGCTCTTGATTTTTTTACAATGTTAGGAATTGCTACAGTCGCTGTATTTCTTGGATTGCGACTTGTAGAAGGAGAGATTTCTTTATTGCCTGCTCTTACGATATTAATTCTATCTCCTGAATTTTTTCTTCCCGTTCGTGAGTTAGGAAATGATTATCATGCCACACTAGATGGGCAAGAAGCAGGAAGAAGGTTATTGGATATGATTCAAACACCAGATTTTAAAGAAGAAAGTGGAGCGATTCCTGAATGGTCCGATAAAGATCTTTTAACGGTCCAGCATCTTTCCGTCAATCATGACATTGAAAGAAAAGCTCTTCAAAACGTTTCATTTTCAATAAAAGGAAAGCAGAAAGTAGGGATTATTGGAGAAAGTGGTTCTGGTAAATCGACCTTAATTGATGTTTTAGGAGGATTTCTTGAAGGAAGTGAAGGGAGAATTGAGTTAAGTGGGCAGGAATTGACCCATCTAAAACATGATGAATGGCAGAAACAGTTATTCTATATCCCGCAGCACCCACATCTTTTTCATGATACGTTAGCAAACAATATTCGTTTCTATAACCTCGATGCTTCATTACAAGAAGTCGAACGCGCTGCAGAAGCAGCTGGTTTGAGGAAAGTGATTGATCAACTTCCTAATGGCTTAAATGAATTGATCGGGGAAGGTGGAAGAGAATTAAGCGGTGGTCAGGCACAAAGGATCGCGTTAGCTCGCGCCTTTCTTGAAGATCGCTCCATTCTGCTTCTTGATGAACCAACCGCCCAGCTCGATGTTGAAACAGAATACGAGATAAAGAAAAAAATCCTTCCATTATTAGAAGATAAACTTGTTTTCATAGCCACCCATCGTCTGCATTGGATGATGGATATGGATCTAATACTACTGCTTGAAAAAGGAAAGTTGGTTGAGGTTGGTTCTCATGAAGAACTGATGTCTCGTAGAGGAAGCTACTATCAAATGGTGTGTTTACAAGTTGAGGGGGTGTCATAATGGAGAAGGGATGGATCCTTCCATATTTAAAAGAAAATGCAAAGCTCTTCTCGCTTGTCATCTTACTGGGTATAGTGACGGTCTTTTCTGCAGCTTTTCTTATGTTTACATCCGGATTTCTTATTTCTAAAGCTGCCACTAGACCGGAAAACCTTCTATTAATCTATGTGCCGATTGTTGCGGTAAGAACGTTTGGCATCTTACGTGCCGTTTCAAGGTATAGTGAGAAGTTGCTAGGTCACCACATTATTCTAAAAGTTCTTTCACATATGCGCACCCGCTTATACGAAACCATTGAACCGAGAATTTTAAAAGAAGGAGCTCGTATCAAAACTGGTGATCTTCTTGGTGTGATGGCCGAAGACATTGAATATTTGCAGGATGTTTACGTTAAGACGATTTTTCCTTCTGTGATCGGAATTTTTTTATATGCTGTCACGATTGGATTGCTAGGATCTTTTTCCTGGGCATTTGCAGGTTTAATGGCTATTTATGGTGCTATTCTCGTCGTTCTCTTTCCTTTAGTGTCTTTATTGGTTACCCGTAAAAATGTAGCAAAGCTAAAAAGTTGTCGTAGCTCTCACTACAGCACGCTAACAGATGGTGTTGTTGGAATGGGAGATTGGCTATTTAGCCGTCATCAGAAATCCTTTATTAAAAATGTTGAAAAAGAGGACGCGGAAATTTGTAAGAAAGAGAGACATCGGTCATCCTTCTTTTCTTATCGAAATTTTGCTGCTCAGTGTGTTGTAGCTATTATGGTTTTATCTATGCTTGTTTGGGCAGGAAATCAGAGTTTGGATGGGCAGATTTCTCATACGCTAATTGCCGCATTTGTTCTGATTCTTTTTCCATTAACAGAGGCCTTTCTTCCATTATCTGATGCTGTAAGTGAACTTCCTGGATATGAAGATTCGCTTACTCGTTTGAAAGAAGTATCATTGGAGAAGCCTTCAGAAGAAGAACATATCATGAAAAGTGTTTGGAAGAACAGTCATCTTCGTTGTGAGAAAGTGAGTTATCAAACAAAGGAAGGGCAATGGATTCTTAAAAATATCAACCTTGATCTTCCTCAGGGAACAAAACTCGCTATTATAGGTCCAAGCGGCTCTGGGAAAACAACTCTGCTAAAGCTTATAAAAGGTATTACTTCTCCTTCAGAAGGGAGGGTAACGATAGACGGTGTAGTAACCTCCCAATTTAAGGGTGATAATCTATCCAGTGTGCTGAACCAACAGCCGCATCTTTTTAATACATCGGTATTGAATAACATTCGCCTTGGTAAGCCGTCTGCTTCAGATGAAGAGGTCTATGAAGCTGCGAAAAGCGTTCAACTTCATGATTTTATTGTTTCTTTACCTGAAGGTTATCAAACATCGATGCATGAAGCAGGGATGCGATTTTCTGGGGGAGAGCGTCAGCGCATAGCTCTAGCTCGTATTCTTTTACAAGATACACCTGTTGTTTTACTAGATGAACCAACTGTTGGGCTTGACCCACGAACAGAGCAAGCTTTGCTATCTACGATCTTTCGTGTCCTTGAAAAGAATACGATTGTTTGGGTAACTCATCATCTTGTAGGGATGAAGAGCATGGATGATATTGCATTCATGCAAGATGGTGAAATTGTCATGGAAGGAAAGCATGACGAGTTGTTATTGGCGAGTGACCGTTATAGGAGACTTTATGAATTAGATACTCCTTTTCAAATAGAAAACTTTCATGTGACCGATAAGATGATAGGTTAAAAGAACTAAGCATTAGATTGCAATTGATTGTTTTAAAAGATTTGATAGAGTTTTGTTCTTAGTGAAGAACCTAAAACTAGTGATTTTACTGGTTTTTTGACATATTTGTAATAAAACCCTGACGTAAATAGGTATATAGTACTATATTGTGCAAAGTTTATAAAAACCGTATTAATCTGTCATATTTATGTAACTGACTTGTTATTGGACTAAAATCACTGTGTTATATTTGCCTGTTATCATGTGGAACATGGGTGATTGAGAGATAAACAAACCAACACCAATATTAAAACTCTCAGGAGGAATGTATACATGGTAGCTCGTAAAAACATTGTAAGAAACGTGGTTACATCCACAGCACTAGCTGGAATGATGTTTGCTAGTCCGGTAGTTTCAGAGGCGGCACTAGGAGATCAAACACTTTCTTATGGTGAAAAACACGGCGACGTTGTCGAGTTACAGGATGTACTGTCTGCCAAAGGGTATTTCAACTATGATGAATCTACAGGATACTACGGATCAATTACTGAAGGTGCTGTAAAGCAATTCCAAAAAGAACACGGTCTTGCAGTTGACGGCATCGCAGGTCCAAATACATTTTCAGCAATGCAAAGCGTAAATAATGGACAAGCTATGCGTACGCTAGTACAAGGTGACCGCGGTCATCAGGTACAAGCACTACAAGAAGAGCTTGGCGGTTATTATAACTATACAGTAGACGGAATTTATGGCCCGATTACTGAACAAGCCGTTCGTGCTTTCCAAGCTGACAACGGTCTATCAGTAGACGGTATTGCAGGTAAAAATACTTGGTCTGTACTTAATGGCGGAAGTGCTCCTGCACCAAAAGCATCAACTAAGAAAGAAGCACCAGCTAAAAAAGAAGCAACAAATAAAGAAGCAGTTCAAACATCTACTACTTCTAATTCCACGCCTGCAAAAGAATCAAACACTGAAAGCAAATCTTCTCAGGCAAGTGGACAAGAAATTCAGATGGAAGCTACAGCTTACACTGCATTCTGTGCAGGTTGCTCAGGCGTAACAGCAACTGGTATTGATTTAAGAGCTAATCCAAATCAAAAAGTAATCGCTGTTGACCCTGATGTCATCCCACTAGGTTCTAAAGTATATGTAGAAGGTTACGGAGAAGCAGTTGCAGGTGATACTGGCGGCGCAATCCAGGGTAACCGAGTTGATTTATTCATGGCCGACCAACAAGATGCATTAGACTTTGGTCGTAAGACAGTTACTGTAACAGTTCTTGACTAATAGAATGAAAAAGAAGATCGCTGCCTGATGACATCATCAGGCAGTTTTTTTATTTTCTATTTTATTTCGTTTTTCCTGATGAACCACTTATTTTCCATCACTTTACATGGACTCCAGGCTGGGCAAACAATGTGCTTCATTCCCTAGTTTACCGAGTGGTTTTTATGTTTTCGTTCCTATGATATAGTTTCATAGGTTTGAAATTGTGTGGTTTAAGAGGTGCTTTATAGTGCGAAATAAAATGATTCGATGGAGTTTTTTCTTGGTTGGTCTAGCTGTACTTGGTCTAGGTATTGCCATGACAATTAAAGGAAAAGCTTTCGGAATTGGTCCTTGGGACGTGTTTCATTATGGCTTATTTAAGCAATTTGGCTTAACGATTGGTAGCTGGTCTATCATTACTGGATTTATTATACTTGCATTCACATCACTATACACAAAAAAAATGCCACAATTAGGCGCTTTTTTAAATATGCTTTTGCTCGGTTTATTTATTGATTTCTTCTTATATATTCTCCCAGATCCAGTGACGCTGCTTTCTCAGGGAATTGTATTTATAGTCGGTATTGTTGTTCTCGGATATGGTATCGGTTTATATGTAACGTCTGGACTAGGGGCAGGACCAAGGGATGGAATCATGCTACTCATTGTTGAAAAAACAGGGTGGCGGATTGATTGGGTAAGAAATGGAATCGAAATCGCAGTATTGTTTTTTGGTTGGTTACTTGGAGGCCCTGTTGGGATTGGAAGTATTGTTATTGCTTTTATGCTAGGTAAAATTATTCAATTTTCAATGCCTCAATGTAAAACATTGTTAGATACCATGTTAAATTATCGAGAGCCATTGTCTTCAAATGAATCCGCCTCATAAAAAGCCTGCCGAATTCGGCAGGCTTTAAATATAGTTTTTTCTTTACGCCTTCTCTCCCTCATCATTCTTGCAGAGAGATCTTATACTCCTTAGTCTCTTATAATGTCTTCTTTAAGTTCATGTTCTTTAATAGAGGCAAGAGGAAGGAGAGTACTCTCAAAATCAAACACTTTTAGTTCTTTTCCGTTTAACAGGCGATTTGGGTAATCAGGGTTAGCGAGGGCGCTTGTACCAAGACTAATAAAATCAGCTTCTTCTTTTTCGATTAGGCTACTTGCTTTGTCAGGATCACCTAGCTGTCCATTTGCAATGACAGGAATAGAGCTATAGGCTTTTGCAGCAGCAGCTAATGATTTAGTGCCGTCTCCAAAAGCAGGTTGAGTGCCATCAGGCTCAGTTACGTGAATATAATCAAGTTCTTTTTCTAACGTTGAAAAGATGAGCTTTGCTGATTTTTCTCCTTCAGGCCATTTATAGGCTGGGTCAGCAACTTTGATTTGAGATAAACGAATGCCAACAGTAAAGTTCTTTCCAACTTCATTTCGAACATCTTCGATCACTTCCGCTAAGAGCATAAGTCGGTTTTCAAGCGATCCACCATATTCATCTTCACGCTCATTTAAATAGTCTGTTAAAAATTGGTCAAGTAGATACCCGTTTGCACCATGAATTTCAACACCATCAAAACCTGCTTCCACTGCATGACGAGCTGCTTTTTTAAATGAGTGCCTTATTTCCTTTATTTCATCTAAAGAAAGAGATTTCGGTGTTTTGAAAGATCCTGATCCTCCATAAAACCCAAGCTGCTCTCCTTTTGGTGGGATCGTTGAAGGAGCAACGGTGACATCTGTATAAGCATTCCCCTGACTTTGACCCCCAGCATGCATCAGTTGAGCAATGATGGAAGTTCCGTATTCATGCACGGATGAAGTTACGTTTTTCCATGTTTCAATGTGATTATGGTTGGTTAAACCAGGCTGATTTAAATAGCCCTGGCTGTAAAGCTCATCTGTATAGATGCCTTCAGTGATAACAGCACTGAATCCTCCTTTCGCAAAACGTTCATAGTAATCGCGCATAGTCGTGGTGGCACTTCCGTCATCTGTTGCGGTAATGCGAGTCATAGGTGCGACGATAAACCGATTTTTTAGTGAAAGCTTTCCGAGTTTTTCTGAAGTAAATAATTTGTTGTGATTCATTCCAGTCATCCTTTCAACGGTCTCATTTATGGTTATCATTATAAAGGCAACCAATAGAATAAACGAAAGTTATGCTCAATGGGTAGCATGCGCACTGAGCTATTTATATAAGTAGGAAGAGGGGATTAGTGGCCATCCATTAAAAAACCACCCTTTCATTGAAAGGGTGGTGGAGGTTACATTATCTAATTTGACCAGTACCTGTCATGCAATATTTAATCGTAGTTAAAGCTGGTAGTCCCATAGGACCTCTTGCATGTAGCTTTTGGGTTGAAATACCGATTTCTGCACCAAAGCCTAAAGCCGATCCATCTGTAAAGCGAGTTGATGCATTATGATAAACAGCAGCTGCATCTACAAGATTGCGGAATAGAGAAGCTGATGTTGCATCTTCTGTAATAATCGCTTCAGAGTGTTTCGTGCCATATTGTTCAATATGATCGATCGCTTCTTGCGTATTTTCGACTGTTTTGATTGCAATTTCAAGACCAAGGTATTCGTTACTCCAGTCATCTTCGTCAGCAAGAACAGCATCTTTAAATGTACCTACGATATGTTCATCACCGTGAATTTTAATGTTATTTTCAGCTAATGCTTTTTCAAGAGCATCTTGATTTTCTTCAAGCCACTTTTTGTGAACGATTAGCGTTTCTACGGCGTTACAAACCGCAGGACGATCCGTTTTCGCATTGATTAAAATATTAATCGCTTTGTCAACTTCTGCTGACTGATCAAAATAGATGTGGCAGTTTCCTACACCCGTCTCAAGGACTGGTACCGTTGCGTTGTTCACCACGGTGTTAATGAGGGCACCACCTCCTCGAGGAATGAGAACATCAATGTGTTCTTTCATTGTAAAGAGCTGGCTTGTTGCTTCGCGATCTGTTGTTGCAATCAATTGAACGGCTTCTACAGGAATTTTTGTTTTTGGAAGTGCTGCATGAATAACGCGAACAATTCCTTTATTTGAATTAAGAGCGTTAGAGCCACCTTTTAGTACAATTGCATTACCTGATTTAAGAGCAAGACCGGTTGCATCAACCGTTACGTTTGGTCGTGCTTCATAAATCATACCGATAACGCCTAGTGGAACGCGTACTTGTTCGACTTGCATACCATTATCAAGTGACCAGTCCGAAATGACTTCTCCTACTGGGTCCTCGAGTTCAGCCACTTCACGAAGTCCATTCGCAAAGTCTTTCACACGCTCTTCTGATAAACTTAAGCGATCCATGAACGCTTCTGTAAACCCTTTTTCTTTCCCACGCTCAAGATCTTTCTTATTTTCGTTTAAAATATAGTCTGTTTCTTTCTCAAGTTCGTCTGCAATAGTGAGCAACGCCTGGTTTTTTTCCTCAGTTGTTAGCAGGGAGAGGGTTTTAGAAGCCCCCTGTGCCTGCTTTGCTTGTTCTTTTACATTGACTTTAATTGGATCTAGAGTAGTCATCAAACGCCTCCTATATTTTTTATTCTTATTTTATTACGAGCCGAGTGGAATAGCTAGCTGATCGTGATAAACGAAATCGTTAATGTGGACGGCTTCTTTCACTGAAATATCGATAAGCTCAGAGATTTCATCAGTAGATAGTCCTTTAATCATTTTCAAATGCTTGGAAGAATAGTTCGTTACACCAAGACCGATTTCTTCACCATCCATGTCTGTTAGTTTCACAACAGCTCCTGGCTTAAAATGTCCGTGTACATAATGCACGCCTACAGGTTGTAGGCTACGTTCATGTTCAGAAATTTCAGAGCTTGCTTTATCTGTCACGATCACTTCACCTTCAGGACCTGAATTAAACGCAATCCATTGTTTTTTATTATCAAGCTCAGCTTGACCTTCTGGCGTAAAGTACGTACCAGTCGCGGTTTGGTGAACCGCATTATAAATGATTCCTTTTGTTGTCGCGTTACCTAGGAAAGAAGGTGTACCTGAAGCCATCGCAATTTTGACAGCATCAATTTTGGATCTCATACCACCAGTACCGACAGAACTACCAGGTTCTCCGGCGGATTCTTCGATTTCTGGTGTAATTTCAGTTACGTGTTCTAAAAGTTTAGCATCCGGGTTTTTTCTAGGATCTTCACTATATAACCCATCTATATCTGAAAGAATAATAAGTTGATCGGCACTTACGAGTGCAGCAACTTTTGCTGAAAGTGTATCATTGTCACCAAATTTCAAACGCTCTACTGTTACAGTGTCATTTTCATTAACAATTGGAACAATTCCTCTTTCTAATAGAACATTAATTGTGTTTCGTGCGTTGTTGTATCTTTTGCGATCAGAAAAGTCACTCCGCGTAATCAGAATTTGTGAAGCAGTATAGCCGTGAGATATGAAGCGTTCTGAATAAGCTTCCATTAACAGTCCCTGACCGATTGATGCAGCGGCCTGCTTTTCTGAAAGTGATGTTGGCCGTTCAAGACACCCTAGGCGGCGGTAACCGGCGGCTACTGCTCCTGATGACACAAGAAGAACTTCATGGCCTTCATCTTTTAACATGACAATATCATCTACTAGTCTTTCTAGTTTTCTTCGGCTAATGTCACCTAGTCTGCTCGTTAGTGAGCTGCTTCCGATTTTAATTACGATTCGTTTTTTTCCGTCGTTTAGATTCATTATTTCACTCCTATATAACTTGCCGTTAAATGTGTGATTGCTTTAATCAATTGACTGTAATGAGTATAACAAACGGGCATATCGTGACAACATGACATGGCCAAATAGTCCGCATACGAGGAGAATAAGTATGAATTTGGACGATGCTCGCTCTAAACTCGTTTCACATAAGCTTAGAAGATGAGAGGCTGGCTTATCACGGTATATAAGGTCTGGTAAAGTCGATTTATTTACAATTTAATCCATTTTATTCGTTTCGTTGTATGTAATATTTTAGAAGATCCCCCTATATGTAAGGGCTTACATAGTGTATTTTGTATAAAGGGAGAGTTTTATGCAGATGTAACACATACCTATCGGACAGCCAGTTGTGAACTCTGGTATACTGCTGATAAAAGGATGTAGAAGGGATGATGGTATGTTCTTAATCGACGCATTTTTCGTTATATTAACTGTTTTATGGATATGTGAATTTGTGATGAAACGTGGTAAAAAGAATACCGAATCCACTTCGTCGGAAAAGCGATCATTTATTTGGATTCTTACTATGATCAGTTTGGCCATTATAGGTTCACTTCTTTTTAGTGAACTTGGAAAATTAGTCTTTAGAGAATCCCTAGTTACTCAATTGATCGGGTTGATTTTTTATGGCAGTGGAATTGGTTTAAGATATTGGGGAATTCAAGAGCTAGGGCACTTTTTTTCAAGAGACGTGGTCGTGGAGCGTAAAGTAGACCTTGTAAGCTCAGGGCCTTACCGTTTGTTGCGTCATCCTTTATATACTGGATTACTTCTTATATTAGTGGGGTTACCAATCTACCTGGGGACGTGGGGAGGGGTACTCTTATCCATTCTCTTGCTTGTTCCAGCACTTCTGTACCGAATTCATATTGAAGAAAGAATGCTCTATGCTTCTGTTGGGGAAACTTATCACGAGTGGGGGAAGGAAAGATATCGACTAGTACCGTTTATTTATTAGACTTGAATGAACCTTGGTGGAAAAATGATCCATGTTCATAAGTAGGGATTAGTATCATTAAAAGAGGGAACAAGAATTAGATGACATAATACTGAAAGAGGACTTTAAGGAATGAACTATTCTAAAACTTCGATTAACCTGCGTAATAGCTTCTGGTTTCTGCCAGTCGTTTATGGCCTTATTTCTTTGGCGATAGTGGGGTTAAGTACGTGGATTGATCTAATGTATATTTCTCAGCTTGACGGAACATTACCAAAGCTGTTTCTTGCAACTGAAAAAATTGCACAGTCACTATACGGTCCGCTTGTAACGGCTATTTTAACAATGACGACCATTTCATTCTCATCCATCATGGTTGTTCTGACAACGTATTCCTCACAATTTTCGCCAAGAACCTTACAAGATTTTATTTCAGATCGTTTTACACAACATGTTCTAGGGGTTTTTGTTGCGGGATTTGTTTTTGCACTGGTGAACATGCTTCTTTTAACGGGTAAAGACAGCCGTGTCATCCTATCACCACTTTTAACCGTAATTCTTGCAATAACTTGTTTATTGTTCTTCATCTTATTTATTCATCATTCTGCCACGTTTGTTCAGGTAAATAATTTAATTGAAAAAATCACGAGAAGATCCCTTTATCTTGTAGAAAAGAAAAGTGAACTTTACGCAGGTGAGGCGTTCGAGAAGTGGGATCGTTGGGAAGAAAGTGAACTGAGGGAAGAAGATGGGATGCCAATTTATAGTCATAAGATGGGCTATATTCAGCAAATCCCTTACTCGAAACTCGTTGAGCTCGCCACTCAAACTGAAAGCATTATTCGACTTAATGCTGATGTAGGGAATTATGTGAAGGAAGGATCTAGAATCGCTACAGTGTGGATGAAAGGGTCTTCCACTTTTTCTGCAGACAGTTTCTTAAATTCAATTGCGATCGGAACGGAAAGAATCAATGATCAGGATTTAGAGTTTTCAATTCAAAAACTGGTGGACATTGCGCTTAGAGCGATCTCACCATCAGTCAATGATCCACATACAGCCATTAATTGTACGAACCGCATTGGTACCATCCTTTCAAAGATCGGTCATACGTATGATCCAAAAGAAGCTTTTTTTGATAAAGATAGAAACCTCCGCGTTTTATCAACGCCAAAACCATTCTTTCAATATCTTTATAAGTCGTTTTATCAAATACGTTATTACGGTAAAGAAGATGTATCGATGCTAAACGGGATACTAGATGCACTAATTTTAACTGCAGAGGGACAGCGTAAGGAAATAAAAGCAGACGTAATGAGGTTCCATCAATATTTATTAAATAGCATTGATCTTAATGAACTTCCTGACCTTGACCGCGAGTTTCTTCTGCACACGTCAGAAGTATTGAATGATCTATGTAAATAAGTAGAAAGGCATCCGTTGAAATATCGGATGCCTTTATTTTTGATCCTCCACCTTTGCGAGTGCCTCATTTGGTATAGAGAATTCTTCAAGGATACTACTTTTTTGATTTCGAATGACGAAATTGAGGGGGAGACCTGTTTCAGGATCAATCCAGATACTAAATGTCATGTTCTCAAAATATCCTTCTGTAATTTTACCTTGAGCGAGAATCGCAGGTCGTTCTTTATAGTGTGCTTCTGGATTGCTGATCTTCCAATTATCGTAGTTAGCTAAGTAAGAAAGTGCAATGGAACGGATTTTCTCTTCATCGCTGGGATTCATTATAAGCGATGTGGATTGCCACAGATTGTTATATAATTCTTCTTCAGTCAGCGAGTGAACGTTAGCCGATTGGTTGTCTCGTAAAATGCCGCTTTCAGATGCAGCGAAAAAAGCGGTGCCGACTAGCAGAATTAGAAGTGTAAGGTAAGTCAGGACTGCGGGGGCTTTCTGATACACTCCTTTACCAAAACGATCGTTGTTTTTTGAAGAAGCAACTCTATTAATTCCTTTCCAAACCTCATTTTTATGTGTACGAGTAAAAGTGACTGCCTTTGTATCAATCATTCTGGCGCGGAGATTTTTTAACTGTTTGTCCATGGGAACCTCCCCTTAGTACATTTCTTTAAGAAGCATTCTGGCACGTCGCAATCTCGTTTTTACCGAGTTTTCCTTAATGGAAAGCAGTTCACTGATTTCTTGTACTTTTAAGTCTTCAAAATAATGAAGAAAAATAACCTCTCTATACTTAGTAGGAAGCTTGAGAATGTTTAATGCAAGCTCTTTATTTTCTTCAGATCCGATAAGTACCATATCGGGTTCTGAAGCATGTTGTTTAAAGGTACTTAACAGGGATTGAGCAAAAATGATGTTGCGATATCCCCAGCTCTTAAGAATATCTTTGCATTTATTTGCGGTAATGGTTAATACCCAGGATTTTAGCGAAGCTTCCATATTGAAAGTGTCTAGTTTCGTATAGCAAGTAATAAATACTTCTTGCGCAATATCTTCTGCCTTTCCTTTATCTTTTAAATAACTGAAAGCAAGCCAAACAACACTTTCGCCATATTCATCCATAATTGTTTCAAGGACCGCTTCCTTATTGGTAAGATCAAGATAGTTGGATGGTTCTTTGTTCCCCAAGGTTGCGTCTTCCTCCTTCGGCCCTTCAAACAAAAGACGAGTAACATGCGCGAAGGGTTTCATAATATATTTCCATAATTTGTGTATGTGTCTATTATAGAATAGATTTAACGGATCTTGGTAGATTTTCCTTTAATTATATAAAAATAATTCATTAACGCCAGTATAGGAGGAGTGAATAGGATAACATCTCGATTTCATTGTAGACATCGGTGGATTAGGAAGGAGATTGTTCACCTCATGTGGAACGAGTGGGTATGAGGAGTAAATTAGAATGAAAAGAGGAATAAATTGATTAAATCAACTGCAGTTCCAACACCGACCAAGGAGAGAATATTCTCTATTGATGCCATGCGTGGTCTTGCCTTACTAGGGATCTTTTTTGTAAACATGGTAGATTTTCACTCGCCTTGGATGTACATCGATCAGCTAAGCTACTGGGGGGATCAATGGAATCAGTTCGCTATGATTATAATTGATATTTTGGCACAAGCAAGCTTTTACCCTTTATTTTCATTTTTATTCGGATATGGATTTATTATTCTAATAAATCGTTTGACGGCTCGTAATGTCCCTTTTCTTCCGATTATGGTGAGACGTTTGGTAATCTTGTTTCTTTTTGGTGTCATGCATTTTGTTTTCATTTGGCATGGGGATATTTTGTTTACGTATAGTCTATGTGGCTTTCTATTGCTTGCCTTTATTAAATTAAAAGGTAAGCGACTATTGCAGATCGGACTGGGGTTATGGTTGTTTTATGCCATTATTTTCTTCTTCTTATTGTTGCCATTTGGTAGCGAGGAATTTACATCGCATGATCCTGAAGCGATTCAACAGTCCCTTCTTATATACGGGGCAGGTAGTTACGTAGAAATATTAACTCAACGTCTGAGCGATTGGACTTACGTGAACGGTGGGATAAATGGAGGTTTTCTCCTATTTTCGATTTTTCCCTATTTTTTAATTGGTGCCGCGTTTGCGAAGGAAGGGTGGTTTAACGGGGAGGCGAAACACTTGCCTCTTGTAAAAAAACTGCTTTTTGTAGGAGCAATTGGTTTTGTTGTTAAATTAACGCCTTTTCTGTTTGATGCTTACGCCTTTTCACATCTTCAAGATAGTTTAGGTGGCCCCCTCCTTTCACTTTTTTATATGTCAGCTATTTCTCTACTTTATTATTCAGGAAAGACACTAAAGCCACTCGAATGGGTTGGGAAAATGGCATTAACAAACTATCTTTTGCAGTCCATTGTGAGCACGCTACTTTTCTATCATTATGGTTTAAGTTTATATGGAAAAATTGAAGTGACAACGGGTATATTGCTAGTAATAGGCATCTTTCTAATCCAACTTGTTTTTAGCCGATGGTGGCTATTGAAATTTCGATACGGTCCGTTTGAATGGATTTGGAGAATGGGTACATACCGGACGCGTTTTCCATTAAAAAAACCTCAGAAAGGGGAGATTGCCTATGAAACTGATTGAAAAAGCAGTTTCATTTTCTGCGGTCGCTCACGATGGTCAATATCGAAAGGGATTGCCCTTACCCTACTTTTCCCATCCGGTAACCGTAGGGTTCTACTTATTAGAAGCTGGCGCATCAGAAGAAGCCATTGCAGCGGGAATCCTTCATGATGTTGTAGAAGATACTGCAATAACATATGAAATGCTTAAAAAGGAATTTGGTCAAGTCATTGCTGATTTAGTCAGTGGATGTTCTGAGCCCGATAAAAGTCTCAGCTGGGAACAAAGAAAAACTCATACAATAAGCACGTTAAGGATCGCTTCATTTCCTGTTAAGCAAATTGCTTGTGCAGATAAACTGCATAACTTAACGACGATTAAATCCGATTACGAAAAAGAAGGAGAACAAGTGTGGGAACGATTTAACCGTGGAAAAGAAAAGCAGCGCTGGTACTATGAATCAGTTTATACAAGTTTAATAGCTAATCTTTCAGAAACAGAATCTAGTTTCCCTTTGTTCTCAAAGTTAAAAGACATGATTCATGCGCTTTTTGAAGATTAACGTAATGTTTGTCATCTGAATTTCATGATTACATTTCCTACTTCGGGGTATTGGTAATTATATTCGAATAGAAGTAGGAGGTATTGAAGTGGAAATTATTCTTTATTTAGCAGTAGCTCTTATCGCGATTGTTTTCGCAGTACTTAGTATCTTTTTAATTAAAGTATTAAAGTCGACGGAAAAAACACTTTCAAACACGGCAGAAATGATTGATTCCCTTCAGGGACAAATTGATGGATTGTCAAAAGAAACAACGATGATGCTCCACAAAACGAATGTACTTGCAGATGAAGTACAATCCAAAGTAGGGAAATTCTCACCAGTTTTTCAATCCGTCCAAGAAACAGGTGCCTCTCTGCAAAACTTAACGCGTTCTTTTTCCAAATTAAGCAATTCGGTTGAAAAAGGCGTAGAAGCCAGGCAGGGAAAAGCGGCAGAAGCGGCGAATTGGGGAAGTACTGCTCTGGCTATGTGGGAGAAGTATCGAATCAAAAAATCCAACATTCAATCTGTTAAGGAGGAAGGATAAAGATGAAAGAGTCAAAATCAAACCATGATGTGAAGGTTGAACATGAACCAGCACCAGAAGGGTATTCATCCTCAACAAGAGAAGTGATTCGCATTGATTCTTCAGACCCGATTAAGTCAGAAAGTCAGTTTAAAGGGCCAGCAATTGCTGCATTAGCTGGGAGTGTTGTAGGAGCTGCAGCGGGCGTATTGCTTGCCCCGAAAGCGGGAAAAGACTTGCGAAATGACATTAGTGGTGGCGTGACAAAAGCGAAAGATAAGAGTGTTGAAGTGACTAGTAATGTGAAAAACAAATCAAATGCATTTGCACAGTCGGTTAAAACAAAGTCGAACGATATCGTAAGTAAAGTGAAAAATCGTAAAACTGATTCATCTCAACCAGAAGAGGAAGCGCTTGTTAGTGGATATTCGATCAAGCGAGCAGCTGAACTCGACGAAACAGAAGTACCGACTTCCACTGTTGTAAATCACGATATCGAAAAGATTATTGTTGAAACGGAAGGTGCCGACACATTTGACGATGTTATTCAACGTGATGTTGAACGAACACTTGAAAGAGACCCGGATCATCCGGAAACCCTGGATGAAGCTGCTGAGTTAGAACTAAAAAGAACGTATGAGAAAGACTCGAAGTAAAAACCGCCTTGGCGGTTTTTTTTAATTAAAGCTTATGCTAGCTTATATTGTTGATTTCTCGAGAGCCAAATAGTAAAACCACTCATTCACATAGCCTAATCAAAAGAAAAAGCAGAGGAGTTTCCTCTGCTTTTTCTTTGTCTGAATATGAAAATTAGGACGGGTGGATCGAGTTTACTTTTGTAGCTTCTCGGACAACGCTTCTTGCTTTCGATGCTTCAAGTTGTTCTTTCTTCGCTTTGTTCTCGATTTCTTTAATGGTCTGAATGGTTGGACCAGTCATGGTTTTTAAACCCTCCTAATTTTAATCTACCTATCATTTCCCCACACGAAAAAGATAAAACGCTTAAATTGTAAAAAGTTATAAAATGGTAAAAAAGCACCTGTGTTTCTGATAAAACGCTTTCATTTCTTAATGATGAACAATAAGTAAGGCGAAAATGTGCGAGATTTGTAATCTCATGACTAGTTTCGACGAAGTTATTTTCTTTCATGAATAGATGATGCACAATAATGATAAGAAGTCGCATGAACTGAGACTATATCGCAAAAAAGGTGGGCATACGATGAAGAAAATATTAATTGTGGACGACCAGTATGGCATTCGAGTGTTGTTAAGCGAACTATTTAAGAAAGAAGGGTACCAGACGCTGCAAGCTGCGAACGGAATGACAGCCATAGAGCTTGTGAAACAGGAATGTCCGGATCTTGTAATCCTCGATTTGAAAATGCCCGGTATGGACGGATTAGAAGTGTTTAAAACTCTCAAAACGTTTAATGAAGAAGTTCAGGTTATTTTTATGACAGCCTATGGTGAATTACAGCTTGTACAAGAATTTATGAAGCTTGGTGCAATCACACATTTTGCAAAACCATTTGATATCGAAGAAGTGTGTCGAACTGTTAAACGTGTCATCCCACTTGATACGAAAGAGGTCGTACGCACCAAATAATTTTTTTTACCTGCTTTCATTAGAGAGCAGGTTTTTTCGATTATATTTGAAACCAATTCATTTTTTAAACGTATGTTAATCGATGATCGAGAGAAGGGAAGTCATAGATTGAACAATCACCAAATTGACTTTAAGTTATATGGAGATGATATGCAGTTTGTCGAAGTCGAACTGGATCCAGGAGAGACAGTTGTAGCTGAGGCAGGTAGTCTTATGATGATGGAAGATCACATTGAAATGGAAACGATTTTTGGCGATGGAAGCGAACGCCAGAGTGGTTTAGTAGGGAAATTGTTTAGTGCAGGAAAACGCGTACTTACAGGTGAAAGTCTCTTCATGACGGCTTTTACAAATGAAGGAAAGGTGAAAAGGCACGTATCCTTTGCTTCTCCTTATCCGGGCAAAATTATTCCAATGGATCTGAGTGAATGGGAAGGAAAAATTATTTGTCAAAAAGATGCTTTTCTCGCTGCTGCAAAAGGTGTATCGGTTGGGATTGAATTACAAAAGAAGTTAGGAACCGGGTTCTTTGGCGGAGAAGGATTTATTATGCAAAAGCTTGAAGGAGACGGTTTAGCATTCGTTCACGCTGGTGGAACCATACATAAAAAAGTACTACAGCCAGGTGAAACGCTTCGCCTTGATACCGGTTGTTTAGTAGCTATGACAGGCGATGTTCATTATAATATTGAGTTTGTAAAAGGAATAAAAACAGCTTTGTTTGGCGGAGAAGGATTGTTTTTTGCCACTCTCAAAGGGCCAGGGACGGTTTGGGTTCAATCTCTTCCATTTAGTCGCTTAGCAAGTCGCGTGTTCGCTGCAATGCCACAAACTCCAGGCGGGAGTAAAGGAGAAGGTAGTATGGCAAAAGGACTCTTTGATATGTTTAGTGGAGATTAATTCTTATTTTAAAAAGCAACCTTCCATCATTAAGAGATGGAAGGTTGCTTTATTTAGATTAGGGAGTGAATCTTTATTTGCGCTTACGAGCTTTAGGAGCTGGTGCATTCTTTCTCGTTAATTCGAGATCTAGTTTTTGTGTGATTTTCTCCAGGTATTTTTCTTCGCCGGGAAGCAGAAGTGTTACAACGGAGCCCTCTTTCCCCATTCGTCCTGTGCGGCCTGAACGATGAAGGTATGTTTTGGCATCCTCAGATAAGTCGTAGTGGAAAACATGTGTAATGTTATCAATATCTAATCCTCTTGCCGCAAGGTCAGTTGTGAGCAATAGTTGAATTTGGTCATTGCGGAAACGATTTAAGACATTTTTTCTTTCAGTCTTATTCGTAGAACTGTCTAATACGTCGAAAGAGATTTTCTTAGTTGCAAGAATGTCCTTTAGACGGGAAAGGTAGTTGCTATTATTCACAAAAGCTAGAGCTTTAACCCCTTCTTTACGTGCAAGTTTTCGAAGTAATTCGGGTTTCTCGCGACGGTTGGTTACGTAATAACTGTGATTGATGGCTTTCTTTGCTTCAGCTGTAGCTTTAATGCTTAACACAGAAGGATTATCGGAAAGCTTTTTCGCCTGCATGAGGACTTTGTCACTAAGCGTAGCTGAGAAGAAGAGAAGCTGACAGTCTCTTAAAGCAGACTGACAAATGTAAGAGACATCTTCCATTGTAGATGGATGTAGCACCTGATCGGCTTCATCGGCAACGATGGTTCTCACTTCATTCATTTTAAGCTTCTTCATCTCTATTAGTTCTGCGATTCGGTTTGGTGTTCCTATGATTAGCTGTGGGTGTTTTTTTAGTTTATCCAATTGGCGTTTGATTGCAGCTCCTCCTATCATGGAGGCTGCAGTCATTTCACTACCTTGTAAAAATTTCTGTGCAACTTCAAATACTTGCATGGCAAGTTCTCGAGTTGGTGCTAGAATGATTGCCTGCGTGTTTTTCTTAGTTGGATCAAGTTTCTGCATAATTGGTAATAGAAAGGCTAGTGTCTTACCAGTTCCAGTAGGTGCTTCAACAAGTAAATCTTCTCCATTCAAGATACGAGGGATCGCTTGTTCTTGGACAGCAGAGAAAGTTGTAAAACCAGAAGATTTCCAGTTTTCATTAAGGAATGGGTGTTGATCAAACATAGTCATAGGGTTACTCCTTTATTATCATATACGTTCCACCTGAAAGGCAGGATTATTTTATCAAGCTTGTTTCGGTTATCTTAGCCATATTTATTTTAACATAGTCAGCAATTTCTCAGAATGCGATCGGAATCTTTTTCGTTAGGGCGTCTATTAATGTTTTGTTGAATTCTAAGAGGGAATAAACAAGCTAGAGGGAGGGACAACGGACATGAATGGATACTTACTTAGAAAAATGGCTGTATATACATTACTTACCGGAATCATCGCCGCAATTTTTATTGGCATTACGCTAGGAGAAAACCTACCGAATTACGCTACAATTGAGGAGCCGTATCCAATGCGTTGGCTAATTGGAATTGGGGCATTTGGCATCAGCGGCATCATTTCTTCGATCCTATACACGGGTGGTGTAATAGCGGATATTATTGCTCAAAAAAACGAACAAATTTCTCCATAAAATGGATAAAGAGCGCATCGCCTCGATGCGCTCTTTCATTATATATAACGATCGTTATTTATTAACAGTAACTCCTTCATTGCCGCGGTAAACATACCATAGAGATCTGTTGATCTCTCAAACAACGAAAGCCCTACCTCTCTTCCATCCTTACGGCTCCGAAGCCGCGCCAGTGTGAGTGAGGAGGATCAACAGCAATTGTAGTATGGCCATTAACTTGATACAAGCCAATTAGAATCATGCTGTTCATACCTTTCCAGTTATGAATTTTAGTTCTCCTTATTTTAAAGGAGCTAGTTGTTAATAGGGGTTTGTTGATACCCAATTACTTATTATACACGTTTGATTGCATAAGTCAAATAGGATTCTGTTATTTTTTAGAAAAATACCCTAATAATCCAAGTGCAATACCGAGTAAGGCGCCACCGCCAACTTCGGCGGGCTGATGTCCAAGCAGTTCATTTAATTCTACATCCCTTCTTGCATGGAGCAGGTCAGGGTAATGACCTGATAAAAGCTCAATGTCTTCATCAAGGTCATTAACAAGTTGAGCAATTTCACCTGTGTGTCGCCTTATTCCTTGAGCATCGTACATGACAATAACTCCAAAAACAACAGCAAGGGCGGTTTCAATTGAATGCCTTCCTGTTTCTAAGGCTGTATAAGTAGCTAATGCAGATACCCCTGCTGAATGAGAACTTGGCATGCCGCCTGTTTGAAAGAGAGGACGCCAATCCCACTTGCCTGATGTCGTTTTATGTGTCAGTATTTTTAAACCCTGTGCTAGAAAAATGGCTGAAAGTGCCACGTTTATCCCTTTATTCATTTTACTCACCTCATTGTTATTCTGGCAAAAAACCGCATGTTTATGAAACCTGCAGGAAAAAATATGAATGACAATGAAAGGAGAGAAAGCTTTGAACATTACTCAGCATGAGGCAGAGGTAATACGTTCTGCGTTAACCTCACTAATGAACGATTCAAATAAAGAGAACTATGTGGCAGTTTTAGAAAAATTAGCTCTTACTCCTTCAGTGAACCAGCTTGGTGATTTAGAAGGATTTATGAATGCTGGAGTGGAAAAGGAAAACCACGGTTCGTCTCAATTAACCTAAGCTTTTTAGCTTGTGAGCTTGCGAGAGGTGATTGAAAGCCGATTCAAGTTAGGATCAAATTCCTTTCTTCCATTACGCTAGAAACAAAAAATGAAGGGAAGGAACTCAAGAGAAGAGTTGTAACCGTGACAGGCATAGTGTCATAATTTACTGCACCAATGTGGATAGAACGCGATGCTCCCCATATCAGTGCAGTTTTTTTATGACTTCGGTACCTTTAAATTCGGAATCCATTTGCTCATATGATTGTTAATCTCATCTAATCGTTTTGGTTTTACTTTTTTTAATGGATGAACATGATATTCTTTGTCTACAAACGTAGGGATAAAAGATGGTGATGTGACCGAGAACGTCGTATTGCCTCTAAACTTTTCTTTCGCAAATTCTACTTTTAACATTCCACCGATATCTTTGTAATCTCCCTTTTGACCGGACAAGAAATTACCTAATGAATAAGCAACAAGAACCTTCCGGTCGTCTTTTGTTTCAATCCATTCTAATGGTTGAAGCACATGTGGATGGTGACCTAAAATCAGATCAGCTCCTGCTTCAGCTAAAAATGAACTCAGCTCTATTTGGGTATGATTCGGTAACCGTTCATATTCAGTTCCAAAGTGTACACTTACTACAACCCCGTCAGCTTGTTTTTTCGCATTTTGAATATCCCGACTCATCACCTTTTTATCTATGTAGTTTACGAGGTATGGTTTATTAGCAGGAGGACGAATGCCGTTTGTCCCATACGTATAAGAAAGGAAAGCTAACGTGATGCCATTATGCTCAATCGTTCGAATTTGCTCACGGTCTTTTTTCGATGTGTAGCTTCCAGTATAAAGCATATCGATTTTCTTCCAGTGTTGAATGGCGTTTTGAATCGCCTTTTCTCCACGATCTAATGTATGGTTATTTGCCATTGAAACGATATCAACTCCGGCATTTTTAAGGGCGTCGCCAACTTCAGTTGGACTGTTAAACGCGGGATACGAAGAAAGCCCTATTGTTGTTCCACCGATGACCGTTTCTTGATTAGCGATGGTTATGTCTGCATCTAGTAGGAGGTTTTGAACGTCTTGAAGCATCGGGTTAAAATTGTATCCTCCTCCTTCTACTGCTTTTTCGTATACACGATCGTGGATAAGAATATCTCCAATTGCCGCGAGTGTTACAGAGCTCTTATCAAGAGAAGCATGCTCCAAATTTTGCGACACGTTTCGATAAGTTTGGAGATCTGATGCGTTTTTAGGCTCTTCTTTTTGACTGGATAGCCAAAAGCTCAATCCTCCAATTGAAATTAGAAGGATGATGAGTAGAGGTAGCGTTTTTTTCATTGTTTTCACCTATATCCATTTATGTGGTAAAGCGTTCTCACCGTTATCGTACCACCTTTTTATCAGAAAAGCATGTCGATTTATAAAAGGGAGTTTTCATGTTAAGAAAGGAAAAGGATTTATTCAAATAGACATGGCTCGTGAGCCATGTCTATTTGAGGAAGAGGCGATCACTTTCAAGGATGACTGAGGAGGTGGTAATGTTTTCTAGAAACGAAGAAACGCTAGCCTCTTCTTGTTGAAGAAACTCCGTCAATTTTGATTTTACGCTTGTCCTGTAAACCCCTTCAAATGCTTCTAGGGCCCCGTTGATAATAGGAAGTGCTGCATCCACCTCCAATTTCAATAAATTTTTTATTAATCTACTTGCCACACAAGTAGAAGGCATGAGGTTATCTGATTCGATGACCCAAGCAACTTCCATTCTAGAAAGTGAAAGCCCAGCGTGTAGTCCACCTAACGGTCCTTTGTTTTGGAAAAAATCTGTTATGATGCGGGTATCGGCTGGTACATATGGTAGTAGTTCTCTAGGCGTATTTGTCACGACGATTATTTCATCAACGATCTTCCGCATTTCTCTAATCTGAAACTGAATAAGCGGTTCACTATGTTGCGGTAGAAGGGATCTATGACGACCGTAGACATGATCATTTGGTCCTCCGGCTAAAATAACTCCTGTTAGCATGCTCTTCACCTTCCAATTCGTTTGTTAGTCTAAATGTATCCTGCGCTTGATAAATTTACTGTAAGGAATGTCACATATTTTTGGGGAAATGAGCGAGATGTGATGTTTATCACACCTGAATAAGAAGTGACCTTCTATAATAGAAGTAACAGAAGTGTTCTAGGGGGGAAAATGATGAAAATCACTTGTCCAGTTACGATGATGAATAAAGGTGGGTACAATACACAGTCATTTACGAAGGAGAATTTTATTAAATTAGAAGAGTTAATGTATGAGCAGCAGGTGAAACGTGGTGAGAAGATCTACTGGGAAGGAAATAACTGCAGTCATCTTTATTATTTAAAAAGTGGAGCGGTGAAACTTACGAAAAGTTCAGATGAAGGCAAGGACCTCGTACTCTACCATTTCCAGGCAGGCGATTTATTTGGTGAAATTGGAGATGACTCCCATATTCTTAATAGCTTTAGTGCAGAAGCGATGACAGATTGTAGTCTTGGCATCATACAGCAGAAAGATCTAGAAACTATCCTCTGGCAGAACGGTGACCTTGCTATTGAATTTATGAAATGGATGGGATATATGCAGCGTTTTACGCAAACGAAACTTCGTGATTTAATGTTTTTTGGTAAGCACGGTGCCCTTGCTTCTACACTGATTCGAATTGCAAACAGTTATGGTATTGAAGAAGGAAATACCATTCGTTTAACGACAAAATTTACAAATACGGAAATTGCGGATTTAATTGGCGCAACGCGTGAAACGGTGAACCGAATGTTAAATCAATTAAAAAAGGATGAAATCATTGCTTATGAAAACGGGACGATCATGATTGAGGATCTTGAAAGACTTAAAGCCATTTGTCATTGTGAAGGCTGTCCTAAAAACATATGTCGGTTATAAAGAGGTCAGGGAGTTACCTGCTCTCTTTTTTTTTGAGGTTTTATTGGCTGAAAACTTACTATATTGGCTAAAGTTGGGTTTTATTGACCAAATCCAAAACCTCCCTTTGTTTTGTGAGTTAAGTCACAGCTTCTACCCGGACATTCTCCTAAACTAAATTTATACCGAGCATACAAAGGAGGAGGAACAATGGGGGTTCTTGAGGAGAAAAAGGAAACGGCTCGAAAAGTCGTTACGACAAAGGAAGAAGGACCAAACCTGAAAGGAACGATGATCGCTGTCATGTTACTTGGGGGATTTATTGTCCTATCCTGGTTTGGCGTCTACTGGCTTTATCTCGTTCGTCTTTAGAAAGGGGGAAACAACATGCACATGCACAAATTAGAAAGGTTATGGCTAATAATCGGAAGTGGTGCACTTGTTGTGTTTTTATTGGTAATAGGTGTGAATGCTTTCGCAATGGGGCATACACCACCAAGTGATCGTGATATTCTAGACCCTACTCAAGTCGATTTAACGGCACCATTTGACGATCCGGGGTTAAAGAAGATTGGTGATAACGAATATGAGTTGGTTTTAGTTGCGCAGGCTTTTACTTTTCAATCAAACGATGAACTGAAAATTCCTGAAGGCGCAACGGTTCATTTTAAAGTAACGAGTAAAGATGTGGTTCACGGTTTTCAAATTCCGAAAACGAATGTCAATATGATGATTACGCCAGGTCATGTTAATACAATTACACATACATTTGATGAAGCAGGTCAGTTTCTCATTTTGTGTAATGAATATTGTGGGGTAGGTCACCAGGCAATGGGTGTCCCTCTGGAGGTGATAAAATGATGAACCAAATGATCGTTGATCGAAATGATGCAAAGCTTAGTATGGCGCATCTCTATATTGCTTTCGCAGCTGTGCTTTTGGGTGGGATTGCAGGGCTTTTGCAAACACTTGTAAGAAGTGGAACCATTGTACTTCCAGCAGGGATAGGTTATTACCAACTCCTGACAGCTCACGGTATTTTACTTGCACTAGTTTTTACAACTTATTTTATTATTGGGTTTTTCTATGCCGGCATGAGCAGGACAATGGGGAAGTTCTATGATCAGCCTTATCGATTGGGGTGGCTTGGCTACATCGTGATGACAATTGGAACGGTACTTACAACAATCATGATTTTGTTAAATGAAGGAACCGTACTATATACTTTTTATGCCCCGTTAAAAGCTTCCCCATGGTTTTATATTGGTCTTACGTTATTTATTGTTGGGACCTGGTTAGCGGGCGGCGCAATGTGTCATCAGTATTATATTTGGAAAAAGGTTTCTCATAAAAAAATTTCACCATTATTTAGCTTTATGGCTGTTATGACAATGGTTTTGTGGTTTGTCGCTACGATTGGAGTCGCTGTTTCCGTTATCTTTCAGTTCATTCCCTGGTCATTCGGTTGGGTTGATGAGATTAATATTTTACTCAGTCGAACGCTTTTCTGGTATTTTGGTCACCCTCTCGTGTATTTTTGGTTATTACCTGCCTACGTGTGCTGGTATGTTATTATTCCTGAAATCATTGGAGGTAAAATTTTTAGTGATTCTTTAGCACGGTTGTCTTTTGTCCTTTTCTTGTTGTTTTCAATTCCGGTTGGTTTCCATCATCAGTTACTTGAATCTGGCATATCTCCATTTTGGAAATATTTACAGGTTGTGTTAACGTTCATGGTCATCGTTCCTTCTCTCATGACTGCCTTTTCACTATTTGCTTCATTTGAAATGGCAGGGCGGAAAAAGGGAGCGAAAGGATTATTTGGTTGGTTTCGTGCATTGCCTTGGAAAGATGCGAGATTCTTTGCTCCGATGGTCGGTATGTTAATCTTCATTCCGGCAGGTGCGGGTGGAATTATTAATGCTAGTAACCAAATGAATCAAATTGTTCATAATACCCTTTGGGTGACCGGGCATTTTCATCTAACGGTTGCTTCGAGTGTGGCGCTAACGTTCTTCGGCATCGCGTACTGGCTAATCCCACACCTAACTGGTCGTGTGCTAACAGGTAAAATGCATCAAATGGCAAACTTGCAAACGATTTTATGGGCGGTTGGCATGTTCTTTATGTCAGGGGCGATGCATACCGTTGGTTTACTTGGTGCCCCGAGGAGAACAGCTTATACAACCTATCAGAATAATCCTGATGCCTTAGGTTGGATGCCTTATGAGGTGGCAATGGCGGTTGGTGGCTCGATTCTCTTTATTGCTATTTTGCTATTAATCTACATTATAACGGATCTTGCTTTTTTTGCTCCAAAAGGGAAAGAAGATTTTCCGATTGGGGAAGTGGCAGAGGGCGCCGAGAAAACGCCTTCTATATTAGAGAATTGGAGATTATGGCTCGGTATCGCCACTGTACTTATTCTTGTAGCTTATACTGTACCCGTGGTTCATATGATTGAGCATGCTCCACCAGGTTCTCCTGGATATAAATTCTGGTAAACGCCGGCAATTAGCCGGCGTTTTTCTAATTTGAAACCTTTTGGTATAGTTAAGGAGGAAATTGAGGAGGGGTTATGGTGGATAAACCGAATATCTTATTTATTGGTGCCGGACGAATGGCTGAGGCTATTTTCTCTGGACTAAAACAGTCGGATTCGATTGGGAAGATTACAATTTCAAATCAATCGGATCAAACGAAATTAGCTCACTTGAAAGCAACGTATCATGTGGAAACGGGTGCATGGCAAAATGTACTTTCGAAACATGATGTTGTGATTCTAGCGATGCCTCCCGCGGCTCATCCTGAGGTGCTTCATGAGCTCTCTAGTAAAGTAACGGAACAATTTGTAATTACAGTGGCGGCTGGAATTGGCCCTTCTGTATTAGAAGCTTCCTTACCGGGGCTTCCAACAGCATGGATTATGCCAAACACTGCTGCTGATATTGGGGAGTCAATGTCACTGTATACTTGTGGCAAAGAAGTGAAGCAAGAACATCGAAGAGTCCTTCAACTGATTCTAAATGCCATCGGGGAATCAGAAGAGTTATCAGAACAACAGATTCATGATCTAACAGCGATCACGGGGAGTGCCCCTGCTTTTGTCTATCATTTCGCCGAAGCGCTTGAAAAGACGGCAGCATCCTACGGTTTATCATCAGAAGTAGCGAGAAAGCTCGTTGTGCAAATGATTTATGGTTCAGCGTCCATGCTCAAAGATGGACGTGAAGCAGGAGACCTTCGCGATCAAGTAACAACACCGGGAGGGGCTACAGCTGCTGGACTTGAAGTTCTAGAAAAAGCTGAATTCACTCAACTTATTCATGAAGCCGTATTAGCTGTCAATCATAAAGCTGCTGAACAAGCAAAGTAAAAAAGCATGTCCTCTGCTAGAGGGCATGCTTTTTTAGTCGTTAGAGAATATAAGGTCCTAATAGGAAGATCAAAATCCCCAGGTTTAATCCAAGCTGATAGGAGGTCCGCTGCATGATGGTCCACTCTTGATCTTGAGCCAAACGACTTATGAGATAAGCAGCAACAAAGACAATCAGTGGCCAAACGTATGCTGCCCCTGCAAAGGTTAAGTAGGATGGAGCAAGATACTGAAATGGTCCATCAAGAATAGATGGAAGGAAAAGAATTTGAGATGCGACACAAAGCAGAACGATTGTCCATTCAACCCATTTTTTGTCTTGTTCAATTGCTGTCGTATTGGCGAAATAGAAGTACATTAATGCTACGGCAGGTAGGATCAGAAAGCCAAATGAGAAAGCTAACATCGCAAACATGCCAACAATCGCTGTGAACGTATAGTAAAGGGCATAGGTTAAATCATCACTTGATAGTGAGCTGCTTTTTTTCACAACAGTAGGATCCGTGGAGGCGCCGTGTAAGACGAGTTCGCTTTTCTCTTGGTCCATCCAAACGAGAGATTGATCTGTAATGGAAACAGGGCGGATGGATAACTCCTCTGTCGTACTCCTTCGGGATGCAACCCACTTTCCGTCTTGTTGTGTCGCTTCATAGATGCTAATGACGGAGCGTTTTGGTGAAATTTCTCCATTTGAGCTAAAAAGAAGATGCGCTTCACCATCTTTTTCTGTTAAAGAGAAGTAATTAGGTTTTTCGAAGCTGTCACCTGTTTCTGCATTTTTGATTTTTAAAAGATGAACGTCGGCTTCTTTACCCCCCGCACTTTCTCCTAGATATGTATTGATTATTCGTGTCCCCTGCCTTGTAGCACCAACCGTATAAGTGAATGTAAGTTTGTCCCCAAGTTCAATCATTTGAAGGTTGCTGTAGATTTCTCCTGATGTAAGGGGCGTTTCATACAAAATACGGGGTTCTTTTTCAGCATTAAGTGTAAGAAACTGATTGGTATCTTCCGATTGAACATAAAGGAATGCTAGTCCATTTTCAGTCAATGTTCCGCTTTTTATGTATTGAGGTAATTCGGTTTCTGACTGGATTTTGCCGTCTGGTGAAATGGTATATGCAGTGTGCCGCGACCAAGCGATCACACCATTTTCTGATACATTGATGCCTTCAATATCGTTGAGAATGGGTGTTTCTTTTCCATTTGTCGCATAAATCAATTCATCGCTCTTCTTATAAATGGCCTGTTGATCATCGACATAAAATGAATAGCCTTCTGGAATGGTGTAGTTGAGTTTTTCTGTCGTTGTGTCTAATTGTTCGTTCACCACAACTTTTCGAACGGGATTACCGCTAAAAAAGAGAGTGCTGCTATTTCCCTCACGTTGAACAAACATCTCGTTGTCTTCAGCAGCCACATCAAGACTGACTGATCTGCTCCAATCTGCAGCCGGTTTTTCTTGAAGAATAGCTAACTGATGAAAATAAACCAACAGTAAAATGATAAGACCGGTGAGAAGGGGTAGTCCTATTTTCTTCATTTTATTCCTCCTTGTTCCTTACATACGATTGAATTTTACACAAGTTTCAAAAAATTTACAATGGTTTTTGGTGTGAATCGCCAAAAGATTTTGTGAATACAATACGATAGCCTACTTCAAGGAGGAGCGTAATGAAGAGGGAAAAATTAGAACGAAAATTGGAAGAGTTGACGAGAGAAGCACTTAAACATCAACAGGAAAATGGTGCTTTTCGTTTTTGTTTTGAAAATAGCCTTTTAACAGATGCGATGATGATTGTTTTAATACGAATGCTGGATCTTCCAGAAAAATCATTATTAAATGCTCTCATCCAACGCCTTTTATCAAAACAATCTAAAGAAGGATATTGGAAGTTATATGAAGACGATCAAGGGAATCTGTCTGCAACTGTCCAGGCTTATTATAGTCTCTTATATTCAGGTGAAATACCGGCAGAAAAAACTGAAATGAAAAAAGCGAAACACTATATCCAAAAATGGGGAGGGCTCGAAAGGGTTGATTCGATGACGGCTGTTTTTCTAGCATTAAATGGTCAACTAAAATGGCCTCGATTAGGTCATTTCCCATTGCTCTTCCTCCTTATACCACAGATCTCCCCAATCTCTTTCTATGATTTAAGTTCTTATGCAAGAGCGCATTTTGCACCCATTCTCCTATGTCAGGATCTTCGTTACTCCATTACAACGAAGTGGACGCCTGATCTTACTGATTTACTTTTGGAGGATCGATTCATTGGATTGAATAGCGCGTGGAAGGTTGTTAGTCAATTCCCTTCAAACGTACTATACAAGGCGAGAAAGCAAGCGGAACAATACATGCTTCAGAGAGTAGAAGAAGATGGGTCATTATTGAACTATGCAACGGCTACTTTCTTTATGATTTATGCCATGTTGGCGCTTGGGTATGAAAAAAATGCTCCCGCGATTTTACGTGCTTTTTATGCCCTGAAAGGAATGGTTTGGGATCCAGAATCTCATCTGCAAAATTCACCGTCCACTATTTGGGATACTGCTCTTCTTTCTCTTTCGATACAAGAAGCGGGTTTAGCTTATGCAGTACCAGCTGCGAGGCAGGCTAATCATTATTTAGTCAACCATCAACAGACGAAATATGGGGACTGGTCCATTACAAAGAAAGGAATTTCACCAGGGGGATGGGGATTTTCTGAGGGAAATACACTTCACCCTGATATAGACGATACAACGGCTGCATTAAGAGCATTGAAAGATTTGAAAAAGGTATCAAACCGCTGGCACCAAGGAGTCAGTTGGGTTCTTGCGATGCAAAACCAGGATGGAGGTTGGCCAGCGTTTGAACCGGATCGCGAGGCAATATTATTAAAAGAATTACCAATTGATGGGGCGAGCTCTTCATTTCCAGATGATTCATCGGCAGATTTAACTGGAAGAACAATTGAGTTTTTATGTAATTATGCTGAACTAAATCGGGAGCATCCTTCAATTAGAAGGGGGATCAACTGGTTGATTCAAAATCAAGAAAGGGATGGCTCGTGGAGAGGCAGATGGGGAATTTGTTACATCTATGGTACCTGGTCAGCTTTAACCGCATTAAAAGCAGCAGGCTATTCTTCTGATTTTCTTCCAGTTCATAAAGGGATTCAATTTCTAAAAAAAATTCAGAGGAAAGATGGAGGATGGGGGGAGTCCTGTAAAAGTGATGATCAAATGAAATATGTTCCTTTACATTTTAGCACGCCATCTCAAACAGCTTGGGCCGTTGATGCCTTATCCATATGTAAAGCAACGGGTGAATCGTTAAATCGAGGGGTGGATTACCTTCTTAAAGAATCTTTTGATAAAGAAGAACGCACTTATCCGACTGGTGCTGGGTTACCAGGAGGCTTTTATATCCGGTATCACAGTTATAATGTGATTTGGCCACTCCTTGCACTTTCTCACTATAAGAAGTTACAAATAAATCTGTAAAAAAAGATATGAGAGAGGCGAATGGCACCGCCTCTCTCGTGCATTATGGTGATTCTACACCACTTTTTTCAATTTCTTTAACAGTAATTTCTCCTGCGCCACGGGGGATTTTAACTGTGTGAATGGTTTTAGCTTCTAACGACCTTGCTATGGCATTCGCAGCTTCGGAAGGGTCAATTTTATCTCCGCAGGTATAGACGTCAACTGAAGCATAGCCATGTTCGGGGAAACTATGAATGGTTAAGTGAGATTCTGCTATAATAACGGCCCCACTTATGCCTTGAGGTTCAAATGGATGAAATACAACATCCCTTATTTCCGCGCCAGCTTCAAGAGCAGCGCTAGCAAATGTTTCCTCTATATAGACTAAGTCGTTTAATTTTTCTTTGTTACAGTTCCACATTTCAGCAATGATATGGTGACCAAGTGTTTCGATAATAAATAGCCTCCTTTTAAACTACATCCTTGTATAGTGTTGATTACAGGAATTGCTTTTATGCAGGATATCCCCTCAAAGAGGAAGAAGTAAACCTATAGAAAATCTTTAACATTGACATCTTATGTTCAAATGTTTAAACTAAGAAACCATAAAGTTAATTTATAAGGAGAGTGTAAGGTGGAACACATTGCTGAAAAAGTATCGATGCAAAAGGAATATTATTATACAGGAGAAACAAAGTTCTATTCGTATAGAAAAAAACAGCTTGAAACCTTAAGAGAGATTATCAAAGAATATGAACCTGAAATTTTACAAGCGCTTAAAGAGGATTTGCACAAATCAGAATGGGAAGCTTATACGACTGAAATTGGCTTTCTTTTAGAAGAAATTAAGTTTACGTTAAAACATTTAAAAGAGTGGATGACGCCGGAGAGAGTAAAGTCTCCTGTTACTCATTTTGGTTCCAAAAGCATCATTCACCGAGAGCCTTATGGCGTCACTTTAATTATCGCGCCCTGGAATTATCCCTTTCAACTTCAGTTAGCTCCACTCATTGGAGCGATCGCATCCGGCAATTGTGCGGTATTAAAACCATCTGAATTAACGCCTGCAGTCTCAAGTCTTATAAGTAAAATGATTCGTGAAGTCTTTCCTGAAAAGTATATTGCTGTTGTTGAAGGCGGAGTTGAGACTAGTACAGAACTTTTAAAACAACCGTTTGATCATATCTTTTTCACTGGAAGTGTTCCAGTAGGTAAAATTGTGATGGAGGCGGCTGCCAAACAACTCATTCCTGTGACGCTTGAATTGGGAGGGAAAAGTCCGGCAATTGTTGATAAAGATGCTGATTTGACTCTTGCTGCCAAACGAATCATGTGGGGGAAATTCACTAATGCCGGTCAAACGTGTATCGCGCCTGATTATTTGTATGTTCATAGCGACGTGAAGTTGGCATTAATTGAACAAATGAATCAGGTGCTACTCGAATTCTATGGTGAAGATCCAATTTCTAATGAAAACTACGGTCATATTGTTAGTAAGCGTCATTTTGATCGTTTAAAAAGCTTTTTAGCCGATGGAGACGTACTCATTGGAGGTCAGCATAAGGAAAGTGATCGAGTTATTGCGCCAACAATTATGGACAACGTTTCGTGGGAAGATTCAGTGATGCAAGAGGAGATCTTCGGTCCTATTTTACCTGTGCTGGAATTTTCAGATCTTAATAAGGTTATTGACGAAGTTCGCCGCCGCCCAAAACCGCTGGCACTTTACTTTTTCTCTGAATCTGAAGAAAAGCAAGAAGTGATTAATTCGTCTATTTCCTTTGGTGGGGGATGCATGAACGACACATTTATGCACATCGTCTCTCCTTATTTGCCATTCGGTGGCGTAGGTTCCAGTGGTACAGGCAGTTATCATGGGAAAGCAAGCTTTGAAGCGTTCTCACATCAGAAGAGTATTGTAAAACAAACAACGAAATTTGATTTTGCATTTCGTTATCCATCTGCTAAAAATGGCTTGAAAATCATCAAAAAAATTATGGGATAAGATCGTTTAATTCTTTAGTGTTTTACCCTGTCATGGTATGATGACGGAAAAGCTGATCGTTTGAGGCAGCTCTATCAATGGCGTAGGAGGAATGCGAAATGAGTAAAGGTGTTATTAGTTTAGGGGAAGCATTAATCGATTTTATTCCTCTTGATAAAGATAATCTGACGTATCAAAAAAGCCCGGGGGGAGCTCCAGCAAATGTAGCGGTTGGTCTTGCTCGACTAGGTGTTAACGCCACTTTCCTTGGAAAAGTTGGCGATGATGTGCTTGGACGATTTCTACAAGAAACGTTAAAGAATTATGGTGTGGATGTCTCCACGATGATTTTAACTGAATCTGCACGAACCGGTGTAGTATTTGTAACGAATGCAGAAAATGGGGAGCGGAGCTTTGATTTTTACATAAACCCAAGTGCGGATCGCTTCTTGAACGTGGAAGAAATTAGCGATCAATTATTTGAGCGTCATCGCATCCTTCATTTCGGATCGATCTCCATGATTAGTGAACCATCTCGAACCGCTACAAAGAAAGCAGTTGAAAAAGCGAAGGAGAATGGGTTGCTCATTTCTTATGATCCAAACTTACGACTTGGTCTATGGGAAAGTGAAAATCGCGCAAAAGAAACGATTATTTCGATGTTATCTGAAGCTGACATTTTAAAGCTTTCAGAAGAAGAACTTACTTTTATAACGGGTGAAGAAACCGTCGAAGCCGGAATTAAAAAGCTAGCTCATTACCGTATACCAGTCATTTTCATTACGATGGGTGGGGAAGGTAGTCTAGTTTATACACCTGATTATTCTCTTAGAGTTCCAGCAATGAAGGTGAAAGCAGTTGATACAACAGGAGCTGGGGATGCATTCGTATCTGGAATTCTTCATGGTTTTAACGAATATCATGGCTCACTCTCTGAACTATCGCGTGAAGAGCTTGAGCGAATGACGCAATTTGCGAGCGTTTCTGGTGCATTAGCGGCTGCAACAAAAGGCGCGATGACGGCCCTGCCAACGAAAGAAGAAGTGGAAGAAATTTTATTAAAAGAATTGAAATAACCAGCTGCCCCGTACAATTATACGGGGGGCTTTTTTGATTTAAAGAGAATCAATCCTATCCAAAACTAGAATGAAGACTAGCTGTAAGATACAATGAAAAAAGAACGATTCAACTATTTGGAGGTGCTTCTTATGAATCAGGAATTTTTACTTGAATTATTATCAACCCCTTCACCATCTGGAGCAGAAATGGAAATACAGCATAAGTGGATGAACTATGTGAAGGAATTTGCAGATGAAATGAAAACAGACAATGCAGGAAATGCGATTGGCATTCTTAATCCAAATGCTGAATATAAAGTTTTACTTGCAGGGCACTGTGATGAAATAGGCTTTATGGTGAAAAAAATTGATAATGATGGATTTATTCGTGTAGAAAAGTTAGGCGGTATTAGCCATAAACCGGCAATAGGCATGAAGGTAACGATTCTTGGCACGCATGGAAAATTAACTGGGGTATTTGGCGTAAATGCGGAGCACCATGGGGGAGCAAAAGAATTCAATTTTGAAGATCTTTACATAGACTGTGGTGCGACTTCGAAAGAAGAGGTTGAAAAGTATGTTCAAATAGGGGATTTAGCTGTTTACAAACGAGAAGTTGAACACTTATTAAATGACAGGATAAGTGGTAGAGGTCTGGATAATCGTACCGGTGCGTTTATCGTCGCAGAGGTTCTTCGGAAAGTTGCAAAGCGTAATCCTAAAGTTGGTGTCTATGCGGTTAGCACAGTCAATGAAGAAACAAACATGGGTGGAGCATATTTTGCTGGTGCAGGTATTCAGCCAACGATGGCGATTGCTTGCGATGTCACATTTTCGTCTGACTATCCTGGAATTGATGCAAGAAAACATACGGAGGTTAATCTAGGAGACGGACCAGTTCTTGCAAAAGGGGCTCCAATTAATGTTAAAATCAACCAGCTACTCGAAAAAGCTGCCAAAAAGCTTGATCTTAAACTTCAATATGAATTAACACCAAGAATGACAGGAACCGACGCTGATAAGCTTCGGTTAACCGGACAAGGTGTTCCGGTTTCTCTCGTATCTCTTCCGTTACGTTATATGCATGCGCCTGTAGAAACAGTAAGTCTTAAAGATATGCAGGAAGAAATTGATTTGTTAGTTGAAATGATTGCTGATTTAACGGGTGAAGAGAGTGTAAATCCGTTAAGTAAATAATAATATTGACAAAATTGTGACAATAATGCTAAGATGACAGAGTGAAAAAATTACGGTAAAGGAGAGTGTGTGTGATGAGACATGTTTTAAAAGAAAGAGCCCAACAAATTTCATGTACTCATAGACGCACTTTGCCAGTGAAGTAACCCCTTTGTCACCTAAAGGAAACGGCACGCGTCTTAGACGTGTGCCTTTTTTATGTCTAATGAATTTATGAGACATAGCCGCATACGGCTATGTCTTTTTTAATTTCTGAAAATGGTGACAGTGGTTAAAGAAGTGGCCGCCTCTCCATGCACATTGGTGAGGAAAGATTGGAGGGAAGAGAATGTTTACGATTTTACGCAAATTAAGTTGGTTTTTTAAACAGCATTGGAAGCGCTATAGCATTGCTATCGGGTTGTTAATTTTAGGTGGCATTCTAGAAGTTATTCCGCCTAAATTAATTGGTATGGCGATCGATGAAATTAATGTGGGAAGTTTGACGTGGGAAAGCTTACGAAATTATCTATTCTTTTATGGCACGTTATTAATTGTCGTTTACCTTGTTACGTATGTATGGATGTACCAGCTATTTGGTGGTGCTTTTCTAGTTGAAAGAATGCTTCGATCTCGATTTATGAAACACCTCCTTAAAATGACCCCATCGTTTTACGAAAAAAACCGAACTGGGGATTTAATGGCAAGAGCAACGAACGATCTTAAAGCTGTATCATTAACAGCAGGATTTGGGATTTTAACTTTAGTCGATTCAACCATCTTTATGTTTCTTATCTTGGTTACGATGGGTGTTTTGATTAGTTGGAAGTTAACGCTAGCAGCGATTCTCCCTCTCCCTTTAATGGCCCTTGCAATGAATCGTTATGGGAAGATCATTCATAAGCGTTTTACTGCTGCCCAGGATTCATTCGGGCATATGAATGATCAAGTGCTAGAATCAATTGCTGGGGTGCGGGTAACACGAGCTTATGTTCAGGAACGAGCCGATCAACAAAAATTCCAAACTTTAACAGAAGATGTATACAACAAAAACATTGAAGTAGCAAAGGTAGATGTCTTGTTCGAACCGACGATAAAAGTTCTAGTAGGTATCAGTTATTTAATTGGTTTAGGGTACGGCGCGTATCTTGTTTTTCATAAAGTTCTCACGTTAGGTGAGCTCGTATCATTTAACGTGTATCTCGGAATGCTGATTTGGCCAATGATTGCGGTCGGGGAACTTATTAATGTTATGCAACGCGGAAATGCATCATTAAACCGTGTGCTAGATACGTTATCTTACGAAGAAGATGTTAAGGAACATCACTCTCCGAAAAGCATCGATTCACCTAGCACTATCGCATTTAAGAATGTACGGTTCACGTATCCATCCTCATCTGTCACGAATTTAGATGATATTTCTTTTACCTTGAAAAAAGGACAGACGCTGGGCATCGTTGGGCGAACGGGTAGTGGCAAAACAACTTTACTGAAACAATTGTTACGAGAATATCCAGTTGGAGACGGGAAGATTAGCATATCTGGAATACCGATCGAGGAGTTTTCTCTTGAAACCCTTCAGAAATGGATTGGATACGTTCCACAGGATCAAATGTTGTTCTCTCGATCTGTGCGAGAAAATCTACTTTTTGGTAAGAAAGATGGAACTGATCAAGAAGTTGATCGCGTGCTTCATCTAGCCGATTTTAAAAAAGACATCCATCTTCTTCCTCAGGGGTTAGAAACGCTTGTAGGAGAAAAAGGAGTGGCTCTCTCAGGAGGACAAAAACAGCGAGTTTCGATTGCTCGAGCACTCATGGTTGACCCAGAGATTCTAATCCTCGATGATGCGATGTCAGCTGTTGATGGGAAAACAGAAGCGCAAATTCTTTCCAATTTACGGAGAGAGCGCACGGGAAAAACAACGCTTATTGCAACACATCGACTCTCGGGTGTAAAGCATGCTGATTGGATTGTTGTACTTGAAGAAGGAAAAGTCATTGAAGAAGGTACCCATGAAGAGCTTCTTGATCAAAAAGGATGGTATCGAGAGCAATATGACAGACAGCAGCTTGAAGATTCTCTGAAGGAGGTGCTGTAAATGAATCGACATGTAGGAAAACGGCTGGTAAAATATGCGCTTGGTTTTAAGAAAAATATTATCATTGCACTTCTGCTTTTAACCGTTGCTGTTACAGCGGAACTATCTGGTCCTTTCATTGCTAAACGGATGATTGATGTTCATATTCTTGGAGTTGAATATCCATGGTATGAAGCTGAAGTAGGAGAAGACGCTGTTCGATATGAAGGCGAGTGGTATAAACGGAGTGATCATTTTGAGAAAAATGAAGGGAAAGGAGAAGAAGTAAGGATTCTTCAAGTGGGGCGGGAATATTACTTTGTTGATGAACCGATCGCCTTCGATGGAGAGCGAGCGGTAGAGGGAGATACGCTTACGATCCAAAAAGATGGAGAACAACGATCCTATGAAACATCTGAAATAAGCAATGAACAGCTACTTGCTTTTTATCAACCTCAAGTTGAACCGATGATTTGGCTCATAGCACTCTATTTTGGACTTCTTGTCTTTGCTTCATTTTTTGAATATGGTCAGGGACTACTCTTGCAAACTTCAGCCAACCGCATTATTCAAAAAATGAGGACAGATGTCTACGCACAAATTCAGCGTCTACACATCAATTACTTTGATAATTTACCAGCAGGGAAAGTAGTGGCTAGAATAACGAATGATACAGAGGCGATACGTGAACTATACGTTACCGTGCTTGCAACTTTTTTTACCAGTATTTTTTATATGACTGGAATCTTCATTGCTCTGTTCTTGCTAGATGTAAAACTTGCCTTTATTACTCTAACGATCGTTCCCCTCCTCGTTGTATGGATCATTGTTTACCGGAAATATGCTTCGAAATTCAATAAAGTGATTCGGACGAGGATAAGTGATATTAATGCAATGATTAATGAATCCATTCAGGGTATGTCAATCATTAGAGCGTTTAAACGCCAAAAAATGACGGAGCAGGAATTTGAAGAGTTAAATGATAGTCACTTCACTTATCAAAATAAGCTATTAAATTTAAATTCTTTAATGTCTCATAACCTCGTAAACATTTTGAGAAATATCTCCTTTGTCGCGCTGATCTGGTATTTTGGAGGTGCATCGCTTACTTCAGGTACCGTTATCAGTCTTGGTGTTCTCTATGCGTTTGTCGATTATTTAAATCGGTTGTTTCAACCAGTTACAAACATGGTCAATCAGCTTGCGAATTTAGAACAGGCACTGGTGGCTGCAGATCGAGTTTTTGAGCTCCTAGACGAAGAAGGGGAAGATGTATCAGATGGAACATTTCCACGCTACGATGGAAATGTTACTTTTGATGATGTTTCATTTGCCTATAAAGAAGAGGAGTACGTTCTGAAGAATTTATCTTTTGAGGCGAAAAAAGGTCAAACGATTGCCTTAGTAGGGCATACGGGCTCGGGAAAAAGTTCAATTATGAATTTATTGTTCCGATTTTATGATAATCAAAAAGGCAAGATATCTATTGATGGAGAGAACATACAGGATATTCCAAAGCAGCAGTTAAGGCAGCATATGGCGATTGTTCTTCAAGATCCATTTTTATTTACAGGGACGATTGCGTCTAATGTAAGCCTTGATGATCCAGCGATCTCACGAGAAAAAGTAGAAAAGGCGTTAAAGGATGTGGGGGCTGAACAGTTACTTCGTTCACTTCCAAAAGGTTTCGATGAGCCAGTTATTGAAAAAGGAAGCACGCTTTCGTCAGGACAGCGTCAGCTCATTTCGTTTGCAAGGGCTTTGGCGTTTGATCCTGCCGTGCTTATACTTGATGAAGCGACTTCCAATGTTGATACTGAAACAGAAATGATGATTCAAAACGCGCTGGATATTTTGAAAAAGGGCCGTACAACCTTCATCATTGCCCATAGATTGTCAACGATTCGAGAAGCAGATCAAATTCTTGTTCTTCATCAAGGCGAGATTGTTGAACGAGGCAATCATGACCAATTGATGAAGCAAAAAGGAAGGTATTTTCAAATGTATCAGCTGCAACAAGGAAAAAAGATTGAGCAAGCCGTCTAAGAGAAAATGAGTAAAAGCCGTAGCCTTAATAGCTACGGCTTTTGTGTTGGTGCACCTGGTGGAAGGTATGGGGGAGGTGATTTTAGCCACCCTCTCTTTTCCATTAACGTTTTAAAATCCGCAGCAAAAAGGAGAATGTGAGTTTGGAACTCAAGAAACATTAACCCCACGTCGGTTCGAATAGACTGAGAAACGGTCGTTGCACAGAGGACATTTACAGAGGCGAGCTTCAGAGAGATTCCGTTGGCAATTTCATCATCTGTTAGCTTCACACCCATTGGAATCTTATCTGAAGAAGAATCAGGTTTTGCTTCAGAAGTAGGGGGGAGAGGCACCCCTTCTTTTATTAGAAAATGTTTTAGTTTATTCTGGTCCCTAACAGAAGCATTAAAAATCTCCTGTGTCTTTTTCTTTAATTGCTCGTCATCAGTTGTATTCAAGGCCATGCGATAAAAAACTTGCGCTTCTTTAAAAATTGCAAAAGTTGTCCAGCAGTTCATGACTTCCCCAACATGTAATGGTGGTTTTGGCTCATTGTCAGTATGAGATTGTAGTATCCCAAGCATTGATTTTAAAATAGATTTCATCGTCAGCTACCTCCTCTATCCTATAATGGTTCAGGAGGTTATAAATTATGTGCGCTTGCCTAAAGTGAGAGGGTAAATAAACGTTAGTTCTATTTATCTAGAAGATGGACGAAAACCAGCTGCTTCTGCTTCCGTTGTACTACAAAACATTTCTTCTGCTTTCGTTATTTTGTAATAAGAACCTTCAGGAACATGATAGATCTTTTCACCTTTTGAGTTAATGTTTCCTTTGATTTGGCATTTTTCGTTAGAATCTTTCTTTGAAATAGAAGAATTAGGCGTTTCGGCTTCTTCGTTAAACCCTTCTTCCTGAACATAGTCTTCCATGCTCCAAATACCTTTTCCTTCTTCTTGAGATTTGCGCTGTATTTTTTGAAATTGATCGACATATTTTACGTTTGGTTGATAAATGTACGCAACCCTCGCCAGTCCTTCTTCAAGAAGCATTTCGTTGAACATCTGATCCCCGATCCATACGTATGCGAGCAGTCTACCATACTTATCACGTTCTGAGACATCTATCTCGATGCCCACTTCCTGGCCTTCTAACTGCTCTTTTGCAAATTGAGAGGCTTCTGGTCCAAATGGCTGAACAGGCTTACTTGGATGTTTTGTCTCGGGTGTATCAACTAGAAGAAGTCTAATCGTTTCTTCTCGATCTTTCATTGTGACCTTTAATGTGTCGCCATCAACGATTCGATCAACCGTGGCTGGAATCGTGTTTTCTGGAAGATCGTTATGAGAGGAACTAACAGAACAGGCAGCTAGCAATAGTAACATGAATAAATAGGGTAATAGGTTAAGTTTCATGTTGCGTTCTCCTTTCCTTGCTTTTAGGTCTTAGACATCCTGATTTGTCATACTCTAAAAGGGGGTGATCCAATTGAATCACGGATGTATTTACTGTGAGAAAGAATTGCTCTTCCCGTGGGAAAGAAGAAGGATGGTGTGCGATGCTTGTCATTATGCGATATCAGACACGTATCATGAAAATTATCGAGAAATTGGTGAACGAAAAATAGAACAGAAATCCCGTCAATCGTGACGGGATTCTTTTTAGGCTCTATCGTTTAAATGAGTGTAGTAATGTTGAACTGCATGTGGTCAGACCCTCGGTCGCTTCCGCTTTTCATGTCTAGCTGCAGTGGGCAGGGTCTCGATCGCTTCACCCCATAAAATGAACACAAAGACCGTGTTCTTTTTATGGCGCTCCAGCGCTTGTCGACTCTAAACGCCCACTTCCGCTTTTCTTAATACCTTTTAACGGCTAGGGTGCAGCGGGATATGCAGATTAGTTCTTCTTTTTCGTCGACAATGTTGATTTCCCAGACCATGGTTCTTCTACCGATATGAATAGGTTCAGCGATGGCTCGGACGACGCCGTCTTTCTTGCTGCGTAGGTGGTTTGCATTGATTTCCATTCCGAACGTTGCTTCGTTTTCTGCGTTTAGATTGAGCGTGCCTCCAATGCTAGCTGCTGATTCTGCAAGCGCAACAGATGCGCCACCGTGAAGAAAGCCAAGTGGTTGATGAGTACTTGGACCGACTGGCATTTCAAGAATTACTTTCTCAGGAGTTAATGTAATGGCTGTAATTCCTAGTGCCTCGAGCATTGTGTTTTCAAATTCCATCAAATTCCTCCAATTCAGCTGTAGCGTCCAGCCCTTAACTTTAAACCGACGCCTACACCGTTTTCTATGTACATGTTTACAGTATACACGAGCCATCTATTAGAAAAAGTAAAAATTCAACAGAAATTCGTTCAATTCATCTATCTCAAATCTTCTCTATGTTTTAAATACGGGAACAAACGGGGCAATTCTAATGATATAAAAAAGCCAGAGACTGCGTTCGTCTCTGACTTGAATACCTATCAAATAAAGTAAGCGAGCAATAAACCAACCGCCATTAATAACCCAAACTGGGTGTGCATTTGAGCTGTAGCTTGCATAGCAGGCATCATTTGAGCTGCCTCTTTTTTTCCTTCAAACAAGCGAATGGCTTTGAATGCTTTAGGTATGCTTAGAATGATTAACAGCAACCACAGAGATGAATCAATGGTAATGATAAGTGCAACAACCCAAAGGTAAGAAACAATAAACATCCATTCTAAAAAGGTCACAGCTTTATCATGGCCAAGTAGAATCGCGAGTGTTTTACGTCCTTTTTCTTTGTCACCCTCTAGGTCACGGATATTGTTCGCCATAAGAATGCCGCCAACAAGTATGGAAATAGGAATCGAAACGAGAACACTTTCAAATGTAATGTGGCCTGTTTGAATAAAAAATGACAGTAAAACAAGGATAAGTCCCATAAAAACGCCGGCAGCAATTTCGCCAAAAGGCGTATAGGCAATTGGGTAAGGCCCACCAGTATAAAAATATCCTGCAGCCATACAGATGGAACCAATAACTGCAATCCACCATGTTGTTAAAATGCAGATGTATACACCTAAAAGAATGGCTACTCCAAAGAAAATAAGAGCAAGGTTCAAAACCGTTTTAGCACTAACTCCATCTCGTACGATGGCGCCTCCAATTCCTACGCTACCAGCGTGATCAAGGCCCCTTTTGAAATCATAGTATTCATTAAACATATTTGTTGCTGATTGAATAAGGATAGAAGCGATCATCATCGCCATAAACAATCCAAAATGTAATGTATGACTTTGAAGGGCAAGCATTGTGCCCAGAAAAACCGGGACGAAGGAAGCAGTTAATGTGTGAGGTCTCAATAGGCGCCACCACACCTGCCATGTTGGTTTTGAAGGCGTCACTTTGTTCAGCTTATCGTTGCTGTTGTTCATACGCTCTTCCATAGAATCATGTCTCTCCCTTAAAATAATAAACTTCTTAATAATTCCCCATGTAACCATTATAGTTTAAAAAAACGGATAAAGGGTGTCAATCCTTTTGTCAATATCAAGAAGTCTCTGTCAATAGAAAAAAAGCCCATCATCGGCTAACAATCGTTATTTAAAAGAGAATGGGCACAAACAAAAGCGATCACTAGTAAGTGATCGCTTTTGTGTCATTAGTAATAATAGGGATAGGGTCTAAAAAACGCGATGCTTCCCAAACCTACCCCTAATAATCCGCCAAGAAAGCCGCCTGCAAAAGCACCGAAGAAAAACATTCCGGGGCCCTCGGGATGTTGTGGTCCATCACAATTGCGATTTAAAGGGCGAATGTAGACGAATTCATCATCAACGTCTTCAATATGGCCTCTGTGCAATTGACCGTCATGGCATTTGATTTCAACACATTGTCCAATATGCTGACGACAAACTCCATGATAATAGTGTCTGGACATGTGAGACACTCCCTCATCATTTAGTGTATAGACGACAATTTTCCATCGTCTACTTTTATCAGTGTATGCGCATCAATTATTTTGCTAAGGGCACTTGCGGAGCATTAAAATGGTTTTTTTAACGCAGATGGGGAATCAATACATAAGAAGGTCGTAAAAACGGTCAAACAGCTTCGTTGACAGTCTTAGCTACGCAGGTGTATCCTTTAATTAACTGTGGCCGAGGCTAACTCGGTCTGCTTTTGCATGGACAGAAAGTTGGGGGGAGAAGTCGGTGTCTACATTACAACATCAAGAACTATTTAGCCTGCTTCATCAAGGTGTTAGTAAGGCAGAAAAGCGGGGAACGTCTGTACTTGTTAGTCAGGTGCTATCAGTAGCTGCTGTCGATCCCCTCTCCTTTTATGCAGCAGGTTCGTTTACTTATAAATATGATCGAACGTTTTGGTCTGATCCAGAGAATGATACGACCATTGTTGGGCTCGGACGAATGAAACAATTTCATGCGGACCGCGATCGCTTCCGTACAATAGAAGAAGAGTGGCAGCGGTTTCTTGAAAATGCTGTAATTGATGGTGCGCCATCTCGTCCAGGTGTTGGACCTGTACTGCTTGGTGGTTTTTCTTTCGATCCCCTTGCCCCTAAAAGCGGTGAGTGGAGAGGATTTCCTGAGGGCGGTATGGTTCTTCCGGAAATGATGCTAACTTCTGCACTTAACCAGGCTTGGCTTACAATAAACGCTGTGGTAAGTAAAGATGACGACCCAGAGAAACTCTCAGATAAGCTTCTCGAGCAACACGCTGACTTGCTAAACAAAATTACGACCGTAAACCCACAAAATGGAGGCTCATTTTCTATAGAAGAGATTCAACCTATTCAGTGGAAAGAAACGGTACGAAGTGCTGCTCGGAATATACGAGAAGGTCAGCTAGCTAAAGTAGTACTGGCTAGAGAAATTAAGTTGCAAGCCACCCAGTCATTTTCTTCTACACGAACGCTTTCGAATTTAAAAGATCAGCAAAATGATAGCTATGTGTTTGCATTTGAATACGGAGAAAAATGTTTTCTTGGTGCCTCACCTGAACGCTTAGTGAAACGAGAGGGGCATCAGGTCTATTCAACGTGTCTTGCTGGATCGATTCAACGAGGGAAATCAGAAGAACAAGATCAAGCGCTTGGACAAGAACTACTTCATGATCCAAAAAATCGCATCGAACATGATTTAGTTGTTCAAATGATTCGAACGGCGATGGAAAAGGAGTGTGAATTTGTTCAAGTTCCATCAACTCCTGAAATTTTAAAAACGCCTCATATTCAACACTTGTTTACACCTGTTGTCGCAAGGGCTGGCAAAAAAACAAGTCTTCTACGGATGGTTGAACGTTTGCATCCGACGCCAGCGCTTGGCGGATACCCTCAAGTAGAGGCGGTCAATGAGATTAAGCGAATCGAAAAACTCGACCGTGGCTGGTATGCTGGTCCGGTTGGGTGGGTCGATTATCAGGGGAATGGTGAATTTGCTGTTGCTATTCGATCAGGTTTATTAGATGACGATCAGGCTACGCTCTATGCAGGGTGTGGCATCGTTGGAGACTCAGACCCTGACAGTGAGTATGAAGAAACAAAAATGAAGTTTAAACCGATGCTAACCGCACTTGGAGGTAAGAGATATGACTGATCAAGAAATATTATCAAGCTACGTTGGTTCATTTGTTGATGAGCTTGTGCGGTCAGGCGTAAAACATGCTGTTGTTAGTCCAGGATCGCGCTCTACCCCTCTTGCCATGATGATGGCCGAGCATCCTTTATTAAAAGTATGGATGCACATTGATGAGCGATCTGCTGGTTTTTTTGCCCTTGGCATGGCTAAAGCGCATCAAGAACCGGTCGCCCTTCTTTGTTCTTCTGGTACAGCTGGAGCGAATTATTATCCAGCAGTTATTGAAGCTGCTCAATCGAATGTTCCGTTGATCGTGTTGACTGGTGATCGCCCACATGAGCTACGTGATAATGGCGCGCCACAGGCGATTGACCAAATCAAGCTATATGGCGACTATGTGAAGTGGTTTATGGAAATGGCGATGCCTTCCTCGTCTCCAGATTTAAATCGTTATGTCCGAACAGCGGCTTCTCGAGCGACAGCTGTTTCATCGAGTGTGCCAGCTGGTCCTGTGCATCTTAATTTTCCATTTAGAGATCCCTTAATACCAGATCTTGCTTATTCAGGTCTCTTTTCTGAGGGACGGGCCGATCATAGCCCTTGGGTAAAGGCTACGGATCATCTACGTATGCTAAGTGAAGAGGTCATAGCGGAGTATGCAAACAAACTGGTTGGTAAAAAAGGCATTATTGTAGTCGGCCCACAGGATAGTGAAGAATTAGCTGAACCCCTGTTTGCTTTGGCTGAGAAGTTGGGTTATCCCGTTTTAGCGGACCCTCTTTCCAAGTGTCGCCATTCAGACTCTCCTAACCTTATTGAAGGATATGACGCGTTTCTTAGAGGTGATGTTGATTCGCTTCTTTATCCTGAAGTGGTCATTCGGTTTGGAGCAATGCCGGTTTCAAAAGCTTTTATGCTCTTTATGAAGAAGGTAGCTAGCCCTGTTCAAATTGTTGTCGATGAGAGAGGCTGGAGAGACCCAACGCTAGCTAGTTCGGATATGCTAACCGTTTCCCCTGTCTCGTTCGTGAACAGTCTCCTTCCAACTGTAGGAAGGACGGGCTTTAATGAGACGGATTGGTTGGAAAAGTGGAATGCCGTGAACCAAACAACTCTTCCATTGCTTCACAAAGATTTGGATTCTGATGGACTATTCGAGGGTCATGTGTTTAGAGAATTAGGGAAATTGATGAGTGCGGGAGAGCTTCTTTTCGTAGGCAATAGTATGCCAATTCGGGATATGGAGAACTTTTTCTTGCCGGAAAATTCTCGTCCAACCGTAATGGGAAACCGAGGGGCGAATGGGATTGATGGCATTATCTCTACAGCTATTGGAGCAAGTACGGCCTATTCTTCTAGCGTTCTCGTTATTGGAGACCTTTCTTTTTACCATGATATGAATGGTCTTCTATTAGCCAAGCTATATGAAATCAATTTGACTGTCATTGTAGTGAACAACGATGGGGGAGGAATTTTCTCATTTCTACCTCAACGTGAGCAAAGCAATCATTTCGAGCAACTGTTCGGAACGCCACATGGCTTAAATTATGAGCATGCGGCGGCTTTATATGAGGCAAGCTTTGAACGTATTTCAAATTGGAACGAGTTTAGAGAGGCATATGTGAAAAGTCAGAACCACCATGGTCTAAGCATTATAGAAGTTCCTACCGATCGTGATGCAAATCTTTTACTTCATCGCGAAATGTTTGCAAAGGTTTCGAAGGAAACTGCCATCGTGTTACAGGAGTGTTCAAAATCATGATCTCTATGATTGAAGGACAGCCTTTTCATGTTGAAATAGAAGGTGAGGGGGAACCACTTCTTTTATTGCATGGCTTTACTGGCTCGAGCGTAAACTGGTCTTCGATGATGAAAGAGTTGGCACCGTACTATAAAGTGATCGCGCTAGATTTGATTGGGCATGGCGAGAGTGGAAAGCCAGATGATATAACGCATTATACTATGGAGGCAATGGGAAATTACCTAAAACAGCTTTTACAAGAGCTTCATATTGATCAGGCGCATGTACTTGGCTATTCTATGGGTGGGCGCTTTGCCCTCTCTTTCACTGTTCAACATCCTGATTGCGTTAAGTCTCTTATACTGGAGAGTAGCTCTCCCGGACTCGCTACTAAAGAAGAAAGGAAGGAACGAAGGCAAAAGGATGAACGACTGGCAAGTAGGATTATAAATGATGGCCTGTCTTCGTTTATTGACTTCTGGGAGAACGTTCCGTTATTTTCTTCACAAAAGAAACTGCCGATACACGCACAAGAGGAAATAAGAAAACAGCGTTTGAGCAATACTGAAAGAGGACTGGCAAACAGTCTGATTGGAATGGGAACGGGAGTTCAACCGTCATATTGGGAAGTGTTAGAAAATATCACGATACCCGTCCTTCTTTTAGTAGGAGAATACGATCAAAAGTTCATTTCAATTGCTGAAAGAATGGAAAAATTGTTTCCGCAAGCTGATTTTGTGCAAATAAATGACGCAGGGCATACAATTCATGTAGAACAACCTGAAATCTTTGTTAAAATGGTAGTAGCTTTTCTAAAAAAGCATGCAGATGTTAATCTGTAAATTTGAGTACATAGGAAAGGGGAATTTCTAAATGATTCAATGGAAGACTGAACGTGAATTTGAAGATATTCTTTACGAAACGTATGATGGGATTGCTAAGATCACAATTAACCGTCCAGAGGTGCGTAATGCATTTACACCAAGAACGGTTAATGAACTAATTACAGCTTTTTCATTTGCGAGAGACGATTCTAATATCGGGGTTATTGTTCTTGCAGGAGCTGGAGACAAAGCATTTTGTTCTGGCGGAGATCAAAGTGTGCGAGGTCATGGTGGGTACGTCGGCGATGATGAGATTCCTCGTCTAAACGTATTAGATCTTCAACGTCTTATTCGCGTCATTCCTAAACCGGTTATTGCAATGGTATCTGGTTATGCGATTGGCGGAGGACATGTTCTCCACGTTGTTTGTGACCTTACAATTGCAGCTGATAATGCCATCTTTGGTCAAACAGGCCCGAAAGTAGGTAGTTTTGATGCTGGATACGGCGCTGGATATCTTGCTCGTATCGTAGGACATAAGAAAGCTCGTGAGATCTGGTACTTATGTCGTCAGTATAATGCTCAAGAAGCACTTGATATGGGCCTTGTTAACACGGTTGTCCCTTTAGAACAGCTTGAAGCCGAAACCGTTCAGTGGGCTCAGGAAATGCTAGAAAAGTCACCGACAGCCCTTCGTTTCCTTAAAGCTTCTCTTAATGCTGATACAGATGGCCTTGCAGGTCTTCAACAAATGGGTGGAGACGCAACGCTTCTTTATTACACAACAGAAGAAGCGAAAGAAGGACGCGACTCATTTAAAGAAAAGCGTAAGCCGGACTTCAAACAGTTCCCACGTTTTCCTTAAATCGTTTGTATGTAAACAGCTTGATGGGTACCCATCAAGCTGTTTTTCAAATAGGGAAAAGAAAGGATGAGACAGATGGAGACGATGCCGAACTGGCTACATAAGCGTGCTTCTATTACGCCCGAGCGATTGGCACTGATCGATAACGATACACAGCTCACTTATAAGCAATTACAAGAAAAGGCCGTCAAAATGGCACATGCACTGAAAGCGGAAGGAATTACAAAAGGAAAACATGTAGGGTTCTTAATGGAGAATGGCATAGAGGCCGCCGTTTGTTTACATACTCTGATGTACATAGGGGCAGTTATTGTTCCGCTGAATCATCGATTAACAGGACCTGAGTTGGCGTTTCAAATGAATGATGCTGAGCTTTCTTATGTGATAACCGATCTCTCTCTTTCTGAAAAAGCTCGCGAAGCATTGAAACAAACGTCTGGGAGTATCCTTACTTGGCAAAAAATTCGTCCGCATACCTATCTGTTAGAGGGCTTGGAAACAACGATTCAGCTAAATCAACTCCATACGATCATGTACACTTCTGGTACAACAGGTAAACCTAAAGGGGTCATGTTAACATATGGAAACCATTGGTGGAGCGCGATTAGTTCGAGTCTTAACATGGGATTACATATGAATGATCGCTGGTTATGTGCTGTTCCGATGTTTCATATGAGTGGTCTGTCTATTCTATTAAGAAGCGTTATTTATGGCATAACGATGGTTGTACAAAAGCGTTTCGATCCGCATGTCGTTAATCAATCGATTCAACAAGACGGAATTACCATTGTATCGGTAGTAAGCGCTATGCTAAAGAAAATGCTAGATGGACTGGGGTCTGATCAGTATCCAGCTACGTTGCGCTGCTTATTGCTTGGTGGAGGTCCAGTTCCTTATCCGCTCTTATCCATTTGTGAAAAGAAGCAGATTCCTGTTTTTCAAACATTTGGAATGACGGAAACGGCGTCACAAATCGTGACACTTTCACCAGAGTATATGCTCGATAAGCAGGGATCTGCTGGGAAAGCTCTCTTTCCTTCAGAAGTAAAAATTAGCGATCATCATAAAGAACTTCCAGCATTCAAGCATGGGGAAATTCTTGTTAAAGGGCCAACGGTGACAAAGGGGTATTGGAAACGTGATGAAGCGACGAACGCTGCAGTTGAAGATGGATGGCTTCATACGGGAGATATTGGTTTCCTTGATGAAGAAGGCTTTCTTTTTGTATTAGATCGAAGAAAAGACTTGATTCTTTCTGGTGGTGAAAATGTGTATCCAGCAGAAATCGAAGCGGCGCTCCTCGAACATTCTGATATTGAAGATGCTGGCGTGACTGGCATTCAAGATGAGCGTTGGGGAGAAGTGCCGGCAGCCTTTGTTGTTAGTCGAAACTCGTTGTTAACGGATGAGCAGTTACTCGATTATCTCTCAGAGCGTCTCGCTCGGTATAAATTACCTAAATCGATCACTTTTGTTCACTCGCTTCCAAGAAATGGTGCAAATAAACTTCAGCGAAATTTATTAGGGGAGAAATAGCATGATTATTGACTCGGTGACGCTTAATCACATAAAAATGAAGCTTAAAAAACCTTTTCGTAATAGTTTAGAAACGGTGGTCGATCGAGAGTTAATTATTGTAGAAGTAAAGGATGCTGAGGGAGAAGTAGGTTTTGGAGAAGGGGTAGCATTTCAAACACCATGGTACACGGAAGAAACCCTTAACACATCCTGGCATATGTTAAGAGATGTTATGATCCCTCTTCTTAAATCACGTTTCATTTCTCACCCTTCTGAAGTAGATCGCTTGTTATCAGGAATCAGGAGAAATCCAATGGCAAAGTTTGCAATAGAAGGAGCAATATGGGACTTATACGCCAAAAAAGAAGGCATTAGTTTAGCAGAAGCATTAGGTGGCACTTCACAGAAAATTAAAGCGGGTGTTGCGGTCGGTGCTTCGGATCCTGATAGGATGCTTGAAGAAATAAGAGATCGAATCTCTGAAGGCTATGAGCGAATTAAAGTGAAAATAAAGCCTTCTCAAGATCTTTCCATTTTGAGTGCCATAAGAGAACGGTATCCAAATTTATCTTTGATGGCAGATGCTAACTCCGCTTATTCGCTTCAAGAAATGAATCGATTAAAAGCACTCGATGCCTTTAATCTTTTAATGATCGAACAACCTTTAGCTGCTGATGATATTGTGGATCATGCTTTACTCCAAAAAGAATTGAAGACTCCGATTTGTTTGGATGAAAGTATTGCTTCTTTTGATGATGCGCGTCGAGCACTTGATTTAAACAGCTGTCAGGTCATTAACATTAAACCAGGTCGTGTAGGGGGATTAACTGTGAGTAAAAAGATTCATGATTTATGTGATTCGAGAGGTGTCCCTGTCTGGTGCGGTGGCATGCTAGAATCTGGAATCGGACGTGCACACAATATAGCCCTTTCAAGCTTATCGAATTTCATTATCCCTGGAGACGTATCAGCTTCTGCTCGCTATTGGGAGAAGGATATTATTAATCCAGAAGTAATTGTAAACGATGGATTCATTGACGTTCCCCAAGGGATAGGTATTGGATTTGAAGTGAACCGGAGTGAACTGGAACGTGTAACAATAGCAAAAGAAGTTTATTGAGTTCATTAGAAAAGGCAGAACCTGGTTAAGGTCCTGCCTTTCTTTTTATACTTCGGAATTTTTCACAAGACGCGCATCAAATATAAACGGTCCAAATGGAATGACGGATGAGGCTACGGCAAGTGTTGCCTTAATGAAAGACCAGCGTTTTACAATAGTAACGTAAAGGATAACGGCGAGATAAAGAACAAACAGTCCGCCGTGTAAGGCTCCAACAATCGATACGGCCATTGGCATATCCATAAAGTATTTAAGAGGCATCGCGATACCTAATAGCAATAGAAACGAGATTCCTTCTGCATAGCCGACCCCTCTGAATAGTTTTAACGGTTGTTTCAACAAATGGAGTTCACTCCTTTTATAGTGAGCTATTGTGCTTCATAGAAACAGATTCACACAATTTACAACCAGTATATCAATCCTTATCCTGGATTAGAAGTTGAAGTTATCTCGATTTCTTGACAGTTTTCAGTCATGGATTTTGAAAATTCCTTTTAGGACGAGAGGATATAGGCTAGAAATGGGTGCATTTGTTTTCAAGCTTTCTATGAAAAGATATTATCAGAACATTTAGTACTAACGCAGTATTTTCATTTCTTTTGGAAGGGAAGATTGCTTAATGCCCTCATGATCGAGTAGAATGAATGTGGATCAAAAATCAACTCTGAAGGAGATTTGTATGAACAATAATAAAAAAGCAATCTTTATATACATTCCAAAGTCTAAAGTTGATGAAGCCAAGAAAAACATGAAGAAAAATGATTAATAGATAACGAAAAAAGAAGTCGAGCCTGAGTAATACGGGCTCGACTTCTTTTGGTTATAAGTAATAGTAAAATTTCAATTGCTTTATAAATGATAAAAAGAATTAAATAAATGAGATGATCGCTGCGATGACGGCGATTGCGCCAATAATCATAAGAATTGTACGTACCATTGCTATTCCTCCTTGATAAAGTCAATATAGTTCATCCATAACTCTAATTTTTTGTTTTTAGAATAATGCACTAACAACAAATGCAACAACGACCACAATACCGATAATAACTAGAACTTGTTTTAACATGTTGACTTCCTCCTTCAATCTAGCAATGTTCTTTGCTACTAGTGTTATACCCTTTACACTTTTTATATCAAACCTTTTTTCATGAATAATAGGTCTAAAAGACTAATGAAAGGAAAGGATTCTGTTTCATTATAAAGATGTTATATTTCCCTTATATGCACGATTCGGTTTAATTAACAAGAAAACCAGCCTTACCCATAATATGGAAGGCTGGTTTGTAAATGAGATCTATTATTGATGAAGGTTCACTTTCATACGCTCTTGTTGAAAGAATTCCTTTAACTCTGGGTTAAGGTAATCCGGCTCCTTGTCATTTAAGTTCAGTCGAATCAGCTTACCCTCTAGGTAGTCCATTATTCCGATAATCGTACCGTTTCCAAGCTGTTTCTGAAAGATGGTTTCGTAACGAATGCTGCTCATCGGAGCCCTCCTGTTGCGCGTTTTTTTCTACTATAGCACGTTTGAAGGCTGAAATCTGTAAGTTAAACGTCTCTTAAATGATTTGTAATCAAAGCGCAACAATGCTTAACACGTTGACATCATTCAGACTTATTTTACAGTTTTTTGTGATACGATCATCGGCCGATCGCATAGAGGACAAGACTTTTCAGGAGGTTGCTTATCGCCATCAATCTTCATCCATCCCTTGCAGAATTCACTGCTACAAACCCATGCTTTTGTCGTTTTGCCTTCTTGCACGATTTTCTTTTTAAAGGCATCTGTTAAAAAACGAGAAACTGGTGTTTGTTTGCCAAGATGCTTTTCAGGAGAACAAATGTAAAGTTCTTCTTTGGCGCGAGTAATCGCCACATAACAAAGTCGACGTTCCTCTTCAAGATCGGCGGTTGGGTTTTTCATGTATAGTTGCTTTTGAGAAGCTTCTTTATCTTTCATGGAGCTCAGCGCAGAGACATGTGGCAGAATTGTTTCTGATGCGCCTATGACGTAAACTACTGGGAACTCAAGTCCTTTTGCTTGATGAATGGATAATAGGGATAAGGTGTTCGTGGCACTTGCCTTTTGTTTGTGTTCATTAAATCGTTGAATGATCCGATCAACATATGCCAGAAATTCAGGGATTGTTTCAAAGCGAGAGCTTGAGAACTCTAGCTCGTCCATCATTTCTTTAAGCGTTGTTTTGTGAACCGTTAAGGCTTCGTCGTTCGCACTATCTAGGTGTTTCATATAATCTTCGCGTAACAATTGAATCGCTTTCTGTGGTTGATGCCGCTTAGCTTCTTGAATTAGGCGTATGCGTCGGTCAATTGACTTCTTCTGGAAATCACGAAGCGTTTTCCAGGATTTCAAATGTATTAAAGGAAAATCAATTGGATCTACAAAATGCTCCATTTCGATATGACGCATGCCAGCTTCTTGATTAATAAATAGAGAGGGTAGTATAGCTGCTGTAGCATCCAGGTTTTGATGTTCATAGGCAAGACGTAGATGTTCCATCATACCTTTAATGACGGACTGTTCATAAAAGACCTGTTTCATTCCTTGCGCATTAAAAGGGATATCCTGCTCAATCAATTGTTCAAATATAGCTCGTGCGTTCGTATAGGTTCTCGTTAATATTGCGACATCTTTCCAGTCTCTGTTCTGTTCACGGATATGACGAAGAACGTATCCAGCTTCATCTTCTGTTGTTGCAGGTCTAAGATAGAATGGTTGCTTTCCATCTTTATTTGTTGCATTCATCGTTTTAGCTCTACGGTAGGTGTTATGTTTAATGACATGATTACCAAGTCCCACGATCGGAGGGGCGGATCGATAATTTGTGTCCAGTGTAACCACTTCTGTATCTGGATAGGTTCGATCAAATTCTAAAATAATGGAGCTATTCGCACCATTGAAGGAATAGATGACCTGATCGTCATCTCCAACGACAAATAAATTGTTCTGTGGAGCAGCGATTTGCTTAATCAGTTCATATTGAATCGGATTCGTATCTTGAAATTCATCAACTAAAATATAGTGAAACCGATTTTGCATTTTTTGAAGAAGGGCAGAGTTTTGATTAAATTCTCGGTACATAAAAACAAGAATATCGTCAAAGTCCATATAATGATTGGCTGTCTTCCACTCTTCGTATTCTGTGTAAGCTTTTTTCAGTTCTTCCGTTTCTTTACGATCAGGAACATCGCTTGGTTCCATCATTTTAACTTTACAGGATGAGATCGATGAAAGCATAATTTCCGGTAAAGATGCTTCTGGACTTTTCATCTTTTTTAAGATGTTTTTCATAATAATTTGCTTATGCCGATCACTATTTAATATTTTTTGATTATAGCCAAGGCTTCTTAATAATTTCAGAAAGATGGAATGAAATGTCCCTGCGGTTAATCTCCGCGAGTCTTGAGGTGAGACACCTGGCAAGCGACTAATCCGCTGGCGCATTTCTTCAGATGCTTTTCTAGTAAACGTAATAAGGAGAATGCTAGAAGGGTCTTTCTCTTTAACGGTCATAAGGAAAGCTGTTCGTGCTGTTAAAACCGAGGTTTTTCCACTTCCAGCTCCTGCAATGGTTAGAAGAGGACCTTCTGTATGTTTGACTGCTTTCGTTTGAGGTTCATTTAGACGTATCCCTTTTTCTTCTAATGCATGAAAAAAAGCCTGTTCTGCTTCATCTTCCAATGGTCTGATCGACGAATGGGGTGTTAAAGGAGCAGAAAGGTCCAATTCAGTTACTGCTTGATGTGGTGTTGTAGTAAAATTCATGATCATCACCTGAGTTCTTATGGATTCATCCCCTCATTTTAACACAAAATTGAGCGATTTCGTTTCTAATGAAAAGATTAATCTTGATCTGAAACGGGTAAAGTGACTAACACGATAGGATAAAGAGGAGGAAAAAGCGATGGATAAATTTATTCAGGTAGTAGTCGATCATGATAAGAAACAGTTCCATGTTGAGCCAGAAGCAACGAAAGATACAAACTACGATGAGCGAGTTGAAGAAGCGAAGAAGCAGGGCCGGGACGTTGGGTCATTTCACTCCCGACTTGACACAGTTGAGAAAACAATTGATGCTGCTCAGCATGAATACAAAGGATATAGCCATTCGGAAGTGAGTCCAGTTTAATTTATCATGGAGGTGAAAAGCAATGATGCGTGAAACGTATTTTGTAACACCAAAAGGTGAGCTTCATGAGACGAATGTTGGTACCCAAATGAATGCATTCGAAATTAGAGCAACAAAAGAAGAGAAAATGGAAATGGAACGTGCGATTGAGAAGCTGCGTTCCCAGAAATATGTGCAGCAAAATGATTTCTTTTCATTGAACCATTATAACGAAGAGGAAGTAGACAGCCATCGTGACTGGACAGATGAAGCGATTTATAACCTCTATGAAATGATCCATCGATTAGGAACAGATAAGACAAAAGCGCAAATTGATCAAATGGGTGTATTATCTGCACTTAACCATAATACGAGAAATTAAGAGGCTTAAGCCTCTTATTTCTTTCTAAACAATTGTGATTTAAGTAAAGAATAAGGTTATTTTCTAGAAGAACTCCGCTCATGCCCTTCCTAAATGATCTTAGCTACATAAAGTAATAATGTAGTGAATGAATTTTAAAGAGGGGGATAAAGATGAGCGGCGGAGGATATGGTAAAGGATTTGCGTTAATTGTTGTCTTGTTTATCTTATTAATTATTGTAGGTGCTGGCGCGTTTGGCGGCGGCTATGGTCCAGGACCAGGATACGTTGGCGGAGCAAACTACAATCCTTATTGTTGTTAATGAGGAAGGGGAACTGACTATGGAGAGTCAGTTCCTCTTTTTTTTGTTTGTCTCTTTTTCTTAGTTTGTATGTAAGAAATCAGTAGCCCTTCCAATAGAACGATGAAAGCTTGGTGAACGGTTGGAAGTTGAATAAAACTATATAAGACGGATTGAAAGAGCAATAAACACAAAATCATTTTATCAATCGAATGGGACATGTGATTGTTTTGAAGGATAACGAGAAAGGTATCACGGAACTGTTCCTTTCTTATTGCAATCAATTGTTGATAGGTTATCCATAGACATAGAGGGACAAATAAATAAGTGATCACCTCACTGGAAAAATAGGAAAGAAGGAGGGCCCCTAAAAATACTAATCTTATATAGATCCAGATATACGATCCTTTACGGGAAAAAGTTCGAACTGAGAGATAAACTTGCGGGTCCTTTACTTGAATGAATGCAAGAATACATCCAAGGTATCTTCGTGTCCGTACGAGATTTTGTAACGATGGTACATCAACGAATAGATTAGCAAATCGTTCGAATCGATTTTTCTGCGATGCTTAAAGTTCAATAAGCCTTTCCCACTGTAGCACCATCTTCTTAGATGGTAGGGAAGTAAGAAATAAGAGAATAACCGACAAAATGAAAGAAATCCAAAAAGCACCTAACAAAGCAGCGTAGAGTGCCAAACTGTTGAAGATAAACAGATAAAGTCTCACCCACTTTTTCTTTACAAAGTAAGAGTGGATAACGACAAGTAAAGACAGGAAACTAAGGACGAGTAGAAGGAGAGCCCCCCATATAAAATCATACGTTTGAAAAACAACCTTTATTAATAATGGGGTAGTGAGTAAACCAGTAAAGATCACGATTAAAAGCGAGCGAAGGTAAGAATAAAAAGCGCTATATTGAATGTATTTCTTCATACGTCCCTCATAGGCAAGTAGAAAAACCTTATCAGCTGGAAGTAGAAAGAACTTGACTTCGAGTGAACTGATGACACCGCTTATGATTAGCGCAATCACAAGCAACGATGGAAAATCTTCTGAAAGTGTTGTGAGAAATCGTTGATAGTAGACCGCTCCAATGCCACCTAGCAGAAGTAAGGCAATGAGAAAGCCCCCTTGGAAAATATAGCTTAAATAGCTGAAGCGATGGCGTAAATATTGCAAGAACCGCTTTTTCCATAGTTTTGTCAATGACATAACTCCTTTCTGTAAGGTTCACTAAATGAATCGAAACATTTCGTTATCTGTATTCGTCTTATTAGTGTAATGGATTTCAATGAATTTGCATCCTGCTTTTCGATATTATAGTAAAAAAGACTTAAATGTCGACTAGTTTGTTTGACACTTGACTTCATGAGGAAAGTGTTTAGTAGAGATGAAATACTACAATAATTTAAAGGATGAGTAAATTGAAAAAATACATAGGAATCGCCATGTTGGTCGGTGCGCTTACATTCACTTCTGGCTGTGGAACGAACTTATCAAAAGTTGCGGATGAGCATTCTCAGATGATGATCTCTTCGATTGAAACGAAGGCAGAAGCAAAGACGAGCTCAGTGGAAAAACCTGATGTCGAAAAACTATCAACAGAAATCGTTGATCGAATCGTACAAGAAACAGATGCAAATTATAAGGTAGAGGAATTTCAGTCAATTGAGGAAGTGGAGCAACATTTACAGGAAGTAGCATCAAAAGAACTGGCTTCACAAATTGCTGATGTTTATTTTGAAGAACGTGATGGAGCCCTATACCTTATTCCTACAGAAATTTTTCCATGGGTTAATACAGATAAACCTTATGAATTAAATCAAAAAAATGAATTTGAATATGAACTAACTCAGTCAAACGAATCGGAATTATATGGTGCTTACACAATTAAGATCAATTATGTTTATGAAAACAATCACTGGATCGTTAAGAACTTTGAGGTTAAATAAGACAAACGCACGGTTAAATGCCGTGCGTTTTATTATGAGCTTTTATGAGTGAAGCAGCTCGTATTTCTCTTTTTGAATAGGGGGATTGGACAAGGACCGTCTACTCTTTTACAATAAAGTAAGAAACTAAAGGACGAGGTTATCAAATGAGCGAATTTAAGTTTACAGACTACTATCATAATCAGGTCACTCTTTCTTTCCAGGACCATCCATACTCTTCAGCACCTAAGCATGTCTGGGTTATTTGTCGCCTCGGTAATCAGTGGTTGTTAACGGAACATGCAAGAAGAGGCATTGAGTTTCCTGGTGGTAAAGTGGAGGAAGGCGAAAGTGCAGAAGAAGCTGCCGTTCGTGAAGTCTTCGAAGAAACGGGAGGCGTTGTGAAGCGTCTAAACTATGTTGGACAGTATCGAGTGGAGGGAAAAGGTGGAACGATTATTAAAAACGTTTACTATGCTGACATCGAGCGTCTCGTGAAAAAAGATGATTATATGGAGACGAGAGGACCTGTCCAGCTGAAATCGCTCCCAGAAGACCTACACTTAAATGAGCGCTATAGCTTTATGATGAAGGATCAAGTCCTTACGTACAGTTTAAAACATCTTAATTATTTGTAGTAAAAGCCGCAAGTGAAAATGAGAATAGCAATCTAAAAAAGCCAGTACAGTGTACTGGCTTTTTGGGCAATCGATTAGATGGTTTCTTTTCCTGGTTCAACATGAATAATCGCATTCCGAATGTCGTACTCTTTTTCCAACTGTGCTTCAATTTTGTCTGTAATTGTGTGCCCTTCTTTAATGTTTAGGTGAGGCGCTACTTCTACTACTGCATCAACGATGATCTTATTTCCAGCCATCCTTGCTTTAATATCTACCAGCGTCTCCACACCTTCAATTTCTTGAATGGTTGCTTCAATATCATTTAATTTCTCTTTATCAAAACCATCAGTCAGCATGAGGGAGGAATCCTTGAAAATATCGTAAGCAGTCTTACAGATGATAAGGCCAACAATAAATCCCGTTACAGGATCAAGCCAGTGCATGTTAAATCGTGCGCCAATAATTCCAATAAACGCTCCAAGGCTTACAAGGGCATCGGATAGATTGTCTTTTGCAGCAGCCATTAGTCCGTGACTTTCCGTTTTTTTAGCGAGTCTGTAATTATAAAAATAGACGCTTCCCATCACAAACATTCCCAGAAGGGCAACCCAGGCAGACGTTAATGGTGGAGATGATACTGTTCCGTTAATTAAAACGGTGGCCGTGTGAAAAAGGACCTGAATACCAATCGCAAACATCACAAAAGAGGCGAATAGGGAAGAAACCGTTTCTGCTCGAGAATGGCCATATGGATGATTAAGATCGGCTGGTTTAAGAGAAATCCTCATTCCAATTAAGACGGCAATTGATGCAACAATATCCGATGCATTGTTCCAACCGTCAGCTAACAGCGCCTCTGAACCAAAGAGATAACCAGCACCTAATTTTATAATGGAAAGGAATAGGTAGGCAGCAATGCTAAGCCATACGCCTCTCAGTGCATTCATTTTCTTCACCTGTCTTTAATTAAGTAATATGTTCTTCTATATGCTAGCAGATGGCGTTAGGGTGGGTCTATAGCAATCATTTTGCCAAAGGTAAGACGTTTAGGAACACAACAGGTTTGTAACCTATGGCTAACTAGTTTGCCCACTTACAACAAAAAAAGCCCCTTTGAAAAAGGAGCTAATGTTTAATCAATTTTCGTTCCAGCCATTCAACACCAAGGTACATAATAGACGAGAAAATCGCAATCATTAATAAGCTTAGCAAGACGAGTGTGAAATTGAAGACTTGGAACCCATAGATAATCATATAGCCGAGTCCCTGTTTCGATACGAGAAATTCCCCCACAATGACCCCTACCCACGATAACCCCACGTTTACTTTTAGTGTAGAAATGATAGCGGGAAAAGAAGCAGGAAGAATCACCTCGCGAAAAATCTGTTTTTTATTTCCACCAAATGACCGAATCACTTTAATATAATTTGGCTCTACCGTATGAAATGAGTGGAAGATCACGAGTGTTGTGATAATAATTGAAATAGAAGCACCCATTGTAATGATGGAAACGTAGCCTGGTCCAAGTGCAACGATAATAATGGGACCAAGAGCTACTTTAGGCATGGAATTTAATACGACGAGGTAAGGATCAGAAATTCTAGACGCTTTCCGTGACCACCATAGAATGGCAGCGAAAAGAGTTCCAAGTAACGTCCCTAAAATAAATCCTGCAATCGTCTCGAGTAACGTTACTGTTGTATGAAGCACTAATGAACCATCCTGAAGCTTTGTTAAAAAGAGAGAAGCAATTTTAGTTGGATAACTAAACAATAAAGGATCAACCCAGGTATACCGTCCTGCAAGTTCCCATAGAGAAAGAAACGCGAATAGAATAAAAATCTGCCAGGTTACTATCTCTTTTTTTTCTCTTTTTAACTTTTTGACGTACTGTTCGTGCTGTTTCTCAAGTAGGAGATTGTTCAAGAGAATCAAGCTCCTTCCAGATTGATTGAAAATTGGCAGAAAAGGTAGAATCATTTCTAGCTTCAAAAGGCAGTAAAGTTTGAAGTTGGGAAGGAACTTGAAAGATTTTAGCGATTTTACCTGGTCTCGGAGATAAAAGGATGATACGGTCTGACATGGCAATAGCTTCACCGATATCATGCGTCACGAGTATAGCCGTTTTTTGATGCGCTTTTAACGTTTTGAAGACCAGATCTTCAAGTTTCAGTTTTGTTTGATAATCAAGCGCTGAGAAAGGTTCATCTAATAAAAGAAGATCGGGATTCGTTGCAAGTGTTCGAACGAGGGCAACACGCTGCCTCATTCCGCCAGAAAGCTGATCTGGATAGGCGTCACGTACGTCAGAAAGCCCCATGCTCTCAAGTAATGCTAATGTGTCTTCTTTTCTCTCAGGAGTCAATTTGTTTAAGAGCTTTAAACCGATATAGCAATTTTCTTCAATGGTTTTCCAGGGAAACAAGTAATCTTGTTGAAGCATATAGCCCATACGCTCTCCTGGTGATTGGATGATTTCGTTTTGAAGAGAAACACTGCCTTCAGTTGGCCGTAACAACCCTGAGATAATGGATAACAAAGTGGATTTTCCGCACCCACTTGGACCCAGAAGCGATACGAATTCACCTTCAGAAATGGAAAACGAAAGATCAGATATAGCTTCCTTTGCAGCACTTTTCGTTAAATAAACATGTGAGATTGCATTTAGTTGAAGGAAAGACATGGTATTTCCTCCTATTGTTGAGCCTTTTCTGCATAGCTGTTATTTACTAATTTACTATAATCGACACGCTTTGGAAGTTCTCCAGCTTCATCCATAATATTTTGTAGGTTATTCCATTCTTCTTCGTCTAAAGTAGGGTTAGTAGCGAAAGAATGTTGGCTTTTATAGCGATCGACTACTGTTGTAATTAGATCAAGGTCGGTATCTTGGAAAAAGGGTTCAATCGATTTTGCGATCTCTTCAGATGAGTGGGTATCTACCCATAATTGAGCTTCATAAAGGGCTTTAGTAAATCGTTCAGCCACATCCGAATTTTTCGTTAAATAACTTTCTTTTGCCATATATCCTGTGTAAGGTATTTTTCCAGATTCTTTGCCGAACGACGCCACGATATGGCCGACACCCTGTTCTTCAAAAACGCTTGCAGTCGGTTCGAATAGTTGAACATAATCCCCAGTACCTGATGCAAATGCGCTTGAAATGTTGGCGAAATCAATATTTTGAATGAGGTTTAAATCATCTTGTGGATCAATGCCTTTTTGTTTTAGAACATATTCTCCTGCCATTTGAGGCATGCCGCCTTTTCGCTGCCCTAGAAATGTGCTTCCTTTCAAATCTTCCCATTTAAAATGATCGACTTTTTCTCTTGAGACAAGGAAGGTTCCGTCTGTTTGTGTAAGCTGAGCAAAATTTATTACAGGGTCATCGGTGCCCTGTGCAAACACATAAATGGAGGTCTCAGAGCCGACTAAGGCGATATCGGCACCATTTGAAAGCAGAGTGGTCATTGTTTTGTCTCCACCCCATGTCGTGGTTAACTCGACGTCAATCCCATGCTTCTCAAAGATTCCTTCTGAAAGCGCCACATATTGAGGTGCATAGAAAATCGAACGTGTTACTTCAGCTATGCGTACTTGATCATGACCAGTATTCGAGCCACAAGCGGTTAGAACGAGGAGAAATACACCTATAAAAATACTGCATCGAAATATCCAGCTTTTTTTCATTGTTTAGCCCCCACAGTTGTTACATGAGATAGGCTCATGTTTAAGATACTATAGCCTATGTATTCCGTAACATTGTGTGTTTGGCATATATATAAAATGGTTGAAGTAGACAAGATGGCGTTGTTTTCAGTGAGGGGATAATTATGGGGTCCATTACGAGAGAAATTCAAGTGGATGGTTAAAAAATACTTAAGATAAAGAAAAAAAGCACCAGTTAGGTGCTTTTTAATAAGTTTACACGTTAGGACCAGCATTTCTAATTTCTTCAGATACGTTTGAGAATTTCTCGAAGTTTTTGACAAATTGGGTAGCAAGTTCTTTTGCTTTTACATCATAATTTTCTTTGTTTTCCCAAGTTTGTTTTGGTTGCAACACCTCTGCAGGTACCCCTGGACAATGAGAAGGAATATGCAATCCAAAAATAGGATCTGTGATCGTTTCAATACGATCAAGCTCTCCATTCAAAGCAGCTTGAATCATAGCTCTTGTGTAGGATAGTTTCATCCGCTTCCCAACACCATATCCGCCACCAGACCAACCTGTGTTCACAAGGAAAACTTGAACATCGTGTTCCATGATTTTCTCACCAAGCATTTCAGCATAGCGATGAGCAGGTAATGGTAAGAACGGTGCGCCGAAGCAAGTAGAGAAAGTAGCTTCCGGTGAAGTGACGCCTCTTTCGGTTCCAGCAAGCTTGCTCGTATACCCAGAAAGGAAGTGGAACATGGCTTGTTCCTTCGTTAGCTTGCTGATTGGCGGGAGAACACCGAAAGCGTCAGCAGTTAAGAAGATAATTGTATTAGGATGACCGGCTACGCTAGGAATAGCAATATTAGGAATGGCATCGATTGGATAGGCAGCACGGGTATTTTCAGTTAAACTCGTATTATCGTAATCTGGCTCTCGTGAATCCTTATCCATGATGACATTTTCTAGAACGGTACCAAAGCGGATCGCATCCCAGATTTCAGGTTCTTTTTCTCTTGATAAGTTGATGCATTTAGCATAGCAACCGCCTTCAATATTGAAAACGCCGTTCATGGACCATCCGTGTTCATCATCCCCTATAAGAGAACGGTGAGCATCTGCAGAAAGCGTCGTTTTACCTGTTCCAGATAAACCGAAAAATAAGGCGACATCGCCTTCTTTACCAACGTTGGCAGAACAGTGCATAGATAGGACATTGCTCTCTGGCAATAGATAGTTCATTACGGTAAAAATGGACTTTTTAATTTCGCCTGCATATTCCGTCCCACCAATTAAAACGGTGCGCTTTTCAAAGGAAATAATAATAAACGTTTCGGAGTTTGTTCCATCTACTTCAGGATCGGCTTGAAAACCAGGAGCAGAGATAACTGTGAATCCTGCTTCATGACCTTGAAGTTCTATTTCATTTGGACGTATAAAGAGTTGGTGAGCAAAAAGATTATGCCAGGCATATTCGTTAATCACCTGGATGGGTAGTCTTGATGACTGGTCAGCACCAGCAAATCCTTTGAATACATAAAGATCCTTTTTCTCACCAAGATAGTTTAATACTTTTGTGTAAAGGTTTTCAAAACTTTTTTCGGAAATTGGCTGATTTGTTTCCCAATTTACTTTGTTCTTTACCGATTCTTCGTTTACAATGAACTTGTCCCCAGGAGAACGGCCTGTGTATTTTCCAGTTTCTACTCGAAGAGCGCCGGTTGAAGAAAGTGTCCCTTCATTTTTAAATAGAGAATGTTCAACCAGTTCAGAAACTGATAAATTCACGTGTGGATTGTTCTTATTTAAGATAGCATCCAATAACGGTGAGGAGAAGGAAGCTGTTTTCATACGTTAAACCCATCCTTTATGAAAGATTTCGTTGACTGACTTGTTTAACTCAAAAATAGTATAACACATTCATATAAATATTCTATACTAATCTATGTATTTTTGCTTGAAAAGTGAAAAAAAGACGACTCACGATTTGGTTAGGTTTGATTTACCCCTTCATATATAAGAGGAGTTTTTTAGGTTCAGAAAAATAAGAGGTGCGTAGGTGATTCATTTAGGTTTATTAGTTGGCGGATTGGGCTTGCTTTACTTGTTAATTAGAGTTCCAATGTCTTCGTTTCTAATCGCTCGTCTCCGCTTTTCGTGTCTAGCTGCAGTGCCCAGCCTCTCGATCGCTTCACCCCATAAAATGAACACAAAGACCGTGTTCTTTTTATGGGGCTCCAGCGCTTGTCGAGGCTAAACGGGCGCTTCCGCTTTTTGTTATTGACACTTTCTTTTATCTGCGTTATTATATGTCGAGAATGGATACTCTTATCCCGAGCAGGCGGAGGGACAGGCCCGATGAAGCTCAGCAACCAACTCCTATACAACAGGATTAAGGTGCTAACCTGCAAGACAATAGTCTTGGAAGATAAGAGGCGAAAGGCATGAGATACCAGCTCCTTTTCCCTCTAAATAGAAGGAAAGGGCTTTTTTAATGTCGTTCTAGATGATGACACTATAAAAAAAGGTAAGACGATAAGATATTGAATTCGTTCTCTCGTTTCGGCACAGGATAATAGGGAAATGAGTACCGTATCCATTACACTATAATTAGATAGAACCCTTAAGGAGGTACTTGAGTGAGTAATCGTCGTTTGTTTACTTCTGAGTCAGTTACAGAGGGGCATCCTGATAAAATTTCAGATCAGATTTCCGATGCCATTCTGGATGATATTCTTGCGCATGATCCAAATGCGCGCGTTGCCTGTGAAACTACAGTAACTACTGGTCTTGTATTAGTTTCGGGTGAAATTACAACTTCGCACTACGTAGATATTCCGAAAGTCGTTCGTGAAACGATTCAAACAATTGGATATACACGTGCAAAATACGGATTTGATGCTGAAACATGCGCAGTTCTTTCTTCAATTGATGAACAGTCTGCAGATATTGCTGCAGGTGTAAATGTCGCTCTTGAAGCGCGTGAAGGCACGATGTCTGATGATGAAATTGATGCAATTGGTGCAGGTGACCAGGGACTTATGTTTGGTTACGCATGTAATGAGACCGCGGAATTAATGCCACTTCCGATTTCTCTTGCACATAAATTAGCACGTCGTTTAAGCGAAGTAAGAAAAGAAGAAATTCTTCCTTATCTTCGTCCTGATGGTAAAACACAAGTAACTGTTGAATACGATGAAGCTGGCAAGCCGGTTCGCGTAGATACGATTGTTGTTTCGACACAGCATCATCCTGAAATTTCTCTTGAACAAATTCAGCGTAACATCAAAGAACACGTTGTGAAGCCGGTTGTTCCTGCTGAATTAATTGATGAAAAAACAAAATACTTCATTAACCCAACAGGACGCTTTGTTATCGGTGGACCTCAGGGTGATGCAGGTTTAACAGGAAGAAAAATTATTGTGGATACTTACGGCGGTTATGCGCGTCATGGTGGCGGTGCATTCTCTGGTAAGGATGCAACGAAAGTAGACCGTTCTGCTGCATACGCAGCTCGCTACGTTGCGAAAAATCTTGTAGCAGCAGGCCTTGCAGATCGTTGTGAAGTTCAGCTTGCTTACGCAATTGGTGTTGCTCAGCCTGTATCGATTGCGATTGATACATTTGGCACTGGGAAAGTTTCCGAGGAACGTCTTGTGGAGCTAGTAAGAGAAAACTTTGACCTTCGTCCTGCCGGCATTATTAAGATGCTTGATCTTCGTCGTCCTATTTATAAACAAACGGCAGCGTATGGTCATTTTGGACGTACGGACATTGAGCTTCCTTGGGAGCAAACAGATCGTTCAGAATCACTTAAACAGGGTGCGGGAATTTAATAAATGATGAAAAGAGGCCGGTGGTCTCTTTTTTTTGGTCTTCATTTATTTACTGGGGGGGAGTATTGAAATGATTCCATCTCGTTGTACCGGAGCGGTGGCTAGAGATGGGGGCTGACCGGCTACTAGAATGCTTTCCAACCATATAAAAATGGGGGAGAAAGTGTGACAGGACGTTAAGTATTATTCGTCACACTTTCTTTACTGAATGGATTGTACTGAAATGGATCCCAATCCTTTATAGATGTTCGGTCGTCCAATTGAACAGTAAATCAAATCATAGGTGTTGGCAATGATTCGCATTTCATCGAGCGTGTATAAGTTATGACCATCTACAATTAAAGGAAGGTTGAGTCCTTTAATGATTTTTCCCCAGTTCAGTTGTTTAACAGACACTCGCTCACTCATTAATAAAAGGGCATCACATCCTTGGACTGATTCGTAAATGGTATCCCTCTCGTTTTCTTGTTTGGCTCTCGTTTTTTCAGTATCAAACCGTTGAACAAAAGCACCTTCCTCTTTTAATTTCTTGATAACAAACTTATAAGGTGGAAGGGTTGGTAAAGCTTTCACGGCGGATGAAGTAAAAATAGCAATCTTAGCACCTTGAAGAGTACCTAGGAAATCTTTTAATTTCTGAATCAATCGTTCTGGTTGATATTGATCGATTTCTTCAAGGGCTTTAAACATTCGATTTGCGGAAGAAGATTCTTTGATCATTGAACGAAATGAAGCAAGTTCCACTAAGGTATCGGTACCTAGAAAAGAAGATCCAGGATGAAGAGAGTGCTCAGTAAATTGAGGTGTCTTTGGTAATGCCCTCTGGATCAATTCGACGTCACCCCCATATTTTTCTGCCGCCCCAGCGATCATTGTCAGACACGAGGTTTGCAATGATTGATACGTGTGATAAGCGTATCTCATTAGTTCGGCGCTAGAATGGTCCATATATTGAAGAGAGGAAGAGATCGGTTCATAGAATGTTTGCATAGCGCGACACGCTCGAAGCGAAGAAGTGCCGATAATGATTTGAGAAGGGTACATAAAATCTTTTACTGCGGAGCCTTTTCGAATAAAGTCAGGATTGCTGACAACATCGAAGGAGCGATCGGACACATCCTGTTCGATGAGAATGTCTTCTACTTTTGAAGCTGTTCCTGGAGGAACATTACTTTTAATAATGAAAGTCTTATGCTTTTTAATTGTAAGAGCGATTTTTCTTATAAATCGAAAGAAACAAGTAAGATCCGGATTTTCTTGCTCATCAACTGGAATAGGCTCAGTGAATAGAAGAATGTCTGCTTCAGAAGCAGCGGTTAATCGATTAACAGAGAAACTTAATAGGCCAGCTTTTTGAGCTTCAGTCAACATTCCTAACAATCCTTCTTCGTCCACTGGTATCTCACCTGAATGAAGTGCACCAATTTTATTTCGATCCTCATCGGTACAAACGACATCGTGACCATGAGAGGCGAAGATTGCTGATGCGGTTAATCCAATATCATTCGTACCAAATACAGCAAGCTTCATGATTTTTCTCCTTTCTATGCGTATTGTGCAAATTTTTTAACTCCGATTGTCTTCTCATAATCCTCTAATAATCGTCCGAAAATCGCATCCCATGATTGAGAAAGTGCATAACGTCGTCCCTCATAACCCATCATCCTTCGCTCTGTATCATCTGATAAAAGTCGTTTGATGGCGTTAATGTATTCGTCCTCTTTATTAGGAGAGCAGAAAATCCCATTTCGTTCACCTGATACAACGTCGGTTAGCCCTCCTGCATTTGCGGCGATAACAGGAGTTCCTGAGGCGAGAGACTCTAGTGCGACGTTTCCAAACGTTTCAGTAGCTGATGGAAAAATGAAGAGATCTGAAGAGGCATATAGCTCTGCTAACTCTGCGCCTTCTTTATAACCAGTGAATGTAACATTTCTAGGGACGTTTTCTTTGAATTGAGGCATGGCTGGCCCGTCGCCTACTACCAACCATCTTGTTTGTTGCTTTAGTTCTTCCGGTAGCTTCCACATGATTTTTTGTAATGTTTCAAGATTTTTTTCTGGAGCTAGTCGACTAACAAACAAGAGAAGATACTTTTCCTGAAAGTTGTATCGTTCTTGTACTGATTGATCTTTTCTAAGCGGAGAAAAGTGTTCACAGTTAACTCCTCTTCTCCAAAGTTTTAAGTTTTGGAACCCTTTTTCTTTTAACCGATTACGCGTTTCATTAGACGGAACAAAGGTATGAGAGAATGGCTGGTGAAACCACATGAGATACTTCCACATGACGGGTGAAAACCATTCAAGGTAATAATGTTTTAGGTAGTCATCAAAATTAGTATGGTAGGAAGCAACCATTGGTATATGATTCTTTTTTCCGTAATGCAACCCGCACACGCCAATATTAAACGGTGTTGCAACATGAAGGAGATCCGGGTTAAATCCTTGAAGCTGATTACGGATAAGACTTAATTTTGGAAGGGCAATGCGGCATTCGGGGTATAGGAAAAACTTCATACTTGTAAACCGATGAACATTACTTGTGAAGAGGTCTTCATCAGCCTGACAGTCTGGTGCGAAAAGCATATAATCGATATTCTGACGGTCCATATATGTGGTTAACTTACCGAGTGTGCGAGAAACCCCATTGACCTGTGGATAATACGTGTCAGTAAACAGTGCAAGCTTCATGGATAGTCCTCCCCCTTCTAACCTATTATGAGTGTTGAAAGAATGCCTGATCCAACACCAAGTAGTACACCAACGAGAACATCAGAAGGATAATGATGACCTAAGTAGATCCGCGATAAGGCAACTAGACTCCCAAGAGCAAAAAGGGGGAGAGCTAGTGAAGGAAGATGAAAAACAAAGGGTGTCAAAACAGAAAAGATCGCTGTCGTATGACCAGAAGGAAAAGAATGATCTTTCAGAGGATAGACGAGCATCTTTGTTTCTGGCATTGCCAAATATGGACGGTGTCTTGGATAATGTTTTTTTAATAAATGAACTGGTATATGACTTGCAGCAAGAGCAAATACAGCTTGTAATGCCCAGATCTTTAATGGAACGGGTAGCAAAGCAAGTAACATTAGTGTGCTTAAAATGGTTGCTCTAGCACCACCCACGTGCGTAACAAAACCAAATAGGGATGTCAGATACCTTGAATGACACGTTAAATTCACGAATCGAAATATGGTACACTCCCGCTCATAAAGCCATCCAACCATTTTACTCAAAAAGAATCCCCCTTCAACCTATGTGTTACCTTAAGCATATAGCAGAACTTTAATGCCACTATTAACGAAATCTTAAGGTATTGTTAAATCCAAACAAAAAAGACCAGGAATCACTTCCCTGATCTTTTCCGTCAAATTAACGTAAAATAGATAACGTAGCCAATGGCTAATGCTGTGGCGATGATGTAAACAAGAAAAATGGGGTTACTAAAAAAAGAAGACTTCACTCGCGCATTTCCTTGATTATCATATTCACCTTTTTGATTTTGTCCAAGCCTGTACGTCATAAATGCGCCAATTAGCAATGTGATGACGACGAGCACGATCAAAACCATTGTCATTTTGTACACGAAAGCCACCTCTGATCCATTAGGATTGTATTGGTAACTTTCCTCAAACATAGGACAAATATGCGCACTTTCTAGATCGGCTTCTGCTCTTTGTAATAAGCTGCTTTTTCGACATATTCCCTTCGAATTCTATTCATATCCGCCACATCATCTTCTGTTAATGTTCGAATGACCTTTGCGGGTCTGCCAAAAGCAAGAGAGTGAGGTGGAATTTTCTTTCCGGGCGGGACGAGACTTCCAGCACCGATAAAAGAACCTTCACCAATCTCAGCTCCGTCAAGAACGATGGAGCCCATTCCAATCAGGGCGTTCTTACGAATGACACTGCTATGAAGGATAACTTGATGACCAATTGTAACACCGTCCTCGAGAATGAGCTTCTTATTTGGACTCTGATGGAGAACGCAATTATCTTGAATATTAACTCTTTTGCCAATTTCTGTTGGTGCAACATCACCGCGAATCGTTGTGTTAAACCAGACGCTACTATGTTCTTCGATTGTCACATCACCTGTAATGGTAGTATAATCCGCAATATAGACTGTTTCATGAATCTGAGGTTTTTTATCGTGATAAGCATAGAGCATTCCAATCCCAACTTTCATTTAGTATAGATGAAATCCTTTTCAAAAGTAGTGTATCAAAAAGACTGGACCTACATAAGGGGGCTTATTTTCATGCGTATAAAAGAAACAGAATATGCAAAAGGGGTTATCGTGTTAGTTCATGGTGCAAATGAACACCATCGCCGATATGATTGGCTCGTTTCAAAGTGGATAGAAGCAGGATACCACGTCGTGCTTGGCGACCTACCTGGGCAAGGCGAAAGTACAAGAAGACGAGGGCATATTGATTCATTTAACCAATATATTGAAACCATTGATAAGTGGATTAAAAGAGCTCATGACTATAAGCTACCAGTATTTTTACTAGGGCACAGTATGGGAGGGCTTGCTTCCATTCGAACAATTATGGAAAAAAGACCGTCACTTACCGGAGTCATTTTATCATCCCCTTGCATTGGTCTTATGAATCCACCGAACAAAGGCGTTGATTTTCTATCCAAAGTATTAAATCCGATTGTTCCTTCACTGAGATTAAATTCGAAGCTAGAACCGAATATTGGGACGAGGAACCCGGAATTTCATAAACGCGATCAAGAAGATCCTTTAATGGTTCAAAAAGTATCTGTAAGATGGTATCGTGAACTTCTTAAGGCGATGAAAATAGCCAATGAAGGCGCAAAAACGTTTTCTAATTTACCACTACTTGTTTTGCAAGGTGGCGACGATCGAATTGTCGATAAACATGCCGTTATTTCCTGGTTCAATCGAATCCCTTTAACAGAGAAAGCGTATAAAGAGTGGGATGGGTTTTATCATGAAGTGTTCAACGAACCAGACCGTGAAGCTGTTTTTCAAACGGCTAAATCATTTGTTGAATTAAAACTTGAATTACTAGGGCGTAAGGAAAATAAGGTAAATAATTAATACAGGAGTGGGATCACTTGAAAGTACCAACTCAACCCTGGACGCTAATGTATAGCATTTATCGACGCGTCTTACCAAGGGTTCACCATGAATTAGATTATTGGAGGAAAAGGGCAGAACAAATCCCCAATCCTGAACTTAGAAAGCAAGCACTCGACAGCATCGATTCAAAAACGTTTCACTGTGAAGGCGGAGGCATTTATGGATTACTTGCCGGAAATCAGATTGATCGCTCGATTTCATTTATTGTAGCTTACCAGACGATTAGCGATTATTTGGATAACTTATGTGACCGAAGCACCTCACTTGATCCAAAAGACTTTCGTGCGCTACATGAGTCGATGGCTGAGGCTCTCTCACCTGAAAGGGAAGCAACAAATACCTATTATCGGTATCGTGAGGAAAAAGATGATGGTGGCTATTTATTAGAGCTTGTGCAAACGTGTCAGGGAGTTATGAGAGAATTGCCAAATCAAAATGAAGTACAGCTGGCCTTACTTGAACTTTGTCATTACTATTGTGATCTCCAGGTACATAAGCATGTGACAGAGAAAGAACGAGTTCCGAGATTGAAAAGTTGGTTTGATCAGCATAAACAACAGCTTCCAGAAATGACATGGAATGAATTCTCAGCATGTGCTGGATCAACTTTAGGGATTTTCTGTTTGGTTTCTTACTCATTAGGAGAAACGATGCCAAGAGGCGGTGCAGTCATGATTAAAGAAGGGTATTTCCCCTGGGTTCAGGGTCTTCATATTATGCTGGATTATTTTATTGATCAGGAAGAGGATCGAGCCGGCGGCGATTTGAATTTTTGTTTTTATTATAAAGATAATGATGAGCTCGCGAGGCGTGTGGCCCACTTTATTAAAGAAGCAGATAAAAGTGTAGAAGGCCTACCACATTCTTCTTTTCATCGCTTAATTAATCGCGGTTTGCTTGGAATCTATCTTGCCGATCGAAAAGTAATGGAGCAGAAAGATGTACGTTCACTTGCTCGAAAAATCATTCGAATTGGTGGACGATCGAGCATTTTCTTTTACTTTAATGGCTGGGTTTATAGAAGGCTTCACAAAGCTTCTCAATAAGAAACGTATAAAAAGCGCTCATTCGTGAGAAAAGAAGCCTATAGGATTTCGAAAGGGGCTCTTAAGATGAAGAAGCGTTATTACGTCGAGGTTAGTTCTGGTGAAATATTGGAAGATCAAGGCGCATCAAGCTATCATTTTGAAATTGATGCAGATGAAGAAGATATTTATCAGCTTAGTGAGCTTTTTGATGTGACTGATAAAGACAGTCGACTTTCCTTATACCGGGCTCATGTTCCTGCGATGAGTTATCATGAAGATAAAAATAATGATGACTATGATCACCACATGAAAGAAATTTACACCTTGATCCACAAATTGGGTAATCAAAAAACAAGGGATCATATTGAATCCATGGGGATTTTATGAAAATAAGGACTGCGCAGAAGCGCGGTCCTTATTTTTTGCTGATAGCAACAATATAGGGAGGATCATTGATTTGATTAATAAACTGATATTTTAGAACTTGGTAATCAGATTGATTGAGGGAGGTTGCATATTCAGTCACTTTTTCACTTTCAATTTTTCCTTCTGGATGTCCTGGATAGATGACCAGGATGAGCAGGCCTCCTGAGCGAAGTAATTGTAAAATATCCGTAACGGCCTGAATCGTTTCTTCTGGTTTTGTCACAATGGATTTATCTCCCCCGGGAAGGTAGCCAAGATTAAAGATTGCAGCTGAAACATTTCCAGCATGCTTTGGGTGAATTTTGTGATTAATTGCAGCGTGACTATCGTGGAATAAAGAAACCTGGCTAGATTGCTCAGCATCTATTAGTCTTTTCTCGGTCGATTTAATGGCATCTTGTTGAATGTCGAATCCATATACTTTTCCTGACTTTCCAACCGATTCAGCTAGAAAGAGAGTGTCATGTCCATTTCCGCAAGTACCGTCTATTGCAATGTCTCCTTTTGTTAAGGCAGACTCCAGTAGCGTTCTCGTAAAAGGTAAGATCCGTTGTAGCGTCATGAGTTATATTCCTTTCTATCACAATAAATTTTCATTCCTCTCTTATGACTTTAACACATGTATGTTAAACGATGGTTAGACCATGTATTAACGAGGTATGGCTTTATCATGTGTTATTTTTCTGCTTTTAAATTGTTTGGGAATTTGTGGTATGTGGTACAGGGAAGTAAACAACAATTGAGGTGATCATATGGCCAAAAATGAAAAGTCACATAAACAAGGTGAAACTAATAATCCTGAGCAGATACCTGATCAGGAAAAAAATCAACTGGATGAGGCTGCTTCAGAAATGAATGTGGATGCGGTACCGTTAGAAGATTTAAAAGAAGAACAAAGAGAAGAGAAAGATAAGCCTCATTCCAAAGTAATATGTACCCTATAGAGTAGACACTTTAAAAAAGTCTGCCCTGTAGGGTACTTTTATGTATAATGGGGACAAATTCATCGATGGGATATGATTCAATGAGTAAAAAAGTTTTCTCAGAAAAAGAG
>NZ_JAQQWU010000012.1 GCF_028610625.1 Guptibacillus spartinae
AGCTCCGAGATTCCGGAAAACTTGATTCCGAGATATTATAATCCTGTGATAATTAGGTATTATGGCTTTTCCCTAATCTTACCCCATTAACAACAACACCAATTGACCCTGTAATAATAAATACATAGGTAATGAACAAAGGTGTTGAGGATAGCGTTTCAGTAAATAATCTAAACAAACCAACCGCAAAAATAAGAAAACTACCTATTAGTGCAACAACTATTCTATTCGTCATTTTCACTCCTCCTAAATAAGTTATCTTCCCTTTCAAAAATTTAATGCTTTAAATGGAAATTCAAGATTCTATTTAGCAATCACCAACACATATGTAATACCAATTATTTCAAATTAGTGCAAACAACTCAATCTTTTCTTTCATACTAAAAGAAGCTTATCTTATTACAGATAAGCTCCGAGATTGTTGAATAGCTATAATCAATCAATTAAACTGAAATTCGTATATACGTAGTAACCCTTTACTGCGACCTCACCGTTCCGTTTTTTTCCATTATAGTACATTAATTCTAAAGTATCTTCGCCACCTTTTAAAACAAGCATATAACTTGAACCGATGGCATCCCATGTGTCAGTTCTCTTAGAAGTGTTTATTTTGTCTATTATTTCTCCAACTCGGTTCTGATTGTTCGTTTCATACAATGTCTCACCCGAGTCATTGTTAACCACTTTAGCTTCAGTATAATGCTTTGTAATTAGTGGATCCTTGCTACAAGAGGCTAGTATGATAGTAATAATGAGAAGTAAAGGAGTAAAACTCTTCATTAGGTCAGCCCCTTTCTATACGACGTTTATGTATTTTCAAAGCCACTTGCACCAGAATCCTGCCGTCATTTATGCCTCGCTTACTCCCCCAAACGCTCCGAGATTGATGAACAATGAGATTGGCTTTCTTAAACAAAAATAGAATACTTAATCGGGTCGTTAAATCCTAATTTTTCTGCTAAATTTATTGATGAGTTATTTGCAACATCACAGTCCCAACTTGGCCTAATATTATTTTCAAGGCTGTGTCTTATAAACGTATTTGCAAGTATTTTCGCTAAGCCCTTACCTCTGTAATTGTCGCTAGTAACTATATCAATTTCAGCAAGTTCATCAGAACAAAAGATTGCAGAGCATTCACTTACTACTTTTTCATTATGTAAAATACAATATCCGAATCCTTTATCTATAAAATTAGATACAGAACCCCAATATTCTTCGTAATATTTTTTATTGAACTCATAACTATCCTCTATTAGTGCAGGTGTTATTCTATTTATGTAATAGTCTTTAGGAAGTTTAGAAAAACCTGATAGTTCATTTCCTTCTCCAAATTTATAGCTATACCGTCTTAATTGTTTGATTTCATTGTTAAGTAGGCGATTAATTATAGAATTCCATTTTTCAGAGGAACTAAATAAAGTGAATCTTAGGTTGTCACTTTTCTTCTCTCGATATAAGTTAATAAGCTCCTGGTTGAAACCTTCATTTTTTTCACTTCCACATACAAAATATATTCCATTCTGTGTTTCTATTAGTATTGTGTTGGATAAGGTAGAATCTGTATAAACTTCGCCCTTAATATAGCCATCCAATACTGAATAGGCAAACGTTGGAACATTTATTTTTTCACTTTTTATAATCTCTTTAATTTCCAGATAGAAAGTCTGCTTAATTTTTTCCATTAGAATACACCTTTCTACTTTAGTAATTTGTGTGGTAATTTCATAAGCAATTCAGGTGATATGATTCGATTAAACTACTACTAATCAATTCCAATTATTTCAAAACAAAATCACTTACTCAACCTCTTTTTGAAAAAAAGACGTAATTCCTTAGTGCGGAATTACGTCTGATTAATGAGTATCGTTCTTGAACATTACACTGCTTTGATATTACAGAATCGCTCCGAGTTTGTGGAAGACTAGATTTCAAGACAAACTCCTACACTTTATGACTTTTAAAACTTTGGAATGCTTTCACAGCCTCGTTATTAGGATCTTTGCTTAAAATGATTGCACATACTTCTTTCAGTTCTTGATTTGAAATTAGTTTATTGGGAATTGAACCAAAGAATAATAACATCTCTCTATAAGCTAGATAATTAGGAGAAAGTTCTATTGCCCTTCTTGTATGGAATAATCCTGATTTGTATGCGCCTTTATAGTCTTTAAAAACATGACACATGAGGTTACAAGCTATACGATGTAACCTACTATCTTCTTCACTGCTTAGAAGGTAATAAATGAATGTATAAACACTAATATCTTTTTCTTCAAATGCTATTACCATTATTTCATTTGCAAATTCATCCATATCCATTTCGTGTTTAATAACACTAGCTTCTTCAAAATCACCATTTGAAATAAGCTTGGACAAGTTAGATTTTTTCAAAATAAGCAAGCCCCCTTTCCTAATAAACCTACGAAATCCATCCAATTTAGTTTCATACAAGCGAATGTTTTGAAACTGAGTCTTCAACAATCTTTTCCCCATTCTTTATTAAAAAAAATGCGACTATTCTTAATGAATAATCGCTCCGATAATCTTAAAGACTTGAAATCAAGATAAATAATAAAATTATTTTACTTTCTACCGAGCTTTACAGATACATTTACAGTCTCTCTTAACTCACCAGTGGTAGAAAACTCCGATAATGACTCTTTGACCTCTTTTTCAAACTCCTTAATTTTATTGCCCAGAAACCGTCTTGCCCCATATGAAGTGGAGTATAAGTTTCCTAGAATTGACTCAACTGTCCAATTGATCTCATACGTAGGTAAAGTATATACTTCAACTTCAAATTTTGAATTTGATATAACTTCTTCGTGGCTAATAATTGGATGAGTATAGGTGGATTTACCTGCTCTCCGTTCTTTCCCATACCATTTTTCTATGAGTTCATTCAGTTTTACTTGCCAAGGTTCTAGCGATTTATCTGGATCATAATCATCAATGATAGCCACTCCACCACCGTAGGGAATTAAGTCGTATAACTCCTCCAAAACCCTGGGTCTGTCCATCCAATGAAAAGCCTTTGCTATTGTCACAATAGTGAATTGGTCATTATGTAATTCTTTATATTGTTCTAGCGTTCCATTAAACCACTGAATCTGCCCTACCCTCCACTCTTGGTGAAGACGTTTTGCCTCATTAATCATTTCTGGTTCTATATCTATACCTACTATTTTATTACACCAATCCGAGAACCTTACTGTGAGTTGACCTGTACCACTACCTAGATCAAGGAGGTTTTGCTCCCCATTAAGCGAAAAATGCTCCACCAAAAACCTTATTAGAGATGCTGGATACATTGGTCTGTATCTTGAATAAAAACTTGCTGCATCCTTAAACAAATCTGTTCCATACTTCTCCAATTAATTACCCTCCCGTAAGAATCTTATATTCATACACTATTTTTTTCTCCTATTGTTCGAGAATAGCTCCGAGATTCCGGAAAACTTGATTCCGAGATATTATAATCCTGTGATAATTAGGTATTATGGCTTTTCCCTAATCTTACCCCATTAACAACAACACCAATTGACCCTGTAATAATAAATACATAGGTAATGAACAAAGGTGTTGAGGATAGCGTTTCAGTAAATAATCTAAACAAACCAACCGCAAAAATAAGAAAACTACCTATTAGTGCAACAACTATTCTATTCGTCATTTTCACTCCTCCTAAATAAGTTATCTTCCCTTTCAAAAATTTAATGCTTTAAATGGAAATTCAAGATTCTATTTAGCAATCACCAACACATATGTAATACCAATTATTTCAAATTAGTGCAAACAACTCAATCTTTTCTTTCATACTAAAAGAAGCTTATCTTATTACAGATAAGCTCCGAGTTAATGCAAGACTTGAAATCTAATCTATCAACGGAAGGTCAATAACTACGTCAAGATAAAAACTAAGCATTTTCTTTTATTTCTTTTAATAGTTCAATTGAACTCATTTACCTTTCAGAGGGTAATTTCCAGCATCTCCTTCAATGATTGATAATCGCGTAGTTAAAAAAGCGATTCCCTAGATTAAAGAATCGCCCTGTTTCTGTAAGATTTAATTTTAAGATATTATTAAAAACTGCCCAATAATTCTTAACGAGTTTATCTAAGTGATCACTTTCGATAAGCTTGTAAAAATGCCGAAGTCAAAAATGTACATGCTCCCCATAAAATCCAAGCAGCTCCCAAGCCTACAACTTTCCATTCTGTTCCATAAATAGGGGTTAACCAAGTAATACATATTCCATCACAGAAAGTTGCAACTGCTAATCCGAATGCGGTGGCAGGAACATATTGTTTAGGAACTAACTTACACATGAATATAATTAATTTTACACCATACCAAGCAAAAAGCATTCCTAAGACGAAAGCCCCAATACCTGCTAAACCACCAAATAGTCCTATTCTTCCACCAAGTTGAACAGTCATTGCCCCTAAAAACCAAAATACTAACCCTATAATAGTTATTATAAAGGTTTGTCTTCTAGAAAAGGGGAACTTTTCTTTTGTTTCTACTTGACTCGTTGCAATGATAAGCACCACCTATCCAATTTTATGTAGTACATGCTACATAAATAAATGTAGCATGTACTACACTTTTGTACAAGAGGTCTTTTTTTATGAAAAAAGGAGAAAAGAAGAAGCAATAATTGATTAAAATCACGAAAAACTTTGTACTTTAAAACGACTTGGATAAAGCTCGCTTACGTAATCTTTCAGAAGCATCTGGTACATGTAATCGTTTGCTACTGCATCACTTTATAAACAAAGAATACTTAATGACAAACTTAATCCATATGTTAAAGTCTCAACAATCTGGACCACTTCCACTAAAGTCTTTGGTTCCTTTTGGTTCCTCCTTTAAGTAAGATAAAAAAAAGCCCTAAGTGAAACTCTATTTACGTCTTTGGTTGAAACTCATGGTACAAAAAAAGAGGAACCTTATTATTCGATATTGAGCGCATTAGAGCAATAAAAGTATAGATAGGAACTAACTGTACGTATTCATTAGATGTATTAGGGACAAGTTTTATTATGGTTTTTATTTAAACTGATGTCTCGAAACTGAGTCTTCCACAATCCTGCCCGATTGTTGAATATTAATCATTTCAAATATTTGTATTTCCCACAAGACTTTTCTTCTCAATAGCAAGATCAAATTTGTTCATTAACAGTACACACCTAACTATAAAGCTGGTCGTTTTTGTCAATAATGATGAAGACAAATTGCTTTTAAAATTGAGGTGTGCATATTGAAAGGATCAATCAAAAAAAGAGGGAAAACCTATTCTGTTCGCTATGATGCAGGTATACATCCTGAAACAGGGAAACGAAATCAAAAATCTAAAGGTGGATTTCAAAACCGAAAGGATGCTGAGCGATTTCTGACTGAGAAACTTTTTGAGCTAAACAGTGACAACTTTTTCCTGCCCCAAAAGGAATATTTCAAACCATTTTTACTGGACTGGTTTGAAACCAAGTATAAGAAGAATGTATCGATCCGTACCTGGGAAGGACGCGAATACATGCTTCATAAGCATTTGATTCCCAAATTTGCACACTACAAACTTCAAGATATCACGACATACGAATTGGATGCATTCTATGCAAATAAAGTGGAATCTGGCCTATCTCCTAAAACAGTGAAGGACTTACATAACTTAATGAATTTATGCCTTTCTCAGGCCGTTAAATGGGGTTATTTAAAATATAATCCTGCAAGAGATGCTTCGCCGCCTCGGTTGGTCGAGAAGGAAATTCAAACTTGGGATTATGACACAGCAAGATTGTTTTTACACGTGGCGAAAAAAGAAGGAAAAGATGCGTTTTATACCGTGGCTGTATTTACAGGAATGCGAAGAGGTGAATTATTGGGATTGAAATGGGCAGATGTGAACTTCAAACAAAAGAAATTATATATTCAACGCTCTCTTTCCTACACTAAATCAGAAGGTTATCTATTGAAGAACACAAAAACCTCTAAATCTAAACGCCAGATCTCCATTTCAACACAAATCGTCGAAGCATTAATAGAACATCGAAAAAAACAAAACGAACTAAAAGAAATGTTGCGGGAAGGATACGAAGACCTTGACCTGGTCTTCCCTAATCAATTTGGTGGGTTTAAAAACCCGGACAATCTTCGACGAGAATTCAATGGTTTAGTCCAAAAAGCGAAGGTTCACCGAATTACCATTCACGGTTTACGCCACACACACGCGACCTGGTTGTTGAAAAACGGCATAAACCCTAAAGTGGTGTCGGAACGTTTAGGTCATAATGACGTAAGTATTACGTTGAAGACTTACTCCCACGTCTCATCTGATCTCCAAGAGGAAGCAGCCGATAAATTGGAGGAGTCGTATAACGAGTGGACATCTAAGTAAATCTGTATGCCCAATTCGTGAACATTCGTGAACAACTTTTCATTAACCCCAAAAAGCGAAAAATGGACAAAAGAAAAAACCCTTGCTAGGCAAGGGTTTGCATCGATGGAGCATAGCGGGCTCGAACCGCTGACCTCTACACTGCCAGTGTAGCGCTCTCCCAGCTGAGCTAATGCCCCGTATAATGACAGCGATTTCCTGTCGACAAGATTTATTTTATCATAGCTTTTATTGTGAGGGCAACTTCTTTTTTTCTAACAGTTAAAGGTAGACTAATTTTAATATACTTACTGTGTTTGCACGTTACATATTCGGCAGGATTCATCGACGTTCCCCTCCCCTCCTCCAAAGGCGCCATTTCAACCTTCAAGTGCCCACAAGTTAAGCGATTCTCTTCGATTGTTGGTCCCATTTGAACTGACTAGTTTCATTATAAGCGTGCTCCTCTCCCACATGCCTGCCTATTTTTTTAGCACTCCAGTTGAGGAATCCCATGGCAAGTGATCCATTAGTATAAAAAAAATTTGATTCGACCACAATGTAAAAAAAAGTGTCAGGAGAATGTCCTATGAGAAGGAAGCGCTCGAAACAAGCCTCCCCTCCTTATCATACAGACGACAGCTTGGTCATTTCTAAAGATGTGGAACAGAACATTAACCAAATCAAACAGTCCCTCGGAGATCCGTTTGATTTAATCAGTAAAATCTATTCATTCAATCATACTGCTTTCGCTTTATGTTATATTGACGGACTGATCCGTACGGAAGACATTGAACTGAACGTCATCCCTCCGCTGATGAACTGGTTCAAAGAAAATGACTCTCGAAATCATAGCATCAAAGATTTCCAACAACACATTCAAATCCCCAAAAATATGAAAGTAACGACTGATTATTCAGAGCTTCTGGCTGCCCTTCTAAGGGGTAACATCATTTTGCTTGTTCAAAAGGGAACAGAAGGCTATTTGATTTCTGATCAGTACTGGCAAACAAGAGCCATTGAAGAACCAAGTTCCCAAACGATGGTCAGAGGTCCAAGAGAAGGGTTTGTCGAAACGCTTTCTATTAATTCAACGTTGATACGACGAAGAATCTCCAATCCGAAATTAAGATTTAAAAGTTTCATCGTTGGAAAAGTCACGCAAACTTCTGTCATCGTAACTTATATCGAAGGATTAGTGAATGAAGAAGCGCTGAAGATCGCCTGTCAGCGTATAAACGACTGTAAAGCACGAGAAGTATTCGAAACGGGCATGCTTGAAGAAATGATTGAAGATAAAGGGTATACACCTTTCCCTACCCTAATCGATACAGAAAGACCGGATGTTGTGTCTTCTGCTCTTGTAGAAGGTAAGTTAGCCATTATGATGGAAGGCACTCCTTTTGCTTTAATCGGACCTGCTACTCTTAATTCCTATTTTCAGACGGCAGAAGACTATTACAACCGATTTGATTTATCGACTTTTCTACGTCTCATCCGTTTGATCGCTTTTTGGATCGCCTTTGCTTTACCCGCGTCATTTGTTGCCCTAACGACCTTCCATCAAGAGTTGATTCCAACCGATCTGTTAATCAGCTTAGCTGCACAGAGAGAGGGGCTGCCTTTTCCAGCACTAGTGGAAGCACTGATCATGGAAACTGTTTTTGAAATTCTTAGAGAAGCCGGGTTACGCATGCCAAGACCAATCGGACCTGCTGTATCGATCGTTGGCGCCATCGTCATCGGGGACGCTGCGGTTTCTGCGGGACTTGTTTCACCCGCTATCGTTATTGTTGTCTCTCTTACAGCGATATCAAGTTTCGCCAACCCTTATTATTCTATTGCTGGTTCAGTCCGTATGCTCCGTTTTATATTGATGATATTCGCAGCTTCTGCAGGTATTTTCGGGGTGTTCATTTTTACGATGATCATCTGCATCCATCTCGTTTCATTAAAGTCACTGGGACAACCTTATATGGCCCCATTCGCTCCTTTTTCTTTAAAAAAGCAGAAGGATACGCTATTACGGTTTCCATTGTGGTGGAGTAAACGGAAAAATAGAAGGAACGGGGAGATTTTAAAATGAAGTTTTATTCCGCCCTCTTATTAGCAATTCTTGTTATCTTGGGAGGATGCAGCCGGCAGGAAGAACTGAATGAGCTGCTGATTCTAACAGGGATTGGCGTAGATCTAGGAGAAAACGATACAGTAAAAGTTACGTTTCAAGCAGTAAATCCTCAGGCTCAGGCGGGAGGTGAAGCCGGGGGAGGAAGTGCCAGTCAAGCCCAAAGCTATACCTTTGAAAGCGAGGGTGAAGATATGATTGAGGCCGTATTTAAGGCGAGAAACTTTTTATCTAGGAAGTTGTTTTTTGCCCATATTTCTTCCCTTCTCATTAGTGAAGAATTTGCCAGAGAACGTGGAATCAAGGAAATTTCCGATTTTGTTGAACGTCATTATGATATCAGGGATAATTACTTACTCTTTATTACGAAAGATGAAACTGCATCTACTATACTGAAAACATTTACACCGCTTGATAACTCGTCCACTAAAAACATCGAAAACCTGACAAAAGTAAGGGGAGGAACACTCGGCATCAAGAACGGCACAAAACTAGAGGACTTCATCCGTGCACGGTACGGGGAAGACCGAGATCCGGTGGTAATGGGTGTCGAAAAAGTAGATAAACAAGCAAGCTCGACTAAAACAGAATCCTTGAATGACATCGAAGGGAATAAAGGTGCTTTACGATTAACCGGATTAGCATTGTTCGATAAAGATTATTTAGTAAACTGGCTCTCTTACAAAGATTCGAATGCTCTGATCATGATTACCAAGAAGTTAGATGATGTTATATCCTATACTGTGAAATGCCCTGATGATCAAGGAACAATTGGTTTCTTACTCAAAGAAATAGAAATAAAAGCAGAACCGAAGATCGTTAATGAACAATTAAATTACTCCGTTCAGTTAAAGGGAAATATTAATTTACAAGGGCTTTCATGCAACCTCAAACTATCCACCGAGCAAGGAGTCAATGAACTGCAAACGATCATAAACGAGGACATAGAAACTGATTTACGGACCGCGCTCACAAACGCTATAGCATCTCAGTTAGATTACTTCGGGATTAAGAACCAATTATCCCGTAACCAACCCGATGAGTGGGAAAAAGTGAAAGATGACTGGAGTAATTTATATGAAAACATGTCGATTAACACAGACGTGAACATCTATCTCGAGTCTCCAGGTTCGAGAGTGAATAACAATGAAGAATAATAAACGGAAGTTAAAAGAAAAACTGATCATCACGGGTGTATGGCTTTTCTCCATCGTCTATATGTTCGGCTACCTTTATGATCTGCCAATCTTCCCTGTAACTAAGGGGTTGAAGGCAGTTTTTGAACCTATTTATTACGGCATGTTCGGAGGTCCATGATGAATATTCAACTTTCAAAACGGCAATTAATTTTGGTCATCTTTAACTTCGTTGTTTTCAGCTCTATTCTCATGGCCCCTGCCATCACTGTCGTTTCAGCCAAACAGGATGGGTGGATAGCGATGCTCATTGCCCTGATTATAGGACTGATTTTAAATATTCTTTATCTTTTTCTTTTTAAAAAGTACAATTATCCTTCATTATTCGAGCTGATGAACCGAGCAGCTGGGAAATGGGGCGGAACTGTGATGAACATCTTGATTATATTTTACGCTCTTCACCTTGCAGCTTTGGTTGTAAGAAATTTAAGTAATTTTATGGTAGCTAGTGTTGTGCCCTACTCACATCCCTGGACATACCAAATGCTCATTATCATTATTGTCATGTACTCAGCAGCTTTAGGAGTAAAAAATTTATTCCTTTTGAATGATTTATTGTTCCCCTTCGTCATTTTTCTCACGGTTTTTTCCCTTTTGTTGATGACCAAAGATTTCTCCTTGTTGGAACTAAAGCCATTCTTACACGCGGGAACTTCTTCCATTTTTCAAGGAGCCTATACCACACTCGGCTTTCCTTTTATTGAAGTATTACTAATAGGAGCTTTTTTTCAATATGTTCAGAAAAAAGAAAAGCTCATGCTTGCCTACTTGTCTGGTATCGCTGCAGGCGGCCTCGTATTGGTTATCACCGTCTTTATCATCATTGGAGGTGAGGGGACATATATAGTCGCGAGAGAAACGTTCCCCACGTATTCTGTACTAAGGGATATTGATTTTATTACTGTTTTAGAACGAGTAGAAATCCTGCTTGCCGTGGCCTGGATGATCGGGTTGTTCGTCAAAATCTGTGTGTGCTTCCTAGTCGTTATGATGGGTCTGAAACATCTATCAGGATCTAAAACGTATCGTCCCTATCTTATCCCGATCGGTATTTTGATTTGGGCAATGAGCAATCACCTTCATAAGACAGTTATGGACTTCAGTAACTTTGTTTCTACGATCTGGACGATGTACTGGTTAACTCTCTACTGTTTCATTATTTTCGTTTTTCTCATTGGTTTATTTAGAAAAAAACAGATGAGTATGAATTAAAAATGCCTGAAGGATCCCATTAGATCCTTCAGGCATTTTACGTTTATTATGAGAGTTAGACGCTTTATTCTCTACGCTTATGTCCCCGATGAGAGATGGTTGAATTCTTATGAGACAGTGGAAAGGTCACGTCACGGTTCAAATCCCATGCTCATTGAAAAGAAACGCCGTCTCCCAGCGTTTCCTCTCCTACCTTCTCTCTCGGCTCGTTAATCCCATCGCAACAAATCGTACAATTAATGACGCGATAATACTATACACGACAAGTGCAAACACCGCAGAGAATTCTACGACATAGCCACCGGCAAATTCCGTCGTTGGAAAGATATTTCGAAATGGATATAATAATGGCGCTGAAAAGTCATAGATCCACTGCACGAATGGTGCTGTCGGATTTGCGCTGAACAACTTCAGCAATATGCGAATTCCAAGAATCGCTTCGATGATGCCGAAAATCAGGCGTACGAGCGACACGAGGAATGAGGATAGTGCTCTCATGTTTCTTCACCCTTTTTGAACTGACATATCCTTTCTTTACCCTGCTTCGATTGATCACACACGTGTCGTTTTTTTCCAGTGATTGATGGGCATAATGGATGGAGAGAAAGGAGCGTTTTGTTTTGAGAATCCGTGACTTAGTTTATTATATATCGCGCTATCCACCTGTATTACAACTCGGTGCGCTCATTGTGTTGATCCTTATTGCAATGGGCTTTGTGATGCATCTGGTCGAGCCGAAGATGTTTCCAAGTGTATTTGATGGCGTGTGGTTTGCGATTGTAACGGCTTCAACCATAGGATATGGTGATACATCGCCTGCGACAATTCGAGGAAAATCCGTCGCGATGGTGTTTATCATGTTTGGCGCTGGATTTATGACGTTTTATATGGCGAAGCTCGCCTCTTCCTTTGTGATGACCCAGGGGGCACTCGGACGCGGTGAGCGTAGTTATGAGCGGGCGAATCACGTTGTGGTAGTTGGATGGAATTCACGAAGTCGACATACCATTCAAGCTCTATTATCCAACAAGCCGGAGCGTTCCATTGTCCTTGTTGACCATTCTCTTACAGAGAACCCGCTTCAAAAAGAAGGCATTCATTTTATTCGAGGTAATCCTGGTGAAGACAGCACATTGCGGAAGGCAAAGGTTAGTGATGCGCATACCGTTTTAATAACGGCTGATCAATATAAAAGTGAAATGGAAGTTGATATGCAGACGATCCTTACGCTGCTCACAGTAAAAGGGATCAATCCGTCAGTATACACAATCGTAGAGATTCTCTCACCTGAGCAAATTGTTAATGCGGAGCGAGCGGGTGCGGATGAAATTATTGAAAGCGCACACCTGCTTAGTACGGTTATGACGAACAGCGTCTTTTCACATGGAATCTCAACCACATTGCTTGAAATGCTGACGCATTTAAAGCCAAACCAACTAGGTTTTATGCGTGCAGAAGCTTTCAGTGAGGAGTCGTTTTGTGATGTGGCTCAGCAATTAAATGAAAAGGATATTTTAATGATTGGGGTAAAAAGAGGAAGCGAGCTTGTCATGAACCCCTCCCCTTCGTTTCTTATTGAGACATATGATCTCTTACTTGTGATTCACACGTAAGGCAAGAGAGCCGCGTCAAGCTCTTTTACGTAACGCTCTCCGTATTTCATCCACTTTTCATCAATTTCAGCATCTTTATCGGTTGGTTCTTGAAACTGGTTAAACGATGCGGAGATATTCCCAATATTGCCTTCAGGATCCACTCCTGCCTGGTACATATGTGAGAGCATGAACGGCTGGCCAACTTCTACGATTGCGCCATCCGCATCAAGCTCTTTTTTTACGGCTTTAATTGGGACGCGTAGGAAAAGATAGCCGTCTTCATCATCGATTTTGTAATCAAAATAGCCATGATCATATTCCCACCCTCCTCCGTAGCTATAGCCTAATTGACGGAGCTTGTCTTCCATAATACTAAGTTCAATCGTTTTTCCTTTGAGCACGGAATCCATTGGAATCATAGGTGCTGCCTCCCTGTTTACGTAGTCTACGCTTATCGTGTCCAAACAGGGGAATTTCATGATAAAAAAAGCGCAAGCGGGTAGGCGCTTGAGCAAAATTAAAAAAAGAGAGCGCCGCTGCGCTCTCTTTCGTTCGTTCTATTCGTTTGTCTTAAGGCGATCCTCAAGCTCTGCTTTTTCTTTTTCGAATCCTGGTTTACCAAGAAGCGCAAACATATTTGTTTTGTATGCTTCTACACCTGGCTGATCGAATGGATTCACGCCAAGTAGGTAACCGGAAACGGCACATGCTTTTTCAAAGAAGTAAGCAAGGTAACCGAAGTGGTAAGGCGTCATTTCAGGGATGTTCACGATCAAGTTCGGAACGTCACCATCTGTATGAGCAAGCATCGTACCTTCAAATGCTTTCTGGTTTACAAAGTCCATCGTTTCACCAGCAAGGTAGTTCAGCTTGTCTAGGTTTTTGTCGTCTTCTTCGATTGTGATTTCATGACGCGCTTTCCCTACGTTCAATACGGTTTCAAACAGGCTACGACGGCCGTCTTGAACGTATTGTCCCATGGAGTGAAGGTCAGTTGAGAAGTCGACTGATGCAGGATAAAGACCTTTATTGTCTTTTCCTTCACTTTCGCCAAAGAGCTGCTTCCACCACTCAGAGAAATAGTGTAAAGATGGCTCATAGTTCACTAGAAGCTCGATGTTCTTACCTTTGTTGTAAAGAGCATTTCGAACCGCTGCATACTGATAAGCTTCGTTTGAAGCGATGTCAGATGTGTTCAGGTCATCTTGCGCGTCTTGAGCACCTTTCATCATTTCTTCGATTGAAATTCCGCTTGCTGCGATTGGAAGAAGTCCAACAGCTGTAAGAACAGAATAACGACCACCTACGTCATCAGGAATCACGAAGCTTTCGTATCCTTCTTCGTCAGCAAGTGTTTTAAGTGCACCTTTTGACTTGTCAGTTGTAGCATAGATGCGACGACGCGCTTCTTCAACACCGTATTTCTCTTCAAGGAACTTACGGAAAATACGGAACGCGATTGCGGGCTCTGTTGTTGTACCAGATTTTGAAATCACGTTAACAGAAACGTCTTTTCCTTCAAGTACGCTGAAAAGATCCTTCACGTAAGTGGAGCTAATGTTGTTACCCACGAAGAACACTTGTGGTGTCTTGCGCTCTTCTTTTGTTAGTACATTATAGAAAGAATGGTTAAGCATTTCAATCGCTGCACGAGCGCCTAAATAAGAACCACCAATCCCAACGACAAGAAGAACATCAGAATCTGATTTGATTTTCTCAGCTGATTTCTGAATGCGTGAGAATTCTTCTTTATCATAATCATGCGGAAGCGTTAGCCAGCCAAGAAAATCATTCCCAGCTCCTGTTCCATTATGTAGCGCTTCGTGTGCAGCCTTCACTGCATCCGCCATGTATGTTACTTCATGTTCGCCAACAAACGACAATGCTTTTGAATAATCAAAACTTACTTTTGAAGTCATATCGTTAGCCTCCAATTATCATTTTTTGTTCAGTACCCACATTTTACTTTAGCCCAAGACCTAATCGAAATCAAGAACGCCGATCTATGTAAGCGATTACCTAACGAGATTTCTTTTGAAACGCATTTGCCTTTTTGTTTTTATTCCCTTCAGGTGACAAATTTCTTCGCTCGATTTTTGACCCATTCGATTGAAACCAGAGTTTCAATCGCCTTTAAGCGGAGCTTAAAGGTCGCTGTGTTCGGCAGCCCAGGTGAGCAAATTCAAGTGCGGTAACCAGGGCTGCCGAACACAGCGTAAATGGGTCAAAAATCATTCAAAGCTAAACCGCATAACAAAAAGAACCGCTCCAACCGGAACGGTCCTCATCATTTTCACTTATAGAGAAGCTTTCAAAATCGCCATTACGTCGTCGCGCTCAAGGGATTTGAAATTACCGAACGGGCCATTAGCCATCGCACGGTCAGCGATCAAATCAAGCTGGCTATCGTCAATGTCGTAATCAGCAAGACGGTTTGGAGCACCAAGGCTGCTCCAGAATGCGCTTAGCTTATCGATCCCTTCTAGGGCGATATCGCGATCTGACTTACCTTCTTCACTTACGCTAAGAACTTTGACAGCAAGACGCTTGAACTTATCAACGTCCACGTCAAGGTTGTGTTTCATCAAGTTCGGGAAGAGAATCGCTAGGCCACCAGCGTGTGGAATATCATACACAGCAGATACCGCGTGCTCGATATTATGAGAAGCCCAGTCACCGCGAACACCCATCTGTAGGGATTGGTTAAGCGCTACTGTACCACTCAACATGATTGTTGCACGGTGGTCGTAGTTCTGCATATCTTCAATCAATTTTGGAGCAGTATTCATCACTGTTTCAAGCACAGAGAACTGCATGTTTTCTTGAAGCTCTGTATTTGATTCAGGGTGAAGATACTGTTCAAGTACGTGAGACATCATGTCCACCATGCCGTAAACTGTATGGTTTTTTGGCACTGTGTACGTGTTCTCAGGATCTAGAATAGAGAATGTTGGGAAGACAAGTGGATGTCCCCAGCCGTATTTCTCTTGTGTATCCCAGTTCGTAATAACAGAACCAGCGTTCATTTCTGAACCAGTGGCAGCGAGCGTTAGAACTGTACCGAATGGAAGAGCTGCTTCGGGAGCTGCTTTCTTCGTTACAAAGTCCCAAACGTCTCCATCATATTTAGCTCCAGCAGAAATTGCTTTAGTGCAGTCAATGACACTTCCGCCACCAACTGCTAGGATGAAATCAATATCATTTTCTTTACAAATGTCGACACCTTTATGAACAGTTGTGAGGCGTGGGTTTGGTTCAACGCCGCTAAGTTCAAATACTTCAGCACCGATTTCGTTTAATGTGTTCATTACGCTATCGTAAACACCGTTTTTCTTAATGCTTCCTCCGCCATAAACAACGAGGACTTTTTTTCCGTATTTTGGAACTTCCGTTTTGAGCGCTTCAAGCTGCCCTTTACCGAAGATCAATTTTGTTGGATTTTGGTAAGTAAAATTATTCAATGGTATGTCCTCCTTTATTTCAAATCAGGTTTATTATGCCTCATACCATATTAAAAATAAAGCAATCTGCTTAAAGGAAGGATGTGGTGATTCAATGTATAATCTGACGGCATTTATCTCATCTTATAAATGAATCATTATGTTTTCTAATAAAGGAGGGTGTCTTTTGAGCACACTACAACGAGTCGCACTTGCATTAGTTATCATTGGAGCGATCAATTGGGGACTCATTGGATTTTTCCAATTTGACCTTGTAGCGGCGATTTTCGGAGGGCAAAATGCAGCACTAGCTCGAATCGTTTATGGCCTAGTCGGGTTAAGTGGACTATATTGCCTAACATTACTTTTCAAGCCGACAGAAGAGCTTTCACACGATCCAGATCGCGCAACAACATAGAATGAAACGTTACTCAATCTTTCTAGACAAAAAAAAGGCAGCCCTATGGCTGCCTTCTTTCGTTACTTACTTCTTAAGGCGCTTGTTCAATTGAGCTTGACGGTCGTTAGACTCTTTCAACCAGTCTTTAAGCTTATCTTCAAGCGTGTTGAAGCCTTGTGGAGAAGAAGTTTGTTGTGGTTTCTTGTTTCCGCCGCTTGGTGCTGCTGGGCGAGGCTTTCTTTCCGGACGCTCAGGTTTAGGCTGAGTCGCACGGATTGAAAGAGAGATTTTACCGGAACCTTCTTCAATGTTAAGGATTTTGACCTTAACTTCGTCTCCTACAGTAAGTTGATCTTCGATATTTTTTACGTACCCGTGAGAAATTTCAGAGATGTGAACTAGACCTTGCTTTTGGTCGTCAATTGCAACGAAAGCGCCAAAAGGCTTAATTCCAGTTACCTTCCCTTCTACGATATCACCGACGTTATATTGCTCTGCCATGAAAACACTCCTAACAAATTTTTTCAACTTAACTAGTATAACATAGATGTCGAATCTAGACAAAACATCATACTGGCCTTTTCTAAGAATTCTACCCTTCTATTGAAGGAATAGCAAGACATGAAACTATTATAAACCATATATTTTCAAATTAAAATGAAGAGAGTTATTAACCGGCACATCAGTAGTACCAACACTTTTAGCAGGTGGTAAATAAATACATGAATATTTGATATTGACTGAATTCTTTCCGCTCGCTATAGTGATAAAATGCCATTCAATTGGACTTACTATATTGTATGAGGTGACAAGATGAAATCAAATGATCAATGGTCGTCAAGATTCGGGTTTATTCTGGCTTCAGCTGGGTCAGCCATCGGGCTTGGTGCACTATGGAAATTTCCATATATGGCAGGAACAAACGGTGGGGCAGCGTTTTTCCTCGTTTTTCTTCTTTTCACCGTTTTAGTTGGTGCGCCGATGCTGCTAGCTGAATTTGTTGTCGGTCGACATTCTCAGCAAAATGCGGTTTCTTCCTATAAAACCATTTCAGGCAAAGATCAGTGGAAATGGCTTGGTTACCTTGGCGTAATCGCTTCCTTTATCATTCTTTCCTTCTATAGTGTTATCGGAGGATGGGTCATTACGTACTTAGGCAGAAGCTTATCTGGATCGCTCACTGGCCTTCCGAATGGAAGTTATGAAAAGCTATTTGGCGAAATTATCGGTAGTCCTTTAACAGCGCTTCTGACACAGGGACTTTTCTTAGCGATCACGGTAGCTATCGTGCAGTTCGGAATTAAAAAAGGGATTGAGACAGCAAGTCGCTATATGATGCCAGCACTTTTTATTCTTTTTCTTGTGCTTGTTGTTCGCTCGCTTTCACTTGATGGCGCGATGGAAGGTGTTGCCTTCTTCCTCCAACCTGACTTTTCGATGCTATCGGCTGAAGGTGTGTTAGATGCCCTTGGCCAATCGTTCTTTGCGCTTAGTGTCGGAATTTCATTGATGGTCACGTACAGCTCTTATCTAGACAAAAAAGCGGACCTCACCGGCTCAGTTGTTTCAGTCGTTGGTTTAAACGTGCTTATTTCGTTTCTAGCTGGTCTTGCGATCTTCCCTGCTGTCTTTGCTTTTGGCTTTGAGCCAACAGAAGGTCCAGGACTAATCTTCACCGTTCTTCCTGCCGTGTTTAATCAAATGGCGTTTGGTGGATTGTTCTTTACCGTTTTCCTAGCGCTTTTGCTATTTGCAACGTTAACCTCTGCTTTCTCTTTAATGGAAATCATCGTTTCGACAGTGACGCGCGGTGAAGGTAAGCGTAAGCAAGTTTCTTGGATTGCAGGCTTATGTGTATTTCTACTCGGAATCCCTTCTGCCCTGTCATTTGGCGTTCTTGGAGATGTATCCATATTTGGTAGGGGAATCTTCGATATGATGGACTTTCTGGCAAGTAACTTATTAATGCCAATTGGTGCTCTCCTCATTTCCGTCTTTGTGTCTCGGAAAATGAAGCGAGCCATCTTAGCAGATGAAGTAATGATGTCTTCAAAAATAGGACGCGTGATCTTCCCAATTTGGTATGGTCTCATACGTTATTTTGTTCCAGCAGCCATTACAATCGTACTCATTACATCCCTATTCTCATATTAATTTTAAAAAGATGTATATTTTTCATATGATCTGGGAATAACAGGAGTAGTAAGCTATCTATATTCCCCCTTTTGATAGACGAGGCAGATGCCTCGTCTCTTTTTTTGTCTTCGGAGCGTTCTTCTCTCCACCTCAAACAGGATAAACTTCATGTAAGTAAGCCAAACTTTAAATAGCCATTACAGGAGAGGAGATGAAGGAGATGTTTGAAACAAAGAAAGAAAAAGTGGAAATCGACAAAGTGACATTGTCTTATGAGTATTACAAACACCCAAACCCACACGTAAAGACGCTCGTCTTTATTCACGGTTTTCTTTCATCTTCATATAGCTTTCGAAAGCTTTTCCCTCTTCTACATGATCAATACAGTTTATTAAGTTATGATTTGCCTGGATTTGGAGAGAGTGAAAAAAACTGTGATATTCATTATTCACTCCATGAATATGCTGCTCTTACAAATCGCCTGTTGGAGAAAATGCAGATAAAAAAAGCTGTCCTGATCGGTCATTCAATGGGGGGGCAAATCGCACTGCGTACGTGCATTCAACACCCAGAAAGAATTGAGAAGCTAATTCTTTTATGTAGCTCGAGCTATATTAAATCCTCTTCATTAGGTTTGAGAGTTTGTTCCTACCTTCCTCTTTTTCCATATTGTCTAAACTTATCAATGAGCGCGATTAATTTACGAAAGAACTTTGAACACCTTGTTTATGACCAAAAGCTTCTTACTCAACAGGTGATTGATGGATATACAGCTAGTTTTAATGAAAAAGGCTTTTTCCTAGCGCTTTCTCGTCTCATTCGAGACCGTGAGGAAGATTTAGCTACAAAGACGTTAAATAAAATTAATTTCCCCATTTTACTCATCTGGGGAAGCAATGATCGCCTTGTTCCTCTCCGGGTGGGTGAGCGTATGAAAAAAGACCTGCCTGATGCAGATCTGCTCGTTTTCTCCCATACCGGTCATTTAATACCAGAAGAGAGACCAATCGAAACGTCGAATGCGATTCGGGACTTTCTTCATAACAAATAACGGTCCACAAGACGGACCGTTATTTGTTTGCAACTAATTGCGGTTCTTCTTTTAGTAAGATACTTAAAAATCCGGAAGTTACAAGAAAAGCAGCTGGTATAATATAAAAAATCGACAAAAATATGATTCCGCCTGCTGCTGAAACAAGCAAACTGAATCCTCCAATAATCGGTCTTGTTTTCACAAAATAACAGCCCAATACAGCAAATGCGGGAAAAATAAAAGCAGTTAAAAACGAAATATCTTTGACTTGAATTAGAGGTATCACATTAAACCTTGAAAGCACTGCTGCGATAATGCCAAGTACACATCCTGCAACGGCCAGTTTAAACATGCGTTTTTGTTTCATTTTATTCCCTCTCTCATAAGAAACCATACTCTTCTTAATCTATTCGTGTTAAAAGCGCTTCATCCTTCTCTTATTCTTTACTTTCCACTAATCGCTTCCATTTTAACATGAAATTTCAGCCTTAAGTCGGAGTAAACTTCAATCGCAAGCAACTCCCAGAATGATTCATCTTGCTTTACACTATTAGTAAGCGGTGCTAGTTGCCAATATCGTAACAATGTTTCATCATTGAAACTAGTATCAAAAGCGACCATTCTATCTGACTATTACCTAATAAGTAAATATACTCCATTAACAAACCGTTAAATGAGACTTATTCAGGAATATGGCAGGAAATAAACTTATTACTGTCAAATATGTTCATTCATAGGAGACAGAAGGAATTGGGGAGATCACATGAAACGAATTCAAACAGGACGATTCCTCGCAGCAACTTTCTTTGTTGGTTTGGGAATTTTTCTTCTTCTTATAAATCTCGGCATTATTTCCATGGAAATGACGGAAGCGATTGTCTTCTTTTATCCTTTTTTGTTGCTTCTGCTCGGAGGAAAATATCTTTTGGAAGCATTAATGCCTTCTATGAAACGAAAAAAGTGGACAACGGGGACCCTTCTCTTCATCATCGGGCTACTTCTCGTTCTAGATCGATTTCATGTGATTGAATTTGGTTTATGGAGCATTTGGAAACTTTGGCCGCTTATTTTTGTCTTGATTGGAATTAAAATACTTGGTCAGTTTCGTAAAAGCCAGGGCTTTAGCCTTGTGAGAGATCATTCCTACAACAAACCAAACTGGACAGTACGCTCAATGAATGATTGGAGCTTTGTATGCGACTACGACTTTGATTTTTCGACGACGCTCATTCCAGAAGAAGAAGTGGTCATTAAACTATCCGGTTTTGTCGGTGACATTAATGTGATACTTCCAGAAGATCTGCCATTCCGAATCGATGGCAGCGCCCACGTTCTTTCAGCAACAATTGATAAACACAATCAAGATACCGTTGGGAAAGGACACGCCATCACATACGAAACAGACGATTTTAACGACGCTCTTCAGCGCATCGTTTTTTATCTAGACTTTTCCGTGCTTGATTTACGAGTCGATCGGATTTAGAGGAAGGTGCAGTCAATTTGAACAAATCCACTTTACGATGGAAGTTACTTAAATCAATTCTTTTCACAGCTCTTTTTACAGGAATTTTATATTTCCTCTTTATTCAAATTGGTTTATTCCTTCACCCCGGGTTCGTATCGCTTTCGTTTAGCTTACTGTCTCCTCTCTTCGTCATGTTACTTGTAATTGTACTGGGGAGTTACTTTAGCTACAAAGATACGCTCTCCATTCGAAACCGGCTTGAAGATATTTCTACGCAAATTATCACACTATCTCGAGGGAAATTTACTGAGAAAATGACGTTCACCGAAGAAGATGAAATTGGACGGATCGGCTTCGAGTTAAATGAACTTGCTGACAAACTTCAGAAGCAGGTGACGTCTCTTCAGAATTTGGCGAATCAGAAGGCTGATTTAGCCGAAAAAGCGAGAAGTGCGGCCATTATTGAAGAACGCCAACGATTAGCTAGAGATTTGCATGATGCTGTCAGTCAACAGCTCTTTGCGCTAAATATGATGGCTTCCGCCTCGATAAAAATGTTGGATCGTGATCGTGAGACCGCCAAATCTCAAATGCTTGATGTAGCAGACCTTGCCAGTAAAGCACAAGTGGAAATGAGAGCGCTGCTTCTTCACCTCCGCCCCATCCATTTATCAGAAGACTCTCTTTGTGAGGGCATTAAAAAGCTCGTGGATGAACTTGAGAAAAAATCAGGCGTAACTTTCTACTTAGCGCTTGATGAATTACCGGAACTACCTGGAGGAATTGAAGAAAACTTATTTCGAATTGTTCAAGAAAGTCTTGGGAATGCGTTACGTCATGCTGAAGCTTCTGAAATTCGAATTACAGTGAAGCTTAAGAAAAAGCAATTTTTATTACATATAAAAGATAATGGAAAAGGGTTTGAAATGAATGAAAATAAAAAAGGCGCGTACGGTCTCGATTCAATGCAGGAGCGTAGCAATGAAATCGGCGGTCAGTTTCGTGTCTCATCGCGCCCAGATGAGGGAACGTTAGTCGAAGTCCGCGTGCCGGTGGAGGGGTAACGATGGCAAATGATATTAAAATGATGATTGTAGACGATCATGATATGGTGCGAAAAGGGTTAAAAGCATACCTATTAACAGAACCCGACTTTCAAATTATTGGTGAAGGTGCGAATGGAAAGGAAGCCGTGTCCTTAGCAAATCAACTTCACCCTGATGTGATTTTAATGGATCTCATTATGCCGGAAATGACGGGGATTGAAGCGACCAAAGAAATCATGTCTACTCTGCCAAATACAAAGATTATTATCATTACAAGCTTCTACGATGATGAACAGATTTTTCCTGCTATTGAAGCAGGCGCATTTAGCTACTTGCTCAAAACTGCCTCTGCCGATGAAATTATTGAAACGATTCGAAAAGCCCTTCAAGATGAGAGCGTCATTGAACAAAAAGTCGCTCAGAAAATGATGAACCAACTGCGTTCAAAACCTAAAAAACCGCTTCATGAAGAATTAACTAAGAGAGAAAAAGAAGTACTTCTTTTGATAGGGGAAGGGAAAACGAATAGTCAAATTGCCGAAGAATTGTTTATCGGGTTAAAAACGGTCAAAACGCATGTAAGCAACATTCTTGGAAAGCTTGATGTTCATGATCGTACCCAGGCTGCTGTCTATGCGATAAGAAATGGAATGGTACGCTGAAAAACTTCTCGCTTTGACACCTCTTTGATCCGCTACGCATTTACTATAAAGAGTAGTGATTTAAGGAGGAAACAAGCTATGGCAGACGATTATAAAAAGTGGTCAGAGCTCCCATATGCAGGTGAGCAAAAGCCCCCTCATAACCCAGAGGAACCCTATGCAGGATCCTGGCCAGATTATTACCTTCGTAATAAACCAGCGGGGCGGTTTACTTCCCTGAGCGGAAGACCCATTCGACTCGATATCGATCACCCTTCCACCATTGATTGGAAGCAGGAACTTAAGAAAGTGAAGCATACCCAAAAGCACCTTACACCGAAACAGGCAACACTAGCAGAATATTGGGGAACTGGAGTAGCAAGTAAACAATGGACCCCCATTATCGATAAATTAATTGACACGTATGGCGTCACAGCACCGCGTGCGGCAAGAATTCTAGCAGCCGTTTCGGCTGGTATGAATGATGCTTTTACAACCGCCTGGTATTTGAAATACCGATGGAACGTCGCACGACCTAACCAGCTGGATCATGAATTCGAATCCCTTCTCTGTACACCGAGACACCCTACGTACCCATCTGGTCATGCCACGATTGCAGGGGCAACCTCTGAGATTCTTTCGTACTTTTTCCCAGCGGAACAACGTCGATTGAGAGAGCTAGCGCAAGAATGCGCCGATTCAAGGCTCTATGCCGGCGTCCATTTTCCTGTCGATAATGAACAAGGACTTCGCCTCGGGAAACAAATTGGATCGATCGTTGCTGCAGAATTGGAGAAAGAAGAGAATAGCCGTGAACAGTCGATCGACACACCTTATGAGGAAAGCCAGCATGCAAAACTAGCTCCTCCACCATATAAACAGGTCATTGATTACAATTTTAAAGCAGGATGTGACTCAGCCACAGAGAATCCATTCACAAAGTACGATACAAAACAACCAAAACCTAAACTCTTTTTCTGATTTCCCCTAATTAAAAACGAGTGAAGAAGCTTTGTGTAGCAGATTCACTCGTTTTTCTATGCCTTTTTTCCGTACAAGACAGAGCGAATTCGTTATAATAGATGAAAGATTAGCAGATGAAAGGACCTTTACATATGAAACGCTTATTCCTCCTCGTCTTGATCGCTTTGGTCATTTCGGGATGTCAATCGAATGAATCAGAGCCTGTTAGTATAACCGTTGCAGCAGCTGCAAGTTTAAGTGATGCAATGAAAGAACTAAATAGCGTATATGAAAAAGAACACCCTGGTACTGACATTACATTAAACCTTGCATCCTCCGGAGTTCTCGCCAACCAAATCAAACAGGGCGCCCCGATCGATGTTTTTCTTTCTGCTTCTGAATCACATTTCCAGAATGTGAAGCAAGAAGAATTACTAGAGCCGGAGTATCAAATGCCATTATTAAAAAATCACCTCGTCCTGATTAAAAGCCGCTCATCGACCATCACGAAACTGGAACAGTTAGGTTCACAAGAAGTGAAACGAATCGCGATCGGCACACCTGAAACAGTTCCGGCTGGCGCTTATGCCAAAGAAGCCCTACAATCCGAGAATCTATGGAACAAGCTAGAAGAGGACCTTATTTATGGAAAAGATGTGCGTCAGGTTTTAACCTATGTCGAAACAGGTAACGCGGATGCAGGAATTGTATATGAAACAGACTATCTCACTTCAAACAAAGTAGAGCTTGTTGAGAACATTAGTGAAGAATCCTATTCCCCAATCATTTATCCCGCTGGCGTAATCCGAGGGGCTGGTGAAGAGGCAGTAAACTATTATTCTTTTCTACAAAGTAAAAAAGCGAAAGCGATTTTTGAATCGTACGGTTTCCAAAGTGATGTGAGTAATAATGACTAATTTCTTAGATCCCATTCTCATCTCACTAAAAATCTCCCTTGTCGCAAGCCTCATCGTAACGGTGTTAGGAATCACAGTAAGTCGGCTTATGGCAGGAAAGAAGTTTCGCGGAAAAAGCATCATCGATACGGTCATTATGCTACCACTCGTGCTTCCCCCATCAGTCGTTGGCTTTATTCTACTTGTCCTTTTTGGCGCTTCTAGTCCAATTGGTCAGTGGATAGAATCAATCTTCCAACACCCCCTTGTTTTCACCTGGCAAGCCGGGGTGATCGCTGCTAGTGTCGTAGCTTTTCCACTCATGTATCAATCTGCCAAAGTAGGTTTTGAAGCGGTGGATCATGATATTGAAGACGCCGCACGTGTCGACGGCGCAGGCAGGTGGACCGTTGTAAGATTGATTTCGATTCCGCTTGCTTCCAATGCCCTTATTTCCGGTATCATCTTAAGCTTTGCGCGTGCTTTAGGAGAATTTGGCGCCACATTAATGTTCGCTGGAAACCTCCCTGGAAAAACGCAGACGATGCCTACAGCGATTTACGTTGCCATTGACTCGGGGCAAATGAATCTTGCCTGGGCCTGGGTGATCGTGACCATTCTTCTTTCAACCATTATGCTTTTACTTTCTTATCGTGTAACAGTGAAGATGTAAAAAAACTCGCTCCATGCTGAGCGAGTTTTTACAATTATCTTGGTTTCCTCCATCCCATTCTAGCGCCCTACTCTTCCCCCTCTACTTCTTTGGTGGAATAAAACTCCTTCTTTAAATAAATCTTTTCAATCAGTGCATCCTCCCCGCCATTATCCGTGCCATAAATTGTAACGTCTGAAAAGCCATCGATCAGATAAAGCGTGACGGGCGTTTCAAATGGATTCGAACCTTTCCGGAGTTCTTCTACTTCAAACCCCATACTAGCAAGCAACAGGCGATTGTCTTTCAAGTATTGCAATCCTTCTGGAAAATACGTCATTTCAGTAGCGATATTGTCCTTAAACACGACTTCTCCGTTCTCAAAGTTCATTTTCAATGGTTCTTCTGCGTCTTCTTCAATCCGCTTCGGAAATTGAGAAACAAATTCTTCACGTGGCAACCCAAGTAAGGATCTCGCATCAACTATGAGTTCAATCGAAGCAGGATCAAAATCAATCTCTTCTTCCATTTGTGCTTCTTCTTTTTTTACTTCTTCCGGTACTTCATCTTCATCTCGCTCTGCCTGCTTGGTTGTCTCATTACTACGATCGCTCGTTTCATTAGTAGAAGAGCTGACAAAAGCAGGTACCCCCCATACAATGATGTATAAAAGAAGCCAGAATGCCGCAAATATAGCCGCTCTTTTTCTTGAAGCTGTCACAAAGGGCTTAACTAAATTAGCCGCCATTAATAAGAAAGCGAGGATAACCACTACTTTCAAAAAATCCATTATTTTCACCTCACTATTTACTATAGAACCTAATGCTTCTGAAGTACAAGCCTTTCCTCAGTAAGGTATTCTTTTTTAATCAATGCATGTTGAAAAGAAGGAAATCGCTTCCAACTATCTAACTACAAGAGTAGTCTTATCAAAAAAGGAGGGTTATGATGAAAGGCGATCGCTACGTCAATTTAACCGTAAAAAACTATCAATCTGTTCGCAGCATATTTCAAACCGGCGACCTTCTTCTTTGTAGTGGCTCATATCCAGTTAGTAGGATTATTCAAAACGTTTCAAATTCCAAATTCAGTCATGTGGCGCTGGTATTCCACTGGATGGACCGCATTATGTTACTAGAAAGTGTCGAAAGCTATGGGGTACGAATTGTGCCTGTTTCTCATTATTTCAGCGATTACCGTAATTCGGGTCAACCCTATAAAGGAAAACTCTATCTAGCGAGACATTCTCAAATGAAAAGCTTAGATGATATAAAACGAAATGCAATGTTACAGAGAGGGGCAGATTTAACCGGGAAATTCTATGATATTGAGGAAATCCTTAAAATCCTTGCTAGTGTTGTGATTGATGATTTGGAATCAATCCCGAATGATCGATACATTTGTTCTGAGTTTATCCAAGAATGCTATCAAAAAGCAGGACTTTGTTTCCCTGACGATGGGCGTGGATTCATTTATCCAGAACATATTGCAAGCGATCCCGCAGTCCGTCCTCTTTATGAATTGGTTCCGTGACACCCATTTCCTCTAAATTCCTTCCATTTCAAGAGATTGTCCAAACAAAATAAACTGAGATAAATATACTAGTATTATCCAAATGTAATGGAGGGAAGATCATGACTTTAGTCGTCATTGATCCCGGACACGGCGGTTCAGATCCAGGGGCTACGTATAAAAGTTTTCAAGAGAAAAATTTTAACCTTGCCATTTCTCAAATGGTACATGACCGTCTTTTGTCAAAGTATCTAGTTGATGTTGTGTTAACGAGAGAAACGGATAAAACGGTGGAGCTCAAGAAAAGAACTGACCTTGCGAATGCGATAAAAGCCGATTTCTTTCTCAGCATTCATAACAACGCCTCTGGGGGAAGCGGATTCGAAACTTTTATCTATAATGGTCAGGTCCCTAACGAAACGATTCAACTACAAACGACGATTCATAATAAAATTGCGAATGACATCTTGAAGAAATACACTATCTTAGATCGAGGTAAGAAACGAGCGAACTTCTTTGTATTACGTGAAACGAAAATGAATGCATTGCTCATTGAAGTTTTGTTTGTTGATAATGATCAAGACCTTATGCTTCTGAAAAATCCTTCTTTTATTATGGATATCTCGACGGTTATTGCAGATGCTACCGCACTAGCCTTAAAACTTCCTGTAAAGTCTCAACCAATTGAGGATACACTGTATAAAGTTATTGCAGGATCGTTTCAAGATCAAGAAAATGCAGAACAGCACTTGAGTAAACTGATTCAAAAAGGGTTTGGTGGCTTCATTTCTTCAACAGTGGTCGACAAGAAGACATTCTATCGTGTTCAAGTAGGCGCTTTCCGTGAAAAAAACAATGCCGAAGATCTAGTGGAAAAATTAAAAAGAGCAGGGTTTGATTCCTTCATTCTCGTCGAAGGAGAATCACCATCACCTTCTAAACCTGATAAAGGTTATCCTATTCAGGGAAACGCTATTTTAACAGCCAAGCAAATGGATGCATATACAAGATCAATTAACCCAGGTGCACCAGATTTAGCTGTATTGTACCTGTCGCAAGGTAAAAAGTATAACATCCGAGGCGACATTGCTTATGCGCAGGCACTTCATGAAACAAACTTTTTCCGTTTTACAGGCGACGTTAAAGCTGAGCAAAATAACTTTGCAGGTATTGGCGCTACAGGAGGAGGAGCTCGTGGGGCATCTTTCCCCAATGAGTCGACTGGTGTTCTAGCTCACCTTCAACACCTTCATGCCTATACATCAACAGCACCGATCCCGGCATTTGATCAAAAGGTGGACCCCCGCTTCGACCTCGTCACGAGAGGCTCTGCCACAACCTGGCAGGCCTTGAATGGAAAATGGGCAGTGCCTGGAACGACCTATGGTCAACTTATTCTCGGACTGTACAAAAACATTCTTGAAGCAGCTTTAAAAGAAATCGAAAAAGAACGAAGCAAGTTAAAGAATACGATCGAAAACCTGGAAATTTAATGGTCAAAAGAAGGAGCGTTCCCTCGTCGGAACGCTCTTTTACCTGCTATTTTTATATGTTGAAAGAGCTGCCTGAACATGAGGATGATAAGTTGTTTTTATGTAATCGGTACCAGATGATACCCATCTTAGCGCAGTTTCAGGTCTAACACCAGTTATCATGATATTCACTCCAAGCAGGTTGAGCGCGCCGCACAGCTTAGAAATCATTTCGGTGAAATCGTCATTTAAAGTCGTAATGGAAGATAAGTCCATAATGAGCGTATTGACTTTCATATCTGCTACTTTCTGAAGCCCAATATCAATGAGGTAGTGAAATCCTACTTCTTCTACAACCGGTTGAATCGGTAATAGCCCAAGCTGATCCATCAGTGGAATGACATTGACTGCCATATCCTCCATACGATCAATCAACTCTTCTTGCTTTTTATAAACATGTGTCATATCTCGAAATTCTACCATTGCTCCATACATTTTGTTTGAATCGATTAATACTTTTGTTTGAACGGTCAAATACATATTGAATTCGCCCCAGTTATAAGGCATCGCTTCAATAAAAAATTCTTCTCCCGTTTGAACCGTTCGCTCCACATGGCGCACTTCTTCCGGGGCTAAAGGAAAGATATCATAAACACTCTCACCAAGAACCTCGCTTCGCTTCACTTTCAAAATATGCTCTCCTATTTCATTAATCTGGATGACGCGATGATCCAGATCAATCGCGAGAACGCCACATGTTAAATGATCCATGATATGATCCTGCAATTTACTCAATTCATCACTCCTATTAATTTCATATTAATTTCGATAAGGAGAGGACAGCTACACCATATATGAGTGCATCCACTAAATGGTCTTTGTTCAGCAAAGAGCCTATTCTTGCAAATTTTATTCTAAACTATTATTTCTACATGTAATGGCATATCCCTGTTTGTTCTTATGAAACATTTTTTCATATTACTTAAAAAGTAGCTTTTGCAGGACTAAAAAACTGCCGTAAGGACCGTTTTCTTAATCCCACGCAAAGCGCTGTTCTTTCCACGGATCTCCATACATGTGATAGCCATTTCGTTCCCAAAAACCCTGCTGGTTTTCAGAGCGAAATTTAATAGCTCGGATCCATTTAGCACTTTTCCAAAAATACAAATGTGGGATGACTAACCTTACCGGATATCCATGCTCTGGTGTTAACTCTTCTCCGTTATGTTTAAGAGCAAGAAGACTTGTTTCTCTGAGAAAATCTTCGAGCGGAAGGTTTGTTGACCACCCTTCTTCCGCTTCAATCATAACGTATTTTGCTTCCTTGCGAAGACCAACATGTTCTACAATGGTGCGCGTAGAAATCCCTTGCCATTCATTATCAAATTTGGACCAACCTGTTACACAGTGAATGTCATTTCTATGTGATGTTACAGGTAAAGCAAGTAGCTCTTCAAACGATAAAACGGTCGGCCGTTCCACTAAACCACCGATTCTTAGATCCCAATTAGATAAATCTTTCTCATAATAAGGCACGTTCCCAACGTGAAGCACCGGCCATCCTTTTGTAACACGCTGATTCGGAGGCGTTCGATCACTGTTTTGTTCCTTTTCTTTACCAAAGTACATACTGAACCTCTTTTCAACTTTTCCTATAGTGTAACAGACTAATTGTGCTGTAATCGAAAAAAAACACGAAGATTGCTCTCCGTGTTTTTCTACTTAAAAAATCATTGCGGCGATCCAGCCGAATAAGATGAGTGGAATATTATAGTGTAAAAATGTTGGCACCACCGTATCCCATATGTGATTATGTTGACCGTCTGCATTTAGGCCTGACGTTGGTCCAAGCGTACTATCAGATGCAGGAGAACCAGCATCACCGAGAGCTGCAGCTGTTCCAACGAGTGCAATCGTGGCCATTGGGCTAAATCCAAGCTCCATGGCGAGCGGCACGTAAATAGCTGCGATGATCGGAATTGTGGAAAACGATGAGCCGATTCCCATCGTGATAAAAAGTCCGACGATTAACATTAAAAGAGCAGCTAATGCTTTATTGTCTCCAATTAATCCAGATGCCTGTGTTACGAGAGCTTCGACCTCTCCAGTTTGTCTTAGCACCTCTGCAAAACCATTTGCAGCAAGCATGACAAATCCAATGAACGCCATCATTTTCATACCGTCTGTTAAAACTGCCTCAGACTCAGACAAGCGAATACTTCTAGTTACATAAAGAACAATAATACCAGACAATGCACCAAGAATCATAGACTCCGTTGGAATTTGAACGGCTAACGTAACGAGAACAGAGATTCCGGCAAAAATAATCGATCGTTTTGAATAGGTATGCGTTTCAGGCGTATCTTCCTGTGCGATGGACAGTTGTTTATAAGTCCTTGGCTTGCGGTACGAAATAAACACAGCAATCAGAAGACCTACAACAAGCCCAGCTGTTGGTAGAAGCATCGCAGTTGGAATTTGAGATAGTTTAATTTCTAATCCGCTATCCGCCATGTTGGACTGAAGAATTTCATGGAATATTTTTCCGAACCCTGCAGGCAAGAGAATATATGGCGCAGTTAAACCAAAAGTGAGTACTGCTGCAACAGCTCTTCGATCAAGCCCAAGCTCATTTAACACTTGAAGAATTGGTGGAATTAAGATTGGAATGAACGCAATGTGTACAGGCACAAGATTTTGTGAGAAACATGAAATTAATAGAATAATAAACAGAATAAGTACTTTAGCGAGCCCTTTCTTTCGATCGCCTCCCTGACGGTTAACGAGCTTTAGCGCACGCTCCACGATTAATTCAGGTAGACCAGTGCGAGTAAGACCCACCGCAAAGCTTCCAAGTAAGGCATAGCTTAACGCAACGGTAGCTCCGCCTCCAAGTCCTGAACTAAACGCATTGATGGTATCATCAAGTGACAAGCCTCCAAGAAGACCACCAGCAATCGCACCGATGACAAGAGCAACAACGACATGTATACGAAATAGGCTAAGCCCTAGCATAATTAAAACAGCAAGAATAACGGCATTCATTGGTAACAACCTTTCAGTAAATCCTTTAGTTTGGTAAATCACTAATAAGTTAACACGAAAGAGTTATTGTGTCAATGGAAGAGGTTGGCGTTTTAATGCAGGCGTTAGAGATAAAGACCAAATACAGCCGAATATGGTATAATTGACTGATCATTTACATCGGTTTTCCTTTCAACTTACTAGGGAAGCACGTTGGCAGATCTCACTAAATACACTCCAAATTGTGGTTCATTTAAGTAGTGAATCCACGCACCTACTTCAACGATTCGTTCGATTTAACATCTATTTCTTCGGGTACACCATTCATAGGAACGATGTAGAAAGGAAGATGTTTTCACTCATGGATATTTTGTTAAACTTCCCACTCTGGGCTGCGTTATTCGGCGTTGTGTTTGCGCAGTTCTTAAAAGTACCGATTTATTTTATTGCAACCAAACAAATCAATTGGTCCCTGTTTAACGCTACAGGAGGAATGCCTAGCTCTCACTCAGCGGCCACAACTTCTTTAGCAACTGGTGTCGCACTGGAAACAGGCCTTGATTCACCTATTTTTGCAGTTGCAGCCATGTTCAGCATTATCGTGATGTTTGATTCAACAGGTGTTCGTAGGCAAACGGGTGAGCAAGCGATTGTTCTAAATCAACTAGTGATGAACTTTAATCGATTTGTATCTGAAGCAAAAAATTGGCAGCAGAAGCAAGAGCGAGAGAAGATCGAAGAACTAAAAGAACTTCTTGGTCACAAACCCATTGAAGTTCTAGTAGGTGGCTTGCTTGGCATTATCTCAACCTTACTTCTCTATTATGCCTTTCAAATAGCTTAGAAAAGGAGGACTTCTATGCGAATTGTTTCGTTATGTCCTAGCAATACAGAATTGTGTGCCTATCTTGGATTAGCCGATCAGCTCGTCGGCGTTGATGACTTTTCAGACTGGCCAGAGCAAGTGACAAGCCTTCCTAAACTCGGTCCAGATCTTTCAATTAATTTGGATCGTGTACAAGAATTGAAGCCTGATCTTATCCTCGCTTCTCTAAGCGTTCCTGGAATGGAGAAAAACATTGAAGGTCTTGATGAACTTGGATTGTCATACACCATTTTAAATCCCAACTCGCTTGATGACATATGCGTCGACATTGTCACTCTTGGCGAGCTTACAAATAAGGCACATGAAGCCGCCTCACTTTCGAATCGTTTTAAGGATTTAATCCATCAGTACAAAGAAATCAGCAACCAAATTCCTAATAAACCAGAAGTTTATTGGGAGTGGTGGCCAAAACCGATCTTCACTCCTGGAAAATCAAACTGGTTAACCGAAATCAGCGAACTAGCCGGCGCAAAAAATGTGTTTCGAGACGTAGAGCTTGCTTCGGTGCAAACAGACTGGCCGGATGTTGTAAGCCGTAAACCAGATCACATTTGCCTTGCATGGGTTGGCGTACGCCATAACAAAGTAAATCCTAGCATCGTAAAAAAACGACCAGGCTGGGAGCAGATAGAAGATCGTCCCATCCATGTCCTTGAAGAATGGTTGTATTGTCGGCCATCGCCTCGCTTGCTAACCGGGCTTGTGAAGCTTGCTGCCATCCTTCACCCTGACCACTATCCTTCTTTCGAAGGAGAAGACGCGTTTCTGCAGAAATAAGGTCGGAGAATCATCTCTCCGACCTTTTTGCTGTGACTTATTCTTTTTCGCTTATGAACTCCTGCCTAAACACCTGCATGGATTCTTCTTCATTCATATTTTGCAACATTTCCTCTGATAATCTACCCTTTCCTTTTTGAATAAGATAGACATCCAATGTTTTCTTGCCCCATTCTGTGTAAACATCTTGAACGGTGTCGTAATAAAGATCAATCCGATCTCCAATAATGGCACTTCCTGTATCAGCAACGACACCAAACCCGTATTCAGGAATAAAAAGAACACTTCCAATCGGGAAAACGGACGTATCAGCAGCAATAGTTGAATAAAGATCACGCTTCACCTTTACGCCTGAATAAGTAATCCCATAAGCAGGATGATCAGGTGTTTTTCCAGTTGACTCTTCTCCCGCAGTATAACCAGTGGCTGTTACCGTGTGAACAGGATACTGAGACCAATCCCGAGACGTCGCAAGCGTCATTCGATCCTCTTCACTTAGGACGGCCTGCTCAGGAAACAGCCACTTTGTCACATCATTAACTGATAAACCCGATAGTAATAAATAGGTTGATAGCAAAGCTGCTGCAAAAAGTCCCGTAAAAACGACCCCTTTTGCGATCAGCAGAATCACTCGCACATCTTCCACTCCTCTCATGGTCTATTCATTTCCAGAGAAGGGAAAAGCTATTCATTTCGGCATTTAGGACATGAAAAAAGCTTCTGCCAACAGTTGGCGAAGCTTTTAAAACATTTGGTAACCTCTTACGCGAAGCATTCGGATTGCAACGCCAGCGAATACTGCTCCAACAAGACCAGCAGATAAGATAATCGCATCGGCACTTCCAAGAGAGAGAAGATCATTCCCTAACGCTTTAAAGGAAGAACCAGGTGACGAGAAATATTGAAAAAAGGGAACGTTATCAATAATCATGACAACGATTACAGGATAAGCAACCGCCATGATCCAAGTGGAACGAAGGAGCATGTTAAGCAGAAATCCAATCCCAAAGAACAGAACAATAAACAACAGCATCGAAATAATTAGCTGTGGAATAGCCATCGTTTCACCCCCGAGTAATCATTGTTAGTTTACTGGATTGTCCCTTTATAGTCAATGAACGGAGAGTGAACAAAGAAAAGTGCAAGCGCCCGGTAGGTCCGACAAGCGCTGGAAGGCGTTCAATTGAACACGCCCTTTGTGTTCAACTGAAAGACTGAAGCGACTCGAGGACCTGGGCGCTGGAGCTAGATCAAGAAAAGTGCAAGCGCCCGGTAGGTCCGACAAGCGCTTGATGACTTTCTCATTCAAGGACAAAAAGAAAAACTAAGCGCCAGGCGCTTAGTTTGTTGGATTTTGTTTGGCTCCACTGCCTCCACAATTATCACATGTTTCCGATCCACCAAGAAGTAGTTGAAAATACCCCTTTCCCTGGCAATAAGGACAGTCAGTTGCTTTCGCCTTATTTTGTTGTCTTCTCACATCAACCACTCCTTTGTTGTAATTTTCTGATAATATACCAAGAATGGCAGAAAAAGAAAAACCCTGAATTTGTCCTTAAACGCCTGTGTAAGCGGATACAATTAATATTATCAGATTATTCCGTCACTTATCTAATCTTTTCTGCCTTTACGAAAGAAAAACTGCTTGAAAGCAGTAATCTCCTTCTATTCCAATTCGATACGCGTAAAAAATATATTTTCTACTCTTTAGGAGGATGATAGATCAATTTGTAGGACGTATACTGAAACTGATCACCAGGATTCGTTTCTGTCATAAACTGAGCCATGCCATTTAAGAAAGAAGGAATCATTGTAGAGGTACGTGGATCAGATAGAAGCTCTTCTTTCGTTAGAAACCCACATCTTTCTATCTCTTTTGTTTCGCTGATTTCGGTGCCCCCGGTTCTTTTCATATGGAAAACAACTAAATTGTCACTAATATCGTGATTAATGACTCCAGAACGAATTCCCGCAATCCCAATCGCTTCGGCTTCGATACCCGTTTCTTCATATACTTCTCTCACAGCTGCCTCATCGACCGTTTCTCCTGGGTCGACAAACCCCGCCGGAAAAGACCACTTTCCTTTTAAGCCGCCATATTTTTTCATTACAACAAGATATTTCCCTTCAAACTCAACAATGCCTGCGGCGGCAAGCCACACTTTCCCTCGATTACTCAACGTAAAATCCCTCCAGGTATAAATAATGGTGAACGCTCATATGCTTTACCATAGCCCCTATTCGATTGAATAGATGAGAAAAACGTGGCTGATCGTCAATTCCTTTAGAACGACAGCCTTCGTTTTTCTTCTATGAAGAATTACCCTCTTTATTCAAAGAAGAGTCCAATATAAGTAAAAAAAGGCAAAGACATCATGTCTTTGCCCTCTTTATCTGATGATCTTAAAATAACTTAAGCTTCCCTTTTTTCCAGACAAGTCCTGGTCCGCCAAGCATGAACAGGTAGCGATTATCAATCACTTTTTTCATAGCAGACGCTGTACTACCATAAAGCTTCTTGTTTCCAACCTTACCAATTGCTTCGCCTTTTCCTAGAGAAGCCACTGTCCCTTTGATGTCCGGTGTAAAGCTTTCAAGCTCTTTACCACGTACAAGGTTTAATAAGTTTTTAGAAACGGCTCCAGCAGCCTGGATGGCAACTTGAGCTGTTGGAGGGAACGGACGATCAATTTCTTCGTTAATGAGAAGCGCACAGTCTCCTACAACGAAAACATTATCGTAATCCGGTGTACGCTGATCTTTCCGAACTGGTACACGACCACGGTTTGTTTCGAAACCGGAATTGGCAACAATTGAATTTCCTTGAACGCCACCAGTCCAAACAACTGTAGCAGCTTTCACTTCTTCGTTCTCACCGAGGATAACACCGTCTTCTGTCACTTCTTTAATCATCGTGCTCGTACGGAACTCTACCCCTTTACGCTCAAGAAGGTTCATGCCGTATTCCACAAGCTCTTCGTCGAAACCAGGAAGAACGGTTGGAGACGCTTCCACATTAATGATTTTAACGCGATCACGTGGGATATCAAATTCTTTACAAAGTTCAGGAACACGCTCAGCTAGTTCACCAACAAATTCAATTCCAGTGAACCCAGCACCACCAACGATAATCGTTAGCAGATCATCACGACGGTCTGACTCATTGTTGTAGCTCGCAAATTGGTATTCAATATGCTCACGAATTTTGCGGACGGAGTTTACACTACGAATACTAAAGGCATTTTCTTTCAAACCTTTAATGCCAAACGTAGCGGGCTCGAAACCTAGTGCTAACACAAGGTAATCGTACTCAAGTTCACCATTTGAAAGGATGACGCGTTTTTCATCAGGCTTCACTTCTACCACTGTGTCTTTAATAAATTTAATCTTGTTCGTGTCAATTACATCTTTAATCATAATACGAGTTTTGTCATGATGCATTGTGCCTGCAGCTGGCTCATGAAGCCACGTCGTTTGATAGTGATAGTCATGCTTATTCACAAGCGTTACTTCCACTTCATTTGATCCCATCTCTTTTTGCAGACGAGCTGCTGTCATAATTCCACCATATCCTGCACCTAGAATTGCAATTTTTGGCCTACTCACTTGAATCACATCCACCTTTTATCGGTATTTTTTTAGGACATATTAGTGATTTACCTGCTTCGTCCTATCGTGAAACGTCAATAAACGCTAATTATTAGGAAGTTCTTGGTTCAAAATAAACAATCCTTCAAATGATCGAGAGATTGTTAAGTATTTCACGTTCTAGACCGAAAAAAATAATGGTCTAGCACGCACTTTGTCATAAAATTTTCAAATCTGACGCTCCATTCTAATCATATTCTTTTTTATTTCCTTTTTCAACCTTTATAATAAAAGTTCTAGAGGTGTTTTCACCTTAGGGGTTTAGTTCCGTTTTCATTATGATTATAATAATGAAAGCAGAGTATTAAATTTTAGGGGGATTGACTATGACAGACCAACAAGAACTTTATGATATAACGATTATTGGTGGAGGACCTGTTGGCTTATTTACCGCATTCTACGGTGGTATGCGCCAGCTTAAGGTTAAAATAATTGAAAGCATGCCTCAGCTTGGCGGACAGCTTTCTGCACTCTATCCTGAAAAATACATTTATGATGTCGCAGGATTTCCAAAAGTGCTTGCACAAGATCTTGTTGACAATCTCATTGAACAGGCTAATCAGTTTAATCCAGATGTTGTTCTGGAACAGTCTGTTGAAGAAGTTTCCAAACAAGAAGATGGCACACTTTATCTTCGTTCAAATACAGGTGATGAGCATTATACGCGTGCGGTTATTATTACCGCTGGGGTTGGTGCATTCCAACCACGTCGCCTTAAAGTAGAAGGCGCTGACCTTTATGAAGGAAAAAACCTTCACTATTTCGTAAATGACCTGACTGCGTTTGCTGGTCAAAAGGTTCTGATTGCTGGTGGGGGAGATTCCGCAGTTGATTGGGCAAACATGCTTGAGCCAATTGCTGAAGAGGTAACATTAATTCATCGCCGCGATAAATTCAGAGCGCATGAACATAGTGTAGAACAACTGATGAACTCTTCTGTCAATGTTCAAACACCTTATAACATTACCGAATTTATCGGTGATGGAGAGCGTATAAATCAAGTTGTTCTCGAACAGGTTAAAGGAGAAGAAACCATCACAAAAGATGTCGATGCAGTGATTGTAAATTACGGTTTTATATCTTCTCTTGGGCCGATTAAAGAGTGGGGTCTCGATATTGAAAAGAATTCGATCGTCGTTAATTCCAAAATGGAAACCAATATTCCTGGTATTTACGCTGCTGGTGACGTTGCTACATACGATGGAAAAGTAAAACTTATTGCTTCTGGATTCGGTGAAGCACCGACAGCGGTTAACAATGCAAAGTCCTATATGGATCCTGATGCAAAGGTACAACCACTCCACAGCACAAGCTTATTCGATAAGAAAAAGTAAGTTCTACGAAAGGTAGGATCGTCATGGATCAAATTCTTTTTATCATCGTTATGGTCGCAGGTCTTGGTTATTCTATTTATCACAGTTTAAAAGAAACACCAAAACCGAATTGGCAAACGGTTAAACAAAACCTCTTTCATTCTTCTCACTAAAATAAACGTTAACACCCCCGCACAAATTGTGCGGGGGTGTTAATATGTATATGTTTATTTACCATCCAAGCCCAACTTTAGTAGACAAAATATTTTCACCTGATTCTTCTTTTAACGAAATTTCGTATCGGCCAGTTTGATTCGAGTAAGCGAGCGTTTTTTCTTTAAAAGCGACATTTGCTTGATAGCGAACATCAAACGTTTCAGCCTCCACATCTCCAGATCCCTCTTCATGTATCTTTACTGTAAACAATAGAATCCCCTCCTTATACAGTCATTTTATCACCGCTAGAAATCATGAGATATGACAAATAGTTTACACCAAACCCTTATTTTTCCACGAAAATTATTTTCTCACCGGCACATTCGTAATGATTATTTTCTTCTTAATGTGGGTAAACCCGAAGTAGACTTAAAAAACAAATGCAGGAGGATTTACTCATGAATCGATTACAAAATAAAACAGCCGTCATTACTGGAGCTGCCACTGGTATTGGAAAAGCAACAGTCGAACTTTTCGCTAAAGAAGGAGCGACGGTTTTATGTGCTGACGTAAATACAGAAGAGATGAATAAAACAGCGGAAAAATTGACCAATGATGGAGCAAAAGTAAAAACCTTCCACGTTGATGTATCAAGCGAGGACAGCGTAACGAGCTTTGCGAATCAAGTGAAAGAAGAATATGGCACGATCGACGTACTCTTTAATAACGCAGGTGTTGACCAGGAAGGGGGTAAAGTTCACGAATATCCGGTGGAGTTGTTTGACCGCATTATTTCTGTCGATCTACGCGGTACCTTCTTAACAAGCAAATACTTACTTCCCCTTATGATGGATAACGGTGGTTCAATCATTAACACGTCTTCGATGTCAGGTCGAGCGGCAGATCTTGATCGCTCTGGCTATAATGCGGCTAAAGGCGGGATTACGAACTTTACGAAGGCTATGGCGATTGACTATGCAAGACAAGGAATTCGCGTTAACTCACTCTCCCCTGGCACGATTGAAACACCATTAATTGATGAACTTGCCGGTACAAAAGAGGAAGAAATGGGTCAGAAGTTTAGAGATGCTAACAAGTGGGTGACACCGCTTGGAAGACTTGGACGTCCTGATGAAATGGCAAAGGTTGCTCTTTTCTTAGCATCTGATGATAGCTCATATGTAACAGGTGAAGATATTACTGCTGATGGTGGCATTATGGCTTATACGTGGCCTGGTAAAATGCTTATTGATGAGCAGTGGAAAAAGGAAACCGAATAAGTGAGCAAAACCCCGATGCTGGTTGCATCGGGGTTTCTTTTTGATAAACTTAAGCCCACCACATCTCCGTTGGCTGTTCCACAATTAAGACAGACTGAAGGTTCTTCACTGCCGTTTGGAAGCCTTCGTTGATCGACATGAGCGGATCCTCATGTTCAATGCTCACAACATGATCGTAGCCATATGTACGAAGGGCACTCATCATATGTGACCATTCTTGATTGCTATGTCCACATCCAACTGAACGGAACGTCCAAGCACGCGTTTTCACGTCGCCATACGGCTGCATGTCGGTTAAGCCATGCATGTTCACATTATCTTGATCGATATAGGTGTCTTTTGCATGAAAATGGTGAATCGCATTTTCTTTCCCTAGAATTTTAATCGCTGCGACAGGATCAATTCCCTGCCACCACATATGACTTGGATCAAGGTTTGCTCCAACAGCATCACACGTTAATTCGCGAAGCTTTAGCATCGTATAAGGCGTGTGAACAAGAAAACCGCCATGAAGCTCCAGACCAATTTTCACATTGTGATCTTTCGCGAATTGGCCCCACTCTTTCCAATACGGCACAAGTTTTTCTTCCCACTGCCACTTTAGGACATCCGAGTATTCAGCGGGCCATGGCGTTACTGGCCAGTTCGGGTTTTTCGCGTCTTCACTATCTCCCGGTGTGCCTGAGAACGTATTCACGACAGGAACGTTCATAGCCGATGCTAATTTCACCGTCTTCACAAACGTGTCGTGGCATTCCTCCGCAAATTTCTTATCAGGCGAAAGCGGATTTCCATGACAGCTAAATGCACTAATTTCGAGCCCTCTGGCATGCACTTGATCAAGATATGCAGCTCGTTTCTCTTCGCTTTCTAGCAGTTCATCCAGATTGCAATGCGCATCTCCTGGATAGCCTCCCGTACCAATTTCGACCGCTTTCAGTCCAGACGCTTTCGCATGATCAAGCATCTCTTCAAAAGACTTATCAGAAAATAAAACGGTAAATACACCTAGCTTCATATGATCACTCCTACGTTTTTAATCCAGTCGAATGCTTCGACCAGTAGAACAACTTTCATAAATGGCTGCAATCACCTGAGAAACGCGTCTCGCCTCTTCAGATTTTACAACTGGTTGTTCGAGTCCGAGACAGCTGTTAACGAAGTTTGCTGCTTGAGGTAATCCCGGATCTTCCTCTCCCGGCGTCCATTGACTGCTTGTGTTTAGAAGCATGCCATGCTGTGCTTTATTTAACTGAAATGGAAAGACATCAATCCCTCCATCGCTTCCAGAAATACTCACTGCTTCTTTGTCCTCAGCAATGTTCGCTGACCAGGATGTTTCAAAAAGCATGGAAACATTATTATCAAATCGAATGTAGGCTGTTACATGATCATCCACATTGAACGTTTCATGATCAAATGTTCCCCACTGGTTGACCTGCGAAGGGGTTTTACTAAGGCGATTATAGGTTGTACCAGTGACTTCAACTGGCTTCGCATTTCCCATCAACCACATGCTTAAATCCAGAAAGTGACAGCCATAGTCGATTAAACTGCCACCGCCTTGAAGCTGTTTATTCGTAAATACACCCCACCCAGGAACTTTTCTACGCCTGAGAGCTTGCACTCTTGCGACCATTGGATCGCCAATTTCATTTTCTTGAATAAGCTGACGTGCGGCACGCGGCTCTTTCATAAAGCGATAGTGATACGCAATCGATAGAATTTTCCCTGACGTTTTCTCAGCGGCGATCATACGATCACATTCTTCTACCGTCATCGCCATCGGTTTTTCACAGAGAACGTGAACGCCAGCTAGCAAAGCCTGTTCAGCAAGATCAGCATGAAATTTATTCGGAGTGCAAATCGTCACAGCATCTACTTCTTTAAATAGAGCTTGAACATCTTCATAAACATTCGGAATCGCAAACACGAGAGCGGCTTGCTTTGCTTTCTCATAATCGACGTCATAAACACCAAACAACTCTACTTGTTCAGAGAGTTGTTGGTACGCAGGGATATGTCGGGACTGAGCGATACCGCCAGACCCGATAATCCCCATTCGTAATTTATTCACTTGATCACCTCAGGTTAATGATTTTCTTTGTTTCATTCGACTCTAATGCCGCTAAAACGACTTGTAGCGAGTTCATTCCTTCCGTACCACTAACAGGCACATCTTTGTCTCGCAAAATGCTGTCTACAAAGTGATCAATTACCTGTGAACTCGATTGACCGCCACTTTCATTTGTTTGAATCCCACCAAGTTCATATTTCACCACTTCACCTGTCTGATATTGCACAACGAGTGAATTCACTGGATCCTCTTCAAGTCTAAGAATCGCTTTCTCTGCATAAATAATCGTTGAATTGTCTTCTTTCGCTGTATACGCCCAACTTGCAGCTAGCGTTCCGATAATACCGCTTTCAGACTTTAAAATACAGACTGCATTATCATCAACCGTTGCAAACTCTTTCGCACTGGTTTGCACAAATGAGCCAACTTCTACGATTTCTTCATTTAATAGATAGCGAATAAGATCGGTCTTATGAACGCCAAGATCTCCCATTGCTCCAATAAACGCTTTATCTTTCTCAAAGAACCAGCTCTCTTTGCCATCCACGCTCCATCCTTCAGGTCCAGGATGACCAAACGCCGTTCGGAAGCTGTACACTTTGCCTATTTCACCACTAGCTAGAATTTCTCTTGCTTTGGCATGAGAAGGAACGAATCGTTGATTGTGCGCAATCATTAACTTCTTCCCACTCGCGCTAGCCGTTTCGATCATTTCTTCGGCATCTGCACGCGACGTGGCCATTGGTTTTTCACAAAGCACATGCTTTCCTGCTTTTAATGCAGCAATAGAAATCGGGGCATGAAGATAGTTTGGCGTACAAACGCTTACCGCATCCACTTCACTATTTTGAAGCAACTCTTCATAACTTTCATAAGCTTTTGCGCCGTATAGGGCTGCCGTTTCATCCGCTCTTGTTTTCACAATATCGCATACCGCAACAATTTTTATTTGTGTATTTGCTGCGTATTCTGGTAAATGACGGTGTTTCGCAATACTCCCACATCCGATAACACCAATTTTTATTTCATTCATGGTTTCTCCTCCTTAATCAATCTCTTATTTAGAAGCGATCGTTTCAAGCGGTTTGGCATTTCCATAGACTGGCTTTGGTATCGTCGTAGGCTTTGCCCATGCAACCGCATTTTTCATGACACGCTGAATATCTTTGTGGTAATAAGTTGGGTACGTTTCGTGCCCCGGTCTGAAATAGAAGACCTTCCCTTGTCCACGCTTATATGTACAGCCGCTTCTGAAGACTTCTCCGCCTTCAAACCAGCTTACAAACACAAGTTCATCAGGTGCCGGGATATCGAAATGCTCGCCATACATTTCTTCTCGCTCAAGTTCAATTTTCTCTCCAAGACCTTCTGCAATCGGATGCGTCGGATCAACAATCCACATTCTTTCTTTCTCATCTGCTTCACGCCATTTCAAATCACAGCCCGTTCCCATCAATTTCTTGAAAATTTTCGAAAAGTGACCGGAATGTAGGACGATTAGGCCCATGCCATCAAGAACACGTTGATGAACGCGATTCACGATTTCATCGCTTACTTCTTCATGAGCAATATGTCCCCACCAGAGAAGAACATCTGTATTGTTTAGGACGGCTTCAGATAAACCGTGCTCAGGCTCATCAAGTGTCGCCGTTCTTACTTCATAATCTTCTTTTAGAAAATCAGCAATGGCACCGTGAATCCCGTTAGGATAAACGCTTCTTACTTCTTCACTGCTCTGCTCGTGACGATTTTCATTCCATACGGTTACGTTAAGCATTCAAATCCACTCCTAGTTTGTCTATTCTTTTACTGAACCTGATGTTAAACCTGATACAATTCTTCGTTGGAAAATCAGTACCATAATGACAAGCGGAACCGTTACAACGACAGTCGCTGCAGAAATCTCTCCCCATGGGATCGTATATTGTCCCTGGAAAAGCGCAATTCCGACTGGCACAGTTTTAAACTTATCTGCTGTGTTAATCGTAAGAGCAAACAAGAACTCGTTCCATGCCGCAATAAAGACGAGAATCGCTGTTGTGAAAATACCTGGTACTGCAAGTGGCATAATCACTTTCCAATACGTTTGCCATAGTGATGCCCCATCAATCCTGGCTGCTTCTTCCAAATCAAACGGAATTTTACGGAAGAACGTTACAAGAAGCCAGATCGATAACGGAAGGGTAATCGTTGTATACGGAATAATTAACCCAAGGTAACTATTTGTAAGTCCTAGATTCTTGAGGAAAATGTAGATTGGTGAAATCGTTGCCACTTGTGGAAACATCGAAACAGATAGCACCACACCTAAAATAATCGGTTTCCCTTTAAAATTTAGTCGCGCGATGGAGTACGCCGCGAACGAGGCAACTAGCACGGTGTAAACGGTTGTGATCGTTGCAACAACGGTACTATTCCAAAGATAGCGCATGAAAGGATAGTCTACGAAAACGGATACATAGTTTTTTAGGGTAGGGTTATTCGTAAAAGGATTGAACGCTTTGTCTCCAAAGAGCTCGGACAGCGGTTTAATCGAACTTGCCAGCATCCATAGAAACGGAAACATGACAATAAAGACAAACACCACTAGAAAAACATAGAACATCGGTCCCGCTTTCTTATTCATCTGGCTGACCCTCCTTCTTTATGATAAAATACATTCTCATTTCTTTCCAGAACCATCGTTTATTAATTCAGCGCCAAGTAATTTGATAAAGATTCCAGAGATGATGGCAACACATATAAAGACAACAACTGAAATAGCTGAACCTTCACCAAAGTTTGTTTGACCAAACATTAACGTGTAAGCAAGCATCGAAATTGTTTCCGTTGAGTTCGCCGGCCCACCGCCTGTTAGTACAAAAATCAAATCGAAGACCCGGAACGCATCTAATGTACGGAATAGCAGGGCGACAAGGAGACTCGTTTTTAAAAGTGGTAATGTGATGGTTACGAACTGCTTCCACTTATTCGCTCCATCAATTGAGGCAGCTTCATATAAAGATGATGGAATCGTTTGCAGTCCCGCTAGCAAAAGGAGTGCCATGTATGGTGTCGTTTTCCATACGTCAGCGAAGATAACTGAGAACATCGCACCAGTATCCGTTGTAAGAAGCATAGACATACGATCAATAATACCTACATCTTCAAAGAGCTTAGCTACAATCCCGTTTTGGCCATCATATAGAAACTTCCACATAAGGGCTGCCACAGCTGTTGGGATGGCCCATGGAATAAGGATACTCGCTCGAATTAACCCACGCCCTAAGAATGCTTTGTTAATTAATAGCGCAATGGCAAGACCTAGAATAAGCTCGGCCAGTACCGAAATGAATGTAAACACCGTTGTGTTCCAAAGCGATTTCCACATCCTCTGATCGGTTAAGTTTTCTTTATAATGTTTAAATCCAATAAAGTTTGGTTCAACAACAATTTCGGTAAGTGCAGAGGATAAACCAACAATTTTATCTCCCTTTTCCAACTCACCATTTTCATTGATCGTGATTAAATCGTCATTAATAGCTTTTACCGAAGACGTGAAATCTTTTGCGACATTTTCATCAATTTCTACGTACTTCATGTCATCAGGAACGTTTTCAAAGCTATCTAGTTTCTCATTAATGACATCGTAATTTTCTTCTGCTTTCGGATTCTCTCTGATACTTTCGTCAAGCTCTTCAAGCGTTACTTTCATTTCTGTAAGCTCTTCGCTTGAGTTTCCACTATCAATTTCAGAATTAATGGCTCCGACCAGGAAAGGATAGTTTTGTAAGTAACGATCGAGGTCAATTTGATAATTGAGATGAACTTCTGATTTAGTAGGTTCATTTAATCGAAGATCAAAGAGACTGAAATAAAAGGATTGAAAAACTGGCCAAATTGAAATAGCTAAAATTAGAATAAGTGCGGGGGCAACGAGTAGATAGCCAACAACCGTGTCATTTTTCTTTTTCTTTTTTTTCGGCTGTTTGTCTACTTTAATGGGACCTTTAGGATCGATATCTGTTTGCATACCAACGCTCCTCTCTTATAGAAAAATGTGTCTAACATCTTTGATGGAAAGACACCATTTTCTGATCCTTAAACGGTAAAGGATAGGAAAGGCATTAGCCTTCTCACTGAAGGCTAATGACCATTTCAATTATTTTTCTAGCTTTTCATTCATTTCTTTCTCCATCGCTGCCGCTGCTTCTTCAGGAGTTTCTTCTCCTGCGATCGCCTTAGATACGTGGATTTGAATGATTTCAGAGATTTCAGGGTAGTTTGGTGCTACAGGACGAGAAACAGCTGCTTCAAGTGCTGTTTGGAATCCTTCTTCACCAAAGAATGGGTTCGCTTCAATAATTTCTTTATCTTCGAAAAGAGCTGGAAGTGTTGGCGCATGAGATCCTTCAATGGCATCAATCTTCTGTCCTTCTTGACCAGTCATAAATTTCAAGAACTCCCATGATTCCTGTGGATGTTCAGAGAATTTATTGATTGCAGCCATCCAGCCACCAAGTGCCGCTGCTGAACCTGCATCACCTTCTGGAAGAGGAGCCACTTCAACATTACCTACGATCTTAGACTGCTCTTCATCATTCGCAAGAGCATACTGATATGGCCAGTTACGAATAAATGGAGCTTGTCCTTCAATAAATGCCGTGTGAGATTCAACTTCAGTAAATGTATTGATGTTACCTGGAACAAAATCAGAATTGGCAACCTCTACAAGCTTGCTAATTCCCTTAATCGCTTCAGGGCTGTTAATCACAACTTCTCCATTTTCATCAATGAAAGCACCACCATATGAAGCAACAAATTCAACCGCGTTACACACAAGTCCTTCATATTGCTTCGCTTGCATTAAGTAACCAAACTTTGTGCCTTCTTGACCTTTTAACTCAGATGCCTGTGTCATCAAGTCATCCCACGTTTTTGGAGCTTCAGATACTAAATCTGAGCGGTAGAAAAGCATTCCAGTATCAATGAATTTCGGCATTGCCCACTGCTTACCATTAAACGTTGCAGCCGTCACTGGACCCTGGTTATAGTCATCCATGTTTACTCCGTCTTTTTCAATAAAACGATCAAGAGGAAGAACGTACCCTGCTTGAGCAAATTCTGCTGGCCAGATGACATCGATATCAAACACATCAATTTCAGAGGATTCTGCATTTAGCATCGTAACGTACGCATCGTGCTGAGCACCAGTGTCAGTTGGCATTTCACGGAACTCAATTTCAATGTTTGGATTTTGCTTCATAAATTCCTCTACCATGACATCAGTTGCTCCAGTCGCATCTTTACCACGTGCATAAACGAGTTTCACTTTTTCTCCGTCACCTGAGCTCGCCTTTTCATCACCGGAGTTGTTGCTTGAATTACTTGAAGAATTATTTGAAGAACATGCAGATAGAACAAGAATAAGGGCCAAAACAATAAAAAGTAGTTTACTATTCTTCAATATTCGCATTATACAAAATCCCCCTTAAATTTTGTTGAAATCGATACCAATTTTGAAATCGATTTCAATAAAGATAGCGCTTACATTATTCGCAAGCTAAGTCGACTTACGAATCACAAGTGATAATGGTAACTCCATGACGCTCTGACTAATACGATCACGCTTTCCTTTTAAACAATCCATAAAAATGGTCATCGCACGACCGCCAATTTCGGCACCAGGTTGATAAATTGTCGTTAGCTCTGGTTCAATCATACTGGCAATGGGCTGATCATCAAATCCGAGTATCGCCATTTCCCCCGGTACATCCAACCCATTTCGCTTCGCTTCCTTCACCATTGCGGCGGCTACTTCATCCCCACCAGTAAAGATGGCTGTCGGTCGTTCTGTTAACGATAGAATTTTGTTAAATGTTTTGACACCATCTTCCATTGTATATGTATCATGGAAGATCCACTCTGATTTCACTTCTAGACCAGCTTCATGAACTGCTTGAAAGAATCCTTTGCGACGATCATTAGATAGTCCGCTTGTTGACCCCATGCAGTAAGCAAGACGCTTATGTCCTCGCTCAATCAGATGCTTTGTGCCTAAATAACTCCCCTGAACCTGATTTAATCGAACCATCGGTACGGTTGCATCATGATGATATTCATTACATAAAATGATTGGCCCATGTGCGGTATACGGCTGAATTTCTTCCCAGTCATTTTCAATTGAAGTGAAGATGACACCATCAACCTGCTTCGTTTGCAAGAGATTAAGAAATTCAAGCTCCTTTTTCTTACTTGATTTCGTTTGACAAATAATCAGTTGAAAGCCATTTTCCTCTGCAACTTTCTCAATGCCATCTAAAATCAGTGTAAAAAATGGGTTGGTTAACCTCGGAATCAATACCGCGACAAGGTTTGTTCTGCGATTACGCAAATTTCGAGCGGACGTGTTCGGAAAATAACCGAGTTCTTTCATCGCCTCATGAACTAATTCACGCTTGTCCTTCGATACGTGTGGGTAATCATTAATCACACGCGACACAGTCGCTCGTGATAACCCTGTATAGCTTGCGACGTCAGCAATTGTAGCCATGTTACATCCTCCTCAGAAAGTACAAAAGCCCCTCCCTTCGTTTGTAATCGATTTCATGGAATCGATTACAAACATCATAACGCAAGTTCACAGAATGTTCAACGTTATTTTCAAAATATTATAACGGTTTTATTTTTTAAGCTGAATTTCTCGTAGGTACTTGTAACTCTGTGTCACACTTTCGATCGGATCGAAGTCACAGTGATCCTGTTCGACAACCCACCATTTGACTCCGCAAGCTTCACCCTGCTCGATCACTTCTTCAATGGCGATGTTTCCAGTTCCTAGAATCGCTGTGGCTTCTCTTTCGTCGTCTGACCGATCTTTTAAGTGAATGACTGGCGTTCTTCCTGCAAATTTCTGCATCCATTCTACCGGATCATGGCCAACTTGATTGAGCCAATAAATATCAAATTCAGCCTGAATGGCGGCATGGGCATCCAAAATGCGATAGAGGTCACTGCCTTCAATACTACGCCCAAGTTCAAAATCATGGTGGTGATAGACAATTTCCATATCTTGTTTCGTACATACAATCGCTGCGTACTTCATAATCTCTGCTACATTCTTATAGTCTTCCTCGCTTCTTCTTTCAGGTGGCAACCAAGGACAAACAATTCGACGATTCCCTAATACTTTTTGTTCTTCAATAACTGCTTCTAACTCATTTTCAATCCGTTCAATTGGGACATGATGTCCGATAACGGATAAACCAAGTTCATCTAACTTGCTTTTCACTTCTTCTGGCTCATGACCATGAAGCCCAGCAAGCTCAACCCCCTCATAACCAATTGCTTCTACCCTTACAAGCGTTTCAAAAAAATCTTTTTCACATTCATTTCGCAATGTATAAAGTTGTAAACCTACACCTATTTCATTCATTTCAAGTCACTCCTTTTCTATTAAATCATTTTGAAGTTTAACGCCATAGCTCGTTGCTCTGCGCCAAAACTTTGCTGAAATAAAACTTCTCCACCAACCAATAGTTTTCGATGAAACGACTGAAATCCCTTTTTTATGACAAAAAAACAATTGATTATTTTTCATGAGATTGCAACTTCTGATTTCAATCTTGAACAAGCTCATACAAAACCGTTCGTGATCTCTATATGTATTGTGACTCGATCCATTTATCATACCACTCCTATCCCTCCTTCATTTCCCATAATGAAAAACAAGTCAACCTTAAAATACTGTTTAGGCGATCATAAAAAAACTCCTCCATTGCTCTGCAAAAACAGAACCATGGAGGAGTTTAAGTTGTTTTCAGTGCTTAACAATTCTCCGGCGTACCAGCGTTAGTCGCTGTTTTAAACGAAGAACCACAACCACATGATGCGATTGCGTTCGGATTATCAATCGTAAACCCGCCGCCCATCATGTTTTGTTTATAATCAATCTTCACACCTTCTAAGACCGGTGCGCTTTCGTTGTCCATTATAATTGTAACGCCGTGCTGAGGATCTAGCGCTTGATCATCGGCTTTCATTTCAGTATCAAAACCCATACCGTAACTTAAACCAGTACAGCCGCCACCTTTTACCCCGACACGCAAGTAAAGGTTGTCACCTTCTTCTTGCTTCATCATTTCTTTTACCTGTGCTGCTGCAGCTTCAGATAAATGGATCATTAAAATCCCTCCAATCACCGTAATGCTACTTCTAGTATACCGCGCGATCGAACTGAGCTCAACAATTGAACCTCAGATGATCGCTTCTCTATATTTTAACTGCAAGATCATATTATGTTTCTCATCAAGTTTTTGACTATACGCGAGTACATCCGGATGATTTAATCCTAGAACGGTCGCTGTTTGGGTCATTTTCGCTCGTAAAATTTCAATTTCTTCGTTGTAGCGCTGCATTTTTTCACCGTACAAGTTCGGAATCCTCTCTCTCCTCTATACCTCCTAGTATTCTACACGATTATCCTTTTTTTGACAAACGTGCTATTTAGCATAGTAAACGCCTGTTGAAATGGTAACAGCAGGTCCCGTCATCCAAACATGATCATCTTTATCCCAAGTAATATCTAAGTCCCCACCAGCAAGGTGAACAGTTACCTTTGTTCCCTTAGGAGTCATGTCGTTTAATACACCTGCTACAACCGCCGCACACGCTCCCGTTCCACATGCTTGTGTGATTCCTGAACCGCGTTCCCATACACGGAAATGATATTCACTACTCGATACAACCTCAACAAATTCTACGTTAATGCTCTCAGGAAATAGCTCATGATCGGTAAAATAAGGTCCAGCGGTCATAAGAGGAGCTGAATCGATATCATCCACAAACGTTACCATATGCGGATTCCCCATTGATACCCCTGTCATTCGAAGAACTTCATTTTCGAAGGCAATTGGTTCATTAATCACTTCCTCACCTTCTTCCCCACGCATTGGAAGGCTTCCTTTTGTCCAGTGAGGTATGCCCATATCAATCGTGACAGTTTCAACCTTATCATGAACGAGGTGCACTTCTGCCTGGACGAGGCCGGCTAGCGTTTCAATGGCGAATTTCGTTCCAGAAACAAGTTTGTTTTCATAAGCGTATTTGGCTACACAACGTAAACCGTTTCCGCAATTTTTTCCTTCAGAACCATCTTTATTGAAGATTCTCATCTTCACTTCCGCTTGGTCAGATGGACAAATTAAGATCATTCCATCGGATCCGATTCCTGTATGCACATCAGAAACTTCTCTTGCATAGTGAGAAAAGTCTTCTTCCTTTACCTTTTGTTCAAACAAATTGATGTAAATATAATTGTTACCGAGACCGTGCATCTTTGTATACGTAATTTCTTGCAATGCTGTCACTCTTTCTCTCTATTATTGGGTTTTTCGAACGGCTTCTGTCGTCCAAAAATAGTCGCTATCAATTTTTTTAATCATGAGCTTGCCATTACAGCAAGGCATCACGAGTCTTGTTTTTATTTCTTCACAGCCCTGCTGATAATCGCGGTCTGTCATCGGAGTTAACACATTCTCACTATGACAAAATGGGCATTCAGGAACATAGACGTCACCCATCATACGATCATATGGCAATGTATGTGCAAAGCTACTCACCAGTGATCCCTCCTGTTTTATTATTGAAACAAGTATATCGTAACACAGCGAAAAAACAACAATGCTTTGCCTGGATAGTCAGTCAAATAAGAGCGCGTAAAAAAAAAGCCTCTATTAAAGAGGCTTTCAAACTTTAGAAAATAAGCATACCTGCAATCGCTGCGTTTAAAAGGTTTGCCAGCGTACCAGCTAGGATCGCGCGCATTCCAAACTTTGCAATTTCTGGACGACGTTTTGGAGCAAGTCCGCCAAGTCCGCCAAGTAGAATGGCAAGAGATGAGAAGTTTGCAAATCCACAAAGGGCAAAGCTGATAATGGCTACTGATTTATCAGTTAAGTTACCAGCACTGATTTCTGGACCAAATGAAGAGAACGCAACGAATTCATTAAGAATTAATTTCTGACCGATGTAGTTACCAGCTTGGACAGCATCCTGCCATGGAACACCAATGACAAAGGCTAGTGGTGAGAAGAGATATCCTAGGATTTGCTGAATCGTTATACTTTCAGCACCAAACCATCCACCTACTGCACCGAGTAATCCATTGAGAAGAGCAATTAAAGCGATAAATGCAAGAAGCATAGCTCCTACGTTCAAAGCAAGCTTTAGACCATCTGAAGCTCCGTCTGCAGCAGCGTCAATCACGTTAACGTGATTTTCATTTCTTTCCATTTTGATTTCTTTCGCAGTTTCTGGTGTTTCAGTTTCAGGCATGATCAACTTAGCCATTAATAGACCACCTGGTGCTGCCATGAAACTTGCCGCGAGTAGATACTCAAGCGGTACACCAAGAAGAGAATAACCAATTAAGACGGAACCAGCTACTGAGGCAAGTCCACCAGTCATAACGGCAAATAGTTCTGATTTCGTCATTTTATCAAGGTAAGGTTTAATAACAAGCGGCGCTTCCGTTTGACCAACAAAAATATTGGCAGTAGCAGAAAGTGATTCCGCTTTACTTGTTCCAAGTGCCCATGAAATCGCTCCACCTAGGATACGAATGACCCATTGCATAATACCAAGATAATAAAGAACCGAAATAAGAGAAGAGAAGAAGATAATAATGGTTAGAACTTGAAATGCAAAGATCATCCCAATATCTTCATTACCAATTAAACCACCGAATAGGAATCCAATTCCTTCATTAGCATAGCCAATAATATCTTGAACGAATAAGGATAATTGCTTTAAAGCAGCCTTACCCGCTTCCCATTTAAGTACAACAAATGCAAATGCAACCTGAATCGCAAGTGCTCCTAGCACAGTACGAAGGTTAATCGCTTTACGGTTAGTAGAAAAGATTAGCGCAATGGCAAAAAGAACGACCATACCACCTAATCCCCATAGGATTTGCATATTTTACACCCCTCGTTAAATATTGTATCCGTTTATAAGCTTAGGCTACCCCATTACCAGATTTAAAATATATAGATTATAGCCACCAGCTAATTATAGCGCTTACAAACAGAATTTTTCATAGTCTGAAAATTCGACATTTTTCGCGGTTAGGCGGAAAATAAAAAGTCTGCTCTCTCTCTACCAGACTTCAATGAACCTTTGTCATTATAACACAGAATATAAACAATGAAAGCCCTTAATCGTCCTCATTTAATTTTTGTGTAATTTTTTTAATTAAAGCTTCTGACGTCTCTGCATTGATTAAACGCCCCTCCACAATCGCAAATGCCTCACTATAGCAGTTTCCACAGTAACCAAGGCAACCATAATCGATCAATTCAACACCCGAGATTTTTTCTAATACTTCCCATACCTTTTTATGATCTCTTAAATTACCAGCACAAAATTCAATTGTTGTCATATAAATGCCACTCCCCAGTTACGCATTTCAGAAATATGATTGTACATAAGTCTTAGTTTCGCTATACTTTTAACTGTCATAAAAAATTCAAATGTATAAGTATAGTATAGCGCGTGTCGCTTCCTTTTTTCTTCCTAAATCTTCACTTTTTTTAGCTATTTACTCTTTATAGGAAGACAGCGTTATTGAATTTTATTAAAGGGGACCTCTTATCATGAAAAGGCTAGTGCTATTAGGCGGCGGATACGGTGGTATGCGCATCCTACAGAAATTATTTTCATCTGATTTACCAGAAGACCTCACGATTACGCTTGTTGACCGGAATCCTTACCACAGTATGAAAACAGAATATTATGCGCTTGCTGCAGGCACAGCAAGTGATCATCACATACGTGTCCAATTTCCAGTTCACCAAAAGCTGGAAATTAAATACGGTGAAATTGAGGGAATTGATCTGGACGCCAATGAGATTCATTTGAAAGATGATGATCACCTCGCCTACGACACCCTTGTGATTGGTCTTGGATGTGAAGATAAGTATCATAATGTACCTGGTGCGGATGTTCATACCCTCAGCATTCAAACCATCGATTCTTCTAGAAGAACATACGAAACGTTGAACAACCTTAGCGCTAATTCAATTGTTGGAATTGTTGGTGCTGGCTTGAGTGGTGTTGAACTTGCCAGTGAACTTCACGAAAGCAGACCTGATCTCCAAATCAAACTTTTTGATCGTGGTCACACCATCCTCTCCGCCTTTCCTGAAAGACTTGGTAAATATGTTCAATCCTGGTTTGAAGAACGGCATGTAGAAGTTGTGAGTGAATCAAATATTACAAAAGTAGAACCAAATACGTTGTTTAATCACGGCGAACCCGTTCACTGCGATTCAATCGTTTGGACAGCCGGCATTCAGCCAAATAAACTTGTCCGTGATCTTGATGTAGAAAAAGATCCACAGCAGCGCGTCATTCTAAATGATGATCACTCCATACCCACTCACGGAAATGCCTTTGTCGTTGGAGACTGCGCAAGTTTGCCGCATGCCCCAAGCGCACAGCTTGCTGAAGAACAGGCGGAACAAATTGCTCTTGTTTTACAAAAACTATGGAAAAACGAAACACCGCCAGCCCTACCACCAATTAAGATCAAGGGAACCTTAGGCTCACTTGGTAGTAAGCATGGATTTGGCGTCATGGCAAATCGACCACTTACGGGTCGTGTGCCGCGTTTACTTAAGTCAGGAATCTTATGGATGTATAAAAATCATAATGGTTAAGGCAAAACCCCTCTACTAACTTAGTGGAGGGGTTTCTTGGTTAAAAGCTTACAAAAAGTAGAGATGAATCACCGAATGACCCTCTGTTTAATTCACAAAATGTGTATGCTTCGTTTTCCACTTTTCAAGGGCGATAGATAACCAGAAGCTATAGATCCCTAAAGTTACAATCAAATTGATCCAATTACCAAAAGCTCCACTACAGTGCTATCAAATCGAAGGCGTCTTCCACCAATTACCTATGTGTCTTGCTTTCCATAAATAAATCATTATGTAAACCAAGGATAACAAATCCAACTGATTCTGTTTCCAATGTCTATCTCTCCTAATAAATAAATGAATAATAACAACCCCTATATGTTATTATCCATTTATTTCCTTCTCGAGGAATAAAAAAAGAGCAAGTTGTATTCAACTCGCTCGTCTTGCATTTTATGCCGTAGCTGATTGGTCTTCCAAAACCGCATATAGATCTTTTAATCTTGGATTTCCTTCTGATACAATTTCATTTCGAACTACGATAACAGGATAAAATAGATCTTCTTCTACCACTTTAGCAGCGAAAATGGCTTCTGCTCCTGAAAGCTGACTATGAATATCAATATATCGAACGGCAATTTGGCGATCTGGATATTTCCGATCAAGGGCCGCTTTTAGCCATTCTGCTGTTTCTTCTGAAGAAGGCAGGTTCACACAGCTTGCACAGCGTTCGCCCGCTCCATAGACGAGTACTTCTTCCATGATGAAAAACGTCCTTTCTATTCAATCCATTTACCTTTATTGTACCTTATCCGAAAGAGACAGAAAAGAACCATTCGCCTTTTTTCATCTATGCCATTGCTTCCCTGTATGTTCCATCTTGAATCTCATTTCATACCATGATAAAGTAGAGTGAGAATAATAATCATTCCACAATAACACATAGATTTTTTACATCATCATTAGTATAATGGAAGTATGAAGGGAGTCGATGAATGATGCAAGAGCAAGTACAAGATGTATTGAATAAACTGCGTCCATTCCTCCTGCGTGACGGCGGAGACGTAGAGCTTGTAGACATCGAAGAAGGCGTAGTAAAAGTACGTTTAATGGGAGCGTGCGGCAGCTGCCCTAGTTCCACAATTACACTTAAAGCTGGGATCGAACGCGCACTACTTGAAGAAGTTCCTGGTGTAACAGAACTTGAGCAAGTATTTTAAATCAAACACATTCCTCCCCTCCGTTTTGGAGGGGAGTTTTTATGCTTTAACTTAACCAATCCACACGTCTCATTTGACCCCCATAATCTCCCATTAACTCCTGAAATAACAAACGATACACTTCCTCGCGCTCGCCTTCTCTTCTCACAAATTTCTTTAAATTTAAGAAGCTTCGTTCTTTCTCCTTCAAATTGCCGTCACTATAATAATGCTCAACCGTTTCAACATAAGGAAGCGGGAAAAGCAAACGAGCATATAATAGGTTCCAGTCCATCTGATTCAGCGTACGGCGTTCATGATAGTCCCATAAAAACTGCCTAATGGCTTCGAAATTGCCATCTCCTTCTACTAGTTCATATCGCACCCATTCGGCAAGGTCTCTAGCCGGATGATCTAATATAAAATCGTTCGGAAAAAGTCCATCTGAATTCCTGCGGTATTTTGCGGTGTAGCGATTAAAAGCAAGCGTTCTCACTTGAAAAGGATTCATTCCTGTATCGATGCCACAATCAACAATATACTGAATCGCATTTTCAGCTAATCCAGAATAATATGGAAAGGTTTCAATAAACCATTCATCAAATTCTCGATGAGACTGTCCCTGATTTTTCAATTCTTCTCGAAAAGATTCCAGCTGATCCATTCGATACTGCCATCTTAACTGCCATGGTTGTATTTCCGGTAATTCCGTGTAAGAAGCTAGAAGGTTTCCTCCCTTTCGATGAAGTAACGCCAGACGACTCCCATCACGATAATGGGTGTGATTCAATCGTTGATATGGTTTTTGATAAAGGACATAAGCTTCATTTTGGATTGTCTCCACATACTTTCCTCTTCTTGAAGCAAGCGGCAGCATCGTCGGTTCGTTTTGTTGATTAAAATAATTTGCCACCATAACATACCACGGAAACTCACTTTCCTGCTCTATTTGCGCTCGTTTTAAAATAAACTCGGATTGGTCTGAACTCCGAAGAACATAACTACCATTTTCCTCATTTTGTAAATCAATCACAATGCCATATTGATGAAAAATCTCGCGCTCTAACATGCTAACCCTCCGACATTTCGTCTTTGTATGTCTACTATATGCCTAATGCGCCCAATCGGTGTAATCGCTTCTTTTAAACTTTATTGTCATATTTCTCTGCCTTTCTCCATATACTAATATAATCAACTCTATCCATTACCAATTTACTATAAAGTTAGGTGGGACTAGAATGGGCCAAGAATCTATGGACCTTGTCGAAAAAGCAGCAAGAAGTAAATTAAAAGAACGCGGCGTCGAAATTAAAGATATTGCAGATCTCGTCTATTACCTTCAAGAAAAATATCACCCTAACCTTCAAATCGAGACGTGTATTCAAAATGTGGAGCGGGTGCTTTCAAAAAGAGAAGTTCAAAATGCTGTATTAACGGGTATTCAGCTTGATGAATTGACCGAGAGAAAGTTGCTAGATCAACCGCTTCAAGATATCTTAATGAAAGATGAAGGATTATACGGGGTGGATGAAATTATTGCTTTATCCATCGTGAATGTATATGGATCCATAGGATTTACAAACTATGGATTTATTGATAAACAAAAACCAGGCATTCTTGAACGCTTAAACGATAAAACGACAGGTGAATGTCACACATATCTTGATGATATTGTTGGAGCAATTGCAGCTGCTGCTTCAAGCCGTCTCGCGCATCGAGCACAAAAAACGGAATAAACGAACATAAAAACGCCCTCTCGGGGCGTTTTTATATGTTCCATTCATCTAATGTTTCAACAGTATAAGTTGGGAGCTTTTCCACTGACTCCAAGTGCTCTTTCGTCGTGACACCCGTGTGCACAAGAAGGGTATCCAATCCTGCGTTAATCCCTGCGAGAATATCCGTCCGATAATTATCCCCTACCATTAACGTTTCTTGTTTAGCTGTGCCAAGTTGTGCCAAAGCTTGTTCCATAATAATTGGTTCGGGTTTCCCAATAAAGATCGGATCTACTTCTGTTGAGACAGAAACCACTGAAGTCAAAGATCCGTTCCCAGGTAGCAAACCACGTTCTGTTGGGATTGCGATATCGCCATTTGTTGAAATAAATGTTGCTCCATTTCGAACGGCAATACACGCCTTCGCAAATTTTTCATACGTGATGGAGCGGTCGATCCCAACAACGACGTAATCCGGATTGTCGTCTTGAATGGTTAAGCCCACATCTGTTAAAGCATCTCGAATTCCTTCTTCGCCGATAACATAAACTGTTGCATCATTCTTCTCATTTGAAATGTAGCTCGCCGTTGCCATGCTTGTTGTAAACACGTGATCTGGAGTACAAGGAACACCAAAATCCTCAAGCTTCTCTGATACTTGTTCTTTCCGTTTAGATGAATTGTTCGTCACAAATAAATAAGGAAGATTGGCTTCCTTTAAACGTTTCACAAATTCTACTGCTTCGTGAATCTTTTCAGTGCCACGGTACATCGTACCATCAAGATCAATTAAGTATCCTTTATAATTTTTCATTTTCTTCGTATCCTCCTTAGACTATTCATTATCCAATCCATAAGAAAACCGCTTCCATAAATGAAAGCGGTTCCTATTATCATGTTTTGAAATGAAAAAAGTTCTAGCCTGGTTTTTAATCATTTTCATCACAAAACACCTGACTTTCTTTGAAATGTAGAATTAGTTTAGTTCATTCCTGGCCCAAAACTCAACTATTTTGATCAGGAAGGAAAGCAGATACTGCTCCTAATTCTTGAGTTAAGTACTTTCTTATATCATCAGGAAACTGCTCCAGCGCACTGAGATTGTTCCTTAGGTTTTGCTCCAATGCCTCATGATCTAGATGAACATATTGTTGCATCAATGGTTTTCTCATGCTGACAACATTCTTCAGCATCCTTGCATTTTCGGAGGAGACTACTTTTTCATCAGACAAGATTTCAATAATATCCTCGTAACTACCTGGGTCACGCATGATAAATCCATCAATCATACTATTCCCTACGTCAATCATACTTTCAATAAACACATGATGAAGTCTTTCTAAGCTAAGTAAGTGAAGATCTGTTTGAAAAGAACTTTCTTTCAATATCCCAATCATTTTATCAAAATAAACAAGCTGTTCTTCAATTTTTTTACGATCTACAAAATACATCTGCATACACCTGCCTTTAATCCACTCAATCGAAATTCTATTCTATAGTGTATCATAACCACAAATGCAAAAGCTTACATTTTAAACGAAAGCTTATTTGAGAACGCTTCATAAGATGGTATGATAGCCTTAACTAGAAAAGGAGGGTGCTATGATGGAAGATGAACGACTCATCTACGACGAACAAGAGGCCACTGAAGCTAGGTTCGTGTGCTTTATGGGAAGCAATCATCGGTTTGACCTTTGTATTGTAAAATCAGATCGCTTTTATGGAAAATCGTTAGTCCTCGATATTCAAGGAGGCAAATTTGCAATTATCGGCCACGATGATCTAAATGAGCCAGGAAACCTCGAGCATGCTTACTCTCTTAATGAGGAAGATGCAGAAGAACTTCGCAACTTCTTAAGAGAAGTGTTAAGTCACTAATATTTTATAAGGCAATGAATACACTACCTTTTAAAGGTGGTGTTTATTCATGTTTGATGATGAAGAGTATCAAGACTTTGCCAATGTAGAAAAAGGACGAAATTATGTCCTTCCTGAAGATACCCCAGAAGGGCCTTATGGTTCTCCGGTCAATAAAAAGCTTGGTAAAACGACTCCATGGCGAGAAGGACAGCGCTCCTATAGTGCATTTAACTACGAAAACAAAAACCTACACCAACACTTACCCCGCCAGGATCCTGGCTCACACCCACCACATGATGATCCAGAAAAGGACTCTGAAAAACCATATAAAGCATAAGCCTGCTCAGGGCTTATGCTTCTTGCTGTTGCTTTTTGGGTTTTTCCTTCTTCTGTTTCTTTAGAACAAAATAGGGGCAGCCAAAATTGCAGTATTCATATAAATAATCCAGCACCGTACTGAATTTTGTATCAAACGTTGCTTTCTGATTGCGATCATCAAAAAAACCTTTTAATCGGAGTTGACCGTATCCCCAATCACCGACAATATAGTCGTATTTATCTAGAATTTCACTATATCGAGCAAGAAAGGCTTCTTCATTCCAGCCCTCCCTTTCATCCTTCATCAGCTCAAACGTATGTTGATTCACTTTTACCATGCTATTCCCTCATTTCAAATGGGCTCATTAGTCTAATGATACCTTTTTTATTGGAATTGTCCAAGTAATACCAGGAAAAAAGAAACTCTGTTCGGTCATGATAACAGTATGGAGGTGAAGATAAAATGAAAAAACACATACTGCTTATTCTGCCACTTGCAATAGGAATCACTGCCTGCCAGGGAGAAAACGCGACTGATTCCTTTGATCATGCGGATTTAACACCTGTTAAAACAGACCCTGAAGAATACGGAATGAATACAGCAGACTCACAAAAAAAATCAAAAAAAGGCGGATTTGGCTACGTTCGCCACACGAGAAATACGAACAACATGAATTCTCAAAAGCAACCTGAGAATATTGCTTATCTTGATCGCGATCGCCTATCGGATATGATCGGTTCAATGGCTATTGTTCTTCCATACGTGAACGATGTGGCAACACTCGTAACGGATGAAGAAGTGCTGATCGCTTACAAATCGACAACGAAAGATCGTGATGCAACAGCTGATCAAGTAAAGAAAACGGCCCTGTCGGTTATTCCAAGATACTATCATGTCTACGTATCCGATGAAGAAGGAATGATTGCAGAAGTCGAACGCTACCAGAATGCATCTACCGCAAATGGCGAACTCGATAAAAGCATTGAAGAAACCATTGCAAAAATGAAAAAAGCACCACAAGGGAAAAAAGTAAGTGATGGAGAAAACGAGAACGGTGAAATGAAAGGCGAAATGAATGACGAGTTAAACGATACAGAAGGAAAAGAAATGATGTCGAAGTAAAAAAATCGGCCCTCTACAGGCCGATTTTTTCTAGTTTATTGACAAGCGACTTAATTTGATGCTTGTTTCGCAGCATTAACTTGCTCATCTGCATGGTAGGAAGAACGGACCATTGGACCAGATTCACAATGCTTAAACCCTTTTTCTAACGCGATATCTTTTAGCTCAAGAAATTCTTGTGGTGTCCAATACTTTTCTACCTTTAAATGCTTTTTCGAAGGCTGTAAATATTGACCAAGCGTGACGATATCAACATCGTGTGCACGGAGATCGTCCAGTGTTTGAATGATTTCCTCTTTTGTTTCTCCTAGTCCCAGCATAATGCTTGATTTCGTCGGAATTTCAGGGTTCATTTCCTTTGCACGCTGAAGAAACTCAAGCGTACGACGGTATTTTGCACGAGCTCGGACTCTTGGTGTTAAACGCTCAACCGTCTCAATATTATGGTTCATGATATCCGGTTTCGCATCCATAAGCGTTTCAAGTGCTTCGTATTGTCCGCCCATATCTGAAGGAAGGACTTCAATCGAGCAGAATGGATTTTTTCTACGAATAGCGCGAACCGTTTCAGCAAATACAGCAGCGCCGCCATCTTTTAAATCATCACGTGCTACGGCTGTAATCACAACGTGCTTCAAGCCCATTTGTTCAACCGAATCCGCTACGCGTTCAGGCTCTGCCCAATCAAGTTCAGTAGGAAGACCTGTTTTCACGGCACAGAAACGGCATGCGCGCGTGCAAACATCGCCAAGAATCATAAATGTCGCTGTTTTACGTACTGCCCAGCACTCATGAATATTAGGACAACGCGCTTCTTCGCAGACCGTATGTAGTTTCTTTTCACGCATCATCTTCTTAAGACCTTTATAGTTCTCGTTCGTATTTAATTTTATTTTCAACCATTCCGGTTTTCTTAAATACTCTTCTTTCTTACTCAATCCAATCACCTCACCTATCGCTTTTCTGTAATAAAGAATACCATAGATAAACCTTCCATTCCATAAAAAGTGTGAATCTCTTGACGATTAAGACTTTAGACCTTCCATTATTTAGATCTAATGTTTTACGTTTTGAAAAGCAAACTAAGTGTAATGACAAATAACGAAAGGAGAAGAAACGATTGAGAAAATATAGTTTCCTTATCCTTGTTCTTTTCTTTCTCATACCAGCTAATGTACTCTCTGCTGAAATAGATGAAGATAAAGTAAGAAACGAACGGATGATGTTGTTTCGTAAGATGGAAACCGTCACCCAGGTACCATGGTATCTTTACGCTGCTATTGATCAATATGAAAGAAGCATTAGACGATCTCAAAAAGATATCCCTCGTGAAAAAGGAGCGATTGCCATTTACATCCCTCCAGAAAAGTGGGTTGGCGCAGCTAATCCGAATAAAGAGGATACAAGCACAGAATCGATTGCGTTTTTTGGCGGCATTGGAATCGATGGAAATGGAGACGGAAAAGCAGAACAAACAAATGATGAAGATCTTCTTTATACAATTGGTAACTTTTTGCAGAGATATGGAACGTCGTTTGAAGATCTACAAATTGGGTTATGGGACTTTTATCATCGCGATCAAGCGGTACGAACCATATCAAGTCATTCTGCTGTCTATAAACGCTTCGAGACGTTAAAGCTCGATAAACATGCTTTTCCAGTTCCCCTACACGCAAACTACAGTTACCGCAGTACATGGGGTGATCGCCGGGGATGGGGTGGGCTTCGCATTCATGAAGGAACCGATATTTTTGCTTCTTACGGCGTTAGCGTGAAAGCCACAAGCTATGGCACTGTTGAAACAAAAGGATGGAATGAGTATGGTGGTTGGAGAATAGGGATTAGAGACATTGATGGTAATTATCACTATTATGCGCACTTAAACGGGTTTGAAAAAGGAATTGAGAAAGGAAGCGTCGTTCAACCAGGTGAAATCATTGGCTATGTTGGTAGCTCAGGGTATGGACCTAAAGGAACAGCAGGGAAGTTTCCACCACATCTGCATTATGGCATTTATAAAGATAATGGAAGAACAGAATGGTCATACGATCCTTACCCTTCCTTACGGCTTTGGGAACGTCAAGAACGAGCTCGTAAAAAATCATAAAAAAGAAGAACTAGCGCGCGCTAGTTCTTCTTTTGGTTTTATTGTTTTTTGGAAACCCGAACAGCATTTAGAATACTTGCTGCGAGCCCTCCCCAGATAATGACCATTCCAACAATCATCATAAAGATTGCGCTACCACCCATATTAGCTTACCTCCTTATACTTTTGCTGTTCTGCTTTCGCATCCCATTTCTTTAGGCTGAATAGAATCCCAACGAGAAGAGCGAAACCAGCGACAGCCCAGCCGCTATAAAGGATAAAGCTGTTTGAGTAACCTTCATAGTTTCCAGTAGGCGTATCAAATTGACGAAGAAGATTCGTTTTAAACAGATCAAACATCATGTAGCCAAGTACTAACGGTGTAATGACGCCAAGACAAGCTTTCCACCAGTACTTTAAGGAAATGTCTGAAATCCCGTTCGCATGTGATTCAAGCGTGTTAAGCTCACGAAGTACCCACGCAACAACGACAACTTCCACAAGTCCTACAAATGCAATTCCGAACTGGTTAATAAAGTAGTCCGCCGCATCAAGGAAGAACAACCCACCCTGTGTCGCAAATAGAATCGAGATAATGGAAGAAATTCCTCCACCTATCAGAACCGCTTTTGTACGAGAAATACCAAACTTTTCAGAAACCCCTGCAACGTACGTTTCGGAAATCGAAATGAGTGAAGACAATCCAGCAAGAACAAGTGATGCAAAGAAAAGGAATCCAAACAAACCGTTCAATGCTGGGAACTCATTAATAATTTGTGGGAAGACAACGAAAGCTAGTCCGACTCCACCGCTCACGACTTCACCAACGCTTAGTCCTTGCTGTTGTGCCATAAAACCTAGTGCAGAGAATACACCAATACCAGCAAGAAGTTCAAATGCCGAGTTACCGAAACCAGTAATAAAGGCGTTATTTGTAATATCTGATTTCTTAGGTAAGTAACTAGAATAAGTAATCATAATAGCAAAAGCAATCGATAAACTGAAGAAGATTTGTCCATATGCAGCTACCCAAACACTACCAGATGTAATACTATCAAAATTAGGTGTGAAGAAAGCATTTAGCCCTTCAGCAGCACCAGGAAGCGTCACTGCTCGGATGACAATAATTAAGAAAAGAACAATTAAAGTAGGAATAAAAATCTTGTTTGCACGCTCAATTCCTTTTTTAACACCAGCAAGAAGAACGCCTAGTGTGATGATCCATACCACGATTAACGGAAGAAATACGCCTGGTACGATACTACCTGTTTGTCCAGGATCAACCGTCAATTTCAAGTAGTCGTTAAAAAGGAACGCTTCTGTATCTGAACCCCAGCTCTGGTTAAAAGCAAAATAGCTATACGAGATCGCCCACGCAATAATAACGGCGTAGTAAGTCGAGATAACAAAGGCAACAATTACGCCCCACCAACCAAGCCACTCCATCTTTTTATTCATTCTAAAGAATGATAGCGGCGCTGACCCTCGGAACTTATGACCCATTGTAAATTCAAGAATTAAGATTGGGATTCCAGCTGTTAGTAATGCAAATAAATAAGGTATAAAAAATGCCCCACCGCCATTGTCATAAGCAACGGCCGGAAATCTCCATATGTTTCCTAGACCTATTGCAGATCCAACTGCGGCTAAAATAAATCCAGCCCTCGTTCCCCATTGCGCACGATTTTCCAATTGAATTACCCCCTTGAACAAATTAAACCCTTTTCACCATAAGCCCCCTTCCAGAAAAAGGTTAAGACTTTTAAGTAAATTCAGATTATTTTGTTTATAGTATATCTAGTACGTATGACCTTGTCAAAACAAACTTTTTTCTTTTTTGGTACGAATCGTTCAATTTCTCAAATAAATCTCCCTAATTTTGTGGAAAAACATAAAAAAAACAGGAGGGTCACCTCCTGTTTCATGATTATTCTGCCACTTCAACCGGTCTGTTGGCATATTTTGCTTTGAGCATAAAAATGAGAATTCCAAAGAAAATAGCTGTTACCACCACTCCAATAATCGCACTACCGGTAAATCCTAAAACAAGGTAGCCAAGTAGTGAAATTCCTGCTACAAGTAAAGCGTATGGCAGCTGTGTCATCACATGATCGATATGATGGCTTCCCGCTCCTGTAGAGGATAGGATGGTTGTATCTGAGATTGGAGAGCAGTGATCTCCGAATACTGCGCCAGCAAGAACCGCTGCAAGAACTGGTAGCATATACGTAGGATCCGTTGCAGCAGCGATCTCTCCCGCGATTGGAAGCATGATACCAAACGTCCCCCATGAGGTACCTGTTGCAAAAGCCATCACGCCAGCAAGCAAGAATAAGATAGCAGGCAAGAAGCCAATCATAATGTGGTCATTAACGAGACCCGCAAGATACTTTCCTGTCCCTAGACTTCCGATAATTTCAATAAGCGTCCATGCAAAGAAAAGAATGTATACGGCAGGTAGCATTGATTTAATGCCTTCCCATATCCCTTTGCCAAGAACCGCTCCACCCATTCGTTTCGTAAAGAAAAAGATAAGTGATGTGGCGAGTCCGATTAATCCACCATACAAAAGAGAAGCGGCAACATCTGTGTTTTCAAAAACCGACAAAGCGGTTACCGCGGTATCTGTCCCGCTAACTGCCTGGATACCGGTAATAATCATAAACGTCACAGTTCCTGCAATCAGCATAATGATTGGCCATGCAAGATCCGCTACTTTCCCTTTTTCACTTTCAGGTAGACCCGTTGTTTGTCCAGGAACAGCGCCTTGATTCGGATCAAGAACTTCTCCTGTCTTCTGTGCGCGGTCCTCGTGAACTTTCATGGCTTTTAGATTAATATCAAAGTAACTAACAAAGAATACCATCGCTAGCGCAAAGAGGGCATATAAATTCATTGGAATCATTCTGATAAATGCTTCTAACGCCCCGACGCCTGTAATGCTATGAGTGGCTAAGACACCACCGATCAGTGCGATAATATAAGCACCCCAACTTGAAATTGGGGAAATAATACACATTGGTGCTGCAGTTGAGTCAATAATGTAAGCGAGCTTTGCACGTGAAACCTTATGCCTGTCCGTTATCGGGCGACTTACGTTACCAACAGCGAGCGAATTAAAGTAATCATCAATAAAGATAATAATACCAAAGATAGCTGTTATCACTTGTGCGCCTACTCGTGTTTTAACGCGTTTCATCGCCCATTCTCCGAAGGCACGGCTTCCACCAGAGATTGAAATAAAGGCAGTCATCATTCCTAATAATAGTAAAAAGAAAATAATGTACATATTCCACGTATTTAAACCGCCGTTTTCAGCATCAATAAAGATTCCTTTTACAATTGTATAAATTTCTTTCAGTGATCCTGTTACACTCCAATTGTTGATCATTAGTGCACCAAGAATAATTCCCACTCCGAGAGAAGGAAGCACTTTCCTTGTCACCACTACCATCAGCAAGGCGATGAGTGGTGGAATAATGGATAAAATTGAATTCTCCATGAATATCCTCCTAATAAATGATTGATCATCATAATCGGAATGGACGCCAACCCTCAGCTTTCTCGTCGTATTTGAACGCAAAAAAGCGAGCAATGATAGGATTGGTCCTATCATTGCTCGCTTCACCGAGTCAATGTTAAGTGTCCACCCCGATCAGTAGTTCTCCATTATAAGTAAGACTTATAATGACAGTTCGACACTTATTCAATGCCGCCCCAACATAAATAATATGACCGTTATTTATGCTTCGGCAGATCTCCCTTTCGATGCTGATCATTGGTGTCATTCTCCCAACACGTACTCATGAGGATCTGCTCCTCTACCTCATCGTATAAGATAAGGAACAATATTAAGTTCAGTTTTAAAGTATACCTTACTTTGGGTGTTTCTGCAATTGTAGATTATTCCATGTCATCAATTTGAATCGATGGAGTCGGCAAGCCACCTTCTGAGCCATTGTTATAGAAATTTGGTACTTCTCCTGGAATAATCGTTAACAATACGGGGATATCCGTTGTCACAACATCCGAATCTGTCGCAAATGGAATAACAATTTTCACTTTCACTTCAATATGAACTCGAATATCTACAGAAATATTGTTAATACCAACCGGTTCAATTGTACTTTTATAATCAGATTTCACTTCGCCGATCGCAGTAAACCGCACAGGAACTTTTGGTCCCATATTGGCGAGTAGCGTGTTATCAAACGCTTGACCAATTGGAATATAATGAATGATCCCATTGTCTAGTGATGTTTGATCATCCACTTCAAGTTCAACGCCATTTTGTTCCGCCCAATAATCTAATGTTCCATCTTCCACACTTTTTAAAAATCGTTGCACTTTTTCAGTTGATTGGGCGAGTACCTGAGTAACAGCTCTTTGATTGATTTGAACTCGCACAAGCTTTCCTTCATTGTCTGTTACTTCTTTTATTAACGAATCTTGATAATTATCTACTTCTTCAGCCATTTTCTGATTAATGGCTTCGTTAATGGCGATCGTTGCGATCCGATTCGTCTCTGTCCGGGCTATTTCAATTAGGGTAGGCTTTATCCCTTTTTCAACGATCCACAGTCCCTGGACAGTCATGAAAATGAACAGGAGGAAGGAGATGACAAATACATAACGAAAGGGAAGCGGCCCCTTTCTAAAGAATTTTCTACGAGTTCGAAACAACATGAACCCTCCCTTCTCTTCTTCATGTATATGCCATGAAGGAGAGAAGTATGGACAATTTCTCCAGAATGCCGTTTCCCTAGTGAAACAATTTTTAAGAAAAGAAAAAAAGCCGAAGCAAGTAGCTATGGCTTTTTCACATCATCTTTAACATGGCATCTCTACCCTTTGTGCCAACCTTAATGCCTCTCGCTTCTGCTTCAAGCGTAACAGATTCAAGCGGTGCATCAAGGAGCTGCTCAATGGATCTTACGCCTACAGCTCTTCCTGCAATAATTTTACGGTCACTTAACTTCTCATTAAGTAGGCCTACATCCAATGCGCCGCACATGATATAGCCATTGTCATTCATAACCGCTAGAAAATTGGTTTTTGGAAGCTGCATACTAACTGCTGTAAATGGATGACCATCAATCATGATTGGTCTCATTGTGATCACGTCATTCCCGCCTCCTGACTTGAATGAATATCACTATATTTATATGAGACCAACAGCATGTTTGACAATCAAACATACAAAGTTTTACTGCCTATTCTCAAGCCGCCAGGCAAGAAGATCACGAAGCATTTCAGGAAGATAATACTTCTTCTTTGCATGCTTCATCTGTGGATAAAACTTTCCAAACGTGAACATATCAGCTGTTGCCACAGCATACTCTTCATCCGCGACGAGCGAATGACCATTATGGAGGACGTCTGTGACATGACGAAGTCCATCTTCCATTTCTACAGACGTTACTTCAATGCCATCAAAAGCCATAATCCCCATCACTTCGCCCCTAAACCCTAGCCCTTTAAAACTTAAATTGACGATTTCATCCGACATCGCGTGGGAAATGATTTCACGTAACTCGCTTCCTCTTAAAATCACTTTACACGGATTAACTGGATGAGGACAAATGCGATGAAGATCTTCACGGGAGACACGTCCTTCAGGTAATCCATCAAGAAGCATACCTGCATTAATCATCCCAATATCTGCAGCACACCATTCTCGAAGGGCAGCGGCTAATTCATCCGCCAAAACAGACCGTTGAAACCACTCTGATTCTAGCGGCTGCTCAAGACGACAGACCACTTCTTCTAGCATCGAATGGGCATCCATGCTCAATTGGTCAATCATTTCTCTTGTACCCTCGTCTTGTTTGCGATTTCTAACGGAAATCGCATAAGCTTCTTTTTCACTTACTTGTTTCGTTTCCGTATCAAAACAAATGGTCACTTCTCCAACATAATTTCCATTTTTCCCTGCCTGTGTAATGAGCGTATCCTCTATAAGCATGCCATGTTTCAACACATGATGCGTATGAGCACCAATAATAAGGTCAATGCCTTTCATTTCTCTTGCCATCTGCTCATCATTGCCCAGTCCCATATGAGACATCAACACCACTATATCTGATTGTTGACGAACTTCATCGATCATCGACTGTAGAAAATCATAGGGTGATTCAATTTTCCAACCTAAGAGCGAATAGAATTGCTCATACGGAATCGTGATGCCAATAATTCCGACTTTCACTCCATTTAGCTCATGAATCTTGTAAGGGACTGCCCATGACGGCCTCGAGTCATCCTGGTGATAAAGATTCGCCACAATGATCTCAAATCTTGCCTCTGTATAAAGCGCCTCAAGCTCTTTTTTGGAAAACGTGATTCCTTCATTATTGCCAATTGTAGCGTAATCGTATTGGAGGTCATTCAATAATTGTACGTTTCCTTTTCCAACCGTTCCTTCCGTCATCGGATGAACCTTGTCCGAGTGATCACCTAAATCAAGAAGAAGGTAAGGTGTCCCTTGAAGCTCATGCATCCGCTTCTTCTCTTTTAGATAAGATGAGACTCTGGACCAATTTTCAAAATGACTGTGAAGATCATTCGTATAATATATTTGTAAAGTTCTTGAAGTCAAGACACTCTTCCTTTCTTACCCCATCGTTCCCTGCCAGATTAACCGGACGCCGACAATAATTAACATCCATCGTAAAATAATCACAATTGTTTTGTCCGAAAGCTTCTGGTTAATAAATGAACCGCACTTTGCTCCAATCCAGGCACCTGGGATTAATCCCAGTAATAAAAACCACTGAATGTGACCAAGTGCTAGATGCGTCAGGGTCCCTGTTATACTTGAAAGAAAAATCATAAACATCGAGGTCGCCACTGCTACTGTTGTTGGAAAGCCAAATAAGAGGATCATTGCGGGCACCATGAGAGAACCGCCGCCTATTCCAAAGAGTCCTGAAATAACGCCAACTACGAACGAAACAAGGACAGCTGCAAGAGCGGAAAAGGTATAGTTGACTTGTACTCCATCAGAATCCGTATATGATCGCGCAAATTGCCCATCTAACTTCATTGGACGTAAACGGTTCCTTACCATTAATAATATGGAGACAAGCACCATAAATAACCCGAAATAAATAGAAAAATAATCAATCTGAATAAATTTATTTAGCCAGGCACCCAAAATCGCGCCAGGACCACTGCCTAAAAAAAAGAGTGCGCCACTTTTATAATCCACGCTTTTCTTTTTCATATAGGCGAGCGTTGAAGAAAGACCAATTGCGACAAGTACGACAATTGAACTTCCTACAATCATTTGTGGTGATAAAGCGGGAAGCCAATCTGTGTACTGATCAACCATAAGAAGGACAGGAACGATAATTATGCCCCCGCCAAGACCAACTAGGCTTCCAATCGTACCAGCTGCAAGACCAATGAAAAATAACAATATCCACATTAGCGTAGCTCCTTACAGATCAAAGAGATCAAGTTGCTTAGAATTTAAATGCGTATACTCAATTCCAAGCATTTGAATCATCCACTTAGCATTATTTGCAGCATGACCACCTGAGTTATTGTTAAATAATACAAACACATCTTTGCATTCTTTCTCTAATTCTTGAATACGTTCTTTCCATTCCAGTAACTCTTCTTCATTATAATCATACAGGTAACGCACTTCTCGCCAGTTGTGACGATTCCCAGGATTTGTCCAACCATTCGTATTTCGACCGTGAAGTCGAACCAGCACTTGACCTTTATGTAGGGTTTCCATCACTAATGGAACCGATCCTTCTCCCGCCTGTGGCTCATCACAAATAGTATGAATAAACCCTTGTTCTTCAATAAATTGAAGCGTCTTGTCCCGAAAGGCCTCATGATACCACGACTGGTGCCGAAATTCGATCGCACATGGAATGTCTCCCATTCGTTCTTTGCAGTCTCTCAAGATGTTCACATTCTCTTTGTTTACATCAAACCAAGGTGGAAATTGAAAAAGCACCATCGCAAGCTTTCCTGCATCTTGAAGGGGACGTAGCGATTCCTTATACGCTTGAAACATTTCATCACGTGAGTCGAAAGGAATATCTCCCCTTTGGTGACCTGTCATACCTTGATATGCTTTTACAACAAAACGAAATTTCTCTGGTGTTTCATCAGCCCATTTTTGAAAGTTTCGAGCCGGTTGCACCGCATAAAAAGATGAATCGACTTCAACCGTAGGAAAGTGCGAACCATAGATCGAAAGTTTTTCATTGCTTTTTACACCTGGTGGATAAAGATCATCATGGTCTCCCCAGCCCGTTACGCCTATGTAAATCATGCAACTCTTCCTCTCATCATTGATTCTCTTTCTTTATTCTCATATCATTACCCGAAAATAGCAAGGGAAAATCCCTTCTACCTTTTTAAGAGAAAGTCGACATGTCCCTTTTAAATTCGCTGTTCTAACAGAAAAAACGAACCGGAAAATCCGGTTCGTTTAAAATGGAAGCTTAACCGATTGAACCTTCCATCTCGAATTTAATGAGACGGTTCATTTCAACCGCATATTCCATAGGAAGTTCTTTCGTAAATGGCTCGATAAAGCCCATTACGATCATTTCAGTTGCTTCTTCTTCAGATACGCCGCGGCTCATCAGATAGAAGAGCTGCTCTTCAGAAACCTTCGATACTTTCGCTTCGTGTTCAAGTGAAATGTTATCGTTTAGGATTTCATTGTAAGGAATTGTATCAGAAGTAGACTCGTTATCCATGATAAGCGTATCACACTCAACGTTTGAGCGAGCACCTTCCGCTTTACGGCCAAAGTGAACGATACCACGGTAAGTTACTTTACCGCCTTGTTTCGAAATCGACTTCGAAACGATTGTAGAAGACGTATTAGGAGCTAAATGAATCATTTTAGCGCCTGCATCCTGGTGCTGACCTTTACCTGCAAGAGCGATTGAAAGCGTCATACCCCGAGCGCCTTCACCCTTTAAGATAACAGCTGGATACTTCATTGTCAGTTTAGATCCGATGTTACCATCGATCCATTCCATCGTTGCATTTTCTTCCGCAACTGCACGCTTCGTCACAAGGTTAAACACGTTGTTAGCCCAGTTCTGAATCGTCGTATATCGGCAGTAGGCATCCTTCTTAACAATAATCTCAACTACAGCACTGTGTAGAGAGTTCGTTGTGTAAACAGGAGCTGTACACCCTTCAACGTAATGCACAGAAGAACCTTCATCAGCGATGATAAGCGTACGCTCAAACTGTCCCATATTCTCAGAGTTAATACGGAAGTATGCTTGTAGTGGTGTATCCACCTTCACACCTTTTGGTACGTAGATGAACGATCCACCTGACCATACAGCCGAGTTAAGAGCAGAGAACTTGTTATCCGTAGGAGGAATTGTTTTTGCAAAGTACTCTCTGAAGATGTCTTCATTTTCTTTAAGAGCCGTATCGGTATCTTTAAAGACAATCCCCATATTCTCAAGGTCTTCTTGCATGTTGTGATACACAACTTCTGATTCATACTGTGCAGAAACACCTGCAAGGTATTTTTGCTCCGCTTCAGGAATACCTAACTTATCAAACGTAGCTTTGATTTCCTCAGGCACTTCATCCCATGAACGTTCAGATTTCTCAGAAGGCTTTACGTAGTACGTAATTTCATCAAAATCAAGATCAGCAAGGTTTCCGCCCCATTGAGGCATCGGCATGCTGTAAAAATGCTCAAGCGATTTCAAGCGGAAATCAAGCATCCACTGAGGTTCATCCTTCATGCGAGAAATTTCTTTTACAATTTCAGGAGTTAACCCGCGCTCTGAGCGGAATATCGAAACGTCTTTATCACTAAAACCATACTGGTATTCGCCAACTTCAGGCATTTTTTTAGCCATTCTATTTCCCTCCTTGACATTACACATGTCAGTGTTTGGCTGTTGTTCTCTTTCCATCATTCTAGTATGAATAAGAATGGATGACAACACCTGGAAGCGGGTTAAGCCTCATCCTGTTCCTTGAAACCCTTCTCCATTGCCTTCCAGGAGAGTGTTGCACATTTGATTCGAGCCGGAAACTTTGAAACACCTTGAAGTGCTTCAATGTCACCAAGATCGAAATCTTCTTCGTCATATTCTTTCCCCTGCATCATATCTGAGAAAATTCCCGAAAGCTTTAAGGCCTGATCGACTTCAAGTCCTTTGACTGACTGTGTCATCATTGAGGCTGATGCCAGGCTTATAGAGCAACCTTCTCCAATAAACTTCGCATCAGAAATCTTCCCATCATCTACTTTCAGCTGTAGCTGAATCGCGTCACCGCATGTAGGGTTATTCATATTTATTTTAAGGTCGCCTTCTTCAAGCTCCCCTTTGTTTCTTGGGTTTTTATAATGATCCATTATGACCTGTCGATACAACTGGTCTAGATTATTAAAAGACATGACCGAAAAACTCCTTTGCTTTTCGTAATCCGGCTACAAACGTATCCACGTCTTCTTCAGTATTGTATAAATAGAAGCTAGCACGCGCAGTAGCCGTTACTTCAAGCCACTTCATTAGCGGCTGAGCACAATGGTGTCCAGCGCGGACAGCGATCCCTTCTGTATCAAGGACGGTTGCCACATCATGTGGGTGTACGTCATCACTATTAAATGTCACGACACCAGCACGATTTTCTGGTCCGTAAATGGAAACACCATCGATTGTTGATAACTGCTCCATAGCATATTTAGCGAGGTGCGACTCGTGTTGCTGGATGTTATCCATCCCAACTTCATTTAAGAAATCAATCGCAGCCCCAAGACCAACCGCGCCTGCAATGATCGGTGTACCACCTTCAAATTTCCAAGGTAGCTCTTTCCATGTCGAATCGTAGAGCCCTACGAAATCAATCATTTCTCCACCAAATTCAAACGGCTCCATGTTTTCAAGAAGCTTTTTCTTTCCATAAAGAACACCGATCCCAGTAGGACCACACATTTTATGACCTGAAAACGCGAAGAAATCGCAGTCGAGATCTTGAACATCAATGGTCATATGAGGTGTGCTTTGCGCTCCATCCACAACCATAACGGCACCATGTTGGTGAGCAATTGCGGCAATTTCCTTAATTGGGTTAATCGTACCAAGTACGTTCGAAACTTGCATAACAGACACGATTTTTGTGTTTGCTGTTACCGTTGCTTCGACGTCCTCAAGTGCAATCGTTCCATCAGGTTGAAGTGGAATGTATTTAAGAGTGGCGCCAGTTGCTTTCACAACCTGTTGCCAAGGAATAATGTTACTGTGATGCTCCATCGGCGTGATGACAACTTCATCACCCTCTTGAAGATTTGCACGTCCATAGCTTGAAGCAACCATATTAAGCGCTGTTGTCGTTCCGCGAGTGAAAATGACTTCTTCCGTTGAAGAGGCATGAATAAATTCACGAACCTTTTCACGTGCGCCTTCATAAGCATCCGTTGCATGTGTTCCAAGCGTATGAACACCACGGTGAACGTTTGAGTTAATTTCCTTGTAGTAACGCTCCACTGCGTCAATGACTTGAGTTGGTTTCTGAGACGTCGCTGCACTATCAAGGTAAACAAGAGGTTTCCCATTTACCTCTTGATGTAAAATGGGAAACTGCTTGCGAATGTCCTGGACATTCATCATTTAATTAACTTTCCCTTCAGTAACCTCTACCGCACGTTTACGAACGCCCTCAATTGGAAGTTCATTAATAACTGGAGCTAGGAAACCGTGGATGATCAAACGTTCAGCTTCTTGACGAGAGATTCCGCGACTTTGCAAGTAATAAAGCTGAACTGGATCAACTTTACCAACGGATGCAGCGTGGCCTGCCATAACATCGTCTTCATCAATAAGAAGAATTGGGTTTGCATCCCCACGCGCTTTCTCATTCATCATAAGAACACGCTGAGTTTGCTCACCGTTTGACTTTTTCGCACCATGTTCAATCTTCGTTACGCCGTTAAAGATGGCGCTCGCACTATCTTTTTGAACACCGTGTACAAGAAGAACACCTTCAGAATTTTGTCCGTGATGGAAGATCTGATTTGTGAAGTTCTGGCTCTGACTTCCGCGACCAATCGTTACTGTCTTAGAATCAGCATAAGAACCATCACCAATAAGGTGTGTTGTATTAGTAGAAACCGTGTTACCATCGTTCATTTGAGCGAGAGCCCAATCAACTTTACCGTCACGCGCTACGTTTGCACGGCGGTTAACGTAAGTTGTCACACCTGTTGCAAGGTTATCTACCGCACCAAACGTGACACGTGCATTTTGACCGACATGAACTTCAGCAATAAGGTTCGCAACTGACTCCACATCGTGACCATATGATAAGTAGTTCTCAACATACGTCACAGAGCTATTGTCCTCTGCTACGATAATCACGTGATTGAATAACCCAGCTTCAGGATCTTCTTGCCAGTATAGTGCTTGAATTGGCACTTCAATTTCAACGTTTCGAGGTACGTACAAGAAAGTACCGCTATTAAGAAGAGCAGCGTGAACGGCAGTTAAGCGATTCTCATCTACTTTCATGACGTCTTTCATGAAGTACTTCTCAACAAGATCACCGTGATTTTGAAGAGCAGTTTGTATATCTGTGAAAATCACACCTTGTTCTTTTAGATCATTTGATAGCTGACTAAAAACAGGTGTTGAATTACGATGCACAAGAAGATTTCCTGACTGTTGATCTTTGGCAACAAGATCGCGTACATCTTCAGGAAGATCATCAAGTGATGAAATCGCTTCTCCAGCAACATCATGTTTAAATGAAGTAAAGTTCCACTTATCGATTTTTGTTTTATCAGGTTTTGGCATCGGAAGGTTCTCTGACTTCTCTAACGCTTTCTGGCGGAGAGCAGTCATCCACTTCGGTTCCTGACACTTTTCTGAATAAGCTTTAATGTATTCTTGATCGAATGCAATTTTCGTATCCACTGACATTGTCATCCTCCTTACTGCTTACGCTTCTTGACCAACTGTTTCGTCTTTAATGCCAAGTTCTTCTTTAATCCAATCATAGCCTTCTGCTTCAAGGCGCTGTGCTAGTTCAGCACCACCAGATTTCACAATACGACCTTGCATCATTACGTGTACTTTGTCCGGTGTAATGTAATTCAACAGACGCTGATAGTGAGTGATAATTAAGCAACCGAAGCTTTCATTGCGCATTGCGTTTACACCTTTAGAAACGACTTTAAGCGCATCGATATCAAGACCGGAGTCAATTTCATCAAGAACAGCAATCTTTGGTTCAAGCATCATAAGCTGAAGAATTTCGTTACGCTTCTTTTCACCACCAGAGAAACCTTCGTTTAGGTAACGCTGTGCAAATTCTTCACCCATATCAAGTTCAGCCATTTTGCCGTCTAGCTTTTTGATGAATTTCATTAGAGAAATTTCATCGCCTTCTTCACGACGAGCATTAATTGCAGAACGAAGGAAATCAGCGTTTGTTACGCCGCTTACTTCACTTGGGTACTGCATTGCAAGGAAGAGTCCAGCTTTTGCACGCTCATCAACTTCCATTTCAAGTACATCTTCATTATCAAGGAAGACACTGCCTTCAGTGATTTCGTATTTCGGATGGCCCATAATTGCTGAAGCTAAGGTAGATTTACCAGTACCGTTCGGCCCCATTACTGCGTGGATTTCTCCACCATTTATTTCAAGGTTTAATCCTTTGATAATCTCTTTTCCCTCAATGGAAACATGAAGATTCTCAATCTTTAGAGTTGATGCTGCCATTTGTGAATACCTCCAATAACGTTTATACTATTCCTTCCTTATTGTAGTACCTATAAGGTGTATGTCAAGGAATGTGTGCTGAGTCATTCTCAATCTATTTTCATTCTTATTTTATAACAAATCCAAACTATTATCAAGGAACGCAGGGATCATACTTTCTAGCGTTCGCTAGGAATTGGATTGCTATTCAAAATGAGAATGAATCGTCAATTTTTTCGTTTCATACCCTTCTTAGCCTACCATTTAATCCATACACCTACAACGGAATCAGCGAGAAAGCTTCATACAAAAAAACCAGTCTAAAGAGACTGGTTTTCTATAGGTCATCGTTATATTGGATGCTGATTCATCTAGATAGTTTACGGTCGAATTCACTAACCATTTTGAGACTCCGACGGTGATCCATCTCACGCTCTTTTTCGACTTGCATTCGCTTGTTGAAATTTTGGCTATATTCCGCATAACCTACTCCGTGAGACTGGTACATCGCCTTTTCCATTTCAGGTGTGTGGTTTAACCGCATGGGGCTAATAATGAATCAATCCTTTCGATATCGTTTTACTTACAAGAAATACTTTATCACGTTACATCAACAGTCCACAAACAGCATATGAAGGGATGAGAGCGCGTGAAGAAGGATAAAACTTGTTCTGAATAGTTAAAAAACATCGGTTCTTATCTTTTCTTCCAAATCCATCCTCATTCACTTTATCTAAACCATTGCCTATATTATAGGAAGAAACTCGGCATCGTTAGTGCTTCGGCTGGTTTAAATCCTTCATACATTCTTGTACGAGAGTAACGGCCTGGCTCATAGCTGCCCCTCCGCCAAAGGCTGCAGTAACGCCTACCGTTTCAAGAATCTCTTGCTCGGAGCATCCTTGATCTAGACATCCTTTCGTATGATAAATAATACAGTACTCATCCTGTGAAAAAATCGAAATTCCAAGAGCGATCATCTGCTTCTCTTTTTGACCTACTTCTCCCTCTTTAAAACAAGCTTCTGTAAACGCCGAATACTTTTTAGCAAGCTGCGGCATTTTTTCAGTAAACATCCCTAATCCTTCTTTATAATCATGTAACGCTGCTTCTGCGAAATTGTTAAATTCCTGTTCCTGTTTCAAAGCACAGGCCTCCTTTTATCATTATCATCCATACTAGTATGAGAAGTGGTTAACCATGCTATCCATCCTTTTCTTCAGAAATGTTTTTTTGTAGCGCTTACATGTGATGTATGTCACACTCATTCCTATAGGGATACGTTATGATGCATGTGTAGACAATATTTATGAGCAGAGGTGAAGAAGATGTATGAAGGAAAAACAACACGCGTCGCACTAATCGGAACAGGATTCGTTGGGACAAGCTATGCCTTCTCGCTATTGAATCAAGAACTCGTAAATGAACTTGTACTAATTGACGTCAACAAAGAAAAGGCAGAAGGAGAAGCACGCGACTTAAATCACGGTCTCCCTTTTGGCGCTCCTATGAAAATTTGGGCTGGAGACTACTCCGACTGTAAAGAAGCAGATATCGTCGTGATAGCAGCAGGTGCCAATCAAGCACCTGGAGAAACGCGCTTAGACTTGATTGATAAAAACACGGCGATCTTTAAAACCATCGTTTCAAGCGTAATGGAAAGTGGATTTGATGGGATCTTTATCGTTGCCACAAATCCAGTAGATGTGCTCACTTATGCAACTTGGAAGTTCTCTGGTCTGCCAAAAGAACGCGTGATCGGGTCAGGTACAATTCTTGATACAGCTCGATTCCGTTATTTACTGAGTGACTATTTTAACGTCGATTCTCGAAATGTACACGGTTATATCCTCGGGGAACACGGCGATACCGAACTCCCTATTTGGAGTCATGCGACAATTGGCAGTCGACCAATCATGTCACTCATTAAAGATAAACCAGAGGCGAAACAAGATTTAGAAGAACTCTTTGTCAATGTTCGCGATGCCGCTTATCATATTATTAATCGTAAGGGTGCTACGTATTACGGGATCGCTATGGGTCTCGTAAGGTTAACACGAGCAATAATTCGAAATGAAAACTCCATTCTTACCGTCTCCACGCTACTGGAGGGCGAGTATGGATTAGATGATATCTATATTGGCGTACCTGCGATTGTGAACAATAATGGCATAAGAGAAATCATCGAGCTTGATCTTGAACAAAAAGAGCTAGAGCAATTGCACCACTCTGCCAAAACATTAAAAGAAGCGATGAAGCCCGTTTTCCAACATTAAAAAAAGGTTCTCTGCCACATTGGCAGAGAACCTTTTTGCCTTATTCGTCTACTGGTACAACAGCACCATCATATTCTTCTTCGATAAAGCTTTGAATTTCATCAGAATGTAGCACGTCTACTAATGCTTGAATGGCTTCGTTATCTTCATCACCTTTGTTCACCGTAATCACGTTAACGTAAGGTGAGTCTGAATCTTCAAGAGCAATAGCATCTTCTTGGGGATTTAGCCCTGCATCAATGGCATAGTTTGTGTTAATCATAACAGCATCGCCTTCACCTTGCTGGTAGATCTGTGGAAGAAGGGAAGCTTCTACGTCTGTCTTGAATTCAATGTTCTTCGGATTTTCAGCAATATCTTCTACTGTTGCATCAGAAGCCTTGACGCCTTCTTTTAGGGTAATTAATCCTTGTGCTTCAAGTAAAGAAAGCATACGGCCATGGTCAGAAACTGAGTTACTCATAATGATCTGAGCACCATCTGGAAGCTCATCTAAGCTCTTATAATCCTGTGAATAAACACCGATTGGCTCAATGTGAATGCCGCCAGCGTTAACAAAATCATAATTATCGTTTTCTTCCATTTGTAACTCCATATAAGGAATCGTTTGGAAGTAGTTTGCATCTAATTCACCATTCGCAAGTGTCTTATTCGGTAGAATGTAATCCTGGAACGTTTTAATTTCTAGTTCTACACCTTTTTCTTCAAGCATCGGTTTTGCTTTTTCAAGAATTTCAGCGTGTGGAATGTTTGATGCACCTACTACGATTTTCTTTGAATCTTCGCCGTCACTAGAACTTTCGCTGTTTCCACCATTGTTACCACAAGCGGCAAGTACAGCAAGTGTAAGTACTGCAATTAGGGTTAAAAATTTCTTCATGGTTTTCTCTCCTCTTTTCATTATCTTTTATCGATGACTCGCGTTGCTAAATCTCCAGCAATCTGAAGGATCGCCACAATGACCAATATTAAAACTGTCGCAACGAGCGTTACGTCAGGATTATTTCTTTGGAACCCTTCAAGATAGGCGAGGTTTCCAAGTCCACCTGCACCAACCACACCAGCCATTGCGGTGTAGCTGACAAGTGCAATCGCTGTAACTGTAATACCGGAAATGAGGGCTGGCATTGCTTCAGGAAGAAGAACTTTGAAAATAATTTCCCCGTTTGATGCGCCCATTGATTGAGAAGCTTCAATCACTCCTTTGTCCACTTCTCGTAGAGCAATTTCAACCATTCGTGCATAAAACGGTGCTGCACCTGCAATAAGTGCTGGTAGAGCTGCATTCGCGCCAAGCATTGTTCCAATAATATAAACAGAAAGTGGAATGAGTAAAATGATTAATATGATAAAAGGGATGGAGCGGAATAAGTTTACGATTCCAGCAATAATGCTATTGATAAATTTATTTTCCCATATATTCCCTCTTCCAGTTAGAAATAATAATAGTCCGAGAATAATACCGAGAATAAACGTTGCTAGAACCGAGATTGCCGTCATATAAGCTGTTTGAACGGTAGCTTCCCACATCGATTCCCAGTTCACATTCGGAAAAAGTGATTCAACCATTTGTAATCACCTCCGCTTCTACTCCTTGCTCACGAACATACTTCAGCGCACTTTCAACAACAGCCGGTTCTCCTTTAAGAAAGACAGAAAGCTTTCCATAAGGACCATCCTGCGTATGAGAGATTTTCCCCTGAATAATATTTACTTCAATGTCAAATTGACGAATTAACTCTGTCACAAGCGGCGATCCCGTTTTCCCTTTTAGGAACGTAAATTGAACGAGTTCACCATCCTGACTTGCTGCTAAATGTGCGATCGATTCCTTCATTTCTTCAGGTTCACTCAATTGATTCACGAAATCTTTCGTAATCTCTTCCTGTGGATGATGAAAGACTTCAAGCACGGAACCTTTCTCTACAACCCTGCCGTTCTCCATCACCGCCACTCGGTGACAGATTTTGCGAATAACGTGCATTTCATGAGTGATTAAAACGATTGTAAGACCTAACTTCTGATTAATTTCTGTTAGAAGCTCAAGAATACTATCGGTCGTTTTAGGATCTAGCGCAGATGTTGCTTCATCACAAAGGAGAACTTTAGGATTATTTGCGAGGGCTCTTGCAATACCAACTCGCTGCTTTTGTCCACCGCTTAGCTGTGACGGATAAGCCGCCTCTCTCCCTTCTAGTCCGACAAGTTTGATCAGTTCATCAACACGCTTCATGCGTTTTTCTTTAGGGACTCCGGATATCTCAAGAGGGAACGCGATGTTGTCGCGAACCGTTCGGGACCAAAGGATATTAAAGTGTTGAAAAATCATGCCAATTTCTTGTCTCGCTGCACGAAGATCTTTTCCTTTTAGAGAAGATAAATTGTTCCCTGCCACCGTGACCGTACCATCCGTCGGCCTCTCAAGCAGGTTGAGCATCCGAATTAGCGTACTCTTACCGGCACCACTGTATCCAATTACACCGAATATTTCGCCTTTTTTAATTGAAAGGTTAACATCTTTAACAGCGTCTACCTTCCCTGACTTCGAGAAGAAGGTTTTATTAATGCCTTTTAGCTCAATCACATGTCTCACATCCTTTATGCATTTGCATGTTGTACCAGCTTCCTGAAAAGGACTTCAGTCCCATGCTTTCATTCTTTACCTTTAAGCACTTAAAAAAGTGATATAAAAAATGCCCTTCTACTTTGAGTAGAAAGGCATTTCATCGATCAATGTCTTCCTCTCATTTCTCAAAGCAATCGCTTTGCAGGAATTGGCACCTTTTCAAACGAGTCGTTTGACGGTTGCCGGGCTTCATAGGGCCAGTCCCTCCACCTCTCTGAATAAGAGATTATAAAATTGAAATTACTTTACTGTGGTTAAGTGCTAAATTGAATTCTAGCATGGTACTTTATGAGTGTCAATTACTGAGCAAAAAGTCACAATAATCAAACATTATAACCTGGGATGAGCAAGAGAAAACCATCAGCTGATTCGCCTGATGGTTTTTGCTCGTTGAGAGAGCTGTTTGTATAGAGCTATTTTTTCAAGATCAGCGTTTCCTCCACTGACCACAGCACCAATTTTGCTCCCTTCTAAACGGTTTGATTTGCATAAAACAGCAGCAACTGATGCTGCTCCAGCACCTTCAACAAGTGTTTTATGCCTCTCGAGCATAAAGACAATTGCAGCGGCAATTTCTTCTTCAGAAACAGTCATCATATCGTCAACAAGCTCTTCGATAATTGGGTATGTGACTTTTCCTGCTTCCTTTACAGAAATGCCATCTGCAATTGATTTGACAGATTGAAGAACGAGAGGACCAGTACCTTTAAACCGATTCCATGTCGCAGATGCTTCTGAAGCCTGAACGCCGATGATTTTCACATGCGGAAAGTATGTCTTAATCGCCATGGCCATTCCAGCTAATAATCCTCCACCTCCAACAGGGACGAGAATCGTATCTAAATCAGGACATTGTTGCATCATTTCAAGTGCAACTGTTCCTTGGCCAGCCATTACCTCAAGATCATCAAAGGCGTGAACAAAGGTGGCTCCTTTTTCAACACGTTCTCGATCTGCTCCCATAAACGCTTCGTTATACGATTCTCCTTCAAGCACCACTTCTGCTCCATAAGCTCGGGTTGCCTCAACTTTGCTTGTTGGCGTGTGAATGGGCATATAGATTTTTGCTTTTATCCCACACTCTCTTGCGGAAAGCGCTACTCCCTGAGCATGATTACCAGCGGAAGCTGCTACAATGCCTCGAGCTGCCTCAATATCTGTCAAAGATGCGACCTTGTTATATGCACCTCGAAGTTTGAAGGAACCCGTTCGTTGGAGGTTTTCCATCTTCAAGAAGACATCTTTATTCGTATAATCATTAAGCGTGGTTGATTGCTGAAGTGGAGTCCTATGGACAGCCTCCAGCAAATTCTCCATCGCTTTTACGACATGAACGTTATATTTCTCCTGGTAATTCCCAACGTCATTCACTCTCCTACAAGTTGTTTTTCTTCATACAACTTTATTTTATCTTCAAGGGCCAAAGTACGAGAGACTTCATCCCATCCATTCAACAACATTTCTTTCCAATAAGGATCGATCTCAAAAGACGCTTGTAATCCTTCTCCATCATTCACTTGCTGTTTCTTAAGATCAACGCTAAGTTCGTACCCATCTTTCGCTTTCTGAAAAAGTTCAGAAATGGTTTCTTGGTCAAGAGCAATAGGTAGGATCCCATTTTTCACACAATTGTTATAAAAAATATCAGCAAAGCTAGTCGCGATAATAATACGAAACCCATAATCCAGAAGAGCCCATGGCGCATGTTCTCTTGATGACCCACACCCGAAGTTTTTTCCTGACACTAAAATAGAAGCATGTTGGTATTGCTCTTCATTCAAATTAAAATCTTCGCGTGGCTTTCCATCATCATCAAATCGCCAATTGTAAAAAAGAAACTGTCCGAAGCCTTTCCGTTCGATTCTTTTAAGAAACTGTTTCGGAATGATTTGATCTGTATCTACATTCACCTGTTCAAGGGGATAAACGATCCCTTTATATTCATTTATCGGTTCCAGGACGGTTCACTCCTTTTACACTACAAGAGGTTTAATTTTTCTAGCGTCTGTAAATCGGCCTTCAATGGCAGCAGCTGCAGCCATGGCCGGGCTGACAAGATGCGTTCTAGAGCCATTTCCCTGGCGGCCTTCAAAATTACGATTCGATGTAGACGCGCAGCGCTCGCCTGGTGGAACAATATCATCATTCATCGCAAGACACATGCTACATCCTGCTTCTCGCCACTCGAATCCTGCTTCTTTAAAGATTGTGTCCAACCCTTCAGCTTCAGCAGCATCCTTCACTGATTTAGAACCAGGTACTACGAGCGCTGTTACACCTTCATGAACTTTTCGGCCCCGAACAATGTCAGCAGCTGAGCGCAAATCACTTAATCGTGAATTCGTACAGGATCCGATGAAAACATATTGAATATCGATCGTTTGAATGGGTGTACCAGGTTTAAGATCCATATAAGCGAGCGCCTGTTTGATCGCTTTTTGATCACCAGGATCTTCATAATCTTCCGGGAAAGGAACGCGAGCATAGACCGAAGATCCCATCGACGGATTCGTTCCCCAAGTTACTTGGGGTTCAATTTCGTCCGCCCCAATTTCGAGCACTTCATCATATGTTGCACCCGGGTCTGTTGCAAGTCCTTGCCATTCAGCAACGGCGCGATCAAAATCCTCAGGTACGTGTCTCTTTCCTTTTAAATAGGAAAATGTAGTTTCATCTGGACTAATCAAACCTGCTTTTGCCCCAGCTTCGATTGACATATTACAAACGGTCATCCGCTCTTCCATTGTCATCTTTCGAATCGCTTCACCAGTGTACTCCACAACCGCACCAGTACCTGCATTAACCCCAAATTTAGCAATAACAGCTAGTATTAAATCTTTAGCAGTCACTCCAGCACCAAGTCGACCGTTCACACGAATTTCAATTGTTTTCGGTCTTGATTGCCATAGCGTTTGCGTAGAAAGCACATGCTCTACTTCACTCGTTCCAATCCCAAATGCAAGGGCCCCAAAGGCGCCATGTGTTGAGGTATGGCTGTCACCACAAACGATTGTTTTCCCCGGCTGTGTTAGTCCAAGCTCAGGACCAATCACGTGAACAATGCCTTGATCTGGATGATTGATATCAGCAATTTCCACACCAAACTCATGACAGTTCTCTTCAAGCTTTTCCATTTGCACTTTTGAGACAGGGTCATTAATAATATGACGAGCAATCGTTGGAACATTATGATCCATCGTCGCAAACGTTAAATCCGGTCTTCTGACACTTCGATTATTCATCCGCAGACCTTCAAAAGCCTGCGGAGAAGTCACTTCATGAACAAGATGCAAGTCGATATATAGGAGATCCGGGCTACCTTCTTCTTTATGCACAACGTGTTTATCCCAAATCTTTTCAATAATCGTTTTCGGCTCCACACCCATCCTCCTCTTACCTGTTTGTCATTAAGCGTATGCTTCCATGATCCCGGCTGTTGCATCAGCTTCTTCCAATTGATAAATCACTTTCTTGATCATGGCATCTGTACCAAGAGCTTTTGGTGATCCATTTGCAAGATCACTCGTATAATATCCGGCATCAAGGACTTCTTTCACTGCCTTTTCGATCGACTCCGCCTCTTCGTTCATATCGAACGAATACTTCAGCATCATGGCACTTGATAAGATCATTGCAAGTGGATTCGCAATGTTTTTCCCCTCAATGTCTGGTGCTGAGCCATGAACCGGTTCATACATCCCAAAACCGTCGCTACGAAGACTTGCAGAAGGTAGCATTCCAAGAGATCCTGTAATCATTGAGGCTTCATCACTTAAGATATCTCCGAATAAATTCTCCGTTACAATTACATCAAAGTACGCCGGATTTTGAACCAGCTTCATTGCCGCCGCATCGACAAGCATATGCTCCACTTCAACATCAGGATAATTCAATGCCTTTTCTTCCACAACTTCTCGCCACATTCGGCTTGATTCCAAAACGTTCGCTTTGTCGACGCTCGTTAGCTTTTTATTTCGTTTCTGAGCTGCTTCGAATCCCTGATCAATAATTCGCTCCATTTCATCCCTTGTATAATGAAGGGTGTCCACCACTTCTTTGCCATTGTTACGGCGCTCGCTTGGCGTACCGAAATACAATCCACCTGTTAATTCACGAACAATCAACATATCCACACCCTTGATCCGGTCCGCCTTAAGTGGAGATGCATCAATTAAACTGTCAAATGCTGTGACAGGACGAAGATTTGCAAACAAGCCTAACTCTTTACGAATTCCAAGAAGACCTCGTTCAGGACGAAGATGACCGGGAAGGTTTTCCCACTTAGGCCCACCGACTGCACCAAGAAGAACCGCATCACTTTTTTTACAAGTGTTTAAGGTTTCTTCGGGTAGAGGCATCCCCTCTTGATCAATAGCTGCCCCTCCGATTCTTGCAAAGTGAAATTCAAACGTATGGCCAAATCGATCTGCCACGGCATTTAGCACTTTCATTGATCCTTCCATTACTTCTTTGCCAATTCCATCACCGGGTAATACCGCAACTTTTCTCTTCATCCTTCTAACCTCCCTGTTAGACGTGCGCTTGTTTTTTGACTTGATAGCTTTCTCTAGCAAGAACGCGATTCACTGCATTTAAGTAAGCAATCGCTGATGATTCAAGAACATCCTGCGCTGTCCCTCGACCATTTGATTCTACACCGTTGTACATCGCGCGGACATGAACTTCAGCAAGAGCATCTCTGCCACCGCCAACCGAATTAATCCGATAATCTTGAAGTTGAAGCGTGCCTGGAATCATTTCTTCAAGCGTGTTATAAATGGCTTCCACACTACCTGAACCTGTTCCAGCTTGTTGAATCATCGTTCCATCCGGCTTCTCGATTGAAATTGTAGCCGTTGGGATATTTGCTGTTCCATATTGAACTTGAATGCTATGAATCTCATATTTATCAACAAATTCATCTGTTTGAATATCCGTTAACAGTGCGAACAGATCATCTTCTGTTACTTGCTTTTTCTTGTCAGCCAAATCTTTAAAATCGGCGAAAGCTTCATTAATTCTTGCTTCATCTAATTCAAAACCTAGCTCTTTCACTTTATCTCTAAAGGCATGTCGTCCTGAGTGCTTACCAAGAACAAGACTATTCGACTGCACTCCGATAAGCTGAGGGCTGATAATTTCATAGGTGGTTTTTTCTTTTAGCACCCCATCTTGATGGATACCAGACTCATGAGCAAAGGCATTTGCTCCTACTACTGCTTTATTTCCTGGTACAGGCATGCCAGTAAGTTTGCTAACCAGGTTACTTGTGCGCTTAATTTCGTCTAATTTCAAGCCTGTTTCTGCTTGGTAGAAATCATTTCGGATGCGAAGCGCGACGGCCACTTCCTCAATCGCAGCATTCCCAGCCCGCTCTCCAATGCCATTAATCGTTCCTTCGATTTGTGTCGCGCCACATTCAATCGCAGCAAGAGAATTCGCTACCGCCATGCCGAGATCATTATGACAATGTGCCGATAGATCAATACCATCGATGTTCGGAACATTGTTTCGCAAATATGTGAAAAGCTCCCCGTATTCCTGGGGGCTTCTATACCCGACAGTGTCTGGAATGTTAATGACAGATGCACCAGCATCAATCACTTCTTTAATAATCTTAGCTAGAAAGGTACGATCAGATCGACAAGCATCTTCAGCCGACCACTGCACTTTCGGAAAAAATTTCTTCGCATATTTGACTGCTTCAACAGCCGTTTCAACTACCTCATCCGGTGTCTTCTTGAGCTTATGCGTCATATGAATAGGAGAAGTAGCTAGGAAAACGTGAAGCCTTGGGTCAGCACCACCTTTAAGGGCATCCCATGCTGCATCAATGTCTTTCATGTTCGCACGAGCAAGACCTGTTACGGAAACATTTCTTACCGTATCTGCAATGTTCTTCACACCCTGAAAGTCACCTTTGGAAGCAGCAGGAAAGCCTGCTTCCATGATGTCTACTCCAAGACGCTCAAGTTGCTTTGCGATTTCCAGTTTTTCTAATGCATTCAGATTTACTCCCGCTGACTGTTCTCCGTCACGAAGCGTTGTATCGAATACATTAATCTTTTGCACTGGAAACCACTTCCTTCTTTGATTTTGGTTTTACAAATGGCATCATGGCACGAAGCTCTTTTCCTACTTGTTCGATTGGGTGATTCTTCTCTTTCTCATTGATCGCGTGGAATTCTGGACGATTTAGTTTATTTTCTAGAATCCAGCCTTTCGCGAATTTACCCGTTTGGATATCTTCAAGAATATCTTTCATACGTGCTTTTGTATCGGCATCAACGACACGTGGGCCTGATACAAAGTCACCCCACTGAGCAGTGTCAGAGATGGAATAACGCATACCAGCAATGCCATCTTCATACATCAAATCAACAATGAGCTTTAGTTCGTGTAAACATTCAAAGTACGCGACTTCCGGTTGATAACCAGCTTCCGTCAGTGTTTCGAATCCAGCTTTCACTAGTGATGACAATCCGCCACAAAGAACGGCCTGTTCACCGAAGAGATCTGTTTCGGTTTCTTCTTTGAAGGATGTTTCAAGAACTCCTGCACGAGCACCGCCAATTCCTTTTGCGTAAGCAAGGGCAAGTTCTTTTGCGTCACCAGATACGTCCTGATAAACACCGAATAGAGCTGGAACGCCTGCACCATCTTCGAATGTTCTTCTTACAAGATGACCTGGCCCTTTAGGAGCAACTAGGAAAACATCGACATCAGAAGGTGGAACAACCTGGTTGAAATGAACATTAAAGCCATGAGCGAAAACGAGTGCATTTCCAGCGCGAAGACCCGGCTCGATTTCCTCTTTGTACACTTCTGGCTGATACTCATCTGGAAGAAGAATCATGATGACATCAGCTTCATCACTTGCTTCTTTTACTGTTTTTACTGCAAACCCATCTTCCTCTGCTTGCTTCCACGAGCGCCCTTTTCTTAAGCCAACCGTTACATCGAACCCGCTTTCACGAAGATTTAAAGCGTGTGCGTGACCTTGAGATCCATATCCGATTACCGCGATTTTTTTACCTTTTAGCGTGCCCTCGTTGATATCACCGTTATAATATACTTTTGCCATTTTCATTCATCCCTTCATCATTAGGTATATTTTTTTAATTTAAGATGGAATACTGCTTCAAATCTGTTACAGATTTTTGACTTCCTCGAGGGAATGCTGTGATCCCCGTTCGAACCATTTCCTTAATGCCATATGGCCTAAGAAGATCTAAAATCGCTTCGATCTTATCGGAATTGCCCGTTACCTGAACTGTGATGCTTTCACGACTTACATCAATGATGGAAGCGCGAAACGGTTCTATAATTCCGGAGATTTCGCTTCTTATTTGAGCGTTACTGATGACCTTAATTAACGCTAACTCACGAACAACAATAGCCTGATCTGTTATATCCGTTACTTTCAACACATCGATTTGCTTGTTGAGCTGTTTGATGAGCTGCTCAATTTTGGCATTATCATCGACATTAACGACAAAGGTCATTTTCGAAACCCCTTCTTTTTCGGTATGACCAACCGTGATGCTTTCAATGTTAAATTGCCGTTTTGTCATGAGGCCGGTGATGCGATTTAACACCCCACTTTGGTTAATGACCGTTGCGGTTACAATTCGTTTCATGGTTTCACCCCAATCATCTGATGCAGCCCTTTTCCAGGGGCAATCATTGGATAGACATTTTCCTTTCCACTTACGCGACAATCAATTAAGACCGGATCGCGATGAGAAAAAGCTTCTTCAAAAACGGCTTTCGCTTCTTCTTCATTCGTTACTTTATATGATTGGATCCCATATGCTTCACCTAATTTAACAAAGTCAGGCTGTACAGGGATGAGCGACTGAGAATAGCGTTCTTCATAAAATGCTTCCTGCCACTGTCTCACCATTCCAAGTGTCTGGTTATTCATTATGACAACTTTCACAGGTAGATTTAGTTCTTGAAGAGTGGAAAGCTCTTGTAACGTCATTTGGAATCCACCATCACCTGTTAGCGAAACAACTGTTTGCTCCGGAAAAGCAAGCTGTGCTCCGATCGCAGAAGGGAAGCCAAATCCCATAGTGCCAAGCCCTCCAGATGTGACCCATCGATTCGCATCCGCAAATGCATAATATTGGGCCGCCCACATTTGGTGTTGACCCACATCGGTCGTAATAATCGCATCACCTTTCGTATATTCGTGTACGAGTTCTACGACGCGCTGCGGAAGAAATTCACTCGTTGATACCTTCTTCCAAAGTGGGAAATTTTCACTATTTTGCGTTAACTTCTGACGCCAATCATCTGTTTCTGGACTTGAAGATTCAATTTCTAAAAGCTTCTTCAGCGCTTCTCTTGCATCCGATACGATTGGGATTTGCGTTGGTACGTTTTTCCCAATTTCAGCAGGATCAACATCGATATGAGCAACTGTTGCATGGATGGCAAAATGATCAAGATTACCAGTTAATCGATCATCGAATCGGGCGCCAATGCTAATTAACAAGTCACATTCATAAAGGGCCATGTTCGCTGTGTACGTTCCATGCATGCCTCCCATCCCCAGAAATAGCGGATGATTCCCTGGATAGCTGCCAAGACCAAGCAGTGTATTAATGACTGGGATGCTATGTTTCTCAGAAAAAGCAACGAGTTCTTTTCCTGCATTCGCATGGAGGACACCAGCTCCGGCTAAGATCACCGGTTTCTTCGCTGAACCAACCGCATCTCCTAATTTCTTAATCTGCAAGATGTTGGGTGAAAAGGTTGGCTGATAGCCTGGTAAATGAATGGTAGAATCATAGTCGGGTGAAATGGTTTTGTTTGCCACATCCTTAGGGATATCAACGAGAACGGGACCGGGACGTCCCGTTGTTGCAATATGGAACGCTTCTTTAATGATCCTTGGTAAGTCCTGAACATCACGTACCTGGTAATTATGTTTGGTGATTGGTGCAGTGATGCCCATAATATCCGCTTCTTGGAAAGCATCTGTTCCGATCACCGTACTCGCCACCTGCCCTGTGAAGATCACAAGTGGAAGGGAGTCCATCATGGCGTCTGTAATCCCAGTTACAAGATTAGTAGCACCAGGACCAGATGTTGCAATGACAACGCCTGGCTTCCCGCTCACTCTTGCATATCCTTCAGCCGCATGAATTGAGCCTTGTTCATGCTTTGAAAGAACGTGCTTAATCGGTGATCGATAGAGAGCATCATAGATTGGTAGGACTGCCCCTCCTGGATATCCGAAGAGCACTTCCACATTTTCTTTTTTTAAAGAATGGATTAATACATCTGCCCCGGTCATTTCCGCTGTTACCGCTTCGGCTTCTGGTTTTGCCTTCGCCCGCATATTCATACCCTCCAATGCTTATTTGCCCGCTTCCGCCTTATCGGTGAAGCGTTACTAACTATTAATAAAAAAAAGCCTTCTCATCCCTACGCCGCTTTTTACGGTCCATAGGGGCGAAAAGACTTCACGGTACCACCCTACTTTTGCGACAAATCATTGCCGCCTCATGAGCAAATTGCTCGTTTTGATAACAAGTGTTTTAAAACACTCGGTTGATCCTATGTTACTAAGTTCAGATCAACACTCAGAGGTGATGTCGATACAGGGGATAATACCGGCTTCCACCACTACCGGCTCTCTGGTCATTACCAAATCCTGTTTCTTTTGCCTCGTCATCGATTATAAATATTTACTTTTTATCCCGCTTGAACATCACGTTTTGAAGAATAGACGGAGACCCCATCAACTGTGACAATGTCTCTAAATGCTCCAAGCAGATCGTTCGTTGTTTTCCCTGGCTTACCTTCTCCAATTTCACGACCGTCTACTTTCACAACAGCAATCACTTCTGCCGCTGTACCGGTTAAAAAGACTTCATCTGCTACGTACACATCATGACGTGTAAACGTTTCTTCACGCATGTCATACCCTTTTTGTCTTGCAAGTTCCATGATGGCATTTCGCGTAATACCCTCTAAAGCTCCAACATACCCCGGTGGTGTTTTAATCACGTTACCTTTCACGATAAATATATTATCTGCCGAACCTTCAGCCACATAACCTTGATCATTTAACATCAATGCTTCGCTAACGCCGGCTAAATTGGCTTCGATTTTGACAAGAATGTTATTTAAGTAATTTAACGACTTTACCTTCGGACTTAATACATCCGAGCGGTTCCGTCTGCTCGCTACTGTGACAATTTCAATTCCTGTTTCATATAATCGCTTAGGGAACAAGGCCAGTGATTCTGCAATAACGATCACTTGTGGTTCCTTGCATGTAAATGGATCAAGCCCAAGATTTCCAACACCGCGTGAGACAACGATTCGAATGTAGGCATCCTGTAGGTTGTTTTTTTTCAGCGTCTGCACAATAATGTCGGTCATTTCCTCCATTGTGTGCGAAATTTTTAACATAATTGAATGAGCTGAATCATAGAGGCGCTGAAGATGATGTTCTAATCTGAAGACATTCCCATCATACATGCGAATTCCTTCGAACACCCCGTCGCCATAGAGGAAACCATGATCGTATACCGATACTTTGGCATCTTCTTTCTTCACAAATTCTCCGTTAAGGTAGATCCACTGTTCACTCACCTTGTTCACTCCTTTCTGTTTGTTAATTAGACGCAGTAAAGCGTTAGTGTCTAATGATAGGCCTATGAAGTTTAAAGGCCTTGTTATCGTTTGTGTTTGAGTTATTTGAATACTTTGTTTGTTTAATTGAGGATTATATTACGCCGGTTTGGACGTAAGGTCAACACCTAAAAACAAAGTTTTTTGATAATTATGATATATCAGTTTATTTGTAAACGCTTACACTCCTACTATGCGTGAGATTTGGTCACACGAAATTTTTTATTGTAAATTTGTTAAAAGCGCTTACACATTGTTGATTCGTTAAAGAGACATTGTGTCGATTGTTTCCATACCTTTGAGTATCCCTTTACATCTGACACTCGTCCACTCATTTCTAGCTGGCTTGTAACGCTTGCATAATTATTTACTCGTTGTAAATACATGGCTTCAATCATTTCACGGAATTATGCTGGAGCCATTGTAGAAATCGATCCATTTAATCATGTTTCCATAGAAGGTACGAGCATTACTTCCACTCTATTTGTAATTCTATCTTTTCTTTTTATAGTGATGTAGTAATATCGTTTATTTATGAGAGAGTATATTTATCTAAATTCATTATTAAAATTGCATATTCGCTAGCGGCACGTGGATTTACAGATGTCGTGTAATAGGCAAACGTTATTTGAACAATAGAAAAAGCCCTCTTCAAAATAAATAAGAAAAGGGCTTTTCACAAATCTTCTTTATACGCTAGCTTCCACTTTTGCTTTTGCGATTGCTTGATCTAAATCATCAATCAAATCATCTATGTGTTCAATTCCGACAGAGAGTCGAATCAAATCGTCTCGTACACCTGAGGCCACCAACTCGTCAGCACTTAACTGTTGATGGGTGGTGCTTGCCGGATGGATAATCAAGCTTTTTGCATCTCCAACATTTGCAACGTGCGACCACAGATTAACGGCATTAATGATGCCTGCCCCTGTTTCACGCCCCCCCTTAATGCCAAAAACAACTACTGCTCCGGCTCCTTTCGGAAGATAGTGAGGAACAAGTTGATTGGATGGATGATTCTCCTCTTCTGGATAGCTAACCCACTCGACGTTTGGATTGTCTTTTAGATATGAGACGATCTTTCGTGTGTTGACGATATGCTCTTTCATGCGAACGTGAAGCGTTTCAACACCAAGAGCAATCTGAAATGCATTAAATGGACTTAACGCAGCACCTGTATCTCTTAGCAGTTGCACCCGAGCTTTCACAATGTAAGCTGCTTCTGGAAGAGCTTCCGCGAACACAATACCGTGATACGTATGATCTGGTTCAGTAAAACCAGGGAATTTAGGTGAGTTCCAATCAAATTTCCCACCATCAACGATGATTCCTCCCATCGTTGAGCCATTACCGCCAAGCCATTTCGTAGCAGAATGAACAACAATATCCGCTCCATGTTCAAGTGGTCGGCATAGATAAGGAGTTGCAAAAGTATTATCAATGATTAGAGGGATGCCTGCCTCATGGGCAATTTCAGCAACTTTCTCAATATCCAGCACATGAAGCCCTGGGTTTCCAATCGTCTCTGCAAATATAGCTTTCGTGTTTGGCGTAATAGCAGATTTAAATGAGTCAACATTTTCAGGATCGACAAAGTTCGTTTTAATACCGTATTTCGGCAGCGTTGCTGAAAACAGATTGTACGTGCCACCGTACAAAGTAGAAGCTGACACGATTTCGTCTCCACTGTTAGCAACATTTAAAATCGCTGTAGTGATTGCTGCCATTCCACTTGATAAGGCTAGCGCTCCTATACCACCTTCAAGCTGAGCAATTCGTTCTTCAAGTGTACCGACTGTTGGGTTTCCAATTCGTGAATAGATGAATCCTTCTTCTTTTAAAGCAAATAAATCGGCTGCATGGTCTGTATTGTTAAATCGATAAGCGTTGGATTGATAGATTGGCAATGCTCTAGCGCCCGTAACTGGATCAGCTTGTAACCCTCCGTGAATACCAATTGTCTCTAGATTATATTTTTTTTCTGCCATTTCACTTCACTCCTTCGATTTTGTTTGTTATTAAGATTTTTTCCTTTATATGAGGTCCCCATTTCTCAAACTCAACAAGAAACCCATCATGACCAAATTTTGTATCCACAAGGTAAAATTGAGAGGAGGAACCGTGGTAGAAAAGTTTCTCTAATTCCTCTGGGGGATAGATCAAATCCCCTTTAAATCCAATTGCAAGAACGTTTGCTTTCATTCTTTTATTGACGAAATTAAGATCGCCTCGACCTTCGCTAATATCGTGGTTATCCATTGCTTTTAGCAAATACAGATAGCTATTCGCATCAAACCGGCCGACAAGTTTATTTCCTTGATAATGAAGGTAGGACTCAACGTTGTACTTTGGTTCCTTATGATTCTCATGTGAAGCACCTTTACGACTTCGACCAAATTTTTCGTGGAACATTTCATCTGTTCGATAAGAGATCATTCCAATCATTCTTGCGGTTGCTAGACCAGATGTTGGTGTATGATCGCTACTGTAATAACCCTCCTCCCAGTTTGGGTCATTCGTAATCGCATAGCGAGAAATAGCATTATAAGCAATTCCATAGGCATTAAGAGTTGGTGTAACGGCAAGTGGAATAAGATGAGTCATCCAATCCGGATAGAGCAGTCCCCATTCAAGCACCTGCATCCCCCCAAGAGATCCTCCAATGACAGCATGAAGTTGGTGAATGCCTAGTTTCTCAAGCGCTTTTTTCTGTGAGTGCACCATATCTCTTACAGAGACAAACGGAAAATCAGCTTGATAGCGTCTTTTCGTGACCGGATTAATTGATTGTGGTCCTGTTGAACCGTTACATCCTCCGAGAACATTAAACGTAATTACTTGAAAAGCAGCCGTATCGATATAACTCCCGCTTCCGACTAACCCTTTCCACCAACCTTCTTCCTCATGCCCAACTGTATACTGATTTCCTGTTAAAGCATGGCAGACTAGAATAACCGGTGCATCACGTGGGCCAACACGTTCATAGGCAAGTTTAACGTCATGAAGGTCATTGCCTGATTCGAGCGTTAACGAACCAATCGATACAGTCTGATCTTCGTATCTCGTCTCTCTAACCAATCCCTTACCTCTCCTTTCAAACATTCCAAGCTTACTGCATTTCTTTTGCCTAATATAAAAAGCCTCTCTGAAAGACAGAGAGGCTTGATTCATTCATCAGCTTCGCTTATCTTCCAGGATTTCTCCTGCAGGATTTGGCACCTTTTCAAACCAACAATGGTTTGACGGTTGCCGGGCTTCATAGGGCCAGTCCCTCCGCCTCTCTAGATAAGTATGACTATTTCATTTTTAATTAATTGTGTTTATTTTAGCAAGGTGGCGTATTAGTGTCAAACACTTTTTCGGAATTTTTCTTCTTTTCACTCAAAGTGTTTACTCCTTTTTTAAAACGAATAACTGCCTACTTAAAAATGGTTAACATATAACTAGTATATCTTTTAAACATTTCGTTAGAAGGATCTTTTTGATAAAGTATCGATAGACCATTAAAAAAAGAGGTGAATAACGATGAAAGCCCCTTCCTTTGCATTAGAAGATCTTAAAAACGGCGACATCATTCGTCTATCTGATTTTGTTGGAAAACCAGTGATGATTACCTTCTGGGCTTCATGGTGCCCGGACTGTATGAAAGATTTGCCGATGAAAGAGCAGTTTTATCAACATGCTGATCTTGAAAAGCTAGCCTTCTTAACAATAAACGTAACTGGACGAGAACGATCAGAAGAAGCCGGAAAAGAATTTATGATAAAAAACGACCTTCCTTTTCCTGTATTACGTGACAATGGTCGAGAAACGTACGATGATTACGGATGTACTGGAGTTCCTACAACGGTTCTACTCAATAAAGATCATCACATTGTAAATGTTTTTGATGATCAGTCTTCATTTCTTGATATCGCAAAGGCTCTCCCTTCACTCATGACATAAGAACAGATAGAAAAAAAGCCAGAGGGATCCCTCTGGCTTAACTTTTGAATATAAAATAAATGATAGCGTGATACGTTACTTATCTTTCTTCTTTTCTTCAGACTTGCCTTTATGATCTTCTTGTTTCTGTTTTTCTTTCTCTTTCTCTTTCTTTTTCATTTCTTTTTCTTTCTTCTTTCCCTCTTTTTCTTGTTGCTTTTCATTTTTCTTTTCTGCTTTTTCTTTTTCTTTTTTAATCTTTCCCTGACTCTTGTCAGCTTTTTTCTTTTCTTTTTCTTCATTCGCTAATTTAGTACTCGTTTTTTTTTCAACTTTTTCTGGTTTCTTTTCTTCTTTTTGGTGGTCTGTTTGAGCTTTAGATACTTTAGAAGAACTAGTTGGTTCTTGATTAGTACTGAGTTCTACTTCTTGATCAGATGGTTTATCTTTTGATTTGGTAACTGCATCTTCACTTTCAAGTATCAATTCTTCATTCTCGTTCTGTTGATAATCAACTGTTTTTTCATTTAATTGTACGACTGAATCCTCAATCGGTGTTGGCGTTTCTTTCACTTTAGACTCGCTAGAATTGTCAGATTCATTCGTCACTGTAGCGGTCATGGTTTCTGCCTGCATTTCATCCATTTTGCTCACGGAAAGATCACGCACTTCGTCGATGGATAAAGATGCGCCTCGATCGACAGCAGCGAGGTAAGTCATGTATTTTCCCTGAGATAGTCCAAGTTCATTCGCCTTTTCATGAGCGCTGTAATCCGCATCAAGAATGGTTGTAATCGCAACCGCTTGATTAACAAGTGCATCATTCTGCTCGAATCCTCTTATAATCGTTTCAAGATTTTCGCTGATCCCCTTTTGCTCAACGCTTGAAGCGACAATGAGTAATTTATGATTCTCTTCTAGATAGCCTTTTTTATCGAGTTTGGAGACAAGTAAACCTCCGAATTCGTTAAGTGGCATATTCTTTGTTTCCCGTTCTAAGTTCAACCCTTCACCGTCTGAATTCCATGCTTGATATTGAACAACTTCAAGATCAGAATTAACTCCAACCTCAATACTTGGGTTGATATCAAAGCTTACATAGGCTGCAACTGCATCATTTTGTCTAACAGGAATAACGCCTGTTACGATGACAACTAACAATAGAATTGCTGCCATACCGGCCAGGGTGGGCATAGAGGGGGTAAAGTAACCTATTTTCTTATTAAGTGGTTTTGGTGCAAGTTTAATTTCAGAGCCGATTGTTAACGTATGATTTCGCTTCAGATTGATAGTTGTAAATTCTCCCTCAGGAGTTAAGACAACTGCCTTTCTTCCCCGAATGTCCATAATGACCCCTTTTTTCATCCCCTGGCCCCCTTTTATCCAACTACTGTATATACGATTTCAGCGCGTTAAATCCACCTAAATGAATTAATGCCACTGCTATTATATACTTTCGATTACGTTCAATCGTTTTGCGACTGCATGTAACGAGTGCCAGCAAATCTTTTATAGGGAGCTGCTTTTTCTCTAATAGATAGCCTGAAAGAACGTGATCATCCGCAATTAATTTCGCGATCATCTTGGCGTTTTCTCTTGCATCAATATGTTTTGGGCAGTTTTTGCTGAGAACCTTGAACGTAATACTAAACTTCTTAAGTAACTGCTCATATTCCTCGATTTCAAACATTCGTACTTCACGCTGTTTTTCAATTTCATAGACGTCAAGTGCAGCTTTCTGTTCTGCAAAGCTATCTTCTAGGCGCCCTTCTTCATCTAGTTCCTCTGGTTCAAGGTAAATGTATTTGTTTTGTCGCGCTTCTTTTCGTATATAATCAATCACTCTTCTTCTTATAACCATATCGGCAAACGTTAAAAATCTGCTTCCCTGGCCTTTACGATACTGATCCATCGCTTCATTAAAAGCGGATAGCCCTATACTGAACTCATCCATCGAATGATTTATATAACGATTACAAACTTTTGACGTGATCTTTTTAATAAAAGGTTGATAGTCTTCTAAGAGCTGATTTCGTAAAGCCTGATTCCCTTTTTGTATACTGTCAACTTTATCTTCTAAAGTAATACTCTCATTTTTGTTTTCATTTTTAGTAGCGAAATTTCCTAATGCGCTGATTGAAATGGTTGTCATGTTATACACCTCTCATCTTGCAGTTGATTTCAAGCTAACTGCTTTTCGGGTTGAATTCTTAGATGTTTTAGTTTTGAAAATTTTATAATAGTTTAGAAAATGAAATGTGCCACCATTCGTCAAAAACAGTGGAATGGTGACTCTATTCAGTTATACCACTCAATCAGCATCAACGAAAATACAATTTTATGACAATGTTACTGTTTCTTTACTTCCTGTTATATTATTTTATCATTATTAATCTTGCTTAATTTTCAGCAAATTACACCTTCGCATAATCCTATCTAAATAGGGTTTTTAAAACGTTTAAATATCAAGTGAATGGTCAAAAAACATCAAACGAATTTCATTTAATTAAGAAATTCATCGACTTTTATCACTGACTCAAACGCAAAAAGTGTGCGATCACCATCATTTCCACCAATAACTGTTAATGCAGGAACACTTTGTATTCCGAGAGTTTCTGCAACCCATGGAAAATAATTTAAACTACATGTATACACAGTGGCTTCCATTTCTTTTGCTTCTGTAACAATATGTAACATTCGCTCTGCTATTTTACATGTCTGACAAAAAGGGGTGTAGAAAAATAGGATACTTCCTTCTGTTTGTAAGTATTTTCTTAATAAGAATTCATCAGTGATTTCTTGCATTCCTCATGCTCCAATCCATATCAGGCAAAAAAGGAAGCGATAAATGCTTCCCTTCTGTGATCATTTCTTACATTAAACTGTTACTACTTTAAACTTCGCTGCTCTTAAAATTCTTGTTAAATAATTTAGCGGGGTCTCTGCAACCTCACGATGAAGCATTGTGATATAAAGATGTTCTGCATGGGGGATTTCTCGAGTTAACTGCCGCCTCAATTTCTCACCTGCATCATCTGCATCCACCAAAACAAACACATCTTTTTCCTCTAGCTCTTCACTTAGTTCCTCAAGTCGCTCAAAGCTAATTGTTCCATATGTGCAAATAATATGAACGGGTTCATCTAATACTCTCATTAACTGCTGTTTATCTGTTTTTCCTTCAACAATAATAACTTTATCATTCATGGCACAACGCTCCATTTCAAGCTGTCGTATCAATGCATTGCTATAGCATATGGTGGTGGGAAGTAAATCGTTTCATTTTATCATTAGAATCACCGACGCGATGTGATGACACAACAGCTATTGAGCCAGGTAACCGATTATTATTCCGATTCTTTATCTGGGTCCTCTTCTTCTAAATACGTTTCAGAAGTTGAATTACCGTGTTCTCTTTGAAGATCGTCAACTGTACGTAGACGATCATCTTCTCGATTACCTGAAGTCTCAAAAGTAGCTTCATCATCTGGTCGACTATCTTCTTTGTTCTCTTCTAACTTATCCTGTGCTTCTTTTGTACGAATAGCATAGGGGATGGCTTCAAGGCGTTCCTTATCAATCTCTTCTCCAGTATCCACACAAATACCATAGTTTCCTTCACGAATACGGTCAAGTGCCGTATTGATTAAACTCAATCGCTCTCTTGCCGCATCTTCTAACGTAATATCTTTCTCGCGTTGGTCCAACTCAGAAGCCATATCAGCAAAATGATTATCGTACGATGTTAATTCTCCTGTTTCTTCAGATAATGCTGCATTTTCATCACGGTGACTTGCACCACTATCTAGAAGTTCTTTCTTTAAACCAAGTAGTTGTTTTTTAAATTGCTGTAATTCTTCCTTCGACAAAGCCATTATCATTACCTCCATAGGTCATTTTCTTTTCCAGTACCTATTTTCCCTTAACACCTGTCCAGTTAAACCACGCAATTATGTTTTATCATGCTCAACTCGTGGAAATAAATCAATATGATTAAAGAATGGAGTGGTAAAAATGGCAAAACTTAACCTTGGAGACCAGGCACCCTCTTTTTCGCTCATTAACACAGAAGGTGAGCTGTTCCAGTTTGAACAGCACCAAAAAGAAGATAATCGCTGGCATATGCTTGTCTTTTTTAGAGGTGAATGGTGTCCTGTGTGTAACGAACAGCTAGAAGAACTACAAGAACATTTAGGCGCTTTTCAAAAATTAGACGTACACCCAATTGCGATCGCAAAAGACGAACTGGAATCGCTTCGAAAAATGAAAGAAAAGCACAGCCTAGAATTTCCAGTATTAAGCGACAACGAAAATGCCGCAATCGACTCTTACGGGGTTATGATGCATCGTGAAGATGCCCCATATGAAGATCATGGGGAACACGGCGAACCAGCCATTTTCTTAATTGACGAGAACGGTAAACTAATGGCACAGTTTCTCCAGTCCAGCCCATTTGGACGTCCATCAGCAGATGGTCTCATTAAAACGATAAAATACATTCGTAAAAACAAAGCATAAAAAAACGGCCCATTGGGCCGTTTTTTTATGTAGAAAGCAAGATGCTGTCGTTAAGTGAAGACATAGCTTGTCGGGGATTATCAGGCGCATTCGCTTTTCTGTCCAGCTACTGCGCCTATCCCCTCGAGGTCTTAAGTCAATCCTATTTGTGGCCAAAAACGCCACATTTAGGCTCTCCTTAAGCTTGTCGGGGATTACCAGGCGCATTCGCTTTTCCTATTAACACCAGCCGAGGTCGCAGTCTTCTACGTATTTTACATTTTGCTCTAGGGCTTGTTCGTAATGATAAATTTTATCTTGATCAAATTCGTATCCGTCTGATAATTCGTAGCGATTGCCCTGATCAGAGAATAAAATACGGCCGATTTTTTCTTTGTTCAGAAAGAGATTCATCGCTTTTTGATCAAATTTACCATAAATTTTATTCGTGACATCAATTCTTACCATCGGACGAGCTTCAATCATTGGGATCATCTCCTCTATATAGTGTCTTTCTATACAGCCTATCTCACTAACAGATGACTAAACAAAAGAGAACCATTGATTAGAGTTTATGATGAAACCTATTTACTCATCATTCATTTCGTCATAAAATGATGCCTTATTCGTCTTCACTTACCATTTTTTCATAAGCTTCTGCAGTCATAAGCTCTTCAATTTGAGAAGGCTCAGTTGGTTCAACAACAACCATCCATGCTTTTTCATATGGTGAATCATTAACGAATTCAGGGCTGTCTTCTAAATCTTCATTGACAGAAAGAACTTTGCCTGAGATTGGTGCATACAATTCGGATACTGTTTTTACAGACTCAACGCTACCAAACGGCTCGTCGGATTCGATGGTGTCGCCTTCTTCTGGAAGTTCAACAAATACGATGTCTCCAAGTTCTGATTGAGCGAAATCTGTAATGCCGATTCGGATGTTTCCGTCTTCTTGTACTTGTACCCATTCGTGTTCTTCTGAGTAGCGAAAATCTTTTGGTAAGTTCATTGGTAATTCCTCCCTGAAATAATTCCTCTTAATTAAGGTCAATTATATTAATTACAATAACTATCGTATAATAGTTATTATTAATTAAGCAACTATTTTATCGTTTCCACATTTCCTCAAAAACATCTTCTTTAAATCCGACTGTCACATTCTCTCCATCTGTTACGAGCGGACGCTTCATTAACATGCCATCCGATGATAGGATGTCCAGCAATTCATCTTGAGAAGATGAGGCAACTTTATCTTTTAAACCAAGCTCTCGATATTTCTGTCCACTTGTGTTAAAAAATTTCTTGATTGGTAACCCACTTTGATCAACCATAGTGGCTAATTCATTTTTTGATGGTGGATTTTCTACGATGTGAATTTCATTTACTTCCACATCGTTTTGCTCAAACCATTTTTTGGCTTTACGGCATGTCCCGCATTTAGGATAGGCATAAAATGTAATGGGCAAACTTGTTCCTCCTTAAGAACTTCATGTGATTCTATGGATAGTTTACCACATGAGAGTGTAAGGACAAATACAGAAGCTTGTACAAAGTTAGCTTTCGGCACGAAAAGGAAAATTCCTTTATTTAACCACTCTTTATCTTTCCTAATCATGAGAAAAAAATCCCCCCATTGTTGGAGGGACAAAAGAGAATTTAGTTTGGAAGTGATTAAAACAATCCTTAATCTTAAATCAAATTAGACAGTAAAGCGCTGTTGCTCTAGAACGGTAGCTGCAATTTCACGTTTCTTCGCGATTACATTAATTGGTGTGTAGCGCGAGAGTTTACGAAGAGCAGAAATCATCATTCGTAGAGAATCGCCTGTTTCAACCGCAATTAGTGTCTCTTTCGCATGTGCCTCAATTCGATTGAACGCTTCCTGACAGAAAACTTGTGTAAGAAGAAGCTTTTGATTTTGCTTCTCTGCGCTTGTTTTGTTAATCGCTTTTTCTGTACGAAGAACAGCAGACTCCATTGAGTAGACTTCACTTACGATATCCGCAATGTTCGATAGAACTTCTTGTTCTTTATCAAGCGCTTTTCCATATTTTTGAACCGCTGTACCTGCTGCCAATAGCATAATTTTCTTCGCCATTGCGACAAGGTGCTTTTCCTGCTCAAGCGGTGCATCACCGATTTCTTGAGGTGTAAGCATCATAAGCTCTTCTTGAAGTGCTGTAGCTTTTTCAAGTAGAGGTAGTTCACCTTTCATTGTCTTACGAACAAGCGTACCTGGAACAAGAAGACGGTTGATTTCGTTTGTTCCTTCAAAAATTCGGTTAATGCGTGAATCACGATACATTTTCTCAACTTCATACTCAGACATGAAGCCATAGCCACCGTGAATTTGAACAGCCTCATCCACAACGTAATCAAGTGATTCAGAAGCAAACACTTTATTAAGAGAGCATTCAATCGCATATTCAGCGATCGCTTCAGCCACTTTCGAACCATCCTTCTGTTCTTCGTCAGAAAGTTTACCAAGCTTCTGTTCGAATAAGCCACCTGTACGGTAAGTGGAGCTTTCTGTTGCATATGTGGCAACAGCCATATTGGCTAGCTTCTCTTGAATTAACGAGAATTTCGCAATAGGTGTATTAAATTGCTTACGCTCTAGCGCATATTTGGCAGAGAGCTCAATGCTACGCTTCATAGCACCAATCGTGCCTACTGCAAGCTTATAACGACCTACATTCAAAATGTTAAAGGCAATGATATGCCCTTTTCCTGGTTCTCCAAGTAGGTTTTCTTTCGGCACAGCCACATCATCGAGAATGAGCGTTCTCGTAGAAGAACCTTTGATTCCCATTTTCTTTTCTTCTGGTCCAGTAGAAAGACCTTTCGAGTCTTTTTCTACAATAAAGGCAGAAAAATGCTCGCCATCAATTTTCGCATAGACAACAAACACGTCTGCAAATGCAGAGTTTGTGATCCACTGCTTCTCTCCACTTAATAGATAGTGAGTTCCCTCAGCATTAAGCTTCGCCGTTGTTTTTGCACCAAGGGCATCAGACCCTGAACCTGGCTCTGTTAGAGCGTAAGCAGCAATCTTGGCACCTGACGCAAGACCAGGAAGATACTTTTTCTTTTGTTCTTCGTTACCAAAAAAGACGATCGGTAGCGATCCAATTCCAACATGGGCACCGTAGCTTAAAGAAAATGAACGAGCGCGGGCGAACTTTTCAGTAATAACGGATGAACTGATTTTATCAAGCCCAAGACCGCCGTACTCTTCAGGAACATCTGCGCCAAGCAGTCCAAGGTCTCCAGCTTTCTCGAGAAGTTTACGAGAGATATCAAATTCATGGTTTTCAATCTTTTCTAGTTCTGGAACGACTTCTTTTACAACAAAGTCTTCCGTCGTTTTCCCCATCATCACATGTTCATCAGAAAAGTCCTCTGGTGTAAAAATATCTTCTGCCGTTTGATCCTCAACAAGAAAGCTCGCACCTTTAATTGTTTTGTTCATCGTATTAGACATGCTGATCATTCCTCCATTTTCATTGTTTATAGAATTTCAAACACACCAGCAGCACCCATGCCGCCTCCAATACACATTGTGACAACACCAAACTGTTCTCCACGACGCTTCATTTCATGAATTAAACTTAGCGTTAGCTTCGTTCCAGTACACCCAAGTGGATGCCCTAGAGCAATGGCGCCTCCATTTACATTCACTTTGTCTTCATCAAGACCGAGCTTTCGAATAACGCGAAGTGATTGAGAAGCAAAAGCCTCGTTTAGTTCAAACAATCCAATATCTGATAGCTCAAGTCCCGCAAGACGAAGTGCTTTAGGGATGGCTTCAATTGGGCCAACTCCCATGATTTCTGGCGCTACTCCCGCTACAGCAAACGATCGGAATTTTGCCATTGGCGCTAATCCTTCGCTCTCCGCTTTTTCACGATCCATGACGAGGACGCTCGCCGCTCCGTCACTTGTTTGTGAAGAGTTCCCTGCTGTAACAGAACCTCTTACATTAAAGACCGGTCGCAATTTTCCTAGAACGTCTAGAGATGTATCCGCACGTACTCCCTCATCCTGAGAAAAAAGAAATTTCTTTTCTTGTAGCTTGTTTTTCTCATCAATCCACTTCTTCGTCACTTCAACCGGGACAATTTCATCCTGGAATTTACCGTCTTTGATTGCTTGAGCAGCACGCTGATGACTTCTTAGCGCGAAAGCATCCTGGTCTTCACGACTAATTTCAAAGCGACGCGCCACTTCTTCAGCCGTATGACCCATCCCCATAATGTATTCCGGTTTTTCTTCTACAAGAGCAGGGTTTGGCTTGATCACATGCCCGCCCATAGGTACAAGACTCATAGACTCTACGCCACCTGCTAGAATAGTTCCTGATTGTCCAAGCATAATTCGCTCAGCTGCATAGGCAATACTCTGCAATCCAGAGGAGCAATAGCGATTGATCGTAATCGCTGGAACCGTTTCTGAAAGTCCCGCTCTTGCCCCGACCATTCTTGCTACATTTAGCCCCTGTTCCGCTTCAGGTATGGCACATCCAATAATCACGTCATCTATTTCACCATCATAACCGCCTGCCCGTTTAAGCGTTTCTGCCACGGTGATCGCCCCAAGATCATCAGGTCGCATATTTGCAAGCGTGCCACGATTAGCTTTTCCTACAGGTGTTCTAGCTCCAGATACAATAACTGCTTCTCTCATCAAACTTCCCTCCTCCATACTAGTTACGCAGCGGCTTTCCTTTTACTAACATGTGCTGCATTCTTGCTTGCGTTTTTGGCTCTCCTAGCAGGCTGAGGAACGCTTCACGCTCAAGATCAAGTAGATACTGTTCATCAACAAGTGTTCCTTCTTTTACTTTCCCGCCTGCAATAACGTGAGCAAGCTTCGTTGCAATCGTCAAATCATGATCTGACAAATAGCCGCTCCACTTCATCGTTTTCGCCCCCATTAGCATGGCAGCATATCCTGCTTCTCCTGCAACCGGGATCTTTTTAGAAACAGGCGGCTGATAGCCCTGTTCAGCAAGGAAAAGCACCTTTTCCTTCGCATCATGAAGGACATGGTCAGCATTCGCACTAATGCCATCCTGTGGGCGAATAAACCCTCGCTCCATTGCTTCATGTGCGGACGTGGACACTTTCGCCATTGCAATGGTTTCGAATACATTGGCCGCAATATCAGTAAGATTGACATTCACTCCAGGAGGTGTTTGCTCTAACTGACGAAGATAAAGCTCTTTGTTTCCGCCGCCACCTGGGATTAAACCAACGCCTACTTCTACAAGACCCATATACGTTTCAAATGATGCTTGAATAGAGGCTGCTGGCATACAGACTTCCGCTCCACCGCCAAGCGTCATCTGAAATGGCGCTGCTACAACTGGTTTCTTCGCATAACGGATACGCCCCATTGACTGCTGGAACTTCCTTGCAACCATTTCAATTTCAAAGAAATTATCATCCTGAGCTTCCATTAACATGTAAGCAACGTTTGCTCCAACACAGAAATTCTTACCCTGGTTCCCAATGACAAGCCCTTCAAAATTCTTCTCTGTTTCATCAACAGCTTCATTGATCATCTGGAGAATATCCATCCCAATCGCATTATTTGGAGAATGGAACTCAAGACCTGCTACGCCATCGCCAAGGTCAAGAAGCGTTGCGCCTGTGTTTTTCTTAATGACACGATTCTGAGCTTTTAGACCTTTAAGATGAATAATCTTTTTACTCTCTTCAACTACTTTCTGATCACCCTTGTGATAGAAAGATTGAGTGGCGCCTTCCCGCTTATAGAAAGTGGTTTGACCTGAAGCAAGCATCTGATCCACCCATTCAGGAATCGTTTCCCCTTCTTCTTTCATTCGAGCGACTGACTTCTCTACTCCCAGTGCATCCCACGTTTCAAATGGACCCATTTCCCAGCCAAAGCCCCATTTCATTGCACGATCGACGGCATCGATATCTTCTGCAATTTCATAAGCTTTCTCAGCAGAATAGAGGAGTACAGGCTTCATAATGTTCCAGATTAATTCACCAGCGCGATCATCCGCATAAGCAAGCGCTTTCAGTTTATCCGCTTTTGACTTCGCTTGTTTACTCGCCTCAACAGAAGCTGTTTTTAATTTCTGTCTTGGTTCATACTCAAGCGTTTTTGGATTCAACTCTAAAATTTCGCTACCTTTTGCACCTTTTTGCTTTACGAAAAAGCCTTGACCTGCTTTTGCTCCAATCCAGCCTTTTTCTTTCATCTCCTGCATAAACTCAGGAATGCGGAAAACTTCTTTTTCATCGCCTTCAACTTGTTCAAAAACGTTGTTTGCTACGTGAATAAACGTATCAAGACCAACTACATCAAGTGTTCTAAACGTGGCACTTTTTGGACGGCCGATTGCTGGACCAGTAACTGAATCTACTTCTCCGACCGAATAGCCACGGTTTAGCATTTCTCTCACTGTTACAAGGAGTCCATATGTCCCAATGCGATTCGCAATAAAGTTTGGCGTATCTTTCGTTTCGACGACGCCTTTGCCAAGAGTATCCTCACCAAATGTTTTCATATAGGAGAGAACTTCTGGATCGGTATCTTTCGTAGGAATCACTTCAAGAAGTTTTAAATACCTTGGTGGGTTAAAGAAATGCGTACCAAGAAAGTTTTTTCTAAAATCTTCTGATCGATCTTCTGCCATGGCTTCAACCGATATACCTGATGTATTCGAGCTTACAATCGTTCCAGGTCGTCTATACTGATCTACTTTTTCATATACTTTTTTCTTAATTTCTAAGTTTTCAACAACCACTTCAATGATCCAGTCAACTTCTTGCAAGCGTTCCATATCATCTTCCATATTTCCTGCTTCAATTAATTGAATGTGATCTTTTTTCGAAAGTGGTGCTGGCTTTTGTTTCTTTAGCTTCTCAATCGCCTCTGATGCAAGTCTGTTTCTGACAGCGCGATCATCTAGCGTAAGTCCTTTGGCTTTTTCCTTCTCGTTTGGTTCCTTTGGTGCAATATCCAATAACAAACTTGGAATTCCAACATTCGCCAGGTGGGCGGCAATGCCTGATCCCATTACTCCTGCTCCTAATACAGCTACTTTATGAATGCTACGTGTCATAGCGAACCTCCCCTGTTGAATGAATGCTCATTCATTTTTGTCTCAAAAAAAAGAGCGAGATCATTTCCTCTTCCTATACTATAAAATATATTCTGAAATTTAGCAATATACCACGCCTATTTTTTTAACGAAATTTTACGAATACTTTTGACGCTTATTATGAAAGCGGACATTTGTCCGCTCTCTCTTATTTCATCATTCCTTTTAAAACAAACGCTACGTTGGCAGGTCGCTCTGCCAGTCTTCGCATAAAGTAACCGTACCAGTCCTTTCCATAAGGTACGTAAACACGCATCTTGTAACCTTCTTTAAGAAGCTCTTCTTGTTTTTCCACACAAATTCCATAGAGCATTTGAAACTCAAATTGTGTATGCGGAATATTGTATTCTTTAACCAGTTGCTTTGTGTATTCAATGATTTGGTTATCGTGAGTGGCTATGGCTGTATAATTTCCATTTAACAAATGCATTTTAATAATCTTTCTAAAATTTTCATCAACATCTTTTTTGTCTGGGAACGCTACTTTATGGGACTCTTTATAAGCCCCTTTCACAAGTCTGAGGTTAGGTGAGAGCTCGTTCAGCTTCTCAACATCGTCAGCTACTCGGTACAAATAGGCTTGCAAAACTGTTCCAATATTTGCGAATTCTTTCTTAAGCTTAGTGAAAATTTCAATGGTTTTTCCACATCTCTCGAAATCTTCCATATCGATTGTCACAAAAACATCGTGGCGATCGGCGGCATCGAGAATGCGACGCATATTCTTCATCGTTAGCTCATCATCAATATCGAGCCCCATTGATGTGAGCTTAAGAGAAAGTTGTGAATCAAGGTTTTCTGATGCAATTCGCTCAATCGCTTCAATACAGTGATTTGTCATTTCATTAGCCTCAGCTGCATTATCAACAAACTCACCCAGATGATCGATTGTAACGGACAATCCTTTTTGATTTAATTTTTTTATCGCGTTCACAGAGCTATCAAGAGACGCACCTGCTACAAAGCGGCTTGCTCCAAAACGCATACCATACCGTTTCGCTACTTTTGTCGCTACTCTATTCTTCCCCATGTATAAAAAGAAATTACGCATTACTTGTTCCATCATAACCCCTCCATGAAAACGCATACAAAGCGTTATAAAAAATATATTGTGGAGAAAATCGGCATATGGTATCAAATACCGCCATATTTCGCCTCTACTCCTATTCTACCATGATATGCTAAAGATTCGTCTAGTTTTGATAGATTTTCTCTTGAATGAATGTTGTTAAATTTTACTATTTATTTACTCTATACCCCACTAAGCAAAAAGTAAAAGCCATACACTAGTATATTTACAACCTTTGCTCTTGGATACTTTGCCTTCTTCAATTATTGCTCCCCATAAAAAAATGAAACCAGAAAAATCCTGGTTTCATTAATCAGTTTCTTTATTTGACGCTTGAGCTTTTCGGTGCTCCTCGTTCATAGTTTTAATTTCAGCCACCAACTCTTTCATGGCATCTTTTGCATCAGGATATGTTTGGTTCCAATGTTTCGCTAATGGAGGCATCGTTTTGGAGAGATGCGTATACATAGCCCACAGCTTTACTTTCTCCTTTAGCTCAGGGCTTGTATCTCCAAGGAGAAGCTCAGTGTATTTATCCATCAATCCATCAACTTGTTCCTGAAGTGTTTCAAGACTCATTCCTTTCACTCCAATCACACGCAGAATATCCTAAGTATAGCATATTTAATAGGAGACTCTACCATTCACCTGCACATCTCTTAGTCTTCCATAATCAATGCGTTCTTGATTTTCTTTGATCGCCTTAATTAATTCGTCTATTAGTACCTTCTCATCCGTCACAATAAAAAAACGACAGGATATCATCGCGAAGTCGCCAAAAAAAGCTCGGCAACCTTCATAGCGTTTTGCATCACGAACGGGTTGATATGGAAAAATAAAGTTTCCGCTCTCTTCAAAGGCTGGATCGAGAGGATGTTCTTCAAGAACCTTAATAAGCTCTCGAATCGTAAGCTCTCGTCCATGCTCATTTGTTCCAATTTCAATAATTTCAAGCAAGGCTGATTCCCCCTTCTTTACAAGGTTCGAAAACAAATTCCTCTGATAGAGGGCCGACAAATGAAACAACACGTTTTATTACAACAAAAAAAAGTCAGAATAAATTCTGACTCAAACTTATGGGTCACAAAGAGTGAGTATTGACAAAGGGGGGGACCTGACCTCACTCTTTACATTATCTTATGTCGATTCACTCTAAGTGGCTGGACAAGTACCCCGGTACAAACATGGAATTTTCATTAAGCCTCTTCATCATTATGACACACTCAGACATGATTTGAATCTCGCTCGCCATTATAATAGAAGGAAATGGAATGCAGAGCACCATGGAGGGATTAAGATGGAGATCATTGTGATCGGTGGGGGCATTGGTGGACTAACGACTGGTGCCTTACTGACAAAAGAAGGTTATCAAGTGACAATACTTGAAGCATCGAATGAGTGGGGAGGATCTGCTGGAAAGTTCAGCAGAGGAGATTTCCTCTTTCCAGTAGGCGCTACGATGGGAATGGGCTTTGAAGAAGGCGGCTTACATCATCGTATCTTCAATGAATTAGGTTTATCGTTCCCTGCCAAAGCAATGGATGAAATTATGAGAGTTTATCAGGATAGTCGGGTCATGCCTTACTACTCCGACCGAAACCGCCACTTATCAGAATGTGCCATTCAATTCCCAGATTACGCAGAAAAGATTGTTTCCTTCTACAAGGAAATATGGAAATTAGGCGCAGAAATCCGCAAACTAATTGATCCGCTCCCGGTTGTTCCACCTGTAACATTAGCGGAATGGAAAGGACTATTTCTGTCTCTAAAACCCGGCACGCCTCTTCTTCTTCCGTACTTAAGAAAAACAATGGGCGACCTTCTCAAGAAACACCATTTAGTGGAGGCAACTGACTTTATGCATTTCATAGAAGGACAGTTAATTGATAGTATGCAAACTACAAGTAAAGATTGCTCTGCCCTAATGGGCGCTCTTGCTCTCGACATTTATCATGAAGGCGCGTATTACACGGAAGGTGGATTATATCGAGTTGCTGAAATGCTTCAACAATATATTGAGAATAACGGCGGGAAAACCTATCGCAGAAAACAAGTTCAAACCATTCGTCGCGAGCATAACCGTTGGGTAGCCATTGATCAAAAAGGGGAACGTTGGAAAACGGATCATCTGGTGACCAACTTGCCTGTACAGAGTTTTGTTCCTCTTCTACCAGAGCCACTCCAAAAACAGCTTCCTTCAAAATTAATAAAGAGAAGCCAACTATCGCAATGGGGAGCATTTACAATGTACCTCGCTTTAGATGAGAAAGTCATTCCTAACTATACTGCGCTGTTTAGCCAGGTCCTTTCATCTGATGGAGACATGACGGAGGGAAATCATCTCTTTTTATCACTATCAAAGTCGAACGACATTAACCGTGCGCCGGTCGGCTATCGCACCTTAACCGTCAGTACACATACCGAACTCCGTCACTGGGATACAAAAGAAAAATACGATCGCTATAAACAAGAACTGACCGAAAAGATGCTTACTGGAATCGAACGTGTCATTCCAAACGTACGGAGCGGAATTGAGTTACAAATGACCGGCGCCCCTCGCGCATGGGAGCGTTTTACGAAAAGACCGAAAGGCATGGTCGGTGGCTTTCCCCAAACTAACGAATATAGTCTTTTTAACAGTCTTTCTCATCGGACTGGGCTAGATGGACTCTGGCTTTGTGGCGACAGTGTATTTCCTGGCGCTGGGACGATCGGCGTATCGACGAGCGGTTACCATGTCTATCGATCCATTTTGAAAGATACCAAGAAAAGAAAGCATATTTAGAATAAATTCGGTATTCTTTGGCAGAATGATACTATCATTTTATGTTGAAGGAGCGAATGGCTGTGAATGAAAAGAATAAATTAGTCACTTCGGATAGTGAAAAACTTCTCACTTCTATGAAAGAAGAAATTGCGGAAGAATTCCTTGTAATGGAAGCGATCACCGAACAAGTTGAGGAAAAAGATTTTTATACGTATCATCTCTTAAAAGAAGCTGAAAAACTTCGTGATCAAAAGAAATAATCCACTCCCATCAATGACGTGTGGGGAATCCTGTAGTATACTTCTAGTAATTGATCTAAAGGAATGATGCATATGACAACTCATACGTTTACAGTTGGTGAAGAACGCGCAAATTATATCACCCATGGAATTGGAGCGATCATTAGTCTGGCTGCTCTCGTCATACTAATTGTCTTTGCATCTCTTTATGGAACGGCCTGGCATATTGTTAGCTTTACGCTTTTCGGTACAACAATGCTGTTGCTTTATACAGCATCTACTCTCGTGCATAGCTTTCCCGCTGGAAAAGCAAAAGACTTTTTTGAAATACTTGATCATTCTTCCATTTATTTTTTTATCGCAGGGACTTATACACCTTTCCTGTTTATCGTAATTGAAGGCGCGCTTGGCTGGACATTATTCGGAATTGTGTGGGGCCTTGCCATAATTGGAACAGTTTTCAAAGCTTATTTTGTTAAAAAATTTCTTTTTATTTCTACGATTCTTTACGTTCTTATGGGGTGGCTTATCGTGCTTGCCTGGAATCCACTTACACAGAACTTACATCCTAACGGGATGATGCTTCTCATCATTGGCGGGATTCTCTACACGATTGGTGCCGTATTCTATGTATGGAGAGCGTTTAAATACCATCACGCTGTTTGGCATTTATTTGTTGTAGGCGGGACACTCGCTCATTTCTTCTGTGTTCTGTTTTATGTTTTACCGTTGTAAAGCTATTCCTCTGCACGAATTGTGCAGGGGTTTTTTGTTGGACAAAACCTTTTTACGCTAACAATCGTCTTAGCAGTAGAAAAATGTTTAAAGGATGAAAACCTGTGATTGAAGTATCTCATCTAACCAAGAAGTTTATGAAAAAGAAAGTCCTCCATGACCTTAATTTAACCATTGAAGGAGGAATGATTGGGCTAATTGGGCCTAATGGTGCTGGAAAAACTACGTTTATGAGAATGCTTGCCGCTGTATCAAAACCTTCTTTTGGAGATATTTTGGTTAATGGTTATTCGATTCAAAAGGAAGCTTCAAGCGTTCGCAAAGATATAGGCTACCTTCCCCAACATTTTCAGCTGTATCCACAGCTTACTGCATCCGAGTTTCTTGATTATGTGGGACAGCTAAAGCGGGATGGGTTTTATGATCATGAAAGAGAAAAGAACCGTTTACTTGATGCTCTTAACTTAAGAAATCAACAAAATCAGAAAATCAAGACGTTCTCGAATGGAATGAAGCAGCGGCTAGGTATTGCCCAGGCACTGTATGGTGAACCAGCCCTGATGATCTTTGATGAACCGTCAGCAGGTCTCGATCCTGAAGAGCGGTTACGTTTCCGCAATCTCATGGCAGACGTATCAAGTAGAAGAACTGTCATTTTATCCACGCACATCGTAGAAGATATTGAATCGAGCTGTGACACCTTAATCGTTTTAAATAAAGGACAAGTGATTTTTACCGGGGCACCTTCTGAGCTACAGAGCAAAGGGAACGGTCTTGTGTGGGAATTTGATCTTGAAGATGAGGATTGGAATCGCCTTACTGGACTTCAAATGACGTTAACAAAGCGAAAAGCAGAAGGATTACATTGTCGTGCGATTTCTCCTGTGGCGCCCTTTGACTTCGCTGAGGCTGTCAATCCAACACTTGAAGAAGGCTATATGGCACTGATCGAGCGTGATGGCACATGAGAAAATGGATTGTTCAATTCAAACTTGAATTGTCGTTTTTGTTTAAAAGTTGGATTTTCACGCCTCTTCCATTCCTTTACTTCATTTGGTTACTTTTGAGCATGAATACGAATCAGGAAGGGATTCACGGAAATCTCTATCGAACGACTTACGAAACCACTCACTCGCTCATTTTCATTCTTGTCACCGGCTTATGTATTCTTATTGGAGTCTACCTCATTCGGCGCGATGTAGGAAATGAATCGTTTGAATGGCATCAATCCTTTCCTGTATCTAATTTTATTTTTATAGCTGCTAAATTTGTATCCGCCCTTCTCTATATGACGATCTTTACGGTTCTCATGACCGCCACTTACTTTCTAGTTGCGACGAGTGAGAACATCGCCATTGAAGAAACCATTGCGATTTTGAAATTTTTCTTTATTCAATATGAAGTGACCTTTTTGATTAGCTTATCGCTTGGCATGCTTTTATCGGTTTTCATTAAAAATCGGTTTGTCTATTTAATCGCGTTCTGCGCTTGGATGTTTGGAACGCTCTTTATGGAGATTTTCATTATTAACCAGGGAGACCTCTTTTATTTAAAAGTCTTTCACCTTACGTACTTATTTGTTGATTCTGTTCTTATTAACGGCACATGGGGCATTCAATTAATGAAAGAGGAAATACAGTTGCAGCGTCTCTTTGTTACGACGGTTTCAGCCTTTCTCCTTGTACTGATCATCTTTACTCTTAATATGCGTAGGCCACATCAATACGACAGGCTATGGAGAGGGTTACTAATTCTAAGTGCCGGGCTCGTTCTCCTTTCTTACCTTCCTTACGCATCTTTCTGGAATGAAAGGATGAGAGGATTTAACGAGATAAAAGAAGAATCACCTTTTATGACAAGTGGGCAAGATGGTGAATATAGCTACATGACATTCCCTCCGGCTCCTCAAACAAATGGCGTTTTAGAAGGTGAAGGAGCTCTTTATCAACCTGATCGCTTTGACATTAAGGAATATGATCTTTCAATCGATCAACAAAATGAGGATTCGCTTGATGTTGAAGCACGCCTCACCCTCTCAGAAACTGAACTTTCAACGAGGGATGTCATCAAACTCACATTAAATCAAACTTTTAAGGTTAAAAACGTGAAGATCGATCAACAGCCCGTTCCATTTACAAGAAGTAATGATTTTATAACGATTTCATTACCTGATCAAACAAACACACCTGTCATTCAATTGAATTACGAGGGAACTTATAAGCTTTGGGCCTCTAACTACGGTCAAGAATTCTATCCAGGATATGTAGACCGCAACCAGATCATCATGCCCTCTCAATCCGCCTGGTATCCTTTGCCTGGACATCAATATCTTTATGATAGGAATGGCGAATCACAAACCAATGTAGGAATGAACAATCGAGCGGAATTTAACGTTACCATGAATGGGCCCTCCCCCACGTTTGGAACAATCGAAGAATTTCAATCTTCAGAGGGAACATACAAACTCCATGGAAAAACCGCCAAACTTGACCTTTACTCGGGCGATCTAGTAGAAGTAACATCAGATCATTTTCCGTTTTCGATTGTCACAACCAGCTATAACAAGAGACGAGCTCAAACATTAATGGATGAGTTGGACGAACGTCTTCTTTATACTGAGCACTACCTTACGAAAGAAATCGAGCCGATGAGACATCTCTTTATCCTACCTGTCGAAAATATTCGCTGGGCAAATTATATGAGGCAACAAGGGTTTATTGACCAAAACTATCTTTTGAGCGAGTCATCCTTCTATCAACTCGATGAACCCTACTTAATGAAATTGTTTCTTCAAATCAACCTTTTACATGATCGTACAGAAATATATGGTTACGACGAAGGGGAGTTGGTGACCAGCACGATTCTTAGTGCTTATACTTACCTTTATGAAATCGATCATGGAAATGAAGAAAATGCCTCCGCGATTAAGAGCATGGTGGTTACAGTTAACGACGCCATTCCAATTGAGAATTATAGTGAGGAAGAAATTGAAGCAAATCGAATATTTTCTATGATTAAGACTGCCGTAGAGTCTGGAAAAGAAAAGCAAGTAAAAGAAGTGCTTAACCGCATCTACAGTGAAGAATGGATTGATCCGGGATTCCCTTCCGATTTCTCCTTATTCCGCAAACCTTCTACGCTCATCCTTTTCGAAGAGTGGGCGCGAATCTGGGATGAAGTAATGCAAGAAAGTCAGACGCGAAAGGAGAAAGGTTCATGACAGATGAAGAATTAGTAACCGCAATGGCACGAGGAAATCAAGCTGCTTTTGAAGCCTTTGTACATCGCTACCATGCACCACTTCTTGGTTATCTTGAACGAATGTTGCGCGATCGAAAAAAGGCAGAGGATGTCGTTCAAGAAACCTTTCTAAAGTTAATCAAACAGCTGAAGTCCAAGAAAATTCCTGAAAAAATAAAGCCATGGCTCTATCAAGTCGCCACAAATCAGTGCAGAGACTATTGGAAAAGTGCAGGATTTAAATCAGAAAAACAAATTCTCGACTTTATACCTGATCAGCCTGATCAAGAGCCTTCTGTTGTTGAACTATTTGAACGACAGGAATCACGAGTTGAATTTCTTAAAAAACTGGATACCTTATCAGAAACCCAAAGAGAAATTGTCTATTTACGTTTCTATCAGGAGTTAAAGTATCAAGAAATTGCTGAAACATTAGAACTGCCGCTTGGTACTGTTAAATCGAACTTATTTCATGCCTTAAAGAAACTAAAAGCTTCTTTAGTACGAAAGGAGGAAGTTAGCCATGCAAAACATCGATCTTGAGTTAGAAAAGCTAGAAGATGATTTAGAACAACCGCTCAAATCCTATCTGGCTACGTCACCACGTTCTGAGGATACACAAAAACTCCTTATTTCTTTACAAGATTCTTTTGATCAATTAAAACCGTCTGAATTTGACTTCGAACAGGAAACTGAACCATCAAAACCTTCACTTATAAAACAATGTTTGAATCAATTCAGCTCTTATCACTGGGCGTACTGGTTGATCAGCTTATTGATTTTCGCCATGCTAACGGTCATTTCTTCTGGAAGTATGGAATCAGATAGTTTATTTCCTATCGTTGTTCCAATCTATTTACTTTTTGGAGTCCTTTATAGTTATAAAACGTGGAATAAAGAAATGCGCATGGTCGAATCAATCACACCATTCCCGCCTGCTCTTTTACTATTAAGTAAACTACTCGTTGTCCTAGTAATGAACATTGGTCTTGCGCTGTTATCAACGCTTTACATTGTAAAGGATAATACGATGATCAATCCCGCTACTTTTCTGTTGCATTGGTTTGCACCACTTCTCTTCCTAACCGGTTTGCTTGCCTTTGTGCTGTTTCATAAAGGAGTCATTGCGGGCTTTATTGCAGCGCTAATTGGATGGGTATTAACGTTTCTTGTTTTACCTTATACGGTGTATGCCATTTCTGGTGAAGCATTTCATCAGAACATCTTGTTTATCGTTTCTTACCTCATTATTCTTAGCCTAGGCGTCGGAATGCTTTTCTTATCTTATCGGAAAAGTTTACGTCTCTCTTATTTGTGAGGGATCGTGAATGATACAAATTGATAACATCAAGCATACTCGAAAACAATTTGCTCTCTCTATTCCTGAATTAGATTTAGGCAAAGGCATCACCATTTTAGTTGGCAAAAATGGATCTGGTAAATCCACATTACTTCAACTAATTGCTACTGCATTAAAGCCCCATCGAGGTACGATTAAGTACGGTGGGAAAACAATAGACGATGCCCTTCCATTTATACGGAAAAACATCGGATTTCTGCCTACTGGGATTGAGCTTTATGAAGAAATGAAAGTAACTCGTTTTCTACGCTACATGAGTGAACTAAAAGGGGGGGTTAATGAGGAGGCTATCGAAAAAACGATAGTGGCGCTTCACCTTCAGGACGTGAAACATGTGAAAATAAAGACCCTTTCACAAGGTTTGAAGCAAAGAGTTGGTATTGCTCAGGCCATACTTAATTGTCCTCCTATTTTGCTACTTGATGAACCCTTAAACTATTTAGATAGTCGAGAGCGTAAAAATGTGGTCTCCCTTTTATCTCGATATGCTAAAACGAGACTTGTCCTAATCGCCACCCATGAGTTAAACGAATGGGAAGATATTGCGGATGATGTGATCTGGCTTCAAGAAGGAAAAGTCATTTTTAATGGCTCTACTCCGCTTTGGAAATCACAGCTTCCTTTACGTGTTTGGCAAGGTCACATTCTCCTTTCTCAAATCACGGATCTCGATTCCGAACGAGTGATTCATATGAAACGAGAACCCCAATATTACTTCATTAAATATATGGATGTATCAAAACCATTCGCTCATTTTAAAGAGGTAGAAGTCACCATTGAAGATGCTTACTTTATTCGCAAAAAATCCAGAGACCGGGGACGATTAAAACTATGATCACAAAGGAGATCAGACAGAAGATCAACAGTTACCCAAATATTAGCCAACTTGACTACAAGCATATGATTGAGAAGCTTGAAGTAATGAAGAAGAGAGACGCGAGAAAGAGTACTGACGATCAAAAAAATTCCAAACAATAGACCATATAGTAGCGTTAATAGAGAAATCCCCTAAAAGAACCATCACTTTTAGGGGATAATTTAACTAGCCTACACGTGTTACGTAGATAATTTCTTGCTTTTTTGAAGAAGTTTCGATTCTCCAGTACGTTCCCATTCTTCCACTACTTCGTATGCCTTCTCAGGAGAATAACCCTTACCTACCAGCACTCCCATTAAAATAAATTCTTGAAGTATGTGCGTTGCGTTTATGCCTCTTTTTACATCTTCCAATCCTTCATTTACAAGGTATTCCGTATATTCAACCCACTCATCAGGCGTTTTGCCAAACACTTTTTTAGCTCGCTCTTCCGCTGCAATGGCATCTTCTTTCGTTTCATGAACCGTTCCAAACGGATGGTTCGGTGGCGCATAAATGGAGTAAAGCTTTATTGGAACATCACCAGTATTGGTTAGGTTATGCCAAGTACCGGCCGGAATAAAAACAGCATAGTCATCGTAAACTTCTTTCTCATAGTTCAAAGCATTTTTCCGTTTTCCCATTTGTACCTTACCCTGACCTTGTTCAATACGTAAAAATTGATCTAAATTTGGATGTCTTTCCAATCCAATATCTTCTCCAACGTCGATGCTCATTAATGTTAGTTGTAAATGGTCACCCGTCCACAAAGCCGTTCGAAACGTATCGTTTTGCAATGTAGCTTCATTTATATTGGCTACGAAAGGTTTCGGACCATAATCTTTAAATTCTCTACTCCCCTGACTATTTTGTGATCCAAAAGAATTAGCATTTGCGTACATTTTTTTCAATCCCTTCACAAATCATAAAATATCCTATGCATTTGTACCGGGTGTGTACGTTAAATTTAAAATACTGAACTATTTTGCCATTTATAGAACAGAAAAAAACGCACTGATGTCATTCAGTACGTTTTTTTTATCATTAAGGCGCTCTTATTTAATCGCCTTTTCAGCTTTCACTTCCGTTTGACTCCATGTAGTCGTATAAACATTAAAGAGCGATTCAAGTTGATTGACTAAATCAAGAGCGAGTAGCCCATTCCCTTCTGCTTGCTTTGAACATCCAATGGGCACGGTCCTCTTAATAAGCTGTGAATAAATTTCTGCTTCACTGAGCGTTCGCTTAAATTCGTTTTCTGCTACATTCTTTAGAAGGGCAATGGCTCCAGATACGTGGGGTGCCGCCATGGACGTGCCAGAAAGAACAGCATATTTTCCACCCGGATAAGTCGACAGAATATCTACACCTGGTGCAACTAAATCAATCTCATTATTGGTATTCGAAAATGGCGCAAGCATACGCTGAAAAGAGGCTGCCCCTACTTCAATGACCTCATTATAAGCTCCTGGATAAGCGTATTCAGACGTATCCTCCCTGCCATCCCCTTCATTTCCAGCGGCGCACACAACCGAAATATTTTGATTCACTGCGTCTTTAATGACTTCGTAAAGTTCAGGAACATTGGATGGTCCGCCAAGAGACATTGAAATCACATTAACACGTTCTCCACCCGGTCCCTTCCAATCAATGGCATAACGAATGCCATTAATAATCGATTGATAAGATCCGCTCCCTGACTCATCGAGTACTTTTACGATTAGTAATTTTGATTCTGGCGCAACACCCTGCACACCTTTTTCTCCGTTCGTTGCGGCAATCGTTCCAGCTACGTGCGTGCCATGACCATTATTATCATCGTAACGGTCCGCATCTCCACCGAAATCTTTCGTGAAATTCTTACCGCCGATAATGCGAGATTGAAGATCTGGGTGATCCATCTGACATCCGGTGTCGACAACCGCAATGATCCGTCCCTTTCCTTTTTCAGCTTCATCCCAAATGGCTGGAGCTTGAATCATTTCTACTCCGTCAGGTAGAATGCCCGCTTCTTGAACGACATCATTTACTTTGAATGGTATTAGTCTAACTTCACTCATAGGTAACGCCCCCTCTTTTTTACTGAATTATCTGATAAAAAGGCATGAGTTGTCTAGTTCCATATGGTCTAATTTCCCATATTATTTTTTCTAAATGTCGTTCTTTTTTACTATTTAGAGAAGACGGGCAGCTATTTCAGCAAGCTTACTTCTTTCTGTGCTTGTTAAGTGAACAATTCCAACTTCATTTTCTTGCTTTAATCGTTCAACTGCATAAGTTAGACCATTGTTCACTGCATCAAGGTAAGGATGATCAATTTGCTCAGGATCACCAATTAGAATGATTTTTGTTCCTTCTCCAACCCTAGTTAGAATTGTTTTCACTTCATGAGGGGATAAATTTTGAACTTCATCAATAATCACAAATTGATTTGGGATACTTCTCCCTCTTATGTATGTTAAAGCCTCAACTTTTAATGTTCTTAAGCCCGATAAAATGTTATTCAATTCCTCTTCGTTATTCGCGTCAAATAAAAATTCCAAATTGTCATATATCGGTTGAATCCATGGTCTCAGTTTTTCTTCTTTTTCACCTGGTAAAAAGCCGATATCATTTCCTACCGGTACAACAGGTTTCGAGACAAGGAGCTTTTGATAATGCTGCTCATCTTCTGTCTGGCTAAGGCCTGCCGCAAGAGCAAGCAAGGTTTTACCCGTTCCCGCTTTTCCAGTGGCACAGACGAGGGAGACGCTTTTATCCATAAGAAGCTCCATCAGCATGCGCTGTTGGACATTTTTCGGAAGTATTCCCCATATATGTTCACTCTCTCGATTTAATCCCTGAACAACCAATTTCTGATTGCAAATGAAGACTCTACCGATCCCCGAATGACTACTTCCAAAGACATCTTTTAGAAGTACAAAATCTTGCACATATACTTCTTCGGTCGTGTACTCTCGCACGATGTCCATCGAAAGTTCACCGCTCTGATAGAGAGCGTCAATAACTTCCGGAGGCACAAGTATTTCATGATAGCCACGATGAAGACGTTCAACGTGTTCAATGAGCCGATCATTCTCATATAGTTCTGGAAAAAATGCTGGTAAATCGAGTGATTTCTTTAGCGCATCTGCTTTTGCAATCATTAACGTATCATTTGAAACAAGGATGACTTCGCCTATTGAATCGGCACTTAAATTAATGGCTACTGCAATGATACGATTATCATTTGAATCTTCACTAAACTCATTTCGTAGTTTATCAAAAGAGCGATGGTTTAACTCAATTCGAAATGTTCCTCCTGATTCAAGCGGAATCGGTTGATCAAGTTTTCCTTTGTTTTTGTCTCGCAGTTTCTTGTACATTCTGCTAAATTCTCGCGCATTTCGACCTACCTCATTCATTAATCGCTTCTTAGAATCGATTTCTTCAATGACGATCGCTGGAACGACAACATGGTTGTCTCCAAACTGAAAGAGTGAATAGGCATCATGCAAAAGAATATTGGTGTCTAGAACAAAGGTTTTCAACAACAGAACAGCTCCTTTTAACGAAAGTTTAAGAAGGCGAAGGAAAGTCCCTTCACTTTGAGCTATTCCCTATTTCTTTTCTCTGATCCTACCCTTTTACATAAATACAATCTGATTTACAGTTTCTTCATAATTTATTGTTAGCTATATTCTCACATATTGCTTATAAGCTGCATATTCATGAAAACCAGACTTCCGGAGAATCGGTTCAGACGTCCCAAGTCTTGCCTGTGTTACCGCTAACTCACATCCTCTTTTTCTCGCTTCTATTAAACGGGATGATAACATACTTCGGTAGATTCCTTTGCCTCTATATTCAGGTAGCACAGCTGCTCCGCTTAAGTAGAGTACTTTTCCATCCTTACTATAGCGATAATTTGAATAGCCTACGGGCTTATTGTTCTCGAGAGCAAGCGTGTATCCGCCTCTTCGATCAAGGAATTGAAGATAAGATGCGCGCTCATGAATAGCCGCTTGCTTCGCTTTCGTGTCATATCCCCAGATTGCCGCAGCGACTTGCACATGCGCCTCGACGTCTTCTTCCGTCGTCACCTCGCGATAAGTAAAATTGGTTGAAGGCGTTTCTTCTTCTGTTAGTACCTTCGCTAAACCAACGTATGTCTCCTCATGCTGAAAGTCTAATGTCATAAGGTGCTCTTCTAATTCACTAGAATCCGACCTTGATCGCACCCACCACGCAAATGGACTTCCTTTAAAGTATGCGAGGACATCCTTTACATCAGCCACTCTTCGACGAAATCGAACGACCTTATTTGCATAGACACTCGTTGATTTTTCATTTTTGATCATCACGAGGTCATGATTATGAATATAGTGAATAGATTCAGGTACAAAAGCTTCTTCATAATCCCATTGAATTGCTTCAATTGAATGAATGATTTGCTCATTATTCATTGTGTCTCATCTCATTTCTTCCCCTTATGGTGTGGTTAATGCTGGAACGCCAGCTTATATGACCAATTTGTCACATCTAATGGAGATTAAAACGCATAGCACCAGGACATACTGGGAATAACAATTTTTAAGGAGGGTGTGCTGATGGAAACCAATCAGCTAAGAAAAGCATTAGAACAGCGTAGAAATTATTACATTTCAAAGCTTATTGAGGCAGGAGCCTATTCCACCGCTGATCACCATCTGTATCACTGTACGCTAACGGATCTTGAAAAAGAGTACAAACAACTATCCAACTATTAATATCTTAGATCAACGTGAGATTCGAATAGAATCTCTTTTTTATTTTTATATACGTATAAAACAGCTATAGACTGGTAAAAATGGGGACATAGCTTGAAAAACTAGCAAAATAAGAAAGGATGAAACACGATGAATAAAGCAGAACTTCTTACTACTGTTGCAGAACGGGCAGAGATGTCAAAGAAAGATACTTCAAGAGTGGTAGACACATTAATGGATACGATCGCTGAAGCACTTGCTAAAGGAGAAAAGGTTCAGCTTGTTGGATTTGGTAACTTTGAAGTAAGAGAACGCTCGGCTCGTAAAGGCCGCAATCCTCAGACTGGTGAAGAGATTCACATTCAAGCATCCAAGACGCCTGCTTTTAAACCTGGGAAAGCATTGAAAGAAAAGGTTGTTTAACATTATCAGAGCTGGATCCATTTTGGTTCCAGCTTTTTAAATGAGGAGAAATCGATGGATCTTATGCAAATAGTCAAATATACCGTTACATTTATTACGATCATTATGCTCATTGTTTTTTACTATCGTATGGCTAAGAAATAAAAGCGCGCTAATTGAGCGCGCTTAGCTGTTTGCTTAATTTATTATACCAGCTCTCATTAAGCTCTTTCGCAAGTAGCGCTTTCTCAAGTCCTTCACGATCGCTTCGATCCTTATACGTCACTCGGTTAATCAATGCAACTGTCACATCATGGTCAGGACGATGTTCAAGAATAATGTCATCCTGCACAGTGACGTGACCTTCTTCTAATACGCGGAGATAATACCCGCTATATCCATTTTCCATCACGAACAAGTGCATGTTCTCAACTTCAAACTTCTTGGCAAGCTTAAAACAAGGCTGTCTCGGTAAACTAACCTGAGCTTTTATGCCACCGATTTGATAAACATCTCCAATCCGCGCTTCTTTTTCATCTAGACCGGATACTGTGAAATTCTCACCGAATGCGCCTACCTTCAATTCACGTCCAAGGTTCTTTTCCCAGTACTCATAATGTTCGATGGGGTAAACACAAATCGCTTTCTCAGATCCCCCGTGATGAACAAGATCCGCCTGACCATCACCTTCAACTTGAACTTGTGAGACGTAAACCGATTCACGAACAGGTTGTTTGTAGATCGCTGTTGAAATTGGTTTTCCTTTGTATGTCGTTTCAACGGGTTTACCAACATTTACGCTGATTAATTTCGCCACAGTAATCCCCTCCTCTCATCAGTTTAGCATAAGAATTCGTTTTCAAGAGAAATCCAATGAAACGCAAAAAACAGCCGCTTTCCGGCTGTTTCCATTCATTTATACGTGTCGATTATCAATTCGTTTTTCTATTTCAGCAAGTTCTTTTTCATTTTTAAGAAGTTCTGCTTTATTTTGATCAACGAGCTGTTTAAAAGTTAATTTTTTCAGCTTTTTCAACAAAATTCACCAACTTTCCCTCTGTATGAGTTCATTATACAACAGGAGTACGTTAGATAAGTTAACAAACTATTAAAATTTTGTGAAAATTTACACACATTTCAGTTTATGAATCATGATTCAGATTCATTCCTACTGGATACTGGACCACCGCTTAAACCATAAAAAAAGAGTTGAAGAACATCATCTAGAAAACCTCTTCGCTCTGACCAGGTTTTAGCCGGAACTCGCTGAACCTCTGTTTTTAGGGCATTAAGGTAAAACATAATGGCTTCCATTGAAAGTGAAGCATTAATTTCTCCTCGCTCACGCGCCTTTTCAAGAATCTGAACGAACAGTGGTAGAGTTTGCGTGCGGTAGAAATGGTCGACATACTCTTTCAACTCTTCATCCGCCGTTAGCATTTCTTGAAGTAACGATGGATCGAGGCTTTTGACGGCTTTATGTTTCTCAAAAACGATGAACTCAATCAGTTCAGCGAACGATCGCTCTTGCTGCATTAATTCCTTAAATACCCCAAACTGCTGATGCATGTAATCCTTCAACACCGCTCGAACAAGCTCTTCTTTACTAGTAAAATGATTGTAAATCGTCACTTGAGAAACATCTGCATGCTTCGCAATATCACTGATTTTCACCTTTTTAATGCCTTCTTTATTAAATAGCGCAAAAGCAGCATCCATAATATTTTTACGCTTCTGTTGTTTGCGCAATTCAAATCCATTCATTTTCATCACCACTCTTAGTATAGCACTTAATGAACTATTTATTAAATTTGAGTTCAGTAAATATTGATTAATTTGTTGGAGTCATTTATGATAAAAGTGAAATATATATTAAATAATAGTTCAAAATTTAACTGAGGGGGAACCTCAATGATTGAATTAAACGGCTTAACCAAACAATTTTCAAATGGAAAAGGGATTTTTGACGTTACGTTCTCTATTTCAAAAGGAGAAGTATTTGGATTTCTGGGACCAAACGGGGCCGGTAAATCGACTACGATTCGTCACTTAATGGGGTTTATGAAACCGTCTAAAGGCTCAGCAGCAATTGACGGGATGGATACATGGAAAGATGCTGCTAAGATTCAAGAAAAGATTGGTTACTTACCTGGTGAAATCTCTTTTCTCGATGGTATGGACGGGATGGCTTTTCTTAACCTTGTTGGTGGAATGAGAGGAATGAAACAAACTGCCTATCGCGACGAGCTTATCCATCGTCTACAGTTCGATGTCAAAACCCCTATTCGTAAAATGTCAAAAGGAATGAAACAAAAAGTCGGTATCGTCGCTGCTTTTATGCATGAACCAGAAGTCATCATACTCGATGAACCCACGTCCGGTCTTGACCCACTCATGCAGCGAATCTTTATTGAAATTGTGATGGAACAAAAAGAAAAGGGCACAACGTTTTTAATGTCTTCTCATAGCTTCTCAGAAATTGAACGCACATGTGATCGAGCCGCCATTATTAAAGACGGCAAAATTGTTGTTGTTGAAAATATCCATGATCTCCAACAAAAGCAACGCCGCCTTTTTGATGTAACGTTTGCGAGTGAGGAAGAAGCTATACGCATAAAGCAGAGTTCACTGGACGTTGTGTCCGTCACTGATAACCGGGCAGAAATTGCCGTTCAAGGAGACTACAATCAATTTATTCGTGCGTTAGGAGATTTTCAGGTTCGTAACATGGATATTCATGAACAGAACCTTGAAGAAGTATTTCTGAATTACTATAACAGAGAGGCGGATCCATCATGAACATGACGTTGTATGCAAAAATGTTAAAGGTTCATGCGAAATCGATTTCTAGCTATGCGATTGGTTCTGCTCTTTATCTTCTTTTAATCATCGGCATTTATCCATCGATCGCAGATGCGCCTGGACTAAATGATTTAATGGAATCTATGCCAGAAAGCTTCCTGGCTGCCTTTGGGATGGAAGGTGGATTTCAGCATGTGAGTGACTTTATTGCTGGTGAATATTATGGGTTACTGTATGTTGTCATTTTATCGATTTTTTGTTTAATGACAGCATCTCAGTTAATGGCCCGTCACATTGATCGTGGTTCGATGGCTTATATTCTCGCTACGCCGAACTCCCGAAAGAAAATTGCTCTCACTCAAGCCATTGTCCTGATCACCGGGCTTTTGATTATTGGAATCACAACTGCACTTGCTGGAGTGATTGGCACAGAAGTATTAATTGAGGATAAGCCGTTTGAAGCCATGACGTTTTTGAATGTGAACCTTGTCGGAATTCTATTATTCTATGTCATATCAGGCTACTCTTTTCTCTTCTCTTCCTTGTTAAATGACGAGAGACAGGCACTAGGAATTTCCGGATTACTGACAATTGTCTTCTATGGGATGGACTTAATCGGAAAAATGAGTGATAAATTCGATTGGATGGTTCACCTCTCTCTCTTTTCAACCTTTCGACCCGTTGAGATTGCAAGAGGCTCTGTCGACGTTTGGCCTATGATCACGTTCCTTTTCTTACTAGGTACGGCCCTCTACGCAGTTGCCATTCTTGTCTTCTCGAAAAGAGATCTTCCATTATAATAGGAAAGAAGATAAGGAGTGATCGATATGAATTACGTGAAAGAACTGCGCGAGCTCGTGGGGCAGAGACCGCTTATTTTAGTTGGGGCTGTCGCACTCATTCTAAACGAAAAAGAAGAAATTCTTCTTCAACAGCGGAACGAACGAAAGAAGCGATGGGGATTGCCTGGGGGGTTAATGGATCCAGGGGAATCAACTGAAGAAACTGCGATACGGGAGGCTTTTGAAGAAACTGGTTTAACGATTCGAAACCTCACTCTTTTTAAGCTTTATTCTGGCGAGGAGTTTTTCACGAAAGCGGATAACGGAGATGAATTTTATTCCGTTACAACCGCTTATGTTACGAATGACTACGATGGAGACCTCACCCTATCAAAGGAAAGTCTAGCATTTGAAACCTTCTCTCCTACGAATCTGCCTGATCAGATGGTTGGTAGCCATAGAAGAATGATTATGGATTACTTCGATACCAAAAACGAGTTACCTTGAAGCAATGGGACGTTTCCATTGCTTCTTTTTCATTTCCTTACACCGTTCGAAATCATGCTTACCCTCTCCGCTTCTCCTCTTAATACAGGGTGCTGGTAGTGAGGATCTCGTTGTTTTCAATTGCAGCAGCTTTTTTACAACTAAACTAGTACTGATTACCTCATTTCCCCTTTTCTTCAACTCATTTCATACTGTATTCCATTTCCTATGTTAGAATGAGAGAGGCGTTTTGACAAATCTATGAATCTCATTAACTTACATAAGGATGTGAAGATCTTGAGGAAACTATTCCTTTTTCTTCTCGTTGCTTTAGTTGCTTTGGTTACCGCATGTTCGAACTCGGCATCAACCGACGAGCAAACTGACGAAAAAACAGATCAGCAAGCAGCGAAAGAAGATGAAAGTAAAAAAAGTGAAAAAAAAGTAGAGGAAAAGGATGAAAAAGAAGAAGTGGCTCAACCATTTGAACCACTTGCTCCATCCGAAGATGCGAAACCACTTAAAGAAACCATGACAAAAGAAGAATTAGCGAAAATGCCTGTTGTAGAAGCGCACGGGGAAGATCGCACAAGAAAGACCCCTGTCGGTGAAACGCTAATGGAAGGCACAACTGATGAAACGGACGGAATTCTAAAAGATTACCGCCTTGTTGCTTATTACGGTCAACCAAACTCAACACAAATGGGAATTTTGGGCGAGATGGAACCTGAAGCGCTAATGACCAAATTAAAAGAACAAACGCAGGCTTATTCTGATGCGGATCCAGACCGTCCAGCCATCCCTACGATTGAGCTAATTACAACAATTGCTCAGCGTGATCCAGGCCCAAACGGGAAATACTATCACATGACTTCTGAAGAGGACATCGATGAATACGCAGAACTTGCCAAAAAACATAATGCCATTCTCATGCTCGATGTTCAGCTGGGTCGCGATACAGCTCTTCATCAAGTAAAGCTTTTGGAAAAATGGTTGAAGCTCCCTTACGTGCATGTCGCAATTGATACTGAGTTCCACGTCAAAGAAGGCCAAACACCTGGTATCGACCTTGGTAGTGTAGATGGCAGCGAAGTACAAGAAGTTGTTGACTATGTTTCAAATTTTGTAGAAGAAAATGACTTGCCCGATAAAATTGTACTCGTTCACCAGTTTACGGATAAAGCTGTAACAAATAAGCAAGTCATTAAACCAACTGATAATGTAGAGGTCGCCCTAAACTTTGATGGCTATGGGGACTATGGAACGAAAATGTCGCTATACCGTAAATTTGTTCGAAATGAGCCCGTTCAGTATGGTGGGTTTAAAATTTTCTACAATAAAGATCAACCGGTTCTGACACCTGCTGAAGTCCTTCAGCTTGATCCGAATCCCGCGATTATTAATTACCAATAAGGTCTATCACCCAAAAACGCCTCCCCCTCTTCTTAAGGGCTGGAGGCGCTTTTTTAATGAAGCAGACTTAATTATTTTTAAAACAACTCTCACAGATGAACGTTCCTTCGTTATTTAGATAGGCTTTGATTTCCGTCATACCTTTATAAGAAGGATAGCGCATTTTAACATAAACCACATCATTCCCCTTGATTTCCTTATGACACGTGCTGCAAGTCGGCTTTTCTCCAAACATCTCCAAATCCTCCTTGAATAATGGTCTCTTTCATACGTCCCATGCTTAAGAAAAGTTTCATAACCCACTTTTCTTAATACCTGTATACTTTTTCCATGATTAGCCAACCTAATGAATGGAGGTGATGATCATGGACAAAAAATCACAAAAGAATGATGAAATCAGTCAAAAGAACAAATTCACAAATGAATTTGGTGCAGATCTAGATGAACAGGCAATGAATGGCGATTACGGCATGCTAGAGACTGAGGAAGAAGATCGAGCAAACAAAAAACAGAAGAAATAGGAAGAGCCACCTTGTCAGTGATAAGGTGGCCTTCGTTTTATGGAAAAGACGTTATTCAGTTTGCACTCGTCCCATTACGATCGTATTGACATATTGGTCTTTAGACAAGCGTTTATCTTTTTTCAAAATCCCTTCTACCTCAAATCCATGATTTTGATAAAGGCTAATCGCTTTTGTATTCGTTTCTGATACAAATAACGCGATTTTCTTTACATTGTTACGATCGGCCCAAATGATGCTACTCTTTAATAAGCTGCTACCAATTCCATAGCCCCAATAGTCTCTTAAGACACCAACTCCGAAGGTTACTTTGTGCAAAAACCTCTTCAACTGATTTCCTTCGCATCTCGCGTAGCCAACGATCTTATTATTTACTTCTGCTACTAAAAAGAGGTTCGTTGGGGATTCTGTATCTTGAAGAATGATTTGCTTAAACATAGCATCATCTAAAACCGCTTCTCCTTTTTCTCGATCTAAAAATTCCGTTTCCCCATCAATCTGCCTTCTCACGTTAGAAAGCTGATAGGTATCTTCTACCGCGGCAGAGCGAATGACGTAACATAAACTTTCAACCCTATACTCTCTTTGAGTAACTTTCATAACTCCTCCTCAACGACCTATACCAGGGTACGTTCAATAATATAAAATAATGAGTTCATTTCATTTGCTCAACTTCTTCGGTCAGCGAATTTACGGTAAATGTCTTTTTTACGTTTTGTTGACTGTCATACACCCTAATGTAGTAGAACGATTGCTCTTCTTTCACGAAATCCACGGTGTATATCTGTTGTTCCTCACTTGTTAACTGATGATAGATGAGAACTTCAGCATCATCTCGAGACAATCGCCCTTCCTGCTCAGTCGTATGGTCCTCTCCAGTGGGGACGTTTATATCGTTTGAACAACTGACTAAAAGTAGTACAGTAAAAAGGATGAAGGTAACGTAAAAGAAGTGCCTTTTCAAGTAACCCCTCCTCTTTTCTTATCACGTTGCGCATCGTTAAAGTTCAGAACCCTCATCACTCTTTGCTTCTAGTTTACTTTCTACTTTTCTTAGCAAGTCATTTTGCACCTGCAGCTGATCTGTTATTTTCAATCCAACTTTCTCGATGGTTTTCGTTAAAGACCAGAATAAAATAAAGATAAAAACAATCAAGATCATCCCTGTACCCGCCTTCTCTCTTTTTCTAATGGTCTTAGCCGTTTTAATTTATATTCCTTGTTTTGACGTTTGTCGAAACGATTTTCTAACGTATAGGGTGTACATCAAAACGATTATTGAAAAAATCATATTTCCGAGGAAAGGTTGCGGAGATGGGTAGGAAACGAGTAAAGCACTAATACACCCAAAGATTACGGAATAAGCGATCATGAACCAGTAGCCCCAAATGGTTAGCCTGATGTATCCATACACCAAAACTAGTGAAGTAAGAGCGACGAGACCCCTCATCAACCTTTCTGGAGCATTTGGTAAGCCAAATCGTTCCGCAATTCCAATCGTATTAGCTGCGTCATAAAAAATAGCGGTAAAGACTAAAACCACCGCTCCAAACAAATAGAAGTAGCTAATGAGCGTGACGCCTATCGGTCTTTTCAACGGTCTTCCCCCTTCCGTATATCAGTAAAAACGACTCTCCCTGCATCTGTTTCTAAAACTATTATGATTGATTTTTGTCTTGCTTACGATCTTCATACTTAATAAAGAGATAAAGATGCAAAACAGCTCCAAATACAATAATGCCAATACCCAATTCTTGAAACCACATTAAATAAAAATTATCAAAATAAGTAAACGAGAATAAAAGAAATCCTAGCGTTACATAAATAGCCGCTACAACGTGACCCATTTTTCACACCTGCCTATTCGTTCAACTACCACCAATTATTTCAAAATGCTATGTTACTGGCAATCTTTTCTTTGCTCATTTAACCGGCAACAAAAACTCCACGGAAGGCATCTCACCCTAACAAAATGACGTCTTACCTTTATTCAAATGACATCCTCCTTTTCCAGATCTATACTAATCTTAAGAAAGCCGCAAAACAAAGGATGTGAACATGTGAAAATTTTACTCGATGTCGATCGAAATTATGAAGAAACGAGTGTAACCATTCATTGCCGAGAACTGGATGATTCGATCAAAGAAATTATGGATTATCTCAATACTGAAAAAATGCAATTCATTGTCGGTAAACAAGGCGAAAAGCAGCACATTTTAAGACCAAATCACGTGCATTCTTTCCATTCAGAGGGAGATCAAGTAATGGCGACGACAGCTCATGGCGCTTTTAAAGTGAAAGAGAAATTGTATGAGCTTGAAGAAAGCTTGCCAATGAATACATTTATCCGGCTGTCGAAGTCCGTCCTTGCTAATCTGCATGAAATCAGCCATTTCGAACCATCCTTTAATGGCACGCTCGCTGTACACTTTCAATCTGGTAAAAAAGAATATGCTTCAAGACATTATGTAAGCAAAATTCGAGAAGTTCTAAAAATGAATAGGAGGTCAAAGTAAATGAAAACATTTTTGTTTAGAAGTATGGTAGGGTTATTTTTCGGAGGGTTTCTAGCTGTAGTACTAACCTATGGGGTTATTTTCTTAGGTGATCAAGCGACGCTTGATTCAAACCTTTTTGTCACAAACTCGTTAGGAGCGATTTTCTGTGGATGGTTGTTTACGGTCACACCTCTTTACTTTGAAATCCATTCTCTAAAACTCCCTCAACAAACAGCATTACACTTTTTCACTGTAATAGTTATCTATTTTATTTTGGCGTATGGCATTGGGTGGATCCAACCTGGCGTAACGAACATACTGATCTTTCTCATTATCGCTCTTGTATCCTACAGCATCATGTGGACGGCTTTCTATTTGTACTTTAAGAACGAGTCTAAAAAATTAAATGAAGATCTTCAGCAAATCAAGTAGCCTTTCCTTGATTATAAATAGCAGAAGCGCATTCAACCAGAATGCGCTTCTAAAAGTATTTTATATAGAAGTCGTGACGAAGCTTTCCACTAAGCTGAGCATATAACTTTGTTGTTTCGCTCTTCTCATGTCCCATCAAACTCTGAATCACTTCAAGAGGAGCTCCGTTATTGATCATATGCGTTGCGTAACTATGTCTTAATTGATGAGGGTGAATCACTTTATCAAGTTCTGCCCGCTTGGAAATTCGTTTAATGATATAGCGCACAAGATCAATACTCATCCTTCTTTTCGGTCTTCTCTCCGTTATGAATAAGCAGGATTCAAGATCATTACGCTCATCAAGATAGCGTTTTAACCAGATGGAACAGCGTGTGTTGAAATATACTTCTCTTTCCTTATCCCCTTTTCCATGAACAATGACTGAATTTGAATGAAAGTTAACATCCTCACGATTTAGCTTTACAACTTCACCAATACGACAACCAGTAGAGTAAAAGAATTCAAACAACGCTTTTTCCATCGTATTCTGACAGGCTTCTCTCAAGTGTTCGATTTCTATCTCATTTAAAAATTTTGGAATTCTCTTTCCGAGCTTAGGTTCTTTCAACTTAGCGGCTGGATTTTTCTGAATTAACCCCTCATCATAAGTCCATTTAAATAGCGAGCGAATACAGCGAACACGATGTCCTAAACTAGAAGGCTTTAAATGACTGCCCATTTTCACTAAATAACCTTTAAGATGATCTGTCGTAATCACATCCATATCAACATTGCCAAAGTGGCCTAAGAGCTGAATGTACTGAAAATAGTAAGTCTTAAGCGTTAACGGAGAATATCCCTCAATTTGCTTATCTAAATGATACTTTTCCCAAACATGTGATAACAACATTCTTTTCACTCTCCCAGGTGCTGAATCTAGTAATCTTAAATCTATTATGTCCAGGACGAGTAACGTTTATGCTAGATTTATTCCGTAATTTGAGCCACTATAATGGAGTACTTGATTTCAAGGTATCTTTGAGGTAAACAATATTTATATACTATTTATCACTTCAACTTTGAAGTTCATTGACTGTTACAAATTTATTGCGTAGATAAATGATAAGGGAATCCTACAATCATTTTTCCATTTGTAGGTGTAACGTCTATTTCTCCTCTATAACCAACGTTTCGAATTAAACCGTCTGTTTTTCACTCTATCGTTTAATATTTTCATCAAAAAACTTTCATGATCTTTCACTCTCAACCCAAGAATGAAAATAGAGCATTCCTTCCATAATGGAGATACCGTGAACAGTGAGTTTCAACGTGCTCTTTAATGGTGGTTCGACCCTGTACAAAAAACTGTTGGATGGAATTTGGTGCACAACCCATTGTTAGCTCTCTCTAACGAGAGATGACTACGAACAGAAAAATGTTTAAGTTCAAATTCCTTCCACTGTTTACGGAATCTATCTCATAAAGGATGGCTTTGAACATGGAAGTTTTGTATAAACAGTGTGCTGGCTTAGATGTCCATTCTGAAACCATAGTGGCCTGTGTTTTACTAGAAGACGACCAACGCAATGTTACGAAAGAGACAGAGACCTTTCCGACGTTGACAAAAGATTTATTTCGTCTTTTGAAGTGGTTGGAAGATCGACAAGTGACCCACATCGCAATGGAAAGCACAGGGATCTACTGGAAACCGATTTATAATATTCTCGAAGATTATTTCGATATTACTCTCGCTAATGCGCAAAGAATTAAAAACGTCCCTGGTCGCAAAACGGATGTATGCGATGCAGAATGGATTGCCAAGTTATTGCGGCATGGACTA
>NZ_JAQQWU010000013.1 GCF_028610625.1 Guptibacillus spartinae
ATAAAGCGTTACAACCATAGAAGATATCAATGGGGATTAAATAAAATGACCCCGGTTCAATACCGAGGTCACTTACTAGCAGCATAGGTCCTTTTTATAAACTGTCCAAATTATAGGTTACAGTTCAATAAGGACGGGGCTCCTATCGTTATGATTTGATACGTTCAAAAGGCTCCATCGTTTTCACATCTACTTCAAACGCCTCCGGATATTTTATCCCGAGACCCGTATTCAAACAAACGACCTGTTCCTCTTCTTTTATCCAACCATGTTTTTTGAGAGTTTCGGCTGCTGCAAACGTAGCGGCACCTTCCGGACATATAAATTGCCCCTCTAGACGAGCAACCTCCCTTTGCGATGCACGGATCTCTTCTTCTGAAACGGCAATCGCACAGCCATTCGTTTGGTAGATTGCGTCCAGAACAAGAAAATCGCCAATGGCTTTTGGAACATTAATCCCAAACGCAAGTGTGGTTGAATTCTCCCAGAACTCCGATTCTGTTTTCCCTTCATCGAACGCTTTCACGATGGGCGCACAGCCTTCTGCTTGAACTGCAACTAATTTTGGAAGCTTCTCTTCTTTGATCCAACCGAGCTTCTGAAGCTCAAGAAACGCTTTATAAATGCCAATTAGGCCAACTCCTCCTCCTGTCGGATAAAGAATCACATCAGGAAGTTCCCAATTTAGCTGTTCCGCTATTTCATACCCCATTGTCTTTTTACCTTCAATACGATAGGGCTCTTTTAGCGTAGACGCATCATAATATCCTCGCTCTTTCACAAGATCACCTACGATTTTGCCTGCGTCACTAATCAAACCGTTCACAAGATAAAGATGAGCACCGGAAATACTTACTTCTTTTCTCGTCATTTCAGGAGCATCAACCGGCATCACAATATGAGCTTCTAATCCAGCCTTTGCAGCATAAAGCGACCAGGCAGCACCCGCGTTCCCATTTGTCGGCATCGCTAAGTTCTGAACACCAAGTTCTTTTGCTTTTGAAACCCCAACTGCCGCTCCTCTTGCTTTAAACGAGCCAGTCGGCACCATACCTTCATCTTTTATGTACAAGTTTGGAATCCCTATCTCCTCACCAAGCCTAGGGAGGAAGAGAAACGGCGTCATGCCTTCTTCAAAACTCACTTTATTTTCTATCTTTCTTATAGGAAGCAGCTCATGGTAGCGCCACAGGGACTGCTCCCGTTCTGCGATCATTTCCTTTGTAACGTGCTTCTTCACTTCATCAAGCTTATACTCAACGAGAAGTGGCGATCCACAAACACAGAGTTGTTGGATCGTATCGACATCATATGTTTCACTACACTTTGGACAAGTTAAATGGGATACTAAGCTATAAGTCATACTCGCACCTCCGTTTTTTTATAAAAAAAGTGAAACCCAAAGTTCACACGCGTGATCTTTGGGTTCTTTTTTGTGAATGCCTTAACTATGAAAATCAAGGCCTGATCGCACTGCTTCAACATATCCAGCTCGAATCACATAATCACCGAAATGCTCATTTTCCTCTTTTTCTTTTGCATAGTTAAATAGAATCGGTTTTAGCGAAGCAAGGATTTCTTCTTCACCAATGTTTTCTTTATAAAGCTTGCTTAATCGATCGCCTACAAATCCAGCACCCATATACATGTTGTACTTACCAGGCGCTTTTCCAATAAAAGCAATCTCCCCTAATGTGGGACGTGAACAGCTATTCGGACAGCCTGACATGCGAATCACAATCTCTTCTTCTCTAAGTCCCGCTTCATCCACGATCTCTTCGATTTTATCAATGAGAGAAGGCAAATAACGCTCAGCTTCAGCCATTGCTAAACCGCATGTCGGGAAAGCCACGCAGGCCATGGAATTACGGCGCAGTGCGGAATTTTGTTTCCCGTCTGTCAGACCGTATGCAGCGACAAGCTCATCAATTTCCGCTTTCTTTTCTTCTGAGACATTCGCTATGATAAGATTTTGATTTGGTGTTAGTCTAAAATCACCTGTATGAACTTTCGCAATTTCACGTAGTCCGGTCATAATCTGATAATCTTCTAGATCGACAATGCGACCATTTTGAATAAACAAGGTTAAGTGCCATTTGCCATCACCTTTAACCCACCCATAGCGATCGCCATTATGATCGAAATGGTAGGAGCGGGACTCTTCTAATTCATACCCGAGTCTACTATGCAATTCGTTACGAACCCAATCAAGTCCTCTTCGATCAATTGTATATTTAAAGCGAGCATTTTTTCGTTCTGATCGATTACCATAGTCACGCTGAATCGTAATGATCTTTTCTGCAACGTCTACAATTTGTTCAGGTGAACAAAAACCAATGATTCGCGACAGCTGCGGATACGTACTTGTATCACCATGCGTCATGCCCATTCCACCTCCTACGGCGACATTGAACCCTTGAAGTTTGCCATCTTCAAGAATCGCAATAAAGCCGAGATCCTGGGAGTAAATGTCCACGTCGTTTGATGGTGGAACCGCTACGCCAATCTTAAATTTTCGTGGTAAATAGTGTGGTCCATACATTGGCTCAATCTCTTCTTCTTTTCGATCAAGTACCTTTTCTTCATCTAACCAAATTTCATGGTAGGCGCGCGTTCTCGGTAACAGATCATCGCTTAGTTTCCTAGCCCATCCGTGCACTTCTGCATGAATATCGGATTGATACGGATTGGCGTTACACATCACGTTACGATTCACGTCGCCACAAGCTGCAAGGGAATCCATTAGGACAGAATCCATTGCCTGAATGCTCTTCTTCATATTCCATTTTAAAATTCCATGCATTTGAAAGGTTTGACGGGTTGTAAGCTTTAACGTACCGTTTCCATATCGATTCGCCAGATCATCCATCACTAACCACTGCTCCGGAGTCGCAACGCCCCCGGGCAATCGGACGCGAACCATAAACTGATAAGCTGGTTCAAGCTTCTGCTGCTTCCGCTCCTGACGAATATCACGATCGTCCTGCATATAACTTCCATGGAACTTTAATAACTTTGTATCCGCATCGGGAATGGAGGCTGTTATCGGATCTGCAAAGCTTTCCACAAGAGAACCTCGTAAATAGCGGCTTTCATCTTTGATTTTTTCCATTTCACTCGGGTTTCCGTCTTTCGTTACCGATTTATTCGTCATAATCAAACTCCTTCCATCACGCTTAGTACACATCACGCTGATAGCGTTTCGCGTTTCGCAGATCCGCTAAATAAGCCTCTGCTTCAGACTCACTCAAGTTGCCTTGCTCCTCAAGAATGTTGACAAGTGCAATATGAACATCTTTTGCCATATATTTCTCATCCCCACATACGTAAATGTGTGCTCCTTTCTGAAGCCACTCGTATAGTTCTTTACTTCGCTCACGCATGCGATGCTGCACATACACTTTTTCCTCCGTATCACGTGAAAAAGCCACATCCATACGTGTCAGCACCCCCTCTTTTAACCACTTTTGCCATTCGACCTGGTACAGAAAATCGGTGACAAAGTGCTGTTCACCAAAGAACAACCACGTATTGCCACTTGCGCCAGTTTCTTCTCGCTCCTGTAGAAAAGCACGATACGGTGCTACTCCAGTACCTGCTCCGATCATGATGACAGGTGTATCTGGATTGTTTGGCAACCTAAAATTCTCGTTCCGCTGAACAAAAATCGGCAATTGATCTCCTGGCTGTGAGCGCTCAGCGCATTGTCCTGAACAAACACCCGTCCGAGCGCGACCGTGTGCGTCATATCGTAGCGCTCCAATTGTAAGGTGAACTTCGTCTTCACTTGCTTTCGGACTGCTTGCAATCGAGTAAAGACGGACTGGTATTTTACGTAATACCTTCACAAATTCCTCTGCAGTGATTTTCCAAGGTCCGTAATCTTTCACAAGATCAATAAGATCTCTTCCATAAATATATGTCTTAAGCTCTTCTCCTTCGGCCTTCACCATCTTAAGAAGCTCTGCGCTCTTCGTAAGCTCCGCAATCTTTTTAAGTAATGGTTTTGTGAGACTTGTAATCTCATACGTCTTCGTCAACGCTTCCTGAAGAGACTGCACGTCTCCTTGCTTGTTTATCACCACCTCGCTGTCTTGGTCCCAATTCATTTCTTCCATCAGTTGAAGCACAAGCGCGGTATCATTTTCAGGATAAATCCCAAGACTGTCGCCTGGTTCGTATACGAGATTGGATCCTTCAAGATCAAGCTCAAGATGACGCGTTTCTTTATTTGATCCTCGTCCGTTCAAATTGATATTCTCTAAGATCTCTGCTTTAAACGGATTCGTTCTAGAATAGGACTGACTCGTTTTCGTCACTCCTTCTTTAGTCGGCGCTTCACTTGTTATCTGAGATTCGTTCAGCACGCCCATTACGCCTTCAAACCATTCCTCTGCAGGCTCTTCAAAATCAAGGTCACAATCGACACGAGGATATAGTCGAGTAGCTCCTAATTCTTCCAGACGTCTGTCAAAATCTTTCCCAGTTTGACAGAAAAATTCATACGAGCTATCTCCAAGTGATAGGATAGAAAATCTAAGTTCTCCTAATTCTGGAGCGCGCTTACTTTGGATAAAGTCATAAAAGCTTAAGGCGTTATCAGGAGGATCCCCGTCTCCGTGCGTACTTGTAATCAATAAAAGGTCTTCTACTTTCTTAAGTGACTTTGGTTTAAAATCATCAAGGGATGAAAGTTTGACCTGATACTTATCATTCTCAAGACGCTCAAAAAAAGATTCTGCCAGCGCCTGGCAATTTCCCGTATGAGAGCCATATAGAATCGTGATTTCACGCGTTTTCGGTTCCTTCACTGAGAACGCCTCTTCCGCTGAAGGTGTTTCAGTAGCCGCTGCTGCTTCGGCTCCCGGAACTGAAAGGTACCCGCTCAGCCAAATTTTTTGCGTTTCATTTAACGTTGGTAATAGACGATTTAAAAGTTCGGTTTGTTCTTGATCAAAAGGACTATTCATAACCTGCAAATGCAATACAATCCACCTCACCTATTTAATTCAATGTAATACAAGTTGTTTACCCGGATTTATAGCCGTATGAATTCAAAGCATGCTCCTTTCTTGTATAATGAACACTAAAAAACCTCTCTTCTTTAAGCATAAGAAGAAAGGTTTGTAAGAACAGCGCCAATCTCCTTATCTTTCAGGATTCCCCTGCTGGATTTGGCACAGTATGAGTTGACGATTCAACTCATCGGTTGCCGAGGCTTCAAAGGGCCAGTCCCTCCACCTCTCTTGATAAGAAATGTTGCTATAAAGTTTTGATAACAATGATTGTTTCAAATCATATCTTTTGTTTCATAAAATGTCAACGTATTATTAGAAAATTATCACCATTCAATTAAATGAAACATGGTGATAGCAAACAGTCATTAAGAAAAATGAGTCAAATGATTTAGGTCTATTTTCGCGACAGCTGATGCTTCTTTTTGAGTTGAATGAATTCAATCACATTGACGATAATGAAAAGGAGAATCAATCCCACATTGATCTCGATCGAGTAATGAAAGGGGACGACTAGTAAGAGAATAGCCATGAGAGAAAGTGTAGCGGTTCGTGTTACAACTCCCTTGAGGGAAGTTGTTCTCGGCTTCCCTTGCAGCCACTTCTGAAGGTTCAACCCAACGCCCGTGATGGCAATGCCCATACAAGCGGAATAGGCCCAAAGCGGTAGATTGTACTTTACCATCAAGATTGTAGTCGATAGCAAAATCGTCAGTACCACATATCGAATAGTGATTTCTTTATAAGTGAGTGAGTTAAAATTTTTCATTTTGATCCATCTTTTGCTGTGGTTCAGGCGTATTTTCCATCTCACGGGAAACACGTTCAACCTTATTCATGTTGAAAAACCAGAGAATGCTCATGAAGAAATAATAGATTCCAAGAATGGAAAGGGTATCTGTAACACTTTCAATAAGAGGAAAATCCGACAAATAGTACTTCCACAGAATACTTCCTATTACAAATCCTAGTGGGCTTATAATATAAAACCAACCGTACATTAGTTTATTAAATCGTTTCATGAAACCTCCTTATCGATAACTTTTATCTAACTGTTGACTCCTCCTCATTTGGTATAACTTGAACCCACGCACGCCCTTTGTTCCACGTCACGTTGAGCGGTAGATTCATGCTTTTACTTAGATTTCCGGATGTGATGACATCCTCTTTGTTTCCTTTTGCCGCAATCGTTCCATTTTCCATTAACATCGCATGAGTGAAGGCAGGAGGAATTTCTTCAATATGGTGCGTAATGTAGATCATTGTTGGACTATTTTCCTGTTTTGCAAGTCGCTCCACTTGACCTAAGAGCTTTTCACGTGAATACAAATCAAGACCCGTACACGGTTCATCTAGAATAAGTAGCTTTGGTGAAGCCATTAAGGCTCGCGTAATCAGAATTTTTTGCTTTTCTCCTTGAGAGCAGATCTGAAAGGGCTTATGATGCAAATGCTGCAATCCCCACTCTTTCATGAGTTTCTCCGCCTGCACTTTATCCTCTTCTGTCACATGCTCATAAAGACCAGCGGAAGCAAATTTCCCACTCATCACAACTTCTGTTACCTCTTGCATGGGTGAGATTCGTTCAGTAAAAGCACTGCTAACCCATCCAATCGATCTTCTCAGTTTATTCAAATCGGTTTGTCCTAGTCGTTGACCAAACACTTCGATAACCGGGGAATACCGAAGCAGCGGCCAGATCCCACCATAAATTAATTGAAGCAGCGTCGTTTTACCTGAGCCATTTAACCCTATGATCGCCTGGTGCTGGCCGTGCTCAATCGTAAAAGAAATATCAGATAAGATCATTTGATTCTGTCGCTGATAATACGCGTTTTCAACATGAACAATGGCCAACTGCCTTCCCTCCTTTTGCAAAGCTTTTAGAGATGATACCCGTTTACGAATTCTTGAATCACTTCAAGTTCTTCTTCATCTAGCTTTCTTCCAACGCTTTTCTCAAAAGCTACTTGCATCTTTTGCTGATTCCCGCTCCACACATCCGTAAGGGAAGAAACCTTTCGTAGAAGTTTCACTTCTTTCGCAAACGCTTCGATTGTCATGGCTTCACCGTGTGAGAGAATGACCCATTCGGCCTCAAAGCCTTCTAGTACATCAAGCAGTCGGTTTGTCGTCTTCACCGTGTAGTTCGTTTTACTAGAAAAAATATCAGGATAAAAGCAGTCGCCCAAAAATAGAATTTTTTCTTCTTTTATGTAAACGACAACCGAGTCAGCCGCATGGTCTCCGCCAACATGTTGAAGGACACACGTCACGCCACCTAAATCGATTTCTAGCTTTTCTTCAAAGGTTACCGTCGGAAGCGTAACCGTTATATCACGATGATTCATAAATTCCTTCTTAATGGCGGTTGCACAAAATTCAATTTCCGTTCCTTCTTCTACACGCTGATCAAGAGCTGCATCAGACCATGATAAGGGAAGAAGCTTTGCCATTTCTTCTTTCGTTTGAAAAGAAGAAATCGAAACCGTATCTCTTAGCGCGGATAACCCAAATATATGATCCCAATGCCAGTGGGTAAGTGCTACCATATCAGGTCTTTTAAGCCCGCGGTGTGAAAGCTCCTCTAGAAAATAACTCGCATGAGCTTCTGAATTTCCTGCGTCAATCATGAATGACTTTTCATCTCCGACTACCATCCCTAGAATCGGTCGGTCTGTTTCTGAAACCGGCGTTTGATAATAAAAGCGATTCCCAATTTGTTTCAATTGCTGCATGATAGACCCTCCGTTACGTTTAGTGAAGCTATTATTTCTATCATACCATTTTAAATAGCGCCTGCTTACATCATCAGAAAAGCGATCACACCGATGAGGTATGATCGCTCTGTTCTTCAGTCTATTCCTGATCCGACAAATAGACGCGGTGCTCTCTGAAAAACGGCATTAAATCACGATCTGTTGATTTTTCCATTGAAGAAATAAAATCTTTCGTAGTCGATACACCAAACTTTTGTTGTTTGAAATAACGCTGCATAGCATCGTAAAAAACTTTGTTTCCAAGCTCCTGACGAAGGTCGTTGATCGTACTTGAGCCATAGTCGTAGATCATATAATAGTAAGCATTAATGCCTCCTTCATCTGCTCTCGCTGTGAAGTCAGCAATTTGACTTGATAAATGGTAATCTTGATCAGGATGTGGCGCTACGTCAAGCTCATCCAATTCGTCATCGTACAGAGCTGCGGCAAAGCTTGCGAATGATTCATCGAGCCACGGCTCATCATACTCATTGTTTCCAATAATGCCATAGAACCACTGGTGACCAATTTCATGTGCGTTAACGGACTTTGCCCACTCAAGCGGGCGATCTCCAGCAAGACTAATCATCACAAGCTGAGGATATTCCATCCCGCCAAACCAACCTTCCATCGTCACAATATCCAGTTCGGGCCACGGGTATTTTCCAAATTTCTCACTAAATAGTTCAAGGCTATCTACTCCCGATTCTAGTAGCGACGCAGCATACTTCGCGTGATCACTAGAATAGTAGACATTCACTTTTATACCCTTTACTTTCGAAGAAATGACACGATAATTCGGATTCATTTCCATCGCAAAGTCACGAACATCTTTCGCCTTATAGCGATGCGTCGCTTGATTTCCTTTAATAACAGGTTTTCCAACTTCTTCTCCTGTTGCTGCGATGACTTGATCCTTATCGGTTTTCACGGTTACATCATACTTTCCAGAGAGCGAATAGAACGCTTCCCCATACGGATAATATGGATCGACATTCCACCCTTCATCATCGTAGACGCTTAAGATCGGGAACCAGTTTCCTAGAGAGACCGTCTCCCCATACCACCCAAATCGATCCTGCTGTTCTGGCAAGCTAACATTAAAGTTCATCGTTACCGTGGATTTCTTATTTTTCTCAAGTGAAAGATTTTGGATATGTAACGCCGTTTCATTCACCTCAAATTTTGCTTTCTTTCCATTCACCTTAATTTTGGAGACATCCATGCTTCCTCCGTTTTCTTCAAACGTTTCGGCATTTCCCCAAAGATTGAAATACAGCTCACTGAGATTGTTTTTAATGTTGTTCTTAAACGTAACCTCTAGTTTTCCCTTAACCTCGTGAGTAGTCGAATTGTAAGTCACATCCATTACATATGATGGCTTTGCTGGCCCAAGTACGCCTTCCTTTTTCGAAGGCTTTTGTAACTGAAAGGGCTTTTCAGGTAATGCGACACTTGGCGCTTCCGCCGGAACATATGCCCCATTCCCCTCAAGTGACCTTTCCTTCTGACTGGGCTCTGCTGCTGAAGCAGGTAATGCGAGTCCAATGAGTAAACTACTAGCCGCTACTCCTTGTATTAGTGGCTTCATCCATCTTTTCCAATTCACACAAATCCCTCCTTAATTTATCTCATCTAAGGAGTTCTTGCTTTAAATCCCACTTCCCTTGCATCCAAATGCTTATTTATGGAAAAATTATCTAGTTAAATCGTCAGGTATTCTACTAAAACAGCGCAAAGTTCATAGGTAAATTGTCTACGTTGGTGATCGATTGTCAGAATCGGTGGATCGCCTCTAGTTCATGGGAATTCAATAAAAAAAGCGTCATTCCTTTTAGGAAAAACGACGCTTTTTGTGAGCTATATTAAGGAAGCTTATTACCTGCAGCACGGTAAAGCTCATACCATTCTTCTCTTGTTAACTCCATATCTGATGCTTTAGAAATATCCTTTAATCGCTCAGGATTCATTGTGCCGACAACCGGCTGAATATTCGCTGGGTGACGCAAAATCCATGCAATCGCAATGGTTGAGTCTGTGACATTGTATTTCTCAGCTAGCTCCTGAAGCTTTGCATTCACTTCTGGAAAAGCATCATTTCCAACAAAAGGCCCTTCAATCATCCCATGCTGGAAAGGTGACCAGGCTTGAATCGTAATGTCATTCAAACGACAATACTCAAGAACATTACTGTCGCGCACGATCGCTGGTTCATTTTGCATGTTCACATTAAAACCTGCATCAATCATCGGCGTATGTACAACACTTAATTGAAGCTGATTGATAATAAGATCGTCCTTGATATACTTTTTCAACAATTCCATTTGCATCGGATTCTGATTGCTTACCCCAAAGTGACGTACTTTCCCACTTTCCTTTAAACGTGAAAAGGCTTCCGCTACTTCTTCAGGCTCGAACAAAGCATCAGGACGATGTAAGAGTAACGTGTCAACATAGTCTGTTTTTAACCGACTTAGACTCCCATCAACAGATTCCAAAATATGATCTTTTGAGAAATCGAAAAACCCTTTTCGAATACCACATTTCGTTTGAATTTTCATTTTCTCACGTACATCATCGTTTGCAGAAATGGCGTTTGCGAATACTTCCTCCGATTTCCCACCGCCGTAGATGTCAGCATGATCAAATAAATCAACTCCATTGTCGATAGCATTTTCAATCACATATGCAGCATCCTTTTCACTAAGCTCACTCATGCGCATACAGCCTAATGAAATTTCCCCAACTTCTAACTCACTAGTCCCTAATTTCATCCTTTTCATCTAAATCACCTCATTTTGTTGATACTGCTATCCTATCATTGGAAGAAAAGAATAGGAATTTATTTACTCTGTTACGCCGTTTCTTCTCGACCCATCATCGAGTTTCATGAGGCTGACCGCTGATTTTCACCGATCTTAATAAAAATTTCTTCAAGGGATGGTTCATCCACTACGATCCGAAAAACATCCACATTCGCATGCAAAAAGCTTCGATTAATCTCTGGAATAAGCCATTCACCATCAACCGTGAGAGTTGTTAAATTCTCCCCCCACTCAATAGCGCTAGCTAGGTCTTCTAATTGAGGTCTTAGCGAACTCATTTGCGTAGCATTCACCTGCGTATGCTTAAGAGACACGATTAATTTGTTTTGATGCTTATCTCTTAATTGCTGCATACTTCCTCGCACTGTTATAACACCCTGGTTCATGATCGCAATATCATCGCACAGCTTCTCAACCTCATCTAGATTATGAGAGGTTAAGAAAATGGTTGTACCCTCTTTAGAAATGTCTTGAATTAACCGATGAATCGTTAATACGGCGTTCGCATCTACTCCTGAGGTCGGTTCATCAAGAAAAAGAATGTCCGGTTTGTTGAGTAGAGCCTGCGCGATTCCCAGCTTCTTTTTCATACCAAAAGAAAATTTCTTTGCTTTTACGTTTGCGGCATCCTCTAATTCAACTCTTTGTAAAAGGTCAAGAAGTTCTGATTTTGTTAATTTCACATTCAAAAGTTTGCTAAAATATTTAAGGTGTTGCAAAGCTGTTAAATCATCATAAAACGTTGAGTAGTCTGGTAGAACGCCGATTTTTTGATTCTGATGATGTTGTTTTCCAAGAATGGTAAACGAGCCAGAACTAGGATGGATTAATCCCGCTAGCATGTTAATAAATGTCGACTTACCAGCTCCATTTTTACCCAAAAAACCAAAGACGCTCCCTTGTCCTACCTTTAGATCAATTTCATTGACTACTTTCTTACTCCCGTAGATTTTGGTTAATCCTTTTGTTTCTAAAGCGTACATTAAAAGTCCTTCTTTCTAATGAGTAATAGGCTCGCTAACACGAACAAAATAGGGAAGATCAACACAACGTATGTGTAGAAATGGTCACCTAAACTATAATAATAATAAGGCGTTACATAGCTTACTAGATCAATGAAGAAATTATCTGACCCCAGACTCCACAAGCCAATAATTGGGAATAGGATGGCGAGAAGGATTCCGAGAAACATAGTCATCCCAGGCTTTGGAATCAAGGTAGAAAGAAATATAGCAAGTCCTACAAAATAAAGGATAAAAATAAGAGCTTCCATAAACTGATTGAAATAAAACCCTTTTGTAAACGGAAGAATTAAGAGCGTAGCAACAAAAAGACACACGAACCAATACAGGGCGGTTCCAAGAAATTTACCAAGAACAATTTTCTCCCTCGAAACCTTTGTCGCTAGAAAACGGATGGTTCGTGAATGAATTTCCTGGTTAATCGCACTGTGAGAAAGGCTAGCAACGAATAACGGCCCGGCCGCGATCATAAGGAATAGCAAACCGCCCATGTAAACATCCCCGTCTAATCCACCAACTGCACCGAGAACATCTTTATATTTACTTATTAATTGTGCCATTCCTAGCGTTACACTAAAAATAAATAGAATAATAATAACTGAACGAATGCTTTTAAATAGATTTTGAAACTCTCTTAAACCAATTGTTACCATGATAAACCCCTTTTCTTCTCATTTTCTTTTTCCACTGCGTACCAATCCCTTCTATCTTTTTATGAATTCAACTTCCTTTCCTCTACCTTGATACCAGTGATAAAAGGAACCAGCGAGTTCATGAGGAACATCTTCAATCGCTGAATGATGGATCGGTTTTGAACGATTCACCAGATCAACGGAAGCCAATCCGAACCACTTTTGAACAAAGTTTCGCTTCACGCTGATTTCAATTACCTTGCTTCGCTTTGTTAGAAACAATGAGGTAGATAACCCTCCTGTTTTGAATTGAACAAAAGAGGCATTCAACGTGTATTTCGTATGCTTGTAATCCAAATATCGGATCACACTAACAATCAGAAGGAGGACCACCGAAAGAATCCACCATGGAATAGGTAAGACATTCGGCTTGAAATACCATAGGACCCCAGTTCCAATGATCCAGATAAAGCTTGGTTTCAGTAGTCGAATGAGCAAGGAGATTCGTGGCAGGCGATCCATCTTTCTTGTGATTTGATAGGATGGCAAGATTTCTTCAATCATGTCATAGGCTCGATGAACAGGTAAAAAAGGGTACAGGGAATTACTTTCAAGCTTTTGTTCATCAGATCGCGCTTCGCCAACACTCGTTAGTTTGACCTCTGCTAGACCCAATAAGCGCTTCAGCATCGTTTGATGAATTTCGATTGCCTGAACGCGATGTTTTGATATCGAAAACTTTGTCGCATCCAGCACCCCTTTTTGTATGTAAATGCGATCGGAATCCGATGCAATTTCAAACCCTCCGTACTTTAGAAACGTTCGACTAATCCCAAACGCAATCGATATGAGAATCACGAGAACGACAATCGTTGCAATAAGCCAGCCAGACTGTAATAGCTGAGAAACCAATCCCTCCGCATCTTCTTCAACTTCAAAAATGTCATCTAGTTTGGAATAAAAACTAGCAATCAAAGGAAGAAGGAAGAGAAAGCTTAGGGAAGTAAACGATGCTTTCAAGAGATCCTTTTTTTCAGCCCTAAAATGTACTTCTCTTTCTGCTTCCTCCTTTGTTTCTACTGTTACCACCGATTCTTCCGTCTCTTTTTTTGTACCTACACGCTCCTTCAGTTCATTTGCCTTGGCGCGAGACAGGATGTTAAATTCAACCGCCGCCTCGTCTCCCTTCATTCCTGTTTCAAAAATAATGGAAGTTGTTCCAGTTAAGCGGTGGAAAAAAGACGTATGTTCATTGATGTTTTCAATTTTGTTAAATGGAATGGTTCGTTTTGATTTGGTGAAGATCCCTTCCTTTAAATGAAAGGCATCCTCATCCAGCCTGTACTTATGGGTGAACCACTTTAAAACAATGCGAATGACGGAAAGTCCGAGAAGAAGAAGAACAGCCGGACGACCATAGACAAACAAAAAAGAATCCGACCCTCTTTTAATAAGGAAAAAGTACACAAGAAAGAAGATCGCACTCTTTCCAAGCTTCCAACTATCAAAAGCAATGATCCAGAGCGAGTATCTGTGATAACCCATCATTCTCCCTCCTCTGTTACCTTTGCATAGCGTGCAATAGTATCACGTAATTGAAAGGCTTCATCTTTCGATAAGGCAGGGATGAGATGGGACGAGCCCATTGTTTCGATGCTTAAAGCATACAACCGATAACGTCTTAAAATCGGACCCTGTTTTGTCGCAACGGATTGAACTTTGCTCATTGGTACAAGCTGGTGTTGTTCGTTGATTGCTCCGTGCCGCAGTTTCAAATATTCTTCGTCTATTTCGTACCGCCAGTGTTTGTATTTCAGTTTTGGGTGAAAGAATATATCCCAAATAGCCGTTATGACTGAAATCCCGGTGGCAACAAGAAGAAGCCATCCGACCCATTCCCACCATAAAAAACGATGGTCCAGGTAGAAGAGAACACCTAGAACTAGAAAGCCTATACCGTTTCCAATGATTTCATTTATTGTCCATACCTTTACGACGTCCTTGGATAATCTAAGATTTGGATTACTAATTTCTACTGCCATGCTGCCACTCCTCTAACTGACTTTCATTTCATCTTTTAATTGTCTTTTTTTCCTGCTTTGAAATGGATTTTCTAAGTAAACAACCGTCCGCATCACCTTTTCAAGCGGACCCTGTCTAAACCGTTTTAAGAAGAACACACTTCCTACAACCTGAAGAGTGAAAAGTCCAACTCCAAAGAGAATGGAAAGAAGCACACCCATTCGTCCAAACAAACCGAATCCATAGCCATAGAAAACCGAAGTACATACAACCGTTTGTAAGATGTAGTTTGTTAACGAGAGTTTGCCTAAGCTTTCAAATCCGTAAAAAACTTGACCATGACGTGAGTTGCTATATAAGTAGCTAAATAAACCTATGTAGCCGATGGATAAAACACTTCCACCGATTAAGCTCATATCTGGTAACCAAATAATCTCTTTTGATAGGTAGAAGGATGCTTTCAAGAACAGTCCGATCGGAACACAACTACTCGCTATGTATTGAAAAAGCTTTTGTCTCGAGACTTGAAGCCAGCCAACATGCGCTCCGTACATCCCAAGAAGCATCATCGGAAGAATAAGAATGGGCATAAACAAGACAACAATAAACGCTTCCCCTCCACTCATTTCCATGGGATCCACATCGTTTCGGTGGTTTTTTATCATTTCATAAGAGCCCGATCCATAAATTGTCATCGTATCTTTTAGGTAAACATCGATGTTATCTTCACTTATGAGCGCCTCTTCTTCACCCCCTATGAAACTAATAAGGGTTATGATGGAAAACAGCACCACACACCATACGAGAATGGTCTTTCGCTTTCGATTGGTAAAAAACAGAAGGAGCATGCCCATTGCGCCATAAAGAAGTAAAATATCTCCCTCCCAAAGGAAGGTAGCATGCAGCACACCGAATGCGATTAAAACGAGGAATCTTCGAAAAAGATGCCACTTGACGCGACGGTTTTTTTCTTTTAACCGATTGCTCATCAAAATCAATGAATACCCAAATAAAAATGTAAAAATCGGCATAAACGAGTTTTCAATCAACATTTTAATCGCTACATATCCCCCATAATCCAAAGACGATAACTGAAAAAATGAAATCTCATCTTTCCCGAAAATACCATATTGAAAGATTAAAAGGTTTGCGATTAGGATCCCAAATAAACTCCAGCCTCGCAGTGCATCTACTAGACCGTTTCTTTCCCCCCCCACCATACTCTAGCCTCCTATTCTCATCACCAATTCCAATATTTCCTAATATTTAAGATATCAGTAAAAATTATTTTATTCAATATAAAATTATTGTTTTTCAATAAAAAAGTATCGATACAGGAAGAGATTTGTAGTAAAATAATGTTAATCAAACATCACTGTTAAAAAGGAGTTTACGAATGAAATGGAAATTTGGGTTTAATCTTTTATCGAAAATTTGCTTGATCCTGTTTTATATCATAGGTTTACTATTTGTTTTTACAACACTAGAACACGTGTCACTTATTTGGTTTGCTGATAGTGCCCTGGCAAAATCTTTCCGTCCTTATGAACCCATTTTCAGTTACATTCAGCTATCGTTCCAAAATCAGCCGGATCTTTATGACGAAAAATCTTTTTTGATTTTATCGTTTATTTCAATATCTACTAGCGTCCTCTTTATGATGCTATTTTTATGGTTGATGCGGAAGTTATTAAAAAATATATATTTGAAAAGCCTTTTTCTCCAGCAGAACGTAGCGATCATTTGGAAGCTTGGCGTCATAACCATCGTATTAGGAACGGTATCAACTTACATAGATGAACAGATCACATCTCGAACGCTTGAATTGCTAAAAATCACGAATGCTACGATCCAATATTCAACATTAAACTATATTGATACGATAATAGGCGGCATTGTACTTATCCTTATCGCCTCTGCCTTAAAGTACGCTGTCAACGCCGTTGAAGAAAATGAACAAACAATCTAACAGCAAAGGCGATGGAAGATGATTCGAATTAAATTAGATGTGATGATGGCTAAGAGGAAAATGTCGCTTAATCGACTATCTGAACTCGTAGGAATTACGCCGGCGAATTTATCCATATTAAAAAATGAAAAAGGAAAAGCTGTTCGTTTCACAACATTAAATGCGCTCTGTCAGGCACTCGATTGTCAGCCAGGAGACTTGTTGGAATACGTGGAAGATTAGAGAGGAGAACCCGATTGGGTTCTCCTCTCTTCTTTCATCCGCACTTAAACATCACAAAACCATAACAGTCTATTACAATGTGCTAACAATCCATATATTGGGTTTACTCCCTTGCCTTTCCGGTTACATACCTTATGTACTTAACAAAACTAAAGGAGATGAGTGAAATGGAAGATCGTTACAAAACAGGTGAAAAAGCTCCAGAAAACGGCAAGTATGAATTTGATGGTTTAACAAATGGAAGCAACAGCAACCCCACCGAAGACGAGAAGCACATTAGCCTTCAAAGCGGAGAAACCTTTCCTCCTCTTCGATCAAGCAAAGAATCAGCTTATTGGAAAAAAGCATAATTTCGAAAAGGCAAGCGAATGAACACTAGCAAAGGAGATGAATGAAAATGGCAGAGAAAGATCCAAAACAGGCAGTTGCCCATATGAGTGAAGATAAGAAAGATGACATCATGAACAACTTCAAATCATTTAAAGATTATCTTGGGGATCAGGTCCACAAAGGTGAGAAACTTGGTCTTGGGGAAGAAGGTCTTTCAAAAGGTGCGAAGCGCGTTGCAGACTATCTAGCGAAGCATGAAGAACCGCGAAATCGTGAAGAAAAGGTTTTAAATGAATTATGGAACGCTGCGAACGAAGAAGAGCGTCAACATATGGCTCACGTCCTTGTAAAACTGGCAGGACAAACAAATTAAAGTGAAGCAAAAAGCCGTCATCCAAAGGGGGAAGACGGCTTTCTGCTTCACTTTATGCACGATAATAATTAGCCATCTCGATCACCATCGCGCCCATACGTGGTGTGGCTGGCGTTAATACTCGCTTAATCCCTTGTTCTTTCAATTTTTCCTCCGTAACTTCCCCCACCGCTACGGGAAGAATGTCTTTAGTAAACGCTTCTAAAATCACGTTTTTCTTTCCTACTCTTTCAACATAGTCAAAAAAATACCGTACCTGGATGGCGCTTGTAAATGCTACCGCATCAAAAAGCCCACTTGCAATCTCCTCAATCAATCGTTCGAGCACTTCTTCTTCTGGCGGAGTATGCTCGTAAGGATAAATCGTTTGAACAACATTATTCGCTCGTTCAAGCGTCTCAATAAACGCTGGCACGTTTTCCCCATGCATTTGGAGAGCAATGGACTGATTCTCGATCGTAAGCGAATGCTCCAGTTGATTCATCGTTCCACGATCGGCTACTGTTGCTGGGGTGATGCCTTTTTTCATAAAATGCTGGAGGGTTTTCGTTCCTCGAACAGCAATCGGAACGCTTCGAAGCAATTGTTCATAGGGCTTTCCTAGACCGTTTACTTCCGCTAGTTCAGCCATTCTCTTTTCCCCCATACCTGTCGTGAAGATTAGTAATTGTGGAGGATTTTCAATAATTTCTTGTATTGATTGAACAACCTGTTCTTCATTCGTAAAGACCGTTCCTTGAGCAGGGCGAATCAACGCGGTTCCCCCCTGCTTTTCAATAAGGGTCCGAATCTCTTCTCCTTTTCGCCCCCCTGTTACAGCAATCCTTTTCCCTTGTAGTCCCATGTCTCTACCATCTCCTTAAGCCTCATCTTAAATAGAGGGTACAGCACCATCTTCATTTGTTCAACTAAACGTTATTCTAGTGTGACGTAAATAAAGCCATCCTCGACCTCCACAGGAAACGTTTCGACCTTGCTGTTCAAAATTGAATGGACACTCCCCGTAAAGAGATCAATGCAACACTGATGGTCTAGGCACGTAATTAATCGCCCAGACATTTTCCCATGGACGATCGCCCCGCCTTTTGGACATCGGTTATGAAGCGCTCGAAACGTGCCATCTGGAAGACAAAAAATCGCAATGGATAGCTGGAGTAAATCAATGGCACGACCAGAACCAGGAACATGATCACGTGTTCTACCGACATTGATTTTGACTGCTTGAACCGGCATCCTATCAATCCTCCTAAAAACTCCTATAGTCTATTCACTAGCTTTGTGCCGTTCGATTGACTTGATCACTTCTTGGAACAAGCGTTAAATTGGTTTTTCGTTTTCGTTCCTCAGGAAAAAGTTGATTAGAAGGAATGTCTGAAACCGGTGCCAAACGACTGACGAGCTTCGCTAAGATGACAGCTTCTGAAGTATCTCCGTAAAGAATGGCCCCAATCACATAACCATGTAAAGTGACTATTTTTTTGTAAATGTGACGAATGGGATCAATCCATTGGTACGTTCTCGTATCTTCTGTTTCAAGCACTTGTCCCGCAGAGAACAAACTGATTCCTGATATATTTAACGTAGTGGAGGGTGTGGACCCATGGTATTGCTTCGGAGACCCTGCAAGTGTTTGAGCTAAATGTTCCGCTTGATCAAGAATCGGATCGATGACACCGTACGTTACGCCGCGATGCTCGGCACATTCACCGATCGCATAAATAGATGGATCACTTGTTTGCAAATAGTCATCCACAAGGATGCCACGATGAACCTCCAATCCACTCTTTTTCGCTAACTCCACATTTGGCTTCACTCCAACAGCCATAAGAACCAAATCGATTTCGAGCAATGTCCCATCTGAAAAAGTAAGCGACTGGACGTTAGCTTCCCCGTTAATTTCTTTCGTCCGTTTGCATAAAGCGAATTTCACACCTAATGTTTCTAAATCTTCTTGAAGCATTTCAGATGCCAGTCGATCAAGCTGTCGATTCATCACATTTGGTTGATGATGAACGACTGTTGTATCAATCCCTTGTTGAACAAGACCCATCGCTGTCTCTAAACCCAGAATGCCCGCCCCTATCACAGCTGCTTTTCGATAACGTTTTGATGCCTCCATTAAGGCTTTGCAATCCTCCATAGATCGAAACGTCATAACACCTGTCTTTCCAGCTCCTTTTACTGGAAGAATGTGCGGGTTAGCACCTGTCGCAAGAACCAGTGTGTCATAAGCGATCTTTCGTCCCCTATCTGTTTTCACTTGACGACTGAGTGAATCAATCATCACCGCCGTCTCATTCTCAATGAGTCGAATCCCTCGCTGATTATACCAATCGTCATCCTCTACTTTTGCTTTTTCAACAGCCATATCATGTTGCAGAATTCGGGAAAGCAGATATCGTTTGTAGGCAGGTTCATTTCCAATAATCGTTATATCAAAGCGAGAAGAATTCATCGAAAGCAAGCGTTCAATAAATTGAATGCCGGCAACTCCGTTTCCAATTACCACAAGGCGTTTCACAGAATCCCCTTCTTTCTGGGCTATATATTATGCAAAATCGTACCATGTTTGAAAATTTAAAATAACAAATTGGTTATAAATCCTAACAGGGTTTCGAAATCATGATCCCCATTTGGATAGTTTTATGATTTCAGCAAATGATAATGAGAGATCATTTTCGGAGTGATGATGATATGAATAGAAGACGATTTGTCCGTACTTCTTCCTTATTAGAAGAACAAATAAAACTAGAATTCCATAATAGTGAAGACTTAAAACACAAAACCATCAAACTGGATGGCCTCACCCTTACCCTATTGTATCTCGATGACATTTCGGATCGCATGGTGATTCAAAAGACCATTCTTAGTCCCCTTCTTACGATCGCAAATGAAGACACGGTGATTAGTCCAAGTGATATTCCTGACCTTATACCATTGGCAGCGGTCAATAACATAGAGGATCACAGCACTATTTCCAGACATCTCATGGAAGGGTGTACAGTACTAATTGCAAGAGAATCGAACGATCATCACGTTTACTCTATTAAAACAACCTATTCCGTTAAGAGATCCCCAGATGAACCGGTAAATGAACCGACGATCAGTGGACCAAGAGACGGATTTATTGAGTGCATTCAAGATAACAAAGCATTATTGCGTGCCCACTTAAAATCAAGCGATCTTTTATTTGAACAACATCTTATTGGAAAAGATGTCGTAACATCGATTTCCATTACTTATTTACACGGAAAAGCGAGCGAGACATTAATAAATGAAGTGCGAGAGCGAGTCAATCAAATTGAGGCCGATTATATTACAGATGCAGGAGTACTCGAGCAGCTGCTTGAACGCAATCCTCTCTCTGTCTTTCCTGAATTAACCTCAACCCAACATCCAACGAAAGTTGCGAATGCGCTGCTTGAAGGGCGCGTTGCTCTGATGACCGATGGCTCACCAACAGTATTAATTGCACCAACAACGCTCAATATGCTTCTTCAAACACCTGACGACTACTATTTCAAATGGATTCCCGCTTCACTTATTCGACTGTTGAGCTATTTCACAGCACTGATCTCAGTTCTTTTGCCCGGAGCTTATATTTCACTCATATCCTTTCATCATGGACTGATCCCGACGAGTCTTGCGGTTTCTCTATCAAAAACAAGGGAAGGCGTCCCGTTCCCCTCCGTTATTGAAGCATTTATCATGGAGCTAACGATTGAAATTCTTCGTGAAGCTGGCGTACGACTACCAAAACCAATAGGTTCAACCGTAAGTATCGTCGGAGCCATTGTGATCGGAGAAACAGCCGTAAGTTCTGGAATTGTCAGTCCTATGATGGTAATGGTGATCTCATTTACCGCCATCTGTTCTTTTGCTATACCGAATTACCAGCTAAGCCTTGCGCTCAGAACGATCCGTTTTTTTATTTTATTTTCAGCCGCACTTCTCGGGGTATACGGGATGCTCATTGCGATCTTTATTGTTACAACGCATCTCATTAAGCTAAGAAGCTTCTCGACACCGTATATGGAACCATTTGCCCCCATTCATATCAAACGATGGAAAGACTCCTTTATACGGCTCTATTACCGTGTGGGAAAAAGGACGGGGATTTAATTGCAAACTAACCAGCACTCTCTTCCCATTATCATCTTCTTTATTTCAACCATTATAGGTGTTGGAATCGTGACGCTACCACGTGAAACAGCGACAATCGTTGGACAGCCCAATATGTGGATTAGCGTGATTCTCGGCGCATTCGTCGCCTTCATCAATGCGCTATTCATTTTTATGCTAATGAAGAAATATCCGCTTAAAACCGTTTATGATATTGCGCCAGAATTAGTGGGCAAATGGATTGGAAAGCTACTTAATCTGATTTTCGTTTGCTATACGATTGCGATTTCTGCCTTTATCATTCGAACAATGGCTGAAATTGTGAATTATTATCTACTAGATAAAACGCCAAAATTCGTTGTCTTACTTGTTCTCGTACTCTCTTGTATGTACCTTGTCTCAACCGGACTTCCGAATATCCTGCTTTTTCTTCAACTGTACTTTCCAATTATTTTGTTAATGTTTCTTCTCCTAACCTTACTTAGCATTAAGAATATTGAACCGACTCACTTACGACCGATTTTATATCTTGATGGAAGTGATTTACTAAAAGGAGTCAATTCCACCTTTTTCTCGTTTGTTGGATACGAGCTTCTAATGGTTCTATCAGGAGAACACCGTCTTACACGTTGGAAACCTGTTACCTTCATTCTAGGAATTAGCATTGGAAGTGTATGCGTCATCTACGTTCTGTTCTTCATCTTAAACATTGGCGTTCTAAGTATTGAAGAGTTAAAGGTCATCACTTTCCCTACAATTGAAATGGCGAAAGCGATTGAATTTCAGGGATTTTTCTTCGAGAGATTTGAGCTTCTTTTTTTGTTTGGATGGATCATTACCATTTTCACCACCCTAACCGCCTATTATTATTCTGCAATGCTCGGGGTTTGTAAAACCGTTAACTGTAAAAAAACGTTCTTTATGAATGCGTTAATCGGTTTGCTGATCCTGATGCTTTCATTGCTACCCTCAGGAATTACAGAGCTATTTTCTTATGGAACGTACTTAAATTATTTGTCTTATGTGGCGCTAATTGCCATTCCTCTCTTGCTATTCCTTTTTTCATTTAAAAAGGGGGCGGTGAAATGAAGAAAGGTTTGCTTGTTTTCCTTTCTCTTCAACTCCTCTTTCTAACATCATGCTGGGATAGCAATGAAATCGAAGATCTTGGAATGATTATGGGAATTGGCTTGGATTACAATGGAGAAGAGAAAGACGTCTTTTCCATGACAAACCAGTACGTTGTTCCAAATAACATTGAAGGCACACAGACTGGAAGTTCAGGAGGAATTCCTTATCAGAACATTACATTAAACGGGAGCAATTTCTTTCAAATTATCCGTGAGAACTCGCTTGAAACGGATCGCCCACCAAATTATACTCACTTAAAATCCGTCGTTTTTACAGAACGTCTATTACAACAGGAGCCTTTGAAACAGTTAATTAGCTTCTTTCTTCGCGATCATGAATTTAGGAGAACGGTAGCGATTTTTATCACGAAAGAGTCCGCAGCTGAGATTCTTGCCATTGAACCGACGAAAGAAATGTTTCCGGCTGTTCAGATGAAAGAGCTCACCCAAAACCATAATCGAAGCCTTTACGTTCAAGATACGCTTAAGTTTGGAGAAGTGTCGAAAAAAATTACGGAAGGAGCAAGCTTCGTTATCCCTGAAATCGGAATTAATAACGGACGCATTCGTCTGCTTGGAGCTGGCATCATTTCGAATAAAACGGAGAAAATCGTCGGTTGGCTCACGCCTGAGGAAATTGCTGGATTAAAATGGGTAACAGATGAAGTGAGTGGTGGACTAGTCGCCATTAAAGAAAAAAATTCCGAAGAAGATCAAGCGGTACTTGAGATTATGAAAGCAAGCACCACGATTGAACCGGAAATGAAGGACGGTCAGCTGACGGTTCACTTAAAAGTGAAAAGCGCTCTTAGACTTGCAGAAGACTGGGAAATCAAGCGAGACGTTTTTAGTGAAGGCTGGGAAGAGGATCTAAAAAAACAGGGTGAAAAAGTTGTCAAAGAAGAAATCGAGCACGTCATCACGATCGCTCAGGAACAACAACTTGATTACTTAGAATTTAGTACGTGGACAAGCATTAAACAACCGGCCTATTGGAAAAAACACCACAAAGAATGGGAACGAATTTTCTCGCAATTGCCCGTAACAATTGATGTCGATTTCACGTTAACGGGTTATGGAACACAAGATATCAATTAAGTGCAAAAGAAGAAAAAAGGATGAAAGCACATGGCTTCATCCTTTTTCTCATGCTATGCATTAGTGACAAGATCAACAGGCTTCGACTCTGGGACAATCGGCTTCTTCACTTCTTCTTCGCGTCCAGCTCGCTTAATGAAGAAGGCAAGCACAAAGGCTAAACCTGCGATAAAGGTAGCGATGAAGAATGCGAAGTTTATGCCTTCCAGCATCGCCTGCATCATAATTTGCTGTTGCAGCGTAGCCGGATCAACGCCACCCGCCACCGCTTCCTTCGCAAGATCGGTTGCAGCAGATTCTGTTCGGTTAGACATAATCGTTACGAGAAGCGCTGTTCCAATCGCACCAGCTACCTGGTTTAGCGTATTGTTCATCGCTGTTCCGTGCGGATAAAAACGAGCTGGCAGTTGATTTAATCCATTTGTTGAAACAGGCATCATTACCATCGACATCCCAAACATACGTACAGCATGAAGAATCATAATGTAGTTATACGTTGTCTCCATCGACAGTGTACTGAACAGATACGTTGTCACGACCGTAATCGCAAGACCAGTTGTGGCAAGAATACGCCCACCAATTTTATCAAACAAACGACCTGTGATCGGTGACATAAATGCCATCACAAGTGCACCTGGCAGCATCATCAAACCGGCATCAAGAGGTGAGATACCGCGAATCGTTTGTACGTAGATTGGGAGCAATAGCATCCCTGAAAACATCGCCATGTTCACAACCATCGTAATCGAAGAAGAAAGAGCGAACATGGGGTACTTAAAGATCGTAAAGTTTAACATTGGTCGCTCTTGTTTGGACTGGCGAATAATGAAGGAGATGAGTGAAATAACCCCAACCCCGATCGTTAAATAAACATGTGGGCTATCCCACCCTTTATTTCCCGCAGAACTAAAGCCGTAAAGAATACCGCCAAATCCCACGCTTGATAAAATAAGTGAAAACAAATCAAGTCGAATATTCACTTTTTCTTTCTTATCTTTCAGTAAGAAGAACCCAAGTAAGAAGATGGTAATCGCGATTGGCGTAACGAAGTGGAAAAGCATGCGCCAATCATAGTGCTCGATAATCCAACCAGATAACGTTGGACCAATCGCCGGAGCTGCCATAAGAATGAGCCCAAAAACGCCCATCGCTGCTCCTCTTTTTTCAATTGGAAAACTAATAAGCATCACGTTCATTAAGAGCGGCATCATAATAGCCGAACCTGAAGCTTGTAGCATCCGTCCTCCTAGTAGCACCGGAAAAATCTCTGCCATTCCAGCGATAACGGTACCTAATGTAAATAGCCCGATCGCCACAAGGAACAAGCGACGGACGGAATATTTCTCAATAAGAAATGCTGTTGCCGGAATCATAATTCCGTTCACTAACATAAACCCTGTCGTAAGCCACTGAACTGTCGCCGTTTCAATTTGTAAATCCGCCATTATGGACGGTAGTGCAATATTTAGTAGTGTATTATTAAGAAACGCAATAAACGCACCAACAATCAAAATCGCAAGAATTCCATACTTTGGACGAGGCGTCTCTTTACCTGATTGACTCATCGTTATACCCCCATATACCTTTAGTTCAATTATTTATACCATCGGTTCAAATCTCTCATATCATATACCATGAGTTCAACTTTTGCAATCATTATTTCTTCCCAATTTAAAAGGATTTGTTTCAATGATAAAATTAAGGTATGATCAGTTTTATACCGGCAGTACAAAAGTAGTCATAACTATAAAGAAGTAAAAGGTGATACGATGAACGATCGCAAGCAGCATGTTATTAAAATGGCGCATCAGCTTTTTATAGAAAGAGGCTTTCAAGCGACTTCCATCCAAGACATTTTAGAATATAGCGGTATCTCAAAAGGAACGTTTTATAACTACTTCTCCTCAAAGAACGAATTGTTAATCGCTCTTTTCAAAGCCTTATATGGATCAATGGAAACAAGCCGAGATGAACTGCTGATTGGTCAGGATCGCGCTGATCTCACGATTTTTATTAAACAAATTGAACTGCAAATGAATACGAATAAGAAAAATAAACTGATTACCCTTTTTGAAGAAGTTTTTGTTTCCAATGATGAGGATCTGAAGCAATTTCTTAAACAAGGACAGAAGAGGATGATTCAGTGGGTCTTCACTCGTTTCCTGGAGCTGTTTGGAGAGGAAAAGCGACCATACTTGCTTGATGGAGCCATAATGTTTCTTGGGATTCTCCATCATAACGTGAAGTACTATTCCATTGCGAATGGGTCAAGCGTCGACATCTCACCTGTTGTTCACTATAGCGTTCATCGCATCGTAACGCTCGTGAATGACGCAGCTAATACCGGCGAGCAACTGAACAAACCGGAACAGATGAAAACCTGGCTACCGGATGTTTCGCAAACCGAAGAAATTTTCAAGGAAAAGCTCTACCAATCAATCGCCATGTTAAAGAACGGACTGAACGAATCCGAGATTAGATCGATTGAACTTCTAGATTTCATTCAGGATGAATTTCTTCATTCCAAGAAATCAAGGGAGTTTTTGATTGAGAGCGTCCTTTGTTCGTTAAAGGCTGACAAGAATCTAGATCAACAAACCGTTGCTTCACTTGATGAACTAATTAAGGATTATTTTGCGCGAGTGGCAGAAGCGTGTAATCTACCTAACGTTTCAATAAAACAATAGAAGACTCTATATGTTATTAGAAAAACCGTCCAATTCCTGGGACGGTTTTTCTAATTCTATCTATCGATAAGCTCCCCGCAATGTTTCTTTTAAAAAACAACCGATTGATTTCTCACAAAAATAATCGTGTAGCATACATTAGTACAAACAAAGCTTTGAACAATTTATGTACAAGCTGCCTAGAAATAAAGTCTATAGAAAGGAAATGTGTAATGCCCTATCTACAACGTTTTACAACGACAACCGACGGCGCTATTACATTTACTGGAAACACACTAGGGTTAAGTAAGCAGAATAATACATTAGCTGCAGGAACACAAGGCTCAATTGGTTCTTATATTACCTTGCAAAACACAGGTGTCCCTACTTATCCTACTCCCCCTCCTGGGACGACACAAAATTATTTAGAGAGTTTATCGTCTGCCATGTTGCATATAAACAACGTTGGAGGATTAAGTAAAGTTCTCTATGCGGAATTAATATGGGAGGGACAGTATCTCACAAATAGCCAGGACATCTCTGGGTTGATTGATAACCCCATTCAATTCATCGATCCTTCCGGCAATGTTTACAGCATTCCCCCTGATCCTGCGACCTCGTTTGAGCAAGTCTTTAATAATGGCTCTGAAACAGTAGGTTATTATGTAAGGTCTCGTGAAGTCACGAGTATTGTGGCTGCTCAATTAGAAGGCACTTATTCTGCAGGAGCAGTGCCCGCATTATTAGATCCCGCTTCGAACTCGAATCATGCTGGCTGGACGCTTGCTGTCATTTATGAAGACCCGACACAGCCCCCAAGATTTATGACTCTTTATGTTGGCCTTGAAGCGATTATTTCTACCGGTACTCCTGTAAACATTACGATTACAGGCTTTAACACGCCAGTTTCCGGTCCCCTTAGCGGCCGACTGTTAGTCAGTGCTGGTGAAGGAGATGCTTCCATTACGGGTGATCAGCTACTGTTTGGTCCAACTGTTCCTACATTAACGACAATTTCTGGACCGAATAACCCTGTAAACAACTTTTTTGGGTCTCAAATTAATAATGATGCCGGTAACTTAGACACTTCAGGAACGTTTGGCGATCGGAACGCCAATCCTTTTACTGCAACCAACATCAATGCAGGTCGACAAGGATGGGATATTACGAATGTTGATGTCTCTTTTGCCCTCATCAATAACCAAAATTCTGCTGTTGTGCAATTAAGAACCGCAGGAGATGGTTATGCCGTAAATGCTTTAGGTGTTCAATTTGATGTAAATGCACCGGTTTTTGAATCTGTTAAAACAGCAACTCCTACTACTGCAAATATTGGCGATATCATTACGTACACTGTCGGTATTGTGAATACAGGACTAGTTCCTGCAGAAGTCGTGTTATTTGATGATGTGTTCATTACACCGGGGGGAACGTTTGTCCCGGGCACGCTCATAGTTGATGGCGAACCAAATCCAGGCGATCCGACGGTATCCCCTATATCACTGGGTACCATCGAACCCGGTCAATCAGTCGACATTTCATTTCAAATTCAAGTGACCTCTCAACCAGAGGCTTCCCTCTTATCCGATGCAACTGAACTGTTTTTCCAATTTGAGAGCACTCCCGGAGGGCCAGTGTTTCAAGGGGTTAGTATTAGTAATCAAGTGGACGTCCTCGTTCAATCACCGATTCCGCCGATTCCAAATGTACCAGTGAACTATATCGGGCGTTGTAAGAAGTGTCAGAAGAAGAAATCTAGCTGTCGACAGTGTAAATATATTCCTTGATAATCCTAGGTTTAACTAAAAAAGAAGGAGCGCAATTTTGCACTCCTTCTTTCCTATTATTTTTGCGTAATAAGAACTCGTCCTACAGAACGATCCTTTGCTTCACCTGTTACTTTAAACTTCAATCCATACTGTGGCACATTACGGCCAGCATCTGGAATCGCTTCGTTTAAATAGCTCTTCTTATCATTGAATTCTTTCACAAATTGGTTCTTCTTGTCTGTTAGAGTGCGACCAAGAAGCTCTTTGTAATCAATGAACATTTTTTCATCTTTACGCAGACTGAACGCTGCATCATGGATTTGGTAACGCGTTTGCGCGACAGTGCCATCGCTCCAGAACAATTCATGTTGGTCAGCATCAACTACGCCAAGGTAGCCTTCTCCCGGGTGAATGCCTGTCCAGTTATCCGAGTATTTATTATCTGCATACCAAACAATTAAACCTGGATCATAAGACATCAGACTTGCACCGCGAGAAATGTGATCCAACCCTTTGTCAACACCCTGGTGGTTTCTCCATTCAAGAAGGTAGTAGTGTTCGGATACTTTAATCCCATTCTCTACCGTAAATCCTTGTAGATCAACTTTTGGCTCTCCTTCAGCATTATCAAAGAAAAGCTCATTGCCGTCCGCTGTTACGCGAATATCGTCTACATAGAAACCAGGGTTAATCGCTCCACCGTCTGTCCAGTAGTTGATTTTCACTTGCACATCCTTACCAGCATATGCGCTTAAATCAAAAGTTCCATCAACCCATCCATCCGATTTACCGGTAATTCCGTGACCTGGGTTACCATCATGTGGATCTGTATCTGTTGTGATATTACCAGGAATGGAGGTCCATTCTTTTCCATCTTCACTAACTTGAACGGAACCATAATCCCAGTCTTCTTCAATGTCGTACCATGTTTTAAACGTTAGTTCTGCAGAAGCTGCATTTGAAAGGTCAACGTTCATGACAGCTGAATTGTCGAGATCATTGTCACTTCCACTGAAGTACTCATAGTCGCCACTAAATGGCTTGTTAATTTCTGTTTCTTTATCTGGCAAGTTAATGCGAAGGGCATCTAGATTTGTCCCTTTAGTGTTCGCTTGATCAAGTAAAACCTCTAGACCTTTTTTATCAATTTCATCTAAATCCACTTCATTGTAGCGTAACCAGTTTCCTCCATGAGCGGCTTGAAGAAACTCTTTTGACCAGGCACTAAAACCAGTTGGTTCTGTTCCGGGAATCTTACCTGCCCAGCTTCCACTCGCCATGATGGACCAATAAGATACTGCTTCACCAGCACCAGAATATTGGGTATCGTACTCATCTGGTAAACCTAAATCATGACCATATTCATGTGCAAACACTCCCGCTGCACCATCAGCTGGCTCGATTGTATAGTCATAAGCATACATTGATCCTGCACCGAAGTAATCCTTTTCAGGCTCAGGTGACCCTTTGATTGGGAAGATACTACCAAGGTTCCAGCGATGAGACCAGATTGCATCTGTTCCAAGTTGGCCACCACCAGCTTCTTCCCCCACAGCTGAGTGAACAACCATAAGGTGATCAACGAGACCATCTGGCTCACGGAAGTTTCCGTCTCCATCAAGATCGTAGCGATCTTCCTGATCATAGTCTGCAAGATTAATGGTAGGATCGGCAGCTGCCGCATTTAGAGCTTCCTTCACGAGTCCACGTGCATTCACATCACTATCATCTTCTGTAGGATAATTCCCACCGTATTCAGCTGCATTCTTCGAAGCCATATACCATCCAGCAACCTTACCATTCACTGTATAGGCGCCATCTGTTTGCTCTTCATAGAACTGCTTCATGGATACAAGGTTCTCACCGTTTGGACCTTTGTAACCATCCTCACCGAAAATCATATTTTGATAGTGTTCTTTCACATAATCCTCATAGTACATATCCGATTCTCCTGGTTGAATGCTGTTATGAGGAAAATCCGGGAATTCTACAAGAAGAACGAGAACATTATCAGAACGGACGCTGCCATGATAGTCTTCTTCTACGACTTTATCTAACTTTTTACCGCCTTTTTTTCCTTTATCATTTCCTTTGTGATGATCATTCTTTAGCTTCTTTTTCACGCTTTCTTCCACTTCTAGCTTTTCATCCTCTAATTCACCGCTAGAATCCTTTTCTTGAAGGGATTCCGATTTTTCTTTCAAGAAATCTTCTAACGTGGCTTCTGCCTCTTCAGCTGAAGCATTCTTGGAGATCTTCCCAGATTCTTTCAGCATCTCGATCAGCTTCTCTTCATTCGCAATCGCGAGATCAAACGGTCCTTTCTTATGTACTGATTCTTTCTTCACTTCTTGCTTAACTGGAGTGATGTCTGATTGAACTGCTGCGCTTGCACTTGGAGCCGAAAAGGCGCTTAGTGCTAATGCCGCAACCATCGCCATCGACAATACATTTTTCCCCTTCACTTTCTCAGTCCCCCTAAAAATGTTTTTTACAATAGTTTTACAACGATCTCACTATAATCTTTTTTCAGAAAAATTTGAATGATCCGAAAGTCACAATGTTCGGCAATTAACGAAAAAATAAATAAAATTAACTAGTAAAATGCCAATAATCAACTAAATGACTTAGGACTAAAGTCTATCAAGGCGTGAAGATGAACATTAACCTGCAATAACGCTTCAACACGTTAAATACACAAAAACCAGCCTCAGATATTTTCTCTGAGGCTGGTTTTTGGATTTATTATTGAGGTATATTATTCATTCTTATTTTGGAGATCTTTCTGAATTTCCTTTTTCAAATCCTCCATATATTTCTGACTAGACTTCTCATTTTCTTTGACATTTTTCGCTTTCTTCTGCAAATAATTTTCTAATGCGTTCTGAATTTCAGTTGGACTAGCATCCTCTGGAATTTTACCCGTTTCCTTTAGCATTTCAATGATTTTTTCATCATTGGCCATCATTTCTGCTTGAGGTGAAAGGTCAGTTTCAGATGTTTCTGGCTCCACATTTTGGTTTGTTGGTTCACCTTTTTCTTCTGAATTCCCACATCCGGATAGACACATACTTAGGAAAAGAATGAACAAGAGCTTCTCAAATTTCATGGAGTCTTCCCCTTTCATTTTTACACCCTTTTCTTACTAGACGAGATGACTTACGGAAAAGTTACCGTCATACAAAAGCTGCTTGAGGGGGACGATTACTTTCCATATAACTCAAATTCTCGTTTACTACCCTGAAACACATTTACATCAATAAACTTTTCTTCTCCAAGGTATCCCTCTAACGTCTCGCGATCGGTATACTGCCAAAACGTCCATTCTCTTTGATCAGGCAAGTTCGGTTTTGAAAAAACATCACGAATCCAAATATCACACTGTTCAAAATCGTTCTGTAAGTATAACTCATACGCTTCTAACGTTGTATACAAAATAACGCGTTTTCCATAGTGTGCTTTAAGTTTCCCTATCATTGCTTGAAGCTCTTTTTTTACGTTTGCGGGATCGGGAGGATTCTTTTCCTTATCAGCATAAAATTCAACATCAATCACTGGAGGTAAAGACGTATTTTTAACAGGCACTGCTTTGATAAAGTTGTCTGCCTGGGTAGCTCCACTACTATCAAAGCTAAAAAAATGGTAGGCACCTACGCGCAACTTTGTTTCATTCGCCTCATTCCAATTCTCTTTAAAATACGGATCAACAAATCCACTTCCTTCAGTTGCTTTTATAAACGCAAACTGAAGTTCTTTTTGAAGTATTGGCCAGTCAATTTTTCCTTGATAAGAGGAGACATCCACCCCTTTTATTGGATACTGCTCTGCACGACCGTCATTGGGAATAAACATTCCTTGAAGCCACAAATAGACTACGAAAAGGAGCCCAATCACAATGAAAAGACTGATCGAAAAAACGAATTTACCACTTTTGATATTCATAAAAGTCTCCCACTCTTCATGATGATTGTCTTAGTATAGACTTTTCAAACCTTAAATTTCCAGCAAAAAAAATCAAAAACCCAACAAAAGATAAATTTGATGGGTTCATGCTACATATCTATTTTTCTCTCACATTTAGTCTACTTTTACCATTCCACCACAATAAATGTGATTGGCAACAATAGCACAACAGCATTTACGACAATACCGGCTACCGCTAATTTTCTCTTCGAAAAGCGATAGGCGACAACACCTAGTAATAGACCAACAGCACAGATAAGAATTGGAAAGAAAACTGGAAAAATGAGAGGAAGCTTCCTGCAATAATCGCCGCAAGGCATCCTGCTGCAATAGAAACAATCGAAATAAAGGTACTGCTACCATTCATCGATGTCGGTTGTTTTGTCATGATGTCTCTCTCCTTTGGTGATAACGAATAACCAGTATTTACCCGAAATCCTCAAGAGATAATCCATTCGACTAGTTTGATGGGGGAAGAAGCTGTTCTTCCAATAACTGTGCTTTTTCGCTTAACGTTTCTTCTGATTTTAATAGGTGAAAGAGACCGCGCATCACGATTTCATCGGGGGTTGACTTTCGCGACTCTTCTGAAATGCGGTCTGTCACTTCTAGATAGTAGTTCGACTGCTTATGTTGATGTATGCTTTCATAAAGGCTCTTCCATGCATTTTCTCTTTTTGCAAACGAAGTGAATGCGCCTTCTCGATCCATGCCAACCGAAAAAGGACGCATCATCTCATCGTCCAAAAGAGGAGAGCTATTCCCAGATAGATAATCTTTTGCTAAAATATCGATTTGCCTAACAAGATGTTTGCCTAACTGATCAGGTGCAAGGTCACTTTCAGAAGTAATCATCAAGCCAGTATAAGAGGTGTAAATGGATTGGGTCATCCACATTAAATCCCATTTATAAGGCGTGATCTCTTCACCATATAAACCGATTAAATTCCGCTCAAGCCAGCTAAACAATCGCCCTCTCATCCTGTGCCCCATTCCTTCAAGCTTTTCGCTACTTTGGGCAGATTCTCCGCGCATATGCATTTTCATATATGATTTGTATTCTAATATCCCCTCAAATTGGACTTGGAATTGTTTCGCAAACCGCTCGTACGGTGGAAGATTTCCATCTAGCCCTACGACAAAAGCTCGTTCAAACACGAGCTGTTGGTAATGCTCGTAGATCGATATAATGAGATCTTCTTTTGATGGGAAGAATGTGTAGAGCGAACCTTTCGACACACCCACACTATCTGCAATTTGTTGCATCGACGTATGCGTGTAGCCTTTTTCTGCGATTAGCTCAACAGCCGCTTCTAATATTGCCTTTCGTTTATCCATAACGATCACCTCGATGTCTTCTTTCATCAGAATACACTAGATCATCATTAAAATGATAGTTCTAGTGTGTGAAACATGGACCAGCCCTCACCATTCACTCCTCTGACAAATTTTCGTCACACAAATAATTCCTATGGGCACACTCATTTCTTGACATCCTGACCGAAGTCCGTAAAAATGACTATTGAGTCAAGCACATTCAAACTTTATATTTCAATAGATTTGGGGTATAAATGACATCAGAATGACCGACCAGTCGAAAACAAACCGAGGAGGCTCTTCTATGCTGAAATGGATTCTACAACGCTCCAAGCTGTTCATGATCTTTATTCTATTATTTGTCATTGTTGGAGTGTTTACTTTTATTCAACTTCCACAACGTGAGATTCCAGAAACAACGGTAAATATCGGAACAATCAGTACCGTTTACCCTGGCGCCACGGTGGATACCGTTGAACGATCGATCACGAACCCAATCGAGTCATCACTAAGTTCGATTGATGGAATTGCTGAAGTAACCTCATCCTCTGCCGCCGGCTTTTCCAATATTGTTGTGGAAGTCGCGGAAGGTGAAAGCAAAAAAGAAGTCTTTGGCGATGTTCGCCAGGCTGTATCAGATGCCACTACTTCATTCCCAGATGAGGCCTTTGAACCAGATGTAAACGAATCAACGGCGAAAATGCCGATTGTTTCCTATCATCTTACGAGTGACAACCGAGAAGACCTCTTATCTCTTCAGGAAGAATTAAATCGCTGGAGTGATGAAGTTGAAGAATTATCAGGTGTGTCAGGCGTAACGATCAAAGGACTACCTGAAGAACAAATTTTAATTGAATTAAAGCAGGATGAATTAAAAGATTCTGGACTAAATGTAACAGATGTACAAGGTGCGATTAACAATGAATACTATCCAACTCCGCTAGGTAAACAGGAAATGGACGATGAAGTCGTTCAGCTTTCTGTTGAAAACTACGATTCTCTAGATGAGATGGAAGAGTTATTTGTTGGGAAAAACCCTGAAGGCGATGCCGTTTATTTAAAAGACATCGCTACAGTCGAAGTTCAACCAAAAGAATTGAAAGATATCATTACATTTGAAGGCAAACCCTCCGTTTCCTTCACGGCTTATGTAAAATCAGGAGAAGATATCCCAACCGTAGACGAACGTGTGAGTGACAAAATAGATGAGCTCTCAGAAGGACTCCCTTCTAACGTGGAACTCGAGCCTTACTATTCCCAAGCTTCCATCGTAACGGATATTTTTGATGGCTTATTCTTATCACTAGCTATTTCGGTGATTGCGGTTATTGTAGCTACGTCGCTTGGACTTTCTGGATCTGGTGCCCTTGTTGTTGCACTAGCGGTTCCAATTTCCGTCCTAATGGGCTTTATTCCACTACCTTTCGCAGATGTTGATCTTAACCAAATTTCCGTCATCGGATTAATCATCGCACTCGGTATTATCGTCGATGACTCGATTGTCATTAACGATAACATTCAGCGTAGATACAAGCTTGGTGACAAAGGTATGATGGGAGCAGTCAATGGCGTTAAAGAGATTTGGGTTTCGATCGTCACCTCTTCTCTTGCGATTGTGTTTACGTTCCTGCCACTTATTTTCTTATCAGGTGGAAACGGCGCCTTTATTCGCGCATTGCCTACGGTTCTTATTACAACCATTATTGCATCCACGCTCGTTGCTTTAATTTTTGTACCTATTTTGCGCTATTTCTTCAGCAAACGCTCGAAGAAGCCAATGTCCGATGCACCAGGTTTATTAGGAAAACCGTTAAACAAGCTTGCTGATGTATACGCAGATAAGCTCCTAAAGAATTTTTCAAAGAAACCGATTCTTGTTTCCATTCTTGGACTTGTTCTGACGACTGCGATTTTTGGCTTAGTCGTGTTAACACCATTTGAGTTCTTCCCAGCAGCAGATAAGGAAGAAGTAACAGTGGATGTAACATTACCAATTGGAACGCCGATTGAAGAAACACACGATACGCTTCAAGAAATTGAAGATCGATTAAAAACTGATGATGGCGTTTATGAAACGAGCGTCTTTACCGGAACAGGAACTCCTGGGCTATTCAATAGCTCTCTAACAAGTACTGGAGAAAATACTGGCCAAATTGTCGCTCGCGTTGATCGAGAAAATCAAACAACACAAGGGTTAATTGATGATTGGACCGATAAATTAAGAAACGAATACCCGGATGCAGAAATCTTTATGGAAACCATCCAACAGGGACCGCCAGCAGGAGCACCTGTGACCGTCACCATCTCAGGTCCTGAAATTGATCAATTAATCGATCTTCGTGATACGCTGAAAAGTGACATTGAAGGACTTAAAACAGATCTCGTTGTTGATGATGTTGGTGACTTTGAACCTTCTGTTGAATACGTCCCTGATCGCGATGCACTTGAAGAAAACGGCATTACCGTCAACCAAATTAGTCAGCAAATTCGTCTCGCCACAGAAGGCATTCCATTAAAAGCATTTGATAACGGTGTTGTCAAACGTGACATGAACATCGTTCTCGAAGGAAGCGAAGATGAAGTTGATCTTTCAAGCCTTGAGCTTCCAGCAGCATCTACTGGTGGACAACCGGGACCGCCTGAACTAATCTCATTAGATCAGCTTGTCACGACAGAAGAAAGCGAGCAAATCCAAAAAATTCCTCATATCGACGGAGAACGTTCCATCACACTACGAGCATTCCCGAAAGATGAGGAAAATTATAAAGAAGATGTAACAAAGATTGTGGAAGACCAGCGTGACCAGCTAGACGATCCCGATTACAGCATTACAATCGGTGGTGAAAATGAAGCACAAAATGATTTCTTTGCAGAAATTACCGTTCTCTTCATTATCGTCCTGTTCTTAGTGTATCTATTAATCGCGCTACAATTTAATTCACTATCTCTACCATTCCTTGTACTCGTTGCGGTATACCTCGCGATTGCAGGTGCGATCCTTGGCCTATTCGTCACACAAACACCAATCAGCTTCCTTGGTGTAATGGGTATGGTATCCCTCACAGGTATTGTTGTACGGAACTCGGTCGTGCTCATTGAATTTATTGAGCAGGCACTGAAGAAAGGCATGGATGTAAAAGAAGCTGTGATTGAATCTGGACGTGTCCGATTACGCCCAATCATCTTAACAGCCATCACATCAATCGTTGCCTTAATTCCAGTAGCTGTAAGTGGCGATGCGCTCTTCACTCCACTTGCGGTTACGATCATTTCCGGTATCCTCTTCTCAGCTGTCTTAACGCTGATCATGGTACCAATGCTGTACCTTGTTTTCTACCGATTTAGAGGGAAGAAGAAAACACAAGAAGACATGTAAATCAAAAAGCGTTCAGAGATGTAATTCTCTGAACGCTTTTTTAATGGCAAGATGTTATTTGACTCATAATTGTTTCACCACACACTCTCTTAATATAAACCCGTTCATTTATCTTTTAAATTTTATCTCATGATCACACAAAGATTATTGTAAAATCATATGAAAGGAGTGATGGTTGAAACCAATGATTCACAAAAACGTACTTCGCTATTTAAAAATCATTTTACCAGTTGTTGTCTTCATACTCTCAGTAATGGAAATCCCGTTATTTTTATCAACGATCGATGCAAATCTTCTACTGATAGAAATAAAACGATTTAACATCGGTAAACTAATCCTTGTCTTACTCATCACAATGGCAGCGGTCAGCCCAATGTTTTTATATGACACACTCATTTTGAAATCCGTACAAAGAACGTTTCCGATCAAGCAACGATTAAAGCAGTCATTTATCGTCAATGCTTTTTCAAACGCTATGGGATTTGGCGGCATTATTAGCAGCATGCTTCGCAAATATTTTTACCAAACAAAGCATGACGACCAGCGTCAACTATCGGATCGCCTTGGAAACATGGCCTACTTTTATATTACGGGTCTCTCTTTCCTTGCAGTGATCACATTGATCGTTTACAGAGAGCGTTTCTTACTAATGGAAATCCCCTTACTTTATATCGTGGTGATCGCGGTTGCTCTTTATTTACCCGTCCTCATTTTTTCTTTTATGTGGAACAACAAAGGGCGATCTTTTGCCTCCAAAACCAGGCTTCAGCTCATAGCCGTATCATTTCTTGAGTGGACTTCTGCGTTTTTAGCAATCTGGCTTGTCGCAACCATCCTTAACATAAATATTTCATTCCATGAGCTTCTCCCCCTTTTTGTGATCGCTTCATGCGTTGGGGTTGTAAGTATGATACCTGGTGGAATCGGTTCATTCGATCTCACCTTTATTTGGGGCAGCCAGCTCATTGGTTTACAAAGTGAAAAAGTGCTTTTTCTACTGATCTTGTTTCGAATCGGCTATTTCTTTTTTCCATTTTTACTAGCTCTGATTCTATTCATAAGAGACTATTGGGAAAAGTGGAATGCCAACTGGGATAACCTCCCGCTTGCATTGATGCAGAGACTCAGTCACGCCATCATCACGTTGCTGGTTTTCATCTCAGGTTTAATCTTGCTTTTATCTGCTGCTTTACCAGGAATTATTGATCGACTAAAAATTTTAGAAGAAATGCACTCCATCCCATTTTTCGTCAACCTCTCCCACCAGCTATCCGTCGGAGCTGGCTTTGCTTTACTGGGGTTATCTCGAGGAATTGAATACAAAGTAAAACGCGCCTACTACCTGACGATTGTCGTTCTCTTCTGTGCAGCCGCCTTTACCTTTTCAAAAGGAATCGATTATGAGGAAGCCATTTTTCTAATCGTTGTTGCCCTGATTCTTTACCTGTCAAGAACACGGTTTTATCGTGAAAGTTATGTTCTAACATGGAGCAAAACCCTGATTGATGGATTTGTCATCGTGTTGATAACGTCGATGTATGTGTTAATCGGATACTTCAGTTTGCCGACTTCCACAAAAACGATACCACCGCAGGTCTTGCCTTATCTCATCACGGATTACCATACTTTATTTTACAGTGCACTGATCGGGTTAATCATCGCGCTACTCGTTTTTGTGATTGGGAATGCTGTCATTAAACCAAAAGAACCGATTCAAAATACAAATCAAAAAGATGATCCAACCATATTGGAGCATTTGAACACGTATCATGGGAACACGCTAACACATTTGGTATTTCTTCATGATAAAGCACTCTTTTGGAATTCCAAACGCACGGTCTTCCTTTGCTTTCAGAAATCATCTGATAAACTCGTCGTTCTCGGGGATCCCGTTGGAGAGGAAAAGGATTTTTCAGATACGATCGATGAATTTCAACAGCTGGCAGATATTCAAGGCTTTACACCGGTCTTTTATGAAGTAAGCAATGGCATGCTTCCCCTATTACACGAAAAAGGGTTTGGCTTTTTCAAGCTTGGTGAAGAAGCATTTGTTGAGTTGGATCAATTCACCTTATCCGGTAAAAAGATGAAAGCGCTGCGGGCAGTGAAAAACAAATTTGCACGTGAAAATTACTTGCTTGAAATTGCATCACCCCCTCACAGCGATGCGCTGCTGAATCAGTTAAAGGAAGTGTCAGATGAATGGCTACATGGGAGGAATGAAAAGGGGTTCTCGTTAGGATTCTTTGACGTGGATTATTTGAATAAATCAGAGATCGCTATTTTGCGAGAAAAGGATACGATGATCGCTTTTACCAGTCTTATGCCAGTCTACGACGGGCAGAAAACCATTTCTGTCGATTTAATGCGCTTTAGAAACGAAGCCCCCTCAGGCACTATGGACGTGATGTTTCTTTCGTTATTTGAATGGGCAAAAGCAGAAGGCTATCAATCTTTTAACCTTGGCATGGCACCACTCGCAAATGTGGGTCAATCAAAATTCTCTTTCCTTAGTGAACGAATTGCGGCTCAAATCTTTCTACATGGCCACATCTTCTACCACTTCCAGGGCTTACGGAAGTTCAAAGGAAAATACGCTCACACATGGGAACGCAAATACCTCGCCTATCGAAAGAAATCCTCACTTCCTTTTACGATGGCGCAGGTGTCGCGGTTGATAAGTAAGAAGGGAGGGGGTCAGGTTCGTACCTGACCCCCTTTACAAACAGCTGTCCTTCTCACGTGGACTGTAGTGTAAAAAAGCTGCCTGATTTCCGGCAGCTTTTCGTTTTGGCCAATAAAATTGAGATTTGGCCAATATATGTTGAATTTGGACAATATCTTTCATTTATAGCCAATATCCTGAGATTTTGGCCAATAAACCTCAGACCCCTTCCCAATTAAGCCCACATCCACTTCCAAATCTCTCGAGGGCTGGCGTTTTTTCCATACATCAATATGCCAACTTTAAAAATTTTACCTGCCATCTTCATACAGACCCAGGAAGTTAGTAGCAACAGACCGATTGATACGATGATCTCGCTCCAGGGCCATACTTCCAGTAAAGAGAGACGGAAAATCAAAGTTCCTGATGCGGTAAATGGTAGATAAGAACCGATCGTTGCGACAACTCCATTCGGATTTTCCAAGACAGGAAGAATAAAGAGTGAAAAGGAGAAAGGTAGCATCATAATCATTCCTTGAAAGTTACTTGATGTGGTCACATCTTCCACCGTTGCCCCAAGACCAACTAGTAAGGCAGCAAATAAAAAGTAACCGAGAAGAGCGATGAAAACCAATACGAATGTTTTCGGTACAAACAAATACTTTAAGCTCCCCAACCCAAATTTCCACACAACAAGTGGAAGAGCACAGAAAAGCCAAATGAAGACCTGTGTTACGCCAAGGGCAAAATAGCCGATAATTTTCCCATGCATTAATTCGTGTGGATCCATGGAAGATAAAATCATTTCGGCAACTTTTTCTTTCTTCTCCTTAGAAGCACTCTGAAAAATCAACATCCCCGTTAATAGAACAGACAGAAAGATACTCCCAGAAACAATACCCGGCAACAAACCGGCATTTAACAATGACAGTACTCCACTACTGTCCCAATCTCCTGAAATGATTGGAGGTAACAAGCTAAATCCAATAAGAAGAGCCGGGGTCATGAAAACAGAAATAAGAAAAGACTGATTGGTCATGTTTTGCTTCAATTCCCATTTCGCAACTTTCAAACTATTTTTCATAAGACAGTTCCTTTCTGTCACTTGCAATGCTAACAAAAATGTCATGGAGAGAATTTCGGTCAAGACGAAGCGCTTGAATATCGAGTTGATTGGGAAGTATTTTCAACCAACTAGCAACGTTTATATCCTTTGCTAGATATAGAATAGACGTATTGTCATCTTGCTCAACCCGCTCCACCATTGGAATCTTTTTAAGCTGTGCACAGCTATTTTCCCCTCGGATGGTGCATTTATAATTTGAAAACCGGGCTTTCACGTCATGGATGTTTCCCGTCACAACTTCTTTTCCCTTATGAATTAATAAGAGTCGATCTCCTAGCGTTTCAACAAGATTCATCTGGTGAGACGAAAGTAAAATCGCAGTACCTTGTGTTGCCAAAGCTTTAATCTCTCGATGGAAAAGTTCCTGACTAACCGGATCCAGACCTGAAAATGGTTCGTCGAGAATAAGAATTTCTGGTTCATGAATGATGGAAGCAATAAATTGAACTTTCTGCCCCATTCCTTTTGACAATTCTTCCATTTTTGCTTTTTCTTTGCCTGCTAAACCAAATCTTTTTAGTAGTACCTTCGCCCGCTTTTTTGCGTTATGGATGGGATAATTCCTTAAATCGGCAAAGTATAAGAGAACATCCATCACTTTCATATTTTTATAAAGACCACGTTCTTCAGGCAAATAACCAATTCGTTCCGGCGGGACTTTTTGTACACGCTTACCCTGATAAAGCACTTCTCCTTCATCAGGATAAAAAATTCCTAGAATCGATCGAATCGTCGTTGACTTCCCAGCCCCATTCGGTCCGAGAATGGCCATAATCTCTCCCTTTTTCACTTGAAAGGAAAGATTATCAACGATCGTCTCTTGTTTAAAGCGCTTGCCAAGTCCTTTAACCTCTAACACGACTGCCATCTCTTTTCACCTTCCACTATTAAAAATTGTGTTTCTCTAACTTTTTTAATTTATAACGATAAGCGAGATAAGGCATTCCAGTAAAAATCAACACAATAATAGTAGGATAACTAATCGCTTCACTAATGACGCCTATTCCATTAGGAAGAAGTCCATTTTTACTACTGACCGAGACTACTATTAAAAATAGGGCAACAAGAAGGGCGGAGACGGCAACTTTTTTCATCGATTTACTTTCTCGCTCATATTTCTCCATCTCAGATTGCTTGTCAGAATAGATCGGATTTGTGCCCGGGGCAGCTTTAAAGATATGCATTTCTCCTGCGGAACAAACGTGAGTCCATCCCGCTTCTTGAAAATAGCTAAAATACTCTTCATCTGCTTCCTTTTGATAGTCTAGTGAGTAGATTACACTTTCGGGCTCTCTTTTCCGTAAAACAAAACCGAGGAAGGCAAACTTTTCTAACATCCAGCCTTTTTGAGCATGGTCACTGAGTTTCTCCATCTCTTTCTTTTCGGAGAATGCGAGCCCACTACTCATGAGATACTTTTTCTGCTTCAATTCTCCCACTCTCCTTTATTCGTCAGGATCTCTTCTCCATGCTGAATCATCATCCGCTTTCGTTGAATTTCATTTTTTACAAGCTGTATCCCTTTTTCGGTCGTTACGTATACTTTTTTCTTATCGCTCTTATCGTGAAGCTCAATTAAATCTGCTCCAAGAAGCTTTTTAATCGTCGTATACATAGATGCTGGCCCGATGGTTATCGCTTGATTTGTTAATTCTTCAATCGTTTTCATAATTAAATAGCCGTGTTTCGGCTCCATAAGGGAGAGGAGAATATAGTAAGACGTATCCGTTAACTCCCCTACATCAAGAGAATCATTTCTTGGCATTTGGTTCCTCCTACTTTATATCGTTTAATGATATATCAATAAATGTAATATATCAGGTAATGATATATAAAGCAACTACAATTTGGAAAATAAAAAGTGCGCTGCACGGAGAAAAAGCCACCGGATTTCCGGCAGCTTTTCGTTTTGGCCAATATATGTTGATTTTGGACAATATATTTCATTTTTAGCCAATATCCTGAGATTTTGGCCAATAAACGCCTTACTAAGCTAGCATTTACTGCATCTCTTTTTTCTTTTCAGTGATAAGGATCTTTAATAGTAAAACATCGCTGTCCTCTTGAATCATTTTCTCTACATCATCCGGATGATTCAAATCAAACTGCCCCATCTCGTTCGATGTTGTACTCCGATAGACTGCCAGTACTTTTTCTTCATCTAAAGAGATGTCGACTTTTTTATCTTTGAAGGCGTAGTCCCAGGTTGCCATCGAACTTTCGAGCATTGGGACCCCACTCTGGTTTTGCGGCTCTAGACTCACACCTGGAGCATAAAGGAAATACAAAGGTTCTTGATTCGTTGGTGTCATCATCCCAAATCCTAAATGGCCTTCCACTGTTCCATTGTTTGGATCTTCACCATAAATTAAATCGACTGGTTCGCCTTCTTTCTTTCCATTTTGATAATGCTCCACCCAAAGCTTTACCCTTCTCTTATCTGCTTGTTTCAGTTCGAATTGAAAATCAAACAACCTTCCCAAAGAGAGATCCTCAAATGTTTTCACATAATCGGATTCTGGTACAGGTTCAATTTCAGCCGCTGGATTTTGATTCGCACAGCCTGCTAGCAAAAGGGTCGCCATGACAACGAAAAGGGTCCATCTTTTCCTCACTTCTTCTCCTCCAATTTAAGCGCTGCATCAAGAATCGCCTGATAGACCTCATTCCACTCTTTGTAATAGAGCTTTACATGGGCAGGATTAACAAACCTACGATCTCCTGATTCGTGTCTCGCTTTGAAGGGGAGCACCTCAGTAATTTTCATATGATAAAAAAGTTGATAACCTACTTCCGGATAGGAACGATGTTGACTCCAATTCGGATTATCTCGATGATCAACTGTTAACGAACCAATGAATTGACTAGCACCTTTTACATACCCTTCTTCCATTACTTCACGTGCGAAACAATCTTTTGGTAACTCTCCTTTTTCCACGTGTCCGCCTGGAAAGTCCCATCCTCTCTTCTTTAAATCAACTAAAAGAAGCTGATTTTGATAAAAGCAAAACCCATGAACGCTCGTAACCACCCCGTCAGAAGGCAATAGTGCTTTACTATTCCAATGCAGTTTTACTTTATCTTGACCCCAATGAACGATTGTCATCCTATCCATCACTCCTTTCGTTAGGGCATTATTAAGCAAGTCATTGAATAATCGGAGGATCACCTGCCTCTGGAAGCAAATAAACAAACACAAATAATAAACTTATGAATAGCCCTATCAACACAACGAGTATGGATAGAGTAGTATGCTTCGTTTGATAGTAACCGAGAATTCCAAATACGAAGCTACAAACTCCAATAGCGAATTCTCCTATTGCGACCGGAAGTAGCGAACCATGTATCATCCATGAAGTTCGAATACCGTTTAGAACAGTAACGAATAGGAGGAGGATAACTTGCAACGATAAGCCTATGAATGGAAGAATGTTGCTAGCACCTTTGTTTGTAGTCATGTCTCAATCACATAATCCGCCTTCTCTACTGGCCGAACCTGCTCCAAATAAAACCTCTCAGCCTTCCAATACCGTTCCTCAAATTTCTTTACGTTTTGCTGAGTAGCTGTTGATTCTCGCTGAAACCGTACTTCTTGTGCACAATCCAGGTAGACAACCTGATCAAACGCCTGTCGCCACTCACTTCTTTGCAGAAAGACTCCTTCAATCACGATCACGTCAGCATCACTCTTTTGCTCCAAAAGCTCTTTCTTCACCTTCTCGAGATCCCACTGTAAAAAGTAATATTCCATCCACTCTTGATGCCCCGTGTTGTACCTTCGATTTCGTGGTTCAACGTAATCATCCAAATGATAAATAACCGTACAATACCCTGATGACTTAAAAAAATGCTCTAGTTTGGAGACAAAGGTCGTTTTCCCAGAACGACTTAACCCATCTACACCTAACACAAAAGGGGGGATAATTGGGCTTTTCGGTAATAACTTAGTTAGATCAAACTCCGACAAGCTGAATCGGGTCGCTTCGATGTTCATCACTCTCCCTTCAAAATCATTATCTCTTTATTTGCTAGCACAAGAACTTTATTGCCATCTCGCATTCTTAGTCGTGCCTCGCCTTTTCGATAGGCTTCAACCTCATCCCAAGTAAATGAAAGATTCGTTTCATAGATTTTCGTATATACCATGGGAAAGTTCTTTTTGTACACAAAAAGATCCCGATGGCTGTCATTCCCCGGGTGAATGCCTGGTAAGTTCCCAAGGCGAATCAAATAGTCGTCGCTCATTTGATCAGTTTGAATAGCTTTTACTTCTCCGCCAGTCGAAACACTATTCACGATCGTAAGCGCTCCATAGAATGCTAGAGTGAGCATGATACCGATGAATAAGAAGAATTTGAAGAGGCGTTGCTTTGGTAAACGAAGGATCCTCACTGACCAGATGATTAGAAAAAGAAGATCCCAATAGAAAAAGGATGGGGCAAGGGGCTCTTTATAGAAGTACACCGTGTGGTTATCGATGCTACTGAATAACATAACTAAGCGTAAGAGGACATAAATCGTGCTAAGCAAATAAAACGCGAGTCTACTCTTTTTCCAAACACTTTTCATTTTATCGCCTGCTATCAATGAACTTGTCATACATCGTCACACCACCAAAATAGGCTGGGACAACGAGAACTATAAACACGATGCCCTCGACTTTTTCGTTTAATCTTTTAGATTTTTCTTTTATAAACCTTTGAGTCCCAGCACCTAGAAAAGAATTTATGTACAATAACGAGAATCACGGCGTATAGAAGATTGTCAGCAAGTTGAAGTTCACCCTTCTGAAAAAAATCGAGCATACAAAGGAGAATGAGCGCTCCGGCAAACAACACGACGTATGGATACCGCTTGCTTTTTTGCTTCATTCTCTCTCCTCCCATGGAATAATTTTAAGCTCTGGCCAGTGCGCTAACCATTTTGCTACTTTCGCTTCATATACCTCTCGTGAAATCAATCGCTTGTTTGGACGCACGATTAACCCGAACAAATCATGCAAACCATATGGCGCATAGACCTTAAAGGCACCTTTTTGGTCGATTTTCGCACCGATGGCCGTTGCTGTCGTTGGCCAACTGTTAATGGCGTCTTCAAGTGAAGAATAAGGTTCAATCCGCTTTCCAAACTTCTTCTCATACCAAAGGTGAACACGCGCTTCATTTTTGGCATCAATTTTAAAGGGAGATAGCAAGCGCTGCATCCGCTTCTCAATGACGATTTCTTTCTCTTCACTTAGATTCATCTTATCGTAATACACAATATCTAAGTCATGAATGCCATATTCAATCGGACGATTCGTTTGATTATTCCAGACCGTTTGGACAATGCATCCTGCTCCAAGATAAGCGTGATCAAATTCCTTTTGTAACACTTCGAGCGCATGTGGTATCGCACGATTCAGTGCTAGAATGCGCTCGAGTGCTTCTATTAGTTCGTGAATATCTTTGCTTTTCAATGATTGTGCCACTTATTCTACCTCCACCACGACCGTTCCAAATAATTCACCGTCCACATAAGCATCCAGCTCCCATCTTCCCTTTGAAGGGAGTTGCATGGAAGAAGGGGTATGAGCATCTGCTCCATTGTTCGGCCCACCTAATTCGCTAGATTCGAAAGCAACGATTTCTTCATTTGTCTCCTGATTGTGACCGATGACTTTAAACGGCCCGTCCAGTTCACTCTCTTCTCCCCATAAATGCCACATGTACTTGTTTGGCTCTCCTGCTTCAAACGTTGTTGCATCATCGTAAATAAAGCCAAGTTTTCCTTTTTCTCCAATCATCGTATAGGATCCTGATGTAAAGGTGTCACTAACCGCTAATTCAGATTCCTTCTGAACAACCTGCTTAGCTCCCGCATTTTCCTCGTCACTGCAGCCAGTTAAAAGAATGAAGAGCAATGGCACGATTTTCAACCAGTTTCTCAAGCCGTTTCATCTCCTCCAGTCCTTTTAACGTAAAAATTTATCATACTGGTCGATTTGGTCAGGATGAATGCCAGTGCTTTGCTGGGCTTCACGCTGCATGGACTGATTGCATGCCTGACAAACGTAGCTTGATTCTGGATTTTGCTTTAGTTTTCGAAACTGTGGATCAGACGGCTTCACCTGGAACTTCTTCTTACAGAAAAAACAATTTTTTTCAAGCATCCATATTCCCCATTTCAAATAGTGACGTATCACTATACATTTCAATAAAAGGGAATAAATTCCTTCAGCGTCGTTTCCCTTTTACGACGAAGAATTACCTTTTCTTTCTACGAATGATGATAATGGTAGTGATGACGATCAAGAGTAAAAAAAATCCTTCCTCCAACTCCCTCACCTCCGCTAGGTACCCTAAATGAACCGGGGTTATAATAGAACTTACGAACCAAAGGAGAAAACGTTTCAAAATAAAGAAATCGCACTTGGTCAGTGCGATTAGCGTAGTACGAATTAGGCGTAGCGATTAAGAATATCTGTCAGCTGGATTACTTCGTCTGTCATAAAGTGGACATTTATATTCGCTTCACGAACACGACTCGCTCTTTCCCCGGACCGTCATAATTTGAGTGAACCGCAATGCCATTCACAACGCGATTACCGCCTTCTATTTCAAATCCCATCCGAATGTGGTAGGCAATGGAATTTTTATTAACTGGGGAGGTCACGCAGCGCACCAGGCTTCTGCCGTATAGCTTCATCGTATGAAAGAAAGATTCATAGAGTTGACGACCAATATGATTGCCTCTATGTAAGGGATGAACCCCAACAAAATGGATATACCCTTCGTGAAGATGGGATTGTGAAAGAAACCCAATTAAAAAGCCGATAATCTGCCCATTCTCCTCTGCCACAAAGCTTGTATTCGAAAAATGATCAAAAAATAACTTCGGGAGCATATCTCTCATCTGCCTCCCATCCCACCACTCATTAATAAGAGGAGAGATCGAATAGTAGTCTGACTGCTTCACGTAACGTATGTTCATAAAACCCTCCAATCGGACCTTGTGTAAGTTTGAAATTGTAACTCGTACTGTATGTATCCACTTTCGTCTTACTCACAATTATTTCAAATTATTCCTTATTCCTCAATCACTTCTTTCAACAGGGGGTCAGGTACGTACCTGACCCCCACTCCACATCAATTGACTATTCCAGTTACCAACTATATGATAAGACAGTCAGGTTTTATATCTTAAAGATATAAAAATCCAAACTAAAGGAGAGCGGTCAAGAAATGTACGAATTGTTTATACTTGGTGAGCTAATGGACAAACCAACGCACGGCTACCTCCTTCAGTATGTATTAGATAAAGTGATTGGCCCTAATCGAAAATTAAGCTGGGGCGTGCTTTATCCACTGATCCAACGATTGACGGATGAAGGGTATGTCAAACAAACCATTGATGAAGAAGGCGGCCGCGGGCGTCCTAAAAAAATGATTAGCCTCACCGATAAAGGTCGATTTCGTTTTCACCAGCTTATGGAAGAATCGATTCCCTACGATCAAACGGCAGAGGATACCTTTGATATTAAGGTAAGTAATTTTCACCATGTCAGAAAGGAAGTTCAGCTCGTTATCCTCGACCAGTTTGAAGGTTATCTTTATTTTCTTCTTAAGCACATTGATGATAACGATACGATTATTACGGATAATGCCTCCATTTCTAAGCAAGAAAAGCAAAGCATTCAACGCGTGCTTCAGCGTCGAAGAAAGAAACTGGATGCTGAATTGAACTGGGTTCACGATGAATTACAACATATCAAGGAGGATCTCAATCATGAATCAGACATTACATAACCAACATCCAGATCCGAAAAGATGGTTTGCTTTAGCAGCTGTTTGTTTCGGATTATTCATGGCATTACTGGACGTCACCATCGTGAACGTCGCTTTACCCACAATCCAGGAAGAGTTTCAGTCAGACTTCAGTGAACTAGAATGGGTACTAAACGCATACACTCTTGTTTTCGCTGTGGCACTTATTACCGTCGCCAGACTAGGGGATATTTACGGAAGAAAATTGTTCTTTATGCTGGGACTGATCGTATTTAGCATTGGCTCGCTTCTTTGTGCTCTTGCACCAGACATTATGTCACTGAACATTTTTCGCGGCATTCAAGGCCTAGGTGCATCCGCCATGATGTCCCTTTCCATGGCGATCATTTCTACAACGTTTACAGGAAAAGAACGCGGAATCGCTTTTGGTGTTTGGGGGAGTGTCAGTGGACTCGCAACAGCGATTGGCCCGCTCGTTGGCGGGATTCTAGTCGAAAAAATCAATTGGGAATCCATCTTCTATATTAACCTTCCCATCGGATTAATCGCTCTCGGAATGGCCTACTTTTTTATCAAAGAATCGAAAGATAACCAGGCTTCTAAATCCATCGACTTGTGGGGCGTGCTTCTCATTACCACCGCCGTTTTTTGTTTAGTGTTTGGACTCATCGAGGTCAACCAGCCACAGCTTGATTGGACATCACCACGTATTCTAGCATTACTCGGTGGATCACTTGTGAGCTTTATTGTTTTCATCCTAGTTGAACTAAGATTAAAATCTCCAATGGTTAATCCAAGGATCTTTAAGAATCTAAGCTATTCAGGTGCGTGTATTGCGGCATTCTGTCTTAGTGCAGGCGTGTATGCTTTATTTTTCTATTTAACATTGTTGCTTCAAAACTATTTTGGCTACACGGCTCTCGAAACCGGGATCCGATTTATAACGATTAGTGGCTTTGCTTTAATACTCGGACCCGTCTCCGGCATCCTTTCCAATAAAATTGGCACGAAGCCACTCATTAGCGGAGCGCTCGCGATCCTTTCTGTCGCGGTATTCATGATGACTGTCGTATCGAGTGAGCAAAGCACCTGGACAGCATTAATTGCTGCGTTCTTACTAGCAGGAATCGGGAATGGCCTTGTTAATCCACCCATTTCCACGACAGCTGTCGACACCGTACCAAACCGTATTGTCGGGATGGCATCAGGTGTGAACAACGTATCACGACAAATTGGCATTGCCTTTGGGACGGCTTTTCTTGGAGCAATCCTTTCTAATCAATACGTTGATGCGATCCAAAATAAAATTAGTGGTCTCAAGGCGATTCCAGAGAACGCCAGGCAAGAGATCATTGACGGCGTCTCAGCAGCCGGTCCAATTGCAGGGAGTCAAGGTTTACAAGGCCCCGGGTCTGAGCAATATCAAAATATGCCTGGATTTTCTGAAATTCAGAACATCGCAAAGACTGCATTTGTGAACAGTCTTGATCAAGTCTTTATTGCTGCAGGAATTATTTTAGCGATTGGAGCGATTTTAAGTTTACTGCTCATTCGCAAAAGTGATTTTCTTAATGATAAGGCCTAAAAAAAGGAGGGTTCCGGTACATACCGGCCCCTCCCTTTTTTATTCCACTACCGTTAATCCTAGCAGTTTGGCAAACCCAATCGCCTGATTAGGTGAAACTTCACATCCTTCTAACGTTTCAAAATCTACATGAAGACGTTCAAAGGTACACGTGCTAATGTCCACTCCCTTTAAGCGGGTTTGCACAAAGTTCGCTTCATTTAAATCACAAAAAGCGTAAACTGTTTTGATAAACTGACTCCCGTGATAGTTGGCATTTTGTAACGAAGTGCCATGAAACCGAACTTGCTTCAAACGCGCATCCACAAAACTACTGAAATGGGCCATCCCATTTTCAAATGTCACATGACCAAGATTCACTTCAGTAAAGTCTGTCCCCATTAGTTTGCAGTCCTGGAATTTTACACGGTGGATAATCCCTTCACTGAAATTCACATTTGAAAGGTTACAATTCTCAAAAATCACATCTGTGAGATCAATTCGAGGTAACGTCGTATTCGTAAACGTCACATTTCGAAAAACAACATTTGAAAGAATGGCTCTTTCAAGTTCCACATCCTCGACTGTTTCTCCCGTAATCTCACAATTCATTAAGGTGTAATCTTCATCATTAAAAATCGCTCGAAAGCTTCCTTCTTCTAATACTCTTGGAATTTTAGGTCGATCGACCTTCACTTTTTGACTCATCCAAACACCCTTCGCTTTGTTCTCTCATCAGTAGAACAATACCATAACACTGAAAGGGAATTGTAGACTGTTATTTAGAAGATAAGTGTGTACAATCCGAGAAGGGAAGCTAGTTCCCTTCTGTTTCACTGTTCTCAAATTCATTTTTATAAAACCATTTGTAAAAAAGTCTTGAAATAAAATTGGTGATTCCTAATGAAAGGAAACTATAATACCACTTCCATTTCACATACTTAATCAGGTTCGTATAACGTTCCGCTAATACTTCTCCACCCGTGATTAACCCGACGTGAAAAAGATAGTAAAGGAACTGAATGACCTTATTTCGTTTCTCTGGATAATTTAAATTGAAAATGGCACAAAAAGACGGATATATGAAATATTCAAATGTAAAACTACTTTTATTCGATTTTCTCATAAACCTTACAGGATATTTGATTAATCCTTTCTCTACCACCCACAAACCTAAAAACCAGGTGAGAAATTGTTTGAAAAACATTACGACAATAACATGTCTTATTTTGTTTTTCGGAACAAAACGAACGAGCAATACAGCAGTGATTAGCCAGATACCATACAGGATACCTCGATCCTTCGACAATTCTCACACCTCCTCTATTCTATTACTGTTTCCGAAAATAGCACTGTAATACATTCGTTTGTAACATCATTCAATTCCTTTTATGTGATGGGTCCGCAGGAGATGGATAATTGTCTTTATTAGGGGTCAGGCTCGAGCCTGACCCCACTTGACCCCACCCTGTTTAAACCACACAAATATGTGGTACAATCAATATATGAACACATAATCATATTATACACACAAGGAACACTAACTGGAGGTATTACCATGGCACACAATCATTCTCACGATCATGATCATCACCATTCAGCTAATAAAAAAGCGCTCTTCATTAGCTTTCTACTTATCGCTTCTTTTATGATCCTTGAGGTAATAGGGGGATTTGTTACAAATAGTCTTGCGCTTTTATCCGATGCGGGACATATGCTGAGCGACACGGTAGCCCTAGGCATGAGTTTGCTTGCATTTAAGCTTGGCGAGAAAGCATCCGATAAGGACAAGACCTATGGGTACAAACGGTTTGAAATTCTAGCTGCTTTCTTAAACGGTATTGCTCTTATTGCTATTTCTTTCTATATCCTATGGGAATCTGTTAATCGCTTTATCGATCCTCCTGATGTAGCTAGTACAGGCATGTTGATTATTGCGACGATTGGTTTTATCGTAAACGTTCTAGTGGCTTGGATCTTAATGAAAGGTGATACTTCAGAGAACTTAAACTTACGAAGCGCTTTTTTACATGTTCTTGGCGATTTATTAGGTTCAATTGGTGCTATTATCGCCGCCCTGCTCATCATGTTCGTCGGCTGGAATTATGCAGATCCGATCGCAAGCTCAATCGTAGCTGTTCTTGTTTTACTCAGTGGGATTCGAGTTACAAAAGATTCCTTTCATGTCTTAATGGAAGGAACACCTTCAAATATTGATCTAGAAGAAGTGAAGGAAATGGTAACCGGTTTAGATGGTGTAAAGTCAATCCATGACGTTCATATTTGGAACATCACTTCTGACTTCCCTGCATTCACGTGTCATCTTGTTGTCAAACAAGGTTGTGACCGTGATGAACTCCTTCAACTCTTAAATCAAAAACTACATGACCAGTTCGATCTAAGTCACACCACCGTCCAAATGGAATGTGACACATCCGAAATCAAGCATCAAGAAAAGAACTGCAATTAAAAAAAGAAAGGGGGTCAGGCACGTGCCTGACCCCCTTTCTTTTTTTCTATACAAACATATTCAAAATTAAAGCTCCGGCAAACGCTGTAAAGGAAAGTACCGTTTCAAGCACAGTCCACGTTTTGAACGTTTCCTTCACCGTTAAACCTAGATATTCTTTCACCATCCAGAACCCAGCATCGTTAACATGTGAGAACATCAGTGAACCTGCACCTGTTACAATAACAAGCAATTCTAGGTTAACTCCTGACATCGTTGCGATAATCGGTGACACAATTCCTGCCGCAGTTGTTAAGGCAACCGTTGCAGAACCTGTCGCGATTCGGATCAAACCTGCGATCATAAAGGCTAGCACGAGCGGGGATAAAGAAAGATCCTGTGAAAGGTTACCAATGATTGTACCAATTCCGCTATCAATCAGGATTTGTTTAAACCCACCACCTGCACCGATGATCAAGATGATTGATCCTACAGGTAGAATACATTCTTCAACGTACTTCTTAATTTGCTTTTTATCGAGGCCCTGACGGAAACCAAGGAAATAGAAAGCAAAGAAACAAGAAAGTAACAATGCCACAAGTGGACTACCGATAAATTCTAGAACACCTTCAGCCCCACCTGGTAAAGGTAGAAACGGTGCAAACGTTCCTAATACAAGAAGGAAAACCGGCATAATGATTGTTGTAAACGAAATGCCTGTTCCTGGTAACGTCGATGGATCCTGCTGATCTTCGACTTTAATCAAATCCGGCTCGCCTACAGGTACAACGCGTTTGTTAATCCACTTTGCAAATACCGGACCACCGAGAATACCGGCTGGAAGCGCTATTATGAGGGAGTATAAAAGAACTTTACCAAGATCTGCTTCATAAATCCCAATTGCTGCAACCGCACCTGGATGTGGCGGAATCAAGCCGTGCACAATCGACAAACCAGCGACTGCCGGTAGCGCAATTAATAAGATGTTTTTCTTCGTTGCTTTTTGAATCGAAATAACAAGTGGTAATAAGATTAAAATACCAACTTCAAAGAATACCGGAATACCGATAATGAATCCTGAGAAGAACATCGCCCATGGCAACTTCTTCTCGCCAAAGACCCGAATAAAGAAATTGGCAATCTGTAATCCTGCCCCGGATTCAGACAATAGTTTACCAAGAATGGTTCCAAGTGCTAAAATCCCGACTAAGTGACCGAGTACGCCACCAACACCGGTTTCATATGATCCTATAATATCGACCCATTCCATGCCAGACATGACGGCGAGGAATAAAGCCGCTACCGTTAAACCGATAAACGCATGCCATTGAAATACGGAAACGCCGACAATGACAATGGCAATCGAAATGACTGTGATTGCTAAAAGATATATTTCCATGTGAACTCCCACCTCTTCTAAAATAAAGGAGATTTTCAATGAATCACTGAAAACCCTTCCAACTTCCTTTATTATAGGAATTATTATTTCATAAATCAATGAAAACGTTTAAAAAAATTTTCTGAATAATTGTCAACTTAGTAAACTAGCAAACATGAAAATGCCAGAACCCTTGATGTGAAAGGAATTATCTATTGAAAAAAATAATCACAAAATCTGATATTATTTTAAAATTTATTTTTTCAGTCTATTTCCCCTTTCCACTTCAAGGGCCATTTTCAAATATTCGACAAATAACAACGACTGTTTTTTCACTTGAATTTCCTCTTCAGGCAAAATAGCATGATCAAGAGCGAGTCCATCTATAAAAGAGACAATCGACCTAGCCATCGTCTTACTGTCATACGTCTTACTAAATTCTCCGCATTCCTGTCCTGCTTTGATTAATTCCTCATACACTTGCAACCCAAGTTGGTATCGGTTCAATCCATACTGACGTCTGCGTTCATCATGACGACCAGTAATAAAAAACTCCAGGTTACTAGGTGCTAACGGATCCAATCGATCATCAGGCTCCATGCTTTCCCCAAACATTCGCTTCATCAAGAGTGGCCAGTAGGAATCAACTTCTTTCTCAAGCAACAGGCCATTATCATCCACCGCTTTTTCCAAACCTTCTTCAAGGATCGCTTCATACAAATCTTCCTTGTTTAAAAAGTATTGATACAAACCACCACGACTAACCCCTGCTGCCTCCATCACATGTTTCATCGTTGTTCGTTCATAACCCATCTCGATAAAAACCTGTTTCGCTGCTTCAAGTATGTTCGCTCGTCGTTTCTCCATGTGTTCCTTGCTGACTTTTGGAGACATCTCTCTTCCTCCACTTCCTTTTGCTTTTTTTCAAAAATCCGGCAACTGATAAAAGAACAAGCAGTGATGCCGTCATCATAAACGTTGGAATAACTCCAATGATCGTCGATAGCCAGCCTCCTAATAATGGGCCAATGATCGTTGCCGTAGTTGTCACACTATTGATCACCCCGAAGACTCTTCCCGTCATTTGAACAGGAGTGTCTACCTGAACAGTAGCTTGAAAAGGTACAAAAACAAAGCTTACTGCAAACCCAGCTAAAACCCCGAACAGTGGACCCCAAACAATAGAAAAACCAATATCATAATACGTAAGTACTGCCATCATACCAAAGCTCAATCCAATTCCACAAACGCCTAACATCATATATGAGAATGCCTGGTAGTTCGTCTTTTTCGCTAAAATCATCCCCGATAAGAACATCCCGATCCCGGATGAAGCTACTAAATAACCAAATAAATCTGGAGAAACATCGGTTAATTGCCTTAACAGCACAATGAGCTGCGAATCTGAGAGCTGGACAATCAGTAAACTTATCCCTAGAAAAAACAGCCCTACGAGCAGTTGGGCATTTGATTTAACATAAGTCACACCTTGCGAAAATTCTTTTACAAACGATGGTTTATCATTTTCTCCAGTCATTGGATTAGTAGTTGAAAGGGCACTTGGCAGGAAAACGATGAGTAAGGCAGACAGAAGAAACGTTCCAGAGTCAATCATAAATACTAATTGTGATCCTAATATTGAAACCAGGATACCACTAAGTAAGGGTCCAATTACCTTCGTACTAGAATCGATCATCGATGTGATAGCCATTGCACTTTTCATATTCGAATCAGTCACAAGCTCTTTTAGCTTTCCGTTCTTTGCTGGAATGAAGATAGCCGAAAAAGCACCAACAGTAAATAAACACACATATACGATTAAAAGCGAATCGGCTACCGTTAGGAAGAGAATCAGCCCTGCCCGGACAAGATCAGAGGTAATCATGAGTGCTTTTCGACTCATGCGATCGGCTACTGTTCCAGCAACTGGCCCAAATAACGCCATCGGAAGGGCTAAGCACAAGATGATCAATGACACTTCCATTGGGGAAGCGTCCCATTTTAATCCGACGAGCGTAATCACTGCCACAATACTTAACCAATCCCCAATACTTGAAATCGTCTGAGCAATCATTAGTGTTACGTATCCTTTGTTTTTCACTAATGCGTTCATAGTGCTCACTCCTTTATCGACATCACTGTCGTTTTGTCACCTTCATTATAACGACACTATTGTCGTTTTTCAACTATTTTTAAACAAAAGAAAAAGACTACCACTAGGGCAGCCTTCACTTCTATTACAATTTCGCTTTCCAAAACCCTTTGCCAATATCGATCGCCGCACTGATGACAAAAAAGAGTCCAACCGCTGCTAATAGAGCATTTTGAAGCGTTTCTGAGAGGGATAAGAACTTCGTGAAATCGTCATGGATGAGGCGTTCATTCAAAAGCATCATGACAACCACAGCGGTTGCGAATACATGATGAACTGCGTTCGCGATAGCTAACCGCTGCGTCCAGTAACCGACAAGTATCTTATACAGTGCAAGCAATACAGCAGTTAGAAGAGCTAAACTTACAAGGGGCCAATAAGAAAGAAGCACATCATTGTTAAAAAACGGCACATCGAGTGTTCCATTTCTTATGATGCCAAGCAAATGCTCAGCATTATAATAAAGCGTTGCCCATACCGCCGCAAAGAGAAGATCGCTGAACAGCTCAAACTTGGAAATTTTCTTTTTCTTCGGCGGGGGTGTCATTTTCAATAATTCATCTGCTGACCACGTAGAACAACTTTCCGTTACCTTCAAATTGGTTCGCTCTAAGACAGCAAACACAAGCGTAATCCAGAATAGCGTTTGGATGAAGGTGTTCCACAAACCGCTAATCGCATCCCCTAGTAAATGAAAGAAGACAGCTCCAATCGTTTCTGTGCCAGTGTAATCAATGACGTTAGCCGTCATAAACAGGATAAAGGTGACGGTCAAGGCAATCGGCATGACAATTTTCAATAACTTCACGTAGTGCTCAAAATACTGTGGCCCAATTAAGTGCATCGGCCAATCTCGGAAGCCATTCGCCATCTGTACTGGACTCCCTAGCTCATTAAGTACGCTTTTCACGTCCTCTTCGGATGGATTCTCTGGCAGCATATCCCCAATCGTTGATCTTAACTCGAGGGCGATATCCTCTCGATTGGATTCAGGAAGCCGTCTTGTTACCTCCCCAATATATGTCTCAATCAGATTCACGCTCTTCCTCCCCTTTCAATAATGAACCTAATTCGCTTGTCGTTTTCTCCCACTCCGCTTTCAGCTGTTCAAAGATCTCACGGCCATACTCGCTTAAAACGTAATACTTTCGCGGTCTGTTTTCTGTTGTATCCCAACTGCTCGTAACAAGCTCTTGCTTTTCTAGCCTACGTAGAAGGGGATACAGCGTGCTCTGTTCAATGGAAATTCCTGACTTCTCTAGTGATTGAACAAGAGAATAACCATATTGAGGCGACCTTAGCTGACTGAGAACCGCAAGTGTTAACGTCCCTCTTCTAAGCTCAGTTACCAATGAATTTAACAGCGTCACAACTTCACCAACCTTCATACTGTATGTCGTACACTATTTATACTATGTATCATACAGTATTATGTGCGAAACAGCAATGTGGATTTTATAATAGTTGTAAAAAGGAGAGGGGGTCAGGTACGTACCTGACCCCCCTCTCCTTTTCGTTTGTTATAATAGACAAATAGTACAGGAGATCTGGAGGGTACTTTTATGATGACAGCTTCCTTTTTTGCTCATTACGATGCGATTCCCTTGCCCCTCATCGTCATTAATCGGAATGGCGGCATTGTCCATCGTAATGAATACGCAATTTCTAGATTTTCATCTTATGAACAGATGGATTTCATACAGTCTTACGAAAGCATATTAAGGATAAAAGAGAACGAACTAGCCCCCTATTTAAATCAAACATTTTCTGTGAAGCCTGGAGAATTTCTTTCCATTCCGCTTCCTCATACAAAGGAAATGGTTCGCCTCTCCCCTATTAATGACGATCTACTCACATTCCTGATCGTTGAAGATAAGGAAGCGATTTTTAAAGAAAGCCAGCAGTACAGCAATGACGAAACGCCACCTCTAGATGAAGAGTCTGAAGAGCTTAAGCAACAAATTCATTCGTTAATTGACGAGAATCCAGACGGAATCGCTTTTATCAATGAACGCTTACACTTAAAGCTCGTTAATCAATCACTTTATCAGATACTCGGTTACTCTCTTGATGACTTACGCAACACCCCTACACAAGCCATTGACGAACAGGCGATTCAAACGATTGGAAGACACTTTGAATTAGCTCTCCATGGTGACCAGCGTCCCTACGAAATTGAAGCATGTGACGTTCGAGGTAAGAAGGTTCACCTTCTTATTAAAACCATTCCCATTCATACAAATGGACATTTTCGCGGTGCTTATAAAATTGTAAAAGACGTTACTGAATTTAAAAACGCTCAAATTGATGCCATTGATCAAGCCGAGCAATTACGCTCGCTCATTGACTCCATTCCTGAATTTATTATTTTTAAAGATGAGAATTCTAGAATTATCGAAATGAATGCTTACGCGAAACGGATATTCGGTATTGAGGAAGGAAAATACAAAGGGAAAACATGCGAAGAGTTAAATTGCAGTAGTATGGATGCTTCCTATCTCCTAAAAAACAATGCCAGAACGGATACCGTGGCGTGGGAAGAAAAAAGGAAAGTTGAATATGAGTATGAACTCGAACTGGTATGTGGCGAATTAGGGACATTTGAAATCATTAAATTCCCTACCTTTCACCCCAGTGGACAGCGAAAATACCTTATTGCGATTGGTCGTGATATTTCAGAGCGTCGGAAAGTAGAAAAGGAGCTTATTGAAACGCAGGAGCTCATCGAATCTATTTTTACTACGAATGCTGATGCAATTTCCGTCACTAACCTGGAAAAAGAAATCATTCAAGTCAATCCAGCTTTTAAAGAGCTTTATGGCTACACGGAAGAAGAGACGATTACCCATTTACATGCCATCTATCCAGACCAGAACGAAAACGAATCGAGTCTAATCATTCAATCTGTTCTGAACGGTGAGGGTGTCGTTGATTTTGAAACGGTCAGAAAGAAAAAGGACGGCACATTGATTGACGTAAGCGTTACCTATTCTCCCATTAAAGATCACGCAGGCAATGTGACCGCTATGTCCGCAATCACAAGAGATATCCGTGATCGCAAGAAAACGGAAGAGCTTCTTCTACGTTCAGAAAAACTTTCCGCGATCGGTCAGCTTGCAGCTGCTGTTGCGCATGAAGTTCGTAACCCACTAACCTCTGTAAAAGGGTTCATTCAGCTCTACAAAGACCGGATTAATGATGAAATTCTTGAACTCATGCTCTCTGAAATGGATCGCATCGAATCGATTATTAATGAATTTTTATCGCTTGCAAGACCACAAGCGGTCACCTATCAAAAAATCGATATTATGGCCTTAACTCGGAATGTCGTTTCACTCATGAATCCAGAACTGTTATTAAATAAAATTGAAGTTCAAACCGCTTTTCATATCCCTTCGCTTATGATGGACTGTGAAAAAAATCAGATTACTCAGGTGCTTATGAACGTCATCAAAAATGGGATTGAAGCGATGCCAGACGGTGGGCCTCTATCCATCACAACGTGCCACTCGAATACTCATCTTTTTATCGAGATCGCAGATAAAGGAGTCGGCATTCCAGAAGAACGATTGGAGAGGCTCGGTGAACCATTTTTCTCGAATAAAGATACAGGAACCGGACTTGGCCTTGTCGTTTGTTATAAAATTATTCATGAACATCACGGCACCATTCATTTTAATAGCACAGTCGGTGAAGGAACTGTCGTAACGATCACCCTACCTCTTGATCGTTAACTCCGTTTAAAGGATTCAGATAATAACTGAAGAAGATCAGAACGATTTGCATGGAGGTACATCTCTCTCTGTAACGGCTCTCCTTTTAACGGAAGAAAGGTGACTCCCTTCTGTTCAATCGCATCCGCCATCATTTTGGGGAGATAAGCAATGCCAATACCAAGCGCTACAAGTCCTCCCATCCCGAGATAATGGGTTTCCAACACATCACTTTCAACCATACGCTCGGTCAATATCCCTCTTACCTGCTCAGAAAGATAGCCGGTAGGAGGGAGTATTTGTGTATAACGAAAGCATTCTTCTAAAGTTAATTCTTTCTTTTCTGCTAGTGCAAGCGAGATAGGAACCGCAGCCACAAATGGTTCTGAAAACAAAAAAGTAGAATACATCCCTTCGATCACAGGTGTATTTTGAACAATCGCAGCGTCAATTTCATGTGAGGTTAACAGCGGCACCAAGTCAAGGCTATCTTCGCGAATCGCCGTCACATGGACATTCGAATAGTGAAGCTGTTTGTAAAAGCTTGGCAAAAAGTATGTACTTAAGATTGGTGTCGACCCAAACCGGATCTGCTCATATTTTTTATAACGGTCAACCGTTTGATTAATTTGCGAAAAAAGAGGCTTCACATCTTCGTAAAACGCTTTTCCTTTCATCGTTAATTCGACCCCTCTAACAGATCGATTAAACAAGGAAAAACCGAGCTCTTCTTCAAGTTTCTTCATTTGTTTGCTTAGCGCTGGCTGTGAAACATAGAGTGCTTTTGCGGCCCGAGTGAAGCTGCGCTCATCTGCGATTTTAATAAAGTATGTTAATGGTTGAAGCATTCGATCGAACCTCCTCCATCTTTTCATTCTTTTTATAGTATAACCTGAAGTTATAGATTGATCATTTTTTGATATTACCACCCCTTCTTCCTCACGCGTTATGCTAACAATACAGAAACAAGCAAGAACAGGAGGCATACGATGAAAAACGTTTATTTATGGCTCGGCATTGCTATTCTATTTGAAGTGATCGGAGCGACGTTCATGAAATACACGGAAGGATTTAGCCATTTGGGGCCAACCCTTATTGTAATCTTCAGTTATGTCCTTGCCATCGTCTTTTATATTTTGCTCACGAAAGATCATGATCTAGGAATTATTAACGCTCTCTGGTCAGGAGGCGGTACGGTGATCATTGCCGTTGCTGGCATTCTCCTCTTTCACGAATCTACTTCATTTATAAAACTACTAGCCATTACGCTAATTGTCCTTGGGATCGTTGGTTTAAATACTAAGTCTCGCAATATGAAAAAAGGAGAAAATGTCTCATGATTTACCTTACCCTCGCTCTAGTGTTTTCTATTATAGGAAGTGTCTCGGTTAAACGTTCAGCTGGTTTTACAAAGAAAATACCAGGCATAACTGCCTTTTTTCTTTTCGGTCTATGTATCTATTTTCTCACTCTATCTGTCCAATCAATTGAAATCGGCCTTGCCTACGCCATTTGGTCCGGAGGCTCCATTGCCGGCACTACGCTTGCTGGCATCCTCTTATTCAATGAAAAAGCGACAAGAAGGAAAATTTTCTCCATTGCGGTGATACTGATTGGTGTTATCCTTTTATAGGTCTTAAGTAGGTGGGGGGCAGGCACGTGCCTGACCCCCATATGCTATAATCTTCTTACCACTAATCAAGCGAGGTGCTCCATTTGCGTAAACCCCTCACCCTTTTACTTTTGTTTTTACTCTTAAGCTGCCAAAATCAACATTTTCAGGTGAATGATCAAGTTACGCAGATTAACGTCATCCAAGTGAGTGATCGCTCCCCTTCCCTCAACCAATATGAAAGGGAAGGAAAAATTATAAAAGAAATCACCTCTCAGAAAAAAATCGATCACATACGTAACGCTCTCGCAAAAACAGATGCTGAGAGTACTGAAAATGTCGATCTTGCTCTTCCTTCTTACAAAATACACTTTTTAATCGAGAATAAAATCGTGCAAACTCTCGGCTATTATCCACAAAATGAAAACCAACAAGCCGCTTTTCTCTCAGTAGAAAAAGAGCGCATCTATCTTCTTTCCAGCTCCCTCTCGCTTCTTCCCTGAACATAAAAAGGGCTGTTTAACCGAAAGACGGTTACACACCCCTTATTTCCATCTATAAATATTTTTCCATTCGAATATCCGCCCAAAATCTACCTTGCCAGTATGTGAAATCTTCCAATCTCCCAATCTCTTCATAGCCAAGCTTTTGGTAAAGTTTATAGGCTTTCGTATTAAATTCAAATACGCCGAGCTCAATGCGGTTAAAGCCCTGCTGGTAGATATGTTCTTCTAAATATTGAATCGCTTCAAAGCCAATCCCCTTGCCCCGGCCTTCAGGTTCACCGATTGTAATCCCAATCCACGCCGTTCCAGGTTCTTGCTTAAAGAGATGAGGAGGGTCCACCATGTAATTCATTTCCCCTATGATTTCTTCATTGACAAGAATTTGAAAAATCTCCTGATACTCCAATCGTTCTCTTACTCGATCAAGTGTGATGGTTTCACGTTGTTCGAACTCTTCCTGATTTTTATTTGGGCGAATAAGCGGGATCAATTCCCGATCATTTTCCCAACGGTTCAAGACGTCAACAAATTGAGCAGTTGGTTTCGTTAACTGTACGATCTCTGTTTTCACATGGTGCTCCTTTCAACTTAGCAAGACTAATATGTAATGGAACCTCTCTTCATTTTACCACTTCTGTACCAAAAGTTCCGATTTCTTTTTTGTCGCTGTAACGGTTGGAACTTCTATCGTTGAAGCGATTCCTTTACCAGCCTATTCTCCCCCTCCACAGCTGCCACCATCGCCACCGCCGAAATCTGAACTATGGTGTCCTCCACTGTAGTAGCTTGAATGATCCGTTGCTCCGCCTGATCGACGATTGGATGAATTTGAATTGGTCATGCCGAGAGCAATAAAGACGATGACTAAGAAAATGACTAACAATGCTTCCATGTTCCTCTCCCCCTTTTTTATCTTATACGTTTCCCGGCCTCAGAAAGTTTCAACTTTGCAATTACTTCTATAATGAAAGATGCCGGTGGGTCTTACCGGACCTTTTGAAACAAGTGAGTCAATACGGATAAATTGAGACAGCCCTTGTAAAGCAAGAAGTGGGACGTTACCTGTAAAACAATCCTTCTTTTTATAGAATGATGGATCCATAAAATATGTTGTGTTTTTAACAAGTCAATTTAGGGAAAGAGTACTTTATCAAACTTGCCCTGTAGGAGGAAATACGATGAATAACGAACCGAAAGCAAGCTACCATATTACGAACTTCAATGATTTTAATGAGGTATGTCTCGAAAACGGAGAGCTGAATTTTCCTGAATACGAAAAAATTATGCAAGACTATTTGTTAAGCCAACCGAGAGAAACGATGGTATTCCAGGAATGCTGGATTGAGGATAAAGAAGCGGAAATCGGCGAAGTGAGAACCGTTCAAGTGAACTTTCTTGATCATAAAACAGAGAACTACATTCGTCTCTGGGGCGCGAAAAAGAATGATGATAACCAGGTGCTCAAAATGAAAGTAGACGCCATTGATATCGAAACAAAAGAAGTGGTTTACGAACGCGAATTAGCTTAGGAAGAGCATCAGCGACCGTCTTAATCGACTGTCGCTGTTTTTTCTACTATCGATATTTTTTCGCGTAGAGAAACTCCGTAATCGGCAGCGTAACAAAGGTCAGACAAACGACAAGAAGTAGCGGGAAATTTTCAATATCATTTAAATTGCCTACTCCTTCAGAGATAAATAGGATAAGTCCTGAACCAATCATAAGAACAAAATAGCTCACCTTAGCACTTTTCAGAGTAATGTGCTCCTCTCGCTCATCCTTTGCTTCATTCCCCTCCGGATTTCCCCATGTTAACGTATTGAAAAAATACGATAATGCTAGAAAACTAAAAAAGATCGAACCTCCATCAATTCGATCAAACTGAATCCAGCGATAGACCGTCACTCCAATCAGAATCATTGTGACAAAAAGAACAATGAGTTGAATCAGGTTCCTTGATTGCATTATGGCTTCCCCTCTCTATTATCATCACTTACTGCGTTTTCTTATATAATACGGATCTCGAGATCCAGAACACAGCCGTCCCTATTAATAGAATCGTCATGGGAAAACCTGTCTCACCTGTTTGAATAAGGTGTATGACTGCCCATATTAATAAAGCAGCGGTATAAAACACAAAGGCATTTCGCGCAGATTTTAGGTTATGATCCTTTTCCATTTCATCAGCTTTTCTCATTGATATCCCCCTCAAAGATAAATAATTGATCTACACTCGTTTGTAAGTTCTTAGCCAATTTAAAGGCGAGCGCTAACGTTGGATCGTATTTATCATTTTCGATCGCATTAATCGTTTGCCGCGTGACCCCACACCTTTTCGCAAGTTCTTCTTGAGAGAAACGAAGTTCTTTTCTCATCGAGCGAATCGTATTTTTCATTCGCAACCCCTCTTCATATGTAAAAAACCTTTTACTTTTCCATTATAAGGGAACGGAATAAAAACGTCAAAAACTTTTTACATTCTAATATGAAGTACACTAACAAATGGTAGCGAAACTGAAACTTATGAACAATTCTCTCGTAGTACATAGGAGAGGAGTTGTTTTATATGAAAATACGAGTGATCGGAATAGTTAGTTTGATTTTGATGCTTGCCGCGTGTAGCGGGCAAGCGGAATCGCCTAAAGAAAATCAGTTAGACGCTTTAACAGAGGATTATCCAGAAGTGCAGACGGAGCTTGAAAAGTTATCAGATGGCTTTAGAGGGGAAATAACCGTTCCAGATATGGAGACGATTCCACTCTCTGTGAGCTCTGTCGAGGCGGCAGCTGATACGAAATTTGAACCGAACGGATTTGATGTTTATTATGCAGAAGATGAAAACCGTTTGAACGTGTTGGTGAAAGATCAAAAGGAAATGAATGCTACACTCGAGGAAACCAATCAGGAGCTCGATCACGAGGTTAAAGGCATGTTCTCAGAAGCGGAAGATGGGCACATGTTAACCTTAATGTGGATCAGTCAAAATGAAAATGCCCTTTATAAACTAGTTGGGTTTTCACCATCGGGAGAAGAAGCCGCATTTACGAAAGAAGATATGGTGGAAATAGCGAATTCGATCATTCAACAGAGACAGTAGGGTGTGAATGAGTACTTCCTGTGATACTACAAGAAGGAGGGTTAGAAAATGGGACTTTTCATCGCGATGCTTACGATCCTATCATCAGCTGGTTTTCTTTATTATATGGGCAAATCAGGCTATTCGTGGAAAATGGATGAGGAAGATGATTCGAAGTAAGCTTATCTAAGTACAGACCACTTATTCGAGATTCGGATAAGTGGTTTTTATTGCTTTCGTGTAGGGACCCACTACACCAAAATTCAAAAGAACAGCTACATGATTTGTGCTAAACATCACTAATTGGATAAATGTGTTAAAATAACTTCATCTCTAAAAACACTCTTCAGAAGCGCTTAAAATTCCAATAAAAAAGGAATATAAGAATAAATTGAAACACTTATTGCTCACTAAAAGAAACGAGGGATCTTATGTTTAAAGGAAATAGCTTGGTTCTTGTCTTTTCCATTCTCATGCTCATCTTTCTCATTTTTCTATCTGACATACCTCCTCTTGTTCAAGTGCTTCTGTCACTATTAGCCATCGCCTTCTTATTTCCTGATTTTCGCGATAAAGTGCTTAAGCATAAGATGAGAAAAGTTCGAGTCGCTTTGCTTACATCAACCACATTTTCAATTGGATTACTATTCTCTTCACTTCCCATGGTTGGCGCAGAAGCCTTCTCATTTTTGACATTCATTTCTTTCCTAGTTGTCTTGCTTTATAGCCTGCTTGGAAATCTCGTAATTGGCCTCCCTGTTTCAATCTTAGCAGACTATCTTTCTGAGAAAACGAACCGTTTTCGTGTCGTCGTCTCTGCTATCATTCATCTCGGATTCGGCTTCGCAACCTTCTTCATTGCCCAGGGCTTATTTCTTGGCGCAAGCATTTGCTCTGCCCTTTTCTTTATTTGGGATGAGGTAACGAGGAGAAAGGTTGAGAAGAAAGAACGTGCGATGACTTCGTCGTTTTAAGAATTATTCATTCACCCACCAAAGGCACAGATAAAAAAGAAATAAAGACAACCAGAAACTGACCAGCCAAAATGCTTGAGCTAAGCGGAATCATTCGATCAATGCTGGTAATGATAATGGCACGAAAACGACTTCTTTCATCCTAGTGAAAATGCATATCTTCCTTAAAGATTTGATAAATTTTTTTATTTTTCGTAACAGATAAAAGCCTTCCACCGTTCGCTACGACTAATTGATTAGAACGGATATTTTCAATCCCCACCCCTATTTGAATAGGATGAATGCTCATTGACAAACATTCCTTAAGAAGCAGCTTCAAAAATGTGTGACCATAACCTTTTCCTCGATGGGATTTTCCCAATGCATACCCAATGTGACCGCTATTTTTAGACAGATTTTCATTTAAAGCATGCCGGATTCTTCCGTAGCCTATTGGTGTATCGGCTCTATATAACCAGAATGTCGTCTGTGGCACCATCCAAGATTCAAGTTCTCTTCCTTTCGAAAAATTCTCGTTCCGTTCCAGCCAGTTTTTGAATTCTTGATAGGTAAGCAAAGAAACCTCATTTCGAAACCCATTGTCATGACCTTCAATTTCCTGCAACATTTCATAGACTTCTAATCCGTCAGTTGTTGAAAGTTTTTTCAAATAGAGTTCCTGCTCTTCCGTTCCGTCATTCTCTCTATTACACTCCACGACCTACCACTCCATCTTTTTATTTGTCATCAACCAAGGTTAAAGCTTACTCTCCTATATAAATTTTTCTCGTCCAGCGCTCGACAATCTCTTCTATGATACCTCTCGCCTCTGCACATTCATTCGTAATAAGTAACCGAAAATAACAACTTTTTAAAAAAACAAGCACATTCCTCTTCTTATGAAAGCTTCCCACACAATAACCATTCTCTTCAAAAAGGGAGGCAAGTCTTTGATGAAGTTCGTTTAGCCATTGGCTCAACCGCTCCTCCTTCATCCCCTTATTCAAAAGCGCCTCTATTACAAACAAAAGACGTTCATCCTCATCATCAACATAATCAGCTTCTTTAAACAGACAGGCTTCTAGCACATCCAGACATTCCGCCATGCTCTCCATACGAAAGACTGGATGTTTCACGGCTTCAGTTAGTGCGTCAGCACCATGCGCCATGCTGTGGGCCCATCCCTTTCCTTCAACAAATCCACGCGTATCTTTCTCTTCTCTTATATAACGGAAACAGGCGTTTATTGTGTCGTTTACTTGCTCGTCTTGCAGAAAATGTGTTTCTCGATCTTTTTCCAAAAGAAGAGCGATAACAAGTACAGAGAAAGATCGTGTAAACACCGCGTCTGTTCCTTTTTCACCAATATGATAGAACAGATGGTTTTCATTGAGGCAAGTTGATAGCAGTCTGGTAAGCTGACTTTCTGATAAATGATTTTCCATAACAAGCTTTCCAAAGGTTGTATAAATAAGTTCATCCCGTAACACGGGATCTGTACTTCCAATTTGAAGAGTCATTTCTTCTATTAAAGCATCTAAATTAACTGAAGAATGGTTTAGATCGATTTGTTCTAATTCAAGCTTCAAATTCAAAATAGGTTGTCATCCTTTCCGATTTAACAGAAAAACTGCGCCTCAACGCAGTCTTAAACGTCTCACTTATTTACGATCTTTTTTGGTCTCAGCACTTTGGGAGCTGCCAGTAAACGGATTTATTTCATAGGTTAAGTCTCGTCCGGCCTTTTCTTCTTCCTTTGCGATTCGTTTTCCTAAAGACGCATAGTACCAGCCCCAGGCAATGAGGGACAACAAACCACCAACGGTTGTGATCCAGAAAGCGGCATCTTCCATCGATCCACCTCCAGTCAGATACTCGTATTTTAACTACTTCTAGTATGCTCCCTTTTAAACCTTCAATTTATTGGAAAGAAGGTAAGAGGGGCCAGGCACCTACCTGCTCCCAGCTCTAATCTCCTATCCTATTTTGCTCAATAAAAACCCTCTCACTTCCGATAAATCGCCTGATTGAAAAACAGCGTTTCTCGGATCAAAGAGAACACGATCCTCTACTTTTTCATACTCTTTCTCAGGGATGCCTTTAAAGAAATACTTCCAACGCTTTGTTCTGACCATTTTTTTCACTTCTTCGGCAAGGTTCTCTTGATTTCCACGCATTACTACGATACATAGAGATTCACTAACTTCTCCAGGAAATACATCGAGCAAACCCTCTTCATCGAAATCCTCCATTGTCTCTTTTTTCACCGGAAAAACATTAATAAATTCTCCTAATTCATCAGTTATAGTGATCATCTCTTCATCTGTTAATTTGTCATTTTTGATAACAGCAAAACTATAGTGATGATGGATCTTTCGTTCTTTTTTACGCTTACCAAAGTCTGGGTAAACCTTACGAACGATGTCGTGGTTGGTTTTTGTAAAGCGATAATGATGATAGTTCCCTATTAAAAACAACGTAAAGATCGAAATTAAACAAAGGAGTCCTATCATAAAAAAAATCTCCATCACTTCCGTAGTAGCAATCAAATTCTCTACCTGAGTGATTGCTATAATTATTGCTAACGAGCCCAACATACTGATACCGCTTTGATGGTGAGGATGTTGTCTTTTTCGTTTATATTTACCAATACGAATTTGATAACGTGTATAGTAATAAAAAAACGTGATGAAAAGTAGGAGAAGAAGCAGTCCGAGAATAAAAGCAGAATTTCCTTGAATGCCCATATTAATATACAATAATTTTTCACTACCTAGCCAATAGTGATAAGCACTCACAATTGAAATAGCGCCAACTAAGAGATCAGTTCCCGCTTCCAATTTATAAGGCGCGAATACATAAGCAATCATCCACACATTCATTACGATCGCGGGCACAAGCGCAGCTACAAAGAATGTGATAGAAAACGGTCCTATGAGGTAGGGAAAGAAACCTATAAAATCAATTAAAATGAAAACCATAAAAAAGATAGTAACCTGATTTTCTTCCGGTGTTCTAAATCGTAAATACGCTAACATCTCTTTATCAGCTATTTCTTGTTTGGCCATCCGCCCTCCACCTTCCAATAAAAACCTATTATTCTATAGTTTAACAGAAAAAGGGGTCAGGCACGTGCCTGACCCCTTCTACTCTCTAACAATAAACCGGATTATTCGAATAGTGACTCACCCAGCGCCCCGTGCGCTCCATTTGTTTTTGAAGTCTTCCTTTCGAAACCGGTACGATTAATTCAAAGCCATCCTGAAACAATATCTTTGTCGAATTCTTTGTCATAGCATACGCGTCCCTTACGTGCTGATAGAAGACCCAGCAGCATTCAAGGCTCTCAGGTGACTCGGTTGGAAACACCGAAATGCCATTCCACGTAGAAACAATAATCGGCGTTTGCTGCTCATATTTCAAATGATAGATCACTGCTTTTCGTCGCCCTTCATACGTCACACCTGCTTCAAGACACGCCTGGCGAATGAGATCTACTGGGGTCGTCTTCGATAAATAGGTACCCGTTCGGTCATAAATCCTTGAACTGAAACCAATTTCCTTCGCCACTACAATCGCCCGAGTCATTTTACTAATTTCATAGTCATTCATTATCGTTTCATCATTAACCATGACCGCTTTTCCCTTCCATCCCACTTTCGGGTATAAGATTCCATCGTCTTCTCCATTTCGGTTCCCCTGCGCTCGATTACAGGGTATACTAAGAATATTGTTGGTTTGCACGCCAACAACTGCCCCAGAATGCGTCCACCACGACGAAACATTCTGGGGCTTTTATGTATGCCATTCACTTTCTTCATCACCACCTTTCCTCAACCGACATCTTCTAAATATTTCCACCCTTCATCTTGATTATAATGAATGTTCCGAAATATTCAAATACTTTTTTAGTAGATAATACCCAGTAGTGCCTGTCACTCCCCGGTTTATGTAACATCCTGTCGAATCACCTTCTCTCGGCGTATCTACCTGTTTAGCATTGGCTTTTATGGGTATAAAAGGAAAAGACAATAAAAGAGAATGTGAGGTTAGTCGAATGAGAAAATACCTATTGATCGTAATGGTATGCGGATTATTAGCGGCCTGTAGCGGGAATGGAAATGCGAGCCAAAATGAAGGCGCAGAAGCGGCTAGTTCAGAAAACAATGCAACTGCCACTTCTAGCAATGTGAATGACAGTGATCCCAAAGAGAAAGAAAAAGCAACAAAAGAAGACAGTCTACAAGATGAGCCGCAGAAAGATTCTAAACCTGCCGAAACCAATTCAGAAATTCCCACCACGGATACTACCTCACAGAAGAACAATTTAACTGATACAGAGAAAGAGCTTCTTAGAATCCCTACCGTTTCAATTGAAACACCTTATGGAGAAGATGGAAATATGGAATACGAGCACACTCAAAAAGAAATAGTCGAAGAATACATGGATGAAGATGGACGCATTTACTTCGCGTTAGATGAGAAACCGATTCGAACCATTGTCAGTGGAGAAAATGAAAACATGCGCAACATTACAAATTATGGTGATGCGTTTATCGGAATCGTAGAAGAGGAAGCCTACGAGCTTACCGATCAGAAGCAGATTGAGGAAGCGTACCAGTTAATTCTTAGCGCCACTCCAGCACAACTACAGGGGCAAGAGCTCGATTACCGCTCTTATGAAGAAGCGACGAATTTAGAAAGAGGCATTACAAAGATGACGTACCTGATCGCCCCAACGCTCAATGATCTCGATTATATCGTCCAAAATCAGGCCTATGATCATGAAGCACTCCCTATCCTTTTAGAAGAATTAGAAAGTCTTGGTTCTCCAACACTGCTTCCACCAGCCCCGCAAACAGCCATGGACCTTCAGCTTTTTGAAAACATGCAGGCTGTCCAGGGAATGTGGGGACAACTTGGCCAGTTTGAAAACCCTAAAGCAAATCGAGCAGAATTTGAACAACTTTACTTTCAAGTACGCAAAGAAACGCTCAATCTCATGGCACGCGTCAATTATACGCTCAGTGAGGAAATATAATCGAAAATCAAAACAGACCTACTCTCACAAGAGAATAGGTCTGTTAAAATTAAAAGAATAGTAAACTAATCCCAATCGCAAAGAGCACAACCCCCGCAATCGAATAGAACATGCCTGAACGCTGCTGGCCTTTAATTCGATTTGATATACCAGCAAGTAGATTAATCACGCCAAATCCCATAATGCCATATAGTAGTAAATTCTCCTCTTCAGGAGTAATCAGATACATAACTGGAAGTAACAATATTAACGCAGATAGGATAAACTGCACAATGCTTAATGAAAACAATAGTTTAGATTCCGATTCTGTGCTCATCATTTTTCCTTCTTTCCTTTTCTAGGTGAACTGATTCATGACTTCTATCCTAATTATAACAGCGCCAATCTCGTTTTTGTTATGGCAAAAGTATGAACATTCGTTTAAAAAAGGTACTGCGCTTATTTATTACGTTCCCGATTAGGACGATTATAATCATATTACCTTTTAGTAGAATGAAACCTTTCTTAAGAAAATCCGTAGTTTCTATTAGAAGATTTAGTTCATCCCTATGTAAAAACAGAAGAAAGAAATTCGAAAAACATGATTAATTCGTTTTACCCACGGAGGCTACCATGCTTAAAATCCCTGACAACAAAAAGTACCGAAACATACCAGATTATATGAAAGAACATCTCTCTATGCTTCCACCTGATAGCACTCGAGCGACAGTTAGTATGTTTTGCTTTATCTTGTTGGATATGTGCGTATTACCATTACTTTATCCAAGGATTAACCTTATTTATATTATCACCATCCCTCTCTTATTATTTATTCATCTATGGGCAATCAGATTATTAATCAAAGATCCTCGCTCGACGCGTGTGGAAACGACGCTTTTTCTGAGTGTGTTCTCTATTATCAGTACCATTTGTTATTTTATAACAAGCTTTAAAGTATCCTATGTATTTATCGGGATAACAAATGTATGGTATTACATAACGTTAACCGGGATAGACCTTTTCATTATCGTTATTTTAATTCAGTATCAAATCGAAAAATATTCCAAATTAGATTATAAAAGAAACGAGTCAGAAAAATGGTACAACAGCGGAAGATGGATACCGTTAGTTATATCCGCACCAGGAGTAGGGTATATCATCTTTCAAACGACTAAAGATAGCGAAACTGCCATGCACTGCCTATTTTTATGTGTCACGATCGTATTCACCTTGATCCTGGCTTATATGTCTGCGAAGTTCACACATAAATATTTTTTTATTAAATTGAATCGTAGACTAGTCTCGGCATATAACTCCACAGAGAAATAGGAGTAAAAATGAATACTTCTGTCACCCCTATTATTGGGAGGTGATTAACAAAACAAAATAAGCGTTTATCTGGAGGCAAAAATGCTTAAAGTCCCTGAAAAGAAAAAATATCGAAATTTACCAGACTATATGAAAGAACACCTTACTTTCATTCCAACTAGTAGTACTCGCTCAGCAATTAGTTTGTTTTGCTTAGTGTTACTCGATATGTGCGTTTTGCCTTTACTCTATCCGAGGAATGATTTAATTTATATAATCACCATTCCTCTATTAGTGTTTATTCACTTATGGATGATTCGTTTACTAATCAAAAACCCACGGTTCACTCAAATGGAAACAATCCTTTTTATGAGTGTTTTCTCTACCGTAGGAGCGATTTGTTACTTTATAACAAGTCTTAAAGTATCCTTTGTATTTATTGGCATTACGAACGCTTGGTATTACGTTGTATTGTCAGTTGTGCACATCATTATTAGTTTATATTTAATTCAATACCAAGTCGAAAAGTATTCCAAAATAGACTATAAGAGAAATGAATCGGAAAAATGGTACAACAGAGGAAGCCTCTTATCCTTGTTAACCTCAGGCTCTGGATTAGGGTATGTTCTTTTTCAAACCACAAAAGATAGCGAAACAGCCATGCATAGCCTTTTTTTATGCATATCAATCTTCTTTACCTGTTTTCTCGCTTACTTTGCAGCGAAGTTCACACATAAATATTTTTTTATTAAATTGAATCGTAGACTAGTTGACATTAATACACCTACAAAGAGACAAATCAAATGATAAACAAAAATCTATTTATACAGCATTCACCTATCCGTAACTCAATGCCTTTTAAAATCAACAGTCTAAACCATTACCATTTTTACAATAATATGGTTAAAATCACTTAAAACCCGGGTATAGGTATAAATACCCCGTACGTCAGTCTCACGAACAGGTAGAACAACCTATTTACCAGACCTCTTCCATTTGGTACCATATACTACTGCTTGAGTATGATTTTTCTAATGACTACTACAAAGGGGATAGCGCAAATGTCCTATTTATCCTATCTACAATCAGAAATAGCTGAAAAGCGAGCTCAGCTTGTCCGCTTACAATCTAGCTTAGTAAAATTAGATGGCTTACAAGGAGAATTCATTCAAAATAAACAGCTTGTCGATCAACCTGAGCTAACGCCTACTACTTGGGCTGGCGAATTAGCAAACTCCTTCCAGAATATACGGGAAGATATGAAGGCGTCTTATCAGGATCTATCGATTAACCAAGTAAATTCAGCACTCAATACAATGGAAAATAAAGCAGCTGACCTACGTCGTGAAATCCAAACGCTTGAATTTAATATCACTCAGGAAATTCATCGACTAGAAGAGGAAGCGAGAGAAAGGAGAAATGCGAAGTGAGTAACGAAATGCATGTAAAGTTTAGTGACGTCGAACAATCGATCAGCCAAATCGAGAAAAGTCTAAGCGCTTTTAACGCCGAGCTACCAAAGAACACCGGAGAAGGAAATACGCTCGATGTCGTCAATCGATTAAATGAGATTAATCATATGTTAACGGAAGTCGGAAACGCCTACAAAGAAATCCTTACCTTGAATAACCAAACCGTAAGGGAATCCGTGCAGCAACTGGAGAATGCGGACCAGGAGCTCTCTTCGTCTATGCAGATACGTTAGGAGGGGAAATGCTATAATGAAGACGTTAGATGCGGAAACACTTCACCAGGGAGTAGAGCATACAAGCGCTGCTGTTAAGGGAATTCGATCACAAACGAACGATCTACGCCTATCGATTGAAAATTTCATTTCATCGGAAGCTTCTTTTAATGGCCAAGGGGGAAAAGCAGTTCGTTCATTCTACCAAGAGTGTCATCTCCCCTTCCTATCCTATATGGAAAATGTCATCACACACTTTGAAGAGAAACTAGTCAATTTGACTTCTTCCCTTAAATCTTTTGAACCTCAAGAATCCGGTTTTATACGTGAGGATTTTCTTACAAATGATGTAAGCAATGGATTACAAAAATCGCAAGACATCACTGAACAATTGACCAGTGAAAGTAACGCAATCATCAGAAGTGTCAATGATATTATCTACATACCTGAACTACAACAAAACGACTTTAACTCTACTATTCACCGAGGACAGGAGAAAACAACAGAAGTTCTTGAAGATCTCCACTCATTAGACAAAAACCAGGCGAACAACTTAGATACTGTCCTTCAAGAATGTCAAACGCTCATGAATTACATAAGAGAAGTATCCACCAAGTTTCAAAGCGGGGACATTTCAGTTAGTGGCTATAAGGTAGGAACGATGAGTGCTATTCCAGCTTATAAGACGGTTATGAGTAACTTGTCTTCTGATTCGATTGGGACGAGTACAGTTGGTAAGGCTGTGCAGGCGAAGAAGTCTAAGGATGAGGAATTAAAATTTGGGTTTGATTCAAAAGCAATTATCAACAACTTTGGGGCAGTAGTTGCTAGATCTTCCGATGCTTATTCTTTTTATACGGATGCTAAAGATGTTAAAAATGGGTTTGAAATTAAAATGGATACTGATGCAGCCGGAAAAAAATATAGGATAACACCACCTAAGAGTGCAAAATTCAATACACCTCCAAAAAATGGTAGAAATTACAAAATTCTACACGAGAACTATATACAGTCACAGGTTGCTAGAGGGAATGGAAATAATGTTCCTTATGCCAAAAATGTAAATATTAAAGCTGGCTCAGTTAGTGCCTTAAGAAGTAGGGTAGGTTGGGTTGGTGTAGGGTTAGGAACTGCTTATAATATTAGAACAAACATAAAAAATAATGAAAGCACTTCAAAAATTATAGGAGATGCAGTAGGTGACTTAACAATTGGAGCTGGAATTATAGCTACAGGTGGTGTTATAGCTGCAGCGATAGTTGGTACTGTAGGTCTACCCGTTATAGCTGGAGCTGCAGGAGTAGTAATAGGCTCAGTTGTTGGAGCGTATATCTTTGATGGAATCAAAATAAACGATAAAACGATTGGTACGCATATTAAATCTGGTGTTGCTACTGCTGCTAGTTGGCTTTTCGATAAATTTTCTGATTAGAAACATAGTAACCAGGAGGAACTTAATGCTTAAAATTCCAGAAAATAAAAAGTTCAGGCATTTGCCTGATTATATGAAAGTACACTTGTTATTAATTTCACCTCAAAACACAAAAGTAGTGGTGATTGGATATTGTTTTATATTACTCGATTTTTGTTTAATACCACTACTAACACCCATTAATACTATAATTAATATTGCAACTATTCCCTTCTTATTATTCATTAATTTATGGGCTATTAGATTATTGGTTAAAAATCCATACACAACTCAAATGGAAACAATCCTTTTTCTTGGAGTTACCTCTTTTATAGGCGCTATAAGCTACCTTATTACCAGTATGAAAGTATCTTATTTGTTTTTTGGTATTACAAGCATTTGGTATTTCCTAGTATTAAGTCTTGTCTATTTCACAGTTATTTCGATAGCGATAAACTTTCAAATTAAAAAATTTTCATCAATTAATGATTCTCTCGATGAAAGCAAAAAATGGTATAATAACAAAAATTTTCTATCCTTGATTACAGTTGGCCCGGGTATAGGTTACATATTATTTTTTGCCACGAAAAAAAACGAATTATTTATGCATACTTTATTTCTTATTGCATGTATTGGATTAACGATTCTTTTCTCTTATATATCTACTAAATATATTCATAAATATATGTTTATGAAAGTAAACAATCATCTTCTTATTATTCAAAAACCATCGGATAAGAAAAAAAGGAAAGCATACGAAAATAAAGGAGTTGTCTACAAATAATGAAGCCTCTACTCCCAAACGGTACCATTGTTCTACTAGAAGGTGGCAACAAGAAACTCATGATCTACGGTCGAAAACAACTCCATCTGGATGAAGAAAAAGTGGAGAACGAGCAGGATCTTGACATGTACGATTACATAGGTGTTCCTTATCCTGAAGGGTTTATCGATCAAGAACATACTTATCTTTTCAATCACGAAAACATTGCACACGTTATTTTTGAAGGATTTCGAAATGAAGAAGAAGAAAAGTTTCAAGAGGTCTTAAAAGAAGTCTAATAGCAATCATTTCCCTCCAATAATCAATAGTTGGCGGGATTTTTTATATGACTAATGATGTCCTCTCTTCACTAATCATTCTCAAATTCCATTTTCTATTCATAACACAGTAAAAAGAAAGAATTTTCAAACAAAAATTCGCCATTCCCCGCTCCCATACCTTATAATGGTATTACCAATAAAAACTTTGGTATTACCAGAACAGAGGTGATCCTATATTATGATCGAACGATCCTCCGAAAAGATCACAAAAAAGCTGATTCGATCGATTTTAGAAAAAGAATGGCGCACAAATGACCCGCTCCCTCCTGAACGAGAACTCGCTACTCACTACCAAGTCGGCAGACCTACCATTCGCGAAGCCCTGCAGCGCCTGGAGCGAGATGGGTGGATTACGATTCGAAAAGGAGCGCCAGCTGTTGTGAATGATTATTGGAAGTATGGGAATTTAATGACGATCGTGAACATTCTTCAGCACCATGATGAGATTCCTGATGAGTTTATCGTTTACATGCTTGAGCTTCGGATTACGTTAACACCTGCTTACGTCCGTGATGCTCTCCTTCATCACAGACTTCAAATGATTTCACTTTTCATCCCACTTCAAGAGCTAACAGACGATCCGAAATCATATGCTGAGTTTGACTGGAAGCTACAGAAAAGCGTTGCCGAGCTCTCCCCTAACCCGGTTTTTATTCTCATCTTAAATAGTTTCGAAAACATCTATGGCAAAATGGCGGAGAAATACTTTCTAGAACCCTCTCATCGAAAAGCATCAAAAAAGTACTATGAACAGTTCCTTGAAGCGACGTTAAAAGGAGATCTCCATCGCGCTGAAACGCTAACGAAACAGATGATGGTAACCAGTTTAGAGCTTTGGAAAATAAAAATGAACGGGGGCGTGTAGTATGAAACAATTGTACCGTGACTTCTTCTTCCATCCGGATCTCTTACTCATGTTTGGTGTGTTTCTGATCGTTGTTGGCTTTCTACTGACGATGACGCTCTCTCCCATTGTCCTCCTCTTTATTCTTATTGGGATAGTGACCTACATGTTTAGTGAATACCTTACCCACCGCTTTTTATTTCACATTAAAACACCTCAAAACCCCTATCTTTTAAAGTTGATTAAACGACTGCATTATGATCATCACAAAGTACCGAATGATTTAAAACTTTTATTTCTGCCGATTTGGTATAGCTTTCCGAATTTGTTTCTCTTATGCTTGATATTCTACTGGGTTTCCGGATCTCTTCTTCTCACTCTAGCATTTAGTACAGGACTGCTCGCTATGTTCTTTTTCTATGAATGGAAACACTATATTGCTCATCGCCCCTTCAAACCGAGAACAAAGTTCGGACAGTGGCTGAAAAAAACGCATATCCTGCATCATTATAAAAATGAAAACTATTGGTACGGGGTTTCCACACCATTTGTTGATGTCCTATTCGGTACGTTAAAAAAGGAAAAAGATGTGCAGATGAGCCAAACGGCAAAAGATTTGGAGCAGCGAAAATACACATCCACATAAATTCAAAAAGCTGACGTCATGTCAGCTTTTTTTGGTGGAGCTATTTCTGACGCAACGCCTGACCGCACGAATGTAAGTCATGAGTGATCTGCTGAAGAATCTGCTCTCCCTCAAGACTACCTGCTGTCGTTTGTTGAAGCTGACGTTGGCACTCTTTCGCAACTTGCTCTGCTCGCATTAATTCCTGCTCAAACCGCTGAGCTAACGCCAGATCGCCTCGCTGCCTTGCATCGAGCAGCTGCTGACGAATGGCTTCAATTTCTCCACATGCCTGATGCGCTTCTCGTAATACATGCTGGTTTATCTCGTTCATAGGATCAACTCCTTACTTCGATCGACTTTCTCTTATTATTGATCAAAATAGGAGAATTATGTAAATAAAGACAAATGTCCATGATCGGGGTCAGGTACGAACCTGACCCCCATCATTCTTTAAGAACGCAACCACTTCTTCTTCCTTCGTTGAATAAAACACCGCATCATCCAAATGAAACAACGCTTCATGTTTCGCTTCTTCATACACCTGATGAGGAATGTTGCGATAAAGACTTTTCAGCATCGTTCTTTTCTTTAGCTCTCTCAAATTTCGGAGTACACGCTCGCGATTTACTTTAATCACAGCAAATCCCTCTTGCTGAATCTCCTGTTGTGGAAAACGTTCTTCTAGCTTACGTCTTCCTTCTTCGTCCATTTCAATTAGCTGGACTTCTTCAGCAGCCGTTTCCGTAAAACTTCCCGCAAGCTCAATAAAACGCTCCTCATCCATATCAACATCATTAAAAATGATCACCGTAAAAGCATCACCTTCATACTCAGGAATCCGAAGACGTTTTGGCAGTCCAAAACAGGCATCTCGCTTTTCAAGAACCGATACGTGCTTTCTAAGAAAGCGATACCGATGAAAAAAGGTGGTCAGATAGGATGTCACCACAGTGAACAAGGTTAACAACGTTAGAACAATAAAATGACGAATCGGGGCCTCTTCTACAATAAGAAATCCAACATGCCCCAGTATGTATAAAGCCGCTAGCCCACCAATCACAATTTTTAACTTGCGATTCACCCTTGTATTTTTGGTCTGATCATACGCTTCTCCATACAAAAGATTCCGATTCAATAAATGAAAACATCCCGTCAGAATGAGAAGCAATAGTCCATTGGCCATCAAGAGGTAAGTCCGTTCCTCTCCCGAAACGTAATGAGAAACAACCTGTTCATCAACTAGAACAAAAAGAATGGTTGTGAGCACCCCGAAAACACCAAGGTACAAATAATAGCCAGACTCATATTCATATGGGTCTAAAAACAACTGAAACGCCCAGAAGTTCAGGATGCCCACAATACTGAACAACGTTAACATCACGATCAGTGAGCCATCATTATTTAATAATGGAATGAAACCAAAGAGATCTAAAAAGACTAGCGTGATCGCTACTGTGCTCCAACGGATGAAGCGATGGGATTTTAATCGTAAGTAAGAAAAAACGAGGTCATCTTGATTTTGATAGACATTCACTTTCTTCCCTCCAAATCTTCTTTCAACCTTACTAGTTTACCAGATGATTCAAATAGCTGTAGCTGAGGGGGTCAGGTACGAACCTGACCCCCTTACAGTTAATCTATTTTCGCCTTAAGCTCTTCTTTAATCGTTTTCGCTTCCTGATCATCCGCCTCTAGATTAAGATATGTATTTATCTCACGTAACGCCTGAACATATTCCCCTTCCTCCTCATAAATAAGCGCCTTGTTAAAATGAATGGATGGCACAGCTACATTATCATTTTCGATATCCTTGTAAATGTCCATCGCTTCATCTAGTTTCCCTGAGTCCTGTAATTCAGCAGCTTCAGTAAATTTCGGTTCCATATAAGAATAGTAAACTTCCTCTTCTAAATACGTGATCCCAAAACCATAGACCATCATGACCAAAACAAACAGTAGCGCAAATAGCCAACTGACACCTCCACGCTTTCTTAACGCTTCAAAACGATCATCACGGTCAGGATAAAGATTCTTTAGCTTCTTTACTTTGTTTAACGCAAAATCAAAATACAGTTTATTCGCAAACAAAGCTAGCACAATATAAGCAGGTCCAATCGTGGAACCCGGTAATGCTTTCTTAAAAATAAGGACAGATAACACATCTACAATAACGATGATACTTAAGAACACATAAGCATAGACGTTCATCTTTCGGTATGTAAACCAAAACAAACTTAGGAAAAAAGCTGCCCAGTTCCACGAAATAGGCGACTTCTTTGAGGATAGCTTTTCCCACTTCTTTTCATAAACCTCATCACGCTTCCCCGTAAACACTAACATCTCTTCACGCGTTTCTTCATCAAGCTCCGCCCACTTGATGTCATTCTTATTTCGATTAAACCAACTCATCAGACTCCCCCAATTCCTAATTTCATCCTATTTAAGGATACGCTAGCCGCGAGTGCCTGTCACCACCCGGTTTTTGTTAGAATTTGTCGACTGGATTATAACATCTATTCCTGTTTCTTTCCGCTTTCCATTTTTTTGCTATAATCAACATAGATAACGAAGCAAAGTGTGGTGGACAGATTGTTTAAACTATTACTAATTGAAGATGATACATCATTATTTCAGGAAATGAAGGAGCGATTGGAGCAGTGGTCGTATGAAGTTTATGGCATTCATGATTTTAGTCAGGTGATGCAGGAATTCTCTACCGTTAAACCTGACCTTACCATTATTGATATTCAACTACCGAAGTTTGACGGCTTTCACTGGTGTCGAATGATTCGGGATCATTCGAACGTTCCGATTATCTTTCTCTCTTCACGTGATCATCCGACTGATATGGTGATGTCGATGAACCTTGGCGCAGATGATTTTATCCAAAAGCCCTTCCACTTTGAGGTGCTTGTCGCCAAAATTCAGGCGATTTTAAGACGCGTATATAATTACAACACGGATACGAATACGCTCAAAACCTGGCACGGCACCACGATTGATGCTGAGCGAAACCGTGTCACAATGGATGACCATGCTCTCGACTTAACGAAAAATGAAATGATCATTCTTCTGATGCTCATCGAGAGAAAGAACAAAATTGTCACACGGGATGAACTAATCAACCGACTCTGGGACGACCAGCGCTTTGTAAGCGACAATACGCTCACCGTTAACGTCAATCGCCTTCGAAAAAAATTAGCGGAAATTGAACTAGGGGATGCGATCCAAACGAAGGTAGGTCAGGGCTATATGGCTCTGGAAGTCCAATGATGTGGCGTTTTTTGCGAGAACGGCGGAGCTGGATCCTGTTCGTCTTATTCATAGAAGCGTGCTTTCTTCTGATTACATATGTTGATGAGACCATTCCACTCACATCTGTTCTGTATGCCGTTTTTCTAACGCTTCTCTTCTTCCTTCTTTTTCTACTCGTACGATTCGGAAAAGAAGCAACGTTCTATAAAGAACTAGAAGAACGCGAAACGAACTTTGATGTCACCAGCATTCCGCAGGGCACAAGTCCATTTGAAAAAGTGGTTGAACGCGTCACCTCGGAACAAATTGAACAGCTTAAGGAAGAATCAAGTCAGATGAAACACCAACTTGAAGTCGAAAAGGACGATTTCATCACGTGGATCCATGAAGTAAAAACGCCGCTTACGGCGCTTCATTTGCTTATTGATCGCGTACAGGACCGAGAGCTAAACGAGCACCTTACCTACGAGTGGCTTCGGATCCACTTTTTACTCGATCAGCAGCTTCACCAAAAACGTATGCCAGCGATTGAAAATGACCTGTATATTGAAAAAGTCAATCTTGAAAAAATTCTCGTCGATGAAATCACTCCCTTACGTACCTGGTGCAAACAGCGGGGCGTTGGTTTTGAGCTTGATTTGACCGTAACAGAGCTACTAAGTGATGCCAAGTGGCTCGCCTTTATCCTTCGGCAATTGCTAACAAACGCTGTAAAATACAGCGAAAACAGTGACATCACGATCGAAAGCAGTATGCATGGCAATCAGCCTGTCCTTCTTATCAAGGATCATGGACGTGGAATTATGCCACGTGATCTACCTCGGATTTTTGAGAAAGGCTTTACGTCAACGGCGAACCATCAGGACTCAGCCGCTACAGGAATGGGACTTTATCTCACCAAAAAAATCGCAGCGCATTTAAAAGTATCCATCGAGGTTACTTCAGAACCAGGAAACGGATCTGCTTTTACCCTCTCCTTTCCAGAACGAAATGATTTTGACCAAATTCGAGGCATGTGACAACAATGTCACACGCCTCCTCTTATTGTTCGGCAAATCGAAGGAAAAGCGGAATGCCCCTCTTTATACTAAACGTATCAGCCATTTATTGGAGGGAATGTAATGACAAACGTACTTGAAGCAAGCAAAATTCAAAAAAGCTATGGCAATAAGTTTATGAAGCAGGACGTGCTAATGGGAATCGACGTTTCGATTGCACGTGGCGAATTCATTAGCATTATGGGCGCGTCAGGCTCTGGAAAAACAACGCTATTGAACGTGCTTTCATCTATCGATCGCGTCAGTGGCGGATCGATAAAGATTGAAGGGCAGGAAATGACGAAGCAAAAAGAAAAGCAGCTCGCGGAATTTCGAAAACGACACCTTGGGTTCATTTTTCAAGAGTACAATCTTCTTGATACGTTAACGGTGAAAGAGAATGTGCTGCTTCCCCTTTCGATCGCAAAAGTTTCTAAGGAAGAGGCAACGGCAGCATTTGACGCTCTTGCCGATGAGCTTGGTATTCGTGACATCCAGGACAAATACCCTAATGAAATTTCAGGTGGGCAAAAGCAGCGTACTTCAGCCGCTCGAGCTTTCGTCCACAATCCAAGCATCATCTTTGCAGACGAGCCAACCGGCGCTCTCGACTCAAAGTCGGCATCGGACCTTTTGAATAAACTGAGCGATTTAAATCAGACAAGAGAAGCAACAATTGCGATGGTAACGCACGATCCTGTCGCAGCGAGCTACAGCAGTCGCGTCATTTTTATCCGAGATGGTCGGATATACACCCAGCTGAATAAAGGAACTGAATCACGCCAGTCGTTTTTAAAAGACATTATGAAAACACAGGGTGTCCTTGGTGGAGTGCATTATGAGCATTAATCACATGATCCTTAAGAACTTAAAGAAGAATCTAAAGAACTATTACTTGTACGTCTTCGCCTTAATCTTTAGTGTTGGACTTTATTTCTCGTTTGTGACGCTTCAGTATGACCCTGGTGTCGACAACATGGAAACCTCCGCTAAAATGACAGCCGCTATCAAAGCTGCTTCGGTTATGCTTGTGGTGATCGTAACCGTTTTTCTCGTTTATGCTAACAGCATTTTCATCAAGCGGCGGGGCAAAGAAATTGGACTGTTTCAATTAATCGGCATGACAAAAGGACGCATCTTTCGCATCTTAACGATAGAAAATTTGCTGATTTATATTGGATCGATGATCATTGGCATTTTCGTCGGCTTTTCCTTTTCCAAATTGATTCAAATGGTTCTCTTTAAAGCGACGGGGATTGATGGCGTCGCAAGTCTTAACTTTTCCAGTGAAGCTTTCGTGCAGACCGTTATCGTTTTCTTCGCCATTTTCGGTGTGATTATGCTAACAAATTGGATCTTTATTAAAGCTCAAAGCATTCTCGCCCTTTTCCGCGTCACATCAAAAACGGAAGATCGAATAAAAGGGATAACCATTCGGGAAATTATTATGGGCGTGCTTGGACTCGTTCTGATCATTACAGGCTATTATGTATCCAGCAAAATGTTTGATGGCGATTTTTCAGAGATGACTGAACTTCTGATCGTCATGGTGTTCATTTTAGGTAGTGTCATTGTTGGTACGTACCTTTTCTACAAAGGGTCGATCCGTTTTGTCGCTAACCTGCTTCGAAAACGAAAAGAAGGCTATTTGAACATTAACGATGTTCTCTCCCTCTCGTCAATCATGTTTCGAATGAAATCAAATTCGCTACTCTTAACAATCATTACAACGGTGTCCGCATTAGCCATTGCCCTTTCGTCGCTGAGCTATATTTCTTATTACTCGGCAGAAAAAACAGCAAAACAAAACATCCCAGACCACTTTTCACTTTCGAAAGAACAGAATGCCACTCTGTTTGAAGCGGAGTTAAAGGCAAAAGGTTATGAATTCACGACAAAGGAGCTGGACATTCTTCAAGTCACCGTGTTAACAAAAGATATTCTTGAGAAGCAGCCGTCCAGCACAGCATTTGATGCCAGTGAAATGATTCTACCAGTCATTAGTGATGAGAACATAACGGATATTGATGTTTCACCGAAAGAAGCGGTTTTTACAGGCTTTAGTAAAATCCTTGATACCGTTATAAGCTTTGAAAACGGCGGAATCATTCAATTAAAAGGAAAAGAAGACGTGACCGCGCAGAATTATTTAGGTATGAAGCAAGACTATATTCTTCCTTACACATACTCAGATGGCGGGCTGCCTACGGTTGTGGTGGATCAAACAACCTTTGCGGCTCTTCAAAAGGATAGGGATGAGGAGATCCAGGATGAGCCTCTCACCTATATCGGGTTTAATCTTCAAAATGACGCAAAGCTACCTGAAGCAACCGACTTATTCCAGTCACTTGCCTTCGAGGATGACCAGGGGAAAAACTCACAATACGAAGCCTTCGTTCAACAAAAAGAAAACATGGGACTCATCATGTTCATTGTCGGCTTTCTCGGTCTTACGTTCCTAATTACTTCTGGGTGCATTCTCTACTTTAAACAGATGAATGAAGGTGAAGAAGAACGTCCGAATTACACCGTTCTTAGAAAGCTTGGTTTCACTCAAACAGATCTTTCTCGAGGGATTCGCGGTAAGCAGTTGGTGAACTTCGGTATCCCACTTGTTGTCGGACTACTCCACGGTTACTTTGCCGTACGATCCGGCTGGTTCTTCTTCGGCACCGAACTGTATACACCAATGCTGATGGTCATGGGAATCTATACGTTGCTCTACTCCATCTTCGGTGGCTTATCCGTCGTCTACTACAAAAAAGTGATCCGAGAAGCACTATAAAAAAGCGGGGGTGCCTGGCACCGCCCGCTTTTTGTTAGGTTTTGTCGAGAAATAAATAACGTTTCACCTCTCTTTTACATCTTCACTTGAGTATGTAACCAAAACGCTTCGGCCTCTTCTGTCGATAACTTGAAACGTTGTACAAAGAAATCTTGAAGTCGGCCCTTCTCCCCACCGTCAACCCACTCTCGATAGCAGGCGATCAGCCTCTGCACATTACCTTCGCAATACTCATCGATTAATTTTGCAACAGTTCTTGTACTTCTCCAGTAATCATAAAACGCAGCCGAGTAATCGAAGTTTTCTCCACCTCGATATCCCGCTTCGCCGAAGGCATCTAACGAATACTCTCCATATTCCTCTTTATGCGCTTCAATCAAAAGTCGCTCTACCTCCATCACTCTCTCAAACCGCTCTGAAGACATTAAGAGCTTTCGTGGTAAATAAAAACAGATGCCTTCCTCAAACCACATGTCACTCGCATTCTCTTCTTCCCAGTCTTCAAATTCAGAATGAAAAAAATCCGCATGGTGTGTTAATTCATGAGCAACAATCTCAGCGATATCCACCATCTCAAGATTCCGGTAATAATTCTCTGCTTCTTTCACACCATTCGTCGTTGTTAAGTAAATCTCTTTCCATGTGTCCAATAATGGTGTGAGATGAATCAAATCTCTCGATGTATAAGCTGGTAGAGGAATCGTTGAATATAGCTTCGTCGCTGACTTTAAATCATGAAAAACAATCCCTCTTGGCGGGTCTTCAATCGACGTAAAGTCGTTCAGGGACACCTCGTATTCTTTAAGATACGTTAATAACTCACGTCCACTTCGTTCAATATCTTCTACTTTCTTCGTATCGGTCACTGACACAGCGTAATTCACGTTAATATCCCCCTTCTACTCTCTTCTTCTTCGATTTTAGAAGGTAAGGATCCTGTTTTAACTCCTCATAATCCTACAAAAAGGAAGCTTACCCAGAGCTATTCTTATGATCGGTTGGTACTTGACTAAGGGCTATCCCAATCACTGCAATCGCAATGACACCTTTAATTAAGCGATAATAGGTCCCATCCTCTTGATAATCTGAAATACCCATCCACAGAATCACAACTGTGGCTATGATGAATAGAACGATCAATCCAATCTTTCTAGCCATAACAGCACCACCTATGGAAAGTTATACCATTAATGAATACCCGATCGCTTCCGGATGAAACCTTGCTAAGAGTGCCTGTCACCACCCGGTTTATGTCACATTATGTCGCCGATTCGGCGTACAACATGTATATCCCTCATCCTTTGAGCCATCCTAACCGATAGAGGTGATTCTGATGAAATTAAACAAGAAAAAATATCAAAACCAGCCCACGGCCACAAAAAAATCCTACGTAAACGAAGTTGACCTTGGAATTGACCAAAATGAACAAGCGATGAATGGGGACGACGGAATGCTTGAAACGAAAGAAGAAGCTCCTTACCGTAAGGATCGAAAACAATAAATCTTTCCAAGTGTATCTCTTCCTCTTACACGGTTCCTAAAGGACCTTCCGAATTGCAGAATAACAGAATCTTGATTCCCAAAAATGATACGAAAAAGGCGTGTCATCGCTGACACGCCTTCCCTCTTCTAACTAGCCAGCGTCTCCCCATTAATGATCATGTGAATTGCCGCCTAGCCGAACGTCTCCCTCCTATCGAGAACCATTCATTTATCAATTATAATAGCCCCCACCAGCATATGATAAGGGCGTTCACTTATTTCATTTCCAACCAACCGTTAGCGATTGTTTGTTTATACCAGTAATAGCTATCTTTTTTCGTGCGTTCTAATGTTCTGAAATTAACGTGTACAAGTCCGAATCGTTTCTCATACCCTTCTGCCCACTCAAAGTTATCAAGCAGGGACCACGTTAAATACCCTTTAATATTTACTCCTGCTTCCATACTCCGACTCAAGGAGGTTAGATGCTGCTTTAAATACTCAATCCTGCGCTGATCGTGCACCTCGCCATACTCGACGCCATCATTATAGCAAGCACCGTTTTCGGTAATGTAAATTGGTATATCGCCATATTGATCCTTTACTTTACAGAGAACTTTATAGAAGCCTTCCGGGTAGACGTTCCAACCGATATCTGTCTTATTGTAGCCGATATCAATTTTCTCTAAATCAAATAATTCTTCGTTTTCCTTATATCTTCCCACGCTACCTGTGTAGTAGTTGATCCCAATAAAGTCAATGGGCTGACTAATCAGTTTAAGATCGCCTTCCTCGAGCGTAAGGGATACCCCCTTTTTCTCGAACCAATTCAGCATAAATTCCGGGTAACTTCCTTTAAATACAGGATCAAAGAACCATTCAATAAACCAGCCCATCCCGCGATTACATGCGTCAATGTCCTCCTGCTTATCGCTAAAAGGCTCATTCCATTCAAGGTTTGGCGCATATCCAATCTCACCAGTACTCTCTAGCTCTCTAAATCTCGTAACCGCTTTACCATGGGCTAATAAGAGATGATGAGAAATGGTTGTCGCAAGCTGGAGATCTTGATTTCCTGGTGCGTGCACCCCAATAAAGTTTGATAAAAAGGACACGCACCACGGTTCATTGATTGTGATCCAATGCTTTATTTTCCCGTTGAATTCTTGAAACATAAGCTCCGCATAATCAGCAAAAGCATCCGTCGTTTCTCGACTTGCCCAACCGCCCTTATCCTGAAGCGCCTGCGGAAGGTCCCAATGGTAAAGGGTACACATTGGTTCAATCCCTTGAGCAAGTAACGCGTCAACAAAACGATGGTAAAACTGAAGCCCTTCTTCGTTGATTTCCCCTGTTCCATCTGGAAAAATACGCGGCCATGAGACGGAAAAACGATACATCTCAATGCCGAGATCTTTCATCATTTCAATATCTTCTTCATACCGATGATAGCTATCACAAGCCACATCCCCGTTATCGCCATTTTTCACATGACCAGGTGTGTGGGAAAATGTGTCCCAAATTGATTGACCGCGACCATCTTCATGAGCGGCCCCTTCAATTTGATAGGCAGCGGTTGCTGCGCCCCACTTCATCTCATGTGGAAATTGTATAATTGGCATTAACCTTCCCTCCAGTTATGTTCACTTCATCCAGTCATGCTTTATGTTTGCGTCATATTCACTTCCTTACTTCCACAAGATTCTCTCACGATCAATTCCGAATCAATAAAGACTGGTTTCAGTCCAGTTTTTCCATTTGTTAAATCATGGAGCATATGAGCAGCTAGTTTTCCAAGAAGCTCTTTATTCTGTCTCACTGTCGTCAGCATTGGGTCACTGTAGCGGCACGCATCGATATCATCACACCCTACAAGGCGAATATCTTCCGGGACACGAAGTCCAGCCTTTTTAATCGCTTTTAACGCGCCAAAAGCCATCATATCGGAAGCCGCAAAGATCGCTTCAGGTAACGCACCGCTTTGAAGAATACGGTTCATCGCTTCGTATCCGCTTTCTTCATGAAAATCACCGTACTGAATCCATTCTTTTCTTACGCCTAGACCAAATTGATTCATCGCTTGTAAAAACCCTTTTTCTCGCAAATTGGAAATCGCAGAATCTGCCCCTCCACCGATAAAAGCAATATCTTTTACCGAATGGAGATACAGATGCTGAATCACTTTCGTTGATAAATTAATATTATCCGTCATGACGTAACTCGAACGTGGACCATCTAATTCGAGATCAATGCCCATACAAGGAATATCGCTCTCTACAAGCTCATAAATGGCATCCTCGATTTCCTCACCCGTAATAATTAAACAGCCATCAACATGAAAATGCCTGCATCTTGCGAGGTAGCTACCGTTATCCTGGTAGAACTGTTCATTAGAGAACATTAAAATGTCATAACCAAGCAGCCCGATTGTTTTCTTAAAAGTTGTCACCACTTCCATAAAGAAGGGGTGGGTAAAATCCACATTCACACGACCGGCATAGATCAGCCCTATGAGATTCGACTTTTTGGTAGCTAACGCTTTTGCAGAAAAGCTTGGCTGAAAACCGGTTTCTTCGATGATTTTAAGAACTTTCTTCTTTGTTCCTTCACTAATGCCACCGTAATTGTTAATGATTTTAGAAACGGTTGCTCTTGAAACTCCTGCCATTTGGGCAATATCTTTAATCGTTAGGCTCATCGCTATCCCTTCTAACATCATAATAGACTATATATATATTGATAGCTTACTAAGAAATACTAAGTGAAGCAATTTCTATATAAGCTGAGCCTCTATTTCACAGATCCTTCTGTAATACTCGAAATAAATAGGCGGTTAAACAGTAAGAAAATAATAAGCAATGGAACCGTAGCCCAGAACACACCTGAGAGAATCATTCCGAAATCAACATTAAATGTGTTACTTAGCGAGGCTAACGCAACCTGAATGGTATAATTCTCGGGATCTCTTAGGACAGTGAACTGCCATAAGAATTCTCCCCAAACTGCTGTAAACACGATAATTCCGAGCGTTGCGAAAGCTGGAAGAATAATCGGGACAACAATGCTTCGATAAATTTTAAAATTTGAACAGCCATCAAGCTTCGCTGCCTCAATCAGCTCATCAGGCACAGATTCACTAACGTATTGCCTCATGAGAAAGATCCCCAGGGGATTTAGAAAGAACACCACCATCACTCCAGCAAGTGAATCAAGAAGTCCCGCTTTTGATACGAGAAAATATTGTGGGATTAAGCCTAGCTGAGGTGGAATGATCATTGTTAATAAAATGGCAATAAACAATCCGTTCTTGCCCGGAAATTGAAATTTTGCGAACGCAAAGCCCGCCAAAGAACTTATAAAAAGCACCACGAGTGTCACGATCGAACAAACGAGAAAGGAGTTCCACATCGCTTGAAAAAATTCAATTTGATTCAAGACCTTCTGGAAGTTCTCGACAAGCATTCCACCAGGTGTCATGGTAGGCGGGATGGAGTTATAAGCTGCACTTGGACGTGTCGCCATCACAAACATCCAGTAGAACGGAAATAAAGATAATAGGGAAGCAATTCCTAGAAATACATAAATCAGCACTTTACTTAAAGATACTTTCTTACGTTCCTTCCGTTTCGCCATTACCTTACCCCCTTTTTCTTACGGCCAGTGCCTGAAGTGATCAGCGTATTGATTGTCGCAAAGAAAAGAATAATCACAAGCAGGATAATCGCTGTCGCAGAAGCCGTACCAAAGGATTGAAGTTTAAAGGCATCTCTGTATAGGTACATGACGACTGTAAGTGCTTCATCTCGCGTAAATGCCCCAGCCCCTAAGAAAATCGTCGGCTCAGAGAAGAGCTGAAGTGCCCCTACGGTTGAGAAGAATACCGTTAAAATGATAAACGGCTTCAGCAAAGGCATCGTAATAAAAAGGAGCTGCTGAAACTTATTCGCACCATCAATCGTGGCGGCCTCATATAAATCATTTGAGATGCTTTGGATACCTGCTAGATAAATGATCGTATTGTATCCCACCCATCGCCAGAACACCATAATCGAAATGGCGATTTTCGTACCCCATTCAGATGTTGACCAGTTCACCGGATCAAATCCAAAGACACCTAACAGATAGTTTGCAAGTGATGACTCGTGATTGCTAAATAACACACTGAATATAAGGGCAACCGCAACCATCGAGGTGATATACGGCATAAATATCGTAATTCGAAAGAAATTTTTAAATCGAAGAAATGTCAGGTTTAATAGAAACGCCAGGACAATACCGACGATGATCTGTGGCGCCGTTCCCATTAACCCCATAATGATCGTATTGTAAACCGACTTCCAAAAAAGAGGATCCTCTAAGACGATTCGAAAATTATCAAGTCCTACGAAGCTCATCGGACTTAATCCATTCCACTTCTGAAACGCAAGATAGATACTAAAAGCTGCCGGATAAAGACCAATGACGCCAAAGATAATGAAAAAAGGCGCGACGTACAAATACCCTGAAATCATATCTTTTTTCTTCTCAGATCGGTAGCGTTTCTTCTTAACCCCTCTTTCCTCTCCACTCATAGAAACCACGTTATATCCTCACTTCCGGTGATTAAGTAGGATACGGCGAGAACGCCCACCGTATCCCATCACAACTGTCAAGGCTGTTATTATCGGTCGATTAAATCTTCAGCTCGTTTAATCGCAGCTTTCCATTCTTTCTCCGGATCGCCACCCTCCTGCACATTGTGGAGCGCATTTAAGACTTCTTGATGAACAGGGAAATACTTGACACCTTTGAACACCGCACCATCAATATCTTGCGCTGCTTCAGCAAAAACAGTTGAAGTTACCTGACCACCAAAGAACTTATCTTCGTTCGTCTTAAACTCCTCCATGTCATAGACAGAAGTTGCTGATGGGAACAATCCTTTGCTTTCAAATGATTTTAACTGATTATCAGGCGAAACGAGCCACTCGACAAAGTCATAAGCTTCCTGTGGATGTTCGGTTTCACTTGGAATGGAAATGTACGAGCCACCCCAGTTCGCTGCGAATTCGGTTGGAAGTGTTGCCACGCGCCATTTCCCTACTGCGTCAGGGGCATTCCCTTCCATCCATCCTTTCAACCAACCAGCTCCAAGTTCAGCTGCGAATTCACCTTTGTTCACGGCGTTTGCCCATTCAGGTGACCACATTTCAAGCTTACCAACAATGCCAGCCTTATTTAATTCAACCGCATAATCATAGGCCTTCTTCACGTCATTTCCTTCTTTACCTAACAAGAGTTCACCGTCAGGATTCAAATAGGTTTTCTCAGAAGCATCTAAATAGGCACGATACGCCATTTCAATACTATCAACGAACGGTTTCCCTGTTTCTTCTTTCACTTTCATGCCCGCTTCTTTAAATGCTTCAGGAGAGTCAATCAGTGCTTCGACTTTATCTGGCTCGGTTGGAAGTCCAGCTTCTTCAAAAAGATCCGTGCGGTAATATAATGCTTTCGGTCCGATGTCTGTCGGAAGACCTATTAGAAAATCTCCTTCTTGATTCGCGCCAGCTTCCCATTTCCAGTCTAAGTACTGATCTTGTACCTCCTTTGCCCCGAGATCATATAAATTCTCAAATCGTCCCTGTGCTTCTTTAAATCGGTCCAATTGATCCACTTCCAAAGCCGCAATATCAGGTGCCCCGCTACCTGCAGATAAAGCAGTAAATAGCGCATCATGATGTTCTGCTGTTTCCGCAGACCTCACTTTAATCGTCACGTTAGGATGTTCTTTTTCGTATTCCTTCGCAAGCTCTTCATAATTCGTTGCCCCAAATGCCCAGAAATCCAATGTTACTTCTCCATCACTGCCGCCAGAGGCTTCATCATCTCCACTACAAGCTCCTAAAGAAAATACAAGCATCGACGCAAGTCCTAACCCCAGCCACTTCGTTTTGCTTTTGTTTTTCACCATTACTTCCCCCTCATGCATTTTTAAAAGCTTTTGGAAACCGGTTTCCTAACAGAACAAAAAAATAGACGACTCAACATAAAATAAAGCGCTTTCAATTACTGATTATAAGATTATATCATTTAAAAAGCAACAATATTCTTAAAATTCGTAAACCGGTTTCTTTATTTCGAGTGCCTGGCACCACCCGGTTTTTGTCATGATTTGTCGTGAATCTCATGTCATCGTACTTGAACAAGAAAGAGGCTGACAACGACTGTCAGCCTCTTTCTTGTTCAAGTACTACCAAATCGAATATCCAGTCTTGCATCAACTGCCTGTTGCCTATCGACCCAACCAACCACCATCAACTGCAACAAGATGGCCATGAACATAATTAGAAGCAGATGAAGCTAAATAGACGGCTGTTCCTTTGAAATCATCAGGGTTCCCCCATCGATCTGCTGGAATACGGTCAAGAATTTGTGCGTTCCGCTCATCATCCTCAAGTATGGCTGTGTTCATATCTGTCGCAATATAACCTGGTACGATCGCATTCACATTCACATGATGCTTCGCCCATTCATTCGATAAGGCTTTGGTTAATTGGGCAACGCCACCTTTGGCAGCTGCATAGGCAGGTACGTTAATGCCTCCCTGGAAGGAAAGTAACGAAGCCACATTTATGATTTTGCCCTCACCTTTTGGCACCATGTGGCGACCAGCTTCCTGGCATAGTAACCATACTGTTTTCAAATTGAGATCAAGGACATCATCCCAATCCGATTCTGGAAAATCGACGGATGGCGATCTTCTTTGGATACCTGCATTATTCACAAGAATATCGATCGTTCCAAATCGAGAAACCACATTCGGAATAGCTGCCTTTACCTGATCGGTCTGTTCGAGATCACATGGAATAATCGCACACGTTCTTCCCAATTTCTCGATTTCTTCTTTTACATCTGTTTGTTCTGTATTTCGTTGAAGCAGTGCGATATTAGCTCCTGCCTCCGCTAAAGCAAGAGCCATCGACTTTCCTATTCCTCTTGTAGCTCCAGAAATGGCTGCCACCTTGCCGCTTAAGTCAAATAAATTCATTTTCCATCCCCTACTTCCCTTTTAAATTAGTTCGCACATGAAGTAAAGCGTTAAACTGCCGGGGGTCAAAACCGCCGGGGGTCAGGTTCGAGCCTGACCCCCCACCCCAACTGCTCTTCATCCCTTACTCAGAAACAATTCCACTTCATTCAACGCTTCCGCTGCGTCTTCTCCAATACACTCCACCAGGATCTCATCCCCGTCATGCAGACGAAGGTTGATTAAACCAAGAAAGCTTTTTAAGTTCGCTTCGATTAAGCTTCCATTCACATTTTTCTTCAGCAAAATTTCTGCATCGTATTTTTGAATTATTTGGTTCAATTCAATAATGGTTTGTGATTCTTTCATGTAGACAGGAATCTTTCTTTCTACTTTGTTCACCATGTTACGTCACCCTTTCATATATGTTTTTGTCAGTAACTCATACGCTTTCCTACATATACATCATTAAAAGAATCGGAATTGTGATGACACTTAACAACGTCGTCATCAAGGTAATACTCGAGACAAGCTCTGGCTTTGAGTCAAACTGAACGGCATAAATCGTTGTCGTTGCAGCAGAAGGCATAGCAGCAGAGACGACTAACACACTTGCCATAAGATCACTCATCGGCAAGAAGAGCGTTAACACGAAAGCGATGGCCGGTGATGCAATTAACCGAACGATTGAAGCATAAGAAACCTTCGACCAGTCCATGTTTTTAATTGAAATTCCCGCTAACTGCATACCGAGGACAACCATCACCATTGGAATCGATGCATTGGCAAGCAATTCTACGCTCGACATGAGATTTCCGGGCATTTTTATGGAACCCAGGTTCATAATCAAAGCAGCAAGTACCGCATAAGTTGGCGGCATCTTCAAGACGGATACAATCGCCATACGGAGCCCTGCTTTTCCTCTTGCCGCATAATACACCCCAAAGAAATTCATGATGATCGCTTGCAGAACGAGAAAGGATACAGAGTAGACAAATCCGGCTTCCCCAAAAGCAAAAAGAATGATTGGGGCGCCATAATTACCAGAATTCATAAATGCCGTTGATAAAATCAAGCCACTTTCCATTGAAGGATCATAGCCCTTTACTTTCGCTACAACTTTATTAATCACTAAAATACTTACGAGTAGAAGAGCCGAAAACAAAAGCATCATCACATACTCGCCGTTTAAATCGGCGTTATAAAACGTTTTAAATACGAGACAAGGAAGCATGATGTACAGCGCAACCGTTGATACTGATTTCAGATCTAACTTAGCTAATTTTTGAAGTAAATAGCCTGCACCAAATACAAGAAGAACAGGCAAAACGACCTGAATGAATACTGTCATTGCCGTTTACCACTCGGCAACGCTGCCATCTGAATGTCTCCAGACAGGATTGCGCCAGCGATGACCTTCTCGAGCCATCTCAATGACTTTCTCTTCATTAATTTCAATGCCAAGACCTGGTCCAGTCAGCATGGAAACCATACCATTCTCATAAGAAAAAACAGACGAATCTGTGATGTAATCCAGAAGGTCACTCCCTTGATTGTAATGAATCCCTAGGCTTTGCTCCTGAATAAATGCGTTATGACACGTGGCATCGACTTGCAAGCAAGCGGCTAAGGCAATCGGTCCAAGCGGACAATGCGGTGCCAGGCCTACATCATAAGCCTCTGCCATTGTAGCGATCTTTTTACACTCCGTAATTCCGCCAGCGTGGGACAAATCCGGTTGAATAATGTCAACATACCCATCAGCAAGCACCTTCTTGAAATCCCAGCGTGAATACATCCGCTCTCCCGTCGCAATCGGAATTGACGTGTGGGAAGCAATTTCCTTCAACGCTTCATTATTTTCTGGTAAAACGGGTTCTTCGATAAACATTGGACGATACGCTTCAAGCTCCTTCGCAAGAATTTTCGCCATCGGCTTATGAACACGACCATGAAAATCGATACCAATTCCAAAATCTTTCCCAACAGCTTTTCTTACCGCATCCACCCGCTCAAGCGTTTCATCAACCTTTTTATAAGAATCGATGTATTGAAGCTCTTCCGTACCATTCATCTTAATTGCACGAAACCCTTTCTCAGCTGCCTCTTGCGCCGCTTGGCCTACGTCTGAAGGTCGATCTCCACCAATCCAAGAATACACATCAATTGCATCTCGACACTTTCCACCCATCAACTCTGAAACCGGCGCATTGTAGAATTTACCTTTTATGTCCCAGAGCGCCTGGTCAATCCCAGCAATAGCGCTCATATGTATTGGTCCACCTCGGTAGAAGCCTGCACGATACATCACATTCCAATGATCTTCAATCGGAAGGGGATCTTTGCCGATCAAATAATCTTTCAACTCATGCACTGCTGCTTCAACCGTTGCCGCGCGTCCCTCAATCACTGGCTCTCCCCATCCGACAATACCTTCGTCTGTTGTAATCTTTAGGAACAACCATCTTGGTGGCACGACAAAGGTTTCGATAGAATTAATTTTCATGATACACTCCCCGTTCTCGCTTGTTTAACAGCTTCGGTAAATTGTTCAGCAAGCGTTGTGATGCTTTCAAAATCCTGACTATCAATGTACTTTTGTTTCACTAATGAGCCGCCTACGCCAGCAGCTACGGCCCCATTTGCAATATAAGTTCCTATATTTTCAACAGTGACCCCGCCCGTCGGAATCATCGATATGTGCCCAAGAGGTCCCTGTAGATCCTTAATATAAGAAGGCCCAAAAGCTGAGGCCGGAAAAACCTTAACAATATCAGCACCCGCTTGATAAGCTTCAACCATTTCACTTGGGGTTAACACGCCCGGCATCGAAATCACACCATATCGCTTTGCCATTTCAATCAAGCTTTTGCTATAGGTTGGAGAGAAAATGAAATCTGCCCCTGAATGAATCGCAGTACGCGCTGTTTCAGCATCTAGAACTGTTCCCGCTCCAACGAGAGCACTTGATCCAAGGCGTTTCTTCACTTCTCCAATTAAATGATAAGATTGCTCACTATCCACTGTTATTTCTAATGTGGTTACCCCGCCCTTAACAAGTGCTTCAGCTAAAGGCACAACATCTTCCGGACGCTGTCTTCTGATGACCGCAACTACGCCAGAAGAGTGGATCTGCATCAGTTTCTTAGCTTTTTCCAACATTCATGCCACCTTTCCTATCGTTCCACATCGGTAGAACGTTTCTCAGAATTCATCAATTGTTCAAGCTGCTTCCTCGTTGGAAGTCCCTCCACATCACCATTCATTTGAACGACAAATGATCCCACGGCGTTTCCTCTTTCAACTGCTTCTGGAATCGAACAACCTTCTACTAAACTACTAATAACCCCCGCTGCAAAACCATCGCCGGCTCCTATTGGATCCACGACTTGTTTAACCGGATAACCCGAAACTTTACCTGATTCGTTTTTGGCAGAATAGTAAGCCCCCTCTGCTCCAAGTTTCATAATAACCGTTTGATCGTCTCTTGTAAGAAGAGCGTTAGCCGCCTTCTCGTAGTCGGACTCACCCGTTAGAAAGGCTGCCTCGTCAACTCCAGGCAAAAGGTAGTCCGATAAAGAAGCAATTTTCAATAAAACTTCTCTAGCTTCCTCATGATTCTTCCAAAGCTTAAAGCGAATATTTGGATCAAACACCACTTTCACCCCATTTGACCTCGCCAGACGAATGGCATGAAAAACCGTTTCTTTACACGATTCACTAAGTGCTGGAGTAATCCCCGTTACGTGTAAGAAACGGGCGGACGTGACATACGCTTCGCTTACATCAGACGGTCTGAGTAGACTTGCCGCTGAATTTTTCCGATAATAATAGACATTCACATTCTGAGCCGAAACCTTTTCTTTAAAAAAGATAGAAGTCGGAGCCTCGTCGGTAAAGGTTACCTCACTTGTGTCTACCCCTTCTCCGCGAATGGACTTATGAAGATAACGACCAAAAGGATCATCTCCCAGTTTGCTCATCCAACCTGATTGTACGCCTAAACGAGACAGGGCGATCGCTACGTTAGATTCCGCTCCTGCGAATTGTTTTTCCACATGATGGGCATATTCAAGCGAGATTTGATCAGCTGTACTAAATAACACCATTGTTTCACCTAAGGTCACAACATCGGGTGAGTTCACATCAATCCCCACTCTCTTCATGAATTTAAAACGTTACTATGTAATAAAAACCCCTTGCCGAAAAGCAAGGGATCTATGAAACCAGGAGAACGCTGCCTCCCTATTTTCCAAAACTGATTAACCAGAGTGATAATTCTGGTATGAATGTAATCATTAAGAGCGAGAACACCATTGCAAAGAAATATGGAATAATGGCTTTTGATAACTGCTCGATCGATAATCCCGAGATTCCCGACCCAACAAAGAGATTCACGCCTAGTGGCGGAGTAATAAAGCCAATCGCTAAGTTAACGACCATAATGATACCGAAATGAATCGGATCAAACCCAATGTTCACGGCAATTGGTAGTAGAATAGGAGTTAAAATGATGATCGCTGCCAGCGTATCCATGAAACAACCTACTAAAAGAAGGAGAACCGTAATTAATAGAATAATCACGATCTCGCTATCAGAGATCGATAGTAAGAAGTTCGCAACTTGCGTTGGAATTTGTTCAATGGTTAGCAAACGTCCGAATGCTGTCGCAGAGCCAACGATAATTAAAACGGTTGCGGTTGTTAAAGCCGCATCTGCTAATAGCTTCGGCAAGTCTTTCAACGCCAATTCGCCGTATAGGAACAGTCCAGCAATAATTCCGTAAACGACGGCAATAACAGCTGCCTCGGTTGGTGTGAAAATACCACCGTAAATCCCACCTAGAATGATCACTGGAATAACAAGCGCCCATTTTGCTTCCCAAAACGTTTTCCAAATGTTTGCGAGCGTTGTCTTTTGATCTGACCCGCGGTAATTGTTTTTCTTTGAATACATGTAGGCCCAAACCATAAGGGATAGCCCCACTAGAAGTCCTGGAATGATTCCTGCGATAAACATGTCACCAATAGAAGCCCCACCAACGACACCATAGATCACCATTGGAATACTTGGGGGAATGATAACGCCAATCGAACCTGCTGCTGCAACAGTAGCTGTCGCAAACTTTTTATCATACCCTTGCTTCACCATGGCTGGAATCATGATCCCACCGATCGCAGCAACTGTTGCTGGACCTGATCCAGAGATAGCGGCGAAGAACATACACGTGACGATGGTCGCCATCGCAAAGCCACCTGTTTTGTTTCCAACAAGCGCATTCGCAAAGTTAAAGAGTCTTTCCGAAATGCCGCCTTTCCCCATAATTTCACCAGCTAGGATGAAAAACGGAACAGCCATTAATGGAAACGAATCAACAGAAGTAACCAGTTCCTTCATTAGAAAAGGGATCGGGATCGCTCCTGTATACAAAATAGTTGCGAGTGTCGAAAGGCCAAGCGCAATTCCAATGGGTACACTTAAAAACAGGAGAAGTGCAAATGAACCAAATAGTATCAATGTTGTCATGACTCATCGTCTCCTTCCTGTTTCATAATACGATCACGTTCGTCCTCGACGTTAACTTCCTGTTTCCCTGTCAGCATCTTGAACTGACTATAGAGATTTTGTAGCAAGCGAATCGCTGACAACCCAAATCCAATTGGCGTTGCCATATAAACGGCCCCCATCGGAATATGTAAGGCTGGCGACTTTTGACCAAAGCTTAATAATTGGCTTGCAATGTCATAACCGTAAACAATGACATAAAGACAAAAGAGCAAGAATAATAAGTTCGCAATCATTGCAACAATTAACTTTCCTTTTTCCTTCAGCAAGAGAAGCATGACTTCTACTTTAATATGCCGCTGCTTCTTTACTCCGTAGCTAATGCCTATGTACACTAACCAGATGAAACTGTATCGCCCGAGCTCTTCTGACCATGATAGGGAGTTTCCCGTCACCCGCATCACAACCTGCAGGAAAATAACACTCACCATCAACGTTGAAAAGACTACGAGCAGGAATTCTTCCAGTCTACGATCTATCGCTCGAATGATCTTCATGCCTTCACCTCAACTGATTCTCGTATTAGTAAGTAAATAAGATAGAAAGAATATACGCTGCAGATCGTTTCCACAGCGTACATCCCATCACGATTGGATTATTTTTGCGCGTCTTCAATCGCTTTGTAGACTTTATCAACGGTTTCTTCGCCAATTTGGCTCTTATACTCATCAATGACTGGAGCAACCGCTTTCACCATTTCTTCACGGGCTTCAGGAGTAATTTCTGTATATTCCATGCCTTCATCTTGAAGAGATTGAAGATATTTTTCATTCGCTTCACGATTCAATTTACGCTCGTATTTACCTGCTTCAACAGCCGCGTCTTTGACAATTTTCTGCTGATCTTCTGATAAACCATCATAGAATGATTTGCTCATCAAGAATACAAACGGACTATAGATGTGATGCGTGTTTGATACATAATCTTGAACTTCATAGAACTTTTGAAGATAGATAGTTGCGTAAGGATTCTCCTGGCCGTCCACTGTCCCCTGTTGCAAGGCAGTGAAAAGCTCAGTAAATGCCATCGGTGTCGGGTTTGCTCCTAGTGCGCTAAAGGCATCAAGGTGAAGATCATTTTCCATTGTACGTATTTTAAGACCATCGAAATCATCCATTGTCGCTACAGGATGTTCACTATTTGTTAGATCACGGAAACCGTTCTCCCAATACGATAGACCAACAAGGTTTTGGCTTTCTAGCTTTTTAAGTAGGTCTTGTCCAACGTCACTATCAAGAACAGTATCTGCCACTTCTTCATTCGGGAATAGGAACGGAATATCGTATACGCTGAAATCTGGAACAAAGTTTGCAAGTGGAGCTGTTGATGGAATCGTTACTTCTTGCGTACCAAGCTGAAGTGCTTCCGTCATCGAACGGTCATCGCCTAGTTGACCACTATGGTAAGTTTCAACCTTAATCGCACCGTCTGTTTTCTCTTCAACGATTTCTTTAAATTTTAACAATCCTTTATACTGTGGGTGATCTTCATTTAAACCAATACCAGCTTTAATCACTTTCGCATCGCCTGAAGCGCTTTCATTTCCACCATTACTACTTGCTTTTTCGTTACTATTCCCACAAGCTGCAAGCATTGCAATTAATAGAATAGTAGATAGTACCATTGCTAATTTTTTCAAAATACTCATTCCCCTTTATGTAGTTTATTTTTGTTAACCCCTCGGTCGCCAATTCATGGTAGACCATTTTCACTAGACCCCAGTGTCATTTAAATTCATAAAAATACAGTAACCGCTTTCACATGACCTGTAAAAAAAACAGCAATTTCAACGCTTTGCTGGAACAGGTTCCCTATTCATTCCCCCTTATTTGGAATATCGTTATGAAATAATTATTCTGTAAATTTGATTATACATGAATTTATTTTTAATACAATGGTTTTCAAGAAAAAATATTTATTCAAATAAATGAATGATAGAAATATTTTATCCAGATACTGATAAGGCTTTCATAAAAAGTGTATTCCTTACGTATACTTTGCAAATGGAACATTTTCTATTTTACATCCTCTTCCTATTCATTTCGAAACCCGATAGAAATAATTGGTTTTATGTTCAAATCAACACAACGTATAGCCTATCATATGTTGAAATAAATTTTCAACAAGAAAAAGTAGTCAGGTTTACTCTGACTACTTTACCTCAATGTATGATAGGGGGAACATCCGCTAAAGTTTGTTCCTTCCTTGATATTACAAGTGAGCCTTCTTGATCCACTCCACAATAAAAAATCCCCTCAATCTTGGGCTCACCTGCTTTCTCAAGCTCAGCCATTAACCAAGCTTCTGTTCGTCTAATATGCTTTAACAATTCGTACTGCACGCGTCCATCCAGAATAACAGGAATTTCAAATGGATCGCTTTTCTTGTAAACCCCAATATCTTCTCGCACGACACCTTCCTTACCTGCATACAACTTTACACTAAGCCTTCCATTCGCTTCGACAATGGCAAGCTCCACATCTTTCGTATAAAACACATCTTTTTCCCGGAGCATTTGGAGAATATTATCAAGAGAGTACTGAATTCGCTCCATATTTTTTCTGAGAAAATTCCCCTGATAAATCACCACCGTCGGTTCAATGGACAAAAGCTTTCCTACCTTCTGATTCTTCAGCTTGATTTTAACAATCACTTTTTGTAAAAGTGCAATTGCAATCATCGCCACAACCGTATGTATGTGTTCAATTTTCGGATCCGCAATATCCGCCCCTACAACCGAACCAAAGACAAGCACGACCAAAAAATCAAAAACAGGAAGTTCCCCCATTGAACGCTTTCCCATATAAATTCCGATCGCCAGCATAAAGGGGAGAATGGTGAGAACCCGAAAAATGACCTTTAAGGCATCCATTGTGATTTCCATGATGAGCACCTCTTTCATTCCAATAGCCTCATCTTTCCCAAAAACAGCTTCCAACATGACCTTCACGATGATGGTTCATTGGATTATGATAGAATTAGTTTACATAAACAGCTAAATCGTTACTTAGAAACCAACGGGAGTTGCAAACACATGAACACCTTACTACTATCAAAAAAATTTATACCGACCTACTTTATCGCTACAATTTTAGTCATATTATTATATCGGGCAATCGGAAATACGTGGTTTGAAACCATCCTCGTCAGCTTTCCATGTTTCATCGTAGGCATCCTATCAATTGCCCATAACTTCGGAAAAAAAGCGAACTAAAAAAGCTGCGTCACTCCATAATCAAGTGTCGCAGCTTTCTCTTCTATTCCGGATCCATCCAAAACAATTCATCCAGTGACTTATCCAATGCCCAACAAATCGACAAACAAAGCTGGAGCGTTGGGTTATATTTTCCGAGCTCAATCAATCCAATCGTTTGTCTGGACACCCCCACCTTTTTGGCTAGCTCCTGCTGCGAGAGGTCGTGCTCGACTCGCGCCATTTTTAGTCGTACATTCTTCACCATTGATCACCGCACATCTTCATCATCCATCTCTTCTAACTCTTGCTCATTCACTTGATCACTTTTACGCTTCGCTATCGCTAAGGGTAACACCATTATGGCAAATAATACAGGAATGTAAATCATCAAGCACCCGAATAAAATACTGAGGAAAAAATAAACCGTTTCCTGAGTGCCTTCTGCATACTTTAGAGAGTTTCTAATCGCAAGAAGCAGGGAAAACCCCACTCCAAAGAAAAGACTGATAAAGAAATTCCGTTTATTAAAACTCAACTTACTCGACTCACGCATCTCAACTTCATCTGAAAAGATCCCAAGCATCGCTGATCTCCCAACATAGAACACGGAACTCACAACCACAATAATCACTTCCGTCCATATTTGTTGTGTTCCCCCATCAACGAAAAATTGTTTGTATACAATCGATAACCCACAAATGATTAAAACTAAAATATACACTTCCCGGTAAATCTTATTTTGCAGATTGGTCACCCGTTCATCGTGTTGTCTTTTCTTAAAACCAAATCTCATTGTTCCTCTTCCTCCTAAAACTTAGTAATCAACCTTTGGTAACCGCTCATATGCAAACACAAACAATAGTAAACTAACAATCGCTGCAACACCCATTTCTACTCCATCTAGCGCAAGAAATGGTAACTGATTTGGCAGGCTGTATACGGGCGCATACGCGACGAGATCCTTCACAAATTCAGGAATGGCCTCTACTTGAAACACGATGCCAAGTAGCCCAGGAAGCACCAAGATTGTCACAAGGGAAAGAATTAGCAGCTGCATCACCTTTTGATAGAACATCGAAATCACTTGAAACAGTAAGGTGAAAAAGACTCCGAACAACACATACTGCAGCACAGCCTGCCCAACATCCCCTGCTGAAAAAGCCTGCCCGTTTAAGGCATGATTGACATAAAGAAGCGCTGCGCATCCAAGCCCGAACAGGAACGAGACAACGGAGATCACCAATACACGCGAAATCAAAAAGATGATCCGATTACGAGCTGCCGTGAATAAAAGGTAAATCGTTCCATGATGCAGATCGGCGATCACCACTTTTGCACAAAAAACGCCAAGCGCTACCGTTGCAACCCCGGAATATAATCCAGAAACATTTTGAGGCTGAAATGGACCGTCCATCTGGTAAATCGCATACACGATTCCACCTCCAAATAAAAAAGCAAATCCAATGGAAAGAAACAGTGCCAGGTTAAGGTTTCGTTTGATCTCAAGCTTAAAAAATTGGCTTATATTCACTTCGCTTCACTCTCCATATTTTGAAAATAGAAATCTTCAAGCGTGTCCTTTTTCCGGTTTACATCAACCGGGAAAAGATCGTTTTGACTTAAGTGCTTCAAGACCTGTTTCATATTCCCCGCAAACGGAACGGATAGAATTTGACCATTTCGGGTTACTCCCTCGTATGCTTCTAACACATGCAAAGCCTGATGAAGATCGCCTTCTGAAAATGTAAGCTCTAACACTTCTCGATCGTGCTGGTTCCCAGCATATTCATTGATCATCCGTCCTTCTTTAATCACATAAACGCGATCACTCATACTCTCGATATCTTCTAAAATGTGACTAGAAATGAGAATGCCAATGCCTTTTTCTTTTGCCAGTCTCTTCAAGTATCCTAAAATGTGACGGATCCCATCCGGATCCATGCCATTTGTTGGTTCGTCTAACACAAGATAATCAGGATTTGAAATGAGCGCAAGTGCTATGCCAAGACGCTGCTTCATTCCAAGCGAATAGTTCTTCACCTTTTTCTTTAAGTAGGTCTCTATCCCTAAAGACTCAATGATTTCATCGAAATGCTGATCGTCTCCACCGAACAACGAATGGAAATAATTGATATTGTAGCGTCCGCTCTTATTTGGAAAGAACTTCGGCTTTTCAATTAAACTTCCAACGGAACGACCTTCTCCTTGAAACGTAAGCTCTCCATCATACTGTACGATAATCCCAGAAATGATTTTCATTAACGTTGTTTTCCCAGCTCCATTTGGTCCAACGAGCCCAACAACCTCTCCTTTTCGTAGCATAAAATCAACGTCAGAAAGCGCAAATTCATGCTTATTAAACATTTTTGAAAGCTGGTGCATTTCGATACTCATCTTCATCCCCCTCATTTTCTCAATCAACTTATCCTTCTTTTTCCATTATATAATATTGACGTCTTTTTGCAATATATATTTGTCATTTAGACGCTTTTATTTTTCATGTTATAAAAAAAGCTCTTAATGGTCGCTTGAAAGAAGCGAAGTTGAGAAAGAATGAAAAAGGACAGTACACGAATCGTGTGGGATCAATTGGCAGGAAAAATGAACCATAATATTCTCTCCGTTCATCTCCTGTTCACCTTTACGTTGTAAGATAGTAGGAGAGAATTCATAGGAAAGGATGAAACAAGTGATTTCCATCTTAACGATTGATGATGATCCGCACATTTTAAACCTTGTTGAAGTAACGCTAAAAGAGGCAGGTTATCATACATACAAATCAACGAATGGGGCTGAAGCGTTAGCTTTACTAGAAGATAAAACAATTGACCTTGCGATTGTGGATGTCATGATGCCAGGCATGGATGGGTACACCCTGACTCGGAGAATAAGAGAGTTGTACGATATACCCGTTATTTTATTAACGGCCAAGGGCGAGCTGCATGACAAAGAACAGGGCTTCACCGCAGGAACAGATGATTATATCGTCAAACCATTTGAACCGAAGGAACTGATTTTTCGTGTCCAGGCTGTATTAAGGCGTTATGATCAGCCGAGTCAACATGTGATTCAGCTGAAGGACGTTAAAATCGATCGAAAAAATTATGAGGTGCACATTGGAAAACAGCACCTACTAATGCCATTGAAAGAGTTTGAGTTACTAGCGCTATTGGCTTCTCGACCAAACCAGGTTTTTCAGCGAGATGATCTGATCGAAAAGATCTGGGGCTACGATTTCGAAGGAGATGAAAGAACAGTCAATGTTCACATTAAGAGGATTCGTGAACGACTCGGAGCCTTTACCTCTACCATGAAAATTGTGACCGTTCGCGGCGTAGGCTATAAGCTAGAGGTATTGTCATGAAATCCCTCTATTCAAAATTCATCTTAACAACTTTAGTCATTATGCTCGTCAGCTCCATTATTGGCTTTTTATTTGCGAATGCTTACTATCAAAACAACTTAAAACGAGAAAACGACGCGAAAAACATGGAGATCGCGACAAACATAGCGGAGTTCGCCGAAAACCAGACAAATCTAGACGAGTACCTCAGCCATACAGCGGCAACAGGCTACCAGCTTTTTTTAGTAAGGAAAGAGGAACAACGTTTTTATGGAGGGGCATTTAAAGAAACAAACCTCTCGCAACAAGTCATCGATGATGTCTTAGATGGAGAGCCGTATCATGGCATGAAGGCATTTCCGAAGAAAACATTTGTGACGGGGTTCTTTGCCAACGAGCTTAAAAATTCAGTCGGTGTGCCGTTAACTTATGATGGTAAGCAGTATGCCCTATTTTTGCGGCCAGATATTAAGCTCTTATTTAATGAAATCCATCTTCTTTTAGGGTGGATGGTGTTGGTGATTTTTATCTTAAGCTTACTTGCTGAACTCGTTTGGTCTGCGATGCTGATTCGTCCGATTCGAAAGCTCTCTCACGCAACGAACAAAGTGCGAGAAGAAGGCTTTGATGTTCACTTAGCCATTCATCGAAAAGATGAGATTGGCCAGCTAGCACAGAATTTCAAGGAGATGATCGCAAGACTCGGGAAATTAGATAAGCTTCGAAAATCCTTTGTCTCGAATGTTTCCCACGATATACAGACGCCTTTATTAAACATTCAGGGGTACAGTCGTTTATTAGAAAACGATGCCCTTTCTGAGGAAGACCGGAAGACTTACTTACGAGTGATTCAAGAGGAAGCAGAACGAATGTCTATTTTATCCAAACAGCTGTTAACCCTATCCTCTCTTGAATCAAAAAAGGAAGATTACTCAAGGCAAACATTCGACTTATCCGCTCAATTAAAAAGCCTTTTGCATCGCTATTATTGGCTTATCGATGAAAAGGACCTTTCGTTAACGTATTCTGTTGATGAAGTTACCTATAAAGGAAATCCAGAGCTATTGTATACCGTCTGGGAAAACCTTTTAACAAACGCCATCAAGTACAATAAGCCAGGCGGTTCGATTGAGGTCGCACTAGATCAGGTTGATGATGCTATTAACATCACTGTCTCTGATACAGGCATCGGCCTGGCGCCGAACGAAATAGATCAAATTTTCGATCGCTTTTATCGCGCTGACCTCGCGCGTACAAAAACAAATCAGGGTACCGGACTCGGCTTATCCATTGTGAAAGAAATCATTGAACTCCATCACGGGGAAATTGTCGTTGAAAGTCAATTAGGAAAAGGCACCACCTTTACCGTCATTCTTCCTCATTTGTAATCGTATATTAACCTTTTGTTCACTTAGCTGATTTAAAGTAATCGGTGTAAGGAATAAAAGGTTTTTTTAGAAAGGAATGAGGATCAATGAAAATCGCCTGGAAAGAAATGAAGAAGAATAAATCAAGGTATCTTATTGTTGGCTCCATCGTACTACTCATTAGCCTGGTCACGTTTATCATTTCAGGTCTAGCTAATGGATTATCTCAGGATAACGTCTCATTAATCAAGAACATGCCCGATGGCACCTTTTACATGAGTGAAGATGCAAATGAATCGTTTTCCCAGTCCCATATAAACGCTAGTAAACAACAAATTCTTAACAGCAAGCATGACGCCTTTGCATTTTCAATTCAAATGGGTTCACTCAAAAACGAAGCAGACAACCAGCAAAGCGTCGCCTTCCTCACTTCTACCGATACACCGTTACTGAAACAAGTAAACGAAGGGGAAGTGATTCTCGATTCAGGCTTAAAAGCAGAAGGTATCGAGGTTGGTGACGAACTATCGAGCCCTCTCTTTGATGGAACGTTTAAGGTGATCGATTTTGTTGATAACCAAACGTTCAACCATTCACCTGCTGCATTGATTAGTCAGGAAACATTTGAAGAGATGTTCCGAACGGATGAATGGCAGCTGCTCTATCTTCCAGATACAACGGAAACCATCAGCGGCCTGCAATCCTATTCTAAAAAAGAATTTCTCTCTACCATCCCAAGTTACCAGGCAGAGCAAATGACGCTGAATATGATTGTATGGTTTCTCGTTGTGATTAGCGGCATGCTGTTTGGCATTTTCTTTTATATGATGAATGTCCAGAAAGTCGGGATGTACGGCATTCTGAAAGCACTCGGAATAAAGACAAGTGTCTTGTTCAAGATGATGTGGAGCCAGATGGCTCTGATAACGATTATTGCTCTTTTGATCTCGACAGCGATTAGTCAGGTATTTCAATATGTCGCTCCAGAAAGCATGCCATACCATTTAACCCTGACCACCACCCTGCAGCTTTCCCTCGTCTTTGCAGTGGTTGGATTCATCGGATCGACGCTATCAGGCTTTCAAATTAAAAAAATCGACCCTTTGCAGGCGATTCAGCAAGGAGAGGCTTAATATGGCACAGCTACAATTAGAACAAATAAGAAAATCGTTCCTAAATGGAGAAAGCGAAGAAGAAGTATTAAAAGGAGTCAATCTATCACTGGAGAAAGGCGAAGTAACCGCGCTAATCGGTGCTTCCGGTTCAGGAAAAAGCACGTTGCTTACAATCGCTGCCGGCCTTCAGCCGCTCACGAGCGGAAAAGTGCTCTTTGAAAATCAGAACTTAGCTGAGCTCCGTCCTGAACAAGTACGAAAGATTCGCGCCCGCCATTTCGGCTTTGTATTTCAATCCTCCCATCTCGTCCCATTTTTAACAGTTGAAGAACAACTTGCAATGATGATGGACATTGCGGGAATGAAGGTCAGTAAGCATGAGAAAGAAACGCAGATTAAGAATATTTTAGAACAGGTTGGCATGACCCACCGACTAAAAGCTTACCCCCCCTCCTTATCAGGTGGGGAGAAACAGCGAGTCGCCGTCGCACGAGCTATCATTCACAATCCAAAAGTTCTATTTGCGGATGAGCCAACCGCAAGCCTTGATTCCAAAAGATCAAAAGACACGATGGCGTTGCTTCAGGGCGTCACAAAATCGCTAGGTATGACCACCCTTACGGTTACTCATGATGAAGAAATGTTGGTTTATGCGGATCGTATTGTGACGATGAGTGATGGGCAGATTTTGGAATCGGCGGAATCGGCGGGACGGTTCTCCTGATTCATCCTATAAATAATAAGGGTGCTAATAACAATATCCATTAGCACTCCTTTTTCTCACATTTTCTTTTTAATGGTTCTTTTATCCTTTAAATTTAAAACAAGCTCATAACCAACTGCAGCCAATAACCCCGACCAAAAGAGTACAGCGGAAGAAAAGAAGTCATCCGAATAAAGGAGATGATGAGTATAGTTCGCAAACAATAAAATCAAATAAGTATAAAAGCCAACAATAGCTCCACTTTTCCAATTCGTTAACTGTCTAGTGCTCATCGATTTAAATAGCCGCAAATGAATTCCTCCAGACGAATGGTTCATTTAAAATTAGCATCACCATAATGGTTCATCTTTGTCGCTTAACTTAATATAAAAAGGAAAAATAAATATAAATAACACACTTAAATAGCCTAACGTAAACGTGTTTTTCGTTTCAGCTGATAGGTACTGTTTCTCACCGCAATTGGGACAATTCTTTCCACTTTTAGAGAAACCTAGTGACCACAGATCCTTAACTCCCCATTTATGATGGCAATTTGTACAGTTAGCCATTGCCCTCTTCCTTTCTCTTGCTAGTTGCGTCATTTGAAATGCTGTTTAGCATTTTCTATAACCGAATATCTTGAAAAAGCGAAATGGTCAGTACGATAGTTGACAACGTACCGGCTGACATTAACGTAACGAGTTTAGGTACATTCGTCCGGTCTGACGTTTTTCCTAATTCTCGCGATACCGTTATCCAGATGATGGTCGATACTACAGAATCGGCGGGACGGTTCTCCTGATTCATCCTATAAATAAAAGGAGTGCTAATAACAATATCCATTAGCAAGCCTTTTTCTCACATTTTCTTTTTAATGGTTCTGTTATCAATTACTGTCAAAACAATCTCATAACCAAAAGCAATCGTAATCCTGACCAAAAGAGAATAGCCGAAGAAAAGAAATCTTTCGAATAAAGGAGATAATGAAGTAGCTACTTTTTTGATAAAAGATTATCATCAATATAAGGCAAGATCGAGGTTATTCCACTTATGCCTTCTTTCGAAATGGCTTCTAATGCGAGTTCATTTAAAATCTCTTCCTCTACAAACGGAGCTAGTGAAACGATAGAGGAAATGCCATTTACATGGGAGCTATCTTTAACAAAATAATTTAACGTCTCTTCCTCTATAAATGGAGCAATCGAAGATAAGCCTTTTAATCCGTTTATCTCATATTCAACCTCAATGCAGTCGTTAAGAGCCTCTTCGCTTATAAATGGCGCGATCGGTAATAATCCTTCCACACCATTCAATTGACATTCTTCTAGCGCACAAGCATCGATGAGGTTTTGGCTAATAAAGGGTGCCACCATTGAAAAGTGTTGCAGTCTACTTCGCGTGAACTCTTCTTTTGCACATGCGTCCATCACTTCCTGACTAACAAAAGAAGCAAATGTAGAGAGTCCGCTTATTCCTCTCTTCGTAAATTCTTTTTTTGCCAATCCATCGATAGTTTCTTGATGAAGGTAGGGTAAAAGAATGGGGATCTCTTCAGAAGTTAATTCACCATCGATCTTTTGGTATGCCATTTCGACCTGCTCTGTTGTAATAATGGGTGCCGCTTGAATCAGTTCTTCCTTCTCTATCAATTCTGTACTTTCTAATGACCCTTTTTCTACTAATTGAGTCACCACTCTTGTTCCTTTACTTTCATCTAAAATGTCATCAATGCTTACATCAAACTGTTGAGCGAGATCAGGGAGTTTGGAGATATCCGGCATCGTTTGACCGCGTTCCCAGTTGCTAACTGCTTGAAAACTGACGCCTAAAAGATCTGCGAGTGCCATCTGTGTGATGTTTTTTTCCTTCCTCAATTGCGCTATTCTTTTCCCGACCTTATGCATATCAAACAACCTTACCACCTCTTTCGTCATGTTGTTTTAAGTGTAACTTGCCCTTCGCCTTTATCCTATCAATTCTTTCTTGAAGAGACTGGTGTTATGAACTCAAGTAGAAATTGAGTGACAAAAACTTGTGATGATCACATAAAAAAAGGATTGCCTGAAAAAAAGCAATCCTATTAGAAAGTTTAATTTAATTCCACTTTAATCGGGTCCAGTTCGACAGGCAAATTGCCACTTAGCATCCCTAAACTCACTCTAACGACGTAGTTTTTTTCATTGAAATCTTTCAAGTTGCTAACATCAAACGTACTTCTAAAAGAAAGCTTCTCTTTATCGAGCACTTTCACCGAATGTTTAAGTGGTTCTTCATAAATGTCTTTCCGGCTTTCTTTAACTAGCAAAACTTCATTTCGAGCCATATCTTTATAGAACTCAAAATATTTATCGTTTTTCCCATTATTAATTTGGAAGTCAAGTGTTACTTCCCCCCCGTTAACCTTCATATTGTTGACTGAAATCACGTGATCCTGTCTAGTTGATTGAACGCTTATAGGGAGTTTATCAGAAAGATGAATGAATTGATCTTCTCCTCCACTAAGTGCTACTTTTGGATAGATCTCTATATAATCCGTTCTCTCCTTTAGATTCTCAGGGATAATACTTCTTCCTTTGACAACGATTTGATCATTTTCTTGACTCGTTTCTAGATCAATCCCATCCACTGATACGTTTACCGGTTCGCCGTTTTCATCCACTACATCAAGACGAACTTGATCATGCTTTCCTTCAAGCGGAAATGTACCAGTATAATTGATAGCCGTTGACGCCTGACCTTCTATGATGGAGTCAAATTGAACAGCAACTTCTGCTTGCTCATTCTTACTCTCTTGATCTACGCTCATTTCCTCATATGGAAGTTGCTCAACCGGCACATCGAATTTCCATGAGCCTTCTTTTTCTCCAATTCGTTTAAATTCTAGTGGGAAGGAGGTGTTGGCCGGTAGTTCTTCGCCTGGATATGCTAACTGAATTTGTCCAATGTAGCCATCACCACTTTTCTCCAATGCAACGATTTCTTTACTATCGCTAATGGCTTCATTGCCTCCATAAATTTCATAGAAGCCACTCACTTCATCTAGCTCATCTTCTTTCACATCACCTACCACTTTAAACGATACACCGATAACGGCTCCATCGTAATACGCACTCGTCATCATCACATCAAGCCCTTTACTACTCGATTTCTCATCAAGTTCGGTCACTAATTGTTGAGATGTTAAGTTCCGGCCGACCATATCATTAAAGACATGATAAGCTTCGCCAATAACCGGAACCTCTGCTAGCGCATTCGAGACGTTGGATGAAAGGAATGTTGCTGACAGAACGACCGCTGCTGCCGTTGAAACAAGGGAGCGTTTTATGTTTCGCTGACGTTTAAATGACCGTTTCCCGTCCGCTTGATCAATACCAGATTGAATCGAACGTAATAATTCATTCTCAGGCACATCGATTTTTTCATACTGATCCTTATATAAATTTTCCTTCATAAAAATGACCCCCCTCTAAAATTGTCCTTAACTGCTTTCGCCCTCTTTGTAGATAGGTCTTCACCGTATTTTCAGGTAGCTCCAGAACGTGAGCCACTTCTTTTATCGACAGATCATGATAATGAAACAGGACAATCACATCACGGTATTTTTGATCTAGCTTATTTGTAGCATCGGCCAAATCCATTACAACGTCTGAACGTTTATCCAACTTCGATAAAATTGTCGTTACTTTTTCTAATGGAACATCATTTTTTCTTTTCCTTAAGGCATCATAAGCACAGCGAATGAGGATCTTGGTTAGCCATGTCACAAAGAACTTTTCTTCTTGTAACGTCCTGATGGCTAAATAGCTTCGAAACGCCGTTTCTTGAACAACATCCAATGCATCCTCGCGATTTCGCATATACAGAAATGCCGTCCGATATAATTGATCTTTATGTAAAACAAGAAGTTGTTCAAACGACTCTTTGTTTCCCCTTTTCGCTTTCTTTACAAGCTTAACTTCATTCATGATTAACCTCCTTTTGCCATTAGAGTGAACGTGAAGGCAAAAAGTTTCAGTTTTTTATAAAAAGGTTACCAGCAAAAAAGGAAATCCCGTTCGAATGGGATTTCCTTTATATTTCATCACCGCTCTTTGATTAGATGTGCTTTTCTCTTTTATTTTCAGCCTGCTTCAACCAGTAACGCAATCCCTTTCCAGCCAAAGGTTCGTCATCATATCTTGGTACAACATGCAAATGACTATGAAAAATGAATTGATTGGAGACTTCTCCCACATTCCATCCAAGGGTATAGCCATCTGGAGTAAACTCTTCATCAAGGTATGTCTTTGCACGCTGTAAAAGTTCATATGTATCGTTCCACTCTTCTTTCGATAATTCAAATGCGTTTGCGTGATGCTTTTTTGGAACAATGACGCCACAGCCTTCTAAGACGTCTTGATGATCATCATGTTGTAAGAAATAGCAAAATTCATTTTCAAATAGAATCTTTTGTTTCTCGTCTCTTCCCGGGTTACAAAATGGACAATCCTCTTTGTACGTCAATAAAATTCCACCTTTCTTTAAAAATCATCCTTGTATAGAAAAGATTAACTCTACGCTTTGTTTAATCTGTTATCAAGAAGGCTACTAGTATGTAAAAAGAAAAACTGGAGTGTTGAATGTGAAAAACCGGATGCTATGGGGATTGGTAGGTTTATTAATCTATCCGATTGTATGGATTTTAATGATTTTATTATTAGGTGGTGACCTTCCAAAATGGAGTGTTTTAACTGGCTCTTCCATTGGAGGCTTTTTATGTGGATTCTTCATTGTAGCTCCAAGTATACGTAAAGGGAGAAACAGAAAAATTTAACAATAGAATACCTACCCTATTTTTTAAAATACTCTTTTAATGTGAGATTACTAGAAATAGAGAGCTCATCTTCTTAATGATCAGCTCCCCTCACCCCTTCTTTATTCAAAAGACTCCGCAACCGTAATCAGATCTTCTTTTGTTAAGTCTTCTATCTTCCCTTTCAACTCATAGGTAATCGACCCTTCTGTCCATATCAATCGCTGCATCTCACCTTCTTTTCCTGCATACACTCCTTTTTGATCCCCAATCGTAACCTCTTCTGTCTCATCCTTCTGTGAGGAAATCTCACCGTCTTGAACCGTCATCAGTTCCATTTTTATATCAGTTTCTGCATAAAAGATAAACGTTATGAAGCTATCGTCTTCACTCTCATGTTTGATTTCTACCCCATCTACTTCAAATGGCATGACTGTCGGATACATAGGCTGATAGGCTTCATCTCCTGTACGACTCACTAATCTTGAACGATCATAGTTGAATAGTCCGTCTTCTGTTTCAGTTGCCGTATCGAAAGCATAAGATAATGATTGTGGATCCATATAGCGAATTTGCGTAATCTTTCCTTCTTCGTTTGTGTTGACTCTCCCACTAACATCCGCCGTTTGACCATTGCTTACATTGACTTGTATGTCAAAATCATAGGCGGTTGCTGTATCCTCACTTTGCTCAACGTTTATCTTGCCAATAGACATTTCTACACCTTTTCCAAACGCCTTAAGGTGGAAGCTGTTAAGCAAATTGGTGTTCATCGCATGCTCCATATAGTCTTCTGTAAAGTAAGGTTTGAAATTATTAATATAGTAGTTCGAAACCTCCTCGTACTCTTCCTCTTTATATAACTGTGCTAGCTCTTCATCCGGTCCTGAAAATATTTGATTTAGCACCGTAGTGACATCATCTTTCGGCGTATTCTCTTCTTTCGTATTTTCGCTAGCTGACTGGTTCGATGCACAACCAGCAGTGACTATGAGCATAATCGCAATAAGTAGAATTTTTTTCAGCAAGAAACTACCTCCGTTTTATTGGCTTTATTAAATGTACGATCAGCAACTGTCTAAAGTTTCAAAAATTGGTAATAAACTAGAAATCCGTTGTGTTTCTTAGCCACTAACTAAACTCTTCCATTCTGTTTTAATTACAAAAAAGAGACTACCTCATCGCAAGTAATCTCCTTCTAAGAACATTTTTTATAACTGATACACGTCGATCTTCTCCCAAATCCCCTTCCAATTTTTCTGAATCACACGCTCTTTGTAAATGACGGCTCGCTCTTTACTCTCTCTAAAAAAGGGTGTCGGATTGACCTTTAAATTTATCACATCATCCACACCCCAGGGAGCAGTAAGAATAAGATTGTGATCCTTATCGATTTTGACACCAAGAGCAGTGGCGGTTTCTGGAAACTTGGAAATGGCATCCTCTGCAGAAGTGTAGGGTTCTATGCGATTAACCACATGCATTCGTGCTTCATTCTTCACAGACCACGGGACATCTGGAAGGATTCTCTTCAACTCAGCTTCTAATTCCTTTTCTGTTGTCTCGCTCGTATCTTTATGATCAAAATAAATGACATCCACGTCTGGTAGGTCAGTTCTGTTTTCAAATTCGTGCAGTGTGTCCCAAATTTTTGATCGGACAAATCCAGCACAAATCCACCAATCTGGCAAATTCAGCCGACTCGCAGCCTTAATGATCTTCATCATTCGTTCATCGGTTTCGATTAGCTTCATGATATCTTCTTTTGTCTTCAACCCAACACCTCGTTTGGAAAGTTACGGCCCTTCGTTTTCTACATCACTGTTCCTCTCAGTTCAAATTCAATAAATCAGCAATGATCTCATCACTCCCCGGTGAAAACATAAATAGAGCGAACAAAATAAATAGTGCGCCTATACATACGAAAGAAATTCGTTTACTTCCAATGAGTCCTTTTCCTACTAAAAACAACCCAATAAACAAGAGTAAAAAATACCAAACTCCCATACGCTCTCTCCTTTTATCCCGATAGATCGAAATCTATCCCTCAGTATTGACGATCTATGATAATGACGATTAGTAAGCAGCTATTGTTCCTTTTTTAGTTAATCCATCAATTAATTGTTAGTTAAGTTAGAAAAATTCATATAACCCCTCATTAAAATACGCGAACTCTTCTTTAGTCACCTGATAGCGACGGTATCCTTCGTAAAATGCCTCTAGGTATTCCTGATGGTTCATCCATTTTCGAATCGCTAAGGATTCATCATACCTAGGATCGCCTATCGTCATTCCCGCAACGTCTATAAACATACTCACGTTTCCGTTTACAACCATTACATTATCGGTCGTGCAGTCACCGTGTATCATCGTTTGTGGGACGTTAGAGGGTTGATGCACTATTAATTTCTGCAAAAGCTCGAAACTTCCATCAGCATAGCCAGATGCTACGTATCCTTCTGCCTTTTTTAACTGTTCAGCGAGCCAATGGTGAGGATAGAACCCTGCAACCGTCGTTTCATGAAGACGCTGAAGAAAATGCCCAAAACTCTTAATTAAAGATAGCTGCTCTTGCTTCTCCGCTTTCTTTAAAGCAGAAGTTAAAGTCATTCCTTTCTCGTATGACATAATGAGATGGCTGCTATTTGACGCTTCAAAATAACCATAGTATTTTGGCGTTGGGATCGCTGCGATCGTATGTAGCTTTTCTAATACAGAGGCTTCACTCATTAACCATTCTCGATATCTTTGTTCATAGGAACTTTTTATGACATAGATCCCTTCACCTGTGACAACTTGATGCACTTCGGACGTACAACCCTGATTCTGTAGCAAACTTACTCGCTCTATTTTCCCAATCCTTTCTTCCGCCTTACTTATTATCTGTTTATTCATGGATCAATGCCTGCACTTTCTTTTGGAAGTAATCACTCTTTACCATACCAATTATTTCAAAATTCGATCAATAAATCCATCAATAATTAGATAAATAAGAAGGACTCGATGGGAACTTACCGAAATAAATTGAGGTAACGATTACGTAAGGAGGAATGATATGAGCGATTCTCTTTTTAGCGGAATTCACTATATTCGAATACCTGTCGTTAATCTCAGTGAGTCCATTTCTTGGTATACAGAGTGTTTGCAGTTTACCTTAAAATTTAATCGAGGTGATTTAGCTGTTCTTGCACTTGAACAAGGGCCTCTCTTCGTGTTGGTGGAAGCGGATGAGAACGCGAGAGGTCATTTTTTGAAAAATGGTGAACCAGAATTTTCTGTTGGACTGACAACGTCAAACATTCATCGACTCTACGACTACTTAGTTGACCAAGATGTGAAAGTGGAACCGATTCAAGAAGATGAAGGCCATCAATTTTTTCACTTTTATGACCTTAATGGAAATAAACTTCAGGTACATAACTAACCGTTTTATGCTACTCATCCAGAGTAGCTTTTTTTGTACCCCTCTCCATTTAGGCTGATGGAGCAGATACCACTGCCCTCTGCCTCTTTTTACACTAGAAACTTTCTCTCCTTCACTTCGTCCACCTATTTTCCGCGCTTTCATCAGGAACATCACCCAGCCCAATGACATAGTGTGTTGAAGAAAGTGTTTCACGAGATAAACGCTTAGAAAAATGGATTTCATTCCATGAAGAACGTTTGGTGGAGGTGACAGAAATGAATCAATTTCAAAACGATCTTCAGCACTTAGATGTTGGAGAGTACCATGCTCAGGAGTTAGTGCCATGTGAGCAAGCGAACTATTATACAAATGGAGATCAGAATATAGACCCAAATGATACTCGCTTAATTGGATTTGTATGCTTCGGATGCTTCCGTTGTGCAGGTTGCGTTGGCTGTGCGGGATGTGCAGGCTGCGGAGGTTGTGCCGGGTGTGGTGGATGTGCGCGTTGTGCGCGTTGCGCAGGCTGTGGTGGTTGTGCTGCAAGATGTGGTGGATGCGGTCGTTGCGGTGGTCGCTGAACCTGATTAAGTCTCTCTAATCCTTTTCTTCAAAGAAAATTCATGTTCAATCACATAGGTTATCAAAAAAAGACCCTCGGGGCGCTGTGCGCTTCAGGGGTCTTTACATGGAAAACATGCGTAAACCATCAGTCTACTTTCAATAGGTTTCACAGCCATTTTTGTTTATAAATTCGAAGTGACACTACTCCTGAACCTATGTATAAAAGAATAACGGACACTCCGATAATAATATATTCTGCAGTAGAATTTGAATTTAAAAGCAACTTTACAAACCATCTTATCCGATCATTTAAATCCTGAATCACAAAAGTGACCGTCAACAAATACAAGGCAACTAAACCAATCCCAGCCATCATCAGATAATGGCTTTTGAACTTATAACAAAAAGGAAAAACAAATGACAGAATTGCCATGACAACAGCCACTATAAACAATGGTTCTTTCCAAGCAAGCATTTCTCCATGAATGATGACAGTACCGATATAAGTCGTTACAGCAATCAAAATTGTAAAGAAAACGGCAACAACATATTTTGAACTCACGATCTCTTTCCTTGTATAAGGGAGAGAGTTAAGCAAGAGGTGAATAGAAGTTTTTTCATCAAGCGTAAAGGCAGACATCGAGATCACAATACTGCAAAGGATCCCCACCCAAATAGAGGAAAAATCCAGAAGTAAGTAAACACATAATATCGCCAATAAAACAAGCATCGTTTTTTTCAGTAAGATGATGTCTTTGCGTATTAAGTTCAACAAATCACCATTTCCCCTTTCTTGGTGAAGTACATGATATCCTCTAGAGTTGGTTTTTCATAAAGAACCATATCTCCAAATACTAATTGTGTTCGTTGTTTATCTGAAGTTAAGGCTTCAAATCCATAAGGCATTTTTCGAACGGCTAGAAACTCTCTCTCCGTTTCCTGATCGAGTAGATCCAGCCCGCCCTTTACAATGGCATATTCCTCCTCAATCTCTTGAAAGTCTTTCGTGAACATATGCTTGCCATCATGGATAAAGGTGACATAATCAGCAATTGTTGCTAAATCAGATGTAATATGTGTAGAGAAGAAGATTGATTTATCCCCGTCTTGTAAAAGCTCGTGCAATAGATCTAAAAGTTCTCTTCGGAAAATGGGATCCAATCCTGATGTGGGTTCATCCATAATAATTAATTCCGCATGGTGAGACAATGCGATGCTTAATGACGCTTTCATCCTCATTCCTTTTGAAAATGTGTTCATTTTTTTAGTTAGCGGTAAGCGAAACATACTTACATATTTTTCAAACACCTCGTCATCCCATTTCACATAGGCGTTTCTTACGATTGCTTTTATCTCTGCGAGTGTAAGGTGTTCATAGAACACGTCTTCAGCAAATACAAAACCAATTCGCTGCTTAATGTCTTTCTCATGATCTTTGTAATTTAATCCAAATACAGAAACCGTCCCGCTATCAGGTTGCAACAAATTCATCATCAGTTTAATTGTGGTGGACTTCCCTACGCCATTTCCTCCGATAAATCCTGTTACATACCCCTTTTTAACTTTTAACGAAAAATCCCTTAAGCTAAAACCTTCAAATGACTTAGAAACACTCTGGAGTTCAATCACATTTTCGTCTTGCATTATTCTTCACCCCTATAGAGAATGGTCAGCAATTCTTTCAATTCGGTTAATGTGACGCCAATGTCTTTACTATTTTTTATGGCCGTCACGAGTTGCTCTTCAATTCCCTGCATTTTTCGTTCTTTCATCATTTCCTCGTTTTGTTCCGATACAAATGAACCTTTTCCAACGATCGAATAAATGAATCCATTTTTCTCAAGTTCTTCATAAGCGCGTTTAGAAGTGATGAGACTCACATTTAGATCCTTCGCCAATTGGCGCATTGACGGTAGAGACTGTCCAGACTTAAGTTCTCCTCCTAGAATCTGATCTTTTAGTTGGTGATGAATCTGTTCATAGATCGGTGTCTTTGACGTGTTTGATAGTATAATTTTCATAAAAAAAACCTCTTTCAATTATCTATACAGTATTATATACATTATATACAATATACACAATAGTTATCTGAATTTTATTTACTCTATAAAAAAAGAACTTCCTATTTAGAAGTTCTTTTGTAACAATCATTTATACACTTCCGCAGAGGAGTGATTTCCTCAACTATTTTTCTTCTAGCGCACTCCCTGTAATCCGCGTCCTCCTAATTTCCCCGTCCTCTATAAAAACCTCAGAGCGAATCACACTTGGTCTCCCCATTGCCACTCCCTGAATGACGCGATAACTTTGCCACCCCTCGCCAGGATCTCCCAAGATCCGATGGAGTGCAAGATAGGCGCCTAAAGCAGAAGCGGCTACGCCAGTTGCTGGATCTTCGTTATATCCAGCTCTATTGGGAAATTGACGTGCGTGGACATGGCCATTCACATCAAGAGCAAATGGATAAAATCCCGAAGTCCCAACATCATCACACAATCTCCAAAGTTCCTCATAATTTGGCTCTAGTTGATTTAGGATTTCAATAGTTTTTAATGGAATCATGAGCTTATGACGGGAGGTCGAAACTGATTGAATAGGAAGATCCCCCAGTTGATCGATTCCGATATGTAACGCGCTACTAATCTCCTCTTTTGTCAGCTTCCCTTCTTTAACTTCAGGAAGGAATTGCTCTACGCTCACTTCCATTTTTCCTTCCGCTGTCCATGCCACGTTAACTGGGCCTAACATCGTTTCAACTCGAACTGGTGATTGAGTGATCATTCCGTGGTTGACGAGCACAGTGATACTTCCGATCGTCGCATGAATGCACATTTCCATCTCATGCAATGGTACAAAGAAACGGAACTTCACATCACAGTCGGACCGAGTTGGTTGTAGAACAAAGGCGGTTTCATGCCCCAATTCCCTCGTGATTGTTTGCATGTCATCTGTTGATAACTGGTCTGCATGTAAAACAACCGGGCAAGGATTACCGCCATTTTCTTCAAGAGGAAACACGGTTGTCTGAACAATGTTTTTACTCACCTTTTTCTCCTCCTCTCCTTTTATCAAAGCTTTAGCTTCAGGCCTTCATGCGTTGCTTCAAACCCTAACCTCTCATAAAACCTTAATGCATCTGGTCTAGACTTGTCTGTTGTAAGTTGGATGACATGGCAGCCGTGCTCTTTTGCACGTTGAATGGCCCAGTTGATTAGTTTTGTTCCGACTCCCATCCCTCTTACAGAAGCGGCCGTTCTGACTCCTTCAATGGTCGCTCTCCATCCACCTTGATGCGTGATGAAGGGTGTCATCGTCAGTTGTTGGACGCCAATCACTTTATTGCCATGACAGGCGACGATTAACTCGTTAAACGGATCTGCGCTAATCGCATGAAATGCTCTTAGGTAACTTTCCGGGAGCGGATCTTCAAGACGCTCTCGTTGACTACCCAACACATCATCTGCAAGCATCGCAACAATCTCACTTAAATCTTCTTCCGTCGCCATTCGAAAAAAAATTTCCGTTTCCATCCATCTTCACCTCTCGAATCAAAAAATAAAAAAAGCTTACTCATTTCGTTTCAGAAATGAAATAGCAAGCCAAGATAACCACACTACCTACGCCTATTCCAATCCACTTGAAACCATACCCTCACCTCTTCTTGTATTCAGGTATCAATCGGAAAAATATAAACATGGTAAGAAAATGATTTCTCTAACCCGATCTTTCTCGCAATCGCATTTGATGGTTGATTGGCTTCTTCACAGTCCCAGTATGGGATTATACCCTGATTCACACAATCATTTACCACACTTGAAGCTGCCAGCTGACCTAATTGCTTTCCCCGATGCTCCTCCATTGTTTCCATATCGAGCCCATGAACATTTCCAGCTACAAATCCAGAAAAACATAAACTCACCAACTGATTCTGATTGACAACACCATACCCAACTCCCTTATCCAAAAAGTCATTGGGTGAAGCCCAGAATTCCTTTAGTTTTGACAGTAAAAAGCTTTTATTCTGAATCGAGCGGTTCTGACTCGAAAGAAGATCTTCACTGATTTTTATCACCTCATATTCTGGTTTAGCAGAAGGTTGAGGATGCGCTATAAGAGATTCATAACGAAACACATGTTGATTAAATTTTTGCATGTAACGATGCGCGAACAGCATCTCGATCATTTCATCCCATTTTGAATGATTTCCAATAGCGATAAAATTTGTTAAGCCTAATTTCCTTGCTTCAGGAAGTATGGTCTTATCTATATACTCATTTATTTCCTGAAGAAACCCCTCATTTTCTTCCTCTCCAATAAAAAAGAAACCATCGTGATTTCCTAACCAGATGAGTCCTGAATTAGGAGTGTGAAGATCATCGACAAAAACGCGCCCCGGGTTATTCCCTTCAATGACGGCTTTTGTTTCGACATGTCCGATACCATTTAGTAACCTTTCGCATTTGTAGAATTCAGCTTGATCAAGTTCATAAATCATTGTTACTCCTCCTACTGCACATGAATGAAAGCTACTCAAAGACCTGACGCAGTTCAACCTGTCCCTCACCATGTCCTTGCGGGTCTGGCATGCGCATCGCCCACTCAACCGCTTCCTCTTTTGACTCCACCTCAATGAGAATGAATCCGGCAATGATTTCTTGTGTTTCAGAAAACGGACCTTCCGTCACGACTGGCTCACCGTGTGGATAAGAAATACGCCATCCATTCGAACTTGGATGCAGCCCTTTTGCCATAACCCGAACACCGGCTTTTACTAATTCTTGATTGTACGTTGACATCGCTTCCATCAGCTCAGAACTTGGTAGATTTCCAGCTTCCGAATTCTTCGATGCTTTCACGATTAGCATAAACAGCATCCGACCCTCTCCTTATTGAAATTCTTCCTTTTACCTATTCGATAAAATAAAAGAATCCTCCTTCTCCTAAAAATCTGCCTTCCTACTAGAAGGAGTGCTCGAGCACCTTATCGAACATACATGAGGAAGACACAACGACCACTTAGGAGGTAATTATGGGAAGACTCGTGCATTTCGAAATTCACGTTGATGACATGGACCGGGCGAAGCGTTTTTACGGAGAAGTATTTGGATGGACATTTGAAGACTGGAGCGAATACGCCGGCATGCCTTATTTAGGCGTAATCACTGGCAGTGACGATCAGCTCGGGATCAATGGTGCCCTCATGCAGCGGCAAGGTCCACCTCCGGAACCAAGTCAGCCTGTCAACGGCTATGCCTGTACGATGGGAGTAGGAGATTACGATACGACGGAAGCAAAGATTCTTGAAAAAGGCGGTGAAGTTGCATTGCCAAAATACGCGCTGCCGGGGATGGCGTGGCAGGGCTATTATAAGGATACGGAAGGGAATATCTTTGGTGTGCATCAGCCAGATGAAAATGCGAAATAGCATTCAATTAGAAAAAGGCGCCTCTCGCGCCTTTTTCCTTTTTTTAACCTCTTAACGATGTTGATCAATTAAGATCGGATTACCATCCGGATCGAACAGTGTAAGATATGCTGGTCCTTCTGTTTCCTCATCAGCCTCTTTTGTTAAGCTAACTCCCTTTTCTTTCAACATTTTTTGTAGGTCGCGTACATCTGTGAATTCTTCTAAATTTTCAGCATTGTGATCCCAGCCTGGGTTAAACGTTAGCGTGTTTTTCTCAAACATGCCCTGATATAGACCAATGACGGTTGTGTCATTTTTCAAAACAAGCCACTTCTGTTCAATGTCTCCACCTAATGTTTCAAACCCTAAATCTTCATAAAATTCTTTTGAACGATGAATATCCTTGACACTTAAACTAATTGAAAATGCTCCTAGTTTCAATTGATCTCCTCCTATTAAATGAGTAGGCGCCCCCAACCAAACCAATCGATGAGGGGTATAGATACCTCTTCGTAATTCATTCAAGAAGTCCTTTTCCTACCTACCCATTTCCAATCACCTAACGACTGTTTTCTCAGGTGTATAGTATTTCTCATAACCGCTAAACTGTTTCAAGAAATCTTCAATCCCTTTCCTTGCATCTTCTAAATTACCCGCAAGCTCTTTAATAGCAAGTATCTCCCACTCCATCACCCACCACAGTTCACTAGCCAGTTCGCTGTCTTCTAATGGTATCTCGTTAACCATTGTCAACATGTATCCAACATTAGAAAAATCCCGACTCTCTTTCAGGTACTCATTTATAAGTCCAAGGATCACTTTTACTATAAACGTAGCATCTACATGCCCCTTAACAAGCTTTAGTTTTGAACGCACCTCAGCAGGGTGCTGATTCACTGCTAATGACACGTCAATCAGCTCAATTGGAGGGTGATCTAGTTCTTCTATTAATTGGTCCGTCCACTGAATGACATCTTTTACTTCGAAATATCCAACCTCAAGACCCACTCGATGGATCTCTGCCGCTACTTTTAAATTCATGATTCTGTCCTCATCTCAATGTGTTTTTCAGATGTTAATTATTTCAAAAAAAGGTTCTTCACACAATCATTCTTTTTCGATCCTCACGTGAAAACAAGCCAAAAAAGCCTCGTACTGATACGTTGCTTCCTGGTCGTTTCGTTATTCTCCAATACATGCTACTGTGGTTCAATCGTATCTTGAACGATGGTTGCGGGTTTAAAAGCACTTTCCTAATGACGATCAGCTTTTTCAATTAAAGAAGCTTCACTAGGTAACGACTATGACTTTTCTAATCTATCAGATTATTTCCTGCTCGTTGTATTTTATAGTAAAATAGAACTAAACCTCTTTTGGAAAGGATCGATGTATGGAAAACCAATTGCACTACATCATGAATCACATGCGAGCGGCATTCAAAGTGTTAGATAAGGAATGGCAAATGGCCGCAAAAGATTTGGGGATCACTCAGGCAGAACAACATATATTGTGGATTGTGTATTTAGAAAAATCCATCACCCTCACCAAACTAGCTGAATTGAGTCTACTGGATATTTCAACGGTCGCTCAAGTCTTAACCCGTATGACAAAAAAAGACCTGGTCATCCAAACGAAAAAGAATCAGGATCGACGCGTTACCTATGTATCACTCAGCCCACAAGGTGAGAACACTCTGCGTACATCTTCCACTTACGAATATCAATTCTGGAACTATATGAAAGAAATGGATCCACACAAACGAGCTCAGTTTATGTCCATCGTATCTGATATGAACAAACACTTCTATGGCAATTCATTTGTAGAATGGGTAGAGCAAACGTCAAAAAAATCGATAGCGGATTAATCAAAAAACATCATTAACAATTCGCCATTCAATGTGATGTTCATGGGTCGAACAAGATTCACATACGGTATCATGCTTCTCGACTAGATAAGCAACGTGCTGGCCGGGAGTGAAATCGCGAAAACAGTTTTTACAAAAAAACTCAGTTGAAAAGATACGAGGCACAGTATGATCGTCTCCTTATTTTAAGATATATAAAAGTGTACCGATTCTATTTGAAAATGGATCGTTCTGGTGTGTTTTGTATAGGTTGGGAGTAGAAAAGAGCGTTTATCTATGGAAAGATAAGCGCTCTTTCGTCAGTTGATCGGTTTCGCTCTAGTATTCTTGCACATTCCTCCTATTTGGTGGAGGAAACCATGATAATTCCGCGAAAATCAATTTTATTCCGCGAAAAACGAATTAATTCCGCGGAAATCAATTTTATTCCGCGAAACGTTAAAATCAAGCGCACCTCCCTTAACCCTTAGGCAACTTCTCCAGAAATCACCTTCAATCCCCCTTCCCCACCTTGTCCACACATATGAGACAAAACCGCCAACATAGACTCATAGTATGAAGTCAGATCTATGGTCAGGAGGTATGTCATGACGAATGTTCAACCTTCCATGCGTTTAAAGCTAAAGAAAGGCACTTTCTTCATGCCAGAGCCGAGTAGCGTTTATTTCCGCAACAATGCAGGGTCTTTTCGAATGGAAGGGAACACGATCCAACAATGGATTGAAAAACTGATCCCGATGTATAACGGTGAGTATTCACTAGAAACCCTCACTGAAGGACTAACAAAGCCCTACCGTGATCGCGTTTACGAGATTACAGATACTCTGTATACAAATGGATTTCTACGTGACGTTAGTCAGGATCTTCCCCACCAATTACCGTCACATGTGGTGGAGAAGTTTCGTTCACAAATTGAATACATCGAAAGCTTTACTGATTCTGGAGCTTATCGATTTCAGCAATACCGGCAGAAAAGCGTTCTCGTTGTTGGAGAAGGAGCCATGTTAATAGCCCTTGCTTCATCATTACTTACATCTGGTTTGCCTCGTTTCCAGACGCTACTAACAGATGAAAAGATGAACCCACAACGAATCAAACAATTAGAAACAGCTGCAAGAAAATCAGATCCTGAAGTCTCTATTGAAGTTTTGGTGAAAAGAGGACCGATCGCCTGGGAAAGGCAGATCGAACCATTTGACGCAATTTTATATGTGTCTTCCGAAGAAAATGTCCAGGAGCTCCGCAGTCTTCTGCACGCCTGTAAAGAAAAGAAAAAGCCATTTCTTCCCGCCATCTGTACAAAAGGAGTGGGAATGGCCGGCCCGCTCGTTACGCAAGACAGCGGCTGCTGGGAATCAGCATGGCGAAGTTTACATGTAGAATCGGCTAACTCCGGCTCTTTTTCACCACCTGCTGGCGCAATGCTCGCAAATATGGTCGTATTTGAATGGTTTAAAAGGAGCACAGGCATTCCTCTCCTTTCGAACAATCAGGCGTTTCTGCTAAATCTCGAAACTCTTGAAGGCAAATGGCATCCCTATCGCCATCATCCGCTCGTCTCAGGAAAGATTGAAGTTGAAAAGGTCTCCAACGAATTTAGTGAAGAGAAGAAAAAAGATCCGAACAAACTTCTTTACTATTTCAGTCAGCTAACCAGCCAGCTGGGCATTTTTCATAAGTGGGAAGAAGATGAACTGAGTCAATTACCTTTAGCTCAGTGTGAGATTCAGTCAGTTAACGTGAAACCATCCGGATCGTCTCTGTTACATCCAAGTTTAATAAGTTCAGCTTTAACACACGAAGAAGCAAGGATTGATGCGGGATTGACTGGAATCGAGGAATACGTTCTGCCATTAAAAGAAGAAATTATCTCGTCACTTCCCTCTTCTTTCGAAAAGGCAACGTACTCACAAAACGATCTCCACATAGGGGCTGGAGATACGTTTGTTGAGGCTGTGAGTCGCGCGCTGCAAACAGCGTTAGAAGAGGAATGGAATCAGAAAGCCGATCAGTGCATGGAAGGCATTTATCGATTCGCACCTCAACAGGTTGAAGACAATCCCTGTCGCTACTATTTGAAAGTTTTAAACTCGATGAAAAAAGTACCGGATCTTGCGTTAGGAAAAGATACGTACGGACTTCCGGTCGTATGGAGAAGAGCATCGGATAACCGCTGGTACGGGAGCGTCGGGATGACGCTTGAGCTGGCATTACGACGTGCGCTCCTACAAGCCGTGAAAGAGGCGCAAAATAACACTATTTCAGCAGAACTCTCTTTTTCGACCATTCCTTTTAAAGATAAATCGATTCAGTCCATTGATATCCCTTCATATGCCCCACACAACCAGTCGACTGTTCTTCGTTCTGTTATGAACCGTTTCAACAAGCTCTCGATTATCAAAATAAAGCTTGATACGTTTGAAAAAGATAGAGTCATAAACATCTTTGGCGTGTTGTTACGAGAGGGGGAAATGACGTGATTGCTAACGTAACCTTAGTTGGAAACGGTCTGCTTCGGGATTGCGTAGCTGAGCAACTCGCTCCCCACTCTTCCCTCACGCTTCGCGCAGATTTTGAAGAGCCAATACCTGAGAACACATCCTTATTGCTCGTTATTCACGACGGCTGGAATCCCTCACTCCATAAACAAGCGGAAGAAGTGTCACGAGAGCTCGGAATCAATTGGCTACGCGCCTACTTCTCATTTGGCGAAGGGGTGATCGGCCCACTCGTTCGTCCCGGTCAAGAAGGCTGTTCCCAATGTGCCGATACGCGAAAGATGATGGCCGCAACCGATCGTGAGGATCTATGGAAAATTCAACAATCTTTCACCAAAGGCAACCCCATTCAGGATCAATGGGTTTCACAAACAGGCATTCTGCATATGGCTCAATATATTAAAAATGAAGTGCTCGCGTCTCATTCTACGGAATTAGATGGAGCGATCCACCTCCTAAACATGGCAACTCTTGAAAGCTCTCGCCACCGGATCTTACCAGATGCCTATTGTTCGGTGTGCAGCTCTCTTCCAGAAGATACGGATGAGGTGATGACGTTAAAACCAAGTCTAAAAGTCAGCGGCTACCGCACTCGGTCGATCGACGACTTACGAAACGTGCTCTCAAAGGATTACCTTGATTCACGCACTGGCCTTTTAAATCGTCTGATGATCGATTTTGAAACAACGTATGCGGATGCGATTGTGAACCTCCCTCTATTCAACGGAAATGAAGGCTCTGCGGGAAGAACAAATTCCTATGCGATGAGTCAAATGACAGCGATACTGGAAGGATTGGAACGTTCGTGTGGGATTGACCCGAAAGGAAAAAGAACCGTTGTATACGATTCCTATCGTAACCTGGATCGCGCTTTGAACCCGCTTCAACTTGGTGTTCATGCTGAGGAACAGTATGCCGAGCGTGGGTATCCGTTTACCCCTTTTCATCCTGATCGAAAAATGAACTGGGTGTGGGGCTATTCCCTTCTAAAGAAAGAACCGATCCTCGTACCGGAACGTCTCGCCTATTACAGCATGGGCTGTGGCGACGGATTTGTGTTTGAAACGTCAAACGGCTGTGCAATAGGCGGAAGTCTTGAAGAAGCCATTTTCTACGGCATGATGGAAGTGCTTGAACGCGATTCGTTTCTCATCACCTGGTACGCCCAGCTCCCGCTCCCGCAAATTGATCCTTACTCATCAAACGACGAAGAGCTCCACTTGATGATTGACCGGATGCAGGAGATTACGGGTTATGATCTTTATTTATACAATGCCACGATGGAACACGGCATTCCATGTATTTTAACGATTACGAAGAACCGCACTTCAGACTATGATCGCTTAAATCTCATGTGTGCAGCTGGTGCCCATCTTGATCCCGTTCGCGCCGTGAAAAGCGCGATCTTTGAAAGCGTGGGCATGATCACACCGTTAAATAAAGAATTTAAACAGAAAAAAGAAGACTTTCTAGCCATGTATCATGATTCTTCGCTGGTGAAGAAAATGGATGATCACGGCATGCTTTATGGACTTCCTGAAGCAGAAAAACGCCTTCACTTTTTACTAAATCAAAATCGACCGCTGCAAACATTCCAAGAAGCCTTTCAACCGCCAAAACCTCATGATGATCTAACCGATGACCTGCAAAGCCTGTTACAAACGTTCCGTCAATTAAACCTGGATGTGATCGTCGTGGATCAAACAACACCTGAAATTAAACGAAACGGACTCCACTGCGCAAAAGTGATCATCCCCGGCATGCTTCCAATGACATTTGGCCATCATCTGAGACGTGTCACAGGCTTAAGTCGAGTATTAACGGTTCCGAAACAATTAGGATATGTTGATCGAGAACTAACAATTGAGGAGCTAAACCCTTATCCGCATCCATTTCCTTAACGTGGCAAGGAGGTATGTCATGGATCTCGACCTGTTTTTACACCAGCTTCATTTTCAAAATGAACGTGTGACACCACCGAACTGGGAAGTGAATTGGGATGACGCTCCTTATCCTTTTAAGCTGTACCGCGACTTACCAGAATACCGCCTTTCTTACGATAGACCAGCGATTGAAGATCAGCACCCTGTCCCAAGCCCTGATCTGAATACGATCGGTCATTTTCTTTGGTATGTGTATGGGCTAACTCAGTTTCACCTGACCGCATTCCCGTCTTCTACAGGTGAAGAATCAGCTGAAACAATGCAAGGATTCCGCCGCTTCCCGCCTTCGGGTGGCGGCTTATACCCGAGTGAACTCTATGTTTATCTGAAGCTAGAAAACTTACCACACGGAATCTATCACTATGATGTCGCACATCATCGCCTTCTCTTGCTTCGAAAGGGAAACGTTGATGCTTACTTCACGCGCGCACTTGGAAATAGCTCGACCCTTTCCAATTGTTTTGGAGCGGTCATCATTACCACAATGTTTTGGAAAAACTTTTTTAAATACCACAACTTTTCATATCGTCTTCAGGGGTTGGATGCTGGCGCGCTGACGGGGCAGCTGTTAGAGGTATGTAAACAGAGTTGTTTCCATCCTAAAGTTCATGTTCAATTTCTGGATGGAGCAATCAATCACCTACTCGGGCTAGACGGTAAGGAGGAAAGCACCTATGCCGTAATCCCGCTTTCAGAGTATAAAATCCCAGATGATGAAACGCTCAGTAAGAGCACAGCTACAGAATTGAGGAGCACCATTCCAAAGATCCATACGACGTATGTTCAACGTTCGGAAAACGTCTTGCCTTTCCCTGAAATCGCGGAGCTTCATCAGGAGACGCTCCTTGAATCTACTGAGTTATTCCGAAAGTTAGGAACAAGAGAAGAAAAAAGGAATAGTAAGATAAAAATCGCTTTGCCAGAACCCAAGCCCCTATCCAGTGACTTCGCTCAAGCTTGCTGTAACCGCTATTCTCCAGACATGGACTTTAGTTCACATCAATTGGATCAGGTTCAGCTTGCTTCGTTGCTTAAGGAAAGCATGAATTCCTATAGATATGATAATGATCTAGATAAAGAAGAAAATCAGAGGCCGCGCCTCTCCATTTATGGCTGCTTTTATCAGATTGACGGCATCCCAAACGGTGCATATCGGTATGACGCCGCTTCCCATTCTCTCTCTCTTATAAAAGAAGGTGACTTTCGTTTTAGCCTCCAGGCTGGGATGTCCCTTCACAATGTTAATCTGCATCAAGTCCCAGTTTGTCTCCATATCGTTGGGGAACGAGAGCATCACAAAGCAGAACTTGGCTACAGAGGTTATCGCATCCAACACATCGAAGCGGGGATGCTGCTTCAGCGAATCTTGTTAACAGCAAGCGCACTTGGCATGAACGGCCATCCCCTGCTTGGGTTTGATATTAATGGATGTGATAAGATTTACGAACTAGAAGATGCAAAGAAAACGACGATTATTCAAGTGCCTGTTGGGTTTCATCGGGCTAAGAGCTGGTTGGTTGGGGGGATCGGCGGGGAATCGCTGGTTTGAATCGCTGGGAATCGCGGGGGAATCGCGGGGACGGTTCGAGACCAGTGAAAAACTAACGTTTTTTTCTTAGACTTAATAGCTAACCCTAAATAAAGAATATAATAGAAGCTTTTCAACCAAATATACATGAAAAAAGAGGACGCTATCGTAGCGA
>NZ_JAQQWU010000014.1 GCF_028610625.1 Guptibacillus spartinae
CTTAGCCATTTACTCACTCCGTTCCTCTGCTTTGTTTCATTATAAACGGGTTTTATTTCTAGAAACAGAAATAACCCGAATAACGGGGCACTTTTTTATAAGTGTCCATTATTCGGGTTACAGTTCAACGTAGATAGGCTTTTTCTTTATTTAGAACCATTTCCACATCCATTTAAAAACAAATGTGTCATCTTTCGATTTTATTCTTCCTGAGCAGGATCTACATAATGAATCAAGAAGAGATATCATTGATGAGATATTTATATTGAAAGGAAGGTAAGTCAATTGACCCCAATCTTAAATCAAATTAGTGCGGTCTTTATTCCTGTAAAAAACATTGAGGATGCAAAAGAATGGTACTGTGATTTACTAGGTCTAGAGGCAGATGGCGACATTATCGCTGGACATCTTTATATTGTCCCTATGAATGGTACTGGACTTGTTCTTGACAGTAAAATATATTCAGATGAAACCATATTCCAAACACCTGCATTTCATTTTGATACGAAAGACATTGAAACTGCCTATACTTTTATGAAAGAAAAAGGGATTGAACTTGTGACAGAGATTGAAAACGGGCATTGGTTTAATTTTAAAGACCCCGACGGAAATGTATTAATGATTTGTGAGTGATATTAATTATAGTGAGAGAAGAGGCGTACACCGTGAGAAAAAGGGGAGTGATCGGAGCATTTCTTCTTTTGGTAGCATGCTCTAGCAATGAACCTAACGATCGTTCTAATGAGCGTGTAGCAGAGGAGAATCTTGCCGGGGAATTTATAGAAAATTTGGATGTTCCGTGGGAAATCACACGATCTGAAGGAACATTTTATCTAACTGAACGTTCTGGCATGATGGCAAACGTTACGAATCGTTTGGAACGGCAGTCTCTACAACTTTCAAAAGCGATTCATAGCGAAGGAGAGGGAGGTCTATTAGGTCTTGCCCTATCAGAAGACTTTCAAGAATCGCAAACAGCTTTTCTCTATTACACTTATCTAGAAGATGGCAAAACACTGAATAGGGTAGTTAAGGTTCAATTAAAAGAAGGCGTGTGGACAGAAACTGCTGCGCTTCTTGATAAAATACCAGGGTCACAATTTCATAATGGTGGCAGAGTGAAATTAGGACCTGATGGCATGCTTTATATTACAACTGGCGATGCTGGTGAACCAGAACTAGCTCAAAATAAAGAAAGTTTGGCGGGTAAAATTCTTCGTATGGATGTACAGGGGAACGTTCCAGAAGACAACCCATTTAAAGGCTCCTATGTGTACTCGTATGGACATCGAAATCCGCAAGGGCTTACCTGGAATGATGAAGGACAGCTTTTTAGCTCTGAGCATGGGCAGTCTGGACATGATGAAATTAATCAAATTGATGCAGGCAATAATTATGGCTGGCCTGTGATTGAAGGTGATGAAGTTGCAGATGGGATGACGCAGCCTCTTTATCATTCTGGTACCGACACATGGGCTCCATCAGGAATGGTTTTTTTGAATGATCAGTTGTATGTCGCTTGCTTACGAGGTGAGGCGATTCGATCGTTTCAGCTTAGAGGACAGGGGACAACAATTGTGAAAGATGGAATTGGACGAGTTCGATCTTTATTTTTAGATGAGGAATACTTATATGCGATCACGAATAATAAAGATGGTCGAGGAGAACCGGTTAAGGAGGATGATCGGATAATAAAGCTTATTATCGATAATTAATCCCTGTATAGCTTGAAAAGGAAAGGCCCTGTGAAATTGTTCTCACAGGACCTTTATTTATATTCATTTAGTATGCTAAGGCAAACAAACCTTTAATGTGTGAAAGGTAACGAACGTTACTTGCTTCTTTCATCACAGATGCAGGAAGTCCTTTAAGAGAGGTTGAGTTACCTCCGATTTGAGCAACTGCATCCTTACGACCAAGACTTGCTAATGTACCTGAGTTAACAGGTTCAAATTCTTTGTAGTCTTTATCATAAAGGTAAGCATATAAGTTATACCCGATAAGGTCACCCATCTGCCATGCGATTTGAGCCGTAGGTGGTTGTGGGCGCTCATCTCCTGGTTTGAAGTAAACCGCACTGTCTCCAGCTACGAACACATTCTCATGTGAAGTGGATTGAAGGTAATTGTTCACCGTTGCACGGCCGCGATTGACTTCAATACCGCTTTCGCCAACGAGCGGGTTACCTTGAACGCCACCTGTCCAAACGAATGTGTTTGTTACGATCTTTTGACCGTCTTTTAATTCAACGACGTTACCTTCAACATTTGTAACAGGAAGGTTTGTTAGGAACTCAACGCCGCGCTTTTCAAGACTCGTCATTGCACGGTTAATCAATTCGTCTGGAAGCATTGGAAGAATTTTAGGCATTGCTTCAACAAGCTTCAATTTAATTTTAGCAGGATCTACGCCGTATTTACGAGCAAGCTTCGGTGTTTCATCCGCTAGTTCGCCTACGAGCTCAGTTCCAGTCAAACCGCCACCGCCAATAAGAATGGTAGCGTCCGCTTTGTCACCTGATGCTGCAAAGCTCTTAATGCGTTCTTCCACATGAGCGTGGATACGGTTTGCATCTTCAGCAGACTTCAACACCATGCTGTTTTCTTCAAGTCCTGGAATGCCGAAGTAAGCTGTTTTACTTCCAAGTGCTACGACCAATGCATCGTAAGAAAGGGTAGAGCCATCAGAAAGCTTCACTTCTTTGTTATCAACAGAAAATGAATCAACCGTTGCAACTTTAAGGTTGATGTCGTTTCCTTTTAATAACTTATCGAGTGGAAGTGCTGCAGCATCAGTAGAGATGTTACCAGCAGCTAGACGGTGCAATTCTGTAATGATTTGGTGTGTTGGTGTTTTGTTGATTAATGTAACAGTTGCTTCTGATTCATTTAAGTATTGACGTACGGATAAAGCAGAAAGAAGCCCACCATAACCTGCGCCCAAAATGACTATTTGTTTTGACATGATTGTTCCTCCATTTCTAGCAGATCAGTATTATTTTTGGTTACTTTTTTCGCCTGAAACTTTAAGATAGGCATTTACAAATCTGAAAAGTTTTTGAGCTTGTGGATCTTTGAGCATTTTCAAAAGTCCGAAAAGGCCAATCACTTCAGAGCTTTTTTCTGCTTCATCCTTGGCTTCAATGGCATTTGCAGCAACGTCTTTAACAGAATTTTTGACAGGGTGTAGAATTTCAGACATGAATTCGACAGTGTCATTCTTTAATACATCATCTGTTGCGAGCGCTTGTACGGTATCATATGATTTAGACATCATGTTGACAAGTTCTGTTACTTTAGGTAGTTCCTTTACAAGTACGCTTAGTGACTCCTGAACTTTAGGATCTAAAAGCTGATCAAGCAGTTCGCGCTCGTCTTGAGTTGGAACACGTTTTTCGCCTGTTTCGGTTGTGATTGATTCTGACATAGTCACTTCTCCTTCTTTTAAGCAATTACGCTTGTTTGTTCTATCATAAGGCAAAACCATGTTAAGGTATTCAAAAGCCTGATTATATGTAAAAGGCACTAATCAAGCGACAGAAGAAAATTGGGACGTAACTCATTGTGTTTTTCTTTTTAAAGTGTCCATCATCCAGTTATCTTTTATACCTACTCTAATAGGTTAAATTATCCTTGAGTGAATTTCAATGCATAGCCTTTCACTTAACCGCTTACATCAATAAATTCGTTAAAATAATTGATAGTACTGGATTTTTCATGTGGATAAATGGAGGAAAAAGTAAGAAATGGGAGATGAAATTATGGAGATACAGGAAATTAAAAAGCAATTATTCAACTTAGAGAAGGAGTTACTTACACCTCAAGTGAGGAAAAACTCCGTTATGTTAAAGGAGGTACTTTCAGCTGATTTTTTTGAGTTCGGAAGTTCGGGGACGATTTGGAGTAAAAAGGATGTTGTGGAAGCAGGTCTTTCTCTAAGAGAAATGACGTTATCTGAATTTGCCATTCATCCTTTAGCAGAAGACGTGATGCTTGTTACATATCGCGTTCATGATAGAACAAGAAATCAACATACGCTACGAAGTTCAATTTGGAGAAAAAAAGAGCATCAATGGCAACTGTTCTTTCATCAGGGCACAATAGCTACCTAATGAACTTACTAAATTTATCTTTTTTCAATTATGAAGATAAATCTAATATTCTTTGAATAGTTTACAATAATATTATTATGTATCTTATGGATCGTATTATGAATAATTAAGCGCAAGTAGAGACTTCGAAAAAACAAAGGAAGCTTCCTATTTATGATGTTAAAGCTAGTAGCTTTGCTTAATTAAGCGCGTTTAAAAGCACCTTGTGATATAGAAAAGACAGATGAAAGTTAACTTTCATCTGTCTAATAAATGATGCCTACTTGAAAATACCAAAAGGTTTTCCAATAGGAAGTGTCACCTTGCCGAAATGGGTATTTAATACGCTAGCCGCTGAACCATAGAAGCTTAAGATGGCAATGCAGAACTCAGCAATGGCAGCTAAGAAGTGCATGCCTTCAGGGAAGATTCCTAAAGTAGAGAATGTAAGTCCGATAAATAAAAAATCAATAAAAACAAAAATAAAGAAAAGAACTTTATGTGTTTCCATCGCACCTACTGTCATAAAGATGCTGAAGATCAAATATCCGATATATGCAATGCCTAATTGTTTTGGATCAACCGCGGCCGCTGCTGCATCGCCAAAGACACCAAATTGTATTAACCAGGATGTACCGACACCTAGCCAAAATAGTCCAAATGCTGCAAAGGCAGTGGTTCCAAACGTGTTATTGTGTTTCGCATCGAGGAAACTTGCAATAAGCTGAGCAATTCCTCCGAGAAAAATCGCCCATGGTAGAACAAAGGATACGCCATCTGTCCAACCTAGTTTCGCTGATGATGCTACGAGCGTAACCATTGCCAGACCAAACAGTCCAATAGCTGATGGATCTGCTGTTACCATTTGCACGTGCTTTGTGTTTTGTGTTTGATTCATGATGAGACCTCCTATTAAACATACTTGATCAATTTACGTGAAAATGAGACCACTTGCAATAGGAAAATGGATCATCGAGATAAGAAACCACCTACTCTTGAAAAGAAAACCGTTGTGAGTATTCGTTTGATATCGTTTCCAAAAGAAATAGAAAACTTTTTATTGCGAACGGTTAAAGCGTGAAGCAAACTGATTGAAAGTATCTTTTACTGAATTTTTTCATCTTTCTGTACTATAATGCTTTAATTCAATACTGTTTGGCAGTACAATAGATAAATAGTGAGCTGCCTTCAAGTGGAAGGAGCGAAAGTTGTCTTAATTATTTTAATCGTAAGGAGTCCTGGCCATGAGTACTGACTTAGAAATTGTGAAAAGTACGAATTTAAAAGCGAAACCTGAAAAGGATCAAATCCCATTTGGAAGAACATTCACTGATCACATGTTTGTAATGGATTATGAAACCGATAAAGGGTGGTTTGAACCACGCATCATCCCATACGAGCCGGTTACACTAGATCCCGCTGCAATGATTTTTCATTATGGTCAAACTGTTTTTGAAGGATTAAAAGCCTACCGTACTGACGATCGAATCCTTTTGTTTAGACCTGAGAAAAATTTGCAACGTTTGAATCTGTCAAGTGATCGATTGAGCATTCCTCCAATTGACGAGGAACGTGTGATGGGTTACTTAAAAGAATTGATTCACCTTGAGCAAGATTGGGTTCCATCAACGCCGGGAACATCGCTTTATGTCCGCCCGTATATTATTGCAACGGAGCCAAATTTATCTGTTGCACCTTCCAATACGTACAAATTAATGATCATTCTTTCACCAGTTGGCTCTTATTTTTCTGGTGGCTTAACACCGGTGAAAATCAGCGTTGAAGATAAATTCACTAGAGCCGTCAAAGGCGGAACTGGAATGGCGAAAACGGCTGGAAACTATTCTTCCGCTTACCAGGCACAAGCCAAAGCCTATAAAGATGGAAATGCAGATGTTCTTTGGCTTGACGGCGTAGAAAAGCGTTATATTGAAGAAGTGGGAAGTATGAATATCTTCTTTAAGATAAATGGAGAAGTGATCACCCCTGAATTAAACGGTAGCATTTTACACGGCATTACACGAATGTCAGTTATTGAGTTGTTAAAGAAGTGGGATATCCCTGTAACTGAGCGAAAAGTGTCAATCGAAGAACTTTATGAGCTATCTCAAAAAGGACAGCTTGAAGAAGCGTTTGGAACTGGAACCGCAGCCGTCATCTCACCGGTAGGAGAACTGAACTGGCAAGGTAAGAAAATGGTCATCAATGATCATGAAATTGGAGAACTTTCTCAGAAGTTGTATGACACCATTACAGGGATCCAAACAGGAAAATTAGAAGATACACAAAATTGGACAGTATCTGTAAAATAGCAAAAAAAAGGCTCTCTCATTTATTTGAGAGAGCTTTTTCTATGGTTTAAGAAGGAGATGCTCTGCGTTTTCTTTATATCCGCTCATGTTTGTTTCGTGATAACGTCCATTTACCCAATCATCAATTTGGTTATCGTACCATTTGCTCCATACGTAGCCGGATTGACCGGGGGATATGACATTATAGCTTGTTTCCATATGAGCTAAATCCGTGATACCTCTCCACGGGGCCCCGTGATTAACCGTGCCGGTTGATGAGTTCCAACCTGCAGCGCCAACCGTTACGCGACTACCGCCCATGGCATTCACTTCAGGATTGAAGAGAAGATTTAAGGGCTTGATCGCACCGAGAGGATGTTCAAAAGGCACAGAGTGGAACGTGCCCCACACCCATTTTTCTGGTGCATGTCCTTGTAAGGAAACAGCGCGTTCAACGGCAGCTTGGTAAGATTTTGTTACGACAGATTGAAATCCTCCAGAATTCTCCATCCAGGGTCCTTTTTCCCCATTGGCTGCTCTTCTAATTAGCTGATCAATCACTTGACTTTTCCCATCAAAAAGCGGCATCATTTCTTTGTCAATTTTTCCATCAAATAGCACTTTATCCATTTCTACTAACCATAAATGAAAGAGAAGAGGAGCGGCTTCATCTCTACCATCCATATAGTTCCACTCTTGAAGAAGCGAGAGTGCGTCTTTTTCAATAGAGGTTAAGTTCTCACTGTTGAGTTCCTTCGTTAACAGAGGAGTAAGCTCTTTTCCTTGCAAATTCATGAAATCATTTTGAAGATTCATCATATCCTTGGCCACTAGGTTATCACCGGCAATCAATACTTCTCGAATGCGATTCTGACGATAAGGTTGGGCCCACGTATGGGTAATGTGGTAAGGGTAGTCATCTGTGGTGATTTTATTATTTGCGGTAGAAATGAACCCTTCATCCGGATTGACGATTGTCGGAAGTTCTTCCCAGGGAATATAACCTTCCCATTCATAGTCATCGTTCCAGCCTGGAACTGGGACCATGCTATCTCCATTTTTACGAATCGGAATGAGTCCATTTGCTCGGTAAGCAATTGTTCCGTCAGTGGAAGCAAATACAAAATTTTGAGCTGGCGTGTGAAAAGAAGTTAGCGCTTCCTTAAATTCTTCCCAGTTCGACGCTTGATCAAATTTAAGAACCGCTTCTAATTCGGTTGAAGGATCTAGGGCAGTCCATCTAAGGGATAAAGCCGTATCCGGTTGTTCGTCATGGGCAAATTCAGAGAGAATAGGACCATGTCGTGTAATGACAACTTCATATGGTATCGGTTCACTGTCTTTTACAGGAATGCTTTCATCAAGAACTTCTGCTTCTTCCCACTGATCATTGTACTGAAATTCAGTAGGGTTATCAGGATTTCGTTTTTCAATATAGAGGTCCTGAACATCAGGTCCTACATTTGTAACTCCCCAGGCGATCGAGTCGTTTCTTCCCACGATAATACCAGGAACGCCGGCAAAAATAACCCCGCTGACATGAAAGTCAGGAGAATTTAAATGTGTTTCGTACCAGATAGGAGGTGTACCAAGCCCAAGATGTGGATCGTTGGCTAAAAGTGGCTTTCCAGAAGCGGTTTTTTCGCCAGATACGACCCAGTTATTACTTCCGTTAAATGGATCTGGGATGACCGCATTAGCAAAACTTTTTGAGATATCTAACTGACTTTCTTTTATTTCTTGAATAACAGTGGACCCATCTTCAGGGTAACTAGGGAACAAATCCATTGCCTCTTCTTCAGAGAAGTTCTGAAGTAGATAGTAACGAAAAGCTTGACCTTCCCAATGTCCGCCTAAATCAAATGCCATGTACTTACCAATGGTGAGAGAATCAATAGGTGTCCATTCATTTGGTTCATATCCAGCAAGTGTAAATTCAATCGGCAGTGTATTTTTCGATTTTGCTTGAGATATATAAGCATTAACCCCGTCTGCATACCATTCTAATAGTTGCTTCGCCTCATCAGAGTAGGCAGAATAGGAATTTTCTGCTGCCCTTCTTAAGCCAAGCGTCCGAAAAAACTTATCTTTGTCAATTGTTGACTCACCAATCACTTCACTAAGTGTGCCGGATGCTTGACGACGACTTAGGTCCATTTGAAACATACGATCCTGAGCTGTTACAAATCCTTGAGCCATAAATAAATCCTTTGTTGAGTTAGCCTCAATATGGGGGGTACCTGACTGATCCCGATAAATGGAAACAGAACCTTCTAATCCTGATAAAGTGATTTCCCCATTTGTTTCAGGAGCTGTTCTTTGAACAAACCAAAAGCTAATGGCTAACGCGAGAATGATTAGCAATAAAGTAATGCTAGTAGCGTAATAGGGCCATTTTTTCTTTTTCAACTTAGGGTGTTTTACAGGTGTGACAACCGTGCTCATAACTTCCCCCATTTCTTTTTAACTATATATTACCATAATTATCTTTTTTGGTAGCGCTTTCTTAAGGTGCTTTTATCCGCAAAGAAGCTGTCGGCATAAATGACTTTTGAATGATCTAAACACGCCAAGATTCGAGAAATGCACAAATTCCATTTCAAAACATTACATCAAACGAGTGCTTTTGTAGATTAGCACGATTTCCTGAGAATCTCTGACTCTTTTTAAGAACCTTTGTCATCTTGCAGGAAAATAGATAGCTCGCCATGGAATAACTTTATTAAATCAACGGGGAGGAATGATGAAAATGAATAATACAATGATGATCTCCAGGGTGGCTTCCATGTTGAATGTGTCTCGTCATACATTGAAATTATGGGAAGAGCAGTTTGCACCATTTCTAACGATTCCACGTGATGAAAACAACGCTCGTACGTATACAATTGGCGATATTGAAGTCCTTCAGTTAATTAAAAACATGAAAGAAAGTCATGCGGCCGATGAAGTGATTATTAATACGTTAGAACTTCAGGGAAAAGAAGCAGAAAAAACGCCGCCTAGCGAGCCTATTGATCAGGTGGATATTCAAACTTCCTTATCTAAAATCGTTTCTTTTGTTGAATCAGAAGAAGTAAAAAAACTTCTTAGCATGGATGAAACCGTTAAGCGATTAGAAAAGGATATCGTTCATCAAGTTCATGAAATTGTTCATGAAGAAATTGCCACTGCATCCGATGCACATGCATCCATTAACCAAATGGAGCTTAGTGCTATTGGTAAAAAAATCGATCACCTTGCTGAAGTTTCAGTCGACGAACGTGAATTTTATCAATTTGAAGTAACCAAAGAAAGACAAATTGCAGATGAACAGATGTCAGCTCGAGAAGAAAGGTTAATGGCCGTTGTGCAAGATCGTTTCAGGGATGAAAGCAGAGCACATGATCCGAAGTGGGGGGTTACGAAAATCAAAAATATTTTCGGGTTTGCTAAATAATGAAGTAGAGTAGAGAGAAATTCGAATGGGGGAAGATGAATGGATCAAGCGAAAGTGATGTTTTCCATAATCAGTCTCCTCGTTGCTGCAACATTCGCGGCTCTCTATATTTATATTTTCTCACTACACACCGAAGTAAATGGAACTAAGGTGAAGGGGGAAGAACATCTCGTATCTGCCGCTACTTTTCCAGCAGAGTACGAGCATGTAGAAGATTTTGTTGCGGATTTTCATGAATTTTACAATCGAACAACGGGCTACGGTATGATTGACCGTCCAATGGATTTAGAAGCACAAGAGCGTCAAGCAACTGCTGCTGTAGCCTATATTGATGTGTTTATAGAAAATGGGGTAGTGCATGAAGATCTCAAAAAAGATTTATTATCGATAAAGGAACTTTCTAACCAATCCCTCACGAAAACGGAGATTCGTGCACTTCATCGGTACTTTCATGATCTCGACAAAGCCCTGAATCACTATGACCATGAGGATACGTTTGGGGTTACCGAAACCTATGGGGAGCAATAAGGTGGAAACGTTCTTTGGTTTCGCATAAACAAAAGCGATATCTACAGTGATGAGATATCGCTTTTGTGACGTTAAAACAACGTTTCTTTCTATATGAATGGGGAGGGGATTGTGATTAAGACAAAAACAAAATTCGTCCTGCTTGCTCTAGCAACGGCTGGTAGTCTTGCCATTACTATTTATGTCCTTGTTTCCATTAACGAACGTGCTATTTCAACAAGTAGCGATTGGATTACTCCAGTTTTAGTGGAACGGCATGTTTACACAAAAGAAGAAATAGATGAAATTGAATCTAGAGTATCGGCGAATCCTGAAAATGTAAATGCGTTTGTTGCTTCGACCCATGCTTTTTACAATCAAACGACTGGTTTTGGTGAAATCTCAAAGCTTAATCATAATGATCAAACCGAAAAAGCGATTGAAATTGTATCAGTTGTAAATGTATATAAAGAAGAGGAAAAAGGGAAGATCAACGAAGATTTGCGAGATATCAAGGCCATTGCCTTACAATATATTGAGGATGGTAAGACAGGAGATGTTCAAAAGTTGCATCGTTATTTCCACGACCTGGATATTGGATTGAATGGATATGATGCATACGATAAGGTGTGGGGCGTTACAGCTGTTCTTGGTAATGGTGAATAACGAAAACTAATGATCGTGATAAGGATCATTGCTACTTAGCAAGTCCTTTTTTTGTTTTTAAAAAAGGGTGACAAAGATAAATATTGAGGTTTTAAATACATTTTGACAAAATGAAAGAGGATAACAATCAAAAAACTAAGAGTGGAAACAAATAAGAAATAGAGGAAGTCGAGGCAAATGGCTCATGTATAAACTAGTTATTGGAGATCGTGACACTCAGGAGCTGACCGGATTAAGATGGTTAATTTCAAAGTATTCCTTTCCTATTTCTATAGTAGAAACGGTTAGTGAGTTAGCAGAGATTATGAGGGTTTTAGAAAAAGAATTACCTGATATCCTTTTCATTGAATTGGACATGATCCCACGGGATAAATGGACTCTTATGAAAACATTTATTGATCGTTACTCTACAGAAGTGATTGCAGTAACAGCTGAGCCAACTTTTGAAAGAGCCACAGAAGCAATTGAGATAGGGGCTTTAGACTTAATGGTGAAACCGTTATCACCACTTAAAATAAAAAACTCTCTTCAAAAAGCATGCAGAAATGTGTCAGATTTCAAAAGGAGAGAGAAAGGAGAAGAATCACGCCAAACATTGTGGTATAAATCCTTATTTATTGACGATGAACTAGCTTACCATGCTCCGGTCTACTTAATGAAAACGGAAGAAAGAGACGTTCTCAATGAGTTACGACACTTTATTGGTCAGTTTAATTTTTCATCTACTCCACTTGTTTTTTCAACAACAGATCGGATTGTAGTTGTTTTTGAGAAACAGATACCTGAACCAATACAACAGGCACGGCGGTTTTTACGAGAGTGGGAGCATATAAGTGAAGAGTCGATGGTTATTGCCGTTCATCAAGGGACGACGGATCATTCATTGCATCAAATTTATATGAAACTAAGAAAGGTAATGGAAGTCTCTTTTTTTACTGGATATCAACAAGTTCTTCAATCAAATAATGAAGAAGAATGGTATGACATCGATCCCTTTTTAACGTTAACGGAACAGCGTCACTGGATTTATATGCTAGAAGAAAGTCGAATGGATGAATTGAAAGGTTGGATGTATGAGCATTTTTACGGGATGAAACCCCCTTATCCAGAACCTGGGCTATTGCGAACGCGCTTAACGAGTATCCTGGCCCAAATAAGAAGATTTATGATTCGCAAAGGAAGGACTGATAAACATAGTGAAGTCTTATATAAAGAAGTGTTTGAATCGATTTTATACAGTCCCATTCTTTATCGGATCGTTCAGGATCTCATCTTATTCCTTACCCATCTTCTTAAGGTATCAGTCGACTTTCGTTCTGTTTCCAAAAGAAACGTCATTGAAGAAACCTTAACTTATATTGATGAGCATTATAGTGACCCGGCACTTAATTTAAAAGAAGTAGCTGACTATGTGTTACGCAATCCAGCTTACTTAAGTCACACGTTGACTCAAAATTACGGTCAATCATTTCGTGAAATAGTAGGTGAAACCCGGATCTATAAAGCAAAAGAGCTCCTCACCTCAACGGAAGAATCCATTCAAGCTATTGCAAGTCATGTAGGATTTAAAAGTCCGAATTACTTTAGTCGGGTTTTTAAAAAATCCACTGGTAAAACCCCCGGTGAATATCGAAAAGAGTGATAATGCAAATAAAATGGGTGAGGATAGACGGTAGTATCCTCACCCATTTATATAATGTTTCTTATTTTTTATTTACGGAAGCGTCGTAAATAGAATCCACCGCGCTCTGTAAAGCGTCATTAAATTCTTGCTCAGTCTGATTGGCATTTAGATCTGCCGCAAGCGCTCTTGAAAAGCTTGCAATAAGACCATGGTTTTCTTTTAGTTTCTCATTTGCTTCATCACGAGAATATCCACCTGACAGTGCTACGACACGCAACACGCGTGGATGCTCAATCAGTTCTTTATACGCATTTGCTCTTGTCGGAATCGTCAATTTAAGCATTACGTTTTGATCTTCTGATAAATCATTTAGCTGTTTAAGGATTTCTTCTCGTAAAATTTCTTCTGATTTTTCTTTGTTTTCACTATGAATGTTGACTTCAGGTTCAATAATTGGCATTAGATCAGCAGCAAGTATTCGCTTACCGATATCAAATTGCTGCTCAACAACCTTCTTAATACTGCTTTCATTTGGTTCATGAATCACTGAGCGCATTTTCGTACCGAAAATTTTTCGTTCACTTGCGCGACCAAGGGTTTCATCTAAATCGTGAATTGGTTTCATAAGCTGAACACCATTTTCTTGATCAGCTAGTCCTTTATCAACTTTTAGGAAAGGAACAATTCCCTTATCTGCTAAATAGTCGGCTGTATACTTGCCTTCTATTTCGCGATCCATAGTTTGTTCAAATAGAATAGCACCGAGTATTTTTTCACCACTAAACGCAGGTGAAGTAATGATTCTTGTTCGCATCTGATGAACGCGATCGAACATTTCGTCTTCGTTAGAGTAGGAATCTTCAGGAACACCATATTCTGCAAGAGCCTTTGGTGTACTACCACCACTCTGATCTAGCGCTGCAATAAATCCTGTTCCGTTTTTGATTTTGTCGAATTGATTGTTGTTCATGTTTTTCCACTCCTTTTGATTCTAATCTTCATTTTGGAACCATCTATACTCTTCCCATTATTCCATCAAAATTAACAACAAATTTTGTTTCGTTTCATAAATGAACTGCTCTTATTTATGAAAATGATCTCATCTATTCCCTTATTAAGTTTTAAAGAGTATGGATGTTCCTTTCTTTATCCCATCATATATACGCATTACCCATGTTCCTCTTCCTTCAATCATAAAATAGTTTGATTTTCTTTTCTAAAATAAAGACTATGAAAATTTTAGGTTTTATCAAGATAATCTTCTTATTTATCAATAAAATGCTATTATTCGAAATTCGGTAGTCTATATCGTTTCAGGATCAAATGCTACGCTTTTAATAAGAAATGATTGGAAAGGGTGACGTTGATGGCTGGTACAAAGGCAAACAAAGTAGAGCAGTATAGAGGCACCGTTCTGCATACGAAAGGATGGATACAGGAAGCGGCTTTACGAATGCTTAGTAATAATTTGCATCCTGATGTCGCGGAGAATCCAGAGGAACTTGTTGTCTATGGTGGAATTGGAAAAGCGGCGCGAAATTGGGAGTGCTATGAAGCCATTGTTCGTTCATTAAAGGAGCTTGAGGATGATGAAACGCTGTTGATTCAATCTGGAAAGCCTGTAGCGGTTTTCAAGACTCACAGAGACGCCCCCAAAGTACTGATTGCTAATTCGAATTTGGTGCCTGCCTGGGCAAATTGGGAGCACTTTCATGAACTGGATCGAAAAGGATTGATGATGTATGGACAAATGACGGCTGGGAGCTGGATTTACATTGGCAGTCAAGGAATTGTCCAGGGGACGTATGAGACTTTTGCTGAATGTGGGAAGCAGCATTTCAACGGTAGTTTAAGAAATACGATTACGTTAACAGCAGGCTTAGGAGGAATGGGCGGAGCACAACCACTCGCCGTGACGCTTAACGGCGGGGTATGTATTGCGATTGAAATGGATGAAAAAAGGATACAGCGTCGAATCGATACAAAGTATCTTGATACGTCAACTGATAGTCTTGAGCATGCAATTGAGTTGGCAAAGAAAGCTCGAAATAAAGGAAAAGCTCTTTCTATTGGTTTACTAGGTAATGCGGCAGAAATTTTACCTAAAATGATCGATTATCATTTTATCCCTGACATTTTGACGGATCAAACTTCTGCTCATGACCCTTTAAACGGCTATTATCCTATAAACCTGGATATAAAAGCGGCAGAAGAACTCCGTAGGGAGAAGCCGGATCAGTATACTAAATTAGCAAAACAAAGTATTGCCATACACGTTCAGGCAATGCTTGTGATGCAAAAGCAAGGAGCCGTGACATTTGATTACGGAAATAACATTCGGCAAGTTGCGAAAGATGAAGGTGTTCAAAACGCTTTTCATTTCCCTGGATTTGTACCGGCATATATCCGTCCACAGTTTTGCGAAGGAAAAGGTCCTTTTCGTTGGGTAGCTTTGTCAGGAGACCCAAAAGATATATATAAAACAGATGAAGTGATCTTAAATGAGTTTAGTGAAAACGAACACCTCTGTCATTGGATTCGTATGGCGCGCGAGAAAATTAGTTTTCAAGGACTTCCTTCTCGTATTTGTTGGCTTGGATATGGGGAGCGAGCAAAGTTTGGGAAAATCATAAATAACATGGTCGCAAACGGGGAATTAAGTGCTCCGATTGTGATTGGACGTGATCATCTTGACTCTGGCTCTGTCGCTTCGCCGAATCGAGAGACGGAAGCCATGAAAGATGGAAGCGATGCAGTTGCTGATTGGCCAATTCTAAATGCCCTGATTAATAGTGTCGGTGGGGCAAGTTGGGTAAGCGTTCACCATGGGGGTGGCGTTGGCATGGGTTACTCACTTCATGCAGGGATGGTTATTGTAGCTGACGGAACGAAAGAGGCGGAGCGTCGAATTGAGCGTGTGCTAACAACAGACCCTGGAATGGGTGTGGTGCGTCATGTTGACGCAGACTATGATTTAGCGAAGAAAACGGCAGAGGAGAAAGGCATTCATGTTCCGATGCTACGAAAGAAATAGGAGGTAGAGCGAGATGACTGCACGCTTATTAATCAAAAATGCGGCTCAGCTAATCACGATGTCGGGTTACTCGGAACGTCCAGCGATAAAAGAGGAAATGTCGCAAATAGGATTAATTGAGAATGGTGCTCTCTATATAGAAGACGGGATCATCATTGAAGTAGGATCATCAAAAAGAATAGTAGAAAAATACAAAGAGTTAACAGCGTCAACTGAACAAATGGATGCTACTGGTAAAGTAGTAGCTCCGGGCCTAATTGATCCCCATACGCACCTTGTTCATGCTGGAACGAGAGAAAATGAATACGCCATGCGGTTACAAGGGAAGACATATATGGAAATCATGGAAGCGGGCGGGGGTATTCATGCTACGACGCGTGCGACACAAGAAGCGAGTCATGAAGAGTTGTTCGAACAGTCGAGAAAACGTCTGAACCAATTTTTGTTGCACGGAGTAACAACAGTGGAAGCGAAAAGCGGTTACGGTCTCACGTTAGAACATGAAATAAAACAATTAGAAGTTGCCAAACAACTAAATGAATCGCATCCGATAGATGTAATTTCCACATTTATGGGTGCGCACGCTATTCCTTTATCAGAAAAGAGTAATCCCGAAGCGTTCGTGTCAAGAGTGATTTCAGACATGATTCCAGAAGTAGCCAATCGGAAGCTGGCAACATTTAACGACGTTTTTTGTGAACGAGGTGTTTTTACTCCGGATCAATCAAGGCGCATACTAGAAGCTGGAAAAGAATACGGACTTATTCCTAAACTTCACGCTGATGAGATTGAACCTTATGCAGGAGCGGAGTTGGCTGCGGAGGTTGGAGCCATCTCGGCTGATCACCTCCTTAGAGCATCAGAGCAGGGAATAAAAGACATGGCTGAAGCAGGTGTAATGGGAGTATTACTTCCAGGAACGGCATTTTTCCTAATGGCTGATTTTGCTCAAGGAAGAAAGATGATTGATGCTGGAGTGGGTGTTGCGCTATCTACGGATGCAAATCCTGGTTCATCTCCTACCCTTTCTCTTCCTTTTATCATGAACCTTGGATGCTTGAAAATGGGGATGACACCTGAAGAGGTATTAACTGCGACAACCATTAATGCTGCACATGCGATTGGCTGTGCGGATACTACAGGGAGTCTTGAAACTGGTAAAAAAGCGGACATTACAATATTTGATGTACCTAATTACCTTACTCTTTCCTATCAATATGGAATGAATCATGTCGACACTGTGATTAAAGGAGGAGTGACGCTGGTCGTAGGAGGACACCTTTTATGAGCGTATATCCATACCCAATGTTAAATCGCCCAACCATGATTTGGTCAAAGCAAACGGATGAACAACTTGATCTCACGGTGAATGAATGGATTGAAACGATAGGAGAATTAACGCCAAATTGGAAAGACTACGACATTACAATACTTGGCGTTCCCTTATCAAAGTCATCGATTAGTACATCCGCAGCAAGTGAGAATCCTGATGCGATGCGAAGAGCATGGCGTTCATTTCGTACGTATAATCTTGATGAAGACGTTGATTTAGCTCGTTTAAAAGCGATCGATCTTGGTGACGTGAAACAACATGTAACGGATATCGGGTTTACTCATGACCAAATTCAGCAGGCTATGGTCGCGATGAGAGAACATCATCCACATACCATACCTTTAACGCTTGGTGGAGATCATTCCATTACAGCAATGTTAATTAAAGGATGGAAGCAAGCGCATCGCAATGAGACGATTGGAATCTTGCAATTGGATACCCATTTTGATTTACGAAACTTTGCGGAAATAGGACCAGCAAATGGCACGCCAATACGACAAGTAATCGAAAGCCATATAGTTGAAGGAAACCATGTCCATAATATTGGGCTTCACGGTTTTTTTAATAGCTTAGCGTTGAAAAACTATGCTGATGAACACGGTGTTCATTACACGACGATGAAAACTGTAAGAACAAAAGGTATCCATCAGATCGTTCACGATGCGTTAGCTCAGCTTGAAGTTGCGGTTGACACGATATACTTAACGGTGGATATGGACGTTCTTGATATTTCTTGTAATCCTGCAGCACCAGCAGCGACTCCTGGCGGTATGAGAACAGAAGAGTTGTTTGAGGCTGTCCAGATAGCCGGGGAACATCCAAAAGTAAAAGCAATGGACCTCGTTTGCCTCGATCCTAGAAAAGATGTCGGTGAGCTTGGGGTGAAGAGTGCCGTTCATACGATGCTCTCATTTTTAACCGGAGTGTGTAAACGGAAAGAACGATCTTGACCAGAGACTTTGATAGCGCTTACAATAGAAAAAGATATTAGTTACGAGTTGATATGTGGACAGGGGAGAGAAATGACACAAAAGATACAGATTGGTAAATTAGCGATGCTCATCGCATCATTAACCCCTGATGAATTAGAACCATTTTCGCAACAGCTGGAAGATGTGGATTACTGTCAGGGGAAGACTGGGTCAATGAGTATGCAGAAAGTTATCTCAGCTGTTGAAACATCTGCAAAAAGGAATAATATTATTTCAGAAGAGCTTTATCGAGAGACTCATGCCTTATATCATGCCATACTAGAAGCGTTAGAAGGGGTTATGCGTGGCCAGATCGGCGCCGGAGATATGATGCGAACCGTGGGCTTACGGTTTGCGATTGTTCGAGGCTCACCCTACGAGCATTTTGATGAAGGCGAATGGATTGCTGTTGCTTTTTATGGAACAATTGGCGCACCAGTAAAAGGACTTGAACACGAAACGTTTGGACTTGGTATTAATCATATAGGATAAAAGCTGCCTAAAGCGATTAGTGATAAGGAGGCGGCAAAGGAAACGTATGTTCCCTTGGCCCCATCGTTTGTTGTTAGATAATTAATTTCATAGAGAGAAGGCGATAGGTATGGTTTCTTTAAATGGTTCTACCTTAACTGTAAAAGAAATGAAAAGGGTCATTTATGAAGGAGAAGAAGTGACGATTGACCCGCTCAGTATGAAGAAAGTTATAAAAAGCAGGTTAGCAGTAGAGGAAATCGTGGCAAGTGGGGAGACAGTCTATGGAATAAACACGGGTTTCGGTAAATTCAGCGACGTTCGGATTCAGGACAAAGATGTCGATACACTTCAACTTCATCTTATCCGTTCACATGCCTGCGGGGTAGGCGAGTACTTTCCTGAACACGTAAGTAAAGCCATGGTTGTGTTAAGACTGAATGCGTTACTAAAAGGTTACTCGGGTGTGCGCCCATGTGTTGTCGAACGTCTTTGCGATCTTGCAAACGAAGAAATGATTCCCGTTATTCCAAGTCAGGGATCACTTGGAGCTTCCGGTGATTTAGCGCCGCTCTCTCATCTTGCATTAGTTCTTGTTGGAGAAGGAAAAGTTCATTATCGAGGGAGAATTTTACCGACAAAAGGTGTGTATGAGGAACTAGGAATTTCTCCTCTTACTTTAAAAGCAAAAGAAGGTCTTGCCCTTATTAATGGTACGCAAGCGATGACAGCAATGGGGATAATCAACTTCATTGAAGCAGAACGTTTAATGGATCAGTGTGATTGGATCGGCGCGATGACGCTTGAAGCGCTCGAAGGCGTTATCGATGCATTTCATCCTGCGATACACAAAGCGCGAGGGTACCCAGAGCAAATGGAAGTAGCAGAACGAATAAGAGTTCTAACAAGTAATAGCAAGCTGGTGACTCATCAAGGGGAAAAACGTGTTCAGGATGCCTATTCCCTCCGATGCATTCCTCAAGTCCATGGTGCTTCAAGACAAAGTCTAGCTTATGTAAAAGAAAAGCTTGAGATTGAAATGAACGCTGCAACAGATAATCCTCTTATTTTAGAAAATGGTCAAACGGTCGTCTCGGGTGGGAATTTTCACGGTCAGCCCATTGCAATCGCGATGGACTTTCTCAAAATTGGCGTAGCTGAAATGGCCAATATTTCAGAACGGAGAGTGGAACGACTTGTTAATCCGCAGCTAAATGATCTGCCAGCATTTTTAAGCCCTGATCCTGGTCTCCAGTCTGGTGCTATGATTATGCAGTATGCGGCAGCGTCACTTGTATCAGAGAACAAAACACTTGCCCATCCAGCAAGTGTGGATAGCATTCCTTCATCTGGGAATCAAGAAGATCATGTCAGTATGGGCACAATTGGTGCTCGCCATGCTTATCAAATCATACTAAATGCTCAGAAGGTAGTGGCCATTGAAATGATATGTGCGATGCAGGCATTAGAAATTAGAGGCATATCTTTAGCCTCGACTTTCTCACAGAGCTTATATGAAGAAGGAAGAAAAATCGTCTCTTCAATTGAAGAAGACCGCGTTTTTTCAGAGGATATTGTAGCTCTTTCGTTGTGGTTACGTAAAGATCAATTTGAATGGAGCATTCATAGTCAATATGTACTTGACTAGTAAGGTGAAAAGGACAATCCTCATAAAAACAGGATTGTCCTTTTCGGCTGTACGCTTAATCTTCGTAAAATTCGTGATCTGTTTCAAAAACCACATCTTGCTGACACGATACACAATCGTTAAAGCAACGTGTAAAGTCTAAAGGAAATAAACGGCGACAAACATTGGAACAGTATCTTGAACAGCTAGGCGATGTAGCACGACCAGCAGTTTCATTATTTTTGCACCCACAGCCACGGTTTCTAGAACCTCGAGATTCACCTTCCGATCGATGACTCTTTTTCACATATGATCTTTGGTTACCTGCGCTTCGACGGTTTCCCATTTTTCCACCTCCTGTCTTTCAATACTTTATGCATCAGGTGTTGGACATGCTTATCCATTTACCTAAATAAATGTTAAATCGTTCTTTTTTTCTCATGATAATGAGAGAATATGGCGATTCCTCTTGTTTTTATTGAAATGTATGTAAAAATAGTTATAAATATCCTTTCTGTTTCGTATTGTAGCGATTTGAGTGGAATCGATTGATTTAAGGAGCTGTTGTAATGCCTTCAACAAAAACGTTAGTTATTTCAATTACTTCAATGGTAGTCCTGATCCTTGGACTTACGTACTGGTTTATCTCAGATCTAGACTGGAGCTTAAAAGAAAAAACGCAACAAGCTGAAGCGGTAAGTGGTGAAAAGGGTTCATCTGTGGATCCAGAACGTTACGTGGATGAAGGTGAAGAATCCATTACGGCAGATGGTATACCAAGTGAAAGTAAGTTTCAGGATTATATACATGGAATGACGCATCAAAAAGTCATAGCTGAAGATAAGTGGGGAATTTATCAAATTTCTGAGGAACGGATTGATAATATGCTCGAGGTCCTAGATCAAGTAAAAGGAACGCCAGAAGAGTATAAGTACCAGGATTTTTATAAGGAAGCTTTAACAGAATGGGACAAAGGAAACTTTAACAATGCCGTGGACGTCCATAACTACATATGGAATTTAAATGGTGGAACGGTTGGAAAAGCGAAAAGATTAATGACAACAGAAGAAGAACAAGCCTATATTGATAAAACTTACGATAAGCGGTGATTCCGCTTATTTTTGTGTTTAGGATTATACCCTACAATTTGGTACACTGAAGAAAGACTAATACCAAAAAACGGAGGGTGACAAAGTGAACAATATCGATCAACCGCACGAAAATAAGTTAATTCATGAAAAATCGCCCTATTTGCTCCAGCACGCCCACAATCCAGTCGACTGGTATCCGTGGGGAGAAGAAGCGTTTGAGAAAGCGAAACGAGAGAACAAACCAGTGCTTGTTTCGATCGGGTATTCGACATGTCATTGGTGTCATGTGATGGAAAGAGAAAGCTTTGAAGATGAGGAGACGGCGAAGCTTCTGAACGATCGCTTTGTAGCGATTAAGGTCGATCGTGAAGAGCGTCCGGATATTGATTCCATTTACATGAAGGTGTGTCAGGGATTAACCGGTCAGGGAGGATGGCCGTTGAACGTTTTTGTTACGCCTGATCAAAAGCCATTTTATGCCGGAACCTATTTTCCGAAAGAAAGCCGATACAATTTACCGGGATTTAAAGATGCCATCATGCAGCTTTATCAGCAATACAATGAAAAACCTGAACGCATTACAGGAATTGGGGATAAAATCACCGCGTCCTTGCAAGAACGGATGAATGCGGAAGGTGGAGAACTAACAGAAGAGCCGTTACATAAGGCATTTAGTCAGATGCAAAATTCCTTTGATACAATATTTGGTGGTTTTGGCAAATCTCCAAAATTTCCATCCCCTCATATGTTGATGTATTTGCTACGGTATTATCGCCAATATAATCAGGATCTTGCTTTAACGATGGTGACGAAAACGCTTGATGCTATGGCAAATGGCGGCATTTATGATCACGTAGGGTTTGGTTTTGCGAGGTATGCCGTCGATCAGGAATGGCTTGTGCCTCATTTTGAAAAAATGCTGTATGATAACGCCATGCTTGCGCTTACCTATACCGAAGCATTTCAAGTCACTGGTAACGAACGCTACAAACGAGTTGCTTGTGAGATACTCGCATACGTACAACGTGACATGACAAGGAATGATGGAGGGTTTTATTCCGCAGAAGATGCTGATTCTGAAGGGGAAGAAGGCAAGTTTTATGTGTGGACAAAAGAAGAAGTTCACACAATCTTGGGTGAAGAACTTGGCTCTCTGTATTCTGAATTATATGACATCACAACGAGAGGGAATTTCGAAGGCAAAAACATTCCTAACTTAATCAAAACGGATCTTTCAAAGATTGCTAAATCATTCAACCTGACAGAAGAAGACGTCCAAACTCAATTGGAGACAGCAAGAAAGAAACTTTATGCCGAGAGAGAAAAGCGAGTTCATCCGTATAAAGATGATAAAATTTTAACAAGCTGGAACATGTTAATGATAGCGGCATTTGCGAAAGCGGGAAGGGTGTTTCAAAACGTTGAATACACTCAATTAGCTGAAAAATCGTATCAGTTTATTGAAGAATACATGGTGATCGATGGGCGTTTAATGGCTCGTTATCGCGATGGAGAAGTGAAATTCAAAGCGTATCATGACGACTATGCCTATGGACTATGGGCATTAAATGAACTGTATGAGTCTACGTATAACCCTCACTATCTTATTAAAGCGAAAAAGCTCACTGATGATATGTACGAATTGTTTTGGGACGAAAGTTCTGGAGGATTCTACTTATATGGCCATGATGCTGATCGATTGATCGCAAGACCAAAAGATGTTCACGATGGGGCACTACCATCTGGAAATAGCGTCGCTGTACTTCAGCTGCTTCGGTTATCAAAGTTAACTGGCGAAATGAAATATGATGAGTGGGCTAATCGAATGTTTACCGCTTTTTCAGGTGATGTTTCGTCGTATTCAAGTGGCCATGCATACTTCTTAATGAGCAAACTCTATGCACAATCTTCTTCTAAAGAAGTGATAGTTGTTGGTTCAAACGGTGATAAAAATAAAGAAAGATTGATCGAGTATTTACAACAGAGGTTTTTACCTGAACTAACGGTCATTAGCGTGGAAGATCCGACAACCCTAAAAGAAGCAGCCCCATTCGCTGCTAATTTTCTTAAGACAAACGAAACGACCATTTACATTTGTGAGAATTTCAGCTGTTCGCTTCCTGAGACAGACGTAGATAAAGTTATGAAAGAGCTGCAAAAATAAACGAAAAGCTACCGGGCTGAACCTGGTAGCTTTTTGTGATAAAGAGGTGATGTGATGAACGCAATCACAGCAAAGCTTAAGGAGTTAGAAGAAGAGAATAACGTTACGATTTTATTTGCATGTGAAGCAGGGAGTCGCGCTTTTGGTTATGAGCATGAGAACAGTGATCGTGATATCCGGTTTATCTACAAACATGATCTAGATTGGTATTTAACGGTGTTTCCTGAGGCTGATGTTTTGGAAATGAACAGCGAAAAGGTTGAATTCCATGGATGGGATATAAAAAAGACGATTTATTTAATAGGTAAATCGAATCCTTCGATTCTTGAGTGGTTTATTTCACCAACTATTTATAAGGAAGCTGAAGTAGTGAAGATGCTTAGGGAGTTAAGTACCGACTGTTTTTCGGTAAAATCGTTGATGTTTCATTATATTAATCTCGGAAGAACAAATTTAAAACATCAGGCTAATCGATCCGATCATAAAAGGTTGCTGTATGCTTTGAAATCAATCCTGTTTGGAAGGTGGGTACTGGAGAATGAAAGCCTTCCAAAGGGAACTCTCCCTAAGCTTCTCCAAGAATCGGCGGTTCACGATCATATAAAATTGCAGGGAATAACGTTATTCAGAAGAGAGACGCTTCGTGAACCAGAACGCTTAATAGGAAATCTTGAAGAAGAGTTATTTCAATTAGAGAAAAAAGCTCGGCTCTTAAAAGAAAAGCGTGTTATGGATCAAAATAAAATGAATTGTATCTTTCAATCGATCGTTAGAAGGTAATGGAAAAGGGGACTTTCCAATCAAAACGGTATCCATTCGAACGCGTATTCGCTACAATAGACGTACAATAATTTTTGAGGTGATCGGATGGAAAGAAAAAAGAAACTACCCGAGCTTCTGGAGATGTTTCAACAGGAGGAAAAGTATCGGTCGAATATCGTAACCTGGAAAACGATTGACCCGAAAGAACCAAAAACAGCACCCTTTCCAGAAGGACTTCAATCAGAGCTTCAGAAAGCTCTCGAAGAAAGAGGCGTGCAACAATTATATACCCACCAGGCGACGGCATATGATGAGGCTAGAAAAGGAAATAGTTTCGTAGCTGTTACACCAACCGCTTCAGGAAAAACGTTATGCTATAATTTGCCCGTTTTAGATACGATATTGAAAGATCCTTCGAGTCGTGCTCTTTATTTGTTCCCAACAAAAGCCCTTGCACAAGATCAAAAGAGTGAAATCAATGAGTTAATTGATGAGATGGAAGTGGATTTAAAAGGGTATACGTACGATGGCGATACGTCTCCAACGATTAGACAAATCGTCCGTAAAGCTGGACATATTGTCATGACAAATCCTGATATGCTCCATTCAGCCATTCTTCCACACCATACAAAGTGGGTCTCACTGTTTGAAAATCTTAAAGTGATTGTGATTGATGAGCTTCATACGTATCGTGGTGTGTTTGGAAGTCATGTAGCGAACGTGATTAGACGATTGAAGCGTATTTGTGAATTTTATGGAAGTAACCCGATTTTTATATGCACATCAGCAACCATTGCGAATCCGAAAGAGCTTGCTGAGGAATTAACAGGAGAACAGATTACGTTAATTAATAACAACGGAGCGCCTACCGGTCGGAAACACTTTGTTTTATATAACCCGCCTGTTGTCAATCAGGCACTAAATATTAGGCGTTCTGCAACACTTGAAGCAAGAAATTTAGCTGTAGAGCTTTTGAAAAATAACATTCAAACAATTGTTTTTGCCCGTAGTCGCGTTCGTGTTGAAATTCTTCTCACTTATTTGCAGCAATTAGAGCAGCGAGAATTAGGGCCACGTTCCATTATGGGTTATCGAGGAGGGTATTTACCGAAACAAAGGAGAGAAATTGAAAGAGGTCTTCGGAACGGAGATATTAAAGGTGTCGTTAGTACAAATGCTCTCGAGCTCGGTGTTGATATTGGCCAACTTCAGGCATGTGTTTTAACAGGATATCCGGGTACGATTGCAAGCACCTGGCAGCAAGCCGGTCGTGCAGGGCGTCGCCAGGATGAATCTGTCGTGTTTGTTGTGGCGAGCTCAAGTCCTCTTGATCAATATATGATTACTCATCCGGATTACTTTTTTGAACGAAACCCAGAAGAAGCTCGAGTAAACCCAAATAATTTAATTATTCTTGTTGATCACGTAAAATGTGCTGCATATGAGCTTCCTTTTCAGCAAGGAGATACATTTGGTGGAGAAAACATTGAAGACGTGCTGGAGTTTTTAACGGATGAACAACTCCTCCACCATCGGGCAAATCGGTGGTTTTGGATGAACGATGCTTTCCCAGCTCACAACGTAAGCCTTCGTTCTGCGTCGCAAGAAAATGTAGTCATTATTGATCAAACGACAGCTTCGAATGTAAAAGTGATTGGAGAAATGGATCGGTTTAGTGCCATGACATTGCTTCATGAAGAAGCGATTTATCTTCATCAGGGTGTGCAATATCAAGTGGAACTGCTCGACTATGATGAAAAAAAGGCATGGGTCCGAGAAGTGGATGTCGATTACTATACAGATGCAAATCTTGCTGTGCAGCTGAAGGTGTTAGAAGAAGACAAACATGAACCACTGCCACATACCACAGCTACTTATGGAGAAGTGATGGTCAATGCAATGGCAACGATATTTAAGAAAATCAAATTTGAGACGCATGAAAATATCGGATCTGGTCCGATTCATCTCCCTGAAGAAGAGCTTCATACGAATGCATGCTGGTTTGATTTCCCGGAAAGCTTTGTCCAGACAATGGGAGAGAATCGGTTGGAGGAAGGCTTACTCGGTTTAGGGAATGTTCTTCGAAACGTTGCGCCTCTCTTCGTCATGTGCGATGTGTCGGATCTTCATGTAACACCTCAAATTAAAGCGGTGCATTCGAATAAGCCGACTGTCTTTTTCTATGATCGTTATCCAGGAGGAATCGGATTATCGGAAAGAGTCTATAAAGAACTTGGTTTTATTTTAAAGGAAGCGGAGTCGATTGTCGTAAATTGCGAATGTGAGAGCGGCTGCCCATCATGCGTTGGTGTATCAGGAGAAACAGGCGAAAATAGTAAGCAAACTGCCATCTATTTACTTGAATATTTAAGAGGTGAACATTCTCATGTCGATGAAAGCTAAATTAAATCGCATGAAAAAGCATATGAACCTGAAAGAAGGGGATGACGTTAAAGCGAAAGTGGAGCAGCCAACTGTCGAGGTTCCTCACCTTCAAAAATGGAAAGAGCTCCATGCAAGTCCTTATTTTCTAGACGGAGACTATGCGCTTGTGAGAAAAAAGCACTATCCAACTAACTTTCAACATGGTCGTTATGTGTTTCAGGAGCTTGAAAACGTAGTGGAGCGCTGGAATAAGCACCATCGTGCACATCCGCTTTCATCTAAGCACCTTTCTCCTTCTGATTTACTGTTTTTTGATACAGAAACGACAGGTCTTGGTGGTGGCGTTGGCAATACGATCTTTTTACTCGGATATAGTCAGTATACAGAAAATGGAATATCTGTTAATCAGTATTTTCTGCCTGGACCAGGTGCGGAGGTACCGATGTATAAGGCTTTTCTTGATGATGTGAACGAATTGAAGAACCTAGTAACGTACAACGGCAAAGCGTTTGATTGGCCACAGGTAAAAACGCGTCATACATTAATTCGTGAGCAAGTACCGAAGTTACCTCAATTTGGCCACTTTGATCTTTTGCATGGAGCCAGACGGTTTTGGAAAAATGAAATGGAATCTGTTAGACTCGCGAATGTAGAAGAACAGCAATTAGGTTTTGAACGAAAGGAAGACATTCCAGGCTATTTAGCTCCAATGCTTTATTTCGAATTCGTGAAGGATCCTGATCCAGAGCTCATTGAAGGTGTGTTGAAGCACAACGAGGAAGATATTTTATCATTAATTACGCTTTATATTCGTCTGTCTCACCTCTTGCTCGACATGGAGGGGAAGTCATTAACCGCTGGAGAACAGTACCAATCTGCTCGTTGGTGGGAAGCTGTAGGCGAAGAAGATCACGCAGCGTTGCTTTATGAAAAAACAACTGGCCGGCACGAGAAAGAAGCGAAAAAAGCCATTGCACGTATCTACAAAAAGCAAGGTCAGATTCATAAATCGATTGAGATCTGGCTTTCTTTATCACAAGAAACGAATGATGAAGACTGTGATATTGAACTGGCAAAATATTATGAGCATAAAGTGAAAGACTATGAAAAAGCATTACATTATGCTTTATCCGCCTATCAAAAATGGAAAGAAAAGAAGAGGATACTAAAAGAAAAAGAAGAGAATGAGCGATTGTTATTTATGAAAAGAATTGAACGTCTTGAACAAAAAGAGGCGCGTTAATGATTGGAGGTTGTTATGCAGGATTTCTATGATGTACTAAAGAAAAAAGAACCATTCCATTCACTCAGTGATGAGGAAATTGAGAATTTAATGGCATCTGCCAAATTTTCTACTTATCAAAAAGGTGAATTTTTATATCATGAAGATGAAGATGCAAATACCCTTTACCTCCTCGTATCAGGTATTGCAAAAAATATCGTTCATAAAGCCAACGGTCAGCAGGCTACAATGCGATTTTATTACCCTGGTGATCTGGTAGGACTAATGATTATGCTTACAGATGAGTCAATGACATTTTCAGTTCAGGCAAACGAAGACTGTCAAGTGATTCAAATAAAAAAAGAAGTGATGTTAAAGATTATGACGGAAAATCCTGCTTTTTCGCATAATGTTCTTGATACAATTGGGGAACGGATGCGCAGTCTTTATGACGAAATCAAGCAGGAACGTGATCGTGAATCAGATGGAGAAAATATTGCGCTTTATCGAACAAGGGTTAGTTCCATTATGGATTCCAAAGTAACGATCCCTCCAACTTATACTGTACTGGAAACAGCCGATCTTTTTCGAACGAAGAATTATGACGGTGTTATCGTAAGTGAAGACCGAGAGAGTGTATTAGGGACAGTGACTCCTCTTGAAATCATCAATGCGCTGACGATGGGACAATTTCAAGATCCTATTCATAAATGGATGTATCAAAAACCAAATCTCGTTGAAGAAGATGCTTTTAGTTATGAAGCACTTGCTTATTTGAAATTTCACAAGGTATCATTACTACCGGTAGTGAAGCGAGATCGAATCGTGGGGATGGTATCTGCGAAATCTTTCCTCGGTATTCAAGAATCAGCTTATCTTGATTTATCTTATCGTCTCTCAAGAGCAAAAGAGCTAACTGAAATCATGAATCTTTCTCCTCCTATTCATGAAGAGTTTCGTTCATTTATTCAAGAATTACTAGATGCGAATACATTGGGATATGAAATATGTGAAATGATGTCCAATTATAACGATGAAATGCACCGCCGCATCATTTTACTTGCCGAAAAGGAAATGATGAAAGAAGGATACGGAAGAGCCCCTGTGAACTATTGCTTTATTGTGATGGGGAGTGAAGGAAGAAAAGAACAGGCTTTTAGTACGGATCAGGATAACGGTTTAATTATAGATGATTTTGAACATCTTGAGCACAAGTCGGAGATTGAAACGTTTTTTAGAGTGTTTGCAGAAAAAATTAATACAATGCTAACAGCGTGCGGCTTGCCAGAATGTGATGGAGGAATTATGGCCAAAAATGAGAAATGGAGGCGGTCTCTTTCAAATTGGCAAACAGAAGTGAATCGTTGGATTACAGAAACGGACGCTGAAGAAATTCGTAACTTTACGATCTTTATGGACTTTCGACCTGTTTACGGCGATTTTGATTTGGCAAGAGCGCTCAGAAGTCGCATAACAGAACGAATTCGAAAAGCTCATACCTTACAAATGCTGTTAATGAAAGACACCATTCGATTTCGGGTGCCGCTTAACCCCCTAGGGAAATTGCAGCTTCGGGGTAAAGAAAAAACGCTCGATCTAAAAAAGGCTGCGATCATGCAGATCGTTAACGGGATACGGATTTTTGCCATGAAATACGGCGTGGAAGAAGTGAACACAATCAAACGTTTACACGAGTTAAAGAAGAAAGAAGTCTTTCATCATCGTGACGTCATTAACATTGAAACCTCCCTTCATTATTTGTATACCTTTCGAGTAAGACAGAACCTTTATCAATTAGATAAAGGAACGGAAATTTCCAATTTAGTTAGACCGATTGAATGGGAGAAAGAAGAAAGAAGGAAAATGAGGGAAGCCCTCCTTGTTGCGAAAAGAATGCAACAGGTAAGTGAGTTAAGCTTTCGTAGGAATCGGAGTATTTAAAAATGTCGTCCATAGGGTTTAAATTATTGCGTTACTATCTTTATGACCGCTTAAAGTGGCAAAAAAAAATAAAAACAGACAAAACGTTACCAGTATATGAACGTTTGTATGATTCATTGTTGTTTTATCAGGAATCGAGTAGTCGATATTTTACTGTTTTTGATCTTGAAACAACAGGTTTTTATCCTGCGATTGGAGATGAAGTCATTTCAATTGGAGCAGTAAAAGTTGATTTAATTGAAGGGCGTATTCTTGATGAGTCATTTTATCGTATTGTCCGTCCTGTTCAAAAAGTTCCAAGATTTGTTCGACAACTAACTGGTTTGTCTATTGATGAAATTCGAGCGGGTTGGACTTTTATCGAGGCATTTGAAGAATTTCTATCTTTTAGTAAAGGTACAACGCTTGTGGCTCACCCTGTAAAATTTGACGTTTATTTTCTACAAAATTTAATTCAACGATGGGGATTGCCAGACTATTTGCCTCCTTATTTAGATTCTGAAGCACTTGCAAAGGAGTTATTTCCACGGAGCAATCCGCAGCTGGACTCTTTAATAAGGAAATTTAATATTGAACGTCATGAACGCCATCATGCATTGAACGATGCCAAAATGACGGCTGAGCTGCTTTTAAAAATGTTTCACAAATTGGACATGGACCATGGACACGATGAGGAAATAAGACAGCGAATCGCAAGGGATAATCTCGTATTTGGTAGGAAATAGCTTTATTTCTTTAAATTATTCCCCGGGTAAGCGCACAAAGTGCTTTTTTTCGACGCTTTCTTTTAGAAAACTTGTTGAATCACCGTTTACAATTGTCGTCTCTTGTTGTAACTTTGAGTAGTATATTGAAGTTTCTGAGTTTTTTTAGAAATATTTCAGATTGAATGTAATGGAGAGATGGAAATTGAAGCAGGTTATTATGGTCTTATTTTTTATGGTAATCGCGTTAACAGTTGTTGTAATGAGTCAAATTAGTGATTCGGCTCAAATCTATAGTGACAATGAGGTCATTGTTCAAAAATAGGCTTGAAAATATGGTGAGGATTAGGAAAATAAGGACAAAAACACAGTACATGTACAACGGAGTGAACATAGGCTAGTAGGGAAATCACCAAATTAAGAAGGGGGAACCTACACTATGTTTCAAAGACATCATCGAATGGGACCAAATGGAAATATGCCAAATCAGGTGAGTCCAGCCATGCAGGGTCCGAATGCGAATATGCCGAATCAAGTGAGTCCAGCTATGCAGGGTCCGAATGCAAATATGCCAAATCAAGTGAGCCCAGCTATGAAAGGTGGCATGCCTGGCCAAGTGAGTCCGGCCATGCAAGGCCCAGGAGGTCCATGTCCGACAAGTCCTGTTGTTTATCCGACAAAATGTTGTGTGAAGAATCATTACTATAAGCACAATGTGGATCATATTCATCCTACTCATATAAAAAATGTTCATCATCACATGTATGAGCACAATCATAGCTATCCTTTAACTGAGTCAGACGAAGTGTTAGCATCACATATGAATAACTATCCACCACCACGTCCTACAGGTGCTATGCCGGCTGGATACGCACCTACAAATCCATCTCAAGTAGCAGGGGCTATGCAGTGGCCAAATGGAATGAATGGTCAAGTAAGTCCAGCTCAAAAGAGAAGAAAATAATGATTTAATGAAACGAACTGGGCTACCAGTTCGTTTTTACATAGGAGGTGCGGAAGTGGCAAACGTTTTGCTAGTTACGGGTTATAAAGCACACGAGCTGGGAATCTTTAATGATGATCACCCCGGACTACCTATTATTAAAGCAGCACTTAAAGGAAGAATGGTACAGTTGATTGAAGAAAAAGAGGTAGAATGGATTTTAATTAGTGGGCAGACAGGAGTGGAACTGTGGGCAGGGGAAGTTGCTCTTGATTTAAGGGAGCTTTATCCTAATCTTAAGCTTGCTATATTGACGCCGTTTTTGGAACAGGAGAGCAAGTGGAAAGAACCGACTCAAGACTTTTATAACATGATCCTGGCTGAGGCTGACTTTGTTGAGTCCATTACGAACCGTCCTTATGAAAACCCAGGACAGTTGAAAGCAAAGAACGAATTTTTAGTCCGTAAAAGTCACGCTATGCTTGTTTTATATGACGAAGAAACGCCAGGTTCTCCAGATTATTACTTAAAAGAAGCAAAGAACAGACAAAGAACGGATGCTGCATACGAAATTTTTACCATCACGCCGATTGATCTCGATTTATTGGAACAGGATATACGGGAGAGTGATCCTGATTTCTACAAGCAATGAGGCGTTTTAAAGAGATTCCGATTGACAAGAGGGAGCTCTTTTGGAAGAATAAAATAAAGACAATAATTGTATACATACAGAGGTGATAAAATGGCCGAGCAACAACCGACTCAACTAACAGCTAAAGATATTCTTGAAAAAGATTTTAAAAGCGGGTTTCGCGGATATGATCAGGATGATGTTGATAAGTTTTTAGATGTTGTGATTAAAGATTATGAGCGTTTCGAGAATGATATTGAGCAGCTACGTCAAGAAAATACACGGTTACGAAGAGAAATGGATCGCATGTCTGAACAGCAAAAAAGACAGCAGACGCGTTCACAAACGCAACCAGGCAATACGAACTACGACATTTTAAAACGATTATCCAATCTAGAAAAACATGTGTTTGGGAGTAAGTTGTACGAATAAGCCGCCGAATGGTGGTTTATTTTTTATATTCTTTATAAATTTCATTCACCGTACTATAATAATTTTAGGGAAACACCAATACATTTTATTAAGCCAACTTGCATCAATGCGGATTATAAGATATAATTGCTTTTGCTGTCCTAATAATGATAACGTTCGGGTGATCGCTGTATGTTACACATAAGTAACATATAGAGGAAAGTCCATGCTCGCACGATCTGAGATGATCGTAGTGTTCGTGCCTGATGAAACAATAAGTCAGGGTAGTCCAATTTTGGACTAACGGCGAGGAAACGGCCTAAGTTCTTAACGGATACGGCCTGAATACTCTGAAAGTGCCACAGTGACGAAGTCTTAATGGAAACATTAAGAGTGGAACGAGGTAAACCCCACGAGCGAGAAACCCAAATTATGGTAGGGGAGCTTTCTCGAAGGAATTGAACGGAGAGAAAGCCAGGCGGTGAGGACGCGTCTGGAGATAGATGATGACCACTTGAGTACGAGGGGAGACCCGTTCGCAGTACGATAGAACAGAACATGGCTTACAGAACGTTATCATCTTTGATGAAAAGCCCTTATGGGGCTTTTTTGTACGTTAAGGCTATAAACGTGTTTGACTGGAAAACCTAAGAGGAATTCGTGATAAGTAGTGCCTCATTAATTTCAAATAGGATAAACATAACAGTATTAATGACTAAAACAACGATTATTACATAGAGAGCGAAAAGATTGGAGTGGAAAAGATGGCGAAATATGAATTAATTGCAACGGCCACCATGGGGCTCGAATCATTGGTTGCTCGTGAAGTAAAGGATCTAGGTTTTGAAAATGTACGCGTAGAAAATGGCAAGGTTACTTATGAGAGTGATGAAATCGGGATTTGTCGTTCGAATTATTGGCTAAGAACAGCAGACCGTGTAAAACTAAAAGTTGGCGAATTTAAAGTTACCTCGTTTGATGAGCTGTTTGAAGCAACAAAAGCTCTTCCGTGGGGAGAGTTGTTACCTGAGAATGCTGAATTTCCTGTTAGCGGACGATCGGTAAAGTCAACGCTGTACAGTGTTCCAGACTGCCAGGCGATTGTAAAAAAAGCAATCGTTGAAAGTTTAAAGGAAAAATACAATGTTTCCTGGTTTGAAGAAGATGGGCCGCTGTTTAAGATCGAAGTTGCGATTCATAAGGATACAGCTATTCTTACCATTGATACAAGTGGTAAAGGACTCCACCGCAGAGGCTATCGTTACCTTCATAGTGCAGCGCCTCTAAAAGAAACAATGGCGGCTGCTATGGTGATGCTAACAAATTGGAATGCTGATAAACCTTTTATGGATCCGTTTTGCGGTTCCGGTACACTTCCAATTGAAGCTGCGATGATTGGCCAAAATATCGCACCAGGATTTAATCGAGAATTTGCATCCGAAGACTGGTCATGGATCGGAAAGAAACGCTGGGAAGAAGCCATGATTGAAGCGGAAGATTTAGCAAAATATGATCAGCCTCTTCATATCTTTGGTAGCGATCTTGACCCCAAAATGGTTGATCTTTCAAAAAATAATGCTCTGGAAGCTGGATTCGGAGATATGATTCAATTCAAGCAAATGCAAGTAACGGACGTTAGCTCAAGGTTTGAGTATGGGACCCTTATTGGTAACCCACCGTATGGCGAGCGACTCGGTGAGCGGGAAGAAGTAGAAGACATGTATCGAAAAATGGGGAAAGCGTTCCGTGAGCGACTTGATACCTGGTCAGTGTACATTTTAACTTCTCATCCTCGTTTCCAGGAAGTTTATGGTAAACGAGCGACAAAGAATCGTAAGCTATACAATGGTGATATCAAAACGCATTACTATCAATTCTTTGGACCAAGACCGCCAAAAAATTAACTTTAGACAAAAGCACCTCTCCATGAAAGGAGAGGTGCTTTTTGACTTTATTTATAAAACATCTTATTAAACTTTTTCAACGACATACGCACGCTTATTACGGAAATATTTATCGCCATCGTCAGCCGAGTGTTCAAAAAACCCTTCAACTTCATGAACCACTTTATATTCTCGCTCTGGATCAGAAAAAAGTTGCGAAGCGTTACTTGCTAGCAGCACAATATCAGTGGTCGATACAAAGCTATCGAGTTCTTTTGCTTTATAGTGCTCACCAGGTTTTAACGTATTGATTTGATGCTGTCTCATGAAGAAATCCCCTTTCCAAAATTTGATTTACTTTTGTGTTTCCACGTGACTATCGCTTTTAAACGGAATAATGCGGATGGAACATCATGAGTCTGAATCATTTGAGGGAAGTTTGTTTCATAGAGTAAGAAGAGTTGGACAATGAAGGGGTGCATTTATGAAAAAAATGATTTTGGGTATGATTATTTCAATAGCCGTCATAATGTTCCTTACGAATCCAAGCCAGGAAGATTACAGTAGATGGGTTGGGAAGCAGTTAAAGAAAGATCAAAATGCACTGATTGAGTTAGGCATCGATCTTGCAGTTGTTCCCTATGTAAGAGATCAAACATCACGAACGGAAGCATATGTTTTTTCGATTTATCGAACAAAATTATGGAATAATAAAGAAATAGTAGCGATTGGAATGTTTGATTCATTCTACATTAATAAGAAAAACATTGAAAAAATAAAAGAGGTTGATTGAAATGGAAAACGTATAGGAAAAGACATGTATGCCTTTTCCTATACGTATCATACGTAACTTATGGTAGGATAGAACAGAGGGATTAAAAGGCTTTCATCTCTTCATGCGTGAAGTATTCAGGTTTCTTAGCACCCTGAGCATGAAGTTCTTTAAAGTAGATTTGATACTCATTTAAAGAGAGCGACCCTTGTAAATAATTCACCTGGATAAAGTCTAGTAATTCGTCTGCGGTAGCTGGCTTTCTTCCTTTTACCTGATCGAATGTGTGAATCAGATTCTGAATAGACATCTAAATCCCTCCTTGAACTATTTGCTTACCAAAAGGATAACATGAGAACGTTCAGATCGATTATTTTAGAATTTTTTAACTTCCGACAAATCCTTACATAATGAAACGAGATGTGTCGAATTTACTTTGAAGCAACATATTATTAAAAAAGGGGAATGTGAATATGACGACCGAACTGAAGCAAGTAGAAGAACAATTTTTAACATATGTTAAAAAAATGATGAGCTTTAATGAAGCCATTGGCGTTATGTATTGGGACCTACGTACTGGCGCACCAAAAAAAGGCGCTGAACAGCGTTCTGAAGTTATTGGCATGATGTCTTCCGAAGTTTTTGAAATGTCGGTTTCCTCTGAAATGAAGGGATATCTCGATCAACTTACAAAAGAAGATATCCAAGAAAGTTTAAACGAAATCACGCGTAAAACAGTTGAAGAATGTCGCAAAGATTATGAGCGTAATATTAAAATTCCAGCAGAAGAATATTCGGAATACGTGGTTTTAAGTTCGAAAGCAGAAACAATTTGGGAGGAAGCGAAAGAAAAAGCTGACTTTGAGTTGTTTCGACCGTATCTTGAAAAATTAGTGGCATTCAATCAAAAATTTGTCGAATATTGGGGTTATAATGAAAATAAATATGATACACTCCTTGATATGTATGAGCCCGGGGTAACGGTTAAAGTCATTGATCGCGTCTTTAACCAACTTAGAGAGCATATTGTCCCTCTCGTGCAACACGTTGTTCAAGCAAGTGATCAGCCGAAAACCGACTTTTTGTTCGAACATTTTCCAGAAGATAAGCAACAAGCATTTAGTATGGATATATTGAAAAAAATGGGTTATGATTTCGAGGCAGGTCGCCTTGATAAAACGGTTCATCCATTCGCAACAGGGTTGAACCCAGGTGATGTTCGTGTCACAACTAAGTATGACGAAAAGGACTTCCGCACAGCCGTGTTCGGTACAATTCACGAAGGCGGACATGCGCTTTACGAACAAAACTTATCACCGAAATTAATTGGGACGCCTTTATGTACCGGTACGTCAATGGGCATTCATGAATCCCAGTCACTTTTCTGGGAAAACTTTGTTGGCCGCCATTATTCATTTTGGGAAAATAATTACGAAAAGCTTAAAAGCTATTCAACCGGCCAGTTTGATGATGTCTCGATAGAAGATTACTACCGTGCCATTAACGTTGCTGGACCTTCTCTCATTCGCATTGAAGCAGACGAAATGACGTATGCGCTTCATATTATGGTCCGTTATGAAATTGAAAAAGGGTTAATAAATGGCGAAATTGAAGTGAAAGACTTGCCAACCATCTGGAATGAGAAGATGGAAGAGTATTTAGGAATTACGCCAGACAACGATGCAGTTGGCGTTCTTCAGGATGTTCACTGGTCAGGCGGCTCATTTGGTTACTTCCCATCCTATGCGCTTGGCTACATTTATGCAGCACAATTGAAGAATGCTATGCTGAAAGATCTGCCTCAGTTTGATCAACTTTTAGAAAAAGGTGATTTAATACCTATTAAAGAGTGGCTGACAGAAAACATTCATCAGTATGGTAAACTTAAAGATCCAATTGAAATTATTAAGGATATAACCGGAGAGGGCTTGAATGCTGAATATTTAATTCAATACCTTGAAGAGAAGTATTCAAGCGTTTACCGTTTACAAAGTAAATAATTCAAAAATCCTGCCCATGGCAGGATTTTTATTTTTAGTCTGTAGATAACGTATCATATTCATTTTCATTAATACCCACAAATCCATTAAGAATAATGGCAGCAAATAGAGGGGTTCGTTCCTTTAAATCTTCAACTGAATAGAGTCCAGAAAAGTACTGTACAATTAATCCATCGATCATCGCAACAAAGGCGCTAACTCCTTCACGGTAATGTAACGGCCAATATTCTTTGTCCGGGTCGAGCGCAACAAAGCGATCTCTAAGATAAAGAAGCATTTCATCAAATGCTTTTTTGAAAGTTTCTGGGTCTTGTCCTTGGGCCTGTTTACCCATTTCTTCAGTCAGTTTAGGTAGATTTTCCTCATTATAATCCATCGATCCATAAATGAAATTCTCTACGAATTCAGGTACACTTTCTCCTTCACATTCATCCGTAAATGTTTCATATTCACGTGTCAATTGGTATAAGTTTTGATTCATGTTGATCTTCCTTTCTAATATGAATAAAAAATATATTCCCAATTTATATGAGGTAAAACATGAAATTTTTATTGAACTAGGAGAATCAAAAATTGTATGATAGAAGAGAAACATACTAAACGGTTAGTATGAAAGGGTGATAAAGTGGAAAAGCTAACATCATTTTGGCCAGATGGAGTTCCTTCTACATTAACTTATCGATATGGAAAAAGACCCCTCCATGAGTATCTTTCCATTCACGCGGATCAAAAACCAAGCGAAGTTGCCATTGATTACTATGGCTATCAATTAACCTGGGAGAAATGGAATCAACATTCAAATCAGCTTGCAAACTATTTAGAACGGATTGGTGTCAGACAAGGGGATCATATTGCCTTGTTTATGCAGAATTGTCCACAATATCTTATTGCTCACTATGCTATTCAAAAGATTGGAGCAGTTGTTGTTCCGTTAAATCCTATGTATAAAACTTCTGAACTTACTTACTCAATTAAAGAAGCAAACATAAAAGGAATCATATGTGGGATCGAACTTCTACCGATGTTAGAAAAAATTGAGGAAGCTCTTTCCTTTATCGTAACGGTTTCTTATCCATCATTTCTTTCCCCAAAGCAGTCCAAAAGCGTGCCATCTGAATTAGAATCCACTAGTAAATCTTCAAGATTTACGACTTTAGAGTCTCTCTTTGTTACTGAAGAAGTTTCCTTTCAACCTGCCCCCGTCAAATTAGATGATGTGTGTTTAATGGTATTCACATCAGGAACAACCGGCAGACCTAAAGCAGCAATGCTCACTTATGAAAACGCTTTATTTAAAACTGCTGCTACGGTGACATGCAATCAAATTAAACAGGACGACAAATTGTTAGCGATCGCTCCATTGTGTCATATTGCTGGAATGGTAATGGGCGTTAATTTACCTGTATACAGCGGTAATGAAACGGTGCTGCTCAGTCGGTTTAATGCAGAAACGGTCGTATCAGCAATTGAGAATCATCGGATTACAATGTGGTATAGTATCGCCCCGATGAATGGAGCAATCTTGCAAATGCCTGATCTCATCGATCGAGATTTATCTTCGCTTCGACTTAATCTAGCAACAAGTTTTGGTGTGCAAGTAACTCAAGATCTAGCTGAGCAATGGAGAGATGCAACGAATGGATGCCTACTATACGAAGCGTCTTATGGTTTAAGTGAGACACATACATGTGACACATTTATGCCTATCGAAAATATTAAATACGGAAGCTGCGGCATTCCAATTCATGAAACGAAAATAAAAATTATTGATGTGAAGAGTGGAGAAGAAGAAGGTCCACTTGGCGAAGGAGAAATTATTATTAAAAGTCCAGGGGTTTTTAAGGGATATTATAATCGACCTGAAGAAACTGCTGCAACTCTTAATAATGGATGGGTTTATACAGGAGATATCGGCTATCTTGATGAAGATGGATATTTATATTTTCGAGGTCGTCTGAAAGAGATGATTAAAAGTTCTGGTTATAGCGTGTTTCCAGAGGATGTTGAAGCCTTAATGAATGAACATCCAGCTATTAAGCAAACAGCGATTATAGGCATACCCGATCAACAAAAGGGTGAAATCATTAAAGCAGTGGTTGTTTTATACCCTAATCATTCAACCGTATCACCAGAAACATTAATAGATTGGTGTAAAGATCATATGGCTGCTTATAAAGCACCAAAAATAATCGAAATTCGTGAAAGTCTACCTGCTACATCTTCGGGTAAAGTCTTAAGAAGGTTATTAAAGAAGTAAAAAGGAGTGGAATGATGGAATCATATGTAGAAGATTTGAAGAATCGTAGACTTCGTGCGGAACGAATGGGTGGTCAACACAAGATTGATGCGCTTCATGCATTAGGAAAAAAGACCGCTCGTGAACGAATAGCGATTCTTGTTGATGAAGGATCTTTTCTTGAGTTTGGCAAATTAAACACCTCTGAGATTCCTGGACAAGAAGAAAAGAGTTCAGGTGATGGGGTTATTTGTGGGGTAGGGCGTGTAGATGGCCGTCCAGTCGTTGTGCAGGCAGGCGATAAAACGGTGTTTGCCGGTACAGAGGGCGCCGTTCATATTCGAAAAACGAAAGCTGCACATGCTTATGCATTAAAAAGAGGTTTGCCTTTAGTTAATTTAAGTGAAGGAGGAGGGCTACGAATGCCAGATGGAATGGGGTCTGATGGCATTAGCGATAAGCTTTTTCCTCAAGAAATGTTAACCCATCATCGTGAAGTTCCAATGGTAACGGCCATTCTTGGTGATAGCTTTGGAGGACCCACGTGGCTTGCAGTATCTTCTGATTTTGTAACCCAATTAAATGGAACGTGTATGGGAGTTGCTGGACCTAGAATGCTTGAAATGGCGACTGGTGAAAAAATAGAAGAAGAACAATTAGGCGGCGTTGAAGTCCATCATCACTATACAGGACAAATTGATCAATCTTCTGAAACCGAAGAAGAATGCATTGCTCAAATAAAGAGATTCTTAAGCTTTCTTCCATCACATAGCGAAGAAGAACCGCCACTTTTTCTAAATGATGATTCTGTAGAAAGAAGGGTTGATCAGTTGCTATCACTTGTTCCTGAAAAGCGAAATCGCGCTTACAATATGAAAAAAGTCATCGCTGCGTTAGTTGACGATGGGAATTTTTTTGAGATAAAGCCAGAATTCGGCCCTGCACTTCTAACTGTTCTAGCAAGAATCGAAGGGAGATCAGTAGGGATTATTGCAAATCAACCGATGAAATATGCTGGTGCGGCAGGTGTTCAAGAATGCGAGAAGGCTACAGATTTTATTTGCATGTGCGATTCGTTTCATATTCCCTTAATCTTTCTTCACGATATTCCTGGTTTTCGAGTCAGCTCTGAAGCAGAAAAAGGAAAAATTCCAACAAAGATTATGATGTGGAATCAAGCTCTTGCACAATCAACAGTTCCTAAAGTATCAGTGGTAATAAGGAAAAGCGTGGGAGCGGCTTACGGAAATATGTGTGGTCCAACAATGGGAGCCGACTTTGTCGTTGCCTGGCCATCTGCTGAGATTAATTTTACTGGCCCAGAAGTTGGGATCAATGTCGTCTATGGAAGAGAATTGATGCAATCTGAAAATCCAAAAGAGGATCGAGAGAAGCTCTTAGAAAAATGGAGTTTTGATAGTTCACCTTATAAAGCAGCGGCAAAACATTTAATTGATGATGTAATTGAGCCGGGAGAAACGAGGAAGTTTCTTGCTAAAACGCTAGAACTGGCATGTTATAAAAAAGGTTCACTCAGTGAAAGAAAGCTAGCAAATTGGCCAACTGGTTTTTAATTTTTGTTAAAATGTATTGAATATTAAGAATAATAAATTTATACTGGTTGTAAGAACATACCAACCGGTTAGTTAGATATCGGTTAAAAGGAGCGAACAATAGATGAATTTCGATTATTCCGAGCGTTGCCAATCCTACCTTGAAAAATTAACGACATTTATGGATGAATATGTATACCCAAATGAAAAAGTGTATGAAGAACAGCTTTCAGAACAGCACAGTAGGTGGTCAAGCATTCCTCCAATTATGGAAGAATTGAAACAGAAAGCAAAAGATGCTGGATTATGGAATCTTTTTCTTCCCGAAAGTGACTATGGCGCTGGATTAACAAATGCTGAGTATGCACCTCTTTGCGAAGTAATGGGACGATCTATGATTGGACCTGAAGTATTTAACTGTGCTGCCCCTGATACTGGAAATATGGAAGTATTAGTACGTTACGGGACAGACGAACAAAAGAAACAGTGGCTAGAGCCCCTCCTTTCTGGAGACATACGCTCTTGTTTCTCAATGACAGAACCGGATGTTGCTTCTTCTGATGCTACAAACATTCAAGCCCGCATTGAACGTGATGGGGATGAATACGTCATCAATGGAACGAAATGGTGGTCTTCTGGCGCAGGAGATCCAAGATGTAAAATCGCAATTGTCATGGGTAAGAATGATCCAAATGCAGCAAAACACGAACAGCAGTCCATGATTCTCGTTCCACTTGATACGAAAGGTGTTACGATCAAGCGTGTGCTTCCTGTTTTTGGTTATGATCACGCACCGCATGGACATGCAGAAATCGAGTACAAAGATGTCAGAGTGCCAGCTTCGAATATGCTTTGGGAAGAAGGAAAAGGCTTTGCAATTGCTCAAGGAAGGCTTGGACCTGGACGAATTCACCACTGCATGAGGTTAATCGGCACGGCAGAACGAGCGCTTGAAGACTTATGTAAGCGCGTACAAAGTCGCGAAGCTTTTGGTAAGAAAATTTCGGAGCAAGGCGTCGTTCGCGAGTGGATTGCCGATTCTCGTATTGAGATTGAACAGGCGAGATTACTTACACTAAAAGCAGCACACATGATGGATACGGTTGGTAATAAAGAAGCTAAAGCAGAAATTGCCATGATTAAAGTAGTAGCCCCAAATATGGCTCTCCGCGTGATTGACCGAGCCATTCAAGCATTTGGAGGTGCGGGTGTAAGCGATGATTATACGTTAGCAGCTCACTGGGCTAACGCTAGAACGCTTCGACTAGCTGACGGTCCTGACGAAGTCCATCGCAGTGCAGTCGCGAGACAGGAATTGAAGAAATATCGTTGATAAGGGGGATAAGATATGAACGTGATGCAATTATTTGACTTAACAGGAAAGACAGCCATTGTAACAGGAGGAGGAAGAGGGCTTGGCAAGCAAATCGCTGAAGGATTTGCAGAGGCAGGTGCAAACGTCGTGATTTGCTCAAGGAAACGAGAAGCTTGTGAAGCTGTTAGCGAGGAGCTAAAAGCAGCTGGAGTAAAATCACTAGCGTTTGAATGTGATGTAACAAACCAAGAACAGGTTCAGGATGTCGTTGATGCGACCATAAAAGAATTTGGTCGTATTGATATTCTCGTTAATAATAGCGGCGCTTCATGGGGGGCACCTGTAGTAGAAATGCCACTTCAAGCCTGGCACAAAGTAATGGAGGTTAACGTTACTGGTACTTTCTTATTTGCACAGGCAGTTGGGAAAGAAATGATTAAACAAAAAAGTGGAAAGATCATTAACATCGCTTCTGTTGCAGGCCTTGGAGGTGCTGACCCTCGCTATATGGATGCAATCGGTTATAACACGAGTAAAGGTGCAGTGATTACCTTTACGAAAGACCTTGCTGTAAAGTGGGGGAGCTACAATATTAATGTTAATGCAATAGCACCAGGCTTTTTCCCTACAAAAATGTCAAAAGGGTTAATTGAAGCCGGTGGTGAGAGGATGCTAGAAACAACGCCGCTCAATCGGTTTGGGACAGACGATGACCTTAAAGGGGCAGCGCTATTTCTTGCATCGAATGCTTCGAATTATGTAACAGGAGATATCTTAATTGTTGATGGTGGACAACATGCAATGTAGTGAAGGGGGTAATCTAAATGAATCGTGAAGCAGTTATTGTCTCTAGTGTACGAACACCGATTGGAAGACAAGGAGGTGCGTTTGCAACTATTCCAGCACATGAGCTGGGTGCAATCGCGCTTAAGGAAGCAGTAGCACGTATCAATTTAGATGTTGAATCAATCGATGACGTGATCTTCGGAAACGTAATTGGCGGAGGAGGAAATATTGCGAGGCTAACCGCACTGCAGGCCGGTCTTCCTCTATCAATTCCAGGTCTAACGATTGATCGTCAGTGTGGATCGGGATTAAATGCGATAAATCTTGCTGCACAAGCCATTAAATCGGGAGATGGCGACGTTTATGTTGTAGGCGGAGCAGAAAGCATGAGCCTGGCCCCATACTTAATGGAAAAACCGTCTAAGCCATATAGTACGATGCCTCCTCGTTTTATGAAGTCACGCCTTTCTCCTGACGAAATTGGCGATCCTCCAATGGGCATTACGGCGGAAAATTTAGCTGAGAAGTATGAGATTACGCGAGAAGAACAGGATGTTTTTGCTCAAAGAAGTCAAGAGCGAATGGGCAAAGCCATGGCTGAAGGTTATTTTGACTCTCAAATTGCGCCTGTTCACGTACCTGTCCGAAAAGGAGATCCGATTACAGTAACAAAGGATGAACATCCAAGACCTGAAACAACGATCGAACGCCTTGCTTCATTACCTCCCGTATTTAAAAAAGGAGGAAGTGTTACAGCGGGGTCTAGCTCTGGCTTAAATGACGCTGCATCCGCTTTAATTGTAATGTCGCGCGAAAAAGCTGAAAGCATTGGGTTAAAACCACTTGCAGTTGTGAGAGGGTATGCGGTTAGCGGTGTTGATCCGAATATAATGGGAATCGGACCAGTTCCAGCTACGCAAAAATTGATGAAACAAACAGGATTATCTCTTGACGAAATGGATCTAATTGAAATAAATGAAGCGTTTGCCGCTCAGGTACTTGCTTGTGATCGAGAATTGAAAATGAATGAAAATATTGTGAATGTTAACGGTGGAGCGATTGCTCATGGTCATCCATTAGGGGCAACGGGAGCTATTTTAGCAACAAAAGCGATTTATGAGCTTGATCGTCGAGAAGGAAGATATGCGCTGATCACTGCTTGTATTGGTGGGGGTCAAGGAATTGCAACTGTTTTAGAACGCGAATAAGGAGGGATGAAATGAGGCTACAGGATAAGATCGCAATTGTAACTGGAGGCGGTGGAGGTATCGGGCGAGCAACTGCAATTCGCTTTGCCGATGAAGGGGCAAAGGTAGTCGTCTCTGATATTCACGCGGAATCTGGAGAAGAAACGGTCGAACAAGTTCGAAAAATGGGAGGAGATGCCATTTTTTTAAAAACGGACACGGCAAATGAAGGAGAAATGAAAGCGCTTGTAGAAGAGTGTGAACAGCACTATGGTGGCCTCGACATTCTTTTTAATAATGCAGGTGTTAGTAATGAAGAAGTGAAATTAGCTGATATGTCGGTGGATGAATGGGACCGTGTTTTGTCGATTAATTTGAGAGGTGTATTTCTAGGAATGAAATTCAGCATTCCATTAATGGAAAAAAGTAATGGTGGGGCAATTGTTAACACGTCAAGCCTTTTAGGATTCAAAGGAAAAAAATATATGGCTCCTTATAACGCTTCTAAAGGCGGAGTAATTACGTTAACTAAAAATGCAGCACTTGAATACGGAAGTAAAAATATTAGAGTGAATGCTGTGTGCCCTGGTGTAATTGATACGAACATCGTCACACCATGGAAAGAAGATGAACGTAAATGGCCCATTATATCAAAAGCCAATGCGCTTAAACGGATCGGACAACCAGAGGAAATTGCAAACGCCGTGCTATTCCTAGTCTCGGATGAAGCTTCCTATGTTACAGGAACTAGTCTTCTTGTTGACGGAGGCGGATTAACGTTTTAATTACTCGGAGGTGTAAGGATGAACGAGCAAAAAAGTTGGATAAAACATTACCCCGATTCCATTTCCAGCACGATTGATATCCCGAATATTTCTCTACAAGACATGTTAACGAAAACAGTAAAGGATTATCCAGACCAAGTCGCTCTCTCTTTTTATAATAAAAAAATAACGTATCGGGAACTTGGACATCTTTCAACCCTTTTCGGATCAGCTCTTCAACATAATTGTGACATGCAACCAAAGGATCGAGTAGCGCTTATGTTACCAAATTGTCCTCAGTTTGCAATTAGTTATTATGGCGTGTTAAAAGCGGGAGGTACGATTACCCAGATCAATCCAATGCTTGTAGAACGTGAGCTTCAGTACATATTAGCCGATTCTGGGGCGGAAACAATCGTCATTTATGATGCGCTTTATCCAAGGTTGAAAGCTATACAGAACGAAACAAATGTGAAGAATGTCATTGTTGTTTCTCTTCAGCCTACTGAAGCGACTTTCGCTCCTGACCTTACTTTCGATGAATTTTTGCAAAGTTCGTCTAAGGCGTTAGAAGAAGTTTCAATCGATCCTAAAGAAGAGATTGCTGTTCTGCAGTACACAGGTGGAACGACTGGAAGATCGAAAGGAGCTATGCTAACGCACCGTAATTTGATGGCAAACGTAGAGCAGTGCCTCGAATTTTTTAAAGATGAATTCATATTTGGTGAAGAAAAATGTTTAACGGTTATTCCTTTGTTCCACGTTTTTGGGATGACATCTTGCATGAATTTATCAATTCGAATCGGAGCAGAGAGCATCATTTTGCCGAAATTCGACGTTAATGAAGTTTTAAAAACGATTGAAACAGAGAAACCAACTATGTTTCCTGGTGTTCCAACAATGTATGTCGCTTTAACGAATCATCCAGACGCAGAAAAATATAATCTTGGAAGCATCCGAACGTGTAATAGTGGTAGCGCACCGATGCCGGTTGGATTAATGAAAGAGTTTGAACGAAAAACTGGAGCTAAAATTCTTGAAGGATACGGGCTAAGTGAAGCCTCTCCAACTACTCATGTTAATCCTCCTTTTGGTGAGCGTAAGCCCGGGAGTGTCGGGATTGGCTTTCCTTCGACAGAATACAGGATCGTAGATTTGGGGGAAGGAAGTACAGAGGTACCTGTCGGTGAATCAGGTGAGCTGGTAATTAAAGGGCCGCAAGTGATGAAGGGGTATTGGAATATGCCGGAAGAAACGGCAAATACGTTACGGGACGGCTGGTTATACACTGGAGATATTGCGAAAATGGATGCTGATGGGTATGTCTCCATCATAGATCGAAAAAAGGATTTGATAATAGCTAGCGGCTATAATATTTACCCTCGTGATATTGAAGAAGTTCTTTATGAGCATCCAGGCATTATGGAAGCAGTGATTGTCGGTGTGCCTGATCCTTATCGGGGAGAGACAGTTAAGGCGGTGATCGTGAAGAAACCTGGAGCGAGTTTAACTGAGGAAGAAGTCATTTCTTATTGTCAAGACGAAATGGCTCCTTACAAAGTGCCTAAAATCGTAGAGTTTCGTCATGAGCTTCCTAAAACGAGTGTAGGGAAAATTTTAAGACGTTCGATCCGTGATGAAGCCCGACAGGTATAGGTTGGATGCTTCCAAGTAACCTCCATATGATATAATCTAAATCAATGTAGATTGATAGATTGAGAGGGTACTAGCATGAAACACAAACTAACTGTTAAAAGTATTGAACTGTTTGAAAAAAATGGATTTAGTGAAACGTCGATTCAGGATATTGTGGATGCAATCGGTGTAACAAAAGGAACGTTCTATTATTATTTTAAGAGTAAAGAAGCATTGTTAATGGACATCCATTCTTCTTATATCGATGGCATGATTAAGCAACAGAAAGATATTTTAGAAGACGTGTCTAAAAGTTGTAAAGAAAAACTCTACGATATGGTTTATATGCTCATCCATAACGTTGAATTAGAAGGACACAGTGCGCGAGTTTTCTTTCGAGAAATGAAGAATTTAAAAGAAGAAAATCTCGCTGAAATCCTTCCAAAGCGTGATCAAATCCGCTATTACTTTCAGGATTTACTAAAACAAGGTGTCAAAAATGGCGAGTTTAGAAAAGATCTCAATATTGATATCGTCACGTTTGCCATTCTAGGTATTACAAATTGGACCTATCAATGGTACAAGCCGAACGGTCCAGTGTCAGATAAAGAAGTAGCAAGTATTTTTGTTGATATGGTTTTAAATGGGATTGAGGAGAGCAGATAAGCTTTCCTTTTCCCAAAAACATGAAAGCGCTTGCGAATTTTACATCCTAACCGGTTAGTTACTTTGAGGAGGAAATAGAATGAAACTAGAAGAAATCAAAACGATAACAGTACTCGGAGCTGGCTCTATGGGGCACCAGATTGGTATGCTTTGTGCGCTTGGTGGGTATGAAACTATGATTCAGGATATAAATGAAGCTGCTCTAAAAGATGCAGGTGAAAAGCTTGAAGGAATTATGGCAAAGTGGGTTAAGAAAGGCAAAATCACTGAAGATCAAAAGACAGCAGCATTTGGAAGACTTCAATTTTCAACAAATCTTGAAGAAGCAGCGGTAAGAGCTGACTTCATTATTGAAGCCATAGTTGAGAAATTAGATGTAAAGCGTGAAGTGTTTGAAAAGCTCGATCAATTAGCAGATCCCAATACGATTCTGGCAACTAATAGTTCTACAATCGTGAACTCATTAATTGCTTCCGCAACAAATCGTAAAGAAAAAGTCGTTAACATGCATTTCTTCTTCCCACCTCTTGTGATGGACTGTGTAGAAGTGGTCATGAGTGAAGCGACTTCCGAAGAAACAGCCCAGCTTACGATGGCGGTTTGCGAGCGTATTAATCGAACAGGGGTGTTACTAAAAAAAGAAATTTCAGGATTCGTTGCGAATCGGATTTTAGGTGCATTGCAAAAAGAAGCGATGTATCTGTACGAAGAAGGAATTGCAGATTTCCAAGATATCGACTTGATTTGTCGCAAAGCTCTTAATCACCCAATTGGGCCATTCGAATTAATGGATCTATCTGGAATAGATGTTGGGTATTACGTGATGCAGCAACGTTATAACGAAACTGGAAATCCAGAAGACAAGCCCTCAAAATCCATTGAGGATAAAGTGAAAGCTGGAACACTTGGAAGAAAAACAGGAAAAGGCTGGTATGACTATACAAAAGAAGGAGTGAAAAATTAATGAAAATGGTGACGTATGAAATTCATGAAAAGACGGCTATCGTGACGATTAATAATCCCCCTTTAAATGTGATGAGCAAACAAGTATCAACTGAACTTTTTGAGGTTTTTACAGAGTTAGAAGCGAATCAAGATGCTGTAGCTGTGATTCTAACCGGTGCTGGAAACAAAGCATTCATGGCCGGAGCCGATATTAAAGAGTTTCCAGATTGGATTGGACAGACTGGCTTTAAGAATATCGTGATGGAAACTCACCAGGTATTAAATTATTTAGATGATTTTCCAAAACCGACCATTGCTGTGCTTAATGGATTAACATTTGGTGGAGGTTGTGAACTTGCAATGACGTGTGATATGCGAATTGCTGAGGAACATGCTCAGCTTGGACTTCCTGAAATAAAGCTAGGACTTTTCCCAGGTGGTGGAGGCACACAGCGTCTTCCTAGACTTATTGGAGAAGCGAAAGCAAAGGAAATGATGTTCACAGGTGAACCAATTTCAGCTGAAGAGGCAGATCGATACGGTCTTGTCAATCACGTGGTACCATCCGGACAAGGCATGACTTATGCTCAGGGACTCGCTTCAAAAATAACTGGTCAATCTCTGCAGGCTTTATCACGAATCAAAAAAGCAGTGAACAATGGTGCGCACCTGCCTATTGAATCTGCCGTTGAACTTGAAGCAGAATTGTTTGAAGAAGTTTTTCAAACAGAAGATATTAAAGAAGGCGTACAAGCATTTATGGAAAAAAGAAAGCCTGCCTTTACTCACAGGTAATAGAAAAGAGGAAGTTAAATGAGTGTCCATACTAATGTTAGAGTACGATTTTGTGAGACGGATGCGCTCGGCCATGTGAACAATACTAGTTATTTTATTTATCTGGAAGAAGCGCGCGTTCAGTTTTTCGATTATTTGGGTAAGCGAACTGGCACAGACGATTGGCCGTTCATTCTCGTTTCTACGAAATGTGATTTTTTGAAACAGGCCTATTTTAATCAGTCTCTACAGGTTGAGACAACCGTGAAGCGGATAGGGTCAAAAAGTTTCACCCTTATGCATTATATAAAAGATACGGAAAGTAATGCGGTCGTAGCTGAAGGAGAGGCAACAGTCGTTTATTTTGATTTCAAGAAACAAGCGAGTGAAGTGATCCCAGATGATTTACGCTTAAAGCTGGAGGAATCTTATCAGCTCCTCTAACTATTTTTTGAGATTAATGACTGAATATTATGTAATCAGGAGTGTGGCATATGGCTTATTCACACGATACGATCCCTGTCCGAGACGGAGAGGAGCTCGATAAACAGAAACTTGAGCAATTTATCAAGAAAAACATTGATGATCTGAGTGATGATCCTTTACTCGTTGAACAGTTCGGTACTGGGCACTCCAATTTAACTTATCAGCTATCAATTGGTGATTGGGAAGCGGTGCTACGTAGACCACCGCTTGGACCAGTAGCACCGAAAGCTCATGACATGCAGCGAGAGTTTACAATATTAAAAGAATTAAATCCCATTTTTCCACTAGCACCAAAACCGTATCTCTACAATGAGACTTTGCTTGATGCTCCATTCTTTCTTATGGAAAGAAGAAGAGGCATTGTTCTTGATACATCATTTCCTGAAGGCGTTCAACCGACTGAGGATTTGTGTCGAAGCCTTTCCGAAACGATGGTAGATACGTTAGTTGACCTGCACAGCATTGATTACAAAAAGACGAACTTAGCGGAAGTTACTCATCCAGATGGGTTTATGGAACGGCAAGTACACGGCTGGATTAAACGATACAATCGATCAAAAACAGACGATCTTCCAGGTATTGATGAACTTACAAACTGGATGGCGTCAAATATCCCTCAATCTCAAAGTCCTACCGTTATTCATTATGATTACAAATTAAACAATGCGATGTTTGCTCATGACTACAGTGAAATTGTTGGATTATTTGATTGGGAAATGACCACGGTAGGAGACCCGCTTGCAGATTTAGGGGCAGCGATGGGCTACTGGTTACAAAAAGATGACCCAGAGATATTAAAAGCTGGTATGGGGAAAGCACCAGTTACAGTTATGCCTGGTTTTATAACGAGGGATGAATTTATCCAGTCATATGCGAAGAAATCGGGGCGTGACGTGTCTCAAATGAATTTTTACTTAACATTTGCCTACTTTAAACTCGCTGTCATTTGCCAGCAAATCTATTATCGATGGAAAATGGGCCAAACACAAGACGAGCGCTTCCGTCATCTTAATCAATTTGTCGCTAGTTTAATTGCCCATGCACGTGATAATGCCGGAGTAAAGCGTTAGGAGTTCATATGGGAAAAATACATGTGGTTTTGAAAAAGGAAGATATTGATCAAGCAAAAATAAGTGAAGAAAAAATTGCTGTAGTCCTTGATGTTCTTTTAGCAACTTCAACGATTACGGCCGCTCTAGAATTTGGAGCAGAGCAGGTTATTCCTGTGCTCGATCAACATGAGGCGATGCATGTAGCTAAAGCTTTACCTGAAGGAAGTTATTTGTTATCCGGAGAATATGAAGGTCGAACGATAGAAGGATTCCTTGACCCCAATCCATTGCAATTAAAGAAATCGGTTAAAGGAAAAACACTCATTTTATCAACTACGAATGGAACCGTAGCAATTAAGCGAACAAGTGAAGCAAAAAGAGTCTATGTCGCTTCATTACTAAATGGTCATGCTGTTGCAAAGAAGCTTAATGATCATCATTTTAATGAAACGATCGTGATGGTTTGTTCAGGTTCCTCTGGAGAGTTCGCGTTGGAAGACTTCTATGGAGCTGGATATCTCATTGATCAAATGCTTTCTTCAAATCCTAACTGGGAGTTAACCGATTCGTCGCGCGCAGCTCTTTCTTTCTATTCAGGTAGCGCTAATAGTGGTGAGGATGTTTTGCTTTCATCACGTGTCGGTCAAATGATTCAAAAATATGGTTTTGAAGAGGAAATCAGTTTCGTTGCTTCAGAAGGAATTTTTTCGATTATTCCTTTCGTAAAAGGTCAAAAAACAGTCGTTCGAGAGGAGGTTCATCATGACACAAACCAGATCTAGTCGATCGGGAGCCGATTTCTTGTATCAGCATTCTGGTTCTAAAGATATTTTTACACCAGAAGATTTTACGGATGAGCATAAGATGATCGCAAAAACAGCTCATCAGTTTGTGACAAAGGAAGTTGAAGCTCATCGAGAAACAATTGAAAATCAAGATTTTGATCAGGTTGTCACTTTATTAAAAAAGGCAGGGGAACTTGGTCTGCTTGGACACAGTATTCCAGAAAAGTACGGTGGTCTTGGGCTAGATAAGATATCAAAAGGGATTGTAGGAGAAGTTGTTGGGAGGACGAGTGGATACGGCGTTGCCCAATCCAATCATACGTGTATCGCAACGCTTCCAATCACGCACTTTGGAACAAATGAACAAAAGGAAAAATACCTACCTAAACTTGCTTCAGGTGAATATCTGGGCGCTTATTGTTTAACAGAGCCGAATGCAGGATCTGATGCGCTAGCCTCTCAAACAACAGCAGTATTAAATAGCGAAGGCACTCATTATGTTTTAAACGGAACGAAGCTGTATATTACGAATGCAGTATTTTCTGATACGTTTATCATTTATGCCAAAGTTGATGGAAAACATTTTTCAGCTTTTATTGTAGAAAAGAACTTTCCAGGGTTATCTCTAGGACCGGAAGAAAAAAAGATGGGAATCAAAGGATCATCTACACGATCGGTTATTTTAGAAGATTGCCAGGTTCCAATTGATCATCTTCTAGGTGAGGTAGGAAAAGGTCACGTCATTGCCCTTAATGTTTTGAATCTGGGACGATTCAACCTGGGCTCTGCTTGTACTGGTGGAGCAAAGCACGCGCTAAAATTAGCGTTACAACACACAAATGAACGGAAGCAATTCGGCCAAATCATTGCAAGTTTTACGGCTACTCAAGAAAAGGTAGCAGTCATGATGGCTCGAATCTATGCTTCAGAATCGCTCCAATATCGCACAGCATCCCTTCTAGAAGAGGCGATGAAAGATTTGTACAATGAAGAGGACCATCGAATCGTAGGGAAGCAAATGATGGAATATGCAGTCGAATGTGCGATTTGTAAAGTGTTTGGATCTGAAACACTCGATGAGGTTGTTGATGAGTCACTACAGTTACATGGTGGTGCAGGTTTTATTCAAGAATATCCGATTGAACAAATGTACCGTGATTCAAGGATTAATCGCATTTTTGAAGGAACGAATGAGGTGAATCGCTTATTAATCCCAGGTAATTTACTTAAAAAGGCGATGAAAGGTGAAATTCCTTTAGAAGAACTAGTTGAAAAAGCGAAAAGAGAGTTATCTTCGAAGGAAAATCATTCTTTATCTGAAAATGATGCGATTCGAAGCATGCGAAATGTGCTTTTAGTTTGTACAGGACTGGCGTATGAAAAGCACGGTAAGGGCATCATGAATCATCAAGAATCTGTGATGAAACTTGCCAATATAGCCATTACGTTATATGCAGCTGAATCCTCCGTTTTGCGTGCCATAAAGGGAGGATTACAAGAAAATGATGTCAAAACGCTATTAGCACGTACGTTTCTCGAGGATTCGCTATTAAAAGTGGAAGCGTCAGCTCGAAAGTTGATCATGAGTGTCCTTCCTGCTCATGAAAAACGGGAAGTTCTGGATCTGATCATACGTGAACTATCAAGTTATGATTTTGGAAATTCACTTGAACGAAATCGGGAAATTGCAAAGCATAGCTACAATCATTTGAAGTATGAAGTTTAGGAAGCGGTGAGAAAAATGGGTAGATTTTCAGGAAAAACAGCAGTCATAACCGGTGGAGGAAGTGGAATCGGTGCTATGACAGCTAAACGAATAGCATCAGAAGGAGGAACTGTTATTCTTGTTGGTCGGACGGAAGCAAAGTTATTGCAAACAAAAGATGACCTTAAAGGATTAGAAGGAAATGTTCTTACTTTTGTTGCTGACGTAACGAGTCAAAATCAAATCGATCAATTGTCCTCTTTTATTAAAGAAAACACAGGAACAGTTCATGTCTTAATTAATAATGCTGGCGGATCACAAGGATCTCCGATTCTTGAGATGACAGAAGAAAACTGGGATCATGCGCAAAACGCAAATTTAAAAAGTGTTTTTCTCGTTTCAAAAACACTTGGGAAAATGATGTTAGAAAGTGCCAAAGAAGAAGAGAAAATGGACTTCTCGATTGTAAATGTTGCTTCTCTGTCTGGTCATAAAGCAGGGGCGCAAATCCCTCACTATAGTGCAGCCAAAGCAGCAGTTATCAATTTTACAAGAGCACTTGCAGTTGAATTATCACCATATGTTCGGGTGAACTCAGTCTCACCAGGATTTGTTGAGACGCCATTAACAGAAGACGGTTTGAAGAATGAAAGATTTGAAGCTTCTATTAAACGAAATACAGCATTAAAACGAGTGGGACAAGCTGATGAAATCGCAAATGTGATTTCGTTTGCGGCTTCATCTGAAGCGAGTTATATGACTGGTTCAGATTTATTAGTCGACGGCGGTTGGCTCATCGTATAAAAAAGGAGAGTGTTGAATAATGGAAACAACAGTGAAAACGGAACATTTAAAAGTCAATGTACATGGTGCAGTGCTTCACTTGACACTTAATCGTCCTGAGGCGCTTAACGCGTTTAGTCCCGAAATGATTTTAGGATTAACAAAAGCTATTCAAGATGCTAAGGAAAACGATGAAATCCGAGTAGTCATGCTATCAGGAGCCGGACGTTCCTTTAGTGCCGGGGGAGATGTTAAAACAATGGGGGATACGACCTCAACTGAAGTATATGAACACATCGGTAAATTAAATGAGTTGGTCCTCGCCATGAAAGATCTAGAGAAACCTATTATTTCTGTTATTCATGGTTTTGCAGCTGGTGCAGGCTTTAACTTAGCACTAGCTAGTGACATTATTCTAGCAGCTGAAGATAGTAGCTTTGTATTAAGCTTTTCTCAAGTAGGCTTAATTTCAGATGGTGGAGGGCTTTCATTCCTTCCTCGCTTAATCGGTCCATACAAAGCGAAAGAGTTGTTTTTCTCAGCTCAACCAATTTCAGCAAAAGAAGCGAAAGAACTAAATATCGTAAACCAAACTTATCCACTATCCAACCTTGAAGAAGAAGCGATGGCATATGCTGAGAAGCTTTCAAAAGGTCCTGGTAAAGCATATGGTTTCATTAAAAAAATTGCAGATTCTTCGCTAACCTCTTCCTTGGCTGAAGTACTCGAACAAGAGCGGATTACACAGGCATTAATGGTTACGACAGAAGACCACAAAGAAGGAGCAACTGCATTTAAGGAAAAACGCGCGCCACAATTTAAAGGTAAATAAATTTCATGATCTGGATTGAATTTTCAATCCAGATTCTTTTCTACATCTTGAATCCCCTTCATAAGTCCGCCGTCCCCTTTGCCTGGATCTTATTAAATAGAGGAGGAATATGATGGAGCTCCTTTTCCAGCAGATTTTTAACGGACTTACAATTGGAAGCGTTTACACGCTTGTTGCCCTTGGATTAACCCTCGTTTTTGGTATCTTACATGTACCCAACTTCGCTCATGGTGCTTTTTATATGGTTGGAGCCTATATTACGCTGATGATGATGGTCGGATTTGGTTTTCATTATTGGATTGCGATTATAGCATCGATAGCTGTGGTCGCCTTACTTGGGGTTGTTACTCAGCAGCTTATATTCAAAAAGCTTGAAGGCGCTGATGGAATGAGAATGATGGTTGCAGCTATTGGGATCCTTCTCTTTCTAGAAGCATTTGGTCAGTTTATGTGGGGCACTGAATATTACAGAATGGACACTCCATATGGATCGGTCGTAAATTTATTCGGATTAACTGTAACGCTACAACGCCTCTTAATTATTGTAGCTGCAGTAATTCTTATGCTAGCGCTTCATTTTTTCTTAACGAAAACCATGATAGGCGCAGCAATCGTTGCAATGGCACAAAATCGAGAAGGTGCTTTTCTTGTAGGAATTAATGCAAACCAGGTTGCTTGGCTTACCTTTGCGATCGCTGGTGGATTAGCAGCTGCAGCTGCCTCATTAGCTTCTCCAATTAATCTTGTCTTTCCTACTATGGGTAACCTGGTTATTATGAAAGCTTTCGTTATCATCATCATTGGTGGGATGGGAAGCATTCCTGGAGCAATTCTTGGTGGTTATTTGCTTGGCCTAACAGAAAGTATTGGAGCAACGTACATATCTTCTGATTATAAAGACGTTATTGCGTTTCTCTTACTCGTAGTTATTCTTACAGCGAAGCCAACCGGGTTATTCACGAAGGGGGTTCAGTAATGCTGAATGTCTTATCGAAGCGTGTACTGCTCATTATCGTAGCTTTGGCTGCTGTGTTATTCCCTCTGGTATTCCCTAATATGTATGTCCTTCAATTGCTTACGCTGGTCTTTATTTGGTCCATCGCGGTCTATGGCTACAATATTATTTCAGGTTATGTAGGCTATTTGTCACTCGCACACGCAGGATTTTTTGCAATTGGAGCCTATGGCCTTGGTCTTTTGACAACGAAGGCAGGTTTTTCATATTGGCTATCCTTACTATTAGCAGTACTTATTACATCCATTGCGGGCGCTTTAGTTGGGGTTATCGCTCTACGAACGAAATCTCATTTCTTTGCAATTTATACCATGTGCGTAGGCGTCATTGTTTATCTTTTAATTGACAAATGGGATAGCTTAACGGGTGGTGTAAGAGGTTTAATTGGGATTCCCGCTCCAGGAAACTTAGGACCGATAACGTTTGATACGTTAACATCTCAATATTACCTAGCTTTGTTCTTTCTAACTTTTACGATTTTCCTTTGTTATCGTATTGTTCATTCTCTTCTTGGAAGGACGTTTATAGCGATAAGAAACAGTGAAGAACTTGCCAAAACGATTGGGATATCCATTATGAAAAACCAGCTATTGGCATTTACTCTGTCAGCCTTGTTTGCTGGACTTTCAGGTGCGTTATATGCTTCGTTTATCCGTTTTATCGGTCCACAAATCTCAGCGATTACCGTTACGTTTGAAATGCTGATGTATCTTCTAGTTGGGGGCATTGGAACACTTGCAGGACCTATTGTCGGAACGCTTATTGTGATTTCACTTACTCAATCATTACAATTTCTTGAAGAATATCGCATGCTTATTTTTGGACCGGTTGTTGTTTTATTAGTTCTATACTATCCGCGTGGGATTACTGGAAGTATAAATGGCTATTTTCAAAAAAAGAAACAGCAAAGAGTTAAGGTAGCGAATGAAGAACATGATGTGAAAAGGAAAGTAGGTGAGGCAGGGTAATGTTCTTTTCGACAGAAGGAATTACAAAACGTTTTGGGGGACTAGCAGCCGTTGAAGATGTGAGTGTATCGGTTGAAAAAGGAACGATTACAGCCATAATTGGCCCAAATGGTGCAGGCAAATCTACTTTTTTTAATCTCATTAGTGGAATTCATCCACTTTCATCAGGGAAAATTTTATTTAAAGATCACGATATAACAAAAATGCCTCCCCAACAAATTGCGCGGCTTGGAATTGGGAGGACCTTTCAAACAACTAATTTATTTGAGCAATCAACCGTCCTGGATAATGTTTTGATCGGACATAGATTACGAACAAAGTCAGGAATTTGGGATGCGATATTTCGAACGAAAAGAGAAAAAGAGGAAGAAAAACGCTCTTATCAAAAAGCACTTGAGGCGCTAGAGTTTGTTGAAATGATGCATGTGGTAGAACACCCTGTCTCTCTTATTTCGCAGGAAGAAAAGAAAAGACTTGCCTTTGCGCTTGCCTTAGCCACAGACCCAGAAATGGTTCTTCTTGATGAACCTGCTGCAGGAGTGAATCCGGATGAAACGGATGGGCTCGCATATTTAATGAGGAAAATGGCGGACCACGGAATTACAGTTTGTTTAATCGAACATAAAATGCCAATGATTATGAGCCTTGCTGATCAAATTGTTGTTTTAAATCATGGGAAGAAAATTGCAGAAGGCCGACCTGAAGAAATTCGTCAAAATGAAGCTGTGATTCAAGCCTATCTCGGAGGTGAAGCGCATGCTCCAGTTAAACAATATTAACGTTAACTATGGTGCTTCTACTGTACTTCAGAATATTTCACTCGAAGTAAAAAAAGGTGAAACGGTTGTCTTACTTGGAGCTAACGGCGCAGGTAAAAGTACGATCTTTCGTACGATCAGTGGATTGATGAAACCAGTTTCTGGTGATGTGGTTTTTATGGATCGTAAGTTAACTGGGAAAGCACCCCACTCTTTAGTAAAAGAAGGGATTGTGCAATGTCCTGAAGGTAGAAAGTTGTTTCCACAAATGTCCGTATACGAAAATTTGAAAATGGGTAGCTTTGTTCATCGAAAACAACGAAAAGAAGTGGAACAGAGCTTAAAGGAGGTGTATTCCCTTTTTCCGATTTTACATGACAAACGTCATGAGGCAGCAGGATCTCTTAGTGGCGGGCAACAGCAGATGTTAGCGATTGGACGAGCCTTAATGGCAAAACCGAAAGTTCTCTTACTAGATGAACCTTCATTGGGGCTAGCCCCACTCATTGTGGAGCAAATGTTTCATATTATTGAAGATATCAATGAACAAGGCACAACAATTCTTCTAGCTGAGCAAAACGCCAATGCTGCACTACAGATTTCTAACCGGGGCTATGTGATTGAAAGTGGCAACATTGTTCTTGAAGGTAGTAAAGAGGAACTTTTGTCAAATGATCAAATACGAAAAGCTTATATTGGAGCATGATAACGGAATCGATTTGAATAGGGGGAAAACAATGAGAATCGGGATAAAGCTTTTTGTTTACATGGTAATGTTGATCGGGATGATCGTAGTGGCAGGTTGTGCGGCAGGTTCAGTTAGTAATTCTAGCAATGAAGGGGCTTCAAATACAAACGAACCAAAGGATACGAGCAAGGAAACGAGTGCAGAATCAACGATGGAAAATACGGTGAATATTGGATTTAGTGGGCCTTTAAGTGGCCCTGCAGCTTACTATGGGGAGAATACGCTAAGCGGTATAGAAATGGCTGTGGATGAAATTAATCAAGAAGGCATTAATGTAGATGGCAAAAAATACGGGATTAATCTTATAACGCTTGATGATCAGTATTTGCCTAATGAAACTGGAACAAATGCGAGAAGACTAGTCCAAGAAAATGATACGCCAGTTATTTTTGTTCCACATAGCGGTGGTGTGTTCGCCACACAAGTGTTTAACGAACAAGAAAATTTTTTAATAGCCGCCTATACTAGTGAGCCTAAAATTATGGAACAGGATAATTCACTAACACTAGGGATTCCACCAGCGTATAGTGCGTATCCTGAAGTTTTTACAAACTATCAAATGGAACGGTTTGGTAAGAAAATTGCAATGCTACCAACCTCATCTCAGTACGGAAAAGACTGGACAGAAGCACTAAAACCAGTTTGGGAAGAGAATGGTGGAGAAGTCGTTTTTGAAGGGTCCATTGATTTTAGTAAAGATACTGACTTTTTCTCAATTGTCACAAAAGCATTAAGCAACAATCCAGACGTGCTTTTTGTAGGAGGACCATCACAGCCAACAGCCCTCGTTATTAAACAAGCTAGAGAATTAGGCTTTGAAGGTGGATTTATGCTGATGGACCAAGCAAAAATTGAGGAAATTGAGCCGGTACTAGGTGGACTTGATCAGTTAGAGGGGACAATTGGAGCACTACCAATTATTGATAGCGATGCGCCAGGTGCCGAAGCATTTATTAGTCACTATAAAGAACGTTTTGATCGAATTCCGACTGCAGAGGGTGCTTTTAATTATCAAGCCATGCATGTCATTGCCAATGCAATGTCTGAATCAGGTTCAGTCGATGATCCAAAGAAAATTATGGAAAGTATAGATGCCGCCATTCAGTCGCTTCCTGATGAAAAAATGGTATGGCACCTAACAGGGATTTATAACGGTGGTGCATTTGACTGGAAGCCTGCCATTGGAGCTGTTGAAGATGGAGAAGTTGTAAAAATAGAAGATTAAGAGAAAATGAAAGGGGATCTAAAATAAATGCAATCAAATCATTTTCAATTCTGGCCGAAACGAGTACCATACTCTTTAACCATTCCTGAAACAACCATTTATGATAATCTGACAGTTTCAGCTAAACGCTATCCAAATAAAGAAGCGATTATATATTATGGTGCAAAGATGACGTATAAAGAGTTACTTGATGAAGTTGATCAGACTGCTGCATTTCTTGAACAGTTGAATGTGAAGGAAGGAGAAAACATCCTTCTTTTTATGCAAAATTCCGCACAGTTTGTCATTAGTTATTATGCAATTTTAAGAGCTAACGCTGTTGTCGTTCCAATTAATCCGATGTTAACAGCAGAGGAGCTATCATTTTACATTAAAGATTGCGAGATGAAAACAGCAATTGTGGGTCAAGAGCTCTATGATAAAGTAGAGCCATTAGTTGACACGACTACTCTTACAAATGTGATTACAGCAGCGTACTCTTACTATGCGGGTAATGAAAGTGATGTACCGGGTGAGGTGGCTTTCGAGACATCTAGAGTAAACAAACCAAAACATTATACTTGGGAAGATGCAATCCATCATTCACATGAACCTGGAGAGTATGTGCGTACAATCAATGATGTTGCAGTAATGCCATATACATCTGGTACAACAGGTTTACCTAAAGGATGTATTCATCCAAATCGAACGTTACAAGCAAATGCGGTCGGTGCCTCCCAGTGGATGAATATTACTGCTGATGGAATGCATCTTGTAACGCTTCCTCTCTTCCACGTAACAGGAATGCTCCATAGCATGCACGCACCGATTTATAGCGGAGCCCCAATGGTCATTATGACACGCTGGGATCGCAATTTGGCAGCCAAATACATTGAACAGTATGAAGTTGCTAACTGGGTAAATATTAGCACAATGCTGATTGATTTTCTGTCAAATCCCAATCTACCAAACTACTCTATCTCATCATTGAAAATACTTGCTGGGGGAGGAGCTCCTTTACCAGCCGCTGTAGGAGAGAAATTGTACAAATTAACTGGACTGAGATTTATCGAAGGCTATGGTTTATCTGAAACAATTTCACACACACACTTTAATCCACCAGATTTCCCCAAACTTCAGTGCCTTGGTGTACCATCGTTTGATGTGGATGCTCGTGTCATCGATCCGAATACAATGAAGGAGCTTGGTGCTGGAGAGCCAGGTGAAATCATTGTGAATGGTCCTCAGGTATTTGATGGCTACTACAATCGGGACGATGAAAATCGCAGTTCATTTATTGAACTAGATGGAAAGTCTTTTTTCAGAACTGGAGATATTGGTCGTTATGATGAAGAGGGATATTTCTTTATGATTGATCGGGTGAAGCGTATGGTCAACGCTTCCGGTTTTAAAGTATGGCCAACTGAAGTCGAATCGATTTTATATAAACACCCAGCTGTTCAACAAGCGTGTGTCGTTGGTGTACCGGACCCAAGGCGAGGAGAAACAGTGAAAGCTTTCGTGATATTAAATGAAGAAGATAAAGGTAAAGTAACAGAAGAAGAGATTATTGAATGGTCTAAGGATCAGATGGCAGCTTATAAATATCCGAGAATGATTGAATTTATGGATGCATTTCCTACAACGAGTAGTGGAAAAATTTTATGGCGGAAGCTTCAGGATAACGAGCGTCAAAAAGCAGAGGGAGTGAAGTAATATGAGAACAACAGTCGAGACGGTTACTGGTCCAATACCGGTTGATCAGCTGGGTAAAACATTAGTTCACGAACATTTTGCATTTGATTATCCGGGATTTAGTGGTGATATTTCTCTTGGAGCATTTGATTTTCAGGAAGCGCTACAAGTTGGGATTTCAGTGGCTGAAAGTGTCATGGCCTATGGGGTGAAAACCGTTGTAGATCCGACGCCAAACGAATGCGGAAGAAATCCTGAACTTCTTCAAAAAATCTCAGCAGAAACCGGTTTGCAGATTATTTGTGCAACAGGTTACTACTATGAAGGAGAAGGAGCAACCCCTTATTTTAAGTTCAGGCAAGGCCTTGGAACAGCTGAAGAAGATATTTATGAAATGTTTAGAAAGGAAATAACAGATGGTATTGGAACAACTGGAATTAAACCAGGTATTATCAAGTTAGCATCCAGCAAAGACCAAATTACGGATTATGAGATGATGTTTTTTAAAGCGGCTGCTAGAGTTCATAAAGAAACAGGTATTTCAATCTTAACCCACACGCAGGAAGGAACAATGGGGCCAGAACAGGCTAAGCTGCTTGTGGAAGAAGGCGTAAATCCACAGTCAATTATTATAGGTCATATGTGCGGGAATACGGATGCGGCTTATCATTTAAGAACACTAGAATGGGGAGTAAACATCGGATTCGATCGTTTTGGAATTCAGGGGCTTGTGGGAGCTCCTTTCGACAAAGAACGTCTTATCACGTTGATAGGATTACTTAATAGTGGATATGAAAAACAAATTATGCTTTCGCATGATACTGTCAACTACTGGATGGGGCGTCCTCCAGTCCTTCCAGAGCAAGTCGAGAAAATCATGGCAAACTGGCAGCCTGTATATATTTTTGAAGAAATTCTTCCGAAATTAAAGGCGGCTGGTATTCCAGTTGAAACCATAGCCATATTATTTGAGACAAATCCGAAAACCCTTTTTTCATCAGAATCCAGGGTAAAAGCATAGAAAAAAGCGAGGAGAAATCCTCGCATTTTTCTATGTTAACTGTTCTGAGTTTCGTAAGGTTTAATTAATCGATAGAGAGTTTCCGTATAAGGAAGGTTTAATTGTACCTGCTTAGCAAGACGTAACGCTCCACCTTGGAGGTGTTCAACTTCAAGTTTATTTTTCTTCCTTTTATCTTGATGCATCGAGGACGTCGCTTCATATGGTAAGGAATGAAATGATTCCATGCGACGATCGATATCTGTTTGATTAATATGGACGTCATAGAGGGAAGCAAGAGCTTTGATTTCCGACATCACGTGCTCGACAAGTTTAAGCGTTTCAGGCACATCTCGAATATTTCCTGTATGAAGATCTCCAGCTGTCGTTACGCCAGACATAGCTGAAATGAACATATATTTTTTCCACATCTCTTCTTCGATGTTAGGAGTTAATTGTGAGTTGAAATTCGCTCGTTCATTTATTTCATTTAATGAAGCACATATGTCTTTTTGAGAGGGATGCAATGGACCAAATATCAAATCATGAAGGTCACTCGTATGATGAACATGTCCGCGGTCATCAAGCGTTGCAATAATATACGATAACCCACCTAAAACAGCTTCTTTTCCAAGCTCTTCTTGAAGAATTGTAATATGTTCAATGCCATTTAGGATTGGAAGCACCTTTGCTCCTTTCGCGACAAGCTCTTTAAGTACAGGGATGGTATCTTCAAGATGGTATCCTTTAACGCCCAATAATACTAGATCTGGTGAAGAAGCTTCTGATGGATTCGTAACAAGTGTAGGGGAGGAAACTTTTGTATCGCCTTTTACACTTGTTACTTGTAATCCTTCAAGCTCAATTTGATTCTTTCTTCCTTCGCGTACATAAAAAGAGACATTTGTGCCGCTATCTGCCCATCTTAATCCAAAATATGTACCTAGTGCTCCTGCACCAAATATTAAAATTTTCATCAAAATCCTCCTTTTTCGAAATCGCTTTCTTTCTATTACTCTACTTATTTTGTGGCATAATATCAAGAAAGAAGGATATGAAAAAGGAGTCCAGAAATAGCTTAAGTAGGGGAAGTTGGAAAGGAATGATAAACTTGAAAATCTTATCTAGTGAACAATTTGAAAAAGCATGCCATTTTATAACGCTATATGCAAGGCCGCTCGATCGTGCGTATTTCGCCTATTGGAGAGGAGAAGGGGAAAAGGAGAAAGTCCTTCAAGAACTTGAAGCTTACCGGAATGAAGACGGTGGTTTTGGAAACAATATTGAACCTGATTTTCGGTTGCAAGAATCATCTCCTTTGGCGACAACCATTGCATTTCAATACCTTAGTCAGCTAAACATGAATCCTCAGCATCCTTTCATTGTGGAAGGTACAAACTATTTCCTTCAAACTTATCACACAGATACGAATGCCTGGCAGGCAGTACCACCGTCAGTAAACGAGGTGCCGCATGCGCCGTGGTGGCATGTACTAGAAAATGAACACTCTTATTCAGCTAATCCTGATGCCGAAATCGTGGGTTATCTTATAAACTATGATGTGCAGCATCCACTAGCAACAAAGGCATTAAAAAGAGTAATGAACCATCTTGAATATTTGAATGAATATGAAATACATGAAGTGCAATGTTATCTCCGCTTAGCGAATCTAGTGGGTGGTGAAGTCCAACAAAAAATTTATCGAAAAATAGAAAAGAAGCTTCCATTCATAATTGACCCTCCTGAAAAATGGAGTCAATACGGAGTACAGCCGATTGCCTTAGCTGACTCTTTACAATCTCCTTTTGCTAAAGAACTCAATCAAGAGTTGGATGTTAACCTAGATTATTTGGTTGAAAACCAGCTTGATAATGGATGTTGGGAACCAAACTGGTCATGGGGACAGTTTGACGAACAATGGGAAGTTGCCAAAAGAGAGTGGCAGGGGGTATTAACCGTTCAAAACGTGATGACCCTTTCTAAATTTGGGCGGATTGACAGTTCGGCTGTTTAGAAAAGGGCAAAGAAAGGGAACATAGTAGAGAAATCTTGATTGAGAGGAGTTTTCTACTATGAAAGCAGTCGTAATCGAACAATATGGTGATAAAGATCAACTCGTGGAAAAAGAAGTGGCTTCTCCATCGCCAGAGAAAAATCAGGTTGTAGTAACGAGCTATGCAACTTCTGTTAATCCAATTGATTGGAAATTAAGAGAGGGCTATTTAAAAGACATGCTTCCTTTTAATTTCCCTATTATTCTTGGATGGGATATCGCTGGTGTGATTAAAGAAGTGGGTTCTTCTGTTGAAGGGTTCAAAGAAGGAGACCGGGTATTTGCAAGACCGGCTACAACTGCAAATGGTACATATGCAGAGGAAGTAGTAGTGGATGATCACTTGCTTGCACATATTCCTGATGCCATTTCTTATGAAGAAGCGGCATCCGTTCCTCTAGTAGGCTTAACAGCATGGCAGTGTTTAATTGATTTTGCAGACATTCAAAAAGATGAAAAGGTTTTGATTCATGCAGGAGCTGGTGGTGTAGGAAGCTTTGCTATTCAGCTGGCTAAATATAAAGGGGCGTATGTAGCTACTACCGCAAGCGGTAAAAACGAAGAATATTTAAAATCACTTGGCGCTGATAAAGTCATTAATTATCGCGAACAGGATTTTTCAGAAGAACTAGAAGAGTATGATGTTGTCCTTGATACAATGGGAGGAGATATTCAAGAGAAGAGCTTTTTAGTTTTACGTGGTGGTGGTCGCCTTGTATCGATTGTTGGGGAACCTGATCAAGAGAAGGCTAAGGAAAAGGGCGTTCGGTCTGGAAACGTGTGGTTAGAACCGAATGGAGAACAATTAAAAGAGATCGCTTCATTAATGGAAAACGGTCATATCAAAGCGACGATCGGGCATCGCTTCCCATTTAGCCAAGAAGGCATACAAGAAGCACACGAGTTAAGTGAGTCCCATCATGCAAAGGGAAAAATAGTGATTAACTTTAAACACTAATACGACGCAGCGGCATAGCAGCCGCTGTTTTGTATAGCACAACAAATTTCATATACCGTACTAAATATAATCAAATAATTAATATTCGTTAACAAATTCCATTAAACCACAATGAAAACAAGATAAAACAAAAAAACCGGAACGAGTTTGTTCCGGTTTTTTACATTAAAAAATAATATGCGCCATTATTACAATGATTGGTAGTGAGATAATCGTACGTTCTAGGAATATGATAAATAAATCAATAAAGCGAACAGGTACCTTAGAGCCAAGCAACAATCCACCAACCTCAGACATATAGATTAATTGGGAAACTGATAGACTAGCAATAACAAAGCGCGTCAAATCACTTTCAATATCAGCACCTATAATGGCAGGTAAAAACATATCAGCAAACCCGATGACCATAGTTTGAGCTGCTTCAGCTGCTTCTGGGACTTGCATTAAATTAAGAATCGGAACAAATGGAGCACCAAGGTAACTAAATAACGGGGTAGTTTCAGCAATAATTAAAGCAATTGTTCCAATTGCCATTACTATAGGAATGACGCCCATCCACATATCAAGAACATTTTGAATGCCCCCTTTAACAACTTGTGAAGCCCGATTGTCTTCAGCTGTTTTAGTTGCCTGCATGACACCCCACTGAAAGCGAGAGCGACCCTCTGGGATTGTATCATCTGGTGCTTCAGCTGCTGTTTCAAAAGTAGTATCCGCCTTTCGAGATAGAGGCGGTATCCTTGGCATAATTACAGCTGCTACAACACCTGCTAATACGATTGTTAAATAATATGGAATAAAATATTGCTCAAGCTTCATTTGTTGAAGCACCACAATACTAAATGTGATCGAAACTACTGAGAAAGTTGTTCCAATTACTGCAGCTTCACGCTTTGTATAGTAACCATCTTCGTACTGCTTACTTGTTAATAGTACGCCGATCGTTCCATCACCCATCCATGATGCAAGGCAATCGATCGAGGAACGTCCAGGAAGTGTGAAAATTGGTCTCATGATTTTCGTAAGAAGCGTTCCACAAAACTCTAGCAAGCCGAAATTTAAGAGAAGTGGTAAAAAGAGACCTGCAAATAAAAATACAGAAAATAGTATAGGAATGAGATCATTTAATAGCAAACCGCCAGTGGCATCTGACCAAACCCATTCAGGACCAATTTGATAAAGAGTTAAGATAGCGAAAATCATCCCAAGAATCCGAGCGATTAACCAAACCCAAGATACTTGTAGGAGACTTGTTAAAAATGGGCTCTTCGTCACCCAATCAGGCTTTGCAATAATAGCATAAACACTAAGAAATGCTGTAATTGAAACAACAATCGTCATAAGTGCGGGTAGGGAAAAAGGAATGGTTGTTCCAAATAATCCTTGTAACCAACCAGCCAGTTTGGCTATTGGAATTGTAACACCTTCATCATTTGGTATTGGAATCATGAATAAGAATATACCAATGAGAGATGGAATGATGAATTTTAATAAACCTTCTGAAGTTACTTTTCTTTGATGATTGCTGTTCACGTAGTGTCACCTCTGTCGTTTCGCAACGGATTTTCTATCAAACGAATCGTATTTTTATAAAAACATAGTTATGAATATAACATATCAACTCCTTTTATGTAACATGAAAATACAAACTCTTGAATAAAAAAAGTGTTCAGAAAAAATCGACCAATTGCATTATATCGTGAAACCGTTAACAATTAAAGAAGTATCAAGGGAAATCTTCCATATCACTCGTTACGTGTCGTGAACGAAGAACAATTTAATATGAGGTAAAAGTTGATGGGACAAAAAAAGAGGCAAGGATATTTTGCATCCTGCCTCTAAAATCATATCATTAACTTTATTAAAAACATCGTCTAATATTTAGGCATATCTATGCGGATTCTCGAGTTCATAAGATTCTTCAAAGGTCGATCCGAAAAAGCACGAGGCGCATTTTCGGTAGCCTTTTTGCCTTAAATAAACGAGTAATTCTTGTTCATGGTTGGCTTCCGTACGTTCTTTAATCGGAGTTTCGGGTAAATGACATTCATCACCAGCGTAAGCTGTCCTATGGACAATTTGTTTTTGGTGGTCAATCATGTATTTTCCCATATATATTTATCATATCCCATCTCTAATAAGTTTCTATAAGTGTAACATACTAATGGGGATATTGATACAACCCAAACTTATTATTATACCCGAAAAGAATGAAATATATTACTAATAATGTGTACTTTTTTCAAAAAAAATTTACCAGTTTATCTTCATGGTTAGTAGAAAAATACCGATAAAACAAAAGATGTATCAAATTAGGAGGTTGAAATGGAACCTATGATAAAATCTGGAGACTTAAGTGTTCGGTATTTAAAAGATGAAGATGTGCACTATCTTTTAAAGTGGCTAACGGACCCTAACGTCTTGTCTTATTATGAAGGAAGGGATCGACCCTATACGAAAATGAAAGTGAGAGAAGATTTCTATTTAGATGATGATGAAATCCGGTGCATGGTGTTATATAAGGAAATTCCGATAGGCTATCTTCAATTTTATCCATTAAAAGAGATTGAAGGTATTAATCTTCCAAGTCGTTCTTATGGTATGGATCAATTTATAGGGGAAACGTCCTATTGGAATCTAGGTATAGGAAAATTACTTGTTCAATCGATTGTTCACTATATTAAAACAACCTTAAAGGGTTCTTTTATTGTTATGGATCCACAGGTTTGGAATAAGCGAGCCATCCGCTGCTATGAGAAAGCCGGATTTAGGTCGGTTGGTGTTCTTCCAAATCATGAACATCACGAAGGAAATTGGAATGACTGTTTACTTATGGTGAAAGACCTTGCAGCGTTTAACATTCAACCTCTTAGCTTACTTCACCAAAAACAATTAGAAGATTTTATTACTCCATGCATGGGGAAGTTCAGAAATGGTCATCTCAACAGGAATATACAACCTCGTTGAATTAGAGGGATATGTAGCATGGAGTACAATAGGAGAAATAATAGGTGTTGTGACATTCAAGCGTCTTGATGGTCTGATTGAAATCATTTCTCTTGATAGTGTGTTAGAAAATCAAGGGATAGGTACACGACTAATAATGATGATAGAGTTAATGGCCGTGGAAAATCAAATCCCATTAATTAAAGTGATTACGACAAATGATAATATGGGTGCTTTAAGCTTTTATCAACGGAAAGGTTATCGTATAAAAGAAATTATTGAAGGAGCAGTCGATCGAGCTCGTCGGGTAAAACCTGAAATTCCGCTAATTGGAGAACGAGGCATTCCAATTAATGATGAGCTGGTTCTTTATAAACTACTTTCTCCTTCGTGAAATGACTGAATGAACAAAAGCAGGAAGGAAGAAGTCGAAGTGGCATGAAAGTAAAAATCGATTATCGAGTAGGGTTTTAGAAAGGTGTTAGAAAACGAACCAAGTGTTTTTCCTTTCCCGTGCCTACCGTTAACCGAAGTGATGAAGAGCTGGAGAGGTTCAACATTCCTCATCTGTATCAAAGAAACAAGCCCCAGACGAAACGCCCGGGGCTTGTAAAGCGATTTATGCTTTTGTTACGTTAGCTGCTTGTGGTCCGCGGTTACCTTCTACGATTTCGAAGTTAACTTCTTGGCCTTCATCAAGTGTTTTGAAACCTTCGCCGTTGATTGCAGAGAAGTGTACGAATACGTCGTCTCCACCTTCAACTTCGATGAAACCGAAACCTTTTTCAGCGTTGAACCATTTTACTTTACCGTTTTGCATAAAAAATTGCCTCCTAATGTACCTCATCGTACATAATTTAAAATTCACCATTTACCATTGTCATACGTTTACATTAAAAAACTGCAGCTTATGAAAGAGGATTTAACTTTGTTACCCTCTTTCGAAGCTACAGCTAATTTAAATCCTACATATATTAATAGTAAAATGGTTTAAATATATAATAGCACCGGCTCCTCTAAATTGCAAACCATTCTGGAAATTTATTTACCGATTTATTGGGCTAGTTCCCATTTTTGTCCGCTTTGATTGTTTTGGGATTGGAAGTGCAGACCCAATGAAAGCGATCAAACTTGCCCCGATTAGAATTCCGTTAATGCCATCGATAGCAAAAACAATTAATAACAAAAAAATAGCCATGTCAAAGACGGAGTCGAGTATCGATAAGAGTGAGATAGTTGTTGCTCTAATGTGAGATGGAATGATGTTGTTGCTAAGTTGGGAATAGATTGGATAGCGAATAGCGCCAATCCACCGTAAGAACAATACTACAAACAAAATGATCCATAGTTCATCTTGAAAAAACGCCGCCAGTAACAAACCTAAAGAGGAAAAGAACCCGGATGTGTACATTAAAACAGAATAGGATATTTTTTTATTTAACATACCGATACTTCTTGATGAAAAGAAGGCTAATAAAGCTCCTACGGCATAAATCGGTCCAATGAAATAGATTGGAAGTCCAGCACTGATCATAAGAGGCTGATCAAATTTCTGAAATACCGCTACTGTTGGAATGAAAACGAGTGTCAGGTTCAAAAACATGACGAATAGCTGCGGTGCTCGTTTAATGACCTGTATACCCTCTAAAACATTTTCGAACGAAGTTCCACTTATACTCACTTTACCAGAGGGTTCCTGTATGAAGTACAAAAGAACCAATTCAACAAAATAGGCCCCCATACTTAAAAGAATCAGCAGCTGAAATTGTTCATGTTCAAGGTCTCGTGCGAAAAATGAACCAAATAGAACAGCGATCATCATTGCGATAAACCCTGCTGATTGAATTTTCCCCATAGCTTCATCCATTTTATTCTGGTTATTATCTACTTTTAAGGACTCGTAAATAAGCGCTTCATCCGCTCCAGAGAAAAACGTGACCGATAATCCATTTAAAACGCTAAATAGCATAAACATTTCGAGGCTATTAGCAAGTAAAAGGATGCCAATGCTACATAGTTTAATAACGGATCCTGTTAGAAATGAAATTCGAGCACCAAACCGATCTGCGAAAACACCCGTTGGAATTTCTCCTACTAAAACCGCTCCGCTCCAGCTCATTAAAATAACCAGAATGTTAGCTTCACTTAATCCCTTTTCCATATAAAATAATGTTAAAACGGGTTGTAAGAAACTAATGGTGCCAAAAAAGTGTACCCAGAATAATAGGGTTAGATTCCGTTTTGGTAATGAAGACATAATCCTCCAACTTTCATTGTAAGTTCCGACAATAGAAAGACAGGAGGGAGTCATTTATATTAAAGTGAGTCGTCCCTCCTGTGTAATGTCACTAGCACTAGAATTTTTAACATAGTGGTATCTCCCTTCCATAATATTAGGTAAAGTATAGCAAAACTCTTCTCTAGACACGACTTTTTTTAGGAAAAATCAAAAAAATCTAATTATTGTTCAAATACCCAATCGTTTTGAGTTACGATTGGGTATAGGGAGGAATTAGAATGCAAAATTCATCGATTATATCAACAAATAATGGTGGTATAGAATATCTTTTTACTAATCATCATACTACGCCAATCGTGTTGTTATCGGGAATTGGTGGCTCACTATATGAGTGGAAGGAGATGATGACTAGTGAACTGACAGTTTTAGCCTATAACCGTGCAGGGTATGGGAGAAGTAGGTTTATTAAAAAAGAAAGTACAGTTGAAGAAGCAAGCTTTGAATTATTTACCCTACTCTCTGCGTTAGAAATAAATCAAAAAGTACTACTTGCAGGTCATTCTTATGGCGGTTTGATTGCACAGGATTTTGCTATACGCTATCCAGATCTCGTTTCTGGTGTTCTGTTAATTGACTCAACGTCGATTAACATTGAACGAATTAATGAAGTGGAACATTCTGATGAAACGAATTCAGATGATTATTGGATACAAAAGTGTGAAGCATATGCGAGTATGACTCAACAAAATCTATTAAGGGAAATCCAGCCAGAACTACCTGAAAAGTTCAAGTTATGGGAGCTGGAAGTGCAGCAAGCTTTAATTGCACACGAAACGGATCCATCTTTATACCGAGCTGTAGGGTCTGAAATTCGTCACATGTCTCAAAGTGCCAAGCGATTAAATAAAGACAGTTTTCCAGACATCCCTTTAACGGTTATTGGAAGAGATGGGGCCTATTCTGCAGAAAAACAAATATGTGCAGGTATACCGAAGTCAGAGGCTATTTTGTTTGAGAAAGTATGGGCCGAGTTAATTCAAGAGCAATCCAGTCTTTCTTCTCGTTCAGTTTACATAAAGGCAGAGGGGGCGGGACACAATATCCCATATGATTGCCCCGAGCTGATTCTGAGAGAAATGACTCGGCTCTATTCTCGCATTTGAGCGAAATAGTGTTGCTGTTGTCTGACATCTTTTATAATAGACTTATACAAAAAACAAAGGGGCGAGTGTAAATGACGATTCAAAACCCATCAAGAGAAGAAATTGGTCACATTCTAAAAACAAAAAAACGAATTGCTGTTGTAGGCTTGTCTAACGATCCAAATCGAACCTCTTTTATGGTATCTCAAGCGATGATGGATGCAGGTTATGACATTATTCCAGTTAACCCGACGATAGATGATGCGCTTGGAGTAAAAGCAGTAGATTCTCTGAAAGATATTCAAGGCCACGTTGATATTGTTAACGTCTTTAGACGAAGTGAGTTTCTTCCCGATATTATGAAAGATGCCGTTGATATCGGAGCAGATGTTTTCTGGGCACAACTAGGCGTGATGAACGAAGAAGCGTATGAATATGGGAAGGATCACGAAATTAAGGTCATTATGGATCGCTGCATTAAAGTTGAACATGCAATGACAAAGTAAGAATGGGCGGGGGCGTTTCATGCGCCCTTTTTTTATATTAGAAGATAAATCATTTTTAACTGCGCTGTTATCACTAGTTGACCTGGTTGGATTTGGGTGGCTTGAACCTCGCTAAACATCCGTGGAGAAGGAGAGGCGGAACTGATTTCAACAATTTGGTGAGGGGTATGTGGTAATGATAGGTCAAGGCTATGTGCCATCGATTTAGCTTTTTGCTCTCCATCTTTTATCGCATTGCCTAATGCTTTTTGGTAAACAGTCTTTGGGTCTTTTAACTCAAAACGAATATCTGAAACTACGTTTGCTCCTGCAGCCACTGCTGCATCGATTGCAGCTCCTGCATTGCTCACCGGTTCAACATATACTTTAAGGAGATGCGTTACTTTGTAGCCAAGTAAGATTTTGACATTGTTTTCGTAACGTACATTTTCTTCAATCCGATAATCGGTTGTTTGAATATCGTCTGAAGGAATACCCAACGATTGGAGAGACACTACAATTGCTGAGATGTGCATCGCATTTTCTTCCTGAGCTTCAGCTACTTGTTCTGAAGTAGACGTAGCACCGGTTATGATGACCGCTCGATCCGGCGGCGCGCTCACTTCGCCTGTTCCAAATACAGTCATCGTAGGATGGCATAAACATTCATTTGAGAGATTAGAATTTAATTTTGTCATTTTTCACACCACTTTCCAATAGTTTAAACAAATCATGACGATTAAGAGGACAGAAAGAGTCTGTTTTGTTAAAATTTTAAGTAGTCGTATGGAAACTAAGGAGGAATTACATTGCCAGAACAAATCATGTTAGAAAAGTATGCTGAACTTGCCCTTAAACGAGGGGTTAATTTACAAAATGATCAAATGCTTGTCATTAACTCATCGATTGAAGGCGCTGATTTTACTCGAATTGTTGTAAAGAAAGCTTACGAAATAGGCGCAAAGACTGTACATATTAATTGGAGTGATGATGATCTAGACCGTTTATGGTATGAAAATGCTGCCCAGGATGTGCTAGAAAACGTTCCTGAATGGCGTGTGAAGATGTACGATCACTTTGCTGAAGAAGGCGCAGCTATTTTGTCTATCCGCTCCACAAATCCTGATTTATTAAAAGGAATTTCTTCTTCGCGTATTTCTGCTTCAAATAAAGCGAGTGGCGAAGCAATGAAAAATTTCCGTAAGTATACAATGAACGACAAAATTACTTGGTCCATCGTTGCGATTCCAAATGGAGAATGGGCAAAGAAAATCTTCCCTGATTCTTCGGAAGAGAAAGCAATTGAAAAGCTTTGGGACCAGATATTTACGATTACACGGGTAGATCAGGAAGATCCAATTGCTGCCTGGAATGATCACAACGCTACTCTTGCTAAAGCAAGAGGAGTACTGAATGATCGAAACTATAAGAAACTTGTTTATAAGGCACCTGGCACTGATCTTGAAATTGAACTCCCTGAAGGACATATATGGAAAGGTGGATCTTCCCTTTCAGAACAAGGCACTGAATTTAATGCAAATATGCCGACTGAAGAAGTATTTACGTTACCGCATAAATATGGCGTGAATGGGACTGTAGCTAGTACGAAGCCATTAAGCTATGGTGGTAACTTAATCAATCATTTCTCCTTAACGTTTAAAGATGGTAAAGTAGTGGATTTTTCAGCGGAAGAAGGTTATGAAACGCTTGAAAATCTTTTGAACATGGATGAGGGCTCGCGGAGACTAGGTGAGATCGCGATCGTGCCACACGAATCGCCTATTTCTCAATCTGGGCTTATTTTCTTCAACACGCTTTATGACGAGAATGCGTCTTGTCATTTAGCTCTCGGAAAGGCTTATCCGAGCAGTATTAAAGGCGGAGCGGATATGGATGATGAAGCACTCGATCAACATGGTGTAAACAACAGTATCACGCACGTTGATTTTATGATGGGTTCAGGAGAACTCGATATTGATGGTGTCAAATCAGACGGCACAACAGAAGCGATATTCCGAAACGGTAACTGGGCGATTAATGTGAAATAGGCCAAAATGCTCTCGCTGTTTGCGAGAGCATTTTTTTGCATTGTAACCTGTTATAAATTGCAAGTACGATCTAGTTCTTTCTATAATAGAGGAAAATGGTGAGTGGTGGTTTTTGTGAGTGTTGAAACGTTATCTGGTTTTCGTTTAAAGAATTATCTCTCTTTTCGAAAAGACCCATTAGGTTTTTTGTCAAAAACTCGGGACATAGCGGATTTCGTAGAACTCGGTGCTTCTTCGTTTGTTGTCCATCAACCTGAAGCAGTTAAGCAAATCCTTGTTACCAATGCGGCCTCTTTTCAAAAAGGAAACTCTGCTTCCTTGTTGAGTAAAACGATTGGACGGGGATTATTAACCTCAGAAGGCGAAACGCATGCGCAGCAGCGAAAAATAATAATGCCCGCTTTTCATAAAGAAGCAATGAACAAATACATCTCTATTATCCTCGAAGAAACGAAGCAGTTTATTGGAGAATGGCGTGATGGACAAGAAATTTGTATTAGCTCAGAAATGATGAGGTTAACGTTAAGAATTATAATGAAAGCGATGTTTGGTCAAGATATTTCAAAGAAAGAAAGTACTGAACTCGTCACGGCGGTCACTCATATCATCGAGAAATCTGCATCTGATTTATTTCTACCTTTTCCATCACCAGAGGTTGTACCATCAAAGCGGAATAAACAATACAAGATAGGAAAAAGGCGCTTAAATGAATTAGCTGATCAGCTAATTCAAAACACACCTAAAGGAGAGCATTTACTTTCACTCCTTCAAGCATCAACGTACGCTGACGGATCTCGTCTTTCGACCGAAGAAGTGAGAAGCCAAATTCTAACTATGCTTATTGCCGGTCACGAAACAACCGCTAACGTGCTATCGTGGATGTGGTATGAACTCTCAAAAAATGAGGGGATTGAACAGCAACTTGTGAAGGAATGGCTGGAGGTAGGAGAATCAGGTAATCATCAATATGAGCTTACCCATCTGTTTTTTAAAGAAACATTAAGACTTTACCCTGCAGCCTGGGTCATCTTGAGAGAAACGTTGAGACCCGTTGAACTAATGGGACATCAATTTAAATCGGGATCATCGTTTTTGATTAGCCCCTACGTCATGCACCGTAATCCATCATTCTTTGAAAATCCGGATCAATTTTTGCTATACCGCATGAAAGAGAAGGCTGCCCCATTTGCTTATTTTCCATTTGGTGGAGGGCCAAGAAGTTGCATTGGGAGCCAATTTGCTACTTATGAGGCTCAACTCATATTTTCAACAATAGGAAAAAGCTTTCATCTTGAGCAACTACATGATCAACCTGTCGAAGCAGAGCCGCTTGTTTCCCTGCGGATCAAAGGTGGCCTTTCAATGAGAGTGCATAAACGAAAATAATAGGTGATAAGATGGAAGATACAATTCATGTATCAGTGCGACCGCTCGTTGAGTATGCATTTCGAAGCGGAAGTATTGATCAGCGATTTCGAACGACGACAACGTTGACGGAGGGAACCCGACTTCATCAGATGGTTCAAAAAACTTATGGTGAAAGGGATCAAAAGGAAGTACCTTTTGATACTATGATAAATTACGAACAAATGACCTTTCATATCGAAGGACGGTGCGATGGTCTGCTAATGAACGGTAATCACTATATGATTGACGAAATTAAATCAACATCTCTCCCGCTCTCTGAAGTGAATGAACAGACGCACCCTGTCTATTGGGCACAAGCGAAATGTTATGGATATATGGCTGTTGAGAAATATAATCTTGATCAAATCACCATCCAATTAACATATATCCAATCAGAGTCGAATGACATTATTCGGTTTCAACAAAATCAAACAGCATCTGATTTGCGAGAATTCATGGTGCACATGATTGAGACATATGCCCCGTTTGCTAAGTGGAAGCAGAAACACATTGCGATGCGTAACGAAAGCTGCAAAACCCTTTCCTTTCCCTTTGACACTTATAGAGAAGGTCAACGAAAGTTAGCGGGAACCGTCTATAAAACCGTACAGGAGGAAGCGACGCTTTTTGCGATGGCGCCAACTGGCATTGGGAAAACAATCAGTACATTATTTCCTGTGATAAAAGCAATGGGTGAAGGATTTGGTAAAAAGATTTTCTACCTTACCGCTAAAACCATTACGAGAGAAACAGCACAGGAAGCTTTTCACCTAATGGAGAAGACTGGCCTTCAAGCTTCTTGCGTTACGATTACAGCAAGAGATAAAATCTGTTTTAAAGAAAAAACCATTTGTCAAAAGGAATATTGTGAATTTGCAGATGGCTATTACGATCGTGTTAACGAAGGGATGCTTGATCTCTTAATCAACGAAACCCTTATTACTCGTAGCGTAATTGAACAATATGCCATAAAACACCAATTATGTCCTTTTGAACTGTCCCTTGATTTGTCTTATACAGCGGATGCGGTTATTTGTGATTATAATTATTTATTCGATCCACGCGTCTCCCTAAAAAGGTTAATTGAGGAACAAAAAAAGCAAACGACCGTACTAGTTGATGAAGCACATAATCTTGTGGATCGTGCACGAGAAATGTATTCAGCAGAATTAACGAAATCCCCATTTCTAAACCTAAAGCGAGCTTATAAAAATCATCATAACGGTATTTCAGGTGCTGCAGCTGAGCTTAATCGTACGTTCCTGGATTATCGCAAATCAACTCAAAACGGATCTCTCGTTTTATCAGAAGTGGATGAGGAACTGATTGTGCAACTTGATACGTTTGTACAAGAAAGTGAGAAAGTGCTGTTACAACAAGGGAATGATGAACTTCTGTTAGAAACGTACTTTTTAGCGCAGAACTTTATTCGGATTGCAAAACTTTACGATGAACGATTTATTACGTATATAGAGGCAGGAAAGTCAGAAGTGAAAATCAAGCTGTTTTGCTTTGATCCTTCTAAACTACTTCAAAAAATGAGGAAAGGATTTCGAGCGAACGTCTTTTTCTCAGCCACGTTTACGCCTTTTTCGTATTATCAAAACATGCTCGGTTGGAAAGTGGAGGATTATGCGGTACGAATTCCGTCTCCGTTTCCACGTGAGCATGCAGAAGTCTATATCGCACCACTTTCAACGAAGTATCGTGACAGAGAACGGACGTTGCCCTCACTCGTTTCCCTTCTCGAGAATGTTGTTAAAGCGAACCCTGGAAATCACTTATTCTTTTTTCCTTCATATGGGTACATGGAAGAAGTTTATGGTGCCTATACCGCTTCTGTTCAAACAGAAACGATAATCCAAAAAAGCGGTATGACAGAACAAGAACGAGAAGATTTTCTAAACAAGTTTTCGTCTGACCGTAAGACAAGTTTAGTGGGGTTTGCTGTAGTGGGAGGGGTTTTTTCAGAAGGCATTGATTTAAAGGGAGAGCGTTTAACAGGTGTGGCCGTGGTAGGGGTTGGATTGCCTAACTTTGACACCGAACACCAATTAATGAAAACGTACTTTGATCAAGGTGGGAGAAATGGGTTTGAGTATACGTATGTTTATCCAGGGATGAACCGTGTACAACAGGCTGGTGGACGGCTTATACGTACCGAATCGGATCATGGCCTTTTATTGCTAGTGGATAATCGTTATTTAGAAAAACGATATCAACAATTACTGCCTTATGAATGGCAGCATTATAAAGTCCTTACGGAGCCGTCTAAGTTTCTTCTGTAATAAGCAAAATTGTAACCCTCGCTCATTTAGAGCGGGGTTTTTATTCATGAATATGGGCAGATTTTTAATGTTACTTCTCGAATATGGATGATTTGGTATCAATAATCGAGAATTTTGAACCATTACATTTTAAATACATTCTGAAAGTAATAGTTTAGTTTTTTGAAGCGAAGGTAATGGTGAAGGTGATAACGAACATTCGAAGGAGAACGTCTATGAACTTATATCTCACCATACTACTATTTATTTTAGCGGCAATTGCAACTTATTTTGTGGCAACTCGTCTCGCCATGTACGGAGATGCCATTAGTGAAAAAACCAAAACATCCTCTGCTTTTATGGGAATTATTATCGGTGCCGCTATTTCGCTTCCGGAATTAACTTCAAGTGTCACAGCGATCGCCATCGATAGTCCCGATCTTGCAATTGGGAATTTACTTGGAAGTAATTTATTTAATCTATTAGCTCTTGCAGTTCTTGATATGGTTTACCGACGAGAACAAATTATGGGCCAAACTGATTTAGGTAGTAAACTCTATATCTATTTAGTTATCGTGATGACACTGATTGTGGTTGCCGGCCTATCGTTAACTCTACCAGCGAGCATCTTCCACATTGGCTATAGTTCCGTCATTTTAGTACTTGTTTACTTTGTTGGCGTTAAATGGATTAATCGTCAAACGGAAGAACAAGTGAAAAGAAAGAGTCGTAGAAATGAAAAATATGGAGAATTATCTTATCAAAGAGTCTTAACCATGTTTATTTTGTCAGCGGTAGGAATTATGATCGTAGGGACCATACTCACATTAACTGCGGATCGAATTGCAGAGAGCACAGGACTTGGCGCCTCTTTTGTTGGATCTTTTCTTGTCGGAGCAAGTACATCACTTCCTGATGCTGTAAGTGTGGCTACTGCATTAAAATTGAGAAATTATAGTATGGGGGTAAGCTCGTTACTCGGCAGTAATGCCTTTAATATTATGCTTCTTTCTTTTACAGATGCCATTTATTTCAAAACGAATCTGTTTCGACATGCCAGTCCTTCTAACATCATAACGACCGTTTCTTCTATCATCGTCGTGCTTGTTATTTTGTATAGCATTACCCGAAAAAATAAGCGGAGTACGCTTTTTTATATGCTCCCGTCTATTTTAATTGTTATTATTTATTTCATCGCAACGTTTACTGTTTATACAATGAAGTAAGTTGTAGAGGAGTTCCTCTACAACTTTTTTTATGGTTTTCTATCTCACTGATGATAGTGATGGAAACGCTCCCCCAAAAAAGTCGGAAAATATTTGCAAGTTTTAAGTAAGAGTGCCCGTGGAATCCCCTGTCTTAGATTAATTTTTGGAGGTTACGGGCAATGTCAAAAGGAAAAAGTATTCATGCATTAATTATTTTATTGTTTACTCAGTTTGTGTCAGGTGGGGTAACAAATACAAAGGGAATTGTGCTCGATCAAGTTGAAACCGATATTGGGCTTGATATGAGTCAATTTGGACTCGTTGTTTTAATCTTTCAGCTAGGCTTTACGCTTGCTAGTTTAATCTTTGGCTATTTAACTGACAAAAAAGGGTTAAGAATAATGGTGATCTTCGCCACGATTGTAATGGGACTCGGTTTTGCCGGTACAGGCTTTGCACCAAATATTACTTTCTTTCTCGGTTTTTATATGTTAATCGGATTTGGTTTGGGTGCGCTAGGCGTAGCGTCTAACGCCATTGTGCCTGCTGCTTATCCAGAAAAACAAAACCAAATGTTTAATTTAGCGATGGGGATTTATGGTCTTGGGATGATTATTTTCCCTCAACTTCTAAACTACATGTTTCAGTTTGCTTCATGGCGCTATTTCTATCTCGCGATTGCCATTCTGAACATTCTCGTGATTTTCTACGTAACGTCAGTCAAATTCCCGGATGGAAAAGCAGAAAAAATCAATTTGAAAGCATTTATTCCAATGTTAAAAGATGCACAGATGATCTTTTTAATGTTCTTCTTGATTTTCGAAGTATCTGCTGAAGTTTCATTCACAAACTTCTTTCCACCTTATTTAAAATCTCTTGAACTCGGAGGGATTTCAACTGAAGCAAAATCTGATATGGTTGCTACTATTCTTTCGCTCTTTTCGGTTTTCTTTATGATTGGCCGACTAGGTGTCGCTTATCTTGCCAATAAAATCAATGAGCGCTTAATTATGATTTCATTTTCACTAGGTTCAGTGATTATCGTCGCCATTAGTTTCTTTTTTGCAAATCAAGTACCGTACTTGTTTGCAGGAGCGGGATTGTTTTTCTCAACATTATTCCCTACCGCAACCGCTTTTGGAACAACTATTTCAAAAAATCCAGGTACAGCACTAGGATTGATTTATGTGGCTTCCGGAATAGGTGGCGGTATCGCGGGTTATATCATCGGTATTGTTTCTGAAGCATTTGGTGCTAAAGGTGGATTCAGTCTTGTCATAGTATTTCTTGCACTGATGTTTGTCGTATCACTGTTCTTAAATTCAGGTAAATCAAAGCAAACCGTGAAAGAGTAAGATAACTATAAAAAAAGCCGCCGGTAGTTTACCGGCGGTTTAGTTATATTCATCTATTGGGAATAGAGGAATGACTTATCAAGCTACCTGTGGACGTTTGGATGTTTTAGAAACGGCAGCGTATATACGAGGTGAAATAAGGGCAGCTACAACGGATAACAGGATATCTTTAGGTAGCGGCGCCAACATCCATAACCATGCCATACCGTAAGTAAATCCTTCAGGAGCGTCAGCCCAGAATTTGTACGCATAATACATATAGTTTGTACCAAGGACATAATTCAAAATAAATGCAGTGAAACTAGCAATCATAAATGTCATGACTGTTGGCTTTGATTTCGATTCAACAATTTTCCCTGCAACGTACGCTACTAAAATATAAGAAAGAATAAATCCGAATGTTGGTTTAAATAAAACTCCAGGGCCACCTGTGAACTGAGCAAATACTGGAGCACCAGCAAGACCAACGAGCGTATAGACGATCATGGAAATGGACCCAAGTCGACTGCCGAGTAATAGACCAGCTAAAATGGCAAAAAACGTTTGTAAAGTAATGGGTACGCCACCTACTACGAGAAATTGCGCGATATTGGCGCCAACCGCCATTAATGCTGCAAACATTCCTGCATAAACTAAATCAATTGTTTTCATCTTCCTCATGACTGAACCTCGCTTTCATTATCACTATAATGAATCGTAAAAGAAAAAACGTTTTATGTCAACATATATTTTAATTAGGTTAACCTTAAATGAGGCGAGTTAACTTAATTCAAGTATATACTGTGGTTTTACATGATATAGAAGTGAAGTTAACCTTAAATGACACCGAATAATGATAAAAAGTTAACTTAAATCATTCTATGAATAATAGAAAATGCCTTTTGTTTTGTTTGATTGTTTCAAGGATAATTTCTGGCTACTTACGCGAAATTCTTGTCCTATGAATGAAACGATCCAACAGATTATTAGAAAACGTACTACTTAACAAAAAATCTATGGTAAACTAAGAGCGAAAGTACGTTGAAAGGAGCCTCTATATGAACATGTTAAGAGGAACCATTCTGTCTGTTTTGTTGCTTTGTTTCGTACTTGCCATAAGCACGGCTTTTGCAAATGGACAAGATGAGAACCTTGCTTATAAAACTGGAGAGGTTCAAGAAAAGCTAATTCGATATGAAAAACCAAAAGTAACAGCAGAAGTGGAGCAGAACAAAGATACGAGCGGTAATGAAAGTGATGCAGAAGTAACGAATGAAGATGCAGAAGAGGCGACAAACGCGCCAGTGGAAAAACCTTATTATTATCTTATTGTTAATAAAACTCCTTATTTAGCCGATAAATCTGATTGGGAGTCGGTTGAAGAAGGTCATATCGTTACACTTGGTTATGAAGAAGGTAACGTCCATGTCGTGAAAACAATTGATGAAGACTAAACATTAAGGTACAATACGGTTCGATGTTTTTTTCTCTCCTGCCAATGTGCAGGTTTTTTTAATACGTTTAGAATGAATGGATTTCTAGCTTAATTTATTGGGTGGAAAAGCCCGCCGTTTTAATAGTAGTCAAATATCATTTTAATGTAACGAACGCACTAAGAGTCTATAAAAGTCGATCCCGCTATTAAAAACAATCAGATCTGGCAATGCTTTAAAAAAGGATTGGGTACAAAAAAGATAGAAACACCCGTTCTCATATGGTAGGCTAGTCTATACAGCAAGTTGAAAGGGGAAAAACATGGTAACAAAACAAAAGCAAGAATATAGCGATGATTCAATCCAGGTTCTAGAGGGATTGGAAGCGGTGAGAAAGCGTCCTGGAATGTATATCGGGAGCACTGACTCAAGAGGCCTCCATCATCTTGTTTATGAAATTGTAGATAATTCAGTTGATGAAGCTCTTGCCGGACATGGAGATGAAATCAACGTTACTTTATATGAAGATAATAGTGTTAGCATTGAAGATAATGGTCGTGGAATGCCCGTTGGTATGCACAAACTGGGTAAACCTACTCCAGAAATTATTCTAACCATTCTCCATGCAGGAGGTAAATTTGGACAGGGTGGTTATAAAACGAGTGGTGGATTGCACGGTGTTGGGGCTTCCGTTGTAAATGCTCTTTCCGAATGGTTAGAGGTAACGATCCATCGGGATGGTTTTATATTTAAACAGCGTTTCGAAAACGGCGGGAAGCCAGCGACAACCCTTGAAAACATCGGGAAAACCCGTAAGACCGGTACAACCATACACTTTAAGCCCGATCCGACAATGTTTAGTACATTAAATTATAACTATGACACGCTTAGTGAGCGCCTACGTGAAGCAGCCTTTTTATTAAAGGGACTGAAAATCGAATTAGATGATAAGCGTCACGACCGCAAAGAAGTTTTCTATTATGAAACCGGTATCGAGGCGTTTATCGATTATTTAAACGAAGATAAAGAAACGCTCCATCCAGTTGTCACGTTTAACGGAGAAAGCAACGGGATAGAACTAGACTTTTCATTCCAATACAACGATGGTTTTTCAGAAAATGTCCTTTCTTTTGTAAACAACGTTCGAACCAAAGACGGTGGTACACATGAGTCAGGTATGAAAACGGCCATTACACGTGTCATCAATGACTACGCAAAGAAAGTGAATCTTTTAAAAGAAAAAGACAAGAATCTTGAAGGAAATGACATTCGAGAAGGATTTACAGCAATCGTCTCGGTCCGTATTCCAGAAGAATTGCTTCAGTTCGAAGGTCAAACGAAAAGTAAGCTCGGAACGAGTGAGGCACGTTCAGCAATTGATGCGATTGTATCCGGTCAATTTTCATATTTTCTAGAAGAGAATCCTTCTATTAGTGAGATGCTCATTAAAAAGTCAATCAAAGCCGCTCAGGCACGTGAAGCAGCAAGAAAGGCGCGTGAAGATGCGCGATCGGGAAAGAAAGGGAAGCGCAAAGAAACCATTCTTAGTGGTAAACTTACCCCGGCCACTTCTCGAAATCCGAAGAAAAATGAGTTGTATCTTGTTGAGGGTGATTCTGCTGGTGGTTCTGCAAAGCAAGGACGCGATCGACGAACACAGGCAATTCTTCCGCTACGAGGAAAGGTCATCAATACAGAAAAAGCGAAGTTGCAGGATATTTTTAAAAACGAAGAGATTAATACAATCATTCATGCGATTGGAGCGGGAGTTGGCCCTGACTTTGATATTGAAGATGCGAATTATGACAAAGTCATTATCATGACCGATGCTGACACGGACGGTGCCCATATCCAAGTGCTTCTATTAACGTTTTTCTACCGCTATATGAAACAACTTGTGGAGCATGGAAAAGTATTTCTTGCTCTTCCACCCCTGTACAAAGTTAGTAAAGGGAAAGGGAAAAAAGAAGTTGTTGAATATGCGTGGGATGAAGAAGGTATGAAAAAAGCGATGAAAAAAGTTGGAAAAGGCTATACGATTCAACGCTATAAAGGTCTTGGTGAGATGAACGCTGATCAATTATGGGAAACAACGATGAATCCTGAAAGCCGCACGTTAATTCGTGTGAAGATTGAAGATATTGCACGTGCAGAGCGACGCGTTTCCGTCCTTATGGGAGATAAAGTCGAACCACGTAGGCAGTGGATTGAATCAAATGTGGCATTCGGACTAAATGAAGAAACGAACATCATCGAAAATGAAAACATTTCCATTATTGAAGAGGAGGCGTAACATTGGCTAACGCAGAAAAATTTCTAGATCTACCGCTTGAAGATGTCCTCGGCGACGCTTTTGGGCGGTATAGTAAATACATTATTCAGGACCGTGCCCTGCCTGATGCAAGGGACGGTTTGAAGCCTGTACAACGCCGGATTCTTTATGCGATGCATCATGAAGGAAATACAGCCGAAAAACCGTTTCGGAAATCAGCCAAAACGGTTGGTAACGTCATAGGTAACTACCATCCACATGGAGATACCTCTGTTTATGATGCGATGGTGCGTATGACTCAGGATTGGAAAGTTCGTAACATTCTTGTGGAGATGCATGGGAATAACGGGAGTGTTGATGGAGACCCTCCTGCAGCGATGCGTTATACAGAAGCGCGACTGGCTGCTATTTCATCTGAACTTCTTCGTGATATTGATAAAGATACGGTTGAGTTTGCACCAAACTTTGACGATACGCAAAATGAGCCAATTGTTCTACCTGCACGTTTTCCTAACCTTCTCGTCAATGGTTCAACAGGTATTTCAGCTGGATACGCTACGGACATCCCTCCTCATAACCTTGGTGAGGTCATTGATGCAGCCGTGATGCAGATGGAGAATCCTGACGTTACACTCCAAGAATTAATGGGCGTCATTAAAGGACCAGATTTCCCAACTGGGGGGATTGCTCAAGGTACTGAAGGTATTCGAAAAGCGTTCGAAACAGGTAAAGGAAAGTTCATTTTACGTGGCAAGGCGGATATTGAAGAAGTTCGCGGCGGGCGTCAACAAATTGTTGTGACGGAAATTCCCTATGAAATCAATAAAGCGAACCTTGTTAAAAAAATTGATGAGCTTCGTGTTGATCGCAAAATTGAAGGGATTTCTGAAGTGCGTGATGAAACAGATCGCACCGGCCTTCGTTTTGTGATTGAACTAAAAAAAGAAGCTGACGCAAATGGCATACTGAAATACTTGTATAAAGCGACGGATCTTCAAATTACGTACAATTACAACATGGTTGCCATCTACAACAAAACACCGAAACAAATGGGATTAAAGCAAATACTCAAGGCTTATATTGAGCACCAGAAGGAAGTCGTGATTCGGCGATCTGAGTATGATTTGAAGCGTGCAAAAGATCGCCAGCATGTTGTGGAAGGGTTAATTCGCGCAATCTCTATTTTGGATGAAGTCATTGCAACAATTCGTTCATCTAAAGATAAGCGCGACGCTAAAAACAACTTAATGACTCAGTACGACTTTACAGATGCCCAGGCTGAAGCCATTGTGAATTTACAACTATACCGCTTAACGAATACTGATATTACAACGCTAGAAAAGGAATCAGAAGAGTTAAGTCAATTGATTAATAAGCTTGAAACGATTCTCGGTAGCGAGAAAAAGCTTGTAAACCTCATTAAAAAAGAATTACTTGAAATTCGTAAGAAATATGCGGATGAACGTATGACCATTATAGAAGATGAAATTGAAGATATTAAAGTCAATCTCGAAGTAATGATTCCTTCAGAAGACGTGATTGTCACTGTGACAGAAGATGGTTATGTAAAAAGAACAAGTCCACGTTCTTATGCTGCATCGAATGGAAAAGACTTCGGGATGAAAGAAACGGATACGCTCCTTCGTCAATTTGATAGCAATACCACTCATACCATCTTGCTCTTTACGAACAAAGGTAGCTACCTTTATTTGCCTGTGCATGAGCTACCTGAAATCAGATGGAAAGATCTTGGACAGCATGTGGCTAACATTGTATCAATTGAGTCTGACGAGCGAATTATTGAAGCCATGGAAATAAAAGAGTTTAAAGAAGATCAATACCTCGTCTTTGTAACGAAACAGGGTATGATTAAGAAAACAGAGCTTTCTCAATATAAAGCTCAGCGGTATTCTAAGCCACTGATGGCGCTTAAGTTAAAAAAAGAAGATGAATTGGTAGATGTTTACACAACGAACGGTAGTAAAGAAGTCTTCCTAGCCACACACTTTGGGTATGGACTTCGATTTAAAGAAGAAGAAATTAGTCTAGTTGGCCAACGAGCGAGCGGAGTAAAAGGCATTAACTTAAAAGAGGACGATTTCGTCGTGAGCGGGATCATTTATGAGCCAACTGCGAAGCATGACATATTCCTAGCCACTCATCGAGGGGCTGTGAAGAAAATGCAGCTAAGTGAATTTGAAATAACAACGAGAGCAAAACGCGGTGTAGTGATGTTACGTGAACTGAAATCAAATCCTCATCGGGTCATTGGAGCGGAGGCTGTAACAAAACAGGATCTCATTATCGTTCGAACGAAAAAGGGAGAACCAATTGAGGTAGACCCAGCAACCTATCGACCAAATGATCGGTATAGCAACGGGTCATTTGTCGTTGACGTGAGTGAGACGGGCGACGCAGTAGAAATTAAGAAAGTCCAAAAGCCCATATAAAATCTAGAAAACCCGCCTAAAAAGCGGGTTTTCTTTGTATATGAGCAAGGAAATTTGTGATATAATAATTGGTATGCGAACATATGATTGCCACCCCTCTAAAATGGCACTTTCCAATCAAACAAACAAGAAGTCACAGATCAAGGAGGAATGAAATGGAGGGGAAAACCCATGCCATTGGCGGTATTTGCTTAGGAGTTGCCGCACAAAGCTACTACATAACAGATCAACTTGATGCTCCAGAGTTAATTGTATTTTACGGAGCCTGTCTATTTGGAGGACTTTTGCCTGACATTTGTCATCCAGGTTCCTGGACCGGTAGAAGAGCAAAAGCTTTATCCAAAGGGATTAGCCGTTTTTTTGGACATCGAACCATTACGCACAGCATTCTTTTTATTATTCTTGTCTACTGGTTAACATCTAGTTTTACTTTTCAATATGATCACCTTATCCAAACGGGTCTTTTAGTAGGAATTGTGAGTCACATTGTTTTAGATGCGATGACAGTAAGAGGAATTCAGTTGTTTTATCCCATCCCACTTCGCGTTCGTTTTCCACTTTATTTAAAAACCGCCTCTAAGGGAGAAGGTTTAATAAGTAGCTGTCTGATTATCCTCACAATTATTATGGTTTACAACAAGGTACTTTCATAAGCTTCCATTTTTGTACTGACGTAAGCCATCTTACAGCCCTTTTAAGATTTTTCGTGTATGCTTGTTAGAAGAAGGATACAGAGAGGATGGGGAGACGATGCGTGCAAAAGTAGTTTTAAAATGGGCACTCATCTTAATAACGGTCATGCTCTTGGTCTGGTTCAGTCGATCTTATCTAGATTTTAGAGTGGAAGAAATCAGAGATTGGATTTTATCATTCGGTATACTTGCTCCAATTGTCTACATGGTTATTTACACGATACGCCCCTTGATTTTCTTCCCGGCATCCGTTTTATCGATTGCAGGAGGACTTGCGTTTGGATCATTGTTCGGTACATTATACACGGTGATCGGGGCAACTGGAGGAGCGGTTTTATCATTTATTGTCGCTAGAAAACTTGGAAAGTCAATTGCTAATAAAGATTGGCAGGGCAAAGGACGAAAGCTACAAGAACAGCTTGAGAAAAATGGATTTTTCTATGTTCTCTTTTTTCGATTCGTTCCGCTCTTTAACTTTGATTTAATTAGTTATTCTGCTGGTTTATCTAAAATACGGTTTACTTCATTCTTTTTCGGTACGCTAATTGGCATTATACCTGGGACTTTTGCTTACAATTTTTTAGGCAGCAGCCTCGTATCAGGTAATCCAAAAATTATTGCACTCGCTGTTGGAGTCTTCATCTTACTATCGGTTATACCAATCTTAATTCGCAACAGAGTGACGAAGAAAAACACGTCATTAAATAAATAAGAAAAAGGAGCAGGCTGTTTAGACAACGCCTGCTCCTTTTATGACTGAATTTCTTTATTTTTACCCTGTTTTAAACCTTTTCTAGTTCGTCGACGATCCACAATGAGATAAATGATCGTAGATAGGAGAAGCAGGCCGTGTGTAAAACTAAACTCGGCACCGTAATAATCACCGTTCCAATAAGAAACAACTCCAGGAATAATCGTATGACTGAGCGGATAAAAAATCGGCACAGCATCGCTTACATGCGTGAAAAAATCAACCACAACATGCAAGAACCATCCCCACACAAAACCAGAAAAAGGTGTTAGCTTAAATCCTCGATGTACGATCATCAATAGAAGAAAGGCAAGTAACCAGATGACAATCGAATGGCCTAATTGGCGGAGTACAACAACGACAGGGTGTTCAAATAACCCATGGATGAAATAATGCACAGAGAGGTTAATGTCTGGATTCGTGATTTTTTGAATACTACGTTCTATTAATAAGTATAAAAACATCACATAATAAATAAGGTCAGGTGCGATGCCGCCGATGACAATATATTTAATGGTTCGTTTGCTTTTCTTTCTGAAAAAGAAATAACTCCAGAATGCATGGTGAAGTGTATTCATAAGGTAAACCCTCACTTTATATGTCAGCTATGGCCGGTTCTTTAAAAGACTACTTCTCATTTTATCATCACAGTAGCTAACTGTCCTTTGTTAACGCGTTTTAGCTATTGTCCATAAGCAATAACTCTGACAGATAAGAGAAGATTTGATAAAGTAAAGATGGACTATTGAACAATTGGAGGCACATGATGAACGTATTTGATGAACGAATTAATCGATTTGATACACATTCAGTAAAATGGGATCATACTGAGGCCATTTTTGAAAAAGAAGACCTATTGCCTATGTGGGTAGCGGATATGGACTTCAGAGCTCCGCAACCTGTCATTGATGCTCTCACAACAAGGATTCAGCATGGGATATTTGGTTACTCCATGCCAACTGAAAACACAAAATCTGCGATTCAAGGCTGGTTGAATAGACGGCATCATTGGTCCATTCAACAGGATTGGATTGTATTTACACCAGGTGTCGTTCCGGCACTATCTGCAGCAGTTAATACGTATACAGAAAAGGGAGATAAAGTTGTCATTCAATCTCCTGTGTACTATCCGTTTCGAGATATGGTAGAGAAGAGTGAGCGGGAAGTTGTTGATAACCCACTTGTAAGAAAAAACGGCAAATATGAGATGGATTTTAACGATCTTGAAACGAAGATAGCGGATCCGGAAGTGAAGATGTTACTCCTTTGTAACCCTCATAATCCTGTAGGGAGGGTTTGGAAAAAGGAAGAACTCATAAAACTTGCTGAGCTTTGTTTAGCTAATCATGTTCTCATTGTGTCTGATGACATTCATTTTGATCTTATTTTCAAAGGGTATGAGCATACGTTAATTTCATCCCTTTCAAATGAAATTGCAGCAAATACAATTACATGTATCGCACCAAGCAAAACATTTAACCTCGCGGGCATGCAGCTTTCAACCATTATCATCCCGGATGAAGAAAAACGCGAGAAATTTAACGCTTATATGGGGAAATTAGGTTTGTTTGCACCTAGTCCGTTCGGTATAACTGCTGTAGAAGCGGCATATAACCATGGGGAAGAATGGCTTGATGATCTTATGGACTACTTACAAGAAAATCTCTCGTACCTTACGACATTTATAAATGAGCGACTTCCACAAATTGACGTGATTGAGCCAGAGGGTACCTATCTTGTATGGTTAGACTTTACTAAACTTAACATGTCTCATGAAGAACTTGAACAGTTTGTGCAAGGCGAAGCAAGGCTAGCACTTGATGAGGGGTATATTTTTGGTGAAGGGGGAAAGGGATTCGAACGTATTAATATTGCTTGTCCGCAATCAGTTTTACAAGAGGGGTTAGAACGACTAGAAAAAGCGATTAAAGGAAAAGAATAGTTATGAAAACGCCCTGGGAAGCTTCAGGGCGTTTGATATATAATCATATAAAGAAATTCCTCTTTTTTAACGGACGAAGCGGTAACTCCAGAACAGGCGTGTATGTATGAGACATATTCATTGAAAAAATATGTACAGATGGAACAATAAATGGTTCATACTCGTCTAAGGTGTGTTCTGCATCTCGTTTTATGTTCAAAAATTGGTCGTCTGTCATTTGGCTGTTCTTTTGTACAATAGTTAAATGCGGTATAAAGTCCGTAACTTCATAGTGCTTCTTTTGTTCTTGAATAGAGGGTTTAATTGCATCTACAAGCAATAAATGAAGGGTAATAATCTCTTTACATAAGACCGTGTTAAATAATACAGTCGATCCAAAAGTGGCAGGCGCTCCAAGCTTTAATTCAAAAGCGGGAAAGCCACGACAAATCTGTTCAATTTTAGGAACCCAGTCTTCAGTTGCAGTGAGACCGCTAGGTGCTTTAACCGTTACATGAGGGGGAGAGGCTTCGCTATAACCCCATTTCTGCCGGAAAGATTGAATTTGGTTCATTACATGAGGGGGAGGGAGGACGGCAACAAAAAACGGCATGAGCATATCTCCTTCGTTTTAATCAATGGATAATTAACAGAACCGTAACGGCAAAGATTCTCAGAGGTTATAACACTAATTCGCTAAATAATGATTTACCCCTCTAATCTGTTCTCGTCATTTCGAAAATCAATCAATAGTACTAGAGAGATCGAAAAAATGAAACGAAAAATATAAAAAAACTCCCATAATTGAGTGCAATCTTTTTAAATTTTGTTATGATAAAAGAGGTGAAGCAGAGGAGATTTCACCTTAGTAATAGCTTGCAAAGGAAAGCGGGTGATTCGTATGAAAAAAGCAACAAAAGGACTTCTAACCATCCTACTTTTCTCTGTTCTCGCATTTGGTTACCTAAAATCAGCTGAAGTTTATATAGACTACAAGAATGATAAATATGCGCATACCGCAAGTGCCAGGAGTATTGAAAGCACTTTGCATCAAAAGATCGACGAACAGAATGTATATGAAATTCAGGTACATAGAAGCGAACAGCAACAAGAAGAAATTATCACGTCAAATGAAGATGAATCACATCTTGTCAATTGGGTCAACAATCTCGATGAAACCAATTTAACACAGTTAGCAAATCATCGAGTCCAAGTTGAAGATGCAGACTTCATCATTTATTTAAAGACTGGGAAAGAAATTAGAATTAAGTTAGACGAAAACAATGTGGTTGTTTCAAGAAATGATAATGATAACAAAGTATTTAATTCCTATTTAATGAGTGATTTTGATTTAACGGATGAAATAGCACGTATTTTAGAAATCGGATAATTTTTTATTCTGTCTCAATATCTTAAGTTTACTTAACGATTGAGACAGAATTTATTATTTTTGCGTTACTTCCTATAATATATATTATGTAAACTAAAATAAAAAATAAGAAAAAGGAGTGCATGTTTGTACTCCTGTATAACGACATAATACCTCCCTTCATTACGACATAAATTTCCCCCACTCTCTAAATGCATTCTTAACAAACACAGAAACCAGAGAATCCTACTGTTTGTCTAACAGTAGGATTCTCTGGTTTGTTTTAATTAAGACATATTCATCCAAGTTCATATGGTTGCTATTGGAGTCATGGAATTCTTTAAATCCACACCTAATGTTTAGTCAGTATTCTAGTACAGACCTATAGATAATTTAATTGTATGGCTCCAAGTCATCAAGTGATTGCGATTTAAGAAACTCCTCAATATCTCGGTAACTTAAATTTTCCTCAGTTAATATGTTACTAATATGCTCTTTATGAAACAGATTAGGTTCCTTATCTTTTGCTAGAACCGATCGAATTCCCCTAAGTACACTTGTAGCTCTTAATGCTACACCCCTAATCTCATCAGCACTGATATGATATAAATCTCTTGATTGAGGTAAAGCATCTTTTCGAATCATCCTCTTATGACTAATCATTGCAGCATCTACTGTTGCTCCTTCATGTACAGGAGCATGTTCAAGTATCCATTTCTTATGCCCATCTGTTTGCCTACATGCATCGCTGTATACAGGATCTTCCTCGTTTTCCTCAGTTTTTGCTTCAAAACCAAAAAATTTATCTCTTAGTACCCAAACTCCATCTGGAGCAGTCCCTCCTTTTAGTTCAACTGACTCATATCCCAGGATCGTTCCTAACTCCTCCAACCCTTTTTCGAATTTTTTAGATTCGTTACTGTTAATCAGGTCTAACAATGTCTTCATGTTTTTTTCAAATCTCATTCCTTCCAGACCCAGATTATTTAATACAGATTCAATATTATCTGTTTGAGTAGAAAGGTATGGATCAATTGGAGATACGTCTTTTTCTACAGGAACTGAGTGTATTAAGTCAGCCAACCACGATATACCATTGGACATTCTTAATGCAGAAGAATAATAACTCTTGTCAAGATTTGGATCTATCGGAATTGTTTGTTTAGATAAGAACGCTGTATTGCCTGCTAAGTAATACCACCATGCACGGTATCCATCAAGTTCCTTTCCACCACTTAAATTTTCTAATATTAATTTTGCTTTTTCCAGAGCTCTATCCAATTCTCTTTTCCAAAGGGCGTATATAAAATCAATTTCATTTTTAACATTCAGAGTTAATTTTTGAACTTCCACCTTAGTATTTTTTTCATATTCTTCACGAATGTCTGTTACGGCCTCATTAATACTGGAAAAATAGTCTTTATCAGTTATGAAGTCATTCATGAAATCAATCATTTCTTCAGCCGATACAATTTTTTCAGAATTGCTAAGTCCAAATGCGATTTCCGCCTGAATTTCCGGATGAAATCCTATCAAATTCTCTTGTTTAGAGCAAAATTTTAATAGGTTAGGGTCAAGCATAATTACATTGGCGTAGTCGTCATTTGATCGTGTACATCTTCCAAGAGCTTGTGTTATCCTGGTTTTTACTAGCTCACTTAGTACAGCATTCGCGTTCAACCTATTCCATAAGAAGCCTTCTTGTAAGTTCGTTGCTTCTGGCATCCCAAAGACGATTTGTAAGCGACATATATCACCGGATAAATCTATTCCATCATATCTATTTGTTAGAACAAGAACTACCTTTTCTCTTGATGTAAATGGTTCTAAACTGTCTTCTATGTCAGATGAACTTAATATATGATATTCTGATAATTTTTCTTCTATCTTTGAAATAAAAAATTGGGCAGTGCGATTGTCTGGGCAAAGAACTAATGCTCTTCCTTGGTTACTAATAGCACCAAATGCTACTTTCAACGATTCAACTGGATTGAAAACCCTATTTGGGAAGAGAATCAATCTTCTGCCGTTGCTATATTTTTCCCATCCCTTTGGAATAGATATATTATTAATTTTCCTAACACCAGAAATTCTTTCAAGTTCTCCTCCATCGCCTAATGTTGCCGACATATATATTCTCTGATCTGAATCACTAAACGCAGAATGAGTTTTCGTGGGCGGGACTAATGGTCTTATGTTAATTTCTCCCCAAGAGAAGAACAGTTGACATGCTTCCAAATTTTCATTTATTTTAGACCACGGATGTTTAGCGTTGCGACATTCATTAATGTTCGCCTCAATTAATTCAATCAGTATTGGTAGTTTTTCAAGATATTTTGGATAAGGAATAAGATCATATATGGGTTTATAATATTCATTGTCACCATTCATTATTCTTGTATAATTGTAATCAGAAATATCATCCTTAAATAATTCAATAATGCCTTCAAAAACTTCTTTATTTTCTTTTCTTTTTATCTCTACTGTCCAAAGAGAAGAAATGTAGTTTTCTGCAGAATGAGCATCATCCAATAGAAGGGTATTAGCATCATCCATCCTATAAGGGTTTGTGTTAAAGATAGCACTATATGTAGTAATTCCGATGGCTTTGTTGGTTACATAATCTCCGTACTCTTCCTCTGGATATTGATTTTGTGGACCAATAAGGAGACTTGCTGGTAATCCATATTCTTCTGCTTTTGAATAAACTTGCTTGGCTAATTGTTTTGTCGGACATAAATAAAGTACACGATCTTTATGACACCTTCTCCTGTACTCTGCAATTAATAATCCTATAAGGGTTTTACCTGTCCCAGTAGGTAGTTCAATAGCCACATCTGAATTCGTTTTATACCTTTCATAATATTCCCTTAAGATATCAGCTTGTTGAGACCATAAACCCTTAATAGTTGGTATCTGTAATTCTCTAAAAATAGATTCGGGATCTTTTTCAATAGTTTTCATAACCTTTGGTTTTATGAATTCGAATTTTTTTTTCACATTACATTACTCCTTTTTTCAATTTTTACCAAGTAATTAATATTTTAAAGTCTTAATTAGAGGAATGTTGTCGAAATATGACATCGATTACTATTTCTTTTTATTAATTCAAAAGAAATTGATTTAATTGTATTAAGACAATAATATAATATCTTGGATTCTCATAAAAAGAAGTCTTTTGATGTCAATCCACAATAAAAGTAGTTTGTTTAGCTTATTTGATGAGGACACTCGAGATTGTTGGGTATTGATTTTAATAAAATATTAACATCACTCCACAAATGAAATTCACAATTGGATCTAGATCTATGGTCTGTAAATACATAACTATAAAAAGGCATTTTTGAGTACTTAACAAAAGGAATTTGATATGTGTATAACACTTCTTTTCTGGCTTCAATTTTCGCAACTTCAAGCCAATTGTGAAAATGGCTAACGAGCATATAAGCATAAACCTTATTAAATACCCACTTCGAGGTTGAAAGGTTGTCTAAATTGATAGAAAAGCTGTTTTTATAGTTATAAGAATGTGGGATTCGCTTTTTATCATATTTAATGTCTATCCAATCATTAAATATTGATTCGAGATTTAATTGATCTTTTGGAGAAAAAAAGTCTAACATATCAGCATTAATTGTTTTTCTGTTTCCTCGCATTTCAAATAATGGGTAGTTACCTTCAATCTGTCCTGTCCAGTGAGCAAACGCATAGGCATAAGGACAATACCCATTGTTTTCATATCTATTCAATCTAAAATTAGCAATACATTGCTTATGTTTTTTAAAATATTTATGTCGTAAATGACGAGAAATTGATTTGTAAGTAGACCTTAATGAAAGAGTTAAGGAAACATTCCCTAGTGTATCTTTCGACACTCCTAAAGGTCTGTGAATGTTTATAGTAGAATTTTTTTTAGGATTATGTTGGAAGATTATATGATTTTCACTATACTGTTTTTTTACCACGTCTATAAGGAGTTCAATAGGATTAGCTAATGGGGTTAAATCTCTATATACTGGATAACTCATATGTCTCAACCTTGTTATTTCTTCACTACTAAGTGTTAGAAACTTATTTATTGAAGATTTGTTGCTTAGAGATATTGGCTGTGACCACCTCTTTGGAAATTCATATAGAATTGCCTTGCTGATATACTGGTGGCCACAAATACAAGTATATGCAGAAACCTTCGAGGAGTTATTAAGAAAGTTGTACTCGCTTACCCTACTACAACTTGGACATATGAAAGACAATACAGAATCATGATAAGGACAAAGATTTATTAATTTAAATTGATGAAAAATGCTATGGAAACCTTGGGATAAGCATTGGTGGCAATATCTAAAATTACTGAAGAAAAGATTTTCTATCGATGGCTTGTACAAAACTGCTAATAAATAACATAATTCTGCATTCACTAGCTTTTTATAGTTAGTACCTAAATGGGTTTGTATTAGAGTTGGATCAAAAGATTCCAAAAAATATAAATCTCCTTCGCTTTTACTCCATGAAGCTGTCTGTTTATTTCTAACTGACCTTACCCCCAAGGTATACATCACCTGATTACGTGACATTGAATTTACATACATGAATTTGTTGAAAATACTCCATGCAGATTCATAAGGTTGTACCCACCTAGAATCCCAGGTGTACTTCTTTTGAAGGTTTATATCCTTTTCTGAATAAACTTTCATCCGCAAAATAGCCCTCCTTCCCTATTGAGGTACAATATCACTGAATACTTCTGCTTGTATAAAACCTGAGTATTTAATTGCTTGTTCAACTTGATTCCTGGATAATTTATCAATATTTTCCCCATCAACTCCGTAATCCAGTAAAATACGTTCTATTGAACTGGTTAGATACTGCATTGGTATTTCAAATTTATTTTTTCTGCTCACCTCATTGCTAAAGTCTCTAAAACATTCAGTTATTAACTCAGTGTAATTACTCAACCTAAATCCATTATCATATTCTTCAGGGAAAAAATATCTCGTAAATGAAAAGCCTGAACCAATTGGATATTCGGAGTACTCGTCATATCCTAGTAAGCAAGTTTGAATATCAGATGAATTTATAGCTCCGGTAAATCTATAGTCATTTATCATAAAACGTCCTACTATCTGAGCTTTTTTAGTTTTAATAAAGGCATTCCTTTGAGATATTAGTTCAGCTTGTCCTACTAAAATAGTGGTTAAATTAATATCTGCTCTCTCTAAATAATTGTAAATATCCATTAACCAACCATACTCCATTTCATGAAGTTCTTGAGCTTCATCAATTATTATTACGATTCGACTCTCAGTGGATTTATTCCCAGCGTCATTTAACATTTTATAAAGTCTATATCTTTTACTATCTGCTTTACCTGTAAATGGATCTTGATGATTTAAATCAACAAGAAGTGATTGGAAAAATCTTGCTTCAGAAGGTATTTTAGCATGTTGGCAATTATAAACAAATACAGGGAATGCTTCATTAAACTCCTCAGTAAGTGCATGTAATAAATATTTAATTGCCCTAGTTTTACCAAGTCGTGGTCGTCCATAAACAATGGCTCCTGGTGCTCTGTTTTTTAACCACCTTGTTACTTCCTCATACAGAAGTTCAATTTGATTAGTAGAAAGTAGGTATTTCCCACTAATTATGGGATGATTTTTACCAGTTAACAAAGGTCTATTAACAATGCCCATTTAATAACCTCCGATTAGTATGAAATTGTTTTATTAAACGGTTTAGATTTAATATTTTGATCTTTCTTGCTTATATTATCGTTATTTGTCAATTCAATATGCTCGCGTTCCCCATCCATACGTTCTCTAGATATATACTCTGCTGTTTTATCTTCAATTTCTCTTCTTAATTCTATAAGTTTATTACCTGATGCTTTTTTACCTTTAGATACTTCCTCTTCAAGATATTTATAATATATTAATATGGGATCATCTGCATTTGTAAAGTGAATCAATTTCCTCGACCTTAAACTGTTGATAGTCTTCCTAGTTCTAAGCGAATGTTTAGTATAGAACCACTTACCAGTAGCTTGTAAAAGGCCTAATTCACTACCATCGGGTAAAAAAGCTTTTACTGCTCTCAAATCTTCTGTATTGACTAACAAATCAAGTTTTGTACCTATTAAGTCAGGAGATTTCACAAGAACATCACTTCTGTATACCACACCTTCATAATTGATATGTGGACTTACACCTGATTTGAATTTTCCCCTTACTATTCTGGAAGCTTGGATAGTTAAAATAGCGAAATCTTCTCTCATGTTTTCATCCATGGTTCTTATCAATTCTCCTTTCTGAATTCGTTGTTCTAAGGTTTCTAAAGGTGATAGGTAGTTAAGCCCCCCGTGTGGTGCAGCATTATATTCTGCGATTAGTACGTCTAACAATTCTTCTAAATGTTGCTCAGTTATTTGATATTTGATTGCGTTTTTTTCAGGGTTTTGTCTTTTTGGATCCTTAGAATTACTACCGGTAGTATTAGGTAGTCTTTGAAAACCATTTTCTTGTATTTTGCAATAGAAAAGTGCAGGAAAATGCAAAGAAAAGTGCAGAGGTTTGTCACCCGGAATACTTCTCTTTATTTTCTTTTAGATAATGCGTTTGTTAAGCGGTAACTCTCTCCTTGATAAGA
>NZ_JAQQWU010000015.1 GCF_028610625.1 Guptibacillus spartinae
GTGCTATCTAGTTTTCAGGGAACACCTGAATTGTCTAGTGACGATGGCGAAGAGGTCACACCCGTTCCCATGCCGAACACGGAAGTTAAGCTCTTCAGCGCCGATGGTAGTTGGGGGATCTCCCCCTGCAAGAGTAGGACGTCGCTGGGCAATGAAGAAAAGCGAGAGACCAAACGGTTTCTCGCTTTTTTTGTATTCAAAAAGGGTTGAAAACTCGTAAGAGTAAAAAGCTGCAGGAAAGACAATCAAAAACTTCTTCGAAAGCTTCGTAGGGGTGGGAGAAGCAAGAAATTCGAGGAAGCAAGTGATGTCAGACCGGAGTGGATATTTGAAGATCCATGAGGATCTGGCATCGCGCAGCTGACGAAGAAGTTCGCCGCTTATCGCGCCCCGTATGAGAACGCGGAAGTTAAGCTCGCGCGCCGATGGTAGTTGGGGGATCTCCCCCTGCAAGAGTAGGACGTCGCTGGGCAATGAAAAAAAGCGAGAGACCGAATGGTTTCTCGCTTTTTTTGTATGGTTTTATGAATAGCTTTTTACTAGCTGAAAGCTCTCATGGCTCACGTTCGCGGAATTAATCTCAAATTCGCGGAAATATCATACAAAAGCGCGGAATAAATTCAACTATCGCGGAATTATCGGGGAATTATTATATACTTTCCACTGATTGTCCTTATTCTTCCCTATAATGTCTCTGAATTTAACGAAAAACCCCCTCTATACGTAAAATCAAAAAGCGAGTTGCTCTTTTTTAAAACCAGCTACTCTTATTTACTAGCTGAAATCATGTGATGACTTACCGCTTCTTACATAATCATCCCTCTAACACATTAAAACTATCAACAACTCTTCACGCGCCTTAAAATAAGAGAAGAGGTGAAGAGATATGAGTAAAACTGTTATTGTCTGGTTTCGTCGTGATTTTCGTTTAAACGATCATACTGCTCTTGAAAAGGCGATTACTTATTGTGAAGAAAACGATGCAGAATGGATGGGACTTTTTCAATTGGATCCCCATTTTACGGAAACCATCGATCTTCATCATGATTATTTTTTTCAAACAGTAGCGCAGTTTCAAGAAAGATGCAAAGAGGAAAATATTCCATTCCAAATTGTTTATGGTGATCCTCTTGATGTATTTGAAAAAGTTACAAACGCCTTAGATGTGAAAGCGGTCTTCTTTAATGAAGACAAGGCAGGTTACGGTGCTCGTCGAGATCAAGATGTATGTGATTGGTTAAAGGATAAAGAGATAGAATTTCATTCTTATCAAGATTATTATCTACATGACACGCAAGATGTACGGACACAAGATGATACGATGTACAAGGTTTTCACACCGTACTATAAGCAGTGGAGGACGTTGAAGAAACCACAAGTGATTCAGATTGACTTAAAGAAAGTTAAGAAGTATGCCACTGAAAGCAGTGATTCTCTTGATTCAGATAAAGAATTTAAAAACGTATTAAAACAGTGTGAGCGTGATTGGAAAGCGATTGGTGAGAAAAGTGCAAACCAACGGGCTAAACGGTTTGCGAAAGAAAGATTAAAAGATTACGATCAGAACCGGGATGTTCCATCCATCGTAGGTACAAGCAAATTATCTCCCTATTTAAAAACAGGTACACTCTCTGTTCGCACTCTTTTTCATATGATAGCGGAATACGATAATAAAGGGGTCGAAACGTATATACAGGAACTCGCCTGGCGTGATTTTTATGGAATGGTTCATGCGGAGTTTCCTGAGTTTCGAGATTGTGAATTTCAAACGAAATATCGTGGAATTCCATGGAATGATGATCAGGAGAAATTAAACAAGTGGAAAAGAGGGGAAACGGGTTTTCCTATAGTGGATGCAGGGATGAGGCAGTTAAATCAAGAGGGCTGGATGCACAATCGCCTTCGTATGATCACGGCTTCGTTCTTAACAAAGGATTATCTCATTGATTGGAGACTTGGTGAGCGCTACTTCGAAGAAAAGCTGATTGATTATGATGAGTCTTCTAATACAGGCGGCTGGCAGTGGGCTTCTTCTACGGGAACGGACGCTGCACCCTATTTTCGAATCTTTAATCCCACTACACAAGCGGAGCGTTTTGATCCAGATGGTACGTACATCCGAAAGTATGTTAAAGAATTAAAGGATGTACCTAACAAAAAAATTCATCACCCCTCGAAAATGAGCGAGGAAGAACAGCAAGATAGTCATTGTATAATAGGGGAAGATTATCCATATCCGACAGTCGATCATAAGGAGCAAAGACAGAAGGTACTAAGTGTTTATAAAGAACGAACCTAACGAGATCAGGTGCTACCTAGCATCTGATCTTTTTTATGGATAGAACAGTAAGAACTGCGCATGATAGGGGGAGAGAATGTTATGTGCGGAGTTGATTGTTCTGAAATGGTTTAAAAAGGGTGCATCAGAAAAGCCGGAAACTTTGGAAGAAATGGTCAAGGATCTAAAACAATCAATTGATTTTGTTGCCTATGAAAATAAGGACAGTGATCAGCCTTATCGTTTAATCTATTTTGCATCCCTCATTGACCCTGAACAGCTTCATCGCGATTTGTTACCTTACATTAAGGAATGCCGTTCAAAATCGCTTGAAGATTTAAAAGGGATTCTACCAATCGAGAACATTGAACTCTCATCCAAATTGCCACTGATCCAAGAGCGACTATTGGAAGGGCATGTGGCTATTCAGCTTTCACGAGGACAAAAAGTTCTGCTTGTGAACATTAGTTTACGAAAATCAAGGGACCTCTCGGCTCCTGAAATTGAATTTAGTGTGATGGGTCCAAAAGAAGGTTTAGTTGAAGATCTTCATACGAATATGAATTTACTTCGGCGTAGAATTCCTCATCCAAGGTTAAGGATGAAGGAAATTACCGTTGGAACCATCAGTAAAACAAAAGTAGTTGTTGCTTTTATAGAGGGAGTTGCAAGTGAACAAAATATCAATACAGTGATGCAACGACTGGAGGATCTTGATTTTGATATTATCTCTGATTCTTCTTTTATAGGTCAGATGTTAGAAGATAATTCGCTCTCTGTTTTTCCACAAATGATTGACACTGAGCGTACCGATCGCATTACAGGTCATATGAATTTTGGCGCTTTTGCTATTTTAACAGAAGGCTCTTCAAATGCGTTAATTGGTCCGATCAACTTTGGACAATTGTTAGTCTCCTTTGAGGATTATTATCTAGGATGGAATATTGCTTCGTTTTTTCGTATTGTTCGCATGATCGCGATTTTAGCATCCATTATCGCAACCCCTTTGTATGTTGCTGTATTAACCTATCATTATGAATTATTCCCATCTAAGTTATTAGCGACGTTAATCTCTTCAAGAAGTGACATTCCTTTTTCACCAGTCATTGAAGTGTTTTTTCTTGAAGTCACCATTGATTTATTACGTGAAGCCGGGGCAAGGATGCCGACGAAGGTTGGGCAAACGCTTGGTATTGTAGGAGGTATTGTTATAGGGACTGCAGCTGTCGAGGCCTCACTCACAAGTAATATCCTTTTAATATTAGTCGCGTTGTCAGCGCTTGCGTCTTTTACAACACCCGTTTATCGAATGACGAATACCATTCGTTTTTTACGCTATCCTCTGATCTTGTTTGCTCAACTTCTAGGTTTGATTGGTGTCGCGCTGCTTGGCTTATTTATTTTAACTCACATGATTCGGTTGACGTCCTTTGGGAATCCGTATCTTGCGCCATTGTATCCACCAAGAATAAAAGATTGGTATGACTCTTTCTTTCGTCTACCCTATGTTATGCAGAAAAACAGGTTTCAATTTTTTCGTGGAAACCAATCAAAGCGTTTTAAGGATAAGAAGAAGCGAAAGCATTCGTTGGATTTCGATGAGCAGTAAAGGGTGAGTGACTTGGAGCAGGGTAAGCGAAATGATCTTCTAATTTCTCCATTTCTAGTCATGTTTATTATTCACAGCAATCAAGTAGGCGTCGGGGTGCTGGGATTTCAGAGATACATCGCCGCTTACACTGGAAATGATGCCTGGATTGTTGTGATTGTAACGGGGCTCATTTTTCATATCTTTATATGGATGATGTACCGCATTCTAAGTGATGGCACTTTTGATATTATCGATCTTCATAACAAATGGTTTGGAAAATGGATAGGTACGGTATTCAATCTGGCCCTAATGATGTATTTACTTTTAGGTACGGTCGTCATTCTAAGGACATTTATAGAAGTGATTCAGGCGTGGATGTTTCCGGAGTTAGCAACATGGGTTCCAGTTGCATTGTATCTTTTGTTAACGTATTACGTACTTGCTGGAGGGTTTCGAACTGTCGCCGGAATCTGTTTTTTTGGTGTGATCATCCCAATTTGGTTAGTATTTACGGCAACTGCGCCTATCAAATTTTCTACTTTTAGTAATTTACTGCCAATCATGGATCATTCTTTAAAGGATTTTGCACTCGGAACAAGGCAAATGACGCTTAGTTATGTAGGAATCGATATCTTATTACTCGCCTATCCCTTCTTGAAAAACCCAAAAAGCTCTCGTATATGGGCGCATATGGGTGTCATTTTAACAACCCTAGTTTATACGATGGTGATGATCGTTTCTTTAGCATTTTATAGTGCGGGGCAACTTCAGCAGTCTATTTGGTCAACGTTAATCGCCTGGAAAGTCGTGGAACTGCCTTTTGTGGAACGATTTGAGTATATCGGTATTACTTTCTGGTGTTTTGTGGTTTTCCCAAATATTTGCCTGACCATGTGGGGAGCCAGTCGTGTAGGAAAAAAAGTTCTCCACATAAAGCAAAAATATTTTGTTCTAGTCCTTATCGCGTTTGTCTTTACCGTATGCGTGATGGTAGTTAATCGCGATCAAGTTGACTATCTCAATACCTTAACTTCTATTATAGGGACCTATGTGTATTATTTTTATATTCCATTTATATTCCTATATAGTATGATCTGGAGAAGGGTGAAAAGGCGAATATGAAATATGTTTGTAGCTTAGCGATATTCTGCTTTATCCTTACAGGGTGTGTGGCAGAAGAAATCATTGATGAAGTTCCGATTCTATTTATTGTAGGGTATGACCAGGGCGAGGATGAGAAGATCAAAGGAACGATCTCGCTTCAAACGTTTGATCCAAACCAGGAAGTAGAAACAAGAGCTTTTGAAGCAGAGGCCCATACGAGTAAGGGGCTTCGAAATCAATTAAGCGGAATACCTAAACCTATATCAATTGGAAAAATGGCCGTTTTATTATTTAGTGAAGACATGGCGGAAGAAGGAATTATTGATATTCTGGATAGTTTTTTGAGGGATCCTGCTGCAGGTCGATTAATTTACGTAGGGATTGTGGAAGGAAGTGCAAGTGAATTAATTAAAAACGAGTTTCAATACCTACAAGGAATTGGACCTTTTTTGCAGAATCTTATAAAGCAGTCTGTTGAGTATGGCAATATGCCGCAAAATAATCTCCATTTGTTTGACTATAAATATTATGGAGATGGCATGGATCCAGTCGCTCCTGTTCTTCGAATGGAAAAAACGGAAGTTAAAATTACAGGTCTTGCTTTATTTGATGGGGACAAAATGGTGGAAAAACTAAATTTGGATGAAATGTTTCTGTTTGCTTTGATTAATAAAAGTTTTAGTGCGGGGTTATATGAATTAGAGCTTCCAGAAGGTGACTACGCAACCTTACAAAAAATAAAATCAAAAGTAAACTATAAGGTGAAAGATGGGAATACCAATCCTACATTGAACATAACAGTTAAGTTAAATGGAAATATCGTAGAATACACAGGTGAGCGATTAACGAAAGAAAAGAAAGAAGAAATCGCTAAAACGTTTGAGAAAAAGGTAGAAGCACAAGGGATTGACATGATAAGACACTTTCAAGAACTTGAAATTGATCCTTTCTCGATAGGGGATCACGCTCGGAGTCAAACGAGACAGTTTGATTTTAATAAATGGGATGAACATTATCCGGATCTTCCAGTAACAATTGATGTAAAAGTAAATATAGGGGAATCAGGCATCATTGATTAAGGAAAGGTTGTGCAAGGCTCATGAGCGATTACATTCAATCTGGCAAAAGCCCGTTTTAAAAATCGATTCGATTTTTAAAACGGGCTTTTTCATGAACCTTTACTTAGATAACAAGGTAGAGGAGTGGCAGAATATGATTCTTCTTGATGGGTATAATTTATCCCTTACGCAGTTAAAAGCACTTTTGTATAACGGTGAACGCGCTGCGTGTTCAAGTGAAAGCTTACAGCGCGTCGATGAAAGTAGAAAAGCAGTTGAATCAATTGTGGCAAATGGTGAAACCGTTTATGGAATTACGACTGGCTTTGGTAAGTTAAGTGATGTTCAAATCCCTTCTGCTGATGTTAATCTGCTTCAGCTAAATCTTATTTATTCACATGCATGTGGAGTAGGAGACCCCTTCCCACCAATTGTTTCAAAAGCGATGCTATTGCTTAGGGCCAATGCCTTGTTAAAAGGTTTTTCTGGAATTAGACGCGACGTGATTGAGCGGCTTATCTTATACGCTAATGAGGATATATTCCCCATAGTCCCCCAACAGGGTTCGCTTGGTGCTAGCGGAGATCTTGCTCCACTCGCTCATCTCGCATTACCATTACTAGGAGAAGGGGAAGTATTTTACAAGGGAAAACGTGAGAAAGCGATTGTTCCGTTAAAGGAGAAGGGCATTCAACCAATCCAATTAACGGCAAAAGAAGGTCTTGCCCTAATAAATGGAACGCAAGCGATGACTGCGATGGGAGCTGTCACTTATCTAGAGGCAGAGAAAATTGCCTATGAAGCGGATGGGATTTCCGCGTTAACATTAGAAGCATTACGAGGCATCACGGATGCTTTTGATGAACAAATTCATTTAGCGCGCGGTTATCCCGAACAAATAGAAGTAGCAAAAAGGTTAAGGAAACTTTTGAAAGGGAGTCGTCTAACGACAAAACAGGGAGAGATAAGGGTTCAGGATGCTTACTCGATCCGCTGTATACCTCAAGTTCACGGTGCGTCCTGGCAGGCCTTAGGTTATGTGAAAGAAAAGCTTGAAATTGAAATGAATGCCGCAACCGATAACCCACTTATTTTTGATGGAGGAGCGAAAGTTCTTTCTGGAGGCAATTTTCACGGGCAGCCGATTGCACTAGCGATGGACTTTCTTTCGATTGCTATGGCTGAGTTTGGGAGTATTGCAGAACGACGCATTGAACGACTCGTTAATCCACAATTAAATGATTTACCAGCATTCCTAAGTCCAGAGCCAGGTCTTCAATCAGGTGCGATGATCATGCAATATGTGGCGGCCTCGCTCGTCTCGGAGAATAAAACGTTAGCCCATCCGGCTTCAGTTGATTCAATTCCCTCTTCAGCTAACCAGGAGGATCATGTTAGCATGGGAACGATTGGATCTCGTCATGCGTATCAAATTACGGAAAACGTGAGACGAATTCTCGCCATTGAAGCGATCTGCGCAATGCAAGGAATTACGTTTCGAGGTGTACATCTCCTCTCTCCACAAACCAAACAAATCTATCAAGAGGGTAGGGGGATTGTACAACAAATTATAGGAGATCGTATCTTTTCATATGATATTGAACGGTTCACTGAATGGTTGAAAAATGAGGATGTGATTGAAAAAATCGTCCTGGGTCTGAAGTAGCTTTTTCGCTTTTGATACGAAATGAAATTAAATCAGAAGAATGATATAGTAGATGAAATAGATGGAAAGCAGGGGGCCTTACTGTGAACGAAAAAGAAATCGAAATTTTGGAGATTTTAGAAGAAAATGCACGTATTCCAATGGATGTTTTAGCTGATATGGTTGAATTATCGGTTGAAGAAGTAGAGAAAATCATTAAGCGACTTGAAGAGCAAAACATTATTTTAAATTATTCATCCGTCATCAATTGGGATAAGACCGCTGGAGTAGATGGAGTGGCAGCGATGATTGATGTGAAAGTTACGCCTAAACGCGACGTCGGTTTTGATGAAATTGCTGAACGAATCTATCGTTTTCCAGAAGTAAAAGCAGTGTACTTGATGTCAGGTGCATTTGATTTATCTGTACAAATTGAAGGGAAAACTATGAAAGAGGTTGCGTTCTTTGTTTCGAATAAGTTATCCACGCTTGATTCTGTCCTTTCGACAACGACGCATTTCTTACTTAAAAAATATAAACACGATGGCGTCATTTTCGAGCCTGAACAGAAAGATAAGCGGATTGTGGTGTCACCATGAAGCATGTTCAACAGCAGTATATTTCTAAAACAGCTTCTCAATTAAAACCATCAGGAATCCGAAAGTTTTTTGATCTAGCTTCTCAGATGGACAACGTGATTTCACTTGGTGTCGGAGAACCTGATTTTGTTACGCCGTGGAATGTATGTGAAGCAGGGTATGCTTCACTTGAAAGCGGCTATACAGCCTATACCGCGAATGCTGGTTTACTTGAGTTAAGAGAGGAAATTTCTTCGTATTTGCTAGAACAATTCTCACTTCAATATTCAGCGGAATCTCAAATCATTCTAACAGTTGGAGCAAGTCAGGCGATTGATCTTGCTTTTCGAGCAGTGATTGATCCAGGGGATGAAGTGATTATTGTGGAACCGGGCTTTGTTGCCTACGCACCAGCTGTGACACTTGCAGGAGGTACGCCTGTTTCGTTAGAGACGAAGGCAGAAGATGAGTTTAAAATTACGCGTGAATCGCTTGAGAAAGTCATTACAAAACGTACGAAAGCCATTCTTCTTTGTTTTCCTAGTAATCCAACAGGGGCAACGATGTCTGAATCAGAATTAAAGAGTGTAACGGACGTTATTGAAAAACACGATCTTCTCGTTTTATCGGATGAGATTTACGCAGAGTTAACATACGATGAAACGCATTATAGCATCGCTCGGATCAATGGCATGAAAGAGCGGACCATATTAATTTCTGGATTTTCAAAAGCTTTTGCGATGACAGGCTGGAGACTTGGCTATGTGACAGGTCCTGAAGAAATCATTGCAGCGATGTTGAAAATACATCAATACACGATGATGTGTGCGCCAACCATTGCTCAGCATGGGGCACTTGAGGCGTTAAAAAGCGGAAGAGAAGATCTTGAGAAAATGAAAAAAAGCTATCGACAACGAAGGAATTTTCTTGTTAAATCGTTTAATAACATTGGCTTATCGTGTCATATGCCTGGAGGCGCATTTTATGCGTTTCCATCGATACAGGCAACTGGCATGACATCTGATGAATTTGCCGAAAAGCTGTTAGAAGAAGAGCGAGTTGCTGTTGTTCCAGGGCATGTCTTTGGTGCTGGGGGAGAAGGGTATGTTCGCTGCTCTTATGCAACATCGATTGATTCTCTACAGGAAGCTGTAAAGCGGATTGAACGCTTTGTAAGTCGTCATTCATCACAAGCGTAATTTGAGAACGCCGTCCATGAACTTTGGACGGCGTTATGTATTAATAAGACGTTGGATCCTCTTTACTCGTTGTGATGCCAGAAGACGCTTGTTTAGCGATCAGCTGTCGCAATAATTCATTTTGTTCCTCATCTGCCGCGTTCTTTCGCTTCATATAGCCCATGGCTTTAAAAATAAAAACGATTGTTAATACGACGATAAATAAAAGAATTGCTACGTAAAGAAAGCCAAAAAGACCAAAAAGAACACCGAATCCTTCCATTCCACTATTAGACATTCATTTCTCACCTCCTTAAATACTAGTATATTTTACCACTTTTTAATCGGAATGAAACTCCAAAGGGGATAGAGACCTCCATATCTTTTCTAATCGCACGTGGTATGATATTATAATCAAGTTGGAGAGTTCGTAATTCCCTCCTCTCGTAAAACAAAACTAGGGACCGTGAAATTGATAGCCCAAATCTCTGAATGGAGTTGGGGTTTTTCATGCGTCTCCCTTACTGAATAATGAAGGGGGCTTTTTTATGTCTTTTATGATTCCAAAGAAGGTTGAAGTACTTGGAGAAGATATTCAGAAAAGCGAATTAAAATATCATCATAAACGGGTAGCCGTTACAAAAGAATTTACATTTGACGCCGCTCATCATCTGCATTGTTATGATGGCAAATGCAAAAGCATGCATGGGCATACGTATAAATTAGTGATTACGATTAGTGGATATGTGAATGATATTGGCATATCCGTCGATTTTGGTGAGATTAAAACATTGTTTAAAGAAGTGATCGATTCGAAGCTTGATCATCGTTATTTGAATGACGCTCTTCCAAACATGAACACAACAGCTGAAAATATGATTGTCTGGATGTGGGAACAGTTGGATCTGGCCCTGACAGAACGCAAGATGAAAGATCTGGGTCAGAGGATTGAGGAACTCGTTCTCTACGAAACACCAACAAGTTACGCAACGCTGAAGCGGGAATGGATGGAAAACAATGAATAAATGGGTGCTACCGGAACGAACTGAATACATGCAGTGGGAATTACCGATGGTGGAAGTGTTTGAGACAGTAGAAGGAGAGGGAACGCGTGCTGGTTTTCCAACCGTTTTTGTACGCGTCTTTCACTGTAATCTTCGCTGTAGCTGGTGTGATACGCCATATAGCTATGCACCAGATAAAGCAGAATACACAGGGTCTATTGCCTCGATTATTGATCAAATTAACCAATATAAGAGTCGTCATATTTGTTTTACAGGGGGAGAACCACTGATCCATCGTGAAAAATCGATGGCGCTTCTTCAAGCGATGGTGGATCTACCGCATATTGAAGATATTCACATTGAAACGAATGGAGCGATTGATCTCACTCCGTATGAAGCTATTCGAAGAGACGATCAAGCATGGCAGGAAAAAGTTCGCTTTGTGATGGACTATAAGCTCCCTGATTCTGGTGAACAGCATCGTATGCTACATGAGAACTTTACACTACTTGATACACAGGATGAAATTAAATTTGTGATCGGTTCTGATGAAGATTTTACTGTTGCATCAGAGGTTGTCGCAGAAAACCATGAAAAAGGGCAGGTTCTGTATAGCCCAGTTTGGGAAACGATGCCGCCACATAAGCTCGTTGATAAAATTCTAGAAGCCGGATTAAGTCATGTGAAGCTAAGCATGCAGCTTCATAAGATTATTTGGGATCCGAATCGAAGAGGTGTGTAACATGAGTAAAAAAGCAGTGATCGTTTTAAGCGGTGGCTTAGATAGTACGACATGTATGGGGATGGCGAAGGAAAAAGGATATGAGCTTTACCCGATTACGTTTCACTATGGTCAAAAGCATAACCGCGAAGTCGAGCAAGCAAAAAAAGTAGCGAACTATTACAAAGCACCTGATCACCGCATTGTGAACATTAGTTTTCTCAATCAAATTGGTGGTAGTGCCCTCACGGATGATTCAATTGATGTACCGACAGATATGGATGAAGATGATATTCCTGTAACTTACGTGCCAGCACGTAATATGATCTTTCTTTCTCTTGCCTCTGCCTATGCGGAAGTCATTGGAGCAGAAGCGATTTACATCGGCGTATCGGCCGTTGACTACAGTGGATATCCCGATTGTCGACCTGAGTTTATTGATAGCATGAATGAAACGGTTAATTTAGCTACAAAAGCAGGCGCAACAGGTAGTGAGATGAAGATTGAGACGCCGCTAATTAACTTGACGAAAGCTGATACGGTAAAAGAAGGATTGCGTTTGAACGTTCCTTATGAACTAACGACATCTTGCTATAACGGTGAAGAAGAAGCATGCGGCGAGTGCGATAGCTGCCGTTTGCGTTTGAAAGGCTTTGAAGAAGCGGGAGCGGTTGATCCGATTCCGTATAAAGCGTAATTAGAGTAGAAAAGCAGCCTGCTGGGGGACCCCAGCAGGCTGCTTTTTTGGAGTTTGGCCAATAAAGTTGAGATTTGGCCAATATAAATCAAATTTAGCCAATATATTCTCGTTTTGGCCAATATACTCATAATTTAGCCAATAAACTTCTTATATGGCACGGTTCGACAAATAGCGCGGGTGACAGGCACCATCACTCCGGCATATCTCCGCTATATACTGACGATGGTCGGATAATGCGGTTGTTTTCATTTTGCTCATACACATGAGCAATCCACCCAGCCGTTCTTGCTGCTGTAAATGTTGGCGTAAATAGCTCTGTAGGAAGCTCAATGGCTCTTAAGATCGCTGCGGCATAGTATTCGACGTTCGCATAAAGTTTTCGATTAGGTTTGTATTCCTGTAAAAGACGTACAGCGGTTTCTTCTACCTCGTGTGCCAATTGAAACTCTTCATCATCATAAAAGTCTGATGTGATTTCGCTTAAAGCGGCAGCACGCGGGTCCCGGGTTTTATAAACACGATGGCCAAATCCCATCAACTTCTCGCGGTTTTCAAGCTTCTGACGTAATATTTTCTCAACGTCCCCATCTCTCTTAATTTCCTCTAACAAATCAATAACACCAGTTGGAGCGCCGCCGTGAAGCGGACCTTTCATTGCACCAATCGCTCCTGTAATAGCCGATGCCAGGTCACTTTCAGTTGAAGCAATCACGCGTGCAGTAAAGGTAGAAGCGTTGAGCCCATGCTCCATTGTTAGAATAAAGTAAGCTGTTAAGGCTTTCACGTGGTTATCCTGTGGATGTTTTCCATTTAACATATATAAGTAGTTCCCGACGTGAGACAGAGTTAAGTCTGGTTCAACGACAGGTAATCCTTTTTGAGTGCGATAGCGATAAGCAATAATGGTAGGAACGATACTTAGGAGTTGAATGCCTTGCTCCTCTGTAGCTGGAAACTGAAAGGATTGATTTCCTAAGGAAGAGAGAACCGTTCGCACAACGCTCATCATTTCCATATTTTCTGGCAAGCGATTGATGATTTCTTTTTGACTCGCAGATAAAGCTCTTGCTTCACTAAGTGCTGAAGTAAAAGCAGTTAGCTGCTTAGCATTAGGAAACACGCCATTCCATAGAAAGTAGGCTGCTTCTTCAAATGACTTTTCCTTTGCGATTTGTTTTGCCCATTCGCCTCGATAGACGAGCCAACCATTCTCTCCGTCCACTAGGCTAATTTTGGAATCAGCTGCCACGATTCCTTCTAATCCTGCATGAATCATATGCTCCACTCCATTTCATTCGTCTTGTTTTTAGTCTATCGTTTCGTTATGATTATGACTAATAAATTATTAAGAAAGAATCAATTATGATTCACTATCAATAGGAGTGCGAAGAGATGAACATCAATTGGCTTAAAACATTTGTTGCGGCTGCCACTTATGAAAATTTTAGAGAGACCGCAGAGAAACTATTTCTTGCTCAACCAACCGTAACGGTGCATATTCAGCAGCTTGAAAAGCAGATTGGGAGCAAATTGTTTATGAAAAGTGGAAGAAGAGTTGTTCTTTCTGAAGCAGGAAGACAGTTTTTACCTCATGCAAGAGACATGATGGAGCAGTACGAGCAAAGCTTACGCCATATGAATGGGTGGCGACAGGGCTACCATCGCAAATTGACGCTCGCAGTATCTCCACTCATCGCAGCAACTGTACTTCCAAGTGTGCTGCAGCAATTTATGAAAGCATATCCTTCCATAGAAGTTGTTGTGAAAGTAAGTGAATCTAATGAGATTGGTGGTATGATTGCTAGAAATGTGGCTGATTTTGGGCTTTCCCGCATGCAATCGGTACTGACACATTTAATGAGTGAGCAAGTCGGTGCTGATCCAATCGTTCTTGTCGTGCCACATGATGGGGGTGACGCTGAAACAAGTCTTCCTCTTTCCCTAAATGATTTTTGTACACAGTTAACGCTATTAACACATAATCATCCTGATTACTGGGATGACTTACTGGTTGAGTTAAGGTCAAAGTATGAAGGTATACGGACGATGGTGGTATCACAAGTTCATATTACGAAAAGATTTATTGAGGAAGGGTTGGGGTTTTCATTTTTACCACGTTCTTCCGTTCAACGAGAGTTGTTTGAAGGGAGGATGCTACAAGTAGATACGAGCGAAATTAGACTTCCAGAGGTTCACACCTATCTAATTTATCATCACTTATCGAATGAAGCTTTAAAATTCAAGGAATTTATTGAACGGAGCCTCCAATAAAAAGCCCGATCAGCGTCCTGATCGGGCTTAACTCTTATTTTCCGAGTGTGAAATAAGAGTGTGGGATAGGTGCGTGAGTATAGATCCTATGGCTAGCTTTCACGCTTTCCTAGTATGTGTGTATATAAAAGTACTATTCATGTTTAATAAGAAGAAAGTCCCCAGATCGTCCACTTATTATCTTGGCGTGCTGCAAAAAGATGCATACGGCTAGGTAGCTGTGCTGACTTCTTCGTTACGAGTACATCAATTAAGTAAGTGTAATCCGCCACTTTTTTCTTGCATGTTTTTAAGGCAGGTTTGTAATAAGGCGATGATTTCTTTAATGGAGAGATGCTTATAATTTGCCATGTTTTAACGTCTTGATTTGCTGACAGTAGTCCTGGTAGAAAAGCATTCGCTTTAGAGGGAAGCCCTCGTTTAAATTGCAGTTCTTGCACAGCAGAGGGACATTCTCCCTGAAGAAGCTGAACTGGACCCGCTGCACTCGAATAGGTTGGGAAGAGAAAGAAAATAATGAGTGATGCGCTAATCAATCGCTTCATTGGACATTCCACCTTTCTATGCTTACCGTGTCCAATAACTACTAAATTAATTCAATACAATCGAATGTATGTTCGTTTTGTGGTATACTGAATGCGTAAGGAGGGAGCGAAATTGAAACCTTCAATTGAAACAAAAACGGCTCGATCAATCTTAACAAAAGGTACTGGATTTCTTCATGGGTATAGTCATACACTTAATCCTTACGCTGGATGTGCGTTTGGGTGTTCGTATTGCTATGTTAGAAGAATGCCGATATCCCTATATCGAGAAGAAGATTGGGGTGCCTGGGTAGATATAAAAGAAAACGCAACTGATCTTGTGAAGAAAGAAATCCCGAAAGCACGTAAAAAGGGACGGGTATCGATCTTTATGTCGTCTTCTACAGATCCGTATCAGCCAGTTGAACATAAGACGCATTTAACAAGAGGGTTGTTAGAGGCGATGATTGAAGAGAGTCCTGACTTTTTGTTTCTTCAAACTCGGTCTCCACTCGTTACGAGAGATATCGACCTTTTAAAGCAATTTAAGAATAAAATTCTTGTGAGTATGACGGTTGAAACGGATCTTGAATCCGTTCGCAAGATGTTTGCTCCATCAGCACCGCCAATTCCAGCCAGGTTAAAAGCACTTAAAAAGTTACGATCTGAAGGAATCCCTGTACAGGCTGCTTTGGCCCCTCTATTACCATGCTCTGAGCAATTTCCATTAACGTTAGCTGAAGTGACAGATCGTGTGACTTTAGATGACTTTTTTATGGGAGATGGAAGTGGAGGAAAACGGACGGAGCAGCTGGGCATACGTAAAATCTTTGAAGAAAATGGTTTGAAGGATTGGTACGACCGGCAAGCTTATTTGAAAATAAAACGTCGTTTAACAGAGGTATTCCCAGAGAATTCCATTTATATATCTCAAGAAGGGTTTTATCCTCCAGATGGAGCGGATTAATAAAGGATTCTAAATACAAAGCCAACGCAAAAAGGCTAGAAGTGGCCCTTCTAACCTTTTGCGTGGCGTCATTACTTCAATTTTTCTGCTTTCCCTTTAAGGATTTTTAATTGGTCATTTTCATAACCGACTTGATAGGTAACGTTGTAAAGGGAAGTGGTTGTTTTCTTATCCTCTGTTCGTTCGTTTGCTTTGATGGTTGCTGTCACTTTTACTTCGTCATTCGTTTGATTTAAGCTTCCGGTCATATTTGATACTTCTACATGGAGAGTATGAAGATAACCTTTTCGAAAATCTTCATAAGCCATCTCACTTTGCCAGCGGCTTCCAAGCAGTGAGTAGGCTGTCACATAGTCCTGAGTGGAAAGACTTTCATAAAAGTAACCAATAAGATAAGTTGCGTTGTTCTTAAAATCCTCTCCCGTAAGTCCTTGCGGTGTCGTGACTTTTTCTTTGCTTTTATCATCTACCGTTAACTCCACCGGCTTATTAGACCAATCTTTGATTTGGGCGATTACGTTTGGAAGCGGGATACTAAAACCAATAGCACCTGAATCTGTACCCGCGGAATTAATGGCAATCGCTTCCCCAGTCGTTGCATCGATAAGAGGGCCACCGCTATTTCCTTTTGTAATCGGTGCGGATATTTGATAAATATGTTCATAGCGATAAGGTTCTAAAATAAACTCTCGGTCAAGACCGCTAATAATCCCCGTAGTAACCGTGTTCTGTAGTCCGAGTGGACTTCCAAGTGCGATAATATTATCCCCAACTTCCGCTACACGCTCTTCGGCTACCGGGAGAGGCGCATTCTCTTTTAGGCCCGGTACGCGAATAACGGCGACATCGGTAGTATCCCCCATACCGATTATTTGGGCTTCGAATTGTTTGGCATCGGAAGTTTTAACAATGATTTTCTCTGCGCCTTCGACAACATGAGCATTTGTAATCACGTCACCATCCGTATTATATAAGAAGCCAGAGCCAGAGGATGTGCCATCTTTTAAACTTACTTCAATTTGAACGACGCTTTTTTGCGTTTCGTGAATAACGGACTTTAAATTCGGCTCATCTGCTTTCCTTTCGGAAGAATCGTTTTTCTCACCAAGAGAAGAAGTAGCTTCAACGGTTGTACTGTTGTAGGAATCATGTAAAAAATAAAAGCCTGTGGCACCTCCAATTAAAATGATGAGTGTGCCGGTCAGGGATAGTAGTACAGCTATATTCTTAGACATCCGTCTGATGTACTCCTTTCAGTTAATCCAAGTACCATGTAAAGTGATCAATTTCGACAGTGAATTCATCCAGGTTCTCGACATCTTCATCAATATCATATAGGACGAAATCAAATTTCCCTGTATCATCAGGAAATAATTTGTCAGGATTAATATACACTTCTCCTTGATCAAATTTTTTACCATCCCCATCTAATACCTTGTAGGAAGCTCCGATCGAGTTTACAGGAACAGTCGCTTTGCTCGTCACTTGACCAGTTACTTTTAATTCATTGTAGTCCGTTATTTTGGTTTTTAAGTCAGTTAGTTCGATGGCGCTAGTGCGATTCATTTCTTCTTCTTTGGCGGCAACGACCATGGCATGTTCAATACGCTTCTGTTGCTCCTCTTCAAAAGAATTTCTTCTTTTTTCGATAACAGTTTTCAAGTTTGATAATTTTTTGTGGTCTTTGTTGATTTCCAAACCTTCTTCAACAGCAGTCAATGCTTCTGTAAAATGGTTTTCTTCTAAATATTGATTGGCTTCATTTATGGTGAAGTCGATTAGTTGATTGCGAATTTGGCTAGCGATTTCCTGTGCCTCATCAACCTGTAACGTTTCTGCTCTCGTTAAGACAGGCTTTAATTCATCAATCGATTTTTTACCTTTCATGTCATACTTTAACTCAGCAACCATAACGGTTGTGCGAACAGAGGCAATTTCTTCTTGTAAATAAGAGGAAACCTCGCCTTGATAAATAGATGTTGTATGTTCAGCTTGTCTTATCAACTCGAGTGCTTCTGAATAGTGATCTTGTTGCCTTTCTTGCTCCGCTTGTTTAAGGGATTTCTCAACGTCAAGTGCGGTATCTATAATGGCTCTATTTGTTTCCGCTGCAGGAAAATGCGGTCGTTTTTGTTGAACGTCTTTAAATTCTTTTTGGGCTGCTTTAAAATCCCCATTTTTCGCCAACTCTTCCCCTTCTTCAAATGAGCGAACCGCTGATTTTGTTACGGATTCTTCATAAAGGTAATAGCCAGAAAGGGTGATAGCGATAAGAAGGAACATCATCACTGGTAACCAACGCCAGAGTGCGGAAAGGCTTCGTGTCGATCTCGTTTCTGTAATAAGCTCTTTTCCGCAAGAGAAACAGAATTGTTCATTATCGCCTCTCTTTTTTCCACAATGTGGACAATACATTCTTATTCCACCTGCTTTCAATCTCAATCACTAGTTATATTCTGACACATTTTTCTCATGAGGGAAATATCTTTCAAGGTGTTGTTGATGAATTGAAATATAAAGCAATTTTCACGCAAATTTTGTTCCTTTCCCATTCCAATAGGAAGTCTAGGATTGATTCAAAAGACATAATTTTAACAAGTGCGAAGGAAAGTGAGTGAATAGTCATGGTCCTAAGATCCTCATCCTATCGAAAAGGATTAATATCATACGTTCGACCTGTGTGCTAAGGACCTGTTCACACCAGATTCCCTTTGATAAGATAACCCTAAGACCCCCTTTCAAATATTCCGTTACCAGGAAGACCGGCTTATGCCGGTCCTTTTTTTGTCATGACGGATGAACAGATGGAAACGAAATTCCTTTCAATAAAATGCTTCTTTTTTGAAACCTAAACTGATCCCTTATCGTCTATATAATTGAAAACCCTTATTCCCTTAGATGTAGCTACCAAAGATCTTCTGCTGGTAGCTACTTTTTTCTGTGCTTTGCAAAAGTCATAAAATACTGCTATAATAGCTAACGAACGGTAGGCTAAAGCCTGCGTTTTTATTTTAATATAAACTAACGAACGGTAGGTAGTGTGGAATGCAAAAAGATTCAACTCAAGATCGAATTAAAGAGGTTGCGCTCATTTTATTTGCGCGTAAAGGGTTTGAAGGAACTTCCCTTTCAGATATCGCATCAGGGGTTGGCATAAAAAAGCCATCTCTTTATGCTCATTATAAAAGTAAGGAAGATCTCTTTTTAGGAGTTATTCATAAAGTGTCCGTTGATTATAATGCGTTCGTTATAAAAACGGTCGAAGAGAGAAGGGATCAGCAGCCAGAAGATCAGCTTTATCATCTTCTTTACAACAATACAAATTATTTACGAAATGATGAAATGGGGCTGATTTTTAAACGAATGATGCTCTTTCCACCAGAATCCTTAAGAGCAGATATATACGATATGTTTGAAAAAACAGAGAATGTGATGAGAGAGGTTATTAAGTCAATCCTTATAAAAATGGTTCCCGAGGAAGAGTGGGAGCAAGTTTTTGATGCGTATTTGTGTTTGCTTGATGGCGTGTTTGAACAGGTTTTTTATTATTCACCTGAAGAGCATCAGAAGCGTTTAGAAAATTCATGGACACTATTTATTCAAGGGGTTCACCGTAAGGAGGAGATTTAGCATGGCATGGGTTTATCTTGTTATAGGTGGATTGATGGAGGTTTTATGGGCGATCGGTTTAAAATACTCTGAAGGTTTTACAAACCCAGTCATTAGCCTGTTAACGGTTGTCGGAATTGCGACTAGCTTTTACTTTTTTTCAAAGGCATTAAAATATTTACCTGTAGGAACAGCTTATGCGATTTTTACGGGACTTGGCGCCGCGGGTACGGCAGTAATTGGTATGATGTTTCTAAATGAATCAATCAGCTTCATTAAAATCTTTTTTATACTATTGCTTATCTCTTCCATTATTGGCTTAAAGCTAAATGCGAAGGAAGCATAGGAGGGATCTACTATGGCATGGATTGCACTATTAATCGCTGGACTTGGTGAAGTTGGCGGCGTTATTAGCTTAAAGTTATCTGAAGGATTTACAAAACTAAAACCTTCTATATTTACTCTGTTATTTGGTTCAATTAGCTTTTTTATGTTGTCTTTATCTTTAAAGGCACTGCCAGTAGGAACGGCCTATGCGATTTGGACGGGAATCGGATCAGCAGGAAGTGTTTTAATTGGGATGTACTGGTTTAAGGAGCCAAAGAACCGGATGCAGTTAGTATTGATTTCCTGTGTTGTCATTTCGGTTGTCGGTCTTCGTGTAGCAGAGGGTTGATTTTGTCAGATCATTCAGATAGAATGGAATTATTAATTAGAGGAGGTGAGGAAGAGATGTCTAACGCTTTTGTTCGTACGGAATTTATGGAATATGTATCGATTTGCCGTGCGATTTTTCATGAAGTTGTTATCAACGGGACAAGTGTGTCCAATTTTAACAACTTCATAAGAAAACAAGCGTAAGGCTCTCTTACCCTACTTCAAACGGAATGGATCAATGAACAATCAAGAGAGCGGCATTATTGCCGTTCTCTTTTTCTTTAAGTTCGTGAAAGAACTCAGAGAAAATGAATTCCAAGTTTAACCACAGGTGAGGTGTACGCTTACTTGTGGTTTTTTTATGTTTTTTTAGAAGAAAGGATGAAAAAAATGATATGTACAGCACAGGAAATTAGTAAAATGCTTGGTGGAAACAGCCTTTTTGAGAATCTTTCTTTTGAAATAATGGAGAAGGACAGAGTTGGCATCGTAGGGAGAAATGGAAGTGGAAAAACGACATTGTTACAGCTTTTAGCTGGGATTGAAACGGTAGATCATGGAGTCATTCACTATAAGAAAGGAACAAACGTTGGCTACTTGGCGCAAATTGCGAGTGATTCTGAAGTGGAAGTAAAGGAAGTTCTGAAAAAAGCATTTACTAATCTTATTACCATGCAAGAGCGGATGAATGAGTTGGAATCGGAAATGGCTCGGGGGGATGAGAGCGACCGTACGTTAAAAGAATATGGACATTTGCTCGATGCTTTCACAAGAAAAGGTGGTTATGAAATCGAATCATCGATTCAACATGTGGCAAACGGGCTTGGCATTCAAAGTCTTCTTGCAACCTCTTTTCATCAGCTTAGTGGAGGAGAGAAGACAAAAGTTGGCCTTGGTTTCTTGTTACTTCAGGAACCCGAATTATTGTTACTAGATGAGCCAACGAACCACCTGGACGTGGAAGCAGTGGAGTGGCTAGAAGGATTTATGAAGCAATACAAAGGAACAGTGATCATTGTCTCACATGATCGTTACTTTCTTGATGAAGTGGCTACGAAAATAATGGATCTTGAAGATGGAGAACTACATGTTTATAAAGGAAATTATAGTGATTTTGTCGAACAGAAGGAAAAAGTGTTGATGGCCGAGTTTGCAGCCTATCAAGAGCAGCAAAAGAAAATTAAAAAAATGAGGGAAGCCATTAAACGATTAAAAGAGTGGGCAAATCAAGCGAACCCGCCAAATGCTGCGCTTCATAAACGAGCGAGAAATATGGAAAGAGCGCTCGAGCGCATGGATAAAATCAAGCGCCCCATACTTGAACGCAGAAAAATGGGGTTAGCATTCGATTTAAATTCTCGTAGTGGTAAAGATGTTGTTCGTTTTGAAGAGGTATCGATTGGTTATGAGAATGTCGTATTAGTGAAGAAGATCAACTGGCATATCCGGTATGGTGAACGTGTAGCCATTGTAGGGAAGAATGGAAGTGGTAAGACGACAATGATCCAGACATTACTTGGAACCATTCCACCTCAAGAAGGAAAGGTTAACATGAGTGGAAGTGTTAAAGTGGGTTATCTTTCTCAACATGTTCTAAAAGAAAATGGAGATGAGAGAGTGATTGATGTCTACCGCGAGACAGCAAAGGTTTCTGAATCAGATGCAAGACATGAGTTAGCCAGGTTTTTGTTCTACGGTTATACCGTATTTTCAAAAATCTCGTCGTTAAGCGGTGGGGAGAAGATGCGCCTTCGTTTAGCCCAGTTGATGAGTCAAAAGCTCAATTTGTTAGTTCTTGATGAACCAACAAACCATTTAGATATTGACTCAAGAGAGGTTCTTGAAGATGCACTCGACAAGTTTACTGGAACCATCATTTGCATCTCTCACGACCGCTATTTTTTGAACAAATGTTTTCCAGTAACGTATTGGATTGAAAACCAAGATCTTCACCACTATCTTTATCCTTATAGTGAAGCGAAGCAGAAACACTTGAAAGCTATCGAGGGAGCAGAGAGAGCCACGCTAAAATTGAATGAAACGCAAACGATTCCAGTGGGGATAAGGGCAGAAGTACAAGTAGAACAATTAGAAGCACGACTTTTTGAAATTGATCAGAGGCTTGGCGTGATCAATTGTGAAGTAGAGCATCATTCCTTATCCGTCGAGAAAGAAAAACTTAGCAAGAAACGCGAGCATTTATATGAAGTATTAATGGGGGAAGAGAGATGACAGAACAAAAAACGATTCATACGGTATGTATACCACATACAGTCAGTAGTCTTGTAGCGGACTTTCAGGAGTTAGGGGTAAAAGAAGGGATGACAATCATCGTGCATACATCTCTTAGTTCACTTGGATGGGTATGCGGAGGAGCCGAAGCGGTTATTCAAGCCCTTATGGAAGCGGTTGGGAAAGAGGGAACGCTTGTCATGCCGGCTCAATCAGCGGGCAATTCGGATCCATCAGAATGGATGGCTCCACCTGTACCTGAATCCTGGTGGCCGATTATTCGTGAAAATATGCCGCCCTACTCGAAAGAGACGACAGCAACAAGAGGGATGGGGGCAGTGGCTGAGCTTTTCAGACAGTTTCCTGGAGTAGTGAGAAGTGAGCATCCGATGTATTCATTTTCAGCGTGGGGAAAAGAAAAAGATTACGTAACTGAGAAACAGCTACTTCAAGCTGGATTTGGAGAAAAATCTCCGCTTGAGAAAATTTACGAGCTGAATGGAAAAATTCTTCTTATCGGTGTTGGGCATGATAGTAATACCTCTCTACATTTATCTGAGCATGCCAAAAAAGATCAAGTTCGAGTAACAAAGTCAGCGGCAATGATAGAGAATGGGGAGCGAGTATGGAAAACCTATCAGGAGATCGACTACGATTCCGATTGTTTTGAAAAGATCGGTTATGAATTCGAGCGAACGGAAAGTTATCAAAAAATGAAAATGGGTAGTGCTATATGTAAATTATTTAGTCAAAGAGAGATGGTTGATTTTGGACGGGAATGGTATGCAAAACGATAATAGTTTGTCTTTTATATGATGACTAATCATATCTTTAGGAATTAGTACTTTAGGAGTGTATGTACTGCCCACCAACTTCATGGATTTAACGAAAAGAACTTCTTGAGAGAGGTTCTTTTTTTTATTATCAGGCAACTATGCAGGAAAATGCGTCTCCTTACAAGAAGATATGATTGACACATTTTTCTCCCTCCAAAGACCCATTTATTTTACTATCATTTTTTAGAAGGAGTAGCTATGACTTATAACAAAGACCATATTACCTATAAAAGTTTGAGCCCTCCTCCTGACGATGTAATAAAAGAAGAGAGGGATAAGATAACGAATTTAGTGAAGTATTATGAGGGCTCCACTACAGCTCTTGTTGTTCAAAAGAATGAGAAGTGGTTTTATCTAAATACTGCAGCTGTTTATCTTCTTGGCTATAACGATTCTAGTGAATTAGAAGGAAAGTCGATTTGGGAAACGATTCACCCATCAGAGCGAGAACTGGTTTTAAAGCGAATTGAGGCATCAATCAACGGAGTTAATCCTGGTGCTTTCATTCAAAAATGGATAAAGAAAGATGGATCCAGCGTTTCTGTTGAGGTGTTAGCGATTCCAGTGGAGAATTATCTTGGTCAAACGTCAGCAATCATAAAAGAGGTGGATCAAGAGAGCAAAAAGGTGCAGGAAATGTACACAAACTATGAGCTTATTACAGAGAACATGAATGAGATTATTAGTTTACTTGATGCGAACGGAAAACTTCTATACGTATCGCCATCTTATCGTGAGTATGCACGTGGAAGCATTGACGATGAAATAGGGCGAAGTTCGATTCGATATATTCATAAGGAAGACAGGGAGCATGTAAGAACAGAATTTTTTAAACTGGTTAAATTTCGCAAGCCGTTAATGATCAAATATCGCATGCAACGAAAGGATGGGGTTTTTCGATATATTGAATCCCAGGGGACTTGCATCTTAAACGAAGAGAAATGCTCTTACGTTGTCGTTTCAAGAGATGTGACCGAAAAACACTATGCTGAGATAAAACTGCAATTAAATGAGAAAAAGCATCGGATGATCCTTGAACACAGCAATGACTTAATTTGCATGATGAACGATGAAAGAACTTCTGTCTACGCCTCACCTTCCTATAAAGAAGTACTTGGTTATGAACAAAGAGAAGTAATTGGGAAGGATATTTTAACGTTTATCCACCCTGAAGATTATGAGAAATGTCAGAAAGCCATTCAAACATTGATGGAAACGAAACAATCCATTACCATTGTTTATCGAAAAGTGCATGCTTCTGGACACAGTGTTATTCTCGAAGCTAAGGGGATGGCTGTTAGCGAGGGAGATGGACAAGTGACTCATTTTGTATTTATATCTAGAGACATCACTGAAAAGGTTCAGCTCGAGCAATATCGAGAAAACATTGATAAGTTAGCAATCATTGGAGACGTAGCGGCTGGTTTTGCACATGAAATTCGAAATCCGCTTACGTCAATTAAGGGTTTCTTAAGGCTTTTAGCGAAGAAGGACGCAGAAGATGATGTTATGTATCATCAGATTATTGAAGGAGAACTTGCCAAAATAGAAGAGGTAATAAATGGTTTTATTTCCCTTGCAAAACCAGAGGCAGGTGAAGTTGCTGAGGTAAGCTTATTAAAACTCATTAAAAATGCCATTAACGTTCTGACAGCACAAGCTGCTTCAAAAAATATTAGAATCAATATTAGCAGTCAGTTAAAATCAATCGTCATTTGTTGTCAAAAAAACCAAATGAAGCAGGTATTTATTAATATTCTTAAAAATGCAGTTGAAGCGATTGAAGAGAATGGACAAATCGATGTGATATTGGAAGAAAATAATAATGTCGTTTCCATTGAGATCCATGACAATGGAATAGGAATTGAAGAAGATAGGCTTGAGCGGATCGGTGTACCGTTTTATACAAATAAAGAAAAAGGAATAGGTCTTGGGATGACCGTTAGCAATAAAATCATTACAGAACATGATGGCAGTCTTAGGATTGAGAGTAGGCCAGGAGAAGGTACAAAAGTCCTTATTCGCCTTCCGAAAAACTAATCTCCCTCATAAACCTCTCTATCTTTCATAAGGTAGAGAGGTTTGTGTCTAGCAGAATACATAGGTGTAAACAACGCTATAGCCGACTATTGAAAGAGGGGATAATATGACTGATCTTGTTGGAATCGATGCTGGTGGAACGCTGATTAAATCCGTTCACATCAAGCAAGGAGAATATGAATTCAACACGTTTATATCGAGTGACATGGATAAGGTCGTGACGTGGCTTAAGGATGAACATCCTGAAGCAAAATTGATGATCACTGGCGGCAAACAATCCGTTCTTGCTAAATTAGTTGAAAATGAAGTTGAATTGGTTCCTGAATTCGAGGCGACCACTAGGGGCGTTCGAGCGATTTTAGGAATAGCACATCATCTTACGTTACCGAATGAATACTTAGTCGTAAATGTGGGTACGGGAACTTCGATACATGCCATTAATGATAAACGATCTGAACGACTTGGAGGCTCTGGTGTAGGTGGCGGAATGCTTATGGGACTTGCTTACTTATTAACAGGGCGAACAGATTTTCAGGAAATTATTCAACTAGCAACAAAAGGAGATCGGCATGGTATCGATTTGAAAGTAAAGGATATTTATGAAGGTGCGTCTCCAATTAGTGGAGAGTTGACTGCAAGTAACTTTGGATTTATTGAGCGGATAAAGCACGAAGAAATACAGGATGAAGATATATTGGCCACCTTAATTGGGATGATTGCTGAGTCGATTTTAATGATGGCGATTCCATTTGCAAAAACCATTTCTACCTCGACCATTGTTTTTATTGGTTCTACTTTCATTCGAACCCATTGTTTAGAAAGCAGCTTGAGCATTTTGAGGAACAGTTTGATATCAAGTTGTACTTTCCGCATCAGGGGCAATTTAGTGGAGCAGTCGGAGCATTGTTATATCGTTAAAACATGCTTCTTTCGAAAGAGTAGGAGGAAAAAGGGGCATTGAGATTAAGCCCTTTTTTTATGCTTATAAAGTTTTAGGTATTCAAGGCAGTGGATTAATGATTGTATCTTTATAAATTTCAAAAGAGCATAGATGGGACCATTTCTCCAATCTCCAAGATGTAATTCAGTAGAAATCATTAAGAAAGGGTTATTCTAATAATATAGTGCGTTTTTTGGATCACAATAAGAGCAATAAGAATATAGTCGACAATGATTTTCGATTTGAACGTTTATTTCTTCATGAAAATTCCGATCATGTCAGCATACAAACCGCTAAGGGAATATTTTGTGATAAAGAAAATGTAAAGCCAGTATATTCATCATATTGATAGAAAAAGCCGTTAAATACATGTATTTGGCTCCATCTCTGCATAATAACCCTCACTGATTCAATATTTATTACTCGTTCATATTCTATTCATACTTTTGAAGTACACTATTCATATAGAAAAGGAGCTAGTGATAATGATTACGATATTAGTTGCAGATGATGATCAAAACATTCTAGATTTAATGGCATTATACATAGAAAAAGAAGGTTATCTAGTTAAAAGAGCTTCAGACGGAAAAGAGGCAGAAAAAATTCTAGAGGCTAATAAAGTAGATTTAGCGGTTATTGATATTATGATGCCACATATTGATGGCTGGCAACTATGCGAAGAAATTAGAACATACTACGACATTCCGGTATTAATGGTTTCGGCAAGGGGGCAGGCATCAGATAAAGTGAAAGGCTTTAAACTCGGAACGGATGATTATATTGTGAAACCATTTGATCCTATTGAACTCGTCATGCGTATAAAAGCATTATTACGAAGATATCATATTCAAAGCGAACAAAAGTTATCAATTGGGTTGTTTGAAATGAATGCTGAATCATATGACGTAGTACTTGGGGGTGAAAACATTTCTTTGCCCAAAAAGGAGTTTGAGCTTCTATTCAAATTAGCAAGCACGCCAGGTAAGTTATTCACAAGAACTCAGTTGATTGAATCAATATGGGGATATGATTTTCAAGGAGACGACCGAACGGTAGATGTTCATGTGAAACGAATCAGAGAGAGGTTTCATAGGAGAGAAATCCCTTTTGTCATTAAAACCATGCGTGGATTGGGCTACCGTCTGGAGTTATTAAAATGAAGCGATCGATCTATCTTAGGAGTGTAGTCATTTATATTGGGGTTGTTTTAATCAGTGTCATACTTTCATTTTGGATTATGAATGTTTTCTATATTGATGCAATCCGAGATCGTTTCCAAAAAGACATTACAGAAGTAGGACGTCAAACGATCGCTTTATATGAGAAGTCGAGCTACACTGACCCGTCAGAATTCATTTCAGATATTCCGACGTTTAATTACACTCTCATTCTTTATGATGAAGGTGGAGAAATAATCACTCCTAATGTCAATGGGAAGTGGTCCATATCCTCAAAACAAATTGATAAGGTTTTGAGTGGAGGAATTGTTCGTGAGAAAGATCGGTCAGTATCGCCTCCTTCTCAACTAAATATCGGATTACCATTTCAGGAAAATGGTAATCGTTACGCACTTTTTATTAGACCTGATCTTTCGTTTGAGGAAAATTCAATTAAACGAGTGATGCTAACGACTTTACTACTTGTACTTATTATCGGAAGCTCTATTTTTGTCATTTTAATGAGGTTTGTCGTTCGTCCAATTCAGAACCTCACAGAAGCGACAAAAAAAGTGGCGGTAGGTGACTTTACTGTTCGAATCAATAGTAAACGTCAAGATGAATTAGGTGACCTTTCAAGAAGTTTTGATCATATGGCACATGATTTAAGTCATTTAGAGGAAATGCGTCAGGAATTCGTTGCCAATGTTTCTCATGAAATACAGTCCCCGCTAACGTCGATTGGTGGCTATGCGAGAGTATTACAGGATAATAGGTTAGGTGAGCTTGAGAGAAAAAAATACCTTGGGATTATTCAAAAAGAAACAGAGCGCTTATCCAAGTTAAGTGAAAATCTTTTGAAGATGACGACACTTGAGGCAGAGAATCCGTTGTTACACTTAAGAATCTATTCCCTTGATGAACAAATAAGAGAAGTTATTGTAGCTCTTGAAGCGATGTGGGCTGAAAAAAGTATTGAGGTTCAGCTGGAATTAAAGAAAGTCAAAATCGAAGCCGATTATGATCAACTGAGCCAGGTTTGGATAAATGTGATTTCAAATAGCATTCGGTATACTGAATCAAATGGTGCTATTTCTATTGAAATGAAAGAGAAATTAGGAGAAGTTATTGTTGAAGTGACAGATACAGGCTGCGGTATTCCAGAAGAAGACCAGACACACGTATTTGACCGTTTTTATAAAGCGGATAAAGCAAGGTCGAGTAATGGAGGTAGTGGCCTTGGTCTTGCGATTGTTCAACGAATTGTTCATCTTCATCAAGGAAACATCATGCTTGAAAGTAAGTTAGGTATTGGTACAAAGATCACAATTTCACTCCCTAAAGAAAAAGCGAAATGAAACGGAAATGTTTCTTTTCGCTTTTTTTTATTTCTTCATAGTGAAAAGGTCTATATAGGGCTTGTCGGGTATGGGAGGGAGGTATGAACTCGTACTGATATGAAATAAGTTTGTTCATAGTGCGTTCATTTACGCATCGTATACTAAACCCAGATAAAGAAATAAGGAGTGAATAAGATGAAATTTCTTACTAGGTTTAGTTTAAAGAATTCGATTGGTGTTCTACTATTAACGATTCTTGTATTGGCAGCTGGAATCATTTCTACTAACCAGATAAAAGTAGAGACATACCCTGATGTCACATTCCCTGCGCTCATTATTCAAGGGGTCTATCCAGGTGCTTCAGCAGAGGCAGTTGAACAGGAAATTACGACGCCCGTTGAAGATCTACTCAAAAATAGCACAAAGTACGATGACTTAACGAGTACGTCCTCTGAAAACGCTAGTGTGATCTCCCTTATGTACCCGTTTGGAACGGATATTGAGGAAACGAAACGAGAACTAGAAGATATCGTTTCGAAAGCGGAACTTCCAGAGGAAGCGGAGGTTGAAGTTATAAGTATGTCCGCTGGGGCTACGCCAGTATATGAGGCGGCGCTCTCATCAGCAAACGCAGATGATCTTCAACAAAAACTTGAAGAGGTCATCGTTCCAGAGCTTGAAGGACTTGCTGGTGTGAATAGTGTCAGTTTAAGCGGAATAAAGGAAACAATACTTTCTATTGAAGTGGATGAAGAGAAGGCAAGTGAATATGGTCTAACGTTAAATGATATCAATGATAAGTTAAAACAGAATGAATATAGCCTGCCACTTGGATCAGTTGAAGAGGAAGATACGACGATCCCAGTGAAACTACAAGGCTCCATTAAATCTCTTGATAAATTGAAAAACACTAAATTTGTAATCGAAAGCGGTCAATCGCCACAAAGTGCACAGCAAAGATCCCCACAAGAAAGTAAGGAAGTTGTTCTTGCAGATTTTGCTGAAGTAACGGAAGTATCAGAGAAGAAAGAAATTTCTCGGTTTAATGGACAGGAAAGTTTTCTTATTCAGGTAACAAAAAGTCAGGATGAAAATACGAAGGACGTTGTCGATGATGTGAAGGAAGTCCTTGGAGAATATGAAACGAATGACGTGGAACTCTTCACCATCCTAGACCAAGGTGAAGAGGTAGAGAAGTCAATTTCTTCTCTACTTAAAGAAGGGGGATTCGGCGCACTGTTCACCGTCATTGTCATTCTCTTGTTCTTAAGAAATATTCGCGCAACGATTATTGCCATCATTTCTCTTCCGATTTCGATTCTAGGAACAATTGCCCTGCTTGATCAGTTTGGCTATACGTTGAATATTATGACCCTCGGTGGACTAGCAGTTGCTGTTGGGAGAATTGTCGATGATAGTATTGTTGTCATTGAAAATATCTATAGATGGCGACAGGAGAATAAAAAAGATTTGTCTAACAAAGCACTAACCTACTATGCGACTAAAGAAGTACTGGGAGCGATTGCTTCTTCGACAATTGCGACGCTCGTTGTGTTCTTACCACTCGCGTTTGTTGGAGGGATACTTGGTGAATTCTTCAGGCCATTTAGTTTGGCTGTCGTTTTCTCAATCTCAATTTCACTTTTAGTTGCACTGATGTTGATTCCGGTGTTAGGGAGTGCATTCTTTAGAAAAGTAACGCATCACGAGAAGGAATCAAGATTAAACCATTTATATGAACGTTTTATCAGAGGGGCACTTAAGAAAAAAGTGCTCGTCATTGTAACATCCGTTCTATTACTAGTAGGTTCACTTGCCATGATACCGGCTTTGGGCGTTTCCTTCCTGCCAGCTGGAGAAAGTGATTCTTTTGAACTAAATGTATCGCTACCAGCTACAACACAGCTTGACAATACAAATGAGGTTGCAAGTCAAATTGAAGGCTACCTGGATGAAAAAGAAGAGATTGACTACAGCCAGGTATCCATCGGATTATCAAGTAGCCCTATTCCAGGAGAAGGTGGAGGACAAACGAGAGAAAATGAAGCGACTGTCTTTGTAAAGCTCAACAATAGTGATGAGCTTCAAAGTACGATGGAAACGTATGAAGAAGATGTTCAAAACATTGTAGAAAAAGCCTATGAAGAAGGCACTGTTAAAGCGACAGAAGTCCAACAGGAAGGCCCACCGGCTGGGAACACAATTGATGTTAGCTTGTATGGAGATGACCAGGAGAATCTAACAGAAGCAGCCACTCAAGTAGAGGAACTCTTAAACCAAGATAGTGAGTTAACAAACGTATCGAACAACCTCGAAGAAGTTCAACCGAAATGGACCATGTCGCTTACAGATGAAGGAGAAGAAGCGAATGTTAGTCCATTCCAGCTTATGCAGCTTGTAAATAGCCGTTTGCAACCACTAGATGGTGGAACGATCGAAATCGATCATCAGAAGTGGGATATGTCTCTCTCTTATAGTGATGAAGTAACATCAAAGAAAGAGCTGGAAGAGCTTCAGGTTCCAACAGCAAAAGGAATAAAGACATTATCAGATGTGGCCTTAATTGAAGAAACAACAGCACCAGTAACGCTTTATCATGATGAGGGGAGGACATCTGCTGCCATTTCAGCTGATATCAAATCAGATGACACAGCAAAAATTACACAATCTGTGGAAGAAGACCTCCACGTGCTTTCCTTACCAGAAGGCGTGGAAATGGAAGTTGGCGGTGGCCAGGAGATGATTACGGATGGCTTCGCTGATCTTGGACTTGCGATGGTTGCAGCGATCCTTCTTGTATTCTTTGTATTAAGTCTCACATTTAGAGGGATTATAACACCGATTGTGATTCTATCTTCCTTGATTTTTGTTCCAATCGGCTCATTAGCGGGACTACTTATTGCGGGTCAAACTCTCTCTATGAGTGCAATGATTGGGATACTAATGCTAATCGGTATTGTTGTCACAAATGCAGTAGTGTTACTCGATCGCGTTGAGGCGAACCGAAGGAACGGTTTAGAACTGACAGAAGCTCTAGTTGAGGCTGCGAAAGTGAGGTTGCGCCCTATCATTATGACGGCGCTAGCAACCATTTTTGCCCTCATTCCTCTCGCACTTTCAAATTCAGCATCAGGTCTCATTTCAAAGGGACTTGCGATTACAGTAATAGGCGGACTGACGACTTCTACCTTATTAACACTCGTTTTTGTCCCTGTCTTTTATGCGATGATCGGAAAATATCGTCGAATGAAAAAAGAAACATTTTAACATTGACAAACCCTGTTGTGTTTCGTTGCACAATGGGGTTTTTAAATAAAACCTTAGAATCTTTGTTATGATATAGAATGGATAAAGAAAGGATGATCGAAATGCCTTGGATTAGACCAGCGAAGCAATCCGATATAAAAAAACTTGAAATCTACAAAGACCTTGAACACCCTGTTCCAGTATTTAATCGACTTATTGCAAAAAGTCCTGATATTTTTTCAGCATTTATGCCTTTAGCAGATGCTGTTAAAGCAGGTGTGCTAAATGAATTAGAAACGGAAGCTGTTATCGTATTTGTTTCTAAATTAAATGGGTGTGAATTTTGTTATACAGGCCATGGAAACTTATTAAAAGAGATTAGTGATGAAGAAACTATTCTTGAGGAGCTTAACCAATATGAAAGCTCAAATGCCTTCGAAGCCCATCTTAAAAGTATTTTAAGTTATGCTGAGAAACTTATCACGAATCCGAAGAGTTTGGAGAAAGCGGATCTAGAGAAACTAAAAGAACACGGCTATAGCGAACAAGAAATTGTTGAGATTAATCAACTGATTGCCTATACATCCTATACAAACCAAACGTCAATTGGTCTTGGTCTATAAATAATTCGCTGAATTTATTACATGTTAGTTATTCGAAAAAAAGGAACCTCCTAATTGGAGGCTCCTTTTTTTACGCTTACTTTGTTTTATAATAATCTAACACACCTTGATAAATACCTTCAGCAAGTTCTTCTCTATACTCTTGGGTAAGAAGAAGCTTGTATTCTTCATTATTCGTTAAGAAACCAACTTCAACAAGAACACTTGCCATTTTTGATTCTCGGATGACGGAGAAGCTCTGGTTCTTTACTCCACGATTACTAGCTTCCGTTACTTCAATTAGTCGTTTTTGAATGCTTTCTGCAAGAGCTTTACTTTCCGCTGAGCTATATTTATCGTACCAATACGTTTCAATTCCGTGAGCTGCTTCACTAGCTGCGTTTGTATGCACGCTAATGAACGCATCAGCATTTAAGTTATTGGCGATATTGGAACGCTCTCTTAACTCTAAGAAAGAATCATCTCTTCTCGTCATGACGACGTTCGCTCCAGCGGCTTTAAGCTTTTTCTCAAGATAAAGGGCAACATCCAGGTTGATGTCTTTTTCTAATAGTTTGCCATTGTTTGCACCTGGATCGTGATCGCCGTGTCCTGCATCAACAACGATCGTCAGGTTATTTAAAGAGTTGCTGCCCTTCAAAATTAAATAACCACTATGAACATAAGCCACTTGACCTTGATAGTTAATTTTCGCCCAGTCGCCAGCGTATCCGTAGATGGCGACTTCTGCGTTACGTGGGAGTGCTCCGATCTTTGTTCCATTTATTTCAGGTGAAGTGCGAACATTTAAGCTTGAAGCTGTTACAATCCCTGTTTCTAAAACAACCTCTTCCGCTTGATCCTTCATTTTATAAGAATTCACGATACTTGTCGAAAGAGCACCTTCTCCACCTAGTACCATTAAAGAAGACGCATTTTGATAAAGATAGGTTTGAACGTCAGAAATTGGCTTTACATCATGAGCTAAGACGACAGGTGAATTGAACTTTTCTGCTAATGAGGCGCCTGCTACAGCATCAGGATAGTCCTCTTTATCTACTTGAACAGAAGTTCCTCTTGCAAGAATGTAAGAGGAGCTTGAGGCAAAAAACGCTTTGTTCACTGCAAGATTTGTTAGAAAGCGATCTTGCCCTGAAAGACGAACCACTTTCTTGCCTTGCTGCTCTAATTGGGTGCGTACGTCCTCTGTTAGGACAGAAGATCCGCCAATTAAATAGACTGTCTTAATACTTGAAGGCAGCTTAGGTGCCTTTGAAACAGTCGATAAATAAATCGGATAATTTTTAATAGCTGCTACGCTTGATGCGGAAAGAGAGTCAGCGACTTTCATACCATTAACAATAATCGCTGTAGACGTTTGATCAAGTCCAGCGGCTTCGTTAATTGCGTTAGCCGTTTCAAAACGATTTGATCCCTTCACACGTGAAACGGTGTATGTTTTCTTTAGTTCATTTTCAACTTCTTGACTAACTGCTGCTGTACCGCCAAGGATATAAACCTTTTTTGTTCCTAAACGATCTAATTCTTTTGCAACGTTAGAATCGAGTTTTGTTGACCCGGTTAAAAGAATAGGAGCTTGTTTCGCTCCAGCTAAACCAGAACTTGCTAGTGCATCAAAAGGCATATCTGCACGAGTCAAGATCACAGCTTTTTCAGAGGTTGTTAGTTTTCCAGGTGAGACCCTTTTAGAAATTTCAATCGCAGTTTCAATGCGATTCGCTCCACTAATTCGTTCTACATTATCGCTTGCTGATGTTTTGTCTGGAAAACTCATTCCTGTAAAAATTAAAATAACGGCCAGCATAAATATAAAAAACTTACTCCGCACGATGTGTATTCCCCCATATTGTATTTGTCTAGTTTCTTATGTACGTGGTGACGGCTCAACAACGAACAAACTAGCCTCCCTTCAAAATAGTATCAAATGGAAAGTATTTCTTAACTATTTTTAATATCGGTCACGAATATGAGAGATTATAGGGTCCTTTTGTACTAAAAACAGATAAAAATCGACTATTTTTCTTTTTTGCTTCTACAAATTTCGAGTCTAGTCAATTTTGATCTATTAGGAAGTAGCACATGGTAAGATTGACATCGCTTACTCTTTTCATTAAACTAATGACAACGAAAAGACGAAGGGAATGGTTAAGGAGCGATGAAAAACTAATCTTATTTATTCAGAACAACTTTCAATAATTGAAATTGAGATTCTGGAGAATAGGATTAGTCTGCCCTTTTAACCCCCAAGCTAGAGAGAACATGCTTCTTTAGGTTGTGTTCTTTTTAGCGTACATGGGAATGTGGAACGACAAGCCTCTCCAGAAAATGGGGAGGTTTTTTTCTCCCCAAAGCATTTGAACGAAGAATGGGGGAGATCCAATGAATGTAATGGCAATCAGAGGACTAAAAAAAAGCTTTGAAGAAAATCATTTATTTGATCAAGTCAATCTCGATATCCATCAGGGAGAGCGTATTGGTATTGTCGGACCTAATGGTGCTGGTAAAACAACCCTAGCGAGGATTTTCGTAAATGAGATTGAGCCAGATCAAGGGACGATTTCGATTAAAGGGAAAATTGGTTATCTCAAGCAGTCGATCGATCAGGAGGAGAAGATAGGAGAACTTCGATTGGATGCCAATTCTATTGACTTCAAAAGAGAAAAGGAGTTAGGTGTTGGAGCAATTCATGTAGATTCCGAGAATTTAAGCGGTGGTGAAAAGTTAAAACTAGCTCTCACGAAGATATGGTCGCTGAGTCCAGATGTATTAGTTCTCGATGAACCAACAAACCACTTAGATGAAAAAGGTGTAAATTGGTTGATTCGAGAGCTTCACTCCTTTCATGGTGCGGTTCTTGTTATCTCTCATGATCGTTATTTTCTAGATCAAACGATTAATCGCATTCTTGAAGTAGAAGCTGGAAAAATTAGTGATTATCAAGGAAACTACTCGGCCTATCGCATCGAAAAGCAAAAAAGATATGAAGATCAGCTGCATCATTATGCCGTACAACAAAAAGAAATAAAGCGGATAGAAGACCAGCTTGCTGGATTAACGAACTGGTCAGAAAAAGCACACCGTGATTCAACAAAGCAAGATGGCGCGAAAGAATATTATCGAATGAAAGCAAAGAAGATGGATCGTCAAGTGAAATCAAAGCGAAAACGACTGGAAAAGGAGTTACAGAAAAATCAATTTAAGCAACCTGAACAAGGAAAAGAAGTGCATTTTCAGTTTCGGGCAAACGACTCACGTGGCAAGCGTGTTATGGAAGCAGTTAATGCCGGGAAATGTTATGAGGAACGGTGGTTGTTTAAAAATAGTTCTTTTTATATGAAGCACGGAGAAAGAATTGGGGTCATTGGGGAAAACGGGTCTGGGAAAACGACTTTATTAAGAATTCTGCTAGGATTGGAGCAATTGAGCGAGGGAGAAGTGTGGAAAAGTCCATCGCTCAAAGTCGGCTATCTTTCACAAGATGTCCATGACCTTCCAGAAGAGAAGACCTCAATTGAGGTTTTAGATGTCGCAACGAAAGAAGAGATCTTTCAAGCAAAATCACTACTTGCTTCGATGGGAATAGAGCGAGAGCGAACCAATGCCACCATCGATCAACTCAGTCTTGGAGAACGAACAAAACTTAAGCTGACGCGGTTGTTGATGAATCAATATGATGTATTAATCCTTGATGAGCCAACAAATCATCTAGATTTACCTTCACGAGAACAGCTAGAGTATACTCTTCAAGAGTTTACAGGTAGTTTGTTAATCGTGTCACACGATGTTTACTTCATGGAAAAAATGTGTGATAAGCTGCTCGTTTTTGAAAATCAAAAAGTAAAAAGAGTGGAGCATTCTTTATCGCAGTATCGGGCTCGTCCAAAAGAAAAAAGCTTCTCTGCTTCTTCAAAAAAGAGTGAAGAACAAAAGATGCTTTTAGAAAATGAAATTTCTGCCCTTATTAGTAAGATTAGTTTATTACTGCCTGGTGATGAGAAAATAGCCGAGCTCGACGATAAACTTGCGATATTACTTGAGAAGAAGAGGTCACTTTAGACGTCTTCTACTGCAAAAAAGCGTTCTACTGAATACAAATCGGCTTTTGGGTGATTACGAAGAAGGACGTAGCCTTCACGCTGTGCTTCTTCGAAATTATCATACTCGTCTTCCGAATGAAAAATCGCTCGACGTCTTTCGTTATAGAGGGTAATGGAGTAGTATTCTTTAATTTCCATTCATCTCTCTCCTTTTTCCTATGTTTTTACTAGTTTTATGCAAATCTCTTATTGTTTATACTAGAATTATAGAAAAAATGAGATTTCTTCGCTTTGGTTACACTAAGGAGAGAGGGGAGTGGATGATCATTCATATCGGAACAATAAGTGAAATTATGCGTCATCCTGTAAAATCAATGACAGGTGAAGTGGTGTCGGAGACAATGGTTATGAATTACGGGCTGTATGGTGATCGCAGTCATGTCATTTTAGATGAGAAAGAATCGTTTTTTACGATTACACAGTTTCCATCTCTTGTGTGCTATCAAGCATCATTTCGCACATCAGAATCACTAGACGCGTACCCTGAGCCATCCATTGTGACACCAGAAGGAGAAACATTTAAATGGTCGGACGTTACCTGGTTAAAAGACCTCGAAGAAAAAGCTTCCAAGCAATTAACAAAAAAAGTTTACCATCCTGAGCATGTTCCGATTGGACCGATCGAGGAAGAACACCTTTTGGTCGTAACGGATGCTTCACTTCAAGCATTATCGGAATCATGGGGCAAACAAACCGACGAACGGCGGTTTCGGCCAAATCTAAAACTCAATTTATTGGAGAAAATCCCATTTATCGAACAAACCTGGGAAGGAAAATACTTGAGAATAGGTGAAGAAGTACTCATTCAATTCGTAAAGCCCTGTGAACGTTGTATGATTATCACAGTTGACCCCGAATCCGGAGAGAAACAGCCAGGATTATTGAAGAAGGTTGCGAAAGAACACAAGAATGTCTTTGGAATGTATGCTCGAGTGATTCGACCTGGACAGATAAGTACGAGTGATCAAGTGTGGCTCCTAGATAAAATTGAAGTGATATAAGGATGAAATTCCCATTAGCGATTTGTTGTTTTTACGTTAGAAATAACGTTGATCAGGGTACAAGTAGTAATGAAGCCCCGTCTTTGGATGGGATGCTTCGATTTCCACACAGGAGGGGTCCCATCCACGGGGTGGGGGCCCATTTTTTTGTCTTTTTACTTATCAAATGTGCTCATTATGACTTCACGTGAATGATAGGCTGTCAGAAAATTCTGTGGTAAACTATGGAATGGTACATAAAGCATCTTAAGGGGGAAGAAGATGAGTACGTTTTACGTTGAAAAATATGATTTTAAGAACCCATCTCAATTAGAGGAGGCGTTTAAATCTCTTCTTGATCAGCCAATTCATTCGGCTGATGAACTAGAAAAATGGGTAATGAATGTATCAGAATTAATGGATGGCGTAGCGGAAGGTCTGGCTGGGCACTATATTGATTTCCAATGCCACAGTAATAGCGAAGAAGCGAAGAAAGCCATTGAGCATGATCAAGAAAATATTGAACCAATGGTGAAGCGCTATGAAGGGGAATTTGATAAAAAGTTTCAGAGCTCCCCTTATAGACTGGAGCTTAACCAGGAGTATTACAAGCAATATCTGCTTCGAAAAGAAAATGCGATGGCGCTTTTCAATGAAGAAAATATTGATTTGGAAGTGGAAGAGGACCGAATTGTCAATCGGTATTTTGAGCATACAGGGTCTCTTTCGTTTCCTTGGAACGGACAAGAGAAAACGCTTAGCGAAATGTTCCTTCTAATGCAGGACGGAGATCGTTCAATTCGTAAAAGCGCGATGGAAGAAATCTTTCAAACGTTATTAACGAAGAAAGAAGAGTTACAAGAAATTATGGATGAGCTAATTCAGCTGCGTCAGAAAAAAGCTGAAAACGTGAATCTACCGAACTACCGCGATTATATGTTTAAGAAATACGAGCGTTTCGATTATACACCTGAAGATTGTAAAGCACTTGCAGAAGCGGTTCGAAAGCATGTTGTCCCTTTAAAGGAAAAGTTACAGAAGAAGCATCAGCAGGAGCTTGGAATCAAAGAGTATAAGCCATGGGATACGAGAGCTGTTCCAGAAGATAAGCAACCGCTTCGTCCTTTTAACAAAATCGAAGAGCTAATTAAAGGCACATCTGATATTTTTGATCAGCTGTCTCCACGCTTTTCTTACCTTTTAAATGAGATGAATGAGAAGGGGGCACTTGACCTTGAAAGTCGCAAAGGAAAGGCACAGGGCGGTTTTTGTGAGTATTTGCCGGTTTCAGAGCTTTCCTTTATTTTCATGAATAGCACAAAGTCACAAGATGATTTTATTACCCTTCTTCACGAAATGGGTCACTGTATTCATAATGATTTTAAACGTAATCAGATGCTGTCCGCCTATCAAGATACGCCGATGGAGTCAGCTGAGCTTGCGAGTATGACAATGGAACTTCTTACGATGGACTATTGGAATCTCATGTATAAGGATGAAAAAGAACTACTCCGAGCTAAGAGAGAGCAGCTTGAAGGAATCATTCTCTTTCTTCCAAATGGGATCGTGGTGGATCAGTTCCAACACTGGATGTATGAAAACCCTAACCATACGAGCAAGGAACGAAGTGAGAAGTATATGGAGCTTTCCCGTACGTATGATTCTTCTTTCGTGGATTGGACAGGGCAAGAAGAATGGATTCAAAATAATTGGCAGCTCATTCTTCATATTTTTGAAGTGCCGTTTTATTATATTGAATACGTGATTGCGCAACTTGGCGCTATTCAGATGTATCGCCAGTATCGTGAAAACCCTGAACAAGCACTTGAAAATTATAACCGTGCCTTATCACTAGGAAGCTCGGTTTCGTTAGCTGAAGTTTATGAAGCAGCTGGTATTCACTTTGACTTCTCTGAAACGATGATCAAAGGATTAATGGACTTCATTGCAATTGAGCTCGAATCAATACCTGAAGACTGATGAAAAGCCCCTCTCCGAATAGGAAGGGGCTATTTGATGTTCTACCAGTTGACTGAGGTTATCTTATTGATTGTCATCAATTGTCCACACCTTGCAGCTTGGACACTGAATGATCTCAAATCGGTCCTTTTTTAGTTCATCCATCCACTCTTCCCATGAATCATGCTCAGGGGACATTTCAAGCGTTTTAACTGTCTGTAATTCATCTCCGTCACTGTTGGTGCACGTACACTCTACTATTGCAAGATTAGAATCTTGATAATCCTGTTCTTTTGTCTGTTCAACGGACCAGTTAATTAGTCGCTGATCCATAGGGCGGCGTTCTTTGTAATGTGTTCGAGTTAACATGGAATCACTCCTTATTGTGAGATCTTAAGTGTTCTTGTTCTTTACCTCATTAGCGAAATAGCCTATGATAGAAGTAACATTTTTCACTATTCTGCATGTTCAAAATTGACATGGAGCATCCTTTTCCTAGTCCGTTATAGTTGATACTCATTTAAGGAGGGATACACTTGTCAGAAAAAGAGCTTTACAATGCAGTTGTTCTCTCAGAGAGGCTGTATTTTAGTAACACTTTTCAAAAGGTGCTTGAGCAACACAATATTGTTCAAGTAGAGCGTACGAGACTGACAGAATATACGTACAAGAGCACGTTTCGAAATGGAGACTTGGCCCTTACAGCATACTATTTTGCTAATCATGAAGTTATGTTTGTTCAGGCAAGTGAACTCTATTCCTTATTTGTTATTGCGCTAGATTCTGTCATTGAAGGAATAACTGGAATGGAGATTTACCTAGAAAAAACTAAGAATGTTCACAGTCTTATCCAAATGGAAAACCGTATAGTGAATGAGAAAGGAAAATGTGAGAAATTCCCCTATATGCAACTCTATGGCCAGGAACTATGGCATTCCCCCGCATTTTTGTTAGCGAATCGTGAGGGGTTGCTACAGCTCCGTGAAGCGATTGATGTTGCGTTGCAAAACGGGGAGTACCGACACGTGACAAGTTCTTCAGATGGTGATGGATACGACCTCTTGATTAAACGAATTGAAGAAGAGGTTGAGTGGTCGCGTGTGGAAACACCGTATACGGCACTCTCCAGTAAGGAAGAAAATGCGATTAAGCCTTCTGAATTATTTAGTCAGTATCGAACTATTCTCGAAGAAGAATAACCGATTATAACGCAGAACATTCTTGCCCCGGGTGCTTCTGCGCTTTTTTTATTTAGTCCACCTCGCTTCATACTTCACAGCCTTATTCCAGCCTTCTTCTAATGATGTTACCCGCTTTTTAAAAAAAAATTCATAAAAGGATGATAGGTTCTCATCCGAGAATGGTATATACTGTCATCATGGAAAAATGTTATAGCCGTTGAGGAGGAAAAAATGACGAAAATTCATGCGACGTTACTATCCATGGTGATCTTACATAATGAAGAAACGGATGAAATTCTCTTATTAAATCGTCCGTCTGAAGCGGGTTTCCCCGGCTACATAGGGCCAGGTGGCAAAATTGAGCTGTCAGAAAGTTTCGCAGAAGGTGCGGCGAGAGAACTCCTAGAAGAAACGGGTTTCATTGTTCAACCAGCCGATTTCATTTTTAAAGGGATTGACGAATTTATCATACAAGATGAAAAGTATCGCTATATTGTGTTCAACTATCTAGCGCGATCGTTCTCGGGTACCCCTCATGCGAATCCTCCTGAAGGGGAGTTACATTGGGTGAAAAGAAGCGCCGCTCACAAACTTCCAATGCAAGAGTGGTTTCAGGAAAGACTTCCGAAGTTTTTTGAAAAGGGGACTTTTGAAGTTTCGGTTGAATATGAGAGGCATAATGAAACGCCAATAAAGGAAACGCGAAGGACGCTCGGATAAGGAGAGATACAATTGATTAAAAGAATGGATCAAGCACGAGAATACATTAGACAGCAAGTGGTAGAATTTAATGGGGAAAAGCTATCTGAAAGTGTAAAAACCCCTCTTGAAAAGGTAGCCTTCGTCATTGAAGAGGAAGAAGTGATCGGAGGAATCTCTGGAACACTGTTCTGGAAACACCTTCATATTGATTTCCTTTGGGTAGATGAGAAAATGAGAGGGCATGGATATGGTAGGAAACTTCTTAAACAGATGGAAAGCCTAGCAGAAGAAAAAGAGTGTAGACTGATTCTACTTGATTCTTTTAGTTTTCAGGCACCAGGCTTTTATTTAAAAGAAGGGTATGAGATTTGCGGGAAAGTGGAAAATCATCCAGAAGGGCACACCCAATACTTTTTACAAAAACGGTTACGTTAAGCAACGGTAGGGAACGTTTAGCGCTGCCTTTTCAAGAAGAGCAGGCAGCAATAGCTTACGAGAAAGAACCCTGCACCAAGGCTGATTGGTAGCGTATAGGTTCTAGCAACGGAATGAATATGTACCCAATTTTCACCAAGCTGCAAGCCCATATAAATAAAGAGAGCCGACCAGGGGATCATGGCTAAGAGTGTGTAAAGCGTGAATCGCATAAGCGACATTTTCGCAATACCGGCTGGAATTGAGATCGCGTGGCGAACGACGGGAATAAATCGGGCTGTAAAAATGACACCGACCCCATTCCGTTCAAACCAGGTTTCGGCAAGTGCAAAGTGTTTAGGGGATATGAAGAGAAATTTACCGTATCGTTCTAAGAAAGACCGACCACCATAACGTCCAAGCCAGTATAAAAAAAGCTGTGCGAGTGTACCACCAACCGTTCCTGCTATAATGGCACCGATAAACTGAATGGTTCCTTCCGATACCATATACCCACCATATGCAAGCACAAGCTCGCTTGGAATAATTTCAATCATGAGAGCTAGTGCTATTCCAAGATAGCCAAGTTGAAGAAGCCAGTCTAAGCATTGATAAATAAATGCTGCCATAGCTCAAAACTCCTTTCATGGACAAACGATTCACTTGCTTGTTAGTTTATTTTCAGTTAGGGTAAGTTAGACCTTACCGCCGTATAAAAAAGGTTTGTTTCGAATAAATATAGAACCCGGAATGTAAGCACTCCGGGTAAAGTTCGTTCTTATGAAAGAATGACAATTGATTAGAGAGGTGAAAGGTAAGGATGTTAACATCCATGAAGAAATTTCTAGCAACATTGGATCAGCCAATGCAAGCAAAAACGGGGAAGGAAAAAGCTTTAACCGTTCTTTCCATTATTGGATTTATCTTATTATTATATCTTGTCGCTTTCTCTCCGTTTATGTTCAGATTATTCATCACATGTCTTAGTGTTGGTGTATCGTTATATTTGATAAAAAAAGTTCATGATTTTGATCGAGTCCTAAAAGGTGAAAAAGCAGAACAGCCTGTTCCTTCGTCTAATGAGGCTAATCAGCTTTCATTTTCTCTTGAACAGCCAAAGGTGGAGGCAGAATCCATCGAGGAAGCAGAAAAGGAACGTGAGCTTGAACAGATCAATAGTGATAAGACGATGCTATTTGAAGAACTGTTATCAAAAGCAGATCTCGATGAAATAGAGAAAGAATCGTATCGAAATCGAATGCAGCAAAAGGAATCAGAAAGTAACCGCATTGTGCAAGAGGTGTTACTCTTTAAAGATAAAATCCAGAAAGCTGTCATTGATAAAAAGGGGCTTTTCATTAAGGAAACACCTGATATGAAAATGGTCGCTGAATTAATCGGTGTCGATTCAGTTGAGTCAAGTTCTTTTGTGGAGTTAAATGAAGAGCTTCGTCTCATTTATAACGAGATTCCAGAAGCGAAACGCACGATTCTAATCGAATATGAAATGGTGAACGAAGACTTCGAGTTAACACGATTAGGATATAAAGAGCTCATGAAAGAAGTAAGGAAGCTCGAAAAGAAAACAAGACAAGTGGTGGAACAGTAAGCAAAAACGTGTATGAGTGCTCATACACGTTTTTCTTATGATAAGCTTTAGAAGATGAATGGATTTTACAGGAAATGAGGAACCAGACATGAAGATTAGACAAGTTAGTCCTGATGATGCAGAGGCCATTGTGAACTTAATGAAAGAGGTTGAAGAAGACGCGTCGTTTATGCTACTTGAAAGTGGCGAAAGAAAGACAACGGTGGAAGAACAGCGGAAGCGCATTGAAGAAATGGAACGAGACCGTCATTCAAGAATTTTTGTAGCGGAACGTTCTGGTGAATTAATAGGTTACTTAATTGCGATTGGTGGACAAGCGAAGCGAAACAATCATTCGGTATACCTGGTGATTGGAATCCGAAAAGAGGATCAGGGGCAGGGCGTTGGTTCGGCTTTATTTACCGAGCTAGAAAAGTGGGCGAATGATCATCGCATTCATCGCCTTGAACTGAATGTGGTGACGCGAAATGAAGCAGGCTTAGCGCTTTATCGTAAAGCTGGATTTGAAGTAGAAGGGTTAAAGCGTCATTCATTGTTCATTAAAGATGAGTTTGTTGATGAATATTACATGTCAAAGCTATTAGCTCATAATTAAATCGTTCTTCATCCATACTATAAATGGAAGGAGGCGATGATATGTTTGATCATACAAAGCATATTCCGCTTGAAGGCATTCCGGGGGAATTTATGATGAGCGATGAATCTCAAGACAATGAAGTAGTGACAGAAATGAGTTTTCCCTTTGACTACACTTTAATGATCCCGCTCGATCATACGATAACAAAAGAGTAAAAAAAGCGCATTTGCGCTTTTTTTTGTTAGTTAAAAATGTTCGGCAACATGCCGTGCTTCATCCATTGCCTTTTTCTTAATTTCTTCTGCCTTCTCAGGCATTTGCGCCATTCCTTCTGCAATCACAGATTCCACAGACGGGATACCAAGGAATCCAAGGACGGCATGTAAATACCGATCTCCAAATTCCATCTCTTTTGCTGGACCTTCGGAATAGATACCCCCGCGAGCTTGAATGTGCAGGGCCTTCTTATCGGTTAATAAGCCGACTGGTCCTTCAGAGGTATACTTAAACGTTTTTCCAGCGATGGCTACGGTATCAATATAGGCTTTTAATTTAGGCGGAAAGCTAAAATTCCAGAATGGCGTCACAAAGACATATTTATCTGCATCAATAAATTGATCCGTAAGATCGTTTATTTTACTCACTTTTAACTGTTCGTCGCCAGATAGCTGATCGAAACCATTTCCTTGCTGGAGCTTGCCCCAACCGTTAAAAACGTCCGTATCAATATAAGGGAGCTCAATGTTATAGAGATCTAGCTTTAAAACATCATCATTCGGATTTTTTTCTTGGTAGGCTTCAAGGAAAACTTCCCCTATACTTAAACTAAATGATTCTTTTACTGGTTTGGGGTTTACGGTAATATATAGTACTTTGGCCACAGCGCTCATCTCCTTTGTTTTCGCCACTTAGTATGGCTTTCGAAGGAAATAGTATACAAGACGAAGAATGTCATTAAATTTGGAGGTGGAATGATGGTAAACCGGTGCGCATGGGTTAGTGAAGAAGAGATTTACAAAGCGTATCATGATCAGGAATGGGGGGTGCCTGTTCGTGATGATCAGAAACTTTTTGAAATGTTAATTCTTGAAGGTGCCCAGGCAGGATTAAGTTGGATTACGATTTTGAAAAGAAGAGAGAACTATCGCGAGGCATTTGATCAATTTAATGTACAGAAAGTAGCCGCTTATGGTGAGGATAAAATACAAGAACTGCTCTTGAATAAAGGGATCATACGCAACAAACTGAAAGTGCGTGGAACGGTAAAGAATGCGAAAGCGTTTCTCAAGGTTCAAGAGGAGTTTGGAAGCTTTTCATCGTACATATGGGCATTCACAGAAAACACTCCAGTCCTAAATAATTGGAAAAGTATTGAAGAGGTGCCAGCAGAAAGCGAACTTAGTAAGAAAATCAGTAAAGATTTAAAGAAACGCGGTTTTACGTTTGTAGGTCCCGTTATTCTATATAGTTTCATGCAAGCGGTTGGGATCGTGAATGATCATACCATTGACTGCTTCAGACATCCCAATGCGATACAAGAGGCTGAATGAGATGTTGATTAAAAAAGTGGTCTGTCACGTAAAGGAAGAGATGAAAGAAACGTTTTTGAATGGACAAGAACGATGGAGTGACTTGTGTGATTGTAAGGGATTTGTAGCTCAATTTGGAGGCTGGTCAGATGAAAATGTTGCGATGATTATTGGCTTTTGGAAAAATTATCAATCGTATGTTCGGTTTATGAATGAAGAGCATGACGCAATCTATATGAAGTCAAATCAACGAGATTGTATCAAATCAATTAATATCCAGGTCGAGGAGATTGATGTAAGAGAAATCAATAACTATGCGAGTAAGTGGCTAAATGAGCGAAATGGTGAAATCCATAGCCAATGGACGGTTACGACTGATAACTTGGAGGGCTCATAGAATGAAACAAAAGTGGTTGTTCGTAGGCGATAGCATTACAGATTCAGGCAGAGATCAAGACTCAGAAGGACTTGGTCACGGGTATGTGAGAATGATCCGGGATGAAATGCTAAAAAAATATGATGTTGAGATCATCAATAAAGGCGTGAGCGGTGATCGGATTACAGACCTTGAAAAGAGGTGGAACCGAGATGTCTTGTCAGTTCAGCCTAATGTTGTATCCATTTCAATTGGTATCAACGATGTATGGAGACAGCTTGATCACCCTGAAATGGATCAGGTCATGCCACATGAGTTCAATAGAATATATGAAGAACTAGTCGAGAAGGTTAGAGCGTTAGGGGCAAAGTGCATCTTAATGGAGCCAACCATTATTGAAGAAAGAATCGATTCAATCGGAAATCAAAAGCTTTTACCTTATGTAGAAATTGTTCGTCAGTTAGCTGTGACATATGATGCAATATTGGTACCAACTCATACTGTTTTTATAGAAAAACTCCAAAAAGGGCAAGGAACGTTAACAACAGATGGTGTGCATATGACGGAGGCGGGCAATCAACTAATGGCGAAAACGTGGCTAGACTCTTGTTTAGATAAGTTGGTTTAATTTAAAGCTTCAGGAAATTTTAAAAGGCCCCGTTCAGGATGAATGGAGCCTTTTAAGACGACTACCGTTATCTTAATCGAAAACAGGAGCAAGCGATGGGGTTTTATGTAACGCAAAAAGCATGTCAATTTGCGATTCAGTAATTCGCCCAGTTGATAAAGGGGGGAGTTCATGTTGAGCAAAAAAACCGCTATCACTTGTTTCAATGCTTTCAGCTGGGCTTCCGCCGATCAGCTCACACGCAATCATCACCTTATAAATATGATAAGGTGATGGGGGATAAGGGTGTTGCTTATGATCAAGGACAGCCAGTAGCCGTCTAGCTTCTACTACATAGCCTGACTCTTCTTGAACTTCTTTCACCGCGACTTCTCCAGGAGTGAAGCCAACGTCGCCCCATCCGCCAGGAAGAGACCACTTCCCATCTGCTTTCTCCTTAACAAACAGCAATTTCTCTTCATGAAAAACGACCGCTCGCACGTCTACTTTAGGCGTTTGATAGCCCGTCTCATTTGTGAAAAGCTGCTGAATGGTTTTCATATCGTATTCAGTATATGTTTCCATCATTTCAGCACTTAGCTGTCGAAGCTCAAGGTAGCGTTCATAATCATAGTGGTCCTGCGTATAAGTTAACCCAGCTTGAGCGATGGATTGAATTTGCTTAGCCCAAGTAAGCCATTTTTCTTCCATATACCTTACATCCTTTCAACAAATGGTAGAACGAGCAATCAGAAAGATTATTCAAAACGTGGCTCTGGATAGCGGCCGAACCATTCATAGCGGTTTTTTGAAAACCAGATGTAGAAAGGTGAGCCAAGCTTATCGATAAAAGGTAAATAAAGTAGTAGGGAAAGCGGTGCTGTAACAGGAAGCGCCATTAACAGGCGTCTTACACTATAAAATCCGGCATGAAGGTTTCCGGATGATGTTAACATATGAATCTCATCATACATCCGTTTATGACGGAATTGCATATACGGATAGTCTTCTGGATGTTTTTCAACTTCCTGAACCGGTATCCATTCAATCTTATTAAACCAGTCTAATTTACGAAGTGATTTTTTCACATAAAAACAAAATGGACATTCAGCATCATAAAAAACGAGATGTTTCATCGCAATAGCCTCCAATATAAATAATTCATTCTTCTATTCTTTTCACTTATTATCACTGTTTTAAACAAGATGGAAACAGTTGACAGAAAATTGTAATATTATTATAGTCTAATTAGCTAAAAGAAATCGCTTACAGGAGTGAAAATGGATGAAACGATTGGAAGGTAGAGTGGCATACATAACAGGCGGGAGCAGAGGAATTGGAGCAAGTATCGCAAAAACATTTGCACGTGAAGGGGCAAACGTTTATCTCGCCGATGTAAATGAAGAAGCGCTGTCCACAAAACGCAAGGAACTGAAAGAGGAAGGTTATTCGGTTATGACAGGTATTGTTGATGTTACAAATCGAGAACAGGTTGAATCAAGCATGAAAGAAGCAGCGGAGGCTTTTGGAGCTATCGATATTCTCGTAAACAATGCAGGGGTCATCCGAGATAATCTCTTATTTAAAATGACGGATGAGGATTGGATGACGGTCATGCAAGTTCACCTCACCGGGAGTTTTTATGCTGCAAGAGCAGCACAAAAGTATATGGTGGAACAAGGGTATGGGCGTATTATTAGTCTTTCGTCAACATCCGCTTTAGGCAATCGAGGCCAAACAAATTATGCAGCTGCAAAGGCAGGCATTCAGGGATTAACCAAAACGCTTTCGCTAGAGCTCGGTAAGTATGGGATTACAGCCAATGCGATTGCTCCAGGATTTATTGAAAGTGATATGACCAGAGCCACGGCTGAGCGTCTTGGTGTGGAATTTGATCAGTTTATTGAGTACAATAAAAAGCAGATTCCAGTAGCGAGAACGGGTAAGCCTGAAGATATTGCGAATGCTGCGCTCTTTTTTGCAGATGAAAAATCGTCTTTTGTTAGTGGACAGGTTCTTTATGTAGCCGGTGGTCCTAGAACTTAATCAGGATGAAGCAGTCCAATGGACTGCTTCATTCTTTTTCTCACACGTTTCACTGTTCCTATAGAGGGGTACTTTCCCATTATGGATAAGGAAACGAAGGAGGAGTCATGATGTTTGATAAAAATGCTGGTGAGATATTATTAAATACACTTTCTGAATGGGGTGTAGACCATGTATATGGTTTACCAGGAGACTCAATTAACCATTTTGTAGAGAACTTGCGAAATGCTCAAGATCGTATGAAGTTCATACAGGTGCGTCATGAAGAGGTAGGTGCCCTTGCTGCAGCGTCGTATGCAAAGATTACTGGAAAAATTGGCGTCTGTCTTTCGATTGCAGGACCCGGAGCTGTTCACTTGATGAATGGCCTATATGATGCAAAGGCTGATGGTGCTCCAGTTCTTGTTATAGCGGGTCAAGTAGCAAGCGACCAGCTTGGAACCGATCAATTCCAAGAAATTAACCTCGAGCGCATGTTTGATGATGTGTCAGTATTTAATCGAAGAGTTGAGACGGCAGCATCACTACCAGATCTTACGCATCAAGCGATCCGAACCGCAGTTGAGAAAAAAGGCGTCGCGATTCTTACGATTCCAGATGACCTTGCTGCAGAAAAGGTGAAACAAAAAGTAGAGAATTCGTCTCTTATACGTTCGAAAGCTGTCGTTCACCCGCATGACTCCAATTTAAATGAAGCTGTTGCTTTGTTAAATGAAGCCAAGCGACCGGTCATATTAGCTGGGAAAGGTTCGAAGCATGCAAGGGAAGAACTGTTAGGTTTTGCAGAAAAGGCAGGCGCTCCTGTCATTTTAAGTTTGCCTGGTAAAGGCGCTATCCCTGATGTTCATCCTTATAATCTTGGGCAGCTTGGACAAATCGGTACGAAACCTGCATATGAAGCGATGGAAGAAACCGATTTGCTTATTATGGTGGGAACGTCATTCCCATATCGTGATTATCTCCCAGATAAAGCGAAAGCTATTCAAATTGATATAGATCCAACTCAAATCGGAAAGCGGTATCCTGTTACAATCGGGTTAATTGGGGATGCGAAATGGACGTTATCTTATTTAACACAGCATACAACCTACCAGGAAGACCGTGATTTTATTGAGAAGTGTCAGGACAATATGAAAAACTGGTGGACTCATCTTGAAAAAATTGAAAGCGAGCAGTCAACGCCAATTAAGCCACAGCAAATTATGCCACAGCTACAAAAAGTACTTGAGGATGACGCCGTTCTTTCTATCGATGTTGGGAACGTGACGGTATGGTCAGCAAGGCATTTACGCGTAACGAATCAAAAGTTTATCATTTCCTCATGGATGGCGACGATGGGATGCGGGCTTCCAGGAGCGATTGCTGGAAAGATAGCTCATCCAGATCGTCAAGCGGTAGCGATTTGCGGAGACGGTGGCTTTACAATGGTCATGCAAGACTTCTTAACTGCTGTAAAGTATAAGCTGCCGATGATTGTTGTTGTCTTAAATAATGAGCGTCTAGGTATGATTAAATACGAGCAGCAGGAAATTGGTAATATCGATTATGAAACTGAATTAAAAGACTTTAACTTTGCCGCATTTGCGGAAACGGCCGGTGGAGAAGGGTATCGTGTTGAGAAGTATGAAGAATTATTGCCTGCTTTTGAACGAGCTGCAAAATCAACAAAGCCAGTTATTGTCGATGTTGTGATTGAAGAGCAACCACCACTTCCTGGTAAAATCACCTATGAACAAGCAGCAAGCTATTCGAAATACATGCTGAAAAAAGCATTTGAAGACCAGGAAATTGATATGCCTCCGCTCAAAAAGGCATTGAAGCGAATCTTTTAATACGAGTGAATGGGAAGCCCGCTTATAGGCGGGCTTTTCATCGTTTTAGTTTGGTTGATCGATATGGATAAAAAGGAGAGTTACACATGAATCTTGTTTTTTGTTATGGCACGCTTCGTTCTGAGGAAAGTAATCATCACCTATTAAGTAGAGCAGTCTTAAAAGAAAGCAGCTGTTGGACGAAAGGAAAACTGTATGACACAGGAGATGGGTATCCTGCTTTGATACAAAATGACAGCGGGAAGGTTTACGGGGAAGTCTATGAAGTGGATGATCAATTACTAGAAAGAATCGATCGACTTGAAGGATATCAAGAAGGAAGAGATCATAATTTGTATGATCGAGTGTTGATGAAGATTACTCATGCTCAAGGAAGATATGAGGCGATTACGTATGTGATGAGAACCCCAGAAGAGCGGTTTAAAGAAATTCTAAGTGGAGATTGGGTTACGTATCGTAAAAAGTGAAACTATCTTGTTGCTCAAGTTATGGACAGAAAGACGATAAAAAGCACATGTCCATCATGGCTCATGTGCTTTTCAGTAAGTTAGTCTGTTAGAATCATATACTCTTCTGGAATGTGAAGAGTCGTTTCATAATAAAATTGATTGGAATATTGCTCAGAAATGGTTTTTTCAATCGTTTTATACGTTAAATAAGGCTCTTGAATCGGTTCTTTTTCAATCGTTACTTCCACAACTTTTCCCTTTTTATCCGCATCAATCGAAGTGACCAACTCGACCCATATCGGCGTTATGTCTTTTACATAAATGGATTCAATGCCCTTATCAGGCTCTGTCAGAAGTTGAGAGAAATCGTCAACTTGTTCGTGATGTTCATTTAACGACTGAAGGTAAGGGGCAAGCGTATTTTCTTTCCATGATTCCTCATCTATTGAATAGTCGTAGCTGTATAAGGTATAGGTTAGATACCCTATGATAGAAAGAATGATGAGAAGAAAAGCTCCTCTAAATAAAAATTTTTGTGTTGATAAGCATTTACGATTACGGATTAGATGCACAATAAAGATCAGTCCCACGATGGTTCATAATACCTCTGATAAAATGGTAAGTGGCGCATCTGCAAGTTTTTCCACCTCACTATAGCTTTCAATGACTTGGTTGATTGTTGGCATAGCTGTTTTCCTCCTGAGTGACAGAGCATCATCAATTGTTTGTTGTATGTCATTCTATTATCAGCATAAGACGACTTGACCATTGTAACAATAAATTGTCTGTTTTATCCATGGAATATGAAATTTGTGGTAAGGTAGGGAATGGATTAGATTGTCTAATCATCAGGGTGGGGTTGAATATGGCGGAAATTGTGAAATGTATTTACTCTCCAAGTAAGGAGTATAGGGTTCAAGTCATTAAAAGAAATGATGGGATTTATTCAACCGCTGTACATTATTGGATGAGAGAGTTTGGCCAAGAATTTTGGACTCCCGTTTCAACGGGACTATCCTTGATTGGTAGTAAAGACAGTGCAGAAGTGATTGCGAAAGAGCAACTAAGGGACCATTCGCTTGAGAGAATTGAATAAGCAAGTATGATCGCGATAAGTAACAACGTAATAGATACATGAAAGCTCTAAAAAGGTGGGTAATTTTTTGCTTCAATATACGATCTGCTTTATCAAAAAAAATCAAGACCTTCTTCTATTAAATAGACGTAAAGCGCCAACAATGGGATTGTGGAACGGTGTAGGTGGGAAGCTTGAAAAGAATGAATCGCCATCTGAGTGTGTCATTAGAGAAACGTTTGAAGAGACGGGGATAGAGTTAGATCATGTTACTTATGCAGGAAATGCTTTTTAATAGTGAGCGAGGGAAATCTGGTATGTACATTTTTATTGCGGATTTTCCAGAAAGACACGTTCTTTCTACTCCATTAGATACGATAGAAGGCATTCTCGATTGGAAACCCATTGACTGGATTCTTGATGAAGATAATCAAGGAGTAGTTGGAAATCTAAAGAAGTATTTGCCTGAATTACTGCGAGGGAACTATTACCAAGAGCACCAATTTGTTTATGAGAATCATTGCATGCAATCTTATACGAGGTCCCCGCTCGTGGAGAACAAAGTCAGCGAATGCTTAGTCACAACTGAATTAGATCATGTGGGCAAAAAAAAGAGCGCTAAACTCAGTTAGGAGTTTAGCGTTCTTTTTCAATAAGCATTATTGAGAAGGTTGGGGATGTCTTTTCTCAACCTTTTTCGCTTCATGATTATTACGTAAAAACATATAAAATGAAGCAGAGAAAATAATGATGTAGCCAATAATACTCCAGGCATCAGGGATTTGTCCGAATAACACGATGCTAATTAAAGCCGAATAAACAACCGTTGAGTAGAAAAAGATTGATATTTCTCGAGCTGGCGCAAACTTATAAGCCACTGTAAGGCCGAATTGACCAAGCGTGGCAAACACGCCTGCTAGTAAAAGATAAATCAGTTGCTTCGTTTCCATGGGTTCATAGAACATAATGACGAAAGGCAGCAGTACAACGGTTGAGAAGAATGAGAAATAAAAGACAACGGTATAGAATTTTTCGCGCTGTCCAAGCACTCTTAAGACCGTATAAGCGCCTGCCGCAAAGATCGCAGAAAGTAGTCCAGAGATATATGGAATCGTTTCGACTGAAAACTGCGGCTTAATAATTAACAGCGTTCCAATAAACGCAATGACAATTGCAACGATTTGAAAACGTCTCGCTTTTTCTTTCAAGAAAAGAGCCGAGAAAATAATTAGTAAGAATGGGCTCAGCTTGTTGAGCATGTCGGCATCAGATAAAACGAGATTGTCGATTGCGTAGAAATAGAAGATAATTCCTAGCGTTCCAAGAGCGGAGCGCAACAGCAAAAATTTCTGATTCTCTTTTTTACCAAATAACCTTTCTTTGTAATACATCACAAATCCAAATGAAATGACGGCAGAGACGGCATTTCGAAACATGGTTTTTTGAATCGTCGGAACGTCACCAGATAGCTTTACAAATGCAGCCATCATCGCAAAACCAAAAGATGATAGTAATAATAGGATAATTCCTTTATTTCGATCACTCATCAAATTCCTCCAGTTCATCAATCGGAAATCACTTCTATCACTTTACTTCAAAGCGATCTCTAATTTCAACTTCCAGGCTCTCATTAAGAAATGTCACAAAATTGATTTAACATGATAGGAAGAGGATGTGGCATAGTAGAAGAATAATTAAGCTTTATTTACCGGGCAATCTGATAAAAATGTGCGGTTAACAAAAGCTGAGTTATGGGTATGTAGGTATTAGGCAGAATGTAGAAGGAGAAACGTGAACATGTTTGTGTGGCGAAATATTTATCGAGGCTTATTAATGGGTGTCAGTGATTTAATTCCTGGTGTTAGTGGTGGAACAATTGCGATGGTACTAGGCATTTATAGAAGGTTAATTAGTGGGATTAATGGATTAATGAGCAAGCATTGGAAAAAAGAAATTGGCTTTTTTCTTCCTCTATTAATAGGCATTGGACTTGCCTTACTGCTCGTTAGTCAACTCATGGAGATGTTGCTTGAGCATTTTCCACAGCCTACGTTCTTTTTCTTTATTGGGCTTATTATTGGGGTAGTTCCTTTTCTTCTACGAAAAGTGGACTATAAGAAAACATTCGAGCCTGTCCATTATGGCCTGTTGTTAGTAGCGGGGCTCTTAATCGCTTCCACCCTGTTTCTAAAGGGAGACGGGGGAGGAGAAGTTATGAAGTCATTAGATCTGGTTGATTATATCATTCTGTTCTTTTCAGGGTGGTTAGCTAGTACAGCCATGATTCTCCCTGGAGTTAGCGGCTCTTTTGTTCTATTACTGTTGGGATCATATCAAACGGTTATCCATGGTCTTTCCTCTTTTCAAATTCCTTTGCTGTTAACAGTAGGGGCAGGAATTATTATTGGACTAAGCCTAACAGGAAAAGTTATTGCTCATTTACTGTCAAAGTATACGGTTTCAACCTATGCCGTTATGATCGGTCTGGTCATTGGATCAGTGGTTGTGCTTTATCCCGGTTTTGAAGCTGATCTGGGTCTTGCTATTGCAAGCATTGCAACACTTTTGCTTGGATTAGGAGCAGCTATTGTCCTTGGAAAGATTGAACATAAGGAAGAAAATGTCGAATAGAAGAAACCGCAGGAAGAGATCCTGCGGTTTTTTGTGTATTAGTCCTTTTCTTGTTTCGGACTTCTGCGTGGAAATACAAGATGCTTCATCATAAAGAAGCTTGAAGCAGATGAGAGCAACATGGCGAGTCCCTTTGAAATATTACGTTCAATATAGCGAGGGAATGAGGTCCATTCAAAAATGAGTAGCGCACCATAAAAGACCAGGTTACTAATACCCAGCGCGATCACAGCTTGTATGATAAACAGAAGCACTTGTTTACGATCATGAATCGCTTTGGAAGGGAACGTCAGCTTTGCATTCCAGAAATAGCTGTTAATGATCGCTAGCACGTATGAAATTGTGTTGTACATAATAAGCTGGATTCGATCATCTGTTGGAAAGAACAGCATAAGGAGATTTAAAGCACCAATGTCGACTAGTGCATTCATCACACCGATCGCACTAAAGCTCATCACCTGTTTTGAACCCCTGCCAATTCGCCACTGCTTCATATACTCAACCTTCTATCATTTCTATTGAATCGCTTGTTGCTGCTTCTCTTGCTTTTGTTCAATAGCTGACTCATAAAAATCTAGCAGCTGTTGTGCTGGCCCCCGCCACCCATAATCTTTCGAATGTTCGTAAGCCTCTTTCGACATTTTTTCGAGAAGTCCAACTTCTTGCAGACGATTGATTACTTCAGTGAGATTACTGTTACTTCCAGAACGATAGAGTAGACCAGTTGAGCCATCTTCTACCTGTTCATTTGTCGGACCTGATTCGGCAGCAATGACGGGAAGACCGCTTGCCATCGCTTCAAGAATGACAAGACCTAGCGTTTCCGTTGTGGATGGAAACATAAAGGCGTCTGCAGAAGCGTAAGCCTTTGCTAGCTCTTCACCGTGTAGAAAACCAGTGAACGTCACGTTTTCTAAATGACCAAAGTTTTTTTCAAGTTCACTTCGATAGGGACCATCGCCAACAATCGCAAGATGAGCATCTGGCTTTTGTTCAAGCATTGGAACAAGCGAATCGATTTCTTTTTCAAATGCGAGTCTGCCAACAAAAAGTAGAAGCGTTTTATCCGGATGGTCATTTGATAAGCGACGTCGCATATGATTGTCACGCAGTTCAGGGTTGAACCGTTCCGTGTCAACACCGCGTTTCCATAGGTGCATATTATAGAAATTTTGTTCATTTAACTCTTCTAATATGGCTTGTGATGTACATAGATTAATATCCGCCTTGTTGTGCATTCTTCTGAAATGCCACCAGAGAAGAGGTTCCGACCAGGACATATGATAGTAGTCAGCGTATTTCGGCACGTGTGTATGATAAGAGGCGATGAGAGGAACGCCGAGCTTCTTACCATACTTAATCCCGGAATAGCCCATAAAAGCTGGATTTACGACATGGACGAGATCAGGATCAAAGTCTTCGAGGAAATGTTTGATCGTACGAGTCGGCATGCCGAATTTCCGATGCTTATAAAGAAAGAATGTACGAGGTTGAACTCCATCAAAGCGAATATTCCGATAGCTACGCACTCCTAAATCAGGTGCAATGACCTGGATTTCGTGTCCTTGATCAATTAAATAATCGATCGATGCACGAAGTCTAGTCACAACACCGTCTGTTGAAGGAAGGAAGGTTTCGGTCACGATGGATATTTTCATAAGAACACCTCAATTAGTAGTTTGCATCCTCTTACTTCCAGGTAATATTCGGAAGAACGTTTTCTTTCAGGACGCGATCTTTGTATTTAAGTGCTGTATCAAGTGTTCTCGAAATGTGCTCATCCGTTAAGAGAGATGGCTCAAGTCCAAGGTCAATTAAGCTTGTGTTGACGGCGTGGTAATAATGCTCCTCTTTCTCCACACGAGGGTTTTCAAGGTGATCAATACTTACTTTGAGTCCTTTTGCTTCTGCGACGCGCTGAACTTTCTCTGCAAGTTCAAGAACAGAAAATTCCTCTGTAAACTGGTTGAAGACGCGAAATTCGCCTTTATCAGCTGGATTTTCAGCTGCAATTTCGACACAGCGAATGGTATCTTTGATGTTTAAGAAGGCGCGCGTTTGTTTTCCAGAACCATACACAGTTAAGTTATGACCAATTGCCGCCTGGATGATGAAGCGATTGAGCGCTGTACCAAATACTCCGTCATAATCAAGACGGTTAATTAGGCCTTCGTCATGCTCATCTTCATCCGTATGAAGGCCATAAACTATACCCTGATTCAAGTCTGTAGCACGAATGCCCCAAATTTTGCAGGCAAACTGAATGTTATGGCTATCATGTACTTTTGATAAATGATAGAACGACCCTGGTTGTTTCGGGAATGGAAGGACATCTTCGCGTCCTTTGTGTTCGATTTTTATGTATCCTTCTTCAATATCTATGTTAGGCTGTCCATATTCACCCATTGTTCCCAATTTAATTAGGTGACAATCAGGTGTGACTTCTTTAATTGCATAGAGAACATTTAAATTACCAACAACGTTGTTGGTTTGTGTAAATACAGCATGTTCACGGTCAATCATCGAATAAGGGGCCGAGCGTTGTTCAGCAAAATGAACAAAAGCTTCAGGCTGCACTTGTTTGAAAATCTCTTTTAAGAAGTCATAGTGCATCAGATCACAATCGTATACGGCGATCTTTTTCCCTGTTTTTTCTTCCCATTTTTGTACGCGCTCTTCTAGCGGTAAAATAGGGGTAAGCGAATTTGAACGTAGTTCGTCATCCCACTTCCGGCGAACCATGTTATCAATGATTGTTACCTCATGGCCCTGTTTTGATAAGTAAAGTGCCGTCGGCCACCCACAGAAACCATCTCCACCAGCTACAATAATTCTCATAGATTCTACCTCCATCAAATGGTCGATTTAGTTGTGAAATCCTTGCTTTATCAAGTATTTACGATAGCATTCATCAAGATTGCATTCAACTTAGGACAGTTTTATTTACGAAAACTTTAAATGAATCTGTGAACTTATACCTACTGCATTCCCTAAACAAAGTGAGGGTACACCTTTAAGTTTGCCTGAAACGCTTTATAAAAACAATTAATTAATTTAGAAAATTGAAAACAATAAATTTAGAGTGTGATACAATGAAAATCGATACTTTTAGTAACTAATACTCTCATCATAACGCCCACGATTGTGCTAGCTTACCCTTTTACCTATTTCCATGATGATTTCAAGACTGTGATGAATAGGAGTGATTGTGCCGATGTAAACCTGACTACCCTTCCTTTATGCAAGAACAAATTTAAAAAGGGGTAGTTATGATGAGATTACGTTCTTTTCGTTTTCTGTGGATCGGGCAGGGATTTGCCAACTCGGGAGACGTTCTATATATCGTGGCGCTGATTGCTGTTCTTTACCAGGCAACGGGTTCAGCACTTTCTTTGTCACTGTTACCATTCACGATCACAGTGGCTCGTTTTTTGAGCGGAATGTGTGCGCCGCTTGTATTAAATCATTATTCGTTAAAAGGATTGCTCGTTGGATCGCAGAGCATGAAAACGGTACTATTAGGATTGCTTGGCATATCTTTAGGGCTTTTCACTCCATCCGTATTGTTCATTTTACCTTTTGCTTTCCTAATTGCTTTTTTGGATGGATGGGCTGCGCCTGCTCGAAATGCGATGCTTCCTCAACTCGTGCATGAAGAAGAGCTTGCCAAAGCAAATAGTTTCGTCGCCGTTGTCGATCAATCCATTCAATTTGGCGGTTGGGCGATCGCCGGTATTATTGTGGCGGCTACGTCAGGACCTTTCGTTGTCTGGCTTACTTTTGGCACGTACGTCATTTCCACGCTTCTTATGTCATTGATAGTGGCGGGAGAGCAACAAGACCGCCAAACGAAAATTCCTTTAATGAGCGGTTGGAAACTGATATGGAAGCATCCCAATTTAAGGATTTTTCATATAATGATCTTTATTGAATCCATAGCAAATGTCGTCTGGATTGCTGCGATTCTTTATATTTTTGTTGAAGAAGTGCTGATGAAATCAGAAGCGTGGTGGGGGTATTTAAACGCGAGCTTTTTTATCGGTTTGATTGCTGGAGGGATAGTGGTTTCAAAATATACGCATTGGTTTGAGCGGTATATGAAGGAGACGCTTCTAAATACGTGCTTTGCAATTAGTATCCTCACGTTTCTATTTGGACTAACAAGCGTGCCTGTGATCGCACTCCTGTTAAGCGTGGTTTCAGGGCTGGTGGAACAAGTAAAATCAATTATTATGGTGACGATCATTCAAAAGAAATGCCCGAGGGAGTCGCTACCTGAAGTGTTTAGTGCGCAAAGTGCTCTGATCTCGATTACATTTGGCCTTGGTTCTCTGCTATATGGGTTTCTTGCCGAAGCCGTTAGTGTGCCATTCGTATTTGCTTTATCCGGTTTTCTTTTGTTAGCATCAGCGCTATATTTATTAAAAAGAATTCAATTTTTGGATGCTTAATCAAAACAGCCCTTCATCTCGGATGGGGGCTTTTTGTGGTTGTGAATCTATATGGCGATTAAAGTAATCGCGAATGAATTTACTGTAAAGCAACCTTTACGTAAAGGTTGCTTTACTTTAGAATGGAAGAGAGGAAACAAGGAGGATGTTTCGGTGAAAAATAGTCTCCGTGAAAAAAGAACAGAAAAAGGTTATTCTCAGGATCGTCTGGCGGAAAAACTGGGTGTTTCAAGGCAAACGATTATTTCAATCGAAAAGGGGAAATACAATCCATCCTTACCGCTTGCGCTCGAAATGGCAAGATTATTTGGAACGATTGTAGAGGAACTTTTTTATTTGGATTCAGAGGGGGAGTAGGTGTGGCTATTAATAAAGGGTATCTTGTTTTTGGCGTCTTTTTTGCTTTAAATGCTTTATTACTACTGAGCGTTGGGATTGGTACTGGTAATGAACCGATTCCAGCTAGTTATATGCTGATATCAATGTCCATCATGGGTTTTTGCTTAAGTTACCTTCAGCCGCAATTTAAGGCGAAAGATGAGCGAAGTCGCATGATTCGAGAGAAAGGGATGTTTTATTCCTATTTTGCTTTGCTTGGGTATATCATGGTGTTTCTTTCTCTTCTTCAATTCAACATTGTGGATGTCAGTGCAGTAACGGTGCTGAGTGTGTTAGCTGCCATGCTGATTAGTACTGTTTTTGTTTCAATGGTGATCGTCGCTAAGCAGCATTAAATGCCATCACGATGATTAGAACGGATGAGATTCGGGAAACCCTTTTTATGAGATCATCAAAAAGGAGTTGGATTGACATGAGTAAATCATTACAAGCCTATTTTACAACAGAGAACGATGCAGAAAGTGCAAAAGCTGATTTGCAGACTTATTCGGTAAGTCAATTGTCAGTTGAACATATTCCAGAAGATAAAAAGCTTAACATTGATGCACCTATTCCAGGACAGGGAACAGCTACACCGGCTGGAGCGAACAACGATTTGTTCTTCTCAAACGAAACGCCTACAGGAAAACAAGAAGAAAATGCAGATCCTTCTGGTAAGGCAGATCGAGAGTTTCGCTATTTGTTAGCATTTGAAACAGATGAATCAGATGATACAGATTTACGTGAAGTGGTTTCAAAACATAATGGTGCTATGGAGAAATAAGGATAAGAGCTGCGCGAATGTGCGCAGCTTTTTCTTTTGAGTGGCAAGCGGGGGTCAGGTACGTACCTGACCCCCGCTTCACTACCGCGCTACTTCACAGCAGTATGAAAACAATCGTTGGTGGGCAGGCTTGAGATTGAAGTAGAAGAAGAGAAAGACAGAACGCACGATGTCCGCTATACTAGTGAAGGAAGCGCATCGGATGTGGCAATCTACATAAAGATTTGGTTCAATGAGTATGACACAAAACGTTGCGAATTTAAGTTCGGTTTCCTTTGATTCAGGGGAGAAAAAAAGGTATACTGATAGCTAGATGATAATAATTACAAAAAGATAGTTTGTTTAATTAATTATTGGACGAGAGGGGAACACATTCATGGCTAAAAAAACAATGGGATTACTCGTAATGGCGTATGGAACGCCTTATAAAGAAGAGGACATTGAAAGGTATTACACACATATACGACGTGGTCGTAAGCCGTCTGATGAACAATTAAAAGACCTCCAAGATCGTTACAAAGCCATTGGTGGTATTTCGCCACTTGCGAAAATAACAGAAGACCAGGCGAAAGGGCTAGAAGCTCATCTTAATAAGGTTCAAGATGATATTGAATTCAAGCTATATATCGGATTAAAGCATATTGAACCTTTTGTTGAAGATGCTGTTCAAGAGATGCACAATGATGGAATTGAAGAAGCGGTTAGCATCGTCCTCGCTCCTCATTTCTCCACATTTAGCATCAAATCATACAATGGACGAGCTAAACAAGAAGCGGAGAAAATCGGAGGCCCGGTTATTCATTCAGTAGAAAGCTGGTATGATGAGCCGAAGTTTATCACCTATTGGGCAAAGCGAATTAAAGCTATCTTTGACGACATGTCTGACCAAGAGCGTGAAAAAGCAGTACTAATTGTTTCTGCCCATAGCTTACCTGAGAAAATCATCGCAAATGGAGACCCTTACCCTGATCAATTGAAAGAAACAGCCGACCTCATCGTTGAAGAATCTGGCGTTAAAAACGTGGCAATCGGTTGGCAAAGTGAAGGAAACACCCCTGATCCATGGATTGGTCCTGACGTACAGGATTTAACGAGAGATCTTCACGAAAAGCAAGGTTTTACTTCGTTCGTTTATGCGCCAGTTGGTTTTGTCGCGGATCATCTAGAAGTCTTGTTCGATAATGACTACGAATGTAAAGTTGTGACCGATGAAATTGGCGCAAACTATTATCGACCGGAAATGCCGAATGCCCAGGATGAATTTATTGAGATTCTTTCAACAGTCGTTTTGAAGGAACTGAATCATAAGTAATAGACACGCAGTCTGTCTTTTTCGCAGGCTGCTTTTTATAACTTGCAGATCGAAGTATGAAAGATCAATTGACAACCAAAGTAAAAAAAGATAAAGTAATGAGAAATTCATGTATCGGAATAATCAAAAGCTGTGAAGAGGAAGCAGTAGCGCGTTATGATCAGTAGTGGCAGAGAACCAGTGGGTGGTGTGAACTGGTACAGCATAGCCGTGAATTACCCCTCAGAGCTTTCTTGACGAACGGAGTGAACCTACTAGTCAGGAACGGGAGAACCGTTATCCAAATCGAGCCGGAAGAATTTATTTCTTCAATCAGGGTGGTATCGCGTGTTAAGCCACGTCCCTATTTATTATAGGGGCGTGGCTTTTTATACTATCAAATTTTACTTATTAGGAGGTCGACAGGAATGAACAGGAGCATGGATCAGTTATCAGCAGCACAAAGAAAGGAAATGGAAAGGCAATATGCGGTCTATACCCATGGAACGAGTCAAGTCATTCCTGGAGAGGAGCTTAAGGAGAAAATCGCTACTTCACTTCTGAAAAATAAGCCGCTTAAAGTTAAATTGGGTCTTGATCCTTCAGCGCCTGATGTTCATATTGGACACACCGTTGTGTTAAATAAATTAAGACAGTTTCAAGAAAATGGTCACATTATCCAACTGATTATTGGAGATTTCACTGGAAAAATTGGTGACCCGACAGGAAAGTCTACGGCAAGAGTGCAGCTTACTGACGAAGAAGTGGAACGAAATGCAAAGACTTACCTTGAGCAGTTTGGAAAAGTTCTGGATCAAAGCAAGGTAGAGCTTCACTATAATTCAAAGTGGCTTTCTGAATTAAAATTTGAAGATGTCATTGAACTCGCCGGAAAAATTACAGTTGCTCGTCTACTTGAACGTGACGACTTTGAAAATCGAATGAAAGCGAATAAACCTGTTTCTCTTCATGAATTCTTTTACCCACTCATGCAGGGCTATGACTCTGTTCATTTAGAAAGTGATATTGAACTTGGTGGGAACGATCAATATTTCAACGTTCTCATGGGGCGTCACCTTCAGGAACAGTTTGGGAAAGAGAAGCAAGTTGTGTTAATGATGCCGCTGCTTGAAGGGTTAGATGGAATTGAGAAAATGTCTAAATCAAAAGGGAACTACATCGGAATAACTGAGAAGCCATCCGAAATGTATGGCAAAGCTATGTCGATTCCGGATGAGCTGGTCATAAAATACACGGAACTCATTACCGATTTATCGCTTGATGAAAAGCTAGCGGTTCGACAGGAAATCGAACAAGGACGTATTCACCCAAGAACGGCTAAAATGAATCTCGCCAAAACCATTGTACGCATGTTTCATGGTGTAGCAGCTTCTCAAGATGCGGAAGCGCAATTTCAGCAAGTGTTTCAACAAAAGCAGCTTCCAACCGATATTGAAGAAGTTCTATGGGAAGGTGAGCGCTCGATCTCAGTGCCGAATCTAGTCGTTTCTCTCGACATGTTACCGTCGACGAGTGAAGCAAGACGAATGGTGAAAAATGGTGGCATAAAACTGAATGAGACGAAAGTCACGAATGTTAACGAAGAAGTGGCAGTAGAAGATGGACTCGTGGTTCAAGTAGGGAAACGAAAATTTAAGAAGATCAAATTAAACTAATAAAAGGCTCTCCCTCTAAAGTTAAAGGGAGAGCCTTTCCGTTATTCTGTGATTGTTAGGTTTTCTTCTGTATGTTCATGAAGTCCTTCATCATTCTCGACATGAATGGTAACTGTGTAATCACCAGCTTCTTTAAATGAAGTTGTGGCTTCGTATTCGCCGTCTTTCATTTCTTCAGCGTCAACCCACTCAGCTTTTTCTTCATCCACTTTCGAAATTTCATAACGAACGTCAGCACCTGTTAAAGCGGCATCGTCTTTTTGCAGGTGTGCCATTAACATAACCTCTTCATTGGCTTTCATTTCTTCAGGCTGCATGAGATGAATGGATACGGCGCTTTCATGTTCGTGCTCGTGTTCATGACTTTCAGAAGCAGCTTCTTCTTCAGAACCAACGATGATTTCATTTTTAGGCATTGTATGTAGATCTCGAGCTGTTACATGGGATTGAACAAAATATTTTCCGGCTTCATCAAGTTGCTTTTCAGCCGAATACACGCCATCGCCATCGTGAGAAGCTTCGATCATTTCACTCTCTTCTTTAGCGCCCTCTTTCCATACTTCGAACATCACTTCATCAGCATCGTCTACTTTTTCTTCTCCCTGTGTAACGGTCGCTGTAAAGGTAACTTTTTCACCTTTTTCCACATTTTCTGGCGTATCTAGTGCCACATCAAGCGTTTCCACTGGAGTTTCTTCTGCGGTTGAATTGTTTTGAGCTTCATTTCCATTATCCTGTCCGCAAGCCGCAAGGGCAACAGCGACACTTAGAATGGAAATCCAAGAACCTATTTTTTTCATGATACTCTTCCTTTCATGACAAACTCATTATCTAAGTTTATAGTATGGCCATCGTTAGACTCTTGTAAACGAGGTCCACACTTTCATACTAAGAAAGTTAAGGAATAATCACAAGTAGATTTAGAAGAGACATGTGACTAGGTCATGACAAAATGAAGTCGTTTTCAACTCAGAAATGGATGCTTTAAGACTACCATTTAAATCGTCGCGATTTCAGTTTCAAAGCTAATCATCATCCATTTCTCGATGTCCTGAAACCCAATTCGTTTATAAATAGTACCGGCATCAGGATTATCATAAAAGAGACAGAGTACTTTTCCTTCTTGAAGAACGTCGAAACATAACTTACTTGTACAAGTGGTAGCATAACCCTTTCGTTTATAGTTTGGTAAAGTACAAACGCCAACAACCATGGCAGATTGAGAATTTTCAGCTGCTGTAGATGCGGCTGAAACAGGTCGGCCATCCACTTCAATAAAGTAGGTTCTTGATACGCCTTTCTCTTGATTACGCCGTTTTTCTTCTACAGTTTCAGTGGCATCAAACTCATCAATGTTGTTATGAAGAAGATGAATGTTATCAAGATCACCTAAATTTGCTTTTTTCACGTCTTCTATGTTCTCTAGGGAAAGTTGATCTAATCTTTCACACTTCGCATAGAAAAGTTCACGAATGGAACGAGCGGGGTGGGTAATATAGGGTAGAATTTGATTGGTTACTCCCTTTAGACCCGACATCATCATGAAATTTGTATCGTGTGAAATCACCTTTGCTAAACCTTTTGCATCAAATTCGGCAGGAGCATAAGGGATATAATTTCTTTCATATTTTAATAGAACAGCTCGTAATGTTCCATCCTCAGAGAAATCGCCCCATAGTTTTTGAAATGGTTGGTCATATCCATACGCTTCAATATCTCCTAATATGAACAAATTTTCAGCTGCATGCGGGGATAGCAGGGAAAGGCATTGGGAATGGTCTTCTCCAGTTAATCGTCTAATCAATGGACATACTCCTCCTCTTGGATACTGACATTTAATTTTACATAAGGTAGTGGAAAAGTAAATAGATTCGGAAAATTTATCCTAATTTTACAATTTAAAAATAAGCCATTAATAGTTTAACTCTACTATAAGAGAGGGGGTCCACAATGAACGAATGAGGGGGATGAAATGAAAAGGAATAAAGGTTTTAAACTAGTTAATGTAGGAATGATTGGATGCATGTTATTTTCGATGCTTTTTTCAACGCTCATTGAAACCGCAGCACAAGCGGAGGAAGGTGGGTTCTATCCGCTGCTTATTACAGAAATATCACCGAATATTAAAGGGGCGGAAGATTATGAGTATATTGAGGTCTACAACAATACGAATCAACCGCTCTATTTAAATGACTATGAATTCTTTTATCGCTATACAGATGGAAGTGCTGAAGATCGCACACTCACTGTAGAACCAGCTGTCATTAATCCAGGTGAAACGAAGGTGCTATGGTATAACAAAAGTGGGAAAACCATTGTTGATTTTGAAGATCATTATGGAGTCACGAATCTTCAAGATCAAGTGATTACTCTTGGTGGAGAAGAATTTAGCGGATTTTCAAACGGCGGAAATCGAGGGGTTGTTCTCCTTGATCGACTAGGAAATGAAATGCTACGTGCTTCTTATGCAGGTGATGAGGCGGCAGAGGATTTGAGCGTCCATTATCAATATCCTACTGGTGATAAAGAGATGGTCGTTTATCAAGCAAAACAAGCGCCAACACCAGGTAGTGTTAATGAGTCTCAGGTTCCACTTAGTCCACAACCGTTAGCGGATGTTGCGATTACTCATGAAGCACTGACAACGCAAAGCGCAAATGAAGATATGACAATAAGGGCTGGAATAACAGCAGAATCCGAATTGCAACAAGTTTCGGTTGTTTATCAGGCACCTCAATTAGAAGAACCAGTTGAAGTTCAAATGAAGCAAGTAGAAGATCCTTCAGAACCTTATGGAGGGGTTTACGAAACCGTTATCTCCAAAGAAAATTTTGCTTTTTCAAAGGAAATGACTTACTACATAAAAGTAGAAACAGCTCAATATACAAAGAACCACCCTGTTCATGCTGGTGAGCCGTTTACAGTAAAAGTAGAAGAAGCGTTAAAAAATGAACCACCGGTCATCACGCATGAAGTTCCAGAACCAATTGAAAATCAAGATCTGACAATTTCCGCGGAAATAAAAGACGATACCGGTGTTCAATCCACAGTTTTATCCTATCGTTTGGATGAAAAGATGGAGCCTGTCACTATTCCTATGGAGATTGGAGAAAATGATGTTTACTCGGCTGTTATTCCTTTTAATAAGCTATGGTCCGACACGCTTTACTATACGATTAAAGCAAATGATGGAAAGCATGAAGTTTCATCGGAAGAGTATCAAATACAGGTTGATCGTCCGGGAATTGATCTAACGAAACTACCAGAGTTACTGATTACGGAAGTCGTTCCAGATTCAACGAATGTGAATGGAGCGGATGGGTATGAATTTATTGAAGTATACAATACGACGGATGAAGCCATTAACTTTCAAGATTATAAAATCCAGTATCGGTATCCAATGGATGGACCGGAAGCAGATTTAATTTGGTCACCCCAAAATGAAGATGTCACCATTCCTTCAGGTCAGTCAGTGGTTTTTTGGATTATCAATTCAGCAAATCAAAACGAAACGGTTGCTGACTTTAACAAGAATTACGGAGCAGCGCTAGTTGAAAACGAATCGATTGTAAAAGTAGAGTCAAATGGGATGTCGAATAGCAGTGCTCGAGGCATTCTTGTTGCAACCAACACTGGGAAAGAAATTTCAGTTGGTATGTATAATGATCAAGTTGGTATTGATGACACAGCGGCGAATAAAGGTATTCTTTACACCTATCCAGCTGATGGTAGTCAAATGCTAAGAAAAATCAGTAGTGCGACTGAATCAGCATCTCCTGGCGATGTTTTACCTGGTCAGGTTCCAGCTAATTTAATGAAGGTAGAAGAAGATCAAGAACCGCCAATCATTGAAGAACTACATGACTTTGATAAAGTGAAACAAACTGACAATCTCGAGTTGGTTTTCGATGCAGAAGATAACCATCTTGTGAAGACAGTAGCCCTTTTCTATAAGCATGAAAGTGAAGAGAACTTCCGCAAAGTGTACTTAAAAGAGGACTTTGACGATACATTCTATCATCACACCATCTATTCACCCGAGTTGATTGGGAGAAAAGGGATTGAGTATTATACGGAAGTATCTGATGGAACGAACCGCACCAAAAGTAAGGTAAAAAAGATTGAGATTGAACAGCCAGTTAAGGATTCTGTTCGATTAAATGTAGAAGATGGCGACATTCTCTCTGGAAAGGAAATCATTAAAGGCACGGCAGATGGAGCAACTCCAGATGATCTCCTTCTTAAAATCGATTCAAAAGAGCCAACGAATACGTATAAAGCACTAGAAAATGAAGCTTACTTTGCATTTGATGTGAAGAAAACAAATCTCTTTTTCCAAAATGGTGTGACGATGGGAGAAGAAACTCTTCTTATTTTTGATGATACAATCAATCGGTACATGACGCTATCGGTTCCGATCGAATCCAATCAGCTTAAAATAGGAAACCAAAATACCATTAGCATCCGTTCTGGGACGAAGGTATCCCCTTTTGATACTAATTCAGAAGAAAACCGTGATGATTTCTATGCGAAGAATATTCGACTTGTGATGAGTGACGGGACAATCATTCAAGATAAGAATTATCTCGATCCAGAGCAGGAAATGACAATTGGTGATGGGGGAGGAGCATCTCCCGTAGTTGATTTTCATTTTACTCTTTCCGAAGAGCTCTTTTCTTCTCTTGCTTATCGTTGGGATACAAGGAAGTCTAGAGACGGTTTGCATACCATTCAGGTTCGCGATCCAAAGAAAGGGAGCGTAGAAAAAACAGTTCTTGTCGATAATACAGCTCCAACGATCCTTCCGACAATTGAAACAAAAGAATATAAAGGGAAGTTTACGATTGATGCACAGCTTGTTGATAAAACATCAGGGATGGAAGAGCTAACCGCAACGCTTGATGGAGAAACAATCGAATTGCCTTATGAGACATCTTCTGTTGAACTAGAGGCTGGTGAGCACGTTGCGGTATTTACAGGATATGATGTAGCTGGAAACAAAGTAGAAGAAAAGGTTCCATTTACAGTAGTAGAAGAACAGCCTGAAAAACCTGAAGTCATTTCACCAGATAATGGAGAAGGAAATGTAACAGGAAACCCAAAGCTAAAAGTACTTGTGGAAGATCCGACGAATGATAAGTTAGACGTTGATTTTTATAAAGGCTATCAATATTCGGCTGGAGATAAAAATATAAGCGTCCATACGAATACAGTGGATACTGAACCACCTGGCGTTTTCAAACCTGAAGGGGAGAAAGCAATCACCGATAACGAGGTTCAGCTTATTTCCAAAGAAGATCAACAGTATATGACCACTGATTCGACAACTCAATTTCCTTATCACCGTTTTGATGTTGAGGTAGAAGAGTCGGTTCAGGATAGGGACCGTATTGCTCTTCATTGGAAAGGAAAATCATTAGAAGGAAGAAAAGTATCGATGTATGCCTGGAACCATCATCAGGCAAGCTGGGACCCGATTGTGCAGCAGATTGCTCCAGGAGGAGATTTCACTCTTGAAGGTTCTGTCACGGCAAAAGATTATGTGAAAGACCAAAAAGTGACGGTTCTTGTTCAAGATGAAATTCCAGAAAATCGAGATCAATATGATTATACGTTTGTTTGGATGAGCGATACGCAATATTATTCTGAAAGCTATCCGTATATTTATCAAAAGCAAACCGAGTGGATTAAAGATCAGCAAGAAGAGATGAAAATCAAATATGTTTTCCATACGGGAGATTTAGTGGATGAAGCGGATAAAGTCTACCAGTGGAACAATGCAGATGCAAGTATGAAAGTCCTTGACGATGCTGGTATCCGTTATGGTGTTCTCGCAGGAAATCATGATGTTGATAATAAAACTGGTGATTATACGGCATTTTCTAACTATTTTGGAGAATCACGCTTTAGTGATCGAGATTATTTTGGAGGGTCATATCAAGATAACAAGGGACACTATGATCTTATCTCTGAAAATGGTAATGACTATCTGATGCTTTATATGGGCTGGGGAATTGGGGACGAAGAAATCGAGTGGATGAATAAGGTTTTAGCTCAATATCCTGATCGAATGGCCATTCTTTCTTTCCATGAATATTTGCTTGTATCGGGGAACCGAAGCCCTCTTGCAGACGAAATCTATGAAAAGGTCGTTGTACCAAATAAGAACGTTGTTGCAACCTTATGTGGTCATTACCATGACAGTGAACTATTAGTAGATGAAATTGACGATAACGGGGATGGTACTGCTGATCGAACCGTCTATCAAATTCTTGCAGACTACCAGGGAGGACCAGAAGGCGGACAGGGTTATTTACGTTTGTTACATGTCGATGTTGCGAATAATCGAATCTATATGAACACGTATTCTCCTTATCTAGATGACTACAATTTCTATGACAATGATCAATATCCAGGTAAAGATGAATTTACGATTGATCTTAATTTAGAGCCACAAGTGAAACGTGTAGCGACTGATTATTTTGAAGTAAATGTTTATACGGAAGAAAAAATCGGTTCAGATCAAGGGATAAAGAGTGGAACTATTGCTGAAGCGAAATGGAAGAAGCTTGCTAAAGGTGAAACGTATTATTGGTATGCAACTGCTTCTGATCAATTTGGAGGGAAAACAACTTCTGATATTTGGAACTTTACAATGAAGGGATCAAAAAGTGAAACAGTAGACAAAGACAAAGACAAAGATAAAGACAAAGACAAAGACAAAGACAAAGACAAAGACAAAGACAAAGACAAAGAACCTAGTCAGAAAGAGGATCTAAAAGAAGATGAGGATAGAGAAGCAAAAGAAGATCAGCAAGAAGAGATTGGGATTAAGGAAGGCCAAACAAAAGAAGTAAAAAGAACGAAAACGAATAATGAGCTTGTAAATAAAGAGAATTCAATCAATGAGCAAGTAAACAAAGAAGATCCTAAGAATAAATAATTCTATGGAGATCGTGAGTCAAACTCACGATCTTTTTGTTTTAGAAGGAAGTAAACATTCTAGAGTAGAAATGTGGTTACAGAAGTATGAGAAAAATGAAAGGAATTAAAAAGATGATAAAAGGAATTCTCTTTGATCTAGATGAAACCCTGTTAAATCGCAAAGCATCAGTAGAAGCGTTTATCCATGATCAGTATAAACGCTACAAACCCTATATGGCAGGAGTTGAAGCGGAAACGTATTGCGCCCGTTTCATTGAGCTTGATAACAATGGGTATACGTGGAAGGATCGCGTTTATGAGAGAATAGTAGAAGAGTACCAATTGCTCCTCTCTTCTGTAGAACTTTTACATGATTATCTTCTTCATTTCAAACAGCACTGTCAACCGTTTACAGGTATGTTAGAAATGCTTGAGGCATTGAAGGCTCGCGGTTACCAACTTGGCATGATTACAAATGGAAGAACAGCATTTCAACTAAGCAATATCCGGGCTCTCGGAATTGAAGAGTATTTTGATATCATTGTCATTTCAGAGGAAGAAGAAGTTAAAAAACCGGAGAGTACAATATTTCAACGGGCACTTGAGCGTATGAATATAAAAGCTCATGAAGCGATTTTTGTTGGTGATCATCTCATCAATGATGTGAAAGGTGCAAAGGATGTAGGAATGAGAGCGGTATGGAAAAAACGAGAAGAAGAACCCGAAGAGACAGAGGACGTCTCCATCTATTCCTTGCTTGACCTCTTATCAGTTGTAGAGGAGTGGACCGAAGAAACAAACATAACCCGATATTAAACATTAGCGTATTCTTTCTACAAATTGATCAGTTGAGATTGTGTTGGCAAACCATTGAAGCGTTTGATTATGATGTTGAATAATTTGTGAAGCCTTTAAAATAGGCGTATCCCAAGTACTGTGTGCATCTCCAATTATACTAGTAGAAAAACCTCTACTTTGAGCACTGCGACACGTGGTATCGATGCAGACTTCTGTTTGAATGCCGGCGAGAAGTAAATGTTGGATTCCTTTAAAATGTAGCTGTTCTTCAAGCGACGTTTTATAAAAAGAATCAGGGGTTGTTTTCTGAATCACAACATCGTCTTTTTCAACGGTTAGAAAAGGGTGTAATTTCCAGGGGTCACTATGACGTTGTAAGTGATTCCCACTCGTTTCGTGTTGTATATAGAAAATGGGCATGGATTCTGATTTCGCAGAAGCAATGAGTTTTTTTAGATTATAAAGTAGTTTCGCATCTTGATAAACGGATGATCCGCGCTGAAACATGCGTTTTTGAACATCAACAATGAGAAGTGCGGTTGCTTGCAAAAATATCTCCTCCTCCAGATAGAGAACAAATGTTCTATTCTTTTATCATACGCTGATCGTAATTAAATTTCAACCTGTATTTGGAAAAAAGACTTATTGAGAGTAATAATGTTTAATATGACCAAGAAACGGGGACATTTTAGTTGTATGCAAATTAGAAGGAGCTGATATTCAATGAGTAATGTAATGTTTACTTCACAAGCAACTGCAGAAGGCGGACGTAATGGACAAGTTAAGTCCTCGGACGGTTTAATTGACTTAAATCTTGTTATGCCAACAGAGAAATCAAGCGAAACTGGCTCAAACCCTGAGCAACTATTTGCTGCTGCTTATGCCGCTTGCTATGATGGTGCATTAAATCTTGTGGCATCGAAGAAAAAAATGGACATTGATTCGAAAATTACAGCAGACGTTAGCTTGTTGAAAGATGAAGCAGATAATGGCTTCAAAATCGGAGCAGCCCTCACTGTAGAAATTAAAGGTGTGAGTCAAGAAGACGCAGAAATGTTAGCGAAAGAAGCTCACAAAGTTTGCCCATATTCTAAAGCAACACGAGGCAACATTGATGTAGAAATTAATGCGAAAGCTGTATAAAAGCCAAAAGCCGTGCTCCTAAATGAGGAGCACGGCTTTTTCTTATGACCTTATAAAAGTATGAAACTGGATACACACCATTATTCCTGGAATTCAATATCCTCGGGAAGTTCTGTGACATCAGCGCCGTTAAAGAACTTCTTAGAAAGGTCGCGGATCGTGCCGTCTTCAAGCATTTCTTCAATCACGCCATTTACCTTAGAAATAAGCTCTTCATTTTCTTTATTCATCAAGACGCCACCTTCACTAGGCATGTACTGAATATCGGGGTGAATGGTTAGGTCAAGCTCAGGGAAGGCTGCTAGAGCCAATCGCTGTAAGTAGACATCATTTAAAATCACGTCTGTTCTGCCATTTTCCACATCCCGCAAATATTGCTCGTTTGTCGCATTATCGTAGATCACTTCTTCAGCGCCTTTTTCTTTTGCGAGTTTCATAAAGTTTGTTGTCGCTGCACCGGCTGCTTTCTTTCCTTCTAAATCATTAATTGATTCTATCCCTGAAAGATCATCAGCGCGTACAATGGCTGTCCCATATGAATGTTTGTATGGTGTCGAAAGGGCGAATTTTTCTTTGCGCTTTTCTGTAATACCGATATCGTTAGCTGCCATGTCAACCTTTCCAGTTTGCACAGCTGTCAGCATACCATCAAAGCCCATTTCAACAAATTCAACTTTTAAATCCAGTCGATTGGCCATCTCTTTTACAATCTCTACATCGAAACCTGTTAAATCATTCGTCTCTTGTTCATGAAACGATGTTGGATAAAGTGTTCCGGATGTTGCAACTTTAATGGTGCCCTCATTCTGAATATCTTCCCATGCTGTTACTTTTTCCTCTTCTGAGTTACTGTTTCCGCATGCCGCTAGTATTCCAATAGTGGCTAAAGTTAGCAACAAAAGGATATGTTTAAACTTCATTTTTTATTTCCCCCTTTTTAAGTCAGAACTTTACAATAGCAAATCCTCCCCCTTTCTATCAATAATTTAGACTAATTTTGTTCATATGCTTATAGCAAAGATGGCCATTCGTTCCATTTGTAATGATTCATCGTCCATAATACCCAGTTTACTTTATGGATGAGAGGGTATGAGGTGCATATCAAAGTCCCTAAGTGGCGGGTACTTCAATAAAGAAAGGGGAATCAATCTTTGAAACAATCGATTGGAAGTTGTACTCACCGTTATTCGGTCGTACAACATCAAGCGAAAATGGCGATTGAACATTCTAAGCGCTTGTCTAAGAAGAAAGTAGATATTCGGAAAATATCCCAAATGACGGGATTTTCAGAAGAACAAATACTTGAATCGATGGAATTTGGAGATCCCGACTTTAAAGTTGAACGTCCAACACTTCCAAAACAACATATCCATTTAGATTTATAATGGGGAAGATGTGTAAATGAGTAAAGCCTGCTTAGGTGATAAAAGTAGGCTTTTTTGTTTGATTCCTGATAAAAGGGAAAAGTTGGTTAGTTTCCTAGCTAGATGGGTACAAGATAGACATAGAAAAATGGAATAAACTTGATTGAGAGCAGATAGCATAAGACTTTCAATCTGAAAGGAGAGGTGTATGAAAGAAAAGAAAAATCAAAAAGGAAATTCAGTATTTTGGATATCAGGTTTAATTATATTCGTGCTTGTTATTTGGGGAGCTCTTGTTCCTCAATCATTTGCATCAGTCGCAAGTTCAGTCTATTCGTTTACAACAAATGCGTTTGGCTGGTTCTATTTATTAGCCGTTATCTTCTTTGTGCTGTTTTGTTTCTATCTTGCGATTAGTAAGTATGGGAAAATTCGCTTAGGTGATGATGAGGAAAAACCGGAATACCCCTTTTTTACATGGATTGGGATGTTGTTTAGTGCCGGTTTTGGAGTTGGTCTTGTTTTCTGGGGTATCGCAGAGCCGATGACGCATTTCGCAAATCCTCCAACTGGCTTTGGTGTTGAAGGGGAGACGGAGCAAGCAGCAAAGCTTGCGATGCGGTATTCATTTTTCCATTGGGGCATACACCAGTGGTCCGTCTTTACTGTTGTCGGTCTTGTGATGGCTTATTTCCAATATCGGAAAGGTCGCAGAAGCTTGATCAGTGAAACGATTACGAGTAAGTCTGATGCTAATAAGAAACCAACCTGGAAAAAAGTTATTAACATTCTTGCAGTCATTGCGACAGTAATGGGCGTTGCCACATCGCTCGGTTTTGGTATTTTACAGATTAATGGCGGTTTAGATTATCTGTATGGGCTTCCTCAAAATGCGCCGGTGCAAATCGCTATTACCGCCATTCTCTTTATTTTATATATGGCTTCTTCTACAACCGGACTTAACAAAGGCATTAAGTATTTGAGTAATTTAAATCTGGCCCTTGCGCTGCTCCTAATGTTGTTTATTCTTTTCCTTGGTCCAACAGTGTTTATTCTTGAAAGCTTTACACTTGCACTTGGAGGATACATTCAGAAGTTTATTGAAATGAGCTTCTTTATGACACCTTATCAAGGAGGTTCATGGGTGAAAGAATGGACTGTCTTCTATTGGGCGTGGGTCATTGCCTGGTCGCCCTTTATTGGCGCTTTCGTTGCCCGAGTTTCAAAAGGACGCACCATTCGTGAAATGATTTTTGGCGTATTGATTGTTCCTCCATTCATAGCGATGGTGTGGATAGCCGTATTTGGTGGCGCGGCTTTTCATCTTGATCTTTTTCAAGGGACAGCCATAGCTGACGCTGTAAATAATGATGTCACGAGTGCGTTATTTGTTACACTAGAGCAATTTCCGCTCACTCAAGTGCTGTCCATCTTATCTCTGTTTCTAATCTGCGTCTTTCTAGTGACTTCCGCTGATTCAGCTACTTTTGTACTAGGGATGATGACTTCAGACGGTGACTTGAATCCTTCTCTTTTCTCAAAGCTTGTATGGGGGACCCTTATTGCTGCCATTACTGCAGTATTAATTATTAGTAGCGGGCTACAGGGGCTTCAGACGGCTTCGCTTGTGGCAGCTTTACCGTTTACGGTGATTTTAATCATCATGTGCGTGAACCTATTTAAATCGCTACGGAAAGAAGTGAGAGTAGCAAATAAGAAGCGAGAACAAACATTATTGAAAAAAGTTGCCGAGGTAACGAAAGATAAGAAAGAACGTCGAGAAAAACAATCTTCATAACAAATAGAATTCTTTTATATGTATCTATCCTGGCTCATTTTCTTGTAGACTATTAGTAAGGGTGTGCCTAATCGTAAGATAGAGTCAATTTCACGAACTTGTGAAAGAAAGAGGATTGAGAATGTCAGATATTTTATGGATTGCGTATCTCGGAATATTAGGAGCCCCTGCGATAGGGTTTTTATTAAAAGGTAAGTATAAAACAATAGCAATGAAAGTTGATTTTATTGTTTCATGTATGACATGGACGGGCTTATTTGGATATGTAACAAGTATCAGTATAGGACCATCTCTAGTATGGAAAGTTGTTTTTGTCCTCGGCATCGTGTGGGATCTACTCTTTGTGATTTATCTTGACCAGAGTGATGAAGCGATTGAGGGATTGAGTGAAAAAACGGTGAAAGCGACAACCGTCATCTTCTCTATCTTAATGCTCTTACCACTGTATTATGGTCTCTTTCGTTACGCTTTTTAACCAAAGTAGATGGGTATCAAAAGGCGCGTTCCCTAATAGAGGGGAACGCGCCTTTTTTATATGACCTAACCAAGTGCGACATCGAGAACCATCATGACGGAAAAGCCGATCATTAGTGACATGGAAGCAAGTTGAACATTCCCTTTCTCTTGAGAACCAGGAATGATTTCTTTTGCTACAACAAAAATCATTGCTCCAGCGGCAAAGCTTAGTGCATATGGTAAAAGAGGCTGAATGTAAATAACAGCAAGAGCTCCAACAACAGCAGCGATTGGCTCCACCACACCTGATAGCTGTCCGTAGAAAAAGCTTTTGGCTCTAGACATACCGTCTCCTCGAAGTGGAACAGAGACAGCTGTTCCTTCAGGGACGTTTTGAATACCAATCCCGATGGCAAGTGCAATGGCGCCAGCAAGTGTGGACGTTGAGAATTCTGCAGCTACTGCGCCGAATGCGACTCCGATCGCAAGGCCTTCAGGAATGTTATGCATCGTAATGGAGAAAACAAGCATGGCAGTACGGTGTTTAGCTTTTTTATCTTTAATGTCTTTAAAATACAGATCTTCATTAATATGTGGTAAGATGCGATCGACAAGAAGAAGGAAGAATCCTCCTAATAGAAAACCGACAACGGCCGGAATATAGCCTGGAACGCCCTGTTGCTCAGCCATCTCAATACCTGGGCTAAGCAGGGACCAGAAGCTTGCTGCAATCATCACGCCTCCTGCAAATGCAAGCATACCATCAAAGACTTTCTGATTAACCGTTCTTGTAAAAAAGACAAATGATGCACCTAGTGCCGTGGCGCCCCATGTGAATAACGTAAAGAGGAATGCCTGTGAAACAGGGCTTAATCCAACAATCCAATCACCCATTCGTAAACTCTCCTTCTATAAATCTCTCTATACTTTCCTATCATCATATTTTTTGCCTTAAGGAAAAAATCTATACTTCCAAGTCTAATGCGACTATTGGTAACTGTCAACTTTAGTTGGCTATGGTTGATTGGGAATAAAATAAAACCACTCAGCGTATTTGCCGAGTGGTTTTAAATAATTATTTCGTAATGGTGACTGCCTGGCTTAGCATGGCTAACATATCGTCCTTAATATGCTTCCACATGTCATCATCTGTTGTAAATCGTTCCGTCGTTTCACTAATAAAAGAGAGAAAGGCTTTTTTGAAGTTTGGATCTCCTTTTGGAGGCAGGGACTGCTTGGCCTGGTCAACATAAGATTGTACTTCAGGAGCACGAGGGCCCCATTTTCCAACTTCTCGACCTTCTGCATCGACTAGGACAATAATCGGAATCGATCGTGCAGTCCCATTCGTTAAATAGCGATCCATTAATTCAAGATGATTGTCTCGTATGAAATAACTACCTTCAATCAAGGCCTCATCAGCCATTCGCATAAAGATAGGAAGGTTAACCATCGCATCACCACACCAGTCAGCTGTAATCACTAGAGCACGAAGCTTCTCAGATTGAAGAGAACGAAGGAATGTAAGGTCCTCTTCTTCGAGGGTCACGTGATTATAAATGGTTAGTAAATCATCTCTGTGCTCGTCCATACTATGAATGTATTGTTCTTTGGACATGCCCCTGTCAAACCAATTTGTTAGATCCATTGAGCGCCCTCCTTATAGTAGTGTCTAAATGAATTATACTACGAAAAAGGCACGAATTCCTTTTGTATAGAAGAGACTTTTTTCACGGAAGCATATTAATAGTGACATAACCACTATAATGATATAATTGAGTCACTTAAAGGACGTGATAATGGTGAATTCCGTTGGGCCAATTAAGAATATACAACAGATCAATCATTTAAAAAAAGTCTTATTAGAGCGATCGAAGCGAGATTATTTATTATTTGTTCTTAGTGTAAATACAGGAATGCGTCTAGCACCGCTTCTACATCTCACTCATGAGCATGTCATGAAGAATGATTCGATTAAAGAATACCTTGAAGCCTCTATTACCGAAACAACAGACGTTTACCTCAATTCAGAAGTAAGACGTGCTCTTTCCCTTTATATGAGTGAGCCTGTTTCTCATGATCCATATTACCTCTTTCATACGAAAAAAGACGTTGCCCAACCAATTACAAGGCAGCAGGTCCATCGAATCTTATCACAAGCGGGCAAAGTTGCAGCACTTGAACATCCCATTAGCTTTCATAGTTTAAGAAAAACATTTGGTTATCATGCGTTCCAGCAGGGTGTAGCCGTTTCACTTATTCAAAAAATTTATGGGCATGGGACGAGAAGTGAAACTTTAAAATATATCGGTATAAATTCTAACCAGATTCCGAAACTGAAGATTGATGTGCATTTATAGAAGGGAGGAAGATCAATGGAGACGAATGGAGTAATCTTATTCAGCGCCATCTTTTTAATTGGTGGTGTGCTGATGGCCAAATTTTCTTCCCGATTAGGTGTCCCGGCACTTGTTTTGTTTATTATCGTGGGAATGATTACAGGAAGCGATGGTCTTGGTTATATTTACTTTGACAATGCTTCACTTACACAGTCACTTGGTATTTTAGCCCTCGTGCTGATCTTATTTGATGGAGGCTTACAAACAGAATGGCGTCGTACGAAAGCTGTTCTACCTATTTCATTGTCTCTCGCAACAGTAGGCGTCCTTATTACCTCAGGTCTATTTGGTGTTGCGGCGAAAATGATTTTGGATGTGAATTGGAATGAAGCGCTACTTTTAGGTGCGATTGTTGGGTCGACTGATGCGGCAGCAGTCTTTGCCGTATTGAAAGGGAAAAACATCAAAAGGAAGTTGCAATCGACTCTTGAAGCAGAGTCAGGTTCAAATGATCCTATGGCGATGTTTTTAACGCTTACTTTATTACAACTTGCCATTGGCGAAACTGCCTTTGGTGCATCCGTTATTCTGTCGTTTTTCTGGCAAATGGGTGCCGGACTTCTTTTAGGCGTCTTGTTTGGATATGCTGCCTCCTGGGCTATGAAGAATATCGATTTAGGCTCAAACGGGTTGTATCCTGTTTTTTCGATTGCAATTGCCTTAATTACATATAGTGCGACAGATTTGATTAACGCAAGCGGACTGCTTGCCGTCTATGCTGCTGCCCTTGTACTTGGTAATACGAAAAGCCTTCCATATGGCCAAACGATTTTTCGCTTTCATGACGGAATCGCCTGGATGATGCAAATCTTAATGTTTATTATGCTAGGGTTACTTGTTAACCCTTCCGAACTGTTCTCAACTTGGATTGTATTGAAAGGGCTAGCCCTTTCGTTTATCTTGATTGTGATTGCTCGTCCAATTGCTGTTTTTCTTTCAAGTATCCCGTTTAAGTTCACCCTGAAAGAAAAAACGTTTCTTTCGTGGGCCGGGTTACGAGGCGCCGTGCCAATTGTGTTAGCGACTTTCCCACTTTTAGAAGGATTAGAAAATAGCCAACTTTTCTTTAACCTTATTTTCTTTATTGTCCTCACTTCTGCTCTCGTACAGGGAGCAACTATTCCTTTAATAGGGAAAAGGTTAGGACTGACAGGTCCTGAAGTTCATGTGCCATCTCATTCATTAGAGCTCGTTTCTTCGACTACGGTCAATGCAGAGATGATTCCTTATACAATTACATCGTCATCTAAATTAATCGGCAGAGATTTATCCGATATTTCTTTCCCGGATAAAGTACTTGTTAGTGCGATTATTCGACGAGATGAATTAATCGCTCCTTCTGGAGATACAAAAATTAAAGTAAATGATGTGCTTTATATACTTGTTGAAAATCAAAAAAAGTCAGAGCTTGAAAAAGTACTGGGGATCCGAAAAACAATCGGAAGTTAGATACAACATTGAAGGGGCTTTCCACTGGAGAGCCCCTTCGTTCGTTTTGTTCACCATAAGTTAGGGAAAATTCTTCTTACCTAATTAGATATCTAGTGTTGCAGTAGAATTCTAACAATGAAGAAGGAAGGTTTTTGACAATGCCTGAAGGTCCTGAAATTAGAAGAGCAGCAGACCAGGTCGAGAAAGCGTTACGAAAAGGAAGCGTGATGGATGTATTCTTTGCTTTCGAACATTTAAAAGGATATGAATCCCTCTTAAGTGGGGCAGAGGTGACAAGAGTCGATACAAAAGGAAAGGCGATGCTGATTCGATTTGATAATGGGTATACAATCTACTCACATAATCAGCTTTACGGGAAGTGGATCATACGGAACGCCTATAATTATCCAAAAACAAATCGTCAGCTCCGTCTCGCTCTGCATAATGAGAAGAAGTCTGCCCTCCTATATAGTGCATCAGATATTGAAGTGCTTCGCGATGAAGAAGTTCCTCTCCACCCGTTTATTGCGAAGGTTGGACCTGATTTACTGAGTGAAGACGTAAGTGCGGAACAATTGAAGGAGCGCTTTGTATCAAAATCCTTCCATAAGAAAAAGTGGACTTCCCTTTTACTAGATCAGACATTTATTGGAGGTATTGGCAACTATTTAAGAAGCGAGATTCTCTTTCTTGCAGGTATTCATCCGGATTTACGTCCAATGGATTGCTCGGAGCGGCAATTAACAAAAGCGGCTGAAGCTACGGTGAAACTTGTCCATCAATCTTATGAACACAACGGAATTACAAATGATCTTGAGCTAGCGATGAAGTTAAAGGAGAAGGGACAAAAACGCCCACAATACAGACATTGGGTTTTTAACCGAGAAGGCGAGGCGTGCCGAATCGATGGAACAGAAATACAAAAAGTGAAAGCTGGATCAAGAAGATTGTATTTTTGTCCAACGTGTCAGTCGAAGTAAGAAAAATTTCTTGCAAACGCATTCAATGATATGGTAAATTATCTGTAACCGGTTACACAAATGCGAAGGAGTGAAGCAAATGGCTACAATTCGAGATGTAGCAGAACAAGCGGGAGTATCTGTCGCGACCGTTTCTCGTGTTCTAAATGATAATGGTTATGTAGGATCGGAAACGAGAAAACGCGTGATGGGTGCGATCGAAAGTTTGAACTACAGTCCCAATGAAGTAGCACGCTCACTCTATAAACGCGAATCAAGGTTAATTGGACTGCTTCTTCCTGATATAACGAATCCCTTTTTTCCTCAGTTAGCACGTGGGATTGAGGACGAGGTTAATCGCTCTGGATTTAGGTTATTACTTGGGAACAGCGATGAAGAAGCAAACAAAGAGCTAGAGTACATTCAAACTTTTTTGCAAAATCAAGTTGTTGGCATGATTTCAGCAACAAATAATACAGATAACGAGAATTACAGCAATCTTAATTTACCTGTTGTTTTTCTAGACCGTGTGTCGAAACGACATCCTTCCGTGTATGCAGATGGAATCGAGGGAGGACGACTTGCAGCGAGAACGCTTATCGAGAGGGGTTCAAAAAGAATAACGCTTATAAAAGGACCTGGCCATGTTAAGCCCGCTGCAGATCGATTTCATGGGGCACTTGCAGTATTAAGTGAAGCGGAAATTGATTTTTCTGTTCTTTCCACATCTTCTTATGCGTTTGATGATGCGCGTAAGTGGGCTGAAGAGCTATTTGCAAAGCATCCGGATACAGACGGAGTGATCGCAAGTAACGATATTGTGGCAATTGCCATTTTACATGAGGCACTTCGTCTTGGGAGAAAGATTCCTGAAGACTTACAATTAATTGGATATGATGATATTCCGTTTAGTAGCTTGTCTTATCCATCTTTATCAACAATTAGGCAACCTGCTTATGAAATGGGGAAGGAAGCAGCCAAGTTACTCATTCGAATGATCCGTAAAGAAAAAGAAATTGAGCAAACAATTCAATTACCAGTGACGCTAATCGAGCGAAATACAACAAGAAAGGTTGATCCAAATGCGTAAAGCGAAAATAGCTGTTATCGGAAGTTCTTCAATGGATCTTGTCGTAACTTCCAAGAGACGTCCAGGAGCTGGAGAAACGGTACTAGGAGAATCATTTAAAACCGTTCCTGGCGGGAAAGGGGCAAATCAAGCCGTTGCTGCTGCACGTCTTGGTGCGGAAGTGTATATGATTGGCTGTGTTGGAGACGATCATTATGGCGAGGCAATCTTAAGAAACTTTCAAGATAATGGAGTTAACACCGACTGTGTGGAACCGGTTACATGTATGGAAAGCGGCACGGCACATATCATTCTTGCAGAGGGCGATAACAGTATTGTGGTCGTTAAAGGAGCGAATGATTACGTAACGCCTGCTTATATCGATAAACGGGATGAGCTTATTAAAAGTTGCGATCTTGTGATGATCCAGCAGGAAATACCTGAGGAAACAGTCGAATTTGTAGCTGAACTATGTAAGCAAGTAGATGTACCATTGCTACTGAATCCAGCACCAGCTAGAGCTATCTCAGAAAAAGTGATTGCCTGTTCAACGTATATCACACCGAATGAACATGAAGCGAACGTTCTTTTTGATGGTCAACCAATGAGTCACTCATTACAAACTTATCCCGAAAAACTATTGATTACGGAAGGAGCTGCAGGCGTGCGCTTCTTTAATGGACAGGAAGAAGTGTTGGTTCCCTCCTTTAAAGTAAAGGCTATTGATACAACAGGAGCGGGAGATACATTTAACGCTGCGTTTGGAACAGCCATCGCGGAAGGAAAAACGCTAACGGAAAGCATAATGTTTGGTAATCGTGCTGCTTCTCTTTCTGTTACTGGATTTGGTGCACAGGGTGGTATGCCAACGCGTGAAGAAGTGGAAAGGATGTTAAAAGAATGAAAAGAAGAGGAATGTTAAATAGTCATATTTCAAAAGTCCTTGCGGATCTAGGTCATACAGATCAGATTGTGATTGCAGATGCTGGACTCCCAGTTCCTGATGGGGTAAAGAAAATAGATTTGGCCTTAAAACCAGGTACCCCTGCTTTTAGTGAAGTTGTAAATGAACTTCTACAAGAAATGGTTGTGGAGCGTGTCACGCTTGCAAATGAAATTGAAGGCAACCAGAAAGTCCATGATTGGATAAAGCAAGAACTACAAGAAATCGAACTGTCCTATGTTGCGCATGAAGCATTTAAAGAGCAAACGCAGCAGGCGAAAGTTGTGATCCGTACAGGAGAGACAACGCCGTATGCCAATTGCATTCTTCATTCAGGAGTAATCTTTTAAACGAGGTGAACAGCATGCAAATTAGCATGATAGACATTCATAAAGCATTTGGAACGAACAAAGTGCTTGAAGGCGTGAACATCGACATTCAAGAGGCCGAAGTTCATGCGCTTATGGGTGAGAATGGAGCAGGGAAGTCAACGCTCATGAACATTCTTACTGGTCTTCATAAGAAAGATCAAGGAACAATCGAAATTGATGGAAAAGAACGGGTCTTTGATAATCCGAAAGAAGCCGAGGAAAATGGCGTCGCCTTTATTCATCAAGAATTAAACATCTGGCCGGAATTAACGGTTTTGGAGAATTTATTCATTAATAAGGAACCGGTTACATCTTTTGGACTCATTCATACGAAAAAAATGAAAGCGATTGCGGATGAGCAATTTAAGAAGCTAGCCATCTCAATTCCTCTCCACCAGGAAGCGGGAAAATGTTCTGTTGGGCAGCAGCAAATGATTGAAATTGCAAAAGCATTAATGACGGATGCGAAAGTAATTATCATGGACGAGCCAACGGCAGCGTTAACCGAACGAGAAATTCAAACACTGTTCCAGGTCATACGCTCGTTAAAGGAAAGTGGCGTTTCCATCGTCTATATTTCGCATCGAATGGAAGAGATTTTCACGATTTGTGATCGAATTACGGTGATGCGCGATGGTAAAACAGTTGATACCACTTCGATTCCGGACACGAGTTTTGATGAGGTCGTTCGGAAAATGGTTGGCCGTGAATTAAACGATCGTTTTCCAGAACGTGCGCCAAAGCCTGGTGAAACGATGTTAGAGGTTAAAGGCCTGGCAAGAAAAGGCGTATTTCAGAATGTGAATTTCTCTGTTAAATCAGGGGAAATTGTAGGCGTTTCCGGTTTAATGGGTGCTGGGCGAACAGAAGTGATGCGAACCATTTTTGGACTAGATGGTAAATATACTGGTGATATCTACATTAACGGAAAAAAGGTAGTTATTAAAAATCCATCTCAGGCTGTCCAGCTCGGTCTTGGCTTTATTACGGAAGATCGAAAAGAAGAAGGACTAGTGCTCGACTTCTCTCTAAAAGATAATATCGCATTACCGAGTCTTTATAGCTTTGCTCCGAAAGGCTTAATCAATGAGAAAAGCGAGCAAGACTTTGTCGAGCTTCTCATTAAACGGTTAACAATTAAAACGGAGTCTGCTAAAACAAGTGCTAAAAACCTTTCTGGTGGTAATCAACAAAAAGTGGTTATCGCAAAATGGATTGGAATTGGACCTAAAGTATTGATTTTAGATGAACCAACTCGTGGGGTTGATGTTGGAGCGAAGCGTGAAATTTATCAGTTAATGAATGAGTTAACAGATCGTGGAGTTGCCATTATTATGGTTTCCTCAGAACTGCCTGAAGTACTTGGGATGAGCGATCGGATTCTTGTTTTTCGTGAAGGGCAACTAACTGGTGAAGTATCCAAAAAGGAAGCAACGCAAGAGAAAATAATGACGCTGGCAACAGGAGGTCAAGAAAATGAATAATGCGACAAAAACAAATCATGTTGGGAACGTGATGCAGAAATTAGGACCGCTGTTAGGGTTATTGGTGCTTGTTGTAACCGTTTCCATATTAAATCCTAGTTTTTTAGAACCTCTTAACTTATTAAACTTGCTTCGACAAGTTGCCATTAATGCACTTATTGCTTACGGAATGACATTTGTTATTTTAACAGGCGGGATTGACTTATCTGTTGGTTCGATATTGGCGCTCTCGAGTGCACTGATGGCAGGGATGATGGTGTCAGGAATTGACCCCATTTTAGCGATCCTTATTGGTTCACTACTTGGTGCTGTCATGGGGATGGTCAATGGACTGTTGATCACCAAAGGAAAAATGGCACCATTTATTGCAACACTTGCAACGATGACGTTATTCAGGGGATTAACGCTGGTCTATACAGATGGTAACCCGATTACAGGTCTTGGTGATAGCTACGCTTTTCAACTTTTCGGAAGAGGATATTTTCTTGGAATCCCAGTTCCAGCTATTACGATGTTGCTATCATTTGCGGTTCTCTGGGTGATTCTGCATAAAACACCTTTCGGCCGTAAAACGTATGCTATCGGTGGTAATGAGAAAGCTGCCCTGATCTCAGGCATTAAAGTGAATCGTATGAAAGTGATGATTTATTCTCTAGCTGGACTTCTTTCAGCTTTAGCAGGAGCGATTCTAACCTCAAGATTGAACTCAGCACAACCAACAGCAGGAACATCGTACGAGCTTGATGCAATCGCGGCAGTTGTTCTTGGAGGAACAAGCCTTTCCGGAGGCCGAGGCTTAATTGTTGGTACGTTAATCGGTGCACTGATTATTGGTACGTTAAACAACGGCTTAAATCTGCTCGGTGTATCTTCTTTCTTCCAGATGGTGGTCAAGGGTGTTGTTATTATCATTGCTGTCTTAATTGATCGTAAAAAAGCAGCTTAGGAGGATTACTATGAAAAAGTTATTGCCATTCCTGCTCAGTTTGTCCTTGCTTATGCTTGGGGCATGTTCGCTTCAACCGCCTGAGTGGGCAAAGCCGAGCCAGGAAACAGACATAGAAGATATTAAAATTGGTTTATCCGTTTCAACCTTAAATAATCCCTTTTTCGTTTCGATGAAAGATGGAGTAGAAGCGGAAGCGAAAGATAAAGGAATGGACGTTGTAGTGGTAGACGCGCAAAACGATGCGGCAAAACAAATTAGCGATGTGGAAGATCTGATTCAACAGGGGGTGGATGTTCTTCTGATTAATCCAACTGATTCAGCAGCAATTTCGACAGCGGTTCAATCAGCGAATAGCCTTGGCATTCCTGTTGTAACGCTCGACCGTTCAGCTGAAAAGGGCGAGGTCGCAACCCTCGTTTCCTCTGATAACGAAAAAGGTGGAGAGATGGCTGGCGAGTTTTTGGTTGATCAATTAGGAGAAGGGGCCAAAGTAGCTGAGCTTGAGGGGGTACCAGGCGCATCGGCTACTCGTGAACGTGGAAAAGGCTTCCATAACATTGCTGATGAAAAGCTTGATGTTGTGGCAAAGCAAACGGCCAATTTTGATCGGACAGAAGGTTTAAATACGATGGAAAACTTGCTACAGGGTAATCCAGACATTGAAGCAGTATTTGCTCACAATGATGAAATGGCGCTTGGGGCTTTACAAGCCATTCAAAGCTCAGGGAAAGACATTCTTGTTGTTGGATTCGATGGAAATGAGGATGCGATCAATAGTATTCAAGATGGAAAGCTATCAGCCACTGTTGCCCAGCAACCTGAGGAAATTGGTTCACTTGCTGTTCAGGCTGGGGTGGATGTATTAAAAGGAAACGAAGTCGATGAAACGATCCCTGTGCCATTAAAACTTGTATCAGAAGAAACAAAATAAAACGAAGCGCTCTCACTTGTGGGGGCGTTTTGTCGTTTAAGAGGAAATGGGATAGAAAAGTCGAACTCAATTACTAGAAGAGAAGGAGGTTGTGGAGATGGAAGCATGGATTGAAGCAATGTTCTCAGAAAAGATTGTCGATGAAGCGATTAACCGGTTTGGAATGGAAGCGACAAATAGAACGAAACAAGGCGATTTCGAAAACTATGTTTATGAAGTGGAAGAAAGTGAAAAGGCATGGATACTTCGATTTACGCATAGCTCTCACCGTACTATTGAGGAAATAAATTCCGAACTTGTTTGGATAAATGAATGTTATAAGGAAGGCATTCATGTTGCACGCGCCTATCCTTCTAAAACGAGCAAGCTAGTTGAACGGTTTTCAACAGAGAACGGGCAATTTTTCGCCTGTTTATTTGAGAAAGTACCGGGTAAAGCAATTAACGTGAATGAGGCCGTGTTTGGCCCTCCCCTATTCGAAGCGTGGGGAAGAGAGATTGGGAAAATGCACCGTCTCTCAATGAAAAAGAATCTATCTGTTCAGCGACAGAGATGGGATGAAGGTGACCTGCTTCAATTTGATCGTTTTCTTTCCAAACGCGAAGATGCCAAAATTATCATAGAAGGCAAAAGACTCATTGAAGAAATACAAACATTCCATGAAACAGGAAAAACGTTCGGACTTATTCACTCGGATGTTCATCACGGTAACTTTCATTATGACGGTCAATATATTCATCTCTTCGATTTCGATGATAGTATGTATCATTATTATGTTAGTGATCTTGCTATTCCTGTCTATTATGCAGTTTGGCATAAATGTGGGACGACATCTCTTATTGAGCGTTCATGCTTTGCTACAGCATTTTTACGTTCATTTTTGAAGGGGTACCGTGAAGAAGTAAATATTTCTTATGAATGGCTTAAAACGCTACCATATTTTCTACGATTAAGAGATTTTGAGCTTTATACTGTGTTTCATAAAAAATTTGATATAGATAAGATGAATTCAAAAGGAAAAGCGATGTTAGAGGGCATTCGTGAAAGGTTGGTTCACTCAGAATTAATCGCAGAGCCAGCTTTAGAAGACAGAGAGAACTGGATTGAAAGCACGTAACGATGTTTTCCAATTACTAAGAAGTGGTAATGTACTTTGCGTAGCTTTTAACAGAAAGGATGATTGAAAGTGGCAAAAGTACAAATTGGAAAATCAGGTTTACAGGCAAATCCAATCGGATTAGGTACAAATGCTGTTGGTGGACATAACATTTATCCGAATTTAAATGAAGAAACTGGGAAAGACCTTGTAAGAGCAGCATTAGACAATGGCATCAATTTATTGGATACAGCTTATATATATGGCCCTGAGCGTTCTGAAGAACTTGTTGGCGAAGTGATAAAGGAACGTGGAAGTCGAGACGATATCGTTCTCGCAACAAAGGGAGCTCATGAATTTAAAGGAGAAGAAGTGGTCTTTAACAACTCACCTTCTTTCTTAAAACAATCAGTGGAGAATAGCTTAAAGCGGCTTCAAACGGACTATATTGATTTATTCTATATTCATTTTCCAGATGAACAGACGAACAAAGCAGAAGCAGTAGGGGCTCTTAAAGAATTGAAGGATCAAGGAAAAATTAAATCGATTGGCGTTTCTAATTTCAATTTAGAGCAGTTGAAAGAAGCAAACAAGGATGGCTATGTTGATGTGCTTCAAAGTCACTACAACTTATTCCATCGAGAGGCAGAGGAAGATCTACTTCCTTATACAGCTGAACAGGGAATTTCTTTTATCCCATACTTCCCACTTGCCTCCGGACTTCTAGCAGGTAAATATGATGAAAACACAACGTTCAATGATTTTCGCTCGAAGAATCCTCTCTTCCAGGGAGAAGCTTTTAAAGCAAACTTAAAGAAAGTTGATCAGGTACGAAACATCGCGAATGCGAAGGGTGTTGAGGTACCACACCTCGTCCTTGCATGGTATTTGACGCGTGATAGCATTGATGTCCTTATCCCAGGGGCCAAACGTCAAGAACAGGTCGTTGATAACTTGAAAACACTTGATGTGAAATTAACTAGTGAAGAAATTCAACGAATTGACCAGATTTTTAAGTAAGAATAGGAGAAGCCAGGGGTGTTTACGTCCTCTGGTTTTTTAGTAGGCAATACCGTAGTTTACTGAAAGGAGTCAAGTCGCGATGAAAAAAAACGTGCTGTTTGTCTTAACGTTAACTATCGTGCTTATTGCCATTCTCCTTATCTTTCTTTTCGAAGAAGATCGCGCCGCCCGTCCGGGAATGATTATGTCTCTTGGCGCAGTAGCCATTGTTTTTCAACGAGTCGTTTGGTTAGTGGCAAAAAGAAAAAAGAAGAATCAAAGAAGATAGCTCTATAGATCATGAACGTACCCCATTTAGAAAGGGAATGAGTTTGTGGAAAAAATAAGATTCCAGCTTCAATCCTACATAAAAGAATAAAGTTTCTAAGCCCCTGCTACGTTCTGGCAGACACTAAAAGCAAAGCGTTACACTACTGTCATCTAAATGAAATATCAAAATCAGTCCATATTCTTTCAATGCATTGGAAAGACTACTATAATGAGTACTGGATGGGGAATATAAAGTTCCTATCTTAGAATAAAGGGTGAACATCATGGAAGGTAAATCAAGTGAAGCTGAGATTGCGAGTTATGTTGGTAAACTGTTAAGAGATAACTTTGGGAAAGGCCCATCATCGGTGTACGTCTCGATTCAGGAGCCGTATATGACGATTTACTTTCGCGATTTTCTTGCGCCGATGGAACGTGTGCTTGTCGATCAGAAAGAGGATATGCGTGTAGAAGAAACGCGCGATTTGCTTATTCAAGGCCTACTACCCGAAATTAAAGCGTCGATTCGAGTCATGACAGATATTGAAATTGAGTCCTTTTATCATGATTGGTCGCTTCAAAATCGATCTGGTGTTATTGTGGGTGTGATGAAAAACATCAATGTATTGGAAGGCAAGGCGCTTCCTGCCTATGATGAAAAAGAACGTGTCCACGAGGAAATTATTCGCGTTAGTATGCTTGCAGAAAAAGCGCCAGAAAAAGTCGACTCTTGCATGTTAAATGATCGAACGCTCGTCGTTCTTCGTGATGGTATTCTTGTTCGCATCGAAAAAGAATTAATTCGAGATGGTTTTGAAGAACAATTGAAATTAACAAAAAGGCGTCTCGAGAAGAGCTTGCTTCACGACCACCAATTTGAATCAATCCTTTCTACAAAAGTGGAAGATATCTTTGTAGATTGGGATTTTAATTTAGATAAAAGCTATATTACGTTAATCCTTAAACCTAACAGATAATAGGTGGAAATAAACTGGGCGATAGAACCAGTTATAAGCCAAAAAGAACCAGTCCTCTGGTTCTTTTTGGCTTTTTTTATTTTACTATCCTTCCAATGCAGCAATAGTCACGCTATGAACAAAGAATTAGACAAGGAGGAAGATAATGAAATACCTAATCGATCATTCGAAACGAATTATTCATCGAACGCCATTTGCTGGTGATCAATGTGAATTTCATACAACCCCTATTACCAAAAGAGAAGGAACGCACGATCAGTTATACCTTCAAAAGCTAATCGACAAAGAATTATATGAAATTTGCAGTCATTGTAAAGGTAGTATTCGGTAGGACCGATTGCCAAAGAAGGAAGTTTCTTCTCTTGAATCGAATGGTTTAATGATGTGAACCAGTTGATGAGGAGGAAAGTCATGGATCGAAACAGAGCCGGAGTGGTCATCATTCAAGATAATCAACTTGCGTTAATTGAGCGAAAACGAAATGATGAAACGTATTATGTTATCCCTGGTGGGGGAATAGAAGAAAATGAAACTTCCAAACAAGCCGCCAAAAGAGAAGCTCTTGAAGAATTAGGAGTAGACGTATGTGTAAAAGCGTTATATACATCTTTCCAATTGAATGGGATACATTTTTACTTTACGGCTGAAATAACCGGTGGAGAATTTGGAAGCGGCACTGGTAACGAATATCAGGCTTCATCACATAAACGAGGTACGTATAAAGCGGTTTGGGTACCGTTAGAGGAACTAACTGGTTTATGTATCTACCCTGAAGAGGTGAGATCAGTATTGGTTTCTGACGCGAGGCTGAAACTTACTGAAGCTCATTCTGAGAGAGGTGAAAGTGATCAATTAAGCTGGGTAGGCAACATGTATTCATATATAGATGAACCAACCTGTACGGAGGTTGGAGCCGTCTCAGTCGGACGTTTCGGTGGAAACTCTTCAGCTGGACAGAATAAGAATGAAGATGGTTGTCTCGTCTGGACGGGAGCGGATTGGGAATTTGCAATCATATTAGATGCACATAAAACGGCAAATAGTGCAGCCCTTATTATAGATGAATTTGAGAGAAGCCAATCGTACCTGTTAAACATTCTTTCTAAAGAGACGGCAGAAGCGATGGAGGCATTACCTGGAGCGGTTTTAGCTCTTTTTCAAAACGAAGCATTTAAGCAAAAGTGTCGGGATGTGGATGGGGAAACAGCTTGTTTGATCGCTGTCCGAAAAGACAAGTATCTCTGGTGGTTTTCGGTAGGGGATTGTCTCCTGTTTTTGATTCATTCAGATTTAGAATTATTTGGAGAATCGGTTCAAAATCATCGGAGTTTCTACGAATGGATTGGCGAAGTAAACACATTTGATGCGGTCGTTCCATGCTATAGTACAGGCATAAAAGAATTGAGAAAAGGAAATAACCGCATCTTTTTAACGACGGATGGGTTATTAGAGTGTCCTCATACAAATTACCATTTACCAGAGCAAGTTGTTGAGAGAATGAAAAATAACTCAGTTCGAAATGGAGTACTGCAGTTATTAAATGAGATACAGGTCAAAGGCGTAAGAGATAGCACGACTATCTTGGCATGGGATCGGATGATTCTTGAAGATGGCGCTATGCCGAGTGACATTTAATGAAAGAAGCCGTCGCACACATGTGCGACGGCTTCTTTTAAAATGAATGAATCAGTTGGATCCCATACCCTCCGATAATCCCAATTACCACGATCATCCAAGCCGGCCATTTCCAAATGGATAGAAGAGCGAATAAGATCGCGGCAAGTGCAAAGTCTTCTCCTGACATAATCGCGCTTTTGAAAACTGGATCGTAAAAGGCTGCTAACAAAATTCCTACCACGCTTGCATTCACGCCAATTAAAACTTTTTGGAAGGAAGCGCGCTTTCGTAATTCATTTAGAAAAGGCAGGGCAGCCGTAATCAATAAAAAGGATGGTAAGAAAATCGCTATAGTTACAACGATCGCTCCGGTTATGCCACCTAGCATTGTACCGAGATAGCTTGCGAACGTAAATAAAGGACCAGGAACTGCTTGGGCCATTCCATAACCTGCAAGGAATTGATCAGCCGAGAGAAGACCTTCAGGAACAATTTCTCGTTCAATCATCGGTAGGACGACATGTCCTCCCCCGAATACTAGCGCACCAACTCGAAAGAAGGTATCGAATAAATGAAGTAGCGGGTGATCGGTTAATCGGTTAAGGATGGGAAGAACAACCAATAGCAATCCTAATAAAATGAGCGCAGATACCCCTGATTTTTTTGATAAGGAAACTGGAAAAGGTTTTACGTTCGTTTCGGTTTTGTCGCTAAAGAGGATTAGTCCAAGCAATCCAGCACCTGCAATAATAAGAAGTTGCATCCAGGCAGACGGATAGAGAAGTAAGATAAGGGCTGCTCCTAACGCAATCGCCACTCTTGTTCGATCGGGTGTTACTTTTTTTCCGAGTCCAATAACGGCGTGGAGCACGACCGCAGCTGCAACGATCTTCAAACTATGAATGAACGTGCCATCTCCTAGTGAAAAGGTTTGATAAAGCAAGGCGAAGCCGATAAGGATTAGAACTGAAGGTACTGTAAAGCCGAACCACGAAAGAAAGCCACCTAGCATGCCACCGCGCATCATGCCGATGGCAATCCCGACTTGACTACTAGCGGGTCCAGGAAGAAATTGACAGAGTGCAATGATGTCAGCATACATTTTGTCATCAAGCCATTTTCGCCGATCCACATATTCGTTTTTAAAATAAGCGAGGTGTGCCACTGGACCTCCAAATGAGGTTAAACCAAGACGCGTTGATACGAGAAAAATTTCAATAAACGTTTTAAATGACTGATTTCCTGGCATGTTGGCCCCCGTTAGTCTTTGATTTCTTTAAAAAGCTCGTATGCTTTTGATTGCGCTTCTGATAAGATTAGTGCGCCTTTCTCGGTGGTACGATAGTATTTTCGAATTTTCCCATTCACATTACTTTCTTCCTTAGAAAGTAGATCATCCTTCTCCATGTTGTGAAGAATAGGATATAATGTCCCAGAGCTCATTTCATATCCGTGCTCACGAAGTTCTTCTAGCATCCATGATCCATAGATAGGTTCTTCCTTAGCGTGATGAAGAATATGAATTTGTATGAATCCTAGAAAAAGCTTTCGCAATATCTTATTATCCACTTGTACCCCTCCTCAATATCTAAGACCGATATCGAAATACGATATTGATGTTCAAGGTTAGTGTAATTGGAAATAGCTGAATGCACAAGTGAATGCTACTAATCTTAATTAAGCTTTAACAATAACCTTACTTAATGGTCGCATAAGATTATGAGTGTACACTTTCAATCCTTAATCGACTAAGCTTAATTTCTTTTCTTAACGCTTCAGGTATAGTAAGATATGGACTGTTGTTTAGAAAGTGAATGGACTGTAAATTCTAATGAAATAAACATATAAGTACTTCATCATGAACGAAAAGGGAGGGGAATAGATGGAGAAAAAACAGACGTATGAATTTTTAGCTGATAATCCAGATTTTAACGTGAAACCAGTGATGATTTCACTTATTATTGGCGCGTTTTTTGCTATCTTAAATGAAACACTTTTAAATATTGCTTTAACCACATTAATGGATCAGTTTAGCGTCACGCCTGCAACGGTTCAGTGGATGGCCACAGGCTTCTTATTAGTAATGGGGATCTTAACACCGATTTCGGCTCTTCTTCTCCAATCATTTACAACAAGACAGATGTTTATTGGAACAATGACGATCTTTACAATCGGTACGCTTATATGTGCAGTAGCGCCGACGTTTGCCGTTCTTTTATCTGGTCGACTTCTTCAGGCAGTTGGAACGGGATTGTTAATTCCAATCATATTTAACACCTTTCTTCTTATATTTCCGCCTGAACGTCGCGGTACTGTAATGGGGACTGTTGGGCTTGTTATCATGTTTGCACCAGCAATTGGGCCAACCCTTTCAGGAATCATTGTAGATCAACTCGGTTGGAGATATCTATTCATTACAGTCATTCCATTTGCTTTGTTTTCAATTGCATTTGGTTATAAGTTCCTAAAAAACGTAGGGGAAGTAACCAAGCCAAAAGTGGATGTACTTTCCATCCTATTATCTACTGTTGGCTTTGGTGGAATCGTACTCGCCTTTAGCTTTGCGGGAGAAGGAGAAGTGAGCTATTTAGCTCCACAAGTCTTTTTTCCACTTATCTCTGGGATCATATCCCTTATCCTATTTGTCAAAAGGCAGCTTAAGTTAGAGGAGCCATTGCTTGACGTTCGAGTCTTTAAGTACCCGATGTTCACTGTTGCGGTATTGCTTTTTATTATCATTATTATGGCTATGTTTTCATCCGAGATTATTTTACCGATGTACATGCAGGGACCGTTAGCTTTATCTCCTCAAACGGCAGGCTTGATTCTGCTTCCGGGGGCACTGTTAAATGGATTGATGTCACCAGTCATGGGGAAATTATTTGATAAATTTGGTCCGAGAAAACTCATTATTCCAGCAAGCTTCGTGCTAGTTGGCGTCATGTTTACGTTTAGTAAAGTAGGATTAAATACCTCCATTACGTTGATTGTAGTCACTTACATCCTACTTATGTTATCCATATCAGCAATCATGATGCCAGCTCAAACGAATGGGTTAAATGGATTGCCGAAAAAGCTTTATCCCCATGGAACAGCTATTATGAACACGCTCCAACCTGTTTCAGGAGCGATTGGGGTCTCGGTATTCATTAGCATCATGACAAATCGTCAACAAAATTATCTTGATCATGCTTCAAACCCTTCGAGTGCACAAACCATTAGCGAGTCTCTTGTATCAGGGGTTGAGCTTGTCTATCTTGTGGCGTTTGGCTTTACGATTGTTGGTTTCTTCGTTTCTCTCTTTATTCGTAAGGCATTACCTGAAAATCATTCCGATCAGCACGAAGTTGAAGCTGTAAATGAATAACAAAAAGCGTCTCTCATTGAGACGCTTTTTTAGATGTCACAACTCTGTAACGAAATATGAGACTTTGTGCTTTTATGATGAAAGAGAAAATGTAATATAATTGAAAAGATATGTGGGCAATGTTTAAAAGTTGTGAAGAAAAGGTAAATGGTGAGAAGGTTTTTCGCTACATTCCTAGATATTCCCTGGTGCTTTCCTTATTTTCTCTATTCTTTAACAGCAAGGTTACGATTCATGGAGCAACTTTACGACAGTATTAAAAGAACGTTTTCATGAATAGACGAGGGAGTGGACACCTTTTGTATGAAATTTGACATTAAATTTTTTAGGGAGTATTATACTCAAGTATTAGGATTTAAACAAAATTAACATTTTTACATTTAAAATATATTCTTTAACGTAATTTACAATTTACAAGGAGGTTTACAACTGACATGCGAAACAAATTAAGCAGTCAGATTAATAAGCCATGGACATTGTTCTTTGGGGTCATTCTATTATTCTGGTTAAAAACGTATGCCGTCTATCAAACTGAATTTGATCTAGGAATTCAAAATAGTATGCAGTCGTTCCTATTAATATTAAATCCAATTAGTTCGTTGCTTCTATTCTTTGGATTTGCGCTATTCTTTAAAGGTCGCAAACGGGCATGGGCTATTCTAATCATTGATTTTATCCTTTCATTTATTCTCTATGCAAATGTTGTGTATTATCGTTTCTTTAATGACTTCATTACACTTCCTACCGTCATGCATACAAATGATGCGGGAGAATTGAAAGACAGTGCGTTTGCATTGATGCATTTCTCAGATGCATTCTATTTTATCGACACGCTACTCATTCTCGGGTTAATTCTCTTTAAAGTAGTTAAACCTCAAGTAGCAATTAAGAAGAAAAAGATTGCGCTTGTATTTGCATCAGCAGCCGTTTTCTTTACTGTGAACCTTGGACTTGCTGAAGCAGATCGTCCAGAACTTCTAACACGTGCTTTTGATCGTACGTATCTTGTAAAATATATTGGTCAGTTTAATTATCAAATTTTTGATGTTGTGACCACTGTAAAGTCTAGCTCTCAAAGTGCATTTGCAAGCAGTGATGACCTAACGGATGTTCGAAACTTCGTTGAAGCAAACCGGACAGAGCCAAATCCAGAGTATTTTGGTAAAGCTGAGGGAATGAATGTGATTTATATTTCCCTTGAATCGCTTCAAAACTTTGTGATTGGAAAAGAAGTTGATGGTCAAGAAGTTACGCCATTCTTAAATAGTCTTATTGAAGATAAAAATACGTTTTATTTCGATAATATCTTCCATCAGGTAGGACAGGGGAAGACGTCGGATGCTGAATTCATGATGGCAAACTCACTCTATCCACTCCCAAGTGGGTCAGTAGCGATGGAAAAAGCGCGTAACACGTATCAGGCGCAACCAGCTATTCTAGAACAAAAAGGGTATACAACGTCGTCTCTACATGGTAATGGTAAAACGTTCTGGAATCGTGATGAAATGTACAAATCATTTGGTATCCAGAAATTCTTTGATTCAAGCTACTATGATATGAATGAAGAAGATGTTCATAACTATGGTCTAAAAGATAAGCCGTTCTTTAAACAATCGATTCCATATCTTGAAAGTCTTGAACAACCGTTTCATGCGAAAATGTTGACTTTATCAAACCACTTTCCGTTTACAATGGACGAAGGTGATGTGGACTTCCCAACCCCTGAAACGAATGATTCAGTGGTAAATGGTTACTTCCAAACGGCAAAATACATGGATGAATCCATTGAACAATTCTTTAATGATCTGAAAGAATCAGGGCTTTATGACAACACTGTGATTGTGATGTATGGAGATCATTATGGTATCTCAAATAACCACAATACAGCTATGTCAGAAGTAATGGGTGAAGAAGTAGGCTCATACGAAAATGCTCAACTTCAGCGCGTACCGTTATTCATTACGGCACCTGGCGTAGAAGGGAAGCAAGTACATGAATATGGTGGACAAATGGACGTTCGTGACACTGTTCTTCACCTACTCGGTGTTGAAACAGATGATTACATCTCATTTGGTTCCGATCTTCTCTCAGAAGATCACCGTGAAATCGTGCCATTCCGTAATGGGGATTTCGTAACACCAGAGGTTACGTCAGTTAACGAGAAATGCTATGCGAATCCGACCGGTGAAAAAGTAGACGCAGAAAAATGTGAGCAAGCAGGACAATTTGTCAAAGAGTCACTCGAACTTTCAGATAAAGTTGTGTATGGTGACTTGCTCCGTTTCTACGAACCTAAAGGATTTACGCCTGTCGACCGTAACGATTACAACTACACAGTTGACCAGGTAGATCCGGTTCAAGAGGACCCTGCCCAAGAAAAAGAACAGAAATAAATCAAAAGCATTCCGCCTTGCGGAATGCTCAGCTTGTAGAGGAACCCCCGGTTCCTCTACAAGCTTTTTTTAATGATTTTGATTTTGATGTTAGTTCAAATGGTCAAAATGGTCTTCCGATGTAAATAAGATGAAAAAAACTCTCCTTCACCTA
>NZ_JAQQWU010000002.1:0-544816 GCF_028610625.1 Guptibacillus spartinae
ATTAAATAAGGCAATATAATTTCAGCTGTTCCACTTATCAAACCATAAATAGATAGAGAAACTACAATAGTTGCCAAAATTATTCTAATTATTTTCACCAGCACTTCCCCCGCAATAATGAAATTAGGTCCTTTACTAAAGTCCCCTGTAATACAGTTAAAATGAGCGCAAACCTCTCTAGATTATCGCTCTGAGATTACAGTACATTGATATTTGTTATGATTGTTTCCAACCACTGGTTTGTATCCTTAAAACAGAAGCCATTATTCCTATGAGGCAAAAGGTAATTCCTACTGGAAAGATGAAGAATAGTATAAGATCTGGAATTATTCCAAGGTACGGTAGAATTGTACATACCGGAACTGCAACGGTCAGGGTTAATAAGATAATCAAATCTAGTTTTTTGGTATTCAAACGAAAATCCTCCTAAAGCAATACAATACATTTATTAGCTACTAATCTTAGTTAACACTCTTAGATCCAATTATTTCAAAATAGTGCTAATAAATCCATCTTTTTTTACATAAATAGAAGCCTATCTTATTACAGATAAGCACCGATTTAATAGAACAATGGACTCAATTCAATATTCTTGAGTTGCCCCTATTCATGAAGACCTAGTTTCGAGCTAAAGTAAATAAAAGATGGTGTTAGAACATTAAAATCCATATGACCTGAGGAAACACTGGTAAAGGTATTTGATACTTAGCGTTGTAAATTCTCATTTTCCTGCGCTACCCCCTTCAGGATCGTCTTAATTATCTATGTCCGAAAAATCTATATCAATAATATCTGGGAAGTATTCTTTCATAGCCTTATATTCATCATATAAGCCTTCTTCAGATAGCACTAATGCTTCAGATAGTGCTTTATACAGCCTGTTACCCATTGGCCGCATACTTATATAGGTTAAGGTTCCCCCAACTGCTCCTCCTAGTACTGGTACAACTTTTGCGACGCCCTTAGCAAATACATCTTTATTCACTTTTATCCCAATGTATAAAAGAGATTTCTTAATTATAGGGTAGTAAAGCGTTTTTGTAAGAGCTTTTTGCGGTAACTTTTTTAGCAATTGTTTCGATAATCCGTTCGAAATAAACTTTAAGGCATTTGCTGTTCCTGCAACGCTAAACATAACACCTAAAAACATGATTATTTCATTTCGAGCTTCTTCCATATCGGTATGTTCATCAAGCCATAAGTCATCATGCCCATATAAATAAGCCAATTCTTGGGCTAAAACCACCGAATTTCCAAAAAATTGATATAAGTCTGCCGGAATTGTCCCCGCCATTGCTAATCCACCTGGAACACCTGTAGCAAATCCAAGCCCAGCACTTTTTAATGATCTTTTATGAATTACAGCTTTTGCAACATTATCGAGCTCAGATCTATTAATCCCAGCTTTGTATGGTCCTAATGCTAAAATTTGATTCAACTTTTCCTTAGATACTCGATCAGCAAATCTTTTCGTTAAAAAGTCTTTTCGGTCAACTTTTACGGTCGGCACTTTTAAAGTTTGATCAATTAGTGAGGTTAAGTCAATTTGCTTCTTTTTAAGTTTATTTGCCATATGTATACCTTCTCTCTTCAATTTGGAGGTAATAATATTTTTCCATATTACTCATTTTAAGTAATTTATTCGACGAAGAACGGTGGAGCAGGGATTTTAAAATTCATCGTGACCTCCAAAATGGATTTGCGCTTAAAATGTTCAGTTATCTTACGACTTCAGCCAACATGTCAAATCCAATTATTTCAAAATAACGTTGATAAATCTACCTATTTCCCAAATAAAAGGAGCCTATCTTATTTAAGATAAGCTCCGAGATTGTGGAAGACTCTGTTTCAAGATATTTACTTGTGTGCCTACTACTTATTTATCCTGTACAATTCAGACTTGCCAAGGTAATTGATTCCATTCTGTTCACAAAACATTTTCAAGGTTTTATTAAACCACTCTGGTGCAAAGGGATTAAGCATAACTGAGTTAATAAAATTATCAATATGTCCGTAGTAAACCTGAAATGTTTTATCCTTTAGATTTAAATTTAACTTTGATATGATTCTTTTTACTTCAGTAGAAATTTCTTCAATTGCAATATCCTTATATAACCAGGAGTCTCCGCTTAGCTTTAAATAGTCTTTTACGTATTCTTGAGCGTCTTCGGTCCCATTAAACTTATAATGAGTTACAAGTCTAATTTCACTTTCATGTGAGAACGCTTTTCTTTTGATTTTAATTAAATCATAAAAGGAGTCTTTTTCTACTATCTCATTCAGATCTTCCACATACTCTACTTCTAAATCTTCAACATTTTCAAGTTTTGAAATGTCATTTAAGTCAATTTCAATACGTACTGAAGTGTTATTATTATTATAAATTCTCCATAAAGCATCGCTCTCATTTATTTTTGTCCAAGATTGACAATATAACTTATTCGTTATAATTTGTTGAAGTATAGTCTCTAAAGCATGTTTTGTAGATATTGAATCGGCAGAATCGGTCGTTTTTTTTAATTTAGATTCAATTAAATTTAACTCATATGGATCATCCCAAAGAGTAGGATGTACAAAAGTTAATGATTGTTTCATTATCATATCAACAAAGGACTCAAAACTTATAAATCTATAAATTTTAGACATTTTTTCCTCCTGTTTATTACGTACTAATTTATTAGAGACCAATACCTCTTGTTACATTGCTTTGACTTTCTGAAATAAGAGAAATGCAACTTTTAATGGAACCTTTATTTAAATATGCTGATATTAATAATTTTTAGATTTCCTATTTAATATACCTTTTGCTAAAGTTAGTTTCGAACCAATACCTAAATAAACAAGCAATCCTGTACATATAGATATAGCCGAAGTAAGAAGAGCACGAGAATATAAACTGAAAGCTTCTGGTAACCATATCTCACAGAGAACTTCCGTCCCCCATACAATCAGGGACATTAAGACTACTAACAATAAAACGCTTCTCAATGTTTTAAGTAAAGGTAGAATCTTAAAGTGAATGGTATTCTTGATCATATATACGTTATATGTAATCGACGTTGTGAAACCAATATAGGTTGCTAATATGGGCCCTACTTCATCTAAATATGGCACAAGTAGATAGTTTAAAAGCACCTTTAAACCAACGCCTATGAGTATACCTATGATTAATTTCTTTTGCTGATTAATCCCTTGCATAATAGCAGCCGTTACCGTGTACAAAGCAAAAACAACTGCGGCCAAAGAGTACCATTCCAGTATGCCTCCGCCTATGTCAGGGCTATTTTCTAGTCCAAACACCATTATATAAATTGGTCTTCCTAGAATACATAAACCCATAGCAGCCGGCAGTGTAAAGAAAATTAGAATTTGTATGGTTTGAGAAATTTTGTTATGTACCTCTAACATCCTTCCACTATTAAATGCAGAGGTTATCCCTGGGATTAAAGACATACCAAATGCTGTCGCTAATGATACAGGAACCATAACGAGAATTTGAGCTAGACCAATAACGGAATTAATCGTCTCAGCTTCATATAAATTGTATCCAATCGATTGAAATAACTTATTTATCATGAAGGTATCAATATTCTGGTAGATCGGTATGGCAAGACCAGTAATTACAAAAGGAATTGCATAACCAATCAATTCTTTAAACATCGATTGAACGTTCATGTCCTCGTTGTTCAAACTTTCATCTCTTTGTTTCTTAATTAAATCTCTACGTTTAAAGAAGACAAATAGCAATGTGATAAATCCAGCTAATCCTCCTATAAAAGCAGCAAAGGTAGCGACGCCCACTGCATTTGTAATAGAGCTTTTAAGTACATGAATAGTGACATATGCACCTGCCAAAATGAAAGTAATCCTAACCACCTGTTCGATGACTGTGCTTAGTGCAGATGGACCCATAGATTGGTTACCTTGAAAGTACCCCCTAAAAACGCTCATAGCTGGAATTATTAACAAAGCAAAACTAACAAGACGAATGACAAACTGAACATCCTCAATAGAATTACCTGTTGAATCATTAGGATCTATGACTAATCTTGCTAAAAATGGTGCCGTTAAATACAAAGCTACGAAGGATATGGTACCAGTCATGACCATTAAATACATTCCATACCGTAAAAGCCTCAATCCGACTTGATAATTACCTACTTCATTATATTTCGAAACAAATTTTGATACGGCAAGGGGAAGACCTATTGTTGAAATGCTTAATAGAATTGTATATGGTCCGTAGGCATATTTATATAAAACGTATCCCTGCGTTGATACAAGAGCAGTAAATGGAATAATATAAATGAAGCCTAGAATCTTAGATATTAGGGTTGCAGCCGTTAGAAAAAAAGTACCCCTTAAAAATTTACTTTCCACTGAGACACCTCAATTATTTCTACTGTATGAGCTATGCTATCTATAATATATTTCTTCCATCACTTCATATTAACATATTTATCCATTATAACTGAGAGAAATTAAACCATAAAAAAGACGACTTCTCTTATGAAATCGTCTTTATGCAATAGGTCAGTTAGATTACTCTCATTTTTCAATTCTCGCTCCGAGATTGTTGAAGACTTGAAGTCAAGATAATTAGAAACTCTCTTCCTTGAAAACCCTCATTTTCAAATACTCTCTAATAACCATTAGATCATTATCACGATAACTTCAAAGAATCTTTTAACTCTTTCTTCAAAAATTCTAACTTGTTGAGGTCTGGAATAAAGTATGAAGGCCCTGGCACTTCAGGTGTCGTTCCCTTGATTTCCTTCGTTTGAATAGACGTTGAACTTATTGTAGGAAACTTTTTTTGCAGGGCAAGTATTTCACTTGGTTTAAAATTAGTCTCAACGTTATCTTTTAATACCTCTGAAATCTTATTAATTTCAAATAGTGTGTCTCCTGACTTGACCTCATCTACCGTAGCTTTAATAAATTGTCTTTGACGTTCATCTCTTGAGTAAACGGTGCTCACATCACGCTTCCTCATTCTTACAAATGCGAGCGCTTCTTCCCCATTCATTTCGGTTATTCCCTCATCAAAGTAAATCCGATCATTTGAATAAAAGTTCTTTTCCCAAAATGGATATTTCACATCTACCTTAACTCCACCAATTGCATCAACAATGTCATGAAATCCTTCAAAATTTACAGCAACATACTTATCGATCGGTATCTCCAAAAGATCTTCCACTGTTTCTACGGCTAACTTTTTGCCTCCATAATTGGTAAGGTACCCATATGTATAAGCAGCATTTATTTTATGAGTCCCAGCGTATTCACTTCCAACTTTTTCAACCGGAACTTGCACTTTTGTATCCCTAGGAATACTTGTCATCGTTACTTCTTTTGACTTAGGATCAAGAGTTATAACAATTTGAGTATCAGCTCTTCCGCCTTTTCCATCTGAGGAATAATCTTCAATTCCAAGTAGCAAAATGGATATGGGTTCATTTCCGACTTTTACTTTTGTGTCTCTTAATTCTGACATATCGTTATCCCGTTCAAGTTCACTATAAGATTCCTTCGCCGTATCATATACTTGAAATCCTAAATAACTCGCGATACAAATGACAATAAAGAAAAGTGATAGAGTACCAATGAGGATTTTTTTCCTGCGCTTTTTTCTTCGCCGATCTGTGAATCTATTTTTCATCTTTTTCTCCTTTTTTCTATGGATTGTGAAACCAGTATTCACTTAAGTGTTTCCATAATAGGTTCCTGCACTATAGTGATCTTGCATCGCCAACAACTGAGAAACTGTTAAAAAGTGATAGCCTTCATCTTCAAGGGTAGTTAGGAGCCGTGGTAAGGCATCGGCGGTAGTTGGATGCACATCATGTAACAGGATGATCGATCCAGATACAACTTCCTTGTTTACGACCTGATTGATCGCATCAACATTCTTACTTTTCCAATCCAATGAATCAACGGACCATAGAATAAGAGAAGCTCCATTGCGACTTGCCACTTCTTCAACTTCTGAATTGATCGCTCCATAAGGCGGCCTGATAAGTGTAGGTGCTTCCCCTGTCGCATCCTGGATCTTTTGTGTGGAGCTTTGGAATTCCTTTTGTATTCTGGACTCCCCTAGTTTCGTTAAGTTCATGTGTTGATCGGTATGATTCCCAATTTCATGCCCAGCGCTAGCCACTTGCGCAGCAAGAGAAGGGTTCTTTTCTACTTGACTCCCTAACATAAAAAACGTAGCTTTAGCTTGATGTTGCTTTAGTATCTTCAAAACCCGTGGAGTGACGTTCGGATTAGGTCCATCATCAAAAGTCAGTGCAACATACTTTTCTCCAGGTTTAAGAAGAGGTGGCTCGCGCTCTGCTGTTGCAGCTGTATTTTCTTCCTCTAAAGGAAGTTTAATTTCAATTGGCCCCTCCCCGTTTTCGGTTAGGTTAGACTTCTCCATATAGAAGATAAGCGAACCTTCATGTGCCAACCAATTCCATGAGTCAGGCGCACTCAATAATTCACTGAGCCTTTGATCGATTAATTCCTTATTATACTGATCGTTTTGTTTTAATTGCTTCTCCAAAGTAGCACGAACATTCTCTAACGTTTTTCCATAGGAAGTGAGTAAATCGCTTATTTTTAGGCGGTTATGATTAGCATCTACCGTAAAAACTTTGACGTGATTTTCACTAGAACCCGTATCTACCAAATGATTGGCGTTAAAGATTAAACTTGTTGTATCTTTTGCTCCTAGTTTTGCATCTGCTTGAATCGTTAAGTGAGCACGACTTCCCGAACCAAGCTGATCTTTCTCAGATTCTACTTCAGAGAAAAACATTTCTTTCTGCTCTTCAATCCACTCTTCAATCGTTTTTTCAAGAGACCGATTGTCAATAATCGGTTTGGTAACCAGTATAGTATAACGCTCGGTTTCGTCAGTCTCTTGCTCAAATTCAATGGTATTTTCCTTATCAACTTCCTTTGCGCTACTATCTCCAACCCACTTGCCAATCCCAATTACCATAAAAAGTCCTAATAAAATAAGCACAACCCATCCGGGCCATTTGATTCGCTTGAATGGCAACCTCTTCATCATATTATCGATCCTCTTTCATTTCATCTATGAAAAATGTTCAGACACGTTATAAAACCTATATTTCGACATATATACAAAAGAGTCTATCGATAGATAGACCCTAAGATTCAAACATACTATTAAATCCTATGGTTGTTGGCATTATCATTTACATGATTGGTAATCGTCTCAACAATATCAGAAACACTTACGTTTTCAGTCGAAAGGGAAGTCCCTAAATCGTATCGATCAAATGCCTCTAAACAAGCATCCGTCTGGTGAAAACACCAGGCTCCTTCTTGTTCTCCTCGATTCAACAGTCTCTGATGAATGGTATCTTTACTTGCTGTTAAGCAAAAGGCATGGATGTTTTCATCCCATTTTTTCAGTCCATTAAAAATATATTGAAAATAATCAGGTTTTCGAAGCGTCATAGGAACGATTAAGTTTATTTGATAACGACTTATTAAACGAGCTGCTGTTTCGACCGTTAATTCCGGCCAAAGCTGTAAATCTTGAAAATCACCCGTATGAGCTTCTTGTGCCTGAATGTCTTTTGGCATCATGTGCCGCAGCATATATCCGATTACTTCAGGATCATAAATCATACTATTATCAATTTCATTTAATAAAGCTTCTGCAACGCTAGTTTTCCCAACACCAAATGCTCCGTTTACCATGATAATCATTAGACGATCCCCTCATCACTAAAGTTTCATTTCTCTCAGTTTGTTTCTTCTAATTACTAAGAATTTATTAATCTAAATTTAGACTGCTTATGACCAAATCGTTCAAGCTCTTCTTCAAATTGCATGCCAGCTTTTTGTAGCACATGACGGGAAGCTTTATTCTGAGACTGTGTTTCCGCCACTATGGTAGAATACCCTAGTGTTTCAATCCCAAATTTCAAGATGTGCGTAATGACTTCTGTAGCATACCCTTTTCCCAATAGTCCGGTAAAAATTGATTTCCGATTTCGATATCACGCTCATCATGATACATATCGAGAAAAACCAGTCCTATAAAAGCTTCCGTCTCTCGTAACCGTATCGTCCAATGCAAAGCTGCATTTTGAGAGTGAATCATTTCATTAAACCTCTTCCCATAACCCACTTCATCAACAGGACCGCCTATATATTCCCGAACATGCTCATTTTCATATAGTTGTTTAATATCAGCATAGTCCTCTATTGAAAGAGGGATTAGCATGCATCGTTCAGTATTCAACAATACTTTTCCTCCTCACCTTCCAATTCTCCCAGGCGATATTAATAGAATTTTGAGAGTGCAGGAAACGAGTCAATTACATCATCGTATTCCGATACTTCTCCGAAACCATACTGTGCATAAATAAAAGGAATTTTAGCGTACCTCGCTGCTTTTAGATCCCCTTCCGTATCCCCTATATAAATAGGCGTTGTCAGATTGTTTCTCTCTATAATCAGCTGAATATTTTCTCCTTTTGAAAGTCCCGTTCTCCCAGGGTTTTCAAAGTCTTGAAAGTAGTTCTCAAGTTGGTGATGCGTATAGAATGATTCAATATATCCATCCTGGCATTTACTGACGATATAGAGTTTGTATGAGTTTGATAGTCTCTTCAATACTGTCTCTACCTGAGGAAAAAGAGAACCACCGTGTTTTTCTATGTATCCTTGTTCAACTTCGCAACACTCTCTTATCACCTGTTCTCTGACCTCTTCAGACAGATAAGGAAATAGTTTTAAACTAATCTCCTGCATTTGTAACCCCATCGTTCCTTCAAAGTCAGTTCTTGTGAGTTCTCGATGAACTTGTGGGTGTTCTTTCAAACGACTATTCCATGCGAGTAATACAGTATCAATCGGGTCCCAGATGGTGCCGTCTAAGTCAAAAATAATGCTATCCATATAGTGATCTCTCCCAGTAAAACGCTTAATGGAAAAACTTCTTATTCTTTCAGCATAAGAGCAGCTTCGTAATATTCTAATAAAAGAAACGGAATCATGCTTTCTACCTCAACTATGTATATAATTGTAAAAAGAGACACTACATGACGTTTGCTTCTATATTCATACCTCAATATAACTCGAGGCATATTTTACAGAGGATGATGAGATGACGTACTCAAATCTAGGACTCGAAATAAAAGCATTGCGGCAGATGAGAGGATTTTCACAAAAAGAACTTAGTAAGAAAATTTGCTCACAAGCTCAAATCAGTAAGATCGAAAAAGGTGATGTCTATCCCCTTGCCCCAACTTTGTATGAAATCGCAAGCCGATTAGGAGTAGATATTAACTACTTTTTTGAGAGGGCATTGATTGAAAGACATGATTATGTAGAAGAGGTTTATATTCAGGTAAGAGAAGCGATCAACCAGCAAAACTATCAAAAAGTATATGAAATTGTTAAAACAGAAAAGAAAAATCCCCTTTACCATCACCATTTAGATTTCAGGCAATTTATCATGTGGCATGCAGCCATTTGTAAATACCATTTGGAACTCGATACAAAGAATACACTCGACTTGTTAGATGAAGCTCTGAAATTAACCCATACAGGTAAATTTTATAGTGAACGGGAAATCGAAATTTTAAATAGCAAAGGGGTTATTTATCTCTTAACGGAGGAGTATGCAGCAGCCATTGATCTTTATCAACGCTTATTAGAAGAACACGAGAGGTTACGATACGAAAAAGACACAACGATTAAGATTAGAATCTACTATAACTTCGCAAAAGCACTAAATAAGAATAAAGAGTATGATTCATCGATAAAAATTTGTACATATGGTATTGAGGATTGCATCACTAAAAAAAGCATGTACCTTTTTGGTCATTTATACTTTCAGTTGGGATACAATTACTTTCAAACAGGTCGAAGAGAAAACGCAATTCAGTACTTTTCCAAAGCCTATACCATTTTCGATCTACAAAATGAGGATGAGCTCAAAAAGCATATCGATCAATATTTCTTAAAAGAACTTGAGGGTTATGGCAGTAGAGATGTTTCACCCTCCAATCGCCAAACTAAATAGAAAACATTAAGAGAAGAGGATCAGATCCTTTTCTCTCTTCTCTATGAATTATTCCACCTCTGGATGTTCAGTAAGTCTATCCATCTTAAACCTTATATTAATGTATTAGCTACTATAGCTCTGAATTATGTATTTATTACGACATCTGCATTGTCTAATGGCTTAATCGTGTTAACATAGTATTCCTCGGCCTTCCAATACCTCTTTTCGAATTTTTCTCTGTTTCGTTTAGTAGTTTCTGTTTCACGCATAAACCTTTTTTCCCGAGGACAGTCCAAAAATAATACTTTATCAAAATAGTCCCTCCATTCCTTACGTTGGAGAAAAACTCCTTCAATAACAATCCACCCTGTCTTAGGCAAATCAATTGTTCTGAATTCATGTGTATCTGTATCATTATCATAATATGGGAGATCAATTTGATTGCAGTATGTAAGTTTTTCAAAAAAATGTTCCTTTAACCACTCAACGTCCCATTGGAGATTAAAATACTCATACCATTCTTCAAATCCGGTATTATAACGGCTTTTTCTTTCAACGATATGATCATCGATATGAAATAAATAATATTCAATCTTTTCCTTATCAAGGAGCTCATGAAGTTGTTTGACAAACGTTGTTTTTCCAGACCTACTCAGCCCATCTATTCCCAGAATGTATCTTCTATTAGATTGGACTGATAAAATCAGTTCCGATAAATTTATTTCCATCTATTTCACCCTTTCCAATTGATTCATTTTACTTCTTCTTTTTGACTTAAAGGAATATGAAACAATTACCATTTAATATACTATCGCAAGAATATTTTATCTTACCTCTCATCATTTTTAGTACATACAAATGTAGATCTTATTCCGGACAAATTACCTTATTGAGTGCTTATCTATTTTTCATCAAACGCTCCGAGATTGTTAAGTAACTAGCTTAAAGGTTTACCTGAGACAATATGCCAATGTAGGTGCTTTGAATCTTGATAGTCTCCAATATTGGTAATCACTCTACAAGCTCCTTTTTCTTCAGTGACCATAGCAGCAACTTTTCTGATTACTCCAAGTAGCTCAAGCACTAATTCATCATCACTTCCCTCTAAAGTGATTAAAGATGAAATGTGTTTCTTTGGTATAGCCACAATATGTACTGGATAAAATGGCTTTGTATGATGATAGGCTAGTACATTTTCTGTTTCTAATACTTTTTCTACTTGTGTCTTACCACACAATACTTCATCACAATAAAAATCTTCAGTCATAATAATTAATTACCTCCTCTATTTGATTCACTCGTCTTCTCATTACACAATACCAATTATTTCAAAATATCATCAATAAATCTATTGTTTCTTTAATTAAAAAGGAGCCTATCTTATTAAAAATAAGCTCCGAGATTACTTAATAAGTACTTTCATTGTTCTATTATTTCTCCACCCAAAAATTTTGTCTGGCAATAAGGACAACGATACACATCATTTAGATCAAGATCGATATCAAATCGTAGTGGCAATCTTCTTTTGCAAACCGGACATCTCCATAAAGTAAAGGATATGATAAAGAAGATCACTAAAAGAGAAGTACCTGGAATGGCCAGCCACCAACTCCCAAAAATACTTCCTATAATGCTCAAGGTTAAAGAGAGAAATAAAGCGGCTAGTGAAATCTGTCTATATTTCATAATATCTCTAACTCTTTTTGCCACTCTACCCCTCCTTTTATTATTAAAATGACTGGATAGCGCCTTCAGATTCCCAAAATTGAAACGTTACATTATTACTCAACTTTTGCTCCGAGATAATGGAACATTGATATTTGTTATGATTGTTTCCAACCACTGGTTTGTATCCTTAGAACAGAAGCCATTACCCCTATGAGGCAAAAGATAATTCCTACTGGCAAGATAATGAATAGTAAAAGGTCCGGAACTATTCCAAGGTACGGTAGAATTGTACATACCGGAACTGCAACGGTCAGGGTTAATAAGATGATCAATTCAAGTTTTTTGGTATTCAAATAATAATCCTCCTAGAGCATAAAGTAGTTCGATTAGCATCTAATTTTAATCAAAATGCTTAATACCAATTATTTCAAATAAGAGCTGATAAATCCATCTTTTTCACTAAAAAGAGCCTATCTTATTAAAGATAAGCTCCGAGATTGTTGAAGATTAAATAGAAATTCATCTAATAAGGTTATTTTAAATAATTGTAGACTTGTGACTTGTCTTGGCAGTATAGTTTCCTAAACTACCTTTAGTTTTAAATTGTATTTACTTCATATAAAATACCCAAAACCACCTAGTTTTTAAATTAATCCCCCTTCCTACGCTCTTTATATTATCCAAAATATTGTAAATAATATAATTTTATGGTAAATTTTGAATATTGTTATAAAAGGGAGGGTATTTATGAAAAGATTTAGAAAGCCTATACTATGGGTTTTTCTATCAATTGGCATTATATTAACAAGCTTAGTTTTTGTTCATTTCATTAGTTTAGAAAAAGAACCAGTTTCTAAAGATTGGAGTAGAGAATTCGATCTTAATTTAAAAAGTGATGATAAAACAGTCCCTTTTCAAGTGAACAATGAGGATTCCTTGACATTTTATACAAGCAACAACGAAGGAATAAATAGCGTAACTTTAGATGATGATTACAAAATTTTAGAAAACCAATCAATAAAACTTGATACATCTCCAGAATTCAGTATATGGACAAATGGGAAGAAATTTCTCTATGTTAATTCTAAAAATGAACTCCACCATTACATTGAAAGCAATAATAAAGATACTGTAATCGATGATAATATTACTGGGTACATGGCTAATAAGAATACAGTCGTTTACTGGAAAGATAAAAGTCTATTTACTATAAATCCAGTGAGTATGAAAACATCTAAAGTCAAAGACTTCGATAAAAGGATAAATCGTGTCGTTTTAGAAGATCAATCACTATTAGTAATCACAAATGAAAAACAGGCTTTTGATGGAACATTATTAATTCCTGAAAAAGAAAAATATCGTTCATACGAAGTGTTTGCGATGGAAACTGAAAAAATCAGTCAAAGATTCACTAATTTTGACTACATACTTGAAGATGAGAATATGGAGCTTGTCTATACTATTTATGATGTGAGTGAGAAAGCCCATACGCCTTATTACTTATCAGGAACAATTACAAAGTTACACACGAAAAAACCAAAAACGTCAAATTTTTATCCTGCAGGCAGTAACGTACGAATTGAAAATCCTAATTATTTAAACATCTACCAAAATGATGGAAAGGTTAATATTCTTTTTAGTGCCCAAGGAAGAGTATCGAGTTTTAAAACTGAAACAAATGTTTTCAATGCAACGCTTAACGATAATAAATGGAAAGCCAATCAATTGAGTCGGACAGCAAATCGTTCGTCAAATCCATTCCAATTTGAAGATGGAAAGATTTTTTGGCAGGAAACTCAACCACTCGAAGACGCTAAAGTGAATTATAGCTTAATGGGAATTACTACAGATAAAGATGGCATTGCTCGTAGTAAAGAAATCAATAAAGATGATATCAAAACAGCTCTCTCTCACACAGGATTAGCTCTTGCTATGGGTATTATGACTCTGTTGGTTGCAATGGTCTGGGTAACACCTGCGGGTATTTTTATTATGATTATGTATATGTTTAATACCAATGCGATTGAACAGGGGAAAAGGTGGGTTCTCGTTACCACTCTTAGCTTATATTTTATTACTCAATTATTTATTATACAAATGCAAATGAATGACGTTTTTTATATGTTTGCTCCAGATTATTTAATATTTGACGGAAGTTCTTACATTCTTCCATTTCTGATTGGCGCCATTTCGGTATTAATAATAAAAATGTTTCGTATTAGCAAGGATCATTTACTTGCAAAGCTCAGTTACACAATTGCAATGAATGTGCTAATTGTGACACTTTTAATCGGTCCTTATCGTTTCTAATGTTGGCCAGGTCTTTATCAAGACCTGGTTTTTTATGCAATGAATTTTATTCTTGTACCATTTAATTTATTTTTGAAGCAATATGGTTCACTTTAATACTAACAATTGCTGAACTAATAATAGGGAAAAAGAATTAAATTGAACACTACTCTACCTAGAGTAATGAAGAGGCAAATGTTTTTTATTGAACAATCGCTCCGAGATTACTAAAGATCATTTGTTTACATACACTTTTTCATCTTTCAATTTCTTTACTCCTTTATTTCTTATCCAAACTTCAATATTATCATCTTCTTTTATTAGAACTTTTAAAAACGACTTCAAAAATAGTACTTATTACTATTCCTCCAATAAACAATGAAAGCTCGTTTTCTATTAGAAAAAAGTACAAAGAAACCACCAAAATTATGGTTCTTATTATTCGTTGGATTTTTTTATTTTTCAAATGCAATTTCCCTTTTCTTTATGCTCTATCGTGTAGATTATTAAATAATCGCTCCGAGATTGTTGAAGAATTGAATACAATATAAATTAAGTTTTCTTCTTCTCTTGTTTGATATGCGCTTTGTAAGTACCTGTATAGTTCAAAGACACTCGAAATGCGTTGCAATATCTTAAAATATACTCTGAATATCGCAAGCCCTTTCATCATGGCGAAAAAAGAAGGACAGTTAAGTAAATGTCCTTCTTCATCTATACCTATTTTTTCTTAAACATTTGCATCCGGTGATTCTCAAGCTCTGCCACAAAGATATCTCCCTGTTTATTCACCGCAATATCATGGGGGATTTTCATTTCACCAACTTGAGAACCCCAATCACCGAACCGTTCTATGATCTTACCACTTTGACTTGCGACCACCACTTGATGGGATCCTTTATCACTGTTTGGATAAAGCGCATCACCGCCATCTGCTACATACACGTTACCGTTTTTCCCCACTTCCACACCGAAAGGGCGGCCCAGCTCGTGCTGATCCCACTCATCGAGGAATTTTCCATCCTGGGAGAAAAGCTGAATACGTGCATTGTTCCTGTCTGCTACATACAAGTTCCCTTTCTGATCATGAGAAATTCCATGGGGCAGATTAAATTCACCTGGACTATCCCCCAGTTTATTCTTCTCCCAAAGGAATTGTCCCTCAGCATCGAATTTCACAATCCGTCTATTACGGTAGCCGTCGCTGACAACAAATGAGCCATCTTTCATGACCGTGACATCCGTGGGCCTCGCGAATGTATACTTCGTCATCCCAGTCGGGAAATTAGGCAGCACATTCCTTATCCGTAAGGCAGGCTCCATATAAATGGGATAGTCATCTCCAAATGTATCTACTAATTGACCACGAGATGTAAATTTGTAAACCTTGTTCTGAGTAATATCCGTGATCCAAACATTGTCTTCATGATCGATTTCCAATCCATGAGGGGAAGCAAATATATTCTCTCCCCAACGATCTTTGACTTTCATGGTTTCTCCATCAATGACGATAAGGGTTGGTTCTTGGATCAGGCTTTCCCCACCATATTCGGAACTTCCCCGATGTAAGTAGTAAATATCTCCTTTACTATTTACTGCTACTCCACTCGCTTCCCCGGCTATTTTCTTATCTGCCTCAGTCTTTGGCCAGAGAATTTCAGGAACATACGATGCTGATGGTTTGGCCTCAGGAACGTCTTTATATACTGTATCACTTCCTCCACGGCTAAACCACGCAGCCATTGCTCCTAGCAGGAGGACGATAGTGATTGTTATGCGTAAACTTTTCTTCATTTCCTTTCAACTCCATATAAATTATTGAGGATATGATTGTAACACAACGTGAAATAATGTTTCCTCTGGCTTATGACATAAGATGTATAGGACTAAAGACGTATGGAGTATCTAAGTTTTGTAGATGTTCTAAAATAGTTATATCAGTTTCCATTACAAGTCCTATAGACATTTCACGTTGTTAACATTTTTTTTACTAATCATCAGATTTATAATGAAGTGACCCTATCAGTAGGATCCTCCGTTTAATTCCAGTAAAATTTAAACTGACGAACTTTCTAACACCAATTATTTCATATCATTTATAAATATCTTTTTTTTATGTAAAATAAAAAGCCTATCTTATTAAAGATAGACTCCGATAATTGATTTTCCTTATCTCGTGAATTCAAATAAATCTTGTTATGTCCTGATCTGCAAAGAGATTATGTGAAATGTTTTGAAGAAAGAGGAAAGAAGAACCTTAAATTATGAGTTGCCAGGGACATTGATGGCGATGAATAAGAGAAACTAACTTATGAACGTTGTATTGAAAAAGAATACCGTTCTCAAATAGTCATCGATTATGATGGTCCAAAATTTAATGAAGAGTTCTATGCCGAGACATTTGAACTTTGGTGTTACTTTGGGGACTATAAAAAGGGCACAGGAACATTATATGATCTCAAGAATAATGATTTAAGATCTTCTATAAAGAAAACATTAAGTACATAATTTAATTGCAGACTGTCCTTCACTTATATCACTTTGAGGTACTTCAACATAGCTATTATCGATATTAGATTCTTTTTTTGAATTTCTAATTCTTCCAAACAAGTTTCTCACCCTGTTTCAAATAAAATATACAACCGTTATTCAATTAAACTGCCCTATTGCTTAAGATCGACAACACCGTCCACAATCCTAATATCAACATATCACGGCATATGTTACCTTATTTTTCTTCCTAATCTACTCTTTCTTCTATCTTCGTAGTTTCTTTGGTAAACTTCTAAAGATAGGCAGTTTGTTAAAGGGGGATGAGGATGGATCGGATTATGGTGATGGGTGCTTCAGCAGGCGCCGGTAAGTCAACTTTTGCAAAGAAACTCGGCAACATTCTAGGTTATCACGTTTACCATCTTGATGCGCTCTTTTGGAAACCGGGCTGGGTAGAAGCAAGTCTCAATGAATTCCGTGCTTCCCAGAAGAAAATCACTTCAAGTTCTCACTGGATTATAGAAGGCAATTATAGCAATTCCTATGATATTCGAGTAGCAAAGGCAGATACGATTATTTACATCGATGCGCCTAGACTTCTTTGTCTTTATCGCGTTCTAAAACGCTGGGTGACTCATATTGGGAAGACTCGTTCTGATATGGGCAAAGGCTGCAATGAAAAAATGGAGTGGTCGTTTTTAACTTTCATTTGGACGACCTACTATCCTCGTAAAGAGAAGATGAATAAGCGATTTGCAGAGATTCAGCAAACTTCTCCTGAAAAAACCATAATCGTTTTACAAAACAAAGCGGAAATCGCGAATTTTCTTCATGAACTTCAGACAAAGCATACAATTTTGTCATAACCCATGATAAGATAAAATGCAGTACGTTTGAATCCTGATTTTCCTGTTCAAACTAGAAAGACTACTGAAGCACATGGAGGCATTATGCTAACTTTTGAAGAAAAACTAGAGATTATTGAATCATCCTTTCCTGAATTAACACGAAAAGACGTATCGCTTGGACGTGTGAACTTTCACTATGAAGAAGCGGTTATCGATAAGAAAAATGTGGTTTATCATCTTCACCCGAACGGAAATGGCTATGTATTTGGCGATCTGATTGAAGGTTACCCATTAGATGAAAGAGGGATGGTCAACATTCGCGATTTTTCAAGCAATGAGCTTCGAAAAATTATCAGAGAGTCAATCCAGTCTCTTTCTGTCCTTCCGGGATCTGATATTGAAGTACAAGTGTGGGTGAATGACGAAGGTCAAACGCTTGAACTCATGTACGAGCCTGAACTCGAGTTATGGAATGTTTATGCTGGCGATATTCTTGATGGCACCTTCCCTTCTCGAAATGAAGCGGTTCAATACCTTGATGAAGAAGGATTTACTAGAAGATAAACCTGATTAGCCTCCCGCCACTAAGCGAGAGGCTTTTTTTATTTAGATGAGCGATTTATAGAATCCAGTTGATTTTCCTACATAGCCACAAGCTTCATAGAATTGATGTGCAGCTCTTCGCTCTTCACGATTCCCGCTATTTAACACGACTGTTGTAGCTCCCTTATCATCAGCCCTTCTTTCGGCTTCCTCCATCAACTTCCTTCCAATTCCTTGCTGGCGATATTCTTTCGCTGTTACCATCGTAATGATTCTCGCAACAAGAATATTGGCCACATAGGATCGTTCATAATGCATACCAAGCATACCAATTAGTTCCCCTTTCTCTTCCGTCACAAGGGTAAGATACTGAGGATCATTTAGTATTGGTAGGAATCGCTCTTTTACTTCATGTACTTCTGCTTCATAGCCCATATCTGAAAGTAAACGAGTGATACCTTCCTCATCCCCCAGCTTCACCTTTCTTATGTTCATGTTCCCTTCTCCTCTCGTAAACCACTATTTCGATATCGCTTTGATGAAAATAAGAGAATGAGTGGCAAAATAAGCACACTTAAACTTACCACTCCACTCCATCCAAACCGATCCCACGCCACTCCAACTCCTGAACTGCCTGCAGCAACACCTGCATAATAGCTAATTAAGTAAAAACTTGAAGCGCCACTTTTATGATGATCGGCTGTTTGGGCGACGGAAGCTGATGCCATTGAATGCGCGATAAAAAATCCTGCGCAGATGATGCAAAGTCCAATCATGACAGCCGATATATTTTGAAAAACGGTCAGAACAACTCCAACGATGAGGGTAGATAGTCCGATGATCATGGTTCGTCTAAGGCCAATGTTAGAAGAAATTCTTCCTGCAAGAGGTGGAGAAATGACGCCAAGGATATACGCAAAATAGGTTAGAGAGATCCACTTCAACGAAAGAGCAAAGGGGTCTTCTTCCAGGTGAAATGGCAAATAAGTCCACACACCTGTAAAGATTACCTGGATTAGAAAACCGAGGGTGAAAAGAGACAATAAGCGATGGTCTCTAAGGTGAACAAACATCCCCTTCATATCGTTAACTACGCTTCTACTTCCTCCTTCAAAAAAGCGGGAGTCAGGTAGTAGCCAGTAAAAACAACCTGTTGCTACTAGGCCAAAACCACCAAGAAACATAAAACTTATTTGCCAACTATAGAGATCCGTTAAGTAACCTGTTGCCACTCGTCCTCCAAGTCCTCCCATTGCATTGCTAGCAATATAAATACTTGTAGCCAGTCCGATGGTGTATGGCTCGACTTCATCAGCTAAATATGCCATGGCTGATGCGGGTATTCCCGCGAGGAAGAATCCCTGGATACATCGAAGAATGAGTAAAAAGAGGAACGATTTCATTAATGGCATAATCAGGAGCAGACCGAGAACAAAAAGCAGGGATACTTTCATGACAACTGTTCGTCCATGGCGATCGGAAACAAAGCCGAGAATTAGAAGACCCGGAATCATTGTAATGACCGGTAGCGACATAAGGAGACTTGATGTTGTAGGCGTTATATGAAATTCTTTCGCGAATATAGGAAGCAGCGGTTGAAAAGCATATAAAGAAGAAAAAATGAGCAATGCTCCGCAACCAAGACTAGCCGCTACTCGCCAAAATCCTCCATCCTTTGATGTATAACGCTGTTTCTTCGTTGTTTGATCCATCACTGTATCATCACCTTAGTTCTAGCTGAATTTTGTTGGAATTTGAGTTAGATCAATGCCCCATACAATTGGCATGTAAAAATAAATGGCTATCGTAATAATGATGATAGAGGTTACATTTAGCCAAAAACCGGCTCGCGCCATATCAGGAATTTTTAAATAACCTGATCCAAACACAACCGCGTTTGGTGGTGTGGCAACTGGGAGCATGAAGGCACAGCTTGATGCAATTCCAGCTCCAATCATTAAGGCATATGGATGAACACCGATCGCTGCTGATAAAGAAGCCATAATTGGAAACATCATTGTGGCCGTCGCCGTGTTGGATGTAATTTCTGTTAAGAAAATAACAAGCGTTGTAACCAGTAGTAAAATAATGAATAAGTGAATTCCTTCAAGAATGGTTAATTGCTCTCCAATCCACTTGGCAAGTCCTGATTCTTGAAAACCGGAAGCAATGGCAAGCCCTGCTCCAAAGAGTAGGAGGATGCCCCAAGGTAACCCTTTCGCTGTATTCCAGTCCAACAAAAAAGATCCTTTTTTCGAAGGTGCCGGTATAAGAAACAATAAAATCGCTGCCGTCATGGCAATCACTGTATCATTAATGTTTGGATTTAACTCACTAAGTACGAATGAGCGACTGATCCACGCAAGCGCCGTAAGAGAAAATATGGTAAGAATGACTTTCTCTTCTACCGACATTCCTCCGAGATCATCCTTCTCTCTTTTGATAACCTCTTTACCACCTGGCAATTCTTTAATGTTCATTGGAAAAGCCATTTTCACAAGGTAATACCAGCACCCAATTAATAGTAGAACGGTTAACGGTACACCAAACATCATCCAGCGGGCAAATGAAATTTCAATGCCATATAGCTCATTCACAACAGCTGCGAAAATGGTATTTGGCGGTGTTCCAATTAATGTCGCAAGACCACCAATCGAAGCACTATAAGCGATACCAAGCATAATCGCTTTTCCGAAATTAAATCGGGGAGCTCCTTCCTCCGTATTCATATCTAGCTGCTCAGATACTTGATAAATCACTGCAAGTCCAATTGGCACCATCATCATTGCGGTGGCAGTATTTGAGATCCACATCGATAAAAAGCCCGTAGCGACCATAAAGCCAAGGACAATTTTTTCCGTACTCGTTCCAATTGCTGATATAATAAAGAGAGCAATGCGTTTATGTAAATTCCACTTTTGCATTGAAAGCGCAATCAGGAAACCACCCATAAAAAGAAAGATCGTATTATCGCCATAGGCTGATGCTGTTAAATCACCTTCCAGTGCACCTGTTAGCGGAAATAAAATGAGTGGTAATAGAGACGTTGCAGGAATGGGAATTGCTTCTGTAATCCACCATGTTGCAATCCATGCCGTACTAGCTAATACAGCTAAACCAGCTTCCGAAAGGCCGTTTGGGTGAAAAAACAGCATCAGCGCAAGAAAGAGCGCTGGTCCTAACACTAATCCAGTTAGCTTTCTTTTGTCATAAACCGGATCTGGACCGGATAGCGTAGGATTTTTTTGTGAACTTTGAGAAGGGATTCCCGGCGTGTGTGAAGAAGCGAATGTTAAGAGATCCTTTGCACGATGATGTTCATGCCAAAAACAGCTCCAAAAAAGACGTACTTGTTCCATAGTGATACCTCCTATCGTTCGTGTCACTATAGTGTAGGATTCACTTGGTACACCTGTCAATATTTTCACAATTTTGGTTCTATTTTACTCTTTTTTAGCAAAGGACTTTTGGTTCATCTTTGATATTTTCATTCACACCCTCTTTCAAAACCCCCTTATATTTCCAATAAGGGCGAATGTTATAAGTTGATGGTGTGATTTTAATCATTCATACGATACATTCCAGGAATCACCGTATGAGTTTCATTTCGATTGACAACAAGTTGCTCAAAATCGATCCAGGGGGTATATGATGAGAAAGATACAGCAGACGACCATTAATTCGGTTGTAAAATACGGACAAACGAAGCTTCCGAAATCAACAAATACAGAATGTCCTGAATGTGGTAATGACGCCTCATTTCAATTGAAATTTGATTATCAAATTAACCAGGCCGTGTTTTCAACACTTTCCCGCTGTTCCATTTGTAAAGAAGCGGTACTCTTCATTTTAATTAAAACCTCACATGGCGATCGCGGAGAAGAAGTCGAGCTTTTTGTCCACCAAACATCCTTCACACGTGAACCGCTCGGTAGACTAACAAGTTCTGCCCGATTGCCTGACGATCTTGAACGTGTTTATCGCTCTGCCGTGAACGTACATAATATGAAAGACTGGACCGCCACAGCTGTCATGGCTAACCGCGTTCTTGAAAGTATTACCGGCAGTTTTCTATCTGAGAATGAATTAGGACAGCCCCTATCCAAACAGCTCGAAACGTTGGCGAAACAAATTGACTTAGAAGAACCGATTGTAAAGCTAGGTCAGCTTCTCGGAAAAGGAAGTAATCTGAATAACCTCCTTTGTCTTGAAAAAGCGACTAGCGAAGAAACGGCGAATCTCATTATTGACTTGTTAGATTCATTAATTGAATATCTTTATATTCTTCCTCAACGAATTGTTCATCTACAAAAACAAATCGAAGGATAATGAAAAGACAGGTAGCTCATGAGCTACCTGTCTTTCTTGTTAAACCATACTCGTTTTATCGTTATTTCTAACCCTTCGTTTTCTTTTGAAAAGAAGGATAGTTAATAAAGATCGCAATCACTCCAGCAATCGCAATAAGTATGGGATAAATGGAGTAAGGCAAGAGGGCGAGTGGTGAAATTGAAGCAAGTCCAGCAACAGCTAGCACCTGTGCACCATACGGGAGCATTCCTTGAATACTACCTGAAAAAATATCTAAAATACTAGCTGATTTCCTCGGATCTACGCCATACTTCTCAGAAATGTTCTTCGCAAGTGGTCCCCCCATAATGATGGAAATCGTATTATTCGCTGTCGATAAATCGAGTACACTAGCTAGACCAGCGATACCAAATTCTGCACCTCTACGGGAGTTTACTCGGCTTAAAATTTTATCTAGAACGTATTGAATACCTCCATTATGCTTGATTACTTCAATCATACCACCGATTACAAGGGCAATCATCGCAAGGTCTTCCATTCCTTTAATCCCTTCTGTAACGGTGGAAATCAGTCCACTCATGCCAAATGAACCGTTAAACAGACCGACTATTCCAGCAAATAGCGTTCCACTTACAAGGACAATAAGCACATTAACCCCTGCAATGGCTGCGATTAAAACGCCTAGATAGGGAAGAATCGTGATCAAATCAAAAGCGCGATCTCCACCAACTGTTGCCTGCTCTCCCATCGTTAACACGCCATAAATAATAGCTGTAATAATAGCTGCGGGTAAGACAATAAAGAAGTTGACTTTGAACTTGTCTTTCATTTGCGTATTTTGTGTGCGAACAGCTGCAATGGTAGTATCTGAAATCATAGAAAGGTTATCACCGAACATCGCTCCGCCAATGACGGCAGATAAAGCTAGGGCTGGCGCAACTCCTGTTTGGTCTGCAATTCCGATACCAATCGGTGCAAGGGCGACAATCGTTCCCATCGATGTGCCCATTGAAATAGAAATAAAACACCCGATTAAAAATAAGCCAACAATTAATAAATTCGCTGGAAGAATCGATATTCCTAAATTCACAATCGAATCCACCGCTCCAATCTTTTCAGCGGTCCCAGCAAAAGCGCCTGCCAATAAGAAGACAAGAATCATCAAGATAATATTGGTGTTTCCTGCTCCTCGACAAAACACTTCTACTTTCTTCATGAAGTTTTCTTTTCGATTCATCGAAAGAGCTACACCTGCTGCAATTAATGAAGCAAGTATAACCGGCATGCTATAAAAGTCCTTTGTTACGATGGCAGTGCCTATAAAGAGCACAATAAATATGCCAAGGGGTAGTAACGCCAGACCATTTCCTTTCATTTCTCTTTCCATTCTCTCTATCTCCTTTTCCTTTACTACTGCATGAAAAAAGCCCACTTCAAGAGAAGAGGGCTTTTGCTCTTATCTCTCAAGATCTCTCTTGCTGGAAGCAGCACCTTTCTGATCGTCAGAGGTTGCTGAAGCTTCTTCGGGCCAGATCCCTCCACTTCTCTTAATAAGAAATATACAGTTATGAATGAGCATGAGCTCAGATTTTATTTGAATTTCAAGATCGAACGAGCTTTACTTTATCACGCCAGATTCAACTGAGTCAACTCTTTCCACCTTCATGAAAATAAACTCCTTATGGAAAAGGAGCTTACCTGGAAAAAAATTCTATACTTTTACAGCCATTCGGCTAACGAGTTAAAAATTGCTCAATGTCTTTCATAATTGACGCTGGTCGCTCCTCAGGTAGAAGATGACCGGTTTTCTTATAAACGATTAATTCGGCATTTGGTAAATCATTTCTTAAACGTTTCCCAATTTTTAATGGCACGACCCTGTCATTTTCTCCCCATATTAAGAGGCTTGGTGTTTGAATTTGATTTAACTCAGCCTCAGAGAGATCCCCTTCTCGATCACGAATCATACGAACCAGCGACCTAAAAATTCCTTCATGAAAAAAGGGTTGAATATAACCATCCATCATTTCTTCATCAATAAGCGCTGGATCATATACGCAATTAAGCAAATTTCCTCTTACTCCTTTTCGATAAAGCCAGCGTTTTAAATAAACAGAGAAAAAAGGTAAGTAAGACGTATAAACGAGACTTTGCTTTGCTTTTTCAAGATAACCTGAGCTACATAGCAAAATATTTTTACTTACAAAATCATCTTTTATCGCAGATGCTCTCATCGCTACCTGCCCGCCCATAGAATGACCGATCATCACTGTACGCTCAATTGAAAGCCTTTCTAGTAGCTCCACAACGACTTCTGCATAATTTTGATAGGAGTGTACAAAGTGATGAGACTTCTCGCTTTTCCCAAATGGCGGGAGGTCAATGGCAACAACGGTGTATGCTTTTGTTAGGAATGGAATTAGCTTTCTGAAGCTAAAGCTTGACGACAAAAAACCGTGAAGGAGGGTGATAACTGGTCGATTAACAGCCTCCTCATTTCTATAATACTCATAGTGAATGTTAATTCCCTTTATCTTTTCCATATTTTCCTTGGAATTTTGAGCTAATAACATCTGTCATCTCACTCCGGATTCTAATTTCACCTTTAAGGTGGGCCTTCTTTTTATTTAAAATGCCCAGGTTTGGTTATACGTATTTTACCCCAATTAGAAAATGAAAAACTTTTTTGCGCCCAGAGTGCACAACCATTTTTTTCATTCTACTTCAACATGGATAAGGTCCAGCAGTTTAACGTTTCTCTTTTGCTCCCGGTGATCAATCACGCGTAGCTCTTTCGTCAATGGATCGACAAAATGGACGTAGCCAGAGAGGACGTTCTTCTCACCATTTTTAAAATAGTGGAAGCGTAAAGACCAATGGAATTCCATTGCTTCGCAGATCACTTCGTTCATTTCTTCTATTTTTTGCTCATCCAGTACAGGCATCTGATTTCTTTTCTCTTCTTCTTTCCAATCACGTAGCTCTTTCACATGCTCAGGTAACATCATTGATGTCCATTTTATATTTCCACGATCACGAATCATCTCTATCCCCCCCTTTACGCTTTATGCCCACCGACAAGTTTACTTCTGTGTAGTGCTGTACCAGCCTTCGTGTATGAAACGGCACGCAGCAGAGCATCTGAGCCGTATTTTTCTCTAATAGAATCCATCACATAGCCAAGGTCTCGCTGCTTCGGCCGGGCAGTATTAAATAAATCCAATTGCACTTCCTCATCATTGCAAATATTCGAAAGAGTGATGGAAATTTTCCGGACCGTTTTTCTTTCATAAAATTCCTCAAATAGTTGAAGACAAACGCGGTAGACTTCAAGCGTAATCGCCGTCGGACTATTGATGCTCCTTGAGCGGTGAAAACCCCCTCCACCTTCTTCTTTGCTATAACTAATCCCTAGACTAATCGTACGACCTGCTTTCCCGGCTCTTCTAGCACGTCTCGCCACTTCTTCACTCATTTCAAGAATAACGTGTTGAATTTCTTTTTGATCATGATAATCCCTTAACAAGATTTGACTTTTTCCAAAACTAATCTGCCCCTGCATAATGGGAGCGCCCATTTCAGAAAGATCGACTCCCCAGGCATGATGATAAAGTTGATTCCCCATGACACCAAATTTCTCTTCTAATAAGTGAAGCGGATAGTGCGCCAACTGCTTTACATTTCGTATCCCCATTCGATTTAACGTGCGTTCAACTCGTGAGCCAATTCCCCACATTTGACTAAGCGGGGAAAGTGGCCACAGTTTTTCAGGAATGTCGTCATATGTCCACTCTGCTATCCCTTTTTCTTTTGCTTCAAGATCCAGACAAAGCTTTGCCATCAAAAGGTTCGGACCTATTCCAATCGCACTTGGTAAGCCGAATGTCTCGCTTATTTCTTTTTTGATCTTGTGAGCCACTTCAAATTTATCTCCCCATAATCGTTCTGTCCCATCAACCTGCAAAAATGATTCATCAACGCTATACGTATGGATACATTCTGATGGTACATAACGGTGGAAAAGCCTCGTTATTTCCATTGATTGTTTTAAATAAGAGGACATTTTTGCGTTAACAATATGAATTCTCTTGTCACTTGGAATTTCAAATAACCTGCTCCCTGTACGAATCCCAAATTCTTTTTTTAGGGCTGGAGAAGCTGCTAGCACAACACTCCCCTGTCGTTCCACGTCCCCAACAACCGCAAGATAACACGTAAGCGGATCAAGCCCCATCTCTACCGCTGAGCAGCTAGCATAGAAGCTTTTCATATCAATACAAAGAATTGTTTTCTTTGGAAATTGTGAATAATCCATTTGTATCCCCCTCCTTCTCACCTAACGGAACATTTGTTCTCTTTATCTATACCCGTATTTTACTCGAATATACGTTCTCTTTACAATAAGTACTTTCTTCCAATCAAAAATGTTACGACAAGTCTCTCTCTTATAATCGAAAAGTTCGTACCTAATGAACTATATGACCATAACGTTACGGGTAAATAGTCCTGTTCATGATCACGGAAGAATAGGTCATTACTATCATTAATTGTTAAAATAGTTTGAATATTAAAACTTTCGTGATAAAGTAAGCTCATCTTAATCACGAGGGGGAAATGAAATGGGAAAGAAAAAGAATTTGCTTTCCATTGGTTTATCAGTGGGTCTTGTTAGCACCATGTTTGCTCCATCCTCAACATTTGCGGCAGCTGATACGAATATGAATAAAGAAACTGGGACGCCATCATTTGTTTCCGGGAAATTAACAAAAGCAAGTTCTCAAAATCCCAATGAAGTGTTATTCGATTACTTAAATGACCAGAAAAGCATGTACAAATTTAGTGGATCGTCAGCACAGGACGCTTTTCAAATCCTTTCAAAGGAAAAAGACGACCTTGGCTTCACGGTATTTCGTTTACAGCAACTTCATGAAGGTACACCGGTTTACGGGTCTACTCAAACCGCACACGTTGATGAAAGCGGCGTCTTAACTGCTGTATCGGGTACCGTTATTCCAGACCTTGGATCGAAGAAAGAGCTTAAAAAAGCAACAAAGTTCAAGAAACAGGATGCAATCAAAAAAGCAGAAAGCGATCTCGGCTTCTCCCCAACTTATGAACAGAAACCTACATCAGATCTTGTCGTGTATACGGATGGGGAATCTCCAACATACGCTTATCACGTCACTTTAAACTTCCTTTCACCTGAACCAGGGAACTGGCAGTACATAATTGACGCAACAAGTGGTGAAGTACTAACGAGCTTTAACGCCCTTCACGAAGCTAAAAAAGAAGGTGTTGGTAAGCCGGGTGGCGGTGGCGCGATTACTGGAACAATTCAAACAGCCAGTGGAACCGGTGTCCTTGGTGATCAAAAGACGTTTAACACGCTTCTTTCTTCCTCAACTTATTATTTAAAAGATACTACGAGAGGCGGCGGTATTTTCACCTATGACGCAGGTAATCGGACTAAGTTACCTGGTTCGTTATGGGCTGATGCGGATAACGCCTTCAACGCAAGCTATGATGCGGCAGCTGTCGACGCTCACTACTATGCTGGCGCAACGTATGATTATTATAAAGATGTTTTCAACCGCGATAGTTATGACGGCAACGGGGCACCACTAAAATCGACCGTACATTACGGACGTAACTACAACAATGCATTCTGGAACGGCAGCCAAATGGTTTATGGTGATGGAGACGGCTCCACATTCGTCTCTCTTTCTGGAGGTGAAGATGTGGTGGCACATGAATTAACACACGCGGTTACAGATACGACAGCAGATCTTATTTATCAAAATGAATCAGGAGCGCTGAACGAATCAATGTCCGATGTGTTCGGAACTCTTGTGGAATTTCATGATAATAACAATCCTGACTGGTTAATCGGCGAAGACATTTATACACCAGGAACTTCTGGGGACGCTCTTCGTTCAATGGCAGACCCATCGCAATTTGGTGACCCTGACCATTACTCTGTCCGCTATAAAGGGACACAGGATAACGGCGGCGTTCATATTAATAGCGGGATTATGAATAAAGCTGCTTATCTTTTAAGTGAAGGCGGTACATTTTACGGAGTCAGCGTATCTGGAATTGGGAAAGAAAAGCTTGGCGCTATTTACTATCGTACATTAACACAATACCTAACCGCGTCTTCGAACTTTAGTCAGATGAGAGCAGCAGCCGTTCAAGCTGCAACTGATCTTTATGGAAGCGGCAGTTCAGAAGTGCAGTCCGTTAAACAAGCCTTTAATGCTGTTGGTGTACAATAATCATTTCGATAAAACAGGTAGCTACTGGCTACCTGTTTTTTAAAATGCCGAAAGGTTTTATATGCCTTTAAACGGGAAAAAAGGGCTAGAAGATAAAGGAGGAATAACCCATGGCGATTTTTAAAGAAGACGCACTCAAACACCAACACGTACTTATCACGGGAGCGACTGGCGGTATTGGATATGAAACAGCAAAATCCGCTGTACAAGCAGGAGCTGCCATTACGATTACTGGAAGAAATAAAGAGAAATTAGAGACGTTAAAGCATGAGTGTGAAAAGTTAGTTACGGATGCTAAAGTGACCATTCTTCCAGCAGATTTAAACGATGAACAGGATCGGGCGAATCTGATTGAAAATGCGATAAAAGAAAGAGGAACAATTACCGGATTAGTGAATTCAGCTGGAATTGGTGGCGGAGATACGCTCGATCAATTACAAGAAGAAGACATTCGAAAGGTAATGGAACTAAACTATTTTTCAACGGTCTTACTAACGCAGCTCGTTTATAATAAAATGCGTGAAGCTCAGAAAAAAGGGGCTATTGTGAACCTCTCTTCTCTGTCGGGGCTTCGAGGAACTTTTGGAAACACCGCCTATAGCGCTTCAAAATTTGCAATTACTGGCTTTACTCAGTCCTTTGCCCATGAGGCAATTCGAGATGGCATTAGAGTGAACGCCGTCTGTCCTGGATTTGTTGATACAGAAATGGGAAGAAACAGCATTGAGTCAAAAGGGAAAAGAGAAAATAAAAGTTTTGAAGAAGAACTAAAAGCTGTGGAGGAAGCAATGCCTTCAGGTCGTATCACACAACCCGAAGAAGTAGCGAACAGTATTGTCTATCTCTTATCAAACGCCTCTGAAAACATTGTTGGAGAATCTTTAAAGATTTCAGGCGGAAGCGTAATGCGCTAAATAACCATTAAAAAAACGCATGGCTATTCGATCCTCAAAGATCGATTGGCCATGTGTTTTTAATAGTAATAACTTAAATGGTACTTGAATAAATACAAGTATCCGTTATGTGCTTCCCATCAATAGACAAATCATCATTTTTGAGCGTTCCCTCAAGAACATATCCCAATCGTTCCGGAATCGCCCGACTCCGTTCGTTCTCTCGATCACATTGAATCTCAACTCTTCGACATCCCAGACCCTGATGAGCATATTGAGTAAGTTTTTGAACTGCCTCTGTCATATAACCATGGCCACTTTGAAAGGTCGCCATCCAATATCCTATTTCAAGTTTTGGAACATCCCAATCAATATTATGAAAACCAGTTGATCCTACAAATTCACCTGTTTCTTTCAAAAAAACAAGATACCTTAAATTTTCACGTTTTAAAAACTTAATATGCGCTTCTCTTGTATTCACTTCCGTCTCTTCAGGGGTGGGTGTTACACGTGCAAATCCTAACCACGGTCTTAGTTCATCAATCGAAGTTTGAATCGCTTCGTTGACTACTTTTCCATCACCAGGCTGCGGCATTCTTAACGTTAATCGTTCTGTCTCAAGCGACGTTTTAACTTCGATTAATATCGGGTTCACAATCATCTCTCCAATGTGTTTGAATAATCAAGCAGATCATATTCTAACTAGATGATAAACCGCTAATCACATGGATTAGCGGTTTAAATGAAATATCTTTATGTCAAGTTCCACAAGCTAAGCTGCTTTAGGACTTGAACCGAAGCGATTTTCTTCTCGCTCACTCTCAAGACAAGTGAAAACAAGAATAACAATACTACCAACATACAACTGATAGTATAACACAAAACATGACAATAATAGGCAAAAAATTCAGTTATTAGGTAAATCTGAGAATTTCGTAAAACTATTTCAGGATTTATCGCTATTTTGATACTCTCCTTTTAAGAGACTCATCCTTAATCGATCGATATAACGTCCTTCTCGGTAGCGATCTTCTCGCAAGATGCCTTCTTCCACAAAGCCACTGTGTTTGTATGACTTAATCGCCTTCTCATTATCCACTTCTACTCTGAGCCAAATCTTATTTAATTTTAATTCAGTAAAACCCCATTCGAGCATCGCTTTCATAGCGCTTACGCCATATCCCTTTCCCCAATAGCGCTTTTCACCAATCGCAATTCCTAGCTCAGCATGATCGTTAAATCGATCAATATTTTTTAAATCGACCCACCCTATGTGTTTCCCTTCTTCCGTTACAATCGCTCGCTGTTCATACCCGTTTTTTCGATCGATACATAATTGAATCCAATTGCTCGTTTCTTCTCGGGTAAACGGTGGATATTTTTCAGGCATATTTAGATGCTTCGTCACTTCTCGATCAAGACACCATTGATAACGATCTTCTGTATCTGACAGAGAGAGTTCTCTGATTGTCACAACTGGCAACGGCTTTCTATTCATATTTAGCTCCCCTGCTTTTCATCTTTTTGTTCCTATTTAACCGTGACCACTATCAACGATTCTCTGCTTGACTGAAGTACCTCTTCATTTCTTTAACAACGGCTTCATAATAAGAGGATTCATGTGGAACAAAATGATCTTTGCTTATTTTTTGATTCAGCTTGTTTCGTTCCCCCTTATGATTAAACCAAAATCCATCTACATGTATGTCGGTTTGCATTCCCATCCAGAGATGATAGAACGCATCAAAATCAGCCTGTACGATTCCTGCAACCTCTTCTTTTTGAAGGTGAAATGCATCGAACGATTGATTGTATTCAAAAAGAAAGATATTTGCGATTTCATTATCAATAAAATCGTTTTGTTTAATCGATGCATTCATCACAAGCAAGGGATGCAACTCTTCGTAAGAAACATGGACCCCAAGCTCTTCCTTTATTTCTCTCACTCCGTCGTTTACTGATTCGTTTTCCATTAAGTGACCCGCAGCCGTGATATCAAATAGTCCAGAAAAGTCCTTTTTTAAGGAACTACGAAGCTGTAAATATACTTTTTCACTTCCCTCTTCTCTTCGAATGAACCAGCATTGAAAAACCTCATGCCAGTGTCCGAGTCGGTGTACCTCATCTCGTGAAGCCACCCCTATTGGGTTTCTATTTTCATCAAATATTTTTACTCTCTCATCTACCATCTTGTAACCTCACTTTTTCTCTAAAACTTACACCTTCGTTATCTATTTCATTACGTCTTTATGACGAATCGTATAATCAATCGTTAAAAAGGGAATGAAAAAAATCCTCATCTCATGCTGAGCCTTTAAAGACCCCACTCCAGCTTGCTTTACAAAAAATTCTTCATCAATTGGTAAGGGAAATTGTTTATTTTTCGTTGATAAATAGGTTCCTGTATCGGCTTTTGAAGTGCGTTTTTTTCTACTAGACAGCTGCAGGCTTTTTCCAACTTGATTTAATTCAAGAACACCAGTCATTGTGGAAAATGGGAGCGGTAATCCGATGTTCATATACGTTCTATCTCCCTTTTTATGCCACGAATAGAGGGCGACAAAGCACACTTCTCCATTCACTTTTCTTACCCAGGCTCTCGGCTGTGGTCTTCCATCGATATGCTCTTTAATCGGAAAAATATCTCCTGTCATTTCGACCAGCTTCCTTGATAATGGAAGATTAATTTGAAGGATTCTCTGACTAAAAAAGCGATAAATCATAGCCAGAGGTTTAAACCACCAATGCCATTTCACACTAGCATACAATCTGTATTCAGGTGTATTTTCATAAAAATGTTTAATTGTTGGAGAGAGAACTTGGCATTCAAGATGGGGTTCATAAATGCTCATATCACTCACTATTCCACTGTAAGAAATAGTATGATCTGCAATTTCCTTCAGAATTTCTTCTCCGACCACATTCCTTCCTTTTATTTGGCTAGTCGGAAAACCGTTATGATTCGTTCTCACTTGTAAACTCTCCTTCATACGAAAAAACAGTTCCAATAATAGGGTTTTTTACCGTCACGTGAATATAAAAGCTTTTCCGATCTTCTAAGTATCGTTCGGTTACAGTTGCTAGACCTTGAAAAAATCGTGGCAAAGGGATTTCTTTTCGACCAAGCACCATTCTTTGATTCAATGATTGAATCGTCATACTTCCATCATCCTGGTTTACCTGAAAAGCAAGATCTGAATATAGTAACGCAGGTTCTCCCAAATAGTCTTCTATGATAAGTCTTTCCTCATTGAGAGTCATTAACGCATTAAAGTAACGCTTCTTCTGTCCAAAAGAAAACGTACGCTGCCAATGAACCTGTTCGTTTCCACCAGCCCCGCTTCGCAACGTATTTCTAATTTGAAAGGGGATATTTGTTCCTCTTTCAGGAAAAAGGAGTTTCGCCTTTGTACCAAGATAAAATATAGGATAGAGCCATCGAGGACCACCGGAAATCTTCTTCATTACTCCTGTTCCGCAGAAACCTTGTTGGTTTGAGAACGAATACCTTTTCTGCAGCATCGGATGAAGTAGATAAAATTGGTCACCGAGTGCGTTTTTATAAATCGACATGAGGATGCTCCTTATCTTTTTCGCTTACAGCTTTTCGCTGTAGGAATGTCACGACTTAACTTTACTCCAATCACAGATAAGACGAACAAACTAACGTTAAAAGTTAAAGGATTAAATGGATGTGTCAAAACATGTGGAGCAGCTAAAATAGCTGACAATGTTAATAAAGGGAAAACCATCATTTGCAGTTTGAATAACCAGGACCTCTTTCGATAAAACAACCAGATCAAACCAAACAATATTTCGCCTATCCCCATTACAAAGACCACTAATGAAGCATCAATCGCTTCTGGTAGTAGACTCGCTGCCATAGATACCTCTTCAGGATGCTTTAGCCATATTTTTGGAACTAGCCCTTGATATATCCAAACGAAACTAAACATAAATGTGATCAGCCAATAGCTAATAAACCGGGTATACTGGGATGCAGGTGATTCCCCTTTCTCTAGCCATCGCTTCAATACATCAAAACTTAAAGCCGTTCCCCACCCAATCAACGGACGGAAGATAGCCGCATCAATCAAAGTACCTAGTCTGCCAAAACGCGTGTCATAATCATATTGAGTTAAGAACGTTAATTTCTCGCTTTCACCGGGTATGTATTTCCAATAACCTTTCCCCTCCGAGATAATCGAAATCTGCTGATCCGTACCAAAATGCAAGGAAGATGTTCTCGATCCGTCCTTGCCATTAAACTCACCAACGCTTTTCCCCCAACCTTCTACTACCAAAATCCCCACGTTTGTTTTATAGGAAAAGAGTTGCGGATCACTTTCATTTTCTTTCGGTAAGTAAGTGATGGAAGTAAATCGCAGATCCCATTGTTCATGCAGATGGGGTTGCTGAGATGCTCCCCATAAATCTTCCATTTCTGTTTCAATTGGAATTTCTACATAAATTGGTTTCCTTTTCATTTTCTCCTCCTGTCGTTTATTGCTTCCAATTGTGCATCGTATCTTGATTAAGTGTAAACTTCTTTCTTCTTTGAAAACAACACTATTTCCCAAAAAACAGAAGAATATCAATTTTTTAGACCACTAGCTAATAAAAAAAGAGCATCATTTTGATGCTCTCTAGCTCACCTTACTTTTGGTCAAAAAACTTTCCAGCTACTTTTTCCACAAGACCTGGAGCCGCGTGATAAAGCTTTGATCCAGCGTTCATCCATTTCGGAAGGTTCACTTCGCGAGCGCCTTTTTCAATAGCAGCAATAATTTCCTTCGATACTTTTTCCGCTGACAGCATCATCTTTTCGACGTTCTTTGTATAAGTGCCACTACTATCGGCCGTTTCAAAGAAATTTGTTTTGATTGGACCTGGATTCACCGTCGTGACTTGAATGTTGTGGTCTTGCAATTCCATCCGCAAACTATTTGAAAATCCGAGCACCGCATGTTTCGAAGCCGAATATCCAGAAGATTTTGGTGTAGCAAGCTTCCCTGCTTGAGAAGCGATATTGACTACGTGCCCTTCTTCTTTAGCCATCATGCCTGGAAGCACATGCGAAGTAAATCGCATGAGGCCAATGACATTCACATCAAACATGGCTTCAATATCCTTCATATCGGCGTCCACAAATGCGTCAAATTTTCCAAAACCAGCATTATTAATTAAAACATCGACCGGAGGCATCTCTTTCAAAAGCATTGGCAGAACATGATCAACACGCTTCCCGTCCCCAACATCAATCGTCCAGACTGCTGGCGCATAAGCCCCGCTCCGTTCGATTATACGCTTTACTTCCATTAACTTCTGTTCTGAGCGAGCTACAAGAATGAGTTTCGCCCCTTTTTCAGCTAAATCAATCGCTAATTGTCTTCCTATACCACTTGATGCCCCTGTAATCAGAACGACTTTGTTCTTTAAATTTTTCATTTGCTTCACCTCTTACGATTGTGATCGATAAACCGTTTTCTCTTTTTCTTTACATTTCACAATTACCTTTTCCGACTCAAGATAATCAAGATGTCCAATCGTCTCAGAAAGAGTAAGGCCAGTTTGCTTCTTATAAACGCCTAGAAATAATTGCTGACAAACTTCAAAAGCGGTCATTGGTTTATTCTTTAAATAGGATGCTACCTTTTCCGAACGCTCTTCCTGTTTATGTAAACGTTCTTTGATCAACTCGTCCGGATTGAGGATAGGATCACCATGACCGGTATACACATACTGAAGATGAGCATCTAAGGTTTTACGATAAGAACTTCTTTGTTGTAGAAGCGGCTTAGGTCGCTCCGTCCCTTTCACATATGGAGGTTCAAGTAAGGGGTTTGATGAAATCTTCTTAATCAGGTGATCCCCCGCAATCATCATCCCCGTCTCCTTATGCCATAAAGAAATATGACTTTGGGCGTGACCTGGGGTTTCCATCACAGTCCACCCGTTACAGGCTGGTACGTCATCTCCTTCCGAGAGATGCAGGTCGCATTTCGCTCGATCTGTATACGCAAGATAACCTCGTGTATCACTTACATGATCGAAATACTGTTCTGGAACCCCTGCTTCACGGTAAATCCCCGTCATAAACGCTTCATTTTCTTTCAAAAAAGAATCGCTCATCTGTAACCATCGGTCATTCTTCCAATGTCCAAGAACGTTAACTCCATTCTTCATCATCTTCCCAACTAGGCCGATATGGTCAGGATGATGATGCGTGAGCACCACCTGTTCAATATCTTCTAAAGCCACCCCATAGTTCTTCAGTTGCTTCTCAAGTTCTAGCTGCGCTTCAGGTGTGCGCGGACCAGTATCAACCAGCGTTAAGGCGTCTCCTTTTAACAAAAAACAATTGACCGGACCCACAGCAAATGGAGTGGGAACCGTGATCGACAGTACCTTTTCTTTCGTTACATTCAAATTGACCGCCACCTCTTCTTTTCTTTACATCACCTACTTCTATTCTATCGCTGTTCGCTCTTTTTGTCATTATATCGAGATAATTTAATTCGAATTTTCTGACATTTTGGGTTGACAATTTTTTATTTTCATAGCATACTATGTAAAATTAGAATGATCGTATCGGCTTTGAAAGGGATTAGTAGAAGTGCTAGTAAGTGCCAGAGAGAGGGATTCATTGGCTGAAAAGTCCCTTCCCATTACTCACTTTGAACCTACCCTCGAGCCTGCTGTAGAAATACAGCCGCTTCCCACGTTATAAGGAACGAGAGGATATCATATGTTGATATCAAAAATAAGGTGGTACCACGGATAACGCCCATTCGTCCTTTTCATGAGGATGAATGGGCGTTTTATTTGGAAAGGATGAGGATGATGACAAGAAACAACATCGGCTTCATTGGTGCCGGATCCATTACAGAAGCCATTGTCGAAGGAATGATTTCTGAAAGGTTTGTAGATCCTAACGAAATTACGTTACTGAATCGCACTAATTCACACCGACTTGAGGAATTAAAAACAACATATAGCGTTCATGTTACTCAAGATATTCAAGAATTGGTACAACAAAACAGAGTGATTGTTCTAGCTATGAAACCAGCAGACGCACCAGATGCCTTAAGCAAAATTCAGCCATATATTCATAGAAACCATCTCATTATTTCCGTTTTAGCGGGCATTACAACCACGTACATTTCGGAAAAAATCTCCATTCCCACCCCAATTGTTCGAGTGATGCCAAATACTTCGGCAACGATAGGGTTATCCGCAACAGCCATTACAGGCGGAGCGTTTGCAAGCGAAAATGACTTACTGTTTACGAAGCGACTGTTTCAAACGATTGGATCCGTTGTGTCGGTATCAGAAGATAAGTTGAATGCCGTAACAGGGTTATCTGGTAGTGGTCCAGCCTATTTCTATTATATGGTGGAATGTATGGAGAAAGCCGCTATACAAAACGGACTTGATGAGGAAATAGCACGCGAACTCATCTTACAAACCATTCAAGGAGCTGCCATGATGCTTCGTCAGACGAAACAGCCAGCAAAACTTTTAAGAGAAAAAATCACAAGTTCCGGGGGAACGACACAAGCAGGAATCGCAACGCTCAAAGCGTTTCACTTTGAAGAAGCTCTATTATCTTGTATTACAGATGCTACGAATCGCTCACAAGATCTAGGGGATATTTTTCTAAAACAAAATTAATGCCTATAGCCCGGTCACCTAATGAAATGTCCGGGCTAAAAAATAAAACCTTATAGAACCCCACTTTTTCTATTCACACACTCTTCTTCTGCACAACCTTACACATTTGTTTTAAGTGAACTAAAGCTTCTTCACTATCGAGTCCTGTCGCAATAATGGTCATGGGTCCAAAATGAGCTGTCAGTCTCCCCATGCTTAAAATACTCTTCGCATTTAATCGTTTGCCTTCAACCTCTACAATAATGTAACTACTAAAGAGGTTTGCACTTTTTACAAAGTCCATCAAGAAGGCCATCGTAACTTTACTCGTGATCAAAACGGTTTCCTTATATACCATCCTTGCATCCTCCTTAGTATCTAATACAACCGTTTGCACCTTTCTATTTTGACACCCTACACGTATACTCGCAAGGATCTTGGCATCTTTCCTCACACACACTTTATAAGATCCGCATAACTTATGTTAGGTATTCTAACATCTTGATCAACATTGATGGATAGCTATGCTATACTGATACAAGATTGCCAGTTTAGAAGACTTCAATAGTATATGTAGTGGTAGCTGCATTATGAATATGAGAATAGGGAGTGACTGGAGATGTCATACAAAGATAAAAAAGTTTTGCCCATCGGATCAGTCAGCGAATTAACAGGGCTATCTTTGAGAAAGATCCGCTACTATGAAGAAAGAGGCCTTATTCTACCTGACCGTTCTGGTGGTGGTACAAGAAAATTCTCGTTTACAGATGTAGAAAAACTAATGGACATCGCAAATCAAATTGAAGACGGCATGCAAACATTTGAAATTAAAAAGCTTTATAAGAAAGAAAAGCAGAAAGATAAAGATAAAATTAGAGATGAAATGATTCGCGGACAGCTAAACGCGGCATTTAAAATGACAAAATAGAGAAAAAAAGCAAGCGATATGATAGTGCATCCCAGAAGTTAGTTTTTTTTCACTCTAACATTCAGGAAGCACTACCTATTCGCTTGCTTTTATTAATGTTATTTCGTTTAAAATATACGATGCAGGGTATAAATGAAAACAGAAAGTTAATGAAAGGAGTTTTGCTCTATCAGTTTCCATTATACAGTTGAAACCGCTAAAACAGTTGAACAGGCCGTTTCTGACTTGAGTGATGAGCTGCAAACAGAAAAATTCGGCGTATTATGGGATTTTGATCTGTCCGCAAAGTTGCAAGAAAAAGGAATGGACTTCCAAACCCCTTATCGTGTTCTCGAGGTTTGTAATCCGAAAGAGGCCGAGCGTGTTCTAAATGAAGATAAGTTAGTGGGCTATTTTCTTCCTTGTAAAATCGTTGTTTTTGAAGATCAGGGGCAAACAAAAATCGGTATGCCAAAACCAACAACTTTATTAAACTTAACCGGGAAAAAAAGTTTAACAGAAATTGGTTATGATATTGAGAAACGTTTAATTTCCTGTATTGAGAGAAGCAAGTAACTTGTCTTCCCTATTGACCCTCCTATAAGAAGAGGGTCTTTTTTCCGCTTTAGTTCTATTAAATGAACCACTTCTATTAAATTATTGTACAATAAGGATTTTTCAAGTGATCATCGATATAGCTGGCCTTCATCCTAAAAAGATCACTAATTTTAGAAGTGTACAAACATGTGGGAGACATTGAAGCCTGTTTAATGTGAAATAAAACATTTGAACAAAAGATGGCTACCTCTTTTTAGAGTCGTCATCTTTTGTTCTATTCTTTTAGCTGCGGGTCATAGCGATATACAGTTAAATCAACTTTTGAATTAGGAAGAAAAATAACCCCTTCCCCTTCTAACATCATCTTTTGATCGATGTACCCTTCCTCTGTTGGTATACCAATCTCGCCTTTCGCGTTTATGACACGGTGCCACGGCAGTTTATACCTTTGACTCATCGTGTGTAAAATCCTCACAACTTGTCTTGCTCCACGCGGCTTTCCGGCATACTTTGCGATTTGTCCATAAGTCATAACTTTACCCGGAGGGATTCCTTTAATAATGGAAACAACATCTTCCGTAAATTTCTCCACATTCATCACCTTCTAATCCAACATTCTCTTCCATTAGTATAGCAAAACCCCCTCCCTTTCCAAAAATAAAAACGTTGTATAAAAATGTGGGCATGCTAGAAACTAAGCTTAGTTAGCTATCGTAAAGGAGCTTAAAAGGAAATGGATAAGCGTTTAATTGATTGGCCTACGTTTTTAGGTGCTCTAAGTTTATTACTACTTGTAACCGTTCCGCTTGTACTTTTTCCGGAGAGCGGAAAGGAATTTGTTAACAAAGCGAATGAGTTCGTGACTACCCAATTCGGGGTGCTCTACTTACTAGTTGGGCTCGGTATCTTTTTCTTTTTAATTTATGTGGCCTTTAGTGATAACGGAAGAGTGCGTTTAGGTGAAGAAGACGAGCGACCGGAATTCAACAATTTTTCTTGGGCAGGGATGCTCTTCTGTGCTGGAATTGGCTCTAGTATTTTATATTGGGGCACAATTGAATGGGCTTATTACTATCAAGGACCGCCTTTTGGATTAGAGCCAGGTACGAAAGAAGCGATTCTTTGGGCAAGTACATACGGAATCTTCCATTGGGGACCGATCGCATGGGCTATCTATACGCTTCCAGCTTTACCTATGGCGTATTTTTACTATGTACGAAAAAAACCAGTCCTAAAAATAAGCGAAGCAACAAGACCATTGATCGGCAACTTAGTCGATGGACCTCTTGGAACGATTATTGATGTGCTATTTATGTTTGGTCTACTTGGTGGAGCAGGAACAACGCTTGCCCTTGGTACCCCAATGATTGCAGAGGGAATAGACGCTCTCACAGGTATTGGTGTCACAATGGTTTTAAAAACGCTAATCCTTGTTCTTGTGACAGCTATTTTTGCTATAAGTGCCTATTCAGGATTAAAAAAAGGCATTAAAGTATTATCGGATATTAACTTAGTCCTCTCCATTTTTCTGCTTTTATTTGTACTAATCTTTGGGCCAACCCGCTTTCTCGTTGAGACCGCAACCAACAGTGTCGGTTTATTAATGGATAACTTCTTTCATATGAGCACTTGGACGGAACCATTCAATGCGCTTGGTCCATATGAAAAAACGGGTTTTCCAGAAAGTTGGACCGTGTTTTACTGGGCATGGTGGCTCGTCTACGCGCCTTTTGTCGGCTTGTTTGTTGCCAAAATATCAAGAGGCCGTTCCATCAAACAAATGATCCTTGGGACCATCAGTTATGGAACTCTTGGAAGTTTATTATTTTTTGGAATCCTTGGAAATTACGGACTTCATATGCAGTTAACAGGTGAATTTGACGTCATAAAGGTTCTAAATAATGAAGGGGCGCCAAGAGCCATTATTGAAATAATTGCCCAACTTCCCTTATCATGGTTTATGATTTTCATTTTTGTCATATTAGCGATTATTTTTCTAGCGACTACGTTTGATTCAAGTTCCTATATTTTAGCCTCCGTTGTTCAAAAAGAGGTGAAGGATGAACCGTTGCGCTGGAACCGACTGTTTTGGGCATTCGCGCTTTGCCTTATGCCGTTAGTTCTTATGTTTGTAGGTGGCCTAGGTACTCTTCAAACCGCAAGTATCGTCGGTGGATTTCCCCTTCTCTTTATCATGATTATGCTAGGTTGGTCGTTTATGCGAGCTTCTACGGCTGATATTAAAGCTTCTGAACATTATGAGCCCAAAACGTTTTCATTAAACTACAAAAAGATTTTACAATCGATCCGCCGTAAGAAAAAGAAACAGCAAAAAGGCCCCATCGATGCTCATTTTGAAGAGGAGAAGAAAGACGATTAGCTTAGCAGATAATTTTTCCATATTTAAAATTATATTGACACTTTCAATAGGTCATGATAAAAATTGAATAACTCTACTAAATATTGAACTGCTTTGAAGGAAACCCAGTAGCAACCTTTTCCCTATTGAAGAGAGCCGATGGTTGGTGAGAATCGGTATATAAAAGGGCGTGAATTTCATTTCTGGAGCTTCTTTTGCACATGCAAAAGACGGTGAAGATCGTTACACAATGAAGTGGTGAGTTTTCTCACAACCAGGGTGGTACCGCGATAACAATCGTCCCTACGGATAACGTAGGGGCGATTTTTTTGTGGAATAACGGAGTTAGCATTCAATCAACCATGAAAGGAGCATCATCATGAGTCAAAACGAACAGTGGTCTTCAAGACTTGGATTTATTCTCGCTGCAGCAGGATCAGCGATTGGTCTTGGAGCCATATGGAAATTCCCGTACACTGCAGGTCAAAATGGAGGTGGCGCTTTCTTTCTAATCTTCATCTTATTTACATTGATCCTTGGCCTCCCACTTCTCCTAGCGGAATTTTCGATAGGACGAACTGCTCAAAGCAACGCCGTAGATTCTTATAAAACCATATCACCGGAATCAAAATGGTATCGTGTTGGAATTATGGGGATGGTCACTTCTTTCATCTTACTGTCATTTTACAGTGTTATTGGAGGATGGATCATTGCCTATCTGTATAAAGCCATTACAGGGGAGCTAACCGGGCTTTCATCTGATGAATACGCACAAGTTTTTGGAACAACGATCTCCAATTCATTTATTAGTATTTTCTCGCAATTCATTTTCATTATTTTAACCATTCTTGTTGTAGCTAGAGGTGTTGAAAAGGGGATTGAACAGGCAAGTAAAATCATGATGCCGGCTTTATTTCTTCTCTTCATTATTCTAGTGATTCGAGCCGTTACGCTAGAAGGGTCAATGGAAGGGATATTATTCTTGCTTCAACCTGATTTTTCAAAAGTAACGTCTCAAACAATCTTAGAAGCAATGGGACAGTCTTTTTTCACACTAAGTGTTGGGGTATCGGTTATGGTCACGTATAGTTCTTACTTACCGAAAACGCAAAGCTTACCCCGCTCTGCTCTCTCGATTGTGGTCATGAACATTTTTATCGTTCTTCTTGCTGGCTTGGCCATCTTTCCGGCAGTTTTCGCTTTCAACCTTGAAGCTGGAGCAGGTCCCGTTCTCTTATTTAATGTGCTTCCAACAGTATTTGGTCAGTTACCATTTGGAATGCTCTTTTTCATCGCCTTTTTGGTACTGTTCTTGTTTGCAGCATTAACTTCTGCCTTTTCAATGCTTGAGATCATTGTCTCGGTTATTTCCAAAGGGGACCTTAATAAACGAAAAAAATGGGCATGGATCATTGGACTTGCCATTTTCGCTGTTGGCATTCCATCAGCTCTTTCATACGGCGTTTTAAGCGATGTCACCTTATTTAATAAAACGATATTTGATCTAGCGGATTATGCGGTTAGTAATGTACTTCTTCCGATCGGAGCTTTGTTAATCTCCATTTTTGTTCCTTTAAAAATGAAAAAATCTGCCCTATATGAAGAATTGAAACGTGGAAGTGGATTAAAGAAAGGGTTGTTCGAAACGTGGTATTTTCTTATCCGTTTCGTCGCACCGCTTCTTATTCTATTCGTTATGTTAGATGTTCTTGGGATTTGGTAAGCAACCAAAAGCCTCGCCACAATGGCGAGGCTTTTTGCTTTGTTATTCGTCTTCTTCAATAGGTGCTGAAGGTTTTGGTTCATCTTTTAGATCAAAATAAGCTTCAAATAATCGTCTAGCAATATCTTTGTTTACGGATTCATTTCTATCACTACTTAAGCTTGGAACCACAACCGCTAACGCAATTTCGGGATTTTCATAAGGGGCATAACCCACAAAGGTTAAATTAAATCCTTCTACGCTATTATTTGGACCAAACTTTACTTCAGCAGTACCCGTTTTACCGGCATGAGTAAAATCTGTTCCCTTAAAATATTTCGTTGCTGTTCCGTTACTAGCATTTGTCACTCTCCATAACCCATTTTGGACTCTGCTAATATCGCTTTGACTCATTTGAATGCGATTCATTACGTTTGTATCAAACTGATCTACAATAATATTTGATAAGCCATCGACATTCGAGGCCTCGTGAACTTCTTTTAAGAAATGGGGCTGAATTCTTTTTCCATCGTTTGCAATCGTTGAAATATATTGAGCCATCTGAAGAGGCGTGTACGTATCAAATTGCCCAATCATTAAGTCCATTAGGTTACCAATTTGCTCAATACCACCATTGATTCCTGTCGTTTCAATTGGCATATCAATTCCTGTCTTCTTTCCAAGACCAAACTGATTAAAATGATAGCGAACCTCATTATATGCACTTGGATCCCACGGAATCCCACTTGTGTTTGGAACATAATCATATCCTGCCATCATCATGGCGATCCTGAACATGTAGACGTTGGATGATCTTTCTAACGCTTCAACATCATTCACCCAGCCCAGGTTAGCATATGACGCCTTATCTTTAGTAACAGGTATCGATATTGGGGTATCAAATAAAGTCGTGCCATGACTAATGACTCCTGTTTCATAACCCGTTAATACAGAAGCCCCTTTTACTGCTGACCCCATTTCATACGCTTCTGACAAGGTTCCATACGAATATTCAACATAGTCATTGTCTTTAGAGCTATATTTCGTTCCGCCGAAGGCTAATACCTCACCTGTCTCTGGATCCAATCCAATCGCATAAGCACGGTCTGCATATGGGTTCCCACGCGCTCTTGCTTTTCTTAATTCTTCTTCAAGAATCGTTTCAAGCTCCTGTTGCAAATCAATATCGACTGTTAAAACCAGGTCATTCCCTCTTTTACCAGGAATCGCTTCAGGTTCGCCAATTGGCTTTCCTGATTTGTCCGTAACATATTTCTTCATGGATTTCTGGCCTCTTAATAAATCTTCATATTGCTTCTCCAGATAGCTAATACCAACTAGATCATTATTATCGTAACCTTTCATTGTATAGGCATCCAATGATTCTTTTGGGATTTGTCCGAGATTACCAAACATCGTTTCCATCGTTTCCTTATAAGGATAGACGCGTTCAGCATCCGGAGATATATCGACGCCGGGCAAATCTTCAAGGTTTTCACTAACCTGTGCAATTTCTTCCCGGGTTAATCCTTTTTTGATAGATTGAGAAGAAAGCGCATACCCAGAATCCATTTGTCGCTTGATTGCAGCAAGTTTCATTTCCTCTTTATCACTGGTAACTTCCTTAAGATCTTCTTCCTTTATGCGATCAATTTGAAGCTGATAAGCCTTTTTAGATTCAAGTTCTCCCCATTCTTCATCCGATAGTTTCGCTTTGGCTTTTTCTGGTCTAGTGATAATCCAGAAATCTTTCAAATCGCGTTCCGTCACCTTGTCCGTATCCATTACGATAAATGTTGCTAGTTTACGAGCCACTTCAAGTCTTTCCTGTTGTGTGGTATTTTGATTTCGAATATAGGTTAACGTAAATGTCGGCTCATTGTCGACCAGCACTCGTCCATACCGATCATACATTTTCCCTCTTGGAGCTGAAGATTTTGCTGTCACATTCTCGGTTTGCTCTGATATCCTTTCAAAATCTTCCCCTTGTACAATTTGAATCATCCCAAGCCTTAGTATAAGAACTGAAAATAATAAAAAAACAAATAAAAATAAAATATTCAGCCGAAACGGCACGTGTGTTTTTTTCATTTTTTCTTTAATCATAGACTATCCCCCGCTCATTTCCTTATCTTCCCAACTATCATAACACAGGATCCTTAGGACTTTTTTCCTTATTAGAAAATATATTCAAACTTTTTCATGAAAGGAAAGTGACATGAAAGGACATCTATTTTCTTATAAATCATATTAAAAAAGCGTGCTGGGGTAGCACGCTTTTCGAAAAGAAATGAGGAGTTATAGAATAGGAGACAGCAACCTTGAGATTGACTCTTTAAATCGAATCCAAAGTGACCTGTCTAAATAGGCTTCTTCTGTTAATTCAACGCTTTTCTTCATATCTTCAATAAAAATATTTTCTAATTCTGTAGATATTTGTTCGTCATAAATAAAGGCGTTCACTTCAAAATTTAATCGAAAACTGCGAACATCAATATTTGCGGTTCCAACAGAAGAAATTTCACGATCGATCGTTATCGTTTTTGCATGTACAAAACCATTTTGATAAATGTATATTCTGGCCCCTGCTTTTAATAGTTCACCAACGTAGGAATAGGTCGCCCAATAGACAAACGGATGATCAGGCTTATTGGGAATCATTAATTTTACATCTACACCGCTAAGGGCTGCAATACGAAGTGCATCTAGTAGGCTAGCATCAGGTATAAAATAAGGCGTTTGGATAAAAATGGTTCGTTTCGCAGAAGTAATCAACTTAATATAGCCATTTTTGATTTGTTCCCATTCAGAATCAGGTCCACTGCTAACAACTTGAACTCCTGCTTTTCCTATGGGTTCAATGATTGGGAAGTAGCAAGATTCATACCCTACCTTATTTCGTGCAGCATGATTCCAATCTAGCAAAAACCTGGTTTGCATCGCGAGAGTTGCACTTCCCTCGATACGAAGGTGTGTATCTCGCCAATATCCAAACTTCGGGTTTAATCCAAGATACTCATCCCCTACATTAAATCCACCAACATAGCCGAGAGTACCGTCAATAATAACAAGCTTACGATGATTTCGGTAATTCAGTCGCGTATTCACATAGGGAATACGTGAGGGAAAAAAGACCTCTACTTCTCCGCCTGCTTCAATCAGTTCTCTGAAAAAACGCTTCCTCGTTTTTCGCGACCCCATCTCATCATAAAGAACGCGAACTTTTACCCCTTCTCGCGCCATTTGAGCGAGCTTTTCTACAATTCTTTTTCCCAAATCATCTTTTTGGAAAATGTAATATTGAAAATGAATATGATCCTTAGCACGCCCAATATCCTCAATAAGAGAATCAAACTTTTTTTTACCATCTGAAAAAATATGAATCGCATTGTCCTGTGTGAGCACTGCATCATCATTTACGAGATGCATATAAATCAGATCCTTGTGTCGCGCAATTTCCTCATGCCTAAATGGGTAAACACCGCTTTTAATTTCACTAACCTGTTCCTCTATTAAATCCTCAATTCCTACTTTCTTAATGTTTTCCCAGTCGAATAACCGCCTTCTGCTTAGGTTTTGACCAAAGACCAGGTACATTACAAAACCAAGAAGAGGTATGAAAAGCAAAACCATTAGCCAGGCCCACGTGGCACCAGCATCCTTACGTTCAAGAAAAATAACGAGAGCGGCAAATCCAAGATTAAGTACAAATAAAACCCCTAATAAAATTGATATAATGTGCATAAAATAGCTCCTTTAGCGAACACCGTAACAAATAACGTCATAACTTCAGTTTACAGCATTTAAAGCTTGTTATTAAGATTTACAATTTAAAGATATCACATTTTCTTTTTATAGAAGAACTTCACCTTTAAAATCATGGAATCCCTTCCATTTCTTTGAAAGTCAAAGTAAAATAAACGTAATACGAGACAAGGAGGCGTTCTAATGATTGGTAAACCAATTCATTTTGATGGAAGCTCTAGTTCCTCATCAACCTCTGTTGAAAAAAAGCAACCTTTTATCCTTACAGATGAAGTCAGAAAAAATCTCAGCGGTAATCCATATCAGCAGCCTAAAAGCTAAGCCTTGCTTAAAAAGCAAGGCTTTTTTTATTCCTCTTTAACCCAACGAATCCTGATAATAAGCAAAATACTTGAAACCACAATCCGTCTCCTTTATAATTTGTCCTGAATTAATAATAATTTAATTCGAGATAAATCCACACATCATGAAAGGAATGAATACGGAAATGGCAAAAGTATTATACATCACAGCTCATCCACACGATGATACACAATCTTATAGTATGGCAGTAGGGAAAGCCTTTATCGACACTTACAAAGAGGCAAATAAAAACGATCAGGTTGTTCATCTCGACCTTTATCGTGAGCACATCCCTCAAATTGATGCGGATGTATTTAGCGGTTGGGGCAAGTTACAGTCCGGCAAAGGGTTTGAAGAATTATCGGCTAGTGAGCAAGAAAAAGTACAGCGACTTAATGAATTAAGTGAAGAATTTATTGAAGCTGATAAATATATTTTTGTCACACCACTGTGGAATTTCTCTTTCCCTCCAGTAATGAAAGCTTATTTTGACTCAGTTTCAGTAGCTGGTAAAGCCTTCAAATATACTGAAAATGGGCCAGTTGGTCTTTTAACAGATAAAAAAGCGATTCACATTCAGGCTCGCGGTGGGGTATATTCAGAAGGTCCTGCAGCTGAAATGGAGATGGGACATCGCTACTTTACAACGATGATGCAATTCTATGGCGTTCCAAGCTACGAAGGACTTTTTGTAGAAGGTCATAACGCGATGCCAGAAAAAGCAGAAGAAATTAAACAAAATGCAATTGCACGTGCGAAAGATGCAGCACATACATTCTAAAATCATTCATTTATTAAAAACCAGCTGACAAGTCAGCTGGTTTTTCTATGAGACGACATATCCCTGGTTTTCTACTATTTCTTGCAAAGTAGATTGAGAAACCTTGCTTGGATCAAAGGTAACAGTAGCATTACCTTCTTTAAAATGAATTTCGACAGCTGATACACCACTTGATTCGAGTAAGGCGCTACGAATAACTGCTGCACAATAATCGCCGGTCATTCCATCAATTTTCAAGGTTACTTGTTCCAATACACTGTCTCCCCTCACGAACTTGTATAGTTATTATTCTTCCCATTTAACAAGATACTATGAAGAAACAAGAAGCTAACATGAAGGAATTTCCTATGACGTTAACGTGCTGAATGATTCTTTTGTTTTGCAGCCCATAGCACCCACCAAATCAATAATGGCTGGAATAGTAAGCGAATCCAAAGGAGCATTTTATTTGCTTCTTCCTGTCCAGGTGCTGGAACTCCTGCAATCGCTGCATAAATATTAGCAGGAAAAATAAGAATTAAATAAACTGCCGTCCAAAATCGAGCCTGCTTTCGCGTAGTAGGAATGAGAAGCAAAATAGCTAACACAATCTCAAGAACCCCTGTGACATAAATCAAACCAAGGCGGAACGGTACCCATTCAGGAATCATTGCAGCGAAACCTTCCCCTTGGACAAAATGGGCAATACCCGCAAAAATAAAGAAGAGAGCAAATAGCACTAGCCCAATTCTACGAACTGTTTTTATCATAAAGAATCTCCTTTTTAATTGGATTCTTATATGATAGCAAACTTTCCATCTTGTTTAGAAGAGAAACGCTTTACCGAAGGAGTTGTTTAATTGTAAATGGCAGCATTTCATGTAGCGTTTCAAAAGAGTAGGTTAGTTCTAGTCGTTCCGTCCATTTATGCGCATCTCTGCCCTTTGGACCAAGGTTCATAACAGGAACCTTCAATTGCTCTAGTGCCTCGAGTGGCAAAGTATAAGATTGCCCGTATAAAGGCATATTGCTCATTAGTGGCTGAATCGTTTCCTTTGTTCGTTCCAATCCAACAAAACTTAAATCTGAGAGCCCCGGAAAGTAATGTTGCGGTTTCAATTTCACTTCATGCTTTGTATCACTATAAGCCATGACACGATGAATCGTTTCCTGAATAAATGGATCATGACGAGAAGAAACGGCCGGGTAGAATGGCGGGTTAAAAAAAAGAACGATCATTGGCCCATCGTCTTTACAAAGTGCAGCAAGATCAAACACCATTCTTGTGGAGAGATCTCGATCCCCAAGATCTTTAAAATTTGCTGAGATGTAATCCTGGCGACGCTTAATCTCCGCTTCTCCAAACAAAGTCACAGCCCGTTGGTGCAGTTGTTCATAGGTTAATACATTGACTTTAAACGGCTCAGGAACATAGCTTTGAAGCATCGAGAAAGCAGTGGCTTTTTCTAAGTAATGGTGTTCTATACGCCTTGCGGCAGTTTTTACAGCCTTCATCAATTTATCCGTAATTTGCTGAATGCTACTTTCCATCCCTAGCACATTAAAGAGCGTGACGCCTACATGTGGAATTTGAACTGAATATCCTTCTTTTAAATCCTTTTGCATTAAATTTGTTGGTGGAGGTGTTACCTCTCCATCAACGACTTCACAGAAATCAGCATTTAATTCTAACTCTTTGGTTACCTCTGCAACCATGTAATTCGCATTTAAGCCAGAGAATGGCTCGCCAACATGCGTTTCTTGACCATAACAAAAAAAACCAGGAAGTAACTTGCCGATTGATCCAGAATAGACATAGAGATTTTGATCACCTGGATAATTCGTGAAAACAGGTTCAGAATTTAAACACGCTGTATAGTTGAGATCATGTTGTTTCGCCATTTCAACGAGCACTGGAACGGCTTCAATCATTCCTAATGAATTGGCTTCCTCATCTGGAACAGTCAGGAATAAAAGATTTCCATCAAACTCCCCGGCATTTGCTTTTTCAAGCATGCTCATCTGTAAGGCAATTCCGGCTTTCATATCCATCACACCTCGACCAAACACCCACTCTCCACTTTCAAGATCATTCTGAACTTCTAGTGGCATTTTATCGAGATTCTTGTATATCTCTTCCGTTAAGTCGTAGGGGCTGAATGCTAGATTTTTTAATTGTCCGTAATCTTCTACATCGACTACGTCAAAATGACTAATTAAAATGACCGTTTTCTTCGCTGCTCCATTCTTAATGAGCCCTGTAACAAAAGAACGACCATCACTTGTTGGATGAAGAGCAAGCATGTGAGGATTATCTTTAAAATAGTCTAGATCCTGAAGCTGAAGATGGATATATTCTGCAAGTGCTACCTCTGGGTAAGAACCTGTAATACTCTGATGTTCGACAAGCCTTGATAACAAATACATTAGCGATTCTTTTGATTGCCATTTCTCCATCTTAGCGCCCCCTCCTCTTTTTTTTGCATAATTCACCTGTTTTTGGTAGGTTAAATGGGCATAGACGGTTTTTTATGAAGACTCACCGTCTCATTACCTCAGCCACTTTCAAACCGTTTAGGAAAAGTGAATGTTCTCCAAGTTCGAATAGGAGTTCACTTTATCATATTTTATACATACAAAACTTGAAAAGACCAGAAGAAATGGGGAAAATCATGACAATCATATTTGCTCATAGAGGCGCCAGTCGACAATGTCCAGAAAATACATTAAGTGCTTATAAACGGGCGGTAGAACTTGGAGCTGAAGGAATTGAAATTGATATCCAACTTTCAAAAGATGGGGTTCCGGTTGTCATTCACGATCGTACATTAAAGCGGACGACATCCGGGAAAGGAATTGTGACCGATACTACCTATGCTGATCTTAAAAAGCTTGATGCTGGCAGCTGGTTTTCACCAAAGTTTCAACAAGAGCGCATTCCCTCTTTGGAGGAAGTATTGATTTTCGCTTCCAATTATCCTGATTTGTGGCTAAATATTGAATTAAAATACTATCGAGAAAATGATGATCTTCTTGCTCAAACAGCGATCCCGATGATAAAAAAATTTCGTTCTGAGAAAAACACGCTGATTTCTAGCTTTGAACATGAACGATTGCTTGAAGTACATAAATTATGGTCTAAATTAGAAACTGCACCTCTTTACAAAGGGAATCTACATGAACCATGGCAATACGCGAAAAAACTAAAAGCGAAAGCCATTCATCCTCATTTCAAATCCATCCATGGACCACTTATTAAAACCGTTCGATCTCAAGGTATAAAAGTACGCCCTTATACGGTAAATGAAGAAAAATGGATCAGACAGTTTCTTGATTGGGAAGTTGACGGTTTAATGACGGATGTTCCTGATCTAGCTCTAAATATTATGCATAACAAGCAAATTTCTCAGCAAAAAAAAACTTGGTGGAAACAGATTTGGAGCATAATAACAAAGTAAAGCACGATTTGCGACTTCTATTTTTGTACGTGCTATACTTAGGGTCACGAAAGAAGTAATAAAGGAGAGATCGCATGTCATCAGCATTATTTACACCTTATACAATTAAAAACGTTACATTTCCTAATCGAATTGTAATGAGTCCTATGTGCATGTATTCGTGTGAAGCTATGGACGGGAAAGCAACCGATTTCCACTACACACACTATACTTCTAGAGCTGTAGGAGGAACAGGTTTGATTATTACAGAAGCAGCCGCTGTTACTGAGCAGGGCCGCATCTCTCCACAGGACCTTGGCATTTGGAATGACGACCATATAGAAGGATTGAAAAAAATTGTGCACCTTTCTCAGGAACAGGGAGCAAAAGTAGGCATTCAACTTGCCCATGCTGGCCGAAAAGCTGTATTGGATGGTCCGATTATTGCACCTTCAGCCATTCCTTTTAATGATAAAATGAAAACACCTGAAGAGATGACAATTGAACAAATTAACGAAACAATTGTGGCCTTTAAAGAAGGTGCACTAAGAGCAAACGAAGCAGGGTTTGATGTTATTGAACTTCACGGTGCTCACGGTTATTTAATAAATGAATTTTTATCTCCATTAACCAACAAACGTGAGGATCAGTATGGTGGTTCAAAAGAAAATCGCTATCGCTTTCTTAAAGAAATCATCACAGAAGTGAACAGTGTATGGAATGGTCCACTCTTTGTACGTATTTCAGCGGAAGAATACAACGAAGATGGAAATACAATGGAGGACTTCATTTATTTTTCAAGCGAAATGAAAAAACAAGGCGTTGATCTTGTAGATTGTAGTACAGGCGGGGTTGTACCAGCGAGCATTGATGCCTTTCCAGGATATCAAGTTAAACACGCTGAGCAAATTCGGAATAAAGCGGAAATCGCAACTGGAGCAGTTGGATTAATCACACATCCTCTCCAGGCAGAGGAAATCATTCATAACAACCGTGCTGATCTTGTCTTGCTTGCGAGAGAACTTTTAAGAGATCCTTACTGGGCGAGAACGGCTGCAGCTGAACTTGGGGCAGATCTAGAAGCACCTAAACAGTATGAACGTGGTTGGAATTAAGTCATAGGCTAGAACAAAACCGAGCTCAAGATGAGCTCGGTTTTGTTAATGGCAGATGAACTGTCATATGGTCTTTTACGATTTCCGTATTTTCAAAAACAGCTTTTGCTTCACACAAAAGCTCTTCCATATCAACCTCTTGATAACGTGAACTTATATGGTTTAATAACAGTTTCTTGACATTAGCCGTCTTAGCAATTTGAGCCGCTTCCTTCGTTGTAGAGTGATAATACTCAAATGCTAGCGAAGACTTCTCACTTGAAAAAGTAGCTTCATGAATCAAAAGATCGGCATTTGTTGCAAAACTAATCGTCTTTTCAAGAAACCGAGTGTCCCCACAATAAACGATATGCCTTCCTTTGATTGGTGGACCAATGACTTCACTTGCATGAACCTTGTTTCCACTTTCTAATGTAATGGATTCTCCCTTTTTGAATTTTTGATAAACCGGTCCGGGTTGAACACCAAGTGATTTTAATTTTTCAACATTTAACGACCCGATCTTATCTGCTTCTTCTATTCGATAACCAAAACTATCGATTCCATGTTCTAATAAAGCCACCTTAATATCCATATCAGACTCTTGTACTTGAAAACCGTCCTCTACTTCTATCATACGGAGCGGATAACGAAGATGCGTACCGCTAATTTCTATGGCGGTATTAATAAAACGAGCAAGCCCTTTAGGGCCATATATCTTCAGTTCCGTCTCTCCACCTTGAAAGGAACGACTTCCTAGAATGCCGGGCAGGCCGAAGATATGATCACCATGTAAATGTGTAATAAAAATTGCGGTCACTTTACTGAGGGTAATGGTAGATGTAAGTATTTGATGCTGCGTTGCTTCTCCACAATCAAACAACCAAACTTCTCCAGAATCCAACCGAAGAGCGGTGGAACTAACGTTTCGTTTCGTTGAAGGAACTCCGGCACCTGTTCCTAGAAATGTGAATTCCATTTCAATCCTCCTTCTTACCTCTTCTTTGTCGCAAACGAGTCAATGATCCGCTACACTGTATATATGCATTTGATATAGGAGCTGAATAGGATGCTTTCAAACAAACAATTATATTTTTTACTATTTCTATCACATTGCCTATTATTCCTATCTTTCTATTTGTTTAAAGACGTTTTTTGGCCACTCTTTACTCTTTCTCTTCTCCTCCTTGGAGGAATTTCAATTCGAAAAGTGAAATGGAAAAAACCGTCCCAATTTCATCTATTAATTGGAATGTTAAGCGGCGTATTCCTTTATTTTGTATTCTTATTGGGTAAGATTCTTATGCTTGCTTTATTCCCGCAATTCATCATACAGGTCGATGAACTTTACAATCTTGTTGCACCAGTTAAAGCATGGCACTATATAAGTCTAATTCTGATTATTATTCCTGGAGAAGAATTATTTTGGAGAGGACTTGTTCAAGCAGAACTTAAAACGCGTAAACTTAAATTTCCGATTTTACTAGCAGCGCTTCTCTATATGACTGCGCACCTTTATGCAGGCGTTTTCCTTCTCCTGATTGCTGCTGTGTTAGCTGGATGCGTATGGGGCTACTTATATGACAGGACCCATAATATGATTGTTCCCTTGCTTTCACACCTTGTATTTGATTTATTTCTTCTTGTCTTTTTTCCGCTTCTGTGAGGCATGCTCTCTTAATTTCTGATGGAGATTCTTCATATGCTGTTTGTATAGAAGGATTTCCTGACGATCAGGATGTACTCCTCCATACCTTTCCTTTATGTAGATGTCTCGAACCCTATTCTTGCTGTCAGTTTCACCAGGAATTTTCTTTAACCATTCACTTAATGTTTCTCCTGAGTAACGCCCAAACCCATACTTTATTGCTTTTATTTCTAGATCATAAAGCTGCTTTCTTATCTGATTCGATGGTGGTGTTGTTTGTGTGACTTTCTTTTCTTCGCTTGCCTTCAACATTTCACTCGTTAAAGTCGCAAAAGATCTTACGGGAAGGCGAGATAACGCAAGTCTTTTTTTGTAAAAGATAAACAATAGAACGAGTAACGCAATAGTAAGGCATGTATAGAAAATAAGCTCAAGTGGTAAATCTAGACTTTCTCCATTTACCATTTGTTCCTTGTTTACTTCTTGGTTTTCCAATTGATTGTTCGCTTCTAAGAGAAGCGAATTTTGAGTAGATCGAGTAGGAAGGTTTGAGGTTAGCCAGTAGATCGGCAAACCAATGATATATCCTACTCCGCTTACCGAATAAGAGATCACTTTAATGAGTGGCTCTTTCATCCAAATGAGTATACTAAACAAACCGCTAGAAACAGCTAATATTAGAAGAATCGAACTCATTGCCCATTTTGCCTGATGTGGTCCCCTTGTATTTCTTATCTCTACTGCTGCTCTACATATAAGAAGCAAAAGAAATTGAACGAGAGGAAATAGAAAAACCAACTGTCTTAGTTCAGAAGAATTACTGAACAGAAAAAATAAAAAAGCCCCAGCGAAGCTCAAGAAAAATAGTATGGTATCATCATGCCGACTTGTCTCTCTCATGTTGACATAACTACGCCATGCAATCGTGATTGAAAGAAGAATGGCATAAAAAAGCGGTACATTTAATAATATTCCCACAGTAAAAGTTAATATGGTTAAGAAAAGCACCCATGCAAACGTGACGTGGTCTCGATTTTTAAAATAAACAAGAAAAAAGCAGCCTCCACAACCAATGAAAAGAACAAGAAAAGGGAAGATCGGCGGAAGGTTTTTTTCGTACAAATAAAAGAACATGAGAAGAAAATACACGAAAACCATATCATAAATGTAATAGAGAAAATGGGGAAGATTTCTGAAACCCTTCATCAATCCGATATCCTTTCTATTTCACTAAGATAAGCATGACCATCTGTTAACTTCACGTCATAACATTTATGCCCTTTGTTCTTTAAATACTGATAAAAGTTAACTTCTTCTAAAGATTGAATCGGTTCACTTAATCGTATTAAAACTGAACGCTGTGTGAGTCGCTTTTTGAGCAGTGAACTCATACGATCGAAAGATAGAAGTGGTCTCGTATCATCGATTCGAGCTAGTAACTCCAATGCTTTACTTAATTGAGCATTCCCCTCGCCCGCTTCTAGTATCATAGAAGGGTCTGGTCCTTCAGGGTCTGAATTAATATAAATTTCAAATGCTATCCCTCGCTTTGTAGCGACAGTACAAAGAAAAGCGAGTTGACTAATATATGCCTCAATATGATTGGAAACCTGACCAGGACTGTTCTTTCTTTTAACCGACAAATCGAGAATAAAAACCCATCTCATTTCAATCGAACGCTCATAAATTTTTGTTTTTAACTCTGACGTCCTTGCCGTTGCTTTCCAATGAATCCGATTAAACGGGTCGGTGCTCACGTACTCTCGAGCTCCAGCTGGAGCAGAGAGGTTTTCGTAGAGGGAATGTTCATAAGGGAAGTTCCCCATTTCATAAGTTGAAAGCTGCTCCAGGCCACTTACCTCTTTCAACTCTGGATAAATAACTACTTCTGTTTGAAAAAAGCCGTGAAGACTCGATACATGGCTACCCAGGCCAAAGAGGTCTTTTATTGTAAATTGAAGCTTCCTAATTCGCGTAGCTCCTCTTTGATGAGCATGAATGGAAAAGGAAATGTTCTGCTGTTCCTCTTGTTTAAGAAAAAAAGGAATGGAATAGTAGTGAAGGTTTTTTGTATTTTGAACGATTTCCAAATGTGAAAGATGGAGAACAGGTTCAAGAGCAAAACGCAGCTCACCATTCCAAACCGGCAATCTTCCTCGATTTTGCACCGAAAAGGAAAGTGTTTCATCTTCCCCTTTAAAAAGCTTGATTGTTTGTCGCTTATTTTCTAACTGAACAGATCTAGCTGCTTTTTTTAAATAGAGACGAGTGCCATAGGCAAGTACCATTATTGCAATTGTTACTAGGAATAGTTCAATTGATTGAAAATAGAAAGCAACAATGAGCAAAACCCAACTTAACCCTAAAAATGAAGAGAGTCTGGTCTGGGATTCCCATCTCATGTAGTAGTAACTCCCCTCGCTTCTACAGGAACGTCAACTTGGGATAAAATCTCTTGTAGTAAAGCTTGTTTCGTCTTACGCATCGCTCCTTCCATCGTCAAAACAAGACGATGACTAAGGACATATGGCGCTACAAACTGAATATCTTCAGGAGTAACAAACGACCTACCTTCAATGAATGCTTTTCCCTGGGCTGCTTTCATAAAGGCAATGGTTCCTCTTGGGCTAACGCCAACACTTATGTACTCTCCGTTTCTAGTAGCGTGCACGATACTTAATAGGTAATCTTCAATGACTTCAGAAAGTACCACTTGCTTCACTTGTTCTTGAAACACTTCTATTTCTCCAGCTTCAAAGATCGCCTCTAAGTCATTGAATGGATTTGTTAGTCTCATCATTTGAATCATTTGTTTTTCTTCTTCCAGCGTTGGATACCCAGTTTGCATCTGCATAAAGAAACGATCCATCTGGGCTTCCGGTAATGAAAAGGTTCCCTGCGATTCAAGAGGGTTTTGAGTGGCTATTACGATAAAAGGTGTTGGAAGTTTAAGTGTTGTTCCTTCAATCGTTACCTGCTTTTCTTCCATTACTTCTAATAAACTTGACTGCGTTCTAGGAGTTGCTCGGTTTATCTCATCCGCAAGCAATACGTTCGTCATCACAGGACCTGGACGTAATTCAAAATCTTGCTTTTTCGGATTGAAAAACTCAATACCTGTTACATCACCAGGTAATACATCAGGAGTGAATTGAACTCTTTTATATTGACCACCGAGTAAGACTGCCATGGATTTTGCGAGAAGGGTCTTACCAGTGCCCGGAACATCTTCCAATAGAACATTGCCATTATTCAACAATGAAATCATTACAAGCTCAATCGTTTTTTCTTTTCCAATTAAAACTCTCTTCATTTCATTCTGGACAAGTTCGATCTTATCAACAATCTTCATATTAGTAGCTCCTTTTCTGGTGAGGAAAGTTATCACTTACTCTTTATCTTGTTTATACTTCCAAAGAAAGTCCCGATCAAGGCTTGTTCCCCGCCTCTTTTCATCTCGCAATTTATGACTTCCATCTTTACTAAGCTGATTTCCTTTAAGAAGCGCTCCATCCCCATATTTCGATCGAATCGTTCCAATTGTATTCTGGAGATCATGTCGTCTTGAGTCCGCTTCATAGGAAAATATATCAAGCTGAACTGTTGCGTCGTTTCGATCAACTAGCTGCTGTCCAGTTACACCAAGTAAGCGAATCGGCTGACCTGACCAATTCTTTTCAAAGAGAGCTTTAGCAGCTTTCAAAATGTCTGCAGACTGAGAGATGGGATTTGAAAGTTTTCTACTTCTTGTAACGGTGGTCCGGTCACTGTAACGTATCGTTAGTTGAATATTAAAGCTAAGAACATTCTTTTTAGCCATCCTTTTAGCAACGGAATCTGATAAATTGGTAAGTGCAGTATGAATCCGATGATGATCTATAAGATCTTCTGGAAACGTAGTCGAATTCCCGACGCTTTTAAATTCATCAATTGCATCTGGATCTACGGGACGGTTGTCCCGTCCGTTTGCCCGCTCATGCAATCTTTTTCCATTAATTCCTAGCTTCATTTCAAGTTGGAGTGGATTGGCATGAGCTAAATCATGGATAGTTTTAATTTCTAATTCAAGTAATTTTTCTTTGGTCTTCTTTCCCACCCCATGCATCTCCCCGACATCAAGTGGCCAGAGCAATTGATCTAACTCTCTCTTACGAAGAATGGTAATCCCTAACGGCTTTTTCATATCAGAAGCCATTTTTGCTAGAAATTTATTCGGCGCAATTCCAATACTGCAAGGGATGCCAATTTCGGCATGAATGCGTCTTTGAATCTCCTTTGCAATCTCAATCGGATTCCTGTCCCCGCAGTCTTCTGTAATATCTAAATAGCCTTCATCAATCGACACTGGTTGCACGAGGGGGGTATAGGATTCTAATAGTTCAAAGATCTGGAGAGACGTCTGTCGGTAAAGAGGAAAATTAGGCGGCATCACAAGAAGTTCAGGACAATGTTTCTTCGCTTCCCAAACCGGCATTGTTGTCTTCACGCCTCGTTTTCTCGCTTCATAGCTACTCGTAACGACGATCCCTCGCCTTTCTTCTACATTTCCGGCAATGGCAAGGGGCTTTCCTCGTAGTTTTGGATTATGCGCGACTTCAACAGACGCATAAAAACTATTCATATCCACATGAAAAATAACTCTACCTCTTCCCTTTGCACTCCGCTCCATTACACCCATCTCCTTAACCCTTAAATCGACACCGTTTGCCCTTATTCGGGTAGTGCCTGTCACTCATGCTAAAAAGACAGGAGAGGTCTCCTGTCTTAAGTGGTGGATACTTTCTTCCGTTCAACCCATTTCACAAATTCACTGCCGTGAAAATGCTGATTGAATTCCATTTGAAATTCGTACATCGCATCAAGAAATTCAGCATTTTCAACTGATTTTGACCGGTACTCGTCAAGGTAATTCATGACAGCATAAGAATACTGAGTACTTGCTTCCACTTTCGTTTGCCCTTCTTCCGTTAACGTTACGTAAGACACTCGCCGATCGTTAGCTTTCTTTTCAAGCTTAACAAATCGTTTGTTTTTCAAACGTTTCAAAACCTGCATGACCGTTGAAACATCCCAAAGGCCAATTTCTGAGATTTTTGTTATCGTTACTTCTTCCTCCAAATAGACGATCCACATTACATGCTGTTCTGCCTGCGTTAAGCCAATTTCTCTAGCATTTTTCTGCCATTCATTTTCCAAAACTTTATATGTGCCACGCATATAATTCATTAGTTTATGAGTTTGAATAGAGTCCATATAAACACCGCTTCCACTTCAATGATTGTCATTATACCTCTTTATTTTAACATAATATAGAAACGTTGCCACGGAGGTAGCTATAACAAAAAAGAGAACATTGCCGAAAATCGACAATGTTCTAAACATTTTTTAAAACTTATGCGTTGGCCACTTCTCTAATGATTGAAACCACTGCTTCCGATACTTTCACAAGCTCTTTTACAGGCATCCGTTCATTTGTCGTATGAATTTCTTCATAACCAACTGCCAGGTTGACTGTAGGAATACCGTGACCTGCAATCACATTGGCATCACTTCCACCACCGCTTGTTAATAGTTCAGGAGAACGCCCAATCTTTTCCATTGCTTTCTTTGCTACTTCAACGACATAGTCACCATCATTAAACTTGAAACCTGGGTACATCACCTTAATATCAAGATCTACGGAACCACCCATTTCTGAAGCAGTTTTTTCGAAAGCCTGTTTCATTTTCTCTACTTGCGCTTCCATTTTCTCGGGAACGAGCGAGCGTGCTTCAGCTAATACTTCAACATAATCACAAACAATATTCGTTTGAGAACCACCCTCAAAACGACCAATGTTAGCTGTTGTTTCATTATCTAAGCGACCAAGCGGCATTTTCGCGATAGATTTTGCAGCCATAGTAATCGCTGAAACGCCTTTCTCAGGTGCAACACCTGCATGAGCTGTTTTTCCATAAATTGTCGCTTTTATTTTTGCTTGTGTTGGAGCCGCAGTGATGATTTTACCAACTTCACCGTCACTATCTAGCGCATAACCAAATTTGGCAATTAGCTTCTCAGGATCAAGAACTTTCGCACCTTGAAGTCCTGATTCTTCTCCAACTGTAATAATAAATTGAATTGTCCCATGCTCGATGTTCTGTTCTTTTAAAACGCGAATAGCTTCGAACATCGCTGCCAAACCTGTTTTATCGTCTGCTCCAAGAATCGTTGTTCCATCAGTTACAACGTATCCATCTTTAATCGTTGGCTTCACGCCTTTTCCCGGTACAACTGTATCCATATGGGAAGTAAAATAAATCGGATCCGCTTGTTCAACGGTTCCTTTAAGCGTACAAATTAAATTTCCTGCCTCATGATCCGTTTTTTCTGCAGCATCATCTTCTTCTACTTCGACACCAAGCGAAGTGAATTTTTCTTTTAAAATAGCAGCAATTTTCTTCTCATGTTTCGTTTCAGAATCGATTTGAACGAGCTCTAAAAATTCGTCAACTAGTCTTTGTTCATTAATCATGATGTATGCCTCCTAGAATTCGGTTTAAAGCGGGATATTGCCGTGCTTCTTCTTTGGACGATCTTCCTTCTTATTCCGCATTAATTCGAGCGCTTCAATCAGCTTTTTTCTCGTCTCTCTTGGATCGATGACGTCATCAACCATCCCACGTGAAGCAGCTATGTATGGGTTCGCGAACTTCTCACGATATTCTTCAATCTTTGCAGCTCTTGTTGCTTCTGGATCATCACTCTCATTAATTTCCCTCGCAAATATGACGTTAGCAGCACCTTCCGGGCCCATCACGGCAATTTCGGCATTTGGCCAAGCATATACCAGGTCAGCTCCAATGGATTTGGAATTTAAAGCTACATAAGCACCGCCATACGCTTTTCTTAATATAACCGTGATTTTCGGTACGGTTGCTTCTGAATAAGCATAAAGGATTTTAGCTCCATGACGGATAATGCCACCGTGCTCCTGTTTGATCCCTGGGAAAAAACCAGTAACATCTTCAAACGTAATCAATGGAATATTAAAAGAATCACAGAACCGAATAAAGCGAGAAAGCTTGTCAGAAGAATCAATGTCGAGTCCGCCAGCCATTACTTTTGGCTGATTGCAGACCATTCCTACTGTCTCACCTTTTATTCTTGCAAAACCTACAACAATGTTTTTCGCAAAATATTTTTGTACTTCAAGAAATGAGTCTTTATCTACTACTGCATCAATCACCGTTCTAACGTCATATGGCCTGGTCGCATCAAATGGTACGAGATCAGCAAGATCGGGACAAAAATCATCGCGTTCATCACTTTTTAGGATAGGGCTTTTCTCTTCGTTATTTAACGGTAAATAGCTGATCAAATCGCGAACGCTTGCGAGCACTTCTTCTTCAGACTTACCTGTAAAGTGGGCATTACCACTTTTAGACCGATGGACTTTTGCCCCACCAAGGTCTTCGGCTGTAATCTTCTCGCGTGTAACTGTTTCAATTACTTTGGGACCAGTAATAAACATCTGGCTTGTATCTTCTACCATAAATACAAAATCAGTTATTGCAGGAGAATAGACAGCTCCGCCTGCGCACGGACCCATAATAACCGAGATCTGTGGAACTACTCCGGAATAGATCGCGTTACGGTAAAAGATGTGTCCATACCCATCCAATGATACCACACCTTCTTGAATTCTCGCACCTCCAGAGTCATTCAGACCGATAATTGGGGCACCATTTCGTGCTGCTAAATCCATCACATGAGCTATTTTTTGTGCGTGCATCTCACCCAGGGCACCTCCAAAAACGGTGAAATCCTGTGCAAAAAGATAGATCGGACGTCCATTCACTTTCCCATAGCCAGTAACGACCCCTTCGCCAGGTGCCTTTAAATCTGCCATTCCAAAATCCAATGAACGGTGTTCAATGAAAGAATTAAGCTCAACAAACGTCCCCTTGTCTACAAGTAAATCAATTCGCTCCCGAGCTGTTAACTTACCTTTTTCATGTTGTTTAGCTATACGTTCATCCCCACCGCCAAGCTCTACTTCTCTCCGCCGATCGTACAATTCGTTTATTTTATCGTACATATCCATTATTCTGCCTCCTTCGTCGCTTTACTACAAAGTTCGTATAGTACCCCTCCTGCTGATTTAGGGTGCAGAAATGCAATATTCGCTCCACCAGCACCTTTCACAGGCGTGTCATGAATCAGTTTCACACCATTTTTTGATAGCTCACGTAACCTGTCTTCAATTTGATCAGCTGCAAGCGCAATATGATGAATGCCCTCTCCTCTTTTACGAATAAATGAAGCAATCGGACCTGCATCTCCAATGGGTTCTAGCAGTTCAATCCTTGATTCGCCAATCTTCAAGAACGCCACTTTTACACCTTCTGAAACCACTTCTTCAATTGCTTCTAATTGCAAATGAAGTTGATTCACATAAAAAGGAAGCGCTTCTTCTAAAGAAGTTACAGCAATTCCGATATGATCAATTTTCTTAGGAGGTTCTTTTATGGACTGCTCAATTCCATCACGCTCATACACGGCTTTTTCTATAAAAATGGCCGTATCTTTTGTTGGAGTTCCCGGAGTAAATACTTTTTGGATCCCTTTAGATTCTAAAAACGGGATATCCTCCCACGGTATAACCCCGCCTCCTACAACGATAATATCCCCCGCATCACGCTGTTCTAACAATGAAACAATTTCAGGGAATAATTCATTATGTGCTCCTGACAAACAGGACAATCCAATGGCATCCACATCTTCTTGAATGGCAGCAGCAACGATTTGTTGTGGCGTTTGCCTTAAACCTGTATAGATGACTTCCATTCCATAATCACGAAGGGCCTGAGCAATAACAAGGGCTCCTCGATCGTGACCATCAAGACCGGGCTTTGCTATTAGTACGCGAATCTTCTTCATATCTATCTCCACTCCCCGTTTGTTTAGATTCCTGTATATTCACCAAATTCTTCTCGAAGGACGCCACAGATTTCACCCACTGTACAATAATCTCGAACACAATTAATAATAAGTGGCATTAAGTTGCTCGTTCCTTTAGCACCAGACCTCAATTCTTCCAACCGAGCGCTCACTCGACGTTGGTCTCTTTTCGCACGTAAGGTCTTCAGCTTTTCGATTTGTTTACGTTGGAGCTCGGGATCAATTCGGTGTAACTCAGGCTTAGGCTCATCTTCTAATTTGTATTGATTCATGCCCACGACGACTTCTTCACCACTCTCAATTTTCTTTTGCGTCTCATAAGCTGCCTGGTGAATTTCTCGCTGCATATAACCCTGTTCAACAGCAGATACTGCCCCGCCCATATCATCAATCTTTTGAATGTACTCAAATACATACGCTTCAAGCTGATCAGTCAAATTCTCTATAAAGTAAGAACCTCCAAGGGGATCAACCGTATCTGTTACGCCGCTTTCATTTGCAATAATTTGCTGTGTTCTAAGAGCAATTCTTGCCGAATCTTCCGTAGGTAATGCTAAGGCTTCATCCTTCGCATTAGTATGCAGGCTCTGAGTTCCTCCAAGTACAGCCGCAAGTGCTTGAATGGTTACTCGAACAATATTGTTATCGGGCTGCTGCGCGGTTAACGTTGAACCAGCGACTTGAGTATGAAAGCGTAGCTGTAAGCTTTTCGGTTTTTTCGCGCCGTAACGTTCTTTCATGATCTTAGCCCAAATTCTTCTGGCTGCTCTAAATTTCGCAACTTCTTCGAGAAACTGATTATGGCCATTAAAAAAGAAAGCAAGTCGGGGCGCAAAATCATCAACTTTTAAACCCGCTTCAATCGCTGCATCAACATAAGCAATGCCGTTCGCAATCGTAAATGCTAGTTCCTGAGCTGCAGTCGACCCTGCTTCTCTAATGTGATAACCAGAAATACTAATCGTATTCCATCGCGGGACGTGCTCTGCACAATATGCAAAGATATCTGTGATTAATCTCATTGAAGGCTTAGGTGGAAAAATATATGTCCCTCTAGCAATATATTCTTTTAAAATATCATTTTGAATGGTTCCTGAAATTTGTGCTTGTGACACCCCCTGCTTTTCTGCAACAACAATATACATCGCGAGTAAAACAGATGCAGGTGCATTGATTGTCATTGAAGTGCTGACTTTATCTAGGGGAATATCTCGTAAAAGCGCTTCCATATCATCGAGTGAATCAATGGCAACACCAACCTTGCCAACTTCCCCCTTCGCCATCATATCGTCCGAATCATAGCCGATCTGTGTAGGAAGATCGAAGGCAACGGATAGTCCAGTTTGACCTTGATCCAGTAAATACCGAAAGCGTCGGTTCGTTTCTTCAGCCGATCCAAACCCAGCATACTGCCTCATTGTCCAGGTACGACCTCGATACATCGTTGGTTGAATCCCTCTAGTGTACGGGTATTGTCCCGGTAATCCCAATTTCTCCATATAGTTCTCATCCAAACTTTCAGGATGTCCTAGACGAGCTATATCAATTCCAGAGCTTGTCTTAAAAGCTTCTTTCTTCTCCGGAAATTTTTCTATTAGCTTTTCAGTTAGTGCTTTCCATTCCTCAAACTGTGTTTGAAAATCTTTCTTCTCTGTCGTCATCCCCATTCCTCCCTGGTAGTCTTACACGATTTGAATAAATGTGAAATTTAGATGTCTAACTTATATCTCATTCTGGATAAAGTAAGCGTTTTCCTGCTAAACCTGAAAAATTTGTCGACATGTCTACCTGTTTCCTCAAGGATTGCCTTGTTCAACCTAACAAATCAATGTAAAATAACGTTAGAATGCTTATTTTGGGAGGGACTCTCATGCCTCGTAAAGCCACAAAAATTGTTGTTTATATTATGATTATTTCGTTGCTTCTTAGTTTATTTGCTGGAGCAACAGCGATGTTGTTTTAAGGACAACCAAGTAGCAACGGCTATTAAAGGCAATATAATGATAGAAAAGAAGAAGCCGTCAGTTGACGGCTTCTTCTGCTTTACTTAAACAACCGCTTGAGGAAAACTGCCCCAATTGAGCTATAATCATGAATCCATATTTCTCATTCATTCAGCTTTTGAGAAAGCCCCTGGCTTAAAGTAACGTTTCAATAACAGGTATTGTTCTACTTCATTTAAAAAATACAGAAGGGCTGAACGTGTTTCAAACTCCGCACGATCGGCTGGCAATGGGGAATTTCTAAATTCTTCACGCATCGCTTCTAGTTCTTCAAGAAACACATTCGCAGTATTTTGTGGTTTGACAGAGTGACTTAGTTTTTCCATAAAATCCGCCATTGTGCGTCCATGAAGATAGGTTTGATCCAGTGATGAAATAATAGGAAGTACTCGCTCTAAGATGGCAAATTGTTTTTCACGCATTTTAAAATAAACATAATACTTATCATCATCACGCAACATATGGTTTTCAATATCTTTAAGCGCAAGATTCTTCGCATGCTGAAGTAAATCTTCCACTTCAATAATCTCTTTTCCATCCCAGCTACTTTCACCTTCACGAAGATAAACCGAATATTCCATCAATATGACAGAAAATTTCTCTTCGATTTGTTTCCTAATTTTCATTAAATCTTTTTGGAGACTTGGCATATAAAGATTAAATAGAAGCGCCACGCCTATTCCAATCACAATAATCGCTACTTCATTCCATACGATCTCCCAACTCACATTATTAAAGTTGTAAATATGGAGAATGATAACTGAACTGGTAATAACTCCTTCCGTTGCCTTTACCGCAACAACTACCGGAATAAAGAAAAGCAGCAAGAGCGAAATGCTAAATGGCGTATAACCAATTCCTTCAAAAAACACCGCGCTAAATACAATACCAAGTAAGCAAGCCAAAAATCGTTCCCATGAACTTCGAAATGACCGTTTAGTTGTAGGTTTAATACAAAGAATTGTTAAAATACCTGCAGAAACATAGTTATCTAGAGAGAAAAGCTGCGCTATTGTAATGGCAACCCCTGTTCCTATTGCTGTTTTTAATGTCCGATAACCAATTTTCACTTTCAATAAAGATTCTTCCTTCCACAATAAGAGTTACTTCATTAATATCCTTCAATTAACAGAGTCTAAACCATTTTCTCTTGATTGAACAGTTAAATTCATTTTAAGAACGCTTTCATCATGATTTTTCTTATGATACTTATGTAGGAAGCCTAATTTCGTACTTAAAGACAAAAAAAGTGAACACACCAAATGTCCACTTTACAACACTTTATCTAGAAACGCTTTTGCTCGATCCGTTTGAGGGTTACTAAAAAATGATGAAGGGTCACTCTCCTCAACAAGCTTTCCTCCATCTAAAAATAGAATCCGATCTGCCGCTTCTCTTGCGAACGCCATTTCATGTGTCACAATAACCATTGTCATTCCCGATTTGCCAAGATCCTTCATCACATCAAGTACTTCGTTAACCATCTCTGGATCTAGTGCAGAAGTAGGCTCATCAAACAACATATACTCCGGCTCCATTGCTAGCGCCCTTGCAATAGCAACACGCTGCTTTTGTCCACCAGACAATCGTTTAGGATATTCATTTGCTTTCATCGAAAGACCAACTTGCTCAAGGAGTTCATAAGCTTTTTTCTCAGCCATGTTACGCTTTAACCCTTTCACCTTAATCGGTGCATAGATTAGGTTTTCTAGCACAGTTTTATGTGGAAAGAGATGAAAATGTTGAAACACCATTCCAATCGACTGACGCAACTGCATAATATTAGTTGAAGGATCCGTGAGTTGTTTATCGTTCACCCAAATCGTACCTGAACTTACTTGTTCTAGTTGGTTCATACAACGAAGAAGAGTCGACTTACCAGATCCAGATGGCCCAATGATCGCCACTACTTCACCTTTTTGAATCGATGTATGAATACCACTCAACACTTCATTTTCCCCAAATTTCTTGTGAAGATTCTCTACTTTAATCACTTCGACTCATTCTCCTTTCGACTAATTTACCTACTAGAGTCAACACCATAACGAGTACATAGTAAATGATTCCGGCAATCAGCAACGGTTCAAAGTATTTGAACTTCTCAGCAGCCACTATTTGACTTCTTCTCATAATATCAAATACGCCAATAACAGAGACAATGGCAGATTCTTTTGTTAAAGTAATAAACTCATTCATGAGGGCAGGTAAAATGTTTTTCATAGCCTGCGGCAAAATAATATCCTTCATCATTGGTCGATATGGTATGCCCAGGGCGGCGGCGGCTTCATTTTGTCCACTGTCAACCGCACGAATTCCTGCTCGTATTATCTCTGATATATAGGCAGCCGAATTTAATCCAAATGAGAGAACTCCAGCTTCAAAAGCGGAAATATCATACCCTGTTAACTGAGGTGTTGCATGATAAAATAATAATAGCTGTAAAATAAGAGGGGTACCTCTGAAAACAGATGTATAAGCATCCGCTATCCAACTAAGAATCTTTAATCGCCCGATCTTAAATAATGCGAGAATTGTACCAAGTGCAAACCCTACGATTGCTGAAACACTAACAAATTTTAACGTGACCAATATTCCTTGCAGGATGTATGGAATATTAGGCACGAATTGACCAAAATCCAAATTCATGCCTCTTCATCCTTTCTTCTAAGATGTTATTTTACTGTCTCCTGACCAAACCATTTCTCAATAAGTTCGTCCATTTTACCATTGTCCTTCATTTCCTTAATCACTTCGTTAAATTCTTTTGTTAACTCACTATCTTTCGGAAAGGCTACAGCTGATCCAGCCTCTTCTGTATTAGGAAGATTTTCACCAGATAGATCGTCATTGCTTTCTAAGTAGCCTTTTGCGACAGTATCTTCAATAATAATGGCATCATAACGTCCTGATTTAAGTTCTTGAATCAGTTCTGGGATACGATTTAGCGTAATGATTTCCATATCAATACCACTATCTTTTAATTCGTTTGCTTTGTCTTCTTGAATGGAACCGAGCTGTACCCCTACTTTTGCTCCATCAAGATCTTCAGGCTTTACCATTTCGTTATCTTTTGAAGATAAGATCATATGGTTAGCTGAATAATAAATATCAGAGAAATCTACATTTTCCTTACGTTCATCTGTAGGCGTCATTCCCGCAAGTACAAAATCGACACGTTCACTACTTAATGCTGTAATGAGTCCACTAAAATCCATGTCCTTGATTTCAACGTTATAACCTAACTCTTTTGCAATATAGTTAGCGATATCCACATCAAATCCGATAATCTCTTCTCCCTGAGCTGAATCAATATATTCAAATGGTGGATAATCAGCCGAAGTTCCCATTACGAGTGTTTCTCCTGCTTCTTCATTTCCACTCTTTGCATCTTCATTTGAACTGCCACACGCAGCAAGTCCGATTACCATAAACAATCCAGCGATGATGATGAACCAATTTTTTTTCATTTTTTTATTCCCCCTGATGAATGTATAATAATTCGTTTTCTTGTATATTCATCACTATACCAGACAATCTACATACATTCTACATTTTTATTCATATATTTTTATATAAATAAAAGTAAGTTTTTTCAGTTAATTCTGTTAATACAACAAAACAAGAGTCTTTTTAGTTTCTATCATGGATTTGAAAACGAATACAAAATGCATAAAACAATAAAAAAAGCATCCGGCAAAATGCCGAATGCTGATTTATAATGATTAGCAATATTTATTGAATAAATATTGTAACATGCCAGAAACTTCTTCAGGATCGCTTCCTTCAATCTCATGACGTTCAACCATGTTAATGATTTCTCCATCTTTTAAAATAGCAAATGAAGGAGATGATGGTGCAAATCCAGTAAAATAAGAACGTGCTTTTGCTGTTGCCTCTTTGTCCTGACCGGCAAATACCGTTACAAGATTATCTGGTGTTTTCTCATTAGTAATCGCCATCTTTGCAGCTGGACGTGCTACGCCCCCTGCACAGCCACATACAGAGTTCACCATCACAAGCGTTGTACCTTTGCTTGTCACAACCTCTTCTACCTCTTCAGGTGTTGTTAATTCTTTATATCCTGCTGCTTTGATCTCTTCACGAGCTGTTGCCACAACATCGTTCATAAATAGATTAAAATCCATCGACATTCCATATTCCTCCCTTAATTCAAATCGCTTTCTTTCTTATTGTATCGCGAATCACGATACTTTTCCAAGAAACGCTTTCATCCATCGAAAAAAAACAGCCATCCTTTAAGATGGCTGTTCCTATTAATAGACAGACGTATTTTCTTTTGAGATTGTTTCTAGGTTTTCTTTCACTCGAGCAAGGAACTTACCGCAAATCATTCCATCAAGTACTCTGTGATCAAGAGAGAGGCAAAGATTTACCATATCTCGCACAGCTATCATCCCGTTATTCATAACGACCGGACGCTTCACAATGCTCTCAACTTGAAGAATAGCAGCTTGCGGATAATTAATGATGCCCATCGATTGTACAGAGCCAAATGAGCCAGTATTATTCACAGTGAACGTTCCACCCTGCATTTCCTCACCTTTTAGCTTACCTGTTTTTGCTTTTTGGGCAAGCTCTTTCACTTCCCGAGCTATGCCTTTAATTGACTTTTCATCTGCATTCTTGATAACTGGAACGAAAAGCGACTCGTCTGTACCAACTGCAATCGAAATGTTAATATCTTTTTTCTGAACAATTTTATCGCCAGCCCACATTGAATTCATTTGAGGGAATTCTTTGAGAGCTTCTACGACAGCTTTAACAAAGAAAGCAAAGAATGTTAGACCATAGCCTTCCTTCTTCTTGAAATCATCTTTCATTCCATTACGATATTCAACAAGATTTGTTACGTCCACTTCCACCATGGTCCATGCGTGCGGAGCTTCGTGCTTACTACGAAGCATATTGTTCGCAATAGCACGGCGAACGCCTGTCACTGGAATTTCAAGGTCACCTTCTGCTACAGGAACATCCGCGCTCTTCGTTTCTGGGATTGATTTGGCTTGTGCTTTTGGAGCTTTTGGAGCTTTTGGAGCTTCACTCTTCTCTTCGTTTTTCTTTTCAGCAGGAGCTTGTTCTTGCTTCGGTGCTGGAATTTCACCTGAGTCAATTACCTTCTGGATATCTTTTCGGGTAATACGCCCACCTTTACCAGATCCCGTAATTTGTTCAAGATCGATATTATTTTCTTGTGACATTCGAAGAACTGCTGGTGAGTATCGACGTTTCATCGGCTGATCCTCATCCTGCTCTTTCTTCTCTTCTGAAATGTTTTCAATCGCCTGTTGACCTGTTGATTCTTCCTGCTTTTCTTCTTTAGCAGCTCCACCTTCAACATCGATATAACAAACGAGTTCACCAACTTCAATCGTATCGCCTTCTTCAGCCACTAGTTCTTTAATGACTCCCGTATACGATGAAGGCACCTCCGCATTTACTTTATCTGTATTGACCTCAGCAATTGGATCATATTTGTTTACAGTATCACCGACTTCAACGAGCCATTTTTCGATCGTTCCTTCTGTGACACTTTCTCCAAGTTGAGGCATCAGTATTTTTTCAACTGCCACAATAAACCCTCCACTTCTTCCAATCGTTTAATATTCTGCTAGTTCACGCATCGCTTTTTCTACTTTATCCGGATTCAGCATAAAGTATTTCTCCATAGGTGGAGAATACGGCATCGCTGGTACATCAGGACCTGCCAAGCGCTGAATTGGTGCATCAAGATCAAAAAGACACTCTTCTGCAATAATTGCAGAAACTTCGCTAATAATACTTCCTTCTTTATTGTCTTCCGTCACAAGAAGAACTTTGCCAGTCTTTTTGGCTGCTTCTACGATGGCTTCGCGATCAAGTGGATAAACTGTACGAAGATCGAGAACGTGAGCAGAAATACCGTCTTTTTCTAGCTTCTCTGCTGCTTGAAGAGCAAAGTGAACACTTAGGCCGTATGTAATGACAGTAATATCGTCACCTTCACGTTTCACATCCGCTTTGCCAATAGGTAGCGTATACTCTTCTTCAGGAACCTGTCCTTTAATTAAACGATACGCACGTTTATGCTCAAAAAATAATACCGGATCGTTATCGCGAATGGCAGCTTTCAATAGACCTTTCGCATCATAAGGGGTTGAAGGCATCACAATTTTAAGCCCAGGAACATTTGCGAAAAGCGCCTCAACAGATTGTGAATGATAAAGCGCTCCGTGCACGCCTCCACCATAAGGGGCACGAATCGTAATTGGACAATCCCAATCATTATTTGAACGGTAACGAATTTTAGCTGCTTCGGATACGATTTGGTTAACAGCCGGCATAATGAAATCAGCAAACTGCATTTCTGCAACTGGTCGCATTCCGTACATCGCAGCTCCAATGCCAACACCAGCAATCGCTGATTCTGCAAGTGGGGTATCAATGACGCGGTGTTCACCAAACTCATCATAAAGTCCGTCCGTTGCGCGGAACACACCACCACGTACACCAACATCCTCGCCTAGAACAAAAACTTTCTCGTCGCGCTGCATTTCTTCTCTTAAGGCCTGGGTTATCGCTTGAATATATGAAATAACTGGCATAATGGTTCCTCCTTACTCTCCGTATACATGCTTCATTGCATCTTCAGCAGGTGCATAATCTGCATTTTCTGCGTATTCTGTTGCTTCATCTACTTCTTTTTGAACACGTTCATGAATTTCTTTTTCAATTTCATCAGTCAGAACGCCAACTTCTTTTAAGTAAGCCGCAAATGTAATGATCGCATCCTTTTTCTTCGCTTCTTCTACTTCTTCACGTGTACGATAGGCGCGATCGTCGTCATCACTTGAGTGTGGTGTTAAACGATAGGATACTGTCTCGATTAATGTTGGCCCGTCTCCGCGACGCCCTCTTTCTACCGCTTCTTTTGCAGCTTCATAGACAGCAAGAGGGTCATTGCCATCAACCGTAACTCCCGGCATGCCATATCCAATCGCGCGATCAGACACTTTCTCACAAGCTAACTGCTTTGAAACTGGTACGGAAATGGCATACTTGTTATTTTCACATACAAATAAGACCGGTAATTTATGCACACCTGCAAAGTTCGCTGCCTCATGAAAATCACCTTGATTGGAAGATCCTTCTCCGAATGAACAGAACGTGACAAGGTCCTTACCTTCCATGCGACCGGCTAGAGCAAAACCAACGGCATGAGGCACTTGCGTTGTTACAGGAGAGGAGCCGGTAATGATGTTATTCTTTTTCTGTCCGAAGTGACCCGGCATCTGGCGACCAGCTGAGTTTGGGTCTTCCGCTTTTGCAAAACCTGAGAGCATGAGATCTTTTGCTGTCATTCCAAATGAGAGGACTACTCCCATATCGCGATAATAAGGTGCAACGAAATCTTTTTCTGGATCCATTGCAAATGCAGATCCAACCTGAGCTGCTTCTTGACCCTGGCAAGAAATAACGAACGGGATTTTTCCAGCGCGGTTCAGTAACCACATACGTTCATCGATCTTTCTAGCCATTAACATTGTTTCAAACATTTCAAGCACTCTTTCATCAGAAAGTCCTAATGCTTCATGACGATTTTCAGCCATAATGTTTTACCTCCTTAAATAAACCTTTTATTAAGAATGAATTGCTTTCCCATCCACTGCTAGTGCAGCTTCACCGATTGCCTCAGAAAGTGTAGGATGTGGGTGAATGGTATGGGCTACTTCCCACGAAGCTGCATCAAGGACTTTTGCTAAGCCTGCTTCAGAAATCATATCCGTTACATGAGGGCCAATCATATGTACACCTAAAAGATCCTCATTATCTGCATCAGCAACAATTTTGACAAACCCATCTGATTCACCAAATACTAGCGCTTTTCCAATGGCTTTAAAAGGGAACTTACCAATCTTGACATGATGACCTTGCTCTTTCGCCTGTGCTTCTGTTAACCCTACGCTTGCCATTTCTGGACTACTATAAATACAGCTAGAAACCTGAGTATAATCGATCGGTTCAGGGTCTTGATCAGCTAAGTGTTCTACTGCAGTAATCCCTTCATGTGAAGCAACGTGGGCAAGTTGCATACCACCGATTACATCACCAATCGCGTAAATATGAGATTCTTTCGTTTGATAATATTCATTGGTTTGAATAACGCCTTTATCAACTTCAATTGTGGTGTTCTCAAGACCTATATTTTTCACATTTGCTTCTCGTCCTACTGACACAAGCATCTTATCCGCAGTAAACGTTTTGGTTTCTCCCTTATGATCCGCTTGAATGGATACACCAGAATCTTTAGATAAAGAATCGCCTATCACTTTTGCACCAGTGAACAGCTTAATGCCTTTTTTCTTCATAAGCTTGTGCGCTTCTTTAGAGATATCTTTATCTTCCGTTGGGACAATACGATCAGCATATTCGAGTACAGTTACCTCTACTCCAAAGTCAACAAGCATGGATGCCCACTCGATTCCAATAACGCCACCGCCAACAATGATAATGGAAGATGGGAGGCTTTCCATACGAAGAGCTTCATCCGATGTCATCACATACTCGCCATCTACCTCAAGTCCTGGAAGGGTACGAGGTTTTGAACCTGTTGCGATAATCACGTTTTTAGGAATCAACATTTCATTTTCTTCCCCATTATTCATCTCAACTGAAACCGTCCCAGGCATTGGTGAGAAGATCGATGGGCCAAGAATACGACCGAACCCTTCAAACACATCGATTTTTCCCTGTTTCATCAGGTGCTTCACACCATTATGAAGCTGATCAACAATGCTCTGCTTTCGTTCCTGAACTTTTTTAAAATCCAATGCAATTTCTTTTGCCATAACACCAAATTTCTCACCATGCTTCGCAGTAGCATAAACTTCAGCACTGCGAAGCAATGCTTTACTAGGAATACAGCCACGATGCAAACAGGTACCACCAAGTTCTCGTTTTTCAACAATTGCCGTTTTTAGACCTAACTGGGAAGCACGAATGGCAGCTACATAGCCCCCCGTACCTCCACCCATTATGACAAGATCATATTCTTCAGCCATTCAAATTCTCCTTTGTTGAACGTTTTATTCCATTTTCTTCTTAAACAAGATACAAACCGCACCAATTTTCACACAATCACTATACGATCGATTCGATTGAAGTAACTGGGTAAACTTTCGCCTGTTCTTCTTCTCTTAACACTCGTAATCCACCTTCAGCAAGGGCCTGAAGCTCATTTTCACCTGGATGAACGAGTACATCAGCAATCCATTTAATCTGATCAGTAATTTGAGATACAAATTGTTTTCCATAAGCAAGTCCTCCTGTTAAAACAATCGCATCCACTTCTCCTGCAAGAACAGCACTCGCCGCTCCGATCTCTTTAGCTACCTGATACGCCATGGCATCGAAGATCAGTTTCGCTTTCTCATCTCCATTATCAATTCGCTGTTCAACTTTCACGGCATCGTTTGTCCCAAGATATCCAACGTACCCTGCTTGTCCAACAAGCTTCTTCATGATCTCATCAGCGTAATACTCTCCGGAAAAACACATCGCGACAAGATCACCAACAGGAACCGTACCAGCCCGTTCTGGTGAGAATGGTCCCTCACCGTGCAACCCATTATTCACATCCACGACTTTTCCTTTACGATGGGCTCCAACGGTTATCCCGCCACCCATATGAGTGACGATAAGGTTAAGGTCTTCATATTTACTGTTTAATTGAGAAGCTACTCGTCTTGCTACAGCTTTTTGATTTAATGCATGGAAAATACTTTTGCGTTCAATTTCTGGCACTCCAGAAAGACGTGCTACATCTTGCAGTTCATCTACAACGACAGGGTCTACTATAAAGGAGGGAATATTGAGCTGTTCAGCAATTTCAAAAGCAATTATTCCTCCTAAATTGGAAGCGTGTTCACCTGAGAAACCATTACGTAGGTCTTCAAGCATACGTTCATTAACAGCATACGTACCACCTTCAATTGGACGTAATAACCCTCCACGACCTACGACAGCAGACAGTCTCGAAATATTAATATCTTCTTCATCTAAAGCTTCAAGAATGGTGTTTTTCCTAAATTCATATTGATCAATGATGGATTTAAATTGATTAATTTCATCTGTGTCGTGCCGTAATGATTTCTCAAATACGGCACGTTCATTATCAAATACTCCAATTTTCGTTGAGGTTGATCCCGGGTTGATTACCAGAAGTCGATATACTTTATCTGTCACTCCAAACCCTCCGTTTATCTACGATGACCTAAAATATTCTGAGAGTTCATCAAGAATTGACTCCTTGACTGCTTCATTTGCTCAATTCTTTCTTCAGCAAGACGGTCTGCTGCTGCATATGTTGGAATGCCATCACGTTTTGAAATCTCAATGACCTTGGAAATCGTGTCATAGATTCCATCAACGCGTTTCATTGCACGATCGCGATTATAGCCATAAAGCTCGTCTGCAACGTTAATTACCCCACCTGCGTTAATAACATAGTCTGGCGCATAGACAATACCCATTTCGTGAATTTGATCACCGTGAGTTGTTTCACGCAGCTGATTGTTTGCTGCACCCGCAATCACTTTAGCTTTAATTCTGTTGATTGTATCATCATTAATAATGGCTCCTAATGCACACGGTGCAAAAATATCGCAGTCAACATCATAAATGTCATCTGGATCCACAGCTTTTGCCCCGAAGTCTGTTACAGCACGATCAATTGATTCTTTGTTGATATCAGTAACAACTAGAGAAGCTCCTTCTTCATGAAGGTGTTTACAAAGGTTATATGCAACATTTCCAACACCCTGAACAGCTACTGTTTTACCTTGTAATGAATCAGTTCCAAATGCTTCTTTAGCTGCCGCTTTCATTCCTACATAAACTCCATAAGCAGTAACAGGAGAAGGATTGCCAGAAGAGCCAAATGCAGGTGAAATACCCGTTACATACTCAGTTTCTTCATGAATTGTATCCATGTCTTGGACAGTGGTACCTACATCTTCAGCCGTTATGTATCGACCGTTTAATCCTTGAATGTAACGTCCAAACGCTCGGAACATGGCTTCATTTTTATCTTTACGAGGGTCTCCAATAATAACCGTTTTTCCTCCCCCAAGATTTAAACCTGCTGCAGCATTTTTGTAAGTCATTCCTTTTGCTAGACGAAGGGCATCCTCAAATGCAGCTTCCTCAGAAGCGTATGTCCACATTCTAGTTCCACCAAGAGCTGGCCCAAGAGTTGTATCGTGAATGGCAATAATTGCTTTTAACCCTGAAGCTTTATCCTGACAAACAACCACTTGTTCATAATCATATTTCTCCATATAAGTAAAAAGTTCCATAAGTAATCTTCCTCTCTCTTATCTTCTTAATTATTTAGCTGAACTTACTGCGAGCGCGATACTATATACTTTACTTTCTGAACTATCCGCTCGAGATGTTAAGACAATAGGTGCTTTAGCGCCTGCAATGACTCCTCCTACTTTTGCATGTGCAAAATAGACGAGTGATTTATAAAGTGCATTCCCAACTTCAATAGAAGGAACAAGAAGAATGTCTGCTTTTCCTGCTACTTCGCTTTGTATTCCTTTTTGTTCTGCTGCCTTTTCGGAAATAGCGTTATCCAATGCTAGTGGCCCATCAATGAAACAGTCAGAAATCTGCCCCCTTTTATTCATCTGGGTCAGGGCTGCTGCATCAAGCGTTGCTTGCATAGCAGGGTTAACGACTTCGACCGCAGCCAATGGGACAACTTTAGGTAGCTCAACTCCAATGCTTCTCGCAATAGCGACTGCGTTCTTAACGATTTCACCCTTTTGCGTTAAATCCGGTTCAATATTCATGCCGGAGTCAGTTACAAAAATTAGTCTCTCGTAGCCTTCGATATCAAAAGCAGCTACGTGAGAAAGGATTTTTCCTTTTCTCAAACCATATTCTTTATTCAATACTTCCTTTAAAATCACCGAGGTGGAGACCATTCCTTTCATCAACACATCGGCCTCTCCATTTCTAACGGCTTTAACAGCCATTCTTGAAGCCTCTTGCTCTGATTGGGCGTCAACAATTTGAAGGGATGGTGACTCAATTAATCCCTCATCGGCTAACATTTGTTTCAATTCGTGCTTTTCACCGTAAAGGATGAAGGAAGCGAGCTGTATCCTAATGGCTTTATGGACCGCTTCAATTACGCCTTTATCTGCTGCAGCAGCAAGGGCAACTGTTTTATTAGGCTGTTTGGATAGATCATTCACAAGTTGTTCTAGATTCATCGGTGTCCTCCTTTTACGCCATCATACTATTATGCAAGTTTCGTGCCAATTCTAACTTCTTAATGGAACTAGGTTCTAAGTCGAATCGACTATGCAATAAAATGCACATCATGCAATTTATTGCATGCTAGATTTTTCAATTCCGTGTTTCTCCATTTTATAATATAGATTACGTAGAGATACACCTAACGCCCTTGCTGTCGCTGTTTTATTTCCTTCATAAACATCAAGTGTCTGACGAATTGTTTTCTTTTCAAATTCATCAACTAACTGAGATAGCATCTTATCAGGGGTTCGTTCAACCGACAGCAGTTCAGCATCCTTCTTTTCACTTAATAGCGAAGGAAGGTGGTGTAAATCGATCATCGTTTCTGAAACATCCATATGAATCACAATTCTTCCCAAAACGTTTTCAAATTCCCTCACGTTACCTGGCCAGTCATAAGATGTTAAATAGTCCACAGCTGCTGGGGTTATCCCTCTTACATTTCTTCCATAATCTTGATTAATTTTTGTCAGTAAATGCTTCGCAAGTGCTCCAATATCCTCTTTCCGTTGTCTCAATGGAGCTATTTGAATAGGTAGCCGATTTAATCGATAATATAAATCTTCCCTAAACGATCCATCGATTATTCTTTTTTCAAGTTTTGCATTCGTTGCTGCGATGACTCTTACATTAATTGAAATTGGTTTTGCACCACCTACTCGTACAATTTCTCGTTCCTGTAGTACGCGAAGGAGCTTTGCCTGCGTCCCTAACGAAACTTCCCCAATTTCATCTAGAAAAATACTCCCACCGTTCGCTTCCTCAAAAAGCCCTCGTTTACCACCTTGACGCGCACCTGAAAACGCTCCATCTTCATAACCAAAAAGTTCACTTTCAAATAGCGATTCGGAAATGGCAGCGCAATTCACTCTGACAAATTTGTTGTATTTTCGATCGCTTGCATTATGTATGGCGTGCGCAAATAATTCTTTCCCTGTACCCGATTCCCCACGAAGAAGAACGGTCGCTGGGGTAGAGGCAGCTAATTTAGCTTGCTGAACTGAAAAAGTCATCTCATCTGATTTCCCTATTATATCTTCGAAGGAATACTTGGCTTCTAACGTTCTAATAATTTGCCTGGCTCGTTGTAATTGGTTATTCAAAGAGTGTAATTCTGAAATATCATGAATAACCCCTACACTTCCTTTCAAACGTCCATCAACAATCACAGGCGAAACATTCACAACGACCTCTCTCTTCTTTGGACCAACTTTCATCTGCACGCCGCGCACCGGCTTTCTCGTTCTAAGCACACGCATATGCATGCTTTCACCTTCAGAAATGTCTGTATTCGCCGGTTTGCCAATAACCTCATCACGGCTAAGACCCGTTAACCTTGTATAAGCTGGATTAATCATCAGCCCTTTACCGTTTTCATCTACAACTGAAATGGCTTCGTCGGATGATTGAATGATGGCTTCAAGCATTGATTGAACACTTTTTAAATTTGTTACCTCTTGTGCCATTTGCTCGATTGCCGTCATGTCTTTAAAAACCGCTAGCGCGCCAATTCGGCTTCCTTCATCATCAAACATTGGAATCCTTGTCGTGATGATTTTCTTTCCATTTGGAAGAAGCTGCTCTTGATTAATTTCAGCTTTACCTGAAGAAAGAACGCGAGGGAGCATACTAGAAGCCATCAGAGATCCAATTACTCTCCCATCAGCTTGCTTCTTGGTAATCCCAGTAATTTTCTCAGCACTGCGATTAAACAACGTCACTTCCTCATGGACATTAACTGCAATCATTCCATCATGTGTCGAATCTAAAATGATTTCTTGTTGCTTCGATTGATGAAGTAATGTATCAATTAATACTTCTTTTTCTTCAATTAGCTTTAAAACGATATTTGCTACTGATCCGGGAATCAAAACAGTATGCTTTTCTCGCTTATCTCTGATTTCCTCAAATACCGCTTCATCTCCCGTAGCTTCTACAATGACATCGATTTCAAAATGTTCTAATGCTACTTTCCAGTCTTCAAACACATCAATTCCACTTTTACGAGCCTTCAGAATACCAGGTGCGTCTTGGTTACAGTCCACCATTGCGATAACTTCCATCATCTTAGTTTCCTGCAAAATCTCCAGAAGTGCCACTCCACCTTTTCCAGCACCTACAATCATACATGTTCGCAACTCTTCATCACCTGCACCCTATACATGCAATATATTTCATACTAATCATACATGTATTTTTTATTTTTGACAAATCATGCACGGTTATCTTCGTTTTTTTGTTAGTTGCTGACATACATAGACACATCATCCAGACTTCGCTACAATAGCACTAGTGATGTGTAGAAGGGGTGCACCAGTAATGAGGTTAATTGCTTTACTTATTGTCTTAATTCCTGGAATCATTGGTGTTATTGGTATTAAATTAATGAGAGATGTTCTTTTCGGCGTATTAAATCCACCGTTCACTTCTCTTGTTGTTCAATTTATTCTCGGTCTCATTTTCCTTATCGCTGGTCTTTCCTTCGTTGGCGGGTTTATTTTTTATCGAGATCGCAAACGAAATAAAGTACAGCCAAGATTTTCTTCAAAAAAACAGTAATGCAATCAAACAAAAAAACAAAGCCCCATTCAAAAGAAAGGGCTTTGTTTTTTTGTTGTATGATAATCTTTTTTTATTAAATGAAAAGCTTATCTGCTATGAGAATAATTATCCATGTTATGTTCAATCCGCAGTTTATCAGCGACCATCGCAATGAATTCACTATTGGTCGGCTTTGCTTTCGACATGCTTACAGTATAACCAAATAAGTTCGAGATTGACTCTACATTCCCTCTACTCCAAGCAACTTCAATCGCATGACGAATTGCGCGTTCAACTCGAGATGAAGTCGTATTAAACTTTTTCGCAATATCAGGATAAAGCACTTTTGTAATCGAACCTAATAATTCAATGTCATTATATACCATTGTAATGGCTTCTCTTAAGTACATATAACCTTTAATATGTGCCGGCACACCAATTTCATGAATAATACTCGTGATGCTTGCATCAAGGTTTCTTGGACGATTTTCTCGCTGTGGTCGTTTATATGATCCGCTATTTGTTTTAGTAAACGTCGTTTTCTTGCCACTAACCTGCCTCACGTGACTTGCTAAATTATCCATATCAAACGGCTTTAAAATAAAGTAAGATGCTCCTAAATCAACAGCTTTCTTCGTAACATCTTCCTGACCAAATGCAGTGAGCATAATCACACTACACGTGTAATTCATTTCCCTTAGTCGTTCGAGAACTGCAAGACCATCCAGGTGTGGCATAATAATATCAAGCACTAGTACATCAGGCTCTTGATCTTCAAGCACTTCTAAGCATTCCTGTCCATTGGATGCGGTTCCGACTACCTCCATATCCTCTTGTCGTGACATATATTCCTCAATCAAATTAACCAATTCGCGATTGTCATCAGCTAAACATACTTTTATTTTTTGCACGGCTCCGTCTCTCCTTCCACAAGTTTGGTTACCGTAGTAGTATAGAAATTCAACGGAAGTTATAAATTTCCTCTAAAATTTCTAAAAACATTTAAAAACAATATCAATTCTTCATCAATCTTTAATATCCTTCAATTTACTACACATAAATACAATTTCTGAATTGTCTTTCAATTTTGTCGAATTTTCTTCATCCAAAGTATACCATGGTTTGAAAACGAAAGAAAGCGAACATTGAGCTTTTTTAGCTCGCTGTTCGCTTCTCATTGCGACTCTCTTCATAAATATTGATTCCGGCTTCTTCGAGCATCCATTCAATATGAACCCCATAGCCTGAAGTGGAATCATTAACAAACACATGAGTAACTGCTCCAATCACTTTCCCATCTTGAATAATCGGACTTCCACTCATTCCTTGAACAATTCCACCGGTTTCTTTTAATAACTGTGGATCCGTTACTTTAATAACCATTCCTTTTGTAGCAGGAAACTTTTGAGGGATTGAACTGATTACTTCTACATCATATTCCTTTACCTCACTACCTTTTACTACCGTCAATATTTTTGCGGGTCCTTCTTTCACCTGATGAGAAAGCGCAATTGGCATTGGTTTGTCATACATGCCTTTTTTCACTTCCTTATTCATCTCACCAAAAATACCAAATGGGCTATTTCGCGTGATAGTACCAAGCTTTTGATCTGTTTTAGAAAACCTTGCTAACTTTTCACCAGGATGTCCATTACTTCCTTTTTCAATTGATGTAACAGAAGAAGGATATATCTCACCACGGTTAACGACAATTGGTTTCTTCGTATCCATATCAGAAATAACATGGCCTAGAGCACCATATTTTTTTGAATCTGGATGATAAAACGTTAACGTACCAACGCCTGCTGCAGAATCTCGGATATATAATCCAATTCGATAGGCTTCATTTTGTTTATCTTTAACCGGGACCAATTTCTTACTCAGTTCTTCATTTTCTCTCACAATCGTTACTTCTAATGCGTTACCATTGTTTCCAGCTTTTTTAACAATCGAGCCAATATCACTCATTTTTTGTACAGCTTGACCATTTATCTTTGTGATAATATCGCCTACTTGAATGTCTGCTATTTCTCCAGGTGACCGATCCCCCTGATTTGTATGAATCAAATGATGACCCACAACCAGAACACCACGCGTGTTTAGCTTAACACCTATTGATTGTCCGCCAGGGATCACTTTAAAGTCTGGAAGAACTTTTACATCAACTTTCTTGACTGGGATCTTTCCAATAGCTAAATCAATGATATCTGAACCGCTTCTGTCGCCGTTAACTGCAATTTCTTTTCCTTGCAGATCTAAGCTTGCCACTTCAGTGGTTCCAAGTGTTGCAACGGCAGGAACAACAGATGAAATTTTCGTTTGATCTCCTTCAAACATGATAATCTCATTTGGAATGGATAAAAATAATTGTACTGGTTTTGAAAAGCCGATTCCGATTAAAAACCCAAGGAGAACTAAACCCAACAACTTACGAAACATCTCTATCTTCAATCCTTCACTCTCCTCGCTCTTGCTCACACCTCCAACATGGCTGTATCTATAATTTTGCCTTGAGTCGCCGTTATTATAACCTCTAAAAATGAAAATGCTACCCTGAGTTGGATAGCATTTCAAATCATGATTTAATTTGGTTTGCTTGATGCAACAATTCTTTCGCATGTTTCTTCGTAAGCTCTGTCATCTCAGCACCGGCGATCATTCTTCCAAGTTCTTCAATTTGTTCATCATCACTTAAATTTCCAACACTTGTCTTTGTTCGACCTTCACCGGTTTCTTCTTTCGAAATATAAAGGTGATGATCTGCCATGGCGGCTACCTGTGGAAGGTGAGTAATAACAAGAACTTGGGACCCGGAAGAAAGACGCTGAATCTTTTCCGCCATGGCTTGAGCCACTCTTCCACTCACTCCAGTATCTACTTCGTCAAATATAATAGAGGTAACGCCCTGATGCTTTGAGAAAATGGACTTTAAGGCTAACATGATTCGAGATAACTCTCCGCCAGAAGCCGTTTTTGAAAGTTCTTTAAGCGGCTCACCAGGATTTGTAGAGATCATAAAGTCAATATCATCTTGTCCAGATCGGTGAAAGAAATCTTTTTTGTTTTCATCACGCTCATTGAAATGAATCGCAAATTCTGTTTTTTCCATATAAAGATCTCGAAGCTCATGATGAATTGATGCGACAAGCTCACCAGCTATTTTTTTACGTAGGCCGGTCAAATTATCAGCCTCTACTGTTAGATCGGCTTTTATGCCTTTCAAATCAGACTGTAGCTCATCTACACGGCCTTCCCTGTTTAATAACTCATCTACTTCATCTTCAATTGAAGCCGCGTACTCCAAGATTTCTTCTACAGATTCCCCGTATTTTCGCTTTAAAATTTGAATTTCGTTTAGTCGCTCTTCTACAAAATCTAGTCGTGCTGGATCAAATTCAAGTTGATCTCGATATGTATTTAATTTGCCTGCTGTCTCTTCAAGTAGATAGAATTGATTGGCGACCTCTTCATGATACCCCCTCAATTCCTCATCAAGGTCCACTACTGACTCGAGCTGCGACATCGCTAGTCCAACCCAATCTAAGCCTTTATTATCTCCATGAAGGGAATCATAAACATCCTGAAGCGCAGAGAATAACTTTTCAAAGTTACCTAATCGCAATTTCTCTTCCATTAATTCCTCATCTTCGTTCGGAGAAAGTTCAGCTTTCGTGATTTCTTCAAGTTGGTATTGAATTAAATCAAGTCTATGAGCCATTTGCTGCTCATTTTCAGTTAAATTCTTCATTTGTTGCTGGATTTTTTTGAACCTTTGATAAACTTCCCTATATTCCAAAAGAGCTGGCCCAATGGATCGGTCTCCAAATTGGTCGAGTAAAGTAAGGTGCTTATCTGATTGCATTAAATCCTGGTGTTCATGTTGTCCATGGATATCAATAAGCGTTTGACCAATTTCGCGCAAAATACCAAGTGTGACTAACTTTCCATTAACTCGGCAAATGCTCTTTCCAGTATGTGATATGTCACGGCGTAACACCACCATGTCATCTGTAAACTCAATTCCTACATCTTCAAGCTTTTGCACTGTTGGATGGTTCGTATCAATATGAAATAACCCTTCAATTTCTGCTTTCTTCGTTCCATAACGCACAAATTCAGCTGAACCTCTCCCACCAACTAAAAGCCCTATGGCATCAATAATAATGGATTTACCAGCGCCTGTTTCTCCAGTAAGAACGGTTAACCCACGCTCAAATGAAACGGTTATCGCTTCTATGATCGCAAAATTACGAATGGATAGTTCCGCTAACATATTCTCCCACCTTCAAAGATCCTCATTCATTATTCTACAGCATATCAATAAAACGTTGTGATAACATCGGCGCTGCTTCGGCACTCTTACAAATAATGAGAATGGTATCATCACCGCTGATATTCCCCATAATCTCTTCCCAGTCGAGATTATCAATTAGCGCACCAATGGCATTCGCATTCCCAGGAAGCGTTTTCATTACAATAAGATGATCTGCATGATCAATACTAATAAACGCGTCTGTTAAGGTTCTTTTTAATTTTTGAAGCGGATTAAAGCGCTGATCTGCCGGCAGACTGTATTTATACCTGCCATCGATTGTTGGCACTTTAACAAGATGAAGCTCTTTAATATCTCTAGAAACTGTTGCTTGTGTTACATTAAAGCCTGCACTTTTCAGACAATAAACAAGCTCGTCCTGAGTTTCAACATCTTGATTCGCAATCATTTCACGTATTTTGATATGGCGTTGCCCTTTATTCATTGTATAACCTCCGGCAAGTAAAATCTGACAGCCTTATTATATAGCCCTTTTCGTCTTTTGTATAGACCCTCATAAATATTCACTCGCAACTCCCGTTTGTTTCCAACTCAAAATGGCCAGTGTGAAGATGAACGAGAAAAAGGACACACTTCGTGCATCCTCTATAGTTTCTGATGTGCTTCTTCCACAACTTCTTCAGCAGAAGGAACATTGTCGACAATGTCTTCCTGTTGCCAACCAAGATATAATAAGAATTCGATATTTCCTTCCCCTCCTGTTATAGGGGAATAGGATACACCGTTTACTTTATAGCCTTCTCCTTCAGCAAAATCCATCATTTCTTTCAGTACACGCTGGTGAATTTTTTTATCACGAACGATTCCCTTTTTGCCTATTTCTCCACGTCCAGCTTCAAACTGCGGTTTGACAAGCGCGATGACCTCTCCATTTTCTTTTAAAATTTTCTTTAAAACAGGTAGAATCAATTTTAAAGAAATGAACGAAACATCAATTGTTGCAAGGTCAGGAAGTCCTTGTTGAAAATCTTCTCTGACTGCATATCGAAAATTTGTTCTTTCTTTCACTACCACGCGATCGTCTACCCGCAATTTCCATGCGAGTTGATTATAACCGACATCAAGTGCATAAACGAGAGAAGCACCGTTTTGAAGTGCACAGTCGGTAAACCCGCCCGTTGAAGAGCCTATATCTAAGACGATTTTGTTTTTCGGATCAAGAGAGAAAACGTCAATCGCCTTCTCTAACTTTAAACCGCCACGTCCAACATAACGTAATGTGTCTCCCTTAATTTGAAGAAGGATATCTTCCGACACTTTCATTCCTGGCTTGTCCATTCTTTCCGTCTCTGAGAAGACAAGACCTGCCATGATTGCTCTCTTTGCTTTTTCTCTTGTATCAATCAAGCCTCGGTTTACAAGTAGTACATCCAGTCTTTCTTTTTTTGCCATGCTCTTTTATGCCCTCTTTTGTTTAGCTGGAATCATTTTCTTCGCTTTCTCAGCAATATCATCTGCAGTTAACCCAATTTCTTTTAATAACTCACCTACACTACCGTGTTCAATGTAAGCATCCGGAATTCCCATACGCTGAATTCTTCCATGCTGATAGCCACTATCATTAACATATTCTAGAATAGCACTACCAAATCCACCTTGGAGTATAGCTTCTTCAACTGTAAGCATCGGTATTCCTTCTTGCATGAGATCTGCAATCATTTTCTCATCGAGAGGTTTTATAAATCGAGCATTAATAACACGTGCTGAAACACCCTCTTTTTCTAACTTCTCAGCTGCACTTAACAGATCTTGAAGGGTTGGACCAAATGATAATAACGCAATATCTGTACCTTCACGAATGACTTCCCAGCTACCAATAGGAATTTCTCTTAGTTCTTGATCCATCTTTGTACCAATGCCGTTTCCTCTAGGATATCGTACAGCAATAGGTCCCTGGTTGTACTTCATTCCTGTATAAACCATATGTTGTAATTCGTTCTCATCTTTCGCCATCATGAGCACCATGTTTGGCAAGTGTCTGAGGAAAGAAATATCGAAAACGCCCTGGTGTGTTTCACCATCTGCTCCGACCAGACCAGAACGATCGATTGCGAGGAAAACATTCAAGTTTTGTCTACAAACATCGTGAACAAGCTGGTCATATGCTCTTTGAAGAAACGTAGAATAGATTGATAACACCGGTTTTAACTCTTGAGTTGCAAGCCCTGCTGCCATTGTAGTTGCATGCTGTTCAGCAATCCCAACATCAAATAGTCTTTCAGGGAATTGCTTTTCAAATGCTTCCCATTTTGATCCAACTGTCATCGCAGGAGTGATGACAGAGATTCGATTATCTTTCTCCGCAAGCTTTCGCACTGTTTCACTAACGACTTTACTATAACCAGGCGCTGCTACTTTCGGTTTAATTTGTTCCCCGGCTTCGATTTTATATGGACTCACCCCATGCCAGACGCCAATTTGATCGCTTTCTGCAGGTTGATAGCCTTTTCCTTTTTTCGTAAGAACGTGAATAAGAACAGGTCCCTTTGTCTTCTTAGCATATTTAATATTTTCCATAAGGGCTTCGATATCATGACCATCAACGGGTCCAAGATAAGTAAATCCAAGTTCCTCAAAGAAAATGCCGGAAACCAATAAATACTTCAAAGCATCTTTAACGCGCTCTGCTGTTGAAGCAAGTGCTCCTCCAAACGCAGGAATTTTCTTCAGTAAATACTCAAGCTCTTCCTTCGCTTTATGATATTTACCTGCTGTCCGAAGCTTTCCTAAGATGTTATGAAGTGCACCCACATTTGGAGCAATGGACATTTCATTATCATTTAAAATGACAAGCATGTCCTTTTGCTCGTGGCCGATGTGATTAAGGGCTTCTAGTGCCATCCCGCCTGTAAGGGCCCCATCGCCAATAATGGCCACAACGTTTTCGTCTGTTCCTTTCATATCACGGGCAGCAGCCATCCCCATTGCTGCTGATAATGAGGTAGAACTATGCCCTGTTTCCCAGACGTCATGCTCACTTTCATTTCGCTTCGGAAAGCCACATAGTCCTTTATATTTTCGGAGAGTGTCAAATCTTGAAGCACGTCCTGTGAGAATCTTGTGTACGTACGCCTGGTGACCAACGTCCCAAATAAATTTATCTTTTGGACTATTATATATTTTATGAAGCACAATTGTCAGTTCAACTACGCCAAGATTCGGCCCCAGATGTCCACCTGTTTCGGAAAGTTTGTTAATTAAGAAACTTCTAATTTCTTCAGCAAGCTCGGTCATGTCGTTCATATCATAATTCTTTAGAAACTTAGGATTTTCAATCTTTTCTAAATCCATGGGAATGTCCTCCCCTTCTTATTTCGATTTACGGTTTCCCTTTTTCTTTTTGGATTGATTGTCTACCATCTTAATCTTAAACGTTTTTTCTACAAAGTATAAAAATCGTCCTACTTGAAAGATAATGCCTGTAGAAAAGTGGATGGCAAACGTTTTTCCGAGCGCTTTTCCTCCAACCGTTAACGCAGCGATAACGCTTGTAAATACGACTGATATTATATATTGAAACAAAGATCCGTCGCTATGTCCAAGTTGAAGTGTTAATTGGACGACAACGGTTGCAGAGGCTGTACCGCTTATAATACCCGAAATGTCTCCAATTACATCATTACAGAAGCTTGCAACGCGGTCTGCGTTGCGTGTCACAAAGATCGCATGTTTCGCACCGGTAAGGCGTTCAGCAGCCATCGCATGGAATGGCACTTCATTGGCAGCAGTAGAAGCTACCCCAATTGTATCAAAGAATATCCCAATTAAAACGATCAATAGAACCACGATCATCCCGATTGCCCAGGAAACTCCACTCAATACCGCTGTTGATATAATTGAAAAAATAGCCGCTAACACAAGTGTGATAACGGCAATAGCTAAACTCCAGTTTATGGATTTTGATACGGAAGCTTTCATATCTACTCCTTGTCCATTATATAATCACATAAAAATAAGTATCCAACTAACAGGTCATCAAGGAGTCAGTACGTTTCCCCCTGTTCCCTGTTAATTGAATACCCCTGTTGTATTATGTATCGCAGAGTGGTCACTTAAAGAGTAAAGACTGCGGCTTAGGTCCAGTAGGTTTTCCCAGATCGATACCTGAACGTCGCCGTTCAGGCGGTTTCCCTTTACATCAATCTTAGCGTAGTCACCATGCGCTAGACTGGATTACCACTTAGTCCGCACTATAATCCCCTTTAAGTGTCACTCGGAACAGTCTAGGAGTTTTCCTCAACAGTTCCACACATTTCCTAGCCTCTTTTGCAGAGCAGATTTCATATGGGTGGTAGGAAAAAAGCGGCCGGCCGAGCTGCAAATTTCCAATAATCCATAATCCCCTCTAGCTCCACTCAAGGCAGGCTACGCTGTTCAACTGCGTTCCCATGCAGCTGCAACAGGTTCATACCCCAATTCATAGCAGGCAGCGTTAACCGCTCTGCTACAAGAATGGGCCTCCGCGGAAGCAGGGTCAACGCCCACATGCCTTTGTGGATCGCCCTGCGACCTTAACTCCCAGCATCGACCCAAGTCTGGGCGACTCAAGCCAACACCAGGAACTTCATCGATGTGCCCTATGGCGGATTTTTAGGCCCGCCTTCAGAAATGGCGAACTGACTAGAATACTGCACCACTCAGTCTTAATTTATTATACCACACATTCATTTTATGCTCAATTATGTGTTAGTGATCACGTTCTACGATGAATTTCGCAATGGATTGTAAGGTGCTTATTTCTATGTTAGCCGCAGCAAGATGAGCTAAACCTTCTTTTGTATGGTAGTTAAGTTTTTCTTTTGCTCCCTTTAGAGTGAGAAGCTTCGGATAAGTACTTTTTTCGTTATTTTCATCACTACCAGGAACTTTTCCAATCTTACCTTCTTCTCCTTCAACATCTAGAATATCGTCGCTAATTTGGAAGGACAGGCCAATATGTTCACCAAAAGCACGCAGATGTTCTCGTTGCTGATCTGTAGCATGACCTATGATTGCACCAGCCATGATAGAGAAAACAAGTAGCTTGCCTGTTTTATGATGATGAATATACTCAAGTTGTTCGAGTGTTAATTCTTGTTTTTCACCTTCTAAATCCGCCATTTGTCCACCAACCATACCAGAAGGACCTGCAGCATGTGATAACAGTTTAATCAGATCAACTTTTTGTTCACTTGCTAAATTGGAATCTGCAATAAGTTCGAAACTCTGTGTTAATAGCGCATCTCCAGCAAGAATGGCCGTAGCTTCCCCATATACGATATGGTTTGTCGGTTTTCCTCGACGTAAATCATCATTGTCCATTGCAGGCAAATCATCATGAATGAGTGAGTACGTATGAATCATTTCAACTGCACACGCCACTGGAATGGCTTCCTTAGTCGATCGACCAAAGGCTTCTACCGTAGCGAGCAATAATATTGGACGGATTCGTTTTCCACCTGCATGAATGGAATACAACATTGCTTCCTTTAATGATTCTGGCATTTCAAGACGTTCAATGTAGGCGGGAAGTTCTTCGTCTAACAATTGCTTGCATTCATTCATATAGGAACTGAGATCTGAAGTCACGCTTCATCCTCCTGGACAGAAAAACGCTTAATTTCACCGTTTTCTTCAACAATTTGATCCATTTTCCCTTCAACGGATTGCAGTTTCTCATGACATACGTTTGATAAATTCATTCCTTCTTGAAAAAGAGAAATGGCCTTTTCAAGAGGGACATTTCCTTCTTCCAAAGCCCCAACAATTTGTTCTAATTTTTCCATCGCTTCTTCAAAAGTTACGTTCTCATTTTTTTCCATTCGAATCACTCTCCTCTAATCCCCATACATGGCAATCAATTTTCCCATCTGACATTTCAAGTTTTAGCACATCTCCAGGTTGAACCTGATGAACAGATTTAACGAGTTCTTCTTCTTTATATGCAAGGCTATATCCACGTTCCATTACTTTTAATGGACTTAAAGCATTCAATTTTCCCGCAGCAAGTGAAAAATCACGTTGTTTTCCATTTAAAACACGTTGCATCTCCTTAGTTAAAGAGTGTTTAAGCTCTCCAAGCTCTTGACTCGCCTCTTTAAGAAGTTTTTGTGGATGCTGTTTCATTAACTGCTTATGATTACGACCAACTCGCTCAGAAGTATAAGAAAGCAACCGCTTCATGTTTCGCTGCAATCGTTCTACTTGTAAATCGAGCTCCTGCTCCTTCTGTTTCAATAGTTGATCAGGATAGCGAAATGCATATGATCTTTGAAGATTTGACAATCGATCGCGATCGGTAGCTAACTTCTCTTGCATGACTCTCATGAGTCTATGTACTCTTTGGTCAACCCGCTCTTTCAATTCCACTACGCTAGGTACCGCTAACTCTGCTGCACCAGTTGGTGTAGGTGCCCTTAAATCTGATACAAAATCCGCAATTGTAAAGTCCGTTTCATGACCAACGGCTGAAATAATCGGCACTTTAGAATTCGCTATACTTCTAGCAACTTCCTCTTCGTTAAATGCCCATAATTCTTCTATTGATCCGCCGCCACGTCCAACAATCAACACATCGATCATTTTCATCGCATTTGCCATTTCAATGGCTTGAACAATTGATCCTTTGGCTCGATTCCCCTGAACTAGCACAGGAAACACCGTTATCCTTGCAGCGGGATAACGTCTTTTAATGGTGGTGAAAATATCTCGAATAGCGGCTCCAGTTGGGGAAGTAATAACACCAATTTCAGTAGGAAAGCGCGGAATTTGCTGTTTGAGGGTTTCTGAAAACAATCCTTCAAATTCGAGTTTTCGTTTCAATTCTTCATAAGCTAAATACAGATTTCCAATTCCATCAGGCTGCATTTCTTTCGCGTACAACTGATATTGACCGTACGGTTCAAATACAGAAACTTCACCTCGAATAAGGACTTTCATGCCATTTTCCGGCTTGAATTTCATTTGACGGTTATTCCCTGCAAACATCACTGCCTGAACCCGAGATTTATCATCTTTCACAGTAAAATAAAGATGCCCTCGATTGTGAAGCTTCACGTTCGACAATTCACCACGCAACCAGACATCTTGCAGTGCTGGCTCATTATCGATCATCCGCTTCACATGTCTCGTAAGAGCTGTAACCGATATATAACGATCCGCTTTCATACCGATCCCCTCCTAATGGTATTAACTTTTTTGCATGATTTTAGAGAGGACTCCATTCACAAAACGTCCCGATTCTTCTCCACCGAACAATTTTGCTAGTTCAACCGCCTCATTCAAACTAACATTTACTGGTATATCATCTCTCATAACCATTTCATAGGTAGCCATTCGAAGAACTGAACGGTCTACATTACCAATTCGACTAAAGGTCCAATTAACAAGGTTCTCTTTAATGACCGCATCAATCTTTTCAAGATTCTCAAGCGTTCCGAAGACAAGCTCAGATAGAAACTCGTCACCTTCTCCCTCATTTAAAACGTGTTGCAGGGCTTCACGTGGATCGGTGTCTGTCACATCTATTTGAAACAATACCTGGATGGCTTTTTCTCTTGCATGTCTTCTTTTCATTGCTATACTCCCTTTACGCTTATATTGCTATACCCATAAATAATAGCATATTGTAGAGGACAAATACAGGTTTTGCAATGTCCAATTGTTTTCATCTAGTTGGCAACTAGCGTGGAGCGTGCACGTATAAGTGAAATAAGTTGGTATTACTTCCAAAAAAGAAGCAAAAAAAAAGCAGTGGGGATGTGCCCCGCTGCTTATTCTTCGTTTTCCACTTCTTTTTTATCAAATGTAATTCCAACGACGCTCACATTCACCGCGCTGATTTCTAGTGCCGTCATGGTAAGAAGCGCCTGGCGAATATTTTCCTGCACCTTCTCACACACTTCTGGAATAGATAAACCATAGCTCACCACAACGTAAGCATCAAGGATGATTCCATCCTCATCAAGCTCTACCTTAACACCTTTTCGATGATCCTTTCGCCCAAAGCGTTCAACAACACCTGAAGCAAAATTCCCTCTCATTTCTGCTACGCCGTCAACTTCTGAAGCTGCAATGCTCCCGATTACTTCAATAACTTCTGGTGATATTTCGACTTTTCCAAGCCCAGTATCGTGCTCTTCCATTTCAAATGATTGAAGTTCATTCATTTTGAACACCTCACTTAGAATTCGTAGATTGTTCTGTTAAGTCATACTTTTCAAGAAACTTTGTATTAAAATCACCACTCACAAATTTCTCATGATTCATTAAGCGCATATGGAACGGGATAGTCGTTTTTACACCTTCCACGACAAATTCTCCAAGAGCACGCTTCATTCTAGCAATCGCTTCTTCTCTTGTATCAGCATAAGTTATAAGCTTTGCAACCATTGAATCATAGAAAGGCAAAATATCATAACCAGGATAGACAGCTGAGTCTACACGAACCCCAAACCCACCTGGCGGAAGATACATGTCAACCTTTCCGGGAGATGGCATGAATTTCTTGTCAGGGTCTTCTGCATTGATACGACATTCAATCGCCCACCCTTTAAATGTGACATCTTCCTGCTTATAACGCAAAACTTCATCAGAAGCCGCTCGAATTTGCTCTTTAATCAGATCAATACCCGTTACCATTTCTGTCACAGGATGCTCAACCTGAATACGAGTATTCATTTCCATAAAATAAAAATTCCCTGTTGGCTCAAAAATAAACTCCACAGTTCCTGCACCAGAATATTGGACGGCTTTCGCAGCACGAACAGCCGCATCACCCATTTTCTTTCTGATTGTTTCATCAAGAGCTGGCGAAGGCGTTTCCTCTACAAGCTTCTGTAAACGTCTTTGAATTGAGCAATCTCGCTCTCCAAGATGAATGGCATTCCCATGGTTGTCAGCAAGAACCTGAATTTCTACATGGCGAAAATCCTCGATAAACTTCTCAATATAAACACCAGGGTTTCCAAAGGCAGTCGATGCTTCTTGCTGAGTAATATTGATTCCTTTTACTAATTCATTTTCATCCTTAGCAATTCGAATCCCTTTACCTCCACCGCCAGCAGTTGCCTTGATAATAACCGGGTATCCCATTTCATTTGCTAGAGCTACCGCTTCCTCCGCGTCCTTCACAATGCCCTCTGACCCCGGTACAATCGGAACTCCCGCTTCCTTCATCGTTGTTCTAGCTACGTCCTTTGTACCCATACGACTAATTGCCTCAGGGCTTGGACCAATAAACGTAATATTGCACTCTCTACATAACTCTGCAAAGTCTGCGTTTTCTGAAAGAAATCCATAACCAGGATGAATCGCATCAACACCGGTTACCGTTGCAATACTCATGATATTGGTGAAGTTTAAATAGCTGTCTTTTGAAGCAGTTGGTCCAATACAATAAGCTTCATCTGCTAACCTAACATGCAGGGCTTCTTTATCCGCTTGAGAATACACTGCAACTGTTTCAATGCCAAGCTCTTCACAAGCACGGATGATTCTAACGGCAATTTCTCCTCGATTGGCTACAAGTACTTTCTTAATCTCCATACCATCATCACCTATGCTTTCACTAAAAACAGAGGTTGTCCGTATTCAACTAGCTGTCCATCCTCAACTAGCATTTCAACGATTTCTCCATTTACCTCTGCTTCTATTTCATTAAAAAGCTTCATTGCTTCAATGATGCAGACTACGCTATCTTCTGAAACTTTTTCTCCAGTTTTCACGTAAAGTTCCGATTCTGGATTCGGACGAGCATAGAACGTTCCAACCATTGGTGATTCGATTTTATGTAAAGATTCATCTTGTACTTCTTCTTTTTCAGCCGCTTTAGGCTCTTCTTTTACAGGAGAAGAAGCAGGCATCGTTTGATCAACAGGCTGTTGTGCAATGGTTTGCTGTACAGGTTGTTGAACAGGTGCCTCTGCATATTGCACTTCATTTTTCTTTAATACGATCTTAGATCCATCACTTTCATATTCAAATTCATCAATGCTTGATTGATCAATTAGTTTGATCAATTCGCGAATTTCTTGAACTTTTAACAAGATTTCCACTCCCTGTCGTCTTTTTGCTAATTTTAGTAGTAAGGAGGTTTTCTGTTTAGAAGACACGCTCCAACTTATAGCGATTATAGCATAATAAGAATGATGATTAGTATCTCCCTAAAAATGGGCAATTCATCCAACCTCACATATTAAGACCATTAACTAACAGCTGGTCCTAATCCTATTCATCATATCATAACTTTCGGTTACTTGGTAGAAGTCAACACTGAACCCCCTCCTTCACTTAGAGTAACAAATAAAGAAATCGTTTTCACTACTAATTTTCTTAGTGCTAATAAAAAAAGAGATGGAGTAACTCCCCATCTCTACTTTGCCGCCGGTTGAAATTCTACCGCAATTCTATGACCATCCCCTAGCTGTTCTTCTGCAAGCACCATAATATTGTTCGCTTCTTCATTCGATAGCTGATCCGCTTTTACAATAACTCTTACTTTTTCGTCGTCGAGGGTATAAACGACTGCATCACTATACCCTTCTGATTTTATGACGTTTTCTAAAACGGATTCCTTTTGAGACAATGCCATTAATTCTTGGCGCTGTTCGTGAGCTTCATTTCTTAAGTCTGCAGAAGCTTCGCTCGCAATAACAGCTGTATAATCTTCAATGGCGGCATCTCGCTGTTCTTGAATCTCAAGTCTCAAGGCAGCAAAGGCTTCATCTCCAGAAACATTCATCGAAACGGATTCATCTTGAACACCGTTCGTTTCTTTCGCTTCCTCTCCTTTTACACTTTCTTCGCTTTGCTCATCTTGATCTCCCACAAACGCCACATTATCCGTACCAGGTGTCATAATATAATAAGCTGATAGAACAATAATTAAACTTAACATTGTTAATAACCATACCGTTTGCTTTTTTAAGACCATTTTATGATTCCCCCTTTAATTTTTTCGGCAAAACCATCACTCGATGACTTTTTACATCAAGTAGTCTCGTCACTGCATCAACGATCATTTTTTTCACTTCCATATTCTCTGCTCCGACTGCCACGACAACAACCCCTCTTACAACAGGCTTCTTTGTACTAACTACGATCGGACCCTGACCATTATCATTTTGAACAACAACAACTTGTTCATCGCTTGATTGTTCTTCAATTTTTCTTGACCCTCCATCATTTGGAGATTCATAAGTATATTTATCAGTAGAAGTGCTGTTTTTTTCAACAACTTTTTGCTCGGTAGAATCTAGATTAACGATGACTGTGGCTTCTGATACTCCCGCCACTTCGTCTAACGCTTCCTTCAATTGTGTTTCATACATATTTTCATAATCTGACATTGTCGACGGATTTGACTTTTTTTGGCTGAAAACTTCTTCACTTTCCGAGGAGCTCCCCTGTTCATTAAATACCTCCTGGGCAGGATCAGGTTTCGAGAAGAAACTGCCGGAAAACATGAAAATGATGCCAATGCCTGCAGCAATCAGGAGATAATAGATCGGAATTCCTTTTTTCTTCTTCGGTTTTTTTAATTGAGCTAGCCAGCTTGTTGGTTTTTCATCCACGTTCCTACTCTCCTCCTTTCACCTGAACGCCAACCTGGTTTGGATACAATCCCCATTTATCAGCTAGAAAATAAGCGACTTTCTTGGAACGTGCATTTGTTGAGTGACTTTCCTCTTCCTTACTTTCTGATGATACCGTTACCGCTTCAATTTCCTGAACATCCGATTCTACTGCTTTCCTTACTGTTACTGCAATTTGTTGAATATTCTTTTCTCCCTTTCCCTCTTGTAACTCAAGCCCTACCTGCGTAATTTCAAGATTAAACTGGTCTCTCAACTCCTTTTCAACCTGGCTTTTCATTTGGACAGCCATTTGTTCTTCAATATATGCAGCATTGGATGCTTGTATTTCACTTTTCTTTGATTCTATCTGATTTTCCATCCTCACATCCGGGGTTGAATCTGTAAGAGCAGCAGATTTTAACATGGCATCAAAATCTTTTGTGAAAATCGTTAAAATAGGTGATAGAATGACCGCCATTAGCATTAAACCGATGACCATTTTGACATATCGTTGCATATTCGAATTTGGTAACAGCAACTCAAGCACAGTAGCTAGTAAAATAAGAACAATAATGTTTGTGATCCAGCCTGTAATAATGGACAATTCACACCTCCTAACGCACCATTAACGTGATATTTCCAGATGCTATAATAATCGTTACCGCTAAAAAAAACATTAAGGATACAATAGCAAGAGCAGCAAATATAAATAAAATGCTTTTTGATATCACATTAAGTGACTGAATGATCGGCCCACCACCTAATGGTTGAATGACTGCTGCGGCAATATTATAAACCAGCACTAATGAGAGAACTTTTATTGCAGGGAAGGCACAGATCATGAGTAAGATCACTACACCAGCTAGTCCTACAGTATTTTTTAAGAGAACCGAGGCACTAAGTACAGTATCCGTTGCATCTGTAAACATCCTTCCTACAACAGGAATAAAATTACCTGTTACGAATTTAGCCGCTCGAATTGTAACACCATCCGCTACAGCAGTTGATGCGCCCTGGACTGAGATAACACCTAAAAAAACTGCAAAAAATACTCCGAGCGTACCGATTGCGATATTCCGTATTAAATTCGATAACTGGGTTACTTTATATTGATCACTTATTGTACTTACAATCGCAAGAACGGCTGATAGAAAGAGCATCGGTAGGACAAACTTTTGAATTAATAATCCGCCTGTATTCACTAAAAATAAGACGATTGGGTGAAAAAAGGCCACAGAAGCAACACCACCAACAGAAGCCATTAAAGCTAACAGCAGAGGAATTAACGCTAGAAGAAAACTCATCATGTTCGCAATGGCGGTTTCTGTATACTGAATGGCTACATGAAAACTATTTAGTGCAAGTATAATTAGAACCATATAAATAATGCCGTATGCAACGGTGCTCACCGCCTTGTGTTCGAAGGCATTTTGCATATTTTGCAGGAGAATACTGAAGATTGTTAATAGAATTAAACTTCCCAGTAACTTTCCGTGAACGAGCAATTCATGGAAAAGGAATTTTAGCAACCCTATTAAGTACGCTTTTAAAGAAAGTTGTTTTTTACCTTTCACAAAATCCATGAAAGATCCTTTTTGACTTTCAGGCAAAAAACCACCATATTCTCTAATCACTTCGTCCCAGTAAGCCTGAATGTCTTCTAAGCCGAGCGTATTTAACTGCTTGTCTACAAATTGAGTAGATATCGGCTCTTCTTCTTCGCCCTGTGCATGTGCGGTGGTGTGTACCTGCATAAGGGTGAAGCAGAGGAATAGCAACATCAACATTGTTTTTTTCATATGGGGCACGTCCTCTTCCTCCCTCTTATGATGGCAAAAGCTTAAGTACCGTTTCGATAATAAGTGTAAGAATCGGAATCGCCATCGCTAAGATTAACAGTTTACCTGCAAGTTCAATTTTTGAAGCAATTGCACCTTGCCCTGCATCTCTTACAATTTGGGCCCCGAATTCTGCTATATACGCAATTCCAATTATTTTCAACACCGTTTCAACATAGACAATTTCAACATTTGCTTTAGAGGCCAAACTTTCTAACATTTGAATAATATGTTGTATTTCTCCTATTAAATAAAGAAAAATTAAAGCGCCTGTGAAAACCGTAATCGTAAAGGCAAACACAGGCTTTTGTTCTTTAACAACAATCACAAGGAAGGTAGCGATTAATCCCAATCCAACGATTTGTAAAATATCAATCGCAGTCACCCCCTAACCCTGGAAAAGGAAGACCCCTCGTATTTTCTGAAAAAGATCATCAATGATGGTGATCACCATATAAAGAACAACAATGAAACCAATCAGCGTTACCCAATGGGCATACTCTTCTTTCCCCATTTGTTTGAGAATAGTATGAAGCATGGCTACAATGATGCCGATACCCGCAATTTGGAAAATCGTATTTACATCATGATTCATTTCCGTTTCCTCCCAATGACTAAATCAATAATATGACAAGAAGAATCCCCCCAAGAACACCAAGACTCTTATACATGCGCTCATACTTCATTTGATTGTCTCTCGCTTCTCGTTCTTCTCTCTCCAAATGAATCAAGGCAAGTTTAATTTGTTTTTGTTCATGCTCTCGATCGTGTTGTCCTATGGTGGCACCAAGTTGTTTCATCACTTCCTTCTCTTCTTGTTTAAATGCCGTATACTTCCAAACCTCTTCCATGCTTTGCATCCAGGCTTCATAAGCTGTCCCTTGCCCAGCATCGAGCTTTTTCCTGAATGAATCAAAAAACCAGGAAACAGGATGACCAACCTGCCTACAAATATGACTACAGGCAACGCTCAGTGGCGTCATGCCATAGACAATTTCCGCTTCCAATGATTGAAGTGCTGCCTTTAACTGTCGCAACTGTCGCGATCGTTCGCTCACTGTCCTCGACCATTCCACTCCAGCCCACGTACTTGCCAACATAATGAGCACTGCACCTAGTAACTTCATGCTAGATCACCTTTTTACGTCGAATTTCCTTACCTGTTTTATCTTTGATCGCATGAATCGTTCCTGGACCATTTTTCCGTGACAGTTCGACTATTCGTTCAAAAGATCCAGAGTTGACTAAACCTTGCATACTTGGCCTTCGGTATAAATCATCCATACTCGTTCCGTGTACAGTGACAACAAGCTTAATTCCTGCATTTATCGCTTCAAATATAGCTTCACTATCTTCTTTTCGACCAATTTCATCAACAACCAATACTTCTGGACTCATGGATCGGATCATCATCATCATTCCTTCTGCTTTAGGACAAGCATCCAGAACATCTACACGGTCACCAAGCCGATGCTGGGGAATTCCCAGAACACAACCAGCAATTTCAGATCGTTCATCAACAATACCTACTTTAGCTGATGGTATTCTTCTAACGTTATCGCCTTCAGCTATAATGCGAGTTAAATCACGAAGCATCGTCGTTTTACCAGACTGCGGCGGTCCTAAAATAATTGTATTTGTCCAACCCCCTGCATAAAGATATGATACAAGCGGTACTGCTATACCAAGCTTTTGTTTTGCAATTCTTACATTAAAAGAGGCAATGTCGCGAATGGCTTTTACATTTCCATTTAAGGTAATGACTTTTCCTGCAAGACCGACCCGATGCCCGCCTTCAATCGTCACAAATCCTTTTTTTAACTCTTCTTCTAGCGCATACAAAGAATAATGACTAAGTTTATTTATCATTTGTGACGCATCATCTTTTGAAAAAAAGTACGTTTGTCCATTTAAGAGGGGAAAATTCGGTTTACCATTTATCATTATTTCAAGCGGACGGTTGATGCGCATTCTAATTTCTTCAATTGTTGATCTTTCCATATCGGTGTATTCTCGCAAAATCTTCTTTACATTTTCCGGAAGCACGCGAAGAGCTTCTTCCACGAATGTCCCTCCTCTCCAGGCTTGTTTCTCTCTACACTACTATTCCTATTAAGGTTGAATTATGTCTCTATCAAATCTATGACAGAGTACCAATTAAAATAAATCCTACACCTACCATAATCAGGAGAATTTTTGTCATTGATAGATCTCCTGCTAGACCGATTAGACCTGCTGTCATTGTTGTAACAAGTATGATGGGACCTACAATGGCTAACACTGCATTAATGATCATAGCTGTTTTAAGATCATGAATAATAAGAATTAAAACGGCTGAGACCAGCTCGATAACACCCGATAATAGGCGAAGCACCCCCATCACAAGAACGGAATGAATCATCTCAAACCTCCAAAGATTATTTGTACAACTTATGATGACATCCTAAATTTCAGAATGGAGTATGAATGGCCTTCATGTTTAAATCAAAAAAAACCACCCAAGTAGTGGGTGGTCATTGTGCTTTTAAGCCATTTAATATAAATTGAACCGTCAGTTCGATTTCATTCTCATCATCCCATTCGCGTTCAGGAACCATAATATATCTTGCCAGAAAGAAACCTAAAATAGCTGTAATGGAAAGCCTTATCGCAGAAGAAGGAGGGATCTGAATTAATTCTCCTTTCTTTTGAAAATGGATAATCACTTTTTCAAAACGATCAAACAAGTCCTTTGCAACATGCTCAATAAATTGCGTACGAAGTTCTTCATGAAATGGAATTTCCTGTATGAGGATTTTAACAATCGGGAGGTGTTTGCGAATGAATGTCTGCCTATTTTTCACAATAGCTCTAAGGAAATCTTCGTAATGCTCATAATCTGTTTTTAATACTTTGTCTAAATCTTTTACAATAAAGGGAGCAACAAGATGACTCATTACAGGTGTCACAATAGCAAGCAACAAATCTTTTTTCGTACGATAATGACGAAAAATTGTGCCTTCCGCTACGCCAGCACGCCTGGCAATTTCGCTTGTAGAGGAAGCTGAGAACCCTTTTTCCTGGAACATCTCAACGGCCGCTTTTACGATACGTTTTTGTTTTTCTGTTAAATCACCTGACTCATTCACCTCTTCATCAAAAAGCCAATCTGTGCCGTCTTCTGTCTTTTTCATAAACTCCCCCTGATTCTATATGCGTCGGTGTTTTTTAAGTGCATAGATGTTTAAAATCATAAAAGTAATCGAAAAACCAAATAAAACAAGTAAATCAATCCACAATTCTGTTAATCCCTGTCCTTTAATCATAACACTTTTAAGAGCATCAGCTCCATAATACAAAGGAGTTAAAGGTCCAATCCAGCTTAGATAATTTGAGATCGTATCAAGGTTAAATAATCCAGAAAAGAAGATTTGTGGAACCACAACTAGTGGTATGAATTGAATCATTTGCAATTCATTCTTAGCAAATGACGAAAGTAAAATACCTAACGTTAAGGCACTTAATGCTAGCATGAGCGTAATAAGCAGCACATAAAAGAATGAGCCTTCCATCTTTAAATCAATGACGTACACACTATATAGGGCAATGATCGCTGATTGGACCATTGTAAATAATCCAAAACCGACCACATATCCGATGACAAGCTCCCACCTTTTAATAGGACTAGCTAAAACGCGTTCTAACGTGCCTTGAGTTCGCTCTCTTAAGAAGGAAACACCCGCAATTAAGAATACAAAAAAGAAAATAAAGAACCCAACCAGTACCGGGCCGAAATGATCAAATGATGTCATGTCGTCAGACCCAAATAAATAAGATATATTCATTGTCACTTTTTCTTCACTATTCACCGCACTATTTTTGACAAGCTCAATGACTGCTCGATTAATTGAAGGATTACTACCTTCAAGATATAGCTTCTTTTCTCCGTTGTTAAAAACAACTACTGCATCATAATCTTCTTTCAATAACGACTCAATAGCATCTTCTGAAGAAACATTTTTAACAACAGCATGTTGTTCCATCTTCTCAACGATCTGATCAGGTAGATCTAGAACACCAATTTTCAGCTCAAGGTCTTCTCCGTTAAACACAAGGGATAACATCGTTAAAATAATGATTGGAGCAACAATCATTAAGGCCATTGTCCGCTTGTCATGAATAAACTGCTTTAATATACGTTTTACTACAGCACTAATTCTCATTTGATTGCCCTCCATACGATAGAAAGGCTTGCTCAATAGTCTGTGAATCCGTTTGTTTTTTTAATTCGTCTGGCGTGCCTACAGCAATCAAGTGGCCACCTTTTATCATCCCGAGCCTTGAACATCTCTCAGCTTCGTCCATGACGTGAGTCGTTACAAGAATAAGAACCCCTTTGCTTCGCAAATCTTCGAATGTTTCCCATATCTTTTGCCTTAAGGAAGGATCGATTCCAACAGTTGGTTCATCTAGTATGAGAATATCAGGATTGTGTAATAATGCGATTGCAAGCGATAAACGACGTTTCATACCTCCTGAAAAATCCTCTACTCTTTTTTGAAGTTCTTTTTCTAAATCAACTAGCTTCATTGCAGATAAAATGCGAGCTTTTTGCTCACGTCGACTTACCCCGCTAAGTGTTGCAAAAAATTCCAAATTCTCATAAGCGGTTAATTCACCATATAAAGCGTCCGCTTGTGCCATGTAGCCTATCCGCTTCATGACATTAAGATCAGGCATCTGCTTTTCCAATACAATTACCTCACCCTCAGTAGCTTCTTCAATGCCACATAGCAATTTCACGAATGTGGTTTTCCCTGATCCAGAGGGTCCAAGTAAACCGAATATCTCACCTTTGTTAAGCGTCATTTTAATATTGTCTAGAATCGTAGTATGGCCATAACGTTTCGTTACCCGAGTTTGAACCGGAAAATTTTTCATACAACCCCTCCTAATGAGTGATTACTCACTTTATTATAACATGCGTTTTTCAGTTGTAAAGTGAGTAATCACTCACGATTTCCACAAAAAAAACCGCTCTAACAGAGCGGTTTTGCAATGATTAACCTCGGGATACATATTCACCTTTAGAAGTATCAACAATGAGAATATCTCCCTGGTTTACAAAGAAAGGTACCTGAACGGTTAAACCAGTTTCAACAGTTGCTGGCTTTGTGCCTCCTGAAGCTGTATCACCTTTAATACCAGGTTCAGTTTCAGTAACTACAAGTTCAACGGTGTTTGGTAATTCTACACCAATTGTTTCTTCACCATAGGTGCGAATCGAAATTTCCATGTTTTCCTTAAGGAATTTAAGTTCATAATTAATTTGCTCTGTAGGAAGTTCTACTTGCTCATATGTTGTTGTATCCATAAATGTGTGCATATCTCCACTTGCGTAAAGATATTGCATTTTACGATTTTCAATATGAGCTTTTGAAACCTTTTCTCCAGCACGGAATGTTTTTTCTTGAATTCCACCAGTACGAAGGTTGCGTAGCTTTGTTCTCACGAAAGCTGCTCCTTTACCAGGTTTTACGTGCTGAAATTCCATTACTGTCCAGATCCCATTATCCACTTCAATTGTAAGACCGGTTTTTAAATCGTTAACAGAAATCATAAGTAGTCCCTCACTTTCATTATTCGCCGAGAATCAGTAATTCTTTAGTTGAATGAGACAATGCCTCATTTCCTGTCTCGGTGATGACTGTATCATCTTCTATTCGTACTCCGCCCTTACCAGAGAGGTAAATACCTGGTTCAACGGTCACAACCATACCCGGTTCTAACACTGTATCAGATTTTGTTGAAAGCGCTGGGCCTTCGTGTACTTCTAGACCTACACCATGACCCAATGTATGCCCAAAGTAGTCTCCATAACCTTTTGCAGCTATAAGATCTCTGGAGATTGCATCTGCTTCTTTTCCGCTCATTCCGGGCTTAATTTCTTCCATTGCCTTAAGCTGAGCTTCGAGAACCGTGTGGTATACACTTTTAAGCTCTTCGCCAGGATCTCCAACAGCCACTGTACGGGTTATATCGGAACAATATCCTTTATAATAAGCGCCAAAATCAAGTGTGATTAGTTCGTTCTTTCCAATGACTTTATCACTTGCAACACCGTGGGGAAGACTTGAGCGAATACCCGACGCAACTATAATATCAAAAGAAGATGAGGTTGCGCCATTTTTTCTCATAAAAAACTCAAGCTCATTGGAGACATCAAGCTCAGTTATCCCCGTACGAATATAGCTTGTAATATGTTGAAAAGCAGCATCCGCTATTTCGGTAGCTTCTCTCAATACGTTTAATTCACTAGAATCCTTGATCATACGATGCTTTTCAAGAAGACCATTGATAGGAACAAGACTCGCTTCAACTTTAGCTTCATATGTTTTAAAGACCTGGTATGTAACTTGCGTTTCTTCAAAACCTAGCTTCTTTACTCCTAGGGCGTTAGCTAACTTAGCAACTTCTTCTACAATAGGACCCTTATGTTGTACAATCTCAAAACCCTTTGCTTGCTCCTGGGCCTGATCAATATAACGAAAGTCTGTTATAAACTTTGCTTCCTTCTCAGTAATTAGGACAACACCTGAGCTTCCGGTAAACTGCGAAATATATCTGCGATTACTTGCTGAAGTAATTAACATCGCATCAATATCATACTCTTTAAATGACTGACGTAGATTCTCAATACGTTCCACAACTTCGTCCTCCTTTAGAATTATAAAAATGACTGTAATGCTAGTTCATAACCCTTTAATCCAAACCCAACAATTTGGCCTTCTGTAACCGGTGAGATGACAGACGTATGTCGAAATGACTCTCGCTTATGTACATTTGATATGTGCACCTCTACAACTTGAGTCGGAACACTAGCAATGGCATCACGGATGGCATAGCTATAATGTGTAAAGGCCCCTGGATTTAGAATAATTCCCGAAGCATTCTCTGCTTCATGAATCCAGTCAATAATCTCACCTTCATGGTTGGACTGATGGAAGATAACAGTTGCCTCATTCTCGTTAGCTAATTGAGACAATCGTTGCTCTAATGTTTCAAGCGTTTCACTTCCATAGATGCCAGGCTCCCGTTTACCAAGGCGATTTAAATTAGGTCCATTAATGACATAAAATGTTTTCATGTAAGTCTCCTGATTAAAATAATTAGTAAGGACCTGCTGACTCCTATGTTGTGTAAAAAAAAGAGAATGTTCCATGAACATTCTACCATAGCTTCATTTGTTTGAATAGGAAGTGACCTTCTGTTGATTCTCATGATATTCAAAGGATATTGAATATCCTATAAACACGCCATACAGTATATACAAACAGAGTGTTGTAATAATCGTATTGCGATCAAGATTGGTGATTGTTGGGAGGTCAATGAACATTGGGTTAAGTAAATAAAAGACAATAACCCAAAGCACTACACCATATGCAAGTCCTGCAAGCATGTTATTAATTTTCACAAGCGTTACTTTATACAAAAAAGCTACAAGGATTGAGATTAGCCCAATCGAAAGAATCCCTATCCATTGTCCAAGCTGCTGGTTTTTCCATTCACCTAGTGCCCACGGAGATAGAATGAGTGAAGGCGGTATCTTTGTGAATTTAAATAAATATGTGAGATATCCAATTAGCCCCCAAAACAGCCCACCAGCAATCCCTATGGTGACAATTTTCGAAGTAAAAGAAAGAGGCTGTTCTTGTTTATTTTGTTCAAGTTGCTCGTTCTCCTTGGAGTCCTGCTGCTTTTCTTTTTCCATTTCATTCACCTCGCACCTAGCTTTTCCTAATGTAGATAAAATTATTTATTAGAAATTTGTGTATTGAAAAGATTAAAATCGCTATCGTTGGGGAAAATGAATATTAGCATCTCTTACCTAGAGGTTTTTGCCTATTTCTTGTAGAATGGTATAAAGTACATTTGTTAGAGTATAATCGTTTCAAAACATTCTACTTCATAATAGGTTGGTGAGAGATATTGTCTGATACAAATAAGCCTGCATATGGCGGGCAGGCGGTTGTTGAAGGTGTGATGTTTCAAGGGAAACATACATCTGTAACCGCTATTCGGCGAAAGGATGGCTCAATTGATTATTTAGAAGTTCCTAAGCAGCCGAAGCCGATTCGAACAAAACTTAAAAAAATCCCTTTCATTCGCGGAGTTGTTGCGATTATCGATGCTAGTGGAAATGGAACAAAACATTTGAACTTCTCTAGCGAGCGTTATGATGTCGATCCCTCTGAAGATGAGGAGGTTCTCGGTAAGGAAGAACCTTCGAAACTAAATCTCTTATTAGGCGCTGCTGCCATAGGCGTAATTTCTTTCGCATTTGTGAAAACAATCTTTACATTGTTACCTGCGCTTGCTGCGGCTTCATTAGAATTTATTTTTCCTGGACACGTGGTTCAGAACTTAATTGAAGGTTTTATCAAGCTAATTTTACTGCTTGGCTACATTTATTTTATTTCGCTCACCCCCATCGTTAAAAGAGTTTTTCAGTACCATGGAGCTGAACATAAAGTAATCAATGCTTATGAAGCAGGATTACCGATTACAATTGAAAATGTTCAGAAGCAGTCTCGACTTCATTACCGATGTGGAAGTAGTTTTATTCTTTTTACAGTAGTCATTGGCGTATTTATTTATCTATTAGTTCCCACTGACCCATTATGGGTGAGATTACTATATCGAGTCGCATTAATACCAGTTGTCCTTGGTGTCTCTTTTGAAGTTCTTCAACTAACGAATAAAGTGAGAGACATACCAGTACTGAAAGCACTTGGTTATCCTGGGTTATGGGTACAGCTCTTAACGACCAAAAATCCAGATGATAAGCAAGTAGACGTAGCAATCCACTCATTTAATGAACTACTTTCTCGAGATAAAGTGCGAGAGGAAGATGATTCAAGTACTAAAGTTGTGTAAAGATGAACAGGAGGTGAATCATTTGTCGCGCCGTGTTGTTCAACCTCTGATTTATTTATTAATAGGTCTCGCAGCTATTGGTTTTTTATGGAAAGTGCTCACTGATCCGGGTGGACTTTTCAAGCAGCTTCTTATCACTGCAGCCATTGCCATTGTGATTATCTTTATTGCCAAAAAATTGATGGCTAAAAAAATGGGGCAACAATCAACTGCCTATCAAAGAGCTGCAAAACAATCTTCAAAATTAAAAAAGAAAAAAGTTGCACCTAGAAGAAATGCCTCCCACTTAAGGGTCATTCCTTCCAAACGACTTACGCCTAGAAAGCGTTCATTGCAAGAAGATAAAAAACAAAATCCTTTCACGGTCATTGAAGGTCGTAAAGGGAAGAAGAAAAACAGGGCTCTATTTTAGAAAATGGTTGCTGCGCTAAAATCACGTGAACCGTTGTTTTATCATAGCCTTTGTTCTAAATGTAAAATAATTACCAAATTAAAAGAAAGGGTGGTTGATGATCAACCGCCCTTTCTTTTAATTTCTGGCATTTTCCTCCACGTATTGAGAAACTGAGAAGTCCGCTCTTTTCCTAACATGATTAATTTTTTTTGGCCTTGTCTTTCTAATTTAAAGGCGGTCGTTAGATCTTCATTAATTGGGATAAATACTATGTTTTGAGCCTTTTGATCTTCAATGTAACGTGCATCATGAGCTCGTTTCATTGTTTCGAAGAGAGCCTGATACATGTCAACAGCATTTGAAATGTGATTTTCATTCACTTGATTAAAATTAGCGCTTAATTGAAAACCCAACACTGGTCTTAGTGGTTTTTTATTATCGGGGGGTTGAAATACCCACAAAGGAAAATTACTTAATATCCCCCCATCTACCATATAGTGTTTTTTCCCATTGATTGAATAGAGAGGCTGAGGCTTGAAGAAAAAAGGTAAGCTCGCGCTCATTCTTACTGCCTTTGCAACAGAGAACCGTTCTGGTACAAATCCATATTGAGCGAGGTCATCCGGTAATACGACAAGCCTTCCTTTCGTAATGTCAGAAACAATAATTTTAAGTGATCCTTCAGGCAAATCACCAAATGTGAGAATTCCCTTTCTTTTTAATAACTCCTCAACCCACGCTTCTAAGTCTTTTCCTGAATAAAGACCAAGATTCCAATATAACATCAGCCAGCGAAGTAGCGGAAAGGTAAAACCAGAATTTTTCTCTAATAATGTCGTCAAGTCTGTATCAAGTAACGTACTTTCTAATTCACTCCCGTTGTATCCCGCCATAATCAATGCTGCAATCAGAGCCCCCGCACTCGTTCCGGCTGTTCTTTTGAATGCTAGACCTTTCTTCTCTACAGCTTGAAGAGCTCCAACAAGAGCAATTCCTTTTACGCCCCCACCTGAAAACACTCCGTCAATATACAAGACCTTACCTCCTTCCAACCTTATTAAAGCCTAATCTTATAAGATAAGATTTAGTACAAAAAAGAGGAATTTGATTCATCTAGGCAGTTTTCGAATAGAGACATAAAAAAAAGGAACAATCCGATTACACCTCGGATTGCTCCTCATGAGCTTCTTCATTTTTTCGCTGAACTTCTCTAAGTTCATCCACTCGGACATTCGTTTCTTCGAAATATTGAACGAGATCTCCAATTCGATCAATCGCGTCCCAGCTTAAATGATGTTCAATACCTTCAACATCTTCATATATGTTCTCTTCATTAACCCCGATAACACCCAGAAACTGTTCAAGCAAAGCATGGCGATCAACGAGTCGCTTTCCTAGCTTTTTCCCTTTGGGAGTAAGCATGAAGCCGCGATACTTTTCGTAAACGACATATTTACCTTTATCTAATTTTTGAATCATTTTCGTTACCGAGGAGGGATGTACCTCTAGTGCTTCCGCAATGTCTGATACGCGAGCATACCCTTTTCCGTCTATTAGTGCATAAATACGTTCAATATAATCTTCCATACTTGGAGTAGTGGCCATTGGATTCCCTCCATCTTTTATTCCATTTAAGCCAGTTAATAAAAGCATACACCATAGTATGGGCGGATACAAGGAAAGGTTCCATGTGCTTTTATTAAGGGCCTCGTCTTGCTGAATGACACAATGTGTTCTAACAAAAAGATGAAGGATAAACGGAAAACGTTTATCCTTCACTCTTCAATCTTAAAGCCCGCACTTTAATTGGGCGCTACAATTATCACACGTATTACAGCCGCCGATTTCTTTTACTTGCCCTTTTCGACAAACTGGACACGTATTGCCTACTTCAGAGCCAATCGTCACGTCAGTTGAGCGTAGATCAGTAATCGTATCGACAAGAACCACTTGTTTCTTTTCCTGCATACCATCTTCAAATTCAAGCTGTTCGAATGAATTTTCCTCTGCTTTAAGAGTTAGAACTTGAGAATCACGGCTTCCATCCACATAAACCGTTCCACCCTTTGCCCCTCCATTGTAAAGGCGCTCATACACAGCTTCTACTTGCTTTACCGTATATCCTTTTGGTGCGTTTACTGTTTTAGAGATCGAGCTGTCTACCCAACGCTGAATGACACATTGTGTGTCAGCATGATCTTCAGGAGCAAGCTCCATGGCAGAAACAAACCATTCAGGAAGCTTTTCTGGATCTGCTTCTGGATTTTTCTCGTAGTATTCAGCAAGAATATCTGCCTTCACTTCAATGAACTTTCCAAGGCGACCACTACGGAAATAGGAGAATGAAAAGTATGGTTCGAGACCAGTCGAAACTCCTACCATCGTTCCTGTACTTCCTGTTGGCGCTACAGTTAGTAAGTGTGAGTTACGAATGCCGTAATCCATAATGTTGTCTCGTAAGTCATTCGGCATTTGTTGCATATATCCAGTGTTAACAAAAGCTTCACGTAATCTATTTGTCTCTTCTGCTGTTTCACCTTCAAGGAACGGGAAACTGCCTTTCTCCTTAGCTAAATCAACTGAAGCACGATAAGCCGTTGTAGCAATTGTTTCAAATATTTGATCAGTTAACTTATTTCCTTCTTCTGAGCCATAAACCGTTTCGCAATAGATCAGTAAATCGTGAAGTCCCATTACTCCGAGACCCACACGGCGCTCACCTAGAGCTTGCTTTTCGTTTTCTTTTAAGAAATAAGGCGTTGCATCAATAACGTTATCTTGCATTCTTACGCCTACTTCAACAGTTTCTCTCAATTTATCAAAATCAACTGTTTTCGTTTCCTTATTTGCCATTTCCGCAAGGTTCACAGCTGCCAGGTTACAAACTGAATAAGGCGCTAACGGTTGCTCTCCACAAGGATTCGTTGCTACTACTTTTTGTCCGTAAGAGGTAGCGTTTGTTTTTTCATTAGCATTGTCAATAAAGAAAATACCTGGTTCAGCAGAGTATGTTGCACAAATATTGATGAGATCCCATAGCTCTTTTGCCTGAACTTTACGATACGTTCTTACAGGGAACCCTTGGGCTTTCCAATCACGAACATCACCTGATTCATGCCAGTTCTCATTATAGAAACTCATTTGTTCCTTGGTATAGTTTTCTACGTCAGGAAAGCGTAGCTCATATTCAGTATCGTTTTCAACTGCATCCATGAAATCCTTCGTAAGACAAACAGAAATATTTGCCCCAGTTAAGAAGTCTGGATTATGAACCGAGTACGTACCGCCAGTCGCTAACTTCTCTTGTGCATCTTGCATCACTTTTTCTTCAAAACCACCTGTACCTGGGATACTCCGATAATTTAAAATACTTTGATACATAGATCTTTCAGCATCTGAAAGTGGTGTGAATTTCAATTTATCTTCCGCGAGTTTCTTTATTTGCTCGTCTTTCGTGTTTTCTACAAGAAAACGAAGAATACGTGGATTTTGCATTTTTGAAATAATGAACTCAATAATATCCGGGTGCCAATCTGCAAGCATTATCATTTGAGCACCGCGACGTGACCCACCTTGCTCTACAAGATGTGTAAGCTTTGCTATATCATCCAGCCACGAGACAGACCCAGATGACTTTCCATTAACACCTCTAGCAAGAGTATTTCTCGGACGAAGCGTTGAGCCATTTGTTCCTACTCCGCCGCCGCGACTCATAATTTCCATTACTTGTTTGCGGTGTTCTGAAATACCTTCTCTTGAATCCTGAGGAAAAGGCATCACATAGCAATTAAAATACGTTACTTCGGTATCAGCACCTGCACCATACAGTACTCTACCTGCAGGAACAAAATTCATTGAAGATAATTCATGATAAAAACGATCTTCCCAATATTTCTTTTCCCCATCTGTTTTCTCCACGTCTGCTAAGCCACGAGCGTTTCGGCGTGCAATTTGCTCATAATAAACTTCTAGAGGCTTTTCAATAACGTCCAATGAACGCACAATCAGTCCAGACTCTCTCTCTTCCTCTGTATCTAGTACGCCTACGTAGTCTTCATGAACAGCAACAGTTGCCTTCTTTGATGCTAGATCGAGTTGTTCAATGTATCCGAGACCTCGCGCTGGAAATTTCGGATCTTCCTTAATGGTTAAAACAACGAAATCACCTTTTTGTAATGTTTTTTTCTCTGTATCTTTAAAGGCATAGCGATCTAGCATGACAAGACGACTTACACCTTTGTGACTTAGGTGCATTTCTTCTGTAATAGGATGCACTTGCGCAAACATCTCAATATCTTTATTTAACTGTTCAATGTTAATAGACCTTCTTTTTTCATTGGTTTGTATTGTCATATAAACCCCTCCGTTTCGACATTTATACATATAAGAGCAACTCTAGATGTATGTAACTGTAATAAATCGTCTTGATTAATAGTAGCACATGTCCATCACGCAGACAATCATTTTCAACCATATATAGTGTTCAGAATTCTTTACCCAATACTACATATAGTAAAACGACGAAAGTTTTATCGATTTGTCAACTTTCAAATCGAGTGAATTTTAGAGATTTCACCCGATAATCCAAGATTGAATTACGAGAACAGAGAAAAAAGAAGAATTTTGTCTATTGCACAATTATCCACATTCTGTCTTTCAATTCAAATTAAAGTTTTAATAAAAACCGATTCACTTCTTACAACGAAAATAACTATAGAACATTTGTTCCTGTTTAGTCAATAGGAAAAAGCACCCATCGAAGGTGCTTATCTGCTAAAGTTCCATTCCTTACTTGCATATTTTTCTGCCGCTAATTGGTTTACGTAAGCTTCTTGTTCTGCTGATAATTCAAAAGGGACTAGCTCAATATTAAGTCCTGTTTGAAAACCCTCATAAAAAGCTTTTATCGCTTCTTGAATGGATACGGGTTTATGCCTAAGAGCATTAATGGCAACTGCTTTTTTTCTAAACCCTCTTTGCATTCGTTCTCGAATACGATCGTTTTTAAATTTGAAACAATCAAACAACTTATCTTCATCTATATCCAATAAGATCGACCCATGTTGGAGAATGACGCCCTTTTGACGCGTTTGAGCGCTTCCAGCCACTTTTCTTCCTTCAACAACAAGTTCATAATAAGAAGGTGAATCAAAACACACACCAGATCTTGGAGCCCGAAGCTCCTCTTTCTCTTCTTCTGTTTCCGGAACAGAGAAATAAGCATCTAATTCAAGTTGTTGAAAACCAATCAATAAGCCTTCTGAAATAACACGATACGCTTCTCTTACCGTTGATGGCATGTCAGGATAATCTTCAGAGACAATAACGCTGTATGTAACTTCTTTATCATGAAGAACTGCTCTTCCTCCTGTAGGGCGTCTCACAAAGCCTAGTCCATGCTTATCCACGGCTTCCATATCAATGTCTCGTTCAATACGCTGGAAGTACCCGATTGATAGAGTTGGTGGAGCCCAGCCGTAAAAACGAATAACCGGGGGGATAACACCTTCACTGTGCCATTTCAGTAACGCTTCATCTAGTGCCATGTTATAAGCTGGAGAACGTTCTCCCGAATTAATAAATGCCCATTGCTTCATTATCGGTACTCCTTTATCACAGTTAGTTTCTAACACTCCTCCTATTCTAGCAGAGGTGAAAATGGTTGACCAATGAACACTCTTAATTTTTTCAAAAGGAAGACCGCCTCTTTCGCGACTCCCATTCCCGTCTTATGTCCTATAAAAAATAGGAAACCCCTCCTTCCCCTTAATTTATTGCATAGAAATTCTTTTTTCTTTTGCGGAAATCAGTAAAGACGTGTAAACTTAAGGTTGTCGATTTTACTTGAAAGGGTGTAACAAAGTATATGGAATGGATTATCGCAATACTTGTCGCGATCATTGTGTATGTTGTCATTACTCGCTACATACAGAAAAGGAATTTGAAAACGTTAACGGAGGAAGAATTCCGCGCAGGGTACCGTAAAGCCCAGCTGATTGATGTTCGTGAACCAAATGAATTTGATAATGGCCATATTCTCGGGGCAAGAAATATTCCTGTTAGTCAACTTAAAATGCGTATTAAAGAAATCCGCAAAGATCAACCTGTCTATATGTATGATTATAATGGGATTATTGTAGCTCGTGCAGCAAGCATCCTTAGAAAACATGGGATCAAGGACCTTTATCAATTAAAAGGCGGCTTCAAAAAATGGGGCGGAAAAGTAAAGAAGAAGTAAAAAGCAGCTGCTTGGCAGCTGCTTTTTTTATTATGGAAAGGTTAATACGTATGAAAATTTACGCTTTTTGGTATCGTAATATTGGTTTTCTAGCAGCTGTCGTTTCATCCAGTCGACCAATCACAGTGGTATGAGGAGCTTCCTGAACAATTTCAGGGTTATCTTCTGCTTCTTTAGCAATTTGAAGCAGAACATCACAGAATTCATCAAGTGTTTCTTTAGACTCAGTTTCTGTCGGTTCAATCATCATACACTCTTCAACATTGATAGGGAAATAAATTGTAGGCGGGTGATACCCAAAATCAAGCAAGCGCTTGGCCATATCTAACGTACGAACACCAAGTTTCTTTTGTTTCTTACCAGAAATAACAAATTCGTGCTTACAGTGCTGTTCATATGGCAGCACAAATGCATCTTGAAGACGTCTCATCATATAGTTTGCATTTAATACTGCATTTTCGGATACTTGCTTGAGCCCTTCAGGTCCCATCGTACGAATGTACGTATAAGCACGTACGTTAATTCCGAAGTTTCCATAATAAGGCTTCACTCGTCCAATCGATTGAGGGCGATCATAATCAAAACGATATGCATCCTTCTCTTTGACAAGAACTGGTTTCGGAAGGTATGGGATGAGATCTGACTTAACTCCCACAGGTCCTGAACCAGGTCCTCCCCCTCCATGTGGTCCAGTAAAGGTTTTGTGTAGATTTAAATGCACAACATCAAAGCCCATATCTCCTGGTCTAGCTGCCCCCATAATAGCGTTCATATTTGCACCGTCATAATAGAGTTTTCCACCAGCGTCGTGAATAATTTTCGCCATTTCGGTAATTTGCTCTTCAAATAGTCCAAGTGTATTCGGGTTTGTAAGCATTAAAGCTGCCGTGTCATGATTGACAACACGCTTTAAATCTTCAAGATCAACCAACCCTTTTTCATTGGATTTAACGGTTACTGCTTCAAAACCAGCAACGGTGGCCGAGGCGGGATTAGTGCCGTGAGCAGAGTCTGGCACGATGACTTTTGTACGATTAAAATCTCCATTTGCCTCATGATACGCACGAATCATCATTAAACCTGTCCACTCCCCATGAGCCCCGGCTGCTGGTTGGAGAGTTACCTCATCCATACCGGTTACAGCAACAAGGTTCTCTTGAAGATTGTACATCATCTCCAATGCCCCCTGAACCGTTTCTTCTTCTTGAAGGGGATGAATGAAAGCAAAACCTGGATATCTTGCCACATCTTCATTAATCTTTGGATTGTACTTCATCGTACATGAGCCAAGCGGATAGAATCCAGAATCCACACCATGATTACGTTTCGATAATGCAGTATAGTGACGCATTAATTGGAGTTCTGACACTTCTGGTAACTCTGGTTCAGTTTTGCGATTGAACTCATCTGGCAACAAAGCGTCTAGATCAATATCAGGAACATCAAGTTCAGGAAGACTATAAGAAATACGTTCCGGTTCACTAAGTTCAAATATTAACGGCTGATTTTTACTCATTGTGCTCCCCCCACTTCTTTTGCAAACAGTTCAATTTCAGCTTTTGTTCGATTCTCTGTTACTGCGACAAGCATGTGATTTTTAAGTTCAGGATAATCCCGTCCTAGATCATATCCTCCGATCATGCCTTTCGCTAGTAATTTCTGATTCAATTCCCTAATTGGCCCGTTGACCTTAATGACAAATTCATTAAAATAAACACCATCAAATACTGTCTCCACTCCCGCTTCTTCAAGACGTGCTTTTGCATAATGAGCTTTTTTTATATTTTGCTCTGCCATTTTACGTACACCCTTCTTTCCAAGGGCACTCATTGCGACAGAGGAAGCAAGAGCATTCAAAGCCTGGTTAGAACAAATATTTGAAGTCGCTTTATCCCTGCGAATATGCTGTTCTCTTGCTTGTAATGTGAGAACAAAACCGCGCTGGCCATTGTCGTCAGTAGTTTGTCCGATCAAACGACCCGGGACTTTTCGCATCAGTTTTTTCGTCACAGCGAAATAGCCACAGTGTGGACCACCAAATTGAGAAGGAATACCAAACGGTTGACAATCGCCTACTACAATATCTGCCCCCATTTCACCCGGTGGAGTCAGGCGACCAAGCGCAAGAGGGTTACTTGAAACGACAAACATCGCTTTTTGCTCATGGACAAGCTTTTCAATTTCAGGTAACGGTTCAAGTTGGCCAAAGAAATTCGGATATTGTACCATAACGCACGCTGTATGTTCGTCAATTTCATTCTTAAGCTTATCTAAATCGGTAACGCCATTGCTCGAATCAACTTCAACCACTGTTAATCGTTGACCTAGGGCATAAGTATCTATGACAGCACGCGCTTCGGGATGGACTGTTTTTGAGACGACGATTTTTTTCTTTTTAGTTTGGCCGGCACTTAGTAGACCCGCTTCTGCTAGAGCCGTAGGACCATCGTACATCGAGGAATTCGCTACTTCCATTCCTGTTAGTTCACTAATCATCGTTTGAAACTCAAAAATGGCCTGTAATTCACCTTGAGAAATTTCAGGTTGGTATGGCGTATAGGCCGTATAGAACTCAGAACGACGAATGACATGGTCAACGACAGAAGGAATCGCGTGATCATATACTCCTGCACCAAGGAAAGACGCATTCTCCATCGTATTAGCATTCTTTGAGGCAAGCTTTGACATATAACGTATCAATTCTGGTTCAAATAATTGTTTCTCTACTTTCAGATCGCCTTTAAAACGTATGGATTCAGGAATATCTTCAAAAAGAGCCTGAACAGAGTCCACTCCTATCGTTTCAAGCATTTCTTTCCTGTCCTGATCAGTTGTTGGCAAGTAGCGATGTTTCATATGTTCTCTCCTCCTCAGTATCCGGTTATTTTTGACGTTTATAAAATGGTGATGGTACAACCTTTGCTTGTACACGTTTGTTGCGAATTTCTACCTCAATCTCAGTATCTATTTCTGTATACTCTATCTTAATGAGCGCTAGGCCAACGTTTTTCTTTAGGGTAGGAGACTGTGTCCCTGTTGTCACTACACCAATCATTTGGTCCCCTTTATAGACTGAATAGTTCGTCCGAGGGATTCCTCGCCCAATCATTTCAATCCCAACTAACTTTCTCTCCAGCCCTTTTTCACGCTGACGAATGAGAGCAGATTTGCCAATAAAATCGGCCTCTTTTTTCGTTTTAACAGCAAAACCGATGCCCGCTTCAAGGGGAGAGATATCCTTTGTTAATTCTTGCCCATAAAGAGCAAGCTTCGCTTCAAAGCGGAGCGTATCACGTGCGCCCAGTCCACACGGCAAAACACTTTCAGGTTCTCCCGCAGAAAGGATCGCTTTCCAAAGCGTTGGAGCATCTTCTGAAGCAGTATATAGCTCAAAACCGTCTTCGCCTGTATACCCTGTTCGAGAAACGAGTGTGTTAACATCTGCGATCAAGACATTACTTTGAAATTTAAAGAAGCCAATCGATGAAAGATCAGTATCAGTAAGTCGTTGCAAAATGATTTCGGCTTTCGGACCCTGAATAGCTAATTGAGCCATCTCATTTGAAATGTTGTTAATTGAAACTCCCTCAACGAGATGCTTTTCTAGCCAGTTAAAATCCTTTACCGTGTTAGCAGCATTTACGACTAATAAGTAATGTTCATCAGAGTGTTTGTAGACGAGGAGATCATCCACTGTACCACCATCTTCATAACACATTGCCGTATATTGAGCACTATTTTCTTTCAGTTTGCTTATATCATTCGTCATCATTTTCTGAAGGTAATCAAGCGCATGTTCACCTTGAACATCAATTTCTCCCATATGAGAGACATCAAATAAACCAGCTCTCGTTCTAACAGCTTCATGTTCCTCTTTAATACTAGAAAATTGAACCGGAAGTGCCCAACCACCAAAATCAATTGTTTTAGCACCCATTGACTTATACGTTTCAAACAACGGGGTTTTCAATAATTCGCTCATGTTATTCCCTCCTAAACATTCATTTCAACCTATGTCATCTCATAGGCACCTGTTTCAAAAACCAACCTTGTGATTTAAAGCATAAAAAAGGACAGAGAAACCCGCTATTAGTAGCGCGTTTTCTCTGTCCTTTTGACCTGAAAGTTTCTTCTCGCACCTTGCGAGAATTACATCTTTGGCGGCTTCAGAAGCTCTCTCCAGAGGTGCGTCTAGCAAGAGTCTTTTTGCCTGAGAGATTCACAAATTTGTTTGCTCCTTCGGCGCTGCATCTAGCAGTCTCTCCTCTTGCTTTCATTCGCCTATTTTCAGTTTTAAGGTATTGGATGATACCGATTGATTCATACTATTAATGCTTTCGATTTCAATCCTACCACTACCATAGTGGCGTTGGCAACAATCTTTTTAATAATAAAAGTATTTTAACTAATACACTAAACACGAACAATATTATACATTACTCAAACATCATTCGTAAATGACGTTTTTAAAGAAAGGGTTTTCAAATTGAGAACAGAACTACAATTCAGTCAAGAGTGGACAAATCACTTTCTTAAACAAATCGATGAGGATGGACCTTGGGCAAACTGGGAACTTTTCAAACTCGCCATTGAAGCTGAACATCATCGAGCCATCCCATCATTTACTGGTTTACAAGCTCCTTCTCACCTTCCTCATTTAACACCTCACCCCTACCAACTTGAAGCAGCCCGTCGAGTTGTAGAGGAGATGAATGGAAAAGCGATTCTAGCAGATGAAGTTGGTCTCGGAAAAACAATCGAAGCTGGTCTGATTATCAAAGAATATATGATTCGAGGATTAGTCAAAAAAGTACTTATTCTTGTCCCAGCTTCATTGGTGTCTCAATGGGCAATTGAGCTTAATACAAAATTTTATATTCCTGCCGTCGTCCAAAGAAAAAGCTATGTTTGGGATCAATGTGACGTTGTCGTTTCCTCAATTGATACAGCGAAAAGAGAGCCACATCGGTCCATTGTTTATGAACAACAATATGACATGGTCATTATTGATGAAGCACATCGTTTAAAAAACAGTCGAACAAAAAACTATGAATTTGTGCAACATCTACCAAAGAAATTCTGTCTTCTTTTAACAGCTACCCCCGTCCAAAATCGCCTTGATGAAGTCTTTAACCTTGTATCCTTACTTAAACCAGGTCATTTGGGTAGCTTTGAAAATTTTGAAAAGGATTACAAAAGCAAAGAAAAAAATCCAGAAGACGAGGAGAGACTTCGTTCTCTCATAAAGAAAGTAATGGTAAGAAACCGCCGTGAAGATACAGGAATGGAATGGCCAGAACGCATTGTAAGAACTGTCCCTATTACTTTTTCACCTGAAGAAGAAGATCTTTATCGTTCAGTTGAAGCGTTGAAAAAAGAACCAATTTCTACCCGAAGTCAATTTTCCATTATTACTTTATTAAGAGAAATTTGTTCAAGTCGTGAAGCTGCCTATATGACGTTAAAAAAAATGCTCGAAAAAGAGACTTTGGATGAAGTCACACAAACCTTCATTCATTCCTTGATTAAGAAAATTGAAAGTGTCCCTACAAATTCAAAAGCTGAAAAAGCGCTTGAATTAATTCAGTCGATTGAAGGGAAAGTCATTATTTTCACGGAATATCGTGCAACCCAGCTCTATTTACAATGGTTTTTGAAAGAGCATGGCATCACCTCTGTTCCTTTTCGAGGAGGATTTAAACGTGGAAAGAAAGATTGGATGAGAGAGCTATTTAAAAACCATGCAAAGGTCCTTATCGCTACAGAAGCTGGTGGAGAAGGAATCAACCTTCAATTTTGTCAGCATGTGATTAACTATGATCTTCCCTGGAATCCTATGAGGATTGAGCAGCGCATTGGTCGAATACACCGCCTTGGACAAGAAGGTGATGTTCACATTTATAATTTTGCTACCAAACATACCGTGGAAGAACATATCCTTACGTTGCTATATGAAAAAATCCAACTGTTTGAAAGTGTCATAGGGCAGTTAGATGAAATCTTAACACGACTTGGAATGAGGGATATCGAAAAACATATTTCTGATATTCTTCTTCACTCTGAAAGTGAGGGGGAGATTCGTATAAAGATGGATAACATGAAAGAACTTATTAATTATCAAAAGGAGGATTCAAATGCATCAAGAAAATATTCATAATTATTTACGTTCCTACTTTCTTGCAAATGACTGTCACATCCTACAAGAAAAACCGGGCCTCCTGAATGTTCAACTGACCATTGAACTTGATAAAGAGTTAATGAACCGACCGTTTTATTGGCACTATCTTGAAAAGACTGGTGGAACACCACGACCGATGAATCTCACGTTAATTACTAATCAAAACGTTGAAGAAAATGGGGAATTTGTTCATTTTGGGGCACCGAGACTTCATCAAATTTTTTCATCCACAAAAAAACTCGCCTCTTCCATTCGTCTTTATGAGGAGGTGCAAACGAGTTTTCAACAGCAGTACCCTCTTCATCCTTGGCTCGGTCTTAATATAAAGATTTCCTATCAATGTGATCGAAAAAAACACCGTCTTCTTTCACTTGGTCTCCACCTTGTTAGTGGAGCGGTAGTCGATGATTTCCACAATTTATTACTTAAAAAAGCACTTACCCCCAAAATCCCGGATTATGCTTTTACCGTCACGCCTATTATTAAGCCTGCAAGTGGCTTAAAAAGACTTGAAGGAGTCGTTGAAATGTTGCTTGCAAAGGAGGATGTACAATGGGCGGAAGAGGCACAAATGAGATGGGCTTCTGATCAACACCTTCTTGATCAATTTTACCTGGGTAATACAAATGATCAACGGTATGAAGTAGAAAAAGAGGCATTAAGGAAACAGTATGAACCAACCATTACTGCAGAAATCATTAATGGGGGTATTTTCCACCTTGTTCCTGGCATCGAATCACAACCATACCCCACTTAAAAAAGCTCGGACTCAACTGTCCGAGCTTTCACGTTTCTTTTTCTTCATGAACATGGATACTGACATTGGAATGATCCCAAACCACCGAAACAAAAATGGTTGCTTCTTTGCCTTTTTTACAGCGCGCTGCTGCTGTCTTTCTTCTTTTGGCTGATCGATATATGAGATAACTTGTTGTGTCATATATTTCACAAGATCATTTGATGACATTCTGATCACCCTTTTATAATGGACTTCTTCATAAAGGGTGCCCAATTATGATATGTTTTAACCAATTATGCTACAAATGTCGGCAACAATGTCTTTCACTGTACGATTCGTCGTTTCGATTTCGTATTCCGCTTCACGGTATAAGGGCAGTCGCTCAGCAAAGATCGTCTTCACTTTATTCTGTTTGTTACCTCCAGCAAGAATTGGCCTTGTCGTATCATCTTCTAATCGTTTCACAATTTCGTCAGGTTCACAATGTAAATAAATTAATGTCCCATTCTGTTTCATATAAGAACGATTTTTTTCGTTTAAGACAATTCCCCCACCTGTGCTAATAATAATATTTTTACACGGTAGATTTTCAAGAGATGCGGTTTCATAAGCTCGAAATGCTTTTTCGCCCTCCTCATCAAAAATAGCTGAAATGGTTTTGTCCTGCATTTTTGCAATATGCTCATCCGTATCAATAGCAGGGACACCTAACTCTTTCGATAACGCTTCAGCGACGGTTGTTTTACCTGAACCCATGAATCCTGTTAAGTAAATTGCTTTCATGTTTATCCTTCACTCCATTCTACGACTTCATGCAATGTTTGATTGTATTGGATCACCGCAAAAATATGCGTTTCATTTCGCGTTGTGCCACTTAATGTTATGTGAACAATTTCTGAGGGAGAAGACTGAATGGCAGCACGAACCGTGCCTTCTTCATAATTAAATGTTTTCTCAGTCGTTTTTGCACCTGCTTTCTGTATATATGAAATTGTATCTTTCATTCCTAGCACGAGCAAGGACTGCTTTTTGAACTGTTCCTCTTCACGGTCTAGAAATGCCCGTTCGTTTGCTGTTAATTGCCATAAATGAAAAACGAACCCAAGCAGAAGTGTACTGATTAGCATCATCATGGCAGTCATATATCCCTGCTCATTCAACGGCTCAAGACATTTGAAAACAAACCTGCTTTTCCTTTTTTCCATTATTCAATTCCACCTCGATCATGACTTTACTGCCTGTAATTTCGACCACAAATCCCCGAACTTCTTGTAACACAATTTCATGACCGGTGTTATTGACACGCCTGCGAATAGAAGAACCATACATTTCATACTTAACCATTGTTCCATCTTTTTTTGTTACATCTACACTCCCTCTACTATGCGCTACATTGGCCGCTTCTCTAACTTCTTTCGAAAACAAGTGAAAGAACAAGCTAGCTTCCTCCTGTTGAAAGTCTGCCCCTGCATCATGGAGCGCTGCGCTCATTAATAAAGGTATCACCCAAATAATAGACAATAGGATCGTCAATGTAAGCATTAGCTCAAGTAAGGTTAGCCCTTTTTCATTCTTCATGGGGCAAGCTTCTGCAGATCAGGTTATCATTCTTGTTCTGCTCCTTATAAGAGATGCATAACTCAGTTGGGGTTTCCATAATTGAGAAAGACACGCCTTCCACTATCTTTTCTCTTGGTGGTATACCCCGATTTAGAACGAGATCATTCCAACAGTTATCAAGAAGGATAACAGCATGCTTTCGCTTAAGAATTGCCATTCTTTCTTCATAAAGGTGCGTGTATATGGGTAATACACTAGAAGATAAAACTGTTAAAATTGAAAGGGCTATTAAAGCATCAAGCAAGGAATACCCATTACAACTTTTTAATATAGAAACGCCCTGCCCCCACCTGTACAACAAGCTTGTATTCCTCCTTACCCGTCTTCATATAAAGTGTTCCTGCTTTTTGAACATTTCCATTCCCGCCAAAAACAATTTGATACCCCATCGTTCCCTCATCAATCGTGATGTGTTTTGGAATTTTAGTTGTTTTTACAATCGAGGATGCAGTACTTTGAATGCTATAAATTCCTTTACTTGGTGAAATGGAGAAACGATAAGATGAACCATTTACATAAGCTAGTTCCTGCGTATACCTGAGATCTGATTGGATATCTTCAAGGAAATGTTTTGTGGAAGAAGCATTTTGCGTAGGTGTAATATGGAGAAAAACCAGAGTTAAAAGAAGGGATAAAATAGAAAGAACCATCATCATTTCAATAAGGGTATAGCCGAGTGAATTTAAGCAATAATGAAATTGTTTCATTCACTAGTAGCTAATGCTACTTTCCCATCAGTAATCGTTAACGTCTCTCCTCCGGGGCATGTCGTTTCTTCCATGTCAAGATAATCGCCTGCTACTAGGTCATCAATCGAAGCAGGAAGTTTATTTTCGTTTGCTTTGTATGCCGCTACTTGAGTTTGAGCCACTTTAATCGTTGCCTCACAACTTTTTTCTTCAACTACATCGTTATTTTTCGTTAGTCCAGGCACAGCAATTAAAAGAAGTACCGAAATAATCATAATCACAATCATCATTTCAATAAGTGTAAACCCTTTTTCTTGTTTAAGCATGCGCAACCACTTTCTTAATTTCATCAAACCAATTCCCCCTTAAATATTTTGCAAATAATAAAACATCGGCATAAGAATGGACATAAACATCAACATAACAACAAGCCCAACTCCGACAAAACTAATAGGTTGCAAAATCATAAACCCTTTTTTCACGAGTTCTTCAAATCGTTCACCGACCACCTCCCCATACAAAATAAGCTCTTTTCCAAGATTGCCACTTACCTGCCCATGCATTAAAATTTCTTTGAACTCAGGAACATATAAACTTGTTTGATCAAACAAAATTTCCAACTTCTCTCCACGCATTAACGATAGCGATACACGTTTCGCTTCTTCTTGAAAGAAAATGAAATGAGACTGCTTTGTTAATAGCGAAAAAGCCTCCGCAATAGAAAGACCACTTTGAAGTAAGAGACCTAAGTGAAGTGAAGTATGATGAGTGAGGTAGAGAGGGACAAAGAGGCGGACGAAGGGAATTTTACTAAAAATCAGCATTTTCTGTACCGCAGACGTTTTTTTGTTTTTAACTACAGTTGAAAGATAAATCGCAATGGAAAGCCCAGCACAACCGATCACAATAGCAGGCATAAAGCGAACAAGTTCCATGAAGAATCTCGAAATAAAAGGGAGAGGAACATCGAGGGTCTTATATAAAGCGTTAAATTGTGGCAATAGGTATTTTCCTACTACAAACAACATGATGGCTGTCATCCAAAACAAAAAGATCGGGTAAGCAAGGGTACTACGCAAGCGTTTTTGCCATTCACTTCTCGTCTTCATTAATTGTCCAGATGCAGATATACCTGTAGCGAAATCCCGCTGTTCAGACATATACAAGTAAGACAAGATATCAACTGGAAACTGAAAATCAGCTAGAACGTCATGAAAGGAATCCCCTCCTTTTAGCCTTACAATAATCATTTCAATATTTGTCCTGATATGATCATTCTGATATAAAGCATAAACTTCCAGACATTTCGAGAGCGTATACCCCTCTTCAAGCATCTTCCCTATTCGTGAAAGAAAATCTGCCTTTCGATCAAGCTTCCATTTGGATCGTCTCACGGTTAAATAATCCCAACTCCTTCTCAACGGTTTCCTTCTGAATATAGCCTAGTGCATAGGCTCTAAGAATATAGTCTTTGATAGTTGATTGACCCGGTATGGTTAAAAGTTCAGGGTAATCGAGGGCTTTCTGAAGATGGAGACCAGCGAGGATTTCGACCACAGCGAGCTTTCTACGAGTTCTCCTTTTAAGACATTCAAGAGAACATACATCACAGTAAGGACACTTTAAAGGTACTAACCGCTGAGTTGCAACCCCTCTTAGCGTCTGGGTGATGTTATGAAGAGGGATCCCGAACTCCAGTAATCTCGGAATACATTCCAAAGTACTACCCGTATGAAGAGTGGAAACAACCAAATGGCCTGTCATACTAGCTCGTATGGCGAGTTGAGCCGTTTGTTTATCGCGTATCTCACCCACCACAAGAATATCAGGGTCATGCCTTAAACTGGCTTTAAAACCTTCATAATAAGAAAGCCCAGCTTTTTCATTAACTTCCATTTGAATAAAATCTGGATTTCTCTTTTCAATTGGATCTTCGATCGTGAGAACACGTCGATGGCGCTTTACGCTTAACGTTTGAAGTAAGGAGTACATCGTTGTCGTTTTACCTGATCCAGTAGGACCTGTAATCATAAATAAACCGCTGTTACAGCTAACAATTTGAAGAAGTCGGTTTGCAATTGAGGGAAAAAGAAAAAGTTCTTTAAATGAGTGGGTTTCGTCTTGGGGCAAAATGCGAATAACGAGACTTTCGTGGTAGGGCGTTGGGATTGTAGAGAGACGGAGATGAAGTTTCCTTGGGTAAAGAATCATATCCATGGCACCATTTTGTGGACGACGTTTTTCACCAATGTCCATACCGCTCAGAAATTTAAAGTGCGACAACACCTTTTCAGCAACGACCATTGGCAACCATAATGCATCGTATAATCGGTTATCGACGCGAAATTGAATGGATGCTCCTTTCTCTTTAGGATGAAAATGAACATCTGATGCCCCTACCTCCATCGCTTGTTTAATAATGTCTTTGCCCTTTTCTTCTATATTTAGCAAAAACACACCTTCCTTTCGTCAAATTTCACGATTTATAAAATCGTAAAGAAAAGGATTCGCCAGGTTTCTGGTAAATCCTTCTTTGAAAATCATTTTTTAAACAATCCATTAATTTTCTAGAAACTTCTTTATGCTTTCTTTAAACAGCTGATTTTCTTCAAGAAAGGGATAATGATTGCTTTCTTCAAAAATAACTAATTGTGCATGAGGAATAAAATTGGCCATTTCTTCAGAAAAAGGAAGGGGACATTGCACATCATATCGCCCACACGCAATGAAAGTAGGTGTGTTCACGAGATGCAACTGTTTTGTTACATCAAATTGCAATATTTCTCTTGCAAAAAAATTCATTCGAGCTGCTGCCATCTTTTTATGTATTGATTTTGAAAAAAAAGACCTATAGTGATCTGGTTGATAGAGAGAAAGTTTTGTCCGCTCCTCAACAATTTTTCGCCGTTTGTTTTGCTCGAGATAAGGGTCTTTTAACCGTTCAATATAGTTTTGCATCAACTCATACTGAGGATGCCTATAATGATAGATACAAGCGGAAGAAGATGTTGCATATTCCCTCGCAGCAGCCCCTACAATCAACAGAGCGACGAGGGAATTGGATGCATGAATACCATAAAGGCAGCCAAGCATTCCTCCTGTTGAATGGCCCGCAAATATCCATCTTTTAATTTCAAGTGCTTCACGTATACTCTCAAGATCAAATACTGTTTCAAACATGAAGAATTCGTAAGGAAAGCTGACAGAATCAGAGTTACCCGATCCTTTTAAATTTACTAAATACACGGTATAGTCTTTTGTGAAAACATCGGCGAAATAGTCACCGCTTTCATTAAATTCAGAGTATAGGTGGGTCACACATAGCGGTGGGCCATTTCCTTTTACAAAAATCTCAAACCTACCTCGCTCTGTTTGGACAAAAAGTTGTTCCCACATTCTTATTCGCCTCCATCCCTAATATAGTTAAAGCTTAAATGCTGATATACTACTCAATGACAACTGCAGTACCATAAGCGATAATTTCTGACGCACTTGCCATAACGGCTGAAGATTGCAATCTAAAACCTACAATGGCATTTGCTCCCTTATCTTCAGCATCTTTTACCATTCTCGCTATTGCCCTCTGTCTGGCTTCTGTCATCATTTCTGTATATTCAGTAATTTCCCCACCGACAATTGTCCGAAGACTTGCAAGAATATCCTTCCCGACATGCTTCGATTGAACAGTACTTCCTCTAACATATCCAATGACTACTTTTATGTTTTTGTTGGCTACGTAATCAGTAGTGACGATCATCATCATTTTGTTCCTCCTTCTCTATTTTTCTTCGATCCTTTATTAATAAATAAATCAAACAACCAAGTGAAAGCGCGTATCCAATTATCACGAAAGGTACCCAGAAAGGTTTAATAAAAAACATGATAACAATCAACGCTTGAAAAATAGATGCTCCGATCAACAGAATAAATTTCAATGTGCTTATCACCTACTTCCTCACTTCAATAGAATAACGTAATTAGAACAAATCCCCCCACCTATTTTTAACAATTTACGCAATAAAAAAAAGCGATACGCAGAAACCTTTTCCGCATATCGCTGTGACATAGATTATGATGTTATCTTATTCACCTAAATGACTGGACATTCCATCCTTCTTTGAAAAATAAGTATAAATTCTTAAGGCGTCGCTCATACTACTAGTGCAAGAATTTAGTGGGCTATAGCCAAGCGGTAAGGCAACGGATTTTGATTCCGTCATGCGTTGGTTCGAATCCAGCTAGCCCAGTTAAGAAACAACGGCAAGTTTCTTTTTACGTTGTTTCAGATTTTGTAATCCTGACTTGTTATAACCAACAATTAATTTCTTTCCATTTGTAACAATTGGTCTTCTTAATAGCTTTGGTTCGTTATGCATGAGCTCAAGCATTTCACTAAGAGTAAGATCGTCAATTTCAACATCTAGTTTCTTGAACGAGCTACTTCTTCTTGCAAGAATTTCTTCAATACCATCAGTAGATAATGTAATAATTTCTTTCAACTCATCAATTGAAGGCGTATCTTTAAATAAATGGCGCTCTTCAAAATCAACACCATTCTCTTTTAACCATGCTTTTGTTTTTCTGCAAGATGTGCAACTTGGGTACGTATAAAACAATAATTTATCTTCCAATTTAAATCCTCCCCGATTCGTTTTCCGTTGATAACTAACTTTACCCACATTATACAACAGTTAAACAAATATTGTACAAGAAAAAGATTTGTATTTTTGTGAACGATTTGGGATAATAAATTGGAACCCTTTTCAGGGTAAATAAGGAAAGTCATTATTTTGCCATGAGACTAGCATTTACTTTTCCACAAGAACTCATATATAATACGTTATGTATGGGGAATGAACGAGCAAGGGAGGAACTTTTATGCCTAGAATGTACCGAGTTTTAGCTTTCTGGACTGGTATTTTCTCACTTATGGGCTTTATTGGTGAGATGCCTGTATTGGGATTGCTGTTCCTTGGCCAGGCCGGCATGTTTTTAGCGTTAAGTTATTTAAACTTAACAGAACGTACTTATTTGTATATTTTTGGTGTATACTTAACTTTGTTTATGGTCGGTTTTTCCTACTGGTCAGTGTTCATGATGACGCCTGGATCAGGTGGTCATTAATTGGAATGAAAAAAGACGATGCTTACACATCGTCTTTTTTCATTGGCGCTTTTCTTGTATCATGACGAGAAATTGATTTGACTCTGCAAGCCACCTTATTGCCCGATTTTGTTTGTATCCTTCGGAAAAGGGGTTACTAGGATTCGTTTGCTGAAGAAATCCAAGCAATCCTTCTTTTAAAAGAAACTCCCCTTGAGGCATACAGTTTACCCACTTCATTCCGTGACTCAGACCTATTTTTTTAATTGCATCAATGTGAACATGAGTGGTTATATCCATTTCCCCAGGGAACTGTAAGACGTTCTCAATCAATTGATGATTTCTATATCCCCTCAGGCTCCCTCTTCTTCGTTCAGGGGATTTCCACTCTTCGTTTGTATAACCGTAATCTACTGTAACAACCTTCCCATTAGCTAACCAGGCTCCAATTTCATCCAACCATTTCCCCATTGCAAGGGGGATTTCAATTCGCTGACCATCACTCAGTTGAAGCTCGTGACGAAGCATCCAATTCTTAATGGCAGGGTCTGTACAGGGAATGTACACCTCTGTAAAACAGTTACACTCATCCAAGCCAACACACACTTCAACAAGTTCCTGTTGTTTTTCAATGACACGAACAGGAAACGCATCTAGCAGTTCATTTGAGAAAAGGATGCCATTTAATTTCGGCAGCACTTTTTTAATTGAAGACAGCGAAGGATAGATTTTTACAGGATGTCGCTTTGTACGGTTTGTAATTAATTGCTGATGATATGGACTGGACTCCAATACAAAATAACGTAACTTTTCATAAAATTGATGGTCCAGAAATTTTACTTCATCAAGAAAGGAAGAAATGAATTTTCCATCACCTGAACCCGCATCAACAATGACCGGAGCATACTCGTTGCTCTGTATCTCATTTATGAGGACTCTGGCCATTACGCGCGAATAAACGTCATGAACACTGGTTGAGGTAAAGAAATCACCTCTTCTACCAACTTTGGGTACATCCTTCTGATAATAGCCAAGAAGTGGATGATAAAGAGAAAGGGTCATAAACCGCTCAAAGGTAATAAACGCTTCAGAGCTACACTCAATTTCACTAAGGATGACATTTTTTAATGACATTTTTTATAAAGAAAAGCCATTCAGAAATGGGTTTTCAGTCATCTCAGCTTCAATTGTTGTAGTTGGTCCATGTCCAGATGCCACAATTGTATGTTCTGGAAGTATCATAAGGCGATCATGTATGCTCTTTAGCAATTGTTTATGATTTCCACCCGGAAGATCTGTTCTTCCTATACTCCCTGCAAAAAGCGCGTCACCTGAAAAGACAATATTCGCATTCTTGAAATAAAACGATACGCTACCTGGTGAATGCCCCGGCGTCTCGAGTACTTTAAATTCGAATGATCCAATTTTCATATCCCCTTCGCCCTCAAAGAGGTGATCAGCAGACTTGCCTGAAATGTTTTCGACAACAGGGAAAAGCTTCGATCCATTTAAAGATGGGTCTGAAAGCCAGTTGGATTCGTATGTATGCACATAAACCGGTATCTTATAAGTTTCCCTTAATAAATCCACGGCTCCAATATGATCAAAATGAGCGTGCGTTAACAGAATGGCCAATGGTTTTAATTCAAGGCTCTCGACTTTCCTCTTAATCCTCCCGCCTTCAGCACCAGGATCAATGAGAAGGGCATCTTTACTTTCGTTCCATATAATTCCAGCATTTGCCTGCACAGGTCCGACAGCCATTTGTTTCCACTTCATTACGTTCGCCTCCATTGAAAGATTATGTTTCTTATTCTACACTAAACAAAAGATGGATTAAAAGGAGATGTTTCAACTGAATATTGTGTTTGGCGTTGAAATGAAACCACCTGTTGATAAACTCCCTGGTTTTATTGCCCAACTAGTCAAGAAAACAGCTGAATTAGCTAAAGTGTTGGATCGAGATAAACAGCTAGTCATCCTATCTACTGAAGAAGAAGCAAACGCGCTTCAGAACTATTATCAATCGAAAGGTGTACTTGAGGGTTTTTACCCACTAGTTTACCTATCTCAATCTTCGGAATTAAAGACCTCATTTGCAGATTACGGATTTATTTCTCAAAATAATGAACCCTATCTTTACAAAGAAATGGTTGCTTCCTTTATGATTCAAAAAGGAGAAAACCAGCAGAGGGAAATGGCTCTTCTTCAAATGGAAGAACATCTTATTTGCAAGGATGAAAATCTTTTTTTTATTGATCGAATGCACATTGAATTAATGGAAGGGATCGCTCGAGCATACAACGTTGAACTTACATTTTGGAGCGAATAACACCTCGACAAACGAAAAGAAAACGGTTAAAATAAGAAAGGACTTATTGTACATACCAGAAAGTTTAAAAAATTTACGATTCAACCATGCAACAGCCATTTTACGGGTATACTGATAAAGAGTGCATGGATAGGGAGGTATTCCAAATGGGATTAGCAGTTATTTTTGCAATCGTTACTTTATTTTGCGTTTGGGGCGTTTTTCGATCTCTTCGCGAAAAGAACTTTATGGGCCTTGCCTTTGCGGGATTAACAGTACTTGTATTCGGCGCCTTTACTGTTGCTACAATGATCGATATTCTTTTCGGTTCTGGTGGCGGCGGAGGCCACTAAAAAAACAGCCATTTTGGCTGTTTTTTTATATTCCGTCTTTTGGAATTGACCCTCTAAATACGTTCATTACACGGACATTTATTTTAAATGTCTTTTAACTGATTCGAGTTTATCATCCATTCTTACCTTTTTATCTCGTCGGTCATCAATTCGTAAATTAGTAGCTACACGCTCGATGCCAGCTTGAAAAGGCGCCTCATGGATCGCTTTAACGACATCAAGAAGATCAGAAATATCTCCTTCAATAAGAGTACTCATAGGTGTTAAACGATAGGTAATGCGATCAGAAAAGGATTCAAGAATCTCCTGTACATCGGCTACATACTTACTAACACTTGGTGTTTCTGTTCCAATTGGTATGACGGTAACATCTACAATTGCCACTATTTATTGCCTCCCTTTCATTCAAGTAACTGCATTTTTCGATTAAAGAAAAACCGATACGTTACTAACGAAATAATCATCGCACAGATGGAGACAGATGAAAAGATACTAATTGAAATCACGATCTGATAGCGAATGGCTTCAATAGGCGAAGCCCCTCCAAGGATTAATCCGGTCATCATCCCAGGTAATTGCACAAGACCGATTGTCTTTAAAGAATCCACGTTTGGAATCATTGCAGCGCGAATCGTTTTCCTAATAATCATTTGGGAAGCCTGTGAAGCATTCGCTCCAAGTGACAGTGCAGCAAGAATTTTTCCTTTACTATCGTGAAATTCATTCTTCATTCTTTCAAACGCAAGACCGGTTGCAACCATGCTATTACCAATAATCATTCCACTCATCGGAATGACCTGTTCAGATTGAAACGGAATAATATTAAATAGGATCCAGAGAGACAAAACAAACACTTCGATTAAAATAAGCGATGAAAGCGACAGGAGAAAAGCGTACGGAATTCCCTTCCCTCTCTTTGCTGCTTGAAGAGAAGCAATAACAAGCATAACAGCTACCCACAACCCTACTCCTTGCCAATCTGGCATTGAAAACAGAAATGTGAGAACATATCCTATCAAAAACAGTTGAACAACGCCTCGTATAGAAGACCAGATAGCTGACTTCCCAATCCCTAGTGAGAACAAATAAGATAGTGATACAGGAATCATGACAAATAAAATCATTGTAAGCAAAGAAAGGTTCGATATATTTGTCATAACTTATCCTTCAAAAAAGTGCTTTAAGGCAGCAGTTTTCGGGTGTTGAAATAAACTCGCGGTTTCGCCTTGCTCTTCAACCTTCCCCTCATTCATAAAAAGGGTATAGCTTCCGAGTCTTTTTGCTTGCTTAAGATCATGTGTAATCATTAAAATCGTCTTCCCTTCTTCTTTCACGAGCTTATGTAGCAATTCTTCCATTAACTCCACCGTCCGCATATCAAGTGCACTCGTTACTTCGTCTAATAATAATACCTCAGGATTATTAGCAAGTGTTCTTGCAAATGCCACTCGCTGCTGTTCACCACCAGATAAATTTTCTACTTCTTTCGTTAAAAACTCTTCAGATAACTGCACTTTTTCCAATAATTTCACACCGTCATTTTGCTCCCATTTTTTTCGAAGCGAAGGTCCAAATTTTAGATTCTCTTCTACAGTTCCATCAAATAAATGAGCCTGCTGAAACACCATACCAATGTTTCGACGCAGCTCAGAAATAGGAAAATCACTAATTTTTTTCCCTTTAAAGTGGATTTCTCCCTTATCCGGATCTTCTAGTCTATTTAGCAGAAGTAACAAACTACTCTTACCAGCACCTGAAGGTCCGATGATTGTCGTTAAACTTCCTTCCATTAATGAAAAGTGAACATTGCTAACCCGTTCATTAGATACATGATCTACTTCGATTAGTTTTTTCATTGAACTTCCTTTCTTATCAATCAATCGGATTGCTTTACCCTAAACATTTCACATCATTCTCGAAGTCCATTGCTTAGTCTATGTATTTTTCCCCTACTCATTCGAAAAGCAAACTTTTTCACACAAAAAAACCCTGCAAAGGCAGGGTTAAGGTTTCATAATCGGCGTCTGCTTTGTACGAAAAGCAGCATGGTTCGTAGGTCCAATTCCTTTTCCTATCGGAGTAGCGTGTGTAATCGCAGTTGTAATAAAATCTTTCGCAAAAGATATTGCTTCTGGGATAGAGTTCCCCTTTGCAAGCTCAGCTGCAATACAAGCGGAAAATGTACAACCTGTGCCATGTGTATGTTTCGTCTCAATACGCTTTGATTCATAATGATAAAAGCGATTATTTACGTACAGAACGTCGATTGAGCGTTCACCCGTCATATGACCTCCTTTTATCAGAACAGCCTTTGCCCCACTTCCGTGTAGAGCTTTCGCTGCTTCCTCCATTTCCTTCACAGAAGTAATGGTTCCACACTTTAGTAGCTCGGCTGCTTCAGGAAGATTCGGTGTAATGACAGTCCCAAGTGGAAGGAGCTTTTCCTTCATTGCTAATATCGCATCTTTTTGTAGAAGGGATGCCCCACCCTTAGCAATCATCACAGGATCAATGACAAGATTTGAAACGTGATATTCTTTTATTTTATTCGAAACCGTAAGAATAATTTCGCTCGAAAAAAGCATACCTGTCTTAGCAGCGTCCGTTCCAATATCGGAAAGGACAGCATCAAGCTGCGTCTGCACAGCTTCGGTCGATTGGGGGTATACATGATGGACCCCAAGTGTATTCTGAGCCGTAAGCGCTGTAATTGCACTCATGCCATACACATTGCGTTCTTGAAATGTTTTTAAATCAGCTTGTATACCAGCTCCCCCTCCACTATCTGAACCAGCAATCGTTAGCGCTTTATACATTAATAACCTCTCCTTATTGAATAGACTGAAATCGATTAGGATTAAACTGGCCAATCTCGATTCGCTGGGGAATCTGATCGATTTCATCAGCAACAATTTTAGCCGTAATTGGACTTAGCAAAATACCATTTCGATAGTGTCCAGTCGCCAAAATAATTCCTGTTTTCTCCACTACTCTTCCAATTAGCGGGAAACCATCCTGCGTAGCTGGTCTTAAACCAGCCCATTTATGAAAAGGTTCCATTTTTTCAAGAACTGGCATCACTTTCTTACTCCACTTTTCTAAGCGGCCAATTCCATGCATTGTTACGTTTGTATCGAAATCAGCTATATCCTCTGAAGCGCCAGCGACTACGGACCCATTCGCTTTCGCAACCAGGTAACCCTGACTTGTAAAAATAATGTGATTTAAAGTCGGCGCCTCATAGGCACAAATTTGTCCACGAATTGGAAAGATAGGTAATGTACAGCCAAGTTCGTTTTCCCAATACATTGACCATGCTCCTGCTGCAAGGACGACCTCATCACTCTCGATTCGTTCATTCTTCGTCACCACATCCCCATTCTCAAGTTTCGCCTCTCCAGCATTTTCAACGACGCGTACACCTAAACTTCGGCACGCTTGTAAAAGCGCAGCCACATAGCCAGGGGCATAGATATGTGCCTCTTCTGGACACCATAATGCCGCAACTACGTTTTCCGACAGTTCTGGTTCTTTTTCTCTCACTTCTTCTGCTGTTAAGAGCTTCGATTTAACATGAAACTTCTGTTGCCACGCTTGCTTTGTTTCAAGGGAAAGTCGATCGGCTTCATGATAAATGCAGTACAAACTACCACTTTCGTTATACTCAAAATCAATCTCTGAATGTTGTTTCACTTCTTCTTGCCATTCAGGAAAAAGTTGTAAACTTCTTTGACATAGTCTGAAGAAGTCATCTGGGTCTTCTTCAATTTCTGAATAAGGCGCAAGCATACCTGCAGCTGCACCAGAAGCCTGTCCACCACATCGCTGCGCTTCTACTACAGTAATCTCGTGCCCTCTCTTACGACATTCAAACGCAATGGATAAACCAATCACCCCGCCGCCAATAATTGTAATTCTGGCCATGATGCCCCTCCTTCACTAGTTTTGAACTGGACTACTAGCCGTCGCATACTTCTTTTTAGGGATTCGTCCCGCCATATATGACAATCTTCCTGCATGGATCGCATATTTAACGGCTTCTGCCATCATGACTGGATTTCTAGCTTTGGCTATCGCTGTATTTAACAATACTCCATCTGCGCCGAGTTCCATGGCTTGTGTAACATCAGCAGCACTTCCTAGGCCAGCATCTACAATTACTGGCACTGTAAGCTTCTCCGTTATCCGTTCAATATTATAAGGATTTAAAATGCCTAGACCTGTTCCAATGGGAGACCCACCTGGCATAACTGCCGCAGCACCAGCTTCCTGTAATCGATAACAAATGGCAGGATCATCTGATGTGTACGGCAACACAATAAACCCTTCCTCCGCTAAGATTTCCGTGGCTTTCAGTGTTTCGATTGGATCAGGAATGAGCATTTTTTCATCCTGGCTCACTTCGATCTTGATCCAATCACTTAGTCCAGAGGCTTTTGCTAAACGAGCGATTCGAATCGCTTCTTCAGCTGATGTTGCCCCCGAAGTATTCGGTAAATATTGAAAAGGCTTTTCAATATGTTGAAGAATAGCATCTTCGTCTGGCGCTGAAAGATTTACTCTTCGAATTGCGAATGTCAGCACTTCAGCTTCCGAAGCCTCAATTGCCTTATTTTGAATATAGGGATTCGGGTATCTTCCTGTGCCGAGAAAAAGCCTTGATGATAATTGTTTTCCAGCTATGGTGAGTGCATTCATCATTTCATTAACCCCCTCCTACAAAATGAACAAGTTCAATTCTCATGCCATCATGAACGTTTGTATCAATCCAGTGCAAACGATCAACGATTATTCCATCCACTTCTGTGACAACCAGTCCTTCTTGCAAACTAAAATGTTTCACCACATCCTTCAACGTAACGACATCCAGCTCGTGCTCTTCTCCATTTATTTGTAACCTCACTTCTCGATCACCTCACTTGTTATCGCCTGCTGGAATAGTTCACATGTGCCTTTCACATCATCACTTCCTACCACTTCGCTAATCACACAAATACGCTTTGCGCCAGCACGCAATACGTCAGAAACATTGTGCAGTTTTATACCTCCAATTGCTACAAATGGAATGGAAATTTCAGAATTCACTTCTTTGATATAATCCGTCGTAACAGGATCGACCACATCACTTTTGCTATTAGTCGGAAAAATTGGACCCGCACCGATGTAATCAGCCCCTCCTTTTTCTGCAGCATGTGCTTCCTCAATACGATGAGTAGAAATTCCGATTATTTTATCTGGTCCTATAACCTTTCTTGCCGTCTCTAGAGGCAAATCATCTTGCCCTAAATGGATCCCATCCGCATCAACAGCTAACGCGATATCAATATGATCATTCACAATGAAGAGGATCCTGTACTTTTTTGTTAATGCTCTTAACTTGAGTGCTTTTTCAAGCACAACTTTTTTTGGACTTGTTTTATCACGAAGCTGAATAATGTCCGCTCCACCCTGTATGGCTTCCTCCATTACCTCAACGACATCTCGACCTGGATGAAATTCTTCTCCTGTAATCACATATAGTTGAAACTGTTTCATGACTGTCTTCCTCCAATATCGTTATAACTTACTTCACATTTCTGTAAAACTGAGAAAAAGACGCTAGAACGTGAAAAAACCCCCATTCCGCGTATGGAATGGAGGTAGTATAAACTCACTGCTACCGACTTCCCTACGCTGGTATCAACCAGATCAGGTTCAAGGGTAAAAGAAATAACGGTTTCTTTTTCTCAGCCTTCCCTTACATGAAGGCACCCCTAGTCTTAGAAATTATGAAATTAGTTTTATTATGACAAAAAAAATCTTAGAATTCAAGCTCCCTACATATATAGGGAAGACAGAAAGATGCCTATCGTATTTTGGTATATCTCGTTAAATTGGCTAACTGGTAAAGGATTCTCTCCTTTTCCGATTTCAACGGTGAAACCCGGTTTTCTAAAATCCTGGATAAACCAATCCTTATAACCTGCAAAACTATCAACATACCGAATGGGGAGGTAGCCGCTTAACCGAGAAAATTCTGATACAAGAATTTCTGATTCAGGGGGTTCTAGTCCTTCAAATCCCCAAAAGATTACTTCTCCCTGTGAATGGAATGCTAGCGCTCTGTCAAAATTTTTTCTGGTAGTTAAATCAGCAATGGCAATGGCTTCCGGTTCAGTAAGTGGTGCCTTTCCCGGGTAATTTCTTGGAGAAGGCTTTGTTGGTTTACGGGCAGCTTCCACATCCCATTTAGCTGGGTATTGATTATTCAAATCCACGCCTCGAATGTTTGCTTTCCAACGACTAAATTGGTCATTTCCATTGTTTATTTCATTTGCTAAAGAGCGATATGGCTCCTCTTCTGGCAATCCATTAATAACGAGGTCAACGCCATCTGGATTAACCATAGGTACGAGTGACAAAGAAGTGGATTCATAAAGAACAGGAAGATAAACCCCACTAAGCTGCTGGCTACTTGTTAATTCTCGAGCATAATCATCGACAAATTTCATGATTAAAGTCGTTGTTAACCACTCATTTGCGTGAAAAGAGCCATTCATGTGAACTTTTTTCTCACCAGTTCCTACCACCAATTCAGGAATAGGTTTTCCCATCACTGTCTCACCGATAAGTCCTTGCTTAATAAATGGGTAGACACCAAGTATTTTGCGGATATCCTTAGCAAGCGTCCCGTAATCATAACTTTGATTGGGGTTTATCAGTGACCACGTGACACGAATGGGGATGTTCACTTTCTCCCCTGGCTTTAGCGAAAATGGATTTTGATCATTTAATAATAAAATTCCATCTAAAGGTGCTCCATACCAACTCGCTAATTTCCATAAGGTATCCCCTTTTTTAATCGTATAACTTTTTGTTACATATCCAGGGATCTGTATTTGCTCTCCAATCATTAATTGATCTGGATTTTCAAGATTATTACTGTCTAAAATAAGACGGAGCGGTATTTCAAAAACTCGACTGTATTTCCAAAGGCTGTCCCCACTCTTCACTCTTATCTTCATGTTTCACCCTCCCACATGGCATATCCTTCTTACAATGATATGTCCAAAGAAGGGACTCGTATGCTTCGTGAATAAAGGTTTTCTATTAGCATTGTCTATTTAGTTTGGAAAAGCAAAAAACCACACTTTTTAAAAGTATGGTTTTCCACATGTTCTATTTTCCCACTTCAGTTTGTTGTTCCCCATTATGCTTTCCTAAGAAACGAAGGAGATCGCCGTAAACAATTTTATCTGAATAAGCGAGGTCTGTCTTTGCCTTCTCCATGTATGGTTCACAAGTAGCTTTATCCGTTTCTTCTCCAGTTTCTTTATTATAACAAACATTTTTAGTATAAAGATTGTCTTCAGTGATAAAACTTCCATCACGAAGAATTGTAAAGTTATCTTGTTCTTCAGCAAACAAATCATTGCCGAACTTAATCATGTCTTTTGTCTCAATTCCAAGAAGGTGCATGATCGTAGGCTTTAAATCAATTTGGCCACCGACCTGTTCCATCACTTTCCCATCCTGGCCAGGGATATGAATAATGAGAGGCACTTTTTGTAATTCTGTCGATTCAAACGGAGTAATTTCTTTTCCTAGAAACTCACTCATTGCTTTGTTATGGTTTTCGGAGATTCCGTAATGGTCACCATACATAACGAAGATTGAATCTTCATAAAGTCCTTCTTCTTTCATACGCTCAAAGAATTTTTTAACCGCTTCATCTTGATAACGAACCGTTGTAAAATAACGATTTACAGTGCCGTCATCTGACGTCCACTCTGGAATGTACTCATCTTCTGATTCAAGAGTGAAAGGAAAATGATTTGTAAGGGTAATGTATTTCGCATAGTAAGGTTCAGGTAAGGTTTCTAAATATTTGATGGATTGATCAAAAAAGTATTCATCTTTCAATCCCCATCCGATTGAATTATCAGGGGTGACCGTAAAGTCATTGATGTCATAGAACTTATCGTATTTAAGAGAGTCATACATCACATCACGATTCCAGAAGCTTTTGTTATTCGCATGGAAAACTGCATTATAGTAGCCATTTTCACTTAAAATTTCTGGAGACGCGTTGTATTCATTTCCTGAATGCGTAAAGAACACCGCACCACTCGGTAGTCCATACAGAGAATTCTCAAGAATAAACTCAGAGTCAGAAGTTTTCCCCTGAGCTGTTTGATGATAGAAATTAGGGAAATAATAACTTTCATCAATTAGATCATTAAGGAATGGGGTTATTTCCTTCCCATCAACCTCTTCGTTTATCACGAAACTTTGCGTAGACTCTAGAGAGACAAGTATAAGGTTTTTGCCTTCTGCTTTACCAAACATTTCAGGGTTTGGTTCAACGTGGTTCGCTTTCACATAGTTTTCGATATCAACAATTTCACTACCGTCAGCAAAAGCTCGTTGTGCCTTCGCTTTCGATTGAAGAACAGCATCATAAACATGATAGTTGTAAGTACCGATATATTTGATAAGCATTTCACGATCAAACGTTCTCGTTAAAAGCTGAGGACGCTCGGTTTCAGCAAGGCCTACATTAATAGCAAACAGAGCAATTGCGCTTGCAAATACGATTGCTATTTCTTTTTTCTTAACAGTATATGTTTTAGATTTTCTTACAAACAAATAAACAGAAAGAAGAATAACATCTAGAAATAACAAGAAATCAAACCCGCTTACAAGCTCAGCAATACTGCCGCCAAGTTCGCCCATGTTATTTGTTTGAAAGAGCAACGGTATCGTGATGAAGTCAGTAAATTCACGGTAATAGACAACATTTGCAAACAAAATAAATGAACCAATGAAATCAATGACCAGTAACACTCTATTGCGGTATTTAGGTGAGGCAAATAATGCAAAACCGAGGAATAGTAGGACGGAACTAATTGGGTTTAAAAGTAAGATAAACCCTTCCATTTTATTTTCAGGTTCAATGTTAAATGCAAATTCATACACTAGATACGTTTTTAACCACAGCATAACTACTACTACGAGGAAAAACGAATACTTATTTTGTAGCTTTTTCATGATTTCTTAGTACCTCCTTAGTTGAATATAAGGAAAAGCTACCATATCTTTCTACGACCATACATAATCGCTATGATAGTATGCTTTCGAAATTTAATCAACTAACTTTTGTCCTTATTTTAGTATTTCGTTCAACAATATTTTGATTCTATTTAGCGCGTCCGTTATTAATAACGAATAAGTCGTCCAAAAAGTTTCATCTGTGCAAAAAAATCATAAAAAAAGAAGAGATCAGGCTCTAGTGATCTCTTCTTTACCCCTGTGACAATAGGAATAAACGCGAACAATTAGGACTAATTCACTATCTTTGTTTTCACTAACCATGCCCCACCGATCACACCAGCATCATTCCCAAGTGTTGCAATGGCAAAATCAGAGCCTTCCGTCACCCTAGGTAAGGCATATTTTTCAAATTGGTCTTTTAATGGGTTCAATAAAGCATCTCCCGCTTTTGAAACCCCTCCACCAATGACAATTTTCGATGGATTTAAAGCATTCGCTAAATTAGCAATGGCTAATCCAAGATAGAAGGTGACCTTGTTTACTACTTCTTCAGCATAACCATCACTTGCTTCAGCGGCTTCAAAAATGTCACGGGAAGTTAGTTGATTTTGTTCCTTATATGTACGATAAAGGATGCTATCTTGATTAGAGTTAAGGTTCTCCATCGCAATACGAACGATACCAGTGGCAGAAGCAACGGTTTCAAGGCAACCGGTTTTACCACAGTTACATGAAGCACCACCTTCAGGGATGGAGGTAATATGTCCGATTTCTCCAGCCATTCCGTTCGTACCATGAATGATTGTCCCATTTGTAATAATGCCACCGCCTACTCCAGTACCAAGCGTTACACAAAGCAAATCACGTGCACCATCGCCTGCGCCTCGCCACATTTCTCCGAGAGCTGCAATATTTGCATCATTATCAATGATAACAGGTAAACCTGTTTCAACTTCTAGCTTGTCTTTTAGAGGGAAATTTCGCCAGCCAATATTCACAGCATGGTAGATAAAGCCTGTTTCCATCTCAATAAATCCTGGTGCGCCCATTCCAATTCCAGCAAATTTTTCTTTGCTTAACCCCATCTCTTCCATTTTATCGTCAATTGCTTTAGCGATATGCATGGTAATGTGACGACCAGCTTCCGATTTATCTGTCGGGATTTCCCATTTCTCTTTAATTTCTCCGTAAAAATCCAGGAAGGCAAGCTTGATTGTTGTCCCTCCAAGATCAACACCTATCAACCATTTTTCTTCTTTCATCATCATTCACCTTTCTAGCTCTCGCCTTTATTTTAACGGAAAGCCTTTGTTTTCTAAAAATTTCTTCATATACGTACGAACAGGAGTCGTTAACTTATGAGCCATCATCGCTGTCCATCCACCTGTACGCTGCCCAGCAGTTCGATCGGTATAATATGCTGAAATGACATCATCATATTTCATTAATTCCTCTTTAAAAACTTCCTCATTCTGTTCATATTCATCAACATGGTAGATGTTCTCTAGAGGCAACCGTGGTTTCACGTCTGGCTCCTGATCCGGATACCCGACGCAGAGTCCAAATAGCGGTACAACATATTGAGGTAAGTTCAACAAATCATTTACTTTTTCAAGATCATTTCGAATACCACCGATATAACAAATACCTAGACCCATTGATTCAGCAGCTATACTTGCATTTTGAGCTGCAAGAGCCGCATCAATTAACCCTACCATAAACTTTTCAGTTGATTGAACTGTCTCCGTCACATCGGTTCCGTGCATTTGTGAAGTAGCTTGATGGCGATTATAATCAGCACAAAATACGAAGAAATGACCATTTTTTTCGACATAACTTTGTCCACCTGCTAACTCCGCTAATTGCTTTTTCTTCTTCTTATCTTTCACACCTATAATGGAATACGCCTGTATATAACTTGATGTAGAAGCAGATTGCGCTGCCTTAACCAGTGTATGAATTTGTTCTTCTGATAGGGGCTTATCCTTAAACGCTCGTATTGATCGATGAGCGAACATCGTTTCGATCGTTTCATTCATGTTTGTCTCTCTCCTTGTTGATTTCATTTCGTAAGATCATTCTGGCGACAAGGTAATCTTCTTTTTCAATCATTTTCATTTCATATAATTCTTGTACCTCATCTTCCATTAACTCAAGATCCCCGAGTCTACTACCCGTATAAATAATCATGCCATATCTTTTTAACAGTTGCTGAATATCGTAGAATGTTTTCATTTTCCTCACCATTGTTATTATAGCAAGCCAGAGCCTTAAAAAAAATCAATACGCACAAAAAGGACACATTCTTTACTAAAGAATGTGTCCTTTAACGATCCGGATCTTTCGGATGAAGTACGGTAGGTCTTCTATTTTTCAGAGGCATTGGCGAGCGAAAGATAACATCTCGAAACGCTCGATAGGAAAATGGGATAAACGGCCATAGGTATGGAATATGAAAAGACTTTGTACGCAATAACAACAGCATCCATAGTGTAAAACCAACTACAAATCCAATCACTCCGAAAGCGGCTGTTAAAACAAGTAACAGTAAACGGAATAGTCGATTGGCAAGGCTTAATTCATATGACGGCGTAGCAAAAGTTCCTAAAGCGGCAAGGGCGAGATATAAAATGACTTCATTAATGAATAACCCAACCTCTACCGCTACTTGGCCAATTAAGATAGCCGATACAAGGCCGAGCGCTGTTGCTAAAGAGGTAGGCGTATGAATCGTCGCCATTCTAAGAATGTCGATGCCTAGCTCAATCAGTAAAAATTGCACAAAAAGGGGTAAGGTTCCCCCTTGATCCACGCCAATGAATTGCATATTTGATCCCAATAACCTTGGATTTGTAGCAAATAAATACCATAGAGGTAAGATAAAAATACCAATCCATACAGCAATGAAGCGTACCAGCCTTAAGTAGGCACCTACAAGTGGCTTTTGGCGATATTCCTCTGCATGCTGCAAATGATGCCAGAACGTAGTTGGCGTGATAAGTACACTAGGAGATCCATCCACGTAAATGAGAACATGTCCTTCATATAAATGAATAGCAGCAGTATCTGGTCGTTCTGTATATCTTACAAGCGGATACGGGTTTAAATGCCTGCCGCAAATAAACTCCTCAATCGTTTTTTCACCCATCGGTAACCCATCAGTATCAATTTTACTAACAGAGTCCTTAATTCTTTTTACTATTTCAGGGTCTGCTATATCCTCAATGTAACTAATGCATATGTCTGTTTTAGACCTTCTACCAACTTGCATATACTCCATTCTTAACGTTTTATCTCTAACTCTTCTCCTCGTCAGCGAGGTGTTAAACACAATCGTTTCAACAAATCCATCTCTAGCCCCTCTAGTGACACGCTCTAAATCCGGCTCCTGAGGTCCACGAACAGGATATGTTCTTGCATCAATCATGATGACTTCACTCATGCCTTCCACTACAAGAGCTGTCGGGCCTGACAGAACAAGATCCATCACGACATCTAGATCTTTCTGTCGATCAATTTCAACGTATGGGATATGCACTTTCATAAGTTTTTCAAGCGGATCAGGCTCAAGCTGATCGGGCTCAAGTCTGGATAACAACTTCATTAAATAATGTAAAATGTCGTCCTTTACAAATCCATCAATTAAGAACATTGCCATTTTACGCCCAGCATAGTCTAAATCAAGTTGTATAACATCAAAGCTTTTACCGACTCCTAATTCTTTATGAAGAAAGTCTACATTTTTTTCAAATGAATGACTAACAGGATGAATAATTTCTTTTTGAGACATAGGTCCCCCTCCTCATTTCCATCATTCACCAATTCCATTCGATACATACCTATCAAATCATTAGGCATAAAAAAGCCAGCCTTCATTTGAAAAGGCTGGCTTTTACTTTAATCGATCATAGAGGATAACAGATAGCGATATATGAGATGAGCCGTATGAAGCATTGAATCTTGATGTGTACGTTCATAGGCATGAGAAGCATCGATCCCAGGTCCAATTAGTGCGTGACGAACATCAACTCCAGCACGGATCGCCGCAGATGCATCTGAACCGTAATAGGGATAAATATCAAGCTTGTACTCAATTTGATGTTCCTCTGCAAGGCCGACCAAGTGCTCTCTTAGACGAAAATGATATGGTCCGCTTGAATCTTTAGCACAAATGGAAACGGTATACTCATCTGATGATTGTCCATCGCCAAGCGCTCCCATATCAACTGCTATGTATTCCACCGTCTCTTCGGGAATATTTGAATTTCCTCCGTACCCTATTTCTTCGTTATTGGAAATTAGGAAATGCGTTGTATGAGGTAGCGTTTTGTTTTCTTGCTTCAATTTCTTAATATTTGCTAGAAGCAGAGCAACACTTGCTTTATCATCTAAATGCCTTGACTTAATAAATCCACTGTCTGTCAACTGTACCCGAGGATCAAAGGAAGTAAAATCTCCCACGCGAATTCCTAATTTCTTAACGTCTTCAGCGTTATTCACCCGTTCATCCAAGCGCACTTCCATATTTTGCTCATCTCGTTTAACCTCACCATTATTTTTGTAGACGTGAACAGACGTCTGATGTAAAAGGATTGTACCAGTAAAACGCTTACCATCTCCGGTAATGATTTCACAGTATTCGCCTTCAATCGCATTAAAGCGAAAGCCACCAATTAAAGATAAACGAAGACGACCATCGTTCTTAATTTCTTTCACCATAGCTCCCAGAGTATCGACGTGAGCTGTTAACATACGCTGTCGAGACGAATCAGCGCCTTCGATCGAAGCAATAAGTCCACCTTTATGATTTCGTTTCGTTTCTACCCCAAGCTCTTGCATCCTACCTTCCACCCAACTAATCACTTCATCTGTATATCCTGATGGACTTGGAATACTGACTAATTCTTTGGTTGTTTGGAGAAGTTCTTCTGCATGAAACAAGTCTTTCACTGCTACCATCCTCTCAAATTAGCTTTCTTTAGGAATAAAACGGTTTTCATATTTTGATTTTCTACCTCATACATATGATGACAAGCTTATTGAATCGGAGGGTTCCGGATGATCAAAAGAATTCACTACGTTATCATGCTTGGTATGATTGGTTTTTTTGCGCTCATCCTTGTTAATACTAGTGGCAATCCTGTGAGGGAATCATTTACTTACTTCCCTCCCGATCCGGTGGTCTCATTTGATTCAGCTAGTACATCTCTTACTATTTTAACGCAGGAAGATGAAGATGAATACACATTGAACTGGAAGACAGAGTCAACTCTTTCAGAAACTGCCTATCTTCGTCAAGATTTATCATTTCTTTATGAAGAGGGTCGTCTAATTGATTCCATGTCTACTTGGAAGGAAAATACTGCAACAATTCGTCAAAAAAAAGAAATTACAAGTGAAGACAGTGGTCATTACGAAGCCCTCACTTACCATTACGGAGAAATTCACTACCCAAATGATGTGATTAAAAGCGCTCAAAAAATGAGCTATAACCAGCTTTACGTGATTGATTCACCCATGACACCACTCGAATCCTTCACACAAGCTACAAGCGAAGAAGAGAAAGAGTGGCAATACATTCTTGATCATGCGATGGATCAGCAAGCGCAAATGGTTTTTAAATCAATGGTTGCAGAATACAATCTTCATCCCGAAGATTACACAATATTGCCACTCACCTCATTAAATCACTATCAAAACGAGCCACTACCTGGTTTATCTCGGAAACAAACCACCGATGCCATTGGAGGAATCTGGGAAGGCTTATATAAAAACTACTTTCTTGGCATCTTGCTTCCAAATGGTTCTACTGAAACGCCAATTGGAAGTACGATTCCAGTCATCCTACTTCATAAACAATCACCTTATCTGCTTATCCTTTTTCAAATGAAAAGCGGTAAAAACGTTGAGTTAATTCAATACCTTAATGAGCCTTTACTAGAACGGAAAAATAAAGATCCAGCAGTGCAATAAAATAACGTTTTTTCTTAAACAACTAATAATTGCATTAATTCATCATAAGTATCGATTTCGGGAACTTCATTTGGAAGCTCAACCTTTTCGTTGCGAGAATTGAAATAAATCGCATCAAACCCTGCTTCCAATGCAGGTTGGATGTCATGCTCGAAGGTATCACCTATGTAGAGATAGCGACCAGATTGATCGTGAACGTAGTGAAAAATAGACGTCCCCGGCTTTTCCATTCCTATAGCTTCAGAAATAAAGATGTTTTCACGTGGAATCCATTGAAACAACTGTAGAGCCTCTATCTTTGCTGTTTGAGTTTCTTTCCCACCGTTTGTAATTATCCCTAGTTCAATCCCTTTCTCCTTTAATAGTGTTAATAGAGACGCACTACCATTATATAGCTTTGCGAAAGAGGCAACTTTCGATTGGTATTCTTCTTGAAACGCTAATGCTTCTTTTTTAGAGCATGATAAATCAAAAAATTCGTTCGTTTTACAAAAGCGATTAACCTGGTATTCTTGTCTTGACCATTCTCCCTTTTCGTAATTCTCCCAAAATTGATCACAATGATATTTGAACACACTGAACCATTTATGAACAGAAAGAGAAGAGCTTTTTTGGTGTAACATGGACTCTGCACAATGTAAAATCGTTTTATGAAAAGCTTTTTCATGATCGTAAAGGGTATTATCTAAATCAAAATAAACGTGTGTATACTTCACTTTATTCGCCCCCAATCTGAGTAAATAATAATCGATCGTTTCTTCTTATTTTACTCTTTTCTATTTTTAGAAGAAAGAAAAAACCTCCACCCTATAAGGCAGAGGTTATGATAAAAACGAACTGAAAAGTTTGTTTCTTAAACCTGGGAATTTTAATGAGTTGCCGACAACAAAACGCCTAATAACTGCAACTCCCAGCAAACCGTTTAACAATCGATAGCGGTATTCATAAACGACGACGACTAGAGATAAAAGAACAAGTACCTTCGTTATTTTCATCATACGCCTCCTGAAACTGTACTTACTTCTACTGTTTGCAGGTTATCCCGTTTTTATCCGTTCATTTTTGGAACTGCAACTTCAATTTTCTTGTTATTCCAATAGCCGAGGATCACTGTAAAGATTGGTGATAGCCACAAGAATATCGCAAAAGGTAAGTAAGAAAGTACTGATACACCAAGTGTTTCTGCAAAAAAAGCTCCGGAAACACCCCAAGGTATTAGAGGGTTAATAAGTGTACCCGCATCTTCAAGAGTTCGGGATAAAAATTTACGATCAATGCCGGCTTTGTCATAAAAAGGCTCAAACGTCTGACCAGGAAGTAGAATAGATAAGTACTGTTCACCGGTTAACAAATTCACTCCAATAGCAGATGTTGCTGTGGCAGAGATTAAATGACCCCGCCTATTTAAAAGGTTGGTTAAACCACTCATAAGCGATTGAATAATTCCCATCACCTGAAGAACGCCTCCAAGTGCAAGTGCTAAGATAATAAGAGATACGCTCCACATCATCGATTGAAGTCCACCTCTATTGACAATTCCATTGACAAGATCACTAGATGTTTCGCTAGCAAATCCGTTTTGCATTGTTCCAATAATCGAAGTTGCTGAATATACCCCTTGGGTTAGCATTGCCACAATTATCCCTGCAAGTAGTCCAGCAAATAAAGTGACGAGAACTGGCACCCTTTTTACTGCAAGTACAAGCACGATGAGGGGGGGAACTAACGTCCATATTGATATGGTGAATTCACTTTGTAGAACCCTCATTGCTTCGTTAAGATCGTCTGGTTGCACGGAAGATGACAAATTTTTACTCATAATAAAAAAGAAAATAATCGTTACAATAATAGCTGGAATCGTTGTTTGCATCATATGTCGAATATGGGTGAATAGATCTACTCTTGCTACTGCTGGAGCGAAGTTAGTTGTATCAGAGAGTGGTGACATCTTATCACCGAAACATGCACCGGAAATCACTGCTCCAGCTGCAAGAGCAGGATTAACACCCATTGCCGCTCCTATCCCCATCATCGCCACGCCAATCGTACCAATGGTCGTAAATGAACTTCCTGTAAAAGTTGAAACAATAATTGTCACAATTAAGGCACTGATGAGAAACCACTCAGGTTTTATAAACTGAAGGCCGCCATACAGCAAGGTGGGAACCGTACCACTCTGCATCCACACAGCAATCATCATCCCTACTACAAAAAGAATAAGAATTGGTTTTAAGCCCGTCGTAATACTTTGTAGTAAAGCCTTCTCGATCTCTTCCCACTTCATACCAAGAAGCAATCCCAAAATCCCCATCCCTACTACGCCAGCAAGTAGAGGAATATGTGGTTCCACTTTTAACCCAATAATACTAAACAACATCCAACTCATTAATAGCGCTATAACAATCAGCGCTATTGGAAATGATATTTTTTTCATGATCTTTCTCTCCCTCGATCTATATTTTCTCATATCTTAGTTTTGCTCTATCTTTCTTTTCCCATTAAAAAAAGCCCTTCAACAATTGAAGGGACGAATTTCTTCGCGGTACCACCCTTATTGACAGCGTTAGCTGCCCACTTATATCCTCTTTAACGAGAGGATTCCGCGCACCTCGCTCATCAGATGTAATTTCACTTTTAGACGCTCTGGTTTACAGCGACCACCAGATCTCTACTGCTGCTCTTCTTAAAAAGCTACTTGTCTGAATCTTCACTTTTGTGCTTTTATGCTTTTGTGCGTTTAAGTAATATGGTTATTCTATAATTGAATCTGAGGGATGTCAAGGATAAGAATGAAGATGTAAAAAAGCACCAGCCACAGGGCTGATGCTTTTTTACATACCAATATACCTTGTATAGAGTGCTTTTGCTCGACCACGATCTTCTGTTCCTTGAATCAGTACCCGCCCATCTGGGAATAGCACGAGCTTTTCTCCTTCTTCAAGTTGCGCTTTTAGTAAGAAGGGGGTTTTCTTCACTTTTGAGGTTTTTTCTAGCTTTAATGCCCATTCTTTTAAGTCAAAGTGACTTTCCAACTGGATTTGAATCGTTTCTCTCCCACATAGTGAGGTGATATCCTGCTTTGCTCCACTTTTTAATGATGGATATTCATTTGTTTGACAAGTTGGACATCCTTTTTTGGGTGATGAAAATTTCATTGCATAATTGTGATTGTGCCATATATCCATTGTTACTAGGCTTCTATGAAGCTTCTCACGATTACCAGCTATATATTTCATAATCTCCGTTACCTGATACGATGCAATAATATCTACGATGGGAGAGATCACACCGATTGTATCGCAAGTCTCCCCTGTCGTTCCTTCACCTCCCTGAATAAAGCAACGAAGACAAGGTGTTTCTCCTGGAACAAATAGTGCTGTCATTCCTCTTGAACTAACTGCACCACCATAAACAAACGGAATATTATATTTGAAACAAGCGTCATTCAGAAGGAATCGTGTTGAAAAATTATCGGTGCCATCCATAACAAAGTCTACGTCTTCTATTAGCTTGCTGACATTGCTTGCATTAACGTCCACTACCATCGCTTCTATTTCAACAGAGGAGTTCATTTTTTCAAGTTTCTTTTTTGCAGCAATTGTTTTCGGTAGCGCTGAAGCCACATCCTCTTCATCAAATAACATCTGTCTTTGGAGATTACTTTGTTCAACATAATCACGATCAACAATCCTTATATAGCCAAATCCAGCACGAACAAGGTGATTGGCTATAGCGGTGCCAAGTGCCCCCATGCCAACAATAAGGGCGCGTGATTGACTGAAATTCTTTTGCCCTTCTTCGCCTATAGGGGTAAAAAGCATTTGTCTAGAATATCTTTTAAAGTCACCCATTTAATCTGTCTCCTTTTTTGACCAGGTTATATTCTTCTTTTGTATTTACATTTAAAAATTGATTTTTGTCATTCTCAACTTCGACATAAAGCGGATCAATGGAATCGAGTAAATCGTTCATTCTTTTTCTCCCTGATATAAGAAGTTGTTCGATAATTGGTTGACATGAAGAATGGTAAATTGCACAAAGAGGCTGACGTCTATCAGAACTGACAGGTACCACCGCCATAGCAGTAGGGTGTTTATTCAGTTCTTGTATTAGAAACGAAAATAAACCCTCTGTTACTAACGGCATATCACAAGCTACTGCAAAATAATAATCCCCACTCGTATGCATAATCCCAGAATAAATACCTGCTAGTGGCCCCATCCCCTGGAAAACGTCCTCATCTTTTATCACTTTCAGATCTCCAGCTGTTTCCAAAATGAATTTCTCTAATAAATTTGCTTTCGTAACAATGATCGCTTCATCTATTACGGGATAAAGTTGATTAAGAACCGCTTGATAAAAGGGTTTATTGTGAAAGGAAGCAAATGCTTTTGGAGATCCAAACCTTCGAGATTCTCCTCCTGCAAGCAATATACCTATTATTCTCATAATATCCATGCACCTCCTATAAGAGCACCAATAACGGAAGAAGCGAAATTAACTACATCATTATTAAAACCTTTTACGCCACTAAGTTTATCCGTCTGCTTTCCACAATGAGTGCGCCTCTCAGTTCTTGTTCCACAACGTAGACATTGAAACTCCTCCTGCATGGTAGCTCCAATCAGCGTATCGCTTAAACAACCGACAAAACCAGCAAACGTCACAACAGCTGCTGCTTGATAGGAGAGGTCAAAAACGAAAGAACCGACTACACCTATTAAAGCAGATCCAAGAAAAGATGCCACGACACCTAGCATACTTACTGCCCCAGAAGTCCCTGCAGGAACGATTTTCAAAGTTTTTATATGAAGTGGTTTTCGTGTTGAGAGAACACCAAGTTCAGAGGCCCACGTATCAGAATTAGAAGTGGCAATCGCACTTAAAAAAATGAACGTCCATACCTCTTTAGGAAAAATGACCATCATCACTCCAGCTAAAGCAGCCACCCCACCGTTAGCAAGAACCTGATACTGATCTCTCGATGCACCCTTTTCTACGATTTCTTCAATACCACCTTTTTGTTCAGATTGATATTTACTCCATACCGTGGAAGATAGAAAAAAGATCCCGAGAAGCAAAAGTCCTTTCCAGGCAAATCCAAGCGCAATCATACACCCAACACCTGTAGCCGCAAGTGCACCTTTTTTTGAAAGCGCTTGGACTTTGTAACCTAGAAAACCTGTCAGAGCACTAATAAAAATATAAATAATCATATTATGTTAACAATTTGTTCATTTGTAATAATGGCTTGTACGGGTAAATCAAACGATTCGGTTGGTACTTTTTCAACGAGTTGAAACTCATAAGCAAGCGAAACAGTTGCGTTTGAATACTTTTTCAAGTATCGATCATAATAGCCTCCGCCAAATCCGATTCTAAAGCCATGCCGATCAAAAATAAGCCCTGGTACAAGCAATAGGTTTATTTCCTCAGGAGGACATAGCGCTGTTTGATCTGGACGTGGTTCTTCCAGACCAAAATACACACTCTCTAACTGATCCCACTCTGTTAGATAATGAAAGGTCATCTGTTTTGTCTTAGGATCGCATTTTGGTACTGCTACTCTTTTGCCATCCTCCCATGCTTTTTCAATAATTTCTTTTGTATTAATTTCACCTTTCATTGCAACTGTTAACCCAATGGTTTCTGCTGTATTATAAGGTTCATATGTATAGAGGCGGTTTAAAATTTGTTGATCGAGAAGTGCTTTTTCTTCAGCACGAATTTCGTTTATTTTCAATTTCATATTCGTTCGCCACTCATGTTTTGATTGCATCATCATTCCTCCTCATTTCCTCTCTTACTAGTCTACGGGAAAATGTGCAAATAAAAAAGCAGTAGGATATCCTACTGCTTACTTAGTTTCGCGATGTAACGTCTGCTTTTTAAGTCTTGGGCTGTATTTTTTAAGTTCAAGACGATCAGGGTTAGTACGTTTGTTCTTCGTCGTGATGTAGTTACGATCGCCTGTTTCAGTGCAAGCCAATGTAATTTGTACGCGCATGAATATCCCTCCAAATCCTATCAAACTGTTCATTTAACAACATACTTTATTATGATAACAAACATATCTCATTCAATCAAGTTGTTTTTGTTGTGGAAAGTGCTACATATTTTTCAAGGTAGTCTTTCACCACATCCACAAACGTAGCATGCGACCATGTAAGCGGGGCAACGGATAGAGGTTTCCCTGAATAAGGATGGACCTGTTCTGGTAGTATACCACTTGAAAGGGCCTGCTTATATACCCAATCAATATGATGTTTCGCCTCACGTAATTGTTTAAGCGTTTGAGCACGAGAAATTTTCCATTTAGCCATCCACAGCGTACAGATAACCCATGGATTCCCCGGTACTTCTTCAACATTCTGCGATTGTTGGAAGTAATAATCACTAACATACCGTGCGATTCCACCAATGCTCGTTTTGACAGAAAGTTTTTTTTCGATTTGTTCCATCGTGCGAATTATTCGAGGATCATCAGCAGAAAAAACCCCAAATGCGAATAAACCAAACAGGCTGCTTTCAATCGTGTAATCTTTCGTTATTTCACCTGTTTCCTGATTACGATAAAGCCCTCTTAAAAAGCAGGAACTTTTTTCGTCATAAAGATGTGTCTCAATCCCCTTTTTAATCCGCTCTGCCCCTTCATAATAGCTCTCCGCACGATCATCCTCTCCAAACAACCTTGCGAACGAATGAGCTGCCATTAGCCCCCCATAGCAAGCTGATGCTGTAAAACTAAATACACCAAACCTTTCTTCCCAAAGATCATAAGAAGGGAGTGGAAGATCGAGCGTTTCATCCATAAACTGCAACAGAAACTTTGCACCTGGTCGAACTAAAAACTTATAAAGCGATTGTGCAAATTCAATATCACCAGTCGATTGATAATGTTCCCAGAACGCCCAAAGAACAAGAGCCGTCTCATCTTCTTGGATTGGAAGCTGAGGTTGCTTCAAACGATCGACATAAGGATGCCAACTCGATCCTACGGAACCATCAGGATTGTATTTATGATGTAAATAGCCATCTTTTGAAAGCAGTTCAGTACAGCAGCGATAAAAGTTCGTAACCATTCCATGGTACCCGGCTTTAGACATCGCAGAAGCAATTAGTGCCCCGTCCCTTGGCCACATATAACTATAGTGGTCTCGATTATAATGTAAGATATCTGAATCGTTCGCAGCAATAATCGTGCCATTTTGGTTTGTTTGCGTTCGGACTATTAACAAACTTCTTTTATAAAGAGCAAGGATATCTGGCTCTAAATCAGTCTCTGGTAGCACAGATTTATTTACCCAACGATTCCAATACATTCGGATTTTCTCAACCGTTAATTTGGTTCCAATCTCACTCACATACTCATGAATGCTACTTACTTCTTCTTTTGTCCTACCAACTGTCATCCAGTAATAAGCTGTTTTTTGCTCATGTGGTTCTAAGTTCGTTTCGAGTGAGAAAGTGCTATCGACTGACCCTTGCGCAATTGGATTGACGTGTAAATGTCCATCTTCTGCATCACGCCACGTGCCTTCAGCTGCCTGAAATCGTTTCACCCCAGTGGTGTACTGGTTAATTCCTTTCCCATCTAGCTCGCCATTAAAAAGAAAATACCTGTAGCGTTTATAATGAATCACAGACTTTGTATCTGGACAGAAGTAAGCTGTATCGCCTACTTCTGTTTCATAAATATTTAAATCTTGATGGAAGAAGAGTCTTACATCGCGACTTTGATTTTCAAAATTAACAATAGTAATTTTACGAATCATCAGCATCTCACGTTGATGCACGCCTTCTTCAAAAACTAATTTAATTCCAAGGTGAGGATGTACAGCAGTACTGTACGTAACGAGAGTATCTTGATCATAGTTAGGTTGGATCTCCCATTCCGATGAGTGAAGCCATGAGAATTTACCATCAACCCATACGCCAATTCGGTTAGCATGGCCTTGTACATGATTTTGTTGTCCCACATAAGGATAGTAAATATCTCGAATTTGAAGAAACTGATCCATATTAATGAGCAGTTGACCATTTCCAATGACTAAGTGTCTTGGCATCTTACTCCCCCCTATCCATCTCCTACACTAGTCTATTGCAGAAGTGGACAGGTCATTACTCATGGTTCTTATATAAAAATAAAAAACCGCTTTTAGCGGTTTTTTATTCAGCGTCTTCTTTGTATCCAATTGGTTTCTTGGCTTCTTCTTTTAAATCAAAATAAGCATCCAAGACACGCCCACCAATTTTTTTATTTACATAGCCAGAAGAAGAATCATTCACTTCTGGAATAACAACAGAGATCGCTACTTCTGGATTGTTATAAGGAGCATAACCTACAAGTGTTAAATTATAGCCATCGCCAATTTGTGCAGTACCAGTTTTTCCGGCTGCTTGATAATCATCACTTTGGAAATATGGATAATGTGTACCTGCAGTACCGTTTGCCGTATTCATTACCATCCACATACCCTTTTGAACATGCGCAACTTCATCTTCACTCATTTTAATTTTATTCAGTACTTCAGGGGTATTTTGAAAAAGAATGGTATTAGACAAACCATCTTTTTCAGAAGGCTCATGAACTTCTTTTAGAATATGAGGTTCAATTCGATATCCTCCATTAGCAAGAGTAGAAGTATATTGAGCCATTTGCATAGGTGTATAGGTATCGTACTGCCCTATGGCAAAATCAAGAATTTTCCCGAACTCACTCAGACCGCCATTCAATCCTGCACTTTCCCCAGGTAGGTCAACACCGGTTTTCACACCTAGACCAAACTGAGAGAAAGATTCTTTTAGTTCATCATAGGCTTTCGGGTCATAACTACTACTTTCGTATGGAGCATAATCATAACCAGCCATTTTCATGGCAACTTTCCACATATATACGTTTGATGATCGTTGTAATGCAACTAGGTCTGAAATTGGTCCCATTGCATTAGCTGTATAGGATGACTTTTTACCTTCGTCTTTAAAGTATAATACTTCGTCTACTAGGGTTGTATAAGGTTTAATAACCCCATACTGATAACCTGTTAACACCGTCGCTCCTTTAACAGTCGACCCCATCGCATACGAGTCCCCGATAACTCCAAAAGTACGGTCTTTGAATTCTCCATTGCTATATTCTTTACCTGCTAACGAAAGGATTTCACCGGTATTCGGATCCATCATGACAACATATCCTCTTTTTGCTCCATATTGCCTCGCATCGTTAAGCTCTTCATCAAGAATTTTTTCGACTTTCTTTTGAAGATCAATATCTAAGGAAAGGACCAAATCATTTCCTCTTTGTCCTTCAATCACATTCGGTTCACCTATTGGTTCACCAGATTTATCTGTTACATACGTTTGCTTTTCTTTTTGCCCTTTTAAATATTCTTCATATTCTTTTTCTAGATAGCTAATCCCAACTTTATCGTTTCGATCATAATCTCTCAAACCAAAATAATTTAGCTCATCTTTAGGGATCGGTCCTACTCTGCCAAAAATAGTTTGCAATGTATCTCCATAAGGGTATTCTCGCGTAGCATCCGCTTGGATTTCAATACCCGGTAACGATCCAAGATTTTCACTGATTTTTGCAATTTCATCCTCCGTCAAACCGATTTTGATTGTTTGAGATGATAACGCATATCCAGTATCCATCGCCCTTTTTATCGCTGCCACTTCTAACTCTTCCGGATTGTTTTTAATTTCATCTAGATCCTCATCAGTAATGCGGTCGATTTGAAGTTGATATGCTTCACTTGTCTCCAATTCTTCCCATTCTTTATCAGTTAATTTTTTCTTTGCCTTCTCTGGATTCGTTACGATCCAATAATCCTTAAGATCACGATCAATGACATCATCTGTATCTTTATCGATATAACCTGCTAATTTTCGGGCTAATTCAAGTCTTTCTGCTTGTTTCGTATTCTGTGTCCGAATATATGTAAGCGCAAATTCAGGATTATTATCGACAAGAACGCGTCCATAACGATCATACATTTTCCCACGAGGTGCAGTTGATTCTGCCGTCACGTTCTCTGTTTGTTCAGAAACACGCTCGTATTCTTCTCCATTAACAATCTGAATAACACCAAGCCGAAGAATTAAGGTAGAAAACAAAAGGAATACAGTTAAAAACAATATATTTAGCCTAAAAGGTACATGATTTTTCTTTTTCTTAGCTTTCACGATAGACTCCCTTCCCTCAAACAAATATAGACACCTGTTCCAGACAGGTGCCTCTGATCTCTCTTCTTCTTACTATACTTAGGGATAATAAAAAAGTAAAGGGACTAATGAGCTATTGTAATGGGTCTGGAGAAGGGTCGGCTACTGTAGCTGAAGTAGGTTGAAGCCTTCTCACAAAAAGGTAAATGAACGAATGTCCCGCCCCAACAATTAATAACAAGATGGGGATGCTTTTTTCATCGTTAAACAACTTCACCGCTGCTAAGAACAAGAGAATGGAAACAATTCGACCAAGGTTTAAGTAGACCTCACGAACAACAATATACTCAATGCGCATTTCAGCAGCATTCCACGCCTTGCCAATCACATCATACGTGAGAGAAATGTACGGAACAAGGAGAAGTGGATAAGCAAGAGAAATACACACTCCATACGTTAACAATCGCGCAAACGTTAAATCCGTAACGAGCAGAAAAACAGACGCATAGAGAATAAGGCCACCATATAAAATGGCTTTTTTGCGGAATCTCGGCTTTATTAGACGGGTGGCCAAGTAGTAAGCTAGAAAAGATACTGCAGAATTCACTAGCCCAAATGTTCCGATCGCTAGTTCACTTTCTGTCGTAATAAAAACAAGCACAACAATAATAAAAATGAAAGTTCCTTCACGTATGCCTTGAAAAAAATGAGCGTGCAAGATATTTAGCCAGTCAGCATTAATTTTCCTTTCTTGAAAAACTCGCGTAAAAGAAAAATTCCCTTTAGCCGATCGACGTTCAAGAAAAAAGCTTAAAATAACAGCGGCAAAAAACAAAGCAAGTGATACGCCAAAAATGACTTTATAACCCGTAAATGCTTCCAGACTTGAAATAATGACACCTGCAAATATCGGCCCAATCATACCGGCAAATGAAGTAAGTAAACCGAGAAAACCATTAAAAAAATCTCTTGTTTCCGGCTCCGTAATTTCGAATGTTAACACATTAAACGCCAGCCAATAAAAACCAAACCCAATTCCAAGTAATGCACCAAGTAAAACCAGTAAATGGCTCGCATTTTGACCTAAAGAAAGTACGGTTATATAAAAAAGAGCTAGAAAGATGACACCAATTCGTAAGACAATCACTCTGTCCATTTTCTTCGCCCATCTACCTGCAAGGATAAAGGTAAGTGGCTGGCTAATTACTGCAGCAAGGTTATATATCCCGATATCAGCAAATTCCCCGGACTGTTTCCACAAATACACATTCACAAACGTATTTGAAAGCGCAATGCTCAGAGCATATAAACCCCCGATTGTTAGCAATAACAATAAATCTTTTGTTACTTCTATCTCGCCAATCATATGTTTTATCACTTTCATCTGAAACTCCCCTTTTTTCATCCACCCTTATTTTGACTTAATTCCTGCTCGTTATGCGGACGAATCAAAAAGGATAAACTATGTTTAAAAGGGGACTGGTTATGTATTATTTTCTATATCGAACGGACGATCTTAATGAAATGCTTCGAGATCAATTATTTCAACACATTGAACTCCAGGTAAGTGAAGATAGAAATTCGTATTTTATCAATAAAATGACACACTATTTAAGGATCAACTATCGAAATCAAAAGATCTCATTAACCATATCAGATAAACAAATCCTTCTTTGTTCACCAAACGATTTTGAAAACGGGTGTAGTTTCACCGATTTTTTAATAAATTATATACTTGATCATTTTGGAGCAATTTATACAATGATCGAATGATATAAAAAACTCCCCTGGCAATTCTGCCAGGGGAGTTTCTTGAATAGCTTTATTTAGCTGCTTCGTAACGCTTAGCAACTTCATCCCAGTTTACAACATTCCAAAATGCACTAATGTAATCTGGACGTTTGTTTTGGTACTTAAGGTAGTAAGCATGCTCCCAAACATCTAGGCCTAGGATCGGTGTAACACCTTCCATAACTGGAGTATCCTGATTAGGTGTGCTTGTTACTTCAAGCTCTCCGCCTTTTACTACTAGCCAAGCCCAACCTGAACCAAATCGGCCGGCTGCAGCATTAGCAAATTCTTCTTTGAAGCTTTCAAAGCTGCCAAATTTCTTTTTAAGCGCTTCGCTTAGATCACCAGATGGCTCTCCGCCGCCGTTAGGGCTAAGAAGTTGCCAGAATAGTGAGTGGTTCGCGTGTCCGCCACCATTGTTACGTACAGCAGTGCGAATGCCTTCAGGAAGTGCATCTAGATTGCCAAGAAGATCTTCTAGACTTTTTGATGCGTGCTCCTCATGACCTTCAAGTGCACCATTTAATTTTGTTACATATGCGTTGTGGTGCTTGTCGTGGTGGATCTTCATTGTTTCTTCATCGATGTGTGGTTCTAGTGCATTGTAGTCGTAAGGTAGTTCTGGTAGTTCAAATTTAGCCATTGTGAATCTCCTCCTTAAATTAATATGTAACTTGCTGTCAGGGCAACGTTCATTGCCACTTGAACATGATGTCGTCACAAGTTTACACTAGCAGATTTTACATGCGTTTTCAAATAATAAACCTTTGAATTACCGCAACACAAGTAAATTTTCCCCACGAAGGATAGAATTAAACATACCTATGAAGAAAACACAAAAAAACTCGCCATATTATGACGAGTGGGATCTTTATTGAGTGGTGGCTCCGGACGGAATCGAACCGCCGACACGAGGATTTTCAGTCCTCTGCTCTACCGACTGAGCTACAGAGCCAAATATGTATAGCGATTTTGGTACTAGCCTTAAACTCTAGCGCAGAAGTAAATTTGACGCAGTCAAATTTATAATTGGTTGCGGGGGCAGGATTTGAACCTGCGACCTTTGGGTTATGAGCCCAACGAGCTACCGAACTGCTCCACCCCGCGATAATATGAATGTAATAATGCAACACTTGCTACACTATGCAGCGCACTGTTTCTTCCTCTACAAGGTTATGCTTCGAGGCTTATCCGTCGAAACAACTCGAAGTTGATTCTTAGATGTAACGCTCGTTGCTCCACCCCGCGACAATATGAATATGATGATATTGCATTCTTTTTACAAACCATTTAGAAAAAATGGAGGAGGAAGAGGGATTCGAACCCCCGCGGGCGACTAAGCCCCTGTCGGTTTTCAAGACCGATCCCTTCAGCCAGACTTGGGTATTCCTCCGATATGCATTTGGTGGACCCTGCAGGACTCGAACCTGCGACCGGACGGTTATGAGCCGTCAGCTCTAACCAGCTGAGCTAAGGGTCCTTATGTAATTAGTGGGGCGGCTGATGGGAATTGAACCCACGAATGCCGGAATCACAATCCGGTGCGTTAACCACTTCGCCACAACCGCCAAATTGTCTCGTTAAAATAATTGGTAGCGGCGGAGGGGATCGAACCCCCGACCTCACGGGTATGAACCGTACGCTCTAGCCAGCTGAGCTACACCGCCATATGGCTCCACAGGTAGGATTCGAACCTACGACCGATCGGTTAACAGCCGATAGCTCTACCACTGAGCTACTGTGGAATATCTCTTAACGACAAGAACTAATATACCATATATTTTAAAGAAGCGTCAATACGTTTTATAAATTAAATTGAAAAGTATTATAAAACAATGATAGGAACACTATATCACTCTTTTATTTTAGCATCAATAACTACAAGACATAGACTAAAAATACGATGATCATCCCTGCTTGTAGCACGCCTTTCATTACTGCTCCACCAAGAAAACCAAGCAATGATCCTACTCCAACTTGCACTGACTCTTTAAATGGTTTTCGATGAATCAATAACTCTGCTACTACTGCTCCTATAAATGGTCCAAGAATAATCCCAGCGAATGGAATAAGGAATGGGCCAATCAACAAACCGATTGTACTCCCCCAAATAGCGGCTTTCGATCCTCCATACTTTTTGACACCAAATAAATTACTCGCATAATCTGCCACGAATAATAAAAGAGTAAGTAGCACCTGAATGATCCAGAAAGAAAAGGTCAAGGAATTGAAATCATAATAGATTCCATACATGATAAAACCCACATAAATAAATAGGACTGCTGGAATGATTGGATAAATTAATCCGACAAACGCAATTGCAAAAGAGGCAATGACCAACCCCCATACTAGAATATCCATACCTTCATCCTCCTTCAACTTTAGTCTATTTTATCGAATTTTCTATTTACCTTCTATATAAGAATGTAAAAATTCTCTACAAAAATAAAAAGAAGCAGAGGCCATCCTCTGCTTCCAATGGTTATTCTTCTCCAATAACGGCTTCAGCGATATTCACCGCATGATCACCAATGCGCTCAAGGTTACTAATAATATCAACAAAAACAATTCCAGCACTTCCCGTGCACTCACCTTCATTTAGACGAAGGATATGCTGTTTACGAAGTGTTCTTTCCATTTTGTCAATCTTATCTTCGAGCTTCACAACTTCCTGCGCCTTAGCCACATCCCATTTATCGAGAGCATCAAAAGCTTCATTTAGTGCAGAAAGAGTCAGATTAAACATTTCATCAAGGTCTTTCATAGCAACGTCCGTCATTTTCACTTTGTTGCTAATTTGATAATCTACCAGTTCTACCACATTCTCCATGTGATCACCGATACGCTCAATATCACGAACAGAGTCCATTAACATCCCGTGACGTGTTGATTCATCTCCTGATAGAGAAGTTGCTGATAGCTGAATAAGGTAGTCTGTAATCTTATTATCAAGATTGTTAATCGCTTCTTCATACTGAGCCGTTTTTTCTGCGCTCTTTTGACTTTTCGATATTAGATAGTTAGAAGCTTCCTTAACACCTTTATAAGCAAATTCACTCATTCGAATTACTTCTTCTTTTGCCTGTCCTAAAGCGACAGAAGGTGAACGTTCAATGAATACTGGATCCAGGTGTTTTGGTTTATATTCAATCGTTGCATCATCACCAGGTATAATTTTCGTAACAAGAAATGCAAGCCCAGCAATGAATGGGAATTGTATCACCGTATTCGTAATATTAAAGATACCGTGTCCAAATGCAATTGTCATTTCTGGTGTCAAATTTAACGAATCTCTAAGATACTCAATAAATGGTGTATAGGCGAACAAGAAAATTAAGAATATCGCCGTTCCAATTAAATTAAAAATAACGTGAGTCAGTGCTGTACGTCTAGCCGCAACAGAGGCACCGATTGAAGCAAGAACTGCTGTAATAGTTGTTCCTATGTTATCTCCAAACAAAACTGGTAAAGCTGCTTGGATATCCATTGCATTCTGTGAATAAAGTCCTTGTAATACACCGATTGTGGCACTGGAACTTTGAACAATAACTGTAAATACTGTTCCAATTACAACGCCTAATAACGGGTTCGAACTCATGTTCAATGTGAGTTCATGGAAAGCTTCGAGACTACGAAGTGGTTTCATTCCTGTACTCATTAATTCAAGTCCAAAGAATAACGCTCCAAAACCAAAAACAATTTGTCCTGCATAATTAACTTTCTTGTTTTTAAAGAAGAAAATTAATAGTGAACCGATCGCAATAATTGGAAGGGCGTAATCTTTAATAGGAAAACCAATAATAAATGCTGTAACAGTTGTTCCAATGTTTGCTCCCATTACAACGCCAATTGCTTGCTTTAGAGTCATAAATCCTGCGTTAACAAGCCCGACTGTTAAAACTGTTGTTCCTGAACTACTTTGGATGAGAATCGTAACAATGACCCCGGCGAGTACACCCATAAATGGGTTCGTCGTAAAGCGATCAAGTATGTCTCTTAATCGATCCCCTGCTGATCGTTGAAGGCCATCTCCCATATACTTTAGTCCAAACAGGAAAATACCAAGACCTCCCACAAACTGAAAGATCATCTCCTGAACGTTGAGTTCCATCATTTCAACCCCTTGCACCATGTTTTATTTTTTTCGACAATACTCAACAAAGTCCCTTGTCTATTATCTACATCGCTCCCCTCTTTGTAAAGAGTTAATATAGAATTGTAAAGATATTATGATTTAATCAACTTTATTTCAAGAAAGTTTCAGCAAGTTTATTGTTCCCCTCTCCTTTTATAAGATAAACTGGTTTAGAGGATTAACCTCACTCACCCAGAAAGGAGATTCTTCATTTGAACATTTTTAAACAGCTATATTATAGCCTATTCTCGCCTAAAATGATGGCGCGTTTTCGGTTTCAAAAACTAGGAAAACCAATCTTATATGTCTTTCTCCTTATGTTTCTATCATCCGTACCGATAGGCGTCATGACTGCCGTTTCGTTTACAGATGCTTACGAAAATCTAAAAACACATATGTCGGAATTACCTGACTTCACGTTAGAGGACGGCTCCTTAACAAGCGACCAGTCCGAACCACTCATCAAAGGAGAAGATGAGAACACATTTATTTTTGATACGACAGATGGAATTAAACCCGATGATCTGGACTCATACGATTCAGCTATAGCCTTTCTAAAAGATCGGATTATCGTAATGGACAACGGAACGAGACAGGAGTTTAATTACAGTAATTTCAGCTCAATGACTTTTACGAAACAAGATGTTAGTGAACTCACTAAAAATGTGGATGATTTACTTCCTATTTTTGTCCCATTCTTAATCTTTTTGATTTATTTATTCCAGACTGGCCTTAAATTTATTGGAATTACGGTTTTAGCGACAATTGGGTTATCCCTAAAGTCCCTTGCCGGCAGAAAAGCCTCTTATAAACAGCTTTGGGTCCTATCTGTTTATTCGGTTACGATCCCAACCTTGTTTTTCACCATTATGGCTTTAATAAAAACATCCGTGCCTTTTGGATTTGTTCTCTATTGGTTTGTAGCAATATTGCTCCTTTACCTAACCATTAAAGAGATTCCTCTTCCCAAAAAGCGCGTAACAAATGAACGACCAAACAATCCTTCTGAAGAAAAATTTTGATTATTTCCTCAAATCACTTGCTTTTCGCTTTAAAGTGATGTAGATTATGAAAAAAGCGACTCAATAAAATTCCATATACTTTCAATTCTTATCAAGAGAAGCAGAGGGACTGGCCCAATGAAGCTTCAGCAACCACCGGATATTTTCTGGAAAGGTGCTAACTCCAGCAAGTTGAACTCAACTTGGAAGATAAGAAGAAGAGCAACCAAAGTCTTCTTCTTATAGAGGGCTTTTTTTTATTGCCCTTACTCACAGAAAAGGAGATTGATTATGTCAAATAGCCATTACAATACATTACTTGCACAGTTAGGTAATAAATCAGACCCCATAACAGGTGCTGTGAATCCCCCCGTTTATTTCTCTACTTCCTATAGGCATGAAGGGATTGGCGAATCTACTGGTTTTGACTATTCAAGGACGAAAAACCCAACTCGCTCGATTCTCGAGTCGGCAGTAGCTGAACTCGAACACGGGGATCAGGGCTTCGCATTTAGTTCTGGTATGTCAGCCATTCAAGCCATTATCTCACTTTTTAATAGCGGTGATCATATTCTCGTTTCAGATGATCTCTATGGAGGCACCTATCGATTATTCGCTCACGCTGAAAAGCATTTTAACTTATCGTTCACTTATTTCGATAGCCAACAAATAGAGACAATCTCACCATTAATAATGCAGTCAACAAGGGCCATCTTTATCGAAAACCCTTCAAATCCGCTAATGAAACTAACCGATGTTGAAAAAATCGTATCCATTGCCAAAACATACAATTTACTGTCTATCGTGGACAATACGTTATTCACTCCTCTTCTACAAAACCCTCTTTTACTAGGGGCAGATATTGTCATTCATAGCGCAACGAAATACCTTGGGGGTCACAATGATGTGCTTGCAGGTCTTGTCATTGCCAAAGGAAAGAGCCTTTGTGCTGAAATTGAACAGTATCAAAATGGTGCCGGAGCGGTTCTATCCCCGTTCGACTCATGGCTGCTCATTCGAGGTATGAAAACATTGCCTCTTCGACTAAAGCAACATGAGGAAAATGCGAAAGCTGTTGTAGCGTACTTAATTAAACATGAAGCCATCACAGAGGTTTTTTATCCTGAAAAAGGCGGAATGCTTTCATTTAGATTACAGTCTGAAGAATGGATCGATCCTTTTCTTAGGAACTTGAAGCTGATTACCTTCGCTGAAAGTCTCGGAGGCGTTGAAAGCTTTATTACTTATCCAGCCACACAAACACACGCCGATATTCCAGAAAAAATCAGACTGGAAAAAGGGGTTTGTAATCGGCTATTAAGATTTTCGGTTGGAATTGAAGAAATCAACGATTTAATTCGAGATCTGGCTCAGGCGCTAGTAATTTTCAAAGAGGATGGTGTGCGACATGACGACTAATTCATATACATTTCAAACAAAACTTCTTCACAATGAACATAAATTTGATAAAAGTACAGGAGCTGTCAGTGTTCCAATTCAACAAGCATCTACCTTTCATCAATTAGATTTTGATCAGCCAGGAAAATATGATTATAGCCGCTCTGGCAACCCGACCCGTGAAGCTCTAGAAGAAACGATTGCAGACCTTGAAGGTGGCGTTAGGGGGTTTGCATTTGCTTCTGGCATGGCTGCTATCGCTACTTCTTTTATGCTGCTTTCACAAAATGACCATGTTTTGATTTCAGAGGATGTTTATGGCGGTACTTATCGGATGATCCACGATGTTCTCTGCAGATTTGGCATTAGTCATACGTTTGTCGATATGACTGATTTAAATCAAGTTGCGAACGGGATTCAACCCAATACAAAAGTAATCTATATCGAGACACCTTCGAACCCATTGCTCAAAGTGACTGATATTCAAGCTGTCGTTAAGTTAGCGAAAGCGAATAATTGTTTAACATTCGTTGATAACACTTTTATGACGCCTGCCCTCCAAAGACCACTGGACTTCGGCGCTGATATCGTTCTTCATAGTGCAACAAAATTTATTGCAGGACATAGCGATGTCGTTGCGGGTCTTGCCGCAGTTAAAAATGAAAAGCTAGGTGAAAACCTTGCTTTTTTGCAAAACTCTTTCGGATCCATTTTAAGTGCTCATGATTCCTGGTTAGTTCTTCGCGGATTAAAAACGTTACATTGTCGGCTCGAGCAATCTTCAAGATCGGCTTTCAGACTAGCACACGCACTCCTTAAAGAGCCGCTTGTAGAAGAAGTTTATTATCCTGGATTCTCTTTCCACCAGGGCCATTCGACTCACCTTTACCAGGCAGCGGGTCCTGGGGCTGTTCTTTCTTTTCGGCTACCTGATGAAAACGCGGTTCGATTGTTTACAAAGAACGTACAACTCCCAGTTTACGCTGTTAGTCTTGGTGCGGTTGAATCGATTCTTTCTTATCCAGCGAGAATGTCTCACGCATCAATGTCAGCTGCCGAACGAAACAAACGCGGGATTACAGATGGCTTGTTACGCTTATCTGTTGGGCTTGAAAATGCGGATGATTTGCTTCAAGACTTTAAACAAGGGTTTGCTACCATTACTAAACTTTACGCCCCTACAGCCGGAGGTGCTAAAGGATGAGCTTGCTTAAAGATCTCGAACACAAACTTTTGATTGGTGACGGTGCGATGGGAACCCTTCTTTATTCATACGGCATTGACCAATGTTTTGAAGCGCTCAACCTTTCACATCCGGAGGAAGTATTAAATGTTCACCAAGCTTATGTTCATGCCGGTTCAGATGTGATTCAAACCAATACGTACGGCGCGAACTATAGCAAGCTATCACGATATGGCCTTGAAGACCTAGTAAAAGAGATCAATAAAGAAGGCGTTAAACTCGCTCGAAAGGCTGCGACAGACTCTACTTACGTTCTTGGGACAATAGGAGGAATACGAGGAATAAATACACGATCGACTCCCCTTGATGAAATTAAGCGTAGCTTTAGAGAACAGCTATATTGCCTTCTATTAGAAGGAGTCGATGGTCTTTTATTGGAAACATACTACGATCTAGAAGAGATCCTAACCGTACTTAAAATAGCTCGAAAGGAAACAGATTTGCCTTTAATTGCACAAGTTTCTATGCATGAGCCAGGCATTTTGCAAGATGGCACTTCACTTGCTACTGCCTTAAAACAGCTTGAGAATGCTGGAGCTGATGTAACAGGCGTTAACTGCCGACTTGGCCCTTATCATATGATTCAATCATTAGAACAGGTACCTCTTTCAGGTCGTTTTCTTTCTGCCTATCCTAACGCGAGTTTACCTGATTATGAAGAGGGGCGTCTTGTTTATCCTACCGCGCCAGATTATTTCAAACAAAGTGCAGAAGCCCTACGTCAACAAGGCGTTAGACTTATTGGTGGTTGTTGTGGAACAACTCCTGAGCATATCGCTGCTGCAGCTAATGCACTAAAGGGCTTAGAACCTATTACAACGAAAAAAGTGACTGTTAACGAAAAAGAGACTAGGATCATCAATTTTGAAGAAGATAGGTTGCCTCACTTACATGAAATAGCAAAAAAACAGCGATCTGTTATCGTTGAGCTCGACCCTCCAAAAAAATTATCGATTGATAAATATCTTGAGGGAACAAAGGCGCTACAAGAAGTTGGCGTTGATGCGATTACGCTGGCAGATAACTCTCTTGCCTCACCGCGAATTTGCAATACCGCCATGGCTTCTATGATTAAATCTCAGCATAATGTTCGACCACTTGTTCATGTTGCCTGTCGGGACCGGAATTTAATTGGGTTACAATCCCATTTAATGGGGCTTCATACCCTTGGAATTAATCAAGTGCTTGCCGTAACGGGTGACCCTACTAAAATCGGCGATTTCCCTGGCGCTACTTCAGTTTATGACGTCTCATCATTTGACCTCATTCGTTTAATGAAACAATTTAATCAAGGACGTTCATTTTCTGGTAAATCACTTGGAATTAAAACTTCATTTTCCATAGCAGCCGCCTTTAATCCAAATGTACGACATCTCGATCGAGCTGTCGAGCGACTCGAAAAAAAGCAGCAGTGTGGAGCGGATTACTTTATAAGTCAACCCATTTACAACGAAGAACAGTTACGTGAAGTCTATGAAGCGACGAAACATTTAACTTGTCCCATTTACATTGGCATCATGCCGCTTACAAGCTATCGAAACGCTGAATTTCTCCATAATGAAGTACCAGGAATTAAACTTTCTGATTCCATTCGCAATCATATGTTACACGCTAAAGATTCAACGCAATCAATTGAAGCAGGGCTTGCAATTGCGAAGTCGTTAATTGATGCTGCTTTTGATTTGTTTAATGGTATTTATTTAATTACCCCCTTCTTACGGTATGAATTAACCGTAGAATTGACGCGATACATTAACGAGAAAACTCGGCTTGAAGAAGAAAGGAAGAATCGAAATGGCCTACACCTCATTTGAAGATCTACTTACGAAGAGAATCCTTGTTCTAGATGGAGCTATGGGAACAATGATTCAACAAGCTAATCTGACTGCCACTGATTTTGGTGGTGAAGAATATGATGGCTGTAATGAATACTTATCCATAACTAGGCCAGAGCTCATCTCCTCTATTCATGATGAGTACTTAGCTTGTGGGGCAGATATTATTGAGACCAATACCTTTGGAGCAACGGATCTTGTTTTAGATGAATATGATCTCGGTCACCTTGCAGAAAAGCTAAACTACACATCTGCAGTGCTTGCAAAAGAGGCTGCTGCTAAAGTAACAACGACAGCTAAACCGCGGTTTGTTGCTGGTGCCATGGGACCAACTACCAAAACATTATCGGTTACCGGTGGAACGACTTTTGAATCACTTTCGAATTCATATGCCTTGCAAGCTAAGGGCTTACTAACCGGAGGCGTCGATCTTCTATTAATTGAAACAAGTCAGGATATGCTTAACGTTAAAGCTGCTTATATTGGTATTTCAAGAGCTTTTCAAGAATTAGAAAAGACTGTTCCTTTAATGATCTCTGGAACGATTGAACCGATGGGCACTACACTCGCTGGTCAAAGCATTGAGGCATTTTATTTATCGCTTGAACATATGAATCCAGCAGTCGTTGGGCTAAATTGTGCAACAGGACCAGAGTTTATGAGAGATCATCTCCGCTCCCTTTCTGATCTAGCTACAACTTCAGTAAGCTGCTATCCCAATGCGGGCCTTCCTGACGAAGAAGGAAATTACCACGAAACCCCCGAAAGCTTAGCAGCTAAAATTTATGGCTTTGCTGAAAAAGGGTGGCTTAACGTCGTTGGGGGCTGTTGTGGCACAACTCCTGCTCATATTAAAGCCATTTCCAAAGCTGTAAAAGGACTACATCCCAGAAAAGCTCCTGCGAGTCATCCTCATGCCATTTCTGGAATTGAACCCTTTGTTTACGATGAAAGTACCAGACCTATACTTGTTGGAGAACGAACAAATGTGATAGGTTCACGTAAATTCAAACGCCTTATCACAGAGGAAAAATTTGAAGAAGCGTCCGAGATTGCTCGTTCACAAGTAAAAAAGGGTGCACAGGTGATCGACATTTGCCTGGCAAATCCAGACAGTGATGAACTTAGAGATGTAGAGAATTTTATGAAATATGTTGTGAACAAGGTAAAAACCCCTCTCATCATTGATTCTACAGACGATGCGGTTATCGAAAAAGCCCTCTCTTACTCACAAGGGAAAGCAATCATTAATTCCATTAATCTTGAAGACGGTGAAGAACGTTTTGAAGCTGTCGTTCCACTCATCCATAAGTATGGCGCTGCTATAGTGGTTGGCACAATTGACGAAACCGGCATGGCGATAACAGCAGAGCGTAAGCTCGAAATCGCGAAACGCTCTCATGACTTACTCGTTTTTAAATATGGTCTTAACCCATCAGATATTATTTTTGACCCGCTTGTTTTTCCAATTGGTACTGGTGATGAACAATACATTGGTTCAGCTTCCGAAACGATCGAAGGAATACGACTCATTAAAACCCAATTGCCCGAATGCCAGACAATCCTTGGCATAAGCAATGTTTCATTCGGCCTTCCTCCAGTAGGAAGAGAAGTATTAAACGCTGCCTACTTGTACCACTGTACAAAAGCCGGATTAGATTATGCGATCGTGAATACTGAAAAGCTTGAAAGGTACGCTTCTATTTCTGAGAAAGAAGGACAGCTTGCAGATGACCTCCTTTTTCAAACAAATGATCAGACTTTAGCAGATTTCACTGCATTCTATCGAGGTAAAAAGAAAGAAAGTAAAGTGCAGACTTCCACGCTCACACTTCAAGAACGTCTTGCTTTATATGTTGTCGAAGGGACAAAAGAAGGACTTATACCAGATTTAGAAAAAGCGTTAATTGACTATCCTTCGCCTCTTCAAATTATTAATGGGCCATTAATGAAAGGGATGGCAGAGGTTGGGAAATTATTTAATGATAATCAATTAATTGTCGCCGAAGTACTTCAAAGTGCCGAAGTCATGAAAGCTTCTGTCGCTTTCCTTGAACCTCATATGGAAAAAGAAGATTCTTCAAGCTCTAAAGGAAAAGTACTTTTAGCGACTGTAAAAGGTGACGTGCACGATATTGGCAAGAACCTGGTCGAAATTATTTTAAGTAACAATGGTTTCGAAGTCGTTGATCTTGGCATCAAGGTTACACCAACAGACCTTATTAAACAGGTTCAAGACCACCAGCCAGACTTTGTAGGTCTTTCTGGTCTACTCGTCAAGTCTGCTCAGCAAATGGTGTTGACTGCTCAAGATATGAAACAAGCTAAAATCTCGATACCCATAATGGTAGGTGGTGCCGCCTTATCGCGAAAATTTACTGACAATAAAATTTCAGCTGAATATGACGGGCCTGTTTTCTATGCAAAGGACGCTATGGAAGGGTTAGCACTCTCCAACCAGTTAAGTAATGAAGAAGAAAAAAGAAAGCTCGTAGAAGAACACACGATTAAAAAAGCTTCAACTGAGTTGCAACCAAAACCAATTTCAAATGGGGGAACAGCGGTTGCTGTTAAACCAATCTCGACTGTGTCAACCGATATACAGGTTTATAAACCGTATGATCTAGAACCTCACATTTTAAGAAACTACTCGGTTGCACACATCGAACCATACATCAACATGCAAATGCTAATCGGTCATCATCTGGGACTTAAAGGAAAAGTATCAAGACTACTTGCAGAAAAAAACGAGAAAGCCGTGCATTTAAAAGAAGTGGTGGATCACCTTTTAACACGAGCCAAGATTGAAAGGTGGATACAACCTTCAGCTAAATATCAGTTCTTCCCAGCGCAATCTGATGGAAATGATATTATCATTTACTCTCCTCATGATCATGAAACGATCATTGAACGATTTTCATTTCCTCGTCAACAAAAAGAACCTTTCTTGTGTCTTGCTGATTACCTTCGTTCAGTATCAAGTGGCGAGATGGACTATGTTGGATTTTTTGCGGTTACAGCAGGAAAAGGCATTCGAGAACGTTCAGTAGTATTAAAAAATCAAGGGAGTTATCTCGAAAGTCATGCTTTACAAGCCCTTGCGCTAGAAACCGCTGAAGGTCTTGCCGAACACGTTCATCAATTGATGCGTGATAAATGGGGATTCCCTGACCCGACGGATTTCACAATGCAAAATCGCTTTTCAGCAAAGTACCAGGGCCAGCGTTTTTCATTTGGCTATCCCGCTTGTCCTGAACTTGATGATCAGAATAAACTTTTTAAACTTATCCATCCTGAAGATATTGGGGTAGAACTCACAGATGGATGCATGATGGAACCGGAAGCTTCTGTTACTGCTATGGTTTTTGCCCACCCAGAAGGAAGATACTTTAATGTTTTATAAGAAGGAAAAAGAGGAGCCAGGGCTCCTCTTTTTCCTTCTTATTACATCATCAATCCCATCATGACAAACCGTTTATGTATACATCGAGACTAATCCATTTCAGGTGCTCCGTTTAATGCATGATTCATAGCTCTTTCTAATACCCTTCTCTTTTCACTTCCGCTTATGTTTTTCCTCTTTATGGCCAACCGTTCTTCATATAAATACTCCAAACGTTGGCTATATGACTCATCATACTTATACGAGAGATCATCTCGTATTTTTCTTGCAAGAAGTGGACTTGCTCCACCAGTAAAAATAGAAATAATTAGTCTCCCTCGCTTTAGCGTAGCAGGCAATGACACGTTCCCTCGATCCGCCTGATGAGAAGCATTAACTAGCTGAGTGTCTTTTGCTTGATGAATGACAAATTCGTTCACTTCAATTGAATTTGTCGCTACAATAATTAAAAATGCGTCGATTAAATCACTCGCCCTAACTTCCCGTTCAACGAGAGAGATACTGTCGAAATTTACAAGTTTTTTGATGTCTTCATTCATTTCAGGACTTATTACTGTAAGAATCGCATCACACCCGAGTAAACCTCTAATTTTTCTTAACGCGATACGGCCTCCTCCCACTATAACGACACGTTTTCCTGTTAAATTCAAAGAGACGGGATACTCGCTCATACCGTTACCCTCGCCTCAAATGCTTCTGCCACTCTTTCTTTTAATACATCTTTTAATAATTCATGATAGCCAAGGTAATGACACAGATAAAAATCCGGACCATTCTTTTCTAGTCGACTTATGGTTTGTTCCATTTCCTTCATTAATATACCTGTAAATAAAAGATATGGTATGACAAATACCTGACCATTTGCACCTTCTTGAACCTGTTTAATACCTTCCTCAAATGTTGGTTTCGCCGCCGCAAGATAGCATACAGACACGTTTTGAAACGGCATCTTCTCACGAATCAAATTTGAGATTTCATGAAAATCGCTTAATGTATCCGGATCACTACTCCCTCTCCCCACAAGAAGCGCACTAGCATCATTTCGTAGAGCAACACCCGTTTCCATTACTCTTTCTTCAATAACAGAAATCAGCTTATCATGAACACCTAAAGGACGACCAAGGTAAAAAGTAACCCACGGAAATTCTTCAGAAATACGTTCTACTTCGTTTGGTATATCCTTTTTCACATGAGTTGCTGCTAAGAGTAAAACGGGCACTACGACAATTTCTTTCGCACCTTTATGAATGCATGTGGTGATACCTTCATATATATTAGGTTTTGAAAGCTCAAGAAAACAGGTTTCTTGAATGGGATAAGAAAGTTCTTCTTTGCATTTACTAACAAATTCGATCGCCTGATTTCTCCCCTCCTTCACTCGGCTTCCATGACAAATATAGAGAACAGCTTTCACGATTACTCACCTCCTATAGTTATAATGCGCTAACAACCGTCTTTGTCACTTGTTGATCTTCAAAGGACGTCTCAAACCATTTCAATTTCGATCTCATGTTTACAACTTCACCTACAACAATCATACTAGGATTTTGAATTTCCGATTTCTTGACATCTTCTACGATTGTTTCAAGTGTTCCCGTCACTGTTTGTTGAGTTTTTGTTGTCCCCCAATGAATGAGAGCAACAGGAGTCTCTTTATCCCTACCGTATTTCAAGAGCATTGAGCAGATATAGGGTAAATTTTTCACTCCCATATAAATAGCCAGGGTATCAATTCCCTTTGCGAGGCTTTCCCAGCGTAATTCTTCTTCCTCACCATTTTTACGGTGTCCTGTTACAAAAGCAAAGGTAGAACTTAATTCGCGATGAGTGACTGGGATGCCGGCATACGCTGGAGCTGCAATCCCTGAAGTGATACCCGGGATAACTTCAAACGGGATACCGTGTTTCGATAGGGCTTCAGCTTCTTCACCACCCCGACCATACACAAAGGGATCACCCCCTTTTAATCTTGTTACGATTTTTCCTTTTAGCGCATGTTTCACGAGAAAACGATTGATGGTTTCCTGCTTTAGAGTGTGGTAATCTGGTAGTTTCCCACAATAAATTAGCTCCACGCCTTCCCTAGCGTACGCTAATAGTTCTTTGTTAACGAGTCGATCATAAAGAATGACATCTGCTTCTTTAATGCATTTGACACCTTTTACTGTAATTAAATCAATGTCACCTGGTCCTGCTCCAACTAGGTATACTTTCCCCATTTCATTTCCTCCTCGACAACGCGTTTTATTTCACAAGATCTAACGATTTACGCTTGATTAAATCCTTCAGGTGTAATCAACTGATGGTTCTCTAAATAAGAAAGAACGATTTCTGCACATTTTTCTCTAGTTTCACTGTACGTATCAACGACCAGTTCAGGATTTATTGGTTCTTCATAGGGAGAAGACACACCTGTAAAATGAGGAATTTCTCCATTACGAGCTTTTTTGTATAAACCTTTAGGATCTCGAAGTTCACACTCATTTAAGGGACATTTGACGTACACTTCAATAAACTCATCTTTTGAAAGAAGTTCACGAACAACCTGTCGGTCACTCTGAAAAGGAGAAATAAAAGCAGTAATTGCAAATTGACCGCTATCAACAAGTAACTTGGACACCTCTCCGATGCGTCTTATATTTTCCTTTCGATCTTCTTCTTTAAAACCCAGGTCTTTATTTAATCCTTGTCTGATATTATCTCCGTCAAGTACATAACTTTGAACGTTTAATTCGTGTAGCTTTCTTGAAACATCATTCGCTAACGTTGATTTTCCTGATCCCGACAATCCTGTAAAGAAGAGAACAGCACTTTTGTGCTGGTTCCTCTTCTGTCTCATTTCTTTCGTTACTACTGTATCGTGCCATGTTAAATGATTGTTGACCGTCATCCCGAATCTCCTCCTTATGCTTTTACTGCCTTTTTACTCATTCCTTTAATAAGGATGTCAACTACCTCAGGACGACTGAACGTTGCAGGAGGTTGCTCTCCATTACGTAAAAGCGCCCGTACTTTCGTACCAGATAAAATCACGTGATGTTCCTTCCCATGAGGACACGTCTTCGCTGAAGCCATGCTATCGCACTTCTTGCAATAGAAACTATGTTCAAAAAAGAGAGGTGTGATTCCCAATTCTTCACTTGAAAATTGGCTGAAGATTTTCTGTGCATCATACGTGCCATAATAATCACCTACACCAGCATGATCTCTTCCTACAATAAAATGTGTGCACCCAAAGTTTTTGCGAACAAGTGCATGAAAAATGGCTTCTCTTGGTCCGGCATAGCGCATCGCAGCTGGAAAAACACCTAGGTGAACACGATCTGCAGGATAATAGTTTTCAAGCAAGACTTCATAACTTTCCATACGGATTTCAGCTGGAATATCATCTGACTTTGTTTCACCTACAAGTGGATTTAAGAACAGCCCATCTACCGTTTCAAGCGCGGTTTTTTGGATATATTCATGAGCACGGTGCACAGGATTTCGTGTTTGAAATCCAACTACCGTATTCCAGCCCTGATTTTCAAAATATGCTCTTGTTTCAGCTGGATCAAAATGATAGCGGTCGAATTGGCCTTTTTCACTTCTTTTAATGAGCGTAATAGGTCCACCAATGTATACATCTGGCCGATCAAAGACCTTTTTCACCCCAGGATGATCGCTGTCTTCTGTTAAATAAACTTGTTTTGCCTCTATCACCTTATTTGGTTTATAGATAGATTCTACGGTTACAGTTCCATACACCCTTCCTTCGCTAATCAGCTTCACTTCATCACCCAGGACTATTTCTCCAACCACCTCATCCCTCACTGGTAATGTGATCGGTATACTCCACGGTAATCCGTTTTCTAATTTAAGATTATGAACGACAGAAAGGTAATCATCCTCATTAAGGAATCCTGTTAATGGACTATAAGCCCCAGTTCCGATTAATTCGAGATCGCTTAAAGCGGTTTTATCTAATTCAATTTCTTTATGAATTTCATCTACCTTTTTATCCGGGTTAAATCGATTGATTAACTTACCACCGTGTGCATGAATTGTTGTCATAGGAATCCCTCCAAAATAAAATAAATTATAAACTTTCTTTTTCTTGTAACGTTCTTTTTTGCGTGCGAATCGATCGAATTAAACTTCCCGATCCCACTGTCGCAAGGATAACGCTTCCGATTGCAATTAACGTGTATAAATCACTTTCTAGAAAAAGTTTAATCATGCTGTAAGAAATGACTAATGAAAAAACCGGAGAAACAGCCCACACCTTTAACATCCTTGTAATGACATCTTTTTGCCAAAGTTGAAAACCATCTTTCGCCGTTCCGATCCCAATGATTGAAGAAGTGGTGATTTGTGTAAGTGGAACTGGAATTCCAAATAACGAAGCACCTATGACAAGTCCAGCGCTCGTACTCGATATCGCACACCCTTCACCTAAAGAAAAACGAGTAATGCGGTAGCCATTCGTTTCAAGAACACGTTTTCCAAATACAAGTGCACCAAGCGCCACAAATGCTCCTCCTAATAGAGCTCCATGCGAGAGAGATAGAACCCCCGCTCCGACAAGGGGACCAACCGCATTGGCAACGTTATTCATTCCAGCTGAGAAAGCCTCAAGAAAACCAGCTAAAATTAAAACGATGGTAAGGATTTTTTTCCATTGTGAAGTTAGTTTGCAATGCCTTCTTATAACGGCCAATCCTTTTCCTACTACTAAAGCTGCCACAAAGGCAATTACAGGGATGATGATCCACAAGAGCATAATGACCAAAATATTTTGAAAGAACAATGCACGATAAGCAATCCCTACTCCTACCACCGAACCAACAGTCACCTCGCTGGTTGATAAGGGGATTCCCATCATATTTGCTAAAAAGAGTGCCGTTGTAGCCGCTATGAAAATAATGAGGATTACTTTTAAACTAAGCACGGAAGATGGGATAATACCACTCCCCATCGTCTTAATGACATTTCCCCCACCAAAAGTTGCTCCGGCTACAATGCCAATTGCACATACTCCTAAAGCTGTATATCTATTTTTAATTGCTCCTGCTCCATAAGCCACACCCATCGATGCCGCAGCTCCACTTGCTCCAATATTCATAGCAAAAAATAGCGCCACGATAATAACGAAAGTCGTCATCGGCTTGATGCCGAATCAAGATGCAATCCGCATTCTGTTTTCTCCTGATTTGCCCATCTCCCAGCTCTAGAATCACTTCCATTCAATACACTCTCCGTGCATACAGCACAGCCAATACTCGGATATCCTCGATCATGAAGAGGGTTGTATGGTAAGTCTTTCTCGTACACATATCGCCAAATTTCTTTCCACGTCCAGTGAATCAGTGGACAAACTTTAATCGACTTGAATTTCTGATCACGATTTAAAAAATTCGTTTTTTGCCTAAGAGGGGACTGTTCTCTTCTTAAGCCTGATATCCAGGCGCTTACCCCATCAAGTTCTTCATGTAATGGAACAATTTTACGCAAGTTACAACATTGACCTGGATCACGCTCCCAAAGCGCTTCTCCTTTACTTAACGCCTGTTCCTGGACAGACTCTTCTGGCTGCTTCATTTTTATCTGAAGCTTTGGGTATTTTGCTTTGATTTTCTCAATCAACTCATACGTTTCTTCAAAATGGAGACCAGTATCTAAAAATACAATCTCCGCCGTCTCGTTCACTTGAGATATTAAATCAATGAGAACCACACCTTCCACACCGAAACTACACGCATAGACGATATCCTCTTTATAAGTTCGATAGGCCCAATCCAGAACTTCTAACGCACCTTTTGTATTTGAATGCTGATTGAATTCCGGCTCCTCGCCTGACCAGCTATCATATAACCACTCCATTACATAACCTCCTATTCCATTCACCTTATGCTAAAAAAGAGGCAGTCCTAACCAAACTGGTTAGAACCGCCTCTAGTTTCTCTAGTCAGCGCTACGATTAAAGTCGTTCTTTTTCATTTCTTTCAAGTTGAATGACCTTACCATCTTGTATAACGAGTGTAATCGATCCATACTTCAACGTACTCAGCATTCGTTCAATACGTGCTGCAACGTCTGAAAAGTTTTGCTCTTTGCTCCCCATCTTGCAACCTCCCTTACTTCATAATCTCTAGGAGAGGCTAAACAACTAAAAAAGCCTTCCCAAATTGGAAAGACAGACCAAGTTACCTTGATTCAGCTTATCTTCCAAAATGGACTCCATTTTGCTGGAAGTAGCACCTTGCCTCGCAGGCAGGTTGCTGGACGTCATAGGGCCAGTCCCTCGGTCTCTCTTGATAAGTTATTTTCTAAATCTTAACTATTATCAAACAATCTGTCAACCCTAGTTTAGAGATCGGGATAAACGGATTAGATAAATGTATGAAAAAAACCCCGAATCTATGACTCGAGGCTTACTTTTTATATTGGATGACGTCTGCTTTCCTTCTTTTCTTCTACAACAATTCGCGTTCCATCTACTGCTGTAACCACAACCACCGTATCTTTATCGATCCAACTTCCTGCTGAAATGGCACTATATTTTTTTTCGTTCATTTCAATCGTTCCGCTCGGTCGAAATGGCGTAATTGCGATGGCAGTTCCTCCTACCAAACCTTTATACTCTGCATTCATTGAATTGTATCCCATTTCACTGCTAAGGCGGTCCTTTAACGTCATCTTTGTCCACATGGATCTGGCAGGAAACACCTTCAAAAATAGGAATGCAGCTGCTGTACCAATTAAAAAGCCACACGATACAAGCAGTCCATACAGAAAAGTTGGTGAAGGGATTGCTACAGCCGTTACCATCATCGCTAAACCGATCAAGCCAAACGTTCCATCATTTAATAATTTGCCATCCAAGATGACCAACCCGAGTCCAACCGCAAATACAAGTCCCATCCAGAACATAGAAGATAGGGATGTTAAATGAAAACTAAAATAGAAAGTAAGCATTAGGATTCCAATCAATCCAAATATCCCTTTTACTCGAACAAGCAACTCTCCGAATAAGAAAAGCACGCTAAGTAGGACAACAAGAAAACCAACTGCCGGCAAAGATAGAATTTCCATCCTCGCTCCCTCCTTTTCCTTCCCTTTCTTATACGATTAAATAGGAAGAAAGTTTCAGCCCATTGTCACTTTACGATTGAAATACCCCTTTTATGCCATCTATAAGCGCAATAAAGAAATCAATAATTTTTTGAATAAAGGATTGTGTTTCTTCTTTGTTTAAGAATTCATCTAGATTCTCCCGGGCATTTTCAAGCTGACTTTTCATTTGGTCCCAATCAATATCCAGGTTCTTCATTCGATTAAACAGCGCCACCAGGCCGTCTAGCTCTTCTTGAGTTAGTTCAATTCCTGAATCACTTGCAATTTGTTTAATCCTCGTTCTCAAATCTTCTTCTGTTTCAGGAGGATTTGAAGCAATGTCATCTTTAATTTTCGTCATTAGCTCTGTTGCTTTATCTGCACCAATACTGTCACTTAATTTTGCTGTTGTTACCAGCTCTTCATTTGCGACTTGCTTTTGCTCTTCAGGAATGACTTCATCTGAGCTTAACTCATAAGCTTTGATTAAACCAGTTAAAGCTGCTGTACCAGATACTTCCGTTGGGGCTGTCACATAAATATCTGCATCTTTAACTCCTGCTGTAATTAAGGCATTGGCATACATTTCATCTGTAACCCAATTGATATTTTTCGTTTCAACGCTTAGTCCAGCATCTTTTTCACCAATTGTAATCGAAGAGGAAGATAAGGCACGAGTTCCAATTAAGGCTTTACTAATATAGTTACCAAGGTATTTATGCTCTTCTTCATTTGAAACAGTTACAGTCATAACATCTTCTGGCGCATTCATTTCTTCTAGTAACGTTTCCTTTTGCCCTTCTGACAAATCTTCACCAAGTGTGACAATGACATCACCAACGCTAGCATCGGCGAACGTTACAATAGGCACGATGGACATGATCAACAACATCGACAGAAAAAATGGCATTACTTTTTTAAACATGTTTTGATCTCCTTTTTAACATAAGGCTTGCTTGATGAGACTTTCAAACTTCTCATCTCCTTGTATTCTACTCGACACTGGTTCGAAAGAAAAGATCATTCATTAAGAAACCTGTCATATCATGGAAGGACAAGCATATCTTTATAGAAAGAAAAAGAAGCTGAAGGGGTGGTGAGCGCAATGAAAAAGTTGCTAATGGGAATCCTTTTTCTCCTTATTCTTCATACTACTTATTATGATTTAACTACCGGTACGCTCCCTCAACCAAACGTGGAGCCTGAAGCTGCAGAAGTCATCGCTCCCCAACAAGGTTCTGCTCCCTATGTGGTTTATCAGATCAAAGCCGGTGATACAGTTCTTTCTCTAGTGGAAGAAGCAAACGGCTCGGTTCCTGTGTCGATTGAAGATATTGTTCATGATTTTGAAACATTGAATCAAATTCCCCCTACAAAAATACAAATAGGGAAAAAATATAAAATACCAACTTATCCCAATACATCCGCTCAGTGATTATTTCTTGTCAATAGCTCTCTAAAGTTGCTACAATGAGATAGTATTATAGATGAGTCTTATTCCCTACTAAGGGAGCATATAAAAGCGATCTACATCATGAGGTAAGCAATCCTACATGTAAAAGGAGCGATTTTCGCATGAATGAAATTACACACCGTAGTAAAACAAGACCTGTTAAAGTAGGTCCTTTAACAATAGGCGGTAACGATGAAGTCATTATTCAAAGTATGACAACCACTAAAACTCACGACGTTGAAGCAACTGTTGCTGAAATTAACCGTTTAGAAGAAGCTGGATGTCAGATCGTACGTGTTGCTTGTCCTGATGACCGAGCAGCAGATGCGATCCCAGAAATCAAAAAAAGAATCAATATCCCTCTAGTCGTTGACATTCACTTCAACTACAAGTTAGCTCTTAAAGCTATTGAGGGTGGAGCTGACAAGATTCGAATCAACCCTGGTAACATTGGACGCCGTGAAAAAGTGGAAGCAGTAGTGAAAGCAGCTAAAGAAAAAGGGATTCCGATTCGCATTGGGGTAAATGCTGGTTCACTCGAGCGTAAAATTCTTGAGAAATATGGATATCCCACTGCTGAAGGCATGCTTGAAAGTGCCCTTCACCACATTAAGATCCTTGAAGATCTTGATTTCTACGATATTATTGTTTCCATGAAAGCTTCTGATGTACAACTTGCGACAGAAGCTTATGAGCTTGCAGCACGTTCGTTTGATTATCCACTTCACCTTGGAATTACAGAATCAGGTACACTGTTTGCAGGCACAGTCAAAAGTGCTGCTGGTCTAGGCGTTATCCTTTCAAAAGGTATTGGTAATACAGCGCGTATATCACTAAGTGCCGACCCAGTGGAAGAAGTGAAAGTGGCTAGAGAACTTCTTAAATCATTTGGTCTCGCTGCCAATGCCGCCACATTAATTTCTTGTCCAACGTGTGGGCGTATCGAAATTGACTTGATTTCAATTGCAAATGAAGTGGAAGAGTATATTTCAACAATTAAAGCACCGATTAAAGTAGCTGTGCTTGGCTGTGCAGTAAACGGTCCAGGAGAAGCACGTGAAGCAGACATTGGTATTGCCGGTGCCCGCGGAGAAGGTCTTCTTTTCCGCCACGGAGAGATTATCCGCAAAGTTCCTGAAGAAACAATGGTAGAGGAACTGAAAAAAGAAGTGGACAAAATAGCTGAAGAGCATTACAAAAAAATGGAAGAAGAAAAAGAAAAAGCGGAAGCTAAATCTTAATAAACTTCTATGATTGATAGGAAAAGCCAGGCACTCATGAGTGCCTGGCTTTTCTATAAAGGTTTTTCACTAAAAGAACGGTGCGAAGAATAAGCTGATAATCATTGAAGCGGCACCGACACCTATTGCCCATGACCCTAGCGTTGTCAGTCCCTTTCTCCTAGCAACAAATCCAACGACAATTCCCGCTGCTCCAAGAATGACGGGAAGGATAAACAGTGAAATAACGGATAAAGCAAGCGCTGCTACACCAATACCTACTCCCGTTTTCTCCTGTTCCTGTCTTTTAGCTTCAAAGTGTTCATGATGCTCTTCAGAAGTTGGACGTTCATTTTCAGGCGACTGTAAATAAGGACGGTCCATTACACCAGGAGCTACTTCAGCTGCTGCTTCTTCAGAATAATCCTCTTCATCAGCGCGTACTTCTCGCTCCTCAATTAGGTCCAGATCCTCATCTTGTCTGTCTTCTGTCATATACATCCCTCACTTTGCCTTGTTGTGGAGCATGCTTAGTATTCGTTAGGAAGGCAAAGAATATGTTTAAGATTTCAGTAAGATCCTTCCAAACCTTCCGTTACCTCATTACTTCTATGTTATGATAATAAAAGAGCTTTCAAAAAGGGGTTTTACCATGACAATTAAAAGACTCGGACTTGATATTGATGGTACAGTCACAAGTCCCAAAACGTTCCTACCTTATTTAAATTCATCGTTTAATAAGCAACTGTCTTTAGATGATCTCACAGAATATAACCTTGCGAATATTCTCGGCATTCATAAGGATGAATTTATCGAGTGGTTAAAAGCCAACGAACAAAACATTTACGCCAACGCGATGATCGCGGACAACGCACACCCAACTTTAGAAGCATGGAAAGGAAACTACGACCTTTTATACATTAGTGCACGTGGCAATCACCTTCTTGAAACAACAAGAGATTGGTTTAATGCAAATTCCATACCATACCATCACATTGAGCTAATTGGAAAACATGATAAAATTGATTCCATTAAGAAAAATCGTGTGGACGTATTTTTTGAAGACAAACATGACAATGCTTGTGCAATCGCAGAAGAGTGTCAGATACCCGTTATTCTTTTTAATACACCTTATAATCAGGGAACTGTTCCTGATCATGTTTCACGGTTAGATTCGTGGCCAGAAGCCCGTTATTGGCTTCAACAATATAATAAAAACGGTAGAGCGTAAGCTCTACCGTTTTTATTGCGATTGACATTCACCACAACGTCCATACACTTCAAATTTATGCCCAGTTACTTCAAAACCGGTGTCCCCTACTGGAATATCTTCCATAGGACACGACTCAATATGACTTGTTTTACCGCAATCCAAGCAAATGAGATGATGGTGATGGCTTTTAGTTGAACAGCTAAGACGATAGCGCTTTTCACCATTCCACTCCGTCTCTTCTAATATGTCTAAATCGGCAAATAATGTTAGATTCCGGTAAATTGTATCAACGCTCAATCCCGGATAATTTCTTTGCATATCATTTAGAACATCCCTCGCTGAGAGATACCTCTTCTCTTTCGCAAATAACGTAACAAGATCTTCTCGCTTCTCAGTATATTTATAGCCTTTTTCTTTAAGAATACGCAATGCTGTAGAGACATTCATATTTCCACCTCATCATGTTAAGATTTCCATTGTTTCATACGCTTGAACAACAGAACAACTAGCAAAATTAATGCTGATAATAATACAATTGTGCCACCTGGTGCTATATCAAGATAATAGGCCAGAATGAGGCCTCCTAGGACAGCTACTTCACCAAAAATAATTGAATACACAATCGTCTGCTTAAACCCTCTCGCTATACGAATGCTAGCCGCAACAGGAAGGGTCATTAGAGCCGAAACCAAGAGGACGCCTACAATTTGCATAGAAACCGCAATCACAAATGCCACGAGTAAAATAAAAATAAAATGAATCCATTTTGCTCTTACCCCTGATACGTTTGCTTGTTCTTCGTCAAAGGAGAGAAAGAACAATTCTTTATATAGAAGCGTTACTACAATAACAACAATAACCGTAATGACCGCAACAGCCGATAAATCACTTCGGCTGATCGCAATCACACTTCCAAATAAATAATTAAAAAGATCCGAATTAAAACCATCCGCTAATGATAAAAAAACAACACCAAGACCAATCCCGCCAGAAAGGGTAATTGGTATTGCTAGCTCTTCAAAATGCTTATAGACTTTTCGAAGCTGCTCAATAAATAACGAGCCAGCCGCTGAAAAACCCATCCCCATATAAACGGGGTTAATACCTTGCCAAAATGTGAAATACTTACCAAGAAGCAGACTAGCAGCAATCCCAGCAAGCGTGATATGTGATAAGGCATCAGCGATTAACGCTTGTCTTCTCACCACAATAAATACGCCGAGTAGTGGCGCAATAATTCCGATTAAGATTCCTGCCAGAAAGGCGTTTTGCAAAAACTCAAATTTCCATAAAGCTTGAATCATTTTCTAAATGCCTCCATGATCATGATCGTGACTTAGTACGTGAACATGATGGCCGTAAAATCCTGATACTTCACGTTCATTAAACTGTTCAAATTCATTTGTCTCTCCATGAAAATGAAGCGTTTTGTTTAAGCAAGCAACGTGCGTCACTTTATCCGTAATCGTTCCGATATCGTGTGTCACAAGAAGTAATGTAATCCCATTCTCCTTATTCAACTTGCCGAGAAGTTCATAAAAATCACTTGTAGAGTTTGCGTCTACTCCAACAGTTGGTTCATCAAGAATAAGAACCTCCGGCTGACTAACCAAAGCTCTTGCAATAAACACTCTCTGTTGCTGGCCACCTGAAAGCTCCCCAATGTTACTTGAAGAAAAGTCACTCATCCCTACTAATTGAAGGGCATCCATTACCGCTTTTCGATGAGGGGCCTTCATAAATTTAAATAAACCCAACTTGCTCGTTAATCCCATTGATACAACTTCAAACACAGAAGCAGGAAAACCAGAATTAAAGCTATTGGCTTTTTGTGAAACATAGCCAATCTTACTCCAATCGTGGAATTTATTTATCTTTTTTCCAAAAATTTGAACATTACCTTTTTGTGGTTTCAACAAGCCAAAAATCAGTTTAATTAATGTCGATTTTCCAGATCCATTTGGTCCAACTAGACCCACGAAGGCCCCTTCTGGAATCGAAAAAGAAATGTCTTCTAGAACATAACCATCTCCATAGTGGAAAGAAACGTTCTGAAGATCAATTAAATTATTCGGAGTACTCATTTTATTACCTACCATCTATAAGAATCATTACGATTTACATTATATAGTATACATGACATGAGGAGGGTTTGTAAATTTAAATCCTGATGTATCTCCCCGTTTCTCTCTTCAGGTATAATGAAAACAAAATTTATTTTCAGAAAGGAATTTCATCTTGTCTCAAAAACCTTACTATGCTGTTATTGACATGGGTTCAAATACGATTAGACTTATGATCTACTGTATAAACGCTTTCGGAGAATTAGAAGAAGAACAAAATTTGAAATACTCGGCACGGTTACGTACGTACCTCGAAGATGACTTAACCATTAACAAAAAAGGTATAGAGATTATTCTTAAAACGCTACGACATTTTCAAGTAATAACGAAATCATTTAAATTGAAAGATGTTCCTATTATTGCCACGGCAGCAGTTCGCCAAGCTAAGAACCAAAATGAAATTCGTCACATGATTGAAAATGAAACTGATTTTCAATTTAAGATATTAAGTGAAAAAGAAGAGGCCTATTATGGTTATCTTTCAGTCATTCAAACAACTAATCTTGAAAATGGATATACCATTGACATCGGGGGAGGTAGCACAGAAATTACTTATATGGAAAATCGGAAAATGATCCATTTTCACAGTTTTCCGTTTGGAGCACTTACACTTCAAAAAGAATTTATTATTAATGAGAAACCATCAAAAAAAGAATTAGCCAAACTTAGACAGTTTGTGATAGAACAATTTAAGCTTATTCCATGGATTAAAAATAGGAAGCTGCGAGTTGCCGGAATCGGCGGTAGCGCACGTAATTTATCCTTAATTCATCAAAAGAAGAACGACTACCCCCTCTCCGGTATTCATCATTATGAATTTCCTACTGAGCAAATTGGAACAATGATCGATTTCTTAAGCGAGATACCATTGAGTAGTCGAAAGAAAGTTGATGGATTATCTAAAGAACGAGCCGATATTATTATCCCCGCGGTTCAAGCAATTGAAGCCTTTACTTCATATGTAAATGCTCCTGAATTTCTCATGTGTAGAAAAGGATTGCGTGAAGGATTCATGTATGAAAAGCTCATTACAAGTAACATGAAAGATCGATACCCTAACATTACAGAGCGAAACATCGATGCATTGAAAGTAAAATACAACATAAATGACACCAAGGTTGAAGCAAACAAAAAGATCACTCTGATGCTCTCAAAGACACTTCTTGATGAAGGCTACCTAAGCTTTGAGGATGCTAATTGTATGGAGAGTATTCTTTTTCAAGCCTCTCAATTAAGTTATCTTGGGGACCATATTGAGAGTGAATCGGTAAGTCAACATACCTACTATATTTTATCTAATACTGCTCTAGATGGAATGAATCATAAGCAGCGAATCATTCTAGCGCTTCTGGCATCCTATAAAAATAAATCAACATTTGAACATTTTGCAGCTCCCTATTCATCCTGGTTTAAAGAAGGCGAATTAAATCAAATTGAGTTACTTGGAGCCATTTTAAAACTCGCATACTTTTTAAACACAACCAATCGAAATATCGTTGAACAAATAACGCTTGAAAATAAAAAACACGATTCCTTTACCCTAATGATTGGTTGCAATGATGAGTTTTTATTTGAGCAACAAAAATGTGAAAAGCACATTAAGCATCTTGAAAAAGCACTTTCCATAGAGGTGACCTTAAACTTCCGTCTTTTGTCATGATTTTTACATTATCCTTACAATTCAATTAAGTAGAACGGGTACTTTTTCTGATAAAATGGGCTTAACAGCTCTTGTAAAGGATGATTAGATGACAGACTACTTAGACCAAAGCTTAGAAAAAGTAGATATTGCTTCTTCCAATTATTACAACAATAGAGAGTTAAGCTGGCTTGGTTTTAATGAAAGGGTTTTAGAAGAAGCGATTGATATGCGCAATCCCCTTTTAGAACGTCTAAAATTCCTTTCCATTTTCAGCTCCAATTTAGACGAGTTTTTCATGGTTCGCGTCGCAGGTCTTAAGGACCAAGTGGCTGCTGGATTTGAAAAACCTGAGAACAAAGCTGGATTAACCCCTAAAGAACAGCTGGCCAAAATTTTCGAAATTAACCATAGGCTCGTTAATCATCAATATAAAACTTTCACCCATACACTTCTTCCTTTATTGCAAGAAGAAAACATTCATATGCTTAAATGCGAGGAGTTAACGGATGCTCAACTCACCTTCGTTAATGACCATTTTGAAAATCAAATTTATCCGAGTTTAACGCCTATGGCGATTGATGCGTATCGCCCATTCCCTGTTATCCCAAATAAAGCTTTAAATATTGCTGTCATGCTACACAAGGAAAATGAGGAAACGTCAGAAAACTACCTAGCTATTGTACGCATTCCACCTGCACTTGATCGTTTTATTGAGATTCCCTCTTCTGGATCAAAACGATGTTTTATCCTTTTAGAAGATGTGATCAGCCATAATTGTTATAAGCTTTTTGAAGGCTATCGAGTTATTTCTACTTCTCAATTTCGCATTACCCGTAATGGAGATTTATCCATTCACGAAGAAGGCGCTCGTGATCTCCTTGAAGTGATTGAAGAAGAATTGAAGAAACGCAAGTGGGGCTCTGCAGTTCGACTTGAAATTAGAAAGGATTGGAATGATAATGCTGCCACTCGTTTTCTAATTGAAAAGCTTGAGCTTCATGAGAAAGATGTATATATAGTAGATGGTCCAATTGACCTTTCATTTTTATTTGGGTTTTACAAGACGCTAAGCGATACCCACGCCCATTTACGTTTTGATAGTCTCGTTCCCAAAATTCCACGAGCCCTTCAAAACGAGCGATCCATATTTTTAACTTTATTAAAGAAAGATGTGTTCCTCCATCATCCCTTTGAATCATTTGATCCGATTGTTGATTTTATTAAACAAGCTTCAGTTGATCCTAAAGTTCTAGCGATCAAGCAAACCCTTTATAGAGTGAGTGATGACTCCCCCATTATTAACGCTCTTGCTAAAGCTTCAGAAAATGGAAAGCTTGTCACAGTTTTAGTAGAATTAAAAGCACGGTTTGATGAAGAGAACAACATTCAATGGGCAAAAAAGCTTGAAAAGTCAGGGGTAAATGTTATCTATGGCATGACTTCTTTAAAAACACATAGTAAAATTACCCTCGTAGTACGCAAAGAACGGAATGTCATTCAGCGTTTCGTTCATCTAGGTACTGGAAATTACAATGATGCGACGGCAAAAATTTACACGGATATGGGACTTTTAACTTCAAATCAACAATTAGGCATTGATGCTACAAATTTTTTCAATTATTTGAGTGGCTATCGTACCAAACCTGATTGGTATTATTTTTCCATCTCCCCTGGTGAAATAAAAGAAACATTTATAAAGCTGATCGAAAAAGAGATGGAGCATCATAAAAGAACTGGCCGAGGACGCATCATCGCTAAAATGAATTCACTTACAGATAAAGACCTTATTATGCAGTTCTATAAAGCTTCACAAGCTGGAGTGAAAATTGACCTTATCATAAGAGGGATATGTTGCCTTCGACCGGGAATAGAAGGTGTGAGCAGTCATATTACTGTTCGAAGTATTGTCGGACAATTTCTTGAACATACCCGTATTTTTTATTTTCACCATAGCGGAGAGGAAAACATCTATCTTTCATCAGCAGATATGATGACACGAAATATGGATAAACGAATCGAAATCCTATTTCCTATCCTTCAATCTAACCTTAAGCAAAAAGTAAGAGCTACATTAGATTTAATTCTAAAAGATAATGTAAAAGCCAGGATTCAGGATAGTAAAGGCATCTATCACTATGTAGAAAAAAAACCAAATGAACCCTTTATTAATAGTCAACAAAAATTAATGCAAAATCCCTTTTCTTATATGTAGCACAAAAAACCTCAGCTATCCTTGGATAGCTGAGGTTTTTTTGTGCTTCTTTAGATTGAAGCATAGGTGCTTTTTAGCTTTCATCACATTTCATGATGGCTAGCCATTTCTTTTATTTCTTCTGAGTAACTGCTTTTTGGTGTTCCTTTTTCTGCTACATAAGCTTTCAATCCACCGATGCCACGGTTATACGCTGTGAGAGCCTCATCCCAATTCTCATATTTGTCATAAAGATAATCAAGATACGTCACAGAAAGCGTAATTGAAAAATAAGGATCAAACAATTTTTCCTCCGAGTAGTCAACGCCAGCCATTTCAGCTATCCACGGAGCCGTATTTTTCATAAATTGAGCCATTCCATAGGCATGCCCGTATTTAGTTTCGGGGCCAATCAACTTAGGATCAAACGTATTACCTGTCTCAACCTTTAGAAGTTCATAAACTACTGCAGGGTCGATATCAGCTTTCATTGACTGGTAAGTTAAGAATAATCCCCACTTCTCGTTAAACTTTCCGCCACTATCGCGATAGAAATGCTCTGCGTAAGCTTTCGCCTGCTTCCACTCTTTTACACTCACGGATTCCATATCAAGTGAATAACCCGTTTCTTGCTCTAATTTACTTATTGCAGTCTGTGTTTTGATCTGATCGTTCTGAGATGATTTTTGATCCAATTCTCCCACTGTTGTTTTCGCATCGGCAACTTGCTCATTGAATAAATGAGATTGTACAAGAACGATTACTAAAACAAGTGCTAGAACAATTGCAGTGATCATTGACAGAGGTTTTTTTAGGTTGGTTTGAATAAAATTAATAGTGTTGCACTCCTTTTCAACTGGTATTAATAAAGCTGAAGAGCACCAGTTAAGGTTATACCCTATCATTTTTTTCTCAAACCTTTCTACTATTTTGCTCAATCCCTCCCTTTATTCTCTAAGAAAAAAGCCCCCGAATATGGAGGTCTAATGGATAGGTGATTTAAATTTAGCCCCTCGCGTTTCCTGGGTATTCATAATTGTAATAAACGCCTGCGGGTCAATATCATAAATAACGCTCTTTAACTTTGTTACTTCTAAGCGAGTAATCACAACATAAATCACTTCTTTCTCTTCGTCAGTATACCCGCCTTTACCAACTAGTTTTGTCGTTCCTCTTCCCAATCGATCAAGAATGGCATCAGAGATCTCTTCATACAAGTCAGAAACAATTAATACTGCTTTTGTTTCATCAAGACCTTGAATGACCGTATCAATCGTTTTAAAAGCAATATAGTATGCCATAACGGAATACATCGCATTTTCCCAACTGAATACAAAACCCGCCCATGTAAAAATAAAGATATTTGTAAACATAACAAATTCCCCAATGGAAAAAGGAATTTTTTTTGTCAATAAAATCCCTAATATTTCTGTCCCGTCCATTGAGCCCCCATGTCGAATAACAAGTCCAACACCAAGCCCTAAAGTCAGTCCTCCAAAAACAGTGCCTAAGATTGGTTCAGTTGTAAAAGGGGCCGTATGATGAAGAAACGTCTCGAAAGTTGCAAGCCCAATGATTCCAAATAGAGTTGAAAAAGCGAAAGTTTTCCCTATTTGCTTGTAGCCATAATACATAAACGGCAAATTTAAAACAACAACTAAAATCGCAAAATTAAAGGGTGTGAGATGATCGAGGATCAAAGAAACGCCGATTATTCCTCCGTCAATTAACTGATTAGGTACAAGAAATAATTCGATAGCGGCTGCAGCCAAAAAAGCGCCGATCATGATCATAAGTAACCTGTAAACTAAATGCGTTTTACTTTCTTTCCTATGCTGTTTTTTTTCCATTACACCCTCCAGAAAGTTCCAAAGTAAGGATCTTATAACTTATTATATTAAAATTCTGCTTGTACTAAAAGACAGGAAAGGTTCCGGCACGATTTTGAACACCTTCACAAGAAGGTTGCATAGTATGAGATAGGCAAAGGGGGCATCGTGATGAATCCTATACAACTTCAACTTGTAAATTTCAAATTAAATCGCATTACCACTGAAGAATTGCTTCAGCTATCTAAACAATATGGTATTACACTTACCGCAGATGATGCAAAGAAAATTGTCCAAATATTAAAACAAGAAAACATCGATATTGCGAATCAAACACAAAGAAAGCGGATTTTAATGAAAATCAGTCGTGAAGTGAGTCCTTCTGTTGCATCTCGCGTGAACAAATTGATTTCATCTTTTCTAAATCAATAACAAAAAACCGCTAAACAGCGGTTTTTTGTTAGACAGTCATTAACTTATTTTTCAGATCTTCATCAAACCTTTGATTACGAAGCATTTCAATTTCAAGTTTGTATGGGGCTTTCTTATTTTTCTTATCTTCCCCTACATATGGGGTTTCTAGAATTTTCGAAATCTCTTTTAATTGAGGATGATGAATCACTTTATTTAATGCTTTGAAACCAATGTAACCAAAACCTATATTCTCATGACGGTCTTTTGCTGCTCCACGTTCATTTTTACTATCGTTTACATGAAGAACTTTCAATCGTTCAATTCCAATAACGTGATCAAACTCATTTAAGACACCATCAAAATCTTCAACGATATTATACCCGGCATCATGTGTATGACACGTATCGAAGCAGACAGATAATTTGTCATTGTGGGTTACTCCGTCAATGATTTGAGCAAGCTCTTCGAAGTTTCTTCCACACTCAGAACCCTTCCCTGCCATTGTTTCTAAAGCAATCTGAACCTCTTGATCTGGTGTAAGCACTTCATTTAATCCTTCGATAATTTTCTTGATTCCTTTGTCTGCTCCAGCCCCTACATGGGCACCAGGGTGTAATACAATTTGACGGGCACCTAGAGCGTGAGTGCGCTCGATTTCAGAACGAAGAAAATCGACTCCAAGCTGAAACGTTTCTGGTTTTGTCGTATTTCCAATATTAATAATATATGGAGCATGAACAACAATATCTTGAATGTTATGTTCTTTCATATGAGCAGCACCTTTTTCGATGTTCAGCTTTTCAATTGCCTTTCTTCGTGTGTTTTGAGGGGCTCCAGTATAGATCATAAACGTTGTAGCTCCGTATTTAACTGCTTCTTCACTAGCTCCAAGTAGCATTTTATCACCGCTCATTGAAACGTGAGATCCTATTTTCAACATTCTCTTCAATCCTTTCTTTTTTGAATCGGTAAAATCATTTGATTTCAATAGATCCTGCAAAAGATAATAAAGCAGACAAAAACCCTCTGTATTAAGAGGGTTTTTTGAATTATTTCCTACCACGCTTTTGCTGAATTCTATCGCGCTCTTGCTGCATTTTCTTTTTGTATCCTGGTTTAACTTTCTTAGGCTTTGGTACAAAAACTTCTGGTTTTGATGACGTTGGTTTTTTACGAGGTGTTACTGGCTTCGCTTCAACCCATTCACCATTCTTAACCTCTTTGTATGAGATACTAATTCCTTTTGCTGATAGCTTTTGGATTGCCTGTTGATCAGAAGGTTCTGCTAGCGTATAAGCAATCCCGTCCTGGCCGGCACGTGCTGTTCGTCCTACACGGTGAATGTAGAAATCAAGATCCTTTGGCAATTCAAAATTAATAACGTGTGAGACGCCCTTAATGTCGATACCCCTTGAAGCAAGGTCTGTTGCAACAACATACTGACATTCTGCTTCTTGAATTTTCTTCATAATTTGCTTCCGCTGACGAGCTTGAACACCGCCATGAAGTCGCTCCACATTATGACCATTTTCAATTAAATAGTCAGCTACTTCATCTGCCGTTTGCTTCGTGTTTGTAAAGACAAGAGCGAGGTAAGGATTAATCGCTTTTGTAACATTAAGCAATAGCTCCTTCTTCTCACGATAACGCGCTGGGATAAAAATATTTTCTACTTTATCTGCCGTTACTTGTTCCGCATTCACTTCTACGAACTTGGGGTTGTCCATATACTTCTTCAAGAATGGTTGCAAACGCTTTGGAATCGTAGCAGAAAATACGAGCATTTGTAATTCTTTTGCCATACGGGAAGCAATATAATCTACATCTTCAATGAACCCCATGTCTAACATTTGATCTGCTTCATCTACAACAAGCATTGTAGCAGGAAAAACGCTTAATGCCTGTTCTTCTACGAGATCTTTAATTCTACCTGGCGTTCCAATAACGATATGAGGCGTATTTTTCATACGACTAATCATACGTTTACGATCCGTTCCACCCACGGCTTTCTTAATAGAAATAGCTTCTTCTTCAGGAAGTGGGGCAATTAATTTTAGTGCCTCATTGTATATTTGGTCAGCCAGTTCACGAGTTGGTGCTGTAATCACTGCCTGACACTCATTCTTCTCACGGTCAATTCGGTGAATAAGTGGGAGAAGAAAAGCGAGTGTTTTACCAGAGCCTGTTTGCGATTGCCCAATGGCGCTCTCACCATTACGTATAGCTGGCACTAACCTTTCTTGAATTTCAGTCGGTCTTGTGAATTTCTGAGCTACTAGCGCTTCAATTAAGAAAGGCTTCAGCCCTAATCTATCAAATTGTTTCATTATTATTGTTCCTCCATCCATTAATCCACTTTGTATTATAAAACAAATTCACTTAAAGTGCCATACGTTCAGGAAAGACCTTGCAGTCTGTTTGTGCGGACTATCCTTACAATGTATGGAACAATCGCGCTTTTTCTTTAAAAGGAAAAATCAATAAAACCTTATCTACTATTTATATTTCCTATTATAACCACTCTCACACGTTCAAATTATCAGCATATCTTAATAGTACCAACAGCTTATATTGGTCAAGTTATAAGAAGGAGGGTATGACATGAATCAATTTCCTCCCTCCCCTCAAAGTGGTCCTGGTCCTGGCATGGGCTTTCCATTTTCCGGCGGAGGGTTTCAAGGTCCTGGTCCAGGCTATCAACAGCCTCCACAATCTGGAGGACTATTATCTCGATTTTTAGGAGGCGGTGGAGGTCAGGCGAGCGGGGGGCTCCCGATGCCTCCAGGTTCATTTCCAGCAATGCGCGGGGCGGTTCCTGGCTTTCCTCAGCAGGCTGGAGGGATGCTATCAAGATTTCTTCCCGGTGCTGGTCAGGGTGGCATGGATATGATGGGGATGATCCAAAACGTACAAAAAGTAATGCAAGCAGCCGACACCATTAAACCGATGGTACAGCAATACGGCCCAATGGTTAAACAGCTTCCAGAGATGATTGCATTGTTTAAAGAATATCAAAAATCCTCCGGGGAAACAGAAGATGAAGACGATGATGCGGCAGAGGAACCAACTAAAAAAACGAAGAAATCTCCAACGAAAAAAAAAGGTAAAACCCCTCCAATAACGCGTGGTAAGAAAAAAGCGAAACCGAGTTCAAATGAAAAAAATATGAAATCAAAGCCTAAACTCTATGTGTAACAACGTGTTTCGTTGAGTTATCTCTGTATCTCCTTTATAATTGAGGAAGATCAGTTATACAACAATCCATACATGGATTGAGGAGGTACTCGATGAAAGTAACTAAAATTTCACCTAGAGGTTATTGCTATGGCGTTGTAGATGCAATGGTGATTGCACGTAATGCAGCCCTCGACAAAACTTTACCGCGTCCGATTTTCATTCTCGGGATGATCGTTCATAATAAACACGTGACAGATGCATTTGAAGATGATGGCATTATTACACTTGATGGGCCCAACCGGATGGAAATTCTTAAAAAGGTAGAATCCGGAACTGTTATTTTCACAGCTCATGGTGTTTCACCTCAAGTGCGTGAGCTTGCAGAAGAAAAGGGTCTTACCGTGCTTGATGCTACGTGTCCTGATGTGACGGTAACGCATGATTTAATTCGTGAAAAACAGCAGGAAGGCTACCACGTGATTTATATTGGTAAAAAAGGACACCCGGAGCCTGAAGGGGCAATGGGGATCGCTCCTGAAATTGTGCATCTTGTGGAAAAACCTGAAGAAGTCGATGATTTAGAAATTGATAGTGAAAAAATCATTATTACAAATCAAACCACAATGAGCCAATGGGATGTACAAGAAATTATGGAAAGAGCAACTGAACGCTATCCACATGCAGTTATCCATAATGAGATTTGTAACGCTACTCAGGTGCGCCAAGAAGCTGTCGCTGAACAAGCTGGCGATACAGATTTAGTTCTTGTCGTCGGAGATCCAAAAAGTAATAATTCGAATCGACTAGCACAAGTTTCGATTGAAGTGGCTGGAACACCCGCCTATCGAATTGCCGACATTTCGGAATTACAGCTTGAATGGCTTGAAGGCGTTGAAAAAGTAGGTGTAACTGCTGGCGCCTCTACACCAACTCCAATTACGAAAGAAGTTATCCGTTTTCTTGATCAATATGATCCCAATAACGAAGAAACCTGGACACGTGAACGAAATGTCCCATCGTCCAAGATTCTTCCAAAAGTAAAGGTGAAAAAATAACAAAATCCCGCCGGTACCGGCGGGATTTTGTTATCTAAATTGAAAGGGGTCTGTTCGTTCTTGAGAAGAGATAACGGTTGTATCGTAACGCTTCTCTTCTAGGAAAGTTTGTAACTTTTTTCGTACACCTTCAATCATAATTTTTTCAATGTTATGTCCCGCATCGATAATTTGAAGCCCCTCTATCATAGCATCGTGAGCTACATGGTAATATATATCGCCTGATACAAATACATCAGCGCCACTAAAACGAGCAGCATGGACAAACTTATTCCCATCTCCACCTAGAACAGCGACTTTTTTAATCGTCGATTGAAGATCACCAACAATTCGGACTCCTCCAGCACCGAGCTTTTCTTTCACGTAATCTGCAAAGCTTGCTAATGTCATCTCCTGTTCAAGATGACCAACTCTACCTAAACCTAACTTTTCTGGTTCATTATCTAATGGAAAAATATCATAGGCTATTTCTTCATAAGGGTGTGCCTTTTTTATAGCATTCATGATCTTAGATTGTTGATCTTCATAAAAAATACTTTCAATTTTCACTTCTTCCACAGATTCTATCGTCCCTGCTTCCCCAATAAACGGCTTCGCCTCATCTGTAGGTTTAAAACGACCTGTTCCTTGAGTGGTAAACGTACAATCACTATATTCCCCAATAGAACCCGCTCCTGCACTTGCAAGGGCCGTACGCACCTCTTCTTGATGGGATGCCGGTACGAACACAGCAACCTTTTTAAGCGTGCGTTGGAAGGTCTCTATGAGGACACTTGTATCCTTCAATTCCAACGCTTCTGCTAACATATCGTTCACTCCGCCTGGTGCTACATCCAAGTTCGTATGAGCAGCATATACGGTAATATCATGCTTGATGAGCGTTTCAATCATTTTACCCTGTTCAGTGTCTAAATTGATTTTCTTAAGTGGTCGATAAAGAATTGGATGATGAGCTATAATTAAATCGACCCCTTCACGCACCGCTTCTTCAACCACATTGGGAAGCACATCAAGGGCGGTCATCACCTTATTAATTTTTTTGTTCAAACTGCCGACCTGCAACCCAATTGGGTCCCCGTCTTCTGCATATTTCTTTTTAGACCATGCTTCAAATTCTTGAATAATCGCCTGACCTGAAACTAGCTTACTCATGAAAGAACCTCCTTAATGATGTCACGTTCGTTTCTCACCTGGGCTTCTTTATGTGAAACACCTTCTGTATTGGATAGCGACATTAAAATCCGTTCCCTCTTTGTTAATTCATTTTGCCATTTCTTTCGGAAAGCCTCATTTTGCTTTTTTAAAAGAAACGGGCCAACCAGCATACTTTTAAGCAATTCCTTAGGCCCCATACCTTCGTATGGTCGTTTACCATTTCCAGAATCAAATACAAGCACCTCGTACACTTTCTGATCTTCTTCAAGAATACATTCTTCAACCAATTCCCAATTTAAATCAGAAAGTCGTTCACGTAGAAGGTGGGCGGCAACATTAGGTTGTAAGACAAGCCTCTTTACATTGGTTAGCTTTTCTTGCCCCTCTAATAGTATATCTCGAATAAGCTGACCGCCCATTCCAGCAATTGTAATAACATCTACTTCACCAGGAAAAAGAACTTCAAGACCGTTCCCTTTACGTACTGCTATTTCTTCTGTAAACCCACTACGTTTAACCTGATTTATGGCTGATTGGTAAGGACCTTCGTTCACTTCCCCAGCCACAGCTGAAGCAATGATTTGTTTATTCATTAGATAGCAAGGTAAATAGGCATGGTCCGACCCTATATCCGCGATTCTACTCCCTTCAGGTACAAAACTTGCTACCGTCTTCAATCGTTCTGATAATAATTTATCGTTCATTTCTTCACCTTACCCAATTTTCTTCTTTATAGTTTACCCTTTTCACATACTTGATATCGATGTAAAAGGAAATCGTACTCCTTACAAATAGAAAAGCTTTCTGTTCACACAGAAAGCTTTTTTCACTTCTTATTTTTTCTCAGATAGCCACTGAGCTACTGCTTCAGCCTGTTCTCCTTGAATAACTCCCGCAGGCATGCCTCCACCTTTACCATTTTTAATGATGTCGAGAATTTCATCTTTGGAGTATTTACCTCCAACAGCGTTTAAAGCTGGGCCTACCTGACCGCCAAGATCGCCACCGTGACAAGATGCACAGTTTTGAGAGTAAATATCTTCTGGTGCTGATGCTTCAGCCTGCTCTTGCTTTTCGCCTTCGCCCTCAGCGCTCTCTTCGCCGCCCTGCTGCAATGCCCAGAAAGAAACACCAATAATGAGAATTAATCCGATAACGGCTGTCCATGCAAATGGAATGAGCGGATTCTTTTTCATTTCTTTTCCTCCTTGTACCGATTCGCTGATGTCGTTTTCCCCAATTATGTAAGAGTAAACAAATCATAACTTATTTTACTTGAAAACGCTATGAAAGAAAAGGGGAAGCGCGGCAAATCACATATTTGTCATAGTTATTATCTATCTCTATGATAGCAAATTTTTCAAATAAAACAAACGGCATCAGCACAATCGCTGATGCCAGGCTTTGTTACTTATTATTCTACTCCAGAATGTAAATTAGCCCATTTCACGACAGATTCACGTAGTTTATATTTCTGAATCTTTCCAGACGCAGTCATTGGATAATCTTCTACAAAAAAGACATGAGAAGGAATTTTATATCTTGCAATTTTCCCTTCACAAAATTGCACAATATCTGCTGGTGTAATCGTTTGATGATCGTTCAATTGAATACATGCCACGACAATCTCACCATACTTCTCATCTGGAACGCCGATAACTTGCACATCTTGTACAGCAGGATGTGTGTATAAAAATTCTTCAATCTCTCGAGGATATACGTTCTCTCCACCGCGAATAATCATATCTTTTAATCGCCCAGTAATTTGAACATACCCGTCTTCGTTCATTTTAGCTAAATCCCCAGTATGTAGCCAGCCATCTGAGTCCAGCACTTGTTTGGTAGCATCGGGCATTTGATAATACCCCTTCATAACGTGATATCCTTTTGTGCATAACTCACCTACTTGATTGTTTTGCACCTCTTCAGTTGTTATAGGATCCACTATTTTTACTTGGACGCCAGGCAAAGCTTGCCCCACTGTATTCACCCTAGCTTCAAGAGGGTCGTCAGTTCTTGTTTGGGTAATGACTGGAGATGCTTCCGTTTGACCATAAGCAATCGTAATTTCAGTCATATTCATTTTGTTCATTACTTTTTTCATGACTTCTATTGGACATGGACTGCCAGCCATAATTCCAGTGCGAAGAGAACTTAAATCGAACGAATGGAACTCGGGTAGATTTAGTTCAGAGATAAACATTGTAGGGACCCCATGAAGCGCTGTGCACTTTTCCTGCTCAACTGTCTTTAATACCAGTTTAGGTTCAAATTCGATGATAGGGACAATCGTGGCACCTGCAGAGAAAGCTGCTAAAGTACCAAGAACGCAACCAAAACAATGGAAAAAAGGGACAGGAATACAGAGACGATCTGCTTCCGTAAGCTTCATGCACTGACCAATTTGATACCCGTTATTTAGAATATTGTAATGAGTGAGCATAACACCTTTCGGGAAACCCGTTGTGCCTGATGTATATTGCATATTAATCACGTCGTCAGGATCTAGCTGACTACTTCTTTTCGCTAACTCCTCTTCGGTTATCGATGACCCACATTGAATAAATTCATCCCACGTCATCAAAGAAGGTGGAGGATTACTACCAATAAAAACAGCATTTTTTAGATGAGGAAGATCATGAATCGCACATTTCCCCTTGCTTATTTGATCACCGTCCTTCGTTAGGTTAAGAAAAGCTTTAGGATACGAAGTGCCTTTAAAACCATCTATCAAAAAAAGGTGTGTGGCATCCGATTGTTTAAGCACGTATTCAAGTTCAGTCGATTGATAATTTGTATTAACGGTAACCAATACAGCACCTATTTTAGCTGTAGCAAATTGCAAAAGGAGCCATTCGGGGACATTTGTTGCCCAAACCGCAACATGCTCACCTTTCGCCACCCCTAAGTCCAGTAGCGATTTTGCAACTCGATTAACTTCCTGATTAAATTCATAGAAAGTATAGCGAAGGTTTTCTTTTGCATACACGACAGCTTCTTTCGTGCCAAATTGAGCAACTTGTCTTTCAAGCATTGAACCAATTGTCTCATGAAGCAATCCTGTCATACCCGCACCTCTCTTCTCAATGTAAGTCATAATGGTCTCTTAAAGGACAAAAACCTTTCTAACCGAGCGCTCGTTCAGCTTAACAACCAATTTCCCGAGCAATAACCATGCGTTGTATCTCTGACGTTCCTTCTCCAATTTCAAGTAATTTCGCGTCTCTAAAATAGCGCTCTACGTGATAATCACGCATATATCCATTTCCCCCATGAATTTGCACAGCTTGATCACAAACTTCCATACATATCTCAGACGCATATAACTTACATATCGAAGCCTCTTTTGTGAATTTCTTGCCCTGGTCTTTTAACCAGGCAGCTTTATATACCATCGTCCGTGCCAACTCTATTTTCATTGCCATATCTGCTAACTTAAACTGAATCGCCTGAAAACGTGAAATCGACCGACCAAATTGCTTCCGTTCATTTGCATATTGCAAAGCCTTCTCATAAGCTGCCTGCGCAATTCCTACCCCCATTGCACCAATTCCGATCCGACCGCCGTCAAGCGTCATAAGGAATTGTCTAAAACCATCTCCACGCTTTCCAAGTAAGTTCTCTTCCGGCACTACGACATCTTCCATAACGAGTTCTGTCGTGTTAGAAGAATGCAATCCCATTTTCTCGTAGTTATCTATCACCTTAAAACCAGGTGCGGAAGTAGGTGCGATAATGGCACTTATTTCTTTATCACCGTCTTTTCGATTTGTTATTGCGGTTAAGGCAAGGTGATCGGCATAAGAAGCATTTGTAATGTAACATTTACTACCATTGATGGTCCATTCACCATCTTTAAGAGAAGCTTCTGTTTCCGTACCACCTGCATCTGACCCTGCATTTGGCTCAGTTAAACCAAAAGCACCTAACGATTCGCCGGAACAAATTGGCGTAAGGTATTTCTGCTTCTGTTCTTCTGTTCCAAACAGATGAAGTGGCGCACCACCAAGTGATACGTGTGCTGAATATGTAATTCCAGTTGAGCCACATGCTCGACTCAATTCCTCTACCACGATAGCAAAACTGATCGTATCTGCTCCCCCACCACCATATTCTTCTGGAAATGGAAGACCCATAATTCCTAGTTCGCCGAGCTGTTGGAAAATTTCTTTCGGAAACCTTTTTTCCTTATCTCTCTGTTCCGCACCTGGTGCAACCTTTTCATCTGCAAACTCTCGAATCATTTTTTGAATCATTTTTTGTTCTTTCGTTAAATCAAAATTCATGACCACTAACCTCCTGTAATAAAAATACTACCAATTTGAATGCGCTTACATTTCATTATCTCTTTTAAGTTCGATTTTTTCAACATTTTAGAAAATAAAAATAATTATATCTACTATTTATTTAATACTCTCCTTGCTAATCCACTACTCTGATAGGAAAGTCGGTTTCTAAATTTAAAAGGTCCATTTGCAAAACGAAAGAAAAGTCAGTAAAATAAATGACAAGAAATGTATTCTTACATCGCAATGAGAATTCTTATTTCATTCAGCTCAATAGGAATGCGAAAAAAGGGTAAAAAAAAACTCTCCAACTGCATAAGTAGTCAGAGAGTCATTCACTTTATTCCAGAAAATCTTTTAACCGTTTGCTGCGACTTGGATGGCGAAGCTTGCGTAAAGCTTTCGCTTCGATCTGACGAATACGCTCACGCGTCACACCAAAGACACGTCCTACTTCTTCTAGTGTTCTTGTTCGTCCATCATCTAGTCCGAACCGAAGTCTCAATACGTTTTCTTCGCGATCAGTCAGCGTATCTAACACATCTTCAAGCTGCTCTTTCAGTAATTCATAAGCGGCAGCGTCAGATGGGGCAAGAGCATCCTGATCTTCAATAAAGTCGCCAAGGTGAGAATCATCTTCTTCACCAATCGGGGTTTCTAATGAAACTGGTTCTTGTGCAATTTTTAATATTTCACGGACTTTTTCCGGCGATAGATCCATTTCTTTACCAATCTCTTCAGGAGAAGGTTCACGGCCAAGATCCTGAAGAAGTTGACGTTGAACTCGAATTAATTTATTTATTGTTTCGACCATGTGAACCGGAATACGAATTGTTCTTGCCTGGTCCGCAATGGCACGAGTTATCGCTTGACGAATCCACCACGTTGCATAGGTACTAAATTTGTACCCTTTACGATAATCGAATTTTTCAACTGCTTTAATAAGTCCCATATTACCTTCTTGAATTAAGTCTAAGAAGAGCATGCCTCGACCAACGTATCTTTTCGCAATACTAACAACAAGTCGAAGATTTGCTTCAGCGAGACGACGCTTAGCCTCTTCGTCGCCTTCTTCGATACGTTGTGCTAGACTAATCTCTTCCTTTGCAGAAAGAAGGTCTACACGGCCAATCTCTTTAAGGTACATACGAACCGGATCATTTATTTTGACACCCGGAGGAACACTTAAGTCGTTCAAATCAAATTCTTCTTCTTTATTAACTTCTTGAGGCGAAGGATTATCAGAAGTATCTTCGATAACTTCAACACCTTGTTCCTCTAGATATTCAAAGAATTCATCCATTTGATCGGAATCCTGTTCAAATGGGGACAACCGTTCTACGATCGTAGAGTAAGTAATTAAGCTCGTCTTCTTACCAAGCTCTACTAACTGCTCTTTCACTTGATCGATGGTTAATTCACCTTCTGCCGGCTGGCGAGTTGGTTTTTCAGCCATTCGATCCCCTCCTTCCATACATCTCAACAATAAAAATTAGTTGCATTCTTAAAATGAATTTTTTAAGTTCTTCTTCATTTCAAGAATTTCCATAGCGATCTTAGCTGCCTGGACAAAGTCTTGCTTCATTTCCGCTTCTTTTTTTTCTTTTTCTCTCTCTTCTATCTTTATCCATTCTGGATAATTTAACACCTGTCGAATATAATCATGAAGTTCTTTATCCGACACGTCATTATTTAAATCCATCATGGCCAGTTCAGAAGCAATTTTGACAAGGTTAGGATCAGTCAGCTGCTCCATGAATTGACTCACGTCAGCTTCATGGCCGTTAGCATAAAAGCTATACAGATATGCAGCGATCGCACTATGCTCGTCAATATTAAACGAACCGCCAACCTCTTCCTGTACTTTTTCTGCCACTTCCAGATCGCGCATCATATAAGCAAGTAGTATCCGCTCTGCATTCTGGAAAGCAGGCAAGAGTTTTTTCTTAACATAGAAATTTTTCCTAGCATTATTATCCCTTTTAGGAGGAGCATTATCCTTATTTTTCTTCCCCTCTTTAAAAAATTGGGAAACCTGCTGCTTTAAAGCATCGAGCGAAATTGAGAACTCATCCGATAGCTGCCGTAAATAGTGATCTCGTTCAACAGCATTAGGAAGACCGCTAATTTCTTTAAGTACTTCTTCGATATAACGGATTCGTTCTCCTTCATCCGATAGGTTTTTTCCTGATCGAAAAACCTCCATTTTGAAAGCCATTACTGTTGACGCTGCCCCTATTACATCCTTTTCAAACCGTTCTGCACCGTAAGTTCGGATATAGTCATCGGGATCTAGTCCTCCTGGCATTTTAGCGATTCTAACGTAACAACCCGCCTCCATTAATTCATCTGCGGCTCTAGTTGCAGCACTTATCCCAGCTTTATCTGAATCATAGCAAATCACAACCGACTCAGTTTGTCTTCGCAACAGCTTTGCTTGATCTTTAGTTAATGCTGTTCCAAGACTTGCTACAACGTTTTGTACCCCATTTCCGTATGCTGTAATCACATCAACATAGCCTTCCAACAGGATAGCCTGGTCTTTTAAGCGAATGGCTGAGCGAGTCAAATGAAAACCATAGAGAAACTTTCCTTTTTGAAAAAGCTTTGTCTCTGGACTATTTAAATATTTCGGTTCGCCTTCTCCTATGATTCTTCCCCCAAAAGCAACGGGTCTTCCTTTTGGATCCCAGATTGGAAACATAATGCGATTTCGAAAGCGATCGAAATATTTCCCATCAAATTCCCGTTTAGAGAGCAACCCTGCGTCAGCTACTTTTGAAAGAGGATACTTTCTTTTTTCCAAATAAGATGTGGCATAATCCCATGAGTCGGGTGCAAAGCCTAACTGGAATTTTTCAATCATCTCTTTTGAAAATCCTCGTTCATTAAGATAGGTCCGAGCTTGTTCGCCTTCAGGTGTCTTAACCATGCAGTGATTATATAGCTTCGCTAGAAAATCGTGGGCTTTATAAATAACCTCATTTTCAGAAGTAGCTTTTGCGCTGCTGTTCTGGTTCTCCTGTACTTCAGGCAAATCAATACCAGATTTTTGACCTAATGCTTGAACAGCCTCTATAAAATTATACCCTTCGATTTCCATTAGGAATGAAAAAGCGTTACCGCCAGCACCACATCCAAAACAATGGTATATTTGTTTATCAGGCGCTACTGAAAAGGAAGGCGTACTTTCCCCGTGAAAAGGGCAAAGGCCAAAGAAGTTTCTTCCTTGTTTCTTCAGTTGGACATAATCACTAATGACATCAACGATATCTGTCGAACGGCGAATCGCTTCAATTTTTTCTTCTGGAATTCTGCCACTCATGTTTTATCACCAACAGATTCTATAGTTTCGACAAATAAAAATAATCTCCTTCATAATTCGACAATATTTTAATTAAGGCTTCTCGAAATTGAACTCGATCATCCCCAGTGAACTTGCGTGGACCCTTTGTATGCTTACCAGCTCTTCTACTTTTAGAAGCTAAATATCGCGTATGTAAAAGAGTCGAGATGTTCTCTTCTGTATACCGTTTCCCTCTTGGAGATAGAACAAAAACACCTTTTGGAAGGAGCAAACTTGCAAGACCATAATCCTGGGTTATCGCAATATCCCCTTTTTTAGTATGGCGATGAATATAGAGATCTGCTTCTTCTTTTTCAGAGTCTACCATAACCCACTTCGCCTGACGGAACGTTGTGCTCATATGAGCATACGAAGCAACAAAAATCGTTTCAGCATCTGAAAGGGCTTTTTGAAAAGACATGATTTCTTCTTTAATCAATACAGGACATGCATCCGCATCGACAAAAAGCGTCAGTTTCTTTTTCGTCATAATTCTCTATTCTACATCTCCCTGAGTTATCCTTCTTTTGAAATTTATGTTTTAACTTTCAGAATTTTAGATTGAGCTATTTTAGATCGCTACTAAATTCTTCTAAAAGCCTTCTTTATTGATTATAGACAAATTTTATTGACAATATTTGATTATATACTAAAAATATTAAATTGACCAGATAAAAACGATAAAAAAACGCCATCATCAAGATCATTTTTGTCTCAATGATGGGCATTTTATTATAACCTGTGATTAAGATGTATGTTTCCCTTTATGCAAACTTAAAATTAAATTTGCTGTTTCTTCCACTGCCCGATTGGATACATCAATGACTTGGCAGTTCATTTTATTAATGATGGTATCAAAATATTCCAGCTCATCTTTAATTCTTGTCATGTTAGCATAGCTAGCTTCTGCATTTAAGCCTAGGGCAATAAGTCTTTCCTTACGAATGTTATTTAACTTTTCAGGACTAATCTTGAGTGCATAGCATTTGCCTTCTGCAACGGTAAACAATTCCTCTGGAGGATCCACTTCTGGAACTATTGGCACATTTGCCACCTTTAGTCTCTTATGGGCTAAATATTGAGATAATGGTGTCTTAGAAGTTCTAGAGACGCCTACCAGTACGATATCTGCGAGAGCAATTCCACGTGGGTCTCTTCCATCATCGTACTTAACTGCAAATTCAATCGCCTCTACTCGCCGAAAATAGTCTTCATCAAGTTTATGTACAAGCCCCGGTTCATTCCGTGGTTTTTTTCCTATAACAGCCTGCATGTGATCAATCATTGGACCAACTATATCGACCGCTTGAATGTTCTCTTTTGCTGCGACGTCAAGAAGAAATTCTCTTAATTCTGGAACTACCAGTGTAAAAGCGACAATGGCTTTTGTTTCTTTCGCAAGCGTCATCACTTCGTGAATGGTCGCCGTATCCTCAACATAAGGAACTCTTCTCACATCAAAATCGGTTGGATCAAATTGACTCGCGGCTGCTTTAACAACTAATTCTGCTGTTTCACCAACCGAATCAGAAATAACATATACGATGGCACGGTTCGTTGAATTCGTCATATAAACCCCCTAAGCTAAATAATTTCATCTTTGGCAAGATCCACTAGCGCTCGTGTAACATTTGTTTTTGTTATTCTTCCAACAACCTCAATACCGTTTTCAACTTCTTTCACAATTGGCAATGCATCAATCTGTTTCTCAATTAACTGATTGGCTACTTCAATTAAGAGATCTTCTTTTTGGCAAACAGTAATATTCGGCATTCTCGTCATAATGATGGTTACTGGAATACTTTCGAGATTTTGCTTACCCAGTGCAGCTCTTAAGAGATCTTTCCTAGATAAAACACCTACTAGATGTGCTAATTCATTTACTACAAACAATGTCCCAACATCTTCTAGAAACATTGAGCAGATGGCATCATACACACTTGCATTCTCTTGTACGACTACTGGTATTGATTTATACTCATCAACTTTGATCTTTCTAATCTTCTCCGTTAGAAGTTGCGAACCCGTTTTACCTGTATAAAAATACCCGACTCTTGGCCTTGCGTCAAGGTAGCCTGCCATTGTTAAGATTGCAAGGTCTGGTCTAAGCGTTGCTCTCGTTAAACTGAGCTTTTCAGCAATATGTTCGCCAGTAATCGGCCCTTCATTTTTTACGATCTGAAGGATTGTTTCCTGTCTATTATTTAATTGGATAAAAATCACCACCTTTAATAAGGTTATACTTTATTTTCATTATTATATACGATTATACCATTTTAACGAAAGTACCCCACATCATTTTATCTCATTGTAAATTGACTAGCTCACCAGACTAGAATGGCTAATCATTTTGCGTAAATAAAAAACCTGCGGATTTAAACTCCACAGGCTAATTATTCAAGATTGAACCGATCCAACTGATCCAAAAATCGTTTTGATTTTAAATAGAGTCCAGAATAAGCATCGAAATAAAGGTTAAGAATTTGTCTAATTTCTTTTTTCGTTTCTTTTTTTAAAGAGATATTTCCCAACCTTCCAAGATCAATATGAGCAAATAAATGAAGAAGCTCTGCTGTTCGCTTCATGATTGGTATGTGGTAAGGGTCAATTGAAAGGCAACGATGACAAAGCAATCCACCTTCGTTAATTGAAAAATAAAATTTTCCTTCAGGAAGCCCACAGTTTGCACAACGATCTAGCTGAGGAGTAATTCCTGCAACGCGAAGCATTTTTAGTTCAAATATAAACAGAATCACTTCAGGGTCCTTCTCTTCATCCAATTCATGAAGAACTTGATACAACATTTCAAACAAATAGGGATTCGGATTTCTTTCTTCCGTTAATTTATCAACTAACTCTGCTGCATAAGCAGCATAAGAAGTGAGAAATAAATCGTTTCGAATGGAGCGAAATGAGTCAATTATTTCTCCCTGGTTTAATCCGCCTAATCCAGTTGTATGCTGATAGAGATACTGGCCATATACAAAAAGTTGAGAAACAGCAGAAAGACGGCTTTTTGGTTTTTTTGCGCCTCGTGCCATGACGCCAACCTTACCCGTCTCTCTAGAATAAATCGTCAGTATTTTATTTGTTTCACCATAATCCACGGTTCGAATCACAATTCCTTCAACCTTCTTTAACAAGAACTTTCACCAACCGTTTCCTGTTACAATTCCAAAAGGTCAAGTGAGGCGAGTTACTTCCTCTACATCGGCGAGAGAATCATTTTCTTCATCATTCGGTGTTTCTATTTCCTTCAAAAGAAGATAAGTATCAATGTTTCCTGTTTCACAAAATATTTTCCAGGTAAACTCTAACACTTTAGATCCCACCTTTCATTTTGTAAAAAGTTTATCTCTTACCTCTAGCTTGACCTTACATAAGTCGGTTTATGTGATGGAATTTTTAACAAAATTTCACTTAATAGTCATCTTCACGGTAACCATAATCACGTAATGAAGACGGCTTGTTACGCCAGTCCTTTACAACCTTCACCCAAATTTCCATGAATACTCGGGAACCTAAAAGGGCTTCAATATCTTTTCTAGCGCGTTTTCCTACTTCTTTTAGCATCTTTCCTTGTTTTCCAATAATAATGCCTTTTTGAGAAGAACGTTCTACTACAACAGTCACGTGAATATCAATAACGTCAGAACCTTCTCGTTTTACCATTTGTTCGGTCACAACGGTAACCGAGTGAGGAATTTCTTCTCTCGTTAAATGAAGAACTTTCTCTCTTACAAGTTCTGCCACAATAAAGCGCTCAGGGTGGTCAGTTACGTGATCACTTGGGTAGTATTGTGGTCCTTCTTCAAGGTAATCAACCACTTGCTCTAGAAGGGTGTTTACATTATTTCCTTGTAAGGCAGAAATCGGTACAATTTCTGCAAATGAATATTTATCTTTGTAAAAATTGATCATTGGAAACAGTTGGTCTGGGTGAACCTGATCAATTTTATTAATCACTAAAAATACAGGACTTTCTACGTTTTGCAACCGATCAATAATATACTGATCACCAGCCCCATATCCTTCTTCTGCATTTATGACAAATAAAATTAAATCAACTTCATTTAACGAACTTTGAGCCATTTTGATCATAAAGTCACCAAGTTTGTGCTTAGGTTTATGAATACCCGGTGTATCAATGAATACTACCTGAGCATCGTCCCTTGAATAGACACCCTGTACTTTATTTCGAGTGGTTTGTGCTTTATCACTCATAATCGCTATTTTTTGTCCAATTACTTCATTTAACAAAGTCGATTTTCCTACGTTTGGTCTCCCGACGATTGATACAAATCCTGACTTAAACACTTCTTTACTCATTCAAATCCTCCGGTGAAAATGCGCCAGGAAGTAATTCACTGACGGTTAATTCCTGTATTTTTCCATCTAAGTTAGTTAAAATCACTTGCATTTCTGGGTCGCATAGTTCTGAGATAACTTGTCTACATGCTCCACAAGGTGGTACAGGACGCTTTGTATCAGCAACCACAGCTATAGCTTTATAGGATTTATGTCCTTCTGAGTAAGCTTTAAATAAAGCTGTACGCTCAGCACAGTTGCACATACTATAGGCCGCATTTTCAATGTTACATCCACCGAATACTGTGCCATCCTCTGAAAGCAGTGCCGCCCCTACTTTAAACTTTGAATAAGGAACATACGCCCTTTCTCTTGCCTTTTTAGCCTCATCAATCAACATTTGCTTATCCATTATTATTCCTCCTTATGACTGAAACATCTGTGCAATCGGTTCAAAAAACAGAAGGAAACCGATTATAACTGAAATAATTGCAAAAAGAAAGACAGCTGCAGCGGAAACATCTTTTGCCACTTTCGCTATAGGGTGTTCTTTTTCCGTAATTAAATCAATCGTTCGTTCAATGCCCGTATTTAGGGCTTCCAAACTTAACATAATACCGATTACGATTAGCAATAAACACATTTTAATGGCTGATAAATCCAATATGACCCCTGCTATAATGACCGCAGTACCTGCTAATAGATGGAAAAGAAAGTTTTGTTCATTTTTTATTAAGTAACGAAATCCTTGCGACGCATAGAGAAAACTTCGTAAAAACCGGATGTGACGGGAACGTTTATCTCGTGAGGCCATATTGCTCTAGTAGCACTTTTTGTTTACCGAACATTTCTTTCTCATCTTCTTCTGTCATATGGTCATAACCAAGTAAATGGAGGAACCCATGAACACATAAAAACCCGAGTTCGCGTTCAAAACTATGCCCATAATCAGCAGCCTGCTCTTTTATTTTCGGGACAGAAATGACAATTTCTCCAAGTAGGTGGGGGATCTGTTCATCAAATACGATCGGATCATCACCTTCTTCTTCATCATCAAGTGCAAAGGAAATAACATCAGTAGGCTGATCTTTCCCACGATAATCACGATTAATCTCCGTGATTCGCTCATTATTCACAAACATAATGGACACTTCGCTTCCTGCTTCAACCCCTTCTTCCTTTGCTGCATAGCTTAATAATTTTTTAAGCATTTCGAATTGCTCTTGTGTTAGTGTTTCTGTTTCGTCAATAAAATCGATTGTTAAATTCATGAAGTCACCTTCTTTTTTATTTCTGTCGGATATTCGATTCGACTGTGAAAAATGCCGTTTAACGTTTCAAGAATCGTTTTTGCAACGATATCAAGCTCTTTAAGCGATAAGTCACATTCATCAAATTGACCGTCTTCTAATCTTTCCGTAATGATTTTTCTTACAAGTGATTCAATGGTTTCTGGATTTGGTTTCGTCATCGATCTGACGGCTGCTTCAATGCAATCTGCAATACCTACAACGGCTGCTTCCTTCGTCTGGGCTCTTGGACCAGGATAGCGAAATTCCTTCTCTGAAACCGGCTGACTCACTTGTTCATTTGCTTTGTAATAAAAATATTTTAGAAGCGTCGTACCATGATGCTGTTCAGCAATATCTACAATTTCTTTTGGCAAACGATGCATCCTCAGCATCTCAGCTCCATCAGATGCATGGGAAACAATGATTGTTTTACTTAAATGTGGTGAAATTTTATCATGTGGATTTTCCATATTCATTTGATTTTCAATAAAGAAGTGAGGTCGTTTTGTTTTTCCTATATCATGATAATAAGCACCGACTCTCGCTAGTAGACCATTCGCTCCTATGGATTCACAGGCTGCTTCCGACAAATTGGCAACCATGACACTATGATGATACGTGCCAGGCGTCTCTACGAGAATTTTTCTAAGTAAGGGATGATTAGGATTTGATAACTCAATTAACCTTGTAGTCGAAATAATGCGGAAGCCAGCTTCAAAGAACGGCATTAATCCCAGCGTTAACATTGAAGATAGAAATCCAGATGAAAAGGCAAAAACAAAGTGATAGCTAAGTTCGATGCCACTATATTGTCCGTTCTTTAACATTAATAATATAGCCACAGTGACTATGTTTATTAATGAAACAAGTAAGCCTGCTTTAAGAATATTGGATCGATGATTTCTTTTACCAAGGAAAAATACGCCTGATAGCGAACTCATCAATACATAGAATCCAAGCGAAGCATTCATCGGTCCAGAAATTTCACCATTGAAAAACACGCCAGCACAAACACCAAAGAGGATACTTGAAGCAATGGCTAATTGTTCGTTAAAAAGCATTTTAATCAGCATGGAACCTACGGCTGCCGGAACGATATAAGCTATTCCAGGAACCTCTATGCCTTGTAATAAGCTTGATAACTTTAGCACCATAAGTGTGCTAAAGTAGATTAAAACAAGGATAAGTAGATTTGTATTTGAAGAACGCACGCGTGATTTAACATCTTGAAAGAAATAATACAAATATCCTGTGAGTAGCAACACAAGAAGGGCTAAACCTACATACGGAACAGCATCGAATCCTTCATCAAGTAACCCCGCAAGCCGAAGTTGTTCCATTACTTCCCGGTTAATCATTGCGCCTTCTTCTACGATGATTTGGCCTTCGCGTATCATGACAGGCTGAACAGCTTCAATCGCTTCTTGACGACTTTGTTCTGTTTGTTCTGGATCAAGAAAGTAATTTGGTACAATACTTTGCTGTGCTACGGTAATCATAGCTTTCTTTTGGTCAGTAGGGAGCGATGTGAGAGACAATCGATCTTCAACATCCGATTTAGATTGCTCTAAATTATCAATTGATACTCGATCTGTCATAACCTCCATTACTTCCGATAACGTTAGTTCCTTTATTAAACTAATTTGTGAAGGTTCCGCCTCAATTAACGGCTTCAAAGTATCCTCGGAAAGTTCGTCGGACATTGAAACTGAGATGATTGATTTGAGTTCTGACACTTTTTCTTGAGTGGTTTTTTTCTCTGGTTCATTTTTCTTTACCTTCTCAATTCCAGAAAACAAATCATTCAATTTATCAAACTGAGACTGAGAAACTTGATCACGGTAGACATATTTCGCATCAATTTGTGCAGCCTTTGACCGCTCATCTTCAGTAGCTGTTTTATTTTCGATCGTGATTGGTGAAGCGATATCATGATCCGCTCTAGAATAAAGGGAAACATTCAGTGACTCTGGTATTACATTGGAAAGCATCGTTAAATAAAAAATAAGCGCTACCAAACTATAAAGCGACCACTTGATCATTTTAATTCGTTCGATATTACGGAGATTATTCTGCAGCAGGTGCTTAATCTTCGCAATCATAGCTTCCTTCACCTCATAAGTTCTGGCCTTTACTACTCTTCTTCATATTTTATCAGAATTCCCTAATAAATGGAGCACAATCTTTTAAGAAGTACCTCCATCGTGCCTACTTCTTTTAAACACGCTTCAGCTTCTATCGAGTAAGGCCAAGTTAAGAGATAAGGCTCAAAAAAGGCCCGTTTTCAAACGGACCTTTCTACCTTATTTCGTTTCATGTTCATATGCATCAATAATGCGTTGAACGAGTGGATGCCGGACAACATCAGTCTGCTGAAGGTAAATAAATGAAACATCTTTGACTCGTTTAAGGATTTTTTCTGCTGCTGCTAGACCAGATTCTTTCCCTTTTGGTAGGTCAATCTGTGTAATATCACCAGTAATAATCATTTTTGAACCAAAACCTAATCGTGTTAAGAACATTTTCATTTGCTGAGATGTTGTATTTTGAGCTTCATCTAAAATAACATAGCTGTCGTCTAGCGTACGACCTCGCATATAAGCAAGCGGAGCAATTTCAATCGTACCTCTTTCAATAAGACGCGTAGTTTGTTCCACACCTAGTACGTCATGTAAGGCATCATACAAAGGACGTAAATAAGGATCAACCTTTTCTTTTAAATCTCCTGGCAGAAAGCCTAAACTTTCTCCAGCTTCAACTGCTGGACGAGTAAGAACAATTTTCTTCACTTGATTATACTTCAGTGCTGTTACGGCCATAACCACTGCAAGATACGTTTTTCCGGTTCCAGCAGGTCCAATACCAAACACCAAGTCAGTTTTCTTCATTGCCGATACATAATGGCGCTGACCAAGTGTCTTCACCTTAATCGGCTTTCCCTTCGCATTTGTAGTGATTTCTTCTTGATAAAGCTCTAGAAGTTGGTCAAGCATACCCTGTTGCACTAATTGGCACGCGTAAACAACGTCCCTTCCAGAGATACTCGCTCCTCGTTTAATAAGCGTGTGAAGAGTATGCACGACTTCTTTTACCATCGTAACATCTTCTTCATTCCCTCTGACAGATATGCCTTCTCCACGAGTCACAAGTGACACTTCAAGTGCTTCCTCGATTATCTTCAAATGCTCATCGCCAGGGCCAAATAAGCTCTGAGCCTCATTAGAATTTTCTAGCTGTAATGTAAGATCAACATATGATTCTGACAATAGACCTCAATCTCCTTGAATAATCGGTATGTTTTTCCCAATCTCTTCTATAATTTCATAGTGTATCTTTACGTTTACTTTACCATTCTCTACCTCATGGTGCAAAATCTTTTCCTCTTTAATTTCTGCATTTTCGGATGTTTTACTTAAAATATCTTCTCTACTAACCTGACTAGCTGCCAAAAGCGCTTCCTTTTCGGTATACTCTCTTGTTACTTCTTTGGTTTCAAGGAGCTCTTTTGTTTGAAAGGACAGAGGCATTTCCCATTTTAAGAAGCGTAAATTCGTTTCCTGAACGATTGTTTCATATTGAGAAAACTCCGGTTTTGAAAACCCCCATACTGGGAGGTGAAATCCAAAAATACCAAACGAATATTTCGCTTCTTTTTCACCAGTATTTGTTTCAAAAGTTGATTTTAAAGGGATGGATACATCTGTTACATACCATGTTTTCCCAAAAACTTCTCCTCTTGCAGGCACGAGCTCACTTTTATCTTCTTTTCCAATAAATCCCGAAATAAGGAGTTGACCTGGTTTAACATAATCATTTTCTTTTACTTGTACCTGGCCTTCCTCAACATAAATTTTAGTAATGATCGCTTTTTTATCCGCAACGATATGCCTTGCATTTAAGGGTGGTTGTTTTTCAGGCAATTGCTTTTGAACGACCTCAAAGTGATAGGTCGAACCACTCCTTTTCACACCTACCCATGTAATTTCTTCAAGACTCTCAGTCATTTTCTGCTGTAGCTCCTGGTTGGTTGGCAACTGAAATATAAACTCTCCTCTTTTTACTCCAAGTTCTTCAGCTACTTGCTTTAACTTATGCTCCACTTCAGGTGTAGCACCATTCACGGTGATCGACCATACCATGTTCGATAAGATCAATATGAGCAAAATACAGCTGATGACCCCACTCAAGAACCCTCTAGAATAGACCACTTTTTTCACTAAAAACGGAAACCCTTTTCGAGCAGTAATGCGAACTTTACATCTTGTCCTCTTTAAATGCGGTCTGATTCGTTTAATGTCACCCGTGTAGAGAGATAAAAGAATTGTGTCATTGTTCACACGTGAGATGTCCCAAATCGGAATGTGATATTCAATACAACGATTAATGAAAAGTTCGGTATACGATCCGACTACTTTGATTCTTACATATCCAGAAAAGAGTTCTTTAATATATTCCTTCATAACAGCCTCCCGTATAGTCAGCCCGAGAATATCGTAAGGCTTTTATCAGTTTTTAGGTTTATCTAAGTAGGAAACATGTTCAATTTTACCTTCAAGTAAGATTTCCTCGGGAAGGATGGTTTTCAACATAAAATCCTCTCCTCTAATAACCAATTGGCCATTTTTAAGAAGAAGGCGAACTTCATCATTAGAGAATTTGAGTACACCTTGATGGTTCTCTATGTAGATATGCAGTTGCCCAACCATTGTGATCCGCGGCAAATCCATGACCGCATCTGCAGGAAGCTCTAATCTCCTCGTTAACCAACCTTTTAGATTGTGCTTCCATTTTGCCATGGATACTCCCCCCTCTCCTCTAATCTTTATGACCGAAACCACAAAACTATCCCTCTTACATGAAAGAACAAATCCGTGAAATGTTTGGAAGATAAAAGATAGTTTAAACACAAAAATCCCCGCCAGAAATTTCTGACAGGGGAGTAACCTCTTTCATTTAGTCATTTAAATCGTACGAAACACCCTTAACTAAATAGAAGATGCTTTCACCAATATTCGTAATGTGATCTGCATATCGTTCGATATATCTCGAGGTAAAGGCCATTTGCATAATATGTTGAATTTGCTGAGGATTATTAGCTGTTTCTTCTAATAGCTCTCTCGTCACTTCACCATATTTCTCATCAATCTTATCATCATTTGAAGCCAATTCTTTCGCTAGTGAAATGTCCTCTGTTTCGTAGGCTTTTTTCGCAATATCCACCATACCCATAGCAAGATTCGCCATTTCTCTTATTTCAGGATTGATCGTGATATTATGATGAGCACCTAATCGTTTTGTCGATTTCGCAATATTTTTAGCATGATCAGCCATTCTTTCTAAATCTGCTGAAATTTTAATTGCAATAATCAATCGTCGTAAATCAGTTGCTACAGGCTGCTGTTTCGCAATTAAGATCATGGCTGTTTCATTGATCATTTGCTCTTTTTGATTAAAAAAGTGATCATTATCTATAATAGACTGGGCCGAATCGATATCTTTTTCAAATAGCGCATCAACGGATTTCTTTAAAACGTCCTTGGTATCTTCTGCTAATTCTGCGATTTTCACCTGTAATTCATTTAATTCCTCTGTAAAGAAACGTCTTGTCGTCATCTCTAATTCCTCCTATTAACCGAATTTACCACTAATGTAATCTTCTGTTCGTTTGTCCATTGGATTAGAGAAGATCTTATCCGTTTTATCAAATTCCACAAGATCACCATTTAAAAAGAAGGCTGTTTGATCAGAAATCCTTGAAGCCTGCTGCATGTTGTGCGTCACGACAACAATCGTGTATTTGTCCTTTAAATCATGGATTAATTCTTCTACTTTTAGAGTTGAGATTGGATCAAGAGCAGACGTAGGCTCATCCATTAAAATAACATCAGGCTCTACAGCTAGCGCACGAGCTATACATATACGTTGCTGTTGTCCACCTGACAAACCGGTTGCGCTTGTATGCAAACGATCCTTTACTTCATCCCAAATAGCGGCTTGCTTCAAACTCTTTTCCACTATTTCATCCAACTTTTTCTTATTTCTGATACCTTGAATTCGCACTCCATAAATCACATTCTCATAAATAGATTTTGGAAATGGATTGGGATGTTGAAAGACCATTCCTACATTTGTTCTTAGCTCTTCCGCTCGATAATTTTCTAATATATTATTACCATTATATTTTATTGTTCCAGAGACTCTTACTTTAGGGATCATTTCCACCATTCGATTAAGCATTTTAAGAAATGTTGATTTTCCACACCCTGAAGGTCCAATAATAGCCGTCACTTCACGATAAGGAATCTTCATACTCACTTCAAATAGTGCCTGGTTATCTCCATACCAGAGATTTAAATTCTCGACCTCATAAGAATAATTCCCCATATGATTTCATTCCTTTACATTTTCATAAGAATTTTTTCCAATTGCTTATATAATTAACGCAATGATTGCATTCTTTTTGAATTTAATAATGATACTATTCCCGATTCAGCTAAATTTCCCTGTTAAATATTCTTCCGTTCTTTGTTCTTTAGGATTTGTGAATAACTGAGAAGTTTCACCATACTCAATTAATTCTCCGTTGTACATAAAAGTAGTGTAATCAGAAATTCTAGCAGCCTGTTCCATATTATGAGTCACAATTGCAATCGTATAATGCTGTTTTAATTCAATAATCAAGTCTTCTACTTTCGCACTAGAAATAGGATCTAGAGCAGACGTTGGTTCATCTAATAAAAGCACCTGTGGCTTCAATGCAAGGGCTCTTGCAATACACAACCGTTGTTGTTGTCCACCTGATAAGGACTGTGCAGAGCTATTTAAACGATTTTTCACTTCATCCCATAAAGCCGCTTGTTTTAAAGCCGTCTCCACAATCCCCTGTATCTCGCTCTTTTTAGTACGATAAAACTTTAGAGCATGAGTTAAGTTTGTAATAATCGGTTTAGGGAATGGATTGGGTTCCTGAAAAACCATCCCAATTTCTTTTCTTAAAGAGACGACATCGATTTTTTTATCTAAAAGATTAACGCCATCATACATGATTTCGCCTTTGTAATGAGCACTATCAATTTGATCATTCATCCGATTAATCGTTCTTAATAAAGTCGATTTACCACAACCAGAAGGACCAATAAAAGCAGTCACTTTATTTCCTTCAATCGGCATTGAAACGTTTTTAACTGCTTCTTTATCTCCATAAAAAACACTTAGATTTTTAATATCCATTAAAGGGGAAACGGAATTTGCTTCCTTCTTCTCTTTACCTAGATCGCTTGCTTGCACGACGCTTCAACTCCTATTTTTTACCAGAAATTTTAGCGAAAATAACTCCGCCAATAATTCTTGCTGATAAATTAAATATTAATACAAAAATAATTAAAACTGCCGCGGATCCATTTGCAATCTCAAGAACATCTGGCATGATCCCCTGCGAGTTCACTTTCCAAATGTGAACAGACAGCGTTTCTGCTGAACGAAATGGATTAAGCGGAGATGTCGATTCAAATGGATTCCAATTTGTAAAATTTAAATTTGGTGTTGAAAGACCAGCTGTGAATAATAGTGCAGCTGCTTCCCCAAATACTCGTCCTGCTGAAAGGATAACACCAGTCAAAATTCCTGGAAAGGCCGCTGGTACTAGAACCGTTTTGACAGTGTGCCAGTGCGTGATACCTAAAGCCAAACTTGCATTTTTTTGTTTAAGTGGAATCGAACGAATCGAGTCCTCTGTTACACGGACAATAACTGGTAAATTAAAAACGGTTAATGCTAGAGCACCAGCAATAATGGAGTAACCTAACCCCATGTACTGTACAAATACGAGTAAACCAAACATACCTACTACTATTGAAGGAAGAGAAGAAAGAACCTCTACACTCGTTCTGATCACATTTGTAATTTTACCTGGCTTAGAATATTCTGCTAAATAGATCCCGCCGAGAACACCAAGTGGCACAGAAAATAGCATTGTCATCATTAGAATATAAAATGAATTCCACAGCTGATTCTTAATTCCTCCGCCTTCCTGAAATGAACTAGAATTTGAGCTTAGAAATGACCAATCTATTTCCGCAAAACCATTCGTAAGGATATAGCCTAATAAATAGACTAGAGTTGCTATCATAACGACAGCACATAAGATAAATACTGAAGTTGCAATGTTATTACTTATACGCCTGTTCATTTAAACTTTCCTCCTTGAGGATATAAAACGGATAATAATAATAAATACATAAGACATTACTAGTAAAATCAATCCTAAGGACCATAGTAGATTATTGTGTAAGCTACCATAGGTTGTATGTCCCATGCTTAGGGTGATAATTGATGTTAATGTTGCTGCCTGATCTGTAATCGATTCAGGTAAGGCTTTCGAGTTACCAATTACCATTTGTACAGCTAAAGCTTCACCAAACGCTCTCGCCATTCCAAGCACAACAGCTGTAGCAAGGGATGGCATTGCCGCTGGTAGAATCACTTTATAGATCGTTTGCCACCTTGTTGCGCCCAAACCGTACGATGCATCTTTAATATCCTGTGGGATAGATTTTAGTGCATCTGCAGAGATACTTGTGACAGTAGGTAGAATCATGACACCTACAACAATCATGCCTGCTAATAAACTAAAGCCTATTCCACTGGAGTGCTCTCTAATCAGCGGAACAATAACGGTTAACCCTATAAGCCCATAAACAACCGAAGGAATACCTACTAATATTTCAATAACGGGTTGTAATACTTTTTGACCCCATGTTTTCGCAATCTCTGTCATAAAAATCGCACTACCAATTCCAAGGGGAGCAGCAAATAAAGCAGCAAGGAATGTTACCGAGAAAGATCCGAATATAAATGGAAATGCGCCATAAGCGACGTCACCTTCTCCTGAAGGACTCCACGTTAAACCTGTTAAAAACTCACCTACATTCACGCCATTTACAATAAAGGATTGTAGCCCTTTTATTGTTAAAAACAACGTGATTGCGATCGTAGCGATAATAATTAAAACTGCGCAAGAATAGACTACAACTTTCCCTCTTAACTCATTTCTTTTAACTGACCCATTCTTATTTTTGATAAGTCGATGAGTTGAGCTGGAGGTTGAAGAATAATTACTGTTAGACATAGCGATCCTCCTATTTATCATGGGAAACGGGCTGACCCCCACACTGGTTTTTTAGAACCAGGATACAGAGCCAACCCTATTAATGTTTCCTATTTAAAACTTAATGCTATTTTCTTAAAGATCTGATTGATTACCTTCAGCGTCGCGTTCAACCTTCATTTCGCTTGCAGCGATGTAGCCTTGTTCAGGTACAAGTGAAGTTTGAATTTCGTCGCTCATCATGTAATCAAGGAATGCTTTTTCAAGACCTTCTGGCTCACCTTTTGTATACATGTGCTCGTACGCCCAAATTGGGAAGTCACCTGTTTTTACGTTTTCATCAGTTGCTTCAACGCCATCAATAGCCATTTTCTTTACATTTGAATCTGAGTCATCAAAGTAAGAGAAAGCAAGATAACCTACAGCCCCTGGAGTATCGTTAACGATTTTTTTAACAGTGTTTGAAGAATCTTCAGTAATACCTTCAGCTGGAGTAGCACCATCTAGACCAAATTCATTGAATGTTGCACGAGTACCAGAACCATCAGGACGGTTAACAAGTTGAATTTCCATATCTTCTCCGCCAACATCTTTCCAGTTAGTCACTTCACCAGTAAATACTTTAATAAGGTCTTCTTTAGAAATGTCAGTAACGCCAGCTTCAGCATTTACTGCTGCAGTCATACCTACAACTGCTACTTTGTGATCTACAAGCTCACTTGCTTCAATACCTTCTTTGGATTCAGCGAAGTAGTCCGCATTACCAATATCGAAATTACCAGCTGCAACTTCAGAAAGGCCAGTACCGCTACCGCCACCCTGAACGTCGATTTGAGCATCTGGGTTATTTTGTTGGAATTGTTCAACTGCAGCTGCTGCTAGAGGTTGAAGTGCACTTGATCCACCTACGATAATAGAACCTGATACAGCTTCTGATGATCCTTCTTCGCCACCGTTACCGTTAGAAGAATTATCATTTCCGCCGCCACAAGCAGCAAGTACTCCCATTACTAAAACGAAAGTAAACATAATTGCTAAGCTTTTGAACTTCTTCATTTCTTTGTAACCCCCATTTATTCTGAAATTATTATCAGCTGGCTTGACCAACTCACAAATACAATACTAACCGAAGATTTTTAACTCCATATGAATCGAATGTAAAGGTTTTGTAAATTGCGGAATTTGTAGTTTAAAAAAGAAATCCATCTAATTACATCCTTGTTAAAAGCATCTTCAGGTCATTATAGGTAGTATGCCTTTCATTTCACAGATTAACCATTACTCAATGATCATTATTTATCGGTACATGCTATAAAATGACATAAAAAAACAGGCTATAAAGGATTCACCTTTTAGCCTGTTAAAAACACTATTACCTTCTTTGAAATCTTGCACTGTTATTGAAAGGATGGGGCTTCTTAGATCTTGGTGGGCCCAGAATCTCTGACCAAAGCACACCATTTCGTACATCGTTTTTACTTAAAGATAAGCTTCGATGTTTCTGATTCCTTTGTTTCCGAACAGATCTCTGAACTTTCAAATCATACTTTGGTTTATCACGATCAGATATTCGCTCCAACGCCTCTTGGTATGCACTAACCCTATCAGCATTGTTCCCATGGCTTTCTTCGGTATGATTTTCAGAGCTTACAGATTCAGATTGCTGCTTATTCCCTTCTCCTGCGTGACGACGCGTTTGAGAGGGCTTCTTATTTTGATCTTCTTCATTTCCCATTCGCTTAAAGAAACTAACAATTCCTCCAATGGCGATAATAACAAATACAATATTATTAAGAAGCAACTCAATCAGATTATCCAATACTTTCACCACCCGAACAGAAGGTAATAAAAAATTTAGCGATCATCCTCATCTTCTTCCTGATTCGGCTTACCGATCATGTCTCTCATATCCGTATCCGCTTCAATATTCTTGAGATTCATATAATCCATCACACCGATGTTACCAGAACGAAGTGCTTCAGCCATTGCCATTGGTACTTCTGCCTCTGCCTCCACAACTTTTGCACGCATTTCTTCTACGCGAGCTCTCATTTCTTGTTCTTGTGCCACTGCCATCGCGCGACGTTCTTCTGCTTTTGCCTGCGCAATATTCTTATCTGCCTCAGCCTGATCCGTTTGTAGCACCGCACCAATATTTTTACCGATATCAATATCCGCAATATCAATAGATAGAATTTCAAATGCTGTCCCTGCATCCAGTCCTTTTGACAAAACCGTGTGAGAAATCATATCAGGATTTTCAAGAACTTTCTTGTGATTTTCAGAGGAACCAATCGTACTTACAATACCCTCACCTACACGAGCAATGACAGTATCTTCACCAGCACCCCCTACAAGACGATCGATGTTGGCACGTACGGTAATTCTTGCTTTTGCTTTTACTTCAATACCATCCATTGCAACACCTGCGATAAATGGTGTTTCGATCACTTTAGGATTTACACTCATTTGCACAGCATCTAAAACATCTCGACCTGCAAGATCAATTGCCGCACAGCGTTCAAAGCTAAGTTCAATATTAGCTCGATGCGCTGCTATTAGCGCATTTACAACCCGGTCAACGTTACCGCCAGCCAAATAATGACTTTCTAATTGATTTGTATTTAATTCAAGACCTGCTTTTACTGCTTTAATTAACGGGTTGATCACGCGCGATGGAATTACGCGACGAAGCCTCATACCTACTAGGTTAAATATACTCACACGAACTCCCGCTGCTAGTGCTGATATCCACAACATGACAGGTACAAACGTAAAGAGTATAGCTAAGCCGATAATCACTAACCCTACAATTACCAATAATCCTAATGTACTAGTGTCCATTATTTTCCTCCCTGTTACCCCTTATTTACTTGCTCTTACAACGACTCTAGAGCCATTGGTTTTCACAATTTTCACTTTTGTGCCAGATGGTAAATAACCACCTTCTGTCACAACATCCATTCGCTCATCTCCAAAATCTGCAATACCGGATGGTCTTAGCGGTGTAACAGCGGTGCCCTCCATACCAATCAACTCATTTCGAGTAGCATTCGAAACATACCCTAATTCTGTTTTTGTAGAATCAGAAAGAATGATTTTTTTGAAGAAACCTTGATAGCCGAAGATCCGAATAAACAGGTAGGAACCTCCAACTGTAACTGCAACTGCGATTAGAATCGCTAATAAGACGTATTGCATGGACTGCCCTGAAGCAAGAACGATACTTGCAACTACCCCAACTACACCAAGAATACCGAATATCCCAAAACCAGGAACAAACACTTCTACCACAATGAGTACAACGCCTATTATTAATAAAAGTAAGGATTCCCATCCAGCAAATCCGGCAATCATATGACCAAAGAAAAAGAGAAGTAAAGCACCTGCTCCCATAAATCCTGGTACACCAAATCCAGGCGAATACAGTTCCAATACTAGACCTAGGCTTCCAATTGATAATAAAATCGGGATAATAATTGGATTTGTTACGAATCGTGCAATCCTTTCTGCAATACTCACTTCAGCATCATTAATTTTGGCATCTTCAAGATCAAGCATGCTAAGTAATTCGGTACGATCCTCCGCTATCCCTTCTGCGTATCCCACCTTTACTGCTTCCTGGTCACCAAGTGTAAGCAGTTCTCCTTTTGGAGCGTTATAATCCGGTAGGTCAACGTCTGGATCAGCCATAGCTAATGCATATTTCGGATCGCGATCATTGAGCTCTGCAGCCGATTTCATTGCAGCGTGCCAAAAAGACTCCGCTTTTTTATCAGCTGCATTTCCTGCCTGGTCAATAATAGCAGCAGAACCCATTAAAGCACCGGGTTCCATAATGATTTGATCAGCATTTAAAGCAATGTAAGCGCCTGCTGAAAGGGCACGATTGGAAACATAGGCTGTGATTGGAACATCTGACCCTTTCATAATTTTAGCGATGTTGTCAGCAGCATTTACTGCTCCACCTGGTGTATTAATTTCTAATACAATATGATCAGTGCCCTGATCCTCCGCATCTTGAATTGATCGCTTTAGAAAGGCCTCTAATCCACGTTCCACTTCTTGTTCAACAGGAATGAATGTAACAAGATCGCCATCGCCCTTACTTAATACAATATTTCCTGCAAACGGAAGAATAACCATCACCATGAAGCAAACAGATACAAAGAAACGCATTGTATTTTTTATGATTGTGATCCCTCCCTCCAACTATTTAAATATACGGATGAGGCCAACATAAAGTTTCAGTCTTATGTAAAATAATTAAGTTTAGTATGACAAATTAAGTTACCAATTACTAGCTTATGAATAAAAATACGCTTCAATTATTGAAATGAAATTCGTACGAAACGCATTTTATATAGAAAAACACGCCCTGTTCATACAGGACGTGTTTGCGCTTCATCATATTTATCCCACTCTTAAGGTGAAGTTTTTTCATTTCCTTTTCTGTAAAAAAGAAAAATCATCTTCACCTTAAGGTCCGATTGTTTCAACTAGTCACCTTAAGGAAATACGTTATCTCCTAAGTTGAAAGTATCACTTTATGATAAGTTCTTTTGTACAAGACGATTAACAAGTCCGCCGTCCGCTTTGCCTTTGACACGAGGCATAAGCGCACCCATTACCTTACCCATATCTTTCTTAGAAGAAGCTCCAGTTTCAGAAATCACTTCCTGAACAATCTGTTCAACTTCATCTTCAGAGAGTTGTTTCGGCAGGTAGACAGATAAAATCGACAGCTCTTCATCGAGATTCTGCACAAGATCACTTCGACCAGCTTTTTCAAATTCAAGGAGGGAGTCTTTGCGTTGCTTGACTTCGCGAGTGAGAACGGTAAGTTCTTCCTCTTCAGTTAGTTCATGACCCAACTTAATGGACTCATTTTGAAGTGAAGATTTCACCATCCGAATAACAGATAGTTTGTGTTTCTCTTTGTTCTTCATCGCTACTTTCATATCTGCTGTTAAACGGTCATTTAGACTCACTGACCTAACACCCTCTCTTAGAACTTACGCTTTTTCCTTGCTGCCTCAGATTTCTTTTTACGCTTTACACTTGGCTTTTCATAGTGCTTGCGCTTCTTAACTTCAGCCAAAGTGCCTTCCTTAGAAACCGTTCTCTTGAAGCGACGCAGAGCATCATCGATCGACTCGTTCTTACGCACGCGAGTTTCCGCCATCTCTATCCCTCCCTCCAAAACATACACAATCATAACACATGACTTTCTATCAAAGACATGTCACCTGCAATTATAATACATCCCGTCCGTTTTATCAACATTTCTTTGATTAAATTTCTTTTTAAAACTTCTTTCCAATTTTTAAAAGAGAAGGCTCACTTGTTTCCATATTAAACGGAAATACCCTTAGTCAAAAAATAAGGAGCATGTAGATGGAATCTTGTCCATAAACTTTATAACGGAAAGGAGAATTTATTAAAAATGAGTCCATATCTCGCCTCTTTTATCGTCTTTATAAGTATCTTTCTTTTTGGAATGACCATACTTCGTATTGGATTAAATTCGATCTCTACTTCAAAGTTACAGAAGTGGCTTTATCTTGCCTCTTCTACACCAGTTCGTGGTTTACTAACAGGAGCACTTGTCACTGCGATCTTACAAAGTAGCTCTGCCGTTATGGTCCTAACCATCAGTTTAATTGCGGCTAGGCTACTTACATTTAGACAGTCCATCGGCATTATTCTCGGTACAAATATCGGCACAACACTAACTGCAGAATTAATGACGCTTAATCCAGAAAACCTAGTATTACCGTTATTACTTACCGGGTTTATATTGCTTCAAATGCGCCATCAGATCAGTTTTAGTATAGGAACTGTATGCTTTGGGCTAGGCTGTATTTTTGTATCGATGCATGGACTCGAAGCGCTAGCCCTCCCTTTATCTACCCTTTCCTTTTTTGAACATGTGATTTACGAAACAAATTCCAGTTTGCTATATGGAATTGGCATTGGAACGATACTTACTGCTCTTATTCAATCAAGTTCAGCCACGACAGGAATTACAATGGGATTTATTAATCAGGATCTCCTTTCCCTACCCGCGGCTATTGCTATTTTGTATGGTTCAAATGTTGGCACATGTATTACGGCGTTAATGGCTAGTATAGGTAGCACCAAGGAAGCAAAACTTGCCGCCTATGCGCACGTTTGGATCAACATCATAGGTGTTATCCTATTCTTTCCATTAATTGGATTGTTCGGCTCATTTGCAGCAAGCTTAACCTCTTTCCCGGACGTTCAACTTGCACACGTTTCCATTTTATTCAATGTACTTTCCGCGTTTTTATTTTTACCATTTACCGGGTTCTTCGCCTTATCGATTGAAAGGTTACACAATTATAGATTGAACTAAAAAACCATCACTTTTTATAAAAAAAGTGATGGTTTTTCAATTTAATTAATAATCTGTATCAGCCGTTTCACCTTGAACAATTTTCACTCCAGCACTCGCGCCAATACGTGTAGCACCAGCATCAATCATCGCTTGAGAACCTTCTAAATCACGAACGCCTCCAGATGCCTTTACGCCAATGTTTGGTCCAACGGTTTTTCTCATCAGCTTAATATCTTCTACTGTTGCTCCACCGGTTGAAAAACCTGTTGAAGTTTTTACATAATCAGCACCCGCTTTAACGGAAAGCTCACATGCACGTGTTTTTTCTTCATCTGTTAACAGACAAGTTTCGATAATAACTTTTACAAGTGCTTTGCCTTTTGCTGCTTCAACAACCGCTTTAATATCTTGCTCCACAAGTTCATTGTTACCGTCTTTAAGTGCGCCGATATTAATAACCATATCAACTTCAGTAGCACCTTTTTGAATGGCATCAGTTGTTTCAAATGCTTTTGTCTCAGTTGTAACGGCTCCTAATGGGAAACCAATAACGGTACAAACTTTCGCTTCTGCTCCTTCTAACTTCTCGGCAGCAAGCGACACCCATGTAGGATTTACACAGACAGAAGCAAAGTTAAATTCTCTTGCTTCTTCACAAAGTTTTTCAATTTGCTCTCGACTTGTATCTGGTTTAAGCGCAGTGTGGTCAATCATTTTTGCTAGTTCTTTATTCATGATCGTCATCCTTCCAATTCTGTTTAAATAACCTATTCTATTCTAATCTCTACATTAAAATGAGGCAACTGCAGCGGTGGGCTCATCCTCATTCATAACACGAACAAATTGTCCTTCGTTATAAGGATATCCTGCTTTTGTAATTTTCACTTTAACGATTTTTCCTATCATTGCTTCAGATGCTTTGAAAACCACTTTCATATAGTTCGCTGAATAGCCAACATATAAGTCTGAATTTGGATCATCCTTATATTTTTCTTCAGGAATGACCTCAAGAACTTCTCCTTCATAGTGAGAAGCATACTCTTTTGCAAGCTGATTGGATAACTCAATTAAATGATGAACTCGCTTGTTTTTAATTTCATCATCAACCTGATCTTCCATACGAGCAGCAGGGGTACCAGTGCGCCTTGAAAAAGGAAAAACGTGAAGTTCTGAGAATTTATGTTTGGCAATAAAGTTATATGTTTCTTGAAATTCTTCTTCTGTTTCACCTGGAAAACCTACAATAACATCTGAAGTAATCGCAAGTCCTGGAAGAGCTTTTTTCAAACGCTCCAAGCGCTCGCCAAACATTTCCATTGTATACTTTCTTCTCATGCGCTGAAGTACCGTGTTTGATCCTGATTGAAGAGGAATATGCAAATGCGGAACAACTTTTTCCGACTGGTTTAATACTTCAATCACTTCGTCCGTTACTTGACTTGCTTCTATCGATGAAATGCGAATTCGTTTCAAACCTTTTACTTTTTCATCAAGATCTCGAAGAAGCTGAGCAAAATTATAATCCTTTAAATCTTCTCCATATCCCGCTGTATGAATACCAGTAAGAACGATTTCTTTGTAGCCTGCATCAACAAGTTGCTGTGCTTGTGTAATGACAGCTTCAGGCTCACGAGATCTTAGAAGTCCTCTTGCCCATGGAATTATGCAGAAGGTACAAAAATTGTTACAGCCTTCCTGGATCTTAAGAGAGGCACGTGTACGATCTGTAAATGCAGGAACTTCAAGTTCTTCATACACACGGGCTTTCATAATATTTCCTACCCCATTCACAGGCTCTCGTTCGCGTTTGTATTGCTCAATGTAATCAAGCATTTTAACGCGATCCTGCGTACCTACTACCACATCAACACCAGGAATTGCCATAATTTCAGCAGGGGATGTTTGAGCATAACAGCCAGTCACGCAAATGACAGCATCAGGGTTTTTACGGATTGCTCGACGAATAACCTGTCGACTTTTTTTATCTCCCGTATTTGTTACAGTACAAGTATTTATAACGTATACATCAGATGCATGATCAAACTCTACTCGTTCGTAATCATGATCTTTAAACAACTGCCAAATCGCTTCCGTTTCATAGTGATTCACTTTACAACCTAATGTATGGAATGCAACTGAAGGCATATCATCACCTCATTAATTCAAAATGATAAGAAATTGCTGCTAGTACATACATAGCAGCCGTTTCTGTTCGTAATATTCTAGGACCAAGTCCACATGAAGAGAACCCAGCTTCTTTCAAAGTCGCGACTTCATTTTCTGATAGACCGCCTTCCGGACCAAAAACAACCATTATTCGATCGTTCCAATTTGCCTCGTGAAGCGTTTGAACGAGCTTAGCAGACTCTCCTGCTCTTGCATCTTCTTCGTAAGCAATTAATTTATAATCATATGATTCGCTTGTCTTAATCAATGAAGATAGAGAATGAGGCATATCAATAGCCGGTATCGTTGTGCGATGAGATTGCTCAGCCGCTTCTTTTGCAATCTTTTTTAATCTCTGCAACTTTTTTGCACTTTTTTGCTCATCCCATTTTACAACAGAACGTTCAGCTTTAAAAGGGATAAACTGATCTGCTCCAAGCTCTGTTCCTTTTTGTATGACCGTTTCAAGTTTGTCGCCCTTAGGTAACCCCTGTACAATTGTCACGTTAACAGGTAAGCGCTTTTGCTCGTCAAGCCACTCTTTTGGTGTTGCTTTGATGAATTCAGTTGAAAGCTCATCTATTTCGCAGATCGCTGATTCACCGTCTTCTGTACAACAAATAATCTGGTCTCCAGCGCTCATCCTCATTACTCTCGAAATATGCTTGACATCTTCCCCTTCAATCATAACATGATCCTGATGAAGCTGAGATTTAGAAATAAAATAGCGTTGCATCAATCTCTCTCCTTACTCGTGCGGCTTTCTCGCAATGAACGCAACCCAATCTTCCATTTGTAGCGTTTCTTCAATTTCCATCCCCTGATCCAAAATCGATTGTTTTACTTCTTGCTTCTTGGCCGTAATGATACCAGAAGTAATAAAAGCGCCACCCGGCTTTAGAACCCTTGCAACGTCATCAGTAAAACGAACGATAATTTCGGATAGTAAGTTCGCAACAATCACATCATAAGTTTGTTCCACACCTTCTAAAAGGTTGTTTTGACTCACATTAATTTTGTGATGAACTTTATTAAGTTTCGTATTGAGAGCAGCGCTTTTCACAGCTATTTCGTCCAAATCAAGAGCATCTACTGAATCTGCTCCCAAACTCGCTGCTGCTATACTTAAGACCCCAGAGCCAGTACCGACATCAATGACACGCTGTCCTGGCTGAATAATTTTCTCAAGTGCTTGTACGCATAAAACCGTTGTCGGATGTGTACCAGTTCCAAAAGCCATACCAGGATCTAACTCAATAATAATTTCATCTGTTTTCACCGGCTGATAGTCTTCCCAAGTGGGTGTAATGGTAATGCGTTCAGAGATTTTGACAGGTTTATAATATTTCTTCCATGCTGTAGCCCATTCTTCCTCATTCACTTCACTAATTTGAACCGTGTTATGACCTAAATCAATATCATAGACAAGCAATCCATTAATTGCTTCTTTAATTTGTTCAACCGTTTCACCAAGAAAACTATTGACAGGTAAGTACGCCTTTAAAATAACGCCTTCCTCAGGATAATCATCAGGATTAAGCTGATATACCTCTCCGAAAGTAGTATCCCATACTTTCACAAGATCCATCGGGTCTTCAATCACTACCCCACTGGCTCCTGCTTCATGTAGAATGTTTGATACCGCTTCAATTGCTTCGTTTGTTGTATGAATGCTAATTTCAGACCATTTCATTCATTGCCCACTCCTCTTTTGGATCCTTTTTTTCGGAAAGGAAACAGGCAGGCCATGTTGTACGGCCTGCTTGCTACCAGCTTTCATCTTGCTTATTCTCCCTTAAATGCCTTTTTAACTTTTGAGAAGAAATTCTCATGTTGTTCATCAGGCACCTGTCCGGAAATTTCACTAAATTCACGTAAAAGATCTTTTTGACGCTCAGTTAAGTTTTTAGGTGTAATCACCTGAATTTTAACATGCTGATCTCCCTGACCGTATCCTCTAACATTTTGAATCCCTTTACCCTTCAGACGGAAATTTGTACCGCTCTGGGTTCCAGCTGGAACTTTAAGCTTTACTTTTCCATGTAACGTCGGAACTTCAATCTCATCACCAAGACCCGCTTGAGAGAACGTAATTGGCATTTGACATAGTACATCATCACCGCTACGCTCGTAAAAATCATGTGATTTCACATAAACAACAACAAACAGATCTCCTGGAGGGCCACCATTTACGCCCGCTTCACCTTTACCAGTAATCCGAATTTGTTGACCTTCATCAATACCAGCAGGAATTTTAACGTGGATCTTTTTCTTCACTTCCACTTTTCCTTTACCGCGGCAAGTCTTACACTTTTCTTTAATAAGCTTACCTGTTCCTTCACAGTGGTGACAAACGCGACGATTCACAACGCGCCCAAACGGCGTGTTTTGTTCAACGTTTAACTGGCCTGCACCACCACAGTGATGACATGTTTCAGGCGAAGTTCCGGGCTTTGCACCAGAACCGTCACATGTCGAACATTCCTCTTCTTTTGGTATATAAATATCCGTTTCTTTACCAAAAGCCGCTTCCTCAAATGTTAATTCCATCGAATATTGAAGGTCAGCACCCTGTCTTGGTGCATTTGGATTGCGTCGGCCACCGCCACCAAAGAACATATCAAAGATGTCGCCAAAGCCACCAAAATCAGCTCCGCCTCCGCCAAAACCTTGGTTCGGATCCGCATGCCCAAACTGGTCGTATTGAGCTCTCTTTTGCGAGTCGCTTAATACTTCATATGCTTCTGTCACTTCTTTAAATTTTTCGTCTGCACCAGGTTCCTGATTAATATCAGGATGATATTGCTTGGCAAGCTTGCGATAAGCTTTTTTCATTTCAGCTTCCGAAGCATCTTTACTAACGCCAAGCACTTCATAATAATCTCGTTTACTCATCGTATCCACTCCCGATTCTCTTCACATAACGTTTATCATATCATTGAGTTTATACGCTCTGCAATACTATATCGTTAGCACCAGTGAACGTTAACAATTATTGGAAGGAGTTTTCAACTGAAACACTAAAAAAGTGACATCAGCATGTCTCTCCAATAACCTAAAAAGTCCAAACCTTCCTTGTATGGAAAAACGTGATTTGTGATTATTTCTATAAGATCTTTTATATGAACCTCTCAACATCAACGTCACTTTGTCAACAAGTAGTTAACAGTTTAAACGAAAAAAGTCAAAGTCAAGATACGCCTGACTTTGACTTTTTTTCGTATCATTTTCTTACTTTTTGTCGTCGTCTACCTCTTCGTATTCAGCATCAACAACGTTATCATCTGCTTGCTCTGCTCCGCCTTCTTCGCCAGCTTGAGCTTGTTGAGCTTGTGCAGCTTGCTCATATACTTTCATTGAAAGAGCTTGAACGATTTCTTGAAGCTCATCTTTCGCAGTGCGAATCGCTTCAATGTCGTCATTTTCAAGAGCTGCTTTCACTTTATCTTTCGCTTCATTAGCTTTTGTTACTTCTTCTTCCTCTACTTGACCTTCAAGGTCTTTTAGAGTCTTCTCAGTAGTAAATACTAGCTGATCAGCTTCATTGCGAGTTTCAACTTCTTCACGGCGTTTCTTGTCATCTTCCGCGTTCGCTTCAGCATCTTTCACCATGTTTTCAATCTCGTCATCAGAAAGACCGCTTGAAGACTTAATCGTGATTGACTGTTCTTTATTCGTGCCAAGATCCTTCGCACGAACATTCACAATACCGTTTTTGTCAATATCAAATGATACTTCGATTTGCGGCGTTCCTCGCGGAGCTGGAGGAATATCAGTCAACTGGAAACGACCAAGCGTTTTATTATACTGAGCCATTTCACGCTCACCTTGCAGGACGTGAATGTCTACTGAAGGCTGGTTATCTGCCGCTGTTGAAAACGTTTGTGACTTACTTGTAGGAATCGTAGTATTACGCTCAATGAGTTTTGTAAATACGCCACCCATTGTTTCAATACCAAGAGAAAGTGGTGTTACGTCAAGAAGAACAACGTCTTTTACGTCACCAGCGATGACACCAGCTTGAATAGCTGCACCAAGAGCAACCACTTCATCAGGATTTACCCCTTTGTGTGGATCTTGACCGGTTTCTTTCTTAATTGCTTCTTGAACTGCAGGAATACGAGTAGACCCACCAACAAGAATAACTTTGTCAAGTTCAGAAGGAGACATGCCAGCATCTTTAAGTGCTTGACGAGTAGGCGCCATTGTACGCTCTACCAAGCTTGCAGAAAGTTCTTCGAATTTAGCACGAGTTAGGTTTAGCTCAAGGTGTTTCGGTCCTGAAGCATCTGCTGTGATAAATGGAAGAGAAATTTGTGTTTGAGCAACTCCTGAAAGATCTTTTTTGGCTTTTTCAGCAGCGTCTTTCAAACGTTGTAGTGCCATCTTATCTTGACCAAGATCTACACCAGTATCTTTCTTAAATTCAGCAACTAAGTGATCGATGATCACCTGGTCAAAGTCGTCACCACCAAGACGATTGTCACCAGCAGTAGACTTAACTTCAAATACGCCTCCACCAAGTTCAAGGATTGATACGTCAAACGTACCACCACCAAGGTCAAATACTAAGATTGTTTGATCTTCGTCTTCCTTATCAAGACCATAAGCAAGTGCTGCAGCAGTTGGTTCGTTTACAATTCGCTCGACTTCAAGACCAGCGATTTTACCAGCATCTTTTGTTGCTTGGCGCTCAGCATCGTTAAAGTAAGCAGGCACTGTAATCACCGCTTTTTCAACACCTTCTCCAAGGTAATCTTCAGCATAAGATTTTAGCTTTTGAAGAATGATTGCAGAAATTTCTTGAGGAGAGAAAGATTTACCCTCTACATCTACTTTATGATCTGTACCCATATGACGCTTAATTGATTGAATTGTGTTCGGGTTTGTAATTGCTTGACGTTTTGCAACTTCACCTACAAGGCGTTCTTCATCTTTAAATGCAACGACAGATGGCGTTGTACGACTACCCTCTGGGTTCGGGATAACGGTAGCTTCTCCGCCTTCCATTACTGCAATACAAGAGTTTGTTGTACCTAAGTCAATACCGATAATTTTACTCATTACATTCTACCTCCTATTTCTTAATATGTAGTTAAGAGCTTACCTTTACCATTGCTGGTCGAAGGACGCGATCGTTTAATTGATAGCCTTTTTGTAAGACCTCTACAACCACATCTGAATCATGTTCATCAGATTCAACCTGCATAACAGCCTGATGGAGATGCGGGTTGAATGCTTCTCCTACAGTACCAATTTCTTCTACACCTTCATTTGCAAGTGCTTCTTTCAGTTGACGATACACCATTTCCATTCCAGTTAGCAATGACGTTACTTGCTCGTTATCACTTTGAACAGCTAACGCACGTTCAAAATTATCCATCGCTGGAAGTAACCCTTCTGCTAATTTCTGAGAACGGTATTTTGCATCTGCACTACGTTCTTCACGCGTTCTACGGCGGAAGTTATCGTATTCTGCCTGAGTGCGCATATATTTATTCTCAAGCTCTTCTACTTGCTGTTGCAAGTTCTCAAGCTCTTCATTTTCATTGGTTTCAGATACTTCAATCACTTCAGGTTCATCATTCTCTTCAGCATTTTGCTCAAGATTCTCTTCCTCTTCCGTTAGAAGTTCTTCTTCCTCTTGATGACTGTTTTGCTTTTCCACGAATTTCACCTCCCTATCGAAATATACCAAATCATTCGCTCATAGAAAAGGATGGAAGAAATGTTTCTCCCACCTTCTTCACTATTACCAAATTACCAGTGTTTGAAACTTTGATATCGATCTGTAAGTGTCTTAGTCAGATCATTTGCTAGGAAACCCAGAATACTCATAGAGCGTTGATACTCCATTCTAGTCGGTCCAAGTAAAGCGATAGAACCCATTCGTTTCCCTTCAATAAAATAATCTGCTGTCACAATACTGCAATGTTGCATCGCTTCAAGATCATTTTCTTGACCAATTTTAACTTCAATCCCGTTTTTCTCTGGACGAAGAATATTGTACATGACATCATCTTGTTCGAACGTATTAAGTAATAACCTGACTTTGTCTATGTCCTTAAACTCAGGCTGAGTAAGAATATTTGTCTTACCTCCGTAATAAACTTTTTCTGCATTCGTATAGAGGAAAAGACTTTCAAGCATAGTGTTTACTTGATTGTAATTCTCGATATGCTTCTTCAAAACAGTTGCCATTTCTTTCATCATGGTAGACTTCAAGGAAATAAGTGGAACATCCTTCAAGCGCTCATTCATAATGTTAACAACTTTTTCAATATCAGACATGCTAACCGAAGGCGGAATCTTCATCGTTCGATTCTCAACGTGTCCGCTGTCAGCTACTAAAATAACGACAGCTGTATCCTTGGATAGTGGAATGATTTGTATTTGGCGAAGTTTCGTTTCAAAAACTTCAGGTCCAAGAATGATTGACGTATATTGAGTAAGTTCAGAAAGAATACCCGCAGATTGCTGAATCACTTTTTCTACTTCCACCATTCTCTCAGCAAAAAGAGAATGAATGTTATTCACATCTTTCTTGGAAAGCACGGGTGGAGATAGAAGATGATCCACGTAAAAACGATAGCCTTTTTCGGATGGTACTCTGCCCGATGAACTATGCGTTTTCTCGATATAACCCATCTCTTCAAGATCTGCAAGTTCGTTGCGGATCGTTGCAGAGCTAAACGTAACGTCTTCACGTTTTGAAATAGTGCGTGAGCCAACGGGTTCAGCCGTCTGAATATAGTCGTTAATTAACAACTGCAAAATGAATAGTTGACGTTCTGTTAACATCTCCTCATCACCTCTGTTAGCACTCTAAGGTACTGAGTGCTAAATCTAATAATAAGGTAACAGAAACTTATTTTAGTTGTCAATCATTACGTTAATCATTATTCTCCCCAAACATTAGTTTATAGGAAAAGGGCATGAATTAGTCATCCTTACAACCAATAGGTGATAAGCGATACTACTAAATCGCAAGAAATTCTTGAAACACTTCGTTACCTAAAAAGAAGCCTTGTTCTGTTAAAGCAATATGTGTTCCCGTATCCTGGATAAGTTGATTTCGTACTAACTTATTGATTTGCTCACTAAATACTTCTTCGATTGATTGATTGAATTTCTTTTGAAATGTTGCTTTAGAGACCCCTTCTTTCATGCGAAGTCCCATGAACATCTCTTCCTCCATCCGCTCATTTTCCGTGAGCACATTGTCATCCATATATGGAAAGCCGCTTTCATCGATCTTCGTCATATATTGTTTGAGAGGACCGGCGTTTGCTCTTCTCACTCCATTGATATAGCTGTGAGCACCTGCCCCAATACCGTAATACTCATTATTTTTCCAGTACGTAATATTGTGTTGGCTTTCATAACCTGTTTTCGCAAAGTTACTTATTTCATATTGCATTAAACCGACTTCTTCAAGACGCTTGATTAGCAGCTCATACATATCAGCTTCCGCTTCTTCTGTAGGTAAGGGTAATTCCCCTTTACGCCACTTATTGTAGAAGACAGTTTTTTTCTCTACTTGTAACGAATAAGAAGAGATGTGTGTAATGCCCAATTCTATCGCTTTCGTAATTGACTCTGAGAACTGGTCAATCGTTTGATCTGGTAATCCGAACATAAGATCTAACGAGAGATTCACAAACCCCTCGCTCTGTGCCATTCGAACAATTTCTCCAATCTCTGCAACTGAATGGCCTCTACCAAGTTTATTTAGGAGAGAATCCTGGAATGCTTGTGCTCCTATACTTAAACGATTCACCCCATAAGCCTTCATAATTCTAAGCTTTTCTGGTGTAACGCTACCTGGATTTGCTTCCATTGAAAATTCAACAGTATTCGATAACAAAGAACCAAACCGATTCTGAACGTCTTTTAAAAATCGTTCAAGTTGTTGCTCATTTAGCGCTGTAGGCGTGCCTCCTCCGACAAAGATTGTCTCAATGCGATCTGTTGGAAACTGTTCAAGAGTATGCTTCATTTCCAAATCCATATGAGCCAAATAATCATCTACAGGCTGCCCCTGCATAAACACTTTATTAAAATCACAATAGTGACAAATATAATCGCAAAACGGAATGTGTAAATAAACAGCGTTAACCATTTCAATCACTGCTTTCTGACATAATGTAAAGACCGCAGAAACGCTCTGCGGTCTTCTAACCTACATAGTATAAAAATCAACTTAGCACTTCAACTAAAGCACCTTAATTATTTTTTGAGTTGTCTTGACGAAGAACAGCCATAAACGCTTCCTGTGGCACTTCGACTTTCCCTACTGTTTTCATTCGCTTTTTACCTTCTTTTTGTTTCTCAAGAAGCTTACGCTTACGGGAAATGTCCCCACCATAACATTTGGCAAGTACGTTCTTACGCATCGCCTTGATGGTTGAACGTGCCACAATCTTTTGTCCAATTGAAGCTTGAATTGGCACTTCGAATTGCTGTCTTGGGATTAGATCTTTCAAAGTTTCAGTGATATCTTTCCCACGATCGTAAGCAAAGTCTCTGTGTACAATTATAGAAAGCGCATCAATTTTCTCAGCGTTAAGAAGAATATCCATCTTAACTAAGTTTGATGCTCGGTAACCAATCAATTCATAGTCAAAGGAAGCATACCCTTTCGTGCTTGACTTCAATTGATCGAAGAAGTCATATACGATTTCAGAAAGAGGAATATGATAAACAATATTAACCCGACTTTCATCCATATACTGCATGTCAATGAAATCACCGCGTTTGCCCTGACACAATTCCATAATTGCTCCAACATAGTCGTTAGGCGCCATGATTGTTGCTTTTACATAAGGCTCTTGTACTTCTGCGATGGATTGCGCATCCGGCATCATAGCAGGGTTATCAATAATAATTTCTTCTCCATCAGTAAGTTTCACCTGGTAAATAACACTAGGTGCTGTCGTGATGAGGTCAATGTTAAACTCTCTTTCAATTCGCTCCTGAACGATTTCCATGTGAAGAAGACCGAGAAAACCACAGCGGAAACCAAAACCTAGTGCCTGAGACGTTTCTGCTTCATATTGAAGAGAAGAGTCATTAAGTTCAAGTCGTTCCAGGGCTTCACGTAAATCATTGTACTGTGCCGAATCTACTGGATACAGACCACAATACACCATTGGATTCATTCGACGGTAACCGGGAAGTGGGTTTGCAGCTGGATTTTTCACTGATGTAATGGTATCACCGACGCGAGAATCCCCAACATTCTTAATGGCAGCAGTGAGAAATCCTACATCACCAACAGAAAGTTCCTTCTTAGCGACTGGCTTCGGATTAAATACACCTAGCTCATTCACTTCAAATTCTTTTCCTGTAGCCATCATGCGAATTTTATCACCAACTTTTACAGACCCTTCTGTTATTCGAATATATGCAACAACTCCTCTATAAGGGTCATAGAGAGAGTCAAAGATAAGGGCTTGTAACGGACCTTCAGGATCTCCCTGAGGCGCTGGCACTTTTTCTACAATTTGTTCTAAAATGTCTTCGATACCAATTCCTGACTTAGCAGAAGCGAGTACAGCTTCAGAAGCATCCAATCCAATAACATCTTCTACTTCTTGGCGCACTCGTTCGGGCTCAGCGCTTGGCAAATCAATTTTATTAATAACTGGCAGGATTTCCAGATCATTATCGAGAGCCAGATAAACGTTTGCTAACGTCTGGGCTTCAATCCCTTGTGCTGCGTCGACAATTAACAGGGCTCCTTCACAAGCTGCAAGGCTTCTAGATACTTCATAAGAGAAGTCGACGTGACCTGGTGTATCGATTAAGTGAAAAATGTATTCTTCTCCATCTTTCGCTGTATAAGTAAGTTGAACGGAATTCAGTTTAATCGTAATGCCTCGTTCACGTTCAAGATCCATCGCATCAAGCGTCTGATCTTTCATTTCACGGTCAGTTAACGCACCTGTCCGTTCTAAAATACGGTCAGCAAGAGTCGATTTTCCATGGTCAATATGTGCGATAATGGAAAAATTTCGAATCCTGGACTGTCTTTTCAATTTTTCTTCAAGGTTCATCTACTAATCACTCCTAAGGCGAAACTACGCTATTATAGATTATAGCAATACCGCTGTCTAGATTCAATCCGCAATCCGCCTATATCTTAGAAGTTCAGCTTCCACACACCATTTATCCTTAGTGAGTAAAGGAAAAACGAACAAAAAAAGGGCGCAACTGCGCCCCCCTTTACTTTTGAAAAAATGATAATAGTGTTGTAATTACCGTAAATACAAATGCCAAAATCGCTTGAATTAGCGAAGAAACCCACTTGCTTAAAATGCTACCTAATTGTCCTAGCACATTAAATTCATTTGCATGTTCAATTGTTTTTTGCTTACTTTGTAAGTCATGAGGTGTAACAGAAGTGCCAAGGATTTCAGCCTCTACACCGTTCGAAGTATTAATCTGAAAAGCACCTGTACTTTCACTTGCTTGCATGCTATTCATATTTTTAGAAGCTTGCTCCATTCCAAGAAGTACTCCAAATAAAAGCAATGAAACAAGAAGAAAAGTTTTCAGAAAAAACGTCGCCATCTCTCCGGCTCCTTTCTGATTAAGCCTGTCCCTCTTATACGTATGCCTAATAATCATTCATATGACTAGTGAGTATACATACCACTATTCTGCTGATCCACATCTCCATGAAGGCAACTATTAAGCCCTCCCGAAATCACATTCGCCATATCCTCTATAAAGACGTCCACTTCTTTTGGAGTAACCATTAAGTTATGCCCCATTGGTGCAAGAACTTCACGTATTAAGTTTCTCTTTTCTTCCTCTTCAAGCGTACCAACCATCCCCATAAACGTTTGTCGTTTCCCTTCATCCGGCAAATCTTCTTCTGTAAACGTTTTTCTTTCTCCAAAAGTCATGCCAGCTGGTGCTAGAGATTTTGATGGTTTACCTTTTTCTTTCAGCTCTCTTCCGAAATGTTTTAAGATAAAATCGATTGTATCACTCGTAATGGAAACCGCATCGACAACAGTCGGAATGCCAATGGCGATGACAGGAATGCCTAGTGTATCAAAACTTAACTCTTTTCGTTTGTTCCCTACGCCAGATCCAGGATGAATACCTGTGTCGGATATTTGAATCGTAGTATTTACGCGTTCAATTGAACGTGATGCAAGAGCATCAATCGCTATGACGAAGTCTGGCTTCGCTTTTTCAATAACACCATGAATAATATCACTCGTCTCAATTCCAGTAATCCCCATTACACCAGGGGTAATGGCACTTACCGGTCGAAATCCATCTGAAACTGTTTCAGGTTGGAGCTCAAATAAATGGTTCGTTATAAGCAAGTTCGATACCACAAGTGGTCCAAGCGAATCTGGGGTAACATTCCAGTTCCCAAGCCCCACTATTAAACAGCTCGCTTCTTTGGTGATATTCTGTAGCTTTAAAAATGCAGCGAATTCATGGGCGAAAACATCTTGAACAGTCTGTTGAAGAGCTGAGTCTTTTTTTCGAATTCCTTGCACTTCAAAAGTTAAGTAGTGTCCAGCTTTTTTACCAATTTCTTTCTCGCCCTCTATTGTGACCTCTACTGTTGTAATATTTACACCTTGTTCATTTCTCTCTTTCACAACAACGCCCTTTAATCCGTCAGGCTCTTCCTTCATACTCTTCGCTTTTTTTTCTTTCACCATCTCTTGCGCTTCGACTGCAAGATCAGTTCGGACTTGATATTTTTCCAGTTCAATGCTTCCCATCAGATCACCTCTTGTTCTATCTGTTACCTGTTAGCGTATCCCCGAAAGAAGGTTTTCATTCTCTATTGCAATTCGTTGACCTATTTGATAGAATGTTTCTTGTTCTATGCACGGATATGACATGGAATTGTTAAGCCTTGCAAGGAGGTGAAAGGTATGCCAAACATTAAATCTGCGGTAAAACGCGTGAAAACTTCATCAGATCGTCGCGCTAATAACGTCGCTTTCAAATCTGAAATGCGTTCTGCAATCAAGAATTTTGAAGCGAAAGTAGAAGCGAAAGACGTTGAAGCTGCAAAGTCAGCTCTTAGCCAAGCTTCTAAGCGCATCGACAAAGCTGCTGACAAAGGAATCATTCATAAAAACACAGTAGCACGTAAAAAATCTCGTCTTACAAAAATGTACAACGAGATTTCTGCGTAATTCCTTTATAACGTTAAAAGCTGTTGGGATCTCCCAACAGCTTTTTTATGCATTCTTAATTTTCGTAACTAACAATTCAAGAATAAGCCTTTTATCCATTTTGCCTGTTTTCATTTCATAATCGGATTCTGCAATTTGATCTAGAATATAGCGTAGTTTTTCTTCTTCAAAACTGCGACTTTGTTGTTGAGCAATTTTCACCGCATACGGATGCAACTTAAGCGTAGAAGCCATTTGCTTCTGTCCATATCCTCTTTTTGAAAGTTCACTTACCTGATAGATGATTCGGAATTGCCTACCGATTAATGAAAGAATTTTGATGGGCTCTTCATTAATCTTTAATAAATCATATAGAATACGGAAAGCTTTGTTTAAATCTTGTCTGACGATACGATCGATGAGGGCAAAAATGTCATTTTCTAACGTTCTTGCCACAAGAAGGTCAACGACCTCCGCATTCACAATGCCACCTTCCCCCACGTACAGCGCCATTTTATCAATTTCCTGTCGCAATAACATTAAATGACTACCGGTTAATTGAACGAGCCTTTCTTCGCCTTCCTGATCAAGAGAAACACCTTGTTCCTTTGCACGTTGCTGAAGCCATTCCCCTAGATGACTTTCTTGAAGTGATTCTGCTTTTACAAAAGCTCCCGCTTTCTTAATCGTTTTTACCAATTTCTTTCGCTCATCAAGCTTTTCATAAGGTGCCTCTATAACAAGAATCGTAAAAGGAGATGGGTTTTCAGCATAGCGCTGAAGCGAATCGAGATCATGCTCAACTTTATTCTTATCCTTTACTGCTGTTAGAAATAAGGGGTTCTTTAATATAATGACGCGCTTTTCTCCTAGAAACGGCAGAGTTTCAGCATCTTCTACTGCTGCTTGTACTGGGGTTTCGTTCAAGTCATAATAAGCAAGTCCAAATTCTCTTTCTTCTTCTGGAAGCGCATGATCAATAATCATTTTTTGCAATTCATCAATCAAAAATGCTTCTGTTCCTGTTAACAGGTAAATGGAGTCTAACTGATCCTGTTTAATTTTTTTCTTTAAGTCTGAAATGGACATCTATGTACACCTCGTTTTCATTCGTCCATTTCTATCCTAATCCGTCAAAACGATGTTGGCAAGTAGAAAAGGGAAGCCGGCTGCTATAACCAGCCTCCCATTTATAGTAAACGCTCCTTCGTAAGGCCTAGGACTCTTACGAAGCAACGATGTTCGGTTTGTAGTAGATAGGATATCCTATGCAAACTCAAAGTATGGGTGACAACTCTTTACAGGAAAGGGAGTGATTCTTTCGCATAATTTTATTTCACTAACTCCTGATCAGTTGTTGAAGAATAAAGACATAAAGTGGAATACATGATACAATATTGTTTGAAATGTACCTTTTTAGGAAATCCCCTACATAACGACTACATAAGTAGTGAACAATGAATACGAAGGGGAAAGCAGGAGGGAAGGCAAATGAACGAGTTTGAAAAAGATGTTCAAGCTAAGGATAATGACGCTGTTCAGTCAGCTGTCGGCTTTGCAGTACCATTTTTATTCTTTTCCATCATTTTCTTCACGGCTGTAATCATTAAAGCTCTTGGCTAAATAGACTGCCTTCTGGCAGTCTATTTTCCATTTAGCATAACGGACCACTCTCCAGAGTTATGCCATTTATAAGTGTATCGAATTGTACCATAGACGTCTGTTCTAAGAATGGAAATACCGAGTTCTTTATACCGATTTACCACTTCTTCACTAGGGTGCCCGTAACGATTGTTTTCTCCCACTGAAATGATTGCTAACTTTGGGACGATTGTTTCTAGAAACTCCTTTGAACTAGAAGTGGAGCTTCCGTGATGCCCCACTTTTAGCACATCAATTTGAGAAAGAGATACTTTAGACAGTAGCTGCTGTTCCCCCGCCTCTTCAAGATCACCTGTAAACAGCCAGCTGTATCCACCAACATTGGCTTGCATTATGATACTCCCATCGTTCTCCTCCTCCGTTTGGAGCGCCTGAATAATCGTAAACTGCGCCTCCCCAACGGTCCACGATTGCCCCTCTTTTGCATTTGAGACAGATACCTTATTTGATTTTGCAGTTTGTAGTAACTTCTTTTCGATTTCTGTCTGTTCTTTACTTCGATCAAGCAACATTTTTTTTACAGATATTCCTTCTAAAACTTCAATCGCTCCACCTGCGTGATCAAAATCACCATGAGAAAGAATAAATAAATCAACCTCACGAATGCCCTTCGATTTTAAATAAGGAAGAACAATATCACGTCCAGTATCGAATATGGAATCCCTTTGCCTCCATTCTTCATCTTTTCCAAAACTCGGCTTTCCCCCTGTATCAATTAAGATAACCTGGCGTTTAAAAGGAAGTGTAATTAAGATGCTATCTCCTTGGCCAACATCAATGAACGTAATTTCCCCGGCTGGACTTAAATAGGGAGCAATATATAGAATCCCACAATAAAGCAACCAGATGACACCCGCTTTCATCATCCCTCCACGCTCCCATAACAGTGCTATAGAGAAACAGATTACAAAAGCAAGAATAAGTCCACCTTCTGACAAGGCTCCAAATATTACGTTCATATTTAACTCCGAAAGAAACAAAAAAAACTGATGAATAAAGCTGATCACCTTAGAAAGTAGTTCAGACACAACTGTAAAAAGGAATGTAAGAGAAAGAAAATCGAAGAAGAAAAGCAACAACAGTGTTGGTAATACAATAATTGAAATAAATGGAACGTACAGGAGGTTTAACCCTAAACTAAGAATAGAAATTTGAGAGAAGTGATAAATGACTAGTGGAAATGAAACAACTTGTGCGAGAACTGATAAAGCAAGAAGTTTAGTAAATGGATGGTGGTAACGCTTTAAAATTGTTTGAGAGGAAACGATTAAAGCAAATGCAATAAGAAAAGAAAGCTGAAACCCAATATGAAATGCATAGTAAGGATTTATTAACAGCGTCATTAAGCAAGCTACCGCAATGCCATCAAGAGGGTTAATCTTTAACTGATAACGCAAACTAAGAGCAACTGCCATAGCCATTATGGAAGCCCTTACTACCGATGGCGCACCGCCTGTAAAGATGAGATAAAAAGGATAAAAAAGGAGCAGTATACTATACGCTTTCTCTCTTGTCACGCCGATTCGTATTACGAACCAAAAAAATAGCCCTCCTATAACACCTACATGTAAACCAGATACAGCAAGTACATGACTAAGGCCCAATTCTTGATAAGCTTCAATCACATCTGTCGGTAATAAACTGCGATCTCCAACCAATAAAGACGCTGCAATACCTTGCAATTGAATTGGGTAATTTAATGCAATATCTGACACTACCTTTTGGCGATATTGATGGATTTTAGTAATAAAAGATGGAGATAAAGACTCACATGAAGGGCTTTCATTCAGTACATAAATCCAGTGAATTTTCTTATGATAAAGGTAACGTTCGTAGTTAAAAAGGGAAGGAACTCTTAGAGGTGATGGGGGTTTAAGTGATCCTGCCAATGAACAGGAGTCTCCAACTTGTAAAAGTTTCAATTCATTCTTTTCTTTTTCAGTTGCGAGGTAATACTGTACCTTTAATTTCTCCGAAGCTGTTGCCGCTTCGAAAGAAAGAGAATCGCCTTCCATTTGAGGAAGCGAGGTGATTTTTCCTGTTAAAGCTACTTCTCCTTCTTTTAATGATGTGAAATTAGCGTCATTCACAAAAGCTGTATAACTAAAAAACAGCAGGAAGGTAAGGCCAACAAATAGCATTAGCCTCTTCTTATCCCTCCATAACCAAAGCAACAAAACAATTCCTACGCAAACGGCATAGAAGGAATCGACACCGATCACGCCAAGTAGTGCAGAAAGAGCAAACAACCATATGTTTCCTTTCATTACATACCGTATAATTTGGAAGCTTTCTCATATAAAGGCTTTACTTCAGTTGCATCAACACCTGCAGCCGATAGCTTATCTAATAAATCAGCGGTTAAATCAAGTTTTTCTTGACTATTCGTATCAAGAATCATTTCTTCAAGTTCTACCTGCCTAACCACTACACCAGCATCTTCAAATAACTCTACAGCATAGGGATGATTTTTATAATCTTCGGCATAAATGACTGTTTTAATTCCCGCTTGAATAATCGCTTTACAACAATTAATACAAGGGAAATGAGTAACATATATCTCCGCGCCAGTAGTTTGTACACCAAATTTAGCACATTGGATAATGGCATTCATCTCGGCATGAATGGTTCGCACACAGTGATTATCAATGACATAACATCCTTCGTCTATACAATGAACCCCGCCAGAAACAGATCCATTGTATCCCCCGGCAATCATACGTTTGTCTCTTACAATTGTTGCGCCAACAGTTAAACGAGTACACGTGCTTCTAAGAGCAAGCAAATGGCTTTGAGCCATAAAATACTGATCCCACGAAATACGTTCCATGGTTTTCCCCCCAATGTTTTTATCTTCTATTAGTTTGATCGAAATAATCCTTCTCGTCAATCACTCATTGTACCGTGATTAAATCCTTTAATTTCTCAAAAGTTTTTTCGCCTATTCCACTTATATTCTGCAGATCCTCCACAACACCGAATGGCCCCTCTTCTTCTCTATACTGAATAATTGCCTCTGCTTTAGCAGGACCTATCCCAGGAAGTTGTTGAAGCTCGGTAAGATCAGCCGTATTAATTGAAATGAGAGAGGTTTCATTTTTAGCACTACTTGCCACCGGTGTTTCCCCTAGTAACGGAACGTAAATCATCATCTCGTCAGTTACTTTTCCAGCGAGATTAAGCTGGGTTTGATCTGCTTCTTTCAGAAATCCGCCGGCCTTTTGAATCACATCCTTTACACGCCCATTTGTATGTACTTCATATACACCGGGTGTAGTGACTGCTCCCTTTACATCTACTAGGACGATTGCACTCTCATTTCCTAAAGATGTAGGAGAAGCATCTTTTACTTGCTCTTGCTCCACCGATACCTCTTCTTCAAATGGAAATGGTTCTTCCTTGCCACGAGGCACATCATAATAAAAAAATAAACCAATTCCAACTGTGAGCAAAATAAGACAGAGAAGTACCTTTTCACGTGGGGTTAACGCTTTAAGATGGTTCATTACGCCTTCATACCTTTCGAATGTTTCTTCATCATAAACATATAATGAGACGTTCTTACATATGTTGTAGGAGAAATGTGTTTGGAAGGAGGGGGAGTTCATTGAAAATCGGTGTTATTGGTACCGGCAATATGGGGACCATACTTGTGTCTTCCTTTATTGATTCTTGCGCCGTAATACCTTCCCATCTCACAATTGTGAATCGTTCAAGTGAAAAGGCTATAAAATTGAAGCAACAATACCCGTCATTACAGGTCGTTAAGAGCGCAGATGAAGTGGTAAAAAAATCTGACATGATCTTTATTTGTGTGAAACCTCATGAATATTTCCCGCTGTTAAAAAAAATGCAGTCTAATCTAAAACAGCAACAATTAATTGTTTCAATTACAAGCCCGATAAAGGTTAGTGAGATTGAATCCTTTGTCGGTTGTGAAGTAGCTAGAGCCATTCCAAGCATTACGAACAGAGCACTTAGTGGTGCATCACTTGTCACGTTTGGAAGTCGTTGTTCCGAAGCCAACAAAGTGAAACTGCTTTATTTAATGTCACAAATTTCTACACCGATTGAAACAGAGGAAGAAATCACGAGAGTTTCCTCTGATATCGTGAGTTGTGGACCTGCTTTTTTAAGTTATTTGATCCAACAATTTATCGAAGGAGCAGTGACAGAAACGAACATATCAAATGAGCAAGCGACAATCCTAGCAACAGAAATGCTTATTGGCATGGGAAAACTTCTTGAAAAAGATTATTTTTCTTTGGAGACTTTACAACGAAAAGTGACCGTAAAAGGAGGCGTTACAGGAGAAGGATTGAAAGTTCTCGAAGCAGAAACAGGAGAAATGTTTCATCATTTGATTCAGAGCACTCATAAAAAATTCGAGGAAGATCGAGAAGGCATCAAGCAGCAAGTAAAGGAAGAATCAAAGCAGAAATAAAGTGGTCTGTAGTTTGATTCGCTACGAATATAAAAACTCCTTTAATTGAAATTAAAAAAGAGTGATTTCAGATGAAATCACTCTTTTTCTTACTTAACTGCTCTGAAGAATATGCGCTCAGATGTTGATTTGGGTGGATTTGAAGTGAAATCAGCCGTCACACAAATCATGTCAAAACCCGCTTCACTTAACCAATTTTTATATTCTTCAATTGAAAATGTTCTTTGATAATGCACTTCATCAAACCGTTCATATAATCCCTCTTCATTTTCAACAAAGAAGCTAAGTTCATGTTCAACGGCCCCTTTTTCTTCACCAGCAAAGCTGTTCCATATATAGGAGATGTCATCTTCACTACTTGAAAAAGTGTTCCCTACAAATAAGGATTGTATCTTATATAAGGAATGAACATCGAACAAAACAACACCACCAGGTTTTAGGTGTTGATATACCTTTGATAGAGTGGCTTGAACCCCTTCAATGTCACTTACATAATTTAAAGAATCACAAAAAATTGTAATGACATCATACAGCTCTCCCGTATCAAGCTCTCGCATATCTTGCTGTAAAAACTTGATAGGAAGTTTTGCTTGAATCGCTTTGTCTTGAGCAACCGAGAGCATATGTTCAGATAGATCAACCGCCGTCACTTCAAAACCAACTTGAGCAAGCAGAATGGAACATTCACCTGTTCCCGAACCCAAATCAAGAACTTTACCAGTATCAGCTTCCTTTTTTACCAGGTCTACCCACTCACCATATGGAGCTTCTTCCATTAAACGATCATAAACATAAGAAAAGCGTTCATATGATTGCATCTTAAGCTAGAATTTCCTCAAGTGGTAAATGCGGAGCATCTCCCCAAAGCTTCTCAAGGTTATAATAGTGACGTTCATCCTTATGAAAAATGTGAACAATCACGCTTCCTAAGTCTACAAGAACCCAGCGAGCCTGATCATAACCTTCAAGTCGTTTAATATCCATCCCTTGTTCTAATGCCTGATCTTTAATTTCTTTCGCAATTGCTTGAACTTGTTTTTCTGAATTCCCGTGGCATATTAAAAAGTAGTCCGCAATTAAGGAGATTCCATTCATATTAAGAGCTACGATATCTTCTGCTCTTTTATCGTCAGCTGCCCTGGCAGCAAGGTTAATCATTTGCTTTTCATTCATTTAGTTTCCTCCATTTCTTCTCAGGCGTTTAAAGAATTTACAATGCTGTTGTACGTTAAGAACGTCGCCGGGTAAACGGGCTGATTCTTCTTCATTAAAAACTGCACAGTATTCCTGAGAGACAACGCAATTGCTTGGTCAAGATCTTTTTGCACAACTTCTCTAACTTCATCTACCCCAGGAAATGACCTGCCTGGCTCAATGTAATCAGCAATAAACACACACTTTTCCATTAACGTCATATTCGGACGACCTGACGTATGGTATTTAATCGCATTTAGAATCTCTTCATCTTCTATGCCTATCTCACTACGCACTAAATAAGCTCCAACCGGAGCGTGCCAAAGTTCGGGTGAATACTCGAGTAGATCTTTTTTGAGCGGCTGCTCAAGTATAATTTGGCGCATTTCATCCTTCGGCCTAAACTTTGCGTAATCATGAAAAATAGCAGCAATTTCAGTTCTTTGACGATCTGCCCCGTATTTCTCTGCGAGCTCAACCGCTGTATCCGTTACCCCAATTGTATGAACATAGCGATGCTCTGTTAAATGGGGCTTAACAATTTTTAACGCTTCAGTTCGATTCATATAATCCCTCCTCTGCAATAAAAGTTCGGACGGATTCAGGAAGTAGATATCTTACGCTCTTCTTTTCGTATAAATTTCTTCTTAATTCACTTGACGAGATATCGATTTGCGGCACATCAATAACGAATACGTTGAACTGCTCCTTATCTGGATGATAACCCGGTCGATTCACTCCAATAAATGAAATCATACGAGACAATTCATCAATGCGATGCCAGTTTGGTAAATCCTCAATCATGTCTCCACCAATGATAAAATAAAAATCGATCGCGGGATAATTCTCTTTCAAAATTTCAATAGTATCAATCGTATAAGACCGGTCATTACGTTCAAATTCGATTAACGAAAGTTTGAACTGAGGATTCCCTTCAATTGCGAGTTGAACCATTTTAACTCTTTGATGATTATCAGTAATATCGTGACCATTTTTATGAGGGGGGCGATGGCTAGGCATAAACCATACTTCATCAAGCTTACATGTTTCAAGCACCCCTTGCGCAATCGTTAAATGTCCAAGATGAGGGGGGTCAAATGTTCCGCCAAGTATGCCGACTCTCAACCTTTTTTCCTCAGCCATTACGGAAGAATAATTTCTTTATTCTCTTCTGATTCTTTATAAAGCACAATCATATTACCAATAATTTGAACGAGCTCTGCTCCAGTTGCGGTGGATAATTGCTCTCCTACACTATTACGATCTTCCTCACAATTTTGAAGAATGCTTACTTTAATAAGCTCTCTCGCCTCTAACGCTTCTTCAATTTGCATTGTCATATTTTCATTAACGCCGCCTTTACCTACTTGAAAAATAGGATTAAGACGATTCGCTTTTGCACGTAAAAAACGTTTTTGTTTACCTGTTAACATGAATATCCTCCTAACTCTTTTAAAACCGCATTTCTCATTCTTTGTCGATCGGGAGTTATTCCTGTCCACTTTTCAAAAGCAAGAGCTCCCTGTTCTACAAACATGGAAATGCCATTATCTGTAACCGCGCCTTTTTGTTTGGAAAGCTTTAACCATTTGGTTTCAAGCGGATTATAGATTAAATCACTTACAACTGTACCCTCGTTTAACCTTTCTACAGATAGAGGCATCCGATCTAGATGTGGACTCATACCTATAGAAGTAGTATTAATCACAACATCAAAGTGATGAAGCTCGGCTTCCGCCTCTTGGAGTGTTATTGCATTCGCAGAGGTATACGAGTTGCAAACACTCGAGAGATTCTCTGCTTTCTCAAGTGTACGGTTTGCTAGTGATAATGAAAGTACACCAGCCCTAGCAATACTAACAGCAACAGCACGAGCAGCGCCACCCGCTCCAATCACAAGGACTTTTTTGTTTTCCAAATCGTTTTCTTGTAGAAGCGTAAGTAAGGAAAGTAAATAACCTTTCCCATCAGTGTTAGTGCCAATATATTTACCATCCTGCTTGTATACAGTATTGACAGCACCAATATCAAGAGCTTCTTGTTCCACCTCATCGAGTAATGGGATAATGGCAACTTTGTGAGGAATGGTCACATTGAATCCTTGGATATCAAGCATCTTCATTGCCTCCACGCCATCCTCTAACTGTTCTGGTGAAAGATCAAATGCCTGGTAATGATGTGATAAGCCAAGCTCTTTAAACTCACCGTTATGCATCATTGGTGACATCGAATGCGCGATCGGATGACCAATAAGTCCATATAGTTTTCCCATTACCTGCCTCCTAAATTAATGATTTTCGGATTGAAACGCCAACGCCTTCAGGAGCATAGGCCTTAACAGTCGTCCCATTACCGGATACTGTCACCCATCCAAGTCCTGAAAAGACGATATCCATTTTTTCTTCCTTAATTCGAAGCTCATGTCCTACTAATGCAGGAAGCTCCTTTTTGGTTTGATCACCAGGAGGATAAAGTAGTTCACCAAGATGGTCTCGATAGAGCTCATCAGCTTTCTCCATTTTCGTACGATGAATATATAGTTCATTCGATAAATGACAAATAAAGGACTGTCTTCCACCCTCCACAAAATCAAGACGTGAAAGTCCTCCAAAGAAAAGAGTTTGTCCTTCATTCAATTGAAATACCTTTGGTTTTATTTCTTTTTTCGGGCTGATTAACTTTAATTCTTCAGCATTTACATAGTGAGCCATCTGGTGGTGATTAATAATTCCGGGCGTATCATATAACGTATTCCCATCATCGAGCGGAATATCAATCAAGTCAAGCGTTGTACCTGGAAATTGGCTAGTCGTAATCATTTGTTCTTCATCGCCGCCAAATTCCTGTATTAGTCGGTTTACAAACGTTGATTTCCCTACATTCGTACACCCAATAATATAAACGTCTCTTCCGTCTCTCAGACGATCAATTTCAGCAGCAACGTCCATCACACCATCGCCTTTATCAGCGCTCATTAACCTAACATCCGCTGGCTTTAATCCGTTTTCTTTGGCACTCGATTGCATCCACTTGATAAGCTTTGACTTGTTCACAGATTTAGGTAGTAGGTCAACCTTGTTTCCAACTAATAAGACAGGGTTTCCGCCTGCAAAACGCTGAATACCCGGTAACCAGCTTCCATTGAAGTCAAAAATGTCTACAATTTTAACGATTAGAGCATCTGTTTGACTAATTTCATTAAGGATTTTCAAGAAGTCATCATCCGTTAAAGAAACATCTTGAATTTCATTGTAATGTTTCAAACGGAAACAACGCTGACAGATGATTACATCTCTCTTAAGCGCAGAAGGTGGGGCGTATCCAAGAGCGTTTTTATCTTCTGTTTGAATGTGTACCCCACATCCTGCACAAATGATTTGTTCATTATCCAAACCTATTCCTCCCAATTTATTTTCCCTTTACGCTTCATCCAAGCAAGGAAAACACTTTCCATTCTTCTATTAAATTTCGTGAAAAACCCATCCGTTTTAGCTACAGGAACAACAAGAATTGTATGAAGACCCATTCGATTTCCTCCAACAACATCTGTGAAAATCTGATCTCCTATGACAACTGTCTCTTCTGCTCTAAGCTTCATATCTTTTAAAGCTTTGCGAAACGCTTTTGTCATCGGCTTCCTAGCTTCATATATAAAGGGTACCTCTACAGGAGAAGCAAATTTCTCCACTCTGGTCCTATTATTATTCGAAACGATGGTAACAAGAATATCTTCATCACTCATTTGTTGAAACCATTTTAATAGTTCAGGGGTAGCATCTGCACGATCCCATTCCACAAGTGTGTTATCAAGGTCAGTGATAATGCCTTTTACACCCCGTTCTTTTAGTAGCTTCGGACTAATCTGAAAGATGTCTTGCACATGTTCATTTGGTAGAAACGTATTTAGCAAATTGCAACACTCCTAGTATTAGTGACATCCCTATTGTATCAATATTTTCATTACGCACAACTATTAACTTACAAACATATTCAATGAAAAATAACGATATGAAATCAAAATTTTTCGACAAATAATGTCATTTCCAAAAGTTGTGGATAACATTACTAACATCATTAAACCATTTAGCCATTGTAAATAAGTAAGATATAAACACTATACCCACAAATTATCCACTCTTAACTGTGGATAACGGAACGGTTGTTCTATAAATCGTTCCATGGTAAGCTAACTGCAAATAAAAGATCCACATACAAATTATGCGGAGTAATCGGAGAATAGAACCTTATTTTGGAGGTGCATAATCATGGAGAAGTTATCAGATGACTTGTTGATTGAATCCTTTTATAAGGCAAAGGAACTTAAACTTAGTAGCGAATTCATTCACCTTATTCAACGAGAGATCCAGAGACGTAGACTTGATAAACAAGTATCGCTCATAGGAATCTAACATTTGCCAACCTTGATTTTATCTAGGGTTGGCTTTTTGTTTATTTTCCTTAAAATAACTTCCCCACGTAGACTCCCACTCTTCACTACTAACTTCATTTTCTTCCTTCATTTTCTTTGCACTTCTATATTGATGAGGCTCTGTTAAGAAAACAGCGGCCACTCCTTCAGCCTGTAGTAAGTCATGGTACTTTGATAGCAAAGAATCAACATCTCTTCGCTTATAAGCAAAAGGTTTTATTGCAACAACTGTTTGCTTATCACGAGACAGAATAATGACATCATTAATAGCTGATTCATTTTTCATCGTTTTTCGTATAACTTCTATAGAACTCCTTGGACTATGTTCTTTCAATAACGCGGCTCCAAGTGGTTCAACTTCAATCGCCCTAAAATACTCTCTTGGTTCGAATGGTGACGGATCCTCGGATTTATATACGCTTTGACAGGCCGTCAATAACATAATAATAGGAAAAAGAATAGAAATGGATTTTATCATGTGTATTCCCCTTTCGCAAATAGAATCGGCGTTGTTTGGAAAACTTATACGAGAAAGTTGTATTTTCAAACATGAAAAGTTGATAAATGTGTCGGTTTTTGATTACAATTGAGTTATTGCAATATGAGTTCATTTGAACTTTTATCATATTGAGCATTAGTGGGGAGGTTTTTGTAGAATGCTTCATGCAGCTGTCTTGCTACCTTTTCTGGCAGCGTTTTTCATCCCGTTGATTTATCGGGGCGTGAAACAAGTCCATTTAGGATGGTTTGTTCTTTTAGTTCCGATTCTTTTGTTCGGGTATTTTCTAACATTTATAAAGGGAGTTATGCAGGGTGTACATACACTAAAGACGTTTGAGTGGATTCCTTCACTTGGCGTGAACGTTACATTCTATATTGATGGTCTTGGCCTATTTTTCGCGCTTTTGATCACTGGAATTGGGTCGCTCGTCGTCCTTTATTCCATCTATTATTTAAGTAAAGCGGAAAAGCTTGGCCATTTTTATGTTTATCTCCTATTGTTTATGGGAGCTATGCTCGGAGTTGTGTTATCAGACAATTTATTTGTCCTCTATACCTTCTGGGAACTAACGAGCATTTCATCATTTCTACTTATTGGCTACTGGTACCAAAGAGAAAAATCGACTTCAGGCGCCCTTAAGTCCATGATGATTACTGTATTCGGTGGGCTTGCCATGCTAGGTGGCTTTTTATTAATGGCCGACATTACAGGAACGGCAAGTATTCGAGGAATTATTGAAAATGGGGAAATGATTGTTAACTCTCCTCTCTTTCCATTCATCCTTATACTAGTTCTTCTTGGAGCCTTTACAAAATCGGCTCAATTTCCATTTCATACGTGGTTACCGGATGCTATGGAAGCACCTACGCCAGTCAGTGCCTTCTTACATTCGGCTACAATGGTTAAAGCAGGGATCTATCTCGTTGCCAGGTTAAGCCTTGTCTTTGCTGGAACGGATCTTTTCTTTTTAATTGTTAGTGGCTTTGGCCTACTTACACTTTGTTGGGGTTCCTATATGGCCGTTACACAAACCGATTTGAAAGCGATTCTTGCCTATTCCACGATCAGTCAACTTGGAATGATTATGGCGATGTTAGGTTTTGGAACCGAGTTAGCTATTCTTGCTGCCGTATTCCACATTTTAAACCATGCAACATTTAAAGGAAGTCTATTCATGGTCGCAGGTATCATTGATCATGAAACGGGTACGCGGGATATTAGAAAGCTGGGCGGGCTATTTACATTCATGCCGATTACCGCCTTATTAGCTTTCTTTGGTACATTTTCAATGGCCGGTTTCCCGCTTCCATTTTTAAACGGATTCTTAAGTAAAGAAATGTTTTTTGATTCATCACTTCATTTCGAAGATGCTTCCACAATTGTTGAAGCAGTATCACCTTTCTTCCCATATTTTGCTGTTGGTGGGAGTATTTTCACTTTTGTGTATTCCATCATGCTTTTCTTCCGTACGTTTACTGGAAAACAGCGTGGGACATTATCGAAGCAACCACATGAAGCACCGATCGGAATGCTTCTTTCACCTATGATTCTTGTTCTGCTAGTCGTTATCATTGCGTTTATTCCGGACGCATTTGGTCATGCACTTCTATCGCCTATGGTCGATGCTGTTAACGGATCAGTAGGAGAGACTCATATTAAATTCTGGCATGGCTTTGGACCAGCGCTTTATATGAGCCTTTCTGTCCTTATTCTAGGTACTGCTTTGTACCTTGCCCGAGAAAAGTGGCAGCACATCTATAAAGCTTTCCCTGGTAAATTATCGGCTGCAAAAGCTTATGACGGACTCATAAATGGGTTGCTCCGCGGCTCAAGAAAACTAACAAACGGATATATGACGGGTTCTCTTCGTCATTACATGATTTACATTTTCGTCTTCTTTATCGCATTAGTTGGTATCACTATGAGCGTAACTGGCGGCTTTCAAATAAACTACAATGATCTGGCACCAATCGCTGTACCGGAAGTAATGATTGCGATCGTCATGGCCGGTGCTGCTTTCGCTACGGTCTTTATGAAGAATCGCATTGCAGCCATTTTAGTTCTTGGAATCGTTGGATATGGACTTTCGCTTCTATTCGTCTTTTTCCGAGCACCAGATTTAGCCCTCACTCAGCTTATTGTTGAAACAGTCACTGTCGCTTTATTTTTACTTTGTTTTTATCACTTACCTAACTTTGATAAAAAGAAAGAATCCAAAAGAACCAATGCCGTTAACTGGGTTATTTCGATATCAGTCGGTGTTCTTGTCACAATGGTTGGTATCGCTTCTCATAGCACAAAGCTTTTTGAACCGATCTCCGATTATTTCCTAAAGAACTCTTATAAATTAGGCGGAGGAGACAACGTGGTTAACGTCATTCTTGTTGACTTCCGTGGACTTGATACGATGCTTGAAATCCTTGTACTTGGACTAGCCGCTCTTGGGATTTATACAATGATTAAACTTCGTCCGGGTAAGAAGGAGGGAAATGATTAATGGAAATCATCATGTCTATACTTGCAGGTATGCTTTTTACTGCAGGAGTGTATATGATTTTGCAGAAACAAATTCTTAAAATCATTATCGGTACGGCACTTTTGTCCCATGGGGCTCACCTATTTATTATTACAATGGGAAAATTGAATCGAGGAAAACCACCGATTCTATCTGAGGGAGTAACGAACTATGTTGATCCACTTCCACAGGCACTTATTCTAACTTCCATTGTTATTAGCTTCGGTGTGACTTCATTTCTTCTTGTGCTAGCGTATCGAACGTACCAAACGAATGGTACCGATAATATGGAGAAATTGAGGGGTAATGAAAATGAGTAACTTAGCAATACTTCCAATTTTATTGCCGCTCTTAACAGGGATTATTCTTGTATTCTTGAATAAGCGGTTACCACTTGTACGATTGATTACACGCATTATGGTTTTAGTCAATCTTGCTGTTGTTTCCATCATTGCCTTTAATGTTATTCAAAATGGTACCATCGTATTAAAAGCAGGTGATTGGACTGTGCCTTATGGCATCGTTCTTGTAGCTGACCCACTTGCTATGCTACTCGTCGTAACAGCGAATCTCATTTCGGTTGCATGTGCTTTCTATGCGTTTAAATCATTGGATGAACATCGTGAAAGATACTACTTCTATCCGCTTTTTCAGCTTCTAATCGCAGGGGTAAGCGGGGCCTTTTTAACAGGAGACTTGTTTAATTTATTCGTATTCTTTGAAGTTCTCCTGATTGCATCATATGGGTTGATTGTTCTTGGAGGTACAAAAGAGCAGTTTAGAGAATCATTTAAGTACATTATTATTAACTTGTTCTCTTCCATGCTCTTTGTTACAACCGTATCTTTTCTTTACGCAGTAGTTGGAACGGTAAATATGGCCCAATTGGCAGAACGGGTAGGAGAAGTTCAACAAGATGGCGTGTTAACTACCATCGCTATTCTCCTCCTTATCGTATTTGCTACTAAGGGTGCCCTCTTCCCACTCTATTTCTGGTTACCTAAGTCTTATACTGTTCCACCAACCGTAATATCAGCGTTATTTGGGGCGCTTCTCACAAAAGTAGGAGTTTACTCGATCCTCAGGGTATTCTCGTTAATTTTTGTCTACAACCTGTCTGTTACGCATCAGATTTTATTGATACTCGCAGGTTTTACGCTTGTTTTTGGTGTAATTGGTGCTTTGTCAACGAACAATGTCCAACTCATTATCGCCTACAACATTATTCCAGCGGTAGGCTATATGATTCTAGGCATTGGCGTTTTCTCAGCCACTGCACTCGCAGGCACGGTTTATTATCTTCTCCATGATATGATTATAAAAGCAGCGCTCTTCTTTCTTGTGGGTGCTATGGTTGCTTATTCCGGCACTTCAGATTTAAGAAAAATGGGCGGCATTATTAAAAATCAACCACTACTTGGTTGGCTCTTTTTCATTGCCGCTCTTGCACTTGCAGGTTTACCACCATTTAGTGGATTTATCGGTAAGCTTTTGATTCTAAGAGGAGCATTTGAAGAAGGTCATTATGTACTGGGCGTAATTGGTTTAGTGACAAGTCTATTAATTCTCCTATCTGTTATTCGAATCTTCATCAATGGATTCTGGGGCGAGCCTAAATCGGAATACGTATCAAATGGAAATCCCGTTCAAGGTAAAATCTTACCAGCGGCATTTTTATTGGTATTCACCGTATTACTTGGACTAGGGGCAGAGTTTGTGTATCCGACTGTCCAAACCATTGCAGATCAAATGATTGATCCAATAAACTACATTGATTCCGTTATGAAGGAGTAGATGGCATGCCTATACAAATTATAATCAACCTAATCATTGCCGTTCTCTGGATGTTCCTTTTTGAAAGCTATTCGTTTAGTACGTTTTTTATCGGCTATTTATTTGGTATCGGACTGCTTCTTTTAATGGAGCGGTTTATACCAGATCGCTTTTATTTTTATCGTCTCTGGGCGATTATCAAATTGTTATTCTTGTTTATTAAAGAATTGATTATGGCGAATATACAAGTCGTGAAACTTGTCTATAGTCCTAAGCATAAAATGAATCCTGGTATTATCGAAGTTCCTATTGACGTTCGCACAAACTGGGAAATTACTATGCTCGCCAATTTAATCACCCTAACTCCCGGTACGTTAACCGTATCCGTCGCGCCAGACAACATGCATATCTATATTCATGCGATGGATGCTCCTGATGCTGACGAAGTGATTAAAGAAATTAAAGGAACATTTGAGAAAGCCATTATGGAGGTGACAAGATGAGCTCCCTTCTATCTACTGTATCAACAATCTGTATCGTCATTATTGCGATTTCTACCTTGTTCTTACTATACCGTGCGATAAAAGGACCTTCTAATCCTGATCGGGCAGTTGCACTAGATACAATTGGAATCAACCTAATGGCAATAGCTGGAATTCTAGCGATTAAGCTAGAGACTGCCTATTTCAATGATATTATTCTTCTCATTGGAATACTTGCTTTTATAGGAACAGTAGCTATTGCTAAATTCTTGGAAAAGGGTGTTATCATTGAAAGAAGTCGTGATTAGCATTTTCATGCTTATCGGTACGTTTTTCCTTTTTTCTGGGGCGCTAGGAATATTTCGACTTCCTGACGTATACACTCGTCTACACGCTGCATCTAAAAGTGCAACGCTAGGAGTTGCAGGAATTCTTATTGCTGCTTTCCTTTATTTTATTTTCAAAGAACAAATGGTGAGCGGTAAGCTTATTTTGGGAATTATTTTCATCCTTATGACAGCACCGGTCTCTGGACATATGATTTCTAGAGCAGCCTATCAAAAAGGAGTCCCTTTATGGGAAAAAACGAAGAGAGATGACCTCGATACTGCACAACAAAAAAAAGCAAGCACAAACAAGGGATAACCCCTTTGCGTGCTTGCTTTTTTTAAAAGAGCAATTCTAACATCTGTAATTTGCATAATAATAGTATCCTCCGCCGATCACAAGCAATAAAACAAGTAGTACAACGATTAAAGCAAAGTACCCTCCTCCATAGCCTGGATATGGATATGGGTATGGCGGATAGGGATAACCACAGCCAGGATAGCCGTAACTCATACGCCCCCTCCTTTTCTCCCTTAGGCATTCTTCTGCTAGATAGTATAGTCTATGAATGACTCGAATAAGATGTATGGACATTGGCGGAGTTTTCTAAATTCATCACTACCGCTGTTCATCTCTTTCCTAATGCTCTACAATTAAGAGGGATATAAAGCCTTGGAATTACTAAAAGGGGTCGATACCAATGACAACATCAACGAAAACCATAACACCCAGCTATGACCCATGGGAAGCCTATATGGATGTTGAAGAATACGGAAGTATGGTTCTTTCCAATATTGAACTAACAACAACTACATTATGCAACATGCGGTGTGAGCACTGTGCAGTAGGTTATACTCTTCAACCCAAAGATCCTGATCCGCTTCCACTGGATCTTCTGACTAGTAGACTGGACGAAGTAGAAAAACTTCGTGCACTAAGCATTACAGGTGGCGAGCCTATGCTATCTATGAAATCGGTGAAGCAGTATGTGGCACCACTACTTAAATACGCACATGATCGAGGTGCTCGTACGCAAATCAATTCAAACTTAACGCTTGACCGCAAGCGATATGATTTGATTTTGCCTTATTTGGACGTCTTACATATTTCGCATAACTATGGAAGCATTGACGATTTTACGGATATTGGTTTTGCGGTAATGGATCGCAAACCTGCCCTCGCTCAGCGTGAAGCTTATTTTCATCGAATGGTTGAAAATGCAAAAGATTTAACCTCTAGAGGGGTTATCATTTCAGCAGAGACCATGATTAATCGAAGAACCCTTCCAAATATCGTAAGCATTCACAATCAAATTGCAGAGATGGGCTGTCAAAGGCATGAAATCCATCCAATGTACCCATCAGATTTTGCATCTGGTCTTGATATTGCTTCACTAGAAGAAATTCGTGAAGGGATACATCGCCTATTAGATGAACGCGATCCGGACGTCTGGTTATTATTTGGTACACTTCCGTTTTACCCATGTAGCTCAAATCCAGAAGATCTTAACCTTCTTGAAAGACTATACGCTGAGCCAAATGTAACTGTTCGAAATGACCCGGATGGTCGATCAAGATTAAATATGAATATTTTCGATGGAGAGATCATTGTGACAGATTTTGGTGACACTCCTACACTTGGTAACATTAAAAACACAAATTTAAATGACGCTTACCAAAAATGGCGGGATAGCAAGATCTCCAAAAGCATCAGCTGTCATTGTCCAGCAGTTAAATGTCTTGGACCAAATCTACTTGTAAAAGATGCTTATTACAAAAATGTTAATTTTTCACAAAAAGAAACGAATATCACCCTCTAAACCTCCACTTTTGGGGGTTTTTTTTCTCATTTTTTATTCTATAAGCAAAATCAGCTTTCACATTACGATAGATAGGGTATAATACCTATCGTAATCAATAGGAGTGTGATATTCGTGAGGAAAAAAGCATGGATTCTGGTTCTTGCTGCCGGATCTCTTATCGTTTTGCTTGCACTGGCTGAAAATCAAACTGATTTCCTTAGGACCAATGCAAATGAAATGCCTGAGAACGACTCAGAATCCAAGAAAAAAAACATTACGTACTACACAAAATATTATCAAACGAAAAAGAGTATCTACGACTCATACACTCACAAAGACAGTGAGACCATTTTTCTTGGTGATAGCTTAACGGATTATTATGAATGGGGAGAAGCCCTCAGTGATCATGAAGTTTTAAATCGAGGTATAGCTGGTGATACGACTACTGGCGTACTTAACCGAATTGATGAGGTGGTCAAAGCCAAACCGGATCGAGTGTATTTATTAATAGGGATTAACGATATGATTGCTGGACAACCCGTTAATAAAATTGAGACAAATTATAAACAGATACTCGATATTCTTAAAACCAGATCACCAAACACAAAGGTCTACGTCCAAAGTTTGTTCCCCGTTAATACGGCTTTAACTGGACATCCTTTAAATAATGGTACAATCCGCGATTTAAATAAGCGTTTAGAAGATCTCTCCAACCTGTATGACTATCAGTATATAGATATCTATCCTGAGCTAGTAGAGTTTGGACAGTTAAATAAAGACTATACATTCGATGGTCTTCATCTTAATGGAGAAGGCTATAAAATTTGGACTCGAAAAATTCTTTCTACCTATAATACCAATAAAGATACTCAAGAATAATTCATTTTAAAAACCTTATTGCTTTTTCGCTTTTGTGTGTTAAACTACAATAGACCAACCTTAAAATGCTTCGGAGGGAAACCTTCGGAGTTTCTTTTTTTTTCCAATTCAGCTTGGTTCTTTCATTCGGTACTTTTGCGAAGGGAACACCGCTAAAACTTGTTCCGTCTTAAACGTTCGCACAGTCCTCCTCAAGTAACAATATCCAGTTATACTTTGTTCGGTCACTGAATAGAGCTTAACAATTCTCTTACTAACTTTGTTATCCTTCGATAAGTAGATCATTTCTACATTTTTCTCATGTTCAAGGAATTTTTTCATTCTTTTAAACATAATCCATTTCCTTTCTGTACGATCGTTTGTTCTTATTATATGACGAACATATGTTCTTTACTACAATTTTGTTTTGATTTACCGTTATCAAAAGAAAAGCCCTGCCTATGAGCAGGGTTACGTACTACTTTCTTTTCGATTTCGATAAAATTCATGAAACAACTTCATTAACGCACGCTTTTCAATTCTTGAGACATAGCTCCTAGAAATACCAAGCTGTCTCGCGATTTCTCGTTGTGTTAATTCTTTTTCTAGATTTAAACCAAACCGACCTACTATTACTTCTTTTTCCCGATCATCTAAAATATGAATATACTCATAGATTTTCTTTTTCTCCATATTAAGCTGAATTAATTCTACAATATCTTCCGTTTCCGCTTTTAACACATCAATGAGAGAAATTTCATTTCCTTCCTTATCCTGACCGATCGGATCATGTAAAGACACATCTTTTTTTGTCTTTTTTAAAGCTCTTAGATGCATAAGGATTTCATTCTCAATACATCTGGCTGCATAGGTTGCTAACTTAGTTCCTTTATCTGTCGAATAGCTTTCAATTGCTTTGATTAAGCCAATTGTTCCTATAGAAATGAGATCTTCAGGATCTTCGCCCGTATTTTCAAACTTTTTCACAATATGGGCTACGAGACGGAGATTGTGTTCGATGAGGCGGTTTCTTGCATCTTCATCTCCTTCAGCCATTAATTCTAAATACTTTCTTTCATCTTTTCTTGAAAGAGGCTGAGGAAAAGCATTGTTTTTCACAAACGAGACAAAGAAAAGAACTTCCTTACACATGTAAGCAAGCGCTGCCAGTAAGGACACATACTCACCTCCCAATGATGGGCTGTTACTATATCTTAAGTTTATGTAATAGCCTACCCCAGTGTGTCTGTCCTTGTGGAATTCTCATTCAAAAAAAAGAAGACGTCCCCTTAAAAAGGAAACGTCTAGTCACTCGTTCTGATCTCTCTTCTTATCTCTTGCCCATTTCTCAGACATATACTCCTCACGTAAATAGCGATGATGGGTAGAATACCGCCCATACTTCATCCTGATTATCGCAAGAACTGCAACCACTCCTCCGACTCCCGTTAGCTCAAACCATTCCATACACTGCCACACTCCTCTTAAAACAGTGTATTCAAAATGCTCCCCTATTGGTTCCTCTCAAATAGTTGTCTAAGGGTTTCATCATTGACGATGAGATCAGCTAATTGATACTGATCCAAAACCTCAAAATAAGCAGACAAAGCCGTATGAAGTACGTGCTTTAGTCGACATGCTGGACTAATGACGCATGAATTGTTTTCTTTATCAAAACACTCCACTAAATTAAAATCTTCCTCCGTACTTCTTACCACTTCTCCGACATTGATTTTTTCAGGAATTCGGGCTAATCTTAACCCCCCGTTTCTTCCTCTAACCGTTTCTATATAACCTTTTTTTCCGAGCTCATGTGCTACTTTCATTAAATGATTTTTTGAAATTTGATAAGCATCTGCAATTTCTTGAATGCTTGCCAAGTTATTTTTTTTCATACTCCCAAGGTAAATCAGCATTCTTAAAGAGTAATCCGTATAATTTGTTAAACGCACGGCTATTCAACCTCTTTTCGCTCCAATGTTCATAGGTCTATTTTATCACATCTTGAGAAACTCCACTTTCCTTCATGCTTTGGTAAGATGTGAACATTTTATTAAAGATGCATTTTATATATTGCTTTTAAGTTAAGGAAGCGATAACATAAAGATATATTTAAAATGCATCTTTAAAACGGAGGTTATTTCCATGTTATCATCCCATACGATTGCAACAATTAAGTCCACTGTGCCTGTACTTGAAATCCATGGAACTGAGATTACAAAACGCTTTTATACTATGCTTTTCAACAACCATCCTGAACTGTTAAACATTTTCAATCATGCCAACCAAAAACAAGGAAAGCAGCAGCAGGCTCTCGCGAACGCAGTTTATGCTGCCGCTAAAAACATTGATCAATTAGAAGCTATTTTACCAGTTGTAAAACAGGTGGCTCATAAACATAGAAGCCTTGGTGTGCTACCGGAACATTACCCAATTGTTGGTGAATATTTATTAAAAGCCATTAAAGATGTTCTAAAAGATGATGCTACTGAAGAAATTCTTCAGGCATGGGAAGAAGCATACGGGGTTATTGCTAGCGTTTTCATAGACGTGGAGAAAGAAATGTACGAAGATGCTCTCAAACAGCCTGGCGGGTGGGAGCTGGAACGTGTTTTCGTTGTCGATCGTAAGGAACAAGAAAGTGACATTATCACATCTTTTTACTTAAAACCACTTGACGGAAAACCACTTGCATCATTTAAATCCGGGCAATACATTAGCGTAAAAGTCAGCATCCCAGGAGATGAATTCACCCACATTCGCCAATATAGCCTCTCAGATGTACCTGGAAAACCTTATTACAGAATTTCAGTAAAAAAAGAAGTGGGCACGTCCAATCCTGATGGTATTGTCTCAAATTATTTGCATGATTACGTAGAGGTAAATGATAAGCTTAGCATAACTGCCCCAGCAGGAGACTTTTATTTAGAAGAGGGATCATCGCCAATTGTTCTCTTAAGTGGAGGGGTAGGAATTACGCCGATGCTTAGTATGCTAAAGAGCAGTGCGCTTCAACATAGAAAGACGACATTTATTCATGCAGCAAGAAATGGAGATGTTCATGCTTTTCACAATGAAGTTCTTTCTCTAGAGCACCCTTCTCTTAAATATTATGTCTGTTACGAAGCACCTACAAACAATGATAACGATAAGAAAATCTTTGATAAACAAGGATTCATCACAACCGAATGGCTAAAAGAAGTATTACCACTTGAAACAGAATCAGAGTATTATTTCTGTGGACCCCTTCCGTTTATGAAAGCTGTAAAAGTTGCCTTAACAAGTCTGGGTGTTGAAGAAAAGAATATGCATTTTGAATTTTTCGGTCCTGCTGTTGCCCTTGAACCTGCCATGTCTTAATGAGTTATTGAAAGAATAAAGAAGCGCCTGAATGGCGCTTCTTTAAATAGTAATAATAACCTTTTGATTTCGCTCTTTAATAAATGACGTAATTTCTTCCCAATCGTTTTCGAACGGTATATAAGGAACAAAGATCGGTTTACGCGTATTCCCATTAATAATCGCAACTACTGGTGAACCGTTTACTTTCCCAAACATTACTTTTTTTACAGAAGAAAAAGCCACACTTCGACGACTCAATCCTAGTACTTTATGTTCTATACGATACTCGGTTAATTCAATTCGCTGTGTTCGAATGCACAAGCTAAGAAATATACAAAACGACACATAAATGAAGCCAATCAACATGAAGGTTTGCCAACGTTCGAATGATAAATCACCTTTGATCCACATCAGTAAGGTACCAAAAGAAACGACAATGCCATAAACGAGAACCATGAATAATTCAATGGCTTTTACTCTCGGGTAATACGATTTGATTACCTTCATGATCGTCACACCTTTACTTGGCTAGATTCATGATTTTTAATTATTTTAACAAGGGAAGTCGACTTTGTATATATTTTCTAAAAGCGAATAAATTTTATAGACTTCCGGCTCATTTATGCCCTTCTCCTACGTAAAGCTCCATGGACTTCACTCTTACAGTCGACAGGATAGGTGTTAGCTCTGGTAACAGCTTCTTTGCGAACCTCCAAGCATTGTCTTCTATTTTTAGTGAGATTTGCTTTTTTTTATTTGGAGACAATGCATTTGCCCTTTGTTTTGCTAAAACAGCAAGGGTCTTATCAGCGGCGTGCCCTAGTTCGTGCGCCACAATAACAGTAAAGTATTCAAACAAATAATCATCTGAACCGAATAAAAGAACACATTGCTTCTTTATCTCCTCTAAATAAATGGTAATCTTGTTCGTTTCTAACGAATATTTCCCTCCTATTAACCGTTCACCTGGGAATCGATCGGTTATGTGAATGGATACATTAATGTTAGACCTCTGCTGTAGTTTGCGTACGATTGAATGAAGTACAGCGTCATCTTCTCTCATGAGCGAAACTCCTTTATGATAAATATGACTCGTTCGCTCTATTCATACGCAAAAAAAAGAGACCTTATTCAGGTCTCGTTCCAATCTTATTTCCACCAGTTATCAAAAATGGTAGCTGCCATATTGCGCTTATGTTTTGTTTTGCTAAAATGATTTTCGATGGTTCTTGCTGCTTCTTCAGGTACTTCTTGACCTTCCAAATAATCATCAATGTGCTTATAACTTACTCCTAGTGCTTCTTCGTCTGGAAGAGCAGGTCGGTCATCTTCAAGGTCAGCTGTAGGTACTTTTTCAACAAGATGATCAGGCATTCCGATGTCTTCAAGAATTGCTCTACCTTGACGTTTATTTAAACCGAATAGCGGGGTAATATCACAGGCGCCGTCACCATGCTTCGTGTAGAAACCTGTTACGGCTTCAGCAGCATGGTCGGTTCCTATCACCAGCTTTTTCTCATCCCCAGCAATATTGTATTGAGCAATCATTCGTTCTCTTGCTTTATTATTGCCTTTTGTAAAATCCGTTAAGTCATTTCCCGTTGCTTCAAGATAGGATGAAACGGATGCATCTACAGCAGGTTTGATATTGATCGTAACCGTTTGATCTGGTTTAATAAATTTCAAAGCAGCTTGAGCATCGTCTTCATCTTTTTGTTCTCCGTAGGGTAATCTGACGGCAATGAAGGAAGCATCTGTTCCTTCCTCCCTTAGCTCTTCAACAGCCATCTGAGCGAACCTGCCAGCAAGTGATGAATCTTGTCCTCCAGAAATGCCCAAAACAAACCCTGTCGTCCCACTCTTCTTTAGATATTCCTTTAAGAATCCAACTCTTTTCGTCACTTCTTCTTTCACATCAATTGTTGGTTGCACACCAAGTTCTTGAATGATTTCTTTTTGCATCTCTCTCATCCTCAATCACTCCTTTGAAATACCACAACTTATATTTTTATACATTAAGGGCTAGTAATCAATACCCTTTCGATTCTTTTTAAAACTGTTTTCAGATATGTACTTTCCTATTGTGAATCGAAAGAATACATTTCATACAATACATTAAAATGCATAAAGAATTCATTAGCGATTTATCTCATTTTCTTACCATTGACGTTGGTTCATAACAAAAAAGGCAGGAACAGCTCCTGCCTTTGGAAATTAATAATGGATATAGAAGCTTTGCTTGTATCGGTTGTCTTCAATTAAATCCTGTCTTCTTTTATAGTCTAATGCATGATCAAGCGTTTGCCGATAACGATTGATCGAGACAGTAATGGTGACAAATACTAAGTTTACAGTCATTCTTATCCACTCCTTTCTTCATTGTTTGTTTCAGGTCAATCCTTTCTCTACCGTAATCCATTTTTGAATAGCGCATTTTCTTAAGGCGTATCTCATCTTTTCTCTCCCTTTCATTACGTTATTAGAACATCCAGAATTGTTTTTCGTGAACCTGATCCATTTTTCTTCTTACTTCCAAGTAACGTTTTTCTTCTTCTATCGTTCGCTCATGAACGCGTATACCAATCGTGACAAATACTAAATTAATCGTTAACATGATCATTTCTCCTTATTATTGGGAATTAGGATAACCACATCGAAGCTCGGTCTCGTTTTGCTTCAGCTTCTGAGATGTGTTGGTGAATGGAGCGCTGATGAAGTTCAGATGATAAACTTCGATCAAAAACGCTTTTCATTTTTGTTATGATCATTAGATGGAATGGCAACATGTTAACGACCTCCTTTCAAATTCATTTATTTCAGGGGACCCACTTTCTCCTTTTCTCAACCGGTACCATCAACAGGTTCTTGCTTATCATGCTTCTTCCTCCTCTCAAAATTTGGACACAAAAAACCGCAGGGTATGAGCCTGCGGCCAAAAAAGACATAGAAAAACCGCAGGCAACGACCTGCGGTTTTTCAATCCGTTAGTAAAAAAGGATTCCTCTTAATGAGGCGCTGGTCGAACAGAATATTCATATTTAGTTACAGCAGCTTTTACTTTTGAAATCTTCATCATTCTGTTCGACCTCCTTTTTTCATAATTGTTTACAAAGGTAAGTATATCCATCACTTCCTTTTTTGTAAACCTTTTTTACTAAATTACCTAAATTTTTTATAAAAAAGAATAGTTTCGACAATTTCCGCTACAGTTCTTCCCTTTTGTTTTTCCATAGAAAGCATGAAAGTTCTGGTAAAGAGGACATACATATATACAAAGTGGAGGTGAACATATGCTGAACGTAACAACAATCGTCCTCTTTATCATTGGATTCCTTGCTGTGTTTGGGGTAACGGCTACAATTCAAATTAGTTTTCAAATGAAAAAATGGCTAAGAGATATTGAAAATGCAGAAATACAAAGTGATTCCACTGCTTATACTGCCACATGGATTCAAAATGTCATCAAGGAATACAAAGCTTACCATCTAGCGGGCGTCTCGCAAGTTAATACCCAAGCTCTGATTGAAAAACATTTCTTCAAAGAATCAGTTCCTTTGTTTGGATTTGCCCGTGTTCCTGCAGGAGGTATGATGCGCTTTATGCAACAGCTCCCTCCTACTTCCATCATCATTGGAATTTTAGGAACATTTATAGGACTCACCCTCGCCATATCATCCATGCAAGAAACGCTGATGTTTCTTTCACAAAAGCCTGAAGATGCTAACTTAAATCTTGCTTCTGTCATTGAAGCCATTTCTAGTCCTTTTCAAGGGATGAGCGTTGCTTTTATTACGAGCATAGCTGGTATTGGAAATGCTCTTTTTTTAACGCTGATACAAAACGGAGTGTTAACGAATGGACGCACGACAGCTTATTATTTAGAAAAGATCATATCAGATTGTGAGTCGCTTCTTGATCATAATTTGAATGCGAGCTTAACGCAGGAAAAACCGCATGATGAAATGGAACGAATTTTAGATCGTTTAGCAGGAAGAATTCAAGAAAGTTTTCACGAAACGCTGGGAGACTTTTCAACGAGCATGGTACAGTTTACTTCTGGATTAGAAAAGGCCATGCAGGACGTTCAAGCAACATTATTATCGCAACGCGAATTTACGGAACAATTCTCAAATAGCACGACCACTTTAGAAGCCTTTAGTGCCAAACTTCAAGATTCATTTACACAACTTGATACCGTACAAGAAAAAACAACGAATGGGATTATTGAACTTGGCAATCGCCTAAAAGCACTTGAAAGCCAGCTACAGTCTTTGTCAAAGCATCATGAAGCAGGACAGCGTAAATTCGAGCAGCTCGTTCAACGTTCCGATCAATTAATCAAAGATACCCAGAAAAAATCAGAAGAGACGGGTCAGCATTATTTGAGAGGATTAGATGAGCAAATGCAGCGCTTTCAAGGCTCACAAGAGGAGCTTGAGCGGCGTGTTCATCAAATGCAGGACGAATGGTATTACCGCTACCAGGATAAGCAGAATCAATATGGAAGAGCATCTCAAGAGTTTGCTGATTCCGTATCCCAGCTTGAGAAGGCATGGTACAGTTCTCTCGATAAAATTAAACGTGAAGCCCTTGAACCCATTATTCATCGAATGGAACGAGATCAGCGTGATCAACCGCTTCAGCATGAATTAAGAGCCTTATCAAACAGCCTTGATTCCCTTTATCAGGGGCTAGCTCGAGAATTGAAAGATATTCAACATCAGCTAGCAGAGTCACATCAGCTACAGTTACGGCTTTATGAAGAACAAATGCGTCGCCAATCGATGACACAGCAGCCGATTCAATCAAGAATGATTGGTGACAATCGATGAAAAATAGAAAAAGACGATTTCAAATTCAGGGTGATGAAGAACACTATTGGCCCAGTTTTGCAGATATGATGGCGATGATCGTTCTTGTTATGCTTTTTATTGCGATTATCGCTTTCGTTCAAATGATCTACGACGCCTACGATCAAACCGTTATGAAACAAGAACTTGCGAAAGTAGCTGACGTAAAAAAACACATTAGTGATTTAATTGAGAAACAATTAGAAGAAAATGTTGGAAAAGACAAAGTTGTTCGTGGGCCAAATAATACGATTTCTGTGGAAGGAGATATTTTATTCGATACAGGAAGCGCTGAAATTAGCCCTAAGGGTAAAAAAGTTTTAAACGATCTAGCGGATGTTTTTGCAAATTTAATCGATGAAGAAGATATTAGTCAATATCTCTATATCATCTTAATAGAAGGGCACACTGACAAAGTTCCTTATGATAATTGGAAACTTTCTGCTGATCGGTCTGTAGCCGTTGTGAAAGAACTGATGAAGGCGAATCCAAAGCTCAATTCACCTGAATACGCAAAGTATTTAGCTGCAACTGGATATTCAGAATACAAGCCGATTGTCGAAGAAGACAGTAAAGAAGCCTATGAGAAAAACAGACGTATCTCGTTCCAAATTATTCTTGACGACGAGAAGTGGCAGGGGCGTTTGAAAGAAATTATGACGTACTAATCTTACTAGGTAGAATCTAAGAATAACAAAAGCCGCTTCCCAATTTGGAAACGGCTTGCTGCGATTCATTTATACATTAAGAGTTGATATTTTGCTCATTAATTTTTTTCTGTATAGCAATGGCACGGGAATAAAAGAAAATAGCAATTCCCACTAATAGAAATCCGCCACCCGTTAAAATAAGGGTTGCACCGTCTGTCTTCCCTTCAACAGGAAGAAAAGAACCGATATATAAGAAAACACTAAGACTAAGCAATACAAACGCAAAACGTTTATAATCTGTCATTTTGTCTTGAAGTTGCTTCATAGCGCTCACCTCTCTCGGCTTTTATTCTATCATACATGACCACATAACTAGAGATGTAAGTCTTTCCAATCGATTAAAAGAGCCCATATCTGGATAATCCAGATATGGGCTTACTCATGTTATGATAAAGCGTTTGAAAGATCTTCTATTAGATCTTCTGCATCTTCCAATCCAACGGAAATACGAACGAGACCTTCTGTAATGCCAAGCTCAGCTCGTCGATCTTTTGGAATAGAAGCGTGCGTCATTCGAGCTGGGACAGAAATCAAGCTTTCTACCGCCCCTAAACTTTCCGCTAACGTAAAATACTTCACTTTCCTTAATAGCTCATCTGCCTTTTCTGCGCTTCCAATATCAAAGGAAATCATTCCACCGAATCCACGTGATTGATTCACTGCAATATCATTTCCAGGATGTGTGCTTAGTCCAGGATAGTAGATTTTTTCAACGGAAGGGTGCTTGCTAAGGAATTGAACGATTTTTGCAGTGTTTTTCTCGTGTTCTTCCATCCGTACACCGAGTGTTTTCAATCCCCGAATCAGTAACCATGAATCTTGTGGTCCAAGAATAGCACCTGCTGAATTTTGAACAAAATGAACTTCCTCTGCAAGCTCCTTAGAATTAACAACCACAAGACCAGCCACAACATCACTATGTCCACCTAAATATTTCGTTGCTGAGTGAAGCACGATGTCAGCCCCGTGATCGATCGGGTTCTGCCAATATGGTGTATTGAACGTGTTATCAACGATCGTTAACAGGTTATTTTCTTTTGCAAGTTTCGAAATGGCTTGAATATTAGTAACCTTCAAGAGCGGATTCGTTGGTGTTTCAACGTAAATGGCTTTCGTATTATCTTTTATCGCCTCTTTTACAACTTCTAAGTCAGTTGTATCTACAAATGTAGATTCAATGCCAAGACGATTTAATACTTTTGTCATCACGCGATAAGTACCGCCATAAACATCATCTGTCATCACAACATGATCTCCAGAATTGAACATCATCATCACAGATGAAATGGCTGCCATACCAGATCCGAACGCAAACCCTGCAAAACCATTTTCAAGGTCTTTAATTAGCTCTTCAAGAGCGTGACGCGTTGGATTCCCTGTTCTAGAATATTCATAGCCGTTGAACTTGCCAACCGCTTCTTGTTTGTATGTGCTAACCTGGTAGATTGGTACTGAAACTGCACCAGTTTGCGGATCACCAGTAATCCCACCATGAATAAGTTTTGTTTTTGGCTTCATTTCTTAAATGCCTCCCTGATAAATCTTCTTACTTAAGTATCGTTCACTACTATCCGGAAAGATCGTAGCTATATTTGTTCCCGGACGAGCTTGCTGTGCTTCAATAAGAGCTGCTTCAAGGGCCGCACCGGAAGAACTACCTACTAAAAGACCTTCTTTTTCAGCTAGTTCTTTAACACGCCTAAAGGCCACTTCATCTGTCACAGTATGAATGCTATCGAAATATGCCGCATCCATGTACTCAGGAAGAAACTCCATACCAATCCCTTCCGTTTTATGAGGACCAGACTCTCCACCGTTTAGAATGGAGCCCTCAGGTTCAACGATGACGGTTTTAACGGTTGGGTCCTGCTCCTTTAAATAGCGAGCCGTGCCCATAAATGTTCCACCAGTACCTGCCCCAGCTACAAAAACGTTAAGTTCCCCATCAAGCTGCTTCCACAATTCTGGTCCAAGCGTTTTATAATAAGTAAGAGGATTAGCAGGATTTCCAAACTGACGTGGCATATATGAATTGGGTATTTCCTCAATTAGCTCTTCAGCTCGAGCAATTGCGCCTTTCATCCCTTTTTCAGTAGGGGTATTTACGATTTTAGCACCTAGTGCTCGCATTAAATCCTGCTTTTCCATACTGAACTTTTCTGGGACGACGAACATGACAGTATAACCCCGATTTACCGCTGCAAGAGCAAGGCCAATACCAGTATTACCTGCAGTAGGTTCGATAAATGTGCCTCCTGGAGCTATTCGGTTATGATCAATGGCTTCTTGTAATAATTCCTGACCAAGCCGATCTTTAATGCTGCCTCCTGGATTATAAAACTCAAGCTTCGCAAAAAGGCGAACGTCCTTGGGTAAATCAAAATGATGGAGCTCGATGACCGGGGTACGGCCGACGAGCTCATGGATATTTTGAAAGATTTCCATCATATGAAATCCTTTCTACTGAGCAAACACAATATGCCATTCATCACGATGTGTTAGCATTTCGTCTGCGATTTCTTTTGCTCCTTCTAAACTATGGTTAGCAGCCCAACCGCATTGCACTTCATTACATGCTGGTACTTCATCCGCATTTAGCACATCCTGCAATGTTTTCTCAAGAACTTCTAGGATTTCGTCATAGTTTGAGTGATTGAGAACCGCTAAATAAAATCCTGTTTGACATCCCATTGGTCCAATATCAACGACGTTTTCCATATGGTTACGAATATTTTCTGCCATTAAATGTTCAATGGAATGAAGACCTGCCATTTCCATATGTGCTTTATTTGGTTGCTTAAAGCGAATATCGTATTTATAAATTTCATCACCATTTGGTCCCTTTGTTACACCTACAAGGCGAACATATGGGGCGGCTACTTTTGTGTGATCAAGATTGAAACTTTCTACATTCATTTTTTTAGCCATTTTTACTCAACTCCTCCACTAGATTTAAAATTAAGTTTGCCGAATTAATTGAAGCTGTTTCAAGAAATTGATCGAAAGAAATATTTGATTCTTTTCCAGCAATGTCAGAAAGCGAGCGAATAATAACAAACGGTGTGCCGAATTGATAACAAACTTGTGCAATTGCTCCTGCTTCCATTTCAGCAGCATCAAGATTGGCAAGCTTGGACCTGACATATTCCACTCTTTCAGCATCATTCATAAATGAATCGCCTGTTGCGATCATTCCTTTTACTACTTGATGCTCCGTTACTTTCTCGGCACTTCTCTCAGCCGCTTCTACAAGCATACTGTTTGGTTCATAAAGAGCCGGCATTTGTGGAACCTGACCATATTCGTAACCAAAAATGGTGGCATCCACATCATGGTAGCGAACTTCTGAAGAAATCACGATGTCGCCTACTTTTAGTTCAGGGTTAAATCCACCTGCAGAGCCTGTATTTAGAATATAATCTGGTTTAAATAGTTGATTCATTAATGTTGTACCGATGGCCGCATTCACCTTACCAATGCCTGATTTTAAGAGAACAACCTCCTGGCCATCAATGCTTCCTGTAGTGAACTCAGATCCTGCAATCACCTGTTCTTCTCTGTGATCGAGACGGTCACGTAAAATTCTTACTTCTTCTTCCATTGCTCCAATAATACCGATCTTCATGACGTACTCCTTTACTTGTTCAGTTTTTAACGGCTTCCATCAGCCAAACAAAATCATTTAGCTGAGTAAACACAACTCGAAATCCGTTTTTTTGAAATAGTTCCTCTAAAACTGGAATGGTTGTGTAATATTCCGTTTGCAAGTCCTGTAGCAAATTGTAATATCCTTTTGCTTTCACTTTCTCATGCATCTTTATTCTAGCATTCTCATCTTTGAATGCTGTATCCGCAAATACAATTTTATCATTTTGCCCCAGTAGTTGGCTATATTTGTGAATGGCGCTCTCTTTCTCTTCATCAGTAAGATGGTGAAATGCATAGGTACTCACGATTGTTTGCACAGGTTTTGTTGGAGTTGGAAAAGCCATAAAATCGCCATCATGAAACGTGATGCCAGGTAGTCTTTCACTCGCTTTCTCTCTCATTGCTTTAGATGGTTCTACCCCAGTTACGTCCAGTCCTTCTTTGAGTAAAATAGACGTTAAATTCCCTGTTCCAACACCAAATTCTAATACGTGGCCAGAGGAAGCTTGAGCAACTGCAGATAAAATTCGATCGTACCCTATAAAAACGTCACGATATTCTTCATCCTGTCCCGCTACTGTTGTATCGTACGAATCAGCCCAGCGCTCAAATAAATCAATAAATTCTCTTCCCATTACTGTCACATCGCTTTCCGAAATTTAATTCATAGTATTAAGGTATGAATAATATGCATTATGGTTCTAACTTATCATATTCTTTTTTTAATTTCAATTTGTATGATTTAACAAAAATGTGTAGACTGTTAATGGATCGCATTTTAAGGAGGAGCAACATATGAGTTTTTCGCTTGAACGGATCGATGATAAAGTAGAATTCTTTGAGGGATTTTCACTTGAAGAAATAGAGAAAAAAATTCAAATCCAGATTGATAACAACCGGGCTTTGCTATTACAGGTTCACTCTGTTCAACATCACGCCATTACACATGAAAAAACGGGCAGACCTTACTATTCTGCTGTTGTTCATTTTAAAGCTAAATAAAAAAGCAGGAGCGTACGCTCCTGCTTTTTTGCTATTCTGGTTTAACACTAACTGGTTTCCAACCCTTTCCATCAACCCACTCAAGTTCGATGAAATAAACCTGATTTCCGGAGCCAGCTTTACTTACACGTGCAAATGACTGTTGAGGTCCGCCGTTGCCCCCTATTTTCCAAATCGTCATTTCATCTGCAGACATTCCCATAACAGATTCAACAGCTTTTAACTTTTCATTCCAATCAACTGAACCAAGATCATAGCTAGAAGTATGGGGGCCTGACTGTGTTGTACCTACAGGTTCCCAGGGGCCTTCAAGGTTTGGTTCGCCTGGTTCTTGATCAGTCTTTTCCTTTTCTTGCTCTTCTTTATCCTGATCCTCTTTATCTTTATCCTGATCTTTCTCTTCGTCAGCATTTTCTTCTTTCGTACTATCTTTATCAGTGGCGTTATTCGACTCTGAATCACTATCCTCTGAATCTTTCGCTTCATCAGAAGTAACGCTATCGTCACTGGTACTATTTGATTTTTCATTCGAATTCGTTTGTGCGGTTTGTTGTTCTTCACTTGCTGTTTGTTGAGAGTCGTCACCAGTGAAAACAATGTTGGCAACAAGTACAAGTATCACTGCGAGAACAATTCCAATTAAACTATTTAGGACGATATTTTGTTTTCTCTTTGAATGACGGTCCCCATATCGTGATCTCAAACCTATCCACTCCTCTATTTAGCTGTTGTTCTTATTTTACCATCTCTAAATGATTCGTAGAAGGCTTGACTTTTGTATCGTTTTTATCTTTTAAATTGGTGTAAATCCTTCACAATAGTAGCAAATGCTTTGTATGCACGGTATTGCTCTTCTTTTCGTTCGAAATCAACAACCACTAGAGCATACTGTGGATCATCATATGGAAAATATCCAGCAAACCACTGATGATCATACGGCACGTCTTCACCAAGTTCGGCCGTACCCGATTTTCCTGCTACTTGATAAGGTAAATCACTTAAAAAAGTGTTACCCGTCCCACTCACGACTACTTCTCGCAGTGATTCTTGCAGAGATTTAATGACGCTATTCGAAAGTTTTTTATCATGACTTATTTCCTTGAAGCTAAGGAATGTTGTTCCATTTCGATATAAAAGATCGCTAACGACTCTGACATCTTTCGATTCTCCCCCTCTCCCAATTGTGGCCATCATATTAGCGAGTGCAAGGGGACTTACTTTCACATTTAATTGACCAATAGCTGTTTGGTCGATTGCTTTACGTATCTTCTTATCTTTTTCATCCTTAAAAAAAATCGGGCTAGACTCATCAGGAAACTGCTTAAAATTCTCATAATGATAGAGCTTATCTTCCCATCCAACCGCTGTTGCTATTCCAAGTTTTTCTGCGGTTTTCTCAATGACTTCGGGATCTGTCTTTATCAGCTCTTCAGCAAGTTGTGTGAAGGTGGCATTACAGCTTTTAGCAAAACTCTCTTTAAGGTTAAGCATACCTAGCTTACGATTTGCAATGCCATCACGATACAAGTTTTGGTCACAATTAAACAGTCGCGTCTCTTTAACCCCGCTTTCATATGCAGCTGCAAGAATTAAAGTTTTAAATACAGATCCCGGGAAGTACCCTTTCACCATTTGATTCTCTGCGCCTTTTCCTAGAGGGTCTTCTGAATCAAATAATGGACGGCTCACCATGCCAATGACATTATTCGACTCGATATCGATGAGAACAGCGCCCCCATTCGTAATACCTGAGTTATCTACCGCTTTCTCAAGACTCTTTTGAATTTCTGTATCTAATGTGGTCTTTAATTGTAGTGGATAGAATGAATCTGTATTTGAGAAATATTTTACATCAAGTCCAAGAAGAGGGTTCCCCTGACGATCCGCATGGTAAAGAAGCGTTGTATCCCCTTCAGATAGTAAAAAAGGGTCAAAAGAAAGCTGAAGACCCGATATACCTACCTTTGTCTCTTTATCAATTGTACCCTCAGCCCATTTTTCTGGATATTTCGCCTGAATTAATTCCGGGTTTGGCCTTACAGTTCCAATAACATGAGTCGCTAACGGATTTTCATTTACCGGTTTATTCACAGCATAAACCCCGGGAATACTTTGTTCATTTATTTGTTTCATTTGTTCCATCGTTAATGTTTTCTCAAAAGTAAATGGCTGTATTTTCCCTTCAAATGAGCGTTCAATACGCTCAGGAGGTACGTTGATAATAGCGGCAACCTCTTCAATCGGCCAATCTCTTTCTTTTAGAAAAGGAAATAAAACGAGTGCCGGAATCGATTCACTCATAGGTATGCCGTTTCGATCCAGTATTGTTCCCCTTCCTTCATCTAACACGTAGGATTGAGTCCGTTGGTGAATACTTGACTCAATTAAATTCACGTGATGTTTTGAGTAAGATTCCGTTTCCACTAATTGAAGTTGAACCAATCTTCCGATCAACAAGATCATCCCACATAAAAGGAGGAGACCAGTACCGATCATCCTTCTCTTCATCATTCCTCTCACCTCTGTAAGAGTTTCGACGAATGTGCTCTATTTCAAACCTTTCAGAATGATTTGGTCAAATCCAGTAAAACGTGAAAAACATTCTCAAAAAATAAAAAAAAGACAGCCTGAGCGGCTGCCATTTCCTTCTTACATTTAGCTTACTTCTAGAATTTCTACGCGGATTTCTCCACCAGGAGTTTGAACATTCACTTTTTCTCCAATTTGACGGCCAAGAAGGCTTTTCGCCATTGGGGAATCATTTGAAATCTTTCCTTCAAAAGGATCGGCTTCTGCACTACCTACGATAAAGTATTCTTCTTCATCACCGTCTGGAATTTCAACGAATTTAACACGCTTACCTATTGATACTACATTAGATGAACTATTGTCTTCTTCAATAATTTCAGCGTTACGTATCATATTTTCAACTGTTTGAATACGTGCTTCTACAAACGCTTGCTCATCTTTCGCAGCATCGTATTCAGAATTCTCAGAGAGATCTCCAAAACTACGCGCTACTTTAATGCGTTCTACTACTTCTTTTCGTTTTTCTGTCTTTAGGAGGTCAAGTTCTTTTTCAAGCTTTTCTTTACCATCCTGTGTCATGTAATACTTTTTATCCTCTGCCATTTCATTCACTCCTTCTTCAATTAAGGGCATCAATCGTAATAAACTGTATGAAAAAAAGAGGTAAATATACCTCGTTTAATCGTTATAACATCGCTTTTTCTTCGAGTATCGTATGAATCTTCGTAACCATTAGGTCAATTGCAACCCGGTTTTGACCACCTTCAGGTACGATAATATCTGCGTAACGCTTCGTCGGTTCAATAAATTGAAGGTGCATTGGACGGACTACTGAAGTATACTGCTCAACTACTGAGTCAAGCGTTCGTCCTCTGTCACGAATGTCACGAACCATTCTTCTTAAAATACGCAGATCTGCGTCAGTATCAACAAATAGCTTAATATCCATTAAATCACGAAGTCGTTCATCTTCAAGAATTAGGATACCTTCCAAAATAATGACATCTTTCGGTTCGACAGGGATAATTTTATCAGATCTTGTGTGAACTGTATAGTCATAGACTGGTTTTTGGATCGGTTTATATAACATTAACTCTTTGACATGCTCAATCAAAAGGTCATTATCAAAAGCAAGTGGGTGGTCATAGTTTGTACCAAGTCGTTCAGGCATTGACTTTTCACTCTGATCTTTGTAATAAGAATCCTGTTCAATAACTAAAACGGACTGATCGGCAAACTGTTTGAAAATTTCTCGTGTTACAGTGGTTTTACCAGAGCCTGATCCTCCAGCAACACCAATTACTACGGGTCTATTAACCATAATTCTTCCCCTTCTATTATAGAAAAACCGCCCGTACATGTGTACGTCGGCTTTCCTTCTTCATGAGTTTTTACGCTGACTAACAGCTAAACCATCTCCAATAGGATAAATCGTTGTATCTAGATCGGGATGGGAAATTAAAAATTCATTATAATGTCGGAGCTTCTTAACCATTGATCTAAAGCGTTTTTCCTCAATTTCCTCTTCCGCTACCATGCCTCTAAAAAGGATATTATCAGAAAAAACGACTCCGCCTTTTTCTAACTCCTCATAAAATTCATCAAAAAAACGTTGATACTGACCTTTGGCAGCATCAATAAACAGAGCTTGATACGAACCATGGCTTTTTAGCTCATTAGCAAGATCGAAAGCATCACCATATAGAACAGTAATTCGATTTGAATAGCCTGCTTTATCAATGTTTGCGATCGCTTCATTATAACGAGTTTCATCACGTTCTACAGTAAGTATTTCAGTTTCCGGCAAACGTTCAGCCATACGAATCGCTGAGTAACCGATGGCTGTACCAATTTCCAATATTCGTTTCGGTTTTAAGAAGGAAAGAAGTTGAAGCATAACATCGAGGCTCGTTTGTTCCATAATAGGCACATGATTCTCTTCAGCATATTCTTCTATTTCTTTTGTTAAACCTTCTCGTTTCGGCCGTAAAGATTCCAGGTATTGTTCCACATGATCGGATATCATGATCGGTCCTCCTTCATGTAACCCGAATAATTTTATCATAATCGAAAGGGGAATGGTAGTCTTACTCCCCATTCCCCATAAATTTCTTATTCTTTTTTCGCTTCTTCTTCTTCTTTCTTTTTATAATACTCGTCCCATTCCTTTTTATACTTCGCTACTTTTTTATTGTGTTCTTCATTGGTCTCTGAAAACAACGTTTCACCACTTGGTCGAGCATAGAAATAAAGGGCATCAGTATCAGCCGGTTCTATCGCTGCTACAATTGAAGACTCACCAGGATTCGCAATTGGTCCAACTGGCAAACCTTTTTGCTTATACGTATTATATGGCGATTTTAAATCAAGATCGTCTTGAGTGATTTCACCGGATTGTTCTCCTCTTGCATAAACAACTGTAGGGTCTGTTTGTAAAATCATGTCCTGATCTAGGCGATTGTAGAACACTTTTGAAATCTTTGTTCGATCTGCTTTTGCAGAAGCTTCCTCTTCAATAATTGATGCGAGTGTCATCAATTCATGAATGGAGTCATCCCGCTCGTCTATCTCAGAACGATACTTATTTAGCACACTCTCCGTTTTGTCTAACATTTCTTTTACTACCGCTTCGACTGACGGCTCTTCTTCAAAATCATAAGTGGCAGGGAAAAGGTAACCTTCAAGCGGATGGCGAATCTCATCATTAAGAATATCATCTGTTAAAAACCAATATTCATTAATTAAAGCCTTAAGATACTTTTCATCATCTAACTGTTTTAGAACTTCTTCTTTCTTCATATCTAATTCCTTAGCAATACGTCCAGCAATGTCTTCCAACCAAATTCCTTCTGGTACAGAAATTTTAGCAACGGCATCCTTCATTACTTTCCCACTTTTCATAATCGCAATGATTTCATCCATCGTCATTGATGGAGATAGCTCATAATCTCCAGCTTGAAAGCCGCTCTCATTCTTATATTTCACATAATAACGAAAAGCTGTCCCGTCTTTAATAATTCCCTCTTCTTCGAGAGTTTGACCGATCGAAGAAGTTGAAGACCCAATCGGGATCGTCACAGCTGTTTTCGCATTGCTATTAGGATCCACTGGCTCAAGAATATTTTTTATGTAGAAATAACCGCCTGTTATAACGGCAGCCACCGTTATCGTTAGAAGCAATAAAATGATAAATACGATTTTTCTTACTGTTTGATTTTCAGTTTGGCGCTTCATAAGCTTCTCTTTATAAAGATCTTTAAAATCAGACACGCCGCAGCCCCCTTTCGTCTTCACCTATTATACTACAAGTCGACATATTGTCAGCGGTATTGCTAACGTTCGTCATATTTACTCCAACATGTATTATACAAGTTAACGATAAAGGTTTGTAGTCATTTCCAAAAATCAGTCACAAATCCTTCTCTTTAGTTGGCATTTATTTTTCCGCCCGCCAACGCTAACCATAAAAAAAAGCTACCGTCACCGGTAGCTTTTTTTTACTTTATTCGTTCTCTTCTTCTTCAGAGAATGTGTTGAGCATTTCTTCAACCATTTCCCATTCTTTATCTGATTCGATCGGGAAAAGCTTATAGTCACGTTCTTCGTTATCTTCTTCTTCATAACGGAAAGCGTAAACTTCAACTTCTTCTTCGCTATCAGCCTGATCAGCTGGAACAACAGTCATATAAGATTGTCCGTTCTCAGCTACATCAAAAGTAAAGAGAACTTCAAATAAATGTTCGTCTCCATTTTCATCTGGAATGATAATGCGTTCTTTTTCCTCCATGTTTTCACCTCATTAATTTTGCTTGCTGTCTAAGTATCCTTGCAGAATCATAACAGCAGCCATTTTGTCGATCACTTTTTTCCTTTTCTTACGACTCACATCAGCACTGATCAGCATGCGTTCAGCAGCAACAGTTGTTAATCTTTCATCCCACATTTCTACTGGCATATTGGTACTCGTTTGAATAAGCTCCGCAAATGCCTGGCAGGCTTCACCACTCGGACCAATTGAACCATTCATGTTTTTAGGAAGTCCAACAACAATCTTGCTGACATCATTCCCATTAATGATTTCCATTAAACGATCAGGAATCACATCCTGCTTATCTGGGTCGCGTTTCACTGTTTCTAATCCTTGTGCCGTCCAACCCATCGCATCGCTTAGCGCGACACCGATTGTTTTCGTACCGACATCCAATCCAAGTGTTTTCATGCTGTCTCCTTATCTCTGATGATGAGTAAGATACGATTTCACAAGCTCTTCAATTAATTCATCACGTTCAAGTTTCCGAATTAAGCTTCTCGCATCATTGTGTCTCGGAATGTAAGCCGGATCCCCAGAAAGGAGGTAACCCACAATCTGGTTAATCGGATTATAGCCCTTTTCTTGGAGAGCGCTATAGACTGTGAGCAACACTTCCTGGACATCGTGATTGTATGCGTCGTCTGGAAAATTAAATTTCATTGTTTTGTCCATCGAACTCATTCCTTACACCTCTTTCTCCGATCCCCATCTAGAATCGTAACTAGTCAACTAATTCTTATTGTACACTACTAAAACCAAATTAGGAAATGGATTTCACCCAATCTGTTGCATATGCCAGCGCCTCATCTAGCTTCTCAGGATTTTTTCCGCCTGCTTGAGCCATATCAGGGCGGCCACCTCCGCCACCACCACAGCGTGTCGCAAGCTCTTTAATTAACTTCCCAGCATGATAACCTTCTTTCACGAGATCATCAGTAATACCAGCAGCAAGCTGAACTTTCCCATCTGCTCCACTTCCTAGGACAACAATCACGCTACCAATCTGAGCTTTTAAATCATCGACAATGCTACGAAGGTTATTCATATCCGTATCAATTCGTTTCGCCACAACTTTCACACCATCAACTTCTTGTACATCCCCTGCCATTTGTTTCGCTTCCACATTCGCAAGTTTTGATGTTAGAGAATCATTTTGGCGCTGCAAATCACGTATTTGTCCAAGTAGCGCTTCTGTCCTTGATGGGACATCCTTCACATTTGATTTTAACAAGTCTGCTGTGTTTTTCAAAATCGATACTTGCTGATTCAGAACCTGGTAAGCACCTTCACTCGTTACGGCTTCAATACGACGAGTTCCAGCACCAATTCCGGATTCTGAAATAATTTTAAACAAACCTATTTCAGCTGTGTTTTGAACGTGTGTACCACCACATAATTCAAGGCTGTAGTCACCAACGCGTACAACACGTACAGTATCTCCATACTTCTCACCGAATAACGCCATTGCGCCCATCGCTTTTGCCTCATCAATCGGCTTAACCATCGTATTTACTGGAATGTTAGCCCAAATTTGATCGTTTACCTGCTTTTCGATCTCTTCAAGCTCCTCTGATGTGATTTGCCCAAAATGTGAGAAATCAAAACGAAGGCGCTCGGAACCGACTAGCGATCCAGCTTGATTGACATGGTCACCAAGGACATCTTTTAATGCCTGATGGAGCAAGTGCGTTGCCGTGTGGTTTTTCACAATAGCGGAACGGTTTGTGCGATTAATTTCAGCCGTTACTTTTGCACCTGTTTTTATGGAACCAGATTCGACAACAGCTGTATGGACGTGTTGTCCGTTCGGCGCTTTTTGGACATCTGTTACGCGAAGCTGAACATCTTCCCCACGAATAATGCCTGGATCTGCAACCTGTCCACCGCTTTCTGCATAAAATGGGGTGCTTTGTAAAATAACTTGAACTTCATCGCCTTCTGTTGCTACTTCCGTGAGCTCTTTCTCTTTCACAATGGCCACGACTTCCGTTTCAATAGTTCTTTCTTCATAACCAACAAAATCACTCGCAACGGAGATGTCACCTAGTGCACCACCTTGAACCTGCATGGATCCAACATCTTGGCGAGCTTCACGAGCTCGCTTACGTTGCATACTCATTTCCTGCTCAAAGCCTGTCCGGTCGATTTCCATACCTTCCTCTTCAGCATATTCTTCTGTTAGTTCAACAGGGAATCCGTAAGTGTCATAAAGTCTGAAGACATCGCTACCTGAAATGACACCATTGCCAGCTGCTTTTTCTTTCTTCATAATATCTGAAAGAATAGCAAGTCCCTCATTTAAGGTTTCGTAGAAGCGATCTTCTTCATTCTTAATCACCTTCTGTATAAATTCTTTTTTCTCATTTACTTCTGGATAGAATTCCACCATGATGTCTCCCACTACAGGGACAAGTTCGTACATGAATGGACGGTTAATGCCAATTTGCTTCGCAAAACGAACAGCTCTTCTAAGCAACCTTCTTAATACATACCCGCGACCTTCGTTGGATGGAAGGGCACCGTCACCTATAGCAAATGTCACTGTCCGAATATGATCAGCGACTACCTTAAATGCTGTATCCCCTTCTCTAGAATCTCCATACTTCACTTCAGCCATTTTTTCCGTTTCACGAATTGTCGGCATAAATAAATCTGTATCATAGTTCGTTTTTGCATCTTGAATAACGGATACCATTCGTTCAAGGCCCATTCCCGTATCAATGTTCTTCTTTGGTAACGGGGTATAAGTGCCATCCGGGTTATGGTTAAATTGAGAAAACACTAGGTTCCAGATTTCAAGATATCTCTCGTTCTCACCGCCAGGATAGAGTTCTTCTTCTGGATCTTCATAACCGTATTCTTCACCACGGTCATAGAATATCTCGGTATTTGGTCCACTTGGGCCTTCACCAATATCCCAAAAGTTTCCCTCTAAACGAATAATACGTTCTTCTGGGAGTCCAATCTTTTCACTCCAAATCGTATAAGCTTCCTCGTCTTCTGGATGAATGGTTACCGATAGTTTATCAGCTTCAAAACCGATCCAATCTTTACTCGTTAAAAATTCCCATCCCCATACGATCGCTTCTTCTTTAAAATAATCTCCGATTGAAAAGTTTCCAAGCATTTCAAAAAAAGTATGATGACGTGCCGTTTTCCCTACATTCTCAATGTCATTTGTACGAATGGATTTCTGGGCATTCACAATTCTTGGGTTATCAGGGGTGACGCGACCGTCAAAATATTTCTTTAATGTTGCAACTCCACTATTAATCCACAATAACGTTGGATCTTCATGAGGCACAAGTGATGCACTAGGTTCCACCGAGTGATTTTTTTCTTTAAAGAAATCGATAAACATCTGTCTAACATCAGCTGATGATAAATTTTTCATTCGAAACATCCTCCTTCAATTCTAATTGAAATCTAGCGCTATCTTTAGGTGGCGTTTTTTTACATACAAAAAAACTCCCATCCCTGAATAAATCAGGGACGAGAGTTGTGTTTTTCTACTCACGCGGTACCACCCTGGTTATAGGCAAGTTCGCCTATCACCTCAAGCGACCGTAACGAGGTCGAGACGGCGGGGATTAATCCGCACTCAGGATTAGCGTTCTGCTGATCTTATTCTAAAGCTCTTTCAGCCGGGGAGCTTCTCTCTAGTGAATACATCTTGTACTCAAGAATAGGGGTCAACATACTGGATCCGTCAATGTGTTTGTTTCTTAATCTCTGAAATAATTATAGTCAGAGCTTGAATCGTTTGTCAATTGCTTCGTTCATCTTCGTTACGATTGAGAATGAGCGCCTTTAATACCGCAAGAGCGGGAACTGCGAGTATTAGTCCAACCACTCCACCAATTTCTCCTCCTGCGAGCAGACCAAAGATGATAATAACAGGATGAATATGCAAACTTTTCCCTACAATATAAGGCGAAAGGATATTGCTTTCAATAAACTGCAAGACAACAATGACAACAATCGTAATGATCGTCATTTTCACTGAAACCGTCGATGCAATTAATAGGGCTGGTGCCGCACCTAAAAAAGGACCAAAATAGGGAATGATATCTGTTACACCAACAATAATACCAAGCAGGATGGCATATGGAAGCTTGATTAGCCAAAAACCGAGCGCTGCGAGAACACCAAGTACACTAATGACAAAAAATTGACCTCGAATATAATTTCCAAGAGATTCATCAATTCGAATCAATAAGTTTCTACCCGGCTTTCTCCACTTCGGAGGTGTCACTTTCCAAGCAGTTTTCTTTAACGTTTCAAAATCTTTTAGCAAATAGAACACAATAAAGGGGATGATCATGATAATAAAAAAAGAACTTAAAAGCTTTTTTGCTAATTCAATTCCAAGGGTTAACGTACGGTTAACAGCTTCCTCCACATCTTGAAATGTTTGATCCACTTTTTCTTGGAGCGCAGGCGGTAAGTTAGCTGTAAAATCATAAGTATGGTGCACCGCATCGCGATACATATCGATAAACATTGGTACGTTCTCCATTAACTCTTGTGACTGTTTCACAATATGGGGAATTCCTTTTACGATGGCGTACCCTGTTCCCCCAAAAAAGAGTACATAAATCAAAAGTACAGCTACTCCTCGTGGCAGCCCTTCTTTATGAATTTTTTCAACAATCGGATGAAGTAAATACGTAATAAGCGAAGCAATTAAAAATGGAACGATTAATACCGTTAGGACATTTAGGACCGGCTCCCAAATTGGTGCTAACTTTAATAGCAAATAAACACAAAGAAAAACAAGCAGAAGGGTAGTTAAATAAATGAGCCAATTAAGGTTCCATTCACGCTTCACACTCGATCCCTCCTGCTATCACGCCATCTACAGTTCCACTCGCATATCATAATCTTCAAATAAATCATCAAGGGATGTAAGGGAACCATCTTCTTCTACCTGATGAAGTGAAAGAACGCCTTTAATCACAGACATTTCCACAAAGCAGTTCCAACAGTAGAATTGATTGGCACCGATTTTCCCTATATTTTTACTTTTGCAATTTGGACAATGCATCTCCATATATGCCTCCTAATCCAGCTATTTAAGAAGATATACTCCATCCTGCCCATCCATCGACCATTCTATACAAAAGTCACTCCATACAAAAACACCCGGGAAGTTAGTTTTTTAACTCTAACTTCCCGGGTGCACTACCGAAGCTCTCTGAACTTTTTAAGTCGACTCTTCAGTAATCGTTTGTTCACCGATCATTTCCTGCAATTTCTCCGTTAGCTGTGTATTTCGAACCTGATCGTCTTCTGTGTTTATGGCAAGCTTAATCGCCTCTTCTTCACCACATAAAATCAGAAAGTCCTTGCTTCTTGTTACGGCAGTATAGAGAAGGTTCTTCCGTAACATTCGATAATACCCTTTTACAATAGGAAGGACCACAATTGGAAATTCACTACCCTGCGATTTATGGATGGAACAGCAATAAGCATGTGTTAGTTGATTAAAATCGGGTCGATCGTATACCACTTCCTGTCCATCAAAAGAGACAACAAGCTGATCCTGTTTTTCTACATTTTCTTTTGCAAAGAATACAGAAACAACTTCACCCATATCTCCGTTGTAGACGTGATCTTCTGGATTGTTTACCAGTTGAAGAATTTTATCTCCAACTCGATAAACGAGATCTCCATGTATAAGCTCTCTTCTCTGTTCTGTTGGTGGATTAAATAGCTTCTGAAGCTCCTGGTTCAATCGATCTACGCCAGCTGAACCTCGATACATGGGAGCAAGCACTTGAATATCTCGAGGGGAATACCCTTTTTTTAAGGCGTTTCCGCACACTTGAGAAACAACATCAATAATCTGTGTTTGTGTGCATGGAAAAAACCTTCGATCAGGAGTTGGTTTACGAAACTCTTCTGGAAGCTTTCCTTCTTTGATCGAGTGGGCAAGATCTATAATCGAAGAACCTTCAGCCTGTCGATAGATATCTGTGAGTTTACTAACTGGAAGGGCGTGAGAATCAATCATATCTTTTAGAACTTGCCCTGGTCCTACTGAAGGAAGCTGATCTTCATCACCCACAACGATCACCTGAATTTGAGAAGGTAACGATTTAAATAATTGATTGGCAAGCCACACGTCTACCATTGAAACCTCATCGACAATCAATAGCCTGCCTTCAATCGGATTATTTTCATCGTGCTCAAATCCAGCTTCTCCCTTCCAACCAAGTAATCTATGTATCGTAAAAGCTGGCAAACCTGTCGCTTCACTCATGCGCTTTGCTGCTCTTCCAGTTGGAGCGACAAGTAGAACAGGAAAGGGATTTTCCTTCGAATAATCTTTAGGCTCAAGAGAGAGTCCATTTAATTCGGCATAAAGCTCAACAATCCCTTTTATAACCGTTGTCTTTCCTGTACCCGGTCCTCCAGTTAAGATCATAAACGGAGACGCTATCGCTTTTTGTACAGCTTCTCGCTGTGACGGCGCATACTGAATGCCAAGTCGTTCTTCGAGATCTCCAAGTGCGCGATAAAATTCGGATTCAGGAAAAGAGTCCGCATACTCTGTTTGCGACATTACCTGATTTAATCCTGTTACGAGCCCTTTTTCTGCATAATAAAGAGAGTGCAAATAAATTCTTTCACGATCGAGAATGAGTTTATCGTTTTCGTAAAGAAAAATGAGTTCTCTTGAGATATCCGCTTCATCAGGTACATCCCCTAGCAGCTCATTCACAGAACGAATGAGAGCATCGTACTCAAGATAGACATGGCCTTCCTGTAACGTTTGTTCATTTAACGTATGAAGACATGCTGCTCGAATGCGATCGGGGTGCTTTCCTTCAATACCAATTGATCTACCCAAATCGTCTGCCCGTCGGAAACCAATCCCTTCTACATCTTGGATAAGCTGGTATGGATTTTTCTCAACGATTTCTAACGTTTCTTGCTTATACGCTTTAAATATTTTCATCGATAGCCTTGGCCCAAATCCTAATTCAGTTAAACGAATCATTATTTGATCAAGACCCTGATGTTCCATAAGAGAGTCGTATAATCCCTTCGCTTTTTCTTCAGATAGTTTTGGAACCCGGCTTAGTACTGAGGGATCACGCATGATCTTAGCAATCGCGCGTTCTCCAAGTACATCAACAATCGATTCAGCTGTCTTTTCACCAATTCCATGGAATAAATCACTTGATAAGTATTGGACGAGCCCTGGCTTTGATTCCGGCATCTGTCGCTCAAATGATTCCACAGCGTACTGTTTTCCATATCGAGGATGATCCGTAAACCGTCCGTAAAAGATATACGTCTCATCTTCAAGAAGTCGCGGAATCATGCCATTCACCACAACTTCTTTCTCATCGTAGGCTTCATTCGTATCTGATATTCGAAGTCTTGCCACCCCATACAAACTATCTTCATTGAAAAAAATCATCTGTATCGGTCTTCCTTTGATATAGCCCTTTTGTGGCTGATCCATAAGATCTTCTCTCCAATAACTAAAAATTTAATTGTTATTGTTCATCGCTTGCTCCATTTGCTTTTTACCGTTACCTGCTAGAAGATGATCTGGTTGAATGTCAAGGGCACGATCAAAACAAGTTAATGCTTTTGTGAGCTGTTCCTGATAGGCGTAGCTAACGCCAAGATTAAACCACGCATCGGCATGCTCCGGGTCCTCTTGCACAACTCTTTCAAACTGAGGAAGCGCTAAATCAACCGATCCTTGTTGTGCTAGACAAAGAGCATATTGAAAACGTGCTTCTGAGTCTTCTTCATTTAGTTCAACAGCACGTTGGAAGAACGGAAGCGCTAAACGAAGGGCATCCTGCATCATAAAGCATTGACCCATCATAAAGTGAACATCGCTTTGATCCAAACCCTGCTGAATCGCTTTTTGATACATGTCTGCAGCGTCTTTGTATTGTTCTAATTCAAAAAAAGCATTCCCCGCTCCGTAGTATGCTGTACCTTGCGTTTCATCTAAATCAATCGCTTTTTCAAAATACGCGACTGCCTGCTTTACTTCTCCAGCTTGCGCCAAAAGATTTCCAATATTTGTATAAGCAACCGGATCGTCCGGGTTTTCTTCAATCGCTTCGTAAAGTAACGTAACAGCTTTTTCTAATTCTCCATTATTCATTGCTTCAATCGCACGTTCATTTTTTTGACTCATCATAAAAACTCCTTATTTCTTTCGCTTATTATCTAGTTTAGCATAAGTTAGCTGTAGATTCTTCACCTCAAAAAACAGCCTCATTTCTTTTCGAAATGAGGCGTTTCTTTAAACGTATGTGAGTTCACTTGCGTTTTTAAATACTTGATCAATGGTAGCTCCACCGAGACATTCATCCCCATTGTAAAATACAACGGCTTGTCCTGGAGTGATCGCACGAACCGGCTCATCAAACGTTACTTTCAAACGATCATCATCAAGTTTTTCCACTTTAACACCTGAATCTTTTTGGCGATAGCGGAATTTTGCCGTGCATGTCATGACATCATCCATTGGCAAATTTGAAACCCAGCTTGAATTTACGGCAATAAGGGAATCAGAGTAGAGTAGTTCATTGTGGAATCCTTGATCTACATAGAGAACATTGTCTTCAAGGTTCTTTCCAACAACAAACCAAGGTTCACCGTCGCCACCAATCCCTAGACCATGTCGTTGACCAATTGTATAATACATCAGCCCGTCATGCTGACCTTTTTCTTCTCCTTCAAGCGTCATCATCTTGCCTGGTTGAGCTGGAAGGTATTGTCCAAGAAATTCTTTAAAATTACGCTCCCCTATAAAGCAAATTCCCGTACTATCTTTTTTCTTAGCTGTAGCAAGGCCTGCTTCTTCTGCAATTTCTCGCACCTTTTTCTTTTCGATGCCACCAAGCGGGAACATTACTTTCGAGAGCTGTTCTTGAGTAAGCTGGTTCAAGAAATATGTTTGATCCTTATTATCGTCTACACCACGAAGCATTTTCACTTCCCCATCACGTTCGACCACCTGTGCGTAGTGGCCCGTGGCTAGATAATCCGCACCAAGGGTAAGGGCATGTTCAAGAAATGCTTTGAATTTAATCTCTTTGTTGCACATGACATCAGGATTCGGTGTACGGCCACCTTTATATTCATCTAGGAAATAAGTAAAAACCTTATCCCAATATTGTTTCTCGAAGTTGACTGCGTAGTACGGAATGCCGATCTGGTTGCATACACGAATCACATCATTGTAATCTTCTGTTGCGGTGCATACCCCGTTTTCGTCGGTGTCGTCCCAGTTTTTCATGAAAATGCCGATTACATCATAGCCCTGCTCTTTTAACATTAGTGCAGCGACTGATGAATCAACACCTCCGGACATCCCAACCACGACTCGTGTTTCTTCATTCTTTTTTGTTGTCATGGTTGCACCTCCTCTTCTTTAACACATATTGTGCCCTGACTATTTTATAACTTCTTTAATCGATTGACAATCTTAACGACTTCACCGGCTGCTTTCTTCGCATCATCAATCGTATTTCCATATCCAAAACTAAAACGAATTGCGGTTTGAGTACGCTCGCTATCCCCATACATAGCGGTTAACACATGAGAAGGTTCATGCGATCCCGCTGTACAAGCCGAACCGCTTGAAACAGCAATTCCTGCAAGATCAAGGTTCATTAGCATAGGTTCTACCTTTGCATCCAGAAAGCTAACATTCAAAACATGAGGAAGCATGTGCTGCTCATCTCCGTTCACCTGATAGGAAAGAGATTCTTCTTTGAATGTATTTAGCATCACTTGCTTCATATTTTGATAAAGCTCAACTTTTGCTTCTCGGTCTATATGCATCAGCTCGGCTGCCTTCTCCATACCAACGATTCCAGCTACATTTTCCGTACCGGCACGACGCTTACGCTCCTGCTCTCCACCATAAGAATAGGGAACAAGTTTTGTACCATCTTTTACATAGAGAAAACCTACACCTTTTGGACCATTAATTTTATGAGAGGAAACAGAAAGCAGATCAACTCCTAAATCCTTCACATTCATGTTGATTAACCCATACGCCTGCACGGCATCTGTATGAAAGATAATGCCAGATTCATTTGCCATTCTAGCAATTTCTGAGATGGGCTGCACCGTACCTACTTCGTTATTTCCATACATTACCGTAATCAAAATCGTTTCAGGACGGATCGCCTTTTCAAGCTCAGCTATCGAAATTCTACCCTTCTCATCTACAGGTAAATACGTGATATCAAAGCCTTCTTTCTCAAGTCCTTTACACGCATTGAGTGCAGCATGATGCTCAATTACTGTTGTGATAATATGATTTCCTTTAGCAAGGTTTCCTTTAGCAGCTCCTATAATTGCTAGATTATCTGCTTCTGTCCCTCCGCTTGTGAAAATAATTTCATTAGCTTTTGCATGAATACTACTTGCAAGATTGTTTCTTGCTTCATCAAGCGCATGACGCGACTTACGACCGAACTGATGTATACTTGAAGGATTACCAAAGTCACTTTTTAGTGATGAAACCATCGCTTCAATCACATCGGGATGAACCGGTGATGTTGCAGCGTGATCCATATAAATTGCACTCATTATTAGTCACCTCTTACTACCAGCAACAAGCTGGCTACTAAATATAAAACATATAGCTGTCTTGCTCTCCTTCACCTTCATAAGTTGCAAGATCTTCTAGTGTTGTAGAATCGAGAACGTCTTTCACAGCATCTCTTATTTTTAACCACAAATCTCGTTTAGCAGGTTCTTCATCATCCATTACTTCTACGGGACTTATTGGTCCTTCTAGCACGCGAATAATATCCCCAGCTGTAATTGAGCTCGCTTCTTGAGCAAGAATATAGCCACCATACGCCCCACGCACACTTTTAACGAGACCAGCATTACGTAATGGGGCGACAAGCTGTTCGAGATAATGCTCTGATAAATCTTTACTTCTTGCAATGGATTTCAAGGAAATAGGTCCATCACCGTGCTTTTTTGCTAACTCCATCATAATGGTTAATCCGTATCTTCCTTTTGTCGATATTTTCATTTCTTCCACCTCTTTCTATCAATCGAGCGACAACCGCTTTACACTGTGGCAAGGAATAACCAACGATCGGACCAATCGTTATACAAAACAAAAGCGTCCCAATATTAACCGGCCCTTGCAATAACCACCCAAGAAAAAGAACCACCATTTCCATTGAAAGGCGAATGCGTTGTACTTTCCAACCCGTGCGCTCCGTTAAGACAAGCATTAAGCTATCTCTTGGTCCTGCTCCTCTATCTGCCGCAATATAGAGCCCAATCCCATAACCCATAATAAGAATACCACTAATCAGCATAACCAATTTTCCTGGTAAATGATCAGGGGTTTTAAGAAAAGGGAGCCATAAATAAATGTCAATAAAAACGCCAACTAAAAGCATATTAAGAAAAGCACCAAGTTTTGGCCATGACCGTTCCAATAAAGAAGTTGCTCCAATAATCACAAAACCTATGATAATGGACCACGTACCTATCGTTAATCCAAACTGCTGGTAAAGTCCGATGTGGAAGACATCCCACGGAGCACTTCCAGCTTGTGCACGAATCATGAGAGCAATTCCAAAAGCCATCACTAAAAGACCTGAAACAAAGATTCCCCAGCTCATCCAGAACCAGGATATGCCTCTATTCGCTTGTTTCATTTCATCCCTCTTATCTCCATCTAATCTCATCTATCTAGCTATTAATTCTGTTAGTAAACCTTCGCTATTATAGCACGAACCGCTTTTTCTTGCATTTCCAAAACCCGTATAGTATGTTTCAACTAACTAAGAAAGGACGGGTGTTTTATGGATTTATTTGATTATCCAAAAGATAAAAGCAACACTTCTTCAGGACCGCTCGCTAGCAGGATGCGACCGAGATCAATAGAAGAATTTATTGGACAGGACCATATTATTGGCGATGGAAAATTATTAAGACGAGCCATACAAGCTGATCAACTAACACCTATGATTTTCTTTGGTCCGCCTGGAACGGGTAAAACAACCCTTGCTCGCATTATTGCGAATACGACCTCCGCACATTTTGAACAGCTAAACGCCGTAACATCTGGCGTAGCTGACATTAGAAGATTAACCTCTGAAGCAAAGGATCGTTTAAAGCTTGATGATCAAAAAACCGTTCTCTTTATTGATGAAATTCATCGATTTAATAAATCACAGCAGGATGCACTTCTCCCTTTTGTTGAAGATGGAACAATCGTATTAATTGGGGCTACTACAGAAAGTCCAATGTTTGAAATTAACGCAGCATTGCTTTCGCGATCAAGATTATTTCGTTTTGAACATCTTAATGAAACAACGATTAAGAATATTCTTTTTCAGGCCATTCAAGATAAAGATCGTGGGTTTGGAAAATACAATATCGAAATAGAAGAGGATGCTATTAACCATCTGATTGATGTTTCAAATGGAGACGCTAGAACCGCGCTAAACGCACTGGAACTAGCCGTTCTTACCACGACACCAAATCAAGACGGGCAACTCATGATTACACTCGCCATTGCAGAAGAATCCATTCAACAGCGTGTACTTCAATATGATAAAGATAGCGACAATCACTACGATACCGTTTCAGCTTTTATTAAAAGTATACGAGGATCAGATCCGGATGCTACGCTATACTGGTTAGCTAAAATGATCTATGCAGGAGAAGACCCTCGCTTTATTGCGAGACGACTCTATGTTCATGCCGCCGAAGATATTGGACTTGCTGATCCGAACGCGCTTCTCGTGGCACATGCTGCCACCTATGCAGTTGAATTTATCGGCATGCCAGAAGCTAGAATTCCACTAGCTGAAGCCGCGTTATATCTTGCAACTGCTCCAAAAAGCAACGCTGTTATTTCAGGAATAGACGCAGCTCTTGCCGCAGTGAAAAAAGAAAAAAATGGAACAGTCCCCCTCCATTTACGTGATTCTCACTATAAAGGTGCTTCTGAACTCGGCCATGGGATTGACTATAAGTACCCACACAATTACCCAGGAGGCTATGTCCCTCAACAATACCTCCCAGATCATATGATTAGAAAAACATTCTACAAACCTACTGAGCGCGGACACGAAAGAACGATCCTAAAAAGATTGGATTATTTCGCAGAGCGTATCAAATCAGATAGCAAAAAATCGTAACAGCAGGCATTGTGCTCTGCTGTTTTTTCTTTATTCTTGCAATCTATCTCAAATTTACAAGACTTCTGTATAAATTCTTTCAGACTGGCAAAGCTATGATTACTTTCAAAACGCAAAATTGTTAATCATATAAAGGAGCTGAAAGAAATGAAAGTAAGACAAGATGCCTGGTCTCATGAAGATGATTTAATGCTTGCTGAAACAGTGCTGCGACACGTAAGAGAAGGTAGTACACAACTAAAAGCCTTTGATGAAGTAGGTGACCGACTTAGTCGCACTTCAGCAGCCGTTGGATTCAGATGGAACGCCATCGTGAGAGAGAGATACGAACAAGCTCTAAAACTGGCGAAAAAGCAGCGCAAAGAAATGAAGCGTGCAGAACGTAGACAACCTGAATATACAAAGAGAGAATTGCATAAGCCCGTTTCACACCAAGAGCAACGACTCTCACAGCCATTACTTGACACACCAGTTCAAACAACGGAACCTTCAGTAACTAAAAAGCAACTAACAATGAGAGAGGTAATCACATTCTTGTCTAACCTTGAACAGTCCGCATCCTCAACAAACAAACTAAGAACGAACCTTGAGAAACTAGAATCGGAGAATCAACATATAAAAGAAGAAAACACCCTGCTCCATCAGAGAATCAAAACACTCGAAAACGAACAACAAGTCATGAAAGAAGATTACCAATCCCTCATTCAAATCATGGACCGTGCCAGAAGAATGGTCGTCCTAAACGACAACGAAGACCAAAACGTCCCAACCTTCAAAATGGACAAGAATGGGAACTTAGAAAAAGTCGCGAGGTAAAAAGAAAAGCGGAGACGAGCGTTTAGAAACGGAGATATTGGAACTCTTGAACTAGAACACGCCCTTTGTGTTCTGGTGAAAGAGTGAAATATCGCAGTTTCTGCGAGTCGTAGCTGGATCTACGAAAAGCGAAAGTGGGCGTTTAGACACGGCAGGCACTGGAGCCTTTTCGTTTGAACACGCTCTTTGTGTTCGGATGAAAAGGTGAAGTGACCGAGTGTCTGCCCACTGCAGCTAGATCTACGAAAAGCGGAAGCGCCCGATTAGCCTCGACAAGCGCTGGAGCCCCACAAAAAGAACACGCTCTTTGTGTTCATTTTGTGGGGTGAAGCGATCGAGAGGCTGGGTGCTGCAGCTAGATCTACGAAAAGCGGAAGCGCCCGTTTAGACACGGCAGGCCTTCAATTCTATAAAAACAAAGAAAGCATCCACTCAAAACATGAGCGGATGCTTTATTAATTGTCATAAAAAAAGAAGAGCCCCAACTGTGCCGTCCTTTCCATAATTGTTGAACCTGCATTGGCAGGTGGGTGCCCTATTCCATTCTCCGTACGTCCTCAGCTACCGAGGCATGTACTTTGAACGGAAAGAATCAGGCTCCCGTTGTAAAAGTGTTGGCTCAAATTATTATGGAAGTAAACGTACACTTCAGGACTCTTCGTTAACTTGTAATTGAATTATAGCAGACCTTCAAACCGATTTCAATCTTCGTGCATTAGGTCCATTTTATTATTTTTTTATTCCTTTTCAGCAGCCACTGGCTTCTTAGCAAGCTCAAGGTGAAGCTCTTTTAACTGGTCTTCGCTAACTGGAGAAGGTGCTTCTGTTAACAAGCAACTAGCGCTTGCCGTTTTAGGGAATGCAATCGTGTCGCGAAGGTTAGTTCTACCAGCTAGCAACATCACAAGACGATCAAGACCGAATGCGATTCCGCCATGTGGGGGTGTTCCATATTCAAATGCTTCCAGTAGGAAACCAAACTCAGCCTCTGCTTCTTCTTTTGTAAAGCCTAGCGCTTTAAACATTTTCTCTTGAACATCCCGTTGGAAAATACGCTGTGAGCCTCCACCTAACTCATAACCGTTTAGAACAAGGTCATAGGCATCTGCACGAACTTTTCCAGGCTCTTCCTCGAGAAGATGAAGATCTTCTTTCAAAGGCATTGTAAATGGATGGTGTTCAGCAAAATAGCGATCTGCTTCCTCATCATAACTCATCAGCGGGAAGTCCATGACCCAAAGGAAATTAAACTTAGAATAGTCAATAAGATTAAGATCTTTTCCAAGTTTTGAACGAAGAGAACCGAGACTATCTGCTACGACAGATTTACTGTCAGCTACGAACAGAAGAAGGTCACCTGCTTCTGCATCAAAAGCTTCTTTCAGTTGCGCAGTAAGAGCTTCGTTAAAGAATTTAGAAATAGGTCCTTTCAAACCTTCTTCTTCCACTTTTAACCATGCGAGACCTTTTGCTTTGTATGTTTTCACATATTCTGTTAAAGCATCGATATCTTTACGTGAGTATTCGCTAGCAGCGCCTTTCGCATTAATTCCTTTAACAGCTCCTCCAGAAGCAACAGCTCCAGAGAACACTTTAAAATCAGAGTCTTTTACAAGTTCTGATACGTCCACAAATTCCATCTCAAAACGTGTATCAGGTTTATCAGAGCCATATCGATTCATCGCTTCGGCATGAGTCATACGCTGGAACGGGGCATTTATTTCTATCCCCTTCGTTTCTTTTAATACCGCGCTCATCATTTCTTCCATCATTTTAATCAAATCTTCTTTCGAAAGGAACGATGTTTCAATGTCGACTTGAGTAAATTCAGGTTGACGATCCGCTCGAAGGTCTTCATCACGGAAGCAGCGAACAACCTGGTAATATCGCTCAAAACCTGAAACCATCAATAGTTGCTTGAACAGCTGAGGAGACTGTGGAAGCGCGTAGAATTCACCTTCGTGAACACGGCTTGGAACAAGATAGTCACGAGCTCCCTCAGGGGTACTTTTCGTTAGCATTGGTGTTTCAATTTCAAGGAATTCATTTTGATCTAAAAAGTCACGTATTACCTTTGTTGTGCGATGACGAAGCTTGAACGTTTCTTGCATCACCGGACGGCGTAAATCCAAGTAACGATATTTCAATCGGATATCTTCGCCAACCTCTACGTCGTTTGCAATGCTAATGGGAGGATTTTTAGCTGCATTAAGAATTTCAAGTGATTCAGCATGTACTTCAATGGAGCCTGTTGGAAGATTTGGGTTTACTGTTCCTTCTCCACGTGCCACCACTTTCCCCGTTATGCCAAGAACATATTCATTTCTTACATTTTCCGCTAGTTCTAGAGCTTCTTTTGATAGATCCGGGTTAAAAACAACTTGTACGATCCCTGAACGGTCTCTAAAATCAATAAAGATCAACCCGCCAAGATCACGACGTTTTTGAACCCACCCTTTCAACTCGACTGTTTCTCCAATTTCATTTTCACGAATTGTTCCGCATGCATGGCTTCTTCCGATCATTCTCCAACTTCCTCCTTTAATTTCTTAACAAGATAGCGATCTACTTCTGAGAGGCTTATTGCTTCCTGCTCACCAGTGTTCATATCTTTTATATTAATTTCATTTTTCTCGATTTCTTCATCACCTAAGATGGCAACAAATTTTGAGTTTAGTCGATTAGCCGCTTTAAACTGTCCTTTCATCTTCTTATCAAGATAGTCACGCTCAGTGGAAAGTCCAGCTTTTCTAAGTGTTTGAACAAGACCGTTAGAAACTTTCTGTGCTTCCTCGCCCATTGTGACAACATAGCAATCAATCGTCTTTTCGATCGGTAGGTCTACGCCTTCTGCTTCTAACGCCATTAACAAGCGTTCAATACTCATCGCAAACCCAATTCCTGGCGTTGATGGGCCACCCATCTCTTCAACTAGGCCGTTATAACGACCACCACCGCTAAGTGTGGTAATCGCACCAAATCCGTCAGCGTCGCTCATAATCTCAAATGCCGTGTGATTATAATAATCCAGTCCACGTACAAGGCGATCATCAAGAACATATTCGATTCCCATTTGATCCAATGCTTCTTTGACTTTAGCAAAATAAGTGGAAGAATCTTCATTCAAGTAATCAATGATAGATGGTGCAGTCGCCATTAATTCATGATCACGATCCTTTTTACAATCCAAAATGCGGAGTGGGTTTTTCTCGAGACGACTTTGACAGTCACTACAAAACTCTCCAATTCTCGGTTCAAAATGGTTAATAAGTGCTTCTCGGTGAGCTTCACGACTTTCTTTATCGCCAAGACTATTCAAATAAAGCTTAAGTTTTTTAAGCCCCAATTCTTGATACAAGCTCATCGCAAGAGCAATTACCTCTGCATCAATAGAAGGATCATTACTACCAAGCGCCTCAATCCCGAACTGAACAAACTGTCTCATACGTCCTGATTGAGGCCGTTCATATCGAAACATAGGGCCGATATAATACAATTTAACGGGCTGCTCAGGTAAACCGTACATTTTGTTATTCACATATGCACGAACGGCTGAAGCCGTTCCCTCAGGACGAAGTGTTAAGCTACGATTTCCTCGATCTTCAAATGTATACATTTCTTTTTGAACGATATCTGTTGTATCGCCAACACCGCGTTGGAACAACTCGGTGTGTTCAAAAATGGGTGTGCGTAGTTCATGATAATTATATCTACGGCAAATATCTCTCGCCTTATTTTCAATGTATTGCCATAACTCTGAAGTTCCAGGAACAATATCCTGTGTACCTCTAGGAATTTGAAAACTCATTCTTTATCCTCCTTTAATCACTTACAAGAAGCTCTCCTCGACTAAACTGAAGCAGTAAAGCTATTTTTGGATACAAAAAAACTCCCATCCCTGAATCGAAATTCAGGGACGAGAGTTACCCGCGGTGCCACCCTAATGGAAGGACGAATCCTTCCTCTTAAAACAGTTAACGCCTGTTTACGTCATCCCCTACTGAGTGACCTGTTCGGAGACGATCCTTGGAAGTGTCTTTCAAAAAAGCGGTATCGAGAAATGCTCTCAGCCTAACGGCATTTCCTCTCTGCTCAACCCTGACTTTTTTTACTTTTCTTCCTCATCGGAGCTTCGTATCGATTTACTGAATTGTTTTCTATCATACGAGTCAGCGTTTTTTTTGTCAAGTGTATTAAGGGTAGTTTTACCTTTTCATTTTTTGTTTCATGATTTTAACACTTTTTAGCGAAAGACCAAATTCTTCTGCAAGTTCCATATTTGACAAACACTGTTCTTTTTGTAGAAAATCATGAAAGTCGACGCCAAATTCTGGTTGGGACATGTTGTAGCTCATCATTTCTTTATTCGTGGATCGCATGAAAGCTCACCCTCTTCGTATATTATTTTCTTAGTTTCACCAAAAATCAGTGGTTTTACAACTAAACGAAGGAATCTTTTCATCCGATAAAGAAATTATCTAAGCTAAGGTTTATTGAAAGGAGATTTCCATTGAAAAGAACGATTTTTATGGCCTTATTTTTCATAGCGATTCTTACTCCTCATACAGTATCAGCTAGCAGTGCTTTTTTCGAACAAACGGTTAATGTTCGATCACAAGCATCTATTTCGTCTACAATTATTGCTCAAGTGCATCAAGGCGACAAAGCAACGATCATGGAGAAGCAAGATGATTGGCTATATGTAGAGCTTGCTACGGGAGAAAAAGGTTGGGTAGCTAGCCGGTACGCAAGGTTAACGACAGATACAGAAAATGAGCAAACGATTCAATCGACTGTATCTGATTTACAAGTACGATCTGGTCCAGGCAAAGAATACAAAACTCTTGGAAGTATTTCTCAAGATAGCGAATGGAACGTTTTAAGGAGCGAAGGTGATTGGATTTCAATCGATTATAACGGACAAACAGGTTGGGTGGCTTCATGGTTAGTAAATTCAGCGTCTCAAGAGAATGAACAGCTCTCCGGTACAAATAAAGAAGTCATGACACGACTGTTAAATGTTCGAGAAATGCCTGGAACAGAAAATCGCATTTTATCTCAGCTTCCTTCAGGTTCAGTCGTCGAAGAAATGAAAACAGAGAATAATTGGAGTTTCATCCGATATGCCAATGGACAAACAGGTTGGGTGGACAGCACCTACTTAAAAAATACCGACAAGAAGGAAGAAGAAGGATTTGCAACGATCCTTTATCACGCAACGAACCTTAGAAGCGGTCCAGGGTTAAGCTATCGTGTGATTGAGCAAGCAGCGACCCATGAGCGCTACCAAATCGTCGAAATGGAAGGTAACTGGTATCGCATTCTCCTTTCTGATGGGCGTACAGCTTACGTAGCAGATTGGGTCGTTACCACCGCTTCAAAACTTTCAACTTCACCCGCATTCAATTCAGGAAAAACAGTCGTTCTCGATGCTGGGCACGGTGGCTTTGATAGTGGAGCCTTAGGAGTTACTACGCTAGAAAAAATTCTTACGCTTAAAACCACCACCTCTATTGCTGAAAAATTAAAAAATGCAGGTGTAGAGGTTATTTTAACAAGAAATGATGATACCTTTATTTCCCTTGCAGAACGAACGATGACATCCGAGCGCTATCAGGCAGATGCTTTTATTAGCATTCATTTTGATAGCACTGTCGATCCAACGGCAAATGGTACCACTACTTATTATTACGAGGACGGAGATATGCCACTTGCCACGGCGATCCACACTGAGATTGGCGACGATACTTCACTCCGAGATCGCGGCATACGGTTTGGAAATTACTATGTACTTCGAAATAATCAGCAGCCTTCCGTTCTTCTTGAGCTTGGCTTTCTTTCTAACCCATGGGAAGAGCAATTAGTAAATAGGGCAGCGTATCAAAATAACATAACAACAGAAATTTCAAATGGCATTCTTACTTTTTTGGAATGAGCGAAACATCGAGATTTCAACAATATAAGCTAATATAGCAAAAAAACAAATAGACAAATAGAGAAAAACCGCGCCCAAAAGGAACGCGGTTTTTCTCTATTCTTTACTTTCCATCACCAGAGTGACCGGACCATCATTCGTAAGCTGAACATCCATCATTTCTCCGAATATTCCAGTCTGTACGTCGAGGTCTTCTTTTCTAAGTAGCTCATTAAACTTCTCATAGAGAAGAATGGCATCAGAAGGCTTAGCTGCCTTCATAAAATTAGGACGCCTTCCTTTGCGACAATCCCCGTATAGAGTAAATTGTGAAATCGAAAGAATGGCCCCACCTTTATCTTTAACAGATAAATTCATGCGATCATTTTCATCTTCAAATATACGAAGGTTAGCAATCTTAGAAGCAAGATAAGCGGCATCTCCCTCTGTATCTTCGTGAGTGACGCCTAGAAGAACGACAAGTCCAGAATCAATCTGGCCTGTAGTCTCGCCTTTCACGGTGACTGAGGCATGCTTAGAACGTTGTATAACGGCTTTCATGAAGAACTTCCTTTCTACTTTACTGCATAATTCTGCGCACAGCATAAATATCTGGAATGCGCTTCACTCGCTCAACGACTTTCTGAAGATGAGCGGTATTCCGGATCGAAACGGTCATGCTGATCGTAGCCATTTTGTTGTTATCTGATCGACCAGAGACGGACGTCATATCCGTTTTAGTTTCAGCGACAGCTTGAAGAACTTCGTTCAAAAGCCCACGGCGATCAAATCCGCTGATTTCGATATCCACATTATAATTTTTGGGAGAGTCACTTTCCCATTCAACCTCTAAAAGACGCTCCTGCCCATTCTCTTCATTTACATTAGGGCAGTCTTTCCTGTGAATCGATACTCCTCTTCCCTTAGTAATGTATCCTACAATATCATCACCTGGAACAGGGTTACAGCATCGTGAAAGACGGATGAGCAGATTGTCGATCCCTTTCACTCGCACACCAGATTCTGCTCTCTTCGGAGGACGTGAAGGTGTATGTGTCTTACCTTCGATAATGGACTTCGCTAACTCTTCTTCCTGCTCTTTCGTCCGTTCTTTACGAGCTTTATCTGTCAGTCTTGTCGCAATTTGCGCAGCGGTAATTCCACCATAACCAACTGCTGCATACATATCTTCTTCACTTGTAAAGTTGAATTTTTTTGATACATTCGCTATGTTATCTGCTGTAAGAACAGCTTTTAACTCAAAACCATGGTTTTTAATTTCTTTTTCTACTAGTTCACGGCCCTTTTCTACATTTTCTTCACGCTTTTCTTTTTTAAACCACTGTTTAATTTTATTCTTAGCGTGAGAACTTTGACTAATTTTGAGCCAGTCTTTACTAGGACCATAAGAGTGCTTCGAAGTGAGAACTTCAACAATATCGCCGGTTTTTAATCGGTGATCGAGTGGTACCATTTTGCCATTCACTTTGGCACCAATACAATGATTACCGATTTCGGTATGAATACGGTAAGCGAAATCTAGAGGCACCGAGCCAGTTGGCAACTCAAAAACGTCTCCTTTAGGCGTAAAAACAAATACCATATCACTAAATAAATCAATCTTAAGTGATTCCATAAATTCTTCTGCATTAGATACATCATTTTGCCATTCAAGGATCTGTCTAAACCAAGAAAGCTTTTTCTCAAAAGAGCTATTCACTTGATTTTCGTCGCCTTCTTTGTAGGCCCAATGCGCAGCAATCCCGTATTCCGCAACTTTGTGCATATCAGAAGTTCGAATTTGCACCTCGAGCGGATCACCTTTTGGACCAATAACAGTCGTATGAAGCGATTGATACATATTTGCTTTTGGCATAGCGATGTAATCTTTGAAACGCCCTGGCATAGGCTTCCAGCAAGTATGAATAATACCTAGCACAGCATAACAATCTTTAATGCTGTTTACGACAATACGGACCGCTAGTAAATCGTAAATTTCATTAAATTGCTTATGTTGCTTAGCCATTTTGCGATAAATACTATAAATATGTTTGGGACGACCAGAAATTTCCGCGTCAATAGACACTTCTTTAACACGTTCTTGAATTTCATCCACTACTTCGTGCACAAATCCTTCACGCTCGGCTCGTTTTTTCTGCATTAAGTTCACAATACGGTAATATTGCTGTGGATTTAAATAGCGAAGTGCTGTATCCTCCAGCTCCCACTTAATGGTGGAAATCCCAAGACGATGCGCAAGCGGCGCAAAAATTTCAAGTGTCTCATTTGCCTTTTGCATCTGTTTTTCTTTTGGCATGTGCTTCAATGTCCGCATGTTATGAAGACGATCTGCCAGTTTAATGAGAATGCACCTGATATCTTGTGCCATGGCAATCATCATTTTACGATGATTTTCTGCTTGTTGCTCACGCTTTGATTTATACTTGATTTTTTTCAGTTTTGTTACGCCGTCGACAAGCATGGCGAGTTCAGGACTGAATTCATCAGAAATTTGCTCAAGCGTTACGTCAGTGTCTTCGACGACATCATGAAGAAAGCCCCCTGCAACTGTAACGGGGTCCACTTCAAGATTCACAAGAATGCCAGCAACCTCAATAGGATGAATAATATAGGGTTCACCCGATTTACGGTACTGGCCTTCATGTGCGTTTCGCGCGTATTCATATGCTCTATTAAGATAGGAGAGATCGTCTTCAGACAAATACTGCTCCGCTCTTTCCATCACTTCTTCTATCGTCATCAAATCACCTTGATTACTGTTGGTATATTGCTTCTATTATCGTTAAAAAAAGTCAGCATGTAAAGAGATTAAGAGAAAAATGTCGTTTTTCCCACTTGTTCATACCAAAATCACCTTGATAAAGGTTCATAAAGAGAAAGAGCGTCCGGTAATTCGGACACTCCAGTCTTTAGTATGTCATTAACGTAAAGATATCATGACGATCAAGATTTTTACGACCTTCAAGATAGGAAAGTTCAATCATGAAAGCAAGTCCTACTACGACTCCTCCAAGCATTTCTACAAGTTCAATTGTCGCATTAATCGTACCGCCTGTAGCAAGTAAATCATCCGTGATTAAGACTCTTTGCCCCGGTTTAATCGCATCCTTATGAATCGTAAGGACGTCTTTTCCGTATTCAAGACCATAGTCTACTTTAGCTACTTCACGTGGTAATTTGCCTTCTTTTCGAACAGGCACAAAACCAACACCCAGGATATATGAAACTGGGCATCCTACGATAAATCCTCTTGCTTCTGGTCCTACAATAACATCAACATTTTTATCTTTCGCGAAATCCGCAATATCATTTACGACTCCACGATAAGCTTCGCCGTTTTGCATTAACGGAGTGATGTCTTTAAAACGAATACCCTCTTTCGGATAATCTTCAACCACTGCGATATAATCTTTATAATTCATTTACTTAATGGCCTCCTCAGTGCTATTGAAACAATTAACTGATTGATCGAACCAACTTTTCAAAGCATGATAGGAGGAATAGCAAAAATCATTTTCGAGCTTTGCCTTTTCAAGCTTACTCCTATACGTTTTAGAAGAAGTTAATTCCGTTTTGACAGATTGTGGATTTAGTGAAATCAGTCCATTATCCATTGTAACAAAATCTAGCTCAAAAAACACCTCTGACATAAAAGGGACCGTTTCTTTTGACCATCCTTTATGTTTGGCGAGTTTTTCAGCATCCCGTAAATGGAAACTCCCTTTTTTCATTAAAAAAGCATAGAACCATTTGAAATCTTCCCGTGACGGTAGGGTTGAGAAAAAATGATCTTCCTCATGTTCAAATACTGCATACGTACGATCTGGTAAACCGCCTGAGCGAAATAGATTTACAAGCTCTTCTTCTAGGTCAGGAAGATCAAGCAGCATCACATACTTTTCCTCAAATGATAAGTCTTGTTCTGAAGGATTAGTCACAACATAATCCTTCCAGTTATCAAGACCAAGTTTTGTGACCGTGTTATTTTGAAAAGCCACCATAACGAGCTTATCAAGAGGAAGTGTTTCCAGGCGTTTCGTTAAATCGCGTATGCCTCGGTAATCAAAAAGCTGCCATTCATTGACTGCAATATCTTTCACAAAAATTTGTGGTTTTCGAAGTCCGTTCCACTCATTGACAGTGAGCTGACCAATCACACTTACAGCTGCTCTTGAGGCAATTTCTTCAAAAGCATAGCCAAAATGAAAGCCTACTCCGTCAAGCGTTGAGCCATTTTCCTCAAGTCCCACCTTTAAATGATTGTCCTGACTACCAATTCGTCGTATTTGCGATAAATGAACATCTTTAAGCATCACAACTGGTTTCGGATTACTCACACCGAAAGGCGCTAGAAGATTCATTTCTTCAATCGTTTCGAGCGTTACATCTTCTACATGACAGTGAAGATCAACTTTGGTAAGCGGAGTTAGATCTTCATCCGTTAATTTTTCCAAAGCCTGATTGTTTAATCTTGATCGCAATTGATCGAGGTATTCTAGGTCAATGGTCATTCCCGCCGCCATCGGATGTCCACCAAAATGGGGGAGGATATCTCTACATTCTGAAAGATTCGCAAACATATCGAACGCTTCGATACTACGAGCGGAACCTTTTGCCACACCTTTTTCTCGATCAATACTCATTACAATCGTTGGACGGTAATATTTCTCAACCAGTCGAGAGGCGACAATCCCTATGACGCCTGCGTTCCATCCTTCTCTCGCAATAATGAGAACGCGATTGTTTTCATCACTTAAATGATTCGTTTCAACTTCTTCGATCGCTTCTTTCGTCATCGTATTTACAAGCTCTTGACGGTTTTTATTCAGAGCATCGATATCAGTGGCAAGCTGTTCTGCTAGCAACGGATCATCTGTTGTAAGTAGTTCAACAGCGGGATCTGCACTATCCAAACGTCCTGCCGCGTTTAGCCTTGGGCCTATTCCAAAACCAAGGTGCTCTTCGTTTAACTCCTGACCTTTCAAGCCACACACGTCCAAAAGCGCTTTAATTCCAGGTTTGCTTGAATTTTGAAGTGCTCGGATCCCTTCACTTGCAAGAAGACGATTCTCATCTTGAAGAGGAACTAAATCCGCAATTGTACCCATAGCAGCAATTTCTAGTAAATGTCCTGGAATCCGACCAAGTAAGGCGTGGGATAGTTTAAAGGCAACACCTACACCTGCTAGTCCCTTAAAAGGATAAGGGCAACCAGGTTTCTTTGGATTAATCGTTGCATAAGCATCTGGAAGTGCAGGTGGTGGCTCATGGTGATCAGTAATGATGAGATCAACACCTATTTCCTTTGCAACTTCAGCCTCATGGACTCCTGAAATACCGGTATCTACCGTTACAATTAGCTCATAACCGTCTTCTTTCGCCTGCCTAAAGGCCGCTTCGTTCGGGCCGTATCCTTCTGTAAATCGATTGGGGATATAGTAATCGAAAGCCGCACCAAGCTCACGTAACGTGTAAACTAATACGGTTGTACTACTCACTCCATCTGCATCATAATCCCCAAAAATTAGAATGCGTTCTTCAGAAGCGATTGCACGTTGAATTCTCTCAACCGCTTCCTTCATCCCGTCCATTAAGAACGGGTCATGATAGGTTAAGTTCTCTTTATATAAAAATCTTCTTGCTTCCTCTTCTCCACTGATACCTCGATTCACTAAAAGCGAAGCAGCAAGTCGAGAAATACCAAGTTCACTCTGGAGCCGATCAATGCTTGTTTCATCTGTTTCAGCTAGTTTCCAGCGCGTTTTAGACCTTAACATCGAATCACCTCTTAACCTGTTCATTATATATAGTTTACAAAGGTTTGACCATAGTTCAAGAAGAGGAATCTTATTCAGGTGCGTTTATTCACACTAAAAAAAGCCCTGATACAATCAAGGCTTTCACATTTTTTTATTCCCCGTCAGTTCCTGTTCCTTCATCCATTGCTTCTCCATCAAGTGGCGTGTGCACCGCTTTTGTTTCGGAAGCAACCGGCTCAGATTTTAACTTCTCATTTTCTCTTTGCAGCTTTTTAAGTTCTCTTTTCATTTTATAATATTTTACCATCCCGAATCCAAGGACAAGAATGGCTCCCATCAATACTGATCCTAATATAACAAGCACAAGTGGCCAATCGGAAGTACCAAACACGTAATTGACTTGAACTGGATCTACGTTCACAACAGAAAAAACGGCAATAATAAGGGCAAATAAAAGTGCTACAACTAATCCCCACTGTCCCTTCATTTTAATCTACCTCCTCTACTTCAATAACTTAATCCGTTAGCTCTTTTTTTCCTTTGGTTCATATGGATTTATATGCACTAACACATCATGAACCTCTTCCTCTTTAAGAAGGCGTTCCTTTACTGCCTTACCAATGTCATGGCCATCTTTAACAGAAATATCAGGATCTACACCTAACTTAATATCAATAATAACATAGTGCCCATGCTCTCTAGCATAAAACTCGTCGAGATTAACAACGCCCGGCATACCATTAATAACTTCCTTATACTCTAACGTATCTTCCTCATGTAAAACATGATCTAGCGTTGTGTGGATGGAATCATATCCAAGCTTCACAGCCATTTTTGCAATCAATACTGAAACAAAAATCCCTGCTATTGGATCAGCGTAAATAAGCCATGGTAAGTGAAGCTTACTTCCTAAAATGGCTCCCGCTATCCCAATTAAAACCGCTATCGAAGAATAAACATCTGAGCGATGTTCGTATGCATTAACGATTAGCGCATCGCTATTTATCTTTTTACCCAATCGGAACTTATATTGAAACATTACTTCTTTCACTACGATTGAAATTAACGCACCATACAGCGCAAGTGTTCCTGGAGCCTCGATTGGATTAAAAATCGCTTTCCCAGAACTGATGCCAATTTCTACTCCAACGAGTAATAACAAAACAGCCACGATAATAGCTGCGATTGACTCCGCTTTTCCATGACCATAAGGATGATCTTTATCCGGAGGGAGTTTCGCTGCCCGCAAACCTATAAAAACCGCAAAAGAGCCAGCAACGTCGGATGCCGAGTGTGCCGCATCTGCGATAAGAGCTCGACTATTGGAAATGGAACCAATCACCCCTTTTAATACGGCTAGTAAGATATTTCCCAGAATACCAACGATGGCTGCAATTTCTGCTTTTCGAAATCGTTCTTCTTTATTCATTTCTCCACCTCTTACAAATCCATTCCATTCATATAGCTTTTCCCTGATCTTAGGATCTCACACCCTACTTTAACATGGAAAAGCCATGGCCTAGGCCATGGCTTTCCTTCCTAAAGTATCCTATATCTTATACTTCACTTTCAGCAGGAGTGAATTTTTTCTTTTTCAACTGTTTTCCTTTCCACACTGCCCAAAGTTGAGAGGCAATAAAGAGAGAAGAGTATGTTCCGGCAACGAGACCAATCAATAGTGCAATCGCGAATGGTCTAATTGCTTCTCCACCAAAAATTGTTAGAGCAGCGGCCGCAAACACAACCGTAAGAACGGTATTAATCGAACGAGCAAGCGTTTGAACGAGACTTTTGTTCACCACACGTGCCACATCTTCAAACGTCTTTACTTTTTTCTCGAATTTCATATTTTCACGAATGCGGTCGAATGTCACGATCGTATCGTTAATGGAATAACCAACAATGGTCAACACTGCCGCAATAAATGTAATGTTGACTTCAATCTGTAGAATGCTGAATACAGCAATAATGAAAAATGCGTCATGAAATAGCGCCACAATCGCTGCGACACCTTGCAGCCATTCAAAGCGAATCGCCACGTAGAGAATAATCCCAACAGATGCTATAGCAAGAGCGATGAAAGCATTCTTAGCTAAATCGACAGCTACATCCGGGGAAACGGTACTAATATTAGGTTCAGCTCCGTACAGTTCTGTGAAATGATCTTTAATTATGGCAATCTCATCTTTTCCAAGCTCATCTTTAAATGCAGCAACTGCCATATCACCGCCACCTGAAAGCGTGACGGATTCAGGAGCAAATCCAAGATCATCAAATTCTTGGCTCACTTCTTCTGTTGTGAGCTTGTTATCTGATTGGAGATCCACACGAGAACCACTTGAAAAATCAATACCAAGATTTAACCCAAAGATCGCAATTGCTAAACCACCAAGAACAATTAATGCAAGTGAAATCGCAAAAAATTTATTCCGATGTTTAACGAAATCAAACTTAGTGTCTCTTATTTTAGAGCTCATCGATTTCACTCTCCTTTACGCCAAAAAGTCCGGGCTTCTTATTCAGTGCCCTGCTCTTGACCCATAGGCCGAGAAGAATCCGAGAACCCCACACGGCAGTCAAAAAGCTAACGACGATACTTGTAATTAACATAACCGCAAATCCTTTAACTGAGCTTGTCCCGTATGCAAATAGAACACCAGCAGCAATTAAAGTGGTAATGTTCGCATCAAAAATCGTTGTAAAGGATCGTCTTCCTCCAGCTTTAAAAGCTGACATAACCGATTTACCTGAACGCAATTCTTCTTTAATCCGTTCATAAGTAATGATGTTAGCATCAACTGCCATCCCGACACCGAGTATTAATGCGGCAATTCCCGGCAGAGTTAACACAGCATGCATCCAGTTAAACACAACAAGAATGAGATAGATATAGACGCTTAACGTAACGACAGCGATTGCCCCAGGCAAACGATAGTAAAACAGCATAAATAAGAAAATCAAGCCGATTCCAATAAATCCAGCCATTACTGTTTTATCGAGAGATTGCTCCCCAAACTGCGCGCCAACTGACGTTGAATAAATTTCATCAAGCTTTACAGGTAACGAGCCTGCATTTAATAGGTCTTTTAAATTTTCAGCTTCTTCTAACTGAAATGGCGGTCCAGATATGATGACGGTATTTTGAGAAAGTACTTGATTAACAGCAGGATCTGAAATGAACTTCTGCTCATCAGCTGGTTTTGTTACTTCCTCTTTATATGAATCGCCTTCTTCATAATCAAGCCAGATGACAAGTCGATTATCTGGTGGAGGCAGCTGACTAATTTCTCGCGTAATGTTAGCAAATTGCTCAGGTTTTTTTAATGTTACTTGAACGACTGGCTGATTGTTATCAAATACAACCTTCGCCGCTCCTTCTTTTAGATCCGCACCACTCATCTGCTCTTTGTCGTCCGTCGTACGGAACGTTAACTCCGCCTGGGTAGACAATAGCTCACGTGCCTGATTCTGGTCTTTCACTCCAGCAAGCTGCACGCGAATGCGATCATCGCCTTCGATTGTAATGCGGGGTTCTGAAACCCCAAGTACATTAATACGTTTGTACAGGGCACTTACTGTACTGTTTAACAAATCCTGACTAAGTTCCTGTCCTTCTTGAGCTGGTTCTACTTCATAAAGAACTTCAAATCCACCTTGTAGGTCAAGCCCTAATTTAATGTCTTTTGTAACACCCATGACGGTTGTTCCAATTAACCCGCCTAGCAAAAGGACGATCAGAAAGAACGCTACGATCCGGCCTTTTTTCACCATAAAAAAACTCCTCTCTAAACCCCCAACATTCTTGCTTATGTAAATCGCTTAACACACAATACTAACTATTATATCGAATGATGAATTTTTCTGTCAATTTCAGTCTTTTTAAACCGTGTTTTCAAAGGTTTTTGTTCCCTTATAGGCGTGGATGGTTAACCAATTCATATATTCGTTGACGGATAAACGCATTATTTCGTTCACCAATTGATGCAATTTCATTTCTCCTAGTTCATTGTTTTTTTCAAAACGTGCAAGGAGACACTCCCAGATTTCATCCATCGTCGCACCACTGTATCCTAACAAAAGAAATTCATCTCGCTTACTTTCAAGTGCTGGGGATACTTCTTTCTTCCAATCATTCATCCCTTGGTCTCCTCTCTTATTATTCTCTTCCAATCATTAATAATCAACCAAGCGTTAGCCTATCCAACTTAAAAAATCGAATAAATTGCTGCTCCTACTCCAAGTCCTGCAATAATGACACCCGTTAGGATGGATAGAAAGGCATATTTAAAACGAATGGCAAACAGAGCTGCAGCAACACACGCACTATAGGCTCCTGTCGTCGGAAGCGGGACAGCGGTGAACAAAATCAGCCCAATTGCGCCATACTTATCAACGTTTTTACTTTTGTTAATCGTTCTGTGGTAGAGCCAATCATAAAACCGTTTATAGATCTTGAATTTCATCAACCAATTACTTAAAGGATGAAAAAGAAGAAGTAACGGAATAATCGGCAATGCATTTCCTAAAAGGCTCAGTGAGAAAGCCTTAAAAAATGAAAAGTCAAACGTATACGCAAGAGGTATTCCACCCCTTAACTCTAATATTGGAAGTGCAGAAATCACAACGACAATCACTTCCTGAGGTAGAAAACTAAGGTTCTCTACAACAAACTGTTTAATTTCTTCTTTCATTAAAACACTCCTATATGCCTGTCATGCTTTGTCCCCTAATAAGCATATACATAGTGATAAAAAATATCTAGACTTTTCTACAATTTCTCAGGTGTATTCTGGATAGAAAGTAGGGAGTATATGTCAAAGCAAACCTTTCTTAGAGGGACACTGTTTCTCATCTTAGCTGGCTTAATCACTAAGGTATTAGGATTTATTAACCGTATAGTGATGGTTCGTGTGATGGGAGAAGAAGGTGTCGGTCTATATATGATGGCCGTACCTACCTTAATTTTAACGATCACGTTAACACGAATGGGGCTTCCTGTGGCAATCTCAAAAATGGTAGCCGAAGCAGATGCGGAAGGGAATCGTCAGAAGATTAAACAGATATTAATTGTTTCCCTTTCCATTACAACCGTTCTTAGCGTTATCTTTACGACGATGATGATCGTTGCAGCTCCTTTTTTGTCAAAAGAGGTGTTCACAGATGAACGGACATTCTATCCCCTTGTTGCCATCGCTCCAGTTGTCTCCATCGTGGCCCTTTCATCAGTGTTAAGAGGATATTTCCAGGGGTTACAAAACATGAGGCCTTCTGCTTACTCTCAAGTCATTGAACAGATCGTACGCATTTGCCTCGTGGCAGTTCTTACAGGAGCCTTTTTACCATATGGGGTCGAATTTGCTGCTGCTGGTGCCATGATTTCTGTCGTTCTCGGAGAACTGGCTTCACTTCTTTTCATGTTTTCCATGTTCAAAATGAAGAAGCGAATTAAAGTAAGAAGCGGTTTTTTCACTTATTTAAAAGGCGGCAGAGAAACTTTTAACAACTTAATGAGTATATCTTTACCTACAACTGGAAGCCAGCTCATTGGTTCTTTATCTTATTTTTTCGAACCAATTATGGTAGCCAGAAGTCTAGCGATTGCAGGAGTTGCTACTACGCTTGCTACGAAACAGTATGGTCACTTAACCGGACTTGCGATCCCACTTTTGTTTCTTCCAACCTTTATCACCTATTCTCTACAAGTTTCTCTCGTACCTGCTATTAGTGAAGCACATGCTCAGAAGCAGTATAAACAAATTCAACATCGGTTAAGTCAAGCGATTAGACTTTCGATGGTGGCAGGTGGCCTTTCGGTTGTGATCACTTACATCTTTGCCGTTCCTCTAATGGATATCATGTACAACGCTCCTCATGTCGCCATTTATGTACAAGTTATGGCCCCTTTCTTTTTCTTCTATTATTTTCAAGGGCCGCTTGCAGCCGCTCTTCAAGCATTAGATTTAGCTAAGGCTGCTATGATCAATAGTTTTATTGGCGCTGGAGTTAAACTGCTCGCCATCTTCTTTCTTGCATCTCGACCTGAGTTAGGCATTATGGGAGCTGCACTTGCCATTGTTATTGGTATTCTTCTCGTCACCCTTCTCCACTTCGCTACTTTAGTAAAAGCAATCGGTTTTTCACTCGTAATAAGTGATTTTTTAAAAGGCGTGACATCTATTCTTGCAACTGGAATCGTCGGCCATTTTCTTTATCAAACTTTCTCTTCGTCTGACTTACCTGGAACGATTTTCGCAATCACTGTCACTTCAATCATTTATTTTGTGATTTTACTAGCGCTTGGACTTATTAATCGACATGATTTAAGAAGAATGCCTTTCGTTGGTAAATTTATTCGCTGAATGTTTAACTAAATTCACCTAGGAAAAGTAACCGTTACGGTTACTTTTTCTCATTCTTTAAATCAATAAAAAAACTTCCATTTTTATGGAGAGAACAAAATGAAATCCGCTTTATATCTTTATGGCCCACTTTTCTAAGTTCTTGTCTAAGCCATAGCGCTGTTTTTCCAATTCGTTCAAGATGTTCCTCTTGAACCTTGCCATCTAGAATGAGAGGGAGAGGCATTAAGGTTGCCGGCTCTTCTTTTTTGTTATCTTCTTCTTTTTTAATAACCGAGAGCTTCCCAGAAGGTTCTAGGATTGCAAACTCTACATCTGAGACAGATGCAATGTTGTTCTCCCTCAATTGAATCAGAAGATCATCAAAGTTATAGCGCTGTTTTTTCATTTCAGTTTCATCAATTTTGCCGCGATCGATTAACACGGAAGGTTTACCATCCACTATTTCACGTACTTTTTCACTTTTTAGCGACACAAAAGCCATAAAGATCTGTATTAATACAAGTACCACCATTGGAACCATTGTATTTAACATTGGTGTCTGTGGGTCTTCTATAGACATGACAGCAAGTTCAGCAATCATAATAGATACTACAAAGTCCAGAATACTTAACTGGCCGATCTCCCGTTTCCCCATCACTCTAAAAACGAAAATAATAACAAAATATAAGACGAGCGTTCTTAAAATAATTGTCATGTATTCCATCCTTAATCCCTCCCTTCGAGCTTGTTTTATATAGTTTAACCAGCTTTCCTTTCTACATGAGGGAATGTATTGGAAATGGATGAGACGTTCAGAAAACAAAAAAACTTCCCTAGTAATAAGGAAGTAAGTATCTGAAATAGATGTAGACAGTGCTAATAATAAGCGAAAGAAAAACAACCGGTAGTCCAATTTTAAGAAAATCAATAAACTTCACTTCTTGTTTATCTTTAAGCGCTAGCCCAGCTACAACGACATTTGCGGATGCTCCGATCAAGGTTCCATTCCCACCTAGGCAAGAGCCTAGAGCAAGCGACCACCACAACGGATCAAGATTTGTCATCCCATAGCCCGAAAACTCTGTAATGACAGGAATCATGGCTGCTACAAAAGGAATGTTGTCTAAAAAGGCAGAGAGAATACCAGCCCCCCATAAAATCACAAGAGAAGTCTTTGGCAAATCACCATCTGTATATAACAGGATGGCCCTGGCAACTTCATCAATTATCCCTACTTCCTCTAGTCCACCAATAAGAATGAAAAGTCCCATAAAGAAAAATAGCGTAACCCATTCAATCGATTCAAAAACTTCTTCCACCCTGTGTTCTTTTTGAGTGATCAATAATAAAAGAACAGCGCCAGCCATTGCTATATTTGTCAATTCAGTATGTAGGATGGGATGTAGGAGAAACCCTGCTATTGTCATTAGTAGAACAGCTGAAGACTTGTAAAGCAGCGGTCCTTTTTTTAAATACTGATTGGCGTCAATTTTCAATAAAGACTGACGATGCGCATCATCTACAGTTAGTCTCTTTCGAAAGAAAAACAGAAGTGCTGAAATAATGACCGCATAAATGACGACAACAACTGGGGCAAGGTTATAGAGGAAATCATTAAAATCAAGATGATCAACCGCTTGACCAATCATAATGTTTGGCGGGTCACCGATTAATGTCGCCGTGCCACCTATATTAGAGGCTAAGATGACAGTTACTAAAAATGGCGTGCTTGTAATTTTTAATATTTTTGTCAGAGTAAGTGTAATCGGAACAAGAAGAAGAACGGTTGTAACGTTATCTAATAGCGCAGATCCAATCGCGGTTAACGTGCCAATAACAGCAAGAAGTGGCAAGGGTTTTCCTTGGACTTGTTGTGCAAGATGAATCGCAATGTATTCAAATAACCCATTTTGACTCGTAATGGAAACGAGAATCATCATGGAAAACAACAGGGCAATTGTATTCCAATCGACGTGGTTCATAAACGCTGAATCCGTTGTTGTAATTCCCCCGAGTAACATAAGTAATCCGCCACCACAGGCCACGATCGCACGATTGATTTTTTCAGTAATAATCCCTATGTAAGCAAGAACAAATATGGTGAGCGCAATCATCATGTCCAATCCATACTGCCCCTTCCCTGTCCTGTTTCTAACATCGTATGACGGGCTGTCCGAATTCATGAATAGACTTCTATTTCATTCTTCGTCGAATACAATGTACAAACTATCTCGTTATAAGGGGGATGAAAATGAGATCCAAACATGCGCTCTCAAGTATGGGATCGGGCTTACTGACAATTATTGTTATTGTTCTTGCAACTAGCGTCCTTTTTTCATTAATTCTTCGTTTTACTTCGGTATCAGAGCAAGGAATGAATCCGCTCATTGTTGTGGCAACTGTGATTGCCTTCTTTATTGGAGGCTTTATTTCCGGCGGTAAAGGTGGCGAGCGCGGGTGGCTGCTTGGCGGCGGAACAGCTTGTATGTATATTATCCTACTCTTCCTCATTCAATATCTGGGATATCGTGTAAACATGAACCTCGAACAACTGCTTTACCATGCAGGCTATGGTCTCATTTGTGTCCTTGGAGGAATCATAGGGGTTAATGTTAAAGGAGGAAATCATCGCGAAGCATAGAAAAGGAGCGCCCTCTTCCTGAGGACGCTCTTCTTATTACTTGCTATACTCCGTAATTGACTCGCGGATAGCCGCTCGATCAAACACCATTTTTGTACCGTCAGTTGTACGGAGTGTAATTGTACCTTCGTCCATTGCATCGATAATACCGTGCATTCCTCCGATAGTTACAACTTTATTCCCTTTTTCTAGGCTTGCTTGCATTTCTTTTGTTTTCTTTTGACGCTTCTGTTGTGGGCGAATCAAAAGGAAATAGAAAATCGCAAACATTAATAGAAGCGGGACTAAATTCATTAACGTAGAACTCATAATCTTTTCACCCCTTTCTAGCAGTTACACAATCTATGGATTAAAAGTTTTTCGCATTTGGTTTATTAAACCCATACTGTTCAAAAAACTCAGCCTTAAAATCTAGAAGACGGTCATCCATAATCGCCTGTCTAACTTGCTTCATCAAGTTTAACAGAAAATAAAGGTTATGGTAAGTCGTTAAGCGAAAGCCGTACGTTTCGTTTGATTTCACAAGATGGCGAATATACGCTCTTGAGTAATTTCGACAAACGTGACAATCACAATTTTCATCAAGTGGACGGAAATCGCGTGCGTATTTTGCATTTCGAACCACAAGTCGACCGTTACTCGTCATCAGTGTTCCATTGCGCGCAATCCGCGTTGGAAGCACACAATCGAACATATCTACTCCTCGAATCGCACCATCTATAAGAGAATCGGGTGATCCAACACCCATGAGATAACGCGGCTTCTGAGATGGAAGATGAGGCGTCGTAAATTCGAGAACACGATTCATCACATCTTTTGGTTCCCCAACGGAAAGCCCGCCAATCGCATAACCTGGAAAATCAAGCGACACAAGATCTTCGGCGCTTTGCTTTCTTAATTCTTCATACTCCCCGCCTTGAACAATACCAAATAATCCTTGTATATCTTTACGTTCATGAGCTGTTAAACAACGCTCTGCCCATCGACTTGTCCGCTCAACAGAACTCTTCATATAGTCAAATTCGGCTGGATAGGGAGGGCACTCATCGAATGCCATCATAATATCAGAACCAAGGGCATTTTGAATTTCCATTGCTCCTTCTGGAGAAAGGAAAAGCTTTTCACCACTTAAATGATTACGGAAATGGACGCCTTTTTCTTCAATTTGTCTGAGATCACTTAAACTAAATACCTGGAAGCCACCGGAATCAGTCAGGATAGGCTGGTCCCAGTTCATAAACTTATGAAGACCGCCCGCTTCTTTGACGATATCGTGTCCTGGACGAAGCCAGAGGTGATAGGTATTACTAAGAATAACCCCCGCTCCCATTTCTTTCAACTCTTCCGGACTCATTGTTTTAACCGTTGCAAGCGTTCCAACTGGCATAAACATCGGCGTTTCGAATGTTCCATGTGGCGTATGCAGTTTACCAAGACGTGCACCACTTTGTTTACACGTTTTAATTAATTCATAGCGGATTGGTTCCGTCATTTCTTCGTGCTCCCTTCCAAAATCAACATGGCATCACCGAAACTAAAGAATCGGTACTCTTCTTCAACGGCCGTACGATAAGCGGAAAGCACAAAATCTCTTCCCGCAAGGGCGCTTACGAGCATGATCAATGTTGACTGAGGAAGGTGGAAGTTTGTAATCAGTCCATCAATTGCTTTAAACGTATAACCCGGGTAAATAAAAATTTCAGTCCAACCAGATGCTTCTTCAAAACGCCCATTATGAGCTGATGCTACGGTTTCAAGCGTTCTCGTTGAAGTAGTCCCTACCGAGATGATCCGACCACCCTCTTCTCGTACTCGGTTCAACAGGTCCGCCGTCCCCTTCGTCAGTTGATAAAATTCCCCATGCATTTCATGTTCAAGAATATTATCCACTGAAACTGGCCTGAACGTACCAAGCCCAACATGAAGGGTAATAAATGCTATATGAACGCCTTTGTTTTCGAGACGCTCAAGCATTTCCTCAGTAAAATGCAGGCCTGCAGTAGGGGCAGCAGCAGATCCCCTATGCTTTGCAAAAACAGTTTGATAACGCTCTTGATCATCCAACGTTTCTGTAATATATGGAGGAAGAGGCATTTCGCCAAGCTGATCAAGAATTTCATAAAAAACGCCTTCATACTTGAACTCCAATACTCGCCCACCATGTTCGAGTGACTCTTTACATACAGCTGTAAGACGTCCATCACCAAATGAAATCACAGTGCCTGGCTTCACTCGCTTGGCAGGTTTTACAAGCGTCTCCCATTCGTCTTCTTCCATTTGCTTAAGCAGGAGAACTTCAATTTTTGCACCAGTTTCTTCTTTTGATCCGTATAATCTTGCTGGCATGACACGCGTATCATTCAATACAAGACAATCACCCGGTTGGATATATTCCTCCAGGTTAGAGAATTCTTTATGATGAAGCTTTTGTTCCGCTGGATCTAAGATCATCAAGCGAGATTTTGTCCGTTCTTTTAACGGGGTCTGCGCTATCAAACGTTCGGGAAGTTCAAAATCAAAATCATTTACGTTCATTTTTTTCACCACTATTTCTAAAAAATGTTCAACTTTATTGATTTTACCACAGCTCAACAGGTCCGCGCACCCTTAAGGGGCAGTTCCCCACCCTACCAGTTCATTACTGGTAGGTGGACAGCTCCCCCTTATCTGAACTTACCTATAATAAAAAAGAGAAGTGACAGGACGATACTAACCACAATCGAAGTAACAATCGGAAAAAAGAAGGTAGTGTTTCCTCTCTTAAATACCAAATCACCCGGTAATTTACCGACAAAGGACCACAAAACTCCAATAGCTAAAAAAGCAAGCCCCAACACGATAAATAGCTTTGAAATGCCCATCGTTACTTGGGAGCCTCCAAGCCAAAGTGTTCATACACTTGATGTGTCACCATACGACCACGAGGGGTGCGCTGAAGAAAGCCAATTTGAAGAAGATAGGGCTCATATACATCTTCAATCGTATGACTTTCTTCTCCAATCGTAGCAGCAATCGTATCCACTCCCACTGGCCCGCCACGGAATTTTTCGATAATCGCTAACAAAAGCTTGTGATCGATATGATCGAGTCCAAGCGGGTCCACCTGCATCATCTCGAGGGCCTGTGCAGCAAGTGAAGATGAGATCACCCCATCCCCTTTTACTTGAGCAAAATCCCTTACCCGTTTTAACAGGCGATTGGCAATTCGAGGTGTGCCGCGAGAACGGCGAGATAGCTCCGCCGCTGCATCCGGGGCTATTTCCACATTAAAGATATCAGCTGTTCTTAAAATAATTGTTTGCAATTCATCTTCTAAATAATATTCTAGTCTGCTCAGAACACCAAAACGATCTCGTAAAGGAGCTGTTAATAACCCCGCTCTTGTTGTCGCCCCAACAAGTGTGAATGGTGGTAAATCTAGCCGAACCGACCTGGCTGTTTCTCCCTTACCAATGACAATATCCAAACAATAATCCTCCATAGCGGGATAGAGCACTTCCTCCACACTTCTCGGAAGTCGATGAATCTCATCAATAAACAACACATCTCCCGGTTCCAGCGCCGTTAAAATAGCCGCTAAGTCACCTGGACGTTCAATGGCAGGTCCTGATGTGGTGCGCAAGTTCACTTCCATTTCATTTGCAATGATGGCGGATAAAGTCGTTTTACCGAGACCTGGAGGACCATATAACAACACATGATCGAGAGGTTCTTCTCGCATTTTTGCCGCTTCAATAAACACTTCAAGATTTCGCTTTACTTTATCTTGTCCAATATACTGACTTAATCGCTGAGGACGGAGGCTATATTCCACGGATGAGTCGTCGCCGACCTGTTCTCCGGAAAGAATGCGATCTTCCACGTTACTCCCTCCTTATTGCTTCAGCATAAGCTGAAGAGCTTTCTTAATATACTGATCGGTTGTTAGCGTTTCTTCTAGGAGTTTCGGTTTAACCTTCTTAATTTCTCGTTCGGCGTATCCGAGAGCCTTCAAGGCTTCTAACGCTTCATCAAGTTCATGAGCGCCCTCTTCTGGCACCTCATCAATAGCAAATAACCCTTCGGTTGGGGCTCCAAAACCTTTTAGCTTCCCCTTTAAATCAAGGATAATTTGACGTGCGGTTTTCTTTCCTACACCTGGAAACTTGGTTAGGAATTTTTCATCTTCCATCTCAATCGCACTTACCACTTTATCAGGTTCACCAGTTGCTAAGATCGCAACAGCTCCTTTAGGACCAATACCTGATACATTTAAAAGCTTCTCAAACAAAAGGCGCTCTTCTCGCGTCGGAAAGCCATAAAGAGCAATTAAATCTTCTCTCACGTAATGATGGGTAAAAATTTGGATCGATTGATTTCGATATTTCTGAAACTCAAATGGGTTGCCACAATAGATTTTATAACCAATCGCATTGGACTCCACCACAATGTATTCTGTATCAATATATTCAACCGTGCCTTTAATATATTCAATCAAAGCTACTCTCTCCCCTTGTACATACGAACATGTATTTCTATCTCTCCATTCTACCATAAAAACATGAAAAGCGGAGCGGGCCGGTTAAAATCCGCAGGATGTTGGAACCCATGAGATTGAGACGGTTTTTGTCTCATTCGATTGGGTGAAACAGACAGAGGATTTGGCCCGCGCAGCTAGACATGAAAAGCGGAGATGAGCGTTTAGAAACGGAGAGATTGGAGCGCTTGACCAAGAGTTACTATTTAAATGCAAAAACCCGTCCTATTGGACAGGTTCGCTTTTAATTTTGGAAAAAGATTGAATAACATCTTCAAACTGGTACCATGACTCGACCGGAATGCCCTCCATAAGCTGTTCGCGCCTTTGACTTTCAAGCTTTCCAACGTCAATTTGGAAGAACGTCTGAATGACTTTTTCATCGGCAGGATCGCCATCAAAAATGGTTAAAATACCATCCTCCGTTAATCCAAAATGGCCATTTTGTTTACTAGCTGGCGAAATATCTTCAAAATTTCGCTCAAAAACCATTTTCCCTTCTTCCTGATCAAGAAGTTGCCAGTCTGCATATTCACTCCATAAATCTTCCATTGACCAAATCGTTTCATACACCGATCGTTTTGTAGTCACACCGTCTGCATAGTTTGTTCGTAACTCAACTTCAATAATTAAAGGACCATCCTCTTGCCCAACCTCTCTTTTTACCGCTAACCCGTTTTCAGGGTAGAAAGCCTCAACTGAGTTTCCTCCAAAGACTACTAGACAACCTAAGAGAATGAGTGGATAAAGGATTTTCATATGTTTCCAACACCTTTCTTCCATATACAAGAAGTTCATGCCGTTAGCGTTTCCAATTTAGCAAACTGTATGCATCAAAAAAGCTACAGATAATCTGTAGCTTACAGTTGCTCATAAACCTCATCATTTATTTCTGCATTGTGATAAACTTCTTGAACATCATCATTATCTTCAAGTTGGTCAATGAGTTTCACCATGTCAATGCCATCATTGTCTTCTAAAGGGGTATACGTTTCTGGAATCATCGTTATTTCAGCGGATGAAAAGGTCAAACCTTTCGCTTCTAACTGCTGTTTAACGTACCGGAAATCTTGCGGATCTGTATAGATTTCATAGGCTTCTTCCGTCGTTTCCATTTCTTCTGCACCGGCTTCAATAACCTGAAGCATTAATTCTTCTCCATCAAGTTCATTTTCAGAGCGATCTAGAATGAAAAGACCTTTCCGATTAAATAAAAAGGAGACGCATCCATTTTCACCCATATTCCCTTTATTTTTACTAAAAGCATGACGTACATCTGCCGCAGCACGATTTTTGTTATCTGTTAGCAATTGGACCATAATGGCGGCTCCTCCTGGTCCATAGCCCTCATAAGTCACATTCTCGTATTGGACGCCGTCTAGGTCGCCTGTCGCTTTTTTAATTGCACGATCAATGTTATCGTTCGGCATATTTGAGGATTTTGCTTTATCAATAGCAAGCCTTAAGGAAGGATTTGTTTCTGGATCGCCACCGCCTTGCTTTGCGGCGACAAAAATTTCTTTAGCTAACTTCATGAATACTTTTCCACGTTTCGCATCCTGGGCGTTTTTTCTACGCTGAATATTTTTCCATTTGGAATGTCCTGCCATCATTAAGAACTCCTTTCAAACGTACTGATTCCATTAAACGTAACATAAGAATCATTTAACCGAAAAGCGTTCTGCATATGTAAACGAGCAGGCTTCAGCCCGCTCGTTATTCTAATTACTTGTTGTTTTCAAAAGGTCGTTTTGCTGCATTGCCGATATCATTTAGAATCGCATTAACATCAGACTGAACTTCTTCAAAACCTTTGCCATCTGCCAGACGATTGTTCACATCACCCATTCGGCCAAACACATCTTCATCCGTTGAAATCGAAATATTTTTCTGCTTAGTCACTTTCGCTACTTCGCTACGGACTTTATCTTTTACATCCGCATCATTTTTGTCATTCGTATCGACGCCGATCATAATCTGATCTCCGTATACAATAACACGAGAGTCATCCACGTTTTTAAGCTTATTAATGCGCTTCGCAAGTCGTTTAGACAATTCATTGTCGTAACCTGAATAATTATCATCGGTTCGCATGTAACCTGGTCCATTCATCCCATTACGTTTATCAATTTGCTTTCTATCTGGGGCTTTAACACCATTTGCATAATCGCGATCCACCATGTCTGTAACGGGACCTTCTCGGTAGTCCCCGTTATTATTTTCACTAGTGTAGTATCCAATCGGACGTGTGGAATCATTATAACGCGTATCCATTGCCTCATTATCAGCCGTACATCCGATTAACCCACCAGCAAGCATCATTGTAGAAAGCGTCAGTATCGTTTTTCTCAAATTTATAACCTCCTTTCACCTTTAGAATGTGAGGAGGCTGATGTTTTTAATCTGTTAGTTCTAGGTAACAATGGTACTAATTAAAGTACAGTATGGACAAATTCGGCACGTTTTGAATGGTGTTCTTCAGTTTTTACTAACAATTCATTTCTTCCACTAGGATTCACTAACCATTCCCGGTAAAAATCGGCAGGATAGGCAAGCAGTTTTCTAAGATAAGGGGTTTCAATACATTGACGTAGCGGATAAATATACGATTCTTGCCATTCATCTAAGGACCAATTACAGTGAGGAAGCATTCGGTTTAATAGCTGTAAATAATCATATTCGCGTGGTGCATAGCTAATCAAATCGCCATCAATCAGTCGTAATTGATTCCTACTAAAGATGAAATTATGGTGTGCAGGGTCGCCGTGAACAATATAGCGGTAACGTAAAGCAGTTTCTTCAAGTCGTGCCACTTCTTTCATTTGCGAGACAACATGTTCACCTATTGACAAATAAAAATGGATAAGCTTTTCTTGCTGAGGAGGATACACATTGCCTTCGATATCTTGTTTAAAACGAACGAAGCGGTTCCTCCATTTTGGAATAAGCGCAAGCGTTGGAATATCATCACAACTCGTCCCTTGAACTTCTTCATGAAAATGTGCAATTTTCTCAACCGCAAGATGACGATCTTCCTTTAAAGCATAATTAAGCGCTCGTCCTTCTATTGTTTTCATGCATGCGAACGTAAGCCCACCACTTTCTTTTATCCATTCGCCATCCGAGAAAGGAAGATAAGAAACAAAGGATGATGCAACGGAAGAAATTTTAATTTGTTTAAAGACGGTCTCTTTTCTTGGTGCAGCTTTCAAAAAAACAGCTTCTCCATTGTTAGTTATAGCTCTCCAAACAAGTGGATTAATTGGATTTATTTGGATAAAAAAGGGGCGTATCCCTTTTAGGATAGCCCCCTCCCTATGACTAGCGTGATTCCGCATAGCTACTTTCCATTCCCATATAATCCATCATTGGAGCCTTATTAGCTCCCTGAACGTATCCAGGGTTTGCATATGGAGCCATTTGTTGATACGGAGAGACTTGACTCCCCCCACACCCGCAGTTATGCTGCTGATACATCGGCTGAGTTGGATAGCCAGGAGGCATCATCATTCCACCTACATTTTGATTCGGATAACCATATGCCCCCATCACAGCTTCTGGATATTCTTCATTGCCATACGGCGCCATTCCATTACCATACCCCATTGAGGCTCCGGCTACGTTCTCGTTTGGATTCCCCCATGATTGCATGCCCGCTACTGAGCCAGGGTAGCCTCCATTATTCCCTTTTTGACCGTAACCTTCATATGCTCCGGCCACGTTTTCGTTTGGATTCCCCCATGATTGCATGCCCGCTACTGAGCCAGGGTAGCCTCCATTATTTCCTTTTTGACCGTAGCCTTCATATGCTCCGGCCACATTTTCGTTTGGATTCCCCCATGATTGCATGCCTGCTACTGAGCCAGGGTAGCCTCCATTGTTCCCTTTTTGACCGTAGCCTTCATACGCGCCGGCTACGTTTTCGTTTGGATTCCCCCATGATTGCATGCCTGCTACTGAACCAGGGTAGCCTCCATTATTTCCTTTTTGACCGTAGCCTTCATACGCGCCGGCTACGTTTTCGTTTGGATTGCCCCATGATTGCATGCCTGCTACTGAGCCAGGGTAGCCTCCATTATTTCCTTTTTGACCGTAGCCTTCATATGCTCCAGCTACGTTTTCGTTTGGATTCCCCCATGATTGCATGCCTGCGACTGAGCCAGGGTAGCCTCCATTATTTCCTTTTTGACCGTAGCCTTCATACGCGCCGGCTACGTTTTCGTTTGGATTTCCCCATGACTGCATGCCTGCTACTGAGCCAGGGTAGCCTCCATTATTTCCTTTTTGACCGTAGCCTTCATATGCTCCTGCTACGTTTTCGTTTGGATTTCCCCATGACTGCATGCCTGCTACTGAACCATTGTTTCCTTTTTCACCATAGCTTTCATATGCTCCTGCTACTTCAGAGCTTTCTTCGCCCATTCCATAATTGTTCATGTTCGCTCCAGCTACGTTTTGGTTCGGATTGTTGTAAGCTCCAGCTACGTTTTGGTTATTAGGATAGCCCATGTGAGCTCCGCCTACTGATGTTGGGTAGCCTGGATAACCACCGTTATATTCTTTATTCGCATAGCTCATGGTCCCAGCTACGTTGTTATTAGGGTATCCTTGATTCATTGGTGGCGGTGGCATTTCCATTGATGATGATTCATACTCACTGAGCACTTCCTCATCATTCATTGGATAAAATAAATTCTCTGCTTTATTTGCTTTTTCAACAGGTTTTTTTTCAGCGATTTTCTTCGCTTTCTCAACCGTTTTTTTCTCCGGTGCTTTTTTCTCTTCAACTTTCTTTTCAGGCTTTGTTTCTTTTGGTTTCACTTTCTTAGGCTTTTCTTCCTGAGGCATCATATTCATGTTCATGTTCATATTTAACCCCATGTTTAACTCATTGTTAATCGGCATTGTCATGGACGGTTTTTCTTTCGGCTTCATCGGCGCTTCTTTTTTCATTGGCATTTCTTTTTTCATTTCTTTGATCGGCATTTCTTTCTTCTTAACCGGAACGCCACCTGATGGAACTTTCACTTTCATACCTGGCATAATCATATTAGGATTTTTAAGCTGTGTATTAACAGCTTTTAATTGCTCAAAATCAACACCATATTTTTTAGCGATTTTCCATAACGTATCGCCTTTTTGAACAACATGTATTTTCAACCTAAAAAACTCCCTCCTGTAATCAGTACAATGAAATTCAGTACAGTGTATGCATGACTGGGCAGATTGCTACCTTTTTGAAAGGATAAGATCATCACATTAATATGCAGGAGAGAGTGTGCCTATGAGTCAGGAGAGTTATTAATATTAAAAAAAGGAATCAAACCTATTGTCTGATTCCTTTTTTTCTATGCACGTTCGAGCATACGATCCAACGCTTGATTTGCGTAATAAGCTGCTTCTGCCTCTACTTTAATTTGATTGGTTTTCTTTCCTTGCTGAACTTCTTCAAGTGCCCAGAGGAGATGCGGTAAATCAATACGATTCATGGTTAGGCATGGGCACATGTTTGGGTTTAAGGAAACAATTGTTTTATTTTGATGTTGCTGTATGATGCGGTTAACCAGGTTCATTTCCGTACCAATCGCCCACTTTGAACCTGGTTTTGCCTGTTCGATTGTCTCAATAATCATTTTTGTAGAACCAGAGAAATCCGATCGTTCCACTACCTCAAAACTGCACTCAGGATGAACAATGACATTCATATCTGAAAAACGCTGTCTTACTTCTTCTATGTTTTCAACAGTAAATTTCTCATGCACTGAGCAATGACCTTTCCATAATATCACTTTTACTGCATCAACATCCCCTTCGTACTCTAGCGTATCGGTGATTGGATCCCATACAGCCATTGCTTCTAAAGGAACACCAAGTTCGTAAGCGGTATTTCTTCCGAGATGTTGATCTGGCAAAAACAATATACGTTCTTTCTGAGTAAAGCTCCAGTCTACCATCGCCATTGCATTAGATGATGTCACTGTTGCGCCTCCATTTTTCCCAACAAACGCTTTTATCGCAGCCGTTGAATTGACATACGTTAAAGGAAGAATCGTATCACCAAAACGTGATTGAAGCTTTGTCCAGGCGCGCTCTGTTTGATAAATATCAGCCATGTCTGCCATTGAACAACCTGCTCGCATATCAGGAAGAATCACTGTTTGATGGTCTTCTGTTAAAATATCAGCGGTTTCGGCCATGAAATGAACCCCACAAAACACGATTGCTTCTGCTTTTTTATTTCGCGCAGCTAACTGTGCCAGTTGAAGAGAATCTCCTGTATCATCTGCAAACTGAACAACTTCATCTTTTTGATAATGATGAGCTGGAAGATATAACCGATCTCCCATCTCTGCTTTAATTGCTTCGACCCTCTTTACCATCTCTTCTTCTGATAGGTTTTTATAGTGTTCGGGTAGTCCAGGCTTCGTTAAGGCATTTAAAATACTCATTTTATAATTCCCCTTTCATGCGTAAGCTAATATCAAGGCTTTGAACAGAATGAGTCAAACAACCTAGTGAAATCATGTTCACTCCTGTTTTCCGAAAAGATGCTAAGTTATCAAGCGTAATCCCCCCTGAAGCTTCCGAGATGAGCGGTTCAGGAACTAATTTCGTGTACGCCTCTACTTCTTTTGGTGAACAATTATCGAACATAATTACGTCAGCTTGAACCTTTACAGCTTCAAGCACTTCTTTTTCAGTTGATGTCTCAACTTCAATTTTAGTCATATGTCCAAGACGGCTCCTAACATGTGACACGGCCCCTTCAATACTCCCAAACTGTGCAATATGATTATCTTTTAGCATCACACCACCATCAAGTGTTATCCTGTGGTTAACCCCTCCTCCACACCTCACTGCATACTTTTCATACATGCGAAGGCCTGGGGTCGTTTTGCGCGTATCACAAATACGAATGGAAGTATCATCAAGAAGTTCAATTGCACGAGCTGTCATTGTAGCCACGCCGCTCATTCGTTGAATTAAATTTAATATAACGCGCTCCCCCGTCAGTATTGCTCGAATATTTCCTTTTATAGATGCAATAACATCTCCTTCTTCAACAAGATTACCGTCCGTTACGTTTACTTCAATGCGACTCGCTTCATCAAGCATTCGAAAGCCAATTTCAATGACTTCTTTACCACAAAAAACGCCGCTTTCCTTCGAAATCAAAACCGCTTCTGCTTGCTCATCTTCAGGAAATAGTAGCTCGCTCGACAAATCCGAAGTTCCCAAATCTTCAATAAAGAATTGTTCGAGATCTTTTCTGACTTTTAACCCAATCATCTTGATGAATCCTCCTAAGTATTCTTTTTTGCTTCCATTCTTGTAGCTGTAACGGAAAGTCGGCTCGATAATGAGCGCCCCTGCTTTCTTTACGTAAATAAGCGGAAGTCGCCATTAGCCAGCTGACCAGTCCCATATTCGCTCGTTCAAGTGACTGAAAATCTAACTTACTAACTTCATTCATCATATCCGGTTGGAGTAACTTTATCGCAAAATCTAGCCCTGCACTTGTTCGTTTCATACCTACATACTGAGCCATAACGTTTTTTAATTCCGATGTACTTACAGACGGCTCTTTCAACCTTGTTTCTTGCTCTTTTATTTCGCTTGTTGGCACATTTCGATGATGGTGCAATATCCACTCAGCTGCTTCATATGCAAAAACAATACCTTCTAGAAGAGAGTTACTTGCGAGACGATTGGCCCCGTGCACCCCTGTATGGGCAACTTCACCAAGAGCAAATAATCCATCAAGAGAAGTTCGCCCAAACTGATCTGTCATCACACCGCCCATAAGAAAATGCGCACCAGGCTTTACAGGAATCATCCTCTCGCCTAAATCTACGCCATGTTTTTGACACTGCAACGCAATTGTCGGAAATCTATCTTCAAACTGCAGTATGGTTGAAATATCGAGGTACACTTGGGAGTTTTCATCTTGAATCGCTCTCGCTACAATATCTCTTGGCGCAAGGTCGCATTGCTCGTGCTTTCCTTCCATGAGACGACTCCCACTTGATGTGATCAATGTGCCGCCTTCACCGCGAACCGCTTCAGAAATTAAAAATGACCGATCAGATATGCCTGCATACATCGTTGGATGAAATTGCATAAACTCAAGGTCTGTTAATTTAGCTCCAGCTCGATAAGCCATGGCAAGCCCATCCCCAGTAATCGCTGAATCATTTGAGGTGACGGGGTAAAGCTGCCCGGCTCCTCCCGTTGCAAGTATGGTATATGCCGCCTTCACTATTATGATTTCTCCGTTTTGATTTAGGACTTTGACGCCCGTGCATTTCCCTTCATCCATAAGGAAATCAATCGCCATGTGATCCTCAAGAATGGTACATCGTTTTTTTATCCGGTGTATGAGCGTATGAATGATTTCTTTTCCCGTAGCATCTCCACCAGCATGAAAAATTCGCGGTATACTATGGGCCCCTTCTTGACATCTTTTGTATTCTCCATCACTGCTTTTATCAAACTGTACTCCCAGATTAATAAGATGCCTGACTTGCATTGGACCCTTTTTAACGAGCAGCTCTGTTAGTTCTTCGTTATTATGAAAGACGCCTGCTCGGATCGTATCAAAGAAATGATTGGTCCAGCTGTCCTCTACAGTCATTGCTGCTGCAATTCCACCCTGTGCAAGCTTCGAATTGCTTTTACCAAGAGTCGACTTTGTGATAATCGTCACATTCTTTTCCAATGAAAGACGTTCAGCAGCCATCAACCCAGCTACGCCACTACCAATCACTAATACTTCCGTGCTAAACAGCTCCATGAAACCCCTTCTCTCACTATACGATATCAAAAACACCCACAAAACTTAACATGTGTCTTGACACCTATATTTACATATATTTTAATAAATAACAAGACTGAAAATGAGGAGACAATATGATTTATTTAGATTATGCCGCTTCAACCCCTATGTCCGATACAGCAATACACGCTTATACGCAATCCGCTAAACAATTCTTTGGAAATACTGAAAGTGCTCATAACGCTGGAACTGACGCCACTTATTTATTAGAAAATGCTCGGAGCTCTATCGCCTCGCTTATAAATGGCGACCCAAACGGTGTATATTTCACTTCTGGTGGAACGGAAGCTAATGTTTTAGCACTTCAAAGTATAATTAACTCTTTTACGAGAGGACATATCATTACAGCAAGTGCTGAACATTCTTCTGTACTGAATACCATTTCACAATTCAAACAAGCAGGATACGATGTCACATACGTTTCATATGACGAAAGCGGCCAAGTGTCTGTAGAGCGAATTCTAGAAGCCATACGGGAGGACACTATTTTAGTATCAATTGCTTTTGGAAACAGTGAAATTGGTACACTTCAACCTCTTAAAAAGATTGGTATGGAGTTAGCAAAACGCCGTATCCTTTTTCACACAGATGCTGTTCAAGCGTTTGGAAAAGTAAATTTAGACGTATCTGAAATGCACCTTTCTGCCGTATCTCTTTCTTCTCATAAAGTGTATGGACCAAAAGGCGTAGGCGCTTGCTATATCGATCCCTCAATCTCCTGGAAGCCAGTTATGCCAGGAACGGTTCATGAAAAAGGATTTCGTCCTGGCACTGTGAATGTTCCGGGCATCTTTTCTTTTGCAGCTGCAGCAGAGGAAGCGGTCCATCAATTAAACACGTATCAAAAAAAGCTTACAAATTTCCGCTCTCACCTCCTGAACCGATTGGCACATCCGAATATTGTCATCGAAGGGAAAGAGGGACTCCCCCATATTATTGGAATTCGATTAAAAGGGATTGAAGGACAATATGTGATGTTAGAGTTAAATCGGATTGGCATTGCAGTCTCAACTGGGTCAGCTTGCACCATAGGTCAACAGCAACCTTCCAAAACATTACGTGCGATGGGAAGAACAAATGATGAAGCAAGAGAGCTCGTTCGTATCAGTCTTGGATGCAACACAACTCTAGAAGAGATCGAAAAAACGGTAGACGGAATTTATGAAATCCTTACACGCTGTTCCGTAACAAAGATATAATAAGGGTGGAGAACATGTTCTTGGAAAGGGGTCTTCAGGTATGGGACAAGGAGAAAAAATATTAGGAGAGAAGCGAAGATCGCTCTTACTTCAGTGGTTAAAAGAGAGCGAAAAACCATTAACCGGAAGTGATTTATCTAGACGAACGAATGTTAGTCGACAAGTCATCGTTCAGGATATTTCGTTACTAAAGGCAAGAAATGAACCGATTATCGCGACATCGCAAGGGTATATAATGTTTAGTACAGATCATAAAGACATGAAACATGAACAAGTTATAGCGTGTAAACATTCACCAATCGATACAAAAAAAGAGCTTTATACCATTGTAGATCATGGAGGTACTGTGAAAGATGTTACAGTTGAACATCCATTGTATGGTCATTTAACGGCCTCCCTTTTCGTTGGTAATCGTTTGGAAGCAGACCAGTTTCTAGCCAAACTTTCGACGACAAACGCCTCCCTTTTGTCGGAACTCACTTCGGGGGTACACCTTCATACCATTGAGGCGAATTCCAAGCCGCAACTTGAAGCGGTCATTGACGCATTAAAAGAACAAGGATTATTGTTAGAACAAGATTAACTTAGCGATTCTCACGAAAAAAGAACGGCTCCTCAGCCGTTCTTTTATCTATTAGTCAGCTATTTTTTTGGTTCACAACAAAGCAAGGATATTCGCCAAGCACAGAGATGCCAATGCCAAGTGCTTGAATTTCCTCCATAACACCTTTTAACAGCACATCTCGATTAGGTCGCTCTACATCAATAATAAAGAAATAATTTCCAAGCCCTGTTTTCATCGGACGTGACTCGATTTTTGTTAAATTAAGATTGCGCCACGCAAATGCCGCAAGAACTTGATGGAGTGCCCCTGGATAATCTGAAGGAAGAATGATTTTGTATGTGACGCGATCTTCCCTGAACAAAGGTGTTCTCGGCAAGGCTTCAGCTGTTTTGTGCAATACAAGAAAACGCGTATCGTTGTCTTCGGTATCATGAATATCAGCTTGAGCAATCGTTAATCCGTATTTTTCAGCAGCGAGTTCATTTCCGATTGCAGCTTCATCAATCTTGCCTGAGTGCTGAACATATTCCGCAGCAGCACTTGTTGAAGCAGCATTACTCAGTTCAGCTTCAGGTAGCTCCTGTTGAAGAAAAACATGACATTGAGCAATCGCATGTGGATGGGAAAGGACATGCTTTACCTTTTTCCAATCCTGTTGGTTAGGATGAATAAGCAGGTGCTGTCGAATCGGTAAGACGAGTTCTCCGACGATTGGTAGGGAAACTTGTTGTGAAAGAAGATCAAGCGTCATATTAACAGAGCCTTCAATCGTATTTTCAAGGGGAACCACCCCATAATCAACGTCTTCGTTTTCTACCGCTTCAAGACAGGCGCGAATTGTTGGAAACGGCGTGCGTTCCTCCTCTTGGAATAGCGTTTTTGCTGCGATTTCAGTAAACGTTCCTTCTGGTCCAAGAAAACCTATCTTCTTTTGCATATCCACATTCTCCCCCTATGCTCCTGATCCAATAATTTCTGCATTGTTAACGGCTTCTATTTCTTTAATTTTCTCAAGTAAACTGTTTAAGCGAAGATTGGCTTCACCTATTTCCATTGTCAAGATAACCGTAGCATAGCCCTGTAGAGGGATCGTTTGATTGATCGTTAATAAGTTGCAACCAAGCTGCGCCACTGTACTGAGTACCCTTGAAAGTGCGCCTGAACGATCTTCTAGGTGAACAGAGAGCGTGACAATCTGTTCAATGATCATTGTATGAAACGGTAAGATGGTGTCGCGGTATTTATAAAAAGCACTTCGACTAACTCCTACTTCATCTATGGCCTCTCGTACAGATTCCACTGTTCCACTTTCAAGAAGAAGTTTCGCCTGTAGTGTTTTTAACATTGAATCAGATAACACATCTTCTCGAACGAGATAGAAATTCTTGTCTTCTTTGCTCATGCTTCCCCTCACCTCTATTTCGGCCAGCTACGGCCCATATTTGTAGTTACTATGTAAAAAAGACCGTCCATCGATCTGGACAGTCTTATCCGTTCATCAGTCTACGAACTCAAATTCGAATTCCAGAATTCGAACCGCATCTCCGTCTTGTGCTCCACGCTCACGTAGCGCTTCATCAATACCCATGCTACGCATTTGTTGTGCGAACCTGCGGACGTTATCTTCTCGGTTAAAGTCTGTCATCTTGAATAGTTTTTCAATACGAGGTCCATTCACGACGAACGTACCATCGCTATCACGCGTCACAAAGAACTCTGGTGCACCTTTTTCGTGACGATACATCACGCGCGTTTCTTCTTCCTTCTCTTCATCAAGAGGGAATTCAGGTGTTGTTTCAAGCTTATCTGCAATTTCAAACAGAACTTCTTGCACACCCTGACGCGTTACGGCAGAGATTGGATAGATAGGGAAATCTTCTTCCAGTTTTTCCTTGAAGATTTCGAGATTTTCCTGTGAATCTGGAAGATCCATTTTATTCGCAACGATAATTTGTGGACGTTCCATTAACCGCATTTTATACTGCTTTAATTCATCATTGATCTTGATATAATCTTCATACGGGTCTCTGCCTTCCATACCAGACATATCAATCACGTGTACGATTACGCGCGTACGTTCGATATGACGCAGAAACTGATGACCAAGGCCAACTCCTTCATGAGCTCCTTCAATTAGTCCAGGTAAATCAGCCATCACAAAACTGCGGCCATCTTTCGTATCAACAACGCCTAGATTCGGTGCAATTGTTGTAAAATGGTACGCTGCAATTTTCGGCTTTGCTGCAGACACTACAGATAAAAGAGTAGATTTACCAACACTTGGGAAGCCAACAAGTCCTACATCGGCTAACACCTTAAGTTCTAATGTGACATCTTTCTCTTCCCCAGGCTCTCCATTCTCAGAAAGCTCTGGAGCAGGATTAGATGGAGAAGCAAAACGTGAGTTACCGCGACCTCCGCGACCTCCGCGAGCCACTGTTGCACGCTGACCGTGTTCCGTTAAATCAGCAATCACTTCTCCAGTTTCCGCATTTGATACAATTGTACCAGGTGGAACTTTAACCACCATATCTTCTGCGTTACGACCATGTTGATTCTTTGAACGGCCGTGTTCACCGGTTTTCGCCTTAAAATGACGATTGTATCGAAAGTCCATCAGTGTACGAAGACCTTCTTCTACTTCAAAAATGACGCTAGCGCCTTTTCCTCCGTCGCCACCTGCAGGGCCACCATCCGGTACATATTTCTCACGACGGAAGGCAACCATACCATTTCCGCCATCGCCTGCTTTTACAAATACTTTGACCTGATCTACAAACATACTTTCACCTCATTTAATCAAAAACGTGCTAACTAGCTCCTGTTCCGTTTGCTCTAATTCAATCAATTTAGCGCTTTTAACCTCAGGATTCTCGAACGCCAGCTTGAGCTTGTTTTGATCGGAAACTTCACCCTGAAAGTCAAAAACAAGATGAATTTCTTCATGGTACAACTGAAGCGTTAATAACAAGTGGTGATCCGCAGGTACATTCACTTGGGAATCAAGCACTGCTGTACATTGAGCGATTAACTCAATGAGATCCGCTTCGTACGTGCAAATATCATACTCGTCTCCGATCACTTCAAAATCCAACTGAAATAAATGGTTACACCAGTTAAACGTTAATATATATTCTGCAAGTTTCGGAGCATTTAAATTCGATAATTTTGCTTCCTGTCTCGACTGGATAATAATTTCTTCGATAATTTCCTTTGCCCTGTCCACATGATCCAGTGCAAGGTTGCCTTTGATCAACTGCAAACGATTTAACCAATCATGACGAGAATGGCGCAGAACGTCAAAGGTATTCCACTTTTTAGACATAATTGCACTCCCAATGCTCTAACCATTTCCTTCATTATAACAATAGATCATTTCTGTATGTTACTTTGACTTAAAAGAAAACAATCTTACGCGAATTCATTGTGCATCGTCACTTATCTAGCTCATTTTCTTCATTATATCAAAAAACTCTAACCGTTCGGTTAGAGTTTTTCTTAAGCTGCTTATGCTTCTTTAGCAACTGGATATACACTTACTTGTTTACGGTCACGTCCAAGACGCTCGAATTTCACAACGCCGTCGATTTTCGCATATAGAGTGTCGTCTCCACCGCGGCCAACGTTTGTACCAGGGTAGATCTTAGTTCCGCGTTGACGGAAAAGAATCGAACCGCCGGATACGAACTCGCCGTCTGCGCTCTTCGCGCCAAGACGCTTGGAGATTGAATCACGGCCGTTTTTTGTACTACCTACACCCTTTTTCGATGCGAAAAACTGTAGATTCATTTTCAACATATTGTCCCACCTCCTATGTGTGAGTAATTTGAATGTGCTTGCCGTATTCCTCGGCAATAGCGGAAATGGATACTTCCATTCCTTGGAGAAGAAGTTGAACATTCTCACCAGTACGCTGATCCAGATGACCTGGAACGGTACAGCTAAGGTAGCCACCTTCATCCTCCATATCAACTATGAGAGTTACATCGCAAAGGGATTCAATCGCATTCACTGTCCCGATCGACACGGCAGAAACACCTGCACAGACTAAGTCATAGCCATAAGGGCCAGACTCAGCGTGTCCTGAAAGAGAAAATGAATGGATGCGATTGTCAGAATCTCGCTTCAGATTGAAACGTATCATCTTCGTGATCCTTAAGCGTTAATTTTGTCGATAACTACTTTAGTGTAAGGTTGACGGTGTCCTTGCTTACGACGGTAGTTTTTCTTAGGCTTATATTTATAAACCGTGATTTTCTTACCTTTACCGTGCTTGTCAACTTTACCAGTTACAGTAGCGCCATCTAGCATAGGAGAACCAACTTTAATATCGTCTCCACCAACCATTAGCACACGGTCAAAAGTAACCGTTTCACCAGCTTCAGTGTTTAGAAGCTCGATGTAGATTTCTTGACCTTCAGTAACCTTGATTTGTTTACCACCAGTTTCAATAATTGCGTACATACGTGCACCTCCTCTAATACTAAGACTCGCCATTGCAGGTGCTAAAAATAGCTTAAAAACCTGTTTTTGAGCGGTTGTAGCTCTTTGGGTGCTTCCAAACGAACTAACCACTAAATCATACCACAGCGAAAATTGCGGTGTCAATGCAAGAAATCCTACTTCTTACATTTCAACTTTAAATAAGCTTACTTAAGGGAAGACCTGCTTTCTTACGCTGCATCTCAAACAACCCAAGCCTCGTAAAGCCTCCAACCTTTAACCGTTTGTCCGCTTTTTCCTTCTTCTTCATCTGGATCAATAGTGCTTCGCGTTCTTTCTCATCAACCCTTAAAAAATCAACAATAATCATGCCACCAGTATTCCGAAGTCGTAGCTGCCTTGCAATTTCATCAATCGCCATCATGTTTACTTCAAGATGTGTCTGGTTTTTAGTACTTCTTCTTACGCCGCCACTATCTACATCAATGGCCGTTACTGCATTCGTTTCTTCAATATGAAGGGCTGCTTTCCCCATTTTGACTGTCTTCTCTATGCCCTGAATCGTTCGCTCAAGAAGCTGAATCACGTTCTCACTTTGCTCCTCCGACATCACTTTCGCACCTTTTGCCAACAAAGGCAGAAAGGTTTTCACAGCATCCACTTCATTTGTAGCAAGTTCAGTTACTCGATGAAGGGGATAGAGCTTGCTAATTCGTTCAGCAAGTCCACCAGCTTTCTTGATCACACTTGGAGCCCGCACCTCTTCGGTAGATTGAAGAATCCGTTGCCATTCTTCTCGAAGATGTTCGATCTCCTCTATAAGTGCTTCTTTACTCAAATAGGCGGCACTTGTCCGAAAAATAAGTCCTTCTTGTTCGAGACATTGTTCGTAAGCGATTTGCAGAAGTTCTTCTCGCATTGCTGGCAACTGCTTAGATACGGCGGAATAGCCAGCGTACGGCATATAAACAAGAGATGCTCCAGTTAATGAAACGAGTTCTGTCACTATCGGCCCTTTTCGATCCACACCAGGGTGTTTAACTTGAACAAGGATCGACTGTCCTTCTTGAATACAAGTAGAAACAGCCAGCATCCGTTCACCGGCTGTCTTTTTTTTCTGTGCGCAAATCAATTCATCCCCATTTAATAAACCAGGTTTTCCACTACCTAAGGAGACAAATGCAGCATTTTTATCATCTAAAATGGAAGAAACTTTCCCGAATATCAGATCTCCCTGATCCGGTTTTCTTTGACAGGAGGCTTCTCCCCAAATGTCAGTAATTTCTTGATTGTTTACGATAGCGGCTGCCTGCCACTCCTTTTTTTTAAAAACGATAAGTTCCATAGCCGCTCTCCTTTACGTCCTTTTCTTTAGTTTACCTAAATAGCGTTCCAACTGCACACCCAATTTGATTCTTTTTAAAAAAGGCATGAAGTAAAACTTTCTCATCTGCCTCAATGTTCAGATCTTCTATCACAATTTGATAGTGATAACCACGATAAAACGTGGCGAGAAGTTCAGTCAATTTCATGTCAGGGGCTACCGAAACAACCTTTTCCTTTCCCTTAATAGAAGTTGAATAACGTTCAAGCAAAAAGCGCAAATAAATATAATGATGATGTTTCCATTCTTTGAACTGTGATACTGAAAGAAAAATGATGACCATCCATAGATTTAAATGAAACGGAAAATAAGTCACCGTCGTAAGAACTAAGAGACATAAACAAATTAATGAAGAATGAAGCATCACCTTATGAGATACTTTAAACGGATAGCGAAGGGAGTAAAATAAAAAAAGAAGCTTACCACCATCAAGTGGCCATATGGGCAATAAATTAAAAAGGAGAATCATTAGGTTATGAAGAAGGAAGAGACTGAACATTTCATCCCATAATCCTAAATAGTAGAAAATGGCACCGCCCCCAATCATCCAGACATGTTGAAGGGGACCAGCAAGTATAACAATTAGTTCTTCTTTAAATGGACGATTTCCATGCTCATCTACGACAGCTACCCCACCAAATGGAAGAAGAACAATTTCTTTTAATCGCCATCCAAAAAAACGAGCTGCTCCCGCATGCCCTAACTCGTGAATCAGGACAACCACGAACAGCAGCAGCATTTCTCGAAAACGCCCTGTTAGAATAGAAAGACCTATAGTCATCCAGAAAAGCGGATGGATCGATATCTTTTTTAACATTATTCGATTGGGACAACTTGAAGCGGATCAATAAACGCTTCGTTTTTCTTTATGGCAAAATAAAACGTTCCAGTCTTTCCATCTTCAGAGTTTGAAACGCTCCCAAGTTGATCCTTTGTTTGAACAAAATCGTAAAGAGAAACATCAATTGAATCCAGCATTCCATACCATGACTCGCTTCCATCTGTATGCTGTAGAACAACGGTCTTCCCTATCCCATCTTTATCTCCTGCATAAGTGACAACCCCTGCATCAATCGCTTCAACTCCTGAACTGAGTACGGTTTCAACCATAATTCCTTTGCCGGTCGTTTCAAAATCCTCAAGTACCTGTACCTTTCCACTAGCAGGTAGCGCATAGACAGGGGCTTCAGCATTCAAGTTCGTTTCAGGAGTTGTCGGAAACAAAGCCACAGGATTTCCAAACTTTCCTTCATACCAATCTTTCACAGTGGCAAACTGGAATTCTTCCGCCATCATTTCAGTAACGTAATCCTGAGCTGGAACGAGACGATCACTTTCTGCTTTAAATAAAATGCCTGCCCCCAAAAATAAGCAGGCGGCAATCATCGCTCGCATTAAGAAACTTTGCTTATTAAATAGCGGGTGAAGCTTCATTTCGACATCTTGTTTCGAATACGAAGGTATATGATCATGATTTAGTCCTTGTCGAGAGACTGTACGCAACGGTTGACGTTGTTTCTTTCTCGAATGGAGTCGCCTTCTCACATCATCCAGATCTTTCCGCATTCCTCACCCATCCTTCCTATAAGTAGTATTCAGTTTATGACTTGTCCTGAGTGGATATGTCAGTTGAATACGTAGAAAAGAATGGTTTCCTTCATACCAAAGCACTTGTTTAGACCACCAATGCCGTGCTTTCTTCAATAAAAAAATCCCGGCCGCAGCCGAGATTTAAGAACGAATTCCAAAAAACTTTTTCACTTTATTAAACACGCCTTTTTCTTCTTGAAGAGAAAGAAGCGGAACTGATTCACCTAAAATGCGTCTAGCGATATTACGATAGGCAATAGAAGCTTTTGAGCTAGGATCGAGTGCAATCGGTTCACCTTTGTTTGAAGCGGTAATGACCGTATCATCATCTCCAACAATGCCTAATAGGTCAATTGCTAGAATCGAAACAATTTCATCGACATCAAGCATTTCGCCGCTTTCCATCATATGATTTCGAATCCGATTCACGACAAGCTTCGGCGCTTCAATGTTCTCTTCTTTTTCGAGTAGACCGATAATACGATCGGCATCTCTTACCGCTGACGTTTCAGGAGTCGTAACAACAACGGATTTATCTGCACCAGCAATCGCATTTTTAAAGCCCTGCTCAATACCCGCCGGGCAATCGATTAACACGTAATCGTAATCCTGCTTTAGTTCATCAATAATTTTTTTCATTTGCGCAGGCTGCACAGCGGATTTATCTTTCGTTTGTGCAGCTGGAAGCATGTAAAGCGCTTCAAAGCGCTTATCTTTAATTAAGGCTTGATGAAGCCGACACCTTTCTTCAGCTACATCGACGAGATCATAAATAATACGATTCTCAAGCCCCATCACTACATCAAGATTTCGAAGACCGATATCCGTATCAACCAGACATACTTTTTTCCCCGATAGTGCAAGAGCTGTTCCAATGTTTGCTGTCGTTGTGGTCTTACCCACACCACCTTTTCCGGAAGTAATGACGATAGCGTCTCCCACACAACATTCCCCTTTCTGTCTACAACCTAGTCAAATTCGGTCGTACTTTGGTCAGTATTTGAACGCGATCAACGCTAATTTCAGATTGACCGTCTTTGACAAAAGCACATTCTGCTTCATGAATGCTTGCGCTTACTTGATCAGGCGGCCTACTGATAAGATCAGCAATTTTAAGCTGGGAAGGTTTCATCACTGCAGCTGTAATAACCGCCTCGATATCCCCATAAGCTCCTGCATGGGCAATGCCACGAAGCGTTCCCATTACAAAAATATTGCCGAAGGCTTTTACGGTGCCACCTGGATTCACATCTCCGATAAGAAGCAAATCTCCATCTACTTCAAGAACTTGTCCGGAGCGAACCGTCCTCGCTACGGATGTAATCGTGGATCTTTTGCGCTCTTCTTCTGCTTCATCTCGTGAGATAACATTTGAATCAATGCGATCAATTTCAAGATTTTGCTTTGATTGGATCATGGCTCGAAGTTCTTTTTCCTGCTTTTCAGTTAAATACCGATTGCCAATTTTAAGCGTAACGGTAATCGTATGTCCTTCTGTTTGCTGAATATGTCGAGCGGAAAGTTTTTCATCAAGCTCATTTATAACATCACGAAAAGCGCAGGAATCATCTAAAATCAGATTCAGGCCGTCTTTCGTTCCTTTAATCGTTACAAAATGCTGCGTTTGCTTTTGTACCATAGACAATTTCATTCACCTCAACATAGAATAATTCAACGTTGCTAAAGGAAACTCCTTCTTTTGGCCTGATTTTCTTGTCTACGGCTTTCAGATAAATCTTCAAGCAACCGTTTTACAGGGTAGTAAACAATAAGCAAAAAGATTCCATTTAAAAGTAAGGAAGGTAGGTAGCGACTGTAGAAAAAGGAATGGAAAGATGCGTCCGTTACATTAATTAAAGAAAACAATTCATACACATAGAATTCCACCATCGTGACGCCTAATAAACCAAGTATAAGGGTCGTAAACCAGTTCAAGTGAAAAACTTTCGATAAATAACCGATTATGTAAGCTGCAACCGACATTCCAAACATATATACCCCAACAAGATCTGTGTAAATCAAATCATGTAGAAGACCAAAAACAACACCGTATAGAACGCCATAAGCTGGGGACAACACCATTCCAATCATGATGACAACCACCGTCACAAAACGTGGAATGAGTTGAAAGTCAAAACCGTATTGTTCAGGTGCAAACACCTGAAAAACAGTGCCTTCCAGAAGAAAAAGAATAAATAGCGTTCCGACTAGAAAAAAACGCCTCATTCTTCTTCACCTTCCCCCTCATCAGGATTTACGTTTTGTGCACCGCGATCGATAATCATGACGTTGTTAATATCATACAAGTCAGAAGCTGGTTTCACATAAGCAGTTTGCGTTGTCCCAACGTTATCCGTTTCAATATCAACAATTTCACCTATTACAATGCCGCGTGGGAAAATCCCCCCATTACCCGCCGTAATAACGGTTTGGCCTTTCTCCACTTTCGTATCTACTGGAATTTTTGAAAAAAGCAACACTTCTTTTTCCGTATCATATCCTTCGATTGTTCCGAAAACATTGTTATCTTCCTGCGTCATTGCGGCAATTCGATTCGTACGATCAACGTCACTAATAAGTTGAACAGTTGAAGAGAAGGGCTGAACGTTTTTCACTTTACCTATTAAACCATCTGGCGTCGCTACAGCCATATCTGCTTGTACCCCATCCTGTTCTCCCTTATCAATCGTTAACAAATCATTCCAGCGGTCAGGTGACCGGGCAATCATATTTGCATGAAACGTCTGATAGTTCGAGAGCCCAGTTGAAGAATCAATGTTTAACTCGCTTTTTAAATCTGCATTTTCTTTCTTAACAGTTTTAAGCTCTTCTGATACGGCAACAAATTCATTGAGCCTCGACTTAAGTAGCTCATTTTCTTCATACATGTCTTTCATATCTCCAATACTCTCAAATAAACCCGCTACTGAATTAGCGGGTTTATAGAAGATTGATTGAAGCCAACCAATGGAATCTTTGAAAAACTGCTCAGGCATTGTAAGCGCATCGCGTTCTTTCATGGATGTACCGATTAACGCAACTAAAATAATAATGCTCACAAGCAATACAATGAGACGTTTATTTGAAAAAAATTGTGGCATGCGTTACACCTTCCAACTACTTCTGTTTTGAGCGGGAAGTTATACCAGCTCTAGATTTGAACAAATGAATATTTTCAAGCGCACGCCCGGTACCAATCGCAACGCATTCAAGCGGATTCTCTGCAACAATAACAGGCATTTTTGTCTCGTCACTAATGACTTGATCCAAGTTCCGAAGTAGCGCTCCGCCTCCTGTAAGAACGATGCCACGATCCATAATATCCGCTGCAAGCTCAGGCGGTGTTTTCTCTAGCGTTACTTTTACAGCTTCCATAATACTATTAACTGTGTCACGTAGCGCCCCAGACACTTCATCAGCAGAAACGCTGATTGTTTTTGGAAGTCCTGTTACTAGGTCACGTCCGCGAATATCCATGGCATCAATGCCTTCTGTCGTTCCAGCAGAACCAATTTCAAGTTTAAGCTGTTCAGCCGTACGTTCACCTATCATCAAATTATACGTTTTCTTCACATACTGAATAATAGACTCGTCCATTTCATCTCCAGCAATGCGAATCGATTCACTCGTTACAATCCCTCCAAGAGAAATGATGGCAACTTCTGTTGTTCCCCCACCGATATCGACAACCATACTACCGGTCGGCTCCCAAACTGGTAGATCTGCCCCAATCGCTGCTGCAAAAGGCTCTTCAATCGTGTAAGGTTCACGTGCGCCTGCCTGACGCGTTGCATCTTCAACCGCTCTTTTTTCAACAGCTGTAATACCTGAGGGTACACAGACCATTACATTAGGCTTTCGTGCAAAAACAGAACGATTTTTCTGTGCTTGCTGAATGAAATATTTCAGCATCGTTGCCGTCGTTTCAAAATCAGCAATTACGCCATCTTTCATTGGACGTAGGGCCACAATATTCCCCGGCGTACGACCAATCATGTTTTTTGCATCGTTACCAACTGCTTCAATTGATCCTGTGTCTGTACGAAGTGCAACAACTGATGGTTCGCGAACAACGACACCTTTTCCTTTTACATATGCCAGCGTGTTAGCTGTACCTAAATCTATTCCCATATCTCTTGAAAATCCACCAAACATTTATGTTAAATCTCCCTTCAATTCAAGCAAAACTCATAAGTATGATTATACTGCATCAGTATTAAAAACGGTAGTGGGAAAACTATTCCACTGCCTATACGTATCCTTTTTCTTTTAAACTAATAAACTTCTGATCTCCGATAATAATATGATCAAGCATATCAATACCAAGCATTTTACCACACTCTGCGAGACGTTTTGTCACTTCAATATCTTCTCGACTTGGTGTCGGATCACCGCTTGGATGGTTATGAAAGCAAATTAATGATGCAGCCGATCGCCTGAAAGCCTCTCGAAAAACTTCTCGAGGATGCACGATAGACGCATTTAAGCTTCCGACGAATACCGTTTGACGATGTAAGACCTGATTCTTCGTGTTTAAGTATAAACAAACAAAATGCTCTTGTGATAAAAAGCGCATGTCTTCCATCACATAATTCGCACCATCTTCCGGTGAACGAATCGTATAGCGTTCCTCCATTTGAAGACGACTCACCCTTCTACCGAGCTCCATCGCTGCAATGAGTTGAACGGCTTTCGCCGTGCCTACGCCATTTAAAGAGGTTAATTCTTCGATACTTGCATCTTTAAGCAGTCGCAGCCCCTCAAAATATTGAATAATGCGGTAAGATAGCTGCAGGACAGACTCCTGCTTTGTCCCGGTCCTGAGAATAATCGCCAATAGCTCTTGATTAGACAATGTCTCAGGACCCTCCTTCACAAGACGCTCTCTCGGGCGCTCCTCTTCAGGATAATCGCGAATCATTAACGGTGTATTAAGCAACACGCTTCCTCCCTGGATTCATCTTCGTGTCTGACTAACGCTGAATCTCCGGAAAAATTCCAAACGCCTCAAGTTCTCGAAGCGTTTTGGAAATCGGAAGCCCTACCACACTATAATAATCTCCGTGAATACGTTTCACAAAGGCGGCACCGAAACCCTGTATACCATAACCTCCCGCTTTATCAAACGGCTCACCGGTATTGAGATAATTCTCAATATCCGCATCTGTTAAGTCCCAAAATTCTACTTCAGTTGCTTCATAGAACTGTGACCGTTGCTCGCTGGATAGAATGACCACACCTGAATAAACGATATGTGTTCGACCAGACAAAGCTTTCAGCATCTGCCTCGCATGCTGGCGACTTTCTGGCTTCCCAAGTACATCGTGATCAAGTGTGACAACCGTATCTGCTCCCAGGACAATCGCGTCCGAGGCATTCATAAAAACATCGTTCGCTTTCCCAAATGCAAGCTGTTTCACAAGTTCAGAAGGGGGCACAGATTGAGAGTGATGTTCTTCAAAGCGGCTAACAATAATCTCAAATTGGAGGTTCACTTGCTCTAGAAGTTCTTTTCTACGTGGAGACCCTGAGGCTAAAACGAGGCGCTTCATTTTACCACCCTTTTTGTAAAAGATTCACAAGTGGGAAAAGGGCTTGATAATAGCTTATCAAATCCCTTTTCTTTCCACAATTTAATTTTTTAACGTTTCTTTACATTTTTCGTTTCACTTCGATTCTGTATGTGCATACAGTTAAAATTTGTTTAATCTTATTATTAATTCGTTAAGAGCAACCCTTTCAGGAGGGTCGCTCTTAACACTCCTATCATATCGTACCGTTTATTCATTCACTCCGCAAATATCAGACTATTCCAATCCCTTTACAACTTCTTGATACGTTGCTAGCGCATCCAATAAATGTTGCTGAGCCACCCACAACGAAGGGACTGTTTCTTCCGCTGAATAATCTTCCATTTCTTTTGAAGCAGCATTAAGGGCTTCTGCTAATGCTTGTCCCTCACTTGCTTCCCAGTCCTTTATTCCACTCCCTTTTTCATTCCAGGTTTGGATCGCTTTCTTCACTTCCGTTACCTTTTTAGTTGAAACTTTTCCCTCTGATAAAGCAACAAGGTCAAGCGTCGTTAGCTGTTCAATTAACTCCTTACTCTCTTTCAAATGATTGGCCATCTCTACGCTCGCCACCGCTTTTTTTCCATCCACCGTCCATAACTTTTTATATACCTCTTGTCCATTGCTTTCAAAGTAGGATGCAAGGGCATCCTGACCTTCCACAGAAGGCGATACACCAATAATCAAGAAATATTTTTCTCCTTTAAAAATCGTCGCAGGTAAGCCTTTCTCTTTTAGTTTATCTTGAAATTCCTTCGCGGCCTCTTCCGTTTCATATGCACCGGACTGCACGACGTGTAGGTCAAGGGATAAGTCTGTTTCACTAGCTACCACGGATGCCGCTTCATTCGATTGATCGATAGGCGGCGTGGCGACACTCTCTCCACCAAAAACCATTAATAAACCGAATCCAAATAAAACCCCAAGCGCAATAGCAAAGACTGCTGAAGCGACAACTTTTTTATGGAAGGTGACCACCGACTTCTTATGAGCCACAAGATGCTTTTTCTTTTTGCGTCCTACTGGTAATCTCGAATTCTTCTTTGACTGCTCAAAAAATGAAGTTGCTTTTTTCTGACTATGTCGTTTTTTTAATTCTACGATTTTTTTAGCATCTCGTCGCTCAGGTAAAATCCATTCGAATTCTTTTTCCTCAGCCGCTGCGCTTTCTTTATGTGTTTCTGGAGTCTTATGGACCTCATCATTTAATCGAATCGAAATCGTTCGTTTCTCCTTATCCATTCCCATCCCCCTCAAGTACCGGCTTGTACTACAGTCTATGAAATCTCATGAAATGCTAGAACTGAAAATACTAGAGTTGGAGGACAGCATAAGAAAACTCATCCGTGAAAATATGTATCCATAAGAAGAATAAATTTGAAAAAAATGTGTCCTATAGAGCACATTTTCTTCTATCGAACACTATTCGGCGCCACTTAATCTCTTAAGAGGTATGGTTTAGACTAGTCTATGTCTAGAAAAGTACAGGTTTCAGTAGAAAAAAAGATGCCCCCTATTCAAAACAGGAACATCTTTTTAAAATTTGCCTTGTCTTTTTTAAATTCCCTTTAAACGTGATAAATCTTAATAAGTAAGGGTTTAAAGTTAAGCTAACTATTTTATTTGAGATCAGACAAGGCGAGTGCCCGCTATTCATTTTCATCAAAGAAAATTTAAATACAATTGTAAGAGTTGATCACCATAAAAATAAGTTATAAGTGATCCCAACGCCACAAAAGGACCAAAAGGAATATACTGCTTCCTTTTTACTTTTCCAATCACTATCCCAGTGACTCCAATAATCGTCCCAAATAAAGTAGAAAAGAAAAAAACGATAATTAATTCTTGAAAACCAAAAACAATGCCTAGCACGGCAAATAATTTAATGTCACCGCCTCCCATTCCGCCCTTACTAACCACAACGATTAAGAGGAGAAACAAAAAGCCTCCAACTGCTCCTATTAAGGGACTATACCAAGGATCCATTGGAACAATAATACGCCCCAAAACAAAGTAACCTGCAAAAAATATAAGAATGTGATCAGGTATTAACATATAAATAGTATCTGAAACAAAGATAATAACAACAAGCGAAATCAATCCATAGGAAATCAACAATTCTTTTGACCATCCTACCAAAAAAGGTGCGGTTGCAAAAAGAAGAGCTGTAACAAATTCAACCAAAGCATAGATAGGGGATATACTTGATGAACATCCCCTGCATTTTCCTCTTTGAAATAAATATGAAAAAACAGGAACAAGCTCGTATGGTGAAAGCTTACGGGCACATGTTGGACAGGATGAGCGAGGAGTAACAATTGATTGTTTAACAGGCACACGAAGACCAACAACATTGTAAAAAGAACCAAGGACAAGACCAATTAGAAATAAATAACCATGTAACAAAACTCCCATTTCTTTCATCCTTATTTAGATTATTTTTCAAAAAAATGATGGTAGTTTTAAACTTATTCTTCTACTTATCGCTAACAACCTTTAGAAATTTTATACAACTAACTCGTTATTAGCATCCTTGCTGTGCAACTGTCTAGTGCATGATTAAGGTAATACGAAATAAAAACCCCTATCCTCCGCATTGTGAAGAATAGGGTCTAACTCATCCAACATAGCTCGCAACACGGTTCCGTCCCTGCTGCTTTGCACCAGTATACATCGCCCGATCTGCATTTCGTATCAACGTTTGCGCATCCTCTCCCTGTTCAGGAGCGGTAGCAACTCCAATACTCGCCGTTACGTAAATGACCTGACGATTGCCATTATCAAGATCATTAAAGATTTCAAAAGGTTCATCTGCGATCTCACATCGTAAGTCTTCAGCAACTTGTAAACTCTCATTATGGGAATGGCTTTCTAGGAGAATTACAAATTCTTCTCCTCCAAACCGGGCAACGGTTCCTCTTTCTCCAATCTCTTCTTCAAGGCGACTTGCCACTCCACAAAGTACTTCATTACCGCTATGATGACCAAACGTATCATTTACTTTTTTGAAATGATCCAAGTCGAGCAAAATGATAGAAAATGGATCGGGATCGGTGTCAAAACGTTTGTATTTCTCATCCAATAATTCGCCAAAAAATCGGAAATTGTACAAATTGGTTAACGGACACCGTTCACTTCGTCTTTTCGTCTCTTCATAATGCCTCGCATTGTCAACCGCTACCGCTAAATAGTTCGCTAGAATTTGAAGAACAAGAATATGATGTTTTTCATATGACCGAACGCGATCGGTTGCAAGGGTAATGATGCCGACAACCTTCTTATTACGCTTCATCGGTACTGATATAACAGCGTTCGCTGTATGGGGGAGAATACCCGAAGTTAGATTTTTCCACTGAGCCCGTTTTGTATATAACCGACTGCGTCCACTCCGCCAGACTCTTGAGCTAATCCCTTCTTCAAAAAGACGATCATCTCCATTATCCCGAACGCCTCTCCCCTTTTCAAAGCTCTTAATAATCGTTAGCTTTTTTACCTGCTCCGCATCCATGATGTATGCATAATCCACGACAAACATATCCTTTACTTCATTCAAAAATAAATGCAGTATTTCGTCCGTATCAAGTGACTGCGTAATTTGCTGACCAATTTCACTCGTTTGTTGAAGCAAATCGTTCACTTTTCGACTCGAGTAGTACAACCTGAGCATAAGAGATGCCAGAACAAAAGGTACCCCGACAAAGAAGATCGCAATCGTGCCAAGATAGGTATGTAACATATACAAGAGGAAACCGACCGGAAGGGTTACCCCTGTCGATATCGCTTCCCAAAGCATATCTTTCCCAAAAAATTTCGTGTTAACATCTTTATAAATGTAAATACGTAAAAAATGAAGGAGGATTTGATTAACAATGATAAGTGAAAGAATATAGCCAATAGAAGGAACCAGCTGAGTAATTGCATCGCCAGAGAATTCACCCGTAGAACCTCCAAGTAAGTAGAAAAGTCCTCCTGATACGAGGGAGACAATCATAAACATGAGCATATTAACAGGATAGCGGTGACTATCTTTCCTCGTAACACGCAAATTCAACAAGAATACGAGAATCGCTAACTGAGTTAAAATCGTTTCCACAAATAAACCGTATCTTAGAAAGACTGCTAATGATATTCCCTGGATAAAAAAAAGGTCCGTTCCTTTCACATTGATTGGCATCATGGCAACAACGGCAAGAAGTACAAAGAGCGCAAAAATATCGGCCATGTTCCCTGTAAAATCCGGGGGAAAGAAATAGAACGTTGCAAAAATGAGTAGTGGCCAGCAAAAAAGCCATACAATCCAGACGTTACGTTTCATTGTTGCCGTCAATTATTTCCCCCTCCATCTTCCAGTTATAGAAAGAATATTTTTCCATTCGCATGTTGTTACGTTCCATTTTAGCAAAAAGTAGCGAAAAAGTCCTATTTTTTTGCATTAAAATTCTAATTTTTTAGAAAATAGCGGACTTCAGATACAAAGTAGAGAGAGCCTGTTATTAAAAGCAAGTCATTTGTACCCATTTGTTCGATGGTTGTTTCAATTGCTCTTCTCCAGTCTTCATCATAAGATTTGCGTGAGAAGGTTGCTCGTTGGAATAAATTCTCAGCTGAAATCGCCCTTGGGAAATCAAAGGTGGTAAAGGTAATCGCATGAATGTGCGGATAGAGCGGCTTTAACATAGATTCAATATCTTTATCTCCAAGTGCGCTGAAAATAACGTGAATTTTCGCCTTAGCGTAATGCTGTTGCAAGGTTCTTGCAAGACTTTCAACACCTTCAGGATTGTGTGCACCATCTACAATAATAGGTGGATTGGAATTAAGCTGTTCAAATCGTCCTGGCCACGCTGCTCTTGCAAGTCCACGCTGAACCATATCTTGTTCAATATGGAGTCCATAAAAAACACGCAAGTATTCAAGCGCCATGAGCGCTGCTCCTGCATTTTTCACCTGGTGCTCACCTTTCATCTGAATGTGTAGATCACCGAGTTTACGGTAAGGAGATTCGAAAGAGAAATGCTCTCCTTCATCATCACCCCTATGTTCAACTATAGAAAACTCTTCATTCAAACGATAAATTTTCGTTTTTTTAGATTTTGTTGTCTCATGCAAAAGCATTAACACTTCTTCTTTTTCAGCCGTCGTCACAAGCGGAACCCCTGACTTAATAATCCCCGCCTTTTCATAAGCAATTTGCATGAGATCACTACCGAGGATATGAGTGTGATCATAGCCCACATTTGTAATCACACTAACGAGTGGATGAATAATGTTCGTAGAATCAAGCCGTCCTCCTAGACCAACTTCCATTAATACAAGATCTGGGAAGGCAATTGTTCCAAAGTACATGAGTGCAATAACGGTTATTACTTCAAATTCAGTTGGAGAACCAAGTGGTGAAACGGATGCCACCTCAACGAGCGGCTGAACACGATTACAGAGAGCGATTATGTCTTCTTCATTAATTGGTTTCCCATTCACAGCAATGCGTTCTGTAAACGATTCAATATAAGGAGATGTAAACGTTCCTACTTCATAACCTGACTCTTCAAGCACCGTCCGCATGTAAGTTACGGTTGAACCTTTTCCATTCGTCCCACCAACGTGCACCGTTTTCAACCGTCTTTCTGGGTGATCAAGTTGTTCGAGCATCCATTCCATTCGCTCCAAACCGGGCTTAATGCCATGATTTAACAAACTATGTATCCAATCTATTGCCTCATCATATGACTGAAACATTCTTTCTCCCCCTTAAAAGAAGACGAATCTCTAAGAAGAGATTCGTCATTTTCTTATTTTTTTAGTTCATTAATGCGCGCTTCCACGTTACTTCTTCTTTCAAGATAGTCTTTTTCTTTCGCTCGTTCTTCTTCAACGACTTTCTCAGGCGCTTTACTGATAAAGCGTTCATTTGCGAGTTTTTTCTGTACACGATCAACTTCAGAATCGAGCTTTTTCATTTCTCCTTTTAGACGCTCAATTTCTTCATCAATGTTAATTAAGCCTTCAAGCGGAAGGAATAGCTCTGCACCAGATACAACAGCCGTCATTGATTTTTCAGGTGCCTGTAGATCTGCTGAAATGGTTAATGTTTCAGGATTACAGAACCGCTCAATGTATTGGCTATTTTGTTCAAGCTGCTTTTGGGCCTCTCCAGATTTTGGTTTAATACGAAGCTCAATCGGCTTGCTAGGTGCTACATTCATTTCAGCACGAATGTTTCGAACCGAACGAATAATCTCAGTTAGGAGCGCCATGTCAGCAGCTGCTTCAGGGAAGTGCAGCTCATCACTCTTCACAGGCCAGCTTGCAACAGTAATTGACTCTCCTTCATGCGGAAGGTGCTGCCAGATTTCTTCAGTAAGATACGGCATGAATGGATGAAGGAGGCGCATGGTTTGGTCTAGCACATAGGCGAGAACAGATCGCGTTGTTTTCTTCGCTGCTTCATCTTCACCATATAGCGGTAACTTCGCCATTTCAATATACCAGTCACAGAAGTCATCCCAGATGAAGTTATAAAGGTAGCGGCCAACCTCACCAAATTCATAGTTATTAATCAGGCGCGTTACTTGTTCGATCGTATCGTTTAAGCGAGTTAAAATCCATTTATCAGCTGTAGATTTCTCACCTGTTAGATCAAGCTCTTCATAGGTCATGCCATCCATATTCATTAAAGCAAAACGTGAAGCGTTCCAAATCTTATTCGCAAAGTTCCAAGTAGACTCTACCTTTTCCCAATAGAAGCGAAGATCCTGACCCGGAGATGAACCTGTGGATAGGAAGAAGCGAAGCGAATCTGCACCGTACTTCTCAATAACATCCATCGGATCAACACCGTTACCAAGCGATTTACTCATTTTACGTCCTTCAGAATCACGTACAAGACCATGAATCAATACATCATTAAATGGACGTTGCTCTGTAAATTCAATGCCCTGGAAGATCATACGCGCTACCCAGAAATAGATGATGTCATAACCCGTTACAAGAACGTTCGTTGGGTAGAAACGTTTAAAGTCTTCCGCGTCTTCATTCGGCCATCCCATCGTTGAAAATGGCCAAAGTGCCGAACTAAACCACGTATCAAGTACATCTTCGTCTTGCTGCCAGTTTTCAATATCTGTCGGTGCTTCCAGTCCAACGTGAATCTCACCCGTTTCTTTATGATGCCATGCAGGAATGCGATGCCCCCACCAGAGCTGTCTCGAAATACACCAGTCGCGAATATTTTCGATCCAATTCAAATACGTTTTTTCAAATCGTTCTGGAACAAAGTTAACCTTTTCCTCTGATTTTTGAAGCGCAATTGCCTGCTCGGCAAGAGGTCCCATTTTAACGAACCACTGAGTGGAAAGGTACGGTTCTACTACAGCACCGCTTCGTTCAGAATGTCCAACAGAATGAACGTGCTCTTCAATGTTGAAAAGAATGCCTTTTTCCTGCAAATCTTTTACTAACTGTTTACGACATTCAAAACGATCCATTCCTTGGTAGTCACCAGCATTCTCATTCATTGAACCATCTTCATTCATGACAAGGATACGCTCAAGGTTATGACGGTTACCGATTTCAAAGTCATTAGGGTCATGGGCTGGCGTGATTTTAACAGCTCCTGAACCAAATTCCATGTCCACGTAGTCATCTGCCACGATTTCAATTTCTCGCCCTACAATTGGTAAGATCGCTTTCTTTCCAACAAGGTGCTTGTAGCGCTCATCTTTAGGATGAACGGCAATTCCTGTGTCACCTAGCATCGTTTCAGGACGCGTTGTTGCAATTTCGATATGGCCTGAACCATCTGCTAGAGGATAGCGCATATGATAGAAGTGTCCTGTCACTTCCTGGTGAATCACTTCAATGTCAGAAAGAGCTGTTTTTGTTTGAGGGTCCCAGTTAATAATATATTCCCCTCGGTAAATTAAACCTTTTTCATAAAGCTTAACGAACACTTCGCCAACCGCATCAGAAAGACCATTATCAAGTGTAAAGCGTTCCCTTGAATAATCTAATGAAAGTCCAAGCTTTGCCCACTGACTCCTGATAAATTCTGCATATTCCTCTTTCCATTCCCAGGACTTCTCAAGGAACTTCTGACGACCAAGATCATAACGAGATGTTCCCTCTTCACGAAGCTTGCCTTCTACTTTTGCTTGGGTCGCAATCCCAGCATGGTCCATTCCAGGAAGCCAGAGAACATCGTAACCCTGCATCCGCTTTACTCGAGAAAGAATATCTTGAAGCGTTGTATCCCAGGCATGCCCTAAATGAAGTTTACCTGTAACGTTCGGCGGGGGAATTACAATTGTATAAGGCTCTTTGTCTTTATCACCTGTTGCCTCAAAAAATTTACCATCTACCCAATACGGGTACCATTTCTGCTCGGTTGCCTTCGGGTCGTACTTCGTCGGCATTGTTAGCTCTTTATTCACCATTGCCACTCTTCCTTTCCATTCAATAAGTCTCAGGCGGTTTGCATCGGATTTCTCATTCCGTTTTCAGCTAAAAGGATTTTTTGAACAACAAAAAAACTTCCTCCATCCTTAGAAAAAGGACGAAAGAAGTATTTTCGCGGTACCACCTTTATTTACAGCTAAATAAACGTTAGCTGTACGCTTCATTCGAATAACGGGATTACCGGATTCTCCTACTACTCGTTCAGAGAAACAGCTCAAGGGCGACTTCGAATGTTACAATCCTGAGAAATCTTTCAGCGGACGATTTCTCTCTCTGAAGGGTTCACATTCTACTACTCCCTATCTTTGCCTGTCGACTATTTGTATAAATAAGTTTACCGTGTAGATTCAAGATCGTCAAGATGCTAAGCGCCCTTTTTCATAGCTTTGCCAGTTCTCTCCCTTCTTAATCACCCCATCCGCTTTCGTACATAGACTGTTTGTAACGGCAGATGAAAAAAAAGGGGAATATGCTATGAAAAAACGTTTTGGGGGAATGAATCGCTATCAGCTTCCGCCGGCTGTTTATAAATTCAGGGACATCTGTGCTCAATTCGTTCCGCCTTTTATTGTGTTTCAGACAATTCGAACGATCCTTTTTCCAACTTCGGTCGATGTGCTTATCCTCATTATCCTTGTAGCACTAGAAGTGTGTTTTTATTTTGAATGGATCTAAAATGTTTGCAGAACATGGTCGATGCCATTCATCACTTCTATTTTTTTCGTGAATAACCGGACATGCTTAATATGGGGCCAGTGCTGGCGGTTCTCATTGAATCGGTAGACACTATTAAAAACGGATTCCGGGAAATATAAATAGCTTGCAAGGAGCTCTTTCTCTTCTTCTAATAGCGAAAATTGGGATTCATATCGTCCAATATGTGCCGTTGTTGTGGCAGGATTGAACTGAAATGGATGCACAGATGATCGAATAAAGTAGGCAAGATCCCGCACCGGTGTATCAATCACAGCTCTCTCGAAATTAATAAAGTAGCCTCGTCCCCCGTTCATCACATAATGTGATAGAGAGCATTTTCCATGGCAAAACACCGATCGGTATCGTTTCGCTTCTAGGACCTGCTCATACCATTGGTCTAATCTTGTTTTAGCAAGATCGCAATATTTCATTAATCGATGAAAATGAGTCACAAAAGTGAGTTCAAACGGCGAGAGATAGACACGTTTTTCGATTGAGTTTACGTATTTTTCCATTTCAAACTGTCTGCTCTCTCTCATTAAGATCATTTTTTGGTACGATTGTTTGATTACTTCTTCAGAGAAAGCTTGATCTCTGGCAGTGTACCCATGGAGTTCTGCAAGATTTAAAACGAATTGCTCTTCTTTTTGCGGAGCGTGTCCTTCGCCTCCGTCCACCCATGGAGTTAAATAAGCCACTCCATCTTCTGTAAAAACAAAAGCATCGCCGTATTTGGTTCGTTCAATAGGTACAAAACTGGCAAATTGAAGCTGTTTCAATCGTTCCTCAAGGTATAAAATACGATCCATCTGTTCTTTCCCTAGCTTTGTCTCCTTTAAAGCAAACGAGCCACGTTCTGTCTCAATCTTTGTCACTTTCCCCATTCTCACGACACGTTCAGGATATAAATCATATTGAAATAGAAGTGCTGGATCACTCATGAACCGCCATCCTCCCCTCCAAGATGGAGAGCTCCGCTAAACCCGTAATCACTTTCATCGCGTCCCACTTTTCAATAAACTCTTTCATCAGACGATCCACGTTGCTCCCCTCATTTTGTAGCGCCTGAATACACGTTTTCCATTCCCACGGCGCAACGATTGATTGGACAAATGCACTTCTACATTCTCGATCAATTTCACTTAATAAAGCTTTAAAACAGTGGTTAAAGTCATCTCGTTTTTTTCTTCTATACCACGTATACACTTCAGTTGAAAGGACTTCACACACAGAACGAGGTGCTTCGTCACTGCATTCAAAGTAAAGCTGACCCATCATTTCTTTTAAAGAATAGGATGAAAATGGAATGGTGCCATTTAAAATATCGTTATGATAGCAAAGTCGTTTTTTCACATCTGGAATTAAGCTAATAAGAAGTAGGTAAGAATCTGGATATCGTGACTTAATGGCTAATAACGATTTGACCGTTTCTCTGTAAGGAAAATGTGTATAATCGTGTCTTCCTATCCCACACCTGACGATGGAAGAAAGAAGATACCCTTCCATTTCTGGATATAGCTCCAAAGAAAAATCATCTTCCACAAAATCGTGAACTGTTAGATAACCTTGATCTATTGGAATAAACGCCTCTTGCTTCAGAGTGCGAATCATTCGATTACACAAAATCCCAGATGTAAAAAAAAGGCGGTCACGGAAGTTGAGATGATACTCAAGCAAATCCCGCTCCCGCCAGTATGATACCTTTCGCTTCCCTACATGGGTCATCATTACTTCAGGTCTACGCACCCACCTTAGTTCTCTTAAACCATACTTTTCTTCGATAAGCGTTAATAAGTCCATCTTCATTACTCCTTTTTACCCCGCCAATAACACAATGCATGAACAGTGGGGCAAGCGAAGTTATCGATTGATAGGTATATAGAGAATCTGACCTTCTTTTACTTCTTCTTCTTCAAGACGGTTTACACGAGCTAGATGACTTGGAAGAACACGGTATCGTTCAGCAATTTCAGTTAATGAATCACCAGGTTGGATGATGCACATTTTCATTCTTGAAAATTGCTCTTCTTCCTTTGTCAGCATGCTTGTTAAATAGAGAGCATTTTCTTCACGTGGCGCTTGTTTCTCTTCTTCGTAACTTTCTACCTCTTCATAATCAACGTATTCGTTGTGACTAGAGCGCGTTTCTTCTACGATCGGCTGATTGTTGTATTCAGTTGACCCATCTATTTGATGAGCCATTCGTCTCAGAAAGTCATATGTTGGTTCTTGATATGCTTCCTGCACTTCTTCTTCTTCGCTTGAATAATCAACTTCAAACTGAGTCAATTGAGCTCGCATATCTACCTGAGGTGATCGTAAATGAGAGGTCTGTTCAAGTGATTCTTCCTGATGATCGACATATTTTATATCATTCTCCCAAACATTCTCTTCCTGATCATATTCGCTTTCTTCATCCTCATACACTTCCGATGAATCACTGTCTATTTCTTCACGATTTAGATCACCCTGAATTCCACTAATGGATATATCAGCTTTCAACTGAAGGCAATTTTCGTCAACTAGCGTGTAATCAAACGTATCGACCGTAACAAAAATATCTTCAAGACTTCTTACCCGACTTGCCGGAATGGTAATATCTACAGGAAAGCGGTGGCCCATTGATGCCGTTCCATCTTCTCTTACATGTACTTCGTGAATCGAGCGATAAGGAGAGTCCTCATTCATTACTTCCTCGCCATTCTGATCACGCTGCAAGTATTCTCCCGTTAAATATAAACAGCCTTTTACTGCTACATAATCTTCATACTCTTCAATTGAAATTTCAGGATCAAGTGAGATAGATAGAACCTCTTCAACTTCCTGTCCTTTCTTTAACCAGACCTGCTCCTCTACGGAGAAATGCAAATATGAGCCTTCAGGCATGCTTTCTCCTCCTTTCAAACATTATCCATACATTACACATGTATGAGTAATTCACAGGAATATGTCTACTTTGAATAAGAATGAGAAAGTTATCGTTGTCTTTAGATTAGAAAAAGCTACTGACAAATATGCCAGTAGCTTTGGGTTAAACAAGCTTTGAGAAAGCTGCTTCTGCCGCAGCAATTGTTTCATCAATATCATGCTCAGTATGTGCTGTAGAAAGGAACATTCCCTCAAATTGAGATGGAGGAAGGGAAATTCCTTGAGCAAGCATCTCTTTAAAGTAGTTTGTAAAGTGATCAAGGTTAGAAGAAGATGCCGTTTCAAAGTTAATAACGTCCTCGTTAGTAAAGAAGAACCCAACCATAGATCCGGCACGGTTAACCGTGTGAGGGATGTTATATTTTGCAGCCGCTTTTGAAAGACCTTCTCCAAGTTTTTCTGCTTTACGTTCAAATTCCTGATAACTCTCTGGTGTCAGTTGTGAGAGCGTTTCGTAACCTGCTGTCATCGCAAGTGGGTTCCCACTCAGTGTACCTGCTTGATAAATCGGACCGCTTGGAGCAATTTGTTCCATAATTTCCTTTTTACCACCATAAGCGCCAACCGGTAAGCCGCCACCAATTACTTTCCCAAGACAAGTTAAATCAGGCGTAACATTATAGTACCCTTGCGCGCAGTTGTAACCTACGCGGAAACCAGTCATCACTTCATCAAAAATAAGAAGTGTGCCATTATCCTCTGTAATCTTACGAATTTCTTCAAGATATCCCTGCTGAGGCGGAACGACACCCATATTGCCAGCTACCGGCTCGATGATCACGCCAGCGATATCATCTCCGAACTCTTGGAAAGCATATCGAAGACTTTCGAGATCATTATATGGCACTGTAATCGTATTTTTAGCAATTCCTTCAGGCACACCCGGGCTATCTGGAAGGCCAAGCGTAGCGACGCCAGATCCCGCTTTAATTAACAAGGAGTCACCGTGACCATGGTAGCAACCTTCAAACTTAAGGATTTTATTACGACCCGTGTAACCTCTAGCCAAACGCAACGCACTCATCGTAGCCTCTGTTCCAGAGTTTACCATTCGCACAATCTCAATTGATGGCACTCGTTCAATCACAAGCTCAGCAAGTTTTGTTTCATATTGACTCGGTGCACCAAAGCTTGTTCCAAGCTCCGTCACCTCTTTCAGTCGATTCACAACCTGTTCATCAGCATGACCAAGGATGAGTGGACCATAAGAGAGTACGTAGTCAATATATTCATTCTGATCGATGTCGTAAATTTTAGAGCCTTTCCCTTTTTCCATAAAAATCGGATCCATGCCAACAGATTTAAACGCCCTTACAGGACTATTTACGCCACCAGGCATCACTTTAGATGCTTCTTTAAAAGCTTCTTTGGAACGATCATAATTACCCATTTTGTAGTCACTCTCTTTCAGTTCTATTGATCTAGCCAGCGAGCAGCGTCTTTTGCAAAATAAGTGATGATTAGATCTGCTCCAGCACGCTTCATGCTTGTAAGTTTCTCAAGAACAACCTCTTGTTCATTCAGCCATCCATTTTGACTGGCTGCTTTTATCATGGAATATTCCCCACTTACGTTATACGCAACCATCGGAAGCGGGAAGCGATCTTTGAGTTCACGAATGATATCAAGATAAGAAAGGGCCGGTTTCACCATCAAGAAATCTGCACCTTCTTCAATGTCGCTCTCTGCTTCTCGAATCGCTTCAAGTCGATTGGCAGGGTCCATTTGATACGTTTTCCGGTCTCCAAATTGTGGGGTACTGTGTGCAGCATCACGGAATGGGCCATAAAATGCAGATGAAAATTTCACAGCATAGCTCATAACAGGAACATCAACGAATCCAGCTTCATCAAGACCCTGACGAATCGCAGCCACAAAACCATCCATCATATTAGATGGAGCAATGATGTCAGCCCCCGCTTTTGCTTGAGAGATCGCTGTTTTAGTTAGTAGTTCAAGAGACTCATCGTTTTGCACGTAACCATTCTCAATAACACCACAATGCCCGTGATCGGTATACTGACAAAGACATGTATCTGCAATGACTGTTAACTCAGGAAACTCTTCTTTAACTTGGGCAATCGCTCTTTGTACAATGCCAGTATCGCAGTAGGCTTCTGATCCAACTGAATCTTTATGATTTGGAACGCCAAACATCATAATGGACTTTATTCCAAGATCCACTACTTCACGAACCTCTTCATTCAAACGGTCTAATGAATAGTGATAGACACCAGGCATTGAAGGAATTTCTCGTTTTACATCCTCTTCTTCAACTGCAAAAATCGGGTAAATCAAATCCTCTTTATGTAAATACGTTTCTCTAACAAGCGATCTCATTGATTCAGATCGTCTTAAGCGACGGTGACGGTGAAAGTTTGCTGTTTCCATTATCTTTTTACCTCCTAGTTATCAAAGAAATCCTCCAGGCTTTCAAGCATTCCTTCAATGGTATATTGTTCAGGAACGACGTGCGGTGCGATTCCATATGATCGCAACGTCTTCTCTGTAACCGGTCCTATAACTACTATTGTGATCCCTTTGAGCTGATCTTTCAAATTGTTCGCACCAAGAAGTTGCGCACAGTGATGGACTGTTGACGAAGAAGTGAACGTCATCACATCACACTCCCGATTTTCCACTACCTCTATTAATGCTGCCTTAGATTCAAATGGAATAACGGTGTCATAGATAGGTAAATCAGTGACGTCGTACCCTAATTCACTTAATTGCCCTGGTAATGCCGCTCGCCCGAGATTTCCTCTTGGTAGTAGTATCTTCTCCTTGGGCTTAGCTTGTTTAGCTAGCGCAGAAATAAGTCCTTCAGCTACAAAATCATCAGGCATGAGATCAATTTGGATTCCATACCGCTTAAGTGCTTTTGCTGTTTTGCTTCCAACCGCGCCAATTTTTACACCTTTAGGGATTTTTACCTGTCTTAAGAAAAAACGTACGCCATTGGCGCTCGTAAATAAAACCCAGCTATACTGGTTCAGTTGAAGCGAGTGTAATAATTGGTTTCGGGGTTCGAAAGAAATAAGAGGGATTTCAATCGAAATTCCCTCTTTTTCTTCAATTAATTTCGTAAATGTAGCTGCCTGCTCCCGAGCTCTCGTGACCAACACACGCTTTCCTGAGAGCGGAGAACTCATTGATCCAATTCCTCTTTCACACGATCAAGAATATCTTTAGCACCCTGTTCCTTCATTCGATTCGCTAGCGTATTCCCTACTTGGATTGGATCAATGCCCATTTCCATTTCTTTAATAATAACAGACCCATCAGGCTCTCCAACCAACCCGGTTACCGTGATCGTTTCACCGCTAAGTGTAGCATGACCAGCAATAGGGACCTGACAGCCTCCTTCGAGCGTATGGAGGAAAGCACGTTCTGCTAATACTGTTTTTGTCGTTTCTTTATCGCTAAACTTCTCTAGGATGCCTCTTAACTCTTCGTCGCTTTCTCGACACTCAATCGAGAGCGCCCCCTGTCCTACCGCTGGCACGCATAAATCAGGATCAAGATACTCTGTTACAACTTCTTTTGACCACCCCATGCGATGAAGGCCTGCAGCGGCTAGCACAATAGCATCGTAATCTTCATCTGTTAATTTACGGATACGCGTGTCGATATTTCCGCGAATCCACTTAATTTCAACATCTGGACGAATGGCTTTTAATTGTGCCCCACGTCTAAGACTACTTGTTCCGATTACGGCACCTTCTGGTAGTTCTCTAAACGTTTTTTTAGACTCAGAAATGATCACATCGCGGTGATCTTCACGTTCTGGAATACAACCAATCATGAGCCCCTCAGGAAGAACAGACGGCATATCTTTCATACTATGAACCGCCATATCGATTTCACCGTTTAACATGGCATCTTCAATTTCCTTCACGAACAATCCTTTTCCACCTACTTTGGAAAGAGTAACGTCAAGAATTTTGTCACCACGTGTGACGATCTCTTTTATTTCAAAGTCCACCCCAGGATTTAATTCTTTTAACTGGCTGATCACCCACTTGGTTTGTGTGATCGCTAATTTACTTCTTCTTGAGCCAACGACAATTTTACGCATGAACACTCCTCCAACCTTTCAGCTCTCCCTTACACATACCAGAAATGGAATTCTGAAAATGTTCCAGAAAGGAAGACATTAATTAATACAATTAGAAACGCCGCAACGTTCCATAAAGCGAGGGATCGCCCCTCCATCTCTCTAGCCACTTTCTGATATAAATACATACTGTAAGCGCCTAATACAAAAAAAGAAATAATCACCTTAGCATCAAATAAACTAAATTGGTCCACCTTTAGCATGGCCCAGACGATTCCTAATATAAGACTTAATAACAAAAGAGGGACGCCGAGAACGCTACATAAATAGGAGAGCTTCTCAAGTTGTGATAGGTCACCAAACCTTCTTAATCGCTTACTCCATTTTTTCCCTTTTAACATGTGATAAACAATCAAATACATGATTGAAAAAATAAATGAAAGTGAAAATGCCCCATAAGATAAAAACGCCATTGTAATATGGATAATCGATAGCTCAGACATGAGCTGTTCTGTTAACAAGCTAGAAGCCTGTTCGCGAGTAGCAAATAAATTAATGGCCATAATGCTGAAACCGAGTACATTTGCAAAAAAGACAAAAAAATCGACTCGAAAAAACCAATTAATCAAGAGCGATAGTGAGACAATTACCCACGCATAAAAAAATAACCCCTCAAAAGGTGTTAAAATCGGGAAACCGCCAATTTCAATAATCTGCGTTATAAGAAACGCACTTTGCAGCACCCAGACAATAGAAAGCAACCAGAAAGCAAACTGATTTACTTTCCGGTTGTTCTGCAGAAAATCAATAAAATAACCCAGTACACTAAGGGCATAAAGTAGTATGGTTATATCATAAAGCCAGCTGGCGTTCGTCACAAATCATGTCTCCTCTCCTAGGAGCGCAACTGCGATGCCTGTAATAAAGGGGAGTATTCAACGGATTCATGCTGCCTTTTTTCTTCGTTTTCTTTCACTCGTTGCTTATGGAGTTCTCTCTCAATTTCTTCTTCGATCGCAAAGATTTTCGTGAAGATCTCAAGCGACTCCTCTGCATTCGGCTCTGCGGCCATCTCCTTTACCCGAACAATAGGATCACGTAGCAGCTGGTTCACTATACTTTTCGTATGTTTACTCAACACTTTTCGTTCTCGATCAGTTAAATCAGGAAGCTTTCGCTCGATACTCTTCATTGTTTCAGCTTGAATCGAAAGCGCCTTCGTACGAAGAGCCGTAATCATCGGCACGACGCCAAGGGTATTGAGCCACTCTCGAAAGAGCACGAGGTCTTCTTCAATCATAAGCTCAATTTTCTCTGCTTCCTTCTTGCGCTCGGCAATGTTTGTCTCGACAATCCCTTCTAGATCATCAATATCGTAGAGAAAAACGGAATCCATATTATTGAGCGAAGGATCAAGATCTCTTGGAACCGCAATATCCACCATAAATAGTGGGCGACCTCTTCGCTTTTTAAGCAACGGTTTCACATTTTCTTCCGTTAATACATAGTTCTTAGATCCAGTAGAACTAATCAGGATATCAGCATCAGAAAGCGCAATTTCAACCTCATCCATCGAGCGAGCCTGTCCTTTAAATCGTGAAGCAAGTTCCGTTGCTTTCTCAAGCGTTCGATTTACTACCGTTACTTGATCCACCCCATTGCTTTGCAAGTTTTTCGCTGTTAGTTCACCCATCTTACCTGCACCAAGAATAACAACATGTTTATTTTGAAGTCCACCAAAAATTTTCTTAGCTAATTCAACGGCAGCATAACTAACCGAAACGGCATTTTCTCCAATTTCTGTTTCAGAATGAGATCGTTTCGCTAGCGTAATAGCCTGTTTAAATAGCTGATTAAAAATCGTTCCTGTTGTATCAGAACCCTGGGCAAGTAAAAACGCATCGCGTACTTGTCCTAAAATTTGCGTTTCTCCTATAACAAGCGAGTCGAGACCTGCTGCAACACGATAAAGATGTTCTGTCGCCGCATCGTTTTCACGAATCACAAGATAGGGGGAAAACTCATCTTTATCAATTCCGAACCATTCAGATAGAAAAGCTTTTGAATAATATCTCCCTGTATGAAGCTGATCGGCAACCACATATAACTCAGTACGGTTACATGTCGACAATATCACGGCTTCTAGAATACTTTTAGAGTGACGCAACTTATCTAACGCTTCAGGCAAATCGTTCTCCTGAAAGGAAAGTTTCTCTCGTATTTCCACAGGGGCTGTTTTGTGGTTCAACCCTACGACCAGGATGTGCATCGTTCCACCCCCAAAAAATTGTTAACCAAACCTAATCTTTTGCTATCATCTATCACTAGTATAACATGTGAGAAATTACACAGAGTTATGAAATGTGAACAGACTATGAAAGCAATTATGATATGATGAAGAAAGAATTATCTCTGCATATTATTAGTAATCATACAACTATTAATGTACCAGAAAATCAAATGTATAGCAAAACTTGCGTATTTCTTACAATAGGAGGATTTTCATTGAAACGTCAAAGTATTTTTCCCGGTGTTTTGTTTATTGGAATCGGACTTTTTTATTTATTTCAAACGCTAAACCTTCCTTTTTCTGATCAGCTTATGAACTGGCAAGTGATTTTAATCGTCATAGGTCTTGCCATGATTATTCAAGGTTCGATCACAAAAGAAGGAAATATGCTTTTTCCGGGAATTTTGCTTCTTGGACTTGGTGTACACTTCTATTTTGTTACGAAATTAGCTGTTTGGCCAGATAGCTGGGGAATGTATACACTAGTCTTAAGTGCGGCTTATTTGGTCACATACTATAAGACAAAAAAAAGCGGTCTCATTCCCGGCTTACTTTTACTTGCTATTTCCATTATCGAACTTCTTTATTCTGGCTTAGAACTGTGGCTCAATTCCACCTTTTCCTTTGTAGGAAAGTTCTGGCCACTTGTTCTGATTGCCATCGGAATTTACCTAGTTTCGAAAAAAAAGTAAGGAGCACTGGGCTCCTTACTTTTTTTATAGCTTCAGTTATAAAATAGAACTTAAAAAGTCCTGTGTTCTCTGTTCCTTTGGCTCACTAAATAATTCTTTAGGATGGCCTTTTTCTACAATTTTCCCATCATGCATATAGACAACCCAATCGCCTACCTCACGCGCAAAACCCATCTCATGAGTAACGACTACCATCGTCATCCCTTCTTTCGCCAGTTCTTTCATGGTTGAAAGTACCTCTCCCACTAGCTCGGGATCAAGTGCTGATGTCGGCTCATCAAACAGCATGATATCAGGTTTCATTGCAAGCGCCCTAGCAATCGCAACTCGCTGCTTCTGTCCGCCGGAAAGCTTATTAGGATAGACATTCGCTTTATCACCAAGGCCTACTTTCGCAAGTAGTTCTTTCCCTTCTTTTTCCGCCTGGGCTCGCTTTGTTTTCTTAACCGTTAACGGCGCCTCAATTACGTTTTCTAAGACGGATTTATGTGGGAAAAGGTTGAAATGTTGGAACACCATACCCACGCGCTGCCTGACTTTGTTTAAATCGTTTTTTTCAGGGTCAATGGTTTCCCCTTCAATAATGACATTACCACTGTTTTTGATCTCTAAAAAATTCATGCACCGAAGGAGCGTACTTTTTCCGGAGCCACTGGCGCCGATAAGTACCACAACGTCACTTTCATTTACTTCAAGATCAATGTCCTTTAAGACATGAAGATCTCCAAACGATTTATTCAATTTCTCGACACGGATCATTTCAGATTTCTCTACCACGGACAACACCTCTTTCGTTCTTAATCACTAGCTGATAAACGTTTTTCAAGGAGATTAACAAGAAGCGTGAAGATTAGTACAAGAACTAGATAGTAGACCGCTACGATCAGTAGATACGTCATCTCATCAAACGTTCTTGCCCCCTGAGTAGTTGCAACGCTAAATAATTCTGGAAGGGCTATAAATGCTGCTAGAGAGGAATCTTTTAATCCAATGATAAATTGATTACCAAGAGGCGGCAAAGCTCGTCTAAATGCCTGTGGAAGAATAATACGGCGCATCGCAAGCGTATGACTCATTCCAAGAGAGCGACCAGCCTCCATCTGACCTTTGTCAATGGATTGAATGGACCCACGAAAGATCTCTGCAATGTAAGCCCCGTTATGTAGGGCGAGTCCAATAGAAGCAGCCCAGAATTTTGGAATGTTAAACTCGGTTAACCCAAAATAAAAGATGAAAATTTGAACAATAAGTGGTGTACCTCGAATAACAGCAATGTACACATTTGCGATCCAATTCAAAATTTTTGATTGTGATATTTTAAATAAAGCAAAAAAGAGGCCAATAAATACAGCAATTAAAACAGATACGAACGTAACGCGAATCGTTAGCCAAAGACCTTCAAAAAATACAGGATAACTTTCTAGTAGCGTTTCAAAAAAATGAGCAAAAGTTGGCAAGTGCGATCAGCTCCTTAGAATTCAGTAACATTACAGGTGAAAAAAGGAATGTGCGCACCGCACACATTCCTCATACTTACTCACTTTCAGGATTCTGGGTGATATCGACTCCGATGTATTCCTCACTAAGTTTTTTTAACGTACCGTCTTCTTTTAGCTCTTCTACCGCTTTGTTAACAGCATCAAGAAGATTTGAGTTTTCTTTCTTAATTGCGACAGCTTGTTCACTTGTTCCAAGCTGCTCTACTTTTTCAATTTCAAATCCTTCTTCCATAGCCTGCTTGCCTGTAATATCATCTGTAATTACCGCGTCATGCTTTCCTTCGCTTAGTGCGCGTAAAGCAGTTTGGTCACTATCATAATTTGAAATCTTATCCGTGTATTCTTGTGCCGTTTTTTCATAAGTAGAACCTTTTGATACAGCTACGTCTTTGCCGTCAAGATCTTCTACGCTTTTAATATCGCTTCCAGGTTGTACATAAAGAACCGGTCCAGAATAATAGTAAGGCTCACTAAAATTCACGGCTTCCTTACGTTCATCTGTAATCGTATGGCTAGCCACCGCTGCGTCATAACGACCAGACTGAATGGCAGATACCATCCCGCTAAATTTAAACTTTTCTACTGCAGGTTCAAGATCGAGCTTTTCCGCAATGGCTTTACCCACTGCAACATCGAACCCATCAAGATCGCCATTTGCATCTACTGTACTAAATGGTGGGAATTCTCCTGAAACGACATAGCTAAACTTTCCATCTTCCGTTAATTCAAGTCCGTCGTCTCCTTCAGAGCTAGATGATCCATTACTTTCATCATTCCCTCCACACGCTGTTAAAACAAGAATAAACATTAACATTAGTGCGGTTAGAAAACTCCATTTTCTCTTCATCATCACGCGTCCCCCTAAAACGACTTTTTCTTATATGCAGTTCGAATTATGTAAACTGCAACACTTTTATGATACCAATTTTTAGACATTTCTTTCAATTCTGACTTGTACGGTCTACACCTCCTATTTTGGACTAAGACTTGATTAAAGCTAAAGAGCGTACTCATTCTTCTGTTTCCTCCATTATCATTCCATTCCCTTTCCAATTGATTGGAAAACATATTTTTCCTAATAATCAGAAAACGATTCGCGTATAAAAAGCCCGGTCTCTTGACCGAGCTTCACTTTATAAATATGATTTAATCGCACTCCAAACATCTTCTTTTCCTTGTCCAGTATGAGAAGAAAACGTAACAAGTCGATCTGTAGGTTCAATCTTTAATGTCTGACTTACCACTTTTAAATGTTTTTGCCATTTACCTTTAGGTATTTTATCAGACTTCGTTGCTACTACAATGACTGGAATTTCATAGTGCTTTAACCAATCATACATGACAACATCATCATTTGATGGTGCATGGCGTAAATCAACAATCTGAATGACCGCTTTTAACTGATCGCGATCTGTCAAATATGTTTCGATCATACGCCCCCAGGCATCTCTTTCTTTTTTAGATACCTTGGCAAATCCATAGCCAGGAACATCAACAAAGTATAATAATTCATTAATAAGATAGAAATTAAGTGTCTGAGTTTTCCCAGGCTTTTGTGATGTTCTAGCAAGGTTCTTACGATTAATCAGTGTATTAATAAGAGATGATTTCCCTACGTTTGATCGTCCAGCTAAGCCAATCTCTGGTAAGCCTTCAATAGGGTACTGCTCTGGTTTAACGGCACTGATAATAAAATCTGATTTTGTTACTTTCATTTATTCTCCCCCACAAGTGCGGTTTTTAACACTTCGTCCAGATGTGACACTGGAAGGAATGTTAAATCTTTGCGAATGCTTTCTGGAATATCATCCAGATCTTTCTCATTTTCTTTCGGCATAATAATGGTTGTTAATCCGGCACGGTGAGCACTTAACGATTTTTCCTTCAGTCCACCAATCGGAAGAACTCTGCCTCGTAGCGTAATCTCTCCAGTCATCCCAACGTCTCTACGAACAGCTTTACCTGTTAACGCAGATACGAGGGCTGTAGCGATTGTAATTCCTGCAGAAGGACCATCTTTAGGCGTGGCTCCCTCTGGAACATGAATGTGAATATCATTCGTTTCATGGAAGGTTGGATCAATCGACAGCTCTTCTGATTTTGAGCGAATGTAACTGAATGCAGCCTGCGCTGACTCTTTCATCACATCGCCAAGTTTTCCGGTTAAGATCAGCTTGCCTTTTCCTGGTGAGAGCGACACTTCGATGGCCAGTGTGTCGCCTCCTGCTGTTGTATAAGCAAGACCTGTTGCGGTACCAATCTGATCTTCTTTTTCCGCTTCGCCGTATCGGAATTTCGGATGACCGAGCAGCTCTTCTAGCATGGATTCAGTAACAATTACACGTTTCTTCTTGCCTGAAACGATCAACTTTGTTGCTTTACGACAAACTGTTGCGATTTGACGTTCCAAATTACGGACACCAGCTTCTCTTGTATAATGGCGGACAAGCTTATAAAGGCTCTCTTCTCTGATTTGAAGGTTCCCTTTTTTTAAGCCATGTTCTTCAAGCTGCCGTGGCACAAGATAATTCTTAGCTATGTTGACTTTCTCTATTTCGGTATAACCCGCAATTTGAATTACTTCCATTCGGTCTAGAAGTGGCTCTGGAATGGTAGCAAGGTTATTCGCCGTCGTCACAAACATAACCTTTGAAAGATCATATGGCTCCTCAATATAGTGATCACTAAACGTATTATTTTGCTGTGGATCCAAAACCTCCAACAATGCTGAAGATGGATCTCCACGAAAGTCATTTGACATTTTATCTATCTCATCCAAAAGAAAAACTGGATTAACTGTACCTGCTTTTTTCATGCCTCTAATAATACGTCCTGGCATCGCCCCTACATACGTCCTACGATGTCCACGAATTTCTGCTTCATCCCGCACACCACCAAGGGAAATACGAACAAACTCGCGACCGATTGATCGTGCAACGGATCTTGCAAGTGATGTTTTACCAACTCCTGGTGGTCCCACTAGACAAAGAATTGGTCCTTTTAATGATTTCGTAAGCTGCTGAACGGCAAGGTATTCAAGCACCCGCTCTTTCACTTTCTCAAGGCCATAATGATCCTCATCAAGAATTTTTTCTGCATGATTAATATCAAGGTTATCTGTTGTCTCTTTCGACCACGGTACTTGAATTAACCAATCGATATAATTCCGTATGACAGAACTTTCAGCTGAACTTTGGGGAATTTTTTCATAGCGATCGAGCTCTTTATAGGCCATCTCTTGAACGTTCTCAGGCATATTGGCTTCCTCAATCTTTTCTTTTAAAGAAGCAATTTCACCAGTTTTGCCTTCTTTTTCACCTAGTTCTTTTTGAATAGCTTTCATTTGTTCCCGAAGATAGTATTCTTTTTGGGTTTTTTCCATTGAGCGCTTCACTCGCTGGCCAATTTTCTTCTCAAGATCAATAACGTCTTTTTCATTTTGAAGAATTTCAATCAACTTATTTAATCTTTCATATGAACTATACGTTTCAAGGATGTCTTGTTTTTGACGAATCTTCAAAGATAAGTGAGAAGCAATAATATCAGCTAGTCGCCCCGGCTGTTCAATATCACTGACTGAGGCAAATGTTTCGGCCGTCACTTTTTTAGAAACTTTAATGTATTGTTCAAATAAATCAAGAACAGTACGCATTAACGCTTCTTCTTCCACGTTAACATCTGCACTTTCATCAATTTGTTCAATCTCCACTTCATAAAACTCTTCAGTATCTTTAAATTCAATGATCTTTCCTCGCTGAAGCCCTTCAACGAGTACACGAATTGTTCCATTTGGTAATTTCAACATCTGCTTAACAGTAGCAAGTGTTCCAATCTCATAAATATCGCTTACTTCAGGTGTTTCAATTTCGACTTCTTTTTGCGTAGATAGAAAGATCTTTTGATCATCCATCATAACCTTTTCAAGTGCTTGAACCGATTTATCTCGACCAACATCAAGATGCAGGACCATTGATGGATAGACGAGCAACCCTCTTAAAGGTAGCAACGGTAGTGTTTTATGTTCATTTTTCAATCATGGCACCTCCAGACAACAAACTATAAAAACGGGATATCATTCTTTTTGAGCCGACCTTATACTAGTGATAAGTTGTACTTCATTGTATCCTAAGTTTCTTCTACTTGTCTAATCATCCCTGCTCAAACGATAAAAAAACTTACTTATAATAGAATAATCGCTTTATTGCTGACTTTTTTCACAAAAATATGTTTAGAAACAGTTTCCTTAATAGAAAGCAGATCTTTTTATTTTATCATTTTTATCTGGTAAGGATGTACGAAGTGATCAGCATACAAAGAAAATCCCCGCCCTCTTAACTTCCGGGCTGGGATTTTCCAATAACGATGGAAGGGAACTCTTGTGGATGTTCTGCCATAAACGCCGCATCGAATACTTCTGAAAGGTGCGCGACGGGCACAACTTTAATACCTTTAATCACTTGGAGCATTTCCTCATCGTTTTCTTTTGGAATAAGCGCTATTTCAGCTCCAGCATCACGAGCAGCTGTCACTTTTGCAAAAACTCCGCCTACTGGTTTTACAAATCCATGAATACTAATTTCACCCGTCATGGCAATTTTATTGCTCACAGGACTCCCCTTAATTGCTGAGTAAATTCCTGTTGCAATGGCTACGCCAGCAGAAGGGCCATCTACTGGGACACCCCCAGGAAAATTGATATGTAACTGATAAGCATCAACGGGAATGCCCATGGACTGTAATACAGTCATCACATTTTCTACAGAAGATTTAGCCAAGCTCTTTCTACGAATGGACTTTGATTGATTACCAATGCTTTCTTCTTCTACAATTCCTGTTATCGTAACCGATCCTTCTTTTTCAATCTTCCCTTTTACAGCAGTTACCTCAATCTCAAGTAACGCACCAGTATTAGGGCCATAAACGGCTAACCCATTCACTACGCCAACCGCAGGATAAAGCGGGATTTTTCTTTCTGGTCGCGGGGTGAGTCGACTCGCATGGACGACCCATTCCATATCTGCAGCTGTTATTCGATCGCGTTTCTCAGTAATGGCTAGGCCAGCAGCAATTTGCATTAAATTAACAGCTTCACGACCATTTCTTGCATATCGACTGACACGTTCAATCCCGTCCTCATCAAGTGTGAGATTTAACTTTTTGGCTGCTCTTGTTGCAATGCGAGCAATCTCATCCTGACTTAACTCGCGGAAATAAACTTCCATACACCTTGATCGAATAGCAGGAGGAATATCATCAGGGGTTCTAGTTGTGGCTCCGATCATCCTAAAATCTGCCGGTAATCCATTTTGAAAAATATCGTGTATATGATTCGGAATCGTCGTATTTTCTTCATTATAATAAGCACTCTCAAGAAAAACTTTACGATCTTCCAACACCTTTAATAACTTGTTCATTTGAATCGGATGAAGCTCACCTATTTCATCAATAAACAGAATACCGCCATGTGCATTAGTAACGGCTCCCTGTTTTGGTTGAGGAATACCTGCTTGTCCCATTGCACCTGCCCCTTGATAAATGGGATCATGAACAGATCCAATTAACGGATCTGCTATTCCCCTTTCATCAAACCTTGCCGTTGTTGCATCCAATTCTACAAAAACAGCTGACTGCTTGAAAGGCGTTCCGAAATTACGTTTGGCTTCTTCAAGGACTAGTCGTGCTGCCGCCGTCTTTCCGACTCCAGGAGGACCATAAATGAGCACATGTTGGGGATTTGGACCACAGATCGCCGCTCTTAAGGTACGAATTCCTTCCTCCTGACCCACGATCTCTGAAAACCCTGTAGGTCGAATGCGTTCAGATAGCGGTTCGCTTAAAGAGATGCTTCTTAACCGTCTTAAGTGCTCCATTTCTTTTCGTGATTCCTTATCTATAGAAACTTTCTGAGTTCGCTGATTACGAAGTAAATTCCAGAAATATAATCCTATCACAATCCCGAAGAATAATTGTATTGCTAGTGCTATCCCTGTCCAATTCATACTTCTACCTCCTGAAGAATAATCAATAGCACTAGTATCTCCTGAGGTTTGGTTCCATAAACAGGAAAATATCAAAATGAACTGACGATCATCAAGAAAAGATAGAGATTTCAAATTCAGGCTCCTGCATGCAGTACCCCTTAAGCGTGGTCCAACAAGTAAAAGAAAAAAACCAACCACTTTAGCGTGGTTGGTTTTTTTATTAAGCACTTTCTTTTGGAGATTTCTTATCTTCATCGATGACAGAGCCATCTTCGAGTATTAATTTTGGTGTCGTTTTCTCGCTTACTGTAGAAGCAGATAATACACACTTTTTAATTTCTTCACGTGAAGGAAGATCGTACATGACATCAAGCATGATCCCTTCAATAATGGAACGAAGTCCACGTGCGCCTGTTTTTCTTTCAATTGCCTGTTTTGCAATCTCAACGAGGGCATCATCCTCGAATTCAAGCTCCACATCATCAAGCTCAAGAAGCTTTTGGTATTGCTTGACAAGAGCGTTCTTAGGTTTTGTAAGAATTTCTACTAAAGCTTCTTCATCAAGCGGCTCGAGGCTTCCAATAACAGGAAGGCGACCAATAAATTCAGGGATAAGTCCAAAACGAAGCAAATCTTCCGGAAGAACTTTACCTAGGTATTCACCTGGTTTAAGATCCTCTTGTTTCGCTTCACCGCTGAATCCAATAATTTTCTTACCTAGACGTCGCTTAATAATTTGCTCGATACCGTCAAATGCTCCTCCACATATAAAGAGGATATTTGTTGTATCAATTTGAATAAATTCTTGATGAGGATGCTTTCGGCCACCTTGAGGAGGAACGCTAGCTGTGGTACCTTCAAGAATTTTAAGAAGCGCTTGTTGCACACCTTCACCAGATACATCACGCGTAATCGACGGATTCTCAGACTTTCGAGCTACCTTATCAATTTCATCAATGTAGATAATGCCTTTTTCAGCTTTCTCTACATCGTAATCTGCTGCTTGAATTAGCTTAAGAAGGATGTTTTCAACATCTTCACCAACATATCCTGCTTCTGTTAATGACGTTGCATCTGCAATTGCAAAAGGTACGTTCAGAATTCTAGCAAGCGTTTGTGCAAGAAGTGTTTTACCACTACCTGTTGGCCCGATTAGCGCAATATTACTTTTCGCTAGCTCAACATCATCTGGTTTAGAAGATGCATTGATACGCTTATAGTGGTTGTAAACCGCTACTGATAGTGACTTCTTAGCCTTTTCCTGCCCAATGACATAGTCATCAAGAATCTGGCAAATTTCATGAGGTTTCGGTACTTCTTTGAAATCCACCTCTTCTTCAGTTCCAAGCTCTTCTTCAACGATTTCAGTGCAAAGTTCAATACACTCATCACAGATATAAACACCTGGTCCTGCAACTAACTTACGGACTTGATCCTGTGTTTTACCACAGAAAGAACACTTAAGTTGTCCTTTTTCATCGTTAAATTTAAACATGAATTCACCCCTAACCTTTGATCTCGATGAAACCCGAGTAGGTCTATCTGGAAAAGGAACTCCGTCTGTTCATTTGAACGTCGATTACAGTAATAGCAATCTAAACGGTTATCCACCACTGGTTTCTCATCCTATTTATGTATTGAAATTGTATCATATAACGCAAAAGGATACGAAGTAAAACGACTCTTTATAGCTTATTATGTAACGAGTAATTGTCCTACTACTATGTTTAGCAACTTTGTGTGATTTCATTACTACTTCTTTTTGTAAAAACAAGGCGCAGTAAGCGCCTTGTTTCAAATAAGCCAGTTTAATCGCTTCTATTATGCTTTTTTGCTGTTATCTACAAGAACGTCGATTGCTTTACGGATACGTAGGTCACCTTTTAGTGCATCAGTGCCACCTTGCATCATAAGCATTTGACGAATTTGTTCTTCTTCCATGTTGTACATGGCAGCCATCTTAGAAAGTTCTTCATTTACTTCTTCTTCAGAAACTTCCACGTTTTCAGCATCCGCAATTGCTTCAAGAGTTAGGTTTGTGCGCACGCGCTTTTCACCGTCTTCTTGCATTTGTTCACGAAGTGCTTTCTCATCTTGTCCAGAGAACTGGTAGTACATTTCAAGGTTCATACCTTGTTGCTGTAGACGCTGCTCAAATTCTTGAAGCATACGATCGACTTCTGCATCTACCATAGCGGATGGAAGATCAATTTCACTGTTTTCTGTAGCTTTTTCGATCAACGTGTCTTTCTTTTGAACATCAGCATCTTCTGCTTTTTGTTTCTCAAGATTATCTTTCGTTGTTTTCTTAAGCTCATCAAGTGTTTCAACTTCTTCGTTTACATCTTTAGCGAATTCATCGTCAAGTTCAGGAAGCTCTTTACGCTTAATGTCATGAATTTTCACTTTAAATGTAGCTTCTTGTCCAGCAAGATTTTCAGCATGGTACTCTTCAGGGAAAGTTACTTTAACTTCCTTCTCAGCGCCAGCTTTCTCACCAATCAATTGCTCTTCAAAACCTGGAATAAACGTGTTAGAACCGATTTCTAGTGAATAGTTATCGCCTTTTCCACCTTCAAATGGTTCTTCACCAAGGAAACCTTCGAAGTCAATAACAGCTGTATCACCTTCTTGAAGCTCGCCATCTTCAACAACTACAAGCTCAGCTTGCTTTTCTTGAAGTGACTTAAGCTCTGCTTCCACTTCTTCATCTGTAACATTTGTATCTTGTTCATCTACTTCAAGACCTTTGTATTCGCCAAGTTTCACTTCAGGCTTAACCGTTACAGTTGCTTTAAAGATCAAGTTTTGACCTTTTTCCATTTGCTCAACGTCAACTTCAGGACGATCAACTGGCTCGATACCAGATTCGTCAATTGCTTCTGAATAAGCTTTAGGTAGAATAATATCAAGAGCATCTTGGTAAAGAGATTCTACACCAAAACGTTTTTCAAAAAGAGAACGTGGCATTTTTCCTTTACGGAATCCAGGTACATTCACCTGTTTTACAACTTTTTTGAACGCTTCATCTAGCGCATTATTTACCTCAGCAGCGTCTACCTCAACAGTAAGAACGCCCTGGTTACCTTCAAGCTTTTCCCAATTTGCAGTCATTTACACATTACCTCCAACAATAAATATATTTCCACTAATCGAGCGTTTAAAAAAGATGACGCTTCTTGGAGTATAAAAGCGTCTACTGTCTTTTAAACGGTCTCTTTTACTAGTAAATATGGGTTTGCAACTATTGTATTATAACATAGAACAGCGAGTTTTCAACACATACAGCGTGAACGAAAACCGGCTAGCCATAGTACAGCTTAACGATAATGGAGCGTTAGCGCAAGCAAAACCATTTTCTTTCCATGTATTACTATTCGAACGGTCGATAAAACGGCTGATTTTCAATGTTCATGATTCGATTGGCAGCGACTTCAAATTCAGAAGGCTTCACTTCGTAATAGGTACGAAGTTCCTCATTCGACACATCTTCCCCATTCATTTCAGCTGCTACCTTATGAACAGCAGCTGCCCACACGGAACTATTTGAGGGCTCAGCTTCAAAGGGTGAGATTGCAAATAAATAATGCCACCAAATTTGCATGCACATTTCAAATAGAGCTGGGTTCCCCTGTTCAACAACGTCAGAGAGTTTAGCCTTTACACTTAGAGAGAAATCCTGTAAAAAGATATCCTTTAACGTAGCAGGATTTACTGTAATTTCTCTTCCGAACTTATGTACAACCACTTCTTGATCTAATTCCTTTTCTCTCAACACTTGTAAAACTAAACTTTTAAGAAGGGGATCTTTGTTTGTTGCATTTAAATATGTAAGGTATACGGGGAGAGACTTACTTTCATCTACAGTGCTTAACTTTTGAATGGCTAACCACTGTTTTTCCGTCTTATCGCTTTCAAGATAAGCAATAAGCTTGTCAACGTCTTCCTCCTGACCAGCATCATCATCAATCTCAGCATCAAGATCATAGCTTGTCATTTGTCTGCTAAAATGAAGCAGCTGGTAGAGCGACTCTGCAATGCTAGACGGAAGCTGATTTTCTTGTAATACCGCTTCAATCATCGTAACTACTTTCTGATACTTTCCAAGCTGAACTAAAATTGATATGTATACTTGAAAAATGTCGTAATAGTCTCCGATCCCCTGCTGCATCATTGTTTCGCAGCGTTCAGACGCTTCATTCAAATCGCCCATCTCTACCAGGCTTAAGACCATTCCAAAATGGCCCTGCGGATGATCCGGTTCGATTTCAAGTAGCTGACTAAAATGTTCGTGTGCTTCTTGTATTTCTTTAGCTTTAAGTGCTGCCATTCCTTTTTCGACAAGTTTGCCTGCCACGTTTGGAAAATAAACTATTTTCCTTTCATCCTTTTCTTTATCCATGACGTAATCGCTCCACTCTCTTATATTCTCTATGAAAAGAGTTTACAGCAGGAAAGGCGCAGCTACGATTAGGTATCAGTTTATCAGTATCCACCTGTAAACTCAAGCTGAAGCACGCTACTGGAATGTGAAATCCTTTTACCTCTCCATTTCTAGTTGCTGTACCAGCTTATTAGAGATAAATGATACACAAAAAAAGCCATTCTATCACATAGGATAAATGCCTTTACAAAATAGATATTATGGTGTCCCAGGCAGGATTCGAACCTGCGACCCACAGCTTAGAAGGCTGTTGCTCTATCCTGCTGAGCTACTGGGACTTGTTAATAATGAATAGAAATAGATCAAACTGTCTTTTTTGCTTTCGGTTTCTAGCGACATTTATTAATATAACGGACTGCCTTAGTAAAGTCAATAGAAAAGCCGAAAAACACAGCAAATGCTGTGTTTTTCTTTCTATGAAAGAGAAAATGTTTTGGAAATTTCCTCGACCTTTCTCCCATTTTCATCATAATAATCAACTTGAACCGCCTCATTTATCCACTCTACAATGGCATATGTTTGGATTGTCGGCCTTCTTGGAAGTTTAACGCTACCGGGATTAAGGAAAAGCGTCCCGTCTACAAACTCGGTTAGTACTTCGTGAGAATGCCCAAAACAAACAAGATCAGCATGCTCTTCTTGTGCTTTGTAGTGCAACTTCATTAATGTCATCTTCACATTATACAGATGACCATGTGTGGCGAAGATGGTTTTATTTCCTACTGTGTGGACGAGCTCATCAGGATATCGGTCATCAAAATCACAATTCCCTCTCACTCTTACCTCGAACGGAAGCATATCTGATGCATCATAATCAAATTCAGAATCTCCACAGTGAATCATGCATGCCACTTCATGCTGATGTCGCTCGACAAGATCCTGTAATTCTTCCTCAGAACCATGGTTATCGCTAACAATAAGGACTTTCATTTTACGCCACCTCTTTTCGTTAAAATAGCTCTTTGAACACCTCTTCTAAACGGTCTAGCGCTTGTCCTCTATGAGAAATCGCATCCTTCTCCTCAGGAGAAAGCTCAGCCATCGTTTTATCATAAGAAGGAACATAAAAGATTGGGTCATATCCAAACCCATAACTTCCAGATCGTTCATACGTAATCATGCCATTGCACGCCCCAGAGAATATCTCAGTATTTTGACCGGGAATCGCTACTGCCAGGAGACAATGAAAGGAAGCATTGCGCTTTTCTTTCGGCACATCCTTCATTTCTTTTAAAACTTTATCAATGTTCGCTTCATCATCTTTCTCAGGCCCTGCATAGCGTGCAGAATAGACGCCAGGATCTCCATCAAGCGCATCAATCACAAGTCCCGAATCATCAGCAATGACAGGATGATTTGTTAGTTTCATAATTGCTTCCGCTTTTAGAACGGCGTTTTCAGCAAAAGTGCTTCCAGTTTCAGCCACATCAGGAGCGCCTTCAATATCTAATAAAGAAAGGACACGTAGGTCATCAGATTCAAATCTACGCTTGAATTCTTTTACTTTTCCTTCATTTTGTGTAGCAATAAGAAGCTTACGCATTAGATGATGGAGCCTCCTTTATTTTCATCGCGAAGTCACCAATCACTTCAGCTTGAATCTTGATTAATTCCTCAACCCCTGCTTTTCCAAGGACCAGCATTTCATTCAGTTGATCCATATTGAATGTTGCTTCTTCTCCTGTTCCCTGTAATTCAACAAATTCTCCGCTACCTGTCAGTACAATATTCATGTCAACTTGAGCGGAAGAATCTTCTCTATAGCATAAATCCAATAACGCTGAGCCATTTTTGTCTATGCCAACCGATGTAGCAGCAAGAAAATTAGTAATTGGCATTTTCTTAATTTGCTTCCGAGCCATTCCTTTTTCAACGGCAATGGCGAGTGCCACGAACGCTCCAGTAATAGAGGCAGTACGTGTCCCACCGTCCGCTTGTATGACATCACAATCAATCCAGATGGTACGTTCTCCAAGTGCTTCAAGATCAACTACGGTGCGTAGCGCCCTTCCAATTAAACGCTGTATCTCCATTGTGCGACCAGCCACTTTCCCCTTACTTGATTCCCTTATGTTTCGCTGCTCTGTCGCACGTGGTAACATCGCGTATTCTGCTGCAATCCATCCCTTACCTTGTCCGCGCATAAATGGAGGAACTCGATCCTCAATAGAAGCTGAGCAAATTACTTTAGTATCGCCTACAGTTATCAAAACAGAACCTTCTGGATGCTTTATATAGTCTCTTTCAATATGTATCGCTCTCAATTCATTTTCCTGACGCCCATCTACTCTCATACTTGTCCTCCTAATAACAAATCGTTCACTTTTAGCCGAAGTCATTCTGTTCGATTATCCTTTACCTTTTTCCATTAACATGGAAAAGAGGCAGTTTCCCTGCCTCTACATCCTATCATATTCTATTTTAAAAACCCACTTTGTTAACGTCTTCTGGCCTTGAAACTGGTTCACTCAAAGCGTTTCCTGCTTCATCCATCACTTCAGGATGTCCATCTACTGTTATGGCTACTTCATTTATATCTGTTTGCTCAGTTAACGAAAGCACAAGGCTATTTAACAAGTCTTGCTGGAGAACCATTTCTTCTGATCCAGTTAATATGGCTTCATTAAAATCTAGAGTTAATAATCCGTCCTTTTCATTTGCACCAAGTAATTTAATATCTTTCGAAAACTGACTAAATAATCCAGATTGAACAGGTGGTCCTTCCATCAAACCTTTTAAAACACCTCTTACATCGTTCGATGCACCTTCCATACGCTTTGTTACCGGCACATAATAGGAATAGTCTTCGTTTTGAGCCATAAAGTAAACCGTAATATCTTCGCTATTGGAGACATCTACAACGTTACCCATTTCATGATTGATTCCGTTAGCTCTGCTCACACTTTCACCAATCGGCGTGCCATTAACTGGCATTTCTGTTTGATCATAGCCATTGATTTGAATTTTCACTTTCTTAACGCCATCAAATTGAGTAAGCGTCCAAGTGACAGCTTCAAGAATTTGTTTCTCATTTTCAGCTGCATAGTCTTTAAATTCGTTTGAAAAATCCACAACTAACGTCTCATCTACCTGATCAATACCCTGAACCACTGTTCCTGCAGGTAATACTGCTTTAAACCCGTTCGGAAGCATTTCAGTTACAGGACCATCAATCACTAGGTATTCAAGCACCTGTTTCGCAGCACTTTCCACTGCCGGAAGTTGGAAACTCTGAGGTACCACCATTCCATTTGCATCAAGTAGATAAAGCTGACGCGTTGTCATTCCCGTTGCTTCTTCCGAAGGTTCTTCTCCTGTCGCCTCTTCTACCTCTCCTTCCTTAGTTGCACCAGTCTCCTTATCCTGCATTTGCTTTCCGTCCTTAACATAATCAACTTTTGGAGGATCGATCTCCTTCAACGACTTCTCAAAACCGAAACCACAGCCAGATATTGTTAATATACATGAAAGCAACAATAGCACGAATCCAATTCCGCGTAAACGCATAGCTATCCCTCCCCGGATGGTTTGTACTATCATTTATACGAGTTATATTTCAATTTATACCTTCTTGGTCACAATAACTTGTATACCTTTCACGTTATAAGATAAGAATTGCGTGATCAGTTTTCTTTCATCAATTCCACCAATATGTATATAACGGCCACGCAATCTGTTAGTGATTCCTGCTAAGCTCTTATAATTGTAACAGCAGTATGAATAGAAATATAAAAAAACTCTAATCCAAAATGGATTAGAGTTCGATACGCTTCACATTTGTTACAGGATAATCTAGCCAGTGACTTGCAATTCTTGTGAAGTTGTCGATTGATCCTGTTGTTAAAAATGTGTGAGATGGGCGTTTATCTCCAGTGTATAAAAGCGAGCTATACTCTAAGATCCCACTCACTTCATAGGCCGTCTCATCCCCAGAACAAATTATCGCTGTCTTTTCTCCCATCACCGATTGGATAACCGGTTCTAATAATGGGTAATGGGTACAACCTAAAATTAATGTATCAATCCCTTTATTTAGTAAAGGAGATAGGGTATTTCTAACAGTCTGATACGTTTCTTCACTTGAGAGATTACCGGTTTCCACAAGTGGAACAAAAGGCGGACAAGCAAGGCTTTCAACCTTAACATCATCATCAATCGCTTTAAGTGAATATTCATATGCCCTGCTTTTAATTGTACCTGCTGTGCCAATGACCCCAATGTATTTACTCGTTGTTTCTTTTAGAGCGCTTCTTGCACCGGGATGAATCACGCCTCTAACTGGTATATTGAGTTCATCCTGAATTTCTTTCAATACTACCGCAGTGGCTGTATTACAGGCAATAATGAGCATTTTAATTTGATATTCTTCTAAAAGATAATTGGTCATTTCCCAAGTAAACTGCTTCACTTCACAAGCAGATCTAGGTCCATATGGACACCTTGCCGTATCACCTAAATAGACAATTTCTTCTTTGGGTAATTGACGCATAATTTCGCGAGCTACCGTTAAACCGCCAACCCCAGAATCGATAACCCCAATTGGTTTTTTCAAAACAATTCGCCTCTCTACTTACCGGTCCTATTCGCTCTTTTTCATTTCGTCATAAAGCAAATGCAAACTTTCTTCCAATGCTTTTACTTGATCACCTGAAAATTTCTGAGTAATCCTTTCCAAATAGACCTGTCTTTTATGAATAACCTTTTTGATAATGTCATTTCCCTTTTCAAGTATATGAATTCGTACAACGCGACGATCATGTGGGTCTTTGACACGTTTTACTAAATCCGTTTTTTCCATTCGATCTACTAGATCCGTCGTTGTGCTACAAGCAAGGTACATCTTATTTGATAGCTCACCAATGGTTAAGTCCCCATATTCTGAAAGCCATTGGAGTGCGAGAAATTGAGGAGGGGTAATGGAAAATTCACTTAAAAGTTCACGTCCATTTTGCTTAATGATTCCAGCCACCATTCGAAGTGATTTCTCTATATCAACAATTGAAGCTGGTTGTCTCGTTAATTCTTCAGACATCTAGTCTCCCCCTTACGGTATCTTATAATCTATTTTGATTGGAAGCGCCTTGAAATGCAAGAAGAGTGTATGATTTATTATGCAAGTTCCAACCATTAAAGCGAAACATCCAAATTTTCCGATCACGATCCAAAACATTCAAAACCCAAATCCCACGATTCGCCATTTGGACTCGTTTGCGGATGATAAACAAAAAAAGAGCTATAGTTTCCTATAGCTCTTCCGTTGCGAAATGTTCTTGTACGTAAGAGATCACTTCTTCATTTGTTGCTAGTGATAGAATATGATCAATATGAGAAGAAATTTCTTCTTTTGATAGCTTCGTCATTTGACTTCTAGCAGGCAAGATAGACGTTGCACTCATACTAAACTCATCCAGCCCAAGACCAAGAAGGATCGGAATCGCGATTTGGTCTCCTGCCATTTCTCCACACATACCTGCCCACTTGCCTTCTTTATGAGCGGCATCAATAACCATTTTCACAAGTCTAAGAATAGCAGGGTTATATGGTTGGTACAAGTAAGATACTTTTTGATTCATACGGTCAGCAGCCATCGTATATTGAATAAGATCATTTGTTCCAACACTAAAGAAATCAACTTCCTTAGCAAAAACGTCTGCCATAGCAGCAGTTGCTGGAATTTCAACCATCATTCCAATTTCGATGTCCTCTGAAACCTGAATCCCTTCACCAACTAGCTCCTCTTTAACAGTTAGAAGCATTTCTTTTGCTTGACGGAATTCACCCACAGTTGCAATCATAGGGAACATCACTTTCAAGTTTCCGTATACACTAGCACGTAGTAGTGCGCGGAGTTGTGTACGGAAAATCTCCGTTTCTTCCAAGCAAAGGCGAATCGCACGGAACCCAAGGAAAGGATTCATTTCTTTTGGAAGATTTAAGTAAGGTAGCTCTTTATCTCCACCGATATCAAGCGTACGGATGACAACTGGCTTGCCGTCCATTTTCTCTAGAACTTCTTTATACGCGTTAAACTGTTCTTCTTCTGATGGCAATTCATTACGTCCCATATAAAGAAACTCAGTACGGTAAAGACCAACACCTTCTCCACCATTTTCAAGAACCCCTTTAACGTCTTCAGGTGTTCCGATATTTGCTGCAAGTTCAACATGTTTCTCATCTTTTGTTGTTGTAGGCTCATTTACAAGCTTCGCCCATTCTTGCTTTTTGGCTTCGAAGTGTTCTTTTTTCTTCGTATATTGTGCGATTTCTTCCTCAGTAGGATCAACAATCACATTACCATCGATTCCATCAATGATCACAATCTTACCTTCTACATCTTCTGAAGTAATTGTTTTCGTTCCAACAACAGCCGGAATTTCCATTGAACGAGCCATGATGGCAGAGTGAGATGTTCTCCCACCAATATCAGTCGCAAATCCTTTAACAAACTGCTTGTTTAATTGAGCAGTGTCAGAAGGAGTTAGGTCTTCTGCTAACACAATCACTTCATCTGTAATCGCTCCAGGAGAAGTAAATGTCACGCCCAGCAAATGAGCAAGCACACGTTTAGATACGTCTCGAATATCTGCAGCACGTTCCTTCATGTACTCGTTATCCATATTCTCAAACATGCTAATAAACATATTAGATACGTCATTCATTGCACTTTCTGCGTTCACATTATCATTGTTCACTTTATCTTTAACCGCATTCAACAACTCTGGATCAGATAAAACGAGAAGATGAGCAGCGAAAATCGCTGCTTTATCTTCTCCGAGCTGTTCATTGGCGTGGTTTTTAATTACTTCGAGTTCTTCTTTAGCACGATGAACGGCCGCTTCAAAACGTTCGATTTCAGCACCTGCATCAGAAATTGAGGTTTGTTCAATTTCAAGAGCCGGGTTTTCGAGTACGAACGCTTTAGCAATAGCTATCCCCGCAGAAGCGCCAATTCCAGTCAACTGGTTAGACATTATTTGCCTAGACCTTCGTTTTCCATAACTTCAGTTAGTCCTGCAATCGCCTCATCAGCATCTGATCCTTCTGCTTTGATTGTGATTTCAGAGTTTTGTTGGATTCCAAGGCTCATAACACCCATAATGGATTTCAAGTTAACAGACTTCCCGTTATAATCAAGTGTTACGTCAGAGCTATATTGACCTGCTTTGTTTACTAGTGCAGTTGCTGGACGAGCGTGGATACCTGATTCGCTTGTTACTGTGAAATTTTTCTCTGCCATTTTTAATTCCCTCTTTCAATTTGTTATTTTTTATTTGGATATTGTAATAATATCTTTGTCTTCCCGAGAAACAGTGCCTTCTTTTGAAAGGTCAATCGTTTCCCCCTCTTCAAGGTTTGTGAACACAATAGGCGTAATGGTCGAAGTTGCATTTTCTTTAATATAAGGAAGGTCGACTTTCATAAGCTTTTGTCCCTGCTTGATTTCATCGCCTTCGCTAATAAACACCTCGAACCCTTCACCTTTGAGGTTAACTGTATCAATTCCAACATGAATGAGAATTTCACGACCATTAACTGACTCAATTCCAATTGCGTGCTTTGTTGGGAACACATTCATTATTTTGCCATCAACTGGTGCGACAATCAAGCCATCTGTCGGTTCAATTGCAAAACCGTCACCCATCATCTTACCAGAGAATACCTGATCAGGCACTTCGGTGATTGGCATGATTTTTCCTTCTATAGGAGCAATAAGATGATCTTTTCCTTTAACACCAGAAGGTTTTTCAGATTGTTCTTCTTTCTTCTGATCTTGAAGCGGTTTAGGGGTTTTTCCACTCATAATATCTCTGATTTGTCCCTTCAACCCATCGGACTGTGTACCAAAGATTGCCTGAATGTTATTCCCTACTTCCATAACACCTGATGCTCCAAGACGTTTCAAACGCTTCTTATCCACTTCGCCTTTGTCGGCAACAGAAACACGAAGTCGTGTAATACAAGCATCAAGACTTGTAATATTGCTTTCACCGCCGAGAGCTTGAAGCACATTATAAGCAAGAGCCGTATTTTCCTGTCCGTCGTCAGCAATTTCCTCTTCTTCATCTTCTTCGCGTCCAGGAGTCATGAGGTTAAACTTGCGAATCGCAAATCGGAATCCGAAGTAGTAGATTAAAGCGAATACCAACCCTACTGGAATAACGAGCCACCATGCGGTTCTTCCTTGTAAAACTCCAAATAGAAGGAAGTCAATGACACCACCGGAGAAAGTCATCCCAATTTTAACATCTAGCAGTGCCATAGTCATAAAGGAAAGTCCTGCAAAAATCGCATGAATTCCAAATAGAACTGGCGCAACGAATAGGAATGAGAATTCAAGTGGTTCTGTAATACCCGTCAAGAAAGATGTTAAGGCAGCAGATCCCATGATCCCAGCTACAACCGCTTTCTTTTCTGGTCTAGCTTCATGATACATGGCAAGGGCTGCCGCAGGAAGACCAAACATCATAAACGGGAATTTACCAGTCATGAATGTACCAGCTGTAAGTTCAGCACCATCTTTTAATTGTTCAAAGAAAATCTTTTGATCTCCTCGGATAATTTCACCAGCAGCATTAGTATACTGTCCAAACTCAAACCAGAATGGTGAGTAGAAGATATGGTGAAGTCCAAATGGAATTAATGAACGTTCGATAACACCGAATACAAATGCTGCGAGAGCAGGATTTGCATCAAGCATGTTGTGTGAAAATGCATTAAGACCTGATTGAATTGGTGGCCATACAAAAATCATAATTACACCAAGTATCAAAGCTGATACCGCGGTAGCGATTGGAACAAAACGTTTCCCAGCAAAGAAGCCAAGATATTGAGGAAGTTGAATATTATAATACCGTTTATACATATAGGAGGCAAGAATACCGACAATAATTCCTCCAAATACCCCTGTTTGAAGGGTAGGTATACCTAACACATTGGCATATGATGCGCTTTCAGCAACTTGATCAGCAGAAACACCTTCAAGTACGCCCATCGTGATATTCATAACAAGGAAACCGACAATTGCCGCAATACCTGCAACCCCGTCTCCATCAGATAAGCCAATTGCTACACCAACCGCGAATAAGAGAGCAAGGTTAGCAAATACAATCCCACCAGACTCTTCCATAACGGTAGCAAGTAATTGGAACCATTCTGCAGACATGAATGGTAACTTTTCTAGCAATGTTGGGTTTTGAAAAGCGTTACCAAACCCAAGTAGTAAACCTGCAGCAGGTAAAATCGCAACTGGTAGCATTAACGCTTTACCAACGCGTTGTAAAACCCCGAAAGCTTGTTTAAACATTTGTTTTCCTCCTTTTATTTTTCCCCCAAAAATTACATATAAAAAAGGCATGAGTGATGGAATGCCAATTCAATCAGGATATACTATACCCCAATTCAATATTGTCATTCCGGTTTCACTCATGCCTGATCGTATCAGTAACACGTTACCGTTAAGTATTAAGTTATTTAGGAGAAAGCCTTTGCAAGTGCATTGTTAAGTAAACTGCTTCTGCATCAGGAAAATTCGTACGAAGATCCTTTTGCATTATTTTAATCAACTTCCATGAAAGATTATAGCACATTGGATATTCTTCTTTCAATACTTTTTCTAAACGTTCATGTGCTTCAACCGGCTGATTTGATTCACTTCGTTCAATTGCATGTCTGAGGTGACGCACAAGCCGTAAGTAATCAACTCCCGTACGATCAATATCGATGTGAAGTGACTCTTCAATAACATTGACAAGCTGACTCATCAAAGCAGAATATTTGTTTAGCTCCCCTACACTACGGTTTGTTATAGCGCTATGAATATGCAACGCAACAAAGCCAATCTCTCCATCTGGTAGAGCAACGTCTAATTTATGATTAATATGCTGAATGACTTCTTCAGCAATCGTATATTCTTTCGGATACATCGTTTGTGTCTCCACTAGAAAAGGGTTTTTCACATCAAGCCCTTGACTTAGACGTTTAATCGCAAATGAAAGATGGTCTGTTAATGAAACATGGATATGCTCATCTAGTTCTGCATTTAACTTATCACTAATTAAAGAGATTGTCTCATTCATTATGCCAATAAATGATTCTGGAACATGCGGAAGCAATAACTTATACTGTTCCTGTTCATGTTTATCTATAAGAACAAAATACTTGTCCACTCTCGATTCATCTAGTCTTTCACCCTGTTTCTGATTAAAGCCGATGCCTTTTCCAGTCAAGATCACTTCATTACCTTGTTCAGATATGGCGATCACGACGTTGTTATTCAGAATTTTTTTTATTTCAAATCCACCATTCATGTTCAAGTTCCCCTCATTAAACCGGTTTCATTTGTGATTATGAACGTACTAATAATAGTAAATTACAAAGTTTACGTCAATGAGAAAACGTTCCAATCGACCACTTCCCCCCATATTAACTGTTTTAGAATCATATTTCACCATTATCGACCATATTTCTTAAACATTATTATTAATGGCCTTTCTTTATTTACCAAATACGCTAAGGTGTTATTCTAAAATACCATCGAAACGGTTTATACTCTCAACTATAATAAAAGGAAAAACCGGCTTTGCTAAGCCGGTTTCACTAAATTTCTAACTCTCCCAGTCGAAGCAATTCAACAACAGCCTGAGAACGCCCCTTTACTCCAAGCTTTTGCATCGTGTTCGAAATGTGGTTCCGAACTGTTTTTTCACTAATAAACAGTTCTTCTGCGATTTCTCTTGTTGTTTTGTCTTGAACAAGCAGTTCGAAAACTTCTCTTTCTCTTTTGGTTAATAGTGGCTTTGGTCGGTAGTGGTTCCCTTTCAACATTCCACCCTCCTCGATAGGGCAACAAAGCTACTTCAACTGAAATCATATAGTCCATACAATATATGAAATTCTTTCATACGTGTTACATCCATTCACATTTTTATCCAAAACAATTGTAGAAAACCATTTTGACAAGCTTCGTTCTTGTTCATCATTTCCTGAGAAATATCGAAAAAGTTTCCTTTTAAATTTGCACTCAAAAAAAAGACCCCCAGTGGGGGGCTTTTTTAGCGATCACTTCCAAAGAAGTTTTTAAATGTTTGAAGTGAGGTGGCACGATTCATTGCAGCGATTGACGTTGTCAAAGGAATTCCTTTCGGACAGGATTGGACACAGTTTTGTGAGTTACCACAGTTCGCAAGTCCTCCATCTCCCATTAATCCTTCAAGACGCTCTTCTTTATTCATTGCACCTGTAGGATGGGCATTAAATAAGCGAACTTGAGAAACAGCTGCAGGTCCAATGAATTCAGAACGACTATTTACGTTCGGACACGCTTCAAGACACACACCGCAGGTCATGCATTTTGATAGCTCGTAAGCCCACTGACGCTTATTCTCCGGCATTCTTGGTCCTGGCCCAAGATCATATGTTCCATCAATCGGAATCCAAGCTTTTACTTTCTTAAGCGCATCAAACATTCTGCTACGATCGACTGCCAAATCTCGAACGACAGGGAATGTTGTCATTGGAGCCAAACTGATCGGCTGTTCAAGTTGGTCCAATAGAGCTGTACAAGATTGACGAGGCTTCCCATTAATCACCATTGAACAAGCTCCACATACTTCTTCAAGACAACCCATTTCCCAAATAACCGGCGTTGTTTTTTCACCTTTCGCATTAACAGGGTTACGACGAATTTCCATGAGCGCAGAAATGACGTTCATGTTCTGGCGATATGGAATCGTAAATGTTTCTTCATACGGTGCTGACTCAGGTCCATCCTGCCTCTTTATTTTAAGAGTAACGGTTTTCTTTTCACTCATCATTTATTCCCCGCTTTCTTCTTAGAATAATCACGTTTACGAGGTTTAATTAATGATGTATCAACTTCTTCATAGTAGAACTCTGGTTTATTGTTAACTGCATCGTATTTTGCCATCGTAGTTTTGAGGAATTCTTCATCATTACGTTCAGGGAATTCAGGTTTATAATGCGCACCGCGACTTTCATTACGGTTTAAGGCTCCAATTGTAATCACTCTCGCCAACTGCAGCATGTTAGATAATTGCCGAGTAAATGAAGCCCCCTGATTACTCCACTTGGATGTATCATTAATATTAATGTTCTCGTAACGCTCCATCAACTCTTGGATTTTCTCATCTGTTTCCTTAAGCTTGTCGTTGTTTCTTACAACTGTAACGTTAGCAGTCATCCATTCGCCAAGCTCTTTATGAATTTGATAAGCATTTTCTGTTCCATTCATCTTCATAATGGCATCTTGTTTTGCCTGCTCTTCTTGCTGGTGCTTCTCAAATAGAGAAGAAGAGAGGTCTTCTACAGTAGATTCTAAACCATTAATGTAGTCCACCGCGTTTGGTCCTGCAACCATGCCACCATAAATTGATGATAAAAGAGAGTTTGCTCCCAGACGGTTACCACCATGTTGAGAGTAATCACACTCACCAGCTGCAAACAAGCCTGGAATATTCGTCTGCTGATTGAAATCAACCCAAAGGCCTCCCATTGAATAATGAACAGCAGGGAAAATTTTCATAGGTACCTTACGTGGATCATCACCCATGAACTTTTCATAGATTTCAATAATACCACCAAGTTTTACATCAAGCTCTTTTGAATCTTTGTGAGAAAGATCAAGGTATACCATGTTTTCTCCATTGATGCCAAGCTTCTGACTAACACATACATCAAAAATTTCTCTAGTCGCGATATCGCGCGGCACAAGATTTCCATATGCAGGATATTTCTCCTCAAGGAAGTACCAAGGCTTACCGTCTTTATAAGTCCATACGCGTCCACCTTCACCACGTGCTGATTCACTCATGAGGCGAAGCTTATCATCTCCAGGAATAGCGGTAGGGTGAATTTGAATAAATTCTCCATTTGAATAAATGGCTCCCTGCTGATAGAGAGCACCAGCAGCAGACCCCGTATTAATGACAGAGTTTGTACTCTTACCAAAGATAATACCAGGTCCACCTGTTGCCATAATAACCGCATCAGCTTCAAAGCTACGAATTTCAGAAGTGGTTAAATTTTCACCAACTACGCCTCGACAAACACCTTCATCATCAAGAATAGCTGATAAGAATTCCCATCCTTCATACTTCGTTACAAGACCTGCGACTTCATGGCGACGAACTTGCTCATCAAGTGCATAAAGAAGCTGCTGACCAGTTGTTGCACCTGCAAATGCAGTACGGTGGTGCTGTGTACCGCCAAAGCGTCTAAAATCAAGTAGACCTTCAGGTGTACGGTTGAACATAACGCCCATACGATCCATTAAGTGAATAATGCCAGGTGCAGCATCACACATCGCTTTTACTGGAGGCTGATTTGCAAGAAAGTCTCCTCCATAAACCGTGTCGTCAAAATGTTCCCAGGGAGAGTCACCTTCCCCTTTTGTATTAACAGCCCCATTAATTCCACCCTGTGCACATACAGAGTGAGATCGTTTCACCGGAACGATGGAAAGTAGATCCACATTCATTCCTGCTTCAGCAGCTTTGATGGTAGCCATCAACCCTGCCAGGCCGCCTCCAACTATTACTAATTTACCTTTACTCATAAGAACGGTTCCCCCTTAATTGCTGGCTCTGTCTGAAAAAGTATGTATCAGACGTGGTGAAGACAGGTCACTTTCTTAAACAAATGCAAACAATGCGCGCATGCCTACAACTGAAAGTGCAATAAAAATAATCATTGTGACATAAGTCATCGCACGCTGTGATTTAGGCGTTACTGTAAAGCCCCAGCTCACAAAGAACGACCATAGGCCATTAGCGAAGTGGAAGACAGTACCAAGTACACCGACAATGTATAAAATCATCATTGCAGGATTTGATAAGATATCAACCATCATTTGGTAGTTCACTTCAGCTCCCATTGCGGCCTGTATTCTCGTTTGCCAGACGTGCCATGTTACAAAGATTAATACGATTACGCCTGAGATCCGCTGCAAGTAAAACATCCAGTTACGTAGATAACCATATCGGCTTACGTTGTTTTTGGATTGAAATGCGATATACACACCGTAAATCGCATGAAATAAGAGCGGTAAAAAAATGACGAAAATTTCGAGCACATACCTGTAAGGAAGGCTCTCCATAAAGTGCGCTGCGTCATTAAATGCTTCGGGCCCTCTTGTTGCAAAATAGTTAACTGTTAAATGCTGAATAATGAAGAGTCCGAGTGGAATTACTCCTAGAAGCGAATGCAATTTTCGGCTTACAAAGTCTCGACTTGCGGCCATGTTTTGTGTGTCCCCCTTTTAAGTTGTTAAGCTACCATCTGCCAGTGCATTTTTTCTATTAAAGAAGTCTTTGCATGCACAGAAATCATCGCTTTCTGTCGATTATATTGTGACATACCCATTGTACTCCCATCATTTAGGACCGTCAAGAAAACGCGTACATTTTGACTTTTCGAAATTGGTTTGCAAGACTTGCATTTCTAATGATTGAATACGCTTCCTTTGTTGTAAATTCTATCGATTGTGCTATGGAGGATTTTACGTTTAAACGTTATAATTATTTTGTAGAAAAGCTGGGAGGAATTTATGTTTAAGAAGCGTACAAACTCGATTGATTATAGTCATGAACTAGAAACAACTGCTTTTGGGTATGAATTCTACAGAGAAATTCTTATTCCAGAACTTCTTGGGAGCGAGCAGCCTGCTGTTTTATATTGGACAGGAAAAGAAATGGCCAGACAGTTTCCGCTCTCCTCTCGAGAAGAAATCGAAGATTTTTTTCACCGTGCAGGCTGGGGGAAATTATCCCTTGCTCAAGAAAAAAAGAACGAAGCGACGTTTGACCTTCAGTCAGACCTGATTACTGAGCGAAAGAAAACGAGCCGTATAGGCTGTTATCAGTTAGAAGCAGGCTTTCTTGCTGAACAATATCAAAATATGCTTCAATGTATAGCAGAAGCCTATGAAACTGATAAAAAGAACGAAATTCAGTTTACAGTCAAATGGGACCCGAAAGATCAGATTAAATAGAAAGGAGACCACCGCGTGGTCTCCTTTTCCATTACATTTGATTAACTGGCGTTCTTTCATCCAGTTGAAATTTGTCATGAAGCGACTCAATGGCATAAATCATTTTCTCTTCAGGTACGATCGTAGACACTTTAATTTCTGAAGTACTAACCATCTTCATTTCAATTCCATGTTCAGCAAGAACTTCAAACATTTGTGCGGCGACACCTGGATTAGAAATCATGCCAGACCCTACAATTGAAACTTTAGCTAACTCTGATTCATGATAGATCTGTTCATACGGCAGCTTTATTTTAATACGACGAAGTACATCTAGCGTTAACTCAAGCGATGCTGTTTCAATTGAAAATGAAATACTCGTCGTATTCTTTTCTCCAGTACTTTGAATGATGACATCGACATTAATGCCGTTTGCGGCAAGTGATGAGAAAAGAGACGGGAGAGTTGTGATTTCATTTGGTAAGCCTGAAATCGTTATTTTTGTAACATTACTTTCAAAAGCAAGACCTCTAACGACTAAATTTTGTTCCATTGATACGACCTCCTCAATTAACGTTCCACGTTCATTCGTAAAGCTTGAGCGTACCTCAAGCAGGATATTGTAATTTTTTGCAAATTCGACTGCTCTAGGATGCAAGACACCAGCGCCAAGATTGGCTAGTTCCAGCATTTCATCATAAGAAATCGTCGAAAGCTTTCTTGCACCTTTCACATAACGAGGATCAGTCGTATACACGCCGTCTACATCTGTATAGATTTCACAGCGATCCGCTTTAAGAGCAGCTGCAATGGCAACAGCTGTTGTATCAGAGCCACCGCGTCCAAGCGTAGCAATGTCAGAGGTATCCGTTAGTCCCTGAAATCCTGCCACAATGACGATCTTCCCTTCAGCGAGGTGTTGATTCATCCGCGAAGCATCTATATCAAGGATTCTTGCATTGCCATGAAGCGTCTCCGTCTTAATTCCTGCTTGCCATCCAGTTAATGAAATAGCATCGTATCCCTCTTCATTCAAGGCCATTGATAATAGGGCAGTCGTCACCTGTTCTCCAGTCGTAAGAAGCATGTCAAGCTCTCTTGCAGATGGTTTAGCGGTAATTCCTTTGGATAACCCCACAAGTTCGTCCGTTGTTTTCCCCATTGCGGATACAACTGCTACAACCTCGTCTCCATTATTTACTGCTTCCATTAGTCTTTTGGAAACATTTTTAATTTTTTCTACATCCCCAACAGACGTACCTCCGAATTTCAATACACGTAATCCCACTCTCTCCATCCTTTCTTATACAGCTTGGTTATCCTTATGCGTTTTAATCGCATCTTACTTATACTCACGAATTTAAGAGTCGAAATGGATCAAACATCGGCAAAGATCAAAAACGATGCTTCCTATACTTTAATTAAGTAATACCAATATTAAAGTATAAAAAAACAACAATGAGAAAGATCTCACTGTTGTTTTCATAACAAATCCAAGAAAACGTCCCTTTGTGAGATAGTTCTCCATCCAATTCCCGGGAAGGTACTGGATGACAGCTCTGCACCTATTCAATACAGATCCAGCTTCAGACGGATAAGCGTCTTTCCACTTCGGCAAATTCCCCTTTCAACTACGATCAACGAGTCTTAACACTCTCCCGTAAGCTTACTAATGGTTTTTGCGCCTCTACCATCACTTCAACTTTCGAAGTGTGGAACTATTAAATTTCACTCATTATAACGAACTTAAGTAAATGCCGCAAGATGTTCTTACAAATTAATTTGATTGATTTTCAAATCGAGCTACGACTTCCTCTGCGACATTCATTGGTAACCCAGCGTTGTGAAGATCCTCCACACTCGCTTCTTTCATCTTTTTAATGGATCCAAAATGATTTAGTAGCTTCTTTTTTCTTTTCTCGCCGATGCCCGGTATATCATCAAGGCTAGATTTCAGCATTGATTTTCCCCGAAGTTGTCGGTGAAACGTTATCGCAAATCGGTGAACCTCATCCTGAATCCGCTGCAAAAGATAAAATTCCTGGCTATTCCTTGGTAAGAATACACCTTGTGGAGGATCACCAATAAGAAGATGAGACGTTTTATGTTTTTCATCTTTCGTAAGAGAGCAAACAGGGATATCAAGACCGAGCTCATTTTCTAGAACGTCCTTGGCTGCCTGAATTTGAGCAATCCCTCCGTCAATAATAATTAAATCAGGAAGTGGACCGCTTTCCTTTAACATCCTCGAATATCTTCTTCTCACCACTTCTTTCATCGAACCAACATCATTTGGACCATCGACCGTTTTTATTTTGTATTTTCGATATTCATTTTTCTTTGGTTTCCCATCCAGAAAAACAACCATTGCTGAGACGGGATTAGTTCCTTGAATGTTCGAGTTATCGAAAGCTTCAATTCGTAGTGGCGCATCAATCCCTAACTGATCACCTAAATTTTCTACCGCATCAATGGTTCTTTTCTCGTCGCGTTCAATTAACGAAAATTTTTCCTTAAGGGCAATGCTCGCATTTTTCATCGTCAGCTCAACTAGTTCTTTCTTCTTACCACGTTTTGGCTGAAGAACAGGAATTTGAAGAAGTTCTTCAACCATTTGCGCATTTACCTGTTGAGGTAGCAAAACTTCTTTTGGTTTAGGATGATTTTGCTGAAGATAGAACTGACCGATATAGGTTAAAAAATCTTCTTCAGCATCGTTATAGAAAGGAAATAGTGAAACATCCCTTTCAATTAACTTACCCTGTCTTACGAAGAAAACTTGAACACACATCCAGCCTTTATCGAAACTGTAGCCGAATATATCTCGATCAATTCCATCATTGGATTGGATTTTCTGAACTTCCATAACCTTATCGATATGAAACATTAAGTCTCGAAATTCCTTTGCACGCTCAAAATCCATATTTTCAGATGCCAGCATCATTTTTCGTTCAATGTCTTCTTTTACTTCTTGATGGCCACCATTTAAAAATCGGGTTATTCCATCAATCATCTCTTTATTTTGTTCCTTCGTTATGTCATTTACGCAAGGAGCAAGACATTGTCCAATATGATAGTAAAGACAAACTCGATCAGGCATCTTCCGACATTTTCGTAGCGGATAAAGACGGTCTAATAGCTTTTTCGTAGCACTAGCCGCATAGGCGTTTGGATATGGCCCAAAATACTTTCCTTTATCTTTTTTAATTTTGCGCGTCGTGATTAATCGGGGTTGTTCTTCAGCGGTTATTTTAATGTAAGGATAGCTTTTGTCATCTTTGAGCATGACATTATATTTAGGATCATGCTTTTTTATTAAGTTTAGCTCTAGAATAAGTGCTTCGAGGTCTGTTGATGTGACAATATATTCAAAATCTCGAATCTCGCTTACTAGGCGCTGGGTTTTTCCATCATGCGATCCGCTAAAATACGAACGCACTCTATTTTTTAACACTTTCGCTTTCCCGACATATATAATTGTTCCCTGGCGATCTTTCATTAAGTAACAACCAGGTTGATCAGGAAGGATCGCTAGCTTATTTTTTAGATGTTGTTCCATGTTGACTCACCTCTTTACTCCCTTTCAAGGCGTATCTATGTTCCCCTTTTATTGTAACACAACCACTCTTTTCTGATTACTTCAGAAACTCGTATAGCACAATATCATGATATACAGGATCAAATAGCGGAGAGGAGTGAAAGGTTTGGATTTGTTTTATTTGATCTCGAATGGCAACTCCCTGACTTTCAAACCCTTCAACTACTTGCTCGGTTAAAAACACGCGATGATCATCATAATAGTTAATATCTGCGAGAAATGTTGAGTAAGTGAAGATTTGTTCATGTTCAAAAGGTACACGGTTATAAGACATTACCCTTGTTTCTTCCCAAGTATACACAATAAGCGGTTCATTCTTTTCTTCAAGGTAGTCGATTAATTGATAAACAGCTGCTGGATTGTTCGCTTTACTGAGCGTTGTATAAGAGTACGTTGATTGCACACTGATTACGACAATTAACAACCAAATGATTCTTTTCGACACATCTCTTTGTTTGTTTACTCCCAACCATAAAAACCCAAGCAAAAACATTCCTGGAAGCGGAAGAATGTGGCGGGGCTTATCAATATTCTGTGCAAATAAAGCCCATACACCATAACTAATGGTCATGCTAACAAATGCCCATCCAAACCATGAAACTTCTTTACTCCACCTACTTCTTTTCATTCCATTTATGATTAAGTATACACAGAGTGTTAAAAGCGATAGCAGTACGAAGAGGTGTTGCCCCCCAACCCCTGTCCAAACAATATTATTTAGAACTAAATGAGATAGACGCCCAAAGAACGGGATAGATGCAGAAACAGCCGTTCCTCCCCATTCTTCAAAGTGACCTTCAGAGAATCCTAAAGCGAGCTGAAGAAATGCGGCGACCCCTCCTTCTGAAACAGCAAGACCCCCGATCCATATTAATTGAAAAATAGCTGCCAATAACATTTGGAATATCAAAAAAGAGACATACTGTTTTGTCGTGTAATTCTTTTTTCGGTGAATGAATAGCAACACGAGGCCAATTCCAAACGGAATATACGATAATCTTATCCCTAATAATAAACTAAAGATAAACGAAGAAATGATAACTCGAACAGCTGAATGCTTCTTAAAAGCTTGTTGTAGACTCCACATATACCACCAAAGGACAGCAACCGCTGAAGCTTCACTCATCGGTTGAACGGTTAGCACATTTGTAAACACCATAGATTGCATAAGAGCAACTGCTACAATGCTAAACGTCTTTGATAAAAACGATCGACTTATTTTATACATCGGGTATATGGCAAGGAACATAAGAAGAGAATTCCATGTGGCAAGAGCTTGAGCCGGGTTTGATATCCACTTATTTAGCCAAATACCTCCCAGAATGAAATAAGGATATCCAGGAAAATGCGGTTGCATTGCAAATAAATCAAAACGATTTAGGGCTAAAGTAAAATCAACCTGATCCCAGGAACGTGGGTACTCGATTGCATAAATGAATCTCGACCAAATGATAAAAATTAGGCTAATGAGTGACACAACCCATGCCACTATATACACAGCATGACGTTCCTTAGAATGATTAGGAGCTCGATTCATTTTGTATCATCCTTTACTTTTTTCAAAAGAGGGTGCGAATTTGAACAAGCACGATTTGCTTACTATTGAAGAAAAAAAGCACAAGACGATTGAATTCGCCTTGTACTTAGTGAGCTTATTTTATTGCAGATTCCTTCATCTCGTTCGTTGCTTTAAAAACGGCTTTATTATTCGATTCTTTCACTTCTGCTTTTACAGGCTCTTTCTGATGATTCACGAGCAAGTAAATCACAGCAAAATAACCGACATAGGCAATAATTTCTTCGATTGAAGGCATCGATGAATACCCAAACAATGCTTTAAAGAAAATACCGATATCACCTGAAAGCAATGGGGCAACTCCATGATCTCGAACATAATGGGCATAGTCGATGGGATGCTCTGGTAAAAACCAGGTTAAATCGTACACGTGAGGCATGACGCTTCCAATTAATTTAATATCTTGCATCATGGAAATTCCCTGTACAAACAGTCCACCGGCAATAAGAACTATGAATATGCCAGTAATTTTAAAGAAAGATTTAAGTGGAATGCGCATCGTACCTTTAAAGAAGAAGTATGAAACTGCGGAAGCAATCAAAATCCCGGTAATCGCTCCCCACCCTTGAAACCCTTTACCAATATCGCCTCCGGTAATCGCTGCGAAGAAGAAAACTGTTTCAACACCTTCTCGAAGAACAACTAAAAAGGAATGAATCACCATACCAATAACATTACCTGTGGTAATATATTCGGTCATTTTCCCCTCAGTTTTCCCTTTAAGGTTTCGACTATGTGAAGCCATCCAAAATACCATTTGCGTTAAGAGAACAGCTGAGATAAGCATAATGGAAATTTTCAGATAGATCTCGCTTCCCATTGCAGCGAATCCTGTGAAAACAACCTGAAACAGCATAGCAACGCCGACACTTGCTACAACAGCAAGACCAGCCCCTAACCAGACAAACTTGTTATACTGGCACTGTCCCATTCGTTTCATATAGGTTGTTATGATTCCAATAATGAGAAGTGCTTCAAGTACTTCCCTGAACATGATCAGTAATGCCTGAATTTCCATTAAACTTTCCCCTTTCTACAAACAAATGCTTAGCGGCGACGTTTTCTTGCAGTGTAAATTACAACTCCCACGATAATAACGACAAGAATAATGAGAGGAAGCCAATTTGATAGCTGACTTAAGTCAGTCCAATCAGTTTTTTCACCCGTAGTTTCCTCTTCTGTCGCACTTTCACCAAAGTGGCCAATCTCCACTGATTTCATATCAAAATGATCTTTTAGTCCGTCAAGTATGACTTTCTTACTTTCAGCAAATTGTTCTTCATTGGATTCTTTCTCCCCAACTCCAAATAGACCTGGATTACCGAGAGAATCAAGTAAAACTTCAAACTCATTTTTTATTGTGTCATCAAGTTCTGCGTTTGTTTCTTTGACTACTGGAGAGAGCGTTTTATATGTAGCATCTGCTTTTCCAACCAGTTTTCTCGTCGTATCATATTCTTCAAAATCACTTTCAGCGTTTTCAAGTCGTCTAGAAATATTAAGCACGAGAACTTGCTGCATGTTTGTGATCACAGCTTCTTTGTCCTCATTATCTATTTCATTTTGCACAGCTTGAACTGCATCATCACCCATATGTAATTGAATTTCGTCTTTGACAGAAGCGAATATTTTGTTCGCTTCTTCAAAATTTGGAGGAGATTCATTTAATTTAGCAGACATCTCGCTGTATGCTTCAGCTACTTTTTCTTCGGTAGGATCACCATATGAATAGGCTTGAGCAAGATCTGGTACAGCAAGTGTACAAATAAGAGTTAACAAAAAGACTGATGATAGAATGCGTTTTTTCATTTGAAATCCTCCTCATTGATAATGATAATGATTATCATCATTGAAGTCAATAACAGATTGGCGATTAGTGCGACTTTTCTGCCAAGATAGCTTCCACCCTATTTACGTCAAGTTCATGAGCACGTACATCAATCGCTACCTTCTTTACAGGTCGTGTCATTTCTTTGAAGATTGCAGGTAGAACCGAAGTCAAATAGGCTTTAAATTTAATATAAGATTCGCCTGTCGAACGAACTTGATACGTAATTGGTACTTCTTTCACCCTAAATCCTTTTCGCACAAGATTTAAAGTAAGCACCTGAGCATAGTTGTAATCATGTATAATTTCACTATGTTCCATTGCTTGTCTTGAAAAAACTCTCATCCCCGATTGACCGTCATAGATCCACTTCTGTAAAAGAAGCGATTGAAGGAAGGTAAAACAATAATTGCCTAGTCGTCGATGTAATCGCATACCATCAATCGTTCCTTTGAAACGTGACCCCATTACATAGTCTGCTTCCCCATTAAATACAGGTTGGAGAAGATCAGGTAATTGCCACGCTGGATATTCATTATCAGCATCAAGCATAACGCCGATATCTGCACCAAGTTCAACTGAGTAAGAAATTCCTTTTCGAACAGCTGCACCAAGCCCCTGATTCTTATCAAAGGAATAGATGTAGTCTGCACCGGCTGATTTTGAAACTTCTACCGTTCGGTCAGAGGACCCATCATCGATCACGAGTACACTTACGTGAACGGTGGGGTGAATATCTCTTGGGATTTGATTAATGACTTCCCCAATAGAGTCTTCTTCGTTGTGTGCAGGTAAAAAAACAATGACGTGTTGCTTCATTTCATAACTTCTTCCTTTCTATCTTGAAAAGCTTCATCTAAAATGACTCCTCTACTATGCGATGGAGTTGGAGCTCCAAGTAAATGCGCTACAGTCGGTGCTATGGACGTAAGGCTATGTTTTTCTTCAACGATTTTTCCTTTGGCAATCGATGGTCCATTTAAGAAAAATGGTACGAAACGTTCCCCTTCATCAAGATGCCCGTGTCCCCCGATGCCATCCGCCTGACCGTGATCTGCGCACACAATCAACGTTGTGTTTTCCATAAACCCATTTTCCTTTAGGAAGTGAACATACTCTTCTACTAATTTATCGGCTTCTTCAATTTTTTGAATATAATCGTCATAAAGTACACCTCGTGCATGTCCTGTTTGATCTGTCCCAATAAGCTGTACCGTAAAGAAGTCAGGATTTTTATCAAGCATGATTTGACGAGCACCCTCCATAATCTTCGTATCAGCTACGTCATTGTTCATGACAGCTGTTACAGTATCAACGTCAGTACCCATGGCATCAACCAAATGGGCAATACCAAGAAGCCTTCCTGTCTTACCTACCTTCCGTAGTGAATCAAAGATTGTTTCTACTTTCACCCCGAGATTCCAAACCATATTTGACTTAATACCGTGTTCAAGTGGATATGTACCTGTCATCATGGAAGAGAAACAGACAACTGTACGGGCTGGATAGACCGTTTCCATTTGACTGTATTCTGTCCCATTTTTCTTTAAAGAATCAAGGAATGGGGTGTTCGCTTCCTGAAATCGCTCTTTACGCATCCCATCAATGACAATCATAATAACGCGATCGTTTGTCACCGTAGCTTCAACTGGTTTGGTGTAATCTTGTTTCACTGCCGGCTTCCAATCAAACAGGTATCGGTGAAGGATAAAGCTAAACAACCAGACTCCTGCATAAAAGAACGCAAGTGTCATCCAATCAAACGAACCCCCGCTCGCTAAAGATGTGTCAATAACTGCTGTCCAAATCGACAGAATCAATAAAAATTTGGGTAGCTGTTCCTGTGCGTTACCGCTCGTAGAATCACTATTCTTAAGCACTAGCTTCCAGAAGCGAGTGAAATTAAGCCAGCTTGTTCCAATACGAAGGTGATAATAGAAGGTGCCCCAAAAAAAGATTGTAAAGAAAAAATAAAGACCGATTCCTAGCATAGCTGCTGGATATGAAAACTGATCAAAAATCAATAAATAGCCTACGAGTGGTAGCCACAAATAATTTCGTAAGAATAACGGATAGTCATAAACATAATAAAGTACGAGAAGTGGCAATACAGCCATAAACCCTAGTAAAAATGCTCCCCAAAACGTGGTGGAAGTCCAGTGGGTAATTGATAATAACACCATCGTACCCGTCACAAAAATGGGCGTAAACGGCTTCCCTTCATTCAGAAGATTCCAGCATCTTGCTGCTATTTTTTCAAATTTCGAAGCTTGTTTCATGATGTTTCCCCTTTCTTTTTCATAAACGATTTCAACTCTTGAATTCGAAGAGGGTAAAGATAGAATGCAACTAAACCGGCGATATAAGAATAAGCATATTTAAAAGCATGCGTAACTAGCGCAATTGAAAAGGCTTCTTCCCATCCAATACCAACCTGATGTAGTGAGAAGCTCATCACACTTTCATAAGTGGCTAAACCACCAGGAGCAAGCTGGAACACCCCTGACCCAACCGATAAAGCGGTTACCCACATAGCGTCTAAATAGGCAAAATGATGGTTAAAACCAGCAACGGAGTAAACGACGATTCCTTCAGCTATCCAGCTGAGACATGAAATGAGAACGATAAGAACCATGTAAGGGGAGCTTAATAGTTTCTTCAAAATAGCGAACTGTTTAGACAAAAAACCAGCATTCGTTTTTTTTCTTACATATAGGATTAAAGTGAATCCGCTCACTATAAAGAGCGTTAGCATTCCTAATAAAAACGTTGTGCTAACCGTTATCCCAAAAAGCTCTGCGCCAATAATGGCAAAAACACCAAGCCAGAAAAGATCGATCGCTCGTAGAATGACAACAGATTGAACAGAAGTCGTCCATTGTCCTTTTTGTTTATGGGCAAGAACCCCCATTCTTACAGCTTCTCCTCCCTTAAACGGTAAAAGATGATTAAAGAACAGGCTATAAAAAATTCCTGCCAAATAAACTCTCATGGAAATGGTCCTATCAACAAGTAACCTCCAACACAAACCCCGTAATAAAAAAGAGCACGTATACCCGATAACCATTGCAAATACTAAGCCTGGATGATTAGTCAAACCGTTCGTAAGTGCCGTTAGGCTAGACAAGTTAAATTCATTTAATAGTAAAAATCCAAAGAGATAGATTAGGAACAAGCCAAATACCCATTTTATTATTCGTGATAGCTTTTTGCCCATTCAATTGTCCTTCTTATCCCCTCTTCAAAGGTAACTTCAGGAGAATACCCCAGATCTTTTCGTGCCTTACTAATATCTCCCCACGTATGTCGAACATCTCCTCGTCGAAACGTGCCTTCTCTTACCTTTGCTTGTGGAAAATAGTTAGTAAGTAGATCAATTAGCTCAGTAAGAGAAACAGGTTCTCCTGAAGCCAAGTTATAAGTCTCAGTTATCCCCTTCTGGTTAAGAGCTAACTTTATCCCATTTGTAATATCATCAATGTATGTAAAATCTCTTGACTGATTCCGATCATATACTGTAATTTCCTCGCCTTTTAAGAATTTTTCAGTAAATAGCGGTATCGCCATATCCGGGCGTCCCCACGGTCCATATACTGTGAAAAATCTCAGTATTGTTAATTTGAAACCATAAAGTGATTGATAGGCGTGGCAAAAAGATTCCGCTCCAGCTTTCGCTGCTGCATAGGGTGATTTCACCTGTCCATTTGCTTGTTCTTCTCCCACAGGTCCTTCTTCTCGATTTCCATATACAGAAGAAGAGGAACCAAATAAAATATGAGGAACGCCTGTTTCTCCCGCTGCGCTTAACACATTAACAACTACTTTTATATCCTGATCAATATAGTCATGTGGGTGTTTCAGTGAGTACTGAACGCCAGGAAGAGCAGCAAGATGAATGACTTTATCATAACTGTGGACTTCAAAATGATTCATCGTCTCTTCAGCATCTAATAAATCAAATCTATGTAAGCTTATAGGACCAATTTTATTAATTTCATTGAGATGCTCTATCTTTCGTTCAATATGATAATAAGATGAAAAATGATCAATAATGGAAACATGATGACCTGCCATTAATAGCTTCTTTGCCAGGCTACTTCCTATAAATCCTGCTCCTCCGGTAATGACTACTTTCATTTTTATGCACTCCCGCTAAATTCAAATCGATGAACTGCTATCACAAGCGAAATGGCCGCAGTTAGCGGCCATTTCAATCTAAAGCTATTCTACTACACTTTTACATGCGCTCAAAATTTGTTCACTATCGTTGATTCATCAGCATTGTTACTGAAAAAAGCATCTTAATATTTCAGCTCTTCTTGTTCTCTATTTCTTTTACTTCAGACAATGTCTCCAATAAAGAATTACAAACTATTTTCAAAATGCCGGATTGTCCATGCTGATTATATCGAGAACGATTATCAGTGTCAATAGCTTTTCATTTCTATGAAGATACAAAAAACACCCGAATCTGGAAAACAGATTCGGGTGTTTTAATCACACATTCTTATTGATGCTTAGAAAGCGTTTGTGCTAGTGCTTCTTTCGGTTGGAAGCCGACAACCTGGTCAACAACCTCACCATTTTTGAAAACGAGTAGTGTCGGAATGCTCATTACACCGAATTTGCTTGCTGTTTCCTGATTTTCATCAACGTCAAGCTTTACAACTTTCACGTCGCTCATTTCAGAATCAAGCTCTTCTAGAACTGGAGCAATCATTTTACAAGGACCACACCATGGTGCCCAGAAGTCTGCAAGAACGAGACCTTCACTTGTTTCTTGTGCGAAACTTTGATCTGTTGCATGTACAATAGCCATACTGTATCTTCCTCCTTAAACATTTATCACTTGAGAATACCAGGTTAAGGCCGGTTGCCTCAGTGTGCTCTGCCATCATGATCTTTATCAAATGGCACAGAATGAGTATATCATTAATCCTCTTTATGATTCCATTCTTTTGACTTACATTCATTCTTCCCTAACTTTTATATAATAAAACGGTTAGTCCAAAACAGGACTTGATGAATCTTCATAAAAAAAGCGAGCTCGCAGCTCGCTTTTCTCTTAGCTTGTTTGTAACACTTTCTTAAATTCCTGCGTAAGCAGAGGAACGACTTCAAATAGATCACCAACAATGCCGTAATCTGCAACATTGAAGATACTTGCTTCAGGATCCTTATTAATAGCAACAATTACTTTTGAGTTAGACATACCTGCTAAGTGTTGGATCGCGCCCGAAATACCACAAGCAATATAAAGGTCTGGCGTTACAACTTTACCTGTTTGCCCAATTTGAAGGGAGTAATCACAATAGTCAGCATCACAAGCTCCACGAGACGCCCCTACAGCAGCTCCGAGAAGATCAGCAAGTTCTTGTAACGGTTCAAAACCTTCTTCACTTTTAACGCCACGGCCTCCAGCGACTATTACTTTTGCCTCAGAGAGATCAACACCAGAAGTGGACTTACGAACGACTTCTTTCACAATTGTTCGAAGGTCCTTAATTTCTACACTCTCTTCAAATACTTCCCCAGAGCGTGATTCATCGCTTTCAAGTGCTGTAATGTTATTCGGACGAATTGTAGCAATAACAATTCCTTCTTTTACTTTCTTCTTCTCAAATGCTTTACCAGAATAGATTGGTCGTGTAAATACAACTGTTTCTCCATCAAGTTCGATACCTGTCGCATCAGAAATTAATCCAGCGTCAAGCTTGCTCGCAAGTCGAGGTGCTAAGTCTTTACCCATTGAGGTATGAGGCATCAAAATTGCATCTGGATCAACGCTCTGAACAATTTGTAAGAATGCTTGTCCGTACCCATCACTTGTATAATTTTTCAGTTTTTCATCTTCTACTTTAATGACGCGGTCTGCCCCATAGTGGAAAAGTGGATCTGTTAAGGAACTCACGTTTTCTCCTGCTATTGCTGCTATTACTTCACCGCCAGCTGCAATTTCTTTTCCAGCCGCAATTGCTTCAAATGAGACATTTCGTAATTCATTGTCACGTGCTTCTGCAAATACAAGTACTTTTTTAGCCATAGTTGATCCCCTCCTATATAACTTTCGCTTCCTGGCGAAGTAATTTCACTAATTCTTCTACTTGATCTCCAATTTCACCTTCAAGAACTTTCCCTGCTTCTTTCTTTGGTGGCAGATAAACTTCAATTGTTTCTGTTTTCGCTTCAATTTCATCTTCATCAATATCAAGGTCATCATAATCAATTTCTTCTAGAGGCTTTTTCTTTGCTTTCATAATCCCCGGAAGCGAAGGATAACGTGGTTCATTGAGCCCTTGTTGCGCCGTAACAAGTAGAGGTAGTTGCGCTTCAACAACTTCCATATCACCTTCCACATCTCGTTCCATTGTTGCTGTTGTGCCATCGATATCAAGCTTCGTAATTGTTGTGACGTAAGCGATTCCAAGTTTTTCAGCAAGACGCGGACCGATTTGACCCGTGCTGTTGTCGTTTGATACATTCCCACCTAGGATAATATCGTATTCTTTGTCTTCAAAGTAAGCTGCAAGAAGGGCAGTCGTCGTATACTGATCACTGTCATCAAGTTCTTCATTGTTAATGAGAACTGCTTTATCTGCCCCCATTGCTAGTGCTGTGCGCAGCTCTTTTTCAACTTCTTCATCACCAATGCTAACCACAGTTACTTCTCCACCATGATCATCACGTAGCTGAATGGCTTCCTCAATCGCATACTCATCATATGGGTTGATAATAAACTCAACGCCTTCTTCGCTAATCTTTCCATTTTCAATCACGATTTTTTCCTCTGTATCGAAAGTTCTTTTCATAATGACATAAATGTTCATATCTTTATCCCTCCCTGAATTAATTTACCTTATTTATCTTGAAAGTTTGGCTGACGCTTCTCAATGAAAGCTTGAATTCCTTCTTGTCCATCCTCGGAAGCGAATGCCTTTCCAAAATACTCTCTTTCTTTTTGAACGCCTTCATCGAATTTTTCATTTTGTGAATAAGTAAGTAACTTAAGAGCATAAGAGACAGCTACTGCACTTTTTTTAGCAATTTTCTCTGCGAGTTCCTTTGCTTTTGGCAACAACTCTTCTTCGCTGAAAGCTTGATTGGCTAACCCAAATTCTACTGCATTACTTCCTGAAATAGGTTCACTCGTTAAGAGCATTTCAGCGGCTTTTGCTTTACCAACTAAAGCTGGAAGTCGTTGGGTTCCCGCAAATCCTGGAACTAAGCCAAGCTGCAGTTCAGGCAGCCCAAGTTTTGCATCTTTTGTGACATAGCGAATGTGACATGCCATCGCAAGCTCTAGTCCTCCACCAAGAGCAGCTCCATGTATAGCTGCAATGATCGGCTTTGAGAACGCTTCCATTTTGTCGAATAATTCTTGGCCATAACGACCCAGATCTGCAAATCCTTCTTCTGTACTGACCGTAGTGAATTCTTTGATGTCAGCACCTGCAGAGAAAAATCTTCCTTCACCAGAAATCAAAATTACCTTGGTATTAGGATCATCTTCAAATTGAGTGAATGCTTCTGACAATTCTCTCAAAACGTCTGAAGCAACCGCGTTAGCAGGCGGACGATTTAACGTGATATGTGCTACTTTGTTTTCATTCGAAATCTTAATGAACTCCACTTCTCCACTCCTCTCAGAACTTGCTACCCCGGTCTAAGCCGGGATATCTATTTATTTGCTTAAGCCGTTAATCAAAAGGTGATGAAGTGGCTTAGCAAGTGGTTCCAATTCAAATTTGTGGTCTTTCATAACCCAATTCGTAACGGTTTCATCAAGGGTTCCAAAAATCATTTGTCTCGCAAGGCGTATATCTAGCTCCTCAATAAATAATCCTGACTTAATCCCTTCATGTAAAATGTGATCTACGAGAGTTAAGTATTTTTTTAATACTTCGCCAATTTGTGCACGAAGGGCTTTATTTGTTTGTCTTAATTCTAGCTGTGTTACAATCGCAAGCTCATAGTCAGAGCCGAGGTGCTTAAAATGCATATCAATAAGTGTGAACAATTTGTCCATTGCATTTTCTTTCTTTGCAATTTGTTCCTCCGTCTTATCAATGAAGCTACCCATTTTTTTCTGAAATAACGAAATTAACAAATCCTCTTTATTTTTGAAATAAAGATAGATTGTACCATCTGCTACTCCGGCCTCTCGCGCAATTTTAGAAACCTGCGCCTGGTGGTAACCATTCTGGGCAATAACCACGACAGCTGCATCAATGATTTTATCGTATTTCGGACCCCTCTTTTTCCCCTTTTCAACCATATAAAGTTCTCCTTTGTTCATTATCCGGCACTCATTCAAAATGAATGAGCATTCATTCATAATCTTATTGTAGCGATAGGACTACCCTATTGTCAATATCTGATTTCTGAACGAGCGCTCGGTTGGAATTAGGAGCTTTTTGCAAATTAATCATATCACAAAAAAGCAGAAATGTGCGAATTTTTCCAGAATAACCTTTACTTTTCTTTATTTATTCACTAAAAAACCAACCCTATATGGATTGGTTTTCTTTTGCTCGTTCTTCATCAACAAGTACACGCCTTAAGATTTTTCCAACAGTAGTCTTAGGCAGTTCTTCTCTAAATTCATACAACCGAGGAACTTTATATGCAGCTAGATACCGACGACAATGCTGATTTAATTCCTCTTCTGTTACATTTTTATTGGTTTTTAACACTACAAACGCTTTGACAGTTTCACCCCGATAGGCATCTGGTACACCGATGATGACTGCTTCTTGAACAGCTGGGTGTTCATATATCACTTCTTCAACCTCTCTAGGATAAATGTTATAGCCTCCCGCAATGATCATATCCTTTTTCCGATCGACAATATAGAAATACCCTTTCTCATCACGGTAAGCCATATCTCCCGTATATAGCCATCCATTTTTTAATACTGCTGCTGTATCATCTGGACGATTCCAATATCCTTTCATAACTTGTGGACCTTTTATAATTAACTCTCCAATTTCCTTTATCTCTGCCTCCTGGTCTGAAGCATTAACAATTTTCGCATCTGTATCCGGCCACGGCACACCAATACTACCTACAACCGCCCCATCTAAAGGATTAGAATGTGTGACAGGGGATGACTCCGTTAAGCCGTAACCCTCAACAAGGCGCCCGCTTATTTTCTCTTGAAACTTCTGCTGAATTTCAACCGGAAGTGGAGCAGACCCGCTAATGCATGCTTTGATTGATGATAAGTCATAGCGATCAATATCTGGATGGTTTAGTAAAGAAATATAAATAGTAGGGGCGCCAGGGAAAAGAGTTGGTTTTTGCTTTTCGATTGTTTTTAAGGTATCCTTTGGATCAAATTTCGGTAGGATAATCATTTTTGCTGCGTACATAATTGATAAATTCATGACACATGTCATGCCGTATACGTGAAAAAAAGGTAGAATGCCAAGTACTCTTTCCTCTCCATACTTTGCATCATGTATCCAGTTTTTACATTGCATTGTGTTTACCACAAGATTGTAATGAGTTAGCATAACTCCTTTAGCAAGCCCGGTCGTCCCTCCCGTGTATTGAAGGAGAGCCAAATCTTCTCTCGCATCCACATCTACCTTGACCTCTTCATCCTTACCTGATGCGATCCATTCTTGGAAGGTATGAATTTGATCTGTTGCAGGCATTTCCACAAGTAGCCCCTGTTTTTTTTGTTTTTGTACCAGGGGATAAAGCATATTCTTAGGGAATGGTAAGTAGTCTTGAATCTTTGTTACCACGATATGTTGCAACCTTGTTTTATCTTTTACTTTTAAAACTTTAGGCAATACGAGATCAAGGCAAATCATCATGTTTGCCTGAGAATCAGCAAGTTGATGTTCAAGTTCTCTTTCCATATAAAGGGGATTTGTTTGGACAACGACCCCTCCTGCCATTAGCACTGCGTAGTAGCTAATAACTGCTTGTGGACAGTTTGGCAGCATGATTGATACTCTTCCACCCTTTTTAAGGCCATTAGTCTGAAGCGAATGTGCAAGCCGCCTCGATCGGGTAAAGAGTTCTTGAAACGTAAGTTCCTTCCCAAGAAAGTGAACGGCTTTTTTGTTAGGGTGCTTTGTAGCAGCATCGACAAGATAAGCATGAAGGGGCTTTTCTTCATATTGGATTGAAGTTGGGACACCTTCTTGATAAAATCTATACCATTCTTTTTCGGGCAATTGCGTCATTTTTCATCAACCTCCCTTTCACTTCTCCTCCCAAACCAAAACTCTCTCTATAAGATAATTATAATGAAACCGTTTCAATTATCCTATCTTTTTTTGATTTTTTTGAATACATTGGCACTTTTCGTCGTAAAAAGGAGACGAGCATAGTAGATAAGTAGGGACAATTCCATAAAAAAAGAACAGGCTCAGATGCCTGCTCTTTAGACTTAAACGAAATAAATCAAATATACGATTCCTGCAATAAAAAAGATTCCCGATACAACCATTAGTACTTTCCAAAGTGTCTCCATAAAGTGCTCCTCTTACGAAATCCCTGCCCCAATAACAAAAGACAGTCCAATTGAAATAACCATTGAAATAAATCCTACGGCACGATTATCAGCTGTTATTTCTTTATCAATTCGAAACTTCGGTGTTAAAAATTCAAATGTAAAATAACCAATTAATAAAAGGACAAATCCAAACACGCCCCAGCCCATCATGGTAACGAGGGAATCATTATGCTCAATCGAAAAACGAAAAATATTGGCGATCCCAAAGATCTTTCCGCCTGTTGCCATTGCTACGGCTAAATTCCCTCTTTGTATTTCCTCCCAGTTACGATAAGATGTCACAAATTCAAAGACTGCTAAAAACACGATCATACAAACAATCACAACGCTATAATTGGCTGCGGTTTGAAAAGCTACACTATCCCAAAGTTGTTCCATCGCGTAATATCCTTTCTCTACTTCAGTTCAACAACGGTAACTCCACCGCCACCTTCATTCATACCACCCATACGAAGGTTTTTCACTCGAGAATGTCGTTTCAACCACTCATGAACACCTTTTCTTAGCGCCCCAGTCCCTTTTCCGTGAATAATTGAAACCTGGTGATACCCTGCCAGTAAGGCATCGTCAATATAACGCTCTACTTCCATTTGAGCATCTTCGTATCTTTTCCCTCTTAAATCAAGCTCAGTTTTGACCTGACTACCTTTCCCACGTACTGTAACGAACGGTTTGCGTTCTACCGCTGGTTTAGATTTAATGGCTTCAAGGTCATTGGATTTTACTGTCATTTTCATAATACCTAGCTGAACCTGATATTCGTCTTTTCCTATTTTATCAACGATATGACCTTTTTGGTTAAAACTAATTACCTTTACTTCATCCCCAGGTTCATAAGCTTTCGCCTGAGCTTTCTTAGGTTTTGGCTTCGAGGTTTTTAATTCGGGTTTTGCATCCTCTAGTTGCTTCTGTGCATCAATTAGCTGATGCTCTTTGACGGCGCCTTTTTGGAAAGTACGCAGGTCATGAATGATTTTCTTTGCTTGCTCTTGAGCCTTTTCTACTTCTAGGGCTGCTTTGTGCTCTGCTTCTTCCAATAAACGATCACGTTGTTTTTCAAATTTTTCAAGTTGCGTCTCTAAATCTTTCTTTAATGACTCAGCTTCTTTTCTGAGCTCAGTGGCATTCTGACGATCTAATTCTGCCTGTTTTTGGCTATCTTCTAGAGAAGAAATCATCCGATCTACTTTGTTACTTTCACTAGAAATTTGAGACCGTGCATCGTCAATAATATCATCCATTAAGCCAAGGCGTCTGGAAATTTCAAAAGCATTACTTCGCCCCGGAACACCGATTAACAGCCGATAGGTCGGACGTAACGTCTCTACATCAAATTCAACACTGGCATTCATAACACCTTCACGATTATAAGCAAAAGCTTTTAATTCACTATAATGAGTTGTCGCAATCACCCTGGCCCCACGATTGTATACATAGTCAAGAATAGAGATGGCAAGTGCAGCGCCTTCCTGAGGATCAGTACCCGCTCCAAGCTCATCAAAAAGGACAAGGCTATTATGGTCGATATTCTTAAGAATCTGCACAATATTTGTCATGTGCGAGGAAAACGTACTTAAACTCTGTTCAATAGATTGTTCATCACCAATGTCTGCAAAAATATCCTGAAAAACAGCCATTGTCGAGCCCTCATCAGCTGGGATGTGTAAACCAGATTGCGCCATAAGCGTTAGCAGACCAGCTGTCTTTAACGTTACAGTCTTTCCTCCAGTATTTGGACCTGTAATGACTAACGAGGAATAATCCTTTCCAAGATAGAGGGAAGAAGGTACTACTTCGTCTTGAGGAAGAAGTGGATGACGTCCCTGTCTAATTTCTAGCTCTCCCTCAGCATTCATTGATGGATTAGTTGCTTTTAATTCGTTCGCATATAAAGCACGGGCAAAAATAAAATCAATGTCAGCAAGCACGTCCACATTATGTCGAAGCGTTTCAGATGACTCAGCTACGCGTCCAGTTAATTCAGTTAAAATCCTCTCAATTTCAAGCTTTTCTTTCACCTTTACTTCTTTTAACTGATTGTTAATCGAAACAACCGATTGCGGTTCAATAAATAACGTTGCGCCAGAAGAGGATTGATCGTGCACCATCCCACCAAATGAACCTCTATACTCCTGCTTAACTGGAATAACATAGCGCTCATTCCGGATGGTAACAAGCGCATCTGAAAGCATCTTTCTAGTACTTGAAGAGCGAATAAGGCTTTCTAATTTTTCGCGCACTCGTGATTCAAAACTTCGAAGCTGAGTTCTCAGGCGCCGGAGTGCATCGCTAGCCGAATCAAGCACTTCTCCATCTTGATCAATACATGCGTTTATTTCCCTTTCAAGCTCGCTTTCGGGCATAATTTGCTGAACTAAATTTCCAAAAAGGGGCAGCTCTACGCCATCATCTATCATATTTTCAAGAAACGTCTTAAATCTCCGCCCCCCATAGATCGTACTTGAAATATCGAGTAGCTCAGAAGGGTTTAACATACCCCCAATCTCCGCTCGCTTCACACTTTGTCTAATATCGCGGATACCACCTAGAGGAGCCTGTCCACGAAGGCGGATAACTTTTCTTCCTTCTTCTGTTCCTTCCAATTGATGGTTCACATCCTCTAGTGAAAACAAAGGAGTCAATTGCTCCACTTTCTGTTTTCCTAAGGATGATGACACATGTTTACCTAGTCGTTCTTTGACTTTATCGTACTCAAGTAGCCGTAACACTCTTTTCTGCAATGGTCGTTCCTCCTAAAAAACGGAATTATTTTAGTGATGCCGATGAAAGAAAGCTTCCAACTCTTTCGCTGTATAAGTATTTAACACGCTTTCTTTTCGCAGCCATCCCCTTCTTCCTGCCGCTACGCCAATCTTCATATGTTCAAGCATCTCCATATGGTGGGCATCTGTATTAATCATGATTTTAACATCATTTTCTTGAGCTTTTTGTAGCCATTCAGCTGCAAGATCTAAACGATTTGGATTTGCATTTAACTCGAGTGCAGTATCTGTTTCCCTGGCAAGTTTTATTAGCTTCTCGTGGTTCAAAGCGTATCCTTTTCTTCTTCCAAGTAACCTACCAGATGGATGGGCGATCAGATCAACGTGATGACTCCGAAGGGCATTTTCAAGTCTCATCATAATCTTATCCTCATCCTGAGAAAATGATGAATGGATCGAGGCAATAACAAAATCCATTTCCGAAAGCATTTGATCATCATAATCCAACGTTCCATCCGGAAGGATATCCATTTCCACTCCTGCAAAAATTTTAAAATCACTCCACTTTTCATTCAATCGGTTAATTTCCTCTCGTTGCTCTCTCAGCCTCTTAGGTGTTAGTCCGTTCGCTACTTTTAAATATTGTGAATGATCGGTGATCGCAATATAAGAATATCCCTTTTCACGTGCTCGTTCTGCCATATCTTCAATTGTATATGCACCATCACTCCATGTGGAGTGCATGTGCAAATCACCTTTAATATCTCTTAATTGCACAAGTTCGAATTCGCTATTCTCTGCCTCTTCAATTTCTCCACGATCTTCACGAATTTCTGGGGGAATATAAGAGAGTCCAAAGTGATTATAGAATTCTACTTCAGATTCAAAAGTTAACACCTCACCTGTTTCTACAGACTCTACCCCATACTCACTGATTTTTTCGCCTTTCCTTTTTGCTATTTGTCTCATTTTCACATTATGAGCTTGTGAGCCAGTGAAATGATGAAGTGTAGAAGCAAATTCCTTAGGTTTTACAAGTCTAAAATCTACCGAAACGCCATAATCATCATCTAGTTCAAGCGTAATTTTCGTATCCCCTTTGACAATCACTTTTGAAATACCATCAAGATTAAGGAGTTTCTCAGATACGTCTGCAGCTGCTGAAGTAGCAATGATAAAATCAAGATCTTTAATTGTCTCTCTGATCCTACGTAGGCTTCCAGCCCGAGCAAACTTTTCAATTTGATCAAATTCAGTTAATTGTCGTTCAATCTTCTCTGCGAGTGGTAACATGTAAGCGATTGATAGACGTTCAGGTCTTTTGCCGGATTCATCAATGGCCGCTAAAATCTTCTCTTCACTTTTCTTACCAAATCCAGGTAATTCTTGTATCTGATGAGCCTCACATGCTTTCTTTAATGTAGCCATATCTACCACACCAAGCTCTTTATATAACTTAGCAAGTTTCTTTCCACCAAGACCTGGTAATTTTAATAAGGGAACAAGTCCAGATGGTACTTCTTTTTTTAGAGCCTCTAGCGTTTCTGATTCACCATTTTCTAGAATTTCATTAATAACAGCTGCCGTTCCCTTTCCAATTCCATTAAGCTCTGCTGGATCATCAATTTGCTCCATGCTCCGATCGTCAGTCTCAAGCGCACGGGCAGCTTTACGAAAAGCAGAGATTTTAAAGGGATTCTCACCCTTAAGCTCCATATAAACTGCAATATCTTCAAGAAAGCGAATCACATTCTTTTTATTCATCCTGTCATCACCCTCCATTAAAAGTTCTTTACTACTATCGTATCCATTATCCCAAACAAATCCAATTATTTTATACCGAAAAGCGGAAGCGCCTGGTTTCCCCCGACAAGCATAAGACGAGCCTAACTGTGGCGCTTTTTGCCACAATTAGGATTGGCTTATGACCTCGAGGGGGAAGGCGCTGCAGCTAGACACCGAAAAGCGGAAGCGCCTGGTTTCCCCCCGACAAGCGCTGGAGCCTTTCGTGTTCTGACAAACAAATAACCCTTCTAGTTGAAGGGTTATGCGACATGAGTACTCCATAAATCTTTAATTTGCTCTGTTAGCACAGGGGTGTGCTTAACAATACTTTCTGCAAGAAACGAGTTTGAAATGGCAGTTTGGACCGATTCATTCGGGACAAGCGCTGCAAGAAATAGAAACAAGAATACAACAACGTATACTTCTACAAAACCTAATATGCCGCCAAGCCAACCATTCACTGTTCTTAAAATAGGGAGATCTGCAAGAAAATCGAGCATAGACCCAATAATCTGCATAATGATTTTAGTTCCAAAAAACAATAGCGCAAAGGCTATACCACTGTAATAGGTAGCTTCTAAATTAATCGCATCAAAAACCATTGCGGTTGAAGAAGCTTCATTTCCAAAGGACGGATATGGAATCCATAATTTCAAATGTGGAGCAAGATCTTTAAAATACATATACGCCACAATAAATGAAACAATGAATCCAGTTAAATGAACAACTTGTAGAATTAACCCTCTACGTAGACCAATAAGAAAGCCTCCTACAAGTACTATTAAAAGGATGAGATCAACCATCTATCGTTATTCCTCTTCTCTCAGTTTTTTCTTTAAATCTTCAAGTTCTTTCTTAATCATGACATAATCATTCACAATATTTACCGCTGTAAGCACAGCGAGTCGCTTTGTATCTAAATAAGTATTCATTCCTTTAATCTCATTCATCTTCTCATCGACCAATTTCGAGACCTCAAGAATATGTTGATGACTTTTATCACCGACGATTGTATATTTTTCACCATAGATTTCTACAGTTGTACGAACTTTTCCATGACTGTCTGTCACCCCATAAGCCTCCTATCACGAGAAAGAATCCTAACTTGTATCATAGCACGAAAATAAGTGTTTTTGAAATACAGCGCTCCTGAACCATTCTTCTTCGTTAACAGATTCTGATATAATAGGATGCAAGCATAGTTCAAAAAGGAGTTTTGTTATGTCACAGGTTGTCTTAACTGTATCACCTTCCATTATGAATGAAATGAAAAAGAAATACAACAGCCACTTAAGGGATAAACAACCGCCAGGGAGCGTTTTTGTTGCGAAAACTTCCAACTGTACTATTACAGGGTATAAATCTGGAAAGGTTATGTTTCAGGGGGGAGCGGCAGAACAAGAAGCAAAACGGTGGCAATCGAGTGGAACCCTGAGTCCAAAAAAGCCTGGAACAAAAAAGAAAACGGTTGGAGATCACCAATACGCACCTCCACCGACGATCTCAACGTTATCTGCCATTGGTAGTGACGAAGTAGGAACAGGGGATTTCTTTGGTCCAATGACTGTGGTTGCTGCTTATGTTGATAAGAAGCAAATGCCATTATTAAAAGAACTCGGTGTAAGAGATTCGAAGGGGATGAAAGATCCCGAGATCATTGAGATCGCCCGAAACCTCATCAAGACAATCCCTTATAGTCTTCTTATTCTTCCAAACGAAAAGTATAACAGCATGCAAAGAAAAGGAATGAACCAGGGGAAGATGAAGGCTCTTCTACATAATCAGGCCATTCATAATGTGGCTCGTAAAGTTGACGCATACGATGCGATCTTAATCGATCAGTTTGCAAAACCGGAAATTTATTTTAACTATTTGAAGGGTCAATCAACGGTCATTAAAGAAAACGTCTACTTCGCCACAAAAGCAGAAGAAATTCATTTAGCAGTTGCAGCAGCTTCAATTATTGCCAGATACTCTTTTGTCATGGAAATCGACCGTCTTGGAAAGGAAAACAATGTAAAACTTCCAAAAGGAGCTGGCCCTGCAGTAGATAGTGCAGCGGCGAAATTGATCCAGAAACACGGCGACCAGGTTCTCGAAAAAATAGCTAAAATGCATTTTGCGAACAGTATAAAAGCAAAGAAGATTGCGGATCAAGCGCGTAACTAAAGAATTACGATAAACCAAAAGCTGGCTCAATTTGAGCCAGCTTTTTGATCTTATAAATAGAGCTGTGGTCCTTCTAACCCATCTTCAGCTAATAACATGATAGAAGTAAAATAGTGAAAGAACAGATCGCGATCGACATCATCCACCACCGTAACTTCACGACCAGTATCCTCGAGAACGGTTCTTCCCTGACTTACGCCAGATTTCTCCACCCGACAGTTTACTTTTCTTGAAGAAATAAAGGATTGCGGAGTGACTGAAACAGTCGTAAGGACATCCCACAAGTAATAAGTCGAGTTGGTCTCAACGTGTACAAGAGGGGGACACATGGCATAACATTGCCCGATAAAATCGACCCCAATATTTTTTCGCTCTGCTGCCCACATGTTTCTGACGTCATTTGTTAGAGGTACCTGGTTCGTGCTTTCAAGCGCCACCATTTCAATCGTAATAGATGTATCAAAGACAGTTGCAACCGCTTCTGGATCCCAGAACGCATTCCATTCTGCCGTCCCATCATGTTCAGGTTCTTCTACATTACCAACCTCTAAAAATGTGCCACCCATCCATACTAACTTTTCAATTTTTTGTTCAACGGCTGGTGCTACCTCTAATGCTCTAGCAAGATCAGTTAAAGGGCCAGTAAAAAGAAGCGTTATTGGTTCTGAGCTATTCTCAAGTACATCAATTAGGTGCAAATGAGCAGGTCTTTGTGACATTGGTGTATTCACCTGATTTGCTTCATTTAGAATTGGTAAAGCATCAACGTAAAAAGCATGCATGCGCCAATCTTTAGGAAACGGATTAACCCCTCTTGAATTTGAAGCCGCTACATTTAAATCAATCCCTTTTCCAAAGCGATCAATGATTTTTCTACTAGCTGAAACAGCTGGTTCTAAATAGCAATCTGCTGGAATAACGGAAACCCCGGCAAGCTCAATTTCTTCCATGTTTAATAGCAGAAAGAGTGATGCTAAGTCATCTACACCGCCGTCATGATTAAAGTAAACCTTTGTTTTCTCCATGTACATCCTCCTGTGCTACACTCTCATGTCCTTTCCTACCGTCTCTACCAAACGCCATTTATATATTATCCATTTTACTCATAGTCCTGTTATTTCCGGTAACAGGGTAGAAACGTGCAGGCCAATTCCCGACATATATGAGTTTTTTATTAGTTAATCACTTTGTACTCTAGCAGAGGGCGAATAAGGAAGCAACATGTAATATTTTGTCGAACGCTTACATTTCAGATGGGAATATTCGAAACATTGTTACTTTAATAATAGGTCTTGCTACCCACTAATTCTTCTGATAGATTGATGACTACAACTTCACATTTATCTCTATATAATTTTGGAAATAGGGTCCAAAGAGTTTCTACCCGGCAACCGAGAATTGCTGGACTATAGGGAAAGTATGGCATCATCATTCAGACAAGTATGTTCTGTTTTTTTCGTGCCGAACTTCTTCCTGTAAACTCGGACTTTTCTATAAAGGACGGGTTTTTTATTTACCCGTTTGTGAAGGTACAATTCTTTTTCAGGGGGAATCAGACATCATGAGTATTTTAACAGGACTACTCTCTATTATTGGCGTTCTAGCCATCGCATGGTTAATGAGCAATAAGAAAAAATCAGTAAAGTGGAGAACGATCGGGGTCGGTATTCTTATTGAAGGTCTTTTCGTTCTATTCGTATTAAAAGTGAATGCCGGGAAGGTTATGCTAGAAAAGGCTTCCGCTGCTGTACAAAACGTGATCAATTATAGTAACGAAGGGATTCAATTTGTATTTGGAGGATTATACGAACAAACAGATTTAACGTTTGTTTTTGCGATCAACGTCCTCGCTGTCATTATTTTTATTTCAGCTCTTGTCTCAGCACTTTACTATATGCGTATCATTCCTTTGATCGTTCAAGTTATCGGAGTTACCATCGGGAAATTGATGGGTACTACAAAGGTGGAAACGTTCAATGCTGTCGGAAATTCGTTTCTAGGTCTAGCTGAAGCACCTTTACTTGTAAAACCATATTTAAAGATGCTAACTAGATCAGAAATCTTTGCCATCATGGTAGGGGGTACAGCATCTGCAAGTGGAGCGATTCTCGTCGGTTATTCGCTTATGGGAATCGAGCTAAAATATTTATTAATCTCTGTCTTTAGTGTTCCTTTCGTCTCGCTGGTTATTTCTAAAGTGATGGAGCCGGAGACTGAAGTATCTCAAACAAATGATAAAGTAAAAATGAAGAAATCAGAACACGCAAACGTTTTTGAAGCGATTGCGGAAGGTACGGTAAGTGGCGTTATGCTTGCCCTGAACATCGGTGGCCTTTTGATCGCTTTTATAAGTATCCTGGCTGTAGTTAACGGCATGTTAGGTGTAGTAGGAACTGACCTTAGTACTATATTAGGTTATATTTTCTATCCATTTTCACTTCTTGTTGGTATTCCAGCTGATGAAGCTTTTCGTGCCGCCTCCATTATCGGCACAAAAATGTCGATTAATGAATTTGTTGCCTTTCAAAATTTAACGACGATTCAGGATCAGCTCTCTGATAAAACAGTGGCCATTCTTTCTGTAGCGCTATGTAACTTTGCCAACTTCTCATCGATTGGTCAATTGATTATTGGACTTGGCTCACTAGAACCCTCAAAGCGTTCACAAGTATCAAAGCTTGGATTAAAAGCCATCATCGGCGGAACTCTCGCCTCCTTTATTACGGCTATATTTGTCGGAATGTTTATGTAAAGCTTGCATTAGAAAAGCCTCCCGATTGGGAGGCTTTTCTTACTATTGACGAAGGGCAGCTCCAAACTGTTCTTCTACTGCTTTAAGAACACGGTCATGTGCTTTCTTTACTTCTTCTTCCGTTAATGTTTGTTCAGGATTGTAATATCTAAGCGAGAAAGCGAGTGATTTTTGACCTTCATCAAGATGTTCCCCTTGATAAACATCAAATAATTGAATCTCAACTAACTTCGATCCACCCGCTTCTTTAATGACGCGCTTTACTTCACCTGCTTCAAGTGACTCGTTCACAACAAGTGCCACATCTCTAGTAACCGATGGGAAACGAGGAAGCTTCTTGTATTTAAGATGAGCAACATCCGCTTGAAGTAATTTCTCAAGGTTGATTTCAAATACGTATGTTTCACTTAAATCAAGTTCTTTCTCTACTTCAGGGTGTAGCTGACCGATATATCCGATTAGCTCTTCATCAAGATAAACAGCTGCAGTGCGACCCGGGTGAAGCTTAGGCTCTTCTGCACGAGCGAAAGTGAGACGGTCTTCCACACCAAATTCAACGGCAAGTTCTTCAAGAATTCCCTTTACAACAAAGAAATCTGCCGCTTTCTTTTCTTTTTGCCACAGATGCTCTTGCCATAGTCCTGACACCACGCCAGCAAGATGTTCTTGTTCAATCGGAAGTTCATCACCTGGTAAGAACACGGAAGCCGTTTCATAGAAAGCAATATTCTCTAACTGACGGTTACGGTTATACTGAGCGACTTCTAATAGATGTGGGATTAAACTCGTTCTAAGTTCACTTCTTTCTTCACTCATTGGCATCGCAAGTCGCACAGCTTCTACTGACTCATCCGAGAAGAAAAGGCGCTTGGATGGTGACGTCAGTGAATACGTTACCGTTTGGTATAGACCTGCACCTTCAAGAGTACGGCGAAGGTGGCGGCGTTTCACTTGATATTCAGACAGCTGTCCAGGTGTACTTTCGGTCATAGGTAACGTTGCAGGGACATTATCATATCCATAAAGACGTCCGACTTCTTCGATTAAGTCCTCAGAAATCGTAATATCCGGACGGCGTGGTGGTACTTGAACCGTAAACGTGCCACCAAAATTTTGATAAGAGAATTGCAAGCGCTCAAAAATAGCGGCAACTTCTGTTTCTGTAATTTCCGTTCCAAGAACTTGATTAATTCGATTGACTTCAATGCTAACGTCAAGCGCTTCAATTGTACGAGCTCCTTGTTCAGCAATGCCTTTTAGAACTGTGCCACCAGCAATTTCTTGAATAAGCTGGGCAGCACGTTCGCTTGCGCCGACAACTCGATTTCGGTCAATCCCTTTCTCGAAACGAGCACTTGAATCACTTCGAAGACCAAGATCTTTCGATGCTTTTCTCACAAGCTTACTATTAAAATAAGCTGCTTCAAGTAAGATCGTCTTCGTATCCTCTTTCACTTCAGAGTCAGCCCCACCCATAACACCAGCAACGGCCACAGGTTTTGAACCATTTGTTATGACAAGGTGTTCACTTGAAAGCGTACGTTCCACATCATCAAGCGTGATCATTTTCTCGCCATCAGTGGCTCGGCGAATAACGACTTCCTTTGATCCAAAACGATCATAATCAAATGCATGAAGCGGCTGTCCATATTCAAGTAAGACGTAGTTTGTAATATCAACAACGTTGTTAATTGGACGAATACCAGCAGAAACAAGACGATTGACAAGCCACTGTGGTGAAGGTTTTATCGTTACATCTTTAATCACAGTCGCACCGTAATAAGGATTATCTTCTTCATTCTCTACACGAACGGACACATAGTCTTCTACGTCTTCATCTGAACGAACAAGCTCTGGTGACGGGAGGTCAATCGAACGATTTAACACTGCCCCAACTTCATAAGCAACACCGATCATATTCATCGCATCCGCTCTGTTTGGCGTAAGACCAAGCTCAAGAACTTCATCATGAAGATTTAAGTATTCAAGTGCATCTTCACCAGGAGTCACATTTTCACTAAAAACAAAGATACCGTCAGCATATTCTTTTGCAACCAATTTACTTTCGATTCCAAGTTCTTGAAGCGAGCAAATCATACCGTGAGAAGCTTCTCCGCGCAGTTTTGCTTTCTTAATTTTAAAATTGCCTGGGAGTACGGCTCCAACTTTCGCAACGGCCACATATTGTCCCCGTGCAATGTTTGGCGCTCCGCAAATAATTTGGACTGGCTCTTCCTCACCGATCTCCACTTTACAAATATTGAGTTTGTCAGCATCAGGATGTTGCTGACATTCAAGAACGTGACCAATCACCACTCCGCTAATACCTTTGTTCAGCTGTTCCACTGTCTCAACCTCAATACCACCTTTAGTAATCAGGTCTGCCAGTTCATTAGCTGAGTAACTATCTAAATCTACATACTGCTTTAGCCAATTCATTGATACAAGCATTTTTTCTCCTCCTAACCAAGCGTTCTATAGTGAGTTAAATTGTTTAATAAATCGACTGTCATTTGTATAGAAGTGACGAATATCATCAATGCCATACTTCAACATTGCAATTCGTTCAGGTCCCATTCCAAACGCAAAACCAGTCACTTTCTCTGGATCAAACCCAGACATGCGAAGTACGTTAGGGTGTACCATACCTCCACCAAGAATTTCGATCCAACCCGTTCCCTTACAAACAGAACAGCCATCTCCACCGCAATTAAAGCAGGAAATATCCATTTCTACGGACGGCTCAGTAAATGGGAAAAAACTAGGACGAAGGCGAATTTCTCTCTCTTCTCCGAACATTTTCTTTGCAAAAGATTGAAGCACGCCTTTTAAATCACTCATGCGCACATTCTCACCAACCATTAATCCCTCAATTTGCATAAATTGATGAGAGTGTGTCGCATCATCAGTATCACGACGGTAAACTTTCCCCGGGACTATAATCTTAACTGGCCCTTCGCCATTTAATTTCTCCATTGTTCTAGCTTGCATCGGTGAAGTGTGCGTACGTAATAGCGTTTCTTCTGTAATGTAGAAAGAATCCTGCATATCACGCGCCGGATGATCTTTCGGAAGGTTTAGCGCTTCAAAATTATAATAGTCCGTTTCGACTTCTGGCCCTTCTGCAATCGAGAAGCCCATACCAAGAAACAGGTCTTCAATTTCTTCAATTACCCTTGTTAATGGATGATGGTTTCCTCTTTTCACTGGACGACCTGGTAGAGAAACATCGATCGTCTCCTTCTTTAATCTTTCTTCTACGGCTGCTTTTTCTAAACGAGCAATTTTCTCCTCAAGTTGATCCGAAATCGCATTTCGTATTTCATTTACGAGCTGCCCCATTTTAGGACGCTCTTCTTTTGACAATTTTCCCATCCCTTTGGAAATTTCGGTAATCGGTCCTTTTTTTCCTAGAAACTTCACTTTGATATCCTGTACTTCCTTCATAGAAGAAGCTTGCTGTATTTCCGACAGCGCTTCTTCTTTTAACGCTTGTAAACGTTCTTGCATCATTTCAACCTCCACTTCATAGTTAAGTTGCTTCCTTTAGGCAATAAAAAAATCCTCGCTCCCCAGCAAGGGGCGAAGATTTGATTTCGCGGTACCACCCTAATTCACCGATAGATTTACTCTACCAGCCTTAAGCAAAGAATAACGGCTTGTAAACCGATCCGCTTTCGTACGAACAAAGCGGCAACTCCAGAGTGAATTCGGCAACGTTCCTATAGAAATGCTTCCAGTCGCGGCATTTCCTCCCTAAATAGGCAGTGGTAGCTTACTACTCTCTATCATTGTTTTTATCATATATAAGATGCTTTTAATTATAGAAAAAAAATGCGGCCTCTGCAAGTACAATTATGAAGGTAGTAGCCCATACATTAAAATCCCTGCAGCGACAGCGACATTAAGCGACTCTGCTTTCCCATAAATCGGAATATACACCTTCTCATCAGCAAGGTTTTGAAGCTCTTTCGATACTCCGTTTGCTTCATTACCTAGAATAACCGCAAACTGAGATTGCCCTACTAACTCTTGGTAAGGAGTACCCCCGCTCACTTCAGTCGCATAGATCGGCATGTTAAGCGCTTTGAACTTTTGTACTTCTTCTACCAGGCTTCCCTTTTTCACTGGGAGATGATAAAGCGAACCCTGTGTGGAACGTAACACTTTACTATTATACGCATCTACTGTCCCCTGTCCGAGAAGAATCCCATCGTATCCTGCACTATCTGCTGTACGAATGATTGTCCCTAAATTACCTGGATCTTGAATGGCATCAAGTAATAAAAATTTCCCTGTACTTGGGAGTTGAGCTTCCGCTATTTTACATACTGCCATAATTCCCTGAGGCGTTTCGGTGTCCGTTAACTCCTGCATCACTTTCTCAGATACAGTATAGACAACAGGACGTTCTTTAAACGGATAAGCAGATAGATCTGTCTCTTCTGTAATAATCACTTCTATAATAGGCGCTTCAAACTTCGCTGCTTCTTCTACAATATGAGGTCCTTCAATGAGATAGCTTTGCGCTTTCTCTCTCCCCTTACGCGTATGGAGTTTCTTCCAATCTTTTACTTTTTGGTTTTTTGCGGATTCTATAATCATTTTGCTCTCCTTCAGTTTTCAATGTTTCTATTATAAAGGGTTAAAAGGGGAGATTCCAATAGGGACTCATGAAATTTATTGCATTTGCTCATACTAATGATGCTTGATCGAACAAGCGAATGAGAAAGGTGAGGTGGAAAGCATGGACCTTAACTTACGAAAAGCAATTCTCGCCAATATTAATGGCAACAATGAAGAGCAGATTGAAGCGACGATTCTTGATGCCATTCAAAGCGGTGAGGAGAAGATGCTCCCTGGACTAGGTGTTCTTTTTGAAATCCTCTGGAAAGAAGCACCTGAAAATGAACGAGAGCAAATGCTCTCTTACATGGCACAGGGTGTAAATTAACAAGCAAAATCCGGTGGCAAGGCCCACCGGATTTTGTATTTAATTAAAGATCATCTCTTTAACAGTATCAGCATCAAGCTTTTTAATCACTTCAACAATCAAATTCACCGCATTTTCAAAGTCATCACGGTGGAGAATCGCCGCATGTGTATGAATGTAACGAGTCGCAATTGTGATGGAAAGAGCAGGCACACCGTTTGCTGTTAAGTGAATTTTTCCTGAATCTGTTCCACCGCCAGCAATCGAGTCAAACTGATAAGGGATGTTGTTCTCGTCCGCTGTATCTGTTACAAAATCACGGAGACCTTTATGCCCAACCATTGACGCATCATACATAATAATTTGTGGACCTTTGCCCATTTTCGATTGCGCATCTTTATCACTTACTCCAGGAGTATCTCCAGCAATACCAACGTCAACCGCAAAGCCGATATCAGGCTTGATCATGTTTGTTGCAGTCGTTGCTCCACGAAGACCAACTTCTTCTTGGACGGTTCCAACCCCGTAGACCGTATTTGGATGCGCTTCTCCTTTTAGCTTACGAAGCACTTCAATAGCAATCGCACACCCAATACGGTTGTCCCATGCTTTTGCCATAAGCATTTTCTCATTATTCATAACAGTGAATTCGCAAACTGGAACAACCGAATCTCCCGGTTTAACGCCCCATTCCATCGCTTCTTCTCGACTTGATGCGCCGATATCAATAAACATATCTTTCTTATCAACTGATTTCTTACGTTGTTCAGCAGGAAGAATATGGGGTGGTTTCGAACCAATCACACCCATAATATTTCCATTACGAGTCATCACGTTCACACGTTGGGCAAGCATTACCTGTTCCCACCAGCCGCCAACGGTTTGGAAATAAAGGAATCCTTTGTCATCGATACGTGTCACCATAAAGCCAATTTCATCAAGATGTCCTGCAACCATGATTTTAGGACCTTCTGCACTACCTTTTTTAACAGCAATTAAACTGCCGAGGTTATCATACATGATTTCATCAGAAAGTGATTCGATGTGCTTCTTCATTACTTCGCGAGGTTCACGTTCGTTACCAGGTACACCATTCGCATCCGTAAGTTCTTTAAGCATTTGTAACGTTTCATCTAGCTTTGCCATATGTATTGCCCCCTTGATATGTATTCATGTTCATTATAACGGTTTCCGAAATATTTCACAATTCAGAGCACTCTTAAACTTAATATCCCTGATCTTGTCGATTATGATTCACTTTATTTTTTTTCAGATAGGCCTCATTTATTTCTTCATACTGAAGTCCAATCGTTTGCCCGAGCGTAAGGTAACTTTTCATTAATTCATGATAAGCTTCTGGTTTTTGAAGCCGATCAATCGCTCGATAGACTTCATGAAAAGCCTGAACTTCTGACTCTGCCACCTTTTCAGGCAAGTCTACAAAATTGGTCACGCCTAACTCTAGACCTAACGATAAGATAAAATGGATCCCGTCCACATATTCCTCTAAAATTGTCTCTTTAGGTGAAGGAGCTTTCTTGCTCCAGTATTTAAAGCAGCGCGTTTCATTAGCAAGCTCTCCTACTTCAACCTTAAGAGCAAGAAGCTTATTTTCAAACAAAGATACGTCCTCTAATTTGTGTTCTTTTACAATTCGATCGTCTAGCAGTTTTTGTAAAGTATATAGTCGCTCGAAATTCATTTCAATCGCCCTTTCAAAATCTTTTCATTTTATGAAACCTTTCTTTATCATATACGTATACAGAATAGAAGCATAGTGAAATGAGGTGCTGAATTATGATACTTATCCTTTTTCGTCTTGTCATCCTCGCAGCCATGGTATTAATCGCTTATTCCGTCATTCGCTTTTTTATGGATCCTAAACGCAAGCTCGAAAAAGCCCACGATCATAAAGAATACTATTTCTTCGATGACTCGTCCAATGTTCGAAAGAATTTTCTTGTCACTTACAAAGGTGCTCTCTTTGAAGGGGAAAAATACCTTGGGACAACCGAAAAATCCTTTGATATTATCACACTTTCCATTGGCGTTAAAAATGCATCAGAGCTTTATTTACTTGAGAAGGAAGATTTCTATTTTCTAGAAAAAGAAATGGATATCCGTTATCCAAGTGCTAAAATCGAATGGAAAAGTCCAGTAAAAGAATTCTTACGGCACCGCGAAGACTCATAACGGTAACAGCCCTCTCCAAGTTGGAGAGGGCTGTTTTTTGTCCTTGTTCAAACCATTTTTTATCTGACAGGTTGAAAGAAATCCTCCCATTTCATAATCCACTCTTTTCTTCTCAATAAAAAGAAGAGAATGGCAAGTGCTGACAACATCAAGATAATGAGTACCGGATCAAAACCACTGATTGCTGTTCCGAAGAAAGAATAAAACAGGGCAAGGGGTAGGTTTGAAATGAGAGAAGAGCGCAGATAATCGCGAAAGTCTTTTGATACTTCGATTAAGCAAAGCGAAATAAAATGGAAATGAACGAACGGCACTAACCTCAAGATTGCAATTTGACCCACTGACATCGGCATATGTTTTCGCGTCCATCTTTCCTTCATCCGAATAATTTTCTTAAACAACGTCGGCGTCCGTTTGACAACGAGATAAAATACAGTACTTACGACAGTGATGCCAATAACGGAATAAATGGTTCCATAGATCGCTCCAAATAGCACACCGCCTGCCACACATACGACGCTAACCGGGACAAAAACAAACTGACGAATAAAATGAAAAATAATGAAATAGAACGGGGCGTAAATTCCGCTATTCGACACAACTTCAACGAGCGGCAGGACGAGCTCATTCATGATGTTCCCCCCTTCCATTAACCCATATGACAAGAGACGAGCTATTATGTCATAAAACGAAAATCCTAAACGAGAATATTTTCTGGAAATACGTGGACAATAAGGGGAGATTTGATGAGAACGGTAAATGGAGGAGAAAGAAATGGATGAACTCGTTATTGCTCGTTCATTGTTTGGTATGACAATGGGCGTACATATTATTTACGCAACGCTCGGCGTAGGATTACCTCTGATGGTTCTCGTGGCTGAGCTTATGTATCAGAAAACGAAGGATAAAGATTATGCGCTCATGGCAAACCGATGGACCAAGGGCTTTGCCGTCTTACTTGGAGTAGCGATTCCAACAGGGACAATAGCAGGCGTACAGCTTTCTCTGTTGTGGCCTGGATTTATGGAAGTGGTCGGTAGAGTCATCGCCTTACCTTTTCAAATTGAAATTTATGCCTTTTTCCTTGAAGCACTCTTTATGTCGATTTATGTCTATGCAGCCGACCGGCTTTCACCACTTATGAGGATTGTAAGTGTCACACTTGTTGCCTTTGGGGCGAGTGCATCAGCTATTTTAATCACGAACGTCCATGCATTTGAAGGAACGCCAGCTGGCTTTGAAATTGTTGATGGCAAGTTTGTTAACGTGGATCCCTGGGAAGCATTTTTTAATCCATCTTTCCTCGTGACAGCCGGACACGTTACCGTATCCGCCCTTATGACTGGAGCTTTCGTCATTGCTTCCATTGCTGCATATAAAATGATTCGTCAACGAGGAAATACGCGCGAGTACAAGTTTCATCACAAAGCTTTAATGCTCGGACTTGTTATTGGAGGAATTTTTTCTATTTTCACTGCTTTGAATGGTCATGAATCTGCTCAGCAATTGTACCAATACCAACCTGAAAAATTAGCTGCAGCAGAAGGTTTATTTGAAACACAATCATACGCACCACTCGCCATCGGTGGCTATACCGATAAAGAGGAGCGAGAGGTAAAGTGGGCCATTGAAGTCCCCTGGGCGCTCAGTTTTCTATCAGATGACGCATTTGATACAGAGGTGTTAGGCCTTGAAGAATGGCCCGAAGAGGAGTGGCCACCATTGTTTGTCCATACGTTATTTAATGCAATGGTCGGTATCGGCTCCCTATTAATGCTTTTATCCATCGTAGGATTTACATGGTATAAAATCTTAAAACGAAAAGAGTTTCCACGCTGGCTAATGTGGGCTTTTATCGCTGCCGGACCTCTCGCCATCACGGCTATTGAATTTGGATGGATTTTTGCTTGTACGGGTAGACAGCCCTGGATCATTTATCACGTCATGAAAACGGAAGAGGCGGTTACAACTTCAGGAAATATTGGTCTCTTGTTTGTACTCTTCCTGATTGTCTATATCATTCTCATGATCTCAACTGTGCTCGTTCTTCGCTATTACTTTAACCGCAACCCCATTAGTGAAGAGCTTCATTAAACCAGGGGTTGTACGTCTCTCTTTGTTATTTTAAAAAAATTAGAGGTGAACGACATGTCAGAAGCATTCTACGCCATCACATTAATTTGGGGTCTTGTTTTCATCTATGCGGTTATGGCGACAATCGATTTTGGTGCTGGATTTTGGTCGATGATTTATTTAAATCGAAACAATACGAAAGCAACGAATATAGCTAACCGCTATCTTTCTCCATCATGGGAAGTAACGAATGTATTTATTGTAGCTATTGTTGTAGCACTCTTTAGCTTCTTCCCCGGAGCGACATTCACTTTAGGGACAGTGCTACTTATTCCTGGTAGCTTAATCATTTTATTACTTGCACTACGCAGTGCCTTCCTCGTCTTTTCCCATTCAGCATCAGAAAATTACAAACGAATCTTAACACTAATTTCGGGAATTACTGGCTTCCTTATTCCAGCACTTCTGATTTGTGTGTTACCAATTACGCATGGGGGGTTTATCCAGACTACAGACGGAGTAGAACGCTTGTTATTAAGTGAGCTATTTACAAGCCCAAGCGTCTATGCCTTCATGGCTTTTGCTATCTCCAGCACGCTCTTCCTGTCATCTCTATTACTCTCTGATTATGCAAATGTGTCTTCAGATCAGGAAGCTTATCAAACATATAGAAGAGATGCTATTCTCGTTGGACCAATCTCACTCGCGATGGCCGGTTTACTCGTTCTCACCATTCGTAACGAGGCACCATGGCTTTACGACGAACTAATGAACTATGTTCCCTGGCTTGTTGGTTCAATTGTCACTTTTGCTATTGGATACCTCGCGCTCTTTATTCCTAGAAAAACAGGAGTCGGTATTCCAAGACTCGCTATGATTAGCGTCGTAACGCAGTATCTACTCGCAAGCTATGCTTACGGTTCAGCCCATCTCCCATATATTGTTTATCCAAATGTCACCATTGAAACTGGATTTACAGACCCGGCTACCTTTCGCGCTTTAATCGTCACATATATTGTTGCTTTCTTCATCCTAACACCAGGATTTATTTACTTCTGGCGACTTTTTCTAAAAGATAAAAGGTACCTGAAGCAAAATGAATCGTAACAGCAAAAAACGCAGCCCACGCTGCGTTTTTTTAAAACATAAAATAAACATAACCAACCAGAACGATATGTAAAACGAGTATTGCTGGAATGCCATAAACAAATTGAGCATGTTTTGTTTTATGTCTAAAATGCTTCATACCGAAATAACTCCCAAGACTACCACCAATGACCGTAAACAGCCATAACGTCTTTTCCGGAATCCTTTGTTCCCGCTTCTTAGCTCTCCGTTTGTCTACTCCCATTATCATAAAACTCCAACCATTGATTAGGATCAAATAAATTAAAAATAAAACAAGACCACTCACAATGCACCGCCTCCTTACTTAACGTTTCCCTACAAAAAAACCATCCTCAACGAGTGAGAATGGTTTCTAAAAACTTATTTCAAGTTTTCTTTTGCTTTTGATGCTAGTTCAGCGAACGCTTTTTCGTCGTTGATTGCAAGCTCAGCAAGCATTTTACGGTTGATGTCGATACCAGCTGTTTTAAGACCAAACATCAAACGGCTGTAAGAAAGTCCGTTCAAACGAGCTGCCGCATTGATACGAGTGATCCAAAGCTTACGGAAGTCGCGTTTTTTCTGACGACGGTCACGGTAAGCGTACATGTTTGATTTCATAACTTGCTGATTAGCAACTTTGAAAAGCAAAGACTTCGATCCGTAATATCCTTTTGCGAGTTTTAACGTTCTTTTACGTCTACGACGTGTTACGTAGCCACCTTTTACTCTTGGCATACTAAACCCCTCCTAATTTCTGTGTCTAAATAATATAAAAACCGATTACTTTTTGTTGTAGATTAAAGTCTTAATGCGCTTGAAGTCACCTGCGGAAACAAGAGAAGCTTTACGAAGCTTACGCTTCTGCTTTTGAGACTTGTTACCGAACATATGGCTAGTGTAAGCACGGCTGCGCTTAAGTTTACCTGATCCAGTTTTCTTAAACCGTTTTGAAGCTCCACGGTGAGATTTCATTTTTGGCATGAGTGAGTTCCTCCTTCAAGAATTACTTTTCTGCGATAGGTGCCAAGATTAGGAACATGCTGCGTCCTTCCATTTTTGGTTTGGACTCAACAGTTGCGATATCTTTGCAATCTTCTGCTAGGTGCTCAAGCACCTTTTTACCGATTTCAGAGTGTGTAATCATACGACCGCGGAAGCGAATCGATGCTTTCACTTTATCGCCTTTTTCAAGAAACTTACGTGCGTTACGTAGCTTCGTATTGAAGTCATGTTCTTCAATATTCGGGCTCAAGCGAACTTCTTTAACGGTAATAATCTTTTGTTTCTTACGCGCTTCTTTCTCTTTCTTCTGCTGCTCATAGCGGAACTTTCCGTAGTCCATAATGCGACAAACTGGAGGTTTCGCGTTTGGAGCAACCATCACAAGATCAAGATTTGCATTACGAGCCATATCTAATGCCTCATTTTTGGATTTCACACCAATTTGGTTTCCGTCTGCACCAACAAGACGTACTTCCCGAGCACGAATGCCCTCATTGACGTTCATATCTCTACTAATAATCAGCCACCTCCATGGTTATTGTTCGATGATAATCATCTAACATGATGTCATTAAATGGTTTATATCCGGTTCAAAGCATAAAAAAAGCGTCGGCGCATACGACACCCACACATTACACAATTTAAGAACAGTGTACCTGCAAACTACCAATTACGGCGTCAATCAGGTGAGAAGCGGGCGCTTCTGCTTGCTTTGTTTCCGATATTTAATTACCTAAGACAGTATACCATGCTGACCAAATTTATGTCAAGGTGATAAGATTCGTTCGAAGTGCACTTGATTATCATAACGAATCTTTTCCTATGTGACAAGTGTTTTTTGTGAATTTGTTTCATCTTATATGAAAAAGCCGGCATCTACGCCGGCTTTTCATTACTTCTTGTCTTTGATTTCTTCTTCAATTCGAGCAGTAAATTCGTTTAGAGAAACAGTCTCTGAATCCTGCTGGCTGTAACGACGAACATTAACTGCTTCACCCTCAACCTCTTTATCCCCTACTACGAGCATATAAGGAATCTTCTGCATTTGTGCTTCACGAATTTTGTACCCAATCTTTTCATTGCGTTCATCTACCTCAACTCGAATACCTGCGCGTTGAAGTTTTTTCTGAACGTTCTTCGCATATTCCAGGTGCACTTCAGATACAGGAATAATTTCTGCCTGAATCGGAGCAAGCCATGTTGGGAATGCGCCTTTATACTCTTCAATTAAGAAAGCAACAAATCGTTCCATTGTCGATACAACGCCGCGGTGGATGACAACTGGACGATGGTGATTGCCATCTTCACCAATGTATGAAAGGTCAAAACGCTCTGGAAGTAGGAAATCAAGTTGAACAGTTGAAAGAGTCTCCTCTTTACCTAAAGCCGTTTTCACTTGAACATCCAATTTCGGACCGTAAAATGCCGCTTCGCCTTCAGCTTCAACATAGTCAACTTTAAGATCATCCATTGCTTCTTTCAACATGCTTTGCGCCTTTTCCCACATCTCGTCGTTGTCGATATACTTTTTCTTATCTGCAGGGTCGCGATAAGAGAGACGGAATGAATAGTCACTAATATTAAAGTCTTTATATACTTCCTGAATCAGCTCAACAACTTCAATAAACTCTTGTTTAATTTGATCGGGACGACAGAAAATATGAGCGTCATTTAGCGTCATTGATCGTACACGCTGAAGTCCTGCTAATGCACCAGACATTTCGTAACGATGCATTGTTCCTAGCTCAGCCACGCGGTATGGAAGACTGCGATAACTTTTTAGATCATTCTTGTAAATCATCATATGGTGTGGACAGTTCATCGGACGAAGAACCAATTCTTCTGTTTCATCCATTTTCATTGGAGGATACATATCATCCTGATAGTGATCCCAATGACCGCTTGTTTTATATAGTTCTACATTTGCAAGGTGTGGTGTATAGACATGGTTGTAACCTAGACGTTCCTCAAGGTCAACGATATATCGCTCAATTGTACGGCGAATGGTTGCTCCTCTTGGTAACCAAATCGGAAGCCCCTGACCTACTTCCTGAGAGATGGTAAATAGCTTCAGCTCTTTCCCTAGTTTACGGTGATCGCGCTCTTTCGCTTCTTCAAGAAGGTGAAGGTATTCTTCAACCTGTGATTGTTTCGGGAAAGCTGTCCCGTAAATACGCTGCAACATTTGGTTTTCACTATCTCCACGCCAGTAAGCTCCCGCGATCGATAGTAGTTTAAATGCTTTGATCTTACTAGTTGAAGGAACGTGCGGTCCACGACATAGATCAAAGAATTCTCCTTGCTCATAAATGGTCACTTGCTCATCGTCAGGTATTGCTTCAAGCAATTCTAACTTGAGATCATCACCAATTTCCTTAAACATTTTCTCAGCTTCAGCGCGACTTACAACGATACGCTTCACTTCGAGATTCTCATTAATGATTTTCTTCATTTCTTTCTCGATCTTCGGAAGATCTTCAGGAGTAATTGAGACAGGGCAATCAATATCGTAGTAGAACCCACTATCAATCACTGGGCCAACGCCAAGCTTCACATCGCTATAAAGACGTTTAATCGCCTGTGCCATTAAATGAGCTGTACTATGACGCATCACTTCAAGTCCGTCTTCACTATCAGGTGTTACGATTTCAATCGATGCATCTTCTTCTATTTCACGACGCAAGTCGAAAAGTACCCCATTCACCTTTCCAGCAAGGGCTTTTTTCTTTAAACCCGGACTGATTGAACTTGCAATTTCTTCTGTTGTTGTTCCTTTATCAAATTCCTTCACAGAACCGTCAGGAAACGTAATTTTTACCATTTCAGCCATGCTTCTTCACTCCTTTTTTGCATATAAAAAAACGCTCATCCCAAAAAGGGACGAGCGTTTATCTCGTGGTTCCACCCTGCTTCCCGTATAGAGAAATCCTATACGGCTCAGATTGCTGTAACGTAGCAGAAACGCCACCCTATTTCCAGGGCAGAGTTCAAAGGTGGTAAGAATGTTTGTCTCGCTAGGAAGTTCGCACCAATCCTTCCCTCTCTTAAAGCAGACAGAACATCTCATGTCCTTATCGTAACAATAACGTATATGCGTGTATGTAGGTATTATAAGTAGTGTACTTGTGAAAATCAAGCTTATTTTCATGATTGCCTCAAAAAAGTTTTTTAAACAACGGCAGCGGAAAAAAACATAATCGTTCTTCAAAAACATTTCGTATGGTTTGAGCTAGCCCTTCCTCAGGGTCCTCAGTATATAAATAAATTTCACTTGGTGCTAGAATCAGAAGTGGCAATAATATTTCAGGATCAATATCCTCCAAAGAAAGCCCATTTGGAATAGCATCAAGCGATTCATATAGGCCATTAAGCTTTTTCCCATTAAGATCATATAAGCTATAGCTACGATCAAACACAACCACAACTTTTTCTGTAATCGTTTCTCTTACCTTAAGAAGTTGCCTTAACGCTTCTACAAAGTTCTGATATTCTTGCTCAAGCTTATACTCATCAATCGCTTCACCAATCAATTCAGTTAAGAGAGCTCGGTAAGGACCGGTTCGAAACCTTAAGTAAGAGTCAAACATAATTGTTCCTCCCTGTTCGATACAAGACATCGTTGAACGAAGCAATAAATCCATCCGATTTGTGTAGCGAACAGCCCCAGGAAGTTCTTCTTTGTTTCCTTCTGCAATACTTTTAGCAATTGCTGTAATTTCACCAATTTCATCTTTATCTTGATAAAAGTACTTTTTCATTAGTATTTGTTTCATCCACTGCTTCTCATAGATTGTGCTAACACAGCGGACGATGCATTGGGAAATGTGATAACACAACTTTGTGTTATATGGTTCCACTTGTACAGAGAGAGTTAATTCCTCTTCATTAACGGAGATTTTTTGTTTATCGTTCATATCCTTTATCAAATCGGCATAAACAAATTGAAAATCGTCTTCTTGATTAAACGTTATTGAAACCAATGTTTTCCCCCCTGTCCACCTTCTTACTAAAATCTATATGGCTCGAGGTTGGAAATGATGTATAGAACAATAAAAAAGCCTTCCCTAAGGAAGACTTTAGATTCTTCTGTTTTTCCCCTGTAAAAAGACCGGAGTAGTAAAGTGCTTAATTCTTTCCATGATCCGCTTCGCTTTTGTTTCTTCTATTCCACTTTTATGAGAATAAGCGAGGTGATCTTCTAACAAGGTATAGTCTAAATTAGAAGAATAAAGCGTCGGCAATCCCTCTGTCATTCGATATTGGAGGAGAGCACCAAGTATATCGTCCCTTACCCAACTCGAGATATTTTCAGCCCCAATATCATCAAGGATTAATAAAGGTGTCTCTTTTAAGTAATCTAACTTTTCGTCAATCGTTTGATCTTGTATCGCACTTTTCATTTGTCGGAAGAAATCAGGGGTATAAATAAACTGTGAACGAACCCCTTTTTCCTTCGCTAACTGATTCGCAATAGCCCCTAAAATAAAGGTTTTGCCAACACCAAACCCGCCGTGAATATAGAGCCCTTTCTTCGTTTCCCCAGGGACAAATTCTTCAACGTATTGAATTGCCGTGCCAATTGCTTCAAGTCGAACAGGATCTTCGTCATCTAGATCTGCAAATGTCGCTTCAAGAATTTCTTTTGGAATATAATAGCTCTGAATCATTTCATTGCGCTTTTTATTCTTATCTTCTTCAACCCTTGTTGGGCATCGATTATAGCGGATATCAATGACGGAACGATTGATAAACAGCTCGGGCTCATATCCCTCCATCATATTGATGCAGTTTGATAGGCCCGGACAGCCTTCACAGCGCTTCGCCTGTGTCGTAAATTCATACAACCTAGCGAGACTTCGATCAATCATTTTCTCATCAACGTCATCTTGTTCCTGAATAAATGCTTGAATGTCTTCATCTGCCATGATCGCTTTTTTCATTTCTTGATATTGCTCCTGAAACTTTTTATTACCCGGCATTTTATTAAACGATTCCTGGATGGATTCCATACATTTCACCCCGCTTTATTTTTTGTATTTGCTTAGCATCTTTTTCAACTGATCTTGTTTTTCTGAGCGCTCTTCATGAGACATATCAGGTTCTTTTTGCTCCGATATCCATTCAGGAACTTTATCTTTTCGAGTGGAAGAATTTCCTTTTCCGCGAGTTGGTGCTTTTTTCTTAGGCTGCTGAAGTTCTTTAATGGCAAGGTTCATGGCTTCTCTTACAGTCTTTACCCTCGCTCTTGCCCAGTGACTCGCAAATTTTTCTACATAGTTTTTGGACAGCTTCTTATCCTGGGTTTCAATAATAAAATCAAGAAGAACGTTCATTACGCCAGGTGTCAGCTTCTGTTCATCCATAATTCGCTCCACTAATTTCATATCTGCTTCAGAAGGCTTTCCACCTTCTGCTGCACGTTGAAGAATATCATATGGGGTCATTTGTTCATAACGCTGTGCTGCCTTATCTTCTTCTGTTACAGGTTCTTTCGTATGAAATTCTTGAAGCTCAGCAGGCTGGCGCCTATATTGGAGCGCTGGTACTTTCCCTCGATTTTCAAGAGCAAACCAGCTGCTTACCTCCTTGCGCAAAAGATCATCCGATAGCTCGTCATGATGGATGGCGGCCTGCTCAACAATTCGTCCCATTTCGTAGGGCTCAATCTTATAAACAAAAGCAAGTCGCTCTATTGTTTTCTTAACCGAGTCAGTAAACATCTTATCTGTCACAATCATATCAGAAATGTGCTGTTTCATCACATCAAAGTCAAATTCTGAGGACGTAAAAACAAGACCCTTATTATCATTTCGACTTGCGATCTCCTGCACGTCGTCTTCCTCATAATCAGCCGTCATTTCGGAAGGGTGAAGTGAATCGTATACTTCATTAAATGAAGCCGTCATATCCTTATATTCAGAGAGATCCGGCTTTTCAACTGAAAAGTAATTTTTCAGATCATGGTAACGGTTACGCCCTAGTCGATTAAACAAGTAAATATTTAAAACACCGTCATTAAAAAAGCGATCAGGTGTTAGCGGGGGTTGAAGCTCATAAGTAAAGTGCCTCGGGTCATCTCCGTCTTTAAGGAAAGTTTTCAACAAACCGATGCCTTCTAACTTACGACGCTCTTCAAGCAATTTTTTTGTATCCCATCTCATCATCAGCAATAAATGGTGATGAGTCATTTTCGTAACAAGACTGTCCTGTTGTTCATGGGCGCTCCACATTGTCATATAGAGACTATAAGCACCAGCACCAATCAATGGCTGATATAACAGGGTTAAAACATTCCTATCATAATCATGCAATAATCCACACGCTTCAATTTGAAGCGTATCAACAGGAAGGAGTTCTTTCCAATGCATATGCTTCACCTTTACATTCCCTCTTAGATTTTCTAACTTACTTATAGCTTAAAACTGAACATCAAGCAAGGTTTTGCCCCGTACGATTTTAGGTTATTGACGTACAAAAAAAGAGCTTACACTAAGCTCCTTCTCGTTACTCTGCTCTGTTAATTAGTTCTTTAAGCTCACGAATAAACACATTGATGTCTTTAAACTGACGATAAACGGAAGCAAATCGAACATAAGCGACTTCATCAACTTTTGCAAGCTGATCCATCACAAGCTCCCCTACAGTATCACTACTGATCTCAGAAGCGCCCTGATTGCGAAGATCGCGTTCTATTTCGTTCACAATGGTTTCAAGTTTTTCGAGAGGCACCGGTCTTTTTTCACAGGCTTTTATTAAACCTCGAAGAATCTTTTCCCGGCTAAACTCTTCCCTAGCTCCATCTTTTTTTACTACAATAAGCGGTATTTCTTCAACTGTTTCAAACGTTGTAAACCGATAAGTACACGATTCACATTCACGGCGCCTGCGGATCGACCGGCCTTCGTGAACCGGTCTGGAGTCAAGCACTCTTGTACCATTATGATTGCAGTTGGGACAGCGCATTAGATCATCTCCACTAAACGAACAAGATTTCTATCTCTTATTTTAGCATAAAATGTGCGATGGCACACCTCTCACTAAAATTGCTCTGAAATGCCTGTTCCAATCAACGTTAATTTCTTCTTCAAATCTGTATAAATGGTTTCAATCACCTTTTTGCTAAAACCGAAATCTACCGGTAAGGGCGTTTCTGTTGAAACGGAAAAATCAACTGCTGTTTTATATGCACGCACGGTTACGACAGTACCAACGATTAACGCTTTTTTTGGACCCTTCACTTGAAAGACAAACTCTCCACGTTCGGGTGAATTGGTCACGATTTCACCTTTGTAGTGCTTTTGAAGAATGGCTTTTGCTTCTGTGAAAGCCTGTTCTTTTGTCGCTTTAAAATAGTGCGTTTTCAGAGCATCAATTTGATGTCTTTCCCCTGTTTCAGAACGGTTGCTGAAAAATTCTTTTAATCCCACCCCTAGTCCTCCTCTATTTTTTTTAAGGATAGCAATAAATGACTGATAAATCAACGAGATCGAGCAGAATCCCCTTTCATTCTGACCTGAAAGCCCCCCTAGGACAATTAAAAAAAGGGCACCCGAGGCACCCTTTCATTCGCTGTATAATTATGAAGTAAACGCTGATTGTTCTTCTCTTACTTTTGGTTTTACTGGTCCCATACCTCGCGGAAGTTCAATGTTTTCACGAGTATCCGCTCCAAGTGCATCTGCAATGTAATTTGCAGCTACGTTTGGATCAAGATCACCACATGTATACACATCGATACTGGCATAACCATGCTCAGGGAAACTGTGGATCGTTAAATGTGATTCAGAAATGATAACCACGCCACTTACACCCTGTGGTGCGAATTTATGAAATGCTACTTCACGAACCTCTGCACCTGACTTGAGAGCAGCTTCAACAAACGTTTCTTCAATAAATTTCATGTTGTTTAATTTTTCAGTGTCACAGCCCCATAATTCAGCAATGACGTGACGTCCCATTGTATCCATAGCAAAATTCCCCCTTTAAATTTACTCATGCCTAAAGCATGCGGTATTGAAAATCCACCACGGGGGAAAGTTAGTCCGATGAGGTCCTAACCCTTTAAGTAGTTTTCAATGCCAAATTGCTATAAAAGAAGTTCACGAAAAATAGTATAAGGCTTTTAAAATAGATTTGCAAGAATAAATTAAATGCAAACCTTCCTTCTCATCACTCACTTTCACAGAGTTAGCGAATCAGTACTAGTAAGAATATATCCCATTTATAAGAGAAATATCCTTCACCAGTCGTTTTTCTTCCAAATAAAAAGAAGCAGGATCGCTCCTACTTCTTTTTATTTCACCCTATACGCTCACTTTCAACCTCTCGGGAATTCGTTCTCCTACGTACTTTGCCATATCGACTACTCGACAAGAATAGCCCCATTCATTGTCATACCAGGCAAGCACCTTAACTTTTTTGCTTTCAACGACCATTGTTGATAGCCCATCAACGATAGAAGAATGCGCATTGCCGTTGTAGTCAATTGAAACTAATGGTTCATCAGAGTAACCAAGAATACCTCTTAGCGGTCCTTCCGAAGCAGCCTTTAAAGCATCATTCACCTGATCAATGGTTACTTCTTTCTTGAGATCCACCACAAGGTCTACTAAGGAAACATTCGGTGTCGGTACACGAAGCGACATTCCATTTAATTTCCCTTCTAAATGAGGCAAAACTTTCGAAATCGCTTTAGCTGCACCAGTGGAAGTTGGAATAATAGACTGGCCACAGGCGCGAGCTCTTCTTAAATCTTTGTGTGGATTATCGATGTTTTTTTGATCATTTGTGTAAGCGTGCACCGTTGTCATCATACCCGAAACAATTCCAAACGATTTATCAAGCACCTGAACCACTGGGGCAAGACAATTGGTTGTACAAGAAGCATTGGATAAAACGTGATGTTTCTTGTCATTGTATTCGCTTTCATTTATGCCCATTACGATTGTCAAATCTTCATTCTTACCAGGTGCGGTAATGATCACTTTCGTTGCTCCTGCTTCAATATGGTAACCGGCTTCTTCTTTCGTACGAAACTTTCCGGTAGCTTCAATGACAATGTCAATCCCCATCTCTTTCCAAGGAAGACTTTTGGGATCACGATTATTTAAAACAACTACTTTTTTATTGTTAATCTTTATTCCATTTTCAACTGGTGTAACCTCTCCATCAAATGTACCGTGAATGCTATCATATTTAATTAAATGGCTGAGCGTTTCTGGTGGATAGCTAGCGTTAATTGCTACAACTTCCAAACTATCTTCCATCATTGCCTTTCTAAATACCATTCGCCCAATTCTTCCAAAGCCATTAATCGCTACTCTTGATTTCATTCAGCGTTCCTCCCGCCACATATGTGTTATACTTATTTCCCCTATCACAAAATTAGTATAACATATAATATGCAAATGAAAAGATTAATTTACACTATTTTTGCAGATCCCCTTTATCTAAGCACTTGACTATAAAACACAAAAAACACGCCGTTTCAGACGTGTTTCCCCTCATATTACTCCCCATTTTTTTAGAATGTTGTTAAGCTGTTCTTCCGTCTCTTCACGTCCACCAGTGTTATCAATCACTTCATCAGCCAGTTCTTTCTTTTCTTCAATAGGCATTTGCGATTGAATACGTTCCAAAGCCTCTTCTTCGGTACTTTGGTCCCTTTCAACTAATCTCGATAGCTGGGTTTTGGCATCGACATATACGAGAAGGGTTTGATCGACCATATGAGTTAGCTCACTTTCAAACAACAGCGGAATATCGAATATAACATGCGCGCTTCCCTGCTCTTTAAAAGCTGCTGCTTGATCCAGCATTCCTTTTCGAATAGCAGGATGGAGTACTCGATTTAAAACATTGCGCTTCTCTTTATCCTTAAAGATGACGGAACCTAACTTCTTTCGATCAAGACCACCATCTTCCGCTTTCATGTCTTCTCCAAACAATTGAAAGATTTTTTCAAGTGCCGGCTCACCAGGTTCAACAACCTTTCGTGCCATCACATCTGCATCAACAATTGGTAAATCATAACGTTTAATCATTTCAGCTACAGTACTTTTTCCGCTAGCAATCCCACCGGTAAGTCCAATATCCATTCTTTTCCTCCTTCCCTACATCCTCATAAACCCTAAGATAATGAGTAGGCATCCTGGTAAAAATGATAATTTATCCATCCATTTGATGTTCGAAGTAAGGTTTCCAAACTTTAATCCCGAGAGTAAAAACAATGAACTCATACAGGCAATCAACAGAGATGTTTCTATTGGAGGGAATCCAACCATTGAAGCACCTATCCCAGCCCCAAACGCATCAAGGGATAACGCAGCTCCAAGCATGATTGCTTCAATGCCTGTAATTGTACCAGAATCATCAAAATCAGCCGTGGTTGGTTTTCTTAAAATACTGATAACCACTCCAAGCGAACGGATTTCATAATGAAGCAGAATTCGCTCGGAAACTGTTTTTTCAACGTCTTTATTGTTACGGATCATTTGATATAACACCCATACACCGAGCACGATAAGAATACCGCCACCAATTCGCTGAGCTACTATATCTGAAATCCATAACTGTAATAGTGAGCCAAATCCCATTGCGATTAACATGGAGATCGCCGAACAAATCGAAATGATAAGAATTGACTTAAACGGAATTTTCATCTTTCGTAGTCCATACGTTAAGCCAACTCCAAAACCATCTACACTTACTGCAAACGCTAAGAAAAAAAGAGAAACCCAGTACATAGGCGAGCTCCTTCCATACTAAAATCTTAAATAGTATATGAAAGGAGCCCATCCAACGCTACGAATCACTCATTTACTTGACAGGTTGGGCAAAAAGTCGTCCCTCTTCCCCCTACAACGATTTTCTCTAGCTCACGTTGACATTCTTTACAGCCTTCACCAGCACGTCCGTATACGAAGAGGCTCTCTTGATACGTCCCCACTTTCCCCTGGCTATTTACATAAGAGCGTATCGTACTTCCGCCCTTGTTTACCGCATCTGATAACGTACGAATGATCTCATCTCTAAGCTTATCAATTTCCTTCATTGTAAGTGTAGAAGCAATACGCTCTGGATGAATGCCAGCTTTAAACAACGCTTCATCTACGTAAATATTTCCTAGACCTACAACAAGAGTTTGATCTAACAACACTGTTTTTACTTTTCTTGATGTTTTTTGGAACCCTTTTTGTAATACTTCAGAGGTAAACTGTTTTGAAAAAGGTTCATGTCCCAGCTGCGCGAGTGGTAACTCGTTTTCCTCTAATCCAATAGGAAAAAGATGCATCGTACCAAACTTACGCACGTCGTGGTAACGAAGCTCTGTTCCATCTTCGAACGTAAAAAACACATGCGTATGATGATCAAATTCTTCATCGCTAGCAGATAACTTATATTTTCCTTCCATACGAAGGTGAGAAATGATTACGTCATCTTCCAGAATTAGTTTTAAAAACTTTCCTCTTCTTTCAACACCTGTAAAAGTCTGACCAATCACTTTCATTTTAAAGGCTTCAACATCATCTGGTTTTTTAATGATTTTAGGCCACTTTACAACCACATTTGTGACCTTCTTCCCAACAATCAGATCTTCTAGCGTGCGTTTAACCGTTTCTACTTCTGGTAATTCGGGCATATTTCCCTCTCCTTTGATGCCTACTTCGCATCATACCAGGTGGAGCCGTACTCATAATCAACTTTCAGTGGCACATCCAGTTTGATGGCAGATTCCATTACTTCAGGTACGATACGTTTTAACGTTTCAATCTCATCTTGTGGTGCCTCAAAAATCAATTCATCATGTACTTGAAGCAACATACGCGTTTCTAACTTCTCTTCTTTTAAGCGTGTCTCCATTTGAACCATGGCAAGCTTAATAATATCAGCAGCCGTCCCCTGTATGGGCGTGTTCATTGCTGTTCGTTCAGCGAAGCCACGTTGATTAAAGTTACGAGAATTAATTTCAGGTAGATATCTTCTTCTCTGTAACAAAGTTGAGACATACCCGTCTTCTTTTGCTTTTGTGACAACGTCTTCCATATAGTTTTTAACTCCTGGAAAGCTCTCTAAATAGCGGTCAATAAATTCTCCCGCTTCTTTTCTAGAAACGTCGATACTTTGTGATAACCCATAATCACTAATGCCGTAAACAATGCCAAAGTTAACGGCTTTCGCATGTCTTCTCATGTTAGATGTGACATCTTCTTTATCGACATTGAACACGTTCATTGCCGTTTTTGTATGAATATCTTCATCTTGTTGGAATGCTTCAATTAAGTTCTTATCCTGAGCAATATGGGCAAGAACTCGCAGCTCAATTTGAGAATAATCTGCTGCAAACATCACCCAGTCTTTTTGAGATGGAATAAACGCTTTTCTGATTTTGCGACCTTCTTCAAGACGAATCGGGATATTCTGCAAATTTGGATCAATTGAGCTAAGTCTTCCCGTTTGAGTAAGTGCTTGATTAAACCGTGTGTGTATTTTCCCTGTATCTGAATAGATGACTTTTAACAAACCTTCAACGTAGGTCGAATTTAATTTCCCGAGCTGACGATAAAGAAGAATTTCAGGAATAACCTCGTGCTTACTTTCAAGCTTTTCTAACACGTCTGCAGAGGTAGAGTATCCCGTTTTTGTTTTCTTCATCACCGGAAGCTCCAATTTTTCAAACAGGACTTCACCAAGCTGCTTCGGAGAGTTAATATTAAACTCAGTTCCTGCGAGTTCAAAAACCTTCGCTTCAATTTTACTCAGTTTTTCATTTAATTCTTCGCTCATTTTTTCTAGGAATTTAGTATCTACAGAAACGCCTTTTGTTTCCATTTCACCTAAAACCAGCGTTAGAGGCATTTCTAGGTCGTGGAACAGCTCATACTGCTCATTGTGCTTCAACTGTTCTTCAAGCTTCTCTTTTAACTGATAAACGGCATAGGCTTTTCGAACAAGGTGATCCGAAAACTCTTCTACTTCCGGAAGTTTACGTTTCGCGCCTTTTCCATAGATGCTCTCATCAGAAGACACAATAGAAAAGCCCTCTCGTCTTGAAATAGCAGATAGATCATGGGTTGATTCAGAGGGGTTTAAGAGATAAGAAGCAATCACTAAATCAAATGTAATCCCTTCTAAGGAAATCCCCTTCCAACCTAAAGCTACAACGGCTCTTTTCGCATCAAACACCCATTTTTTCTGAGTGCCATCTTCCAGAAAATCGCGGAACAATTCAGACTGTAACGCTAAATCTGTTGGAATGAAATAATTTCCATTTTCATTCACAAGTGAGATTCCTTGAATCTCTGCATTGTGGTAATTTTCTTCCATAACCTCGACAATCATCGCAGAAGGACTAACTAAGTGTTCAGACTGAATTTCGTTGATCGTCTCAAAAGGCAAGTCATCAATTTCTTCGTCCTCTACCTCAGCTTCTCCGATTCGATTCAATAGAGACTTGAATCCAAGCTCATTAAAAAGAGAGGCAACCGTTTTCTGATCATAACCACCATACCCAAGGTCATCTATTCCTAGCTCAAGCGGCGTTTCTTTAAAGATGGTCACAAGCTCTTTACTCATCATAGCCTGATCTTGATTTTCTTCTAACTTTTCTTTTAACTTTTTACCAGAAACCTCATCAAGTGATTCAAAAACAGCTTCTACCGTTCCAAACTGTTTTAACAATTTAAGAGCTGTTTTCTCTCCAACACCAGGTACACCAGGAATATTGTCTGAATTATCACCCATAAGTGCTTTCATATCAATAATTTGGTCTGCACTCAGCCCGTATTTTTCATGGAGAAAGGCTGGATCATATGTATCAATATCAGTGATTCCCTTTCTCGTTAAGGCTACGTGCACATTTTCAGAAACAAGTTGTAGTAAATCTTTGTCTCCAGAATAGATTTTCACTTCCCAATCTTCTTTACTCGCAAGATCCGATACCGTTCCGATAATATCATCTGCTTCATAGTTCTTAATTTCATATCGCTTAATATCAAATGCGTCCAGCACTTCACGAATGACAGGGAACTGTTCACTCAATTCTGAAGGGGTTTTTTGGCGACCACCTTTATACTCCGTATACGTTTGATGACGAAAAGTTGTTTTTCCCGCGTCGAACGCTACGAGCATGTGTGTCGGTGATTCGTTCTCAATAATTTTCAGTAACATCGTCGTAAACCCTAGTACGGCATTCGTATAAACACCTTTATCATTATTTAATAATGGTAATGCAAAAAACGCTCGATACGCAATGCTATTCCCATCGATTAACACTAACTTGTTCTTCAATAGAAGTCCTCCATCTCGTTCATATTATCGATCTTTGTCCATTATAAAAGACGCCTGCTTCATTTATTTTACCACGATGGGAAAAAGAATGAAAAACAAGCGTCCAATAAATCGCTCTTGTCCTGTTCCTAATAATAAAAAAAAAGGAGACGAGAAAGTCTCGTCTCAAAAATATGCTCTCGTCATGATGAAGGGGTCAACTATTACGTTACAGAAATAATTTGAAGGGCATATAAACTAACTGTAAAGAAAACGTAAAGATTAAGATCGTTTCTCTTTATTTAACGTAATCATAAACGTTGTCCCTTCACCAGGTTGACTATTTACTTCAATGTGCCCCTGATGGGCTTCGACAAGGTGTTTCACAATCGCAAGGCCAAGACCCGTGCCACCGGAATTCCTACTTCTTGCTCGATCGACTCGGTAAAATCGCTCAAAAATTCTCGGTAGCTCTTCTTGACGTATACCGATTCCATTATCTGAAATTGTAAACTTAACAGCATCGCTTTCTTCCTTTACGAATACCGTTACGCTCCCTCCTTCTGGAGTATACGTAATACTATTCGCTATTAAATTAAGAAACACTTGTTTTAAACGATTCGCATCGCCCTTGATTTGAAGATCTCCATCGTAGCGAATATCAACTTCAATGTTCTTCTTATCTGCCTTGCTTTTCGTCATTAAAAGGCAATCATCAATGACTTCTTTCAAGTCTACATCTTGCCAATTAAGCGAAAAATGCTTCTGTTCCATTTTTGAGAGGTCGAGTAGATCTTGAATAAGACTTTGAAGACGATCACTTTCATTTAAAATAATCGTTAGGAAACGAGTGCGGAAAGCTTTGTTTTCCATAGCTCCATCAAGTAGTGTCTCAGCAAAACCCTTCAACGAAGTGACTGGGGTTTTCAACTCATGTGAGACGTTTGCTACAAAATCTTTTCGCATTTGTTCAAGTTTTTTTAATTCTGTTATATCGTGAAAGACGAGAACGACACCCTTCAGCTTCTCGTCTTGATTTAAAATCGGTGCACCAGATACATCAAAATGTCGCATTTCAATCCCAACTGGCAGCTCAACTTGCTTTCGAACGGTTTGCTCAACTAATAGCGTCTCTTCCACTAATCGAATAATTTCCCTGTACGGAAGTGCTTCATAATAAAGCACATCTAAATAGTCTTCCGTTTTAATATGAAAAGTCTCTTTATAAAAGCGATTAACGAGGTTTATATGACCTTTTGAATCAATCAGAATTAGACCACTATCCATATTTTCAATCAATGTCATTAAACGGTTTTGTTGAATTTCATAAGAATTTGTCATGTTTTGTAAATTCCGTGCAAGAATGTTTAAAGCGTGACTAAGTTGTCCTGTCTCATCGAGCTTATATTCATAAGTTCGTGCTTTAAAATTCCCCGAAGCAAGCTCATTGGCAACATTCAATGCTCCCTCTAAAGGCTTGGTTAATTGATTTGAGATACGAAGACTAAGGTAAATAATAATGAAAAAAGCCCCAGCAAATGAAAATATCAAGATTAACCACATATTTGATAATGCCTCTTCACTAGCATTATCAAATAAAATTCCTTCAAATAAATTTCCTAAGAAAACAACCAAGATTGAAAAGACAAGAAAAAGAATAACAAATTGAGCATTTAAAAACCGCGAGCGAAAACGCTTCATTTACTGGATGGCTCCTCTAACTTATAGCCGAGCCCCCTGATTGTTTTGATGTATTCTGGTTTACGCGTATTCTCTTCAATTTTTTCTCTTAAATGACTAACGTGGACATCTACAATTCGTGTATCACCTACAAAGTCATAATTCCAAACTGCACTTAAAAGTTGTTCTCTTGTTAGCACGCGCCCTTTATGTCGTACGAGGTACACTAACAGTTCAAATTCTTTAGGTGTGACTTCCATCATTTCTCCTTGGAAAAATGATTCGTAATTGTTTGGATAAACCTCTAGTTCTCCAACCTGTATTTTCTCTGATTCTTCTTTCTCTGTTGCAACCTTTGATTCTTCAAGTTGTTTTACACGTCTAAGGATTGCTTTAACTCGGGCAACTACTTCTCTTGGACTAAACGGTTTTGTCATATAATCATCAGCACCCAGTTCAAGACCAAGTACTTTATCAAATTCATCATCTTTCGCTGTAAGCATTAACACAGGCGTATGAATGTGTCGCTGTCTTAATTCCTTACATACCTCTAATCCATCCATTTCAGGTAGCATCAGATCAAGAATAATGCAATTAGGATTCTCCGCCTCAACAACATCCAATGCTTGTGCACCATCTTCTGCCGTTACTACTTCATAACCTGCTTGTTCAAGGTTAAATTGTAGCAAAGTTAAAATCGACATTTCATCGTCAACAACTAGTATTTTTTGAGCCATTGTCATATCCCCCTAACGAATTTCCCCATTCATCAATGCCGACCACAGACGTTTTCTTTATTTTAGCCTGAATACCCTCATCATACTATTATTTTTACAAAGGCAAAAGAAAAACTTAAGTTTCTCTCCTTTATGAAGCGTTTTAATTACGCATTAGAAGGAATAACATAAAAAAAAGAGCCTTTAGCAGGCTCTAAAAATTATCGAAAGAAGTTGACTTCGTTAATGGTTTGGCAGAATAAGGTGGGCTAACAGTAAAAGTACCGTCTAAAATAGAATCTCCTGATTCGTTTACACCTTTCACACTTATTTCAACTTCGTGTGTTTCTGGGAGGACATCGACCACTTCAAACTGAAAGTGAAGCGTCTCATAATGATGAACAGGGGTTTCGTATATGACTTCTTGCTTTTTAATACTGCTTCCCGGTCCGGGCAAATACTTGGAAATAGCACCTGTAACAATAGCAAGTAGCATGATTTGCGGTACGATAGGTTTTTTAAAAGGTGTCATAGAGGCATAATCATGCTGAATGAAAAGAGGATTATTATCGTTTGAAAGACCAAGATATAAAAGAAGATCGCGATCTTCAATTTTTTCCGTTACTTCAAGCTTCTCACCTATTGATATTTCATCGATCATTCTTCCAAGCTTACGTTTTTTTCCTAATAGCATCGCTTCTCCCCCTTTAATGAAAGCGCTTTCTGAGGCGTTTTAAAAATAGATCCGGTTCTTACACCGGATCTATTCAATCGCCTTATTAACCTAAGACTGTCATAACTTTACGTACAGAGTTAGCTGATTTATCTAACTCTTTCTTCTCTTCCGCGGTTAAATCAAGCTCGATAATCTCTTCAATACCGCCTCCACCAAGAATTGTTGGTACGCCAAGGTAAAGACCGTCGTAACCATACTCACCTTCTAGATAAGCGATAGTTGGAAGGACACGACGCTGATCCTTAAGAATCGCTTCTGCCATCTCAACTAATGAGGCAGCAGGAGCATAATAAGCACTCCCATTTCCAAGGAGGCTTACAATTTCGCCTCCCCCTTTTCGCGTGCGTTCCACAATTTCAGCAAGGCGTTCTTCTGAGATTAATTTTTGAAGTGGAATACCCCCAGCAAACGAATAGCGAACAAGCGGTACCATATCATCGCCGTGCCCACCGAGGACAAAACCTGTAATATCTTTAACAGAAAGGTTCAACTCTTCAGCAATAAATGAACGAAAACGGGCAGAATCAAGAATTCCCGACTGACCTATAACGCGATTTTTAGGAAGGCCAGACTCCTTAAATACCGTATATGTCATTGCATCAACAGGATTCGTTAAGACTACAATAGTGGTTTCAGGAGAATATTTCACAATATCCTTCGTAACACTCTTCATGATTTTCGCATTTGTATTCACAAGATCATCTCGGCTCATCCCCGGCTTTCTTGCAATACCTGCTGTAATGACAACAATATCTGAATCTGCTGTATCTTCATAATTAGAAGTACCGGTGATTTTTGAATCAAATCCCTGAACGGGACTTGCTTCAAACATATCAAGTGCTTTTCCTTTTGTTGGTCCCTCTTGATTCGGAATGTCAACGAGCACAACATCAGCCAATTCTTTCTGAGCTAAAAGAAAAGCGGTGGTTGCACCAGTAAAGCCAGCACCAATTACAGAAACCTTTTTGCGTTTGATTGTCATTTACTAGCCACTCCTTTCATGCTTATAAGAATAGTGGTCCTTTGGTTTAGTCCATATTGTTGATAAGTTCATCACCAAATTCGGATGTTTTCACTTCCGTTGCACCGTCCATGAGACGAGCAAAGTCATAAGTAACCACTTTATTCGCAATTGTCTTTTCCATTGAATCTAGAACAAGCTTCGCTGCTTCATTCCATCCAATGTGTTCAAGCATAAGTACACCTGAAAGAATAACGGAAGAAGGGTTTACTTTATCAAGACCAGCGTATTTTGGAGCTGTGCCGTGTGTTGCTTCAAAAATCGCATGTCCTGTTTCATAATTAATGTTAGCTCCTGGAGCAATTCCAATTCCACCAACTTGAGCTGCTAAAGCGTCAGATACATAGTCACCGTTTAAGTTCATCGTTGCGACAACATCAAATTCAGCTGGACGAGTTAGAATTTGTTGTAAGAAAATATCTGCAATCGCATCTTTAACGATTAGCTTTCCTTCGCCTTCCGCCTTAGACTGAGCTTCGTTCGCAGCATCTTTCCCTTTCTCTTCTACGATACGATCATATTCAGACCACGTGAAGACTTTATCTCCAAATTCCTGCTCAGCTACTTCATAGCCCCAGTTTTTGAAAGCTCCTTCAGTGAATTTCATGATGTTACCTTTATGAACAAGCGTTACATTTCTACGTCCTTCATCAAGTGCATACTGAATAGCAGCACGAACAAGGCGCTTAGTTCCTTCTTCTGAAACGGGCTTAATACCAATACCAGAAGTTTCTGGGAAGCGAATGTTTTTTGCACCCATTTCATCCTGAAGGAATGAAATGACTTTCTTAACGTCATCTGTACCCTTCTGGAATTCGATTCCAGCATAAATATCTTCTGTATTTTCTCTGAAAATAACCATATCTGTATCTTCAGGACGCTTTACCGGTGAAGGAACACCTTTAAAATAACGAACTGGACGAAGACAAGTAAACAAATCAAGCTCTTGACGTAGAGCAACATTGAGAGAACGAATGCCCCCACCAACCGGTGTTGTAAGAGGTCCTTTAATCGCAATTATGTATTCACGAATAGCATCTAGTGTATCTCCTGGAAGCCATTCACCAGTTTTATCATAAGCTTTTTGACCTGCATAAACTTCTTTCCAGACGATTTTTTTCTTACCGCCATAAGCTTTATCAACTGCACCTTCTAGCACTTTAGAAGCAGCTGCCCATATATCAGGACCCGTACCATCGCCTTCAATGTATGGAATAATTGCATGATCTGGAACGTTTAGTACACCATTATTTACGGTAATCTTCTCTCCATTAGCCATTTTATATTCCTCCTAGTGAATGATTAACATTTAAAGTAAAAAGGGAAGAAGTCTCCCCTTTTTATTATCTATCTTCTACTTTGACATACGTTTGGTTTGTTGCTCCTACGTACTCAGCACGCGGGCGGATCAAACGATTGTTGCTATATTGTTCAAGAATATGAGCAATCCAACCAGATACACGGCTTACTGCGAAAAGTGGTGTGAATAAATCGTGATCGATTCCAAGACTATGATAAACAGAAGCTGAATAGAAATCGACATTAGGTGGAAGACCCTTTTCACTTGTCACAATTTCTTCCATCTTTGTTGACATCTCGTACCACTTGGTTTCACCAGTAAGATCAGTTAACTGACGAGACATTTCTCGAAGATGTTTTGCACGTGGATCACCAGTTTTGTAGACTCGGTGACCAAAGCCCATGATTTTCTCTTTATTTTCAAATGCTTTTTGCAAATAAGGTTCAACATTATCAACACGATCAATTTCACTTAGCATCGCCATTACACGCTCATTTGCTCCACCATGCAAAGGTCCTTTCAGTGCTCCAATCGCTGCTGTTACGCCTGAATACATATCTGAAAGTGTAGCAACACATACACGTGCTGTGAATGTTGACGCGTTTAACTCATGATCAGCATGCAGCACAAGAGCTTTATTAATTGCAGTAACAGCCACATCTTGAGGAAGTTCACCTGTTAACGTGTAAAGAAAGTTAGCAGCAAAACTCAGATCTTCTTTAGGCTCTACTGGCGCTTTTCCTTCACGAATCCGAGAAAAAGCGGTTACAACAGTTGGAATCTTTGCCTGGAGACGAATCGCTTTACGATAGTTTGCCTCTTCACTCATATCATCTGCTTCTTCATCATACAGTGCAAGAGTAGAAACAGCTGTACGAAGAGCAGCCATTGGGTGTACCTTCTCAATCGGATACGATTTCATCTGACTTACAATTTCTTCAGGAATGGAAGCATTCTTTGCAAAGTCGGCTGTAAATTCCTCAAGTTCAGTCTTATTTGGAAGTTTATCATTCCATAGTAAATAAATTACTTCTTCAAAACTAGCATTTTCAGCGAGGTCATCGATATTATACCCTCTGTATGTTAGGACATCATTTACGATAGAACTAATCGATGATGTTGTTGCAACTACGCCTTCTAATCCGCGAGTAGTCGTCATACGTTCCCCTCTCCTTTTCCATATTATTGGCTCTAGTATTTTCTAAAAATTCTGCTTTGATAACGCTTTTAAAACGCTCCAAAAAAATAAGAACCTATGTACAAGATGGTGCGTCAGTTCTCATTATAAACAATTCTCTGATATTTGTGAATGAATATGCATGATTTCGTCGATTCCTTTTTTTCTCAAATGTCGAAAAAATGATAAAAAAGACGTGGATGGTCTACAACTCATGCATTACTGAGCAGTCGTTCAGGTAAAAAATTCAACAACTTTCATCGCCATGTAAGCAATACCCGCTCCAATTAATGGACCTACGGCAATCCCTTGAAAAACCGCTACAGCAAGAATAGTACCAAAAACAAGGGCTGTCGTAATATGCGGATCATTTTGGAGCAAGATAATCCCTTTAGAGGCAATGATTGCAACAAATATACCCGCTCCCATTGCAATCCAAGCATAAGAAGATTTAACTGCTTCGCCAAGTTGCTTAAACCCTATATCTCCACTTGCAATTGGAACGAGCACTGCAATTGTAATGATTGTGACGCCCCAAGAAATTCCTTTAGATTGTACTAAAGGAAAGACTTTATCACCAAGTCCGATCGCTTTTACAACCAATAAAACAGCAACCGCAATCATAAGCGAGCTATTTTTCGCAATAAGTGCAATTCCAAGTAAGATGAGAAGAAATAGAGTAGGCTGAGAAATAATTGTCATAACGGTCCCTCTTTCACATTAGCAGAACTCTTTTAGCATAACAAACTTTTAGAAAATAAGCACGGAACAGCTTCACAACAATTGCTTGTTCTAAAGAAGGCGGTGTAAAATATAGGAAAGGTATCCTAGGGGGGTTGAAATGAACTGGACATACATACATAGAGTTTTACGTTTTCTCCTTGTGATTCTCCTTATTATGATTAGCTTAATCGCCTTTTATTATATTTGGCATCTTGCGTACCCTTTTGTGATTGCCTTACTACTAGCTTTTTTAATTAATCCGCTTGTTGACTTATTAGAAAGCAGAGGAAGGATACCAAGACCACTAGCTGTCGCTCTGTCTATCTTATTTCTAGTCGGTGTTCTTGCAGCTTTCATTGCTCTTCTTGTGAATGAAATCGTTCAGGGCATTGTTTACATCGCTGACGTATTACCTGGAAACTTTCAAGAAATCGTTCGTTTCGTAGAAGAACTATTCGTGTCACACGTCATGCCGCTTTATAATCAATTAGAAGATCTATTTAAAGACTTAAATAAAGATCAGCAAACAACTGTGCTTGATAATATTCAATCGGTCGGAACAACTGTCACTACAGCGCTAACCAATATCCTTCAATCTCTTGTGGAAGGAATACGCTCTATTATCGTTAGTTTACCAACCATATTAACCGTTCTTGTCTTCTCGATGTTAGCCACTTTCTTTATTAGTAAAGACTGGTATAAATTTATTAATTGGATAAAAAAGAAAGTGCGACCTGATATCCAAAAGAGCATAGGTACAGTCTATGTGGATTTAAGAAGGGCATTGTTTGGTTTTCTTAAGGCTCAGCTTACACTCATCTCTATGACAGCTGTGATCGTCCTTGTGGGACTACTCATTTTAAGAGTAGATTATGCCATCACAATAGCCATTATTATCGGTCTAGTGGACTTGTTACCTTACCTTGGTACTGGAGCTATTTTCGTACCGTGGATGATATACTCGTTTTTAACTGGGAATTATGGTCTAACAATTGGGCTTTCTATCCTTTATGGGGTCGTTGTAATTCAACGTCAGGTAATGGAGCCAAAAGTTCTTTCATCAAATATAGGACTTGATCCTCTTGCAACGTTAATTGCATTATTTGTAGGGTTTCAAGTATTTGGATTTATAGGACTAATTATTGGTCCAGTTCTTCTTGTCGTTCTTAAAACGCTTTATCATGCAAACGTATTTAAAGATATTTGGAGTTATATTAAAGGAACATCAGCTAAATAAAATAACATTGATCTCTAACCGACGTTGACAATCAGACACATGCAAAGTAAAAAGGGGAGTAACGTCTAATTCTCATGTTACTCCCCTTTTGCATTATAAAATGACTGGCAATAAATTATTTTTTTATTTCGGTAGCGTCATAAACTTTTACTTCTAATGGCGCAGTTAGATATTCTGGTGCTTTCCCAACAAAAGCTTGGAAATGAGCACTTTGGTTGTGTGCTTCGACCGAAGGCATATCTTTATAAGCTTCAATCATTTTATATGTGTTTTCTTTTTCAACATCTTTTGTAAGCGTGTAAGAAATGTTGCCTTCTTCATTTCTCGCCGCTTCAATTAAAGTTGTTACTTCTTTAAGAAAACCTTCTTCTTTAGCTGAGTTAATTTGTAATTCTGCATGGATGATAATCATCGTTCATTCCTCTTTTCATTTATTGTTTTTTTATTTCCAATCTGTAATGGATTCAACAGGTAAACGGACAGATTTATATCCTTCATTTGCTGCCTTACCAATTGAAATTAACATAACTGGGTAATAACGCTCTTTATCCATACCATAGGCTTCTGCGATTTGCGCTTTCTCATATCCACCAATTGGATTAGTGTCATAACCGTGTGCTTTTGCAGCTAACATCAACTGCATGGAAACCAATCCAGCATCAATAATATTCATTTCTCTAAACTGCTCAGTTGACATTCCCTCTAACAAACCTTTGATAGCAGGAAGTTGCTGATCTCTTACCTCTGCAGGCATATATCCTTTTTGTACAGCCGTGTCATAAATTTCATCGGCAAAGTCCAAGCTGTTCATATCGACAAATACAGCAATAACAGCAGCAGATGTTTCAACTTGTGATTGATTAAATTTTGCTAGCGGTGCTAGAGTTGCTTTTCCTCCTTCGCTATCAATTACCACGAAACGCCATGGTTGAAGGTTAACAGAAGATGGTGCAAGCGTAGCTTCTGTTAGAATTTCCGTCATCTCTTCTCTCGTAATTTTTACTGATGGATCATAATGACGAATAGAGCGTCGTCCTGTGATAATTTCGTTAAAGTCATTTATTTTCGTTGCATTCATGATTAAATCTCCTTATGTCCTTCTTGTTAGTATTGAATCTCTTCTATATTACTTTGAATACGATGAAGCATCGTCGATAATTGGGTTTGTTCCTGCTCACTAAAATCTTTTAGTACTTTCCCAATAAACTCTTCTTTTTCTTTTCGAAAGGCAGCAATTTTTTCTCTACCTTCTTCTGTTAGTTTCACAAAGGTAAAGCGGTTATCGTCCGGTTTCTTTCGGCGAGTAACCATCTCTTTTAATTCAAGCTGCTTTAAATGTCTAGTAACCGCGGCACTGTCAATATTCACTTCTTTCTGCAAAGCGGTTTGGCTAATTTCATCAACCTCAAATAATTTATGCAGGAGTTCTAAGCGCGATTGACTAATACCGGTGCACCTTTCAAATTTAGGACTCATTTGCTTGTATATTTCATTTAACTGAAATAAAATTTCCCCTTCATCTGAGCAAGAATTTTTCAACGCATCCTCCTCCTTAAATCGTTTGACGGGTCAATCATTGACTCATCAAACAATATACTAGATGTCTTTCTGAATGTCAATTAAATTACCTCTGTTGATTGATGGGTCATAGGTTGATCTCCTCATCATGCAACTTCAATATTTCTAAAGATTAAAATCCCATAAAAAAAGAAGCTTAGACATGTATCCAAGCTCCTTACGAACTCTTCTGCAAAAAATTATAAGGAATAGTTTATAACGTTTTTTACCTTCTAATAAACATAAATTGGCCATTATTTATTCGACGTTCAAGAAATTTTTTCATCCATCTTTTAAATGGTTTTCTAGTTGCTGGGATGAGAAGTAAAAAACCTACTGCATCAGTGATAAATCCTGGCGTCAGTAAAACAACGCCACCTACAAGTATACATAAACCATCCAGGATCGCTTCTCCGGGCATTTGGCCAGTCTGCATCTGCCTGTTAACCTTCTGGATCGTTTCTGCCCCTTCTTTACGCGCAAGCCACGCCCCAAGGATCCCTGTCCCAATAATCAATAAAACCGTTGGAAGAAGTCCAAGTGTTTTTCCTGATAGAAGTAACAGAGCAATCTCTAGAGCCGGAACGATAATAATAAAAAGCAACAAAATACGAAACATCACATAGCTCCCTCAATCATAATCGGGAATTTGTCCCGTTACATCTTATTATACGTGATTTAACATCATTTTCGAACTCAATTGCATTCATCACTTTATTAGGTTTGATGAATACTTATCAGAAATAATGAAAAAAGGCTGTCGATTTCTTCGACAGCCTTTTAAGAAGTTTAAAACTCGCTTATAAAATGCTAGCTTTTCCGTTGTAAATAATTCCTGTAGTGGCATCAAGGGTTACTTGCTGACCTTCTTCAAATAGTTGAGTTGCATTCTCTAGTCCAACTACTACTGGAAGACCAAGGCTAAGCCCAACAACCGCAGCATGGCAAGTTAGCCCGCCTTCTTCAGTGATAAGTCCAGCTGCTTTTTCAAGAGCAGGAACCATATCTTTATCTGAACCGATTGTTACAAGAATGGTATTAGCGTCTGCTTTTTGGATCGCTTCTTCAGCTGTTTTAGCAATCGCGATGCGCCCTGAAGTAGACGTTTTACCAATACCTTGGGCTTTGGCAAGGATATCTCCGATTACGTGAACTTTCATCAAGTTTGTTGTACCAGATTCTCCAACTGGAACTCCGGCAGTAATCACGACTGTGTCTCCGTGGTTAACAATTCCTGATTGGATTGAAGCATCAACAGCTACTTCTAGCATTTCATCCGTTGTCGACACCTTATGTCCTTCTTGTGCGTGAACGCCCCATACAAGAGCAAGCTTTCGGCACACGCTAGCCGTATTTGTTACAGCTACGATAGGGGCTTTCGGACGGTATTTAGAAATCATACGCGCGGTATGACCACTCTCAGTTGCTGTAATAATAGCTGGTACGTTTAAGTTATAAGCCGTGTGAGCTACTGATTCACTAATTGCATTCGTTGTATTTGTTTCCGTTTCTTTACTTCTTACCGAAAGAAGTTCACGGAAGTTTAATGACTTTTCAGTATAGGAAGCTATGTTATGCATCGTTTGAACAGCTTCTACAGGGTATGATCCTGCTGCTGTTTCACCTGAAAGCATGATTGCATCTGTGCCATCGAGAATCGCATTGGCAACGTCACTCGCTTCCGCACGTGTCGGACGAGGGTTACGCTGCATCGAATCAAGCATTTGCGTTGCTGTAATAACCGGTTTACCAAGTGCATTACATTTCTTAATAAGCTGCTTTTGTACTAAAGGTACTTCTTCAGCTGGAATTTCAACACCGAGGTCACCACGCGCAACCATTAAGCCATCAGAGATCTCAAGGATAGAATCGATATTATCGACACCTTCACGGTTCTCAATTTTAGGGATAATTTGAATATCCGTTGCTTTATGCTTTTCAAGAAGCTTACGAATGTCAAGTACATCAGATACACGACGAACAAATGAAGCAGCAATAAAGTCTACACCTTGCTCAATACCAAATTCAATATCAGCAGCGTCTTTATCTGTAATACCTGGAAGGTTTACGCTTACGTTAGGAACGTTAACCCCTTTTTTGTTTTTCAGCGTTCCATTGTTCAATACTTCTGTGTAAAGTTCGTTTTTCTCAATTTGCTTTACTTCAAGTTCGATTAATCCGTCATCCAGAAGAATTTTTGATCCAACATGAACGTCATTCACAAGGTCAGGATATGTGACAGAGATTTTCTCAGTTGTCCCAAGTACTTCTTCCATAGAAACGATAAGCTGTTGACCAGCTTCGAGATCGATTCCTCCATTTTCCATATTATTCGTACGGATTTCCGGACCTTTTGTATCTAAAAGAATCGCTACGTTTTTACCCAGCTTCTCAGCAACTGTACGAATCGATTTAATACGGCTACCGTGTTCTTCAAAATCACCGTGTGAGAAATTCAAACGGGCTACGTTCATCCCTGCATTAATCAACTTCTCTAGAGTTTGTTCATTTTCACTTGCTGGTCCAATCGTACAGACAATCTTAGTTTTGCGCATGGGTCTGTCTCCTCCTAAAAGCTATGCTTCAATTAGTTTTCTTCATAACAAAAAAGTTATGTAATCTTTTCAGACATTACGATACACCCCTTAGATAAAAAGGGGTGAACCAAATATCATCTTCTTAAATAGATAATTCTTTCGCAAGCTGACACATCTTCTGGTTAACTTCATGTGGAAGAGCGAGAGCTTCATTGATATCCAAGTCAACAATTTGGTTATTCTGAATGCCGACAGTTCTGCCTTCCGCTCCTTCAAGAAGAAGTTCCACTGCACGTGCCCCAAGACGACTTGCGAGAACGCGGTCGGATGCAGTGGGAGAGCCGCCACGTTGAACGTGACCAAGTACGGTTACACGCGTTTCCATATTCATCTCTTCTTGAATTTGCTTTCCAATTTCAACGCCGCTTCCAACACCTTCAGCAACAACAATAATGCTGTGACGTTTTCCACGATCATGGCCACGCTTTAGACGGTTTAAAATATCCGACATTTCAAATTTTTCTTCAGGAATAAGAATGGATTCAGCTCCATCAGCTAATCCAGACCATAAAGCGATATCTCCAGCGTCACGTCCCATAACTTCAATCACATATGTACGCTCGTGAGAAGTCGCCGTATCACGAATTTTATCAATGGCTTGAATAACAGTATTCAGAGCCGTGTCAAAGCCAATCGTGAAATCTGTACCAGGAATATCATTATCAATCGTTCCAGGAATTCCAATTGTAGGAAATCCGTGACCCGTCAATTTCTGAGCTCCTCGGTAAGACCCGTCTCCGCCAATAACGACAAGTCCTTCAATCCCAAATTTCTTTAAGTTCTCTACACCTTTCAATTGACCTTCAAGTGTTTTGAACTCTGGACAACGCGCAGAGTAAAGCATCGTTCCTCCACGATGAATGATATCAGCTACAGAGCCGATTTCCATTTTTTCTATATTTCCATTAATCAACCCGGTATACCCGTGGTAGATCCCATAAACTTCAATATCATGGTAAATTGCTTTTCGAACGACAGCACGAATAGCTGCGTTCATTCCTGGTGAGTCTCCTCCGCTGGTAAGTACACCAATACGTTTCATAACTGTTCACCTCATTAATTCTTTGTGTTATTAAAATATCAAATACAGCCTCTTAATACAATAGCTAAGGTCCAACGCAAAAAAGTGCTTTCTCTAAATTGAGAAAGCACTTCCCTTATTTTAAGCCAATGGTATCGGTTACAAACCTATATTGTCCGATATTTCTGTATTTTTCATAGCGGTGATTAACTAGCTCTTCTTTGGTAAGTTGTGTCAGTTCTTCAAGAGATTTAACAAGTGCAGCTTTGATTGCTTTTGACTGCTCTTCCACGTTGCGATGAGCTCCACCTCTTACTTCTGGAATAATCTCATCAATTACATTTAATTCTTTCAAATCTGGAGCTGTAATTTTCATTGTATCTGCAGCTTGTTGCGCAAGACTTGAATCCTTCCATAGAAGCGCTGCAGCACCTTCTGGTGAAATAACAGAATACCATGAATTCTCAAGCATATGCACATGATTTCCTACACCAATCGCAAGAGCTCCTCCACTTGCACCTTCACCAATAACAATACAAATAATGGGAACGGTTAATCCCGCCATTTCGATCAGGTTTCTTGCGATCGCTTCACTCTGTCCACGTTCCTCAGCCGCTTTACCGGGAAACGCCCCTTTCGTATCTAGCAGAAAGATGACCGGTCGCTGAAACTTTTCTGCTTGCTTCATTAAGCGAAGCGCTTTTCGATATCCCTCTGGGTGCGGCATTCCAAAGTTTCTTCTAAGGTTTTCTTTTGTATCCTTACCACGCTGATGACCAATAACCGTTACAGGTTGTCCTTCAAACGTAGCAATTCCACCTACAATCGCTTCATCGTCTCCAAAAAGACGGTCGCCGTGCAGTTCTAGAAAATCTTCAAAAATTCGCTCAATATAATCTGAGGTCGTTGGTCTCTCAGGGTGCCTTGCTAATTGAACACGATTCCACGCTGTTAAATTCTCGTAGATTTCACCTTCCATTTTTGAAAGTCTTTTTTGAAGTCGTGAAACTTCATCAGAAAGGTCAACATTTTTCTCTTCCATAAAAGCATGGAGTTCCGTAATTTTATCTTCTAATTCTTGAAGCGGACGCTCAAAATCAAGCCTCTGTCCCATCATTCTCCACCTCTATTTCCATGAATCATTAATACCTGACTAAGTGTCTTCTTCATATCCGCACGATGAATAACGCGATCCAGCTGACCATGATGAAGAAGAAATTCTGCTGTTTGAAAATCTTCAGGAAGATCTTCACGAATGGTTTGTTCAATAATCCTTCGACCAGCAAAACCAATTAATGCCTTAGGTTCAGCGAAATTAAAGTCCCCTACAGATGCAAAGCTCGCTGACACTCCTCCAGTTGTAGGGTGCGTCATAATAGAAATAAACAAACCACCATCATCGCTAAATCGTTTAAGTGCAACGCTGGTTTTCGCCATTTGCATTAAACTTAACACGCCTTCTTGCATCCGTGCACCACCGGAGGCAGTAAAAATGATAAATGGAATTTTTTCTTTATGAGCGTGCTCAATCGCTCTCGTGATTTTTTCTCCTACTACAGACCCCATGCTTCCCATTCGAAAACGAGCATCCATAACAGCGATGGCTGTTCGGTAACCGTCAATTGTTCCTTCACCAGTCACCACTGCTTCATTCAAAGAAGATTTCTTTTGATCCTTCTCGAGTCGTTCAACATAATCAGGGAATGAGAGCGGATTTTCTGAAATCATCTCAGCATCCAATTCTCTAAATGAACCATGATCGAGTGTATCTTTTAAACGTTCCGGCGCAGACATCTGGTGGTGGTAGCCACACTTCACACAAACTTTATGCGATTTTTCAAGTTCTTTTGTATAAATAATACTTTTACATCCCGGGCACTTTGTCATAATGCCTTCAGGGACATCTTGTTTTATTTTATCTGAGGGAACCGTCGCATACTTTTTCTTCTTGTTGAATAAATCTTTTAACAAAGTTGACCATCCCTTTCGCTTCTCCTAATGGCTATTCTTCCGTTTTTTTCATTTCATACTGATCTAAAAGATTAATCGCCGCTTCCTGGTTTCGAGAAGCAAGCGCATCAATCATCGCTTCATAATAATAAGTGGGGCGAAACGTCAACTGATGCCAAATCGTTTGGTGGTAATCTGCAAGCTCAGCCCATAAGCGCATGAGCAAATGATTACCAGAGGATGAAACAATGACTCGGAAGAATGCTGTATCAAACTCAGTCGATAAAATATCTCGATCTGAGGAGTTGTCCTTATGATCCATCATAGTTCTTAAACGAAAAATATATTCGTCTGATATTCGCTCACAAGCTACTCGTAAAATATCTTTCTCAATTAACTTCCTTGTTTCCAACAAATCCGCTTTCGACTTCGTATCTTTTAGAATAAAAGAGGCAATCACTTCAACAAGTCGATGATCTCTAGCATTAGCAATAAAAGTTCCTTCTCCGCGACGCGTTTCAATAAGACCAAGCATTTCCATTGATCGTAATGCTTCCCGTACAGAAGATCTTCCGGCATTTAAGCGCTCAGAAAGCTCCCTTTCCGAAGGGAGCTTATCACCGGTTTGTAAACCGTCATTATAGATAATCGCTTTTATCTTCTGAAGTATATTCTGATAGACTTTCCCCTGGGTTGTCATTCGAAATCAACACCCTTTCTTGGCAAAAGCATATGAAGGTTAGCGTATTTGGAAAATTCATCGGTCATTCTCGAAATCTCTTTTGAGTTCTGCTTTCGAACAGCATATAAATTGTTCTCCATCACTACATTCCAAGAAAAAAGTGAGAAAGTCAAGTTCTTCCCCACTTACTCGTTATCTGCTTCAATGATCGCAAGAGAACGCGTCTTATCTTTAACAGCTTCAGGGTCGACATTTATACGGGCTACGCCAGTTTCCATAGCAGCTTTTGCTACGCTTGCCGCCACAGCTGGCGCTACACGAGGATCAAACGGTGCAGGGATCACATAGTCTGCATTGAGAGCTTCCTCAGCAACTAATTCTGCAATGGCTTGTACAGCTGCTACTTTCATGTCTTCATTAATATGAGTAGCTCGAACATCAAGAGCCCCTCTAAAGATGCCAGGGAAGGCAAGTACATTATTAATTTGATTTGGGAAATCTGAACGGCCTGTACCAATCACTCTAGCTCCTGCTTCTCTCGCTTCGTCAGGCATGATCTCAGGATTAGGATTAGCCATAGCAAAAATGATAGGATCCTCATTCATTGACTCCACCATTTCTTTTGTAAGGGCGCCTTCAACCGAAACCCCAATGAAGACATCCGTGTTCACAATAACTTCTTTTAGCGAACCTTCTGCCTTATCACGGTTCGTATATTTGGCTACTTCCGCTTTTACATCATTCATTCCATAAGAACGACCTTCGTAAATCGCTCCCTTTGAATCGCACATGATAATATCCTTTACCCCAAAACGATTCAAAAGTTTGATGATCGCAATACCAGCTGCTCCTGCTCCATTAATCACAACTTTAATTTCACTCATCTTCTTGCCTGATAGTTTCAGAGCATTCACAAGTCCCGCTACTGTTACAATCGCTGTACCATGTTGATCATCATGGAAAATTGGGATGTTTGTTTCCTTTTTCAATCTCTCTTCGATAACAAAGCAATTTGGAGCTGCGATGTCTTCAAGATTAATGCCACCAAAGGTAGGCTCCATTAACTTAACAGTTTGCACGATTTGATCGACATCCGTTGTGTTTAAACAAATTGGAAATGCATCAACTCCGGCAAAACTTTTGAAAAGGACAGCTTTTCCTTCCATAACCGGAAGGGCAGCTTCAGGTCCAATGTTTCCAAGCCCAAGTACCGCAGTCCCATCTGATACAACCGCTACCATGTTACCTTTCATCGTATATTCATAAACTTTATTCTTATCATCATAAATTTCTTTACATGGCTCTGCTACTCCAGGTGAATAAGCTAGACTTAGATCCGTCGCATTTCGAACCGGTACTTTTGATTTGGATTCTAACTTTCCTTGCCTCACTCTGTGAATATGTAGAGCTTCTTCTCTTGTAATGGACAATCATTCCACTCTCCTTTTTTCAGAAGCATTAGACTATATTTAAAATTCCCCTAGTACATTTGGGCAGTGGTCAGACCACTCTATTTTCACCATTATAACAAATCACCATTTGCTGTAAAGATTTTCATCACGGCTTTTTCACCACGTTGCGCCCACCAAGCAGTTTTTTCAACGCATTAACACAGTCAGAATCAGGGTTTACTAGCCATTCATCGCCTAACTTCACCGTTCTTTCTGTTTTACTATAATAAATAACAACCTCGGTATTTCCCGTGTGTTGAAGAAGCACTTCCTTCACCTTACTTAATATGCTTTCGTGATGAGGCTCTATTTTAAGAAATAACGTTTGCTTTGGTTTCTTTGGCTTAATATCTGCTAACTTCATGACTCTCGATAGTATGATATTCGTTTGGTCATTTCGTTTTTGACCAACGCCATCAATATATAAGAATTGTCCTTTGCTCAACAAACTCTCCATCTTCTCCCAAACATCAGGAAAAGCTACTCCTTCCATTTCACCTGTTTCATCGCCAAGCGTAAGAAATGCCATCATTTGACCTTTCTTAGTTCGAATACTTCTAACCTTTAATACTTCCACAGCCAATCTAAGTGGCGCACGATCCTCAGCTGTAACCGCATCCTTCGTAACGTCCCTAACATACCCGTTTAACTTTTCTAAATAAGGTTCAAGTGGATGAGCTGTTAAGTAAAAACCAATCGCTTCTTTTTCAAAATCAAGCATTTCTTTTTCATCAAACGGCGGCACGGATTCGTAAGCTGGTTCCGTTTCTCCGTCTTGGAAAAAGCCTTCCTGACCACTTTGTTCAGATCCGTAATTCATAGCACCTTCTAAAGAGGCAAGCATCGAAGAACGACTTACACCAAATTCATCCATAGCACCAGCGAAGATCATTGATTCAAGTGCACGTTTGTTTACTACTTTCAGCGAAACTCTAGCACATAAATCAAATAGGCTTTTGTATGAATGCGTTCTTTTTTGCACGATCTCCTCAATGGCATTCTTTCCCACATTTTTTATAGGGAGAAGCCCAAATCGAACGGTATCTTTTTCCACAGTAAACATTTCCTGACTATGATTAATTGAAGGAGGCTGAATCTTCATACCCTTTTGCCTTGCTTCAGCTAAATACATCGCCAGTCGATCCTGGTTTCCAATTGCTGAATTTAGAAGACTCGAAAAGAAATAGCGCGAATAATTTGCTTTTAAATAGGCGAGTTGATAAGCAATGACACTATAGGCAACCGCATGGCTTCGGTTGAAGCCATAATCCGCAAACCGAACAATATACTCATACACTTTAAGAGCTGTATCTTGCGGATAACCATTCTCCAAGCATCCCTGAACAAAGTGCTCTCTTTCCGCTTCAAGAACCTCGCGCTTTTTTTTAGATACGGCTCTTCTCAATAAATCCGCCTCTCCTAAAGAAAATCCAGCCAACTTTGAAGCGATTTGCATAATTTGTTCTTGATAGACAATAACCCCATACGTAGATTTTAAAATAGGTTCAAGATCGGAATGAAGATACTCTATTTTTCTTTCATTATGTTTACCTGAAATGAAGAGAGGGATGTTTTCCATTGGACCTGGTCGATAAAGTGCATTAACAGCGACAATATCCTCAAACTCCGTCGGCTTTAACCTTCTAAGGACTTGACGCATACCGTCAGATTCAAGCTGAAACACCCCAGTCGTATCTGCTTTTTGTAGAAGCGAAAAGGTAGCTTGATCATTCATTGAGAAGTTCGAAAGAGAGGGCCGTTCACCTGTTTCGCCTTCAATGTCATTTAATATTCCTTCAATAAGAGTTAAATTACGAAGCCCAAGAAAATCCATTTTCAATAGACCAATCTCTTCTAAATCATTCATAGGAAATTGGGTTAGATTAATGTGATGACCACCAAGTAAAGGAACATGACGCGTAAGAGGCTCAGCTGAGATCACCACGCCAGCAGCATGGGTAGATGTATGACGTGGAAGCCCCTCAATTGTACTTGCAATCTCAAAAACACGTTGCCCGTCTTCAGATGAAGTAATGAGATCTTTAAGCGCCTTAGACTCCGCTTTTGCCTGCTTTAATGTCATGCCTGGTCTAGATGGAATGGCTTTTGACATGGCATCAAGAAGCTTGTTATCTACCTCCAATACTCGTCCTACGTCACGTATGGCAGCTTTTGCTGCTAGTGTACCGAAAGTAACGATTTGTGCGACATGATCATGACCATATTTGTCGTGCACATAGTCAATTACTTCATCTCTTCGAACGTCTGGAAAATCAATATCTATATCAGGCATGGTGACACGCTCGGGATTCAAAAACCTCTCAAATAAAAGATTATGTTCAATAGGGTCCACATCAGTAATATGCAATAAATAAGCAACGAGAGACCCTGCTGCAGAACCTCTCCCTGGCCCAGTAATCATGTGATGTTCATGGGCATATTTCATAAAATCCCAGACAATTAGAAAATAGTCATTAAATCCCATGTCGTTAATAACAGAAAGTTCATAATTTAATCGCTTTGTTAAACGTTCATCCTGATTCAGATAGCGCTCATTTAGGTTGTGGAAACAAATTTGTTGTAAATACTCAAATGCACTGAACTCATCTGGTACCGGATATCGGGGTAAGTGTGTTTGATCAAAGTTTAATTTCACTGAGCATTTAGCAGCAATTTCAAAGGTATTGGCAAGAGCAGTTTCATAACCCTTAAATCGACTCGTCATTTCGTCTTGCGATGTTAAATAGTACTCATGGTTAGGCAGTGCGACATGAGCTTTGTCCTCAAATCGTTGCCCAGTGTCTATACACCTCAAGCAATCATGGGCTACTCCATCTTCTCTGTTAATATAGTGAGCTGCATTCGTGATCGTTAATGGGAGATTTGCCTTTTTCGCAAATGCAGAAAGCAACAAGTTTAGCTGCCTTTCTTCACGCAGGGAATGATCCTGCATTTCAAGGTAGAACCCTTCCTTAAATACGCGGTGAAACTCCATCGCCATTTCAAACGCGGTCGTTTCTTCACCATGTAAAAGCTCTCGCCCTATTTTGCTAGAAAGAGAACCAGAAAGAGCGATTACACCGTTTGCGTTCTCATATAAGTCTTCTTTTTCTATGTAAGAAACATTTCCCGATGCACATTGCATATGTGTACTAATTTTCAATAAATTTTCGTAACCTTCTTGATTTACCGCAAGCAACACAAGGTTATCAAATTGATCGCGTGTTTGAAGAAAAGCGCGATTGCCCACTCGGACATCAAGACCAATAATCGGTTTAATCCCTTTTGCTATGCACGCCTTGTAGAAAGGGATTGTGCCAAACATTGTTCCTTTATCAGTCAGAGCAAGCGAGGAATACCCTTTTTGCTTTGCTGATTCAACGAGTGAATCAATCTGACTTGGACTGTCTAGAAGACTGTATTCACTGTAAACACGAAGATGCACAAATTCCATAACTAATCCCACTCTCAATTTGCTGTTACTTTCTATTATAGATACTTCAAGCTTCTCAAACAAACATTATCAAGCATAACATTCTCTCCTATTTGCATAGGCTGTACTAAAAGACTTCCCTATTTCTGAAACGTCACTGCAATTCCTTCGATTTTTCGATAAAGATATAAGCGTTTAAGAAATTGATACGAAAGAAGGAATCAAAATGGAGAGAGTAACACTTGTCACCTTAATTATTGCTTTTTTTGTAGCCTTTGGCGTAATTGTCGGGGGGTCTCTTATTGGAGGGATCGGAGCTTTCCTCTCCGGCGAACCTCCATTACACTGGATATTTATTGTGGCACAGCGATTAAAAATCTGGGCGATCGCTGCAGCGATCGGTGGGACATTCGATACAATTAATAATATGGAAAGGAGCTTTCTAAGCGGTTCACCAGACGAAATCATGCGACAATTCCTATGGATTTTCTGTGCTCTAGGTGGGGCTCAAGCTGGCATGGAAATCATTAACTGGCTAACCCAGGAGCGTTCATCGTTATGAGAGTCCCCCCTCTTTATGCTCGAAAAGGCTGGCAGCGATTTCTTGCTGGTCTTTCGGTAGGAGTAATTTTTGGATGGCTTTTCTTTCTTATGCTCTTTGGCATTATGTACGAAAAACAAATTACTACACTTAAAGAGCAGAAAATCGAAATTTCTGATTTGAAAATGCAAAATCAAACGTTACTTGACGATAAAGAAAATTCCAATAATACCGAGATCGAGAAAACACTTCTTGTCAAAAACATTGAGGTTACGTTTGAGAAAGATAAGGAATTACCACTTAATTCTTTAACTCGTCATGAGCTAAAAAAGGAAATTCAAAGTGAATTAAACGACCTTCTTAATAAAGATCTTGGAGCGATATCCCGTACAAGAAGCTTTATCATTTCCGCTCTAGAAAATAAAACCTTACTAATTGATGACGTGAAATATGGATTTGAAGTAAAGCAATTCATCCTTTGGACAACAGTTGAAGTGGAGCTTGCAATTAAGCTCGTCCAGTAGCGAAAATAAATCTATTTTGTGACCTTTTGTCAGACAAGTCGCAATTTTCATTGCGGTAGTATATGATAAAAATATAGAAAACTAGGAGGTGGCGCGATGGTTATTGATCGCAAACAAATCGCGAGATCAAAAATCGCTGATTTAATGAATGGCCGATCCGCTTACGCAGAGTCCCACGAAATGACTGCTCTGATTAAGAAGGAATTGCAATCTCTTAACATCGACGTACACGAAGACGTGACAAGCTTTGGTTCATGGTTTATACCCAAAACACAGGAACAAGGGTAAACAAAGAAGACCGGAAATCTCTTATTAAAGAAGATCCCGGTCTTTTTGTTTGGATTTTATTCGCTACACACTTTTTCTAGCTCAGCAAGAACCTCATCTGCTTCTTCCCAAGAATAAACGGTAGCCCCTGCAGCCATCGGATGACCACCGCCATTGAACTGAGCGGCGATCTGATTCACAATTGGCCCTTTCGAACGGAGACGTACACGAATTTGGTCTGCTTCTTCAATAAAGAATACCCATGCTTTCAAACCCGCTACATTTGAGAATGTATTCACAAGCTGAGATGCTTCACTAGCGGTTACTCCGTAAGAAGCGACTGTTTCTTTTGTAATCTTCATCCAGCCTGCACCTGTTTCTGATGTTTCAAAATGTTGCAGTACATAGCCATTTAAACGAGCGATGTGCTGCTCTGTCTTATATAACTCTTTATATAAAGAGCCTGTATCGATACCAAACTTTAAAAGCTCCCCAGCATACATAAAGGTACGTTGCGTTGTATTAGAAAACATAAATCGCCCTGTATCTCCTACAATTCCCGCATACAGAAGAAATGCACCTTTTTCAGAAAGCTCGTATCCTCTTTCCCTTGCTGTAAGATACAAATCAACAATCATTTCACTTACAGAACTTGAAGACGTATCGACCCATAGAAGATCACCATAAGGATCTTCGTTTGGATGATGATCAATTTTTATAAGAAACTTGCCATTTCGATAGCGCTCATCACTTACGCGTGGTTGATTGGCTGTATCACAGACAATTACTAGCGCGTTTTCATACGTCTCGTCCGAGATCTTGTCCATGCGATTTAAAAAGGTTAGTGACGGCTCTTCTTCTCCTACAGTAAATACGGTTTTCCTAGGAAAAGTCGTACGAATAAGCTCAGCAAGTCCCCCCTGCGATCCGAGCGCATCTGGATCTGGTCGAACGTGTCGATGAATAATGATCGTTTCATATTGTTCGATCACTTCTAATATTTTCTCTTTCATAAAGCTTCTCCTTTCAGCTGCATTCCCAATTGTTATTGTTCTGACATAGATTTTCAGGATTATCTTCTATACAATAGAAAAGAACCCTGAATATGGAGGAAAGCTGCTATGCCTATCTTTGTTATCTTAATAGTCTTTTCCATTGTTTTCTACTTATTTTATCGAGTGAAAGCTGTTCGCCATAATGGTGTAGCAACAACTCAATGGCTTCATTCAAAAGCCAGCATTGCACTAGGACTTTTTCTAATCTTTTTTGCGATCAATTCACTTACCGTTACATTATCAACAGTTACGTTTATTGTCGCTGCGGTTTTTCTATTACTTGGACTTGTTAACGTGGTGGTCGGCTACAAAAAATACCGTCATTACCTTCCTTTTGCCATTGAAGAGGCAAATATGATGAAACGAAACACCTTATGAATAATGAAACCGCCACTTCACTGGCGGTTTTCTTCATCGATCAATAAGTTGAGCCATCATAAGTGCTTTTCCCACAACTGAGCCATCATGATAGATTTCCACATCTACTTTACCGAATTTCCGCGAAACTTCAAGTACTTTTGGAACGATTTCAATGGTATGGTCGATTTGAACCGGTTTTATAAAGTAAAGCGTAATGTTTTCGACGACTAAATCACCTTTTTTGTATTTCTTCAATACTCTGCTACCCGCCTCGGTCACTAAGGTTGTCACTACCCCATAAGATAACGTCCCGAGGAGACTCGTCATTTGTGGTGTTATTTCACAGCTGTATCGACTTTCTGAACTCGTTGAGACATCTTTAATCTGACTCGTAATCAGGTCATCAAACGTTTCACCGATTTGAGGCTGCTGTTGAATCATTTGGAGCGCTTTTAAAACGTCTTGTCTACTAATAATCCCAATTAGACGATGGTACTGGTCGAGAACCGGTAACATCTCAATCCCTTCCCAGATCATCGTATGAGCCGCAGAAGCAACTGATGTTTGTTCATTTACGGTTAAAGGATGCTTCGTCATTACTTTTGATATCGGCGTTTCATGGCGCTCCCCAAGGATATCTTTTGAAGTAACGATTCCCTGCACTTTCATATTAGGATCGACAACTGGATAGCGACTATGAAGCGTTGTTTCATTTAATTCGTGCCAGCGACCTACGGATTCTGTCGTTACGAGAAAGCTTGTTTTCGTTAGAGGGGTTAAAATATCACTGACTAAAGCAATTTCTTTTTTTATCAATCGATCATAGATTGCTCGATTAATCATTGTTGCCACCGTAAACGAATCGTAGGTGGTAGAGATAATCGGTAAATCGTAGGCGTCTGCCATTCTTTTCACGTCATCCTGCGCGTCGAACCCTCCTGTAATGAGAACAGCAGCTCCAGCCTCAAGGGCGATTTTGTGAACATTGTCCCGATTACCAACAATCAGTAAACTCCCTGGATCTACGTAACGCATCATTGCTTCTAGCTTCATCGCCCCTATTACAAATTTATGAAGGGTTTTATGTAGTCCGTTCCTCCCTCCAAGCACTTGTCCATCCACGACATTGACCACTTCTGCGTAAGTGAGTTTTTCAATGTTTTCTTTTTCTTTTTTTGTAATTCGAATTGTCCCTACACGTTCAATAGTACTAACTGTTCCTTTATTCTCGGCATCCTTAATCGCTCGATAGGCTGTTCCTTCGCTCACTTTCAGCTCTCTTGCAATTTGACGCACAGATATCTTACTACCAACTTCTAACGTCTCAATGTATTCGAGAATCTGTTCATGTTTCGTTGTCAATTTCTTTCACCATACTTTCTCCGTTCACATCTGTATCAGTAGATAAACTACTTCTGTTATAGTGGTGTTTGAATTGACTTCATTATACATAACTCAGCCCTATAACTTCAACGACTGTATTGTTTTTTTCGTGATTCGACTTGCAAATCCTCTTCTGGCACGTGCCTGATTTCTCTTTTTCCAAAAAACAGTCCTGCCAAATTCCCGCCAAGAGCCATTACGGCAAAGAGAAGCCATAGACTAAAAAAAGCACCTTCAAGTGTTAAGTCAATTTGAAAACGTGGAATCGCATCATACATTAAAAAAAGGATACACAGCACAGATAGAAACAATCGTTGTTTCACACCAATCCCCCCTTATTGTCTTTCTAAAAGGGTATGATTGAAACAGCTAATTTAATACGCTTATCCAACACAAAAACCGATGCTGAGCATCGGTTTTTTGTTGGGTTATAATTCTATTGATCCGCCTGATTGCAGAACCTTACCCTCCCCTTCAAGACTGTCAACAAATGCCTGACCATCCTGTTCAATAAGTGGAAACGTATTATAATGAATTGGTACTGTAACATTAGCTTTGATCCATTTGGCTGCAATAGCCGCATCCTCTGGTCCCATTGTGAAATTATCACCAATTGGTAAGAATGCGAGATCGATTGACTTATCGGATAATAGTTTCATATCTGAAAATAGTCCAGTGTCACCAGCATGATAAATTGTCTTGCCTTCTACACTTAAAAGAATTCCCGATGGCATACCGGTGTAGATGATTTGCTGATTTTCTTCCTCTGTATAGCTCGAACCGTGGAATGCCTGTGTTAGCTTAACATGTCCAAATTCAAATTGATGCCCTCCACCAATAGCCATTGGATGAGCATTGACACCTTTAAATTCAAGGTATGTAGCCAGTTCAAATGGAGCCACGACTAAAGCGTTATTTCGTTTGGCAATATCGACTGTATCTCCGACGTGATCATTGTGTCCATGAGTAAGCAAGATAACGTCGCACGTCACTTCATTAGCGTCTAGCTTGCATTGACCATTTCCTGAAATAAAAGGATCAATTAAAATTTTAGCTTTATCCGTGACAACTTCAACAACTGAATGACCATGAAATGTAACATTCATTCACTATCGCTCCTTTAGCATTTGAAATGTCTATCCTCTCCCGAGAATTTTACAAAAAGGTTTACTTTAGTTAATCAGTTCCCTTTACAACATGATCTAAACTAATAATACAACCATGCCCTCTCATATTTTTCAATCAAATGAGGCTGAATGAGCGTGTTCGGTTCAAACCGAACCGTCTTACCTTCCCTTATCATCTGTTGATCTTCATCTTTTCCAAATACAGTAAGAGAGGGGATCATGTCACTGGATAGATAATCCGTTTGAACAGAGATTGTTAGCTCTGCTTGATCTACAGGCTCTCTCGTCCCCATGACAAATCCCCAGTTACCAAAACTCGGAATGTCGACATGGTAATTCGAAGTGACTAGACCAGTCTCTTCAATCGTTCGGGCAATTGTCCAGTATGCTTCTCTTGCAAACAACGGACTTGTTGCTTGAACCATTAACGCCCCATTCAATTCTAAATGATTTCGTAGTAACGAATAGAACTCCCACGTATATAGCTTGTTTAACGATTCATTATTTGGATCAGGAAGATCAGCAATAATGACATCAAATGCTTTTTCCTCTTTTTTGATATATTGAAAAGCATCTTCGTTCCGAACGTGAACACGTTTATCCTCAAGTGAATGCTCGTTTAGATCAGTTAATAAGTGATGTTCGCTAGCGAGTTTCACCATTTCAGGATCTAAATCCACTACAGTGATGGATTTTACGCTATCATATTTTAAAAGCTCTCGAACCGCAAGTCCATCTCCGCCCCCAAGCAATAGAACATTTTCCGCATTTTTCACAGTCGACATCGGTATATGAACTAATGTTTCGTGATAGCGATGTTCATCACTTGAGCTAAACTGAAGCTGTCCATTTAAGTAGAGTCTAAGATCTCCCTGTTCCCTCGTTAAAGTGATCTTTTGATAAGAAGTTTCCTCAGAGAAAATAATGGGATCGTTATAAAGGCGCTGTTCAAAGGAGAAAGCCATTTCTTCACCAAAAATAGCACCTGCAATCATAAGTAAAAATAAAAGAAAAGAAACCATCGTATAAATGATAGGGTAAACCATCTCTTTCCTAAATGAATATACCATCCAAAGTGCAACGAGTATGTTTACGATAGCGACTAGAAAGGCTGATTTGACTAACCCGAATTCCGGTCGTAAGAAAAAGGCGAATAACAAACCTCCTACCAGCCCTCCAGCGTAATCAGAGAAAAGTACTCTTGCTGTGCTTTTGTTCATTTCCACACCAATTTCGTTCGCTTTTCGAATCAATATTGGTAATTCTAGGCCCGTTAATCCACCAATCATAAGAATGATCGAATAAAGTACGATTGCAGTTGCTTCTTCTCCTGCAACAGCCATAATTCCAAACACTGTGAAACTAGAAAACCCACCTATTAACCCAATAAGAAGTTCAATTGTAATAAATCTTGTAATTAAGTTTTTGACCACTTTTTCACTCAGGGAGGCACCGATCCCCATTCCAGTTAGAAATAGAGAGATGGTTAACGTATATTGCTTAACCCCATCACCTAGTATGTAAGAACCTAATGCGCCAAACAGCACTTCAAATATAATACCGCAGATTGATACAATTCCTGAAGCCCAGTACAATTGACTGCTTTTACTAAACGTCCTGCTCATGACTTTCACCTTCAGCTGTTCATTTCTTTTTTACGTAATTGATGCCCCAATTACTAGTCCTAAACCAATTGAAACACACATGGAGAGGACACCTACTGATACAACACCTTCACTAAGCTTCTGCTCCACAGAGAAGCGCCTTGTAAGAAAGTCAAAAATATAATATGCCACCAGTTGCAGCACAACACCATAAGCTCCCCAAATAACGGTATCAATTACGTCTGCACTATGGTAAATAGCAAACGCCAATATAAGGCAGATCCCAATGATTTTACCACCGATCGAAAGTGCTACTGCTGTATTTCCATGCTCAACCTGTTCCCAATCTTTGTATTTCGTCGTAATGAATTCAAAAATAATTAACCCTACTGCTACAACCACAATTGCTGCAATAAAGTAAACAAAAGTTAATAAAAACGGTCCCATAGTAACCCTCCTACATTTATTTTCCTGTTCCTGGCCCGCCACCGCGACTCGATCCTCTAAAAGATGGGATTGTGGTTGGTCCTTTATAGGAACCTCCAGTAGACCCATATCCTCCATAACAATTCCCAGTGGCATTTAAACAGCGGTTTTTCTGTTTCTTCCCCCAATCATCTACATCAAGAATTTCATCTAGAATATAATAAGCTAGCAATCCATCAAAGAAGCTAGGGCGATAGTTATCGCGCACAAACCCAACTGTAGCGACTTCAACAAGTGTCTTTGATTCATCATTACGATCTTCTAACGTAACGATATAGTCATCATAAACGAGTATTTGCTTACCGTCTTTTAATTCACTGACTTCATTCGGCTTTATTTGCTCCTTTAAGTAAGAGGCGACAGAAGGAATATCTTCTTCAGCACTGTAGACCTTTGAGACATCGCTTGAATCAACGCTACTCTCTACAACATCTTCAAGTTGATAACGGTCTTCGACAATTTCTTGAATATCCTTCGTAATTCCACATGCCGATAAGAGCAGAATGAATGCTGCCAGTAACCCTGTGAGCCCTTTCATTCTTCCACCCCATTTAAGGGGAAAGTTTATTCTTTCCCCATTTTTTTCTTAAGTTCTGCTAATTCATCATCAATGTCGTCATTTTTGTCCAATGCATCTAACTCATCATCAAGAGAACGATTTTTAGAACGCATATCCTCACTTGTTTCAGCTTCTGCCTCATATTGAAGTACTTTTTCTTCCATTCGTTCAAATCCACGTCTCGAGTCATCCCCGCCAATATCAGACATCGCACGATTCATTTTCGTTTTTGTTTTTGCAGATTCCGCTCGAGCTTTTAGGCTATCTTTTTTCAGTTGCATTTGACGGTATTCTTCTTTCATCTCATCTAACTTTGAACGAAGAGAATCTGCATCTGTCTTCGCCCGTTCATAAGAGGTTTTTAGTGTTTCTGCTTTTGCTTCGTGATCTTTCTTATCCTGAAGCGCTCTTCTAGCTAATTCATCATTGTCAGATTCCAAAGCTTTCATCGCTTGATCCTGGCGCTTTGAAACCATTGCGTTCGCATCGTCCCATTTCTTTTTCAACATTTTTTCATTCGAAATTTGTTTTGCTACCGCTGTTTCTGCTTCACGGATGTCCGCTTCCATATCTCTCATAAACTGTTCTAGCATCTTAACCGGATCTTCCGCCTTATCAAGTGCCGCGTTTAACTCAGAAGACATAATTGTTTTAACTCGTTTAAACATATTAAACATTTACGATCATCCTCTCATTTGCTTCCTGCAAGAATTTTAATTTCATACTCTTCAATTGCATATCCTTTGCTCACTTCAACTTCTGAACCCCAAATTTCAATGGATAGAAAACTTGTTTCATCTTCATTTGAGAAATCGTGGTATTCGACTTCCTGCCCGTTTACATTACTTCCCCGTCCCACGCCAGTCACCTTGGCAATACCGTGTTCCTCTCTGTAATACGTAATGGAGTCAATGCTTATCTCTTTCTGAATTGGTTTTGAAATTTTTTCTTTAAGATTACGATAAATGCCTAGCTCAAGCTCATCATCCATTTCGGCACTCAACCAAATAGATGATGACCCCGATTTCAGCTGGTATGCGTACCATTTATACCCTTTATTCTGATACGTAAGCGTTCCGACAACTTCATAATCCTCAAGGTCATAAGTGACAATATCACCAACCTGAATTGAAAATACCGTCCTTTCTTTAATCGGTTCTTCTTCCTTCTTCCCAAAGATCTTTGATAAAAAACTCATCTCCTCGCCTCCCATCCTTCTACTTTTATACGAATGACATCTATAAATGTTCCCATTATTTATTCTGCTTTCGATGTGAAACCATTCCCTCTTGCTCGGTATAATAGAACTCCAATGGGGGGCGTTCCGTTAAAAGAGCTTTCTTTTCCAACTTAAAGAAGCTAATTTTCTGAAACGGATCTCCTTCAATAATCGGAACTTCCTTCTCAGAATGAATATAGGCATCTACCGCTCTCTGTACCTTATCAATCCAATATGGAATATGACGATGTTCTTCTTCAAAAAGCTCGAATGTCTCTTTTGACATGTAAAATGCTTTTGATGGAATCCCGCCAAGATGTGTAACGAGAAGAGAAGTATCAAGTTCATTGTTATCCTTCACAAGAACTTTTAACGAGATACCATCTCGCTTCTGTTCTGAGAAAGTACCGACTGCCTGTCGTATTTCATGAAGAGTTGCCTCGATGATTGTTGGCAGTTCTTCCTTATGTTGGTCATTCTTTTTTCTCCAAAAGGCCATGTTTTCACCTCCCAACTCTAATGTTCCGTACTCAATAAAGAAAATCCTCTCATGCAAGGATATTTTAAAAAAAATAAAGCAGCTACTGCTGCTTTATACACTTTTACTTTTCAAGGAGTGAGCGTGCGCTCTTATAATGAAGCTGATGAGCTTCAGCTACAGCTTCGTATGTGACAAACCCATCCATTGTATTGATTCCTTTTAACAATGGGTCATTTTCAAGACAAGCTTTTTTGTATCCTTTATTCGCTAACTGTACCGCATAAGGTACAGTGACATTTGTTAAGGCAATTGTGGAAGTACGTGGAACAGCCCCAGGCATATTCGCAACCGCGTAATGAACGACCCCGTGCTTCGTATAAGTAGGGTTGTCATGAGTAGTAATACGATCCGTGGTTTCGAAAATCCCCCCCTGATCAATCGCAACATCAACAATAACCGAACCTGGCTTCATTTGCTTAATCATCTCTTCCGTCACTAGTTTTGGTGCTTTTGCTCCCGGAATAAGAACGGCGCCAATAACGAGATCCGATTCTTTTACTGCTTCTGTTATATTCAGAGGATTGGACATCATCGTATTAATTTCAGTTCCAAAAATATCATCAAGCTGACGCATTCTTTCTGGACTTAAATCCATAATGGTGACATCTGCTCCAAGCCCCATTGCTATTTTGGCAGCATTCGTCCCAACAACACCACCACCTATGACGGTAACCTTCCCTCTCTTTACGCCAGGCACACCTCCAAGAAGAATACCGAGCCCTCCTTTGGGTTTTTCAAGGAACTGAGCACCGATCTGTGCGGACATGCGGCCGGCTACTTCACTCATAGGTGTTAAAAGAGGTAATGAGCCATTTGGAAGCTGAACCGTTTCATAAGCAATGCCAATCACTTTTTTTTCAACAAGCGCCCGTGTTAGCTCTGATTCAGCAGCTAGATGGAGATATGTAAATAAAATAAGGCCCTCACGGAAGTATTCATACTCCTCAGGAAGTGGCTCCTTCACTTTCATAACCATTTCTTTCGACCACGCTTCAGCCGCCGTCTCAACAAGATGAGCCCCTGCCTCTATGTACTGGTCATCCTCAAACCCTGATCCAATTCCAGCTCCTTTTTCAATATAAACTTCATGACCAAAGCGCGTTAAATTTAGTACTCCAGCAGGCGTCATTGCTACTCGGTTTTCATTATTTTTCACTTCAATAGGAATGCCAATATGCATGCATACTCCCCCTTAATTTCTAGTTCGCTTAAAACATGAATACGCTAAGTTGATTCATTAAAATAGAAGCCAAGAATATTTCCAGAATCTTCACACCATAATCATATACCCCACCGTCGTCATTAACAAGCCAAATACGACGCTTATCGCAATATAACTAACAGAAAGCCAGAGCTTTGTTGACGCTAGCTCAAAAGCTTCATACATAAAGGTTGAAAAGGTTGTTAATGCTCCAAGAAAACCAGTTGAGACAGCCGGCCCCCAATCTCCCCCTCCATATGCCAGCCCCATTAAAAAACTTCCTAAAAGGTTGACAATGAGAGTCGCAAGTGGGAAAGACAATTTGTTAAAGCGATTAACACCAAGTGCTGTAACATAGCGTAGCCATGCCCCAACACCACCACCAACAGCAATCATGAACCAGTCCATTACAACCTCCTCACTTTTTTGGCTAAGGATACTCCTAGGATGACGCCTAAAATGCCAGCTAGAATACTACCGCCTCCATATAGACCTAATGCTAAAATGCGCCCCTCTTTTAAATACACGAATAAGTCAAGAGAGTAGGTTGAAAAGGTTGTAAACGATCCTAGTAGGCCCGTCGCAATAAATTTCTTAGAAGGATCTGATAAACGCGTATTCGATTTCACATATTGATAGAAAAAACCAAGAAGAATGGAACCAAGGACATTGACTAAAAAAGTCGCGATCGGGCTCCCATCCAACAACGTACCTAACGCTCCTCGAAAGGAAGCACCAACGGCACCACCTAATATAACTGCGAGACTGTTTTTCACTTGAATACGGCTCCTTTCACGTCTTTTTTCATCTTATCGAAACCGCTATTCAAAGTCTACTGATCGTTTTCATCCCACACCCAGGTGTATAATCTTCCACTTGAATCCATCCACTTTACCTCAATCCGTTCAGCGTTTCGATACCCGTAACTCTCTATTTTTTCTACAAGCTCTTCTACGCGAACAATTTCCGTTACTTCTAAATGCTGAAACAAGGCTTCTACTTCTTCTTTTGCTCGCTCTCCTTTTTCAACAACTTTTCCATTCTCAACTTCAAATTCATCTGGACTGGAGAATTCCCATTCGTGTTCCACTCCATTTGTGACGACCATACATTTAAATGAAAAACTATTTTTGAGTGTTGACGCTTCTGCACGGATAGAAAATAGACATAGGTAAATAGCAAACGTTAGAATTGTAAGTTTTTTCATCATTCATCACCTCATCCTTATGCTGACTGAAAGTGATCAATATTATTCTTAAAAACACCATTACAATTGCTTCCTCTTACGCTCACCTCTAGAATAGAAGAAGAACCGATTTGTAAAAGGAGAATCTATGAACAGTTTACAAAAATCATCCAACGCGATCCAAATTGAACGATATGGTCTTGAATCTGTTCCAGAATCATCGCGCACAACTCGCTGGTACGAATATGCGATGATTCAAATGGCTGTTTCCGTGAACGCTGGGAATTTCCTTGTGCCTGCTCTCGCTGTTCTTGAGGGTGGACTTAGTTTTACTTGGGCCGTGCTTGCTACCGTGGTTGGAGCAACTTTCGCTTTTCTATTCGTTTCATTCTTATCCTTACCGGGAGCAAGGAGGGGAATTCCTTCCCAATATGCGGTACGCGCATTTGTTGGAGTGAAGGGAGCCCAATACTTTGCATCACCCGTAAGAACAATCACGTCGCTTTATTGGTTTTCTGTTCAAACCATCGGCGGGACGTATATGGTTGTTGAATTAATGAAACGCGCTTTTTCAATTAGTCTCTCATTTCTTCCGACGTCCCTTTTTCTTGCTACTGTAATGGCGTTACTTGCTTTAGTCGGATTCGATGCTGTAAAAAAAGCAACAAAATATTTTCTTCCACTCTTATTTGCAGGAGGCTTAGCGATGTTTTTTGTCTACTTCACTACCCCTGTAAATGGAAACCATTATTCAACGATCATCTCATTGAAAGGAGAGCCAAACGCCGCATTTTTTTTCTTTGCAAGCCTTGCTTTTGTTCAATATGTATCAGGAGTTAGTAGTTCTTCAGACATGGCTAGATATGCTAAATCTACTCAACATGCCTTTTGGGGTATATTTTCAGGAAATACACTTGGCTTTACGTTAACCGCACTTCTTGGAGCCTATACCGCTTCAGTTGCTGGAACATGGAATCCATTCTTAATTACAAGCCAACAGACAGAATCTCCCCTTCTATTAGTTCTTATTTTTGCGTCCGCACTTTGTTCTATGATTATGATCAACATTAGCAATGCGTACACAGGAGGATATAGTCTACTCAACACGTTTCCAGTTCTCGGAAGGATAAAGAGCGCCATTTTATTAGGTTGCGCCGCTATAGCGTTAAGTGCTTTTCCCACATTCGTGGATGAAGCAGAGTCGTTTATCTCACTTCTAGGTGCTTTGGTCATCCCTTTATCAGCTGTTATAGTGACAGATTTTATCGTTATCAAAAAAGGAAGCTTTACCTCTACCATGCTCGACACCTTATCAGAGAAAACGAACACATTGAATCGTCCAGGATTTATTGCCATTTTAGTAGGCGTTCTAGTTTACCTACTGCTACCTTCTGATTATTCACCAGGCTTTTTATCCTTTCTGTTAACAGGCGTACTTTACCATTCTTTCCAACGGTTCCAGTTAAGAAAGATGGAGTATAAGAAGCCATAAAGAAAAAGTTCATGCGATGAGCATGAACTTTTTCTTTATTAATAATAACTTTTACGCTCAGCTTTTCGAGGGAGTTTCTTTGTTTCTTTTTGTTCTTCCTGATCAACGACGCCACTCTGGTATGATTCACTCAGCTGTTGGTGTACAGCCATTTCACCATTTTCATCATAGATTATTTCCTTTTTCTTATCCGTCATCACGTAACCTCCTGTTATTTGATCTTTCTTTCGTATTCTTTCCAACAACAGAGTGGTTTACTTATCGATCGACGATTTCTTGTTAACGAACGGAATAAACCTTTAATTTAAGATTCGTTATGTATGAACCACATAGCAATTATTTGTGAAGCTCTCTAACAATGTGAGGCAGTTCTGGAATTAACAATTTAGTCATTGCTAGCTTCACTGCCCCTGAAGACCCTGGCATAGCAAAGATGGCCGTTTCCCCTGTGACTCCACCGATGGCTCTGCTTAGCAATGCAGGCGAACCTATATCCTCTGTATAGCTAATCATTCGAAACAATTCTCCAAACCCCTCTAGCTCCTTCTCAAGCATCCCTTCCACAACTTCGTAAGTGACATCCCTTTTTGATATACCAGTTCCTCCGTTTAATAAAACAGCATCAACGTCACTAGCCGTAATTCCTTGCTTAATAGCGGAATGAATTTCCTCTTGCTCATCCTTTACAATCATTCGTTTAATCACCTTATGACCTGTTTCTTCAAGTAAAGAAGAAATGATACTCCCACTCTTATCTGTCTCCGTTGATCTAGTGTCACTAACCGTTACAATCAAACAATTAATCACTGTAGGCGCATTGGATTTATGTTCATGAGAACTCATTTTCCATCTCCTCTCTTCGTTCATTTAGAAAGCGCTTCTCATAGAATTTATGAGCAACTTCACTTACAGACCTAGTAAATCGATAGTTCACAGCAGCGCCAATGGCTATGCCAAGAATCGGAATGCCTTGAATCATTTTTTTACGTAGCATCATAAGAACAGTACCTTTGATCACTTGTTTCATCGGTCCCTGTAGCCAATTAGCATCGGCAATTCCATCAGGGCCTTCATAAAAATAAGGATGTGTTTGTTCTTGTTTCACCTCTTCTTCTAGTTCTCGCCAGGCGCGCTCTTGTAACCCTTTAGGAAGGGTTGCCATGTGAAAAACTTTAAGCGCTATCATCATTTCAGAAGGATAATTTACAGGGTAGCCATACGTCATTGCGATGAGCTGTACCGTCCGTAAGTTAATGGCAAGAACGGCGGGTAAATCAAGACCTAATAATAAAAAGCTTCCTGTACCCGTAAGTCCCCCTTGCGCAAATGAAACCATACGCTGACGTGCAATTTGTTGATCAGCAATGTAAACAAGCTGGTCAATCGTTAGGTTTTTCATATCCTGTATTTGTTCAATGTCTGGATGGAACAAGCGCGCATCGGTTAACAGGCGATGACTAGCATCGACCTGTGACTGGGAATTTTGTATAAGTGAATGCATATGAAAAAGAACTGAGTCCATGACGGCATACAAACGCTTTTTTGTGTTAGACTCCAGCTGATTGAGCCGGTGTGTGTAGTATTTTTGAAATGTTCGTTCGATGTCAGTTGCTTCATGTGCAAAGTGCTGTTCTTCCCATAAATCGATAGAAGCCATTCTTTTTTGTTCTCTTTCGGTCCAAACCAATTGATATCGCTCCCTTCAATCCCTTTCTTATATTGTATCTTTTCCCTTCAAAAACTTCCAACAAAGCTGAAGGAACACAAAAAAGAGCACCCTTATCGGGTGCTCATGATTTATTTTGAAAGTCGAACAGTATCTCGTGCGATCACAACTTCTTCATTCGTCGGGATAATCATCACTTTTACAGGTGAGTGAGGGTAGTTAATGAAAGCTTCTTTCCCCTTCACCTTATTTAGAGCTGGATCCCAGTATACGCCCATAAATTCAAGACCGCGAAGTACACGTGCACGAACAGCGTCACTATTTTCACCGATACCAGCAGTGAAAATAATCGCGTCTAGGCCAGACATACGTGCAGCATAAGAACCAATGTATTTGTGAATACGAGAAGTAAAGACTTCAAGAGCCAATTCAGCACGTTCATTACCAGCTTCTGCTTTACTTGTAATATCACGCAAATCACTTGAAAAACCAGAAACGCCTAGAAGACCACTTTTCTTGTTCAACGTATTCATGACTTCTTCTGCTGTTTGACCTGTTTTTTCCATAATAAATGGAATCAAGGCAGGGTCGATATTTCCAGAACGAGTTCCCATCGTCACACCAGCTAGTGGTGTAAAGCCCATGGAAGTATCAATTGACTTTCCACCTTCGATCGCTGCAATACTTGCCCCGTTACCAAGGTGACAAGACAGAAGCCGCAGTTGGTCGAGCGGACGACCAAGCATTTCTGCAGCACGCTCTGACACATACTTATGAGAAGTACCATGGAAACCATATTTACGAACACCGTAGTCTTCATAATATTCATAAGGCAAGCTATATAAAAACGATTGTTCTGGCATTGACTGGTGGAATGCCGTATCAAATACGGCTACAGATGGAACGTCTGGCAAAATCTCTCGGAATGCACGAATACCTACAAGGTTAGCAGGGTTATGCAATGGAGCAAGTTCCGATACTTCTTCAATTCCAGCAAGGACTTCATCTGTAATCATTGCTGAGTCATTAAATTTCTCTCCACCGTGAACTACGCGGTGTCCTACACCTTCTATTTCATCGTAAGAAGAAATAATGGAGAAACTAATCAGCTTGTCCAATAGCATTTTCACTGCTACGGCATGATCAGGTATGTTTGTAATTTCTTCCTTCTTTTCACCGTTCACTTCTATTGTAAAAATGGCGTCATCAAGGCCGATTCTCTCCACGAGTCCTTTTGTGATAACAGTTTCTTCCGGCATATTTAAAAGTTGAAACTTCAACGAAGAACTACCGGCGTTGATTGCGATTATTTTCGCCATATGTGACAGCTCCTTTAATTCAGTAAAATTAGAATACGACACGAAAATAGAAGGGTGAGACCCTTCTATCTTTAGCACTCTTATTATTTAAACACCGACCACTACTTTATTCAAGGTGAAAACCGCTTACATCCAAGTATTCCGCCAATTCAGATTTGTAAACGTTTCACTTCTGTTAGGAAAGCTGCGAAAACCAGCCATTGATTTGTTGCATCATGTTTAGCATCGCTTCACGATTTGAAAATGAAGGGAATTTCGCCATCATAACTTGCTTTGGTTTCAAAGTCTGTTCCCCTTTTTTCTGAGTAACGAGGATACTTTTCGCCTGAGATTCATTCGCAAACAGGCTAGTTGGCAATTGAATAATTCCGTGGATAACAGAGCGATCGTTCAGCAAATTTCTCACTTGCTTTGCGCCATCATCACCGAAGAGGAAATTAGGGATCATTAAGAAAAGCATACCGGAATCTTCCGTCATGTTTAAACTTTGTTCAATCAAGAGATGATGAACATATGACATGCCTTCTGATGCTTTTAATTCATAATTTGCAGCTGCCTCTTCATGTGGATAATAACCAACTGGTAAATCCGTCACCACCGTGTTCACTTGAGGAATATAGAGTGGCTTCACACTATCCTGATGAAGGAATTCAACGTGGTGCTTTTGCAAATTAGCATTTACAAATCCGAGATGTAAGAGCAGATCGTCAGGTTCAGCACCGTACGCTTCAACTTTTTCACCTTCCAATTGATTTAAGACGGAAGTTAGCAGATTCCCTGTCCCAACGGCAGGATCTAAAATCTTAATGTGCTCAAGATTTAGAACCTCTTTATATTTTTTCACAAGATAACCAATTAAATGCGCAACACTATCAGGTGTCATCGCATGATGAGGTTGGATCCCCTTTTTCATTCCTTTAAGCAGAGCAAGTTGGATCCCTTTTCGTACTGTTTCTTGATTCGCTCCGTCAAGACCGCATGAGTCATACAAATTTTTTAGACGGACGATCGTATCAGCATTTAGTTCTTCTTGAAGGACTTTATTTTCAAATAAATTCAAACCTGTCTCGACAAGCGCTTCAAGATAAGAAATTTCTAACTTATTTTGAATGACAAGTGTTGATTCATCTAGCACGTTAAATAAATTTTCTACAGTTAATTCGGACATTAATTGACCTCCTATCAGTTCGTCCCTATTGTAAACAGTCTTGACTTCTTTCGCAACAATGGTGGATATAAAACCGCCATTGAATATGGGCTTCTCTTTCGATCATTACCCGCATAGATTCTAAACCAGTAAAAAAGGACTTCGTTGAAAATCACCGAAGTCCTTTTTCACTAGTTTATTCAGCTTTTTTTGCAGCATTTAGAGCGGCATCATAATCGGGATGGTTAGTCGCTTCACTCACATACTCAGTATAGACAACCTCACCTTTACTATTCACTACAAACACAGCTCTTGCTAGTAAGCGAAGTTCCTGCATCGCAACTCCGAATGCTTTACCAAAAGAAAGATCACGATGATCGGATAAGGTAATTGCATCTTCAATGCCAGTAGCCCCGCACCAGCGTTTTTGAGCAAATGGAAGATCTGCACTGATCGTTAATACCTTAACGTTATCTAGCTTTGCAGCTTCTTCATTGAATTTACGTGTTTGAGCATCACAAACACCTGTATCAAGAGATGGTACTACACTTATAAGGCGGATTCCCGCGAAGTCTTCAAGCGTCTTTTCAGATAAATCATTTGCTAGGACTGTAAACTCCGGAGCCTTTTCACCAACTTTTACTTCTTCTCCTAAAAGGGTCATTGGCGTTTCTTTAAATGTAATGTTAGCCATTGTTCATACCTCCTTTATAATTGGTCGTATGTACGACTGACTTCATCATATAGGTGAAACCACTAGATTTCAAGAAATCAGCAATAGTAACATAAAAAAGCTACCTTATGAAAAAGTAGCTTAAAAATCAAGATCTTGTTTATGATCGTCCTGCCGTTGCTGCCCCCGGAAGAGATGTTTTGATTGGGAGCTTTGTCTTGAGGAACCAGGCCCGTTTTGTTGGCTCTCACCCTTTTTACCATTTGCGTTCTGATTCATGTTTTGAAGAATACTTTGCACCTTTTCAATCGCCTGAGGGGCAAGGTCAAGTAATCTTTCGTATAGATGCGTTGTGTTGTCAAGGTGTATCATCTTTATGTCTCCGGAACTGACGATCAGAAAGGCAATGGGTGTAATCGAAACACCGCCACCACTTCCGCCTCCAAATGGTTCACCTTTACTTTGCCCTTGCTGACTCGACTGTTGTTTCAACATAAATTCACTTCCACCAGCAGCAAAGCCGAACCCAACCTTTGAAACCGTTAGTATAACACTTCCATCAGGAGTCTCGACCGGATCCCCGATAATCGTGTTTACATCGATCATGTCCTTCAAGTTCTCCATTGCCGTTTGCATTAACCCTTCAATTGGATGTTCAGGCATTTGTTTTCCTCCTTCACTTTCTAAACCGCTAAGCCTCCTGAACCTTTCTCTGAGACTTCATCAATTTAATTACCGCGATCATAGCATGCCCCAGTTTGAACGTAATCATGCATCTCATATAGGTTTGAATTGTTTTCATTTCATAAATTGGTGTGACAATGAGCTGTGGAATGGTATGAAGGTTTGAGTAGTGTGAAAGAAGCGTAAAAATCGCTACCTTCGTATTTAACACAAGCTCTGCAATGACAGCTGTATTTGCGGCATTCCCCATTCCAAAATTGGTCTCCCATTGAATCGTTTTAAACCTTACTTTTTTCAAGAAAAACAAGAAGGACTTTCGAGCATGGAATGCTTTTTTTATAACCTGAATTAACTCTTTTGCTCCCCCTTTAAATCCCTTTTCTTTCTCTTTCTTTTCTACCGCTTCTTCCCCATCTTCAAATAACTCAATGAGTGGAATAGTCGTTTCATAAACCACAAGTCCAAAAAGCGCTCTGACAGCTATTTGAAGTTCCTCCACCATTGAAGAATGTTCCATAATCACCGTTACTCTTACAGTAGAAAAAACGATAAGAGGTAAGGATGCAATGATTAAGACTAAAAGAATAGCAGCAATCGCAATAATCACAAAACATCTCTCCCCTTTTATTATTTGCAAGAGTAGAAAAAATTAGAGTATAAAATAAACCTGCCCAATATGGACAGGTTTATTCATCATGCCTATGCTTTATCTTCATGAATGACACTTGTATCGGCAAACAAATCATGTATTCCCTGTTTCTTATTCGTAAAGGCAACTACGAGAAACCCTACAAATAAAATAGTCTTGCTAATAAAGCGTCCTATTCCTTCTCTAAAAATAACAGTTCCCCATGTTAACTTTGCATTTTTAAGTGAAATGACTTTTAGCCCAAAAAGCATTTTCCCTAAGGTCTGGGACAAAAATTTTGTCATCAATATAAAATACGCATAGTAAACGATACCGGTCAACATTGCCTGTAAAGGTAAAATGGCCGGTTCCGTTCCAGGCAAATCAAACCCTCGTATGAGAGGTGTAATGAGAATGCCATTCAAACTTGCTACCACAATAACATCAATTATATATGCCCAAAAACGCATCCAGAAGCCCGCAAAACGTTCGTGCTTTACTTCTGTGCCGATCGATGCGGGAGAGGCAGTCATACTCATCGTTTCATCCATTCTGCCTACCCCCTTATTCAGAATATAAATACATTAACTCTGGTGATTGTGGAGTTGATAAAAGCTGTTGAATTCCCAGTAAATCTTTATCAGGTCCCATTAACTTAGCAGCCGACATTTCAAATAAGGAATTCAATCCAAGATTTTGCTTATATTGAACAACCTGTAGTTTATTATCACCGAGGTCTTTCTTCATGCCTTCAATCGTATCTTCTAAATTACCGAGATCATCTACCAGGTTTACCTCTTTCGCTTGTCTTCCATCGTAGATTCTACCATCAGCAAGTTCACGCACTTTGCTTTCATCTATTCCTCTGCCTTCGCTCACAACTCGAACGAACTCATCGTAAGAATTATCAATCATCGACTGTAAAATATCTCGCTCTTCTTCAGTCATTTCACGGCTAGGAGACATGATATCTTTATGGGGGCCGCTCTTAATCGTTTCCCACTTCACGCCTACTTTCTCGGCTAATTCTGCATAGTTCATTGATTGCATGATCACTCCAATTGACCCAGTGATTGTTGAAGGGCTTGCAACAATTTTATCTGTCGGAGCAGAAATATAATAACCTGCAGAAGCTGTCATACTGCCCATTGAAGCGTAGATCGGTTTATCTGTTTTCTCTTTAATCTCTAAAATTTTATCGTGAATCTCTTCGCTTTCTACAACTCCACCGCCAGGGGTATTCAACCTTAAAATAATCCCTTTTACACTTTTATCCTCTGCAGCATGCTCCAAACGCTTCATGAACACATGATGATTGTAGCCTGACTGAGGGAGAAAGCTAGTATTCGTGCCTGTATCTTGAATAACACCTTCCACATTAAGAACGGCGATTTTATTCGAGCTACTACCTTCTTCGATAACCGTCTCACCAAATTGGTCTGATGTATTCATTTCCTCCTGCCATCCGCCAAATGCCAAACTTGAAACAAAGTTAAAGCCTAGCGACACGATGATAAGAACAACTGTAATTCCTAGTGCAATCCATCGTTTACCATTCATTGTAAGCCTCCTCTATATCCTGATGCTTTCTTATGTACGATGAAACCGCCTGATAGGTTTCATATTTTTGAGAATACCATACAAAATAAGGAAGCGCACTTCTAAAAGCAACGAAAAAAAATTAGGATCGTGATGGGAGATGGAGTCTTATGCCGATTAGTGATAAAGTAAAGAGGACTAACAGTTGGACAGGGAGGAATTCAGATGCCAAATCGAAGAAATTTGTTTTTTTTCTATAAACAGACTGAAGAAATTCAGGAGAAAGTAGAACCCTTAAAAACTCTTGCGGAAAAGAACGATTTTCATATCGTAGAAAATCCTGAAGAGGCAAGCATTATCGCTAGCATCGGAGGAGACGGGGCTTTCCTTCAAGCCGTTCGAAAAACTGGGTTTCGTGAAGATTGCCTCTATGTAGGTATTTCTACTGGCGAACTCGGATTTTATTGTGATTTCCACATTGATAATATCCAGCATATGGTGGACGATATTTTATTAGAAGGTATTGAAGTTCGTCGCTATCCAACGATTGAAGTAAAAGTAAACAATGAATCCTCTTTCTTCTGCTTAAATGAATGTACAATTCGCTCGTCCATCATTAAAACCCTTGCGATGGAAGTCTATGTAGAAGATTTTCATTTTGAAACGTTTAGGGGAGACGGTCTCATTGTATCCACACCGACAGGTAGTACGGCATATAATAAATCCGTAAATGGTGCTGTTGTAGACCCCAAACTTGCTTGTATGCAAGTGAGTGAACTCGCCTCACTTAACAATAACCATTATCGTACGCTCGGCTCTCCATTTCTATTAAGTGATGAGAGAACGCTTACGCTTCAAGTGATTCAAGACGGGAACGACTACCCTGTCATCGGCATTGATAATGAAGCCATGAGCATTCAACACGCCAAAGAAATTCAAATTCACATCCCAGAAAAACGCATTAAAACGGTGAAACTTAAAAACAATTCTTTCTGGCATAAAGTACAAAGAAGTTTCCTTTAAACGAAAAGCGCCGCATCACGCGGCGCTTTTCTCCTTTATCCTTCTTTTTTGTATACAATTGTTTCATCAATAACCGTCATCACCGCATTTGTGTAAAGAAGAAGATCAGGATCACATTGGAAGATATCTCGATCTAAAACAGTAAAATCCGCATCAAAGTTTTCTTTAATTAGACCTCTTTCACATTCCCTTCCAATTGCGAACGCACTTCCTTTTGTGAACAGACAGACGCTCTCAAACATCGATAGCTTTTGCTCTGGATAATACCCACTATGGTTTTCATCTGGACGCTTACGTGTAACGGCCGCATGAATGCCCAACAAAGGGTTAACCGGTTCAATAGGCGCATCTGATCCACCAGCAATGGGCACTCCACTATCAAGAAGCGTTTTCCAGGCAAAAGAAAGACCCATTCTCTTTTCCCCAAGACGTTCCATTACCCAAGGAAAATCAGAGGCCACAAACCTTGGCTGAATATCAAGAACAACTGAAAGCTGCTGTAATCGTGTTAATAAATCTTCGCGCACCACTTGAGTATGGATGAGACGATCTCTTAAGCCATATGGAGCAGGATACTGTTCAATGGCTTCAATTGCATACTCAAGCGCCAGGTCACCAATAACATGAATCGCGACAGGCATATCATGAGCTCTTGCTTTCTTTACAAGTTCCGTGAGGCCTTCAATGCTATGAATCGCAACCCCTGAGGTGTCAGGAGAATCATTATATGGAAGGCTAAGCAAAGCGGTACGTCCCCCAAGGGCCCCATCAGCAAAAATTTTCATAGCTCCGAGCTCAACGTAGTTGGTTCCATCCCCAAACCCAAGTCCCTGTTTGCGCATCTCTTCAATAACTTCATGATGTACAAGTAAATTTGCTCTAAATTTTCTTTGTCCATTAATCACATTTAGGAAGGTTTCATACGTCCGAGTAAAGCCACCATAATAATTTAAGTCTTCCGTATGCCCCCCTGTTACCCCCTGAGCTACAAGATCATCCACTGAACGCGATAGTGCTTTTTCGAGGAATTCAATACTTACTTCTGGCATGGTATCTTTCACTAATTCCTGAGCACGGTCAAGTAAATATCCAGTGGCTCTACCATCATTATCGCGGATAATAACCCCACCTTCAGGGTCTGGTGTTTCATCTGTAATTCCCGCAAGAGTAAGGGCTATCGAGTTAGCCAAAATGGCATGTCGGCATACCCTCGTTAACATCATTGGATGGTGAGGTGCGATTTCATCCAATTCGTCACGATGAAATATTTTACGATCATGGAAGTTGTTTTCATTCCATCCTTCTCCGATGATCCATTCATTCGGCGCTGCCTCACTAACTTTACTTATAAGAAGTCTTTTCATTTCTTCAGCCGAATCAGCTTCTGATAAATCAAGTCGAAGTAGCTTTTCACCATGACCAATCATATGAAGATGACTATCTACAAAACCAGGAATCATAACATTGCCTTTTAAATCATGTTGGGTTGTCAGTTCTTTTCCGAACATTGATGTGAGTTCTGATTTAGACCCAACCTTTTTAATACGTCCGTTTTCTGTATAGACAGCTTCTACTGTTTCATGTTCATGTTCAAGCGTATAAATTTTGCCACCAAACCAAAGAGTTCCCACTGATGTTCTCCCCTTTATGCCAATTGTGAGCTTATTGTATCATTCCTATTATAAACTGTGAATCTTCTGGTTTTTCTTCAAACTCTTGGTTGATTTTTCAATCATGATACAATAAGAATAACTAAGAGAAAGTGCAAGACAATTGTTGAAGGTGAGGAAATCTCTTTGAAGAAGAAAATATTATTTACAGGCGGCGGCTCGGCCGGACACGTCACAGTTAACTTAGCTCTTATTCCGCGTTTTCTAGAAGACGATTGGGATATCCATTATATTGGATCAGAGAAAGGGATCGAACGGCAGCTTATTGAACCTGTTAAAGGCGTTACGTATCATCACGTGGCTACCGGTAAATTAAGAAGGTACTTTGATTGGAATAACTTTAAAGACCCTTTTAAAGTTGTTAAAGGCGTGGGAGAAGCTTTCTCCATTATAAAACGAGAAAAACCTTCTGTTATTTTCTCAAAAGGTGGGTTTGTTTCAGTCCCTGTAGTCATTGCAGGAAAAATGAATGGTGTACCTGTCATTATTCATGAATCTGATTTAACTCCTGGCCTCGCCAATAAAGTCGCCATACCTTTCGCATCAAAAGTGTGTACCACTTTCCCAGAAACGGTCAAGCATCTTCCTGAAAATAAAGCCGAATATATTGGAGCGGTTGTACGAGATGAACTTAAAAGTGGTGATCGTTCAAAAGGTTTGTCCTTTGCTGGATTTAGTGGAACAAAGCCAGTAATGCTCATTATGGGAGGTAGTCTTGGAGCCAAGCGAATTAACGAAGCTGTTCGCCACCAGCTTAATCAGTTGCTACAAACGTTCGATATTCTTCACCTTACCGGTAAAGGACAGGTTGATGAAACGCTACAAATGAACAGTTACAAGCAATTTGAATACGTCACAGATGAGCTTCCTGACTTGCTAGCAATGTCTGACTTAATTGTTTCGAGAGCTGGATCTAACTCCATCTTTGAGTTTCTTGCATTAAAGAAACCCATGTTGCTCATTCCTTTGTCAAGAGCCGCAAGTCGAGGAGACCAAATCTTAAATGCGCAATCATTCCAGAAATCAGGCTACGCGAATGTTTTGTTGGAGGAAGATTTAACCGACGCTTCTTTTTTAAGATTAGTTCGTGAAACCTACGAAAAGCGCACAACATACTTAAAAGCAATGGAACAAGACAATGCGGGGGATCAAGCAAATAAAATCGAAGCATTGATTAAGAGCCATGCAAAATAAGAAGAAGAGGACCAACAAATCGGTCCTCTTTTTTTCTTTTCTAAAGATCTTATTCTGTACTCTTTAAGACGCACCCTGCGTTTCTTTTTGACGGAGTTCAATCCTTCTTATCTTACCAGACGTTGTCTTTGGAAGTTCTTCAATAAATTCAATTTTACGAGGGTATTTATATGGAGCCGTCAACTCTTTCACATGATCTTGAAGCTCACGAGTTAATGCATCTCCTGCATGACTCGCATCTTTTAATACAATGTAAGCTTTGACGATATTTCCTCTTACTTCATCCGGACTTGCCACAACAGCACATTCTTGAACGGCTGGATGTTTCACGAGAGCATCTTCTACTTCAAAAGGGCCAATCGTATAGCCTGAACTAATGATGATGTCATCACCTCTGCCCTCAAACCAAAAATAGCCATCTTCATCTTTAGAAGCCTTATCTCCTGTTAAGTAATAGTCCCCTCTGTATGCCATTTGTGTGCGCTCTTGATCTTGATAGTACTTTTTGAAGAGAGCTGGCACATCTTTATGCACGGCAATATCTCCAACTTCCCCAACTTGGACCGGCTCTCCCTCTTCATTAATAATTTCCACCTGGTTTCCTGGGGTTGGTTTCCCCATCGATCCTGGTTTTACTTCCATCCCTTTTAAAATACCAACAAGCAACGTATTTTCTGTTTGACCATAGCCATCTCTTACATCAATTTGAAAATACTTTCTAAACGTATCAATCACTTCTCGATTAAGTGGCTCTCCTGCTGAGACTGCGCTTCGAAGCGCAGGTAGCTTAAAGCGTTCCAAACCATCTACTTTAGCCATTAGTCGGTATTCTGTTGGCGTACAACATAGCACATTAATATCGTATTGAGAAAGAAAACCTAAATACGCTTCAGGATCAAATTTACCGCTGTATAAAAATCCAGTAGCTCCACTACCTAACGTAGCAACAAATGGGCTCCAGATCCACTTTTGCCAGCCGGGGCCTGCGGTTGCCCAAACATGGTCCCCTTCCTGAATATCAAGCCAGGACGAAGAAGATGTTCTTAGATGAGCATACGCCCACCCATGGCTATGGACCACACCTTTAGGATTTCCGGTCGTGCCTGACGTATAGGAAAGAAACGCCATATCATCACGCAAAGTTTTCACACCTTCGAAAGAAGCGCTTTCATTTTCAGATTTCTGAAGTAGAGAAATCCACCCTTCCGCTTCCTCTCCAACACTATACTTCCATTTTAATGAGGGGGCATCGGCTTCTACACCTGCAAATGCTTCAGTCAACTGTGATTCACAGATAACTGCCTTCGCTTCTGAATGATTGATTCGATAGACCAAATCCTTCTTTCGCAGCATTTCCGAGGAGGGAATAACAACAAGACCTGCTTTTAGACAGGCAATGTAAACAGCGTATGTATCAATTAGTCTAGGCATCATAATAAGAACGCGATCCTGGGGTGCTAACCCTTCACTTGTTAAAGCGCCAGCAATGCGGTTCGCCTTTTCAAATAAATGCTTGTATGTGATTTCTTGCTCATGACCTTGATCACTTCGCCAGTGTAAAGCCACCTTGTCTCCGTTAGAAGCAAAGCGCTCCATTTCACTTGTTAAATTATAATATTCTGGTGCAATTAAGTCTTGCATAGTGTGCCTCCTCTATTATGTAATAGTTATATTATACACAAAAGTACGAAAGTTTTGAATCCATTCAAATTTAAAACAGAATCGACCGTAATGACTTAACCGAGGATGAACCAACTAAAAAAAGAGGAAGATGCTTATGCATCTTCCTCCGAGCCAATTTATTCAATTATTTGGAGTATCCTCCGAACTGCTGTTCAGACTGCTGAACAAGACGCTTTGTGATCTCGCCACCAACTGAACCATTTGAACGTGAAGTTGAGTCAGGTCCAAGATTCACACCAAATTCAGAAGCAATTTCATATTTCATTTGATCTAAAGCTTGTTGTACACCAGGTACTACAAGTTTGTTTGTGTTTGCCATAAGTTATTCACCTCCTTGTCAATATCATGTGATAGACAAGTAGGTGTTATCCTCATTAACTTATGGTAGCGTGGTAAAATGCTGGAAGTCTACAGCAACTCTCCAAAGGAATCGTCTTTTTCTTTAATAATAATTGTTTCAACCCCATTTACCGCTTCCTCGACAAGTTCCTCAACCGGTAGGTATTGTTCAAATTTATTAGCGTGCTCACGTTTAGGCTTTGTTTTCGGAGCTTCTGGTAAAAATACCGTACAACAATCTTCATATGGGCGAATGGAGATGTCATACAAATCAATTGCTCTAGAAATCCTCATAATTTCAATTTTATCCATCGAAATAAGCGGCCTTAATACCGGGTAATTTGTTACCTCGTTAATTGTATTCATACTTTGAATCGTTTGACTCGCAACCTGTCCAAGACTTTCTCCTGTTGCAATGGCCAATGCATTATTTTTCTCAGCAAGTTTTTCTGTAATGCGCATCATCATTCTTCTCATAATCGTCATGCTATAGTTATCTGGCATTTCTTTTTGAATCGCTTTTTGTGTGTTAGTAAACGGCACAATATGAAGGCGAATGTCGCCTCCAAAGCGGGAAAGAACTTTAACAAGGTCCTCCACTTTTTGTCTTGATCGTTCGCTCGTAAAGGGTGGACTATGAAAATGGACAGCCTCCAATTTCACACCTCGTTTCATCGTAAGATAGCCTGCAACAGGACTATCAATACCACCAGATAACATCAACATGACTTTATTCTCTTGCACAGTAGGCAATCCACCTGCACCTTCGGAATTGTTGCAGCTAAGATAAGCACCATCCTGCTTCACTTCCACTTTCAACTCCATATCAGGATGATGGACGTCCACTGTCAATTTCTCTGTGTGACTAAGGACAAAGCCACCTATATCGCGGTTCATGTCCTGGGAACGATGTGGAAACTGTTTAAATGGCCTTCTCACAGTAACCTTAAACGTCATACTCGCATCGCCCATTTGATCTTTTACTAACTGTAATGCTTTTTCTTTAATTAAGTTTAGATCGTGTTCTGTTTTAATAGCTACACTTAAAGAATGAATTCCAAAGATTGTTTTAAGTTTTTTTAGAATTGGTTCTGGATCTTCGCCATTAAGTTTTACAATCATCCGATCAAAAGATTGATGCACTTCAATTGATGGGTAATCAGATAATACTTGCTTCACTCTTTTTTTCAAAGATGTAATAAAGCCTTTTCTGTTTTTTCCTTTTAGAGAAATTTCACCGTAGCGAAGAATAATATGATCATACATAGCTATTACCTCATTACTTGTTTTAGTTTTGGTATTGCCCTTTGCAACTCTTTAAGAAACAGGTCGAGTTGATCTTTTGTTGTATCAAAAGAAAGACTAATTCGAATCGCAGATTTTGCTCGTATTTCGGATAAGCCAACCGCTGTTAAAACATGGCTTGCTTCGGCAACTTTTGATGAACACGCCGAACGCGTCGAAACATAAATATCTTTTTCCTCAAGCGTATGAATGAGTACTTCTGGTTTAATACCGGGGATGGAAAAATTCACGATATGTGGTGTCCCAGAGAGAGTACTATTCAACTCGACACCGTCTACTTTTAATAATTCATCTAACAATTCCCCTCTTAACGTTTCAAGCGTGTCTTTATGAACTTTTGCCTTATTTAAATACAAGCGAAGCGCTTTTGCCATTGCAACAATTCCCGGGCCATTTTCTGTACCTGAACGAATTTCATGTTCCTGTCCTCCACCTGAGAGGAGTGGAAATAAGACAACTTTCTCTCTCTTAAGGAGTAAGCCATTGCCTTTTAACCCGTGAAATTTATGGGCTGAGTATGAAATGAAGTCGGCATTCACATCCTCAAAGTCAAGCGGTACTTTTCCTATGCCTTGAACATCATCAATGTGAAATAGCGCACGTGATTTCTTTTTTATAAGCTGTCCTATTTCTTTAATCGGTTGGATCGATCCAAGCTCGTTATTCACATGCATGATGGATACTAGAATTGTTTCAGAAGTAAGGGCAGCTGCTAACTCGTCTAAAGAAACCTTCCCCTCTTGATCAACTGATAGATAAGTTACTTTAAAACCTAGGGATTCGAGCTGTCGAAATGCCTCTAAGGTAGATGCGTGCTCAATACTGCTAGTGATCAGATGTTTTCCCTGATTCAAATACTGTAATGCTGTCCCTTTTATCGCAAGGTTATTACTTTCAGTTCCACCTGATGTAAAGATGATTTCATTTATTTTAACGTTTAATAAATTTGCTATGCTTGACCTTGCTTGTCGAAGCAGCCTTTCTGCCTCTCCTCCTTTTCGATGTAGAGAAGAAGGATTTGCAAAAAACTGTTCAGAAGCTGTGCGAAAAGCAACGAGTGCTTCTTCGTAAGGTTTCGTCGTAGCACTATTATCCAAATAAATCATATTATGACACCTTCAGTCATCTTTTATTTCCAACTAATAATCCTACCATAGGTTAAAGCAATTACCAAATCAATTATTCCAACTTAAGGATTGAGATTCTATTATTTTAGAGGTCTTCTTCCATGGGGGATATTACCAAATTACTATTACCCCATGTATGAAACGGCGGAAAATAGTCAGAATAATTAATCATTAATAGAAACGTTATGATTCATCGCCCAATTGTGTTAATATGAAGTCCGAAAATTAGGACATGTTAAACAGTTGACTCAGGAGGCCATTATGAAACAAAAATTATCGAATAAGGATATATTTACAATTGGATTAATGCTCTTTGCGCTTTTCTTAGGAGCCGGTAATATGATCTTCCCTCCAGCGCTTGGACACTCTGCAGGTGAAAACATCTGGACGGCCACAGCCGGTTTTCTTATTACAGGTGTTGGACTCCCTCTTCTTGGCGTAACCGCTATTGGACTAACAGGTGGAAGTTTGAGAGATATCGCTTCAAAAGTTCATCCACTTTTCGGACTTATATTTACGGCAATTCTCTATCTGGCAATTGGCCCATTCTTTGGCATTCCACGAACAGGAACGGTTGCCTTTGAAATTGGCATTGTGCCATTTCTAAACGAATCAACAAATGTAAATGGACTACCTTTGTTTCTCTATACACTTATCTTTTTTGGATTAACATTCGGGTTATCACTAAATCCAACACGATTAGTGGACCGCGTTGGAAAAATACTTACTCCACTGTTGATTTTAGTGCTTGGCAGCTTAATCATCGGAGCATTTATTAACCCTCCTGGGCCATTATCAACGCCTTCTGCTAATTATGAAAGTGGCGTTTTCTTTAAAGGTTTTATTGAAGGTTATCTTACGATGGATGCAATTGCAGCTCTTGTATTCGGGATTGTCGTCATACAGGCAGTTAACAATAAAGGAATCACTGATCGTAGAACCGTTTCAATTGCTGTTCTTAAAGCTGGCATTCTTGCAGCGACTGGATTAACAGCGATTTATCTTTCACTTGCATACATCGGTGCCACAAGCACGTCTCTTGTCGGGTCTGCGAATAATGGAGGAGAGATTCTATCCAGTATTGCAAGCTATCTATTCGGTACATTTGGCGCTCTTTTACTTGGCGCAGCAATCACCTTCGCCTGTTTAACAACATCCGTTGGTCTCGTAACAGCGTGCGGAGAATATTTTTCTAAAACCTATTCCAAACTTTCTTATAAAACTGTCATTTTAATTGTGACGCTATTTAGTACATTGGTCGCTAATCTTGGTCTCACACAGCTAATTACGTTTACTTTGCCTGTTCTGATCGCCATTTATCCGATCGCCATTGTCTTAATTTTCCTCACCTTTATTAATAATGTCATTCCTATTCACAACTATGTGTATAGGGGAGCAATTATCTTAACGATCTTCATCAGTGTCCCAAATGCTTTAGAAGGAGCTGGGATCGTTCTACCCGGTATGAGAATGATGGCATCCTTACCTCTTTATAATGAGGGTGTTGGTTGGATTATTCCAGCCCTTATAGGTGCTGGAATTGGACTTCTACTCTCTAAAACAAGTAACAAAAAATCGTAATCCAAAAACGCAGGAGACTTTGCCTGCGTTTTTTCGTCGTCCTTTTTTGTATGAAGCTAAAAAAAGCCCTCCTCGAAAGGAGAGCTACGATTTCACAGGTTCTCTAACATCTTCTTTGAGCGATTGAAGTACCTGTGGGTCTACTTTTTCAATGGCTGCTTCCGCAGTGGATAGCGCATCATCATATTCATATTTCCTAAAGTGATCTTCTGCTTTTTGGAGCAGTTCATCTACACTTCGATATTTACCACGGTAACGATTTCCAAACTGGATTAATCGTTCCGTTAAAACAGCGTCTTCCACAAGCTTCTTCGTAATTTCTGTGCTATGTTCAACTGCACGTTCTGCGTCACCTAACACTTCATTAATTTGATAAATATCAAGCGGGACATCTGAAAGACGTTCGCTTAATTCAATAATAATATCCTCTGCTAATTCATAACCATCGAGATAGGAGGCAGGAATGCCTGGTAAGTTACTTAATTTCATCATCCTTCTCGATTCAATTAACTGCCGTTTCAAGTCTTTAATCGTCTCAAGTGCTTTCAACTCATCTCGCCTAAGCATATGCAAGTTTTCTTTCTGAATTTGCATTTCGTGATCAATCGTAGCAAGATCTTGTTTTAGAGAGAGGACGGTTTCAGCTAGTGTCGTGTATGCCTGCTGATTGCCTTCTACCGCTTCTTGAACAGCATTAAATCGGATATGCATATCTGAGATTTTCATTTCAATATCTTTTACCATATTTAATTCTTGTTCTTCTAACCGATAGCTTAGTTGCACCACATTCGTTTCTTCTTGTAAATCCTGAAGATGTGAATTTGTTTTGAACAACTCATGCTCTAATTCTTCTACCTTCTCTGTAACAAGATGCCTTGCATCAACCTCAGATTCTAATTGGTCATAAAGACCTTCAATGCTCCTTCGTACGGCATCGATTTCTGATTTCATATTTTCGACTTCAGTTTTTTCAATCGAAGATTCCCATCTAATTAGATCTGACTCTACCTGATCGATATGATCCTGAATTTCTAAGTGATCAAGAACATACCCTTCAGACGCCATTGCAGAAGTTCCATCTTCAAGTTCTTTTAATTGAGAAGGTATTTGTGTATGAACAAGAGCAATTAACTCTGGCGTTATAGCGATTTTATCCTGAACTGCCGTTAATCGCTCTTGAATATCGATTAACACGCTTCTAGCCTCAAGATAGTTTCCTTCTCCTGTTAATTGTTCATAATGCTTAAGGTTCTGTTTCAGCTCTTCAAGCTCTGTTTCAAGTGTTGGAAAAGCTTTTCCAAGGGAACGATTCTGCGACAGAAGACGCTGTTTTGCTTCTCTGAATAATTCTTGAACCGAGATAATATCCGTACGGTTTTGTTCTTCGCTTGAAACTAACTCATTAATATCTTCTAACATCAGTTCAATTCGCTTCTCAATTTGCTCTAACCGTTCTTGGGTTTCAACGAGTGTCGTTTTCGCTTTGCGAAAACGATATTTCTCAGCAGCTTCTTCTGTATCCATGAGCTGTTCTTCTAGATTTGGAAGTTTAACTGCAACAATTTCGTCCCACTCTTCCCGCCACTTTTCAAATTTCTCTTCCGTTTGACCTGACATCGTTAATCCCTTCACTTTTGAGATCTCATCAGTTACAGGTCTATTCAAAATATCAATCTTCCATTCTTCTAGACGATCGATTTCATTGTATATTTTTCTTCTCGCAAAAGTGCCATATAATATGACGGCAACCAGTAAAATAATCGCAATGACAATATACTCCAACGGAAGCACCCCTTCTTCCACATCATCAAATTATGTATGCATGCTCATTAAGCAGTCTAAATCATCAGATATAGATCGTTTGTAAACAACTATGTAGGAAATTCATTAATGTTTTTATGATACCATGTAATTACCTCTTTGACTAAATAAATTCAATATTCGACAGCTAAAATCCTTGATTCTATTATAAACTTTTTCATTTTTTGAAAGAAGGTGCTTTAGAATGAATATTTTATACGATGGACACATCCACTCTCCTTTTTGTCCACACGGGTCCAATGATCAATTTGATGAGTACGTAGAAGCAGCACTCCAAGCAGGTTATAAAGGAATGACCTTTACAGAACACGCGCCTCTGCCAAAAAGCTTCATTGACCCAGTTCCAAATAAGGACAGCGGGATGAAGTGGGAAGATGTCCACTGCTATTTAAATTCCATTCAACAACTGAAGGAAAAATATAGGGGGTCCATTGAAATTAATAGTGGACTAGAAGTCGATTATGTTGAAGGATTTGAGGAAGAAACAAAACAATTACTCGATTCAATTGGTCCATATTTAGATGATGCTATTCTTTCTGTCCACTTTATAAAACAAGGCGATAATTATACCTGTCTTGATTATAGTGCTGAGGCTTTTTATGACTTGGTTCACTCGTTAGGATCGGTTGAGAGAGTTCATAAGAAATATTATGAAACTGTATTAAAGTCCGTTCACTCAAATTTAGGAGCTTTTAAACCAACACGAATGGGACATATCACCCTCGTAAATAAATTCCAAAAAAAATACCCATTTCATAATAAATTTAATACAGAAATCATAAGCATTCTTGATGCAATTAAGGAGAGGGATTATGCCCTGGACTACAATGGTGCTGGAACAGTAAAGCCGCTTTGCGGTGAACCTTATCCAAGCGATCAAGTCGTTCAAGAAGCGGTAAAACGAGAAATCCCTCTCGTCTATGGCTCCGACGCCCATAGTGCAAAAGGGATTGGTCAAGGAGCAGATAGATTGATTACGCAACAGCTTCAAATGCCGAATAAATTTAACCGTTCATAACAAGCGGGCGCTCCTCCCACTTCTTGTCCTTACAAACAGTTAATTGAATCCATTCATTTAACTGTTTGTTATATTTCTCAATAAAATAACGTTCATTTGGTTGAATATGATGCACTTCAAGAATATATTGAGGGTGTAAAAAAGGCATCGAAAGCATCCCTTTCATTTGCATCACAAGATAATCAATTGGTTGAGGACGAAATTCCTTTCTTGCAAAACCCACTTCAAAAATCCTCGTGAAATAATACTTTTCTTTCGAAAGATACGTGGTCATAATTTCACGAATAAGAACGGAATCAAACGTAATTTCACGGTGGACAAATCGAGCTAACTGTCTATTCAAGTATTGATATTCCATCACGCGATGAATTGCTTCAATTAAACATGACTTCGCTGAACGCGTTTCTAGCTGTTGATAAGCCGTTTCGATCTCACTGACGTACCCTTCTAGAAAAGAAGTCATCAAAAACTCTGCCAATCCCTTTTTTCCATTAAAATAATAAGAGATCAACGCCACGTTTACATCAGCTTTACTCGCAATATCACGAACTGAAGTACCATGAAATCCTTTCGTATTAAAGAGTTGAATGGCGGCCTGGATGACACTTCGCTTCGATACTGTATCTCGCTCCTGTTTCACTAGGAACCACCTCCAAAGAGTTCGATCATAACTAACTGATTCGTTCATTTCCCGTCTATTCCTTTAATTATCGTGCGACAAAATATGTGTGTTAATCAACAAGATTTGATATGATATTCATAATTTCGAGTTAAGGAAGAGGTGTTTTGAGATGTTTGAAGTCGAATCCTATTCTGGAAAAAGAGAAAAAGACTATCAAATGGTAATTAAACAATTAAGAGCATTGCTTGATGGTGAAACAAATCAGCTTGCCAATCTTGCCAATGCTTCTGCATTATTAAATCAGTTTTTATCAGACGTGAACTGGGTTGGTTTTTATTTATACGAAAAAGAAACCGATCAACTTGTTTTAGGTCCGTTCCAGGGACTACCTGCTTGCGTTAGAATTCAGAATGGAAAAGGCGTATGCGGTACCGCCTCGAAAGAAGGCAAAACCATGAGAGTTGAAAATGTTCATGAGTTCCCTGGACACATCGCTTGTGATGCTGCATCACTATCCGAAATAGTTGTACCTATGTTTTCTAATGGTACCTTACTTGGAGTTCTTGACATTGATAGCCCTAAAGTGGGGAGATTTGATGACGTGGATCAAGAGTACTTAGAAAAATTCACTGTAGCATTGCAAGATTTCCTCTAAATAAAGAAATATATTTTCATTCACAGAACTTCCGAAATAAAATACGTCCGTTGAGAAGTTTATTCCAACGGACGTTTATTTTATTTTTCAAGAGCTTGTTCGATATCCTCCCATATGTCTTCCCAGGCTTCAAGCCCAATCGAAAGACGAATGAGCGATTCACTAATCCCCATTCTTTTTCTCTCTTCTATAGGAACAACTGCGTGTGTCATTGTAGCAGGATGCTGAATTAACGTCTCTGCATCACCAAGACTAACCGCAATTTTAATCATCTCTAAGTGATTCATAAAATGTTGCGCTTCTTGTTTACCACCCTTTATTTCAAAGCTTATTAACCCACCTGGGCTTTTCATCTGCTTTTGCGCAATCGAAAAAGAGGGTGATGCTTCTTGTCCTGGATACATCACGTTCGTTACTGCCGGATGATTAATCAACTTTTCAACTACCCGTCTAGCATTCGCACAGTGCCGATCCATTCGGATAGGGAGAGTCTTTAACCCTCGAAGAAGCAACCACGCGTCAAAAGGAGATAGAATGCCTCCAATATCTTTTTGCGTACTCTTTGCAATAGAAGTAATTGTTTCCTGATCGCTCACGACAAGTCCCGCTACCACATCTCCATGCCCTCCAATATATTTGGTAGCACTGTGTAATACGATATCACATCCAAACTCCATTGGACGTTGTAAATAAGGGGTTGAAAATGTGTTATCGACAACTACCGTAATTCCTTTCTCCTTTGCAACCGAAGAAATCATTTCTAGGTCAATTAATTTTAATGTCGGATTAATGGGTGTTTCGATATAGATCACTGTTGTATTCGGACGAATCGCCTGACGAATTTGTTCCATTGAATCGAGCGGAAGCAAGTCATGCTCAATCCCAAACTTATTTTCTATCATTTTGAGCAAGCCGAAAGTACAGCCATACACACCTTCAGAGCAAAGAATATGGTCACCTGACTTCACAAGATGCATAAGAACCGCGGATACAGCTGCCATGCCTGAACCAAAAGCTAATCCTGCCTCCGCATTTTCAAGAGAAGCCATTCTCTCTTCTAACATGCGAACAGTAGGATTACCTAATCTAGAATAAATGTATCCAGGCTCCTCACCAGCAAACCTTTTTTCACCGGCTTCAGCTGTTTCAAATGTAAAAGTGGATGTTTGGTAGATTGGTGATGCCAAACTATTATGATGTGATTTTGATTCGTATCCATCATGTATTGTTTTCGTTTCAAAGCGATGCTTTCCTTTCAAAGTCATAACCCCCTGTTATAAAATCGCACGTCACACTATTATTGTAAGCGTTTTCAATTATAAGGTGAAGAGGTATTTATCTATATTATAATAAAGGACAAGTTCTTCATGTTTCTTTCCTTCCTACTAAAGTTGACATCTTAACCCGAAAGAGTTACAATTGCATTTGTGTAAAATAAGAATGGGCAGCAGCGTGACGGGCTGCGATTTCATTGTGTTCCTTTTAATAGGTACGCCGCGTAACCTCCGGCTGTCGAGGTGAAGGCGTGTGAAAACACAATGTGCGCAATTCGGAATCACGACACTGTTTTTATTTTATACCAATAATAATGGTATAAAGGAGGAGCTAAATATGGCTCGTTATACAGGACCAAGTTGGAAAATTTCTCGTCGTCTTGGTATTTCTCTAAGTGGTACAGGTAAAGAATTGGAAAAGCGTCCTTACGCTCCAGGTCAACACGGACCTAACCAGCGTAGAAAGCTTTCTGAATATGGACTTCAGCTTCAAGAGAAGCAAAAGCTTCGTCACATGTATGGCATGACTGAGCGTCAATTCCGTCGTCTTTTCGATGATGCTGGTAAAATGAAAGGTGTTCACGGTGAGAACTTCATGATTCTTCTTGAAGCTCGTCTTGATAACCTCGTTTATCGTCTGGGTCTAGCTCGTACTCGCCGTCAGGCTCGTCAGCTAGTTAACCACGGCCACATCACTGTCGATGGCAAACGCGTTGATATCCCTTCTTACCGCGTAGCGACTGGTCAAGTGATCAGCGTTCGTGAGAAGTCTAACAACCTTGACATCATTAAAGAAGCAATCGAAGTAAACAACTTCGTTCCAGAATACCTTACTTTCGATGCAGATAAGCTTGAAGGTACGTTCTCTCGTCTTCCTGAGCGTTCTGAACTTCCTGCTGAAATCACTGAAGCTCTTATCGTTGAGTACTACTCTCGTTAAGCTGTTTCAGAAAACCCCGGAATTTATTCCGGGGTTTTTATTATGTCAACATAGCTAGAAAATATAAAAAAAGACGCTTAACGCGTCTCTTCTTTAAAGATTAATAAGTAAGGAGAAAGTATTTCTTTTTCCCTCTTCGAATAATCACGTACTGATTTTCAATTTGATCATTTTCTGAAATCACTTTGTCCATTTCCTGACAGCGTTCACCATTAATATATACAGCTCCATTCTTTACGTCTTCTCTTGCCTGACGCTTAGAAGGTGAAATACCTGCTTCGACTAATAAATCAATCAGTCCCTTTTCAAGATCCTCTACTTGGTAAGAAGGAACATCTTTAAACCCTAAACGAATTTCATCTGCCGTTAATTGCTTAATATCTCCACTGAAAAGAGCTTCCGAAATATTAATTGCCTGCTGAAGCTTTTCTTCTCCGTGCACAAGCTTCGTTACGTTTTCAGCTAACGTACGATGCGCTTCTCTTTTTTCTGGAGCTTCTAAGTGCTTCTTTTCAATTTCTTTAATTTCGTCAATGCTTAAGAACGTAAAGTAATAAAGAAACTTCACAACATCACGATCATCTGTATTGATCCAGAATTGATAGAACTCATAAGGAGAAGTTTTATCAGCATCTAACCAGATTGCGCCACCTTCAGATTTACCAAATTTAGATCCATCACTTTTCGTCACAAGTGGGAAGGTTGCACCAAAAGCTTTCGATGACTCTTCGCTTCCTTCTTCTTTACGAATCAATTCAAGCCCAGCTGTAATATTCCCCCACTGATCACTGCCTCCAATTTGCAGACGGCAATTCTCTTTCCGATACAGTTGAAGGAAGTCATACGATTGTAGAATCATGTACGTAAACTCAGTAAAAGAAATCCCTGCTTCAAGTCGTGATGTTACTGAATCTTTTGCAAGCATGTAGTTTAAACCAAAATTCTTACCTACATCGCGAAGAAATGGGATAACGTTCAATTCGCCGATCCAGTCATAGTTGTTTACAGCCTTGGCAGCATTCGTTTCTGTTTCGAAATCTAAAAAACGTGCAAGCTGTCCCTGTAATTTGTTCGTCCATTCCTTCACGATATCCTCGGAATTTAACGTACGTTCATTCGAGCGGCCACTAGGATCACCAATAAGTCCAGTTGCCCCACCAACAAGTGCAATCGGCGTATGACCAGCAAGTTGAAATCTACGAAGTGCCAATACCGGCAAAAGATGACCAATATGAAGACTATCTGCTGTTGGATCAAATCCTGAGTAAAGAGCAATTCGATTTTCAGTAAGCTCTTTTTCTAATCCTTCTCGATCTGTTACCTGGTTCAATAGGCCTCTTGCTTCTAATTCATCTAAAATGTGCATGTGATCGACTCCCTTTGTTAATCGTGTAGTATTTCCGTTTAATACAGTTATTAAAACACAAAAAAACCCATCCCTAAAAAGGGACGAGTTTGATCGCGGTACCACCCTTGTTGAAGAAAATAGATTTCTTCCACTCAGTCAGGATAACGGCCTGAACCGTCTAATGCTACACAGACATTGTCTTTCCCATTAGATGCTCATGGAGGTAATTCGCATTTTCCTTTATACTGGTTCGCACCGACCACCAGCTCTCTGAAAAAGGGAGAAAAAGGCTACTTCATCCAATCACCGCATATCGTTCATTAAAAACGCTATTTAAATTAATATCACAAACGAAAAACCATGTCAATTCTAAGCCTACTGAACTTCCTACCAGTTTATACAAATCTCGACGACATATGCTATAATAAATAGGATTAATTTGAGGGGGTATAGGAATGCGAGAGCTTTTTTCTTCTATCAGGCAGAAGTGGAACGCGTTCATTGATAGATTACAAGAATACAACATTTTAACTGGCTCAAGAATCGCCTATAAAGTCGTTTGGAATCTTTTTCTTATCTTTATAGTGCTTGGTCTAATGGGCGCATTTTTCGCCGGAGGTGTTGGTGCAGGCTATTTTGCATCGCTTGTAAAAGATGAACCGATTCGCTCTTACGATGAGATGAAGAGTGACGTTTATAACTATGAAGAAACCAGTGAGGTCTATTTTGCTGGAGACGTATTTCTTGGAAACTTCCGCTCTGATATTGAGCGAAAAGAAGTTGAGTTAAAAAACGTTTCTCCTCTTCTACAGAAGGCAGTCATTTCCACAGAAGATGAATATTTTTATGATCATGACGGTATTGTACCAAAAGCAATTGGACGAGCCGTATTACAAGAAGTCACGAATTCAGCTGATCGCAGTGGTGGGAGTACACTTACCCAGCAGCTCGTAAAAAACCAAATCTTAACGAGAGAAGTTTCATTTGAACGAAAAGCAAAAGAAATGTTGCTCGCGCTTCGGCTCGAAAATTTCTTCAATAAAGATGAAATTCTAGAAGCTTATCTTAACATTGTCCCTTATGGTCGAAACGCCTCTGGTAATAATATTGCTGGCGTTCAAGCTGCGTCACAGGGCATATTCGGCGTCAATGCAAGTGATTTAAACTTGCCACAGGCAGCCTTTATCGCAGGTATTCCTAAAAACCCTTATACATACACCCCTTTTACAAATTCGGGTGAGGTAAAAGATGATCTTTCAGCCGGAATTGAACGGATGGAATTTGTGCTCTACCGCATGTATGAAGAAGAAACGATTACCGAAGATGAGTACAACAAGGCGCTAGACTATGATATCGAAAAAAACCTGGCGAAATCTTCACCATCACCAGTTGAGAAATACCCATACCTTACATTTGAAATTGAAGATCGTGCGAAGCGCGTACTTGCCCAGCAGATCGCTGATGAAGAAGGATATGATGGAGAGAAGCTTGCGAAGAGTGTAGACTATTACAACCAAATAACTTATGATGCTAACGTTACTGGAAGATCTGCAACTGAAATAGCTAAGAAAATGGATTTGAAATGGGAAGAAGTTCAAGAAGATTCTGAAATTTTCCTTGAATTTATGAGTAATGCAGAGAAAGAGCTTCGAAAAAACGGATACAAAATTTACACGACAATCGACAAAGATATTTATGAATCTATGAATAGTGCTCGCGACAAAGTATTAGAAAATGGAAGCTACTTCCAAAGTTCTAAAACAATTTCTGTACAAAACTCTGAAACTGGAGAACTTGAAAGTAAAGAGTTTCCAATGCAAGTAGGTAGTATCTTAATCGAAAATAAAACAGGAAAAATTCTTTCCTTCGTTGGAGGGAGAGACTTCGCTGAAGAAGAGCTAAACCATGCTACAGATGCTTATCGTTCAAATGGTTCTACAATGAAACCCTTGCTTGACTATGCACCTGCTATGGAGCTTGGAAAGGTTCAACCTGGCTATATTGTCCCAGACTTACCAATTAAAGAGGGCTACAATCCAGGCAACTATTCATCGAACTATCATGGTCTTGTGACAGCACGTAAAGCGTTAGAAAGATCTTATAACGTTCCAGCGGTTCGAGTTTATAATAAGATGAACCCAGTTGAAGCAACAAACTATTTAGTGAAGATGGGCTTTAGTACAATGACACTTGATGACCGAACCAATCCGTCAATGGCAATTGGGGCCCTTCAACGTGGCGTTAGTGTAGAAGAAAATACGAATGCTTTTGGTACATTTGCTAATGGCGGAAAATTTGTCGATGCTTACTTAATTGATAAAATAGTGGATCGTGACGGAAACACAATTTTCGAACAAAAAACAAAGCCGGTGGATGTATTCAGTCCACAAACTGCTTACCTAACGATTGATATGATGCGAGACGTCGTTAATCAAGGGACCGCACAAGACATCCCAAACAAATTAAAATTCTCTTCGGATTGGGCAGGAAAAACCGGAACAGGTCAGAACTATTATGATTCTTGGTTTGTAGCCGTTAATCCTAATGTTTCACTAGGTGTTTGGACTGGATACGATAAACAAATCAGTATGGATAGTCAATATGCCAACAGAAACAAGAACTTATGGGCATTATTTGCTAATGCTGCTTATGATAAAAAGCCTGAAATAATGGACCCAGAAAAATCATTTAAAATGCCAACTGGTATTGTGCAGCGTTCGTTCTGTGGCATTTCAGGTAAGCTTGCATCTGACCTTTGTCAGAAAGCTGGCCTTGTTCAAACGGACCTCTTCAATGCAAAGTACGTACCAACAGAAGTTGATGACAGCTTGACTGAAGGACGTTACGTTGTCATCAATGGTACAACTTATCAGGCACTTAGTTCTACTCCAGCAGAGTTTGTGTCGAGCGGTGTGATGATTAAAGAAGATTACTTCTCGGGAGTCGATTTGGCATCACTTTTACCATCCGAATTTAAAAATCTAAATATTGTCTCAGAAGGTAAAACGGCTTCAGAGAACGGAAAAAAACCGGGAGCTGTTGGCGGCGTTTCGATTAGTGGGAAAACCCTGAATTGGAGTGCTTCAGGTGAGAGCGATATTGTTGGTTATCGCATTTATCGCGCTTCAAACGGTAGCAGTTCCTTTACGAAACTAGGAAGTATAAAAGCTTCTGATGGTAGCTCATTCAACATTCCTTCTGGTGCATATGCTTATTACGTTACAGCGGTTGATGTAGCTGGTAACGAATCAGGAGCTTCTGCTAAAGTAACAAGTGGAGATTGGTCAGAAAAACCAGAGCCAAAACCCGAGAAAAAACCAGCAACAGAGCCTTCAACCGATGAAGGTAATGATGATGCATCGGGTAACGAAGAAAACGAAAATGACACCACAAACAACGGGGGGGATGAATCGAACAATTCAGACGATTCATCTTCAACTGAAGAAACAACCAATAGCGATGGAAATACAAACAGTAATAACTCCAGTGATGGAAATAATTCTGGAAACAACAGTACTACAAATGGCGATGATAGTGGAAATAATTCTAATAGCACGAACAATACAAGCACTGACGAGTAATAAGAAAACAGCCTGCAGCAATCGCTGCAGGCTGTTTTTGATTAGTTAATCTTCCATTGTCGACAAGTCACCAGTTGGTAAATCAAGTTCCCAAGCTTTTAACACGCGACGCATAATTTTACCACTTCTAGTTTTCGGAAGCTTATCTCTAAATTCAATTTCTCTTGGTGCTGCATGAGCAGCGAGACCTTTTTTAACAAAATTACGAATCTCCTCCATTAGCTCATCAGATGGCTCATGACCATCTCTCAGTGCAATAAAGGCTTTAATGATTTCACCTCTAACTGGGTCTGGTTTACCAATTACCCCAGCTTCAGCAACGGCTCTGTGCTCAACAAGCTTACTTTCAACTTCAAATGGGCCAACTCTTTCACCTGAAGTCATAATTACATCATCGACTCGTCCCTGGAACCAGAAGTATCCGTCCTCATCTTTATAAGCTGAATCACCAGATACGTACCAGTCTCCTTTTAAGAAATAACTTTCATATTTCTCAGGACGATTCCAAATGGCCCGCATCATTGATGGCCATCCCTTTTTAATCGCAAGGTTACCCATTCGATTAGGAGGAAGTTCATTTCCTTGATCATCTACGATGGCTGCATGAACACCCGGAATCGGTTTTCCCATCGATCCTGGCTTTATTTCCATGGATGGATAGTTACTGATTAGCTGTGCACCCGTCTCAGTCATCCACCAGTTATCATGTATGCGAAGATCAAGAACTTGATTCCCCCACTTAATCACTTCTGGATTCAGTGGCTCCCCTACACTCAATACATGACGTAAAGAGGACAGATCATATTTCTTAACAATCTCATCGCCAGCGCCCATTAGCATGCGAAAAGCAGTTGGTGCACTATACCATACGGTAACCTCATACTTTTCAATTGTGCCATACCAATCTTCTGGGCTAAACCGTCCACCGCGAATGACGTTTGACGTTCCGGCAAGCCAAGGTGCAAAAATCCCATAAGACGTTCCTGTTACCCAGCCAGGATCCGCTGTACACCAGTAGACATCATCTTCTTTTAGATCAAGTACCCACTTCGCCGTTTGATAGTGTTGCACCATCGCATTATGAACATGGAGAACACCTTTTGGCTTACCTGTTGAACCTGAGGTATAATGAAGAATCATACCATCTTCCCGATCAACCCATTCAATTTTTAGTTTCTTTTCCGTTGACTCAAAATGCTTATAAAAATCTATATAGGGACCTTCTTCTTCTATATTCTCTCCTACTAGCACAACACTTTCGAGATTTGGAAGCTCATCGACCGGGACACGTTCAAGTAGCTCAGGTGTGGTAACGAGTACCTTCGCTTCACTATCCTCAAGTCGATCCCTTACTGCACCTTCCATAAAAGCTTCAAATAGTGGACCAGCTATTGCACCAAGTTTAAGTGTGCCTAGAAGAATAAAGTAAAGTTCTGGAGAGCGTGGCATGAATATAAAAACGCGATCCCCTTTTTCCACATTCACTTTTTTAAGAACATTCCCTGCCTTGTTACTCATTGCTTTCATTTCACTGTACGTATACTTCTCATCTCGAGTTGGGTCAGAAAAATAAAGAGCTACTTTGTTTTTACGATCGGACTCCGCGTGCCTATCAATAGCTTCATAGGCCATATTTACATTCCCTGTTTCACTCCAAGTAAATGTTTTCTCTACGTCTTTCCAATCAAAATTTTCGTATGTAGCTTCATAATCCTGCAAATTATGATTACCCAATGTAGCAGAAAGCGGTTTCAATTCCATAAGTAATCTCCTCCTTCTCCTTCATGTCTTTCCCTGTTAGTATAACATAAATTCCTAATTTTTTAACAAATGACAAAACTTCAAAAAATACGATTGAAACCCCTTACATTTAGTTTGTTTCATGTATAATAAGAATAGAGACCATTAGGAAAAGGTGGTGACTAGATGGAACATCAAAAAACGTATAATGCAATTGAGTGGAACACACCGCATGGAAAATTAATTATAGAAGGCCCAATCAGTCCCAATCGCCTGGCATCCTATCATTTACATAAGGATCTTGTCGCATTTCGTCCACCTGAACAACAGCATAAAGCACTGGTTGAAATAGCGGGTCTTCCTGAAGGCCGAATTATTGTAGCTAGAGAGAGAGAAACGATCGTGGGGTACGTTACCTTTCTTTATCCGGATCCACTTGAACGTTGGTCGGAAGGAAAAATGGAAGATTTGATTGAATTAGGAGCAATAGAAGTGATTCCCAAATACCGTAACGCAAAAGTCGGGAAAAGCCTCCTGAAAACTTCCTTTATGGACGATGCCATGAACGATTATATCGTGATTACGACTGAGTATTATTGGCATTGGGACCTTAAAGGGACAGGACTATCAGTCTGGGATTATCGTAAAGTAATGGAGAAAATGATGAATGCAGGAGGTCTTGAATGGTATGCAACAGATGACCCGGAAATCAGTTCTCATCCTGCAAACTGCCTAATGGCTAGGATTGGATCGAGAATTAATCAAGACTCCATTCAAGCATTTGATCGCCTACGTTTCCATAATCGCTTCATGTATTAAGATGGCAAAGGAGTGAGTGAAGTTGGTCATAGAAGAAATAATGAATCGAAATGTGTTTTCCCTTGAAGAAAACCAAACAATTGCGGATGCGATCATTCTTATGAGAGAGAAAAACATTCGTCACCTGCCAATTGTGAACAGTGTCGGAGAACTAGTAGGTATTGTTTCGGATCGTGATCTTAAAGATGCTAGTCCATCTATTCTTGACACAGATCCCAACAAAGAAGTGCTACAATCACATCTTTCCTCTATTATGAAGAAAAATGTGATTACAGCTACTCCTCTAGATTTCGTTGAAGAAATCTCTACCATTTTCTATGAAGAGCGGATTAGTTCCATTCCAATTGTGGAAAATCGAAAAGTGATTGGCATGGTAACTGAGACGGATATGTTACATACGCTTATCCTGCTTACAGGGGCACACCAGCCGAGCTCACATATTGAAGTTCAGGTAGCTAACGTATCTGGACAGCTCGCTGACATTACCCAAATTATAAAAAAACGTAATGTTAACATTATCAGCGTACTTGTTTATCCATGTAGTCATGATGAGAAATACAAAAATATTGTTTTTCGTATTCAGACAATGAATCCAACTTCGGTCGTAAATGACATTAAAAAGGAAGGTTATGAGGTTCTCTGGCCAAGCATGCCGGGTGTTCAAAGATGACATGCGATTCCGTTTTTGTTTACTCTACAGATTACCTTAACTATAAATTTAGTGATGACCATCCTTTTAACCACATTCGTGTAAAACTCACTCAAGATCTTTTAACTGAGATTAAAGCTTTACAAGAAACTGAGGTCATTGCTCCTCGAGTCGCGACTGATGATGAAATTTCTCTTATTCATGACCCAGCCTACATTGACGCAGTGAAAAAGGCAGGCAAAGGAAGTCTCGCTTCCTCCATCGCAGCGAATTATGGACTTGGTACTGAAGATACACCTATTTTTTCAAATATGCACGAAGCAAGCGCCCTCATTGTTGGAGGGACCCTTACAGCAGTTGACGCCGTTATGACAGGTAAATCTGATCATGCGCTCAATGTAGGTGGTGGCTTACATCACGGTTTTAGAGGTAAAGCATCTGGTTTTTGTATTTATAATGATAGCTCAATTGCGATTGAGTACATGAAAAAAAAATATGGTGCAAGAGTTCTTTATGTCGACACAGACGCTCATCACGGAGATGGCGTTCAATGGGCTTTCTATGACGATCCTGACGTTTGCACCCTATCCATTCATGAAACGGGTCGCTATCTATTTCCCGGAACAGGAAACATTAATGAAAAAGGACAGGGAAAAGGATATGGATTTTCGTTTAATGTTCCCATCGATGCATTTACAGAAGATGAGTCATTTCAGGAAGTTTACGAAGATTCTTTTAGGAAAGTAATCGATTTTTTTAAACCAGATGTAATTTTAACTCAAAATGGAGCTGATGCTCATTATTATGATCCACTAACCCACCTTTCTGTTTCAATGAATAGCTTTGAATTTATTCCTAAATTGGCCCATCAACTTGCTCATGAATACTGTAATGGAAAATGGATTGCTGTTGGTGGAGGCGGATATGACATTTGGCGCGTGGTCCCAAGAGCGTGGTCAAGGATTTGGCTTGAAATGAAAGGGCTATCAATGACGGGAAGACTGCCTCAGCAGTGGTTAGATCGATGGAACCCACTTTCTCCTCTTACTCTCCCTGAAAATTGGCATGACGAGCAAAATTTATATGAACCCATTCCGCGAAAACAAGAAATTACGGAAAAAAACAAACGAACTTGTGAGCGAGCGCTTTTTCAAATATCGAAGGAATAAAAAAACGAGCCAAAATGGCTCGTTTTACTATTCCTCATTATGAAAAGTTGAATTACGATGTTGCAATCGGTGTGGCAATACAACAGTTTGCTCTTCTACTGTTTCTTTGTTCATTAATTTTGTTAAGAGACGCATCGCAACAGCGCCGATATCGTACATTGGTTGTACTACCGTAGAAAGTGTTGGTCGAACCATAGTAGCGAGTCTTGTGTTGTCAAAACCAACTACCTCGAAATCTTCCGGTACGTTATATCCATTATCTTGAGCAGCATGAATGACGCCAAGAGCCATTTCATCTGTACCAGCAAAAATAGCGGTAGGTTTCTCATGTAGCTCAAGGAATCCTTCCATCGCTTCAATACCTGAATCATACGTATAGTCACCGATGGCAACACAGTTTTCATCCACATTCATGCCAGCATCTTCAAGTGCTGAGCGATATCCAAGGAACTTTTCTTCCCCGTTAATAGGATCTTCAAGTGGGCCACTAACAAGTCCGATTTTTTTATGTCCCTTTTCAATAAAGCTTGTAACGAGCTCATAAGCCGCCTTCTGATAGTTAATATTAACCGAAGGAATTTCCTGACTCTTTTCAAGTGTTGCTGCAAGTACAATTGGGACAGGGGAGCGCTTAAATTCTTCCACGTGCTCCTCAGTAATCTTACCACCCATGAAAACAATACCGTCCACCTGTTTTCCAAGCATTGTGTTCAATAAATGAATTTCTTTTTCTTTGTTTTGGTCGGAATTACTTAAAATGATGTTATATTTGTACATTGTCGCTATATCTTCAATACCTCGTGCAAGCTCTGCAAAGAAAATACTTGAGATATCAGGTATGATAACCCCTACGGTAGTCGTTTTCTTACTAGCAAGTCCCCTTGCCACAGCATTAGGACGATATCCAAGTCTTTCAATCGCTTCTAACACTTTCTTTCTAGTGGCCGGCTTTACATTGGGATTACCATTGACAACCCTTGATACCGTTGCCATCGATACTCCAGCTTCTTTCGCTACGTCATAAATCGTTGTATTCACGATGATCCTCCTTCATGCTCTTACGGACTTTAATTTACTTAATGATACGATACTATCCGATTGACTGCAAACCAAATCCCTATATCGGCTAACACTAATTCATTGTTTTATCTGTGTGAAACTGTCTACAATTGGTATGTAGGATATTTCACAAGTAGATACTGTATTAAAGATAGCATATTTACAGCGTTTTTGCTTCATATAAGCATAAATTTCACACATAAAATGATAACAGCACGCTATTTTACTTTGGTTATTACATATGATAACACGCTTACGCTCTTTTATTCCCATTCAATCCCACTCATTGAAATAGAGGCAACAAAAAACCTTCTACTTAAATAGTAGAAGGCGTAACTTTTGCTGGATTGAATAATCCACTAGCTTTTAAATCTTCAACAAATTGTTCGTATTGTGGAATGTCTAACTGTTGAGCTGCATCCGATAGGGCAACTGCAGGGTCTGGATGAACTTCAACCATAATGCCGTCAGCACCAATCGCAAGACCCGCTTTTGCTGCCGGGAATAAAAGATCTTTTCGCCCAGTCGAATGCGTTACATCAACTAGAACTGGCAAATGAGTTTCCTGCTTTAGAATTGGGACAGCCGTAATATCCAACGTGTTTCGCGTTGCTTTTTCGTAAGTTCTAATTCCTCGTTCACAAAGCATGACCTGGGTATTTCCGTTCGATACAATGTACTCTGCCGCATTAATGAATTCCTGAATTGTCGCGGATAACCCTCGCTTAAGGAGAACTGGCTTATCAACAGAACCTGCTGCTTTAAGCAGTTCAAAATTCTGCATGTTACGCGCTCCAATTTGAATCACATCAACGTATTTTACCGCTGTTTCAATATCAGCTGGATTTACAATTTCGCTTACGACTGCTAGATCGTACTCATCAGCAACTTGTTTAAGAATCTTTAAACCTTCTTCACCAAGACCCTGGAAATCGTATGGTGACGTACGTGGTTTGAACGCCCCTCCGCGTAGCATTTTAAATCCTTGCTTCTTAACTGCTTTCGCTACTTCTGCAACTTGTTCATAGCTTTCAACAGCACATGGACCTGAAATAAGAACCTGGCTACCATCTCCAACTTTTTCGCCTCTAATTTCAATAACTGTGTTATCTGGCTGACGTTTTCTTGAAACTAGCAACGCTTTCCGATGGTCGTCTTCCTGTAGCTCAAGGCTTGCCTTAAAAATTTCCTTGAAGATATGCTGAAGAGTGGAATTATCAAATGGCCCACCATTTTTCTCTGTAAGCATATCAAGCATCTTACGCTCTCGAACAGGGTCAAAACGATTAATCCCCTGCGCTTTCTTTACTCTACCTATCTCTTTCGCAACTTCAGCACGCTCATTAATTAAATCAAGCAGCTGCAAGTTAATCTCGTCTAATTTCTCTCTCAACTCATCAATCTGGATATTAGCCATAATATATCTCCACTCCTATCTGTTTAAGTGATTAGGGTTATTATATACGATGAAAAATAAAATGTCACTACTTTTCTTTTAATTCTTAAACGCTTTTAAGCATTAAACCATGTCAGTAAAAGAAAAACGGCTTTAGATCGCCGTTTTATTTTAGAAATTTCTTTTCAACATCTGTTAAAGAAGTATAAGTGATTCTCCAATGGGAATCATTCCAAACCACTTCATCTCCATCAAAAACAAGCGCCTGAGGTGACTGATGCTTCACTCCGTAGGCTTCTGCGATTTCAGTTGATAAAGGTCGAGATTCTTGGACATTTAAATAGTACACTTCTCTTGCCACATCATCAGAGAATTTTTCAAATTCCTCAAATGCTTGAGCACTGATTGGACAGGTTGTACTATTTTTAAATAATATAAATTGATCATTTTCTTCTTTAACCCGCTGAAAATCATCTGAGGTTGTTAGTTTTGTAATGGCCATCATTTCTCTCCTTTCATCTAGCTATATTCTCATTATAAAGAACTTGTGGCTAAATGAAAAAGAAGAAGCATTAAGCTTCTTCTTTTCTCTCTGATATTCTTCTTCAGATTAAGGCTTCGTTGGATTTTCCATTGAAGCTGGTTCTTCTTCAGAGAAGTGATCGTTAAGATCCTGCTGGAAGTTTTCTACATCAGCGTCTGCTTGAGTATGAAGTGCTTCATTCTCTTCTGACTCAAGATTACGATCTTTAATTTTTGAAACAAGGTTATTTGACTGATCAGATACCTGCTTGTAAATTGTTGATGATTTTTCTTTTGCGCGATTTGCAAAGTCTGTGCTACGCTCGACCGCAGATTCACGGAATTGTGAAGTTTTGTCTTTTACAACACCTGCTTGTTGGTTAAGGTCGCTTCTAAGCTCTTTACCAGATTTAGGCGCTGATAGTAGTGCAGCGGCGGCACCTACAATTCCACCAATTAATGTACCAATGATAAAATCTTTTGTGTTAATGTTGTTGTCAGACATTTACATTACCTCCTATGATTTTGAATCAACATATTGATCTGTTGCTTTCTTTTTCACTTGCCACTTTTGCCAAATTTGCATAGCAGCGTTACCCCATTGAACTACTTTTGTCACCTGTTCAGATTGGCGTTCAGCTTCATCCGTTACTTTACCGGTAATATTTTTTAAAGAATGATTCATCTTTCCTAGTGATGTTCCAACTTCTTTAACTTGCACAAAGACCGTGTCCAGAGCTTCAGATTTCCCCTGGATATCCTCGGCAAGTAAATTTGTCTTATGTAACAGTGCTGTAGTTTCAGTAGTTAAACCATTCATTTGTTTTTCCAAGCTATCAAGTGTTTTTGCCGTGTTACTTAGCGTATCTTTTAAAGACTTTAGGGTTTGGGCTACAAAATAAACTAAAACCGCAAACGCAATCGCAATAATAGCAACACTCAAATAAAGTATAATCTCCATGTACTGGCACCTCCCTTTTCTCCATCTGTTCCCTTCATTTGTCTTTAGTAAACACAAGTTTGTCATTTCACATAAGAATGTAAAATGAGTCTACTTTACTACCCTACACCTAATAAATTCGTTACAAGTCTCATTATTCCTTTTTAAATTTTTTTTATAACATAATCTCTTTTATCTATTGAGTGAAATTAGCAAACACAAAAAAGAAGAGGCTTATGAGCCTCTTCTTCTAGATGGATGCTTTCTCGGTTTCGTATGCTTCTTGATACTTTTGAATATCTCCTGCTCCCATGAAAAGTAGGACACCACTTTCATGTTCATTTAACTGCTGAATGGATTCTTCTGAGATCATATGAGCATTTGGGATTTTTTCAATTAGCTGATCAATTGATAATTGCCCAGCATCTTCTCGAGCCGATCCGAAAATATCGCAAAGATACACCACATCTGCTTCTTTTAGAACATCAGCAAATTCATTTAAAAACGTTTTTGTTCTTGTAAAAGTATGCGGCTGGAAAATGGCTACAACTTCACGGTTCGGGTATTTCTGATGAGCAGATTCAATCGTCGCTTTAATTTCAGTTGGATGATGCGCGTAATCATCAATGAGTACCTGACCATCGACTACTTTTTCTGTAAATCTTCTCTTTACACCTTTGAAGTTCGCTAGCTGAGCAGCCACTGCATCACCTGGTAGGTTTTCATAGTGACAAAGTGCAACTACCGCTAGAGCGTTCAGTACATTATGCTTACCATACATTGGAATTTGGAACGTACGATAATAATCATCACGAACATGAACGTCAAATGTGGTCCCGTTCTCATCAATTTTGATATTTGTTGCTTGAAAATCATTTTGATCATCAAAGCCATAGAAGACAACTGGCACCTTTGTTTGAATTTGCTGAAGATACGAATCATCACCGTATGCAATAATACCTTTCTTTACGAGCATCGCCATTTCTTGAAATGCTGAAAAGACATCATCGACATCTGCAAAATAATCTGGATGATCAAAATCAATATTAGTCATAATCGCATAATCCGGCTGATAAGCTAAAAAGTGTCGACGGTATTCACATGCTTCAAATACGAAGTATTGGCTATCCTTCACACCACTTCCAGTTCCATCTCCAATAAGATAAGATGTTGGTTCTGCCGCCCCAACAACGTGAGATAATAACCCAGTTGTAGATGTTTTACCATGGGAACCTGTTACAGCAATACTAGTGAACTTTTGAATAAAGTCGCCAAGAAATTTATGGTAACGATAGACAGGAAGGTTCATCTCTCTTGCTTTCACTAACTCCTCATGCTGATCATCAAAAGCATTACCAGCGATAATTGTCATGTCTTCTTTAATATTTTCTTCTCCAAACGGGAGAATAGTAATACCTTTTTGTTCTAAAGCCTCCTGGGTAAAGAATCTCTTCTCTACGTCTGAGCCTTGTACACGGTATCCAATATCACTGAGGATTTGTGCAAGAGCGCTCATCCCGGATCCCTTAATGCCAACAAAGTGATATATAGTCATTTCAGAACCTCCACACTTTCATTTCTTCTCCGCTTAACCTTTTTTTAGTATATGATGGTATTACAAGTATGCTCTGCATTTCTTTTCAATACTACATTATAGCAGAAAGGGAGACAGGTCTACAATATAATTCATTAAACTAAAAAAGTCGTACGGGCGCAAAAAAGACAGGATTGTGTTCCTGTCTTATATTGCTTATTCAACACGCTCTAAACGTGGGTTATGTCGATATTTTCTGCCAGCTTTTGCTTCAGGCTCATCATCTAGGATCACGTTATCACCAGTAAACCCAATATCCACTTTAAGCAAACTGCTACCTACGCCATAAATATCAACAGGAACATTCTGTGATTCGAACGTTCTGATTCTTTCTTCCGTAAAGCCTCCACTAACAACAATTTTGACATGATTGAACCCTTCATGATCAAGCGCATCTCTTAGTGCAAAGATTAGTTCTGCATTAACCCCTCTTGGATCAAACGTTCCTAGAACATCAGGGTTTCTCCAGAAATATTGATCAACCATTGTACGAGAAGTATCCACTCGTACGCCTTTTAAGGTTTCTCCGAATTCTCTTGCAACTTTTAATGAGTCTGTGATGACATCATTGTTGTAATCAACTAGTGCAATTAATTCATCTTCAGGGTATTTCGCATAATAGGCTTTCGAAGCTTCTACAACGTCCCCTTTGAATAGTTGAATGAGGGCATGAGGCATGGTTCCCATTCCTCTTTTCCCCCACCACTCATTCATTGCATGAGTAGCTTGTGCAGTTGAACCACCAATGTGCGAGGCATATCCATCACCGGCTTGTTGCGTATAGTGATCGTCTCGGTCACCCATGAAAATAACTGGTTTTTGTATTCCGGATGATCGCGCTGCCTTTACTACATGATAAACATTCGTCGCTACTGACGTTCTTCTGCCCAGAATACCATCAATAATTCCTTCTAGAAAACCAAAGTTTTGATAAGGGCCTTTAATTTTTAGAACGGTTTCGAAGGGAGAGATCTTATCGCCATCTTTAAGTGATTCAATTACTAAGGAATCAGGATCCTTCGCAAATGTTTTAATGAGGGCTATTGCTTCATCTGAACCACAAAGAACAGCATCATGTTTTTGAAAAAACTGCATTGTGACGATGTTATCTGGTTTGAACTCTTCCACGATTTCGCATGTTTTAAGAAAATAAACAGCAGAAAACCAGCCTTCTCCGACACGCTCATCAAATTTAAACGTCCGGTTCGTAAGTCTTTTTATTTTTCCTTGCATTTTAAGTTCAATTTCTTTCATAATGGGCTCCTTCAAGTAGTTTCGTCATTCGAATGTGAGCTCTCTATGTTCAACCATTCACTTATCTGACTATAATTTTCACCATTAGCTTAACACTATTTATCATATAGAACCAGGCTACATAAAACAAGTAGAAAAGATATGCACTACACGTGCATATCTTTTAAGAATGCTTCCTCAAAATCAGCTTTACTCATTAAAATACTTCGCGGCTTACTTCCCATTGCTTCAGAAACCAAACCACGCTCTTCCATCATTTCAATAAGTCTTGCTGCGCGATTAAATCCGATACGAAAACGACGCTGTAGGGCTGAGGATGATGCCTGACCTTGTTCAAGCGCCCACATGCATGCTTCCTCAAACAATTCATCTTCTTGATCATCGTACTGTTGTTTTTTCATTAAATCTTCTTTCTTAATTAGATAGTTAGGCTTCCGCTGTTTTCTTACATAAGAAGTGACTCGCTCTATTTCCTCATCTGATACAAAGTTCCCCTGTAAACGAACAGGTTTTGATGAGCCGTTCTCAAGACAAAGCATATCCCCTTTTCCAAGTAATTTTTCGGCACCACTTGTATCAAGAATGGTTCTTGAATCTATTTGAGAGGAAACGGAAAAAGCAATGCGAGTTGGAATATTTGCTTTAATTAGTCCAGTTATAACATCAACAGACGGTCTTTGTGTTGCGACAAGCAGGTGGATACCGCATGCTCTTGCCTTTTGAGCAATTCGGCAAATAGCATCTTCTACATCTTGTGGTGATACCATCATTAAATCGGCTAGTTCATCAATAACGATAACAATGTATGGAAGTTTGTGCTGAGGCTCGCCGTGATTAATTGCACGCTCATTATACCGCTTAATATCACGAACCCCTGCAGCAGCAAATTTCTCATAACGCTCTTCCATCTCGTCAACTGCCCATTTCAACGCTGTAGTCGCTTCTTTCACATCATTAATTACTGGTGTGACCAGATGCGGCAGGCCATTATAAGGCGCAAGTTCCACCATTTTCGGATCAATGAGCATCATTTTCACATCGTTCGGGTTTGCTTTTAGTAACAAACTAACCAATATGGAGTTAATGCATACACTTTTACCTGATCCTGTTGCACCGGCAATAAGACCATGCGGCATTTTCTGTATATCTGTAATTTTGGCTTCTCCCGCGATATCGAAACCAAGTGCAGCATTCAATAGAGAACCTTCCGATTGAAACGCTCCACTTCGGACAATCTCTCTAATAAATACCGGCTTACTTGTAGGATTAGGTACTTCAATTCCAATCGCATTTTTCCCTGGGATCGGCGCTTCCATCCGGATGTCTCGTGCAGCTAGGCTAAGTTTAATATCATCACTTAAATTCGTGATTTTGTTTACCTTAACACCTGGACTTGGCTGCACTTCGAAACGCGTAACCGTAGGTCCCATCGTTGCACCAACCACTTTAGCCTGTACATTAAAGTTAGCAAGTGTAGACTCCAATAGCTCTCGCTGGTCTTCCAACCACTGATCATCACTACCTTCATTCCTCGGGGGAATATCAAGAAGCGAGATCGGAGGAAGTTTATAGTCAGCACCTGTTCCAGTTTTTTTCGTGACATGGCGACGATCGTTTGAAAGCATCATCACATTATAAGGTACTTGTGGTTTAGGACGACTTTCCTCTCGAGGAGTTTGTTTATGAGACTGCTCTTGTAGAGAAGATGCTTTCTTTTCAGTTTCTTGTTTCTGTTCATCTACTACTTGTTGATGATCTTTCTCTTCCGTTTCCATGCTGTCATTATGCTGCTCGACAACGTCTTCTGCCGGTTCTAAATCTTCGTCCAATTGCGTGCCTTCTAACTCATCTACGTTTAATGCTTCATCATCTACTTCAGATTCGGTACGCTCATCTGATTCTTCGATAATAAGAGGGTTATCTTTTGCGCTTATTTCATTTTCAAACACGCTGACGCTCGACTCATCATTAATCTCTTTATCGTTATCTTCTTGGAACTGTTCTTCCCTATCATCATTTGTAAGGTTTTCAATTTGGCTCTTTTCATGTAATGGTAATTCCTCTAGCTCGTCATCTGATTTGTACAATAGTGGGAGATCCAGATCGTCGAAGCTCTCCTCTTCCACATCACGTTCATTATCTTGCCACCTTAGCCCATTTACTTCAAAAGCTTCTTGCTTCTCTTCCTTTTCAACTACCTCTTTATCTTCAAATGGCTCCTCATCGTTGGATGGTAATGACTCGATCAAGGAATTGGCTTCTAATTTGCTTGTTGATTCATCTGAGAAAGAGGGTACCTCTGGCTCTTCCGTTAGAGAAAACGGTGTTGGTTCCTGAATAAGTTTGTCGATCACATCACTTTTATCAAGTGGTGTATAACGCGGGCTAGCATTCGCTTTCTTTGCTGCGTCTTCCATCTTTTCAGCTACTGGTCGTTTGCTAAATCCATAAATAGGAGAAGGGATTTCAGACGGTTTAAAATTAACGCCCGAAAACTTTTTGTTACTTGAATCCTCTTTATCTGAAAGCCCATCTCTTACGCTTTTTCTTGAAGTATTTTCTTTTTTAGATTGCGTCATTTTTGGAGTCGAATTCTCTTGCCTTGTCCTATTTGAACCGTTCTTCTCTTTTTTCTTTTGATCTATCTCGTTTCTACCTTCGTTTTTGGTTTTGTTAGTTGTTTTGTTAGTTGATTGATCAGGAATTAATGGAAAACGAAAGTTCCCTTCTCTTGGATAGTGATGAACAATTCTTGCTTCATTCTTTCGATTTGCACTTTCCATCCGCCCAATTGAATGTTTACGATCTGTGCGGTCATTTAAAGACTTGGGTTCCTTTTCTTCTACTTCCCTTCGCGCTGTCTCGTCTTCCTCTTCAAGATCAAATAGTTTACTCCACACTTTCTTAAACCAATTATTATTCAATTACAATCACCTTTTCTAATTAGGCCCTTTTAGAGCGCGCTATTCTTCTATTTTATCGGAAACTCCCCTACCATTGTAAGGCTCTTTCTAAAATCTTTCGTAAAAAAAGGAAGTTCTTCGTCTAAATCAGTAAAAATAAGTTCAATATTCCCTATACCCGATTTTCTCGAAAGAAAAAACCTACTAGAAAATTTTCTAGTAGGCTTTGAATTCAGAACCAACTTCATAATCATCTGGAAGAATAAGAATCCCTTTTTCTTTCGGAGCATCTGGTAAATCAAGTTCTTTAGCAGAACAAATCATTCCCGTTGATTCGATTCCACGTAAGTTCGCATCTTTAATAATCATACCTGATGGCATAACAGCTCCAACCTTCGCCACAACAACTTTTTGACCTTGATCTACATTCGGTGCACCGCAAACAATTTGAAGCTTCTCTTCTCCAATATTCACCTGACAAATATTTAATTTATCAGCATTAGGGTGCTTCTCCATTTCTTCTACATAACCAACCACAAACTTGGGAGAAGCGTCATAAACGAGCTCATCATGAAAGCCGCTGTCTTTTATCGCACGATTAACTGTGGAGACAAGTTCCTCGCTTTCTTCTACAAGACCGTTGCTCGATAGCACATGAAGAGATGAAAAATGAAATAAATTATAGCCAATTGTCTCACTTGTTTCTTTACTATAGATCCGAGCCACATTTCCTTTGCGTTCTACTGCCTTATCTTCTCTTACTGTACTGCCTAAAGTTACGATTAAAGTATCCCCAACGCCTTCTTTATTGTAAAACATATTCATCTTACTAAACTCCTTTATTAAACAGTTATTATTTTTTTGGTTTGTTTTTCGCCATGATAAAGATAGGTTCTAGCTTTCCATCTTCATACATAAACGGTAAGCCCGTTACAGGGACGAGACCACTTGAAAAGAAATGCATCGTTAGCTGAGCAAGGGCATCATAACCTCGTTCATTTTCAATATCGGCAAATACAAGAACGTCTTGATGCGGAACAGCTACTGCCAATTCACCCTTGGCTTTTTTAGCCATACGTTCGAGTAAAGTGTCATTTAAAATCCGACTTGCATCATAGCCATCATTCGTATTTAGGAAATAGAATGTATTTCCGGCAACAGTATCTGCTTTTACATCGGTAGACAATCCTCTTAAATTGAACAACGAAATTTCATGCAAGGCTTCCTTCGTCCAACCTTCTTTCTCAAGCCACTCTTGATCAATGAGTCGATAGGAGTTCCCTAGATCAAGCGCATAATAAATTCGCGTCTCCGCAGTATGCTCCTCATATACAAACGGAACGCCATTTTCTGTCTCAGATGCAAATGAGCCTGAACGAATGACCGGAAAGATCTGGCTCTCCTTTCCGGTTAATTCTTGCTTTTCATTCATTACCTTTAAGGTTTCTTCAACGTGATGGACCACTTCATCAAGGATCTTCTCGCCTCGTTCCTCATATTTTGCAGCGAGTCCTTTTAGTCCAAGACTCATTCCTTTTCCGGTAGAACGATCTGCTACTCTTAGTTTTTCTTCTTTTTGATTGTATGTAAGCTCACGATCCTCTTGCTGAAGACGTTTTTCGAGCAATTTTTTCATATCTTTTGGTTCCATATTTTCACCACCCTATATGACGTCACTTTATCATACCATGAAACAACGGAATAAAAAAACAAAGCTATGCCAGGCATAGCTTTGTTCAATGAAATCCATTTCATTGTTTACTCAAATCCTTAAACAACGATCCTAATACGAATCAGTTAACGCTTGTAAGAAACTCTTCAATTTCTTCTTTACTTTTTCGCATCTTACTTACAAAACGTCCGGTTTCTTCTCCATCTTTAAATGCAACAAAGCTTGGTATGCCAAAAACATCCATTTCCTGACATAATTCAATGTGTTCATCACGATCAACGTAATAAAAATCGATCTCATTATATTCTTTTTCTAGTTCTGGAAGAAATGGTTCAATGATTCGACAATCAGGACACCAATCTGCTGAAAATAGCAGAACGGATTTTCCTTCTTTAATCGCATTTAAGTATTCTTCATATTTTTCAAATTTCTTCATAATGATCCTCCTCGATCTAATCTGTTTGTATCTTCATATCTCCGGGACGAATGAGTCCTTTTCGCCTCATTAACTCGGATATTAGCAGACTTATTATCGCTGGTCCAACAAAATGCAACATCAGAATCGCAAGCCATATATCTCCTCCCGTCCCCATCACGTTAAAGGTCATGATTTGTCCAACGAAACCACTAGTACCCATACCAGCACCGGAAGGGTTATTTAATAGGGAAAGCCAGCCACTCCCAATCGGAGCAAGAATCGCTCCTGCTACCGTTGGAGGAACCAGAATCCACGGATTACGTACAATGTTTGCAACCTGAAGCATAGACGTCCCAATTCCCTGGGCAATGAATCCTCCAACTCCATTTTCTCGATAGCTACTTACGGCAAAGCCCACCATCTGAGCAGCACAACCAATCGTCGCTGCACCTGCTGCGATGCCTTCTAATCCGAGCATAATGGCAATGGCAGCACTCGAAATGGGTGCCGTAAGGGCGAGTCCCATCAGTACGGCAACAATAATTCCCATTATGATCGGACGCTGTTCTGTTGCCCACATAATTAGCGAACCAAAGTTCGTTAGAAGGGATTCGATTCCAGGTCCAATCAGAGTAGCCGTTCCATACCCTGCGAAAATTGTCATTAGCGGGGTTACGATAATATCGAGTTTGGTTGACTTCGAGACAAGTTTACCCGCTTCAGATGCAACTAGGGCTGCCACATAGCTACCAGCAGGACCACCAAGTTCAGCCCCTGCTGCGCCTGCTAGAATAGTTGCAAACAAGACGAGTGGAGGTGCTCCCAGACCATATGCCACAGCAACACCAATGGCCGGCCCCATTAAACTCATCGCAAGCTCTCCAATTGGAATTAAGAAGGATAGCGCGGCAATCTGTGTGCCAATCGTTTTAACAATTAAACCTATGATTAATGATGAAAAAAGTCCGAGCGCCATATAGCTAAGCGCTGTTATAAAGTACACACGCGGAGAAAGCGTAATGCCTTTGTTCTGTAAAAATTCTTTCATCTGTTTCTCCCTTCAAACGGATTAGTCTATTTAAGTATACACATTATTTTTCCATAGCTAGGTAAGTGGTCAGAAGACTCCCTTAATCTCTTTACTGGGAATAAATGAAAAGGCCATGCTACAATAATTGCGTTAGCATTTTTAAGGAGGCGTTATGAATGGAATTGACGGTTTACCTTGCTGGACAAATTCACGATGACTGGCGAAATGAACTGAAAGAAAAGGCCATTAAGATGGAACTACCAATTCAATTTGTTGGTCCAATGGAGAATCATGATCGTTCCGACAATATCGGTGAAGAGATTAAAGGCGAACAGCCCAATAAGATTTTTAAAGATGAAGCGGCATCTGAAATCAACAATCTTCGAACTCATGTATTGCTTCAAAAGTCTGACGTAGTGATTGCTCTATTTGGCGAGAATTACAAGCAGTGGAATAGTGCAATGGATGCAGCTACAGCCATTGCTCTTCAAAAACCACTCATCCTTATTCGACCTGAATCCCTTCACCATCCATTAAAAGAACTCTCAAATAAAGCACAGGTTACTGTTGAAAACACAAAGCAGGCTTTAAAAGCACTCTCTTATATTTTTGAGACAAACTAACGCAGTTGAAATTGATATTGACCAAACAATAAAGAGACAAGATGATCATACATGTCTGTCCTTGAAACGGTGCCATTGGTAAAAATTCCAATGGCGCCTTCTTTTCTGCTTACATCCGCTCGACTTGCATACTCGGAAATAACTGGACCTAATACGTGTCCTTCCTCAAGCTTCTGTCTAATGATTTCTGGAAGGGGAAATCTTGCCCCTCCAGCGATGACTTCAATACCATTTCGATCAGCGAGAGCTCCCCAATTACAAACATATAAGCTACCGTTGATAACCTGAACGCCACCTTCAAGCCCGATCCCAATATCAGCATGGCTTTTATCTAATGCGGCTCTTGCTCGTTGTTTTGCGCCAAGAAGCGTTTCTTCGTCTCCCCATGGTTGCTCAGCGACACCTGAGTCAACTTCCATCCCGATTACTTCTCCATGAAAGTGAGCTTTAACGGCGTTAATCTTTACAGGGTTCTTAGATCCGACTACTAGTTGATTCATCAAGCATACCTCCATTTGTTTCAATTCAAATCGAATCATAAGAAAAGGAGCCTTTCCGGCCCCTTTTCCTTACACGTTGCTTTTAATGCTATCTACCGTTGCCTGATCTGTTGACTTCACTAATTTAATAAGCAATTCTTTTGCAGCTGCATAATCATCTACGTGAATCATAGATGAGGAGGTATGAATGTATCTCGAACAAATACCAACTACAGCAGATGGAACGCCGTTATTAGACAAATGAACACGGCCCGCATCCGTTCCTCCTTGAGAGATGAAATACTGATATGGAATTTCATTACTTTCAGCAGTATCAAGGATAAAATCTCTTAATCCTTGATGCGTTACCATCGAGCGATCATAAATGCGTAGAAGCGCTCCTTTTCCAAGCTGACCAAATTCATTCTTATCTCCAGTCATATCATTCGCAGGGCTTGCATCAAGCGCATAGAAGAGATCTGGATTAATCATATTTGCTGCAGTTTGGGCACCTCTTAGACCCACTTCTTCTTGAACTGTAGCCCCCGAGTATAGTTCATTCGGAACCTCTTCATTTTGAAGTTCTTTCAATAGTTCAATTGCTAAACCTACTCCATAACGATTGTCCCAGGCTTTTGCCATGATTTTTTTCTCATTAGCCATTGGAGTGAAAGGACATACAGGAACGATTTGTTGGCCTGGCTTTACACCAATTCGTTCGGCATCTTCTTTGTTGTCTGCACCAATATCAATAAGCATATTCTTAATTGCCATTGGTTTATTTCTAGTGGCATCATCCAGTAAATGCGGTGGGATTGAGCCAATCACTCCTGGGATTGGACCATTATTGGTCATTACCTGAACACGCTGAGCAAGGAGAACTTGGCTCCACCAACCTCCGAGTGTTTGAAAACGCAACATTCCATTTTCCGTGATGGATGTTACCATAAAACCAACTTCATCCATATGACCGGCTACCATTACACGTGGACCATTGTTTCGTTTAACGCCAAAAACACTTCCGAGATTATCTTGAATGATCTCATCTGTATACTTACTGATTTCATTTTTCACAAATTTTCTAACATCATGTTCAAAACCTGGAGCACCTTGTAGTTCCGTTAATGTTTTAAAAAGCGTCAACGTTTCTTTATTCATATGTATCCCCTTCCATCATTCGTCTCTTCCTATTCTATTGTATCGAATCTCGTCGAACGTTTCTAGTGCCATGGATTTTCAATAGAAACATTTGGTACGAGGGTAAAATTCAGATATACTATAGGTGGAAAACAAATTGGCCATTTGAAGAAGGGAGCATCTTAATCAATGAGAACGAAGGATTTGTTAATCGGGGCGTTAATTGGAGCAGGAGCTGCGGCACTTACAGCGTCGACCATCGCTTCAAAAAGAACGTACATTTCCCCTGAAAAAGCATTAAAAGCAGTTAAAGGTGCGGTTAAACCCGTTTATACGGTTAAAGGATCATGGATTCATATGAAAACGGATTCAGTTAAGAAGTTCAATCTTCCTTATACCGTTTATGCGGGAGGTCTCACTTGTGAAAAAGAAGGAAAGCTTCAGCAACTTGAATTTATGGTAGATGCTGAAACAGGTACATTAGTAGAATTACAAGCTCAGTAGAAAACAGTTCTTTTTTTTTGCAAGAACAGACGAGCGATTATCTGATTAAATAAACATCCCCGTGCACCAGGCACGGGGATGTTGTTGTCTTTATTTCATTAAAAAGTCGTATTTGTATCATAAACGTTATTTTGTAATTTAAAGCGTAGGGTTGAATATTTGTTTTTAGACCATAGATACGCAAGAAGCGCCGGACCAACGAGCATGATCGCACTTAGGAAAAGAATAACGCTCATGTGAAGATGCTCACCAGTAACGTCAGCATGACTATCTTTATATTCCTTCGCTTTTTCAATATCCAATACTTTCGAATCTGGGATGATTGCATTAGCTTCTGTATCATAGAAAAGGACCTGAGTATGATCTTCAAAGAAAATGTCGTCACGAACGGTTGTAAACTCAACAAGCATCATGGAAACTTTACTGAAATCCTTATCTGCTGAGCTATCGACTTCGAGATTTTCCGCTTCTACAACTTTAAGAGAACCTTTGTCATAGTCATAGTGTTCTTCCCCAAGGTAACCAGCTACGCCTTTCTTTACTTCATTACTGACATTCGCTTCAGCATGTACTGCTGTGCCTGCGAACGGAAATGCAATTAAAAATACAGCAAGAAGTGCAAAAATTCCTTTTTTCATCATTTTTTCCTCCTCTATCAAACAAATTATCCAATTCTTATCATATCATATTCCTACTATTATTCTACTAACATTTTGAAGAAAAGAACATCCAATACGAGGAAATAGGGGACAGATCATCCATCCTTGTTATGTTACCCCTCTTGAGTGGTTTCTTAACAAAAAGGGTTATGTGAATGAATGGTGTTATTTTTTGGCACATTTATGCCCTGTGATGCCCAAACGTTTCGAGCAAATTTATTTGCACAGACGATCGGGCATCACGGAGCGAGTCAAAAATCGAAAAACAAATAATATAAGCTAACTTACACAAAAAAAAGAACCGGTATACCCCGGTTCTTACTGCGTTACTGGCTTTTTATCAAATTGAGTGCTGATTTCTTTTGAACGTGTTGCCGCATTTTCAACAGCGGCTGCAAAAGCCTCTCCACCGCCATTATCATACAAAGCTTCAAGACCAGCTTGAGTTGTACCATTTGGAGAAGTCACTTTCTTTCTTAATGCTGAAGGAGAATCTTCTGATTGCTCGGCCATCATACCTGCGCCTAGCACTGTTTGAACAGCCATCTTTCGTGCTGTTTCCGTTTCAATTCCACCTTCAATTGCTGCTTTTTCAAGGCTTTCGATAACATAATAGATATAAGCCGGACCGCTACCCGCGACGCCTGTAAATACGTCCATTTGCTCTTCTTCGATAACTACTGTTTCTCCTATTGAACGTATGAGGGCACGAGCCATTGTAACCTGCTCATCACTTACATGTTTTCCTCCTGCCAGAGCAGAAATTGACTTACCAATCATACTTGATGTGTTCGGCATAACGCGAATGACTGGTTGTTCTCCATCCAATTGCTCCTCAATATAGGAGGATGGGACACCAGCTAGAACAGATAGGAGAAGTTGATCATTTGTGATAAAGTTCTCGATCCCCTCTAGTGCACGTTCAACATCTTTAGGTTTCATTGCAAGGATAACAACATCAGCCTCACGAACGGCGAATTCTATACTTTGCGTCGCCAATACGCCGTGGTTCTCCATAAGCTCCTGACGACGTTGTTCATTACTTCTGTTAGTCATTATAATACGTTCAGGTTCAATCGTACCTGACTCAATCATTCCTGCAGCCATAGCCTCTGCCATTGAACCCGCTCCGATAAACGTTACGGTTTTATTTTCTAGCATGATTGCCTCCTTTGGATTTCCGAAAAATCATCTACGGTCATTTATACTAACACTGCATTCTTTCCCCTTCAACCTTTAAACCACAAGAAATGAGCATAAGCTCAAGATACTTAGTGAAAACGCTATCATTCGAATCGCAACGTAAACTGCATGATTGAGAAGGACATATATCGCTTCTCACGCTCTCTCACCCCTTCTCATCGCAACTACACTTTTAACATAAAGTGGAAAAAATCACTGATAGCGGAAAATTCATACACGCTTATTTCCACGTTTTTTGTTTCCTAGCCTGAAAAAAGAGACTCCCTGGGAGCCTCTTTCATTTATTATACTTGTGGCTTTGATTTTTTTAGTAGACCAACCATCAAAGCCGTTATGACTGTTCCAATGACGATTGCAAGAATATAAAGAAGAATATGAGTTAATGAGATGTTGTTTACAGACCAGATTACAAATGCTCCGCCATGCGGTGCTGGTAGAGCAATATTAAACAGCATCGTTAATGCACCAGCAACAGATGAACCTACGATGATGGAAGGAATGACTCGCCCAGGATCTGCTGCTGCAAACGGAATTGCGCCTTCCGTTATGAAAGAAGCTCCCATCACATAAGCTACTTTTCCAGCTTCACGCTCGGTTTTGTTGAAACGATTTTTAAATAGTGTTGTTGCAAGAGCAAGACCAAGTGGTGGTGTCATACCGCCTGCCATGATCGCTGCATGATACGTAAGATTACCCGCGTCAATCATCGCAATACCGAAAGTAAATGCTGCCTTATTAATCGGTCCTCCCATATCTACTGCCATCATACCACCTAGAATTAAACCGAGAAGGAGCTTATTTGTTGTGCCCATACCATTTAACCAGTTTTCAAGTCCTGTATTAAGAGCCCCAACTGGTTCAATGACCACATACATCATAATAATTCCAGTAATAAAAATACCAAACAGCGGATAAAGTAGGACTGGTTTTAACCCTTCAAGCGATTGCGGAAGTCCAGAGAAAAGCTTTTTCAAAAGAAGAACAGCGTAACCAGCAAGGAAACCTGCAATAAGTCCCCCAAGGAAACCCGCGCCGTTCGTAGAGGCCATTAGACCACCAACGAGACCGGGAGCAAGACCAGGACGATCGGCAATACTCATTGCGATGAATCCTGCAAGGACTGGAATCATAAGTGCAAAGGCATTTCCACCGCCGATAGTGCTTAGTGCTGCTGCAAACGCATTGTAGCTGGGATCATCTGGATCTGCAGCATTGATTCCAAAGATAAATGAAAGGGCTATCAAAATACCGCCACCAACAACGAGCGGAAGCATATTCGAAACACCATTCATTAAGTGTTTGTAGAAAGCTGACTGCTTTCCTTTTCTTTCATTCTTCTTCTCACTAATTTGATCTTCGTATGATCCAGAAGATTTATAAACCGGCGCATCACCGTTTGCTGCCTGCTTTAGTAAATCAGCCGGCTTTCGAATCGCTTCTGCTACAGGAACTTCAATTACTTTCTTTCCTTTAAAACGCTCCATTTCAACCTTAGTGTCTGCGGCAACAATAATACCTGGTGCCTTTTCAATCTCTTCATCTGTCAGACGATTTTTCACGCCTCCTGAACCATTTGTTTCAACCTTGACACTATAGCCCATTTCTGCGGCTTTCGCTTTCAACGCATCTGCAGCCATATACGTATGAGCAATACCGGTAGGGCAAGCTGTAACAGCTAATATTTTTCCAGTAACTTCATTTGCTTCTTCTACTTCCTCTTCATCAGCATTCTCTTCTTCTTTCTGATCAAACGCTTGCAAAACTTCTTCTTCCGTTCTTGCTTCGAGAAGTCCTTTACGGAATTCGTTATCCATTAAAAAGGATGATAGTCTCGATAGCGCTTCAAGGTGCGTTTGATTCGCTCCTTCAGTCGCAGCAATCATAAAGAACAAGTGAGCAGGCTGGCCGTCAAGAGACTGATAGTCAATACCAGCATGAGAACGACCAAATACGATTGCTGGTGACTTTACTGCCGCAGTTTTGGCGTGAGGAATCGCAATACCTTCCCCGATTCCAGTTGTACTTTCTTTTTCACGCGCATGGATCGCTTTCTTAAATGCGTTAAGATCTTTTAATTTTCCAGCTCTCTCTAGCTTTTCAGACAGCTCATTAATAACACGATCTTTCGAATCTGCTTCTAAATTCAAAATCATGGTCTCTTTTGTTAATAATTCTGTGATTCTCATATACCCCGACCTCCCGTTTCTTCATAAGACTGAACCATAATTTGTTTTCTTAATTCTTGAACTTCTTCTGCTGTACAAAACCCAGCTGAAAATGCGCTCGCACTTCCTGCTGCAATTCCAGATTGAAATGCTTCCTTCAAATTTTCAGTTTCGATATATTTACTTAGGAAGCCAGCTACAACTGAATCCCCTGCTCCAACTGAATTCTGAACTTTTCCAACGGGCACATTCCCAAAAAGTACGTCTTCCGCTGTAATTAATACTGCTCCGTCGCCAGCCATGGAAACAATGACGTTTTTAGCTCCCATTTCGTGAACTTTCTTTCCATATTTAACTGCCTCATCAACTGATGTGATATCAACATCAAATAAATCGCCTAGTTCGTGGTGATTTGGTTTGACTAGAAATGGTTTTGCTTTCACTACCTCGGCTAGTGCTTTGCCTTTTGTGTCTACTATCGCTTGCACTCCATCAGGTAGTGATTGAAGAATTTGTGAATAGATCGTTTGATCTACACTTGAGGGCACGCTACCTGCCATGACGACAATATCACCTGGGACAGTTTGAGAAAGTTGAGTAAATAATTCCTCAACATTGGCATCAGAAATCAGTGGAGATAATCCGTTGATTTCTGTTTCTTCCCCGTTTTTTAATTTAATGTTAATTCGCGTGTCGCCTTTAACCTGAATAAAGTTCGAATGGAGACCTTCCTCTTTCAGCGACTGCTCTATAAACTGACCCGTAAATCCGCCAACAAAGCCTAGTGCGGTTGATTCATGTCCAAGACGCTTAAGAACTTTGGTTACATTGACACCTTTTCCACCTGCGTTTTTCATTTCTTCGTCCACTGTATTGACGAGACCAGTTTTAAGATTATCCAGTCGTACAATATAATCAACTGATGGATTTAACGTAATTGTATAAATCATATTTTCACCACTTCTACTGTTGTATGTTTACTGATGTGATCGTAATTCATTTCAGGGTGCTCGTTTGTAATCACCGTACACGCATTAATATCCGCTACTTTACTAAACGCTGCTTCATCAAACTTAGAATAATCAGCTAAAACATAAGCTTCCCTTGAGAGTTTAATGGCCGCCCTTTTAACAATGGCTTCATCAGGATCAGCGGTTGTATATCCTAATGATTCATGAATACCGTTAATTCCGATAAAACACTTATCGAAGCGATACGACTCAATATTTTCAAGTGCTTTAGCACCTGTCATAGCACCAGTTCTTGGTTTGAATTTCCCACCAATCACATATGTTGTAATGCCCTCTGCGAGCAGGTTCTCAATAACCTGGTAACCATTAGTGACAACAATTACCTCTTTATCTTGTAAGAACGGAGCCATCTTCTGGGTTGTAGTTCCAGCATCAACAAAGATACAATCACCATCTTTTACCAACTCCGCTGCATATGATGCAATTTTCTCTTTTTCTGTCATATTCTGAGTTGATTTCTCACCAAGTGAAGGCTCTGTCCATTTTGATCGAAACAATGAAGCTCCACCATGAACGCGCTTCAACTTATTTTCTTCTTCTAACTGAACAAGATCGCGTCGAATGGTTGATACAGATGCCCCAGTCGCTTCACTTAAATCATGAACAGTCGCTGTTTCCTTTTCCTTAAGAACTTGTAAAATGATGAAATGACGTTCAGCATTTAACAAATCATCACCTACTTTCTACTCACAGTATAATGAAAGCACTTTCACAAGTCAATCATTTTCATTCAAAAAAATTCAAAAGTGTTCAATTTCACTCAAACTCATTTCATTATTCTCAAAAAAAAGGAAGACTGCTCGGCAGTCTTCCTTACAATTAGCTATTCCGTTTTACTTCATTCGTTATTTCAAAAGACTCGTTCCATTTAAGCGCACGGTAAAGAGCATCATGATAAAAAAGAAACCAGGCGTTTTGAGATACAGCATCAGAAATCCACTTTTCTTTCGCATAAATGGATGTCATTGGATAATCATCGTATGCAAGTACCCAGAGAGGGTTTTTATGAGCATGAGTCGGCATAAGGTCTGCCATGTGGATGAGATACTCGTCCCCTTCTTTCATCGTGATAATCGCATGCCCATCACTATGTCCACCTGTATGATGCAAATTCAAACCAGGAAGCACTTCATAAGTTTCTTTAAATGTTTGTACTTGATGTTGAATCACTTCCCAGTTCTCTTTCCAATATGTATTTTTCGAACGAATATTAGGTTCTCTCATTTCGTTCCATTCTACTTCTGAGGCATAAATCACGGCATTTGGAAAAGTGGATTTATAACCATCTCCATCTGGTTCCGTTAAGCCACTTGCATGATCGAAATGCAGATGAGTCATAAGAATGATATCAATATCCTTTGCAGATAAGGAGAGTTCTTTAAGAGATGAGTGAATTTCAGACTCCTCTTCGACCCCATAATTTCTTTTCTGCTTGTCGGTTAATTTCCCCTTCCCAATACCTGACTCAATTAAGATATTCTTTCCTTGCCATTGAAGCAAAAGAGGATCTGTTCGAAGCTCGATCTGGTTCTTCTCATTGACAGGGTATTTCTTGCTCCAAAGCGGCTTAGGTACAACGCCAAACATGGCTCCACCGTCCATATGGGTAACACCACCTCTTAGCCACGTTACTGATAGTGTACCTACTTGTAACTGTTCCATGACAAAACCCCTTTCTACAATTATATTTATTTTCTCATTAAAAGAAATCGCTTTCAATAATAATAAAAAAAAAGAGCCGTACGTAACGACTCATGATCGGAATTTGGCTTCACACCGATAAATTCTGCTTCCTTTTGATGAAAATTTCTCCTCGTACTCGGTCATAACATTATCTCTCATATCACTTGCATGCAAATCAAGACTTACTTGATTTAACGTCATGCCATAGGCAGAAAAACTATGAAGAGAGTATTCAAATAACCCCTGGTTATCTGTTTTAAAATGAACTTCACCAGACGGGCTCATCACAATGCGATACAAGTCCAAAAACGTCTTATATGTTAACCTTCTTTTCTCATGGCGATTTTTTGGCCACGGATCAGAAAAGTTTAAATAAATTCGACTCACTTCATTTTCTTCAAAAAGGGATTGAAGATCCTGTGCATTTTCGTTCAATAACCGAACATTCGGCACATCCTCTTCGATTAATTTTTCAAGTGCTGACACCATCACACTCGACGATAACTCTAACCCAATAAAGTTCACATCAGGATTTTGCTTCGCCATGCCAATAATAAACTGACCTTTTCCAGTTCCAACTTCAAGATGAATGGGATGATCATTCCCGAAAACGTCTTTCCAATTCCCTTTCCTTTCAATCGGATTAGATGGAACGAACTGTGGGTTTTCAGCAAACATATCTGCTGCCCACGGCTTATTACGTTGACGCATACTTTCACTTCCTTATTGTCTATTCACCGTAGTCACACAAACGACATTTTACCATGAATTCTTAAGAATAGAAAGATAGGGGGATGGGTAAAAAAGTAGTCAGATTGTTAAAAAGGAAGTGGAGAAAATTCGTCCTAATCAGTTATGATAAAGAGAGAGGAGGGTGAAAAATGGAACATTTCCTTATCATGTGGGCACCTTGGATTGTGATCATTGTTTCCATTGTTGCGCTTTTCGGCTGGGGAGCAAAAGGCGATACAAAGTAATGAAAGTGAATTAAAAACACGGAGAAATCCGTGTTTTTTTCATGCGTTAAACAGCATAATTCCTCCTTACATGTACACGCTATTTAATAGTACAAATAAGGAGGAACACGCATGCCACTCTCACACCGAGAACAGCTTTTTATTCTAGCCGATATCCTTAAAAACCATCACATTGACTGCACAGGCACGTCTTCAGAATGTGAACAAGTTCAGCGTTTGGCAACAGCTTTACAGCAAAATGAAGGTGTTGCCCCAGAAATCAAGCAGGTCCTTAGTCAAATTCAACAATATAGTGCCACTGGAGCAACTAAATCGAATTTATTAAGTCATATTGAAACCCACCAGCCTCATCTAAGCCAGTGGGTTGAAACTATTGATCGGTATCAATGAGTCGATAGTGATTCAAATTTTCCAGGTCTTTTTTCCAAAATTCAACTTCCCCATCTAACCCTTTTAGATCATACCAATAAATAAACAATAGTGTCTGTGCTACCACATACCAATACATGCGGTGGCGCAGGCTTTCTGTATTCTCCAATCCATAATGAGTGAGCCACTCGCCCCACTCTTCTTTAGGAAGGTACCAATATAAGAGCATCCCGATATCTAATGCGGGATCAGCAACAACCGCTCCGTCCCAATCAATCAAGTAAAGATTTCCTTCCTCACTAAACATCCAATTATTATGATTAACATCACAATGACAAACAACCTTCTCTACGTTCTCAAGATCATTCTTATTGGCAGCGAGATAAGAAAGCGCTCGAATGACTTCAACATCTCTGCGATGGTGATTTTCAAACTTTTGTAGTAAATCTTGATAAATAATGTCTGGTGACAAGGGTTTTTTCCCGAGACGATTAAGCATCCTTCGAAGCTCTGAAGAACGATGAATCTTATAAAGCATTTGCGCCACTCGTGGCTGCTTCATTTCATGGGCCTTCAGTTCCCTCCCCGGCAACCACTTTTGGGCTGTAATAACGTCTCCATTCTCAAGTCGCTTGGTCCAGAGAAGTTTCGGTACAATTCCTTCCGCCGACAAAACAGCCAGAAAAGGCGAGGAGTTCCGTTTTAGGAATAATTTCTCGTCTCCATATTGAGCTAAGTATGCTTCGCCTGTCGCTCCGCCAGCAGGCGTCACCTGCCAGCCTTCGCCTAAAATGTTATCCAACAAATTCACCTTCGATTTCCGTTAGTTTGTAGATTCTGGAAGTTTTGCGTTTTTAGCGGTTTGTTCTCCGGACTTAGCTAAAAACCGTCTACGAATAAAAAATTATAACACACGTTGACGAAATCTTCATGTGTTAATCATTTGTTATTAAAATAATTGTGTTAAATGGCGCTACGGAGAGCAATTTTTCCCCCGTTTTTCTGATCGGCTCTACGCTTGCTTCTTCTCCATCTGCAAGAATCCACTTCTCTCCTTCTCCGATATCAATGATATCGTCATGGAATCCACCGTTATGAACGACTATAATGGATTCTGAGGAATGTTCTTGATGGATGCGATAAGCCAAAATTGGACCTGGTGAATCAATAAAAGAAATCCGATTCATCTCGTGTCTTTCAGCCATTCGAAAAGCATCAAAATGGTTTCTAATTGAAATTAACCCTCGAATATACTTGACGTTTCCTTGAACAGCCCTCATTCTCTGCCAATCAAACCGATTAATTTTATCAGGCGATTTATAGCTATCCTCCACTCCATTTTTAGTGCGGAAAAATTCCTGTCCTGCATGAATGAAAGGAATCCCCTGTGAAAGAATAGTGATGGCCGTCGCTAGACGATGCATACGCTGTTTAATATCCTCACTTACTCCTGGATGACTTCGATTTAAGCGATCCCACAGCGTATGGTTATCATGACATTCGACATAATTAATGGACTGAGATGCCGTAATAAATTTATCCTCAACACTCCCCATTATACACTTCTTTACCTCTTCTTTAACTGAAAAGTTTCCATTTGCGAAGCCAGTCGAACGTGTATCAAATAACTTACCTTTGACAGAATCACGAAAATGGTCGTTAAAATAGCCAATCCTAGGGGTTTCACGGGCATTCGCGCTCATCGCTTTTCGATCGTCGGGTAAAATCGTGTTCATATGCCATCCTTCACCAAAAACAAGGATCGTTGGGTCAATACAATCAAGAGCATATCGTACTTCATTCATCGTTTCTTTATCATGAATGCCCATTAAGTCAAAGCGGAAACCGTCAATTCCGTATTCCTTCGCCCAATAAACAACCGAATCAACAATTAGTTTCCTCATCATTTTTCTTTCTGATGCCGTATCGTTCCCAACCCCCGTTCCATTCGAAGGCTTCCCACCATGATCAAATCGAAAATAGTAACCAGGAACAATTTTTTCTAAAGGAGAAGCATGGAGCTGATAGACGTGATTAAAAACGACGTCCATAATAACCCTTAAGCCTTTTTCATGAAGGTTTTGAACCATTTCTTTCACTTCGCGAATACGAGTATATGGTTCATGAGAGTTTAGTGAATAGCTACCTTCAGGCACAAAGTAATGAATCGGATCATATCCCCAATTATAAGACGGAGGAACTTTCGTCTCATCGACACTCCCAAAATCCTGAATAGGAAGAAGTTCGAGATGTGTAACCCCAAGCCATTTGATATAGTTAATTCCTGATGGGATACAATCTTTATCACTCGGTTCTTCTGTAAACGCCTTATACTTCCCTCTATTTGTTAATCCGCTTTTTGCTTGTGCACTAAAGTCTCTCACATGTAATTCATATATGATCGCGTCTGAAGGTTTTGCGAAAGAAGGTTTACTATAAGGATTCCAGTTCTCTGGATTTGTATGAACAGGATTGATTACCATGCCAAACTTACAATTCGAAGTAGCCGCTTTCGCATAAGGATCAATGGTTTCGCGACATTCCCCATTTACATTCACACTGTAAGTATAAAGAGCCCCTTCCGATACTTCAGCTGATGATCCTTCATACACACCGCACTCTTTCTTCAACATAGGCAATTCCTTGATTTTTTGAAACGAATCATTATAGATATTAACAATAACCTCTGTAGCGGTTGGGGCCCAAACTCGAAAGATCGTGCCCTGCTCAGTTAATAGAGAGCCTAATTCTCCATCGTAATAATACCGTTCATCAAACAAATCTGTTCTGACAACTTTGCCTGTATAAACCAGACTGGTCTCTCCAGTAGAATGAAGAAGATAGTAGTTATTACCTGGAATATACTCATGATCGACGTGTAAGGAAATCAGTCTTTTTTTACCCATTTTTGAATTTTCTTTCACTTCAATTGGGATGTCTAAATGGCCATCAGTAAGGGTGTAGGCATCTTTTACATCTAACGAGATATTTGCCATTACCGTAATGGTATGAAATTCATCCCAATAGGCTGTAAAAGCCTGGCTCACTTTGTTATATGCAGAATAATCTCGTATCATCTGAATCCCATCCTTTGCTGAGATGCTTACAACCTTTTTCTTTACCTATCTTATTTATAAAAATGTTTTTTGACCTTTGTTTTATAAAATAATTCAAGAAATCCACTTGAGTAGAATCGGGCCGAGTATCGATACACATAAGGCACATAAACTTAACCCAATTGAGCTAATTGCCGCTTCTCTCTGACCATATTCTAGAGCTTTTGCGGTACCTATTGCATGGGATGCCCCCCCAAAAGCCATTCCCACTCCAAGAAAGTTTGATATGCCAAGGATTTGAAACAACCATGGCCCCGTTACCGCGCCACCAATCCCAGCAATCATCACAAAGATAACAGCAAAAGCGGGCTCTCCTCCGGTCATACTTGCCACTTCCATCGCAACAGGAGTTGTGACATTTTTAGAAATAATGGTCGACACGATCATCTGATTGTATCCACTGACAACGGCTAACCAATATCCCGACAATATGCCTAAAAGGCTTGCTGTTAAGACCGTTGCCAGGATCTCAATTTTAAACTTATTAAGTAATTTTCTTTGCTGGTATAATGGAAAAGCTAATGCAACAATAGCAGGTCCTAGTAAAGCATCGATCCATTTCCCTCCACTGAAGTAGGTGTCATATGAAACATCAAATGACGTTAATACAATAACCAGAACGACTGTACATGTTAATACAGGGATCATGAAAGGATATGGTAGTAATTGATAGAGGCGGCGAAAAACAACGTAAAGTAAGATTGTCATGAATAGCCAAAAAATCATTTGTAGTAGCATCATTTCCCCCACTCCTTTCGATTAGCAAGAAACTGTCCAAGCAGCCCAGTTGTCCCCATTACAATCCACGTACTGAGAAGGACAATTGGAACTAACCAGAGACTCTTACCACTGAAGAAGTCAAGGTGTTGCATAATGCCAACCGTCACTGGCACGAATAATAACGGCAAATGATTCAATAAGGCAGATGATCCTTGAGAAATCCATTGAACCGGAATCCATTTTAAATAAAGCCCAATGAGTAGAAGCAGCATACCCACGACACTCCCAGGCACAGGAAGGGCAAATGTTGTTTGGAGAAATCCCCCCACCAGATAAAAACCAAACAATAGAACAATTTGTAATACAATCAGCATGTATTTATTTAGTTGTGAACTCATAAGTCGCCACACCTTTATACCTTGGGGTTTCGCCGGGTGCTACTTGATACAATGTCACACTCGATACTTCCTGACATTCACAGTTAAGTGTTGGCCAGTTTAGTTGTATTTTTTTAGTAGGGTCGTGCCATTTCTTAGCTAGTGTCACATGAGGGGAATATTCCCTTTCCTTAAGTGAAAATCCTGCCAACTGACAAATTCGGACAATGTCTTCATGGAGCTTATCCAATTGATCGGATCGTTTAACATCAGCATAAAGGACGCGTGGTTGATCTTCTAAACCAAAATAATTTAGTCCTTCAACTTCTAATTTAAAAGGTTCCATGAATTGTGCCATCTTTTGTAATCCTTCTTGTAACTTAGTCAGTTGCTCTTCATCCGCTACACCTAGAAAAGCCACCGTAATATGAAAATCTTCAGGATAAACGATATGCTTGAATAAAGCTAACCGAGTCTTCATCTGAATCTCGAGAAGTGTCTTTCTAAGGTGTGGTTGGATGGGGAGGGCAATAAAGTAATGGGTATTCAACTTGTCCACTCCTTCTATCCTTTTTCTATTCTATCAAACAATCTGAATAATCTAATCTTTTTTCATTCATAAGCTTGATCTTATTACGAAAGATTTATCTTTTGCTATAATGGGGAACAGTATTAGAAAACATTGTCGAAAGGGAAGATTTCCCTACTACTACTTTCTATACTGACCAATAAACTAGGAAAGTTAACCTTACCTTGTATGAAAAGGATGTGCTTACATGATCTACGAAAATATGGCCGACCTTATTGGCGATACGCCTTTACTCAAATTAAATCGAGTTCCTAATCCAGATGGCGCCAAGATATACGCTAAGCTCGAATACTTTAATCCAAGTCGAAGCGTAAAGGACCGCGCGGCGTATAATATGATTGCAAAAGCAGAAGAAGACGGCTTACTTAACGCAGGCTCTACCATCATCGAGCCAACTTCCGGGAATACCGGCATCGGGCTTGCCATGAATGCTGCAGCAAAAGGATATCCAGCTATCATTGTTATGCCTGATAACGCAACACAAGAACGCATTAAGCTTCTAAAGGCCTACGGCGCGAAGGTTGTGCTTACACCATCTTCCGAGAAAATGCCTGGGGCAATCAAAAAAGCCAAAGAAATTGCTGAAACCATTGATAATAGCTTTATCCCAATGCAATTTGAAAATGCCGCTAATCCAGATGCCCATCGAACTTCAACAGCGCTTGAAATAGTAGAAGCCATGAAGCAACTTGGGGTCACTCCAGCCGCCTTTGTTTCCACTGCAGGGACTGGTGGAACTGTTACAGGAACAGGTGAAGTATTAAAAGAACACTTCCCTGATCTTACTGTACACGTTGTGGAACCAGAAGGCTCCCCGGTTCTATCAGGCGGAAAGCCCGGAAAACACAAGCTCGTTGGGACAAGTCCAGGTTTTATACCTGATATTCTGAACACATCGGTGTATGATGAAATTATTCAAATTACGGACGAACAAGCCTATGGAGTGACGCGTAAATTGGCTAGGGAAGAGGGATTGCTTGTAGGTCCATCTTCAGGTGCTGCCGTCTTTGCAGCAATGAAAGTGGCTGAGCGTCTATCGCCTAACCAGGTCGTCGTTACAATGACATGTGATTCTGGTGAACGTTATTTATCAAGTGATTTATTCAGCTCTTTATAAGGGGCCTCGAAAAACAACATAACCTGCTAGAATCCAACTAGTGAGCGCCATGCCAGTACTGGCATGGCGCTCACTCATTTATTTTGCAAGCTCATAGATCGCTTCCGCATAAATCGCTGCCGCTCGCAACAAATCATCGATCTCCACATACTCATCTTTTTGATGGGCTAACTGGGGCTTCCCTTCAAAAAGCGCACCGAATGCCACTCCAGCTTGTAAAGAACGTGCATACGTTCCTCCGCCTATTGACAGAAGCTTAGCTGGTTCGCCAGTTTGCTTCTCATAAACCTGTTGAAGTTTTTGAATTAATTCATGATCCTGTGGCACATGATGTGGCGTCATATGATCGATCATTTCCATTTTCACTGACATTGGAGCGGTTACCTTTTCAAACGTCTGCTTCACAGCATCAAAGTCACATGTGACAGGATAGCGAAGATTCATACCAACTTTACCCTGCTGATTCGCTTTGTACTCAAAAGTACCTGCATTCATGGTCAGCGCTCCAGTAAAGTGATCTCTGTAAGAAATCCCCAATCGATCTCCGGTGAAATCATCCATTAGCCATTTTGTGATAAAGCTAATATAAGCGTCTCCACTTTGATCGAGAATCAATTCACCCAAAAATTCAGCTAAACGAAATGCAGCATTCACGCCTTCATGAGGAACTGAACCATGAACCGATACTCCATGGATTTCTAAGGTTAAGTGCTTATCCAGCGTCGCTTTCCCTTTAAGATCTTTATCATTTAAAAATAGCTCGAATTCCTTTTTGACGTCAAGTAATTGGTCTTCACTACTTTGACATTCTGCTACCGCATAATCTGGCACCATATTCAACCGCTGACCAGAATGGAAAGAGTGGAGAATGAACGGTGCCTTTTTTTCTTCGTTTACAGGAAAAATCCACTCAAAGTCCGCAATTCCTTTTTCGGCATGGATAATTGGAAACACGGCATCAGGGGCAAAACCCATTGTTGGCATTTCTTCATGCTTAAAATACGAATCGACACATCGCCATGAGCTTTCTTCATCCGTACCAACGATCAGTCGAACCCTTTTTGATAGATCAGGATAAAGTTCCTTCACAATATTCATGGCCCAGTATGCCGCAATCGTTGGCCCTTTATCATCAATTGCTCCTCTAGCAAATATCTTTCCATCTCGGATCTCCGGCGTAAAAGGGGGTGACGACCAGCCTTTACCTGCTGGTACAACATCAACATGACATAAAATACCGATTACGTCTTCGCCTTGTCCGAACTCTAAATGGCCTGCTACCTGTTCAACATTTTTTGTTTCATACCCATCACGGTTTCCTAAACCAAGCATATAATCAAGTGCCTCTTTCACTTTAGGACCAAACGGAGCATCTTTCGTACTATTCTCTTCATCTAAAACACTCTCAATACGCAAAAGGCCTTTTAAGTCTTCGATTAACGATTCTTTTCGATTGAGTACTTCTTCCTTCCAGTTCACTTCACTCACTTTATTTCACTCCTTTTATTCCTTCATATACGGCTTGATCACAAATCACAAATAGCTTAGCATTTGCAGGTATCGTTTCATCTAAGCGCCGATTAATATCCATCCGATTTCCGTCAGCTATAAGTGTCGCCCCTTGTTGTAGTAGTGCATGAAAAGCATCTCGATATGTATTCCACTCTTGCTGTACGCCAATTTCATATAAATTCTCTCCGTGCCCCCTGCTCAATAGCTGTGAATACACTCCTGATATTCCCTTTGTAAAAGCAGACCTAACTGCCATTCGAGAAACTGCTTCATGTGAAAGAACAAACTCATCAACCTGAACATGTGTGAAATTCTTTATATGCTCTTCTTTCATCACCTCTACCGTTGTGTGAATATCTACTGAAAGTCTTTCAATTGAGCTAGCAATGATCAGTGACTTTCCATCTGCGAGAAGCGCATCGTGAATCGCATCATCAGAGAAGATAAGCACAGCTTTCGCTTTCATAATATCAGCTTTTTTCAACGTTGCTTCTTCTGCAGCATCCCCCTGGATATAATGAATATTCTCTTCGATTATTGGTGCTTTTGCTAAATTGTCAATAATGACAATCTCGCATTGATCTGAATCCATAATTTCTGATACCGCATAGGCAGCTTTTTGTGACCATCCTATAATAATGATATGATCGTGACCTTGATAAGGCATTTTCCCTTCCTCCTTTCGCTTCTTGATTTCTGAAAACCCATCAACAAACTTACCAATAACAACACCAATCAACCCAATTCCAACAATATAAAGGAACATTGCATAGATTCTTCCTGCTATCGTGATCGGGAAGTAATCTCCATAACCTACTGTCGTAACGGTGGTCATCACCCACCAGAGTGAATCAAACAGAGTTGGAAACGTCTCTGGCTCTAGGAAACGCATGACCAGGGTACTAACCAAAATAAGAATGAACGCTACAACTAACATAAATCGATTGTTTAATTTAATGGCATTTTTAAGAATGATACGAAAAAGCATAGGAATCCCCCTCCCTCTATCTAATCGTACTATAAGAATAGCAAAGGAATGTTTGTTAAGGAAGAATGAGCCAAAAGAAATGAAATTTTTTGCCGAAATAACAGAATTATTGTAAAATAAACTTTAAAGAGGGGGTGTACGTTGGCCCATAAAAGGGAAATGGCAGTAGGAGTGGAATTAAATAATAATGCCAATCAATCGCTTATCTTATGAAAGTGGTATAACCTATTCGTCAATACACCAAGTTGGGAAACCCAACACATCCAGAAATCACTTCCAGTCTTAATCGGAGCACTCAGCCAAACTTTCATGAAAAAATTGAAGGAAATGCTTGAAATTAAGTATATCTTAACGTTTTCTTCATATGGTTTTAATAGTCATTAATTATGCTAGGGATAAGGCATTGATTACATGTTAGGGAGTGGTTCTTTGAGTATTACTTCAACTGATCGTATGATGACCCGTATCAAGTCTATCTATTTATTTATTAGCAAGCATGGTACTGTCAGCACAAATGAGTTAGTTGAAGAGTTTGGGATTACCCAGCGAACAGTTCAAAGAGATTTGAATGTACTGGCCTATAATGAATTAGTCAAAAGCCCAAACCGAGGATTCTGGACAATCACAAGCAAGAGAGTTAAAGTTGGATAACACAAATAGATTTACCTGTATTTACGGGCTTTTCGTCTAAATTAATCTGACGAAAGCCTTTTTAATTTAGACGCTTGTCATATTTAATTACATGTTCATAGTAAAAGCCCTGCTTTAAAGCAGGGCTTTTATCCATTACGTTGATTTTAAGGAGTGATGATAGTCTTTTGGAACAATCACTTTATCGTGCTGATATTTTACTGTATTATCAACTTTTAAAAACGGCTGCTCGCTAGAAAGAAAATCAGATAAAAATCCTTCTGAAAGCTCAAAGCCCTCGATTCTTCCATCGGGATGAAGCACAACCTCCTTCACCTTACCAAGCTCTTCTCCATCTTCCGTTAATACTTCAGCTTTTATTAACGATCGATAAGAACATTGATCTGCTAAAACAGATGTGTGAACGTCTTCCACATTTTCTCCAAGCCTGAATCCATCTTTATACCAATTCAACTGAGCATATGAAACAATCATCATCCCGTTTGCTTCTTGTTCTTTTCGATCATCATCTGTCACTGGATAATTATCTGGTGTAAACTGTCCCCCAGATGCTTGTATCGAATGAAGCATCTCGCCCGCATGGTGATCAGGAATAGCATCTTTCTTATTAGATACCTCTTTTTTTTCAATTTCTATGAATGTTGCTTGACGAAGCTCTTGATCAAAGTAAACCTGTTTCACATTAAATTCAGCCGTTGATTCATTTTCCAACTTTTGACCGTGCATTTCTTTTCCAACCTTAATCATGAAAATCCTCTCCTTCGCAACTGACTACTCATGCTATTCCCCAGGTCAGTGAAAAGGAAACAATGGATCACTTATGGAGGATCGTTACTTCTTCTTCTGTTAATTCTCGGTATTCTCCAGGCTCCAAGTCTCGATCAAGATGAATATCTCCCATTTGAATTCGTTGTAAATAGATGACTTTCTTACCTACAGCTTCAAACATCCGCTTCACTTGATGAAACTTCCCTTCGTGAATCGTTAGCTCAATTTCTGATTCTTCACCAGCATGTAAAATGGCTAATTCACCTGGTTTTGTTTCGTAACCATCATCAAGCGTAACCCCTTTCTCAAAAGAACGAACATCTTCTTCGGTCACGACACCCTTAATTCGTGCAAAGTAGGTTTTAGGCACATGATGCTTTGGTGACGTTAAATGATGGGCAAGCTTTCCGTCATTTGTAATAATAAGTAGCCCTTCAGTATCTTTGTCTAAGCGACCTACCGGAAACGGCTCAAACACCTGATCCTCCGGAATAAGAATATCAATAACAGTCTCTTCTTCATCTTCCGTGGCTGAAATGACACCAGCTGGTTTATTCATCATGAGATAAATGAATTCCCGATATTCGACTGTCTCCTCATATACCGTTACATGATTAGCTTCTGGATCAACGTGCTGCTTTGCATCCTTGGTCACTTCTTCATCCACACGAACGACACCCGTTTTTAAAAGTTTTTTTACTTCTTTTCTTGTCCCGTAACCCATATTTGCTAACAATTTATCTAAACGCATTTCCATCTCTCCTTTTCCATATTTTTTCCACTATTTATTTGTTTTTTTAGCATACTTTTTGATTCGTAAGGGTATGTAAACGTTAAATGCCAAAATGCACGTTTGGAGTGAATCAAATGACTGTGAAAGTTGGACTTTTAGCAACAGCACGCAAGAAGAGCACGAAATCTGCACCTGTAACAGAGTTTTACCAAAGTCCGTTATTTCAAAAAACGCTTGAATACGCGTCCCAACATTATGATCGCATGTATTTCTATAATGCCAAAGATGGACTTTTATTACCAGAAGACATCATGGACCCGTATGATGTATCGATTAAAACATTCTCCCATCACCAACGAGAAGAGTGGGCGCAAAAAGTCATTGAGCAATTCTCTCGATATGAAACGTCTACAGATATTCTCGTTTGTTTGCACGGAGGCTCCGTCTATCGCAAACATCTTGAGCCTCAGCTAAACCGATTCGATTATGTGTATGAAGTGCCTTTAAAAGGACTTGGAATCGGAGAACAACTGAGTTGGTATCAGAAAAACTCAGTATAACACGGGATAGAAGCCCAGCAACACTGCCCAACCTTTACATACACTATCAAGTACCTATTAAAGGAGGCGTTTTGTGTGTATGATCGGCAACAAGGGCAGCAGTATCAACTATATCCAGGGTTTCCCGGATACCCTGGACAGCCGGAGTACCCCGGACAACCAGGATACCCTGGAAATATTGAACAACAGCTCAGACAAATTGAGCAGGAGCTAAGACGGCAAGATCGGAGAATCACAAGAATTGAAAGACAAATTGGGATACGCGATGAGGATTACGGCTATTAATTATCGCTACTCCCTCACAAAAAATGAAGGCCCCACGGGGGCCTTCATTTTTTTAACGTCTTTTAAGAAATGAAAATCGTTCGCCTAAGATTAATCCTGCAAGATTGGATCGGTACGATAGCCAAAGAAAAACGATTCCTCCTACCGTTATGCCAATTAGTAAGTTAATAATGGAGTACAGCATACTCCCACCTTCACTTTTAGAGAGATATAAATTTGGCATAACCGACTCTAATGGAAGAATAGCCAATTTAGAAGCAACTGCCATCACCGCTACAAATATCCCAATGAGTAGCAATCTTCTTACCAGGAATCCAAACTCGTAATCTGTATATTTCTTAATCACAACAATTGTCACGATTACAGAGGTTAACAAGCCAACATTTGTAGCCAGAACCGATCCTTTTCCCTCAAATATTGTGACGAATGGGTAAGTTAATCCAGCTTTAAGTGCAAGCCCAGCGAGTAGACTATAAACGGCATATTTCTGTTTATTGATTCCTTGTAAGATCGCAGCCGTTACAGAAAATAGGGCAAATAAGATAGCCGTTGGAGCATACCACATCAACAGCCAACTACCAAGCTCTTGATTTACTGTTGGGTAAAGCACCCTGAAAATTGGCTCAGATAAAACAGCTAGCCCGATTGCAGCAGGCGTCGTTAAGAACAATAAGATCTGGAATGTTTGGGTCAGCTGATTTTGCAATGCTCCCTCACGATTTGCCGTAAAAGATTTTGTAATAGCCGGGATAATCGTCATTGAAAGAGCAGTAGCAAGCGAAACAGGAATCATGATTAATTTATGAGCAAGTCCGGTTATAATCGCAAACACTTCTTCATAAGCAGGTTTATCGTACCCGATACTTTTTAATGCTGGATTAATGAGCAACGTATCAATTTGCAAATACAGAGGTATTGCTAAACCAACAACAACAAACGGAAGAGCATACGTAATAATTTCTTTATACATGTCCTTTAAGGATACGTTATGATCTACCGTGCTTTCAGCAAGGTGACGATCTAGCGTCGGCTTACGCTTTCGGTAATACCAGAAGACAACAAGCAATCCTCCAACTGCCCCAACAAATGCGCCAAAAGTGGCATATGTAGCGGCTGTAGCTGCATCGCCGTCCATGAATTTAATGATAATAACACTTGAAGCCAGGATAAATACGATTCTAAAAATTTGTTCAACAACTTGGGATACTGCGGTTGGCCCCATTGATTGAAGCCCCTGGAAAAATCCGCGCGTTAAACTCATGATGGGTACAATTAATAGCGCCATACTCACCACACGGATGACCAATGTGACATCCGCAATTGTATTCCCTTCTTTCCCCTCATCAATGACAATACGAGCAATTGGCTCAGCTAATAGAAAAAGCGCTAAGAATGCAACAAATCCAGTCAGCGACATTAAAAGAAGACCCGATTTAAAAAGTCTTCTTCCGGTTCGATAATCCCCCAGCGTATGATACTTCGACACGAACTTTGAAACAGCTAGTGGAATTCCAACCGTAGATAGGCTGAGCATAATGGTATACGGAGTATACGCGTATGTGTAAAGGGCAACACCTTGTGTACCAACAAGAGCTGTAAAAGGAAACATATAAATCATACCAATTATTCTAGAAAAAAGGGTTGCAGCTGACAGCAACATTGTCCCTCTAATCACATTTGAATCAGACATTTCTCCATCTCCTACTTCTAACCATTCAACTAAATCCATTCGTCATCTATCAACATTTTTCAACAGTTCTATAAATACACTTCTCCATTTTAAGCTATTTAGCTAGTAACAACAAATATAAATTTTTATGAAACTTTATTAAGAGGAGTGAATTGTGGTATGTTTGTGTGTAGCAAAATGAGAGAGGTGTAAGTATGAACTACGATGTCATTGTGATTGGCGGAGGTCCGTCTGGACTCATGGCGTCTGTATCAGCAGCGGAACATGGAGCAAAAGTGCTTCTTGTTGATAAAGGAAATAAGCTCGGGCGAAAACTAGCGATTTCTGGAGGCGGTCGTTGTAACGTGACAAACCGACTTCCACTTGATGAATTGATTAAATTCATTCCAGGTAACGGAAAATTCTTATACAGTGCGTTCAATATTTTTAATAACGAAGACATTATTGCATTTTTTGAAGATCTTGGCATTCAATTAAAAGAAGAAGACCATGGTAGAATGTTCCCTGTTACCGACGATGCAAAATCAGTTGTCAATGCGCTACTCGATAAAGTGCGACGATTAAACGTAACGATACAAGTAAACACACCCGTTGACAAGGTTCTATACAAAGATGGTGCTGTTTCAGGAGTAAGGCTTAAAACAAAAGAAGAAATATACTCCTCCAATGTGATTATTGCTGTAGGGGGGAAGTCTGTCCCTCATACAGGTTCAACTGGGGATGGTTATGCATGGGCGGAAGAAGGCGGTCATACGATTACTGACCTATACCCCACTGAAGTCCCTCTGACTTCTAGTGAAGCTTTTATTAAAAACAAGGAACTTCAAGGCTTGTCCCTTCGAGATGTAGCGCTATCTGTTCTCAATCCGAAAGGCAAAGTTATTAAAACACATCGTTGGGATATGATTTTCACACATATCGGGCTTTCTGGCCCCGCAGTGCTTCGCTGCAGTCAATATGTTGTCAAAGCAATGAAAAAATTCAACGCGCAGTACATTCCTTTGCAAATCGATGCAGCACCGGATCAAAACGAAGAAGATTTATTTCGGGAACATATGAAACTCTCAAAAGATGAGCCTAAAAAAGCGATAAAAAACATTTGGAAAAGTAAAGTCCCAGAACGATACATGCTTTTCTTATTAAATAAGGCAGACATTTCACCTGACACTACGTATGCTCACTTATCAAAAGAGAAAGTACGTGAATACGTCCGATTATTAAAGCAATTTCAAGTAGCAATCGATGGTACGCTCCCCATTGATAAAGCTTTCGTAACGGGCGGGGGCGTCTCATTAAAAGAAATCCATCCGAAAGAAATGGCTTCAAAATTCACAACAGGTCTTTACTTCTGTGGAGAAGTTCTCGACATTCACGGGTATACCGGCGGTTACAACATCACATCCGCCTTTGTAACAGGGTATACAGCAGGAAAAAGCGCTGCTGAAAGAATAGGAGCTACTACTACTTAAAGTAAACCGCATTTGTGAAGTATCCACGACATGAGAGGGGGCGTCCTATGGACGCCCCCTCTCTCTCTTTAACGCTTATTACTATTTATAACCCCCTGACGAAGGTTCTATGCCCCTCCCGTACGACCGGCATGA